>NZ_RKLO01000009.1 GCF_004011825.1 Rhodococcus xishaensis | reverse complement strand
ATGCTCAGGTCGCCAAGTTCGATCTGCAGGTGACCGTGGTCCCGGCCGCCACCGACGGGTGGTCGGTGGATCTGACGTATGCCACCGATCTGTTCGATGAGGCCACGATCGTCTCGTTCGGGCAGCGGCTGGTGCGGGTGCTCGAGGCGGTCACCGTCGATCCGGTGGCGCCGGTCGGTGATGTCGAGGTGCTCGATGGGCCGGAGCGGGCGTTGGTGGTCGAGGGGTGGAACGCGACCGGGCGCCCGGTGGACGGGTCGGCGACGCTGGTGGAGTTGTTCGAGGCGCAGGTGGCACGGACTCCGGATGCGCCGGCGGTGGTGTTCGAGGGCCGGTCGGTGTCGTATGCACAGTTCGCGGGCCGGGTGCATCGTTTGGCGCGGCTGCTGATCGCCGAGGGGGTGGGTCCGGAGTCGCTGGTGGCGGTGGCGATGGGCCGGTCGGTGGAGATGCTGGTGGCGGTGTATGCGGTCGCGGTCGCCGGTGGCGGCTATGTGCCGGTCGATCCGGATCAGCCGGCCGACCGCAACGGTTACATCCTCGATACCGCCGACCCGACCCTGGTGCTCACCACCAGCCGCGACGGATTCACCGTCGCGGGCGACAAGTCTGTCGGTGCTGTGGGGGACAGGTCTGTCCGTGTGGTGAACGTGGACGAGGCCGATGTGTCCGGCTTCGATGGCGCACCGGTGTCGGATGCGGAACGTGTGGCTCCGTTGCGGTCGTCGAACACCGCGTATGTGATCTTCACGTCGGGGTCGACGGGCCGGCCGAAGGGCGTAGCGGTTTCCCACGCGGCGATCGTCAATCGCCTGGTGTGGATGCAAGCCGAGTACCAGCTGGACGGGTCGGATGTCGTGTTGCAGAAGACGCCGTTCACGTTCGATGTGTCGGTGTGGGAGTTGTTCTGGCCGTTGCAGATCGGTGGTCGCCTGGTGATCGCGATCCCAGACGGGCACCGGGACCCCGCGTACCTGGCGCGAGTGATGGTCGAGCAGGGCGTGACGGTCGCGCACTTCGTGCCATCGATGCTGTCAGTCTTCGTGGCCGAACCCGCCGTGCGGGAAGTCACCGCTCTGCAGACCGTGTTCGCCTCGGGTGAGGCATTGCCGGCGCAAACCGCGGCCCGGTTCCGCGACGTAGTGCCAGGTGCGGTGCTGCACAACCTGTACGGGCCGACCGAGGCCGCGGTGGACGTGACCTACCATGAGGTCACCGATGCGGACGTGTCCTCGGTGCCGATCGGTGCGCCGGTGTGGAACACCCGGGTGCTGGTCCTCGACGAGCGGCTTCACCCGGTCCCGGTCGGGGTGCCGGGTGAGTTGTATCTGGCCGGTGTCCAGCTCGCGCGCGGGTACGTCCGAAGGGCGGACCTGTCGGCGGAGCGGTTCGTGGCCGACCCGTACGGCGGTGTCGGTGAGCGCATGTATCGCACCGGCGACCTGGTGCGGTGGAGTGCGAACGGCGAGTTGGAGTACCTGGGACGCACCGACTTCCAGGTGAAGCTGCGCGGTCTGCGGATCGAGCTCGGCGAGATCGAGGCCGCACTGCTCGAACGCGACGACATCGCGCAGACGGTCGTCCTCGTCCGCGACGAGCAGCTCGTCGCCTACCTGGTGCCCACCCGGGGCGAGGTGGACGAGGACGCGGTGCGGGCGGACCTGTCCGGGTCCCTGCCGTCGTACATGGTGCCGTCGGTGTTCGTCGAACTCGACGCGTTCCCACTCAACGCCTCCGGCAAACTCGATCGGAAGGCGCTACCCGCGCCGGTGATCGAAGCACGCGAGTTCCGGGCACCGACCACCCCGATCGAAGAGATCGTCGCCGACACCTTCGCCGACGTCCTCGACGTCCAACGAGTCGGAGTCGACGACGACTTCTTCGCCCTCGGCGGCAACTCACTGATCGCGACACAGGTGGTCTCCCGTCTCGGGGCCGCCCTCGACACACGGGTTCCGGTGCGGGTGCTGTTCGAAGCCTCCACCGTTAGTGCGCTCGCGGTCCACATCGAGCAGCATGCGGGCGCAGGCGCTCGCAAGGCCCTTGTCGCCCGACCTCGACCGAACCGTGTCCCACTGTCGCTCGCGCAACATCGGATGTGGTTCCTCAACCGTCTGGATCCCGAATCACCAACGTACAACCTGGCTTTCGGTCTCCGCCTGTCCGGAGTCCTTGACGTCAGCGGCCTCCAGGTCGCGGTGACGGATGTCCTCGACCGGCACGAGTCTCTGCGGACCATCTTCCCCGACTCACCGGACGGGCCGCACCAGGTGGTGCTCGACGCAGTCCAGGTGGCGCCGAACCTGTCCCCTCGGGACGTCTCCCAGGAGGGACTGCGGCACGGGGCGCTCACGCTTGCCGGGCGCGGATTCGACGTCACCGTCGAGGCACCTGTGCGGGCCGAACTCTTCCGCGTCACCCCGACCGAGCATGTCCTGGTGATCGTGGTTCACCACATCAGTGCGGACGGTTGGTCGATGGGCCCAATGGCGCGCGACATCATGGCGGCGTACGCCGGTCGCACCCAGTGGCTTCATCCGGCATGGACGCCGCTGCCGGTGCAGTACGCGGACTACGCGCTATGGCAACGCGAGATCCTCGGTTCCGAGGATGACGCCAACTCGGTGGTCTCGAGCCAGGCACGATACTGGGCTGAGCACCTAGCCGGCTTGGCCGATCAACTCGACTTGCCCACGGACCGGATCCGACCGGCACAGCAATCTTTCCGCGGCGCGCACGTCGAGTTCGACATCTCCCCGGAAATTCACCAGGCGCTCACCGACCTCGCGCATACACACCGTGCATCCCTGTTCATGGTCGTGCACGCCGCGCTCTCGGTGCTGTTGTCGCGGATGGCGGGCACTTCGGACATCGCGATCGGTACGCCGGTCGCCGGACGCGGCGAGCAAGCACTCGACGACCTCGTGGGCATGTTCGTCAACACCTTGGTCTTGAGAACCGACGTCGAGCAGGGCGCCCGGTTCACCGACGTTCTCGCGCACGCCCGGGACGCAGCACTCGGGGCTTTCGCACACTCGGACATCCCGTTCGAGCGGCTCGTCGAGATCATCAATCCCGCACGTTCGACATCGCGACACCCACTGGTCCAGGTGATGCTCTCGTTCGAGAACCTCGGCCCAACACACCTCGACCTGCGCGGCCTGACGATCGACCAGGTCGACCTCGACACCGAGGTGGCGAAGTTCGACCTGCAGTTCACCTTCCGAGAGTCCATCGACGAGAACGGAGCCGCCCAGGGGATGGCGGCCGGCTTCACGTATGCGACGGACCTGTTCGACGAATCGACCGTGCGTGCGTTGACGGTTCGCTTCGGCCGGGTCCTCGAGGCCGTCGTCGCCTCGCCGGACGTCGTCGTCGGGGACATCGATCTACTCGGTGCCGACGAGGCCGCACAACTGACCGGACCGATCGGACCCGCGGCTCCCGAACCGATGCTGCTGGCCGATCTGCTGGCTGCAGCGGCGGACGCTGACCCGGACAGGATCGCGCTGGTGGCGGGCACCACGGAGGTCACCTACCGCGAACTCGACGAGCGGTCCACCCGCTTGGCGCGGCTTCTGGTGTCGCGCGGCGTAGGCCCCGAGGATGTCGTCGCCGTCGCCCTGACCCGATCCATCGAATCGGTGACGGCGGTCTGGGCGGTCGCAAAGTCAGGTGCCGCGTTCGTGCCGGTCGACCCAACCTACCCGGGCAGCCGTGTCGCGCACATGGTCTCGGACTCGGGCGCTCTCCTGGGTGTGACGGTCTCCGAGCATGCAGCCGGCTTGCCGCAGGGTGTTCCGTGGTTGGTCCTCGACGATGCCGCCGTGTCCGCGGCGGTCGCAGAACAGTCGGCCGCCCGAGTGTCGGACATCGACCGGGTGCGGGCGCTGACCCCAAGCCATCCCGCCTACGTGATCTACACCTCGGGTTCGACCGGTGTGCCCAAGGGTGTCGTGGTGACGCACACGGGTCTGGCGGCGTTCGCGGCTGAGCAGGTGGAGCGGTATGGCCTCGAGGCGGGGTCGCGGACGTTGCATTTCGCGTCGCCGAGTTTCGATGCGTCGGTTCTCGAGTTGCTGATGGCGTTCGGGGCGGGTGCGACGATGGTGGTCGCGCCGACGTCGATCTACGGTGGCCATGAGCTGGCCGATCTTCTTCGGGTGCAGGGGGTCACGCATGCGTTCGTGACGCCGGCGGCGTTGGCGTCGGTTGATCCGTCGGGTCTGGATGCGCTGCGTGTGGTGGTCGTCGGTGGGGAGGCGTGTTCGGCGGAGCTGGTGGCCCGGTGGGTCACTGGTGGGCGGCGGATGTTCAATGCGTACGGTCCGACCGAGGCGACTGTGGCGTCGAATATTTCCGATGCGCTGGTGCCGGGTGAGCCTGTGACGATCGGCCGCGCGATTCGCGGCGCGAACACCTACGTGCTCGACGAGCGTTTGCGGCCGGTTCCCGCCGGGGTCGTGGGTGAGCTGTACCTCGAGGGGCCCGGACTGGCTCGTGGGTACCACGAGCGAGCCGGTCTGACCGCCCAACGTTTCGTTCCGAACCCGTTCGGGGACGCCGGCACCCGGCTGTACCGCACCGGCGACGTCGTACGGACGACCGCGGATCGCGTGATCGAGTACGTCGGTCGCGCCGACGATCAGGTGAAGCTGCGTGGTTTCCGAATCGAACTCGGCGAGATCGAGGCGGTCCTGCACAGGCTGGACGCCGTCACACAGGCCGTGGTCTTGGTCAAGAGTGAGCGCCTGGTCGCGTATCTCGTGGCCGCGGACGAAGAATCGATCGACCCGGTTGCCGTCAAGGACGCGGTGGGACGGGCTCTGCCGTCGTACATGGTCCCAGCAGCGGTCATCGTGCTTGACGAGCTGCCGATCAGCGCCAGTGGAAAGCTGGACCGTCGGGCGTTGCCCGAACCAGAGTTCGAAATTCGCGAGTTCCAGGCTCCGCAGACACCGATCGAGGAGATCATCGCCGACGTATTCGCCGAATTGCTCGGCGTCGCCCGAGTAGGACGCGACGACGACTTCTTCGAACTCGGCGGAAACTCATTGATCGGGACACGTGCCGTGGCCCGCCTCGGCGAAGAACTCGACACGTCGATCCCCGTCCGCACGCTGTTCGAGGTCTCCAACGTCCGCGCCCTCGCGGTCCAGATCGAGCAGATCGCCGGTGGAAGTGGCGGTGGCAGGATCCGGCTCGTGGCCAGGCGCCGCCCCGACGTCATCCCGCTGTCGTACGCACAGCAGCGCATGTGGTTCCTCAACCGATTCGACACCTCGTCGACCGGCAACAACATCCCAATCGCAGTTCGGCTGTCGGGTCTGCTGGACCGGACCGCGATGCGCGCAGCCGTGGGCGACGTGATCGCACGCCACGAATCCCTGCGCACCGTTTACCCCGACGTCGACGGAGTCGGCAGCCAGGTGGTTCTTCCGGCGTCGCAGGTCACAGTCCCGCTCGACCCGATGTCCGTCACTGCCGACGAGCTGCTGGAAGCACTCGGTGATCTCGTGTGGTCGTCGTTCGACGTCACGAACGAGGTCCCGCTGCGGGTCGCGCTCTACGAGCTGTCCCCGACCGAGCATGTGTTGGTGTTGGTGTTGCATCACATTGCTGCGGATGGGTTCTCGATGGGGCCGTTGACGCGGGATGTGGTGACTGCGTATGCGGCGCGGGCTGCGGGTGTGGTTCCGGGGTGGG
>NZ_RKLO01000008.1 GCF_004011825.1 Rhodococcus xishaensis | reverse complement strand
GGTGCCCGGAACTCGCGGGCCTCCACCACCGGCGCCGGCAACGCCTTCCGATCCAACTTGCCGTTGACATTGAGCGGCAGCGCATCGAGGACGACGAACACCGACGGCACCATGTACGACGGCAACGCCTTCGCCAGAACCGATTCGACGTCGGCCACATCGAGCACCCCGGCATCGGCGGCGACCACGTACCCCACCAGACGCTCACCGAGCACCTCGTCCGCCCACACCGTCACCGCGGCCTCGGCGACCGCGTCCTGCGCACGCAACGCCGCCTCGATCTCACCGAGCTCGATCCGGAAACCACGCACCTTCACCTGGAAATCGGCGCGCCCGACATAGTCGAGGGTCCCGTCCGGCCGCCACGCAACCACATCCCCGGTCCGATACATCCGCGCACCCACGCCACCGAACGGATCGGCCACGAACCGATCCGCCGTCAACCCCGCACGCGCGAAATACCCGCGCGCAAGCTGCGCCCCAGCCAGATACAACTCACCCGGAACCCCCACCGGCACCGGCCGCAACCGGTCATCGAGCACCAGAAGCCGCGTATTCCACTCCGGGCCACCGATCGGCACCGCCGACCCCGACACCGCACCAACGAGCTGCGCGGTCACCGACACCGCCGCCTCCGTCGGCCCATACAAATTGAACAACCGCGCCGCCGACGCCGCCGCGAACCGCGCCGCGGTATCAACCGGCAACACCTCACCGATCGCCAACACCCGCGCCAACGACCCCGGCAACCGATCACCCGACTCCACCAGCAACGCCTGCAACATCGACGGCACCACATGCAACGTCGTCACCGACTCACGCCGCATCAAAGCATTCAAATAACCCGGATCCCGATGCCCGTCCGCGTCCGCGACCACCAACCGGCCACCAGAAGTCAACGCCGACCAGAACTCCCACACCGACAAATCGAACGTCGCAGCCGTCTTCAACAACGCCGCATCACCCGACCCGAGCCCGAACTCCACACGCTTCCACTCGAGCTGATTGACGATCGCCGCATGCGCAACCGCCACACCCTTCGGCCGCCCCGTCGACCCCGACGTGAAAATCACATACGCCGTGTTCGACACCCGCAACGGCGCCACACGCTCCCGATCGGTGACCGGGCCATCAGCAAGGCCGGTCTCGTCGAACGAATCGACATGCACCACAGGAACATCGGGACCGGGATCGAAGCCGTCCGTAGATGTCGAGAGCACCAGGACCGGGTCGGCGGTATCGAGGATGTAGCCGACCCGCTCGGCCGGATGATCCGGATCGATCGGCACATACGCGCCACCGGCCTTGGCGACCGCGTACATACCCACGATCAACTCCACCGACCGCCGCATCGCCAACGCCACCCGCGACTCCGGACCCACACCCGCGGCGATCAGCAGCCGCGCGAGCCGGTTGACCCGCGCATCGAACTGCCCGTACGTCAACCGCTCATCACCAGCGACGAGCGCCGGCGCCTCCGGCGCCGCCGCGACCTGCGCATCGAACAGATCCACCAACGTCGCCGACGTATCCACCGGATGCCCGGTCTCGTTCCACCGCTCGACCACCACACCGCGCTCGTCGGCGTCGATCATCTCGAGATCGCCGACCGGCCTCGACGCATCGGCCACCACCGCACGCAGCATCCGCGCATACATCTGCGCGAACCGCCGCGCGGTCTCCTCAGTGAACAGATCCGTCGCATACGTGAACTCGACCGCCAGATCCGCCGGATTCCCGGTCTCATCGACACTGTCGACGATCGTCACATGCAGATCGAACTTCGCCAGATCCGTCTCGACCTCGAGCGGTTCCACCTCGAGACCGGGCAACTCGAGCGCACCGATCCGCATGTTCTGGAACGAGAACCCGACCTGGAACAACGGATGCCGCGACGCCGACCGAACCGGATTGAGCACCTCCACCAACCGCTCGAACGGCAGATCATCGTGCGCATACGCATCCAGATCGACCTCACGCACCCGCCCCAACAAATCCGTGAACGACTCCGCCGGATCCACCTGCACCCGCAACGTCAACATGTTCACGAACATGCCCACCAAATCGTCGAGCGCCGCCTGGCCGCGTCCCGCGATCGGGGTGCCCACCACGATGTCCTGCGACCGCGACAACCGCGCCAGCAACACCGACAACACCGCATGCATCACCATGAACGAGCTCGCACCCCGAGCCCGACCCAGCTCCACCAGAGCCCGATGCGTATCCGCATCCACCTCCGCGGCAACGGTGGCACCCGCGTACGACTGCTGCGCCGGACGCGGATGATCGGCCGGCAGATCCAACTGATCCGGAATACCCGCCAACTGCTCACGCCAGTACCCGATCTGACGCGCAATCACCGACCCCGGATCATCCTCCGCCCCGAGGACCTCCTGCTGCCACAACGCGTAATCGGCGTACTGCACCGCCAACGGCTTCCAGCCGGGAGCCGTCCTGGACGTCCGCGCCGTGTACGCAGTCATCACATCCCGGATCAGCGGACCAGTCGACACACCGTCCGACGAGATGTGGTGCACGACGAACGCCAGCACGTACTCCGACGGCGACAGCTCGAACAGCCGCACCCTCAGTGGCGCCTCGGCGGTGACATCGAACTGTGTCGTGGCGACCTCGATCACTCGGTCACGGATCTCGTCGGCGGACACCTGCTCGGGACCGAGATCCCAACCCGCCAGCGCCTCCTCGACCGGCAGCACCACCTGGTAGCCGACCCCGTCGACCTCCGGGTACCGGGTCCGCAACGACTCGTGCCGGCCCACGACATCGACCACCGCCGCCCGCAGAGCCTCCACATCCAAACCGCCCGACAACCGAACCGCGAACGGGATGTTGTAGGCCGCCGATTCGGGTTCGAGACGGTTGAGGAACCACATCCGTCGCTGCGCCAACGACAACGGCACCCGATCCGGACGCGGACCTGCGACAAGGTCCGGATAGGCATCGTCACCGGAGGCGTTGTCGATGTGCGCCGCCAGTGCCTCGACGGTCGATGCCCCGAACACGACACGGACGGGGATCTGGGCACCCGCGGTCGCCGACAGGCGCGAGACGACCTGCGTCGCCATCAGGGAGTTTCCGCCGAGTTCGAAGAAGTCGTCGTCCCGTCCGACCCGCGGTGTGTCGAGGACCTCGGCGAACACGGCGGCGACGAGTTCCTCCGTCGCGGTGGTGGGGGCGCGGAACTCCTTAGCTTCGAACATCGGCTCCGGCAGCGCCTTTCGGTCGAGCTTGCCGCCTGGAGTCAATGGGATCTCGTCGAGCATCATCACGGTCGCGGGCACCATGTGCCGGGGCAGGGATCGTCCGACGAAGTCGATCAGCGCGGCAGTGTCGATCTCACGACCGGATGCCGGATGCACGTAGGAAACGAGAACCTTACTACCCGTTGATGATTCGTGGGCCACGCTCGCGGCGAAGTCGACGTCGTCGTGGGCAGCGAGCGCGGCGTCGATCTCGCCGAGTTCGATGCGGAAGCCGCGGATCTTCACCTGGTCATCGGAACGCCCGACGTACTCGATCTGTCGGTCCGAGTTCCAGCGCACCACGTCGCCAGTGCGGTACAGCCGGGTGCCGGCGTCCCCGAACGGGTTCGCAACGAAACGTTCGGCGGTCAGGGCGGGGCGCCCCAGGTATCCGCGGGCTATGCCGGAGCCGGCGAGGTACAGCTCACCCGGGACGCCCGCGGGAACCGGCCGCAAACGCTCGTCGAGCACGTAGGCCATGGCGCCGCGAATCGCGCGCCCGATCGTCACAGGCTCGCCCGGCACCAACGCATCGGAAATATTCGACGCCACAGTCGCCTCGGTCGGACCGTACGCATTGAACATCCGCCGCCCACCAGTGACCCACCGGGCCACCAGCTCCGCCGAACACGCCTCCCCACCGACGACCACCACACGCAGCGCATCCAGACCCGACGGATCAACCGACGCCAACGCCGCCGGCGTCACGAACGCATGCGTGACCCCCTGCACCCGAAGAAGATCGGCCAGCTCATGGCCACCGTAGATCGACGTCGGCGCGACCACCATCGTCGCACCCGCCCCGAACGCCATCAGCAACTCGAGAACCGACGCATCGAAACTCGGCGACGCGAAATGCAACGTCCGCGACCCCGCCTCGAGGCCATACCGCTCCACCTGCTCAGCCGCGAACGCCGCCAGACCCGTGTGCGTCACCACGACACCCTTGGGCACACCGGTCGAACCCGAGGTGTAGATCACGTAGGCGGGATCGGTGTCTGTGAGCGTGCGTGTGCGGTCTGCGAACGTGATCGGATCGGCCGAGTGCGCGGCGAGGACACTGTCGAATTCTTCGTCGAGCACGAGCCACTCGACACCGTCCGGGAGCGACGCTCGCGCCTCAGCGGTAGTGATTCCGATGACCGCACCGGAATCGGTGACCATGTGCGCAACGCGATCGGCCGGGTAGTTCGGATCGACGGGGACGAAGGCGGCGCCGGCCTTGGTGACACCCCATACCGAGGACACTGACTCGATGGAGCGAGGAACGGCGACGGCGACCAGGTCTCCCGGTCCGATACCGCGTTCGATCAGGACTCGGGCAAGTCGTGAGGACCACGTATCGAGCTCCTCGTACGAGCGAGTGCGGTCGCCGCACACGAGGGCGGTGGCAGACGGGTCGCGCTCGACGGCGGCTGCCAACAGTTGGGGCAGCGTCGTCGCGCTCGATCGGCTCCGGCGTGCCGGCCGTTCTCTGCGTTCGGGACGCCGACGCCTGGTCCGCTTGCCCTCGCCGCTGTCCGCACTGTCCACTGCGCTCGACTCCAAACCCTGATCACTCATGCGGACCTGACACCTCGTGTATCTTTCGTCGGCATTTCACTACGCACCACAGTGGCTCTTCCCTTAGCACTTACGTCGCTCGGCAGACAATCCGCCATCATCGCCTCAGACCGACCATGTCTCCGCGTCGGCAACTATCCGCGCGATGTTCGGCATCTGCTCAGACCGCTGTCCACCGGTCAATATCAGAACCTCGAGGTCTTCGAGTTCGTCTACGTCGAGGCCGAGTGCTCGCTGTACCGGCATGAACGCGTGGGTCACCCATTCGTCCGCCAGAAGATCGGTGACCTCGCCCTCCTCTACCTCGGTCACGACCGTCGCCGCACCCGTGGTCAAGGCCAGGAGTAGTTCCATGACCGACCAACTAGTGCCGACGTTTTCGGTGCACACCGTGCGCGACTCGTAGGTGACGTCGAACTGTTCGCGGTCCCGGTCGGCCAGAGCCACGACGTGTCCGTGGGTGAGAACGTTGCCGTCGAGCCCGACGACGGCGGGGTCCTCGGGCCTCAGGCGCGTAATCCTCTCGGAGTAGGTGACCGGTCGGCTGGACTGCGCGTCGATCTGAGCGCGGCTCGTGTCGAGCACGATCCATGCAACGCCGTCCGGAAGCCCTGCGATGTTCGCTGAGGTCGTGATGCCCACCTTCGCCTCGAGCTCGAACGTCAATGTCTCCGGGCTCGTAGCGCGGCCGGCGTCCTCGGCATCGACGAGTGTGAGCGCCGCGCCGGACTCGAGCACGGCCCACACCGCGACCACCATGTCCGCCGACCGCGGCATCGCGACAGGAACGCGGTGGCCCGGACCGACTCCTTCTGTGATCAAGACCCGAGCCAGCCGCGCCGCCTGCTGCGCAAGGTCGCTGTAGGTGGTCTCCTCGCCGTTGTCGGAGAGCGCGGGTGCCTCGGGGTCGGCTTCGATGACCGACGCCAGAACCTGCGGGATGGTGCTGTCGCTCGGCACCAGTGCACCCTCGGTGCTGCTCGATGTCTCATCGGAGACCGGCTCGCCCAGCAGCTGGGCTCGTTCCTCGTCGGATGCGATCTCGATGTCGCCGACGACTGCCAACGGGTCCGCGGCGACGGCTTCGAGCACGCGCACGAAGCGCTGCCCGAACGTGACCGCCGTCGATTCGTCGAACAGGTCGGTGGCGTAGGTGACCAGCGCTTCCAACTCGCCGAGCGGCGTCGGGATGAGGGTGAGCTGGAGGTCGAACTTGGCTACCGAATCGACGTCCGGAACTACGTCGACCGTCAAGCCGGGGAGCTCGAGGCTCGCCCGCTGCTGGTTCTGGAACGAGAGCACCGTCTGGAAGATCGGGTGTCGTCCAGTCGAGCGGGCCGAGGCCGGTGCGACGGCCCCGACGACGCTTTCGAATGGCACGTCCGCGTGTGAGAACGCGGAGAGGTCCGTCTCGCGGGCCACTGCAACGACCTCCGCGAACGTCATCGACGAGGAAAGTTCGGTGCGCAGAGCGAGCGTGTTGACGAACATCCCCGCCAGGTCGTCGAGTGCGGCCTCTCCGCGGCCCGCGACCGGTGTGCCGACGGTGACGTCCCATGTTCCACTGAGCCGAGCCAGCAGCACCGAGAGCGCGCTGTGCGCGACCATGAACAGTGACGAGCCCTGCTCCTGGGCAAGCGATTCGAGCGCGCCGTGGAGGTCGACCGGGATCGTGAAAGCGATCTCGGCTCCGTGCATGGACGGCTCGGCCGGGCGAGGCCGGTCCGTCGGCAGCTCGAGCGCGTCGGGCGCACCGGCCAGGGTTCGTTTCCAGTATTCGAGCTGCGCGGCAGCGACCGTGCCCGGTTCCTCGGCGGAGCCGAGAACCTCTCGCTGCCACAGCGCGTAGTCCGCGTACTGAACGGGGAGCGGCGACCACTGCGGAGCCTCGCTTTGGCAGCGTGCCGCATAGGCGATCATCAGGTCCCGCGCCGTTGGTGCCATGGACAGCCCGTCCGCGCTGATGTGGTGAACCACGAAGACGAAGACGTGGACGTCGTCCGAGAGCCGGAACAGCCCAGCCCGCAACGGCGCTCGACTCGTCACGTCGAACCCGCGGCCGAGCAGGTCCATCATCTGCGCACGCAGGTCGTCCTCACCCTCGACGAAGACCTGAGCGAGATCCAGGTCGGCGCTGTCCGCGGGAATGATCACCTGGTGCGGGCCATCCGTGTCCTCCGGGTAGTACGTCCGCAGCGATTCGTGTCGTACCACGAGGTCCCGCAGCGCGGCCTGCAGTGCGTCTGTATCGAGTCGTCCGGTAAGCCGCAATGCGAACGGGATGTTGTAGGCCGCCGATTCGGGTTCGAGACGGTTGAGGAACCACATCCGCTGCTGCGCCAACGACAGTGGGATCCGGTCCGGACGCGGACCAGCCACCAACGCCTTGCGGCCGCCGCCGCCGGCCAACGCCTGCACCGACCCCGCCAACGCCTCCACCGTCGACGCCTCGAACAGCATCCGCACCGGCACCCGCGCATCCAACACCGCACCCAACCGGGCAACGACCTGCGTGGCGACCAGCGAGTTACCACCCAGGGCGAAGAAGTCATCGTCCAAACCGACCCGCTCGGCACCGAGCACCTCGGCGAACACACCCGCGACCAGGATCTCCGCCTCACTGACCGGCTCCCGGAACACCGCCGCCTCGAACACCGGCACCGGCAACGCCTTCCGGTCGAGCTTGCCGACCGCCGTCAACGGCATCTCATCGAGCACCATCACCGACGACGGCACCATGTACCCCGGCAACAGGGACTCCGCGTGCCGGGTAATCGCCTCGGCATCGACACCGGCATCGGCCAACACATACGACACCAACGCCGTCTGCCCCGACGCCATCCGATGACCCACCGTCGTCGCGAACGACACACCCGGATGACCGGTCAACGCCGTATCGATCTCACCGAGCTCGATCCGGAAACCACGCACCTTCACCTGGAAATCCGACCGCCCGACGAACTCGATCGCCAACTGCTCGGTCCACCGCACCACATCACCGGTGCGATACATCCGCTCACCCACGCCACCGAACGGGTTCGCCACGAAACGATCCGACGTCAACCCCGCACGACCGTGATAGCCCCGCGCCAACGCCCCACCCGACAGATACAACTCACCGGCCACACCCACCGGAACCGGACGCAACCGGTCATCGAGAACCAGCGCACCCACACCCGCGACCGGGCCACCGATGGTGATCGGCTCACCGGCGAACAACTCACCACGGGTGGACACGATCGTCGTCTCGGTCGGACCGTACGCGTTGAAGAACGTCCGACCCGGCGCCCACGAACCCACCAACTCCGTCGACGAGGCGTCACCACCGACCGCCAACAAACGCAGATCGGCGAGCCCGGCCGGATCCATCGACCCCAACACCACCGGAGTGATCAACGCGACCGTCACCCGATGCTGCTCGAGATACCCCTGCAGCTCCTCACCACCGAGGATCTGCGGCGGCACCACCACCAACTCCGCACCGGCAGCAGCGGCCAGCGCCCACTCGAGCACCGACGGATCGAAACTCGGCGAACAGATCGACAGCACACGATCAGCCGACCGCACCCCGTACAACCGCACCGACTCGTCCACCAGACCCGACAACCCACCATGGGTGACCACCACACCCTTGGGCCTGCCGGTCGACCCCGACGTGTAGATCACATACGCGGCATGATCGACCCGCAACGGACGCACCCGATCGGCGTCGGTGAACGCCGCCACCGACCGCCCCGCACCGGCCGCCGCCCGCTCGAGCTCACCGAGCGTCGACCACGCCACCGCCGACGGCAGATCCGCGATCACCGCCTCGGCCGCGATACCGATCACCGCCGCCGAATCGGCCACCATGTGCTCGATCCGATCCGACGGATACGTCGGGTCGACCGGAACGAACGCCGCACCGGTCTTCGCGACCGCCCACACACACAGCACCATCTCCCACGAACGCGGGAACGACAGCGCAACAACACTTTCCGGACCAACACCCCGGCCGGCCAACTCACGCGCGAGAGCACTCGACCGCTCGTCGAGCTCCCGATAGGTCAACGTCGTACCCGCACACGTGACCGCCCGCTCATCCAGACGGCCCGCCACACCACGGCCGAGGATCTCGGTCAACGTCTCCACCCGAGGCACCACCGGACCCGCCACACCCGTCAGCGCAGCCCACTCCGGCTCATCGAGGATGTCGACATCACCGACCGGCGCCACCGGATCGACAGTGACCGCCTCGAGCACCCGCACCAGACGCTGCCCGAACGAGACGATCGTGGCCTCATCGAACAGATCGGTGGCATACGTCAGATCCACCGACCACCCGTCGGTGGCGGCCGGGACCACGGTCACCTGCAGATCGAACTTGGCGACCTGAGCAT
>NZ_RKLO01000007.1:170549-236208 GCF_004011825.1 Rhodococcus xishaensis | reverse complement strand
ACCCCCGACACAACAAGGGGCGATCCAACCAACCAGGAAAGCCAGGCGCTCCCCGTCCAACCTCGTTTACCCACGCCGATCAAACAAACGATCGCGTCCGGGTCGGTGTCCGAGCCGCTCTGACCCGGAATAAGTTACGCGAACCGCCACAGAACACCAAATCGCGAGGTCACAGCGGACGAATCCAGTCCTACGCCGGCAAAGCAGCTCACAAGTCGGAAGGGAGCCGGCCGAATCGGCTAGGGGACCCAGTACTTGGCCGCCAACTCCTCGACC
Source organism: Rhodococcus xishaensis (assembly GCF_004011825.1). Lineage (GTDB taxonomy): Bacteria > Actinomycetota > Actinomycetes > Mycobacteriales > Mycobacteriaceae > Prescottella > Prescottella xishaensis. Next base: position 235,932 of record NZ_RKLO01000007.1, on the reverse strand, counting down.
AACGGGTCATCATCGGCGACTTCGTCGAGCGCGGCGAGATCCCCGTCCATCGCTACCAGTCGCGGATCGTCCCCCTCGAACTCCTCGACCGGGTGCCCACCGTTCTCCGCAAGTTGGCGCAGCAACTTCTCGCGCACGCGGGCCTTGAGTGAACTGCTCACTCTCAGAGCATGGCCGCTCCCGACATACCTTGTCGAGCCTTCGGAGTCTTCGGCTAGCAGACCATCGTCATCGGAACGGTCACTCATCGTCGTAGCGCTTGAAGACCTGCCGCGCGACCGGGATGAGCATGACCAGAGCACCGACCGCGAGGATCAACCAGAAGACCTGCCAGATCACGTTGTCTTCTCCTTCCGTAAGAGCAACCCCACCCAACCCCATTGTCCAGGCTAATCGGAGCAAAAGCATCGACGCTTGCCCGGAAACGAGAAAAGACCCGAGGTGGACTGTGTCCACCTCGGGTCTCCGGGAGCTGCCTGCGAGAATCGAACTCGCGACCTTTTCATTACGAGTGAAATGCTCTACCGACTGAGCTAAGGCAGCGTGCCTTTCGGCGCACGCGAGTCTAGCTTGACCCCCCGCCCTCGATGCAAATCGGGGGCAGGCTACCGGTACTCGGCCCCGATCCGCGCTACCAGGGCGTCGACCGCGAACTTCGGTTTGACGTTCATATCCAGTGCTTCACGGCACTCGAGGATCGCCTCGATGCAGCGCAGCAACCCCTCCCGGGACGTTCCGGAGGCCAGTTCCGCGGCTTGCTCGGCCATATCCGGATGGCTCGATGTCGCCGTCGAACCGAACGCCTGAGCAAGCGCATCGCGGTAGAGCCCGGCGAGATCCACAAGCGCCCGATCAAGAGCGTCCCGACCGGTGCGGGTCGCCCGCGACTTCTGTCGACGCTCGAGATCTTTGAGCACGCCGGCCGATCCGCGAAGGGCTCCCGCCGCGCCCTTTCCAGTACCACCGGCGCCGAGCGCGGTCCGCAGTTCTTCGGTCTCGCGCTCGTCTCGCTCGGCGGTCAATTCCTTGGCCTCGAGGTCGGCGGCCTGAACTAGCTCCCCAGCAGCGGCATAGCCGGTACCCGGACGCATCGCCGCGTTCGCGAAAGCGAGCGCACGGCTGCGTCGAGATCTGGCGTCCTCATCGCGGGCGAGCCGTCGCGCACGACCAACGTGGCCACCGCAGATCGACGCGGCCCACCGTGCGGTCGCGGCGTCCAGCTGATCGCGATCGCGCAGAACCTGCTCGATGGCGCCGACCGAGGGCGCCACCAATGGGATGTGCCGACACCGCGACCGCAACGTCACCGAGATGTCCTGCGGGTCGACCGACGGGGCGCACAGAAGGAACACTGTGCGGTCCGGCGGTTCCTCGACGACCTTGAGCAGCGCGTTGGCTGCACCTTCGGTGAGTCGATCGGCGTCCTCGATGACCACAATCTGCCACCGGCCAGTACTCGGGCGCCGCGACGCCGTCTGCACGATTGCGCGCATGTCACTGACGCTGATGCTGAGCCCTTCGGGGACTACGCGGCGGACGTCTCCGTGCGTGCCCGCCATCGTCGTCGTGCAGGCTTGGCACTCACCGCAGCCTGGCACGCCGTCGAAAGTGCACTGCAGCGCCGCCGAGAAGCAGAGCGCTGCGACGGAGCGGCCGGATCCGGGCGGGCCGGTGAACAGCCACGAGTGCGTCATCCGCGAGCCGGTCTCGCCTCCGCGCGCCGCCGTCGCGGCAGCGATCAGCTCCGCTTCGACATGCTCCTGGCCGACAAGCCGATCGAATACACCCGCCACGAGCCGACCCTACCGAGCCTCACTGACGACCCTGCCGCAGAATGACGTCACGATTTCTCGGCCGTCGAATTCTTTGCAGCTGCCTTCTTGGCCGGGGTTTTCTTGGCGGCAGTCTTCTTTGCAGCCGCCTTCTTGGCCGGTGTCTTCTTGGCGGCAGACTTCTTCCCAGCCGCCTTCTTCTTCACTGGCCCGCGGGCGCGGCGATCGGCCAGTAGTTCGGAAGCCCGATCATCTGTCATGGACTCGACCTCGTCGCCCTTGCGCAGACTGGCATTGGTTTCGCCATCGGTCACGTACGGGCCGAAGCGGCCGTCCTTGATCACCATCGGCTTGCCGCTCACCGGATCGGTACCGAGCTCGCGCAGCGGAGGAGCCGCCGATGCTTGGCGTCCGCGTCGCTTGGGCTCGGCATAGATCTTGAGTGCCTCCTCCAACGTCACCGTGAACATCTGTTCCTCGGTTGCCAGCGAGCGGGAGTCGGTGCCCTTCTTCAGATACGGTCCGTAACGGCCGTTCTGCGCGGTGATCTCTTCCTTCGACTCGGGGTCGATGCCGACAACCCGCGGAAGCGACAGCAGCTTCAGCGCGTCCTCGAGCGTTACGGTCGCCAGGTCCATCGACTTGAGCAGGGAGCCGGTGCGCGGCTTCGGGCCGGCAGCCTTCTTCGCGGCCTTCTTCGCGGGCGCCTTCTTCGCGGCTTTGGTCTTGACGGTGCCGTCGGCCTCCACAGGAACGAGGTCCGGCTCGGGCTCCGGTTCCGGCTCGGGCAGGATCTCGGTGACGTACGGGCCGAAGCGGCCCTCCTTCGCGATGATCTCGTGCCCGGTCAGCGGGTCGACACCGAGCTTTCGGCCCTCCTGCGGCGTCGCGAACAGCTTCTCGGCGTACTCGGCAGTCAGCTCGTCCGGGGGCAGATCATCGGGCAGGTTCGCGCGCTGCGATATCGGCTCGCCGTCCGGGTCGTCCGGATTGGCCAGCATCCGTTCGAGGTAGGGACCGAAGCGGCCGACCCGCACGTGGACCTCGCGGCCCTCGGCGTCGTCGAACAGGCGGATCGAGTTGATCTCGCGGGCGTCGATGTCCTCGAGGTTCTCGCCCACCATCTTCTTCAGGCCACCGGACCGCGCGATCGAGTCGTCAGCCGCTCGGTCGTCGCCGAAATAGAAGCCCGAGAGCCAGTTGCCGCGGGCCTGACGGCCCCCGGCGATCTCGTCGAGGTCGTCTTCCATCGCGGCGGTGAAATCGAAGTCGACGAGCCTGCCGAAGTGCGACTCGAGCAGGCCGATCACCGCGAATGCAACCCAGGACGGGACGAGCGCGCTGCCGCGCTTGTAGACGTAACCGCGGTCGAGGATGGTCTTGATGATCGACGAGTACGTCGACGGGCGGCCGATCCCGAGGTCTTCGAGCACCTTGATGAGACTCGCCTCGGTGTAGCGCGCCGGCGGGTTGGTGGTGTGACCGTCCGGGTCCAGCTTGGTCGCCGTCACGCCCTGGCCCCGGGTCAGCACCGGGAGCCGGGACTCGGCGTCGTCGGACTGTCCGCCGGCCTCTTCGTCGACGCTCTCCACGTACGCCTTGAGGAAGCCGGGGAACGTGATCGTGCGGCCCGACGCGGAGAAGGTGCACTCCTCACCCGTACCTGCGGTGCCGGTGATGCGCAGCGTCAGCGTGGTGCCGCGAGCGTCAGCCATCTGGGAAGCGACTGTGCGCTGCCAGATGAGCTCGTACAGGCGGTACTCGTCGTTGTCGAGGCGCGCGTGCAACTGACCAGGCGTCTGGAAGACGTCGCCGGCCGGGCGGATCGCCTCGTGCGCCTCCTGCGCGTTCTTCACCTTGCGGGTGTACTGACGCGGGCTCGCGTGGACGTACTCGGAACCGTACAACTCGGTGGCCTGCGCCCGAGCCGCCGCGATGGCGGATTCGGACAGCGTGGTCGAGTCGGTTCGCATGTAGGTGATGTAGCCGTTCTCGTACAGACGCTGGGCGACGCGCATCGTCCGCTCTGAGGAGAAACGCAGTTTGCGCGCGGCCTCCTGCTGCAAGGTCGATGTCATGAACGGTGCGTAGGGCTTGCGCGAGTACGGCTTGTCCTCGGCCGAGGAAACGATCAGGTCGACGCTCTCGAGCGCCTCCGCGAGTCGACGCGCGTAGGCCTCGTCGACAACCGTGACGCCCGCCGTCTTCAGCTCCCCGTCGGGGCCGAAGTCACGTCCGACCGCGACGCGGGACCCGTCGATCGAGACCAGACGTGCGCCGAACGTACGGGGGCTGGCGTCGGCGCCGGCGTCGAGCGTGGCCGAGATGTCCCAGTACTCCGACGAGCGGAACGCCATGCGCTCGCGCTCACGCTGCACGACGACCCGCGTCGCGACGGACTGCACGCGGCCTGCCGAGAGTTTCGGCATGACCTTCTTCCACAGCACCGGGCTGACCTCGTACCCGTAGAGGCGGTCGAGTATACGACGAGTTTCCTGGGCGTCGACCAGGTCATTGTCCAGATCGCGGGTGTCCTCTGCCGCCGCCCGGATCGCGGGCTCGGTGATCTCGTGGAAGACCATTCGGCGAACCGGGATCTTCGGCTTGAGTGTTTCCAGGAGATGCCAGGCGATGGCCTCGCCCTCACGGTCGGGGTCGGTGGCGAGGTATAGCTCGTCGGCGTCCTTCAGCAGACTCTTGAGTTCGGTGACCTTCGACTTCTTCTCGGGGCTCACGACGTACAACGGCTCGAAGTCGTGGTCGACATTCACGCCGAGGCGGGCCCACGGCTCGCCCTTGAATTTCGCGGGCACGTCAGCGGCGCCGCGCGGCAGGTCGCGAATGTGCCCGACCGACGCCTCAACTACATAGTCCTTGCCTAGGTAGGGCGCGATCTTCTTGGCCTTCGTCGGTGACTCGACGATGACGAGGCGGCGCATGGCAGGCGCTCCGTCCGCCGTGCTCTTCTCCCGTGATGCCACCAGTCTGTCCGCAACCTTTCCTGCTCGATCAGTGCCGCTGCGCATCTGACGCGAATATCTCGTCTCCGCCACCGTTATACCGCGTCCGGTCGACTACAGGGTGTCACACAAGCAACGCGACCGTGTGCGTCCATCCCGCTCGATTCGCTCAAATGTGCGGCCAGTTGCGTCGAGCATCGGGGTCGTCGGGCGGTTCCCCGATGTTTTCGGAGAGGTGCATGAGGCGACGCCGGCCGGAAATGCGCAGTCCCGGGACCGATCCTCGAACGCCCACAATCGTGGGGGCGACCCCCGCGCGCATGAGCGACTGGGCCAGCGCAGCGTAGGTGTCTGGTGCGTGCGGGTCCAATCCGAGGACATACCGCTGGCCGTCGAGTTCGACGCGGCCGGAGGCGAGCACCCATGCGCGCTGCTCTCGAGGCCCGGGGATCCAACCCTCCGGCACGGCCTTGACCGCCCCCCGGGTCCATTGAGTCGCCAAATCCATCAACTGGGGGAACACAGCGGTCCGCACAAGCGGACGCCCCTCCTCCGACCTACCGATCTCGGCCTCGAGGCTGGCCTCCCGCATCAGTTCGGCGATCGCCTCAGCGCGCCAGAATTCGTCGACCACGATCGAGACGCGGGCCCCTCCCCGCAACACGACAACCTGGCCCTGCGCAGCCAACAGCCCGCACAGATCGGTCACCGCAGGCGGCACCGATTCGGCGGAGAAGAACGAGAGCTGACCCACAAGTGGACAGTAGGCCAAAATCGAGTTTCGTTCGCCGGGATCGTCGACGTCGGGATTGCAAACTCGCCACACGAGTGGACGCGCAGCGATACCTCGACCCGGCGGTGAGCTTACTCGTCCCCTACTGCCAACGGGGGCAGCAGGGGACGAGCTGGGCAGCGGTCATCAGACCGCGTTGCCCATCGTTCAGCTGGTGAACGGGTCAGATAGCGCGAACGCCGGTGGCCTGCGGGCCCTTGGTGCCCTGGCCAACCTCGAACTCGACGCGCTGGTTCTCTTCCAGGGTGCGGAAGCCGCTGCCCTGAATCTCCGAGTAGTGGACGAAGACGTCGGCGGAGCCGTCTTCGGGAGCGATGAAGCCGAAGCCCTTTTCCGCGTTGAACCACTTCACAGTGCCCTGTGCCATGCTTTTCCTTCTCTTTCTTACACCGGATTCGATGGACGGCACTTGCAGTCCACCAGGCCGGTTCCGACCGCTGTACTTTCTCGATTCCCCCTCAGGAACGCGTAAGCACCGCGCTCGCAACATCGATCCTGCGGGCGTTTAACCGAACACAGAAGCTGCGACCAGGTCATAGTCAACCACGTCGGACTTGCCTGCGACAGTCGAAAGACAAACAAAACCAGCAAATAGTTGATCTTGCACGCTGTGCCACCCCAGTTACTGTCCAGTACACCCCACATTTCCCGACAACCGAAACCCCGGATAGGATCAAACCCGCAGGTCCAGCGCTTGTGATGGAGCGAGGACACGACCAAAACACTCACATGTAACAATTCCGGAAGAGGCTCCCGTGAATCTCGCCGCGCACCGACAGTATCCGGGCGAAAGCGGCGACGATTCGTACGGACAGAACCTCCTTGCCCGTATCCTCGCCGGTGCTCCCCCAGGGGAGAGGCCTCTCACATTCGCTGCACAGCTCCCATCCCGGGTCTCGCGATTCGCGGGCTGGCCCGAATGGGCTCATCCGGCTGTCGTGAGCGCGTTGCGCGCGACAGGAATCCCGCAACCCTGGAGCCATCAGGCCGAGGCCGCGTCCGTCGCGGCTGAAGGCGAGCATGTCGTCGTGGCGACCGGTACGGCGTCTGGCAAGTCGTTGGTGTATCAGCTTCCGGTGCTGACCGCCCTCGCCGGCTCGCACGGCACGGCGCTCTACCTGTCGCCGACGAAGGCTCTCGGGGCCGATCAATTGCGCTCCGTTGCCGCCCTGACCGAGTCGGAGCCGGAGCTGTCGTCAATCCACCCGGCCGGCTTCGACGGCGACACTTCGACCGAGAGCCGGCAGTGGGCCAGGGCGAACTCACGGTGGATCTTCACGAACCCGGACATGCTGCACATCGGGATCCTTCGCTCGCACCAACGGTGGGCGCGACTACTGCGGAATCTTCGGTACGTAGTCGTCGACGAGTGCCACTCCTACCGCGGGGTGTTCGGATCCAACGTCGCATTGGTGCTGCGCCGGCTACGCCGGATCGCCGCACGGTACGGCGCGAACCCGGTGTTCGTGCTCGCGAGCGCTACCACCTCGGAGCCCGGTGCGGCCGCATCACGGCTGATCGGGGCCCCGTGCGCGGAAGTCACCGAGGACGGTTCCCCGCATGGCCCCCGCACGATCGCGTTCTGGGAGCCGCCACTGCTCGAGTCCGTGACCGGCGAGAACGGAGCGCCGGTCCGACGGCCGGCAGGATCAGAGGCGTCCCGGATCATGGCGGATCTGCTCGTCGAGGGCGCGCGAACACTGACGTTCGTCCGTTCCCGCCGCGCCGCCGAACTGGCCGCTCTAGGCGCCCGCCGCCTCCTGTCCGAGATCGAACCCGATCTGGCCGAACGGGTGGCTGCTTACCGCGCCGGGTACCTCGCAGAGGACCGCCGCGCCCTCGAAGCGTCCATCGCCGATGGTCGACTGCTCGGGGCCGCGACGACGAACGCCCTCGAGCTGGGCGTGGACATCGCCGGTCTCGACGCCGTCGTGGTAGCCGGTTTCCCCGGCACGGTCGCCTCGTTCTGGCAGCAGGCCGGTCGGTCGGGGCGGCGTGGCGAAGGATCGCTGGTCGTGCTCGTCGCCCGCGACGATCCGCTCGACACGTACCTCGTGCACCACCCGTCGGCTCTGCTGGACCGCCCGGTCGAGGCGACCGTGACCGACCCGATGAATCCCTACGTACTGGGTCCGCAGCTGCTGTGCGCGGCAATGGAGATGCCCCTGTCCGACGCGGAAGTTGCCGACCTGGACGCGGCAGAGGTGCTCGCCGACCTCTCGGCTCGAGGTCTGATCCGGCGGCGCCCGCAGGGCTGGTTCATCGCCTCGGACTGCGATCCGCACTCGTCGCTCGATATCCGGGGCGGCATTGGAGGCCAGGTCGCGATCGTCGACGGCGAGTCAGGTCGCCTCCTCGGGACCGTCGACGCAGGCCGAGCGCCCGCGACCACCCATCCTGGCGCAGTCCATATCCACCAAGGTGAGTCGTTCGTCGTCGACGAACTCGATCTCGAGGAGGGCATCGCGATCGTCCATGCCGAGGAACCCGAGTGGACCACCTCGGCGCGTGAAATCACCGACATAGCGGTCGGTGACATATCGGAACACAAACGCTACGGCGAAGTCGACGTTGCGTTGGCGCACGTCGAGGTGACCCACCAGGTGGTCGGCTACCTGCGTCGGCTGGCGTCGGGACAGGTGCTCGACTCCGTTGAACTGGACATGCCCGCCCAGACACTCCATACCCGAGCCGTGATGTACACCATCACACCCGAAATGCTCGCGGACGCGGGCATCGGCGCCGACCGGGTCCCCGGCGCTCTGCATGCCGCCGAGCACGCCGCCATCGGGCTACTCCCCCTGGTGGCGACGTGCGATCGCGGCGACATCGGCGGCGTATCTACGGCCCTCCACCCCGACACCGGGCTGCCGACCGTGTTCGTCTACGACGGCCATCCGGGCGGAGCCGGATTCGCCGACCGTGGCCACGCCGAGTTGGTGCGCTGGCTCGGCGCGACCCGATCGGCGATCGTCTCGTGCGAGTGCGCCGCCGGCTGCCCGTCGTGCGTGCACTCCCCCAAGTGCGGCAACGGAAACCAGCCACTGGACAAGGATGGCGCGATCCGTGTCCTCTCCGCGGTACTCGTCTCGGTGGCTCCGGAGTCAGCTGCTTGAGTCCGACATCGCGCCGCCGAACTCGTACCCAAGGAACTTTGTCATCTCCAGCGGTGACCCAAGGGGCCATCCCTATCAGCTGCCGCCCACTGCGATCACATACGCGTGTTGCGTGTGATCACTTCTTGGGTTCGGTGGCGTGAGGCGAGTCGAACCAGCGGAAGATGTCATCAGGTGTCGATTGCGGGGCGTAGTTGAAAACGAAACGCGCCGAAGGCAGTTCGGCATGGACGAGGTTGACCAATGACTCGAACAGCAATGTATTCCGCGCAACCAGCCGTACGCCCGCGCCGATCAGCACGGCATCGTATCGGGTGGTGGTGATCGCATCGCGGATCACGTCGACGGCGGTTTCACCGAAATCGATGAGGATGTTGTCGACATCGAATCCAGCCGCACGCAGAGCCGCGACATTGTCGTCGTTGGCCTTGCGCAGCGCGTCTGGAGTCAGGCCTTCGAACTGAGCGAAATCAGGTGAGGTGAAGTCGATCAGGTCCGGGTCGAGGCCGGTCTGCAGCACCTTGACGGTCATGGCGGACCTCCGGGATCACACAAGAAGTCATCATCTGTTGACAATGCTGCCACGGAGCACGAGGTATGTCAACGCATGGTGACTAGGGGTCGAAGCGCAGACAGAACGACGGCGAACGCGGCGTCGAGGCTGGAAAGAACTGTTCTCATAGCACCGTCTGGTACCACGCTTCAGGTGTTCGTTGTGCGTGCCGCAGACCCTCGTCGGCGACGCACCGTCTTGGGCTTGATCTCTTCGGGAGCGGGGCCGGCTAGAAGCTGGCGGATCACCGGGCTGATCCACGCGGCGAGTTCGTCGTGGCTCAAGTTGGCGACTGCGGGATTGGCCAGCACATACCGTGTAGTTGCCAACCCGATGATGAGAGCACCCATGAGGCCGGCGCGTTCAGCAGCGTGATCAGGGGTGATCGTGGCGAGCTTGGGTGCCACCTGCTCGGCGAACACTTGCCGCATCGTCTCGGCGGCGGTGGGACTGGTCATCGCCGCGCGCAACAGGGCAACGAATGTGGTTTCGTCTTCCCATACCGCAAAGAACTTCGGCAACAGCGCTTCGGCCACGTCTTCGGGATCGGTGTCGTTGAGGTCCGGCAGCTCGACGCGGAAATCCGCGGCCGCGGCGAAGAGATGTTGTTTGCTACCGAAATAGCGGATCACTAGGGCCGCATCCACACCGACGTCGGCGGCAACCGCTCTCAGCGTTGTGCGCTCGTAGCCGTCGGCACCGAAGCGAACACGTGCAGCACGAAGGATGTCAGCGCGGGTTCCCGCGGCATTGCGAGGCCGGGCGGCAGTCATCTCACCAGCATAAGTCATCAACAGTTGACATCATCATGCCGCCGGGGCTACGGTTAAGTCATCAACTGTTGACTTGGGTAAGGGCCAAGGAGTGGGGACCATGAAGTCGCAGATGATTCGCGCCGAGAACAAGGTGCCGGTGGTGATCGTTGGAGCCGGACCAACCGGGCTGACAGCCGCGGTTGAACTGTCTCGGCTGGGTATCAACGTACGCATCGTCGACAAGGCGCCGAGGCGGTCGGACACATCACGAGCGCTGGCCATTCAGGCGCGCACCGTCGAGCTGTTGAGGCCCCGGGCTGTCGGCGAGGAAATGCTCCGACTGGGCAATCCGGTGAGTGCAACGACCCTGTACGCCAAGGGCCGCAAGCTGGCCGATGTGGAGCTGTACCGGATGCCCAGCGAGTTCAACTACATTCTGCTGCTCGCACAGTCGGAGACCGAACGTATTCTCGCCGATCAGTGCGCTCGTCAGGGCGTGAAGATCGAGCGCGGTGTCGAACTGATTTCGGTCACACAGAATCACCAGGCTGCCAAGACCCACGATGACAACACGGTGGAGGTGCTGCTGCGCAGCGCCGATGGGACCGACGAACGGGTCGAGGCGTCGTACCTCATCGCCGCGGACGGTGCACACAGCCCCACCCGCAAGGCGCTCGGGCTGAACTTCGAGGGCACTTCGTTTACCCAGAAATACGCCTTGGGCGATCTGCACCTTGCCGGCGAACTTGCCGAAGACCAGATGTCCGTCTTCTTGGCACCCAGGGGGTTCATAGCAGTATTCCCGATGGGCGAGGGGCGATTCCGGTTCACCGCGACCGACCCCGACGGGATTGCCGGTGAGGCGGCCGAACCGACACTGAAGGACATTCAACGCCTCTACGATCGCGTCTCTCACGTTCCGGCAACGCTGTACAACCTGAACTGGAGCTCGCGGTTCCGCATCAACAGCCGACACATGTCCACGTTGCGCGCCGGGCGAGTGTTCTTCGGCGGCGACGCCGCCCATGTGCACAGCCCAGCCGGCGGGCAGGGCATGAACACCGGAATCCAGGACATGATCAACTTGTCGTGGAAGCTGGCAATGGTGCTCAAGACCCAGGCGAAACCCGAATTGCTCGACACCTACCAAACCGATCGGCTCCCGGTCATCAAACAAGTGGTCCATATGACCCGAAGAATGACCAGAGTTGTCAACTCCACCAATCCACTCGTGCATACGGCGCTGACACGACTTACACCGCGCCTGCTCACCAGATCAGCGACCCAGGACAAAGTCACACCGCGGCTCGGACAGCTCACCGCCACCTATCGCAACTGCCCTATTGCCAAGCATGCGGGCCGCATTGGCGACCTACGGGCCGGTGACCGCGTCCCCGATATGGACCTGCACACGGTCGAGGACGAGCAGACAAAAACTGGGCCACCTGGCGCTGGCCGGTGTCGGCACCTCTACGACATGCAAGACCTGTCCGGCCTGACGCTGTTCATCACCGCCGCGGACTCCGCCATCGACGATTCCTACCGCCCGTTCCGGCATCTGATCACCGTCCATCGCGTGCGCATCGCGACGAGCCAACCGCGGCTGCGCGGCAGTGACGCCGACATCGCAGAACGGTTGGCCGCCCAGCCCGGCTGGATGCTAGTGCGGCCCGACGGCTACCTCGCCGCCGCAGGCCACCCAACCGATGCGGCCACACTGACCCGCTGGCTCGAACAGTGGTTCATTCGGAATGTGACAGTTGCGAAATCCGCGACCTCAACGAGTTGACGGGTATCGACGACTGACGCCGAGAGGTCTGGAAACATCGGGACAGTGACTGCGGTATTGCATGCTCACCGCTACGGCCCGGCCGGACCCATCCGAGTCCTGGCCATCCACGGATTGGCAGGACACGGTTATCGCTGGCGGCAGCTGGCCAGGCAGTACCTCGATGACCTGCCGCTGGTCGCGCCGGATCTGCTGGGTCACGGCCGCTCGTCGTGGGCCGCGCCGTGGACGCTCGAGGCCAACGTCGCCGCGCTCGCCACACTGATAGAACAGGACGCTGATCAGCCTGTGATGGTGGTCGGGCACTCATTCGGCGGCGGGTTGGCATTGCATCTGGCCGCGGCGCGGCCCGATCTCGTCGACTCGCTGGTGTTGCTCGATCCAGCGATCGGGTTGGACGGGCACTGGATGCGCCGAAGCGCCGAGGAGTTGTTGGAGGCGCCGGACTACGCCGACCGCGACGAGGCTCGCCAGCACAAGGCATTGGACTTGTGGAGCGACGTACCCGCCAGCGAGCTGGAGGCCGAGCTCGACGAGCATCTCATCCCGTGGCCCGCGGGGCGCGTCGGTTGGCGGGTGTGCCTGCCGGCGATGGTCAGCTATTGGAGTGAACTAGCGCGGCCGATCGTAGTACCTCGAGAAAGAATTCGTACAACCCTTCTACGGTCCACCCGCACCGATCCTTCATGCGTCACACCCGCGTTGATCGAGGCACTCAAGAGCGGCCTGGGCTCGAACTTCGAGCTTGTCAATGTTGCGTGCAAACACATGGTGCCGTTGGCGCGTCCAACTGAGACGGCTGCCGCCATCCGACGGCGGTTGGTGTAGCAATGCTTGACTCTTCGACGACGCCGAAATTGACTGGTCGACAGGATAACTCGTGTGATACCAAGGACCCGTGGACGAATCGCCGGGGACATGAAAACAATCGTGCGATAGTGCACCTGGAGACACCGCCAAGACCGGCCTGATCGGACTGAACAAGGGAGCGGCCATGGTCGAGATCGAGTGCTTGTGGGAATGCAATGATGGACTCGGCGAAACGCCGATTTGGGTCGCCGAGGAGTCGTCACTCTATTGGGCAGACCACGTCGGCCCATCAATCGACCTCAATGGTGCGCGAAAGCCGTCGATTCGCCGGCTGAACTTCGAGACCGGCGAGCGCACGGTCTGGCTCATGCCCGAACAGGTCGGTTCGTTCGGGTTCCGCGAAGGGGGCGGTTTGATCGGGGGCTCGAACTCAGGTTTCTGCGCGATTGACCTGGAACGCGGCACCTTCGAGCGGATTCTCGACCCCGAACCGGACAAGCCATTCAATCGGCTGAACGACGGCAAGATTGATCGCCACGGACGGTACTGGTGCGGAAGCATGGACGGCAAGCTGAGAGACGAGTCGTCTTGCCTATATCGGTTCGACCCTGACCTCTCTTGCCGAAGAGTGGCTGAGGACTTCACGTTCATTTGCAGCAACGGTATTGCGTTCGATCCGCAAGACACGCGAATGTACTTTGGCGACACCAAGGGCGGCATGATCTACGTGTTCGACTTTGACATCGACGAGGGCCGCATCGAGAACCGCCGACCATTCTTCTCCGTCGCGGACTACGCACCCCCGCCCGCGATCGTCGACGGTGCCACGGTCGACGCCGAGGGCTTTTACTGGTTCGCTCTCAACCTCGGCGGCAAGCTCCTCCGTGTGGCACCCGACGGGCGCCTGGACCGAGAAATCGACATGCCCGTCCGCACGCCTACCTGCGTGACATTCGGCGGCGACGACTACGAAACACTCTTGGTCACCTCCCAGCAGGCCTTCGCAGCCCCTGAGGAATTGAAACAGCACCCTCAACCCGGAAGCGTGTTCGCAGTGCACGGCCTCGGCGTACGCGGACTGCCCGAACCCAGGTTCGCGGGGTGAAGCATCGATACGCGCCAAGGGAGTCAGCGGCCTAACCCTGTCAAGCGGGTCCGGCTCTTGCTACAGCCGTAGCGGAGCCGAGCACGAACCGGGACGGCCCCACGAGCACCTCGGTGGACACGACGACATCCCAGTCCTCGACGCGACAGTCTTTGATCTCAACCTGCATCCGCTGCCCGAGCAACGCCGCTGTGGTACACGCTGCTTCCTCCCCACGCACGAGCGATTGTGCCGCCGCGAGCGCGGCCAGGTCAGCGGCAGCCTGAGCCTGATGTCGCGCCGCAACGGCCCCACCGAGGTGCAGCAGGACGGCAGTCACCGCGACGAGGCCGGTCAGCGCGAAGCACGCGAACACCGTCGCGCTGCCGGACTCGTCCCGAAGGAACCTTGTCATCCGTACGCCGGCTCTGGTTCGCGAGCAGCGACCGCCTCAGCCGACAACTTGACCAACGGCAACAGCGGCACAGTTGCCCGGACGGTTGCCACTACGAACGCCCCATCGTCCCGCACCACAATGCCCGCATCACGTGGCGCCACCCGTTCCGCGACGACGATCGCATCGGCGCGGCCTCCGCGGGCAGCGAGACGGGCCGCCTCCCGGGCCGCGTCGATGCACCGCACTTGCGCGGCCGCCGCCGCGATCGCGCCGACACACAGAACTACGACGGTCACTATCGACGCGAGCGCGATCGCCGCCTCGACCGTGGTCGACCCATCGTCGTTCCGCGGCTCGAGCCGACGACTCACACCGACGTGGCCAGCGCCCTGTCGATGATTCCGGTGAGCGCGGAGACTATCGAATCCCCGGTCACGACGGTGTAGAGAATCGCCCCGAACGCTGCCGCTGCGATGGTCCCGATCGCATACTCGGCGGTCGACATCCCGTCGTCGGGAGTCGCTGCCAGTACGATCCGAGACTGAATTTCGTGGAACCTCTTCGACCACATTGCTTTTCCCCTCCATTCGATTCCGGCGCGGCTGTTCCGCGCCGGGCCCTCCCGTGCCGGTCACGGGAGTCCTCCTGCGAGGACCCCACCGGCGAGCCCGATCACCACTGGGACGATTCCCAGACAGACGAATGCGGGCAGGAAGCACAAACCCAATGGGCCGCTGATCAGGACACCCGCCCGCTCGGACGCTGCTACCGCGCAATCCTCGGCATCGGTGCGCTGCTGCGTCGCCAGTTCCTCGATCGCGCTCGACAGTGCGGCACCGGACCGTGCGGAGCGCCGTGCCATCCGCGCCAGCGCCTCCGTTGCTGGTTCTGCGGCCACAACATCCCAGGCGGTCACAGGATCGGCGCCGAGCGCCAGCAGATCCGCAGTTCGGCGAAGGGATTCCGACAGCGGCTGCGGTGCAGAGGCGGCGACGGCGGCAGCGGCCGCCGGCGCCGGCAGTCCCGCCTTGAGGCATGCCGCCAAGAGATCGAAGGTGCCGGCCACGGCCAGCGGATCCGCGGCCTCCGATGCTGAGTCTGTCTCCGGCGGTCGGTCGGAGGTCGAGATCGCCGATCCGCGAAGACGTCGGCGCGCCTTCGTCGGGACGGGAGCCAAGAGCGCGGACGCGGCGACAAGCATCAGGGACAACCACATCACGTCACCACCCGGTCGACTATGCGGTCGGTCCACCACAATCCGGTCGCCACCAGGGCCGTTCCGATCACCAGCAGTATTTCGCCGAGGGCACTTCCGAGTAGCACTCGAACCGGTGTGGCGCCCATCATCTGTCCCAGAACAACCCCGAGGACGGGCAGGGCTGCCAGAACAGCGGCCGTCGCTCGAGCCCCGGCCAGACCCGCTTCTGCCCGCATACGGAACCTGATGCGGCCCGACAGATCCGACCGTGCAGCGTCCAGAAGCTCGGCCAACGCAAGGCCGTGCTCCTCGGCGACCGCCCACGCGTTCGCAATTCTCCGCAGGTCGTCGTCGACGCCACTGTCGTTCGCCGCGAACCCGCTCGCTGCCGAACCCCCGAGCCGGGCTCGGGCGGCCGCGCAGCGGAGCGCCTCTGCCGCGGCGCCATCGCAGTCAGCCGCAGCGGTCTCGCACGCCACGGCCGGGTGCGCCCCCACTCGCAGTTCTGCGATCACTACGTCAAGCCCGGAAAGCACGTTGCGACGTTCCCGATCTCGACGCTTGGATAAAAGCTGCCGCCGGTGGCGCCGACGGGCGGTGGCCGCCACGATCGCAGTCGCGACAGCCGGGCCCACCGAGCCCATTGCCACGAGCGGCACACACGCGGGGAACACGAGGTCGAACGGTGACATTCCGCGACCCAGCGCCCACCGTTTCCCCCGAGCAACCACGCTCCGCCGGGCGGCCGGATGGGGACCTATCGCTCGTAGCCGCTCACGCGCACCGCGCGTGGGAACCACCAGGATCGCCGACGCAAGACAGAGCAGGGCGGCGGTCACCGCAGAATCCTCCGGTCCAGCAATTCACGCAGTGTCCGGATCGCGGGGCCGGCGCCGGATTCCCTCGTCCAGGCGGGCGCGATACCCACCGCACCTGCGGAGTCACGTTCGAGTACGCCGACTTCCACTAGCCCGCGGCGGCCGGACGAATCACGACGCACATGCAGGACCACCTGGACGGCGGCGGCGAGTTGACTGTGCAGCGCACGACGATCCATCCCTCCCAGCGCAGCGAGAGCCTCGAGTCTCGCCGGAACCTCACTGGGCGAGTTCGCATGCACGGTCCCGGCGCCACCATCGTGCCCCGTGTTGAGGGCGGCGAGTAGGTCGACCACTTCAGCTCCACGCACCTCGCCGACGACGATGCGGTCCGGGCGCATCCTCAGGGACTGCCGGACCAGGTCTCGCACCGTCACCTCGCCGACCCCTTCGACATTGGGTGCCCGCGCCACGAGTCGCACGACATGTGGATGGGAGGGCACCAACTCGGCAGCGTCCTCGACACAAACGATCCGCTCAGCCGGATCGACCCGCCCAAGCATTGCAGCGAGCATCGTCGTTTTTCCGGCGCCGGTTCCACCGGTGACGAGGAAGGCGATCCGCGCTCGCACGATCTCCTCGACCAGAGCCCGCGCCTCGGGAGTGACTGCATCGCGTGCCACGAGATCGTCGAGTTCTTCCGTCGCGGGCCGAAGAACCCTCAGCGACACACACGTTCCACCCTGCGCGACTGGTGCCAGAACAGCGTGAAGTCGAACTCCCAAGTCACCGTGCGTGATTCCGTCGAGACGACCGTCCACCCAGGGTTGCGCGTCATCGAGACGCCGACCTGCGGACAGTGCCAAGCGCTGGGCGAGCCGCCGCACCGCAGCCTCGTCGGGGAACGAGATCGCCGTGCGTTCGAGTCCGGCACCCCGGTCGATCCACACCGCGTCGGGTGCGGTGACGAGGATGTCGGCGACACCGGGGACGCCGAGCAACGGCTCGAGCGGCCCCGCTCCGGTGAGTTCGGTCTGCAGGATCCGCAAAGCTGCGAGCAGGTCGGTATCACCGAGGACCCCGCCTGATTCAGTGCGGATTGCGGATGCGACCGTCGCAGGGGTGAGTTCACCTTCCGTGAGCGCGAGACGCTCGCGTACCCGCTCGAGGAGATCGGGCGAGGCGATGGCGCTCACGCCGACCTCCGTCCGCGGTGCGGCTGGGCGGTGACGACATCGAGGACGGCCCTGGCACCAACCGATAGTGGTGACCGCCTGCCGAGATCGAGCCCTCCGCGTTCGAGCATCCTGTCGATCTTCGGCTCTGGGCGCATTGACGCAAGCAGCGGCGTGCGGAGGCTCTCGGCGAGGTCGCCGCTCCGGAGGCCGCCCGGCGCGGGTCCGCGAATCACGATTCCCAAGTTTGGGTTTCGTTCGGAGACCCGAGCCAGCACACGTTCGGCCGCCAATCCTCCACGGACTGTTGCGGGAAGCACCACGACGACGAGGTCCGCACCGTCGAGCAGGCTCTCGCCAACCGTGGAGAGGTCTCGGGGAACATCGCAGACCACCAAGCCTCCCGCAGATCGACCGGACTCGACGACCGCCTTCGCCGCCGCTGGAGCCGGTCCATCAGGCTCGCCGTCGCCGCGACCACACGCTAGGACGCTGAGCCCCTTCCCATGCGACGGCAGCGCCGCACGCAAGGCGTCGGCGAAAACGCGCCCGCCTTCGACGGCCAGACCCGGCCACCTCAGGCCCTGCTTCCCTTCGATACCCAGGAGCACGTCCAGCCCGCCACCGAGCGGATCCGCGTCGACCAGCAGCGTCCACCGCGCTCGACTCTCGTCGCCGGCAGCGCGGGCCGATGCCAGCGCCGAGCCCCGGGCAGATTCGAGAGCAATGGCGGCCGCCAGACTCGAGGCTCCCGCTCCGCCGCAGCCGCCGACAACAGCGACTACCGCTCCATCGGTCGTGCTCCGAGTTCGTCGCTCACTGAATGCAGCCACCAAAGTCGGCTCGTCGTCGGGAACCCCGAGGACGCGCTCGGCCCCGACCGCCGTCGCCGCCTGCCAGTCGGCGAGGGCCGGCACGCCGTCGCACACCAGGACGACCCGATCCCGACGCGGCAGTCGCGCTGCGCACTCACGTGCAGCGTCCGCGTCCAGCACCACGAGGTCTGCCGATGCCCAGTCCATCCTCCCAACCGACGTCGAAGCCTCGACGAAGGTTTGGTCGGTTGCTGCCGCGATCGAACGCAGACACTCGACGACGGCCTTCGCCTGAACCACGCCCAGCACTCCGAGTCCGCCGGGGAGGTCGATGCGGTCGATGTTCATGCCGCCAGCCTGCGTCCTGGAACTCCAAGCCCGGAACCCGCGACAGACGAATGTGGACAGATTCGAACCCTGTGGACGAATTTATGTACAGCCGTACCAATTTGGGCCGACAGTGGGGGCAGGGCCCTGGAGACAACGACGGAGGCGCCGGCCGCTCGGTCGACACTGGAAGCCGAACAAGACCGGAGTGGGTCGGCGATTTGGGCCGGAAAGGAGACGACCCCCGCCAGGGGGGGAGGAGGCGGGGGTCGTCGGAGTTCAGCCCCGGGGGGTCGGGCTGAACACGCCTGGACCACGTCCAGGTAAATGGGATACTACACCTACATCGGGGACCAAATGCAAGTACATCGGCCGCCGCTCCCGGGTCCGGAACGTCGGATCTCCCGAGTTCCGCGCGGTGCACCACGAACGCGCCCCGCTCCCCTATTCTTTCTCCTGTGACCGGGCATCCGAGCGCACAGACCGAACGCGGCCGCGTTGCCGCGTTCTTCGATCTGGACAAGACCGTCATTGCCAAGTCCAGCGTCCTCGCCTTCAGCAAGCCGTTCTTCGCGCAAGGCCTCATCACCCGCCGGTCGGTACTGCAGAGCAGCTACGCACAGTTTCTGTTCCTCCTCTCCGGTGCCGACCACGATCAGATGGAGCGGATGCGCGCCCATCTGACGACCATGACGGCGGGTTGGGACGTCCAGCAGATCCGAACCATCGTCGCCGAGACGCTGCACGACATCGTCGATCCGCTGATCTATGCCGAGGCCACTGACCTCATCGCCGACCACAAGGCCCGCGGACACGACGTCGTAATCGTGTCGGCATCCGGCGAGGAGGTGGTCTCGCCCATCGCCGGAGCCCTCGGCGCCACACACAGCACCGCTACCCGGATGGTGATCGAGGACGGCAGGTACACCGGTGACGTCGAGTTCTACTGCTACGGCAAGGGCAAAGTCGAGGCGATGCAGGAACTCGCCGAGAGCCAGGGGTACGACCTCGCGCAGTGCTATGCGTACTCGGACTCGGTGACCGATCTACCGATGCTCGAGGTCGTCGGGCATCCCACCGCGGTCAACCCGGACCGAGCCCTGCGCCGTACCGCATCCGAGAATGGTTGGCCCATACTGTCTTTCTCCAATCCGGTGTCGATTCGTGCTCGAATCCAGACTCAGTCACGCACGACCGTCGCGGCGGCCGCGGCGGTGATGTCGGGCGCCGCGGTGGCGGGCGCCTTCACCTACGGCCGGCTCCGGCGAAAACGCTGAACACGCGTCTGCCACAAAGGAAAATTGCCACTTGAAGTGGATTGGAGCACAGGGTACAAAGGAGTTACGGAAGGCCGGAAAGACAGGATCGCTCCGGAAGAGAAGGGTCGATCCCCCCGCACGGACTTCCCAGCACGGACACCAGGAACCCACGCTGAGCACAAGCCACTATAAGGGCAGAAGCGTTGTGGGCTTGCGTGACTCGAATGATGACGGCGAGGACTTCGCACTGGTTGCGGAGACAAACCGGCACCGCCCGAGCCTACGCCGAGGCCGTTGACACACAACCCACCTTGCACGCTTGGTAACCTGGCAGCCCGTGCTAGCGGGTGGCGACATCGATCACGGTCGGTGCACCACCCGCTTTGTATGTGCGCGGCCCGTGAATCGAGGTTCACTCCAAGCAGCGTCAACTCGCGGCAGCGTCGGCGATCGACATCGCCTCGCGGGCGCCCGCTTCCAAGGCGCCGCAGCACAGGATCACCCAACTGCCCACGCCCTCCGGCGTTCCCGCCGCGAATCCCTCGAGCCCATCCTGGTAGGCGGGGATGCGGCGCATCCAACTGACCTCTGGCACGCCGAGATTGTGCGGGTCGAGCCCGGTCGACGTGGCAACCAGTCGGGATGCAGCTCGAGCCACGATCCCATCGGCAACCCCGAACGGCCGCAGAGCGAGCAGTTCTCCGTGAACGATGGCGGCGAGTACGGGTGCCGGTGCCTTCGTGCCACCCGTGACGAGCTGCGCGAGCACGTCCAGTCGCTCGCCAACGCCGGGATCGGTCCGCGGGCGACCCAGCGTCGCCTCGTCGGTGACGAGATCCGCCGCAGCGAGAAGGTGAAGCCGGGCGAGCACTTGGAGCGGAGCCCGCTGCCAAGTCGGGAGGATGACGGTCAGCGCCTCACCGTCAAGGGCCTGCGCCACGCGCAGAGCCCCGGACAGCACCGGATCACCGACGGTGCCGGGAGCCGGCAGTTCCATCGAACCGCCGTCGATCGAGGCCGACGCACGTGCCGCACGCACCGACGCCTCGGTGGCCGTTTGCGGCCAACCTCGACGGTTGGTCTTGTGCCGATGAACCTCGCCGAGCGCGTCACGCGCGCGATCCGCCGCATCGAGCACACCGGGCAGGTCCAACAGCGGCCGCAGGGGATCAGTTACGGGAACACTCACGGCCCAGACGCTACCCGCTGCCCGTTCGTCCTCCCGACCGCCGCGTGACCGGCCAAGTGTCGCCGACCGCCGCGTGACCGGCTCAGTGTCGCCGACCGCCGCGTGACCGGCTCAGTGTCGCCGACCGCCGCGTGACCGGCTCAGTGTCGCCGACCGCGCGGTATGGCATCGAGCAGGCGACGCGTGTATTCGTGACGCGGATTGCCGAACACCTCCTCTGCGCCGGCGGCCTCCACCACCCGGCCGCCGCGCATCACCACGACTTGATCGGCGATCCTCCGCACGACCGCCAGGTCATGGCTGATGAAGACGTACGTCAGACCGAGGTCGCGCTGCAATTCGTCGAGCAGTCGGAGGATCTGATCCTGAACGACGACGTCGAGCGCGGACACCGCCTCATCGCACACGACGAGGTCGGGTCCGAGTGCTAGCGCCCGCGCGATCGCGACGCGCTGGCGCTGCCCCCCGGACAGTTCGGCAGGGAATCGCCTCGCGATGTCGGCCGACAGGGCGACCCTGTCGAGCAGTTCGCGGACCCGTTCGGCGCGCTCCCGCCTGCTGCCCACACGGTGCACGCGCAGCGGCTCCTCGACGATCCGCTGCACCGAATAGGTGGGGTCCAGACTGCCGTACGGGTTCTGGAAGACCGCCTGGACCCGACGCCGGAACGGTCTCTCCCTGCGTCCGAGGGTTGCGATGTCCGTGCCGTCGAACACGACCGATCCGGAGTCCGGCGGCAGCAGACCCAGGATCATCTGGGCGACGGTCGACTTTCCCGATCCGGACTCCCCGACTATCGCCGTGGTCGTGCCCTGAGGGACGGAGAAGGAGACATCGTCGACCGCTGTGACGTCCACGTGTCGACCGATATTGGTCCCGCGACGTCGGAACACCTTGCGCAGGCCGTCGACGGCCAGCAGCGGCTGGACGCTCGGCGCAGGGGTGGGTCGCGGTCCGGATCGAACCACGGACAGAGGCGACACCGCGGCCACGAGTCGGCGCGTGTACGGATCCTCTGGATCAGTGAGAATCTGCTCGGCGGGACCGGACTCGACCACCCGGCCCCGGTGCATGACGACGGCATGCTCCGCGCGTTCTGCCGCGACGCCGAGGTCGTGAGTGACGAGCAGAACCGCGGTGCCCAGCTCACCCGTCAGGTGGGCGAGATGGTCGAGCACACGCTGTTGCACCGTCACATCGAGCGCCGACGTCGGCTCGTCCGCGATGAGCAGACGCGGTCGGGCTGCGAGCCCGATCGCGATGAGGACCCGCTGCCGCATGCCGCCCGAGAACTCGTGCGGGTAGTGCGTGGACCGGTCTGCAGCGCCCGCGAGCCCAGCCTCCTCCAGTAGTTCGTCGGCGCGCCTGCGGGCCGCGCGTCCCTTCGCGATCCCGTTGGCTTCCAGAGCTTCCCGAACCTGGAAGCCGACCGTCCATACCGGGTTGAGGTTGGTCGCCGGATCCTGCGGCACGAATCCGATTCCACTGCCCCGGATCCGGACGAACTCCCGCTCGGCCGCGCCGACGAGATCAGCGTCCCCGAACTGGATCCGCCCGCTGGTGATCCGGCCATCACCCGGCAGCAGACCGATGATCGCGTGTGCGAGCGTGGACTTGCCGGAACCCGACTCCCCGACGACCGCGACCGTCTGCCCCGGCTGTACCGCCAGGTGGACGCCCTGCACCGCGCGCACCTCGGCCGCCCCCGACCCGTAGGACACGTCGAGCCCGTCGACCGAGAGCAGCGGGCCGGTCATTTTCGCCTCGCAGTGGTCGGATCGAGCGCGTCACGCAGGGCGTCGCCGAGGAGGATGAAGCCCAGTACCGCGATCGCGAGCGCGCCCGCCGGATAGAACAGGATCATCGACCCGCTCCGCAGCGTGACCTGTGCGGTGCTGATATCGCCACCCCAGGAGACCGTCGTCGGCGGCAATCCGATCCCGAGAAACGACAGCGTCGCCTCCGCGACGATGAACGTGCCGAGCGACATCGTGGCCATGACGATGATGGGTGCGAGCGCGTTCGGCAGTACGTGCCGCACCAGGATCGACGGATGCGACATCCCTACGACCCGGGCGGCGAGGACGTAGTCGTTCGATTTGGCCGACATGACAGATCCGCGTGCGATTCTGGCCATCTGCGGCCAGCCGAACAGGGCCAGCACCGAGACCACCGTCCAGATAGTGCGTTCGGCGAACAGCTGCATCAGCACGATCGCCGCGAGGATGAAGGGGATAGCGAAGAAGATGTCGGTAACGCGGGACAGGAGTGAATCGGCCCACCCCCCGAAGTAGCCGGCCAATGAACCGAACAACACACCGACCACGAGCACTGCCGCGGTCGCACACACCCCCACCACGGTCGATGGTCGCGCCCCGTAGACAGTCCGCGCGTAGATATCACAACCCTGACGATCGAACCCGAACCAGTGCCCCGATCGCGGAGGTGCGAGGCTGTCGGAGATATTGCAGTAGCGCGGATCCAGATCGGTGAACAACCTTGGGAACAGCGCCGCAGCGGCAACCACCAGCAGGATCGCGACGGCCACCCAGAACATCGGACGCCGACGCAGCCGCCCCCATGCCGACGCCCACATCCCTTGTGCCCGAACCACATCAGCCATATCGGATCCTCGGATCGAGGGCGGCGTACAACAGATCGACGAGCAGATTCGCGACCAGATACACAACCACGAGGACGCTGACGAACGAGACGACCGTGGGTGCCTCACCGCGGATGATGGCCTGGTAGATCGTGCCACCCACCCCGTTGATGTTGAAGATGCCCTCGGTGACCACCGCTCCGCCCATCAGCGTCGCGAGGTCGACCCCCAGGAACGTGACGACCGGGATGAGCGAGTTACGCAGCACGTGCGCTCCCACGACTCGCCGTCGGGACAGCCCCTTCGCGGACGCGGTGCGGACATGGTCTGCCGTCAACGTCGCGGCGACGGAAGTACGGGTCAGACGCAGGACGTATGCGAACGATACTGAGGCAAGCACGAAGGCCGGCAACAGCATCCTGGCGAAGCTCGTGTCCGCGCCGACAGTGGGTGGGGCCAGCCCCCACCGGATTCCGATGAAGAACTGGGCGAGGAATCCGATCACGAACACCGGGACCGCGATCAGGACGAGGCTCACGATCAGCACCGTCGAGTCGAAGATCCCACCCCGGCGCAGGCCCGCAATCAGGCCCGCCCCCACTCCCAGTACCGTCTCGATCGCCACGGCCATCACTGCGAGCTTCAGCGTGATCGGAAATGCTTGCGCCAGAACATCACCGACTGGTCGCCCCGAGTACGATGTGCCGAAGTCGAGCGTCACGATCCCCTTCAGATACTGGAAGTATTGCACTAGGAAGGGCTGGTCGAGGTGGTAGCGGGCCCGTAGTTGCTCGGTGACCGCCGGGGTCAGTGCCCGGTCACCGGCAAGCGCTGCAATCGGATCGCCCGGCAGCAAGAAGACGAGCGCGTAGATCAGGAACGTGGCACCGAGGAACACCGGGATCATCTGCAGCACACGACGGCCGGTGTATCGGAGCATGGGTCAGTTCTTCTCGATCAGGTAGTACAGCGGCACCCCGTCCCAGCCGATCTGCACGTTGGTCACGTATTCGGACCAGCCGCCGGTCGCGTTGCGGTTCCAGTTCGGAACCGCCGGCAGATCGCGCAACAGGATCTCCTGCGCACGGTCGATCAGCTCCTGGGACTCGACGGGGTCCGTCGCCCCGGCCGACGCCCGCAGCACACGGTCGAACTCGGGGTTCGAGTACCCGCCATCGTTGGAACTACCTCCCGTCTGGAAGTTTTGGGCGAGGAACCCGTACTGCTGCGGGTAGTCGGCCTGCCACCCCGAACGGAACGCCGTCTGTATCGTCCGCTCGGTAACCTCGGTCCGAAGCTGAGCGAACGTCGGATAGGGTGCACCGCGCGCGTCGATACCGAGTGTGTTGCGGATGCTGTTGCTCACCGCGTCCACCCAGTCCTGGTGTCCGCCGTCGGAGTTGTAGGCGAGCTGGAACGCTCCCGACCACGGTGCGATTTCGTCGGCCTGTGCCCACAGTGCTCGCGCCCGGTCGGGTGCGAAGTCGAGGTTGTCGGATCCGGGCAGGTCGGGCGTCCAGCCCTCGACAGCGGGAGAGGTGAAGTCCCGAGCCGGGGTCCGAGTGCTCGCGAACAGTTGCTCGGTGATCTGCTGGCGATCGATCGCCAACGAGATCGCCTGCCGCCGCAGTCGCCCCTCCTCGCCGCCGAAGTGTGGCAGTCGCTCCGGGATCGTGAACGTCTCGATCGTCGCGGACGGCTGGTTGACGGTGCGCCCCGGCAGATCACGCTCATACGTCTCGAGCGCGCTGGACGGCACGCCGTCGAGCACGTCGAGATTGTTCGACAACAGGTCGGTGTAGGCAGTGTCCAGGTTGCTGTAGAGCACGAAGGTCAAACCCTCGTTCCGTGCCGTCCGGTTGCCTCGATAGCCGGGGTTCGCCTCCAGGTCGATCCGCACATTGTGTTGCCAGGCATCTTCGTTCGCAAACCGGTACGGGCCGTTTCCGATCGGGTGCTGTCCGAACGCCGCCATGTCCGCGTACGCCGATTGCGGCAGCGGATAGTAGGCGGCGAAGCCCAGGCGCGTCGGAAAGGCGGACTCCGGCTGCTTCAGTGTGATCGTGAAAGTGCGATCGTCGACCACGCTCAGCCCCGACATGGTCTGCGCCGTCGGGTTGGCTGCCGCGACCTCGTCGTAGCCCGCTATCGGGTCGAAGAACGACGACTGGAGCTGCGCGTTGGTCGATAGCGCGCCGTAGTTCCATGCGTCGACGAAGGACCGTGCGGTGACCGGGGTTCCGTCGGTGAATGTCCACCCGTCCTCGAGCGTCACGGTGTAGAGCTGCCCGTCCGCGGTCTCGATGGACTCGGCCACCTCGTTCTCGGTGGTGCCGTCGGCGGTGTAGTAGACGAGACCCGCGAACAGTGCATCGAGCACCCGGCCACCGGTGCTCTCGCCTGTGTCGGTCGGAATCAGCGGGTTCTGCGGTTCACCGCTCCACGCGTACACGATGCCGGTGCCAGACGTCGTCCCGCTGGTACACGCCGCGAGGACCAACACGAACAGGCTCACCACCACGGCCATCGCAGCGCGCGCCATGCCCGACCGCACAGCCATGACCCACCTCCCGACTTGCCGGATGGTGTTAGCGACGATAGACAGGCCCGAGGCCCCCCGCGCGAGTCCGGGACCCCCGGCTCGGATCGGCACCTTTTCGAGGCCCGTTCGCAACATGAAGCACACCAGTGCGCACGAACGGACCTAGTGCGCAGCAGACGCCTGCGACACGAACTCGACCTTTCGCCGCGGCCGACGACCACTCCCCGGGAGCGTACACTGCGCCGTCCCTAGTGTGTGACTACTCTCACATGTGCCAGGAATGTCTATTTTGACCGGAAAGAAGGCAGCCGAATGACGAGCAGTGCTCCCGACGCCCCTGAGGTGTACCCGCCCAGCGCGGAGTTCGCAGCCACGGCGAACGCCGGCCCCGAACTGCAGGCGGAGGCCGACCGCGACCGCCTCGCCTTCTGGGACGCTCAGGCCCGACGCCTGGACTGGGCGACTCCGTGGACCGAGGTCCTCGACTGGTCGGACGCCCCCGTCGCGAAGTGGTTCGTCGGCGGGCGCCTCAACGTCGCGTTCAACTGCATCGACCGGCACGTGCTCGCCGGCAACGGCGACCGCGTCGCAATCCACTTCGAGGGAGAGCCGGGCGACAGCCGGGATATCACCTACAGTGAGCTACTCGCCGAAGTGAGCCGCGCCGCAAATACCTTCACCGACCTCGGCCTGGTCGCCGGTGATCGCGTTGCGATCTACATGCCGATGATCCCCGAAGCAATCGTCACGATGCTCGCCTGCGCCCGACTCGGGCTGACTCACTCTGTCGTGTTCGCCGGATTCTCCGCCACCGCCCTGCGCCAGCGCATCGACGACGCCCAAGCCAAGCTGGTCGTCACCGTCGACGGACAGTGGCGCCGAGGTCAGGCGGCCCCCCTCAAGCCCGCCGTCGACGAGGCCTTGGCCGGCGAGACCGGCGATCCCGGCGCCAGTTCCGTCCAGAACGTAATGATCGTCAAGCGAACCGGCGCCGATGTCGACATCACCGATGGCCGGGATCTGTGGTGGCACGACACGGTGGCGAAGGCGTCGGCCGAACACCAGGCACAGCCGTTCGACGCCGAGCATCCGCTGTTCATCCTGTACACCTCGGGTACCACCGGGAAACCCAAGGGCATCATCCACACCTCCGGCGGCTACCTGACGCAGGCGTCGTACACGCACCACAACGTGTTCGACCACAAGCCTGGGCGCGACGTCTACTGGTGCACCGCCGACATCGGTTGGGTCACCGGGCACAGCTACATCGTCTACGGTCCGCTGTCGAACGGCGTCACGCAGGTCGTGTACGAGGGCACCCCCAACTCGCCCGACGAGCACCGCCACTTCCAGATCATCGAGAAGTACGGCGTGACCATCTACTACACGGCGCCGACTCTGGTGCGCACGTTCATGAAGTGGGGCCGCGGGATCCCTGACGCGCACGACCTGTCGTCGATCCGCCTGCTCGGCTCGGTGGGTGAGCCCATCAATCCGGAGGCCTGGCGCTGGTTCCGGGACGTCATCGGCGGCGGCGGTGTTCCGATCGTGGACACGTGGTGGCAGACGGAGACCGGCGCGATCATGATCTCGCCGCTGCCCGGTATCACCGCGGCCAAGCCCGGCTCGGCGATGGCGCCGCTGCCGGGTATCTCCGCGAAGATCGTCGACGACGACGCCCACGAACTCGGTGCCGGCGGCAGCGGGTATCTGGTTCTCGACCAGCCGTGGCCATCGATGCTGCGCGGCATCTGGGGCGACATGGACCGGTACCGGGACACCTACTGGTCGCGCTATGCGGAAGAGGGCTGGTATTTCGCCGGCGACGGCGCCAAGTACGACGAGGACGGCGCCCTGTGGGTCCTCGGCCGAGTCGACGATGTCATGAACGTCTCCGGGCACCGCATCTCCACCTCCGAGGTGGAGTCGGCACTGGTCGGGCATCCCGCGATCGCGGAGGCGGCAGTCGTCGGTGCGGCAGACGAGACCACCGGCCAGGGGATCGTGGCCTTCGTGATCCTGTGCGAGGGCATGGAAAACACTGGCGAACTACTCGTATCGGAGTTGCGCACTCAGGTGTCCACCGAGATCTCCCCGATCGCCAAACCGCGGCAGATCACTGTTGTGCCCGAGCTCCCGAAGACTCGCTCCGGCAAGATCATGCGTCGTCTCCTACGCGACGTCGCAGAGGGTCGCGACCTCGGAGACACGTCGACGCTCGTCGATCCGAAGGTGTTCGACGCGATCCGCGGCCACTAGGCGCGGCCACTGGACACGGCCTCTCGACAGGGGCGACAGGAGAAGAGAAACATGGCCGAGAAGCAACGGGTGCCTGCATGCCTTCCGGGGCAGCAGGGCACCCGTTGCACGTTCTCCAGCCCCCGTCCCGATATCACTGTCCGTCAAGATTTCCCTGCCCCTCCTGGTATCCCTTCCGTACCGAATATCCAGGTCAAATCCCTGGCGAACCAGCTCAGGCGTACCGTGTCCGGTGGAGACGGAAACAGGGTCATCGGAAAGAGGGACATCGATGGCGCATGCCGTGCGAGGCAAACTCGGCAACCTACCTCAGGATCTAACCAGTTTTGTTGGGCGCCGACGTGAAGTGACGGAGGCGAGACGATTGCTCGCCGGGTCCCGTCTGGTGACGCTCACCGGCATCGCCGGCGTCGGAAAGACCCGCCTCGCGCTTCGCGTGGCCACAGATGCACAGCGGGCGTTCGATGATGGCGTCTGGCTGGTCGAATTCGGTGAGCGGCGTGAACCGCAACTGGTCCCCGAAAGGGTGGCGGCAGCTCTCGGTCTGCGGGAGCAATCGGCCGTCCCGACGATGCAGTTCCTCACCGACTACATGTCGACCCGGAACACGCTGCTCATCCTCGACAACTGCGAGCACCTGATCGACGCCATCGCGAAGCTCGCCGAGACCCTGCTCCGCGCGAGCCCCGAGTTGCGGATCCTTGCGACTAGTCGCGAGCCCCTCGCGATCGGTGGGGAAGCCGTTCTGCGTGTGCCTCCGCTGACCTTCCCCTCGCCCGAAGAATCGATGAAACCGCGTGCGCTGGCCCAGTACGAGGCGGTCAATCTGTTCACCGAGCGCGCCGCAGCGGCGGTTCCCGGGTTCGAGCTGAACGAAAGCAATCGAGAGCAGGTGGTCGCGATCTGCTCCGAACTCGACGGGCTCCCACTGTCCATCGAGCTCGCGGCCGCGCGACTGCGCGCTATGTCGATCGACCAGATCCTGGAGTTACTCACGGACCGCTTCCGTCTCCTTACGGGGGGCAGCCGCGCCGCGCCCGATCGTCAGCAGACGCTGAGGATGAGCATCGACTGGAGCCACGATCTGTGCACGCCGACCGAGCAGCAAATGTGGCGGCGGCTGTCGATCTTCTCGCACGGATTCGAACTCGATGCCGCGGAGGCGATCGCCGCCCCTGATCTCACGCCGACCTATCTGCTCGACGTCGTCGCCGCCCTGGTCGACAAGTCGATTCTCATCCGCGAGGAACACGACGGCGTCGTGCGCTATCGACTGCTCAAGACCCTGCGCGACTACGGACGTCAACGCCTCCACGAAGCCGGTGAGTACGCGAACCTTCGTAGACAACACCGGGACTGGTACCAGGAATTGGTGTGGAGGGCCGATCACGAATGGATCGGACCGAACCAGACGGTGTGGATCGGACGCATCGACCGCGAACGGCCCAATTTGCATGACGCGCTCGAGTACTGCATGACCGAACCAGGCGAGGCCGAGGACGGGTTGCGCATCGCCTACTCGATGTACCGCTTCTGGAGCTCTCGCGGCCTTCTCAACGAGGGGCGCTTGTGGCTCGGCCGCACGCTCGCTGCGCAGGGCGGAGAACCGACTCCCGATCGGGCCAAGGCATTGTTCGCGGGGATCAGTCTCGCCGCGAACCAGGGCGACGTCCAAGCCGGAGAAGAGCTGGTCGCCGAGGCGTACAAGATCGCGGCCCGGCTCGAGGATCCCGAGATCGACGTGGTTGTCGCTCTCGGCGACTCGATTCTGGCGCTCTTCGCCGGTGACACGCAGAAGACCATGCGACTCTGCAACGAGATCCTCGACACCGTCCGAGCCGGTCCGGATCGCTCACTTCACATTCAGACACTTCTCGCTCTCACGATGGGCGCGGCCGTCTTGGGCGAACGTCGCGAGGCCGTCGAGTACTCCGACGAGGTCACCGCTATCACCACCGCATGCGGTGAGTCGATCTACCGGTCGTACGCTCTGAGCTTCCGTGGCCTTGCACTGTGGCGCAGCGAACCAGATGACACATTGCCGTTGTTCAAGCAGGCGCTCCAGCTCAGTGAGGGTGTCGATGACCTCCTCGGAGTGGCCATCGGTACCGAAGGACTCGCGTGGACGACCACCCTGCGG
Source organism: Rhodococcus xishaensis (assembly GCF_004011825.1). GTDB lineage: Bacteria > Actinomycetota > Actinomycetes > Mycobacteriales > Mycobacteriaceae > Prescottella > Prescottella xishaensis. The sequence continues at coordinate 205,579 of NZ_RKLO01000007.1, read as the reverse complement.
CACGAGTACTGGAGGGCCGCCGTTCTCCTCGGTGCCGCCGAATCTCTATGGCTGGCTGTCGGATACGAGAGCATGGGCATCAAGAAGCTGCATTCGAATCGCGGCGAGTCCCGCACTCAGCTCCTTCGCGCTCTTGGCCCGCGAACTTTCGACTCCGCGGTGAATCTCGGAGCCGGGCTCACGCTGAGTGAGATCGTCACCTTCGCGATAGAGGACCGACTTCCGGAGGAGTCATCGGCCGAGCGCTCCTCGACCGACCTGACGCCCCGCGAGCAAGAGGTCGCCGAGCTGGTGGCCCGGGGCATGACCAACAAGGCGATCGCCGACCAACTCGTCATTTCGCAGCGCACCGCCCAGGGCCACGTCGAACACATCCTCGCGAAACTGGCGTTCAATTCACGGACCCAGATCGCTGCCTGGGTCATCGAACAGGGCAAAGACGCCCAGAACGATGCGGTCTGAGCTGGGCTTTCACGCCGATGTAGGTACCTGGATCGAAGACAGGTAGGTCCACAGGTAGTTCTACCGTCGTGTGATGAAGTCGTCATTGGAATTGTGGGAGTCCGAAAGCCAACGATTCACGCAGTCGAGGTCTCCCGATGCACGATCAGCTTCATCGCCCAGCGATCACCGTTCACGACGACTTCACGATCTGCCGCTGCGACTGGTGCGAGACGCTCCTCTCCCCCGATACGGCAGTCTGCTCGTCGTGCCACAGCACCGAGATCAGCCGGACGGGTTCCCCCGGGTGCGGATCGATCGTCTCGTGGACCGTGGTCGAGGTCTTCGCCAGCCGCACGTCCAACGATCGCGTCCCGCAAACGATCGCGATCGTCGCCCTGGACGAAGGCCCGTGGACGTACGCGTGGATTACGGGCGCGCCTCGAGCGAACGGAAAGGCACCCATCCGGGTCCGGTACCACCACATGATCCCCGGCGAGCCCTATCCGATGTTCGTGCTCCAGGCGACCCGCTGAGCGTCGTCAGAGCCCGAGGGTCGCCCAGAAGGAAATCATCACAATCACCGCGCTGAGCGGGAACGGGATCGACCATCGCCGCATGAGGAACGCACCCTGCCTCGCAGACACTGGAATTGAACATTTCGTACGCTTCGCCCGCGACCGGGACTCCCCTACTGAACGGTCGCAAAGGTCGCGCTAAGATTCCATACGGTGTGCCGGGAAGCCTGGTCGGCGCCGACCAGCCGTACCCAAATCCCAGGTGAGAGGCCATTCTTGATTCCCGCCACACGTTCTGAGCTCGCCCGTTTTCTTCGCACTGAGACCGTTGGCGGATCCGTACTCCTCATTGCCGCCGCCATCGCCGTGGTGTGGGCAAACTCGCCATTGGTGGATTCCTACATATCGCTGCGCGACTGGAAGGTCGGCCCTAGCGAGATCGGCCCTATTCCCCTCCACTTGAATCTCGACCTTGGTACCTGGGCGAAAGACGGTCTGCTGGCGGTCTTCTTCTTCGTCGCCGGTCTCGAACTCAAGCGTGAGCTCGTCGTCGGCGAGCTTGCCGACCGCAAGAAGGCGCTGCTGCCGATCATCGCCGCCCTCGGCGGCGTCCTCGTGCCGGCGGTCATCGCGGCCGTGGTCGGTGCCGGCGCCCCGGGCATGAACCAGGGCGGCTGGGCGATCCCGGTCGCCACCGATATCGCTTTCGCGCTGGGCGTCCTCGCGCTCACCGGGTCACGAATACCCGCGAGCGCACGAGTCTTCCTGCTCAGCCTCGCTGTGGTCGACGACCTGCTCGCCATCATCCTGATCGCGCTGCTGTTCACGGCGTCGATCGCGATGCTGTGGCTCCTGACCGCTGTTGCGTGCCTGGTCGTCTACTGGTTCGCGCAGCAGCGGCGCATCACGACCCCGTTCCTCTATGTCCCCCTCGCCCTGCTGACCTGGTACAGCGTCCACGAGGCCGGGGTTCACGCCACGCTGGCCGGTGTCGCGTTGGGCCTGCTCACCCGTGTCCGGACAGATCCGGGCGAGCAGGAAGCGCCGGCAACCCGGCTCGAACACCGCATCCAACCCTGGTCAGCCGGGTTCTGTGTGCCGATGTTCGCGCTGTTCGCGTCGGGTGTCCCGATCAACGGACAGGTTCTCGGGGAACTGTTCACCAATCGGATCTCCCTCGCGATCATCCTTGGTCTGCTCGTCGGCAAGACCGTCGGCATCTTCGGGATCTCGTGGTTGGCCATCCGTCTCGGCATCGCCACCAAGCCGCGCCTGCTCGGGTTCCGCGACATGTTCGCGCTGTCGATGCTCGGCGCGATCGGGTTCACCGTTAGCCTTCTGGTAGCCGATCTTGCGCTCGCGGGTGTCGGCGAGAGCGAAGCGGAGATCGCGAAGGCCGCGGTGCTCGTAACATCGTTGGCTGCGTCACTGATCGGATCGGCGTTACTGTTACGGCGCGGACGGGTCCACCAGGCCCGCGCCGCCGCCACCGATTCGTGAGAGCGCTCGCTTATCGGGGTATCAGCGCGCCAAGAGAACCTGGAGGGGTCGAGAAGTGAGTTTCACCAACGGCAACGAAGCCGCAGGAGACAGCAATCGGTTCACCGGGGACGGAGTCCCGACGACGGTTTCCTCGATTCCGCTCACAGACCTCCACGATCCGCAGACTGCGTCCATCGGCACCCTCGTGCGCGATGCGACCGCGCAGATCTCGACGTTGTTCCGCGCCGAGGTCGAACTTGCGAAGGCTGAGGTCACCAGAGAGGCGAAGAAGGGCCTCCAAGGCAGCGCGTTCCTCGTCCTGGCGCTCGCCGTGCTCACCTTCAGCGCATTCTTCTTCTTTTTCTTCCTCGCCGAGCTGCTCAGCGTGTGGCTCGATCGGTGGGCCTCGTTCTTGATCGTGTTCGCGCTGATGCTCGTCGTCACCGGTGTCCTCGCGCTGCTCGGCTACGCCCGGTTCCGCAGGCTGCATGCCCCGACCAAGACGATCGACTCGATCAAGCAGACCGCAACGGTTCTGCCCGGACAGCGTCCGGACGCGACTTCGCCGACAGGCACGGGAGAGACCACCGCCGGGTGAAGCCCCCGTTGAAGCTCCGGTGGCAAGCTCCGTGACGCAACCCGACCCGTCCACGGTCCGCTACGACGGACCGTGGACGCATCGTGACATCCACGCGAACGGCATCCGCATACACGTGGCAGAGGCCGGCCCGTCGCGACCCGACGCCCGCCTGGTCGTCCTGCTGCACGGCTTCGCCGATCTCTGGTGGTCTTGGCGTCACCAACTTCCCGCCCTCGCCGACGCGGGTTTCCGGACGGTAGCCGTCGACTTGCGCGGGTACGGCGACACCGACACCCCGCCTCGCGGCTACGACGGCTGGACGCTCGCCGGCGACATCGCCGGGCTGATCCGCGCGATGGGTCACTCGAACGCGACACTGATCGGGCACGCCGACGGCGGCCTCGTGTGCTGGGCGACAGCACTGCTACACCCACGGCTGGTGAAGTCCATCGGCCTGATCAGTTCACCGCATCCGATTGCGCTCAAGCAATCCGTCCTCCGGGACCGTCGCCAGCGCCGGGCGCTTCTCCCGACTTTCCTCGACTACCAGCTGCCGTGGCGGCCGGAGCGACGACTTGTCCGCGACAACGGCGCCGAGGTCGAACGCCTCTTGCGGGCTCGGTCCGGTCCTGCATGGCCGCGGTCCGACGAGTACCCCGAGGTCGCCACGCGGCTGCGGTCCGCGATCCAGATCCCGAGGGTTGCCCATTCCGCGCTCGAATACCAGCGCTGGGCGTTCCGCAGCCAATTCCGCCCTGAAGGCCACCGTTTCATGGCGGCGATGGACCATCGACTCGAGATCCCGGTGCTGCAGATCCATGGCGACCTGGACCCCTACGTGTTGGGCGGAACGGTGGAGCGCTCGACTGCGCACGCGCCCGGACAACAGCTGTGCCGGGTCGCCGATGTCGGCCACTTCGCCCACCAAGAGTCGCCCGACCAGGTCACCGCCGAACTGATCCGGTTCGCATTGGCGTCCCGTTGACGGTGCGGCGCCCCGCCCCGGGCATCAGACGATGCACATCCCGGTGCCTACCGGAGCGCTCGCCTGCTCGGCCTGCTCGAGCTGCCTGGACACCTCGTCCGCGGTGAGCGCGAATCCGGTGTCGCTGTTGTCTACCGCGGCCCCGAACACCACACCGAGGACACTGCCCTGCTCGTCGATCAGCGGACCCCCCGAGTTGCCCTGTTGGACCAGGCCTCGCACCGTGTAGACCTCGCGCTCGACCGTGCCGGACCGGTAGATGTCCGGGCCCTGCAGGTCGAGGACCTCTCGAACGCGTACGGCGCTGGCCGTGTACGGACCGCCACCCGGGTAGCCGAGGACGATCGCGTTGTCGCCCGTGCGGGCATGTCCCGAGGCAAAGGCAAGCGGCGCGGCGGTCAAGCCCGGTACGTCGAGCACTGCGACGTCAACGGCCGGATCGAACACCACGACGTGGGCGTCCAGCGGCCCGATCGCGGTGTCGACAATGACCCTGGAGGTGCCGGCCACGACGTGCGCGTTGGTCATCACGAGCTGCGGGCCGACGACGAAGCCCGAACCTTCCAGCGCCTTCTCGCAACTCGGCGCAGCACCACGGATCCGGAGGACGCTCGGGTGCAACTGCTGCGCGACCGGACTGGCGAGCACCGATGCGTCGGGCGGCTCGACGTTCGTGATGGGGGTGCGCCCGAACGGACCGATCACATCGGGCAGGCCCGACGTGTCGAGCAGGGCCGAGAACTCGCTGGGCACCCGGCGTAGCCAGTCGGGGGCGACGTCGTCCACGGTGCTGAGCACCTTCGACCCGCGCACCGCCGTCGCCACGTTGGCCTGTGCGGATGTAGTGAGCGGTATCGCGATGAGCCACGCGATGACCAGCACCGCAACGAACTGCAGGCCCGCGCCCACTGTGCTGTCCGCGCCCCGGGCGACGGGACTGTGCATACCGCCGCGGGCGGCACGCCCGAGCACCATGCCCGCGGCTTCGCCGATCACCACCAGTACGACGATCAACGCGATGCCCGCGAGCAATCGCAGCCGTCCTTCGTCGACATGGACGAGCACGTGCGGCGCGATGAGGATGCCGGCCACCGCACCGAGCACCACGCCGAGGAACGCGAGCGCCGACGCCACCGCGCCCTGCCGCCACCCCGAGGACGCGGCCAGCAACGCCACGAGGATTACCGCCAGGTCGATCCACCCGGATCCGCTCAAAGCTCCCCCAATCCCCGTATCGTGTGGTGCCCGAAATCGTCCCCAGCCGGGAGCTGCCGGAAGCCGCTGGTCAGTTCCCTCTCCTCTACGCCGGTCGCAACCCGGGTGAGCGTTGCGTCGAGGTCCCGGACATCGAGGTGGTCCCATTCGATTTCCCAGCCGGACACCGCCAGCAGGCCAGCGATCACTCCGGCGGTGAACCCCCACACGAGCATCCCGTCCACCTCGAATGCCGGGCCCTGAAAACCGGCGCGATGCCGGATCTGGAACCGGTTGTCGGGGTCGATCAGCTCACGCAGTGGCACCCGCACGACGCGTTCGGCCTCTGCAGCATCGACGACACGGACCGGACTGGGATCGCGCCAGTAGGCGAGCACTGGGGTGACGTCGAATCCGGATGGCGGAATGAAGATCTCGGGCAGCGTCGCGAGCGGCTGGACACCGCCACGGACGAGTCCGGTCTCCTCCTCAGCCTCGCGGAGTGCCGTGTCGACGGGGCCCTCGTCCTCAGGGTCGGCGGCGCCACCGGGGAAGGCGATTTGGCCGCTGTGCTGCCGCATCGTCGATGCGCGCTGAGTCAGTAGGACATCGGCATCGGCAGGAAGCCCGCCGATGGCGAGCGGATCCGACTCGGGAGACCCGCCGAACAGCACCAGCACGGCGGCCGGCCGGGCGTCATCCGGGGAGCGTCGGTTCAGGACAGGGTTTACGCGGTTCGGATCTGCGGGCAACGTGCGCGTCATCGCGCGTAGCCACTCCGGTGCGGCGTCCGGGTTCAGCTGGGGATGAGGGTAGAAGCTCATGCGGCGACACCGAGGTGCTGCTGGACGGCCTGGGCGATCTCGTCGACGCTGCGGAACTGCTGCGGGAGGATCTTCGCGACCGTGCCGTCCGCGCGGATAAGCACCGACACCGGCAGCACGGCCGGAGCGCCGACGGCCGCCTGCACCCGCGCCGATCCGTCCTGCACACCCGGCAGGTGGACGTCGTACTCGGCGAGAAAGCGGAGCCCGTTGGCTTCGTTGGAATCGGTGTGCACCGTCAGAACGGTAGCCGCGTCTCCGACCTGATCCGAGTACTGCTGGAGGTACGGCAGTTCTTCGCGGCACGGAGCGCACCAGTAGGCCCAGATGTTCAGCAGCGCGGGCTTGCCGGCGAGTGCTGCCCCGAGGTCCACGCGACTGCCGTCGCCGATGCATTCGAGCGTTATCCCCCCGAGCACCGAGCCGTCCGGGGCCGGGCCGGTCGGCGTGGGGCACGCCGCCAATTGTGCGTCCGCCCGCAGCGGGGCGAGTGCCTCCGCTGTATCGGCGTCTCGACGCTCCAATTGCGAAGTCGACCGGCCCGCATCCGGGTAGGCCCCGACCCCTTCGTCGCCGTCCTTGTCACGTGGCCAGATCGCGATGATCAGCGAAACGACCACGACGAGCGCGACCAGACTCCACCGCGCTGCACCCGAAATCCGCATACCTCTCACAGACCTGCCAGCTCGAGAAGATGCTCGGTCTCCGGGCCCTTCACCAGCTTCCCCGCGGCGACCTTGTCGGTCGGGCCGACGCCATAGGAGGGGCAGTCCTTCGCCAGGACACACACCCCGCACGCGGGCTTGCGCGCGTGACAGACCCTACGGCCGTGAAAGATCACTCGGTGCGACAGATCCGTCCACTCCTTGCGTTCGATCAGTGCCCCAACCGCGTGTTCGACCTTGACCGGATCCGTCTCCTCGGTCCACTTCCATCGTCGGACCAATCGGCCGAAGTGCGTGTCGACGGTGATTCCCGGCACACCGAACGCATTGCCGAGGACCACGTTCGCGGTCTTGCGGCCGATACCGGGAAGCGTCACGAGGTCCTGCAATCTGTTCGGGACCTCTCCGTCGTAGCGCTCGAGGAGTGCCTGTCCGAGACCGATGATCGAGTTTGCCTTGTTGCGAAAGAAGCCGGTTGTTCGGATGTACTCCTCGAGCTCCGTCCGGTCCGCTTCGGCGTACGCGCGGGCGTCCCGATAGCGTGCGAACAACGCGGGAGTTGCCTGGTTGACTCGCACATCCGTGCACTGGGCCGACAGGATGGTGGCCACCGTGAGTTCGAGGGGAGTCGTGAAGTCGAGTTCGCAGTAGACGTGCGGGAAGGCCTCCTTCAGACGGCGGTTCATCCGGCGCGCCCTGCGCACGAGAGCCAGCCGTGACTCTCCGGTGGGTGTGGTCTCCGAATCCGAATTCTGGTCGTCTGCTGTGGCGGCGTGCACCTCGACAACTCTACGGACCGTTCCGCCGACCGGACCCCCCGCCGTGTTTCTTCCGAGACCTTGACAGTGTTTACTTCCCCCTATGCAAGGTCTGGCTGTCGTGCTGTTCCCTGTGCTGCTCATGTTGTTCGCCCTCGCCATGGAGCGTGTCGAGTACCGCCTCCGGCGGCTGACGGTCCGTGAGCAGGAGGTCGAGGAATTTCTCGACCAGGCGAGCCAGGACGAGGTCGCGACACTCGCGGCATCTGGGTTCCCGAATGCGCTGGCCAGGTTCAACCGTCGGCGTAGGCGTGGGCGCCGCGGCGCAGCCGACGGTCCCGACAGCACATCCGTCGGCGAGGACGATCAGAGCCCCCGACGCGCGAGCTGATTCGCGTCCGCTAGCGGGCCGATACCGGGTGGTGGACAGGCCGCACGAGACGACGAACGTCGAAATGCGAGGATTTGTGAAGATTGTTTCACGGAGTTGCAGAACCCTGCACTGTGTCCGTGATTCCTCCCACAGCCGCGCCAAGTAGACTCTGTTCGCGTACGGGTTGCATGAGACCGAAGTCCCCGTGCAGCAACCTGCAATCGATGAACAGTTTTCCAAGAGGAGCGCAAGTGGACGAGGTCCTTGCCAGAGCGGGCATCTTCCAAGGAGTCGAGCCCTCGGCGGTGGCTGCGCTGGTCAAGCAGCTCCAGCCCGTCGACTTCCCCCGCGGGCACGTCATCTTCAACGAGGGTGAACCCGGCGACAGGCTGTACATCATCGTCTCCGGCAAGGTCAAGCTCGGCCGCCGCTCGCCGGACGGTCGTGAGAACCTGCTGACGATCATGGGTCCATCGGACATGTTCGGCGAGCTGTCGATCTTCGACCCGGGTCCGCGTACGTCTACGGCCACCACCGTCACCGAGGTGCGCGCCGTGAGCATGGACCGCGACGCCCTCAAGTCGTGGATCGACCAACGCCCGGAGATCGCGGAGCAGCTGCTGCGTGTCCTCGCACGTCGCCTGCGTCGCACCAACAACAACCTCGCTGACCTGATCTTCACCGACGTCCCGGGTCGTGTCGCCAAGGCACTGTTGCAGCTCGCGCAACGCTTCGGCACCCAGGAGGCTGGTTCCCTCCGCGTGACGCACGACCTCACCCAGGAGGAGATCGCTCAGCTCGTCGGCGCCTCCCGCGAGACCGTGAACAAGGCGTTGGCCGACTTCGCGCACCGTGGATGGCTGCGTCTCGAGGGCAAGAGCGTCCTGATCTCCGACTCGGAGCGTTTGGCGCGACGCGCTCGCTGACTGCACCAACTTCGCCGGACGAGGCCATCTGCCTCGCCATCGGCTGAAGCAGCCGTCCCCTGCCGGGGCCGTGTCAGCCAGAGGTGAATGGTGGGCCCCTGATCGGTCCCGGCTGCGCCGTGTGCGAAGTCAGCGGCGGAGATACTCCAACTGCACCCGGACCGACTGCTCGGCCGCGGGCCAGAGGGTCTCGTCGATGTCGGTGTAGACGTGCTCGACAACCGCCCGCACGTCCGCGTCCGCACCGAGAGTGTCCAGCGCACCCCGGATCTGCGAGAGGCGCTCCTCACGGTGCGCGAGGTAGCGCTTGGCGACCGATTCGAGGTCGGGCAGCTCCGGCCCGTGCCCGGGCAGGACCATTCGGCCTGCCCCAAGGCCGATGAGGGTCCGCATCGACTGCAGGTAGTCACCCAGGTTGCCGTCCGAGGCGTCTAGCACGGTGGTGCCCCGGCCGAGGATGGTGTCGGCAGTGAGCACGGATCCCTCGTCCTCGATCACGAACGACACCGAGTCTGCCGTGTGCCCAGGAGTGCGGAGCACCCGTAGCGTGAGGCCGGCCGCTTCGATCAGTTCGTCGTTCTCCAGCCCGGCGCCGCCGCCCCGGCGTAGCTGTTCCTGCACCGCATGCACGGGCGCCCCCGTGAGGTCGAAGAACCGGTCGATGCCACCCGTGTGATCGTGGTGGCGGTGCGAGATCAGGGTCAGCACAACGGTCCCCGCACCCGCAACCCGCGCCAGGTGCGCCGGGTCGTCGTCACCGGGATCGACCACGATGCACTCGTCGTTGCCGGGCGTCCGCAAGATCCAGGTGTTGGTGCCCTCGAGCGCGTACATGCTCGGATTGTTCTCGAGCATCACGGCCGCGACGGGAGTGACCTGCCGCAGCTGGGCGTACGCGGGGTGCTGAAGCGTCATCGACGCACCTTCCTGACGGGTGGACAGCGGGTTCGGCGGACCGAGCATCGCGGAATCGAGCATCACTGTACGACGACTGTCCCGAATTTCCCGCCGTCCACCCCGCGCGTGGTGCGGCGCAGGACCAGTCACATATGGGCGCCGCCGTCGATCCGGATCTCGGTCCCGGTGACGAAGGCTCCGTCGTCGGAGGCGAGCATCGCGACGACGCCGGCAACTGTCTCCGGACTGGCGAAACCCTCACCGATCCACGGGTAGAGCTTGCCGATCAGGCTGGCGTCGACGCCCTCGGGGAAGCCGGGGTTGCTGGTCATGCCCGACGCAATGCTGCCGGGCGCCACCGCGACCGCGCGTAGGCCCTGCTTGGCATATTCGAGCGCTATCGCGTGGGTGAACGACTGGATTCCGCCCTTCGAGGCTGCGTAGGCCGCCATGTACGGGTGCGCGAACTGCGCCGACGTGGAACTGAAGTTCACGATGACGCCCTTGCCCGTCTCGAGCAGTGCAGGCAAGGCCTGCCGGGTGACCAAGAACGTGCCGGTCAGATTGGTGCCGATGATCTCGTTCCAGAATCCGAGGTCGGTGTCGTGGGTGTGCGACGAACGCAGGATGCCAGCGGCGTTGACCAGCACGTCGAGGCCACCCAGGTCGGTGATCGCGCCGCCGAGGTTCTCACGGACAGAAACCTCGTCGGAGACGTCGGCGACGACCGAGCGCAGGCGGTCGGAGAAGCCGGCCCGCTCGGCACGCTCGTGCGTGACGGCCAGCCCACCCTCGGACACGTCCGCTCCGGTGACGATGCCACCCTCCTCGAGGAGGCGGGCCACGACCGCCTGCCCGATGCCCGAGCCCGCGCCGGTGACGAGGATGCGACGGCCTTCGAAACGCTTCATGATCTCTCCGTACTAACGCACCTCTGCGATCAGTTCGACCTCGACGGGTGACCCCAGCGGCAGCTCGGCAACGCCGACGGCCGACCGGGCGTGGATGCCGGCGTCCCCGAACACCTCGCCGAGGAACTCGGAGGCACCGTTGATTACACCGGGCTGACCCGTGAATCCCTCGGCCGAGGCCACGAAGCCGACGACCTTGACGATGCGCACGATCGAGTCCAACCCGACCAGCGCGTCCACTGCGGCGAGCGCGTTCAACGCGCACGTGCGGGCAGCAGCCTTCCCGTCGGTCTCCGAGACACCCGCACCGAGCTTGCCGGTAATCGACAGGGTGCCGGCGACGAACGGCAACTGGCCCGAAGTGTGAACGTGACTACCGGTGCGGACGGCCGGCACATAGGCAGCGACAGGGGCGGCCACCGGTGGCAGGGCGATGCCCAGCTCGGCTAGGCGCGCGGTCCAGGACTGTGTGACGTCTGCCATTCGCCTCAGCCCTTGGGCCGCTTGAGGTAAGCCACGTGCTGCTCGCCGGTCGGCCCGGGGAGCACGGTCACCAGCTCCCAGCCGTCGCCACCCCACTGGTCGAGAATCGCCTTGGTCGCGTGCGTCAACAACGGCACGGTCGCGTACTCCCAGGTAGTCATTTCGCTCATGCCGCCGAGCCTATCTCCCACGCATACCGACCCCACGACTTATAGGCTCATGGCCGTGGCAGCACCGATAGATTCGGCCGCTCGAGGGTGGCCGCAGAACGCCGTTACAGCGCGACTCCACTTCGTCTCCGGCAAGGGTGGCACGGGCAAGTCCACCGTGGCCGCCTCGCTGGCGCTCGCACTCGCCGCCGAAGGACGGCGGGTGCTGCTGGTCGAGGTCGAAGGCAGGCAGGGCATTGCGCAGTTGTTCGACGTCCCACCGCTGCCGCCACAGGAAACGAAGATCGCTACAGCTGAGGGTGGCGGTGAAGTGTTCGCCCTCGCTGTCGACCTGGAGACCGCGTTCCTCGAGTACCTCGACATGTTCTACAACCTGGGGTTCGCGGGCCGCGCGATGAAGAGGATAGGCGCCGTCGAGTTCGCGACGACCCTCGCGCCGGGACTGCGTGACGTCCTACTCACCGGAAAGATCAAGGAGTGCGTGGTACGCACTGACAAGTCCGGTCGCCGCGCATACGACGCCGTGGTCGTGGACTCGCCACCGACGGGCCGTATCGGCAAGTTCCTCGACGTGACCCGGGCCATGTCGGATCTGGCGAAGGGCGGGCCGATCCACTCGCAGAGTCTGGGCGTCGTCCGGCTGCTGCACTCGGAGGAGACCGTCGTGCATCTGGTGACGCTGCTCGAGGCGCTGCCCGTGCAGGAGACGACGGACGCGGTCACCGAACTCCAGGAAGCCGGCCTGCATCTCGGAGCGGTGATCGTGAACCGCACCGACTCTGCGCACCTGCCGAAGGAGGCACTCGACGACGCAGCGAACGGCCGGATCGATGCCGAGGGAATCCACAAGGGACTCGCGACCGCAGGTATCACGCTGTCGGACGACGATTTCGCAGGCCTGCTGACCGAGGTGATCGAGCATGCGGCCACCCTGGCCGCGCAGGACGAAAGCGCCATGCAACTCGACGAAGTGAAGGTGCCCCGCATGTATTTGCCGACGCTGGTGGACGGCGCCGATCTCGGTGGGCTCTACGAACTCGCCGAGCGGCTGATCGCGCAGGGTGTGCGATGAATCTGCCGCGCACCGCCCCGGCCCTTGACCTCGAAGCGGTCCTCACCGACCCGCGAACCCGGATCGTCGTGTGCTGCGGCGCGGGCGGTGTCGGGAAGACCACGACGGCCGCGTCCATGGCACTGCGCGCCGCCGAGCAAGGCCGACGAGTCGCGGTCCTGACTATCGATCCGGCACGCCGGCTAGCGCAGGCTCTGGGAGTGCAGGACCTCGACAACGAACCTCAACTCGTGGATCTCGCGCCCGGGTCGACCGGGGAGTTGCACGCGATGATGCTCAACATGCGCCGGACGTTCGACGAGATGGTGCTCGAACACTCGCCACCCGGGAAGGCCGAGCAGATCCTGGCGAACCCCTTCTACCAAACTGTCGCCACGTCGTTCTCCGGAACACAGGAGTACATGGCGATGGAGAAACTCGGCCAGCTCGCCGCAGACCGCCGGTGGGATCTGGTGGTCGTCGACACGCCACCGTCGCGCAACGCGCTCGACTTCCTCGATGCTCCGCAGCGGCTCGGGGCGTTTCTCGACGGCCGCATGATCCGCCTACTCACAGCGCCCGGGCGGGGTATCGGCCGGCTCGTGACCGGAGCGATGGGGCTGGCCCTCAAGGGTGTGTCGACGGTGGTGGGCAGCAGGATGCTCGCCGACGCGTCGGCGTTCGTGCAGTCACTGGACTCGATGTTCGGGGGCTTCCGGGAGCGTGCGACGCGCACATACGATCTGCTACGCCGGGAGGGCACCCAGTTCGTCGTAATCGCGTCCGCCGAGCCGGACGCGCTGCGGGAGGCCGCCTTCTTCGTGGACCGGCTGTCCGGCGACCGGATGCCGCTCGCAGGCCTGGTCCTCAACCGCACCCACCCCACGCTTTGCTCGTTGCCCGCCGACCACGCCCTCACGGGCGCCGATCTGCTGGACGAGCGCGACCCGACTGATGCGGCCAACGAACTGACCTCCGCGGTCCTGCGGGTTCACGCGCATCGCGCGGTGACCGCGAAACGGGAGGTACGGCTGCTGAGCCGCTTCACGGCCTCACACCCCCATGTACCGATCATCGGGGTGCCGTCACTCCCATTCGAGGTCTCGGACCTGACAGCGCTGCGTGCGGTCGGGGATCAGCTGACCCGCCAGGGCTGAAACGGTCGGGTCCAACCAACCAGTGTGACGAGCGCAGCCGCGGGCACGAAGCCGTGCGCGAGGCTGCGCCGTTACGAGATCGAACCGGTCTCAGGTGTTTCCGGTCGGGCCTGTTCCGCCGACGAGGGCCTATCCGGGCTGCTGGTCAGACCGCGGACTGATGCTGACGCTGCGCCTCGAAGAAGTCTGCCCAAGACTCGACTTCGGGGTGCTGCTTGAGCAGTGCTCGGCGCTGGCGTTCGGTCATGCCGCCCCACACCCCGAACTCGACGCGGTTGTCGAGTGCGTCGGCTCCGCACTGCATGAGGACCGGGCAGTGCCGGCAGATAGTTGCGGCCTTGCGCTGCGCCGCACCACGAACGAAGAGTTGATCGGGGTCGATTTCACGGCATCGTGCCTGCGCGACCCACTGGATACGGGCTTCCGCCTGTTCGTAGTCGAGCCGCGTGGCGGGGCTGGTCATGTGCATTCGGTTCCCCTTCGTCGAAACGCCGTTCCCCACGGCGCTCAGGATGTTCTCACAGCCCCCGGTAGCACGTGAGGACTGCACCACATTCCTAATTCAGTGTTAGCTGTATCACACTGACGAGAGTCAATTTAGGTAAAGAAACTCCGGTGCGCAAGATCACAGTCACAAATTCTGGTACGGCCGTGCATACTTCGTCGCCTTTGACCGGGTCACGGGCGTTTCTTCGTCGCTCAACTAGCGTCCAGTTCTCGTCGCAGGTGGGCGTCGGCGGTACACGTACTCTGTTGGACGTGTCGAGAGCCAAAACGATCGCCAAGCTCGCGGGGTGTACCGCGCTCGCCGGGGTCCTTGTCGCCGGTCTGATGTTTCCGTTGGCAGGAGGATTCGGGTTCGCCTCCAACCGCGCCGCCGACGCCGTCGACAATGCGTCGGCCGAACTCGTCGAGGGCATCGTTCCGGCGGTGACGACGATGACCGACGTCGACGGCAATCCGATCGCCTGGCTCTACGAGCAGCGCCGGTTCGAGGTCCCGAGCGACCAGATCTCGAACGAGATGAAGCTTGCGATCGTCTCGATCGAGGACAAACGCTTCGCCGAACACGACGGCGTCGACTGGCAGGGCACCGTGCGCGCGTTCATGACGAACACGACGAGCGGTCAGGTCCAGCAAGGCGCGTCGACCATCGAGCAGCAGTACGTCAAGAACTACCAACTGCTGGTGGTGGCGCAGGACGAGGCCGAACGCCGGGCCGCGATCGAGACCACGCCGGCACGCAAAATCCGGGAGATCCGGATGGCGCTCGCGCTCGACAAGGAACTGAGCAAGGACGAGATCCTCACCCGCTACCTCAACCTCGTTCCATTCGGTAACGGCTCGTTCGGAGTGCAGGATGCCGCACAGACCTACTTCGGTACCGATGCCAAGGACCTGAATCTGACACAGGCAGCGATGCTTGCCGGCATGGTGCAGTCCAGTTCCGCACTGAACCCGTACACGAATCCGGACGGGGTTCTCGAGCGTCGCAACACCGTGCTCGACACGATGATCGAGAACATCCCGGACCGGGCCGAGGAGATCCGCGCGGCGAAGGCCGAGCCCCTCGGGGTGCTTCCCGAGCCCAATACCCTGCCGCGTGGCTGCATCGCTGCCGGCGACAAGGGGTTCTTCTGCGACTACGCGCTGCAGTACCTCGAGGCCTCGGGTATGAGCCGGGACCAGATCAACCGCGGCGGCTACACGATCAAGACGACGCTGGACCCGGTCGTGCAGGAGTCGGTCCAGTCGGCGCTGGTGAACAACGCCGACCCCCAGCTGAACGGCATCGCGAACGTGATGAACGTGGTCGAGCCTGGTCAGGACGAGCACCGCGTGCTGGCGATGGGCTCGAGCCGCACGTACGGACTCGACTCCTCAGAGGAAGAGACCGTGCAGCCGCAGCCCTACTCCCTCGTCGGTCACGGCGCTGGATCGGTCTTCAAGATCTTTACGGCCGCCGCTGCGATGGAGGAGGGTCTGGGCATCAACGCGGTCCTCGATGTTCCTCGGCGCTTCGAGGCCCGCGGTATGGGCAACGGCGGCGCCCGGGGCTGCCCGCCGGCTACGTACTGTGTCGTGAACGCGGGGAACTATCCGCCACGGCTGTCGGTCACGGACGCGCTCGCTCAGTCCCCGAACACGGCGTTCGTGAAGCTGCTCCAGTCGACCGGTGTCGATGCTGCCGTCGACATGGCCGTTCGCCTCGGCTTGCGGTCGTACACGGACCCGGGCTCGTCCGGCTTCGGCGACCAGAGCATGGCGGACATGCAGAAGGAGCAGAACCTCGGCTCGTTCACCCTCGGTCCCACGTGGGTCAATCCGCTCGAGCTCGCCAACGTCGGCGCGACCCTCGCCTCCCACGGCAAATGGTGCCCACCGACGCCGATCGACTCCATCATCGACCGCTTGGGCAAGCCCGTCCCGATCACGCAGCAGGCGTGTGAGCAGGTGGTCGATCCGGGCCTGGCCGACACTCTGTCGGTGGCGTTGAGCAAGGACGACGCCCCGGGCGGCACGGCCTTCGCGGCCGCCAATTCGGCCGGGTGGAATCTTCCGATGTCGGGCAAGACGGGCACCACCGAGTCCAACATGTCGTCAGGGTTCCTGGGGTACACCAACAACTTTGCGGCCGCCGCTCTGGTCTACGGTGACTCCACGTCGCCCGGTCAGATCTGCTCATCCCCACTGCGGCCATGTAGCAGCGGCAGCCTTTTCGGCGGCAACGAACCGGCCCGCACATGGTTCCAGGCGATGATGCCGATCGTCAGCGACTTCGGCCCCACCACGCTGCCGGAAGTCGCCGACAGGTACGTCAGGGGATCGCAGAACGCTCGGGTGCCCGACGTCGTCGGCATGACTGAGGAAGCCGCGACCGCCGCCCTGAAGGACGCCGGTTTCGCGGTGAGCACGGCGAGCGCCGAGTCCGACAAGCCCGAGGGCGATGTCACCGCCAGTTCACCGGCGGGCCTGGCGGTGCCGGGGTCGACCATCACGATCTACGTCAGCGACGGCTCCGTGAGCGCCGAGCCTTCCGATACGGAATCGCCAGAGCCGACTCCGTCGGCATCACCTACGCCGACGACGACGCCCGGTGGCTGAACCCGTCGGGTTTCGTCGGGCCAGGAGCCGGGTAGTCGGGGTGCATGAACCTACGTCACCTGTACAACCGGGCTGAGTCCGCGTCCTTCCTCGATGGACTCAGCGCCACATTGCAGCACCGCATACAGTCCGGGCTGGGCCGCACCCCGATCGGTGATCGCCTCCGCGGCGGCTGGCTGGGGCATCCCGTGCATCCCGGCCTCGTCGCCGTACCGATCGGAGCGTGGACAAGTTCCCTGATCTTCGACGTCTTCTTGCGCGACCACCGCGGGGCGCGTCGGCTCATCGGTGTGGGTTTGCTCGCCCTGCCCCCGACCTTGGCGACGGGCTGGGCGGATTGGAGCGAACGCGACGTCCGCCAGCGGCGGGTCGGCCTGCTGCACGTCGCAGCCAACGGGGTGGGAATCACATTGATGCTCGCATCGTTCCGCCGTCGCCGACAGGACCCGAGCGCTCCGAACCGACTGGCCGTCGTGCTGTCTGCAACTGCCCTGGGGGCAGTCGGGTTCGGCGGTGCGCTGGGCCAGCACCTCGTCTACGGCCAGGGCGCAGGCCTCGAGATGACGGCCTCCAACGATGGCCCCGCATTCGATCCTGTGCTCGCCGATGTCGACACCGACACCGAGACGCATGAAGGGAACGGCCATCGCCACCTGTTGAGCGGTAGAGCACATTGACGACCGACCTACGCTGAGCGCTACCCACGGGGCCCGCTGGCCCCGCACCGTCTCAGCCCGTTGGGAAGTCAACGGGCGGACTACAAGCGGGGCGGACTACAGGCGATCCTTGACCGCCTTCGAGATTCGCGATCCGTCGGCCTTACCCGCCGCGAGCGCGGTGGCGACCTTCATGACCTGACCCATCTGCCGCATACCGGGGCGCTCGCCCAGTTCCTCGGCGATCTGTGCGATGGCGGTGTCGGCAACGTCGGCAAGTTCGGCGTCTGTGAACGGTGTGGGTAGATACGAATCGATGACCTGTGCCTCGGCACGTTCGTTGGCGGCCAGTTCGCCCCGTCCCGCCGCGGTGTACACCTCGGCGGCCTCGCCGCGCTTCTTCGACTCTTTGGCGAGGACCTTGAGAATCTCTTCATCGCCGAGTTCGCGGGACTCCTTGCCGGCCGTCTCCTCCTTCTGGACCGCCGAGAGGAGCATGCGCAGCGTGGACAGGCGCAGCTGATCCTTCTCCTTCATCGCGATGGTGAGGTCGGCACGGAGCTTGGACTTGAGGGTGGGAGTGATATCGGCCATGCGCCGAACGCTACGCGCCCGGTGCGGTGTCCTGCACCCGCATTGCCCGTATTCTGGAACAGTGTCTGATGTGTCTAGCCGTACCCCGAAACGCAGCGCCATGAACCGGGCCGCGCTCGCCACCGCCGGCGCCGCCGCCCTTGGCGTCGGCTACGCCTCACTGATCGAGCGCAATGCGTTTGCTCTGAGGGAAGCGACATTACCGGTGCTTGCGCCGGGCTCGGCGACCCTGCGGGTGCTGCACGTCAGTGATCTCCACATGATGCCGAACCAGAAGCTCAAGCAGAAGTGGCTGCGTGAGCTGGACCGCCTCGAGCCGGACCTCGTCGTCAACACGGGCGACAACCTGGCGCACGCGAAGTCGGTACCGGCCGTAGTGCAGTCGCTCGGCGGCCTGCTGGCCCGCCCGGGTCTGTTCGTCTTCGGCAGCAACGACTACTTCTCACCCAAGCCGAAGAATCCGCTCGAGTACTTCAAGAGGAACCGCCGACGGGCACTCGGTGCCCCGCTGCCGTGGGCGGACCTGCGGGCCGCATTCAACGAGCGCGGCTGGCTCGACGCCACCCACGTGCACCGCGAAATCGAGGTCGCGGGCGTGCGTATCGCCGCCGCCGGCGTCGACGACCCACACCTGGGTCGCGATCGCTACGACACCATCGCGGGCCCGCCGAACCCTCTCGCACAGCTCAAGTTGGGCGTCACGCACTCCCCTGAGCCACGGGTCCTCGATCGGTTCGCCGACGACGGTTATGACCTCGTGCTGGCCGGGCACACGCACGGCGGTCAGTTGTGTCTGCCGTTCTATGGCGCGCTCGTCACGAACTGCCAGTTGGACCGCTCCCGGGTGAAGGGACCTTCGCGCTGGGGCGCACATACGCGACTGCATGTTTCCGCGGGTGTCGGAACGTCGCCGTACGCGCCGGCCCGGTTCTGCTGCAGACCCGAGGCGACACTGCTCACGCTGGTCCCGGCACCGCACCAACACACCGCCGCCGGCCGCGGATCCGCAGCGGTCGAAAGCACCGTTTCAGGTCGCTGACCAGCCGATTTACCCCCTACGGGCCGGTCATGTAGGCTATCGGAGGTTCAACACCGGGGTGTGGCGCAGCTTGGTAGCGCGCTTCGTTCGGGACGAAGAGGTCGTGGGTTCAAATCCCGCCACCCCGACCAGTGTCAGAACAGATTGAGGCCCTATTCGAGGAGTTCGGTAGGGCCTCTTCTGCTTTCTGCATGCAGTGCACCGGCAGAGTTTGAGCGGACTGCCCGTGCTGCCTCTGGACCGCCGACGTCGGCCCGACGCTGACCGCCGCCGGGGGGCGATCAAGAAAAGCCGAGGACGCCCTCGAGGCTGCCGTAGTCGAGGCTCGCGAGGCTGCCGGAGTCGCCGCTACCGTAGTCGAGGCTCGCGAGGCTGCCGTACTCGCCGCTACCGAACTCGAGGCTCCCGAGACTCCCGAACTCGCCGCTACCGAACTCGAGGCTCCCGAGGCTGCCAGAGTCGCCGCTACCGAACTCCACGCTTCCGGAGTCGCCGCTACCGAAATCGACGCTTCCGGAGTCGCCGCTACCGAAATCGACGCTTCCGGAGTCGCCGCTACCGAAATCGACGCTCTCGAGGCTGCCGGAGTCAAGACTGCCGAGGCTGCCGGAGGCCGTGCCGTCGCCGGTGCGAACCGGGGTGGTGAAGGGGAACGACTCGACCGTCTTGCGCCCGAATTCCCCAGTCCCCCACGACTCGAGCAAGTTCGTGCAGCCCCAGCTGATGTGATAGTTGCCTTCGTCGTAGCCCGCCCTGGTGCGATCCTCACCGCCGGGTTCGACGATCGTCAAGACGATCGGGGGAATGAAGTCGGCAGGGTTGGCGTCGTCCGCGACCTCCCAGTAGCAGAGGATCGGCAAGCGGCTTTCGTTGGCGACGGTGACCAATACGTCGTTGCCCGTGACATCGGCAGAGAGGGTGACATCTTCGGGTGCGGCGTTGGCTGGTGCGGCGAACACGGCGGCCAGGAGCGGGGCGGCCAAAGCTGTGGTTACCGACGCACGTACTGGCTTGTTCACAAAGTTCCCCTTTCGCTTGTTCTCCGTATGCAAGCCCGCGTGCGGGAGGTAGTGCACCGGTGGTACCTCGAAAGAGCGCGGGTATCTCCGCCCCGACGTGAAGGAAATTAACACCGGAGGGCGCTGCCTTCCGGTAAGCCACGCCATCGGCGTCGAACGCGAACCCAAGTAACTGGCCCCACGGACGCCGATGGACGTTGCTCTTCGGGGAGGGTCAGCTGGAGGTGCTGCCCGTCAAGCCGCCACCCGCCAACGAACCGGTGCCCGTCAGAGAGCCGGCGCCGCTCGAACCCGTGCCCGTCCCCGAACCGGCACCCGCCAACGAACCGGCGAACGAGCCGGTGCCGATGCACAAAGATCCGAGGCACCTCTCGACCGCGATCACCGACACTGCGCCGTCGCCACCAAGGGTGACGTAGACACGCGACCCATCCGGCTTCACCGCCACCCGACGCGGGGCGTCGCCGACCGGGATAGTGTCGGCCGTCGTGTTCGTGAAGGTGTCGATCACCGACACGGTGTCGTCGTTGACAATGGTGACGTAGACGCGCGAGCCGTCCGGGCTCAGCGCCACCCCGCTCGGAGTGGTTCCGACTGCGATGGTGTCGACCACCGTGTTCGTGAAGGTGTCGATCACCGACACCGTGCCATCAATGCGGTTGGCTACGTAGACACGAAACCCGAACGGGGACACCGCCACCCCGTCCGGATTGTTCCCGACTGCAATAGTGTCGACCACCGTGTTCGCGAAAGCGTCGATCACCGACACCGTGCCGTCGGTACGGTTGGTGACGTAGACGCGGGAACCCAGTCGGTTCACCGCCAACCCTCGCGGGCCATTCCCAACCGCAATGGTGTCGACCACCGCGTTCGTGGCAGTGTCGATCACCGATACCGTGCCGTCGGAACGATCGGTGACGTAGACGCGAGACCCCAGCGGTGACACCGCCACCGCGACCGGGGTGATCCCGACAGCAACAGTGTCGACCAACGCGTTCGTGGCGGTATCGATCACTGACACTGTGTTGTCGGTGGCGTTCGCGACATAGACACGGGACCCATCCGGGTTCACCGCCAACCCTCGCGGGCCGTTCCCGACCGCAATGGTGTCGACCACCACGTTCGTGAAGGTGTCGATCACCGACACAGTGGCGTCGATGGAGTTGGCGACGTAGGCACGGGACCCCGACGGGGACACCGCCACCCCGTCGGGGGAGGTTCCGACCGGAATGGTGTCTATGACCGTGTCTGCTGCCGCGGCCCCCGCCCCCATGCCGGCCATACCCATTACCATCGCGGAAACAGCTGCCGCCGCGAGCATCAGACGCGTGGCGCGCTCCCCAACCGGGTAGCCTCGAAAATCACTGAGCCAATTCACATTTCTCTCCTACCGGAACAGAACGGACAGGCCTTACAGTGCGGCAACGGACGCCCGGACACGAGCACCAGCCGGAAAGAGGCTAACAACCACAATCCCGATAGACCCGGGTATTCACCGAAAGCACACGCAGCTGCCGGTCCGATACCGCGCCGTGAGGCTGTCGGAATCTGCGACACCGCGTGCTGTAGCCGTCAGTTCTGACCGGTCGTCAGATCCGCTGACACCGCGTTGCGCAGCGCATCGGTGATCGCTGCCGGGGCCCCGTCCACGGCCAGCACTGCAAGCATGACGGCCACGAACGTCAGAAAAGGACCCAGGATTGCTCGTTCGAATCCACCTCCCGCCCGGATCGCGAGAAGCGAGGGCAGTTTCAACTCCCACCACCGTTCGCCCCTGATCTGAACGAACGGCGCCAGGAACGGCACTCCCTCCTTGGTGATCATGTCGCCGAGGCAGTGCACCGCACACCCGAGTGCAACGGCGACGCCCAGTCCTGTCGAGCCCACCTTGTCCGGGAACCACTGCCAGGCCAGGATCGACAGGAACGCCGAGACCACGGTGACCACCAACCACCCCTTGTCGCGCGCCCAGTCCCCGAACAGCCCACGTAGTGCCAGACCCAACGTGACGAACAGCGTGATGATGATGGCGGGGCGGCCGAACTGGACCACCAGTGCCGAGGTCATCGCGCCGAGGCCGACTGCGAACAACGCGGTGTGTGTGAACGTGCGGTGGCTGCCGCGCCGGTTGGCGTCCTTGCGCCCCTTGGTCACCCGGTACACACCCCGGGACAGCGCGCCGATGCCCGAGGCCAGCATCCTGGAAATTGGACCGTACGAGCGGGCGACCGTGGACTGCGTAGTGTCGAGGTCCGGCAGCAGCGCGGCCCCCGCGCACACGCCAGCGAACGCGAATGTCTCGGCAGTCGAGGTCGGCCCACCCCAGTCCGTCGGCAGCAGGTCCGCGACGGCAAGGCCGACGGCAGCACCGGACATTGCATGGGTAGCACCCATAACCATGGGGGACAGCACCTTTCGAGGACCAACAAGCGGATCGGAAGTACGTGAGAGATCCGACGCTTCGACCTCGGACCCGCGTCAGACCGTAGCAACGGCTCCCGACACGCCACTTGAACGGCCGGTTCGGACCGAATCCTGACCTGGATTGACGCCTCGACGATTCCCCTATAGCCGGGGATTTCCAGCTCAGCCCCTGCGGAGATGTTGTGTGGATCAGGGCTTGCGACTCATTTCACCAACGCTCCGGCATCGACGGGGAAGGTGACCCCGGTGACGTACCGCGCCTCGTCACTGCCGAGGAACAGCACGGCATTGCTGACGTCGGTCGGCTCGACCCACGGTATGGGCAGCGTGTTTATCGACATGAACCCCTGTACCGCCAAATTCTGGGACGGCTCGGAATCGCCTGGAGACATGATCGCGTACATGCCCGGATTCTGGATCATGAGGGTGTCGACATTCGTGGGATGGATGGTGTTCACCCGAATGCTGTACGGCCCCAACTCGTTGGCCATGGTCCGCATCAGACCGACTATCGCGTGTTTGGCGGCCACGTAGTGCCCGGCCCCCTCGATCCCCTTGAGCCCGGCGATCGAACTGGTGAACAGGATGGACCCACCACGACCGGCATCGATCATGCTCGGGATCGCGACCTTGGCCGTGTTGAACACACCGGTCAGATTGACGTCGATCACGTCCTGCCACTGCTGCGCGGTGAGCTCCCACGACCGTCCGAAGGATTCGATGCCGGCGTTGGCGACGACGATGTCGACGTGGCCGAGCTGCTCGACGCCGGTATCGAAGGCCTTCTGAAGACCTGCGACGTCGCGCACATCGGCCTTGACGGCCACGATCCGCCCGCCGAGCGCCTCCACCTGTGCGACGGTCTCCTGCAGCTCCTGATCGGTGGCAAGAGGGTAGAACGGCGTAACCGTCTCGATGTTCTCGCAGATGTCGACCGCGATGATGTCTGCTCCCTCCTCCGCCAGCCGTACTGCGTGACTACGCCCCTGCCCCCGCGCGGCACCGGTAATGAATGCGACCTTGCCCTCGACACGACCTGACATGCTCGGAAACCTCCTGAGGGTGTTGGGGATCAGAGCGGAAGAAGTGCCGTGCGCGCCGGGCGGAGGTCCTCGTTGTCATCCACTCCCAGAGCGGGTTTACGAGTCATTTCACCAACGCTCCGGCATCGACGGGGAAGGTGACCCCGGTGACGTACCGCGCTTCGTCGCTGCCGAGGAACAGCACCGCATTGCTGATGTCGGTCGGCTCGACCCACGGTATGGGCAGTGTGTTGCGTGACATGAACCCCGGAACCGCAGTGTCCTGAGACGGCTCGGATTCACCGGGAGACATGATCACGTACATATCCGGATTCTGGATCATGAGGGTGTCGACATTGGTGGGATTGATGGTGTTCACCCGAATGCTGTACGGCCCCAACTCGTTGGCCATGGTCCGCATCAGACCGACTATTGCGTGTTTGGCCGTCACGTAGTGCCCGGACCCCTCGATCCCCTTGAGCCCCGCAGTAGAGCTGGTGAACAGGATGGCCCCACCACGGCCGGCGTCGATCATGCTCGGGATCGCGACCTTGGCCGTGTTGAACACGCCGGTCAGATTGACGTCGATCATGTCCTGCCACTGCTGCGCGGTGAGCTCCCACGACCGTCCGAAGGAGAGAATGCCGGCGTTGGCGACGACGATGTCGACGTGGCCCAACTGCTCGATACCGGTATCGAAGGCCTTCTGAAGACCGGCGACGTCGCGCACGTCGGCCTTGACGGCCACGATCCGCCTGCCGAGCGCCTCCACCTGCGCGACGGTCTCCTGCAGCTCCTGATCAGTGGCCAGGGAGTACGACGTGATCGTGTCGATGTTCTCGCAGAGGTCGACCGCGATGATGTCTGCTCCCTCCTCCGCCAGCCGTACTGCGTGACAACGCCCCTGCCCCCGCGCGGCACCGGTAATGAATGCGACCTTGCCCTCGACACGACCTGACATGCTCGGCAGACCTCCTGAAGATGTTGTGTGGATAGGGGTTTGCCGGTCACTTCACGCACGCTCCCGCATCGACGGGGAAGGTGACCCCGGTGACGTACCGCGCTTCGTCGCTGCCGAGGAACAGCACCGCATTGCTGATGTCGGTCGGCTCGACCCACGGTATGGGCAGCGTGTGTTGCGACATGGCGTTCGGAATCGTCGTGTCCATGGTGGGCTCGGATTCGCCGGGCGAGAACACCGAGTACGTGCCCGGATTCTGGAACATCGGTGTGTCGACACTGGTGGGATGGATGGTGTTCACCCGAATGCTGTACGGCCCCAACTCGTTGGCCATGGTCCGCATCAGACCGACAACTCCGTGTTTGGTGGCCACGTAGTGCCCCATCATCTGCAACCCTCTCAGCCCGCCGGTCGAACTGGTGAACAGGATGGACCCACCACGACCGGCGTCGATCATGCTCGGGATCGCGACCTTGGCCGTGTTGAACACGCCGGTCAGATTGACGTCGATCACATCCTGCCACTGCTGCGCGGTGAGCTCCCACGACCGTCCGATGGTGATGATGCCGGCGTTGGCGACGACGATGTCGACGGGGCCCAACTGCTCGATACCCGTATCGAAGGCCTTCTGAAGACCGGCGACGTCGCGCACGTCGGCCTTGACGGCCACGATCCGCCTGCCGAGCGCCTCCACCTGCGCGACGGTCTCCTGCAGGTCCTGGTCGGTGGCGAGCGAGTACCACGTGATCGTGTCGATGTTCTCACAGATGTCGACCGCGATGATGTCTGCTCCCTCCTCCGCCAGCCGTACTGCGTGACTGCGCCCCTGCCCCCGCGCGGCACCGGTAATGAATGCGACCTTGCCCTCAACACGACCTGACATGCTCGGAAACCTCCTGAAGGTGTTGTGTGGATCAGGGTTTGCTAGTCACTTCACGCACAGCCCGGCATCGACGGGGAAGGTGACCCCGGTGACGTACCGCGCCTCGTCGCTGCCGAGGAACAGCACGGCATTGCTGACGTCGGTCGGCTCGACCCACGGCACGGGCAGCGTGTTGCACGACAGGAACCCCGGTATCGCACTGTCCTGGGACGGCTCGGATTCACCGGGCGACATTCTCGCGTAGATGCCCGGATTCTGAATCATGAACGTGTCGACACTGCCGGGATGGATCGTGTTCACCCGAATGCTGTACGGCCCCAACTCGTTGGCCATGGTCCGCATCAGACCGACAACTCCGTGTTTGGTGGCCACGTAGTGCCCCATCATCTGCAATCCCTTCAGCCCGGCGGTCGAACTGGTGAACAGGATGGACCCACCACGACCGGCATCGATCATGCTCGGGATCGCGACCTTGGCCGTGTTGAACACGCCGGTCAGATCGACGTCGATCACGTCCTGCCACTGCTGCGCGGTGAGCTCCCACGACTGTCCGAAGGAGAGAATGCCGGCGTTGGCGACGACGATGTCGACGGGGCCGAGCCGCTCGATACCCGTATCGAAGGCCTTCTGAAGACCTGCGACGTCGCGCACATCGGCCTTGGCGGCCACGATCCGCCTGCCGAGCGCCTCCACCTGCGCGACGGTCTCCTGCAGGTCCTGATCGGTGGCAAGAGGGTAGAACGGCGTAACCGTCTCGATGTTCTCGCAGAGGTCGACCGCGATGATGTCTGCTCCCTCCTCCGCCAGCCGTACCGCGTGACAACGCCCCTGCCCCCGCGCGGCACCGGTAATGAATGCGACCTTGCCCTCAACACGACCTGACATGCTCGGAAACCTCCTGAAGATGTTGTTCGGATCAGGGTTTGCGAGTCATTTCACGCTCGCTCGGGTATCGACGGGGAAGGTGACCCCGGTGCCGCACCGCGCCCCGCCACTGCCGAGGAACAGCACGGCATCGCTGATGTCGGTCCGTGTTGAACACACCGGTCAGATTGACGTCGATGTCCTGCCAGTGCTGCGCGGTGAGTTCCCAAGAGCGTCCGAAGGTGATGGTTTCGGCGTCGGCGACGACGAGGTCGCGCACATCGGCCTTGGCGACCACGATTCGCCTGCCGAGCGCCTCCACCTTTGTCACGGTCTCGGGCTGCCCGGTCAGCAGGCGCTGTAGCGACCCGGCGTCGACGGGGTCCGTCTGCCGTGCGAGCTCGTTCTGTAGGCGAACCATGTCGTCATACGTGTCGCTCACGGCGCTGCGGAACACGCCGGTCACCGCATGCGTGAGGTTCTGCCCCGGAGTCTCGACAGAGCGTGGGCGTAGTCGGAGTCGGCGGTATGAGCATCATGTACTTCGTCATCCTCGCTACGGTCCGAACGTCGAAGCCCCAACTGATGACAATAGCAATGGATATTGAGCCGTCAACGGGCGTGGAGGACCTCACTGAACGGGTCCGTATGGCTGGAGCCGCGGGTCTTCCAACGGCCCCGTTCGAGGGCCTGACCGTAGGCGCGCAACATTCGCCGGCGCCATCCAGGAGCCTGTCGCAACCATTCATTTGTTCTTGCGCGCGACGGTGAGGAACTTCGATAGCCTCCCGAAGGTCGGCCTGTTTCCCGACTTCTGTTGGTGGACGGCTTCGTCCCACAGGAACCGGCGACGGTGCCATTCGTCGAGCAGTGCGCGCTCGGCTTGCACGCCGGGGCGCAGCCGATACGTGTACTGCACCACCTCTATACCCCGACCGGAGATCCGGCCGACGCCACCGACGCAAAATGGAGTAGCCAATGCCGAACGCAACACCCCGCCCTTACCTCCCCATGGCTGAAGCCGGGGGTTTCTCGGGCGGCGATCTATGACGGCCACGACCACCTCTACATCCACGACCACCCGACTGAGCTCGGCGACGGTTCGCGGCTACGCCCTCGGGTCGGTCGGTACCGGTGGCTTCGCGACCCTGCCCGGCCTGGTGTTGGCCTACTACCTCACCGACACCCTCGGTGTCGCGGCCGCCGCTGCAACCGTCGTGGTGTTCATTCCCAAGGTCCTGGACGTGGTGCTCAATCCCCTGATCGGGTCGTGGAGCGACGCATCGGCCCACCGGACCGGCGGCCGACGGCGGTTCCTCTTGGTCGGCGCGGCCTTGCTGCCGATCTTCTTCGCCCTCACCTTCGCCGTGCCCGACGGCCTCGGTACCGCGGCCGGTGCGGTTTGGGTGGCGGTCGCCTTCATCGCCTCTGCGATGGCGTTCAGTTTCTTCCAGGTGCCGTACATCGCGCTGCCCGCCGAACTGACTGACGACTACCACGAGCGATCCCGCCTGATGGCCTGGCGCGTCGCAGTGCTCGGGATCGCGATTCTGCTGTTCGGTGCGGGCGGACCAGAACTGCGCGAACTCGGCGGCGGCGGACGTTGGGGCTACCTCGTTATGGGCGTCGTCGCGGGGATCGTCCTCGGCCTCGGAATGTTCGCGGCGTCACGGGTTGCGCCCTCCCGTCCGACGCGCACGGCCGCAACCGGTGGGGGTGTGTCGTTCGCGGCGTCCCTGCGCGTCGTCCGGTCGAGCGCCCCCTTCCGAGTGTTGTTGACCGCGTTCGCACTCCAGGCACTCGCAACGGGGACGATGCTAGCGGGGGCACAGTACGTGGCAACGTATGTGCTCGGCGACGAGCGGTCGGTGTCGATCCTGTTCGTGGCGCTCGTCGGACCGGCGGTGGCGGTGATGCCGCTGTGGTCGAGAAGTGTGCGGGCCTGGGGTAAACGCCGGGCGTACCTGCTGGCGTCGACACTCTTCTTCGCCGCGACCGTCGCGCTGCTGGGCCTGATGACCGGCGGCGGGTGGTGGGTCTTCGCGGTGGTGGCCCTGGCCGGTGTCGGGTATGCGGGCATGCAGATGCTGCCGATGTCGATGCTGCCGGACGTCATCAGCGA
The DNA here is from genome assembly GCF_004011825.1 of Rhodococcus xishaensis. Lineage (GTDB taxonomy): Bacteria > Actinomycetota > Actinomycetes > Mycobacteriales > Mycobacteriaceae > Prescottella > Prescottella xishaensis. The sequence goes on along the minus strand of NZ_RKLO01000007.1, from coordinate 177,475 downwards.
CCACGAACGCTCCGAGTCCGGCACCGCCCGCGCCGGGGTGTTCAGCGGAGTGTGGACAGCTGTCGAAACCGTCGGTCTCGCCCTCGGCCCTGCCCTGGTGCTCGCGATCCTGGCTGTCACCGGGTTCGTCTCCTCCACCGGTGACGAACACGCGGTCCAGTCCGCGACCGCTGTCAATGGCATAATCCTCGCCTTCTCGGCGGCTCCGGCGATCCTCACCGCCCTCAGCGTCGTCGCACTCCTGCGCTACCGGCTCGCCGCCGAGGACGCACACGCACAGAACAGGAGCCACTGATGCAGTTCCGGCTCGATCCCACCGACATCCTCTCCCGTCTCGACGCGCTGCGTACCGCGGACGCCCCGACGTCGGGCGGCCGTCTGCTGTCGTACGTCTACGACTCCGGCATCGCCGAACTGTCCGACCTCGCCGGCGCGGCCGCGCTGCGGGCACAGTCGCTGAACGGGTTGGATCCCACCACTTTTCCGTCGATCGCGGCGATGGAGCGCGACCTGGTGGCACTCGCCCGCGACGTGCTCGCAGGCGGTGACCCGGACGTTGTCGGCAGCGTCACCAGCGGCGGCACCGAAAGCTGCATGCTCGCTGTGAAATCCGCGCGCGACACCTGGCGGGCCCGAACCAGCGCCGAGCATCGCCCGACGCTTCTCGTCGGGTCGACCGCTCATGCCGCGTTCCACAAGGCAGCGCACCACCTCGATCTGCGCCTGGAGGTGTTGCCGGTCGATCCCGTCACCGCGCGGCTGCGCCCGGACGATGTCGCCGCGGCCCTGTCCCCCGACGTCGCAATGGTGGTCGCGAGCGCCCCGTCGTATCCGCACGGCGCGCTCGATCCGATCGCCGAGATCGCCCGAGTATGTGCGGCACGCGAGGTCGCGTTGCACGTCGACGGCTGCATCGGCGGCTGGGTGCTGCCGTGGTGGCCGGGCCCGGAGAACCGTCGTTGGGACCTGACGGTGCCGGGGGTGTCGAGCCTGTCGGTGGATCTGCACAAGTACGGATACGCCCCGAAGGGCATCTCGCTGCTGCTGTTTCGCGACCGTGACCGGCACCGCGCGCACTGGTTCGCCACCACCCGCTGGCCCGGCTACGCGGTGGTCAACCCGACCCTGCTCGGGTCCCGCAGCGCGATGCCCATCGCGGCCGGTTGGGCAGTCGCACAGGCGTTGGGTGAAAAGGGGTTTCGAGAATTGGTGGCTGCGATGGTTCGCACGACGGGCAGGATCCGAGAGGCGTTCGACCGGATCGAGGGGCTACGGGTCGTCGGCGACCCGGTCGGTCCTTTGCTGGCGATTGCCGCGGACGAGCGGGCGCCCGCCGAACGCCGGGTGGATCCGCACCGCTGGTCCGACGCCGCCGAGGACGATGGTTGGGCTCTGCAGCCGCAGCCGCGCCACCCCCAGTCCGACGGAACGGTGCTGCCCCGCACCACCCATCTCACGATCACACCGGTCACCGAAACCGTCGTCGACGACCTGGTTGCTTCGTTGACCAAGGCCGCCGACCGCACCCGCGGCGTCGCGGGCGCGAGGGCACCGGCCGAGTTCGTCGCAGCGGCGGAAAACATCGGCCCCGCTGATCTCACCAGTGAGATCAGCGCGGGTGTCCTCGCCCTGGCCGGGCTCGAACCGAAGGTCGGGCTCGACGGACCCAAGGCCGACATCCTCGCACTTGTCGAGGAGCTTCCGGCGCCGGTCGCCGAACGGCTGCTGATCGAGTTCCTCGCGCGTTTCCTCGAGCCCTGACCGGACCAACTTGCGTCTTGCGTCGAACGTCGGCTTGGACGTTCGCCACGTGCGAATCGCCCGGTCCGATCGACAAACGCGACAGCCGGGACCCATCGCCCTCATCGGCGTTGAGGGCGCATGGTTGAGGGCGCATGATGGAAAGAGGCGTCCACTACCGGGGAGGCGGTGATGCGGTGATGGACACTCTTCTTCTGTGGGTGGCAGCGACTCTCGCCTACTGGTTCAGCATGCTTCCCTGACGGAAAGCGTACGACCGAGGACCCGTCCCGGACACGATCCACAACGGGTCCTCACTGGTCGGATGACTACTTCGACCCGGCCCCAGACGTTCCTCGACCTTCTTGCCGACCCGCCCGATCGGGGCACATCGCGTTGGTTCTGCGAGCCGGCAGCTGGCTGCGGCCCGTTCTCCGCCTGATCAGATCCAATTCGGCCATCTCGGAGCTGGGGTGGCGAGCCGTTCGGCATAGCCGTCACGCGTCGATGGGCACACACTGGCCATGTGGCACAGATGGGCACCGAATGCTCGTGCCAGAGGCTTCCCGACCCCGAAAGTGCAAGACCATGCCCCGTACCTACCTCGTCACCGGTAGCGCCTCCGGGGTCGGCGCCGCGACCGCCGAACTTCTGCTCAATCAGAACGCTCGCGTGATCGGCGCCGACCTGAGCGACGCCGACATTACTGCCGACCTCGGCGTCCAGCAGGGCCGGACCACGCTCGTCGCACAGGCGCGTGAACGCAGCGGCGGACACCTCGACGGTGTCGTCGCGTGCGCCGGCGTAGCGCTGTTCGACCCTCTCACGATCAAGGTCAACTACTTCGGTGCCGTGGCTGCCCTCGAGGGCCTGCGTTCGCTGCTCGCGGCGGGGACCGATCCGCGCGCCCTGGTGATTTCGTCGGCGGCGTCACTACATCCGGCGGATCCGGCGATCGTCGACGCCGCGCTCGCTGGTGACGAGGCCGCTGCCGTTGAGGCCGCCCGCACGGCAGTGACGCAGGGCGACGGCGCACAGGTGTATTCGTCTTCGAGAGTCGCGATCGCACGCTGGATCCGCCGCACCGCCGTCACACCCGAGTGGGCCGGCTCCGGGATCCCGCTCAATGCGATCGCTCCCGGCATGCTGATCGCGCCGATGATCGAGGCCATGCTGGACACGGAGGTTGGACGACAGGCAATCGACGACAGCATCCCGTCGGCTCTGCACGGCCGTGTCCTTCCCGCGCAGGTGGCGCCCCTGTTGTCGTGGCTCGTCTCCGCGGAGAACTCCCACGTGACCGGCCGCGTCATCGTCGTCGATGATGGCACCGGCGTGGATTAGCGCGACCACAACCGGTAGGCCGGCAAGTCACTCTGCCACGACGCGGTATCCGAGCATCATGTCGTGGTCCTCGTGGTCGAGCATGTGGCAGTGCCACACGTAGCCCTGCAATGGAGCGGGGTCTCCCGGTGGTGCTGCCCCGACCGTCCCGGCGGCGAAGGTTGCGTCCGGATCGAAGCCCAACTGGCCGGCGGTCGGGAATCTCACGACGATCTTGGTGACGGTCCCCGGATTCGCGACGACGGTGTCCTTCAGCCCGGCTTCCCACGGTTCCGGTGGCGCCAACGGGGACGCGACGAACTCGTCGACGGGTGGCGCCCACCTTGTGCCGACCGGTGGGGGCGGATGCCGCCGCGTATAGGTCGGCACGTCGATCGCCTGGCGCCCGAGGATCCGAAAGTTGACCAGGTGCAGGTGGATCGGATGCGGCTCGGGCGTGACGTTGACGATGTTCCACTGCTCGACAGTGCCCTGCCGCGGCATCTCGATGTCGGTGTCCCCGAAGCGCAGGTTGTTCAGTGACATGAGCACCCCGCCGGTGGAAGGATCGGGCAACTGCATCACGGTGACGGTCCGCTGCACCTGAGGTGTCGGGACGGGCTCGAGGTCGGTCGGCCGGCCGCGTCCACCGCGGAGGGTCTCCGGCACCGCACCCGCGATGCCGCGGCCGTTGGCTACCCGGAACCGGCAGAAAAGCGGCATCGCCCGTGCCCCACGCTGCAACGCTCCCAGCGGCGGCGGCTCGTCGTTGCGCAACTCCACCGTCGAACCCGGTTCGAGCGCACCGAAATCGACCAGCAGATCGACGCGTTCGCCGGGAGCCAACCGGACCCGTGTAGACGGAACCGGCGCCGGCAGCATGCCGCTCTCCATTCCCAGGATCCAGAACCGCATCCGATTGCCGAAGAACAGATTCCACACGCTGAACGACGCGGCGTTGAGTACCCGCAGGCGGTACATTCCCCGAGCCACCTCGAGGTCCGGCCAGATCTTGCCGTTCACCACTCCGACGTCACCGGGCGTTCCCGCGTCCCACCGACCCTGCGGCACGAGAGGGGTCGCACGGATGCTTTGACGTCCGTCCGCGGTGAAGCGCTTCTCCTGCAGCACGAGCGACACCTCGAACTCCCCCGACGGCAATCCCCACGCGTTTTCGGCTGTGCCCGTGTCGAATTCGTCGCGCAAGAGAAACAGGCCGGCGAGTCCGGCGTATACGTTGAGCCGGGTGATCCCCATCGCGTGGTCGTGGTACCAGAATTGGGTGGCCTCGTGGACGATCGGATAGCGGTGTACGTGCCCCTGTCCGGGGCGCTGCAGGAAGGCCGGGTGTCCGTCGTGCTCGGGCGGTGTCACCGCACCATGCAGGTGCATCGACGTCGGCACCGCTGTCCGATCCTGTTCGGTGACGCCGTGCAGGGAGGTGTCGAAGTCATCCGCGAGGGGGTGTACTCCGATCTCGTTGCGGTATGCGACGGTCAGTGGGTCGCCGCTGCGCGCCTCGACCGTCGGGCCGAGATAGTCCATGCCGCCGTACGCCAAGGCCGGCGAGGGATCCAGGTCCCGATGGAACCGGTGCACGGTGCTGGCGGCGCGTAGCTCGAGTTCCGATCCGGCGATCACCGGCAGAAGGGGCAGTTCGTCCACGAACGGCTCCAGGTTCGGTGACGCGAAGAGCAGCGGGTGTAAGGGATCGACACTGCCGAGGTCGCCGAGGTCCTGTGCACCGGCCGCGGCCGACTCCGCCGCACCGAGCCCTACGGCCCCGGCGGTCCACGCGAGCCCGCGATTGAAGGTACGCCTCGAGATCCCTCCGCTCATGTCACCCTCGTACTCCCTGTGGTCGACCTGGGCACGCGCGCACACGACGCTACGCCGGAACTGGTTGCTGCCCTGACACTTTGGATGAATCTATCCGGATACGCCGGGAGGTTCCGGGTGAGCGGGACGAATCGTCATCGTCGGTCGATGTGCCACCAGCAGCCACACCGGGATCATCGCGACGGCCAGCGCGGGCAGCAGCGCGACCGAACCGACCACGGCCGCCGGGAGGAAGAGGCCGAGCCAACCACTGCGGGCCGCGACCGTGACGGCTCCGAGCACGGCCGATGCGACCGCAACGGGCCCAGGGAGTGCAGGCACCACGGCATGCGCGAACACGCCGACTTGAACGCCGATGACAGCGGCCGAGACGACACGTCCTCCGCGGAATCCGCTCGCCGCCGCTACCGCGTAGGCCGCCAAGCTGCACCCACCCAGCAACATCAACCGCGCCACGCTCGTGCCTGACGCCTCGGTGACGGCGGACTCCATGGCCTCGACGTCCTTGAACATGGTCTGTGGGCCGCCCAGGGCACCGAGCACTCCCAACACGACACCACCGATCCCGGTCATGAGGACGGGATTGTTGATCCGGTGGAAGATCCCGTGCAGCCACCGGTACACGTAGACCACGCCGAGCAGCAACACGGCAGTTCCGGTCGCCACCACGGTGGCGCCTAACACGTCACCGAGCGACGGCCACGAATGACGCGGAAGGTCGACCGACAATGTTCGGCGGACCAGGACCTGCATCACGAGTGTGCCGACACCCGCCGCAACGAAGGGCGCGAAGAGTGCGTCCCACAGATTTCCGCGCACCGGTCGACCGGTGAGTTCGTGGTACACGAGCGGGGCGGCCACAGGCGTGCCGAACTGAACCCCAATGGTCGCCGCGGTGGACAGGGCGATGATCCTCTCGGACGCAAGATCCGGCCGCACGCGTGCGAAGATCCACACCGCCAGTGCCGAGTTCGCCGAGATCAGGACGTTCTCCGGGCTCAGACTGACGCCGGCGCCGAGCGCGAGAATGAGCACGAGCAGCAGGCTCGGCAACACCCGGAGGGGCGGCGGCGGCCCAATCAAACCCACGGTCGCGGAATCGCGGCCACCGTGACCTGGCACCAACCACACCACCGACCCGACCGCGATCCCGCTGACCGTGAGGACGCCGAAGATCCATGCTCGGGAGTCGGGGGCGAACCCGAGCGCCTCCGGCACTCGGACGTACAGCACATCGGTGACGCCGCGCACCGCGAGGAAAACAAAGAGGGGGACCACCGCGGAACCAAGACCGAGGACCAGCGCGAGGGCGGCGTCGCGCGCGATCACTCGCGTCGGCGGATGGTCGATACCGTCCAACGGTGCCTCCGGCGTTGTCGACGGCGCGGCGTGTGCGCACTGACACCGTACTGCCACGGATCGACCCGGACGAGCGTATCCGAACCGGCCACCGGGGACAGGCCTGTCCGCTTCTACCCAGTCACCCCGGGCACCAAAACGGGCCGGATGGTTCTGTATGAACAGAACTTCCCGATTTGGTCACAGCCGAACCATCGACCAGTAAACGTCGTTACTGTAACGTGACCCGATGTCCGACCATTCCATTTCGCCCGGGTTCGCTCGTTGAAGCTCTACTGACCAGCGTCGATGGCGGACACGTGATCTTCGTCTCGCACCTGCAAACAACCGGATCACTTTCCGGTGGTTCTTCATTTGAAAGGGGATGCACATGAAGTTACGTAAACGGAAGGCCCTCACTTGCGTGGTAGGTGGTGCCGCGACCGTCGCCTTGGTGGCGCTCGCGGCACCAAGCCTCGCGCCCGCCCAACCTATCCCGCTTGAAGCCCCGACCGTCACGACCACCGTGCAGGACACCGCGCTGTCGGTTACCGTCGCCAACCCGAACACCGATCCCACCGCCACCTGCGGCGCCATCGTCTTCGAGAGCGCCAAGCTGCCCGACTTCCAGGCCGACCCGACCAAGATCGACGAGGCGGGATTCCTGACCTGGCGCACCGACGACG
>NZ_RKLO01000007.1:0-170449 GCF_004011825.1 Rhodococcus xishaensis | reverse complement strand
CCGAGCGCGTGGCCGCCGGAGCCGACGGCACCTTCAGCACGGACCTTGCGGTCGGTGAGTACGCAGTTGTCGGCGAATGTGTTTCGGACGGCAACCCGACCCTGTTCGGCACCGAGCAACTGGTCACCAGCTCCCACACCCTCGGAGCCCCGACCGTCACCACCGCCGTCGAGGGGACCGTCCTGACGGCCACCGTCGCGAACACGAACGTCGACCCGACCGCCACCTGCGGCATCATCGTCCTCGAGAGCGCCAAGCTGCCCGACTTCCAGGCCGACCCGACCAAGATCGACGAGGCGGGATTCCTGACCTGGCGCACCGACGACGCCGAGCGCGTGGCCGCCGGAGCCGACGGCACCTTCAGCACGGACCTTGCGGTCGGTGAGTACGCAGTTGTCGGCGAATGTGTTTCGGACGGCAACCCGACCCTGTTCGGCACCGAGCAACTGGTCACGGTGCTCAACGCATTGGCAGGCCCGACCGTCACGACCGGCGTCGACGCCGGCACGTTGACCATCACCATCGTGAACCAGAACGTCGAACCCTCCAGCACTTGCAGCGTATTCGTCGTCGAAAACGCCAAGATGACCGAACTCCGGGACGACCCGACCAAGATCGACGAGCCGGGATTCCTGACCTGGCGGAGCCCCGACCGAGTGGGCCCGGGAGCCGCGAATGCCTACACCGTGGAGCTCGAAGACGGCCCGTACATCGTCATGGGCGAGTGCATTTCGGATGACAACCCGACCCCGGTGTTCGGCGCGCAGCAACTGGTCACGATCGGCGAAAACGTGCTCGGCAGCCTCGGCGACCTCAATCCCGGCGACCTGATTCCCGACAACCCGGATGACAACCCGAATCCCGACAACCCGGATCCCGGCGGCCCTGATCCCGATGCGGTCGCCGGCAGCGTCCAGGCCCTGGTGGACGCGATCGACGTCGACCTGATCGCCGAGTTGCTGGCCGACTTGCTGGGAGGCATGGGGGGCTAGTAACCGCAGGTCACGTAATCTGAGCAGCTAACTTCCGACGCGGCGCCGGCACCCACACGGGTGTCGGCGCCGCCTTTTGTGCCGCCTTCAGAGCGTCTCGATTCGGTTCGGTCTACGACAGGTCAGTCGACGTCGAGGCGACGGAACGCCATCACGGCTCCGCACGACAACGCAACGGCGATGCCGATGAGGACGACGAACGAGGAGAAGGACACACCGTCGACGAGTTGGTTGTTGCCGACCGCGTAGTAGAACGGGGAGACGAGCCGTGCGGGACGGATCCAGCTCACGACGGGAGCCAGCGAGTTGACCAGGTACGCGGCTGCCGCCACCATCGCCGTGATGCCGAGCGCGGTCCCGCGACTGCCGGTGAGGGCGCCGATCAGCAGGGCTAGCGCTCCGAATCCGATGCCCAGCAACAGCACCGCGATCGTCACACCGATAAGCGCACCCGTGTCGACCTGCAGATCGAATCCGCGCCCCGCGAACACGACGAGGGCGGCCACCAACGAGACCGGCACAGCCACGAGGCACATCGCGACGACCTTCTGGAGCGCGATCCGGTTCCGGGTCAGCGGCAGCGTCACGACCAAGCCGAGGGTGCCCTCCTCGTTCTGGCCGGCAATGCAACCGGCCCCGTAGCCGATGGTGATCAACAGGACGATCAACGGCAGGAAGTTCGCGTACAGATTCGCATTCAACCACCCGGACGACGACGACAACGGACCGGTGACGCCGAAAAGTGCTGCGAGAGTGGCGTTTTCCGACGTGAACTGGTCGAGGCCCGTCTCGTTCCGGAATGCCGGATACAACGCGACGATGACGAAGGTGTAGACGCCTATGCCCAGTGAGTAGCCCACGAGGGAGCGGCGGCGCAGCAGGAGGTCGAGCCTGACGAGGCCAGTCGTCATCGGACACCTCCCGGATCGCCGTGTCCGCGGTAGTAGCTGAGGAACAGTTCGTCGAGGTCTGCGCGGCGAGCCGTGATGTCCACCGCTCCTTCGTCGGCCGCCGTCCGTAGCAGTGGGGCAATCGGTCCCGTGACTGACAGGGTGATTTGCTGACCGTCGCGGGATCGCACCAGGACGCCGTCGAGACGGGCGAAAGCTTCCTGGGGAGCCTTGCGATCGAAACGAAGTGTGATCGAACGCGGCGAACTCTTGCGCAGAGAGTCGACGGTTGCGGTGACCACCACGCGCCCCTCTCGCAGGATGCACACCCGCTCAACGAGTCTTTGGACCTCGTCGAGGTCGTGGGACGAGAGCAGGATCGTCCGCCCGTCGGCGACCGTTTCGCGCACCAGGTCTGCGAACTCGTCCTGCATGAGCGGGTCAAGTCCGCCCGTCGGCTCATCCAGCACCAAGAGATCGGGCCTGTGCATGAACGCCATCACGAGACCGATCTTCTGCCGGTTCCCCTTGGAGAGGGTGTGGGCCGGCCTGTCGAGTTCGGCGCCGAAGCGGTCTACGAGTTCGTCCCGGTACCGACGATCGGTCAACCCCCGGATACGGGCGAAGCGGTCGAGGTGCTGCGCACCAGTGAGCCTGGGGTGCAACGCCAATTCACCAGGCAGGTAGCCGACCCGCCGCAGAATCTGCGACGCCTCACGACGCGGGTCGAGTCCGAAGACCCGCACCCGACCGGACGTCGGACGATACAGGCCGAGCAGAATCCGAATTGTCGTGGATTTGCCTGCACCGTTCGGCCCGAGGAAGCCGAACACCTCACCTGCCTCGATGTCGAAGTCGACATCGATGATTCCCCGCCGAGGGCCGAACCGCCGGGTGAGGTTCTCAACGCTGACGAGCGACGCCGCTGCGGAGGTCACTCTCGGATGATAGTTTCCCGCACCCCAACTCGTCCGGTTAACCGCGCCGCGCGAGGTACGGCGGGCGAGTCGCTCCGGCGGCGAACGGCTGTCCGAGACGGTTCTGCACACTGTTGAACACGACGAAGATGTTCGCGCGAGGGATCGGCGTGATGTTCCCACCGGACGCGTGCATGACATTGCTGTCGAACATCGTCATCGAACCTGCGGGCCCGGTCAGCATGTCGACCCCGAAAGAGTTCCACATTTCGGTGACCACGTCCTCGGACGGGACCCCGATCTGCGGTGTGGTCGTCACAAGGGACCGCCGATGGTAATTCGCCGGAGTCTTTCCCACGCACTGCACGAACAAGCGCTGACTACCAGGCATGATCATCAGCGGTCCGTTGTACGCTTCGTTGCGCGTCAACGCGATTGATGCACTCACGGCCCGGGGGGTCGGCATACCGTCCTCGGCGTGCCAAGTCTCGAAGTCGGAGTGCCAGTAGAACGCGCCGCCCTGGAAGCCAGGCTTGTAGTTCAGGCGGCTCTGGTGGATGTAGACCTCCGAACCGAGGATCTGCCGTGCCAGCTCTTCGGCACCAGACTCCGAGATGGCTTCCCGCACAACGGTGCTGAGGACATCGATGTCGAAAATTGATCGAACGGCGGTACCGCGCTCCTCACGGATGATTCGCTCGTCGCCCTTCAGCCGCGGATCCACTTGGATCCGATCGATCTCGGCGAGGCATGCCTCAACCGTCGCCGAAGAGATAACGCCATCGCGCTGCAAGTAGCCCCGCTCGGCAAAACCCTCGAGTTCGGGCGTCGATGGAAGACCCCACACACACGGGTCTGTCCGGTCCCTGATCTCTGGTTGCCCCTCCACGCGGGTCGCATACTGATCGATCCCGGCTCTCATCAACCGCAACTTTAGCACTCCCGAATGTGTCAAAGATACTGTCCGAAGAGTCCCGCCCTACAGGGCGTCGCGACGATTCACGCGGTCAGGAGCGGATACACACCGTTCTCGTCGTGGACCTCCTGTCCGGTCACCGGAGGATTGAAGACGCACAACATTCGCATCTGTGTCCGCGGCTCCAGACGATGGCGTTCGTGCCCATCCAACAGGTACATCGACCCGGGACCGAGCTCGTACACCTGCCCCGTCTCGAGGTCAGTGAGCGTCCCCTCGCCCTCGACGAGCCACACCGCCTCGACATGGTTCGCGTAGTGGAACTCGTTGACGGTTCCAGCGGTAATAGTGGTCTCGTGGAACGAAAATCCGGCACCGTCGGCGGCGAGCACGATTCGCTTGCTTCGCCAGTTTCCGTTCGGGCTGCTTACGTCGCGATCGGTGTCGGTGATCTCGTCGGTCGTTCGGACGATCATGCGGCTCAGGTCTCCTGTCCAGCGCATACGGTAATGGTTGCATCGACCAGGATCCCCAGGCCGTGCTGGAGTTCATCTTGGGCGATTGTCAGGGGCGGAAGCAATTTCACCACTTCATCCTGTGGACCTGCAGTCTCGACGAGCAATCCGTGCTCGAAGGCGTACTGGGCCACCTTGCCGGCCTGCGACGCGTCGTCGAAGACCAGACCGCGCACGAGGCCCCGGCCGCGAGTTGACAGCCCGCGGAAGCCCCTCGACAGCTCATCGAATGCGCGGTGCAGCAACTCACCCTTGGCCAGCACCGCCTTCTCGAGGTGGTCGTCCGACCAGTACTGCTCGAGCGCGGCCTGAGCCGTGACGAAGGCCGGATTGTGACCGCGGAACGTACCGTTGTGCTCACCGGGAGACCAGACATCCAGTTCCGGCTTGAAGAGCGTGAGCGCCAACGGCAGTCCGTACCCGCTGATCGACTTCGACACCGTGACGATGTCGGGTTCGATCCCTGCGATCTCGAAGGAGAAGAACGGTCCGGTGCGGCCGCAACCCATCTGGACGTCGTCGACGATGAGGAGGATATCGCGCTCTTTGCACAGATCCGCAAGGGCACGAAGCCATTCCGGCCGAGCCACGTTCACGCCACCCTCGCCCTGAACCGTCTCGACGATGACCGCGGCGGGTCGGTTCAGTCCGGATCCAGCGTCGTCCAGCAGACGCGAGAACCACCCGAAGTCCTCGGTGCTGCCGTCGAGATAGTTGTCGAACGGCATGGGCGTCGCGTGGACCAGTGGGATGCCGGCGCCGGCGCGCTTCATCGCGTTGCCGGTGACCGACAACGAGCCGAGCGTCATGCCGTGGAAGGCGTTGGTGAAACTGACGATAGACGAGCGGCCGGTCACCTTACGCGCGAGCTTGAGCGCCGCCTCGACCGCGTTGGTTCCGGTCGGTCCCGGAAACTGCACCTTGTACGGGAGCCCGCGCGGACGCAGGATCGTGTCCTCGAACGTCTCGAGCAGGCGCCGTTTGGCGGTGGTGGACATGTCGAGGCTGTGAGTGATGCCGTCGCCTTCGAGATAAGACAACAGAGCACGCTTGAGAACCGGATTGTTGTGTCCGTAGTTGAGCGCACCGGCGCCGGCGAAGAAGTCCAGGTACTCACGACCACTCTCGTCCACTAGCCAGGACCCGCGAGCCTTGTCGAAGACGGCCGGCCAGTTCCTGCAGTAGCTCCGGACCTCCGACTCGAGGCTTTCGAAGATCGAAGTGTCGGGAAGGGTCGTAATAGTCATGAGAGTCCAATCCGGGGAAAGGGTCCTATGGTGTAGAGCTCTTCGGCAGCGTGCCCGTCCGGGAAGTCCTCGGACTCGAACAGGGGACGCCTGCCGATGTCGGCGCCACGGCTACGGGCCAGCGCCGAGAACATCGCGATCGATCCCGCGTTGTCACGCGTGATGGTCGTCTCGAGCATGTTGATCGAGCGCCCACGCAGCCGGTCGACGAGTCCGCCGAGCATGGCAAGGCCGATGCCGCGGCCGCGGTACTCGGCGTCCACCGCGACCTGCCAGACGAACAAGGTCAGCGGCGCGGTCGGCCGAATGTATCCGGTGACGAATCCGACCGTCCGACCGTCGAGCTCTGCGACGATCGAGGTCTCCCAATGATCTCGGCACCACATGAGGTAGGAGTAGCTGGAGTTGAGATCCAGCTCTCCCGACCGCCCCGCGATCTCCCAGATCCGAGCGCCGTCGGAGATCTCGGGAGCACGGAGCCGTGTTGTCGGGGCAGTCGTCACCTGCGGTCCCCTGCGCCGCAGGTGACGACTGCCCAGCCGATCCGAGCGCCTTCCCTACCGGAAACGACGCACGGCAACGGCGATCGACAACTCATACACACGGCTCCATCCACATTCGGCTATGAATTCCAGCCTGCCGAGACAACTTTGAGATGGTTAGGTCGGTTACTTTGCAGTTGTGTTACAGACCCTGGGTGGTTCGTCACGTTCTCAGGCGGCTCGCTCGGCGGGGCGCAACGGCCTCGCGGCGCCGGGTCGGCGGGTTCTCGTCGGCCGGATCGGGACCCAGCTCCGGCAGGGGCAACTCCACAACGAACCTGGCACCGCCTCCCGGACGCGGGATACAACGGACTCGTCCGTCGTGTGCCTTGACGGTCTCCGCGACCAGCGCCAACCCCAGACCCGTACCCGTTCCTGTCGTCCTCTTCCGGCTCGGATTGCCGGTCACAAACCTCTCGAACACCCGTGTGCGCTCGCTGTCCTGGACTCCGGGTCCGGCGTCGTCCACGACCACCACCGCCATTCCCCCGGCCTCCCGGAGCGAGATCTCCACCAGCCCGCCACCGTGTTTGTCCGCATTGTCCATGAGGTTCCGGAACGCGCGTTCGAGCGCGAGCTTGCGGCCGTCCACGACGCAGTCGGTCTCGACCACCAGCAGATCGGTGGGCCGCTTGGACTCCCTGAGGGTGTGCTCGAGCAGTTCGGCGAGGGACAGTGGCTCGAGTTGGTCCTTGTGCAGCCCGGCTTCCGCTCGTGCCAGCGCCAGCAGGTGGTCGAGCAGCCGCCGGAGGTGCTCGAGTTCCGCGTTGATCAGCACAAGTGCCCGACGGGATCGATCAGGCAGGTCCTGCTCATGGCGGCCGAGGACTGAAACGCTCGTGATCAGTGTCATCAGCGGCGTGCGCAGCTCGTGGCTGACGTCACCGAAGAACCTGCGTTCACGGTCGATCCGCAGTTGCAGCGAGTCGACCATGGCGTTGAAGGCTTGCACGATGGTGGTCAAATCGGTGTCACGGGTCTCCGTCAACCGGGTGTCGAGCTCTCCCGCCGCGATCTGCGCCGCGGTGCCGGCGACCTCGTGCAACGGTTTCAGCACCTTGCGGCTCGCCCAAAGGCCGAGCAGCGCACCCGCCAACGTCGTCAGCACCGCGCACGACACCAAGGCAAGTTTCAGAATCCGGAGTGCCGACTCGAGCTCGCTGAGCGGGGACAGTTCGAACAGCACATCGCCGTCGTCGTTCAACGGCACCCCGATCGCCAAGTACGGCTCGCCGAACAGCGAGACATGGCGTCGCACGGTGCCGTCGTCGAGGGCGACGTCCGCACCACCCAGCTTCGCCAGAACAGGTTCGGCCGCGAGCCCGACCTCCGAGGCGAACCACTGCGATTCACGACGTACCAGAACCGCGGATTCCGCAGGCAAGTCGAGATCGCTCACCACTGCCGCCGGCGGCAGGTCCGTGCCATCGAGGACGTTGCGTACGTACTCGGCACGAATCGACGTCTGCCGTTCGGCCGAACCTTCTCGCTGCGCAACCATGTAGCTACGACTGATCGTGAAGACCGATGCCGCAAGCAGGATCGACACCAGGCTGGCGCCGATCGCGAAGGACAGGATCACCCGGCCACGGAGACCAGGCGCACTCCAGCGCCTAACGCTGGACATCGAGCCGGTACCCCAGCCCGCGCACAGTAACCACCAGCTGCGGGTCGGATGGATCGAGCTCGACCTTCGTCCTCAGCCGTCGTACGTGCACGTCGACAATCCGTTCGTCTCCGAAGAAACCACGGTCCCAGACACTTTCGAGTAGTGCACGACGACTGAGGACGAGTCCCGGCGACTCGGCCAGCTCGCAGAGCAGGCGGAACTCGGTCAACGTCAGGTGTAGTTGCTCGTCGCCGCGGCGGACCGTGCCGCTGCCGGGCGACAGGACGAGCGGCGACTGCGGGTCGGCGTCGAGAACGACATCCGAAGGTCCGGGACGCTCGGTGAGCCCACCTGCACGACGCCGGAGTGCCCGCATCCTCGCGGTGATCTCCTTGATCTCGAACGGCTTCGTCACGTAGTCGTCGGCACCGGCCTCGAGAGCCGCGACGACGTCGTGTGTGTCATCGCGAGCGCTGATGACGATGATCGGCACATCGTGCTCGTACCGGATCTGACGTATGCAGGTGAACCCGTCCATATCGCCGAGCATCAGATCGACGATCATCACATCCGGTGCACCGTGTCGTTCGAGGTGCTCCAGGGCGCTCTCCGCATCCTCAGCCTCTTCGACTTGGTATCCCTCGTCCTCGAGAGCCAGCCTCAGCGAGGCCCGTACGCGGTCGTCGTCCTCGACGATCAGAAGGTTAGCGCCCATGACGCCATTTTCCAGGTCCCCTGCCTCGGTCAGCGCTCCGGGAGCTGCCCCCACCAGTCATTCCCGCAGTGGGTCTCGTGCGTGCGACTCCTGAGAGTACTGCATCGCTCCTGTATCAGGATCTACATCAACCGCGTGGGACGGTAGCTCGTTGACCGCCACCACGAAGTGGCCGTTGCTATCGGCAGCCTCGCCGCGTGTCGCCGGCGGTAGGCCGGCGAACGTCGCCGACACGCCCCCATCGAGCAGGTGGTGAGAAGGCTCGCTCACGTCGCCGGCGCCGTCGGAGGCGGCACGTGTCGACACCCGGAGGTAGCGCGGCGTGGTCGCCAAGTCGTAGCGGAAAGCCTTCAACATCGACACACAAGCAAGCACCATGATGATCGAGAACGGCGCGGCCGTGGCGATCGACGCGGTTTGCAGGGCGGTCAATGACCCTGATCCACCGACGAGTAGCAGTACGGCGGCCACGATGCCCAGGAGCACAGCCCAATAGGTACGGGACACCTTGGGCGTTTCGAGGGTGCCGCCCGAGGACAAGTTGTCGATGACGAGTGATCCGGAGTCGCACGAGGTGACGAAAAAGAACACCACGACCGCGATTGCGAACAGACTCGTCAGCGTCGCCACCGGCAACCCGTCGAGAAGCTGGAACAGGGTCGTATTGGTGTCGACGGACCCGCCGGCACCGACCATGTCGCCGTCGTTGCGCTGGCGCAGGATTCCCGAGTCCCCGAAGATCGTGAACCAGAGCGACCCGATGAACGTGGGAGCAAGCAGCACACCCAACACGAACTCGCGGATGGTCCGGCCGCGCGAGATCCGCGCGATGAACATTCCTACGAACGGCGCCCAGCTCATCCACCAAGCCCAGTAGAAGATCGTCCAGGCCCCCGCCCATCCGTCCTCCGCGAACGGCGAGGTGCGCAGCATGAGTTGGGGCATCGCCTGGACATAGCCACCGAGGTTCTGCACCCACGCCTGCATGAGGAAGACCGTGGGGCCCAGGAGCAGGACGAACAGGGCCAGGCCTGCCGCCAGGCCCATATTGATGTTCGACAGCCAGCGCAGTCCCCTCGTCACGCCGCTGATGACGGAGAAGGTGGCCAGTCCCGTCACGACGGCGATGAGTCCGATGACGAACCAGTTGTTCGGCTCCACCCATCCCAGGTACTCGAATCCCGCCGAGATCTGCTGCACCCCGAATCCGAGCGACGTCGCGATGCCGAACACGGTGCCGACGACGGCGACCACGTCGATCGTGTGGCCGATCGGACCCTCGATCCGCTTACGTCCCAGCAGCGGTTCGAGCAGCCACCGGATCGACAGCGGTCGACGCCTGCGGTAGGTCATGTAGGCCAGACCCAGACCGACGACCACGTAGATTGCCCAGGCATGCAGGCCCCAGTGGAACAGCGTCAGTTGCATGGCCTGATTCGCGGCCGCATCGGTTGATCCCGCGACACCACCTGCCTCGGGCGGGTTCACGTAGTGGGTAAGCGGTTCCGCGACACCGTAGAAGACCAGACCGATACCCATACCGGCACTGAAGAGCATTGCGAACCAGGACGGGAGACCGAACTCCGGAGTCTCGTCGTCACCGCCGAGCTTGATGTTGCCGACCCGGGAGAAGGCGCAGTACAGCGCGAATACAACGAAACCGGTCGCCACCAGGACGTACCACCAGCCGACCCCGTCGGTGATGGCTGTGTTCAGGCGCTTGAACGCGTCACTCGCGGTTCCCGAGTAGACGACTGCGAAGGCAATCATCGCGAGAATCACCAGCGAAGCCGGTACGAACACCGGCTTCTGCATTCCTCGCCAGGCCTCTCGCGCAGATCTCAACGCGCTTCCCTCCGTTTCGATGGACACAGGACAGGCGGGCCGCCGTATGCCTGCGTCCGGGTTTCGCGTCAAACCGTTCGGCGGCTCCGGTGTGACGTCCGATTTCCGCACCGTAGAACAGGTCGGACGCCCGACTCGAGCCGAGACTGACGTTACGCCTAGAGCCGCGACCGGCGTACACCGCCGTCCTTACCGGGATCCGGAGCGATCTTGAACAGCGGTCTTCTAGCGAATCGGGGCGTCCGGAACAACGGGCGGAGCGATCCCCACGTAGGCGACGATCTCGTGCCCACCGGGGTTGGTTTGAACCGGCACCTCGAGCCAGTTGTTGGCCAGCCACACGTTGCCGGACGGATCCACGGCCACCCCCGTGTTGCGCTCGAGTCCGTCGAACGCGTACCCGGTGCCGTCGGGTGATATCGCGTCGCCGGTCGACTTTCCCGGCGGGCACGTTGTCGGGTCGGTGCCGCAGAAGTGCGAAAGTCGCTTACCGCCGAAGTTCGCGACCCACACGTTCCCGTCACCGTCCACGGCGATTCCCCAGGGAATGGTCACTCCACCACCACGGAATGCCGGTCCCGCTGGGGTTCCGTCCGGATCGAGCAGCGTGACCGAACCCGAACCGACGCTGAGCGGCGGCAGGTCCGGGCAGGGTAGTTGCACGATCCCCGAGTTCGCCACCCACACATTCCCGTCCGCATCGGCCGCGACACCCATCGGGTTGTCGAAGCCGCCTATGGGAGAGTTCGGTCGGACCGTTCCATCCCGGCCCAACACCGCCACCTGATTGTTCCCCGTACCGGTGGCGAATACATGCCGCCCGTTGTCCACCAGAGCGAACGGTCGGTCGAGTCCAGTGTCGCGCAGCGTTTGTGCGCTGCTCGGATCTCCCGCCGGGTAGCGGGTGAGGGTGTTCGAACCGCAGTTCGCCAGCCAGATGTTGCCGTCTCGGTCGGCAATCGTTCCCTGCGGCCAGTCGATCTCCCCCTCGGTGAATCCGGTTTCGGGCGACAGGGGAACACCGTCGGGGGTGAACTTCGAAACGCTGTTGTGCGGTGGCTGGAGGTCCTCAGGACAACCCGGCGGCTGTGCAGCGAAACCGAAGTTCCCCACCCACACATCACCCTGCGGATCCAGGGCAATCCCAAACCCGGCCCCACTCAAACCACCACCGCGAAACGGGGACCCCGGCGCAGACTGACCGGACGGCAAGAACTTGAAGAGCATGTCGCTGCCGCATACCGGGACATTGGGGTCCGCGTTGTACTCGTAGTTGCTGTTGACCCAGATGTTCCCGTCCGAGTCGATCGCAAAGTTTCCTGGGCCGGACAACGATCGTCCGTCACCATCGAACCGTAGGGCGAGGGTCCACGCCGCCGGAGGCAGATTCCGCGCCGGCGTGTACGGATGCGGTGCAGACGCGGCGACGGCGAAGAGGTCGACCACATGAAGCGACGGGGTTCGGGCGATTGCGGACATCGCCTCGAAGGTGTCCCCCGGGCGTGGCTCGCCCCGGTTCGTGGCGCCGTCGAGCAGCCGCGTGCAGTCGGCGGCCCGAGCGACACACGCGGCGACCATGTTCGACAGCGAGTTGAACGTGGCGACCGTCGAGGTCTCCGATCCGTTGGGCGAGCTCGTTAGAACCTGCGACAGGGATCCCTTCTCGACGTCCACGAAGTTCCGGACCATCTCGGCAGCGTTGCCGATCCCCGGCGCGGAGCCACTCAGCCCGGCATCCGTGGCGAACTGTGCCATCGAGAAGGCCGACGCCACCGTCGTCTGTTCGTTGACGACGACCTCCGTCGGACGTGGGTCCGCGCCGAGCACCGAGGCCAGAACCATGTCCACCCGAGAGCGGTCACGAGCCTCCAGATAGACGACGTCGTCCGCACTGGCTTCCGACAGAACGATCGAGAAATAGCCCTGCTCGTCGGTGCTGGAGTCGCCGAGTCGTCGCGGTCCCGTGGACCCGTCACCCGCCGCCCATGCAGTCACGTCGTATCCGGCGAGCGGGCCATCGGCGCCGCGCACCGATCCGGACAGCATGTCCGACCTCGCAGGCGCCGCCGGGGGCGTGCCCGCAACGCTTCCCGCCACCAGCAAGCCGACCGCGGAGGACAACAGGATGCGTCGAAACATGAGACAGCCTCCGTGTCACCGAACGGAACGCACGGTTCCAAACGATCTTCTTCGAAGGCTAGGAGTCCAGCGGCCGCACTGGGCTGGAGTCGCCCGTACCGTTGCCCTGTCGAAACCCGGTCGACGTCGCCCGTAAACGACGCGTGCGCGCCTGCGGACCCGAGAGTCCAGACCCGAGAGTCCAGACACCGAGTCCTCAGACGCGCACGCGAAGAGAACGAGCTAGAGGAGCAGCTCGGCGATCTGGATGGTGTTGAGTGCGGCCCCCTTGCGAAGGTTGTCACCCGAAAGGAACAACGCCAGACCGCGTCCGCCGGGAACACCCGGGTCCTGTCGAACCCGGCCGACGAGTGACAAGTCGCCACCAGCGGCCGCAAGCGGCGTCGGCACGTCCACCAACTCCACGCCGGGCGCATCGGCCAGCAGTTCCTTGGCGCGCTCCACCGACAGCGGGCGTTCGAACTCGGCATTGATCGCGAGCGAGTGGCCGGTGACGACCGGGACACGCACGCACGTGCCCGACACCAGAAGGTCCGGCAGGCCGAGGATCTTGCGGCTCTCGTTGCGGAGCTTCTGATCCTCGTCGGTCTCACCGCTACCGTCGTCGACGAGCGCGCCCGCGAGCGGGACGACGTTGAACGCGATCGGCGCGACGTACTTGTCGGGGGCCGGGAAATCGGCCGCCGAACCCGAGTGCACGAGCTTGTCGGCGTCGTCGGCAACTGCGCGGACCTGGCCGACGAGCTCCTCGACGCCCGCGACACCGCTGCCGGACACCGCCTGGTAGCTGCTGACGATCAAACGCTGCAGGACGGACTCGTCGTGCAGAACCTTGAGCACCGGCATCGCAGCCATCGTGGTGCAGTTCGGGTTGGCGATGATGCCCTTAGGCGGGTTCTTCGCCTTCTCCGGGTTGACCTCGCTGACGACGAGGGGTACCTCGGGGTCCTTGCGCCACGCCGACGAGTTGTCGACGACGATTGCGCCCGCAGCCGCGAACCGCGGGGCCTGCGCGCGCGAGAGCGTCGCACCGGCCGAGAACAGCGCGATGTCGATGTCCTTCAGGGATTCATCGGAGACCTCGGCTACGTCTTCTACGACAATCTGCTCCCCGCGGAACGGCAGCTTCTTTCCGGCCGACCGAGCAGACGCGAAGAACCGGACCT
The DNA here is from genome assembly GCF_004011825.1 of Rhodococcus xishaensis. Classification (GTDB taxonomy): domain Bacteria; phylum Actinomycetota; class Actinomycetes; order Mycobacteriales; family Mycobacteriaceae; genus Prescottella; species Prescottella xishaensis. The sequence continues at coordinate 156,956 of NZ_RKLO01000007.1, read as the reverse complement.
TGTCGGCCGGGAAGTTGCGCTCCTCGAGCAGGGTGCGCATGACGATGCCGACCTGGCCGGTCGCACCGACGACGGCGACCGTGACGTTCCTGGTCGCTTCGCTCGTCTCATTGACCATCTTCTTCGTCGCTTCGCTCGTCTCACCAGCCATGACAGTTACCGTCCCGTTCCTGCGTGTACGACGGCATCTTCGTCGCCGCCGAGGTCGAATGCTGCGTGGATTGCGCGCACGGCGTCGTCCAGATCGGTGTCCTTGACCAGCACCGAGATGCGGATCTCCGACGTCGAGATGAGGTCGATGTTCACGCCCGCGTCAGCGAGTGCCTCGCAGAAGGTGGCCGTGACACCCGGGTGGCTCCTCATACCCGCGCCGACGAGCGACACCTTGCCGATGAGGTCGTCGAACAGGATCTGGGTGAAATCGATCTCCGCCTGCAGGCCGGTCAGCTTCTCCACCGCACGCGGGCCGTCCGCCTTGGGCAGCGTGAAGGTGATGTCGGTCTTGCCGGTCTCGACCTTGGAGATGTTCTGCAGGACCATGTCGATGTTGATCTCGGCCTCCGCGATGGCACGGAAGAGCTTGGCGGCGTGGCCCGGCGTATCGGGCAAGCCGACGACGGTGACCTTGGCCTCGGTGCGGTCGTGCGCAACACCGGTGATCAGGGCTTCTTCCATGGGGATGTCCTCCATCGATCCGGACACGATCGTTCCGGGCTTGGTGGTGTATGACGAGCGGACGTGCACAGGCATGTTGTAGCGGCGTGCATACTCCACACAGCGCAGCATGAGCACCTTGGCGCCGCAGGCCGCGAGCTCCAGCATTTCCTCGAACGACACGGTCTCGAGCCGCTGGGCGTCCTTGACGATGCGCGGATCGGCGGTGAAGACACCGTCGACGTCGGTGTAGATCTCGCACACATCGGCGTTCAAGGCCGCGGCCAGCGCAACAGCGGTGGTGTCGGAACCACCTCGGCCGAGGGTGGTGATGTCCTTACTGTCTTGGCTCACGCCCTGGAATCCGGCCACCAGCACGATGGAGCCCTCGTCGAGTGCCGCGCGGACGCGGCCCGGGGTCACGTCGATGATCTTGGCGTTGCCGTGGCTGCCGGTGGTGATGACGCCGGCCTGCGAACCGGTGAAGGAGCGTGCCTCCGCGCCGAACGAGTGGATGGCCATCGCGACGAGCGCGTTCGAGATCCGCTCACCCGAGGTGAGGAGCATGTCCATCTCGCGGGCCGGTGGAACCGGGCACACCTGCTCCGCGAGGTCGAGCAGCTCGTCGGTGGTATCACCCATCGCCGACACCACAACGACGACGTCGTTGCCCGCCTTCTTGGTCTCGACGATCCGCTCAGCGACGCGTCGGATACGCTCGGCGCTCGCGACCGAGGATCCCCCGTACTTCTGGACGACGAGAGCCACGCGTGTGTACCTCCGGGTAGTTGGATTGATGTCAGTCCGGCTGTCGAGCTTACCGACGTGCATAATCGGCATCTCAAGGCGTCCGTCCACACCAGCTCGACGGCTCGGGAAATCGCCCAACAGATAGCGAACGCGTTCCGGACGTGCGAACCGACTACGCGGATTAGACTCTCCCGCTGCAAGCGGTTCGCCCGATACATGCCGGGCGGGAACTCGCTATGTGGGAGGCATCTCGGGTGTCGATCGCGCAGGACGGAAGTTTCGCTGCGAGCGCTAAGATTCCGGTGTTCCGCAGCGATCGCGTCGTGCCCCGAACCCGCCTGTTCGAAACGCTGGATCGCGCTCTGGCCGACTCCGATCGCGCGACATCCGTGGTCCTGGTCTGCGCGCCGGCGGGCGCGGGAAAGACGACGTTTCTCGCGGACTGGGCGCACCGCACGCGCGCACAGCCCGGTCGTCCAGCGATCGCCTGGGCCACCGTCGACGAGCAGGACAACGAACGACCGGCGCTGCAAGCCAAACTCGTCCAGGCTTTTCGGGGCACCGAGCATCCCCGCGTCCGGGAGATCTGCGAGCAGATCGCGAATCCGACACCCGGACAACCATTCCCCCTCGCGAGCAGTCTGGCGGAACTGGACGAACCCGTCTGCCTGGTCCTCGACGATGCACACTTGCTGCACGACCCGGTCGTGCTCTCGGATCTGGAGGTGTTCCTCCGGACCCAACCGGATCTCGTGCAGGTGGTGGTGTGCGGACGTTTCGAGCCCCCGCTCGCGTTCCAGAAGCTGCGCCTCGACGGCCGGACGCTGGACGTGACCTTCGACGACCTCGCCTTCACCCCCGAGGAAGCAAAGGCCTTGTTGGCCGAACACGATGTCGAACTCGATTCCGACAACCTGTCGGTGCTGATGGAGCGCACCGAGGGCTGGGCGGCTGGTCTCCGACTCGCCGGCATGTCCCTCGCGGAGCATCCCGATCCGGCATCGCTCCTCGAGAACTTCACGGGGTGCCGACGAGCGGTCGCGGATTATCTGATGGAGCAGGTCCTCGACGGTCAGAGCGAAGAGATCCGGCAGTTCCTCGTCAAGACGTCCGTGCCGGCCACGTTCTCCGCCGCGCTCGCTGAGGAACTCACCGGCCGTGCCGACGCGCACGCGATAATCGACGTGCTCGAACACCGGAACTTTCTGATCAGCAGGATCGAGACCTCCCCCACCCTCTTCCGGTACCACCCGCTGCTGCGCAGCTACCTGCGCGCCGAGATCAGTCTGCTGGGCCGGGAGGCGGGCGCGGAGCTCGAGCACCTCACTGCGCGCTGGTACGCCCGACTCGGCGACGCGTTGCCGGCCCTCGAGCACGGCATCGCGGCCGACGCCGCGTCCCACGTCGAATCCGTGCTGTCGGACGCGGGTCTGGCGCTCGTCCTCGACGGTCACGCCGAGACCGTCGGGCGTCTCCTCGCGGACGCCCCCCGTTCGATCCGGGACCGACCGATCTCCCGACTTGTCCGCGTGGCCGCGCATCTGCGCGAGGAGAACCCCATCGTCGCGGGATCGATCCTCAGTTCGTTCGACGACCACGGCGCCGACGACGAAAGCGCATTCCGGACAACACTCCTCGCAGACACACTGCGCCTGCAGCTTGCCGTACACACCGGCGACCTCGGGTACGCGCGCGCACGTCCGGTGGCTGCGGACGGCGTTTGGTCGGGCGACCCCCACCTCGACGCCTTCGCTGCCCTCCAGCGCGGGCTCGGCCACCTCCACCTCGGGCGACTCGGACCCGCGGAGTACAACCTGGAACGGGCGCGCACCCACGCGCGTGAAATCGAGTCGCCACGCATCGAGGCACAGACCTCTACGGCACTCGGCATCGTCGCTTTGTGCCGGGGCCTGCTCGACGACGCGCTGTCGCTGGCCGCGAGCGGCCACTCCAAAGCAGCCGCGAGCGGCCGCTCCAAAGCAGCCGCGAGCGGCCATTCCAAGGCCGCGGCGGCCAGCCGATCCAAGGCATCGGATGGCGATCTATCCGTGTCGGTGGACGACCAGCCGGCGGACAACCGATGGGCGCCCCTGCTCGAGGCGTTCTGCCACTACCTGCGCAACGACACCGAGCGGGCCTTCGAACTCGCGGGCGCGGCACACGCCTCCAGCCCTTCGACCGTGGAGGACAACGCCGTGGCCGCCCAACTGTTCGGCCTCGACACCGCCCCGAACCGCCGCGCCGCGGTCTCGGCCCTGCACGCGGCCACCACGTCCGGACGCGCCGCGCCGCGGCCACCCGGGCTGATCGCCGTCGCGCTCCCCTCGATCGAGTTCGCCTACCTTCAGATCGGCGAGACGACCTGGGCCCGCGAGCTGGTTACCTCCGCCTCGACGGTGCTGGGCCAGTGCGGCGACGTCGCACTGCTCGAGTCGGTCCTGCACTTGTACGCCAACCAGCTCGAGCGGGCCCGGGTCGCGTTGCGACCGGTGCTCGAGGGCGACCTGCCGTGTGCCGCGGCGACCAACGTCGTGACTGCTTGGCTCGTTGAAGCCGAACTTGCCCGACGCCGCTTCCACGACGCTCGCGTTCACGACGCCCTCGGGGAGGCGTTGCTGCTCGCGGAGCCTGAGAGGGTGCTCAGGCCCTTCCATTACATGCCGTCGTCCAGCCGGGAACTGTTGTCCGCCAGCCGCGGAAGGTTCGGCTCACGCGGATCCTTCGCCGATCGGGTATGGGCTTCACTCCCGAAAACGGCCGTCGCCACGACCGAGAAGCTCACCCGGCGTGAACTTCAACTTCTCGCGGAGCTCCCCACGTGGCGCACGGCCGAGGAGATCGCGGCCGACCTGTCCGTGTCGGTCAACACCGTCAAGACGCACCTGCGCGGCATCTACCGGAAGCTCGGTGTCACCACCCGCCGCGACGCCGTCACCGCGGCACGTACCCACGGGCTGCTGTGAGCCCCATAATTCACCATCGACGGGTGAGGTTCACCATCGACGGGTGAGGCGCCCGCAGGCCCGCCGCGGCATCCTCGATGGACGGGCGCGAGGACCCGTCAAGTGCACCTCGCGACGGCGCCGCTCGACGAGACACCGAACCACAGAGGGAGGCGTGATGGCCACTTCCGACCCGGGCTGGCCCACCACTGTGCGGTATGCGTTTCTCGTTGGCGGCGAACTGTCCGAGCGGGTGCTCGCGGCCTTCCCGGAACTGCAGGTCTCGGAGACGGCCCACGCCCACACCACCCTGTACGGCCCGGTCCGCGACAACACCGAGTTGCGCGGCATGCTCGCCCGCTTCGACGCCCTAGGCCTCACTCTCGTCGAGATGCGTCGGCTTCCGGACTGAGCGCGGCGGCTACCGGACGACCAGCCTGATCTTGGCGTCGATCCGGTGAATGCGCGGGTCGTCGGCCGGAATGACGAACGTCTCGTGAACATGCGCGGTGACCAGTGTGCGGCCGAACAGCCCGGCGTCGATCAGGTAGTCGACCACCACCTCGTCGCCCTCCACCCGGTAGGTCTCGTCGCGTATGGCGCGGATGACCCGGAACTGGGGACCTCGCGAGAGGCTGCGGCGCAAGTGGTTTCCTGACCGACCCGTCTTGAGGCCCATCTCGTAACGCACCGCGTTCGGCGCGTAGGGTACTGATTCTCCGTCGTGGCTGAGCAGCGCGGCGACATACGTTCGGGCCGCTTCGAGCTGTGCTGTCATGCGCACAGTTGACCACGCAGTACCCACATGGGGGTGAATAACCCACTTAGGGGTGAATTTGCGCCCCACTCCACACGTGCCCTCGGGACACCGGGGTAGAGTGCAACGTATGCAGCGCGCGCTCCTTCTTGGGTGCCGCGGCGGGGTCTGATCCAGACTGGCCTCCCGTCGCGGGTTTTCTCGTGCGCCGGTCGACTCAGTTGTCGGACTCGTGCAGTCCACACTCGAACCTGGAGAGCAATCCATGTCCCCCGCTGACGCCTTCACTGCCGGATCACGCACCACGACGCCGCCATCCAAGCCGTCACCCGCCGACCAGCCGGTCTGGAACACGCAGAAGAACTCGTCGATGCCGACCTTCCGCTACCGGTCGTTCGGCGAAGAGGTCGAGCACGTGTCCCTGCCGGATCGCACCTGGCCCGACAAGGTGATCGACCGCGCCCCGCAGTGGTGCGCGGTGGACCTGCGCGACGGCAACCAGGCGCTGATCGACCCGATGAGCCCGGCCCGCAAGCGCCGCATGTTCGAGCTTCTGGTCCGGATGGGATACAAGGAGATCGAGGTCGGATTCCCGTCCGCGAGCCAGACGGACTTCGATTTCGTCCGCGAGATCATCGAGGAAAACGCCATTCCCGATGACGTCACCATCCAGGTGCTCACCCAGTCACGCCCGGAGCTGATCAAACGCACCTTCGAGGCGTGCGCCGGTGCGAAGAACGCGATCGTGCACTTCTACAACTCGACGTCGATCCTGCAGCGCCGGGTCGTGTTCCGCGCCGACAAGGACACGGTCAAGAAGATCGCCACCGACGCCGCTGCGCTGGTGGTCGAGGAGGCGAAGAATCACCCTGACACCAACTGGCGCTGGGAGTACTCGCCGGAGTCGTACACCGGAACCGAACTGTCGTACGCCAAGGAGGTGTGCGACGCGGTCGTCGCGACCCTGGGTGGCACCCCGGAGAACCCGGTGATCATCAACCTGCCGGCAACGGTCGAGATGGCGACGCCCAACGTGTACGCGGACTCGATCGAGTGGATGCACCGCAACCTGGCCCAGCGCGACAGCATCATCCTGTCGCTGCACCCGCACAACGACCGCGGCACCGGTGTCGCGGCCGCCGAGCTGGGCTACCAGGCCGGTGCCGACCGCATCGAAGGTTGCCTGTTCGGCAACGGTGAGCGCACCGGCAACGTTTGCCTGGTGACGCTGGGCCTGAACATGTTCACCCGCGGAATCGACCCGCAGATCGACTTCTCCAACATCGACGAGATCCGTCGCACGGTCGAGTACTGCAACCAGCTACCGGTCCACGAGCGCCACCCGTACGGAGGCGACCTGGTCTACACGGCGTTCTCCGGCAGCCACCAGGACGCGATCAACAAGGGTCTGGACGCGATGAAGTTCGCGGCGGACGACCAGGACGCCGATGTCGACGACATCACCTGGGAGGTCCCGTACCTGCCGATCGACCCCAAGGACGTGGGCCGCACCTACGAGGCCGTCATCCGGGTGAACTCGCAGTCCGGCAAGGGCGGCGTCGCCTACATCATGAAGGCCGACCACGGCCTGGCGTTGCCGCGGCGCCTGCAGATCGAGTTCTCGCAGGCCGTCCAGAAGATCACCGACGGCGAGGGCGGCGAGGTCTCGCCGAAGGAGATGTGGGACGTCTTCTCCGAGGAGTACCTGGCCCCGATCGTCCCGCTCGAGCGGATGCGTCAGAAGGTGACGGCGGCCGAGGTGGACGGCGGGATCGACGCGATCACAGCGGTCGTCAAGGTGAACGACGTAGAGCAGGAGATCTCCGGCTCCGGCAACGGACCGCTGGCCGCGTTCGTCGATGCACTCGGCACCGTCGGCTTCGACGTCCGCGTCCTGGACTACTCCGAGCACGCGATGTCCGCCGGCGACGACGCGAAGGCCGCGGCGTACGTCGAGTGTGCGGTGACCCTGCCGGACGGCACCAGCAAGGTCGTGTGGGGTGTCGGCATCGCCACCTCCATCACCACTGCGTCGCTGCGCGCCGTCGTGTCGGCCGTCAACCGGGCGCACTGACATCACCTTCGGCCTGAGCGCCCATTCCTTCGCGTCCGGAGCGGGTTTCCGCAGGAGGAAGCAAGGAGTGGGCGATCGGGCAACTCCCCGCGTCGTCTAGGGCTGCCCCGGCAACTCGTCCGGGAAGCGGTAGTCGCAACCGAGGTCGTCAGTGGACTCGGCCCCCCACTCGTCTCGGAACCACGCGACGCAGGCATCTGCGACCAGCCTGGCGTCGCGGGTGAAGAGATAGCCGTCGGTGCAATCCTCGAAGTGGTCGTCGAAGAACCAGCGGTCGAGGGTCAGCCCGTCGGTCGAATAGTCAGCCAGCGCCAACTGTTCGAGGAAGGCGCGTGACCGACGGAGCATCAACACCTCGTCCGCGAGTACAAGGATCTGCGCGCACACGATCTCGTCGAGTTCGTCGCGCGTGCGGTATCCGCTCGGACCCACTTCGAGCATGAAGGCCACCGGTTTGTCGGTCAGCAACTCGACGAGCCAATCGGCCATACCTGCCCACGACACTCCTGACGACCTCGCAGAATCGGCCACCTTCCCTCCCCTCCTCGGTCGGCACCTGCTCGACGAACCCGTAGGCCGGTTGCGCCTCGTCACGGCGTGACGATGGTGAATCCGGGATCCGGGTGGTCGAGATACCCGACGAGCTCCACCAGCTTGAACACATCGCCCTGCGCGTCGACACGCCCGTCGGCGACCGCTTGGGACAGATCGACCGCACCCTGCAGGACACCCAGCAGCAGTGTGCGGGTGAGCGTGAATCGCGCGTCCGGTTCGGATGCGGACCGGGTGCCGTCGAGATCCCAGTGCACGAGCACGCCGTTGCGCAGTTCCATCCGGTGCACCCGAGCGTCGTCGGCGATGTCCCAGTCGATCACCATCCGGGCTTCCCAGGCCCTGGGCCCGTCGACGCGCAAGGAAATCACGTCGAACAGTTGCTCCACCGACAATTCTCGCGCCACATCGGGCGACGCGACGTCGGTGGGGGTGCCGACCGGCCCGTCACGCAGCTCCATCGCTCCCGTGAGGTAGAAGTTGCGCCAGGTGCCGTTCTCGGCACCGTAGCCGAGCTGCTCGAGCGTCTGGGCCTGCAACTCCTTCGCCTCGACGTTGTCGGGGTCGGCGAACACGACGTAATTCACTACCTGGGCAACCCACCGGAAATCACCGTCCGCGAACGACTTCCGTGCCTTCCGTAGCACCTCGTCGGTTCCGCCCATGAACTCGACGTGCCGTTTCGCCGATTCGACGGGCGTGTGCTCCCACAGGTGAGCCGGGTTGCCGTCGAACCACCCCATGTAGCGCTGGTAGATCGCCTTGACATTGTGGCTGACGGAACCGTAGTAGCCGCGTGCGTGCCACGCGTGCTCGAGCGCCGGTGGGAGCGTCATCTCCTCGGCGATCTCGATTCCGGTGCAGCCCTGGTTCATCCGACGCACCGTCTGGTCGTGCAGGTACGCGTAGAGGTCACGCTGCTGTGCGAGGTACTCGGTGAGCCGCTCGGTCCCCCACGTGGGCCAGTGGTGCGAGGCGAACAGCACGTCCGAGTCGGACGCGTACCGGTTGATCGTTTCGGTGAGGTAATGCGCCCATACGTGCGGATCCCGCACGAGTGCCCCGCGCAGCGTGAGCAGGTTGTGCTGGGTGTGACTAGCGTTTTCCGCCATGCACAGAGCACGCCGGTCCGGGAAGTGAAAGTTCATCTCCGACGGCGCCTCGGTGCCGGGTGTCAACTGGAACACGATCGTGACCCCGTCGAGTACCTCCGTGTGCCCAGTGCGCTCGATGGACAGTGTCGGCGAGATGAGCGAGACCGTCCCCGTCGACGTCGTCTGACCGAGACCGGCACCAACCGATCCCCGAGGACCGCGGGGTAACGCCGCCCCGTACATGTACGCGGCCCGCCGCGCCATCGCGGTACCGGCGTAGACATGCTCGGCGACCGCGTGTTCGACGAGGCCGGCGGGAGCGATCACGGGACAGCGTCCGGCCTTGACGGATGCGACGTCGACGATGCCTTTGACACCGCCGAAGTGGTCGGCGTGCGAATGCGTGTAGATCACCGCGGTGACCGGACGGTCGCCACGGTGCGAACGATAGAGTCCCAACGCCGCCGCGGCCGTCTCGGTGGAGATCAGGGGGTCGATCACGATGACGCCGGTGTCGCCCTCGACGAGCGTCATGTTCGAAAGGTCCAGTCCACGAACCTGGTAGATCCCCTCGCACACCTCGAACAGTCCCTGCTTGGCACAGAGTCGGCCCTGCCGCCACAGACTCGGATTCACCGTGGGCGGGCACTCGCCCTCGAGGAACGAATAGGCGTCGTTGTCCCACACGACGGTTCCATCGGCTGCTCGGACGACGCCCGGGGTCAGGGCCGCGACGAACCCCCGCTGCGCGTCCGCATCGTCCCCATCAGGCAGGGTCTCAGCGAATCGCACATTGGCCGTTGCGATCTCCGGTGTGGCGTCTGCCGGAACACTCATCGTCAAGTCCCCTATCGCAAGGTTGTCCACGCTGGTCGTTCCCGTCAATCATGGCCCGTTCACGGAATGTTCGTTGCGACTTGGATTTCAGCGGCCCAGAATGACCAAATTGGGCCACGATTGTGCCAAAGTCAGGTGAACCCGCTACGGAAACACGTGAATGGAGCCACCAATGGACTCTTTCTGGGATTTTCTCTGGGTCATACTCGTCAGCTTCGCGTTCATCGCGTACCTGATCCTGTTGTTCTCGATCATCACCGACCTGTTCCGGGACCACAAGACCTCGGGCTGGGTGAAGGCGATCTGGGTGGTCTTCCTGATCATCCTCCCGTTCATCACTGCGCTGATCTACCTGATCGTCAAGGGCGACGACATGACCAAGCGCTCGGTCCGCGCGGCCCGGGAGGTGCAGGACGCGCAGGACGCCTACATCCGCCAGGTCGCTGGTGGAAAGTCCGGTGCGGAGCAGATCGCCGATGCCAAGGCACTGCTCGACGCGGGCACCATCACGCAGGAGGAGTTCGCGGCACTCAAGGCCAAGGCACTGGGCGACTGAGCCGCACCGCCCGCGGCACTGCCGGGGTCCTCACGGTGCCGCGTTCCCGACGGGAACGCGGCACCGTCGTTTTCCGGACGTGACCGCCGCAACGCGGCAGGGCGTCACACACCGGCCTGTGGAAAACTCATCACGTGGGAACAAGCACTCGGACGACCCCCCGGATGACACTTCGGGGCCGACTCGCGTTGCGTGCGGCCGCCGCGGCAGCGTGGGCCTCGCAGAAGGCAGGACGCGGCAAGGGCTCGATGATCGGCGGCCTGATCGCGCTGAAGATCGATCCGACGCTCTTGCAGCAGCTCGGTCGTGGTCGCCGGACCGTGGTGGTAACCGGTACCAACGGCAAATCCACCACGAACCGAATGACCGCGGCGGCACTCGCGACCCTCGGCGAGGTGGCTACGCAAACCGACGGCGCCAACATGGACGCGGGCATCGTTGCCGCGCTCACCGCCCGCGTCGACGCGCCTCTCGCCGCGCTCGAGGTCGACGAACTGCACGTCCCTCACGTGTGTGACGCCGTGGACCCCGAGACCGTCGTGCTGCTGAACCTGAGCCGCGACCAGCTGGACCGGGTCGGCGAGATCAACATGATCGAGCGCAAGCTACGCGCCGGACTCGAGCGGCACCCGGACGCGATCGTGGTCGCGAACTGCGACGACGTGCTGGTGACCTCCGTCGCGTACGACTGCAAGAACGTGGTGTGGGTCGCCGCCGGCGGCGGTTGGGCGAGTGACTCCGTGAGCTGCCCGCGTACCGGAGAACCGATCGTGTGGGACGGGCCGAACTGGCGCAGCACCGGGTCGGACTTCGCGCGTCCCACGCCCGACTGGCGGCTCGACGACGACAATCTGCACGGCCCGGGCGGGCTCGTGATCCCGATGAAGCTGACGCTGCCGGGCAAGGCCAACCGCGGCAACGCGGCGCAGGCCGTCGCTGCGGCCGTCGCTATGGGTGCGAACGCGGAGGACGCCGTCGCCGCTGCATCGGCCGTCGACGAGGTCGCCGGCCGCTACAGCACCGTCCAGGTGGGACCGCACGCGGTGCACCTTCTGCTCGCGAAGAACCCGGCTGGCTGGCAGGAGGCCCTGTCGATGATCGACCACAGCGTCGACGGCCTCGTGATCGCCGTCAACGGCCAGGTGCCCGACGGCGAGGACCTGTCGTGGTTGTGGGACGTGCGCTTCGAGCACTTCGAGGGCGTCAAGGTGGTCGCCGCGGGTGAACGGGGCACCGACCTCGCCGTCAGGTTGACGTACGCGGGTGTCGAGCACACCCTCGACCACGATCCGATGCGCGCGATCGCGTCGTGCCCACCCGGACGCGTCGAGGTGCTGGCCAACTACACGGCCTTCCGTGACCTCAACACCTCAATCGCCAAGGAGAACAAGCGCGATGTCTGAGTCGACGGTCCGCATCGGCCTCGTCCTGCCCGATGTCATGGGCACCTACGGCGACGGGGGCAACGCACTCGTACTGCGTCAGCGTCTGCGCATGCGCGGCTACGACGCCGAGATCGTCGACATCACCCTGAGCGACCCGGTTCCCGAGGCGCTGGATCTGTACGCGCTCGGTGGGGCGGAGGACTCCGCTCAGCGGTTGGCCACCCGGCACCTGAAGACCTACCCGGGCCTCCAGAGAGCGGCCGAGCGCGGTGCGCCGGTGCTGGCGATCTGCGCGGCGATCCAGGTACTCGGGCATTGGTACGAAACGTCGACCGGTGAGCGCGTCGACGGGGTGTCGATGCTCGATGCCACCACGTCCCCGCAGGAAACGCGTTCGATCGGCGAGGTCATCACCACGCCCCTGCTCGACGGCCTCACCGCACCCCTGTCCGGGTTCGAAAACCACCGGGGCGGTACGACTCTCGGCCCCGGCGCCAGACCGGTCGGGCGTGTGACGCACGGTGTCGGCAACGGTGTGGGCGACGGCCTCGAGGGTGTGACGCAGGGTTCGGTGATCGGTACCTACATGCACGGTCCCGTCCTGGCCCGGAACCCGGAGCTCGCCGACCTGCTGTTGAAGCGAGCGCTCGGTGTCGCAGAACTGCCACCGCTGGATCTGCCCGAGGTGGACCTGCTGCGCCGCGAGCGGCTGCGGGTGCGCTGACCGGGCACGCGTTTTAGAAAGCGCCCCAAACAGGGATATGGCCGGGAATGCTTTTGCATTACCGGCCGCATCTCTACTTCACAAGCTTTCACCCGACTGGTCTACTCACTTGCTCCGCATCCTTGCTTCACGAGTTTTTCACCGTTAGCGACTGCTTTCTCGATCCGCACCATTGATAATACGCGCGCGGGCGGCCCCCGCAATATTTTCGGACGCGAATTCTCCGATTCGTGACCAGTTCATGCCAGGCATGCCCCAGCCCCTACCAGAGCCCATCCACCGGGGCGCCCGAGCCGGTCACCCGGCACCTGAAGACCTACCCGGGACTCCAGAGAGCAGCCGAGCGGGGTGCGCCGGTGCTGGCAATCTGCGCGGCGATCCAGGTACTCGGGCACTGGTACGAGACGTCGAACGGTGAGCGCGTCGACGGGGTGTCGATGCTCGACGCCACCACGTCCCCGCAGGAAACGCGATCGATCGGCGAGGTCATCACCACACCCCTGCTCGACGGCCTCACCGCACCCCTGTCCGGGTTCGAAAACCACCGGGGCGGTACGACTCTCGGCCCCGGCGCCAGACCGGTCGGGCGTGTGACGCACGGTGTCGGCAACGGTGTGGGCGACGGCCTCGAGGGTGTGACGCAGGGTTCGGTGATCGGTACCTACATGCACGGTCCCGTCCTGGCCCGGAACCCGGAGCTCGCCGACCTGCTGTTGAAGCGAGCGCTCGGTGTCGCAGAACTGCCACCGCTGGATCTGCCCGAGGTGGACCTGCTGCGCCGCGAGCGGCTGCGGGTGCGCTGACCGGGCACGCGTTTTAGAAAGCGCCCCAAACAGGGATATGGCCGGGAATGCTTTTGCATTACCGGCCGCATCTCTACTTCACAAGCTTTCACCCGACTGGTCTACTCACTTGCTCCGCATCCTTGCTTCACGAGTTTTTCACCGTTAGCGACTGCTTTCTCGATCCGCATCATTGATAATACGCGCGCGGGCGGCCCCCGCAATATTTTCGGACGCGAATTCTCCGATTCGTGACCAGTTCATGCCGGGCATGCCCCAGCCCCTACCAGAGCCCATCCACCGGAGCGCCCGAGCGGGGGCGGTACGACTCTCGGCCCCGGCGCCAGGCCGGTCGGGCGGGTGACGCACGGCGTCGGCGACGGCCTCGAGGGTGTGACGGCCTCGAGGGTGTGACGGCCTCGAGGGTGTGACGCAGAGTTCGGTGTCGCAGAACTGCCGCCGCTGGATCTGGCGGAGGTGAATCTGCTGCGCCGCGAGCGGCTGCGGGTGCGTTGACCGGGCACGTCTTGAAACTGCCCCAGACAGGGGTGTGGCCGGTATTGCTTTCGCATTACCGGCCGCATCTCTGCATCACAAGCTTTTCACCGTTACCGACTACTCACTTGATCCGCACCATTGATAGTACGCCCGCGCGCGGCCCCCGCAACGTCTCGAAGCCGAATTTTCCGAGTTGTGACCGGTTCATGCCAGACATGCCCCAGTCGTTACTCGAGCTCACTTACCGGGGCGCTCGAGCACTCGATGCCCACGCCCTGCGGGGTGCGGTCAACCCTGCACGACAGCGCTGGCGCCCCCTCGCAGCTCTCCCTTGAGAACCTTGCCACTCGCATTGCGCGGCAGGGAATCCACGCGAATCACGGCCTTGGGGTGCTTGTACCGTGCGAGCGTGTCGTCGAGCAGCGGTTGCAACTCCTCGAGAGGAAGGTCACCACCGGCATCGGGCCGCAGCGCGACCACCGCGACCGGGACCTCCCCCCACCTGGGATCCGGGCGGCCGATCACCGCGGCCTCGAGAATCTTCGGGTGGGAGAAGAGTACGTTCTCGACCTCGGCGCAGTAGATGTTCTCGCCACCCGAGATGATCATGTCCTTCTTGCGATCGACCACATAGACGAACCCTTCGTCGTCCACGCGCACCAGGTCGCCCGAGTGGAACCACCCGCCGTGGAACGCCTCCGCTGTGGCCTCAGGGTTCAGCCAGTACTCGAGCATCGTCGTGGGACCCCTGTAGACGATCTCTCCTACCTCGCCCGGTGCGACGTCGTTCATGTCGTCGTCGACGACACGGGCCAACAAAGTCGGAAGCACACGTCCTACCGAACCGAGCTTGCGAAGAGCGTCCTCCCCGTCGAGCACACAGGTGACCGGAGACATCTCGGTCTGCCCGAACACTGCGACGTTCGACGCGTCCGGGAAGGTCTCGGCCATGGCCCGGAGCACGGTGTCCGATGCCGGCGCCGCACCCCAGGAGATTACGCGTAGCTTCAGCTTTCGCGGCTGTGCCTGCTGCGCCGCACACACCGCCTGCCACTGGACCGGTACCAAGAACACCGTGGTCACCTGCTCCTCCTCGAGCGCGTCGAGCAGCGTGTTCGGATCGAACGCCCCGACCGGGAAGATCACCGTCGTGAGCCCGAGCATGAGGCTCGGTGCCATCGCTCCCAGCGCGGCGATGTGGAACATCGGCGACGCGCACAAGCCGATGTCGTCCAGGCGGTTCAACTGGAAGGCTCGGATGCAGGTGAGCGCCTGCGCCGCCATGTTGCTGTGCGTCAGCACAGCCCCCTTCGGGCGTCCCGTCGTGCCGGACGTGTACATGATCAGCGCGGGTGTGTCGTCGGGCACGTCGATCTCGGGGCGCGTTGCTCCCTGCTCGGCGACGAGGTCTTCGTAGCCGAGGGCATCGCCGTCGGTCGTGCCGCCTACGACGATCGACAGGTCGGGCCCGCCGACCTCCGACCGCACCCCGGCGGCGAGCGGCGCCAGCGTCGTGTCCGCCACCACCGCCCGAGCGCCGCTGTCGCGCACCAGGAATGCAACCTCGGGGACCGTCATCCGGAAGTTCACCGGGACGGCGATCGCACCGAGAGCGTTGGTCGCGAGGATCACCTCGAGATACTCGGGACGGTTGAGCATGAGGATCAGGACACGGTCACCGAAACCGACGCCGCGACGCGAGAGCGCGTCCGCGAACCTCTCGACCCTGGTGTGCAGCGTGGACCACGTGACGGACGCACCTTGGAACCGCAGGGCGATCCGGTCCGGGATCATCTGCGCGTGGCGCGCGATCTGGCTGTTCCAACTGTTGCGACGGGACCGCTGAGCCTCGAGCAGACTGGCAGGGACGGCGGCGGAAGTGACCATCGAGGGTTCCTCTCTCACGCGGGTGCGCGGGTCCTCCCGAACTCACCGAACCCGCGGATCGATGTGAGGCAGGTTACACTTTTTGCGCGGTTTCGGGTCCGGATCTGATCAATGAGCCGTGGCGACCCTAGAGCCCGAACGTCTTACCGATGATGTCGCGCTGAATCTCGTTGGTACCGCCGTAGATCGACGAGACCAGTGTTCTTCGGACGTGTCCCTCCATGTCGAACTCAGTGGCGTACCCGTAGCCGCCCATCATCTGCATGCCCTCGAGCGCCACCTTCTTCGCAGTCTCGGTCGCCTTGAGCTTGACCATCGACGCCTCCCGCGGGAACAGCTTCGACGGGTTCGCGTCGATCAGCCTGGCCGTGCTGTACACGAGCAGTCGAGTGCACTCGATCTCGGTGGCGAGGTCCGCGACCCGGTGCCGCAGCACCTGGAAGGTACCGACCGGACGTCCGAACTGCTTTCGCTGCGTGATGAATTCGAGTGCGTCGTCGAACGCCCGCTGCGCGGTGCCGAGCATCATCGCACCGAGGATGAGCCGTTCGATGTTCAGTCCGGTCATCAGCTGGGTCCAGCCGTTGCCCACCTCGCCGACCACGGCGTCGTCGGGCAGGCGGACGTCGGTGAGGTAGAGGTCGTTGACCTCCTTGCCGCCCATCGTTTCGATAGCGCTGATCTTCAGCCCTGGCGTGCCCGTCGGCAGGTGAAACATCGTCAGGCCCTCGTGCTTTGCGCCGGTGCGGTCGGACCGAGCCACCAGCAGGATGTTCTCGGCGAAGTGGGCGTTGGAGCACCACGTCTTCTGGCCATTGATCAGCCAGCCGTCGGAGACCTTCTCGGCCCGGCAGCTGAGGTTGCCGACGTCGGAGCCGGCCTCGGGCTCCGACATCGAGATGGACTCCGACGCGCCACGGACGATGCCGCCGAGCACGGTCCGCTTCTGTGCCTCGGTGCCGAACTTCTCGTACGCCGCGCCGGTGATGAGCGTCGTTCCGAGTCCACCGATCGGCGCCATGCCGCGGGTGGCCTGCTCGAGCAGGATGCACATATCGACCGCTGTGCCACCCGAGCCGCCGTATTCCTCGGGGACGGTGATCCCGAGCCAGCCGAGCTCGGCCATCTTCAGGTACAGCGCCTGGTTATGGCCGTGCTTGCCGTGGCCGGTGAGGGCGTCGCGTTGCTCACGGGTTCCGCATTCTTTGCGGCAGAATGCGGCGACGGCCCGTGCGAAATCCTGCTGCTCGGGGGTGAAATCGATAGTCATCGATGCAATCCTGCCTGCGAAGAGTCGAGTGAGTTGGTTCCCGGGATCCAGAGGGCGAGCCGAGGCGCGTATCGGCTTGTCCGCACCCGGTGGCCCTAATAATGTGAGCGTTATCACAGTAAGTCACAGCAAGTCTTCTCGCTACTGTCCCCGGAAGTGAGGGAGTTCGACATGACCCGCGAACTACGCGACACGAGCCCGGGCTCATCCCCGGACGCCACCCCGTCGACGTTCGCGAGCCTCGATCCGCGGACCGGGACGGTGCTCGCCGAATACCCCGTGAACACCGCGAGTGACGTCGCCGCCGCGGTCGAGCGGGCGCGCGGCGCGGCGCGATGGTGGAGGGCACAGGGTTTCCGCGGCCGTCGCGACTGGTTGCTCGAGTTCAAGAAAGCGATCGCGTCGGACGCCGATGACCTAGCCCGCGCCGTCTCCATCGAGACCGGCAAGCCGTACGACGATGCCATGCTCGAGGTGATGCTCACCGTCGAGCACCTCGACTGGGCCGCTCGCAACGCCAAGAAGATCCTCAAGCCGCGTCGCGTGTCCCCTGGCCTGGTCAGCGTGAACCAGTCCGCCAGCGTCGGGTACCAACCCCTCGGCGTGGTCGGCGTCATCGGCCCGTGGAACTACCCGGTGTATACGCCGATGGGGTCGATCTCCTACGCCCTCGCGGCGGGCAACGCCATCGTCTTCAAGCCCAGTGAACTGACGCCGGGCGTCGGAAAGTGGCTCGAAACCAAATGGAATTCGCTCGCGCCCGGCCAACCGGTGCTGCAGGTCGTCACCGGTTTCGGAGAGACCGGCACCGCCCTGTGCCGGGCCGGTGTCGACAAGATCGCCTTCACCGGATCGAGCCCCACCGCCCGCAAGGTCATGGCGGTCTGCGCAGAATCCCTCACCCCGATCGTCGCCGAGTGCGGCGGCAAGGACGCGATGCTCGTCGCCGAGGACGCCGACCTCGACAAGGCCGTAGAGTCCGCCGCCTTCGGCGCATTCGGCAACGCCGGCCAAACGTGCACCGGCGTCGAACGCATCTACGTCGCCGAACCGGTGTACCGGCAGTTCCTCGACAAGTTCACCGCCGCGGTCGAGCGGGTGCGCCCGGGCGGGTCCGACGCGGACTCGTACGGGCCGATGACCCTCCCCCGCCAAGTCGACGTCGTCCGCAGCCACATCGCGGACGCGCTCGACAAGGGTGCCCGCGCGGTCGTCGGCGGAATCGACTCCGTCCATGAGCGATTCGTCGACCCCGTCATTCTCACCGACGTGCCGGAGGAGTCGCCGGCGGTGCGGGACGAGACGTTCGGTCCGACGGTCGTAGTCAACCGGGTGCGTGACCTGGAGGAGGGTGTCGAACGGGCCAACTCGAGCGCGTACGGCCTGGGTTCGTCGGTGTTCACCGGCAACCGGTCCCGCGGCCGCGAGATCGCGGAGCGCCTGCGCGCAGGCATGGTGTCGGTCAACTCGGTGCTGGGCTTCGTCGGCGTTCCGTCGCTGCCGTTCGGTGGCATCGGCGAGTCCGGTTTCGGCCGGATCCACGGCGCCGACGGTCTCCGCGAGTTCAGCCGCCCCAAGGCCGTCACCGTCCAGAGGTTCCCGGCCCCACTGAACCTGCTCACCCTCGAGCGATCCGCCCGCGACATGAAGATATCCGCGTGGATGCTCAAGGCCCGGCACGGGCGGTAAGCCTGTGCAACCGACACACTCGCGTCCCGATTCGCGATCCGATTCCCGCCGAGGCAGCACCTTTCGAACCTTCCCTACCCCGGACCGCAATCCGCACGCCGGCCCCGGACGGTTCGGATGGGTGAGGGTGATCGACGGGCTGGACCCGCAGATCCGGCACCAGGACATCCTCCGCATCACCGCTGGCTACGAGTTCCCCTGGGACTACCAGCGATCGCTCGAGTTCGCCCTGTTCCGTACGTACTGTGTGCCCTCGATATCGGCACTGCTCGCCCGCACCGGCGAATTCGAGTACCGCCCCCAGAAGCGGTACGACGACACCGCGCTGTTGATGGGTGAACTAGTCGAGCACGGCTACGACTCCGACCGAGGACGCGAGTCGTTGCGCAATATCAACCGCATGCACGGCCGGTACGCGATCTCGAACGACGACATGCGCTACGTGCTGTCGACCTTCGCGTACGACCCGATCGACTGGATCGACAGATACGGCTGGCGCCGCTTGCACCCCCACGAACGGCTCGCGTCGTACCACTTCTACTGTCAGGTCGGAATCCGGATGGGCATCAAGGACATTCCCGATTCGTACCAAGGTTTCCGGCGTTTCAAGATGGACTACGAACGGGATCACTTCGTCTACAGCGACGACAACCATCGCATCGGCACCTACACCCTGCGCCTGTTCCAATCGTGGTACCCGAGATTGCTCGAACGCCCCGTAGCGGCCGCGGTGTATGCACTGATCGACGATCGGATGTCCGCGGCGTTCGGGTTCCCCAAGGGCTCGCCCCGGGTGCGGGCCGCCGCCGAAACCGGACTTCGGGCCCGATCGGCGGTCGTGCGCATGCTTCCCAAGCGGCGGGTGTCCGCCGGTGCCGGCGACCCGGGGAACCGAACCTACCCCGGATACCCCGTCGGCTACCGCCCCCGAGACCTCGGGGTGCAGTGATCCGAGTATTCAAGTGATCCCAAGCTTCGAAGGAAGCCTGGGATCACTGTGGCTGTTCGTCGGCTACGCGGCCGCGGTCGCCGGTTCGGCTGGTTTGGTCTCGGGGATCCGGGCATCGGGCGTCACGATCGGACCGACCTCCTGCGCGTAGTAGAAGTGCGGACGCCGGTTGCCGAGGAACGAGCCGAACCACGACATCACTGCGACGTAGCGGTTGCGGAAGCCCACCAGGTACACCATGTGGACCGCGAGCCACAGCACCCACGCGAACGTCCCGGTGAGTTCGATGTTCTTCACCTTGGTGACGGCGCGGAAACGGTTGATGATCGCCATCGAGCCCTTGTCGCGGAACTTGAACGGCGTGCCGCGCAGGGTCTTTCCGAGAATCGTGTCGGCAACGTGGCGGCCACCCTGCATCGCGACGGGCGACTGGCCCGGAAGATTGTCCAGCGACGTCATGTCGCCGACCGCGAATATGTCGGCGCGGCCACCGACGGTGAGGTCGCGGTTGACGAGGAGGCGTCCGGCGCGGTCGGTCTCGCAACCAGTGCGCTCGGCCAGCACGGCGGCGAAGTCGTTGGCCTGCACGCCCGCCGACCAGATGATGGTGTTCGCGGTGCGACGCTCGCCGGCCTCGCTACCGTGCGCCACGAGCGTCGCGCCGTCTTCGTCGATGTCGGTGACGAGGGTGTTGAGGACGACTTCGACGCCCGACTTCTCGAGCGATGCCTTGGTGTACTCGCTGAGCTTGCCTCCGTACGCGGGCATTGCGACACCCGCACCCTCGACCAGCGTGACCGTGACGTCGGCGGCGGTGATGCCACGGATCGACTGCTCGAAGTAGCGTGCGGCGAGTTCCTTGATCTGGCCGGCGAGCTCGACGCCGGTCGCGCCGGCGCCGATGACGATGAAGCTGAGAAGGTTCTTCCGCCGCTCGAGGTCGCTGGTGGTGTGCGCCTCCTCGAAGCAGCGCACGATCTGGTCACGTAGGCGCTCGGCGTCGTCGACGGTCTTGAGCGCGAATGTGACCTTGGCGAACTCATCGCGGCCGAAGTACGACTGCCGCGCGCCGGTGGCGGCGACGACCGAGTTGTAGCCGAGCGTGTGACGCTGGCCGGCGGCCTCGTAGACGAGTTCCTTCTCTTCCGGGTTCACGTCGACGACGCGACCCAGCCGAACATCCGCATGCGGATACTTCGCGAGGATTGCACGCACCGACGGAGCGATCTCGCCGGCGGCGATGACACCCGTCGCCACCTGATACAGCAGGGGCTGGAAGAGGTGCTCGGTGGTCTCGGAGATGAGAACGAACGGCTTGCCGGCCTTGGCCAGCTTCTTCGCCGCGGCGAGAGCACCGAATCCGGACCCGACGATGACGACCTCGGTCCGGTCCACAGTTGCTGCGCCCACCTGGCCCACGGCTACCTCCTCGTTGAGATGTTCTAGGGACACCGTAGGAGCGCTAACAAACCTTCCGCCAGCCAGCTTGGACATTCGAAGAACAGTTATCTCGATCGCTCATAAGTAGGATGGCGTCCCGTGGACTTCCGGCAGCTGCGCTACTTCCTCGCCGTCAGCGAGGAGCTGAGTTTCAGCAACGCCGCGAAGCGCTCCTTCATCTCGCAGTCCGCGATCAGCCACCAGGTCAGCAAGCTGGAGCAGGAACTCGGCACCTCGCTGTTCGACCGCTCCACCCGTGCCGTCAAGCTCACTCCGGCCGGATCTCGTCTTGTCCCGATCGCGCAGGAGGTGCTGAGCCTCGAAGTCAAGGCGTTCGCGGTCGCGAAGGAGCCCCGTAACCGCATCCGGATCACCGCCAGCATGAGCTTCGCGCCGCAGAACCTCGCCGCTATCGCTCAAGTCCGCGAGAGGCACCCCCACCTGGACATCGAGTTCGTGATCAAGGACTTCACCGACCGGGTCGAGGCTGTCTCGTCGGGCGACGCCGACATCGCACTGATCCGCGGCGAGGTGGACCGGCCTGACCTCGAGACTCTCGAACTCGGTGTCGAGGACCTGATGATCGCGACGTCCAATCAGCACCCGGTGTCGGCGTTCTCGACGGTCGAACTCAGCGAACTGGCGCCGTATCCCCTGCTCCTGCCGCCCCGGCACAACCAGGTCCTCATCCACAAGGTCGTGGAGAATGCGTTCGTCGACGCAGGCCGGCGCGTCCAGCTGGGCCCGCCCATTGCGCGCGACCACACCGCGATCCTCGATGTCATCACGAATCCGCGCGCGTGGACGGTCCTCTACGCCAGTACCGTCGCCGAGGTCCCACGGACCGGGCTGTGCGTGATGCGCGAAAGGAACAACCGACTGCGAGTGCCCGTCAACGCCATCGTCCGCACCGGGGCTGCCCAGACGCCAGGCATTGCGAGCCTCGTCGAGTCCTTGCGGCAGACGGTTAGCTCGGAAAGCGGTGTGCCCCCGGGAGCGCCGCTGCAGATCAGGGGCACACCGGACGATCGGTAGCCGCAGCTACAGGGTGCGCCTCCCCGACAGTGCACGGCCGAGGGTGAGTTCGTCGGCGAACTCGAGGTCACCGCCCATCGGCAGTCCCGACGCCAACCGCGACACCGTCAGCCCCGGGAAGTCTCGCAGCATCCGCACCAGATACGTCGCGGTCGCCTCTCCCTCCGTGTTGGGGTCGGTTGCGATGATGACCTCGGTGACGTCGACGCCGTCTTCCTGATTTCCGATGCGTGTCAACAGTTCCCGGATCCGTAGCTGGTCCGGGCCGACACCACTGAGCGGATCGAGCGCACCTCCGAGCACGTGATAGCGCCCCTTGAACTCACGGGTGCGCTCGATCGCCTGCACGTCCTTGGGCTCCTCGACGACGCACACGACTGTGCGGTCCCTGCGCGGGTCCGAGCAGATGCGGCACTTCTCCTCCTCGGAGACGGTGCCGCACACGACGCAGAACTGGACGCCGTCGCGCACCTTCTGCAGCGCCGCCTGGAATCGATCGATCTCCGGGGGCTCGACCGAGAGCAGGTGGAAGGCGATGCGCTGGGCACTCTTGGGCCCGATACCGGGCAGCTTGCCCAGCTCGTCGATCAAGTCCTGGACGGGGCCTTCGTACAACGTGCGCCTCTAGAAGGGAAGCCCGGGCAAGCCGCCAGCGAGCGGGCCGAGCTTGCTCGCCGCGGCCTCCTGAGCCTTGTTCGACGCATCCGCAATCGCACCAATCACGAGATCCTGCAGGGTCTCGACGTCGTCCGGGTCCACGACCTTGGGGTCGATCGTGAGCCCGACGATCTCGCCGGTGCCCTTTACGGTCGCGGTCACCAGGCCTCCACCGGCCTGCCCGGTTATCTGTGCCTGAGCCATCTCCGCCTGCGCGGCCATCAACTGCTGCTGCATCTGCTCCGCCTGCGCGAGGAGCTGCTGCATGTCGGGTTGTCCACCTGGTTGCACTTGGCTTGTCCTTTCTGAAGTCGCTTGGTCAGCCTAGTCCGTCGCCGGCGTCAGCCCAGTTCACGAGCCAGGTTCGCGAGCGTCGCCTGTTGAATCTTGCGCAGCCCGATCGGGGCGAAGGTGCGCTCGAAGAAGCCGCCGACACCACCGGCGCCCTGCCACCGCGTCGTGGTCGTGATCGTTGAACCGGTCCCCGACGGCGCGACCTCCCAGGTTGTGACCAGGGACGAGTTCGCGTCGCGCTCGGTAACGGTGTTCCCCGAAACGGTCACCGACGCCTTGACGTCACGCGACCGCTTCTCGGTGGCCTGCAGAGTCCACTGCGCCACCGTCCCGTCCCCCCGTCCCCCCGCGACGACCGCGTAGTCCAGGTACTGCTCCGGCAGGATGCGCGGTCGGACGGTCTCGTAGTCCGATAGAGCAGCAAGCGCCCGCTCCGGAGTCGCGGCGGTGGTGATGGAACTGCTCGCGCTGACTTGTGCCACTGGGTGAGCCTCCTTGCATCGGGGTGTACGCCTCTATCCTGCACGCCCACTTGCGATGATCGCGATCACACACATCCAGCATGGTCGGAATCCGTGGATCGCGGGAGGTCGGGCCTCCCCGAATGATCATCCGCAAAGAGACAGCTAATCGACCCCACCCGCACACCACCAGGTGATGCCGGTACCGGGTACCCGATCGAAATAGACAGGGTTGCTGATAGATTGCCGCCAACTACTTCTGGTGTTCAATGACGACCTGATCGACGCTATTACGTTGTAATACTTGCGAATGCCCCTGGAGCCCATTCGGTACTCGCCCGCCGTTGAGCGCTGTTGAGCCGCCAAAAACACACAGCTACACTGACTAATCAAAGCTGCCCGTGTGTGGTGAGGTGCGACATGGACTCGAAAGTCGATCGGCTCCGCGAGGACATCGTTCTGTTCACCAGGCGAATCCGAAGTCAGAGGGCACACCACCAACTCACGCCCACGAAATTGCAAGCGCTGGCCCACCTGGACCGCGAAGGGCCGATGAGTGCTCGTGCGCTGGCCGGGTTGGAACAGATAGCCCCCCAATCCATCGCCCGGACAGTCTCGGTGCTCGAAGACGCGGGAATGGTCTCGCGCACCGTGGACCCCCAGGATGCTCGTGCGAGCATCGTCGCGATCACCGCACTCGGGTCGCGGACTCTCGAGGTCGACCGGGTGCGGCGAAGCGAATGGCTCTCGGCAGCGCTCGACGCCGAGTGCACCGACGCCGAACGTGAACTGCTGTTCATCGCCGGCCAACTACTGCGACGTCTCGCCGCAACCCCGGAGCGGGTGCCTCAGCGGAAGTCACTGGTGACTGATGAGTCACTGATGACCTGACGAACAGATGAACCAATGAACGCAGCGGTAGCCGATGCCGGCGCGACACAACCCAGTGGATCCGTTCCCTTCCGGGTCAGCGGTTCGGTCGCGTCCGGGAGCATCCTTCAAGCGCTGAACTCGTCGATGATTGCCGTCGCGATCGTCGGCATTGCCGCGCAGTTCGGCGCGTCGCCCGGTATCACTTGGGTGATCTCGGGCCTCTACTTGGCGACGGCGATCTGTGCCCCGCTAGCCGGCAAGCTGGGCGCCCTGCTCGGCGCTCGACGGGTCTATCTCGGGGGACTCGCCATCCTGTCAATCGGTTCGATCGTCGGCATCCTTGCGCCGACCGTCGGCTGGCTGATCTTCGCCCGCGTGCTCATCGGAATCGGAACTGCCACGCAGTACCCGAATGCGATGACGATGATCCGAGACTGTGCGGAGCGATACTCCGTGCAGCCTCGAAGCGCGATCGCCATCCTTGCTGCCTGTAGCCAGGCTGTGTTGGCCCTGGGTCCGACGCTTGGTGGTCTGCTCGTCGGGGCGTTCGGATGGCACGCGATCATGTGGATCAACCTTCCGATCGCCGCATTCAGCGCGTTGGCGGTCACGAAATTCGTGGGGGCCGGTTTCGTCAGAGGCACACCCGTGAGTGGTCGGCAACTACTCCACTCGCTCGACGTGGTGGGGGCGACGCTGACGATTGTGCTGATCGCATCGACGATGCTGTTTCTCCTGTCCGTGACCACAGCCCCGCTCTGGTGGTTGATCCCCGTATGGCTTGCAGCTCTCGCGGCGTTCATCGAGTGGGAAAGGCAGGCGGACGAGCCGTTCGTCGATGTGCGGGCGCTCGCCCGAAACCGTGCGCTCAGTGCGACACTCGCCCGGGTGCTGTTCACCTACACGGGGTTCTACTGCGTCTACTTCGGTGTTCCGCAATGGTTGCAGTACTCCCGCGGGATGACCGCCACGCAGGCGGGCCTGACAATGCTTCCCGTCGCTGCTGTGGGCTTTGGCTCCACGTTCCTCGCATCGCGATTCTGCGATCGTCACGGTGTGCGCAACACGCTCACAGTCGGGACGTGTGCACTTCTCATCGGTGGCCTGCTCCTTGCTTCGGTCGAAAGCATTACGGCCCCAATCCTTGTGCTTCTGGCAGTGGCTGTGGTGCTGGGAATTCCGACCGGATTCAACAACATCGGCAACCAGACTCTGGTCAATTCAGTCACGTCCGTCGAGGAAGTGGGTACCGCGATCGGGACCTACCGCACCGTGCAGTACATCGGAGCGAACCTCGCCGCCGCCGTGCTGGCGATCACCTCCGGTCACGTCATCGGCGACGCCGGCCTACACCGCACGGGCTGGTTCATTGCCCTAGTGGGAACCGTTCTCTTGACAGGTGTCCTGGCCTCGCGGAGCATGGGGGATCGGCAGCTGGCAGACGCCCACTAGTCTCGGCGGACGCCGAGTCTGTACAGGGCGTGTGTGGAGTATCACTGGCGGAGCCTCTGCCAGTCTCCACTGGTGGCGTTCCTTTTGTCCGGACTGTCTGGCTGGGAATCTGGCTGG
Source organism: Rhodococcus xishaensis (assembly GCF_004011825.1). Classification (GTDB taxonomy): domain Bacteria; phylum Actinomycetota; class Actinomycetes; order Mycobacteriales; family Mycobacteriaceae; genus Prescottella; species Prescottella xishaensis. The sequence continues at coordinate 131,227 of NZ_RKLO01000007.1, read as the reverse complement.
CACGGTATCGCCGTGCAGTCGGGATGGAGCCGTGCACCCAGTCCGATCAGAATCGGACTAATGGCACATTAGACAGCAAAGCTGATTAATTACCGTCGGCTCTCTGTCATATTGCGCGCTCCCCGGCCTTGGTGGCCAGAAATAAGACAGCTAGACTGCCTAACTGTATGGCTCGGACGGGAGATTGAGATATGGACGAGAAGGTCAATCGACTCCGCGAGGACATCGTTCTGTTCACCAGGCGAATCCGGAGTCAGAAGGCACACCACCAACTCACGCCCACGCAGTTGCAAGCGCTGGCCCACCTGGACCGCGAAGGGCCGATGAGTGCTCGTGCGCTGGCCGGGTTGGAACAGATAGCCCCCCAATCCATCGCCCGGACAGTCTCGGTGCTCGAAGACGCGGGAATGGTCTCGCGCACCGTGGACCCCCAGGATGCTCGTGCGAGCATCGTCGCGATCACCGCACTCGGGTCGCGGACTCTCGAGGTCGACCGGGTGCGGCGAAGCGAATGGCTCTCGGCAACGCTCGACGCCGAGTGCACCGACGCCGAACGTGAACTGCTGTTCATCGCCGGCCAACTACTGCGACGTCTCGCCGCAACCCCGGAGTCGGCTATGCAACTGCGGTGAGGGTGACCTCGTGAGTGTCCTCGTCAAGGATTCCGCTGGTGCGCGGCAGAGTCGGCGCATTCCGATCCGGGTCAGCGGTTCGGTTGCCGCCGGAAGTATTCTGCAACCCCTGAACTCGTCGATGATCGCCATCGCGATCGTCGGCATTGCCGCGCAGTTCGGCTCGTCGTCCGGTATCGCTTGGGTGATTTCGGGCCTGTACATAGCGACAGCCGTCGCGGCCCCGATGGCGGGTAGGCTCGGCACTCTGCTCGGTGCCCGGCGGGTCTACCTCGGGGGACTCGCCATCGTGTCACTCGGCTCGATCGTCGGCATCCTGGCGCCGACCGTCGGCTGGCTGATCTTCGCCCGCGTGCTCATCGGGATCGGAACTGCCACCCAATACCCCAATGCGATGACGATGATTCGGGGGTACGCGGAGCGCCATCGTGCGCAGCCTCGAAGCGCGATCACGACCCTGACCGTGTGCAGTCAAGCAACCGTGTCACTGGGTCCGACACTCGGTGGTCTCCTGGTGGGGGCGTTCGGATGGCACTCGATCATGTGGATCAACCTTCCGGTCGCCGCGCTCAGCGCCATCTTGGTCACAAGATTCGCGAGAGTCGGCCCTGCCCGAGGCACGCCCGTGGGCCACCGTCAGCTGCTGCGCAAGCTCGATGTGGTGGGGGCGCTGCTGCTTCTCGTACTGATCTCGTCGACGATGCTGTTCCTGCTATCGCTCACCAACGACCCCACCTGGTGGCTGATCCCCCTCTGGATGATCGCACTCGCCGCGTTCGTACGGCGGGAACGGCGAGCAGAAGAGCCGTTCATCGACGTCCGGGCACTCACCCGAAACCGTGCGCTCAGTGCGACACTCGCGCGGACGCTGCTCACCTACTCTGCGTTCTACTGCGTCTACTTCGGTGTTCCGCAATGGTTGCAGTACTCCCGCGGGATGAGCGCCACGCAGGCGGGCCTGACAATGCTTCCGGTGGCGGCGGTCGGTGCCCTCACCACTCTGATCGCCTCACGAACGTACGCCCGTCACGGGGCGCGTAGAACACTCGCCGTCGGGACGGGTGCCCTTCTCGTGGGCGGTCTGCTCCTCGCCTCGGTGGAAAGTAGTACAGCCCCAATCCTTGTGCTTCTCATGGTGGCTGTGGTCCTGGGAATTCCCAACGGATTCAACAACATCGGCAATCAGAATCTGGTCAGCTCGGTCACTTCCCTCGAGGAAGTGGGCACCGCAATCGGGATGTATCGAACCGTGCAGTACATCGGAGCGAACTTCGCCGCCGTTGTGCTGGCGACCACCTCCGGTCACGTCATCGGCGACGACGGCCTGCACCGCACCGGCTGGTTCATTGCCGTAGTGGGAACCGTTCTCCTCGTAGGTGTCCTGATCTCGCGGAACATGGGAGATCGGCGCCGGGCGCACGCCCGCTAGTTTCAGCAGAGGCCAGCAGAGTGGCTCCGGGCGTGCGTCCGCTACCACCGCTCGGAGCCTCTGTCCAGTCCCCATAGCGGTTCCTCGCTACCGCGGCTCGGCTGTCACCAGGACCTGTGGGCCGACGGCATTCTACGAGATGGGCGCCGGCCTCGCTTGACCGGCAAATCGCGGGAATCACTCACGGATATCGATGGCCGACCGGTCGGAGTAGCGATAGCGTCAAGGTGTGGCCGATTCTTACACTGGTATCCGCGAAACCGGGCTCGCCGCGCATCGTGCGGGAGTGCGGCGTCTGCTGTCGAGCTACCGAGCCATCCCGCCGGATGCGAACGTGCGACTTGCAAAGAAGACGTCCAACCTATTCAGGGCGCGGACGCGAAGCAACACACCGGGTCTCGACGTCTCCGGACTGAACGGGGTCATCTCGATCGATCCCGAGTCCCGCACCGCCGATGTCGCGGGAATGTGCACGTACGAGGACCTCGTGGCCGCGACGCTTCCCTACGGACTCGCACCGATGGTGGTGCCACAGTTGAAGACCATCACCCTCGGCGGCGCAGTCTCCGGCCTCGGCATCGAGTCCACCTCGTTCCGCAACGGGCTACCGCACGAGTCCGTGCTCGAGATGGACATCCTCACCGGCAACGGGACCGTCGTCACCGCGACCCCCCACGGCGAGCACTCCGATCTCTTCCGAGCATTCCCGAATTCATATGGAACTTTGGGCTATTCGACTCGTCTCCGGATCGAACTCGAGCCGGTGAAGCGATTCGTAGCCCTGCGACACCTGCGGTTCACCGACCTCGGTGAGCTGCAGAATGCGGTGGACCGGATCGTCGAGGACCGGATGTGGGACGGCACCGCTGTCGACTATCTCGATGGCGTCGTCTTCACAGCGAACGAGGCGTACCTGACTCTGGGGGCGCAGACCGACGAACCCGGACCGGTCAGTGACTACACCGACATGGACATCTACTACCGGTCCATCCAGCACGAATCGATCAACCATCCCAAGACGGATCGGCTGACGATTCACGACTATCTGTGGCGGTGGGACACCGACTGGTTCTGGTGCTCGCGCGCCTTCGGGACGCAGAACCCCAAGATCCGACGGTTCTGGCCGAAACGCTACCGTCGCAGCAGCTTCTACTGGAAGCTCGTCGCGTTGGACCGAAAGTACGACATCGCTGACCGCCTCGAGTCCAGGAAGGGATTGCCACCGCGCGAGCGCGTAGTACAGGACATCGAGGTTCCCCTCGAGCGCACAGCGGAGTTCCTGAGCTGGTTCCTCGAGGAGATCCCGATCGAGCCGCTGTGGCTGTGCCCCTTGCGCCTTCGCGATCCCCGTCTGGGGGGAACCGACTCGAAACGATCGCGGACGCGCCGCAAAGCCGCACCGCGGCAGGATGGAATGGCCGCACCGCGGCAGGATGGACTGGCCGCACCGCGGCAGGATGGACTGGCCGCACCGCGGCAGGATGGACTGGCCGCACCGCGGCCGTGGCCGCTGTATCCGCTCGAACCGCACCGCACCTACGTCAACATCGGCTTCTGGTCGTCGGTGCCCATCGAGCCCGGCGGCCTCGCCGGCGCCGCGAACCGGCGAATCGAGGAGAAGGTCGCCGAACTCGACGGCCACAAGTCCCTGTACTCCGACTCGTTCTACGACACGGACGCGTTCGCGCTGCTGTACGGCGGCAACCACTACACCGAGATCAAGGAACGATACGACCCCGATTCACGACTGCTGGACCTCTATTCGAAGGCGGTGCAACGAAAATGACGATTCTCAAAACGAACTCCGACGCGGCTCAAAAGCTCAGTCTCGCGGAGATACTCGAAACCGTTTCCGATGGGGAGATTCCGCTGCGGTTCACCGCATACGACGGCAGCGCGACCGGACCGGAGGACGCACCCTACGGCCTTCGCCTGAACTCGACTCGCGGTACGACTTACCTGGCCACCGCCCCCGGCGACCTCGGCATGGCTCGCGCCTACGTGTCGGGCGACCTCGAGGCCGTAGGGGTGCATCCGGGTGACCCGTACGAGATCCTGGGAGCGATGGCCGACCTGCAATTCCGTCGCCCCTCGGCGAAGCAGATCGCGGCGATCACCCGGTCCATCGGCTGGGACAACCTGCTCCCCATCGCTCCCCCGCCGCAGGAACACCGCCCACGGTGGCGCCGGTTCGCAGAGGGCTTGCGACACTCCAAATCTCGTGATGCAGAGGTGATTCACCACCACTACGACGTCTCGAACACCTTCTACGAGTATGTGCTCGGCCCGTCGATGACCTATACGTGCGCCACGTACGAGTCCGAGGACATGAGCCTCGAGGACGCACAGGAGAACAAGTATCGCCTCGTCTTCGACAAGCTCGGGCTGAAGGAAGGCGACCGGCTGCTCGACATCGGTTGCGGCTGGGGCGGAATGGTCCGCTACGCCGCCCGCCACGGTGTCAAGACCATCGGCGTCACCCTCTCGCGCGAGCAGGCCGAGTGGGCGCGGAAGGCAATCGCCGCGGAGGGGCTGTCCGACCTTGCCGAGGTCCGGTTCTCCGACTACCGCGACGTACCGGAGACCGGGTTCGACGCCATCTCGTCGATCGGCCTCACCGAACACATCGGCGTCCACAATTACCCGTCGTACTTCGGGTTCATGAAGGACAAACTGCGAGCAGGTGGCCGACTGCTGAATCACTGCATCACGCGCCCCGGCAACCGCAGCAACGCCCGAGCCGGCTACTTCATCGACCGGTACATCTTCCCCGACGCTGAACTCACCGGATCGGGCCGCATAATCAGCGAGATGCAGGATGTAGGCCTCGAGGTGCGCCACGAGGAGAACCTGCGCGAGCACTATGCGCTCACCCTGGCTGGGTGGTGCCGGAACCTCGTCGAGAACTGGGACGCATGCGTCGACGAGGTCGGTGAGGGCACCGCGAAAGTGTGGGGTTTGTACATGGCCGGTTCGCGACTCGGCTTCGAACGCAACGTCGTTCAGCTACACCAGGTCCTCGCGGTCAAGCTCGGACCCAACGGTGAGGCGAACGTCCCGTTGCGCCCGTGGTGGAAGGGCTGATCCAGGAAACACCTGCCAGACAGAGAACGGCTCCCGACCGGTGGTTCCGGTCGGGAGCCGCTTTTCTCGGTGCTCCGCTAGCCCTTCATCGTCGCCGGCGGAGTGAAGCGGTCACCGTACTTCGCAGCAAGCTCCTCGGCACGGGCAATGAAGCCCGCCCTACCGCCCGGGTAGCCCGCGACGAACTGGCTGACACCACCGGTCCAGGCCGGGTAACCGATGCCCATGATGGAGCCGATGTTGGCGTCGGCGGTGGACGTGATGACACCCTCGTCGAAGCACTTCTGCGTCTCGATCGCCTCGATGAAGAGCATGCGGTCGATCAGGTCCTGGATCGGCGCCTTGTTCGAGCCGGACTTGAAGTTGTCCCGTAGCCCCTCCCACAGGCCGACACGCTTGCCGTCCTCGTAGTCGTAGAAGCCGGCGCCACCGAGGCGGCCCTTGCGGTCGTTGCCCTCGACGAGGAAGTTGATGACCTCGCCCGCCGGGTCCGCCGGAAGCTCCTTGCCCTCGGCCAACGCTGCAGCCTTCGTCTCGGCGCGGATCTTCTGCATCAGCGTCAGGTTCAGCTCGTCCGACAGCTGCAGCGGTGCCGCCGGGTAGCCGGCCTGCATGCCCGCCTGCTCGACGGTCGCCGGCTCAATTCCCTCGGCGACCATGGCGATCGCCTCGTTGACGAACGTGCCGATGACGCGCGAGGTGAAGAAGCCACGCGAGTCGTTGACGACGATCGGGGTCTTGCGGATCGCCTGCACGAAGTCGAAGACGCGGGCCAGGCTCTCGTCCGAGGTCTTCTCACCGCGGATGATCTCGACCAGCGGCATCTTGTCGACCGGCGAGAAGAAGTGGATGCCGATGAAGTCCTCGGATCGCTTGACGCCCGTGGCGAGGTCGGTGATCGGCAACGTCGAGGTGTTCGAACCGAGCAGGGCGTCCGGCTCGACGATGTCCTCGATCTCCTGGAAGACCTTCTTCTTCAGATCGGCGGACTCGAAGACGGCCTCGACGACGAAGTCGACGCCCGCGAAGTCGGCCGGGTCCGCGCTGGGCGTGATCCGGTCGAGCAGGGCCTTGGACTTCTCCTCGGTGGTCTTGCCGCGCGAGAGCGCCTTGGCCTCGAGCTTCTCGGCGTACCCCTTGCCCTTCTCGGCGGCCTCGAGGGTCACGTCCTTGAGGACCACGGGCAATCCGGCCTTCGCGCACACGTAAGCGATACCCGCACCCATCATGCCGGCGCCGAGCACGCCCACCTTCTTGATCTCCCGCTTGGGAACGTCCTTCGGCCGCGACGCTCCGGACCCGATGGCCTGCATGTCGAAGAAGAACGCCTGGATCATGTTCTTCGCGACTCGACCGGTGACGAGCTTGGTGAAGTAGCGGGACTCGATGAGCAGGGCGTTGTCGACGTCGACCTGGCTGCCCTCGACGGCAGCGGCCATGATCGCGCGCGGTGCCTCCATCGGGGCACCCTTGATCTGCTTGCGCAGGTTCGCCGGGAAGGCCGGCAGATTCGCGGCGAAAGCCGGGGTGGCGGGGGTTCCGCCGGGGATCTTGTAGCCCTTCTTGTCCCACGGCTGGAAGCCGGTCTCGGGGTTGGCCTTGATCCACGCCTTCGCGGCGGGCACCAGCTCCTCGACGGAGGAGACCAGCTCGTCGACCAGCCCGACCTCCTTGGCCTGCTGCGGCCTGCGCTGCTGACCCTGCAGCAGCATCTGCGTCAAAGCGGTCATCAGGCCGAACATGCGGACGGTGCGCACAACGCCGCCGCCGCCGGGAAGCAGGCCGAGGGTGACCTCGGGCAGGCCGATCTTGACGCCCTTGACGTCGGCCGCGATGCGGCGGTGGGTCGCGAGTGCGATTTCGAGGCCGCCACCGAGGGCTGCACCGTTGATGCACGTGACGACGGGCTTGCCGAGCGTCTCGAGCCGACGCAGGTCCGACTTGATGGTGTTGGAGTGTTCGTAGATCTGTTCGGCGTCCTCGGGTCCGACCTCGATCATGTTCTTGAGATCGCCGCCGGCGAAGAACGTCTTCTTGCCCGACGTCAGCACCACCCCGGTGATCGAGTCCTTCTCCGCGTAGAGGCGGTCCACGGTGGCCCGCATCGACGAGAGGTACCGCTCGTTCATGGTGTTCGCGCCCTGGTTCGGGTCGTCGATCGTGAGCACGACGATGCCGTCGGCGTCCTGCTCCCAGGCGATGATGTTCTGATCGCTCACTGTTCTCGTCTCTCCTGTCTGTCCGGTGAGCGTCAGACGCGCTCGATGATGGTGGCAACGCCCATGCCGCCGCCGATGCACAGCGTCACCAGGGCTCGCTTGGCGCCGCGGCGCTCGAGCTCGTCGATCATGGTTCCGGTGATCATCGCGCCGGTGGCGCCGAGTGGGTGACCCATGGCGATGGCGCCGCCGTTGACGTTGAGCTTCTCGTCCGGGATCTTCAGGTCCTTCTGGAACTTGAGGACGACCGAGGCGAACGCCTCGTTGATCTCGACCAGGTCGATGTCGTCGAGGGTCAGTCCGGTCTGCGCGAGCACCTTCTTGGCGGCGGGGGTCGGGCCGGTGAGCATGAGCGTCGAGTCGGCACCGGAGGTGGCGGTCGCGACGACGCGGGCGCGTGGGGTCATGCCCATGGCCTTGCCGGCCTCCTCGCTGCCCACGAGGAGCAGCGCGGCACCGTCGACGATGCCGGAGCTGTTGCCGCCGTGGTGGACGTGGTTGATCTTCTCGACCCAGTGGTACTTCTGCAGCGCGACGGCGTCGAAGCCGCCCATCTCGCCGATCGTTGCAAACGAGGGCTGCAGGCCGGACAGGCCCTCGGCCGTGGTCCCCGGCCGCATGTGCTCGTCGTGGTCGAGGACGGTGATGCCATTGATGTCCTTGACCGGGACGACGGACTTGGCGAAGTAGCCACCACTCCACGCCTTCGCAGCCAGGTCCTGGGAGCGGACGGCGTAGGCGTCGACGTCGTCACGGGAGAAGCCCTCGATCGTGGCGATGAGATCCGCCGAGATACCCTGCGGGACAGTGTAGTTGTCGTAGTTGGTGGCGGGGTCGTTGACCCACGCGCCACCGTCGCTGCCCATCGGCACGCGCGACATCGACTCGACGCCACCGGCGATGACCATCTCGTCCCAGCCGGACCGCACCTTCTGCGCGGCCATGTTCACGGCCTCGAGACCCGAGGCGCAGAAACGGTTGATCTGCACACCGCCGACGGTGTCGGGCATTCCGGCATCGGTGGCCGCGATGCGCGCGATGTCCATGCCCTGATCGCCGAGAGGCGAGACGACACCGAGAATCAGGTCAGAGATGCGGTCCTCGTCGAGCCCCGGGAATCGGTTGCGCAGTTCCTGGATCAGGCCGGTGACCAGCGAGATCGGCTTGACCGAGTGCAGTGAACCGGTCTTTTTTCCCCGGCCGCGTGGGGTTCGGATGGCTTCATAAATGAATGCCTCTGTGGTCACGGTGTTCCTTCCTGTTCACGTCTGCCGTGCACACTTCGGGTGCCGTCACGGCAACTCGTGCAACGCACAGATTTCGACAAATCCACCTTAGGAAGCGTTCCGGTGGCCGGAAAGGACCGAACCGATCCGGGTCTGTGACCGAGGCGATCACGTGCACCGGAACGTGTCCTTTCTGCGAACTTTGCCGTAGCCCGCTACCCTTCCGGGGGCAGCCGGGACTTCTGGAAGGGATTCGAGCATGGGTGGACCGAGGGGCCTGTCGCGGTCCGGAATGTCACGGCGCGGGTTCCTGAGCGCGGCCGCGCTCGGAGCTGCCGGTGCGGCGACGCTCGGCGCGAACGGGGCCGCCGGTGCCCGTAGTCGCGTGCGCAGCCAAGCGCCCGCGAACGGACTCCCCAGCCCCGACTCGATCACGGTCACCGATCCGGCCTTCCTCGACGCGGTGCAGGCAGCGAGCCTGCTGCAATCCGGCGCGCTGCATCCGCGCGAGCTGCTGGACGCCTGCCTGTCCCGCAGCACCGAGTTCGACGGCGAGATCGGCGGATGGATCCGGATCTACCCGGAGATGGCGTACGAGGCCGCAGACGCTGCGGCGGAGCGACTGTCCCAGCAGAGCGTGAGCACCAACGGCCCCGCCCCCCTGGTGTGCGGCCTCCCGCTGGCCCTCAAGGACCTGTTCGCCGTGTCGGGCCTGCCCCTGACCGCATCCAGCCGCGTTCTCGAGGGCAACATCGCGGCCGGGGATTCGACGGCGTGGCGCCGGCTCAAGGACGCCGGCATGGTCCTGCTCGGGCACGCCCACACCGACGAGTTCGCGATCGGCGTGGCCACCGAACAGGTCGGCAATCCGTGGAACACCGAGTTCTCCCCCGGCGGTTCCTCGGGCGGCAGCGCCGCGGTGCTTGCCGCGCGCTTCGTCCCGCTCGCGACCGGCACCGACACCGGCGGATCGCTGCGACTGCCGGCCAGCGCATGCGGAATCACGTCGATCAAGCCGACCTTCGGACGCTGCAGCGTCCGCGGGGTCATCCCGCTGACCTGGACCCGCGATCACGCCGGTCCCATGGGGCGCAGCGTCGCCGATGCGGCACTGATGCTCGGCTTCATGGCCGGTGCGGACCCGGAGGATCCGTGCACCGCGGTGGGCCCGGCGGTCCCCGACGGGGGCTATCCCCTGTCCGCGAAGGGCGGCCCCACACCGCTGTCCGGCAAGCGCTTCGGCGTGGTGCGATCGGATGTGGACGCACTGCCCGACGCGACACGTGTGCTCTTCGACGACTTTCTAGACCTCGTCCGGCGGCTGGGCGGCACCACCGTCGACGTCAAACTGCCGACAATGCCAGCAGACATAACGACCGGCGATTCCGCGGAGATGGGCAGTTACCACCGCCAGTTCCAGGACCGCATGGGCTTGTACCGGCTCTCCCGCGCCCCAGCCGCTGCCCTGGCGATCGGCTCCCTGGCGGTGCCGTCGATCGACTACATGACCGCGGCACGGAATCGGCTGGTCTACCAGCACGAATACAATCGGATGTTCGCCGACAACGACCTCGATGCGATCCTCGTTCCGGGTGCAAAGGCCGACGGTGTCAAGCGCCTCGAGATCGCGGGCGTCTCGGTCTTCACCGGCGTAATGGGAAACGTCGGTTGGGCCAACTACACGGGGGCGCCGGCGATCTCCACCCCCGCGGGACGGTCGGCGGCGACAGGCATGCCGTTCGGCGTCCAGGTCGGTGGCCGCCCCTGGGACGAGAGCACACTCATCGAGATCGTGCTGGAACTTCAGGCGGCCCGACCCGACTGGCAGGAGGCCCCGACCGTGGCGCCGGCCCCGCGCGAGATCCCGCGCGTTCAGGTCACCACTCCCGGTGCGGGCCCCGATCCCACCAACACCACCAACGTCGGGTTCGGCTTCCACTTCCTGCCGACCACCTCGACTGCCGCGATCTGACCGTCACCCGCTCGGCCCGGGCTCTTCGAGCCTCGGCAGCCAGATGACCAACGGCCCTCGCATCCAGCTCGCGACGGCGATGGAATACTGGTGACACTCCGTGCGAGCCGCGTGAGGTGACCGATGCTGAAGTGGTCGATTCCGGTCGGCCGGGTGTTCGGGATCCGGCTGTATCTGCACTGGTCGCTGCTCGCGACGCTCGCCCTGATCACGGCACTGCTGGCCGGATCAATTCTGCCCGCCGCCTATCCCGGACGGTCGATCGCGGAGTACTGGTCGGTCGGCGCACTGGCGGCCGTGGTGTTCGTGCTGTCGTTGGCAGCGCACGAGCTGGCACACTCCGTGGTCGCCGTCCACGACGGCGTGCCCGTCCGCCGGATCACGCTGTGGCTGCTCGGCGGAATGTCCGAGCTGCAGAGCGAGCCGAACGACCCGCGCACCGAATTGCGGATCACCCTTGCCGGTCCACTCACCAGCCTCGCGATCGGCATCGCAGCGCTGCTTCTCGTCGTGCTCCTCCGCGATGTAGCCGACCCAGTCGTCACTGGGTCACTCGCCTGGCTCGGGATCGCGAATGTCGTTCTGGCCGTGTTCAATATGTTGCCGGGCGCTCCCCTCGACGGCGGCCGGGTGCTGCACGCCGTGCTGTGGTGGCGCAGCGGAGACCGTCTGGCGGCCGCGGCCGGCGCCGCGCGCAGTGGCCGCGTCCTCGGGCTGATCCTGATCACGCTCGGCGGAATCCAGGTCCTGTTCACGCAGAACATCGGCGGGCTTTGGCTGATTCTGCTCGGCTGGTTCCTGCGCAACGCCGCCAACGTCGAGTTGATGAACGCATCGATGCGGCATCAGCTGGGTGACCTCGAAGTCGGCCAAATCATGACCCGGACACCGACCGTCGTCCACGCAGACGACGACGTCCGCACGTTCGTCGCCGACATCCTGCCACGGCTGCGTCACCGCACCTTCCCCGTGGTCGACCGCTCGGACCGGCCCGTGGGTGTGCTCTCGCTCCAAGATCTCACCCACGCCGCCGATCGCGCGGGCGTGATCGGCGGCCTCGCGCGTCCACTAGCTGACGAGGCTCGCATCCGTCCAGACGCCCGCGTCGAGACCGTGATCTCCACCGCCGTGCTGCGTCCGGGAATGGACCTGCTCGCGGTCGTCGACGCGAGTGGCCGCCTGGTCGGTATCGTCACGGCTACCGACCTGCGGCGCGTGTGCGAGCGGACATCGCTGGGACTTCCGCTCGAGCGACCACCGACCGACCCCGAGTGAGCCCGCTCGGTCTGGGATGTCCGTGTGGCGTCGCCCCCGGCGCGATCAACGCGTCCCGGCATCCGCTCCCGACGCCGCGGTCTCGTCGACGACGGCGTGCACAGACCAGTGCCCGGTAACCCATTCGGCCGTGGTCGGCCGACGAAACCCGGCACTGAGGAGCACCGAATCGATTGCCTTGAAGTCGAAATCGTCGCAACTCGGCATAAGCCCCCACCGAGGTGGCTTCCGTTCGCGGTGCACAACCCTCCCCGTCGCGTCACGGATCGTGAGGACCGTACACATCGGGTCGATGTTCACACAGGCATCGAACTGCGCCATACCTCCATGCTGCAGCGTGGAGGAGCAAAGGGGAAGGGTCGAGGGTCCTTCCTGTGTACGCGCGCGTAGTCAGCCGTCGATCTGGCGCGCGCCCAGGACCTCGGTGAGCAGTTCACCGGCCGCGTCGTCGGGGTCGACCCGACTTGTCTCCTCCACCGGGACGGCGGCCTCCGCCATCATCTCCTCCTCGTCTTCCGGCGTGGTCGGAGGCGGAGAAGCGGCGTAGCCGTCATCGACGGCCGACGGGGGCGGCGGTCCCGGATCGTCCGGGTAGTCGGGCGCCTCGGGCGGAATGTCGTCTGGGTCCGGTGCGGGTGGCCCCGACGGCGGCGGGACCGCGCGCGCCTGACTGGGCCGGGAGAAGCGCGGAGCGGCAGGCGCTTTCGCTTGTAGTTGCGCGGCGCTCACCGGTGCGTCCGACGCCGGGGTGGCGGCGTCCGCGGCGGCGCCATGTTCGCAGGTGACCTCCCAGTCACCACCGAATACGTCGTGCAGGGCCGCCCGGATGACGTCGCCGTTGCGGGGTTCGACCAGTCGCTTCGCCAGCGGAGCCGAGTCGTGGCCCAGCACCAAACGCGAGCCGTCCACCGTCTGCACGGTCGCACCGGACAGCATCACCTCGACCGTGCGACTACGCTCGCGCACCTTCGCTCGTACCTCGGACCAAACGGCGCGGATCGCGGCCGCGTCGGGACGGTCCGACGAAACCTGTTGCATTTGAGCAGGTTCCGGATCGGACTGACGGACGGGCTCGGGTTGCGGAACGGGAGGGGGCGCCGGAGCCGGGGTGGAGGTCGGCTCGGGCTCGGGCGTGGCCCGCGTCGCCTCCCGAGCGGGGGCGTCGACATCCGCCGTGCGGCGCTGGGACGGACGCTGATAAACCAGCCCCGTCGACGGCGGCTCTACGGCCCCGGGGCGAGGAGCGGCAGGGGGTGCAGTCGGCGCAGAGGGGGGCGGGGGCGCCGCGATTCCCCGCTCGATCCGCTCGAGCCGCTGCAACACAGCCGATTCCGCGTCCGTCGCCGATGGCAGCAGCATCCGGGCGCACATCACCTCGAGCAGCAGACGGGGGGCGGTGGCACCGCGCATCTCGCCGAGACCCGCGTGCGCCAACTCGGCATAGCGGGCCAGGGTCGCGGACCCGATCTTCTCGGCCTCCTCACGCATCCGTTCGAGCACGTCGCCAGGGGCGTCGACCAGGCCGCGTTCGGCGGCGTCCGGGACGGCGCGCATCAGGATCAGATCACGCAGGCGCTCGAGCAGGTCGACGGCGAAGCGGCGCGGGTCGTGACCGGCGTCCATCACCTTGTCGATGGTGCCGAACAGGCTGGCTCCGTCGTTCGCGGCCAGGGCGTCGACGGCCTCGTCGATGAGTGCGACGTCGGTGACCCCGAGCAACGCAAGCGCCCGCGCATACGTCACGCCCTCGTCGCCGGCGCCCGCGAGGAGCTGGTCGAGCAGGCTCAACGAATCACGCGGCGAGCCGCCTCCGGCGCGGATGACCAGCGGATACACCGCATCCTCGACGGGGACCTGCTCCTGCGCGCAGATCCTCTCGAGCAGCCCGCGCATTGTCGACGGCGCCAGGAGCCGGAACGGGTAATGATGCGTACGGGACCGGATAGTGGGGAGCACCTTCTCCGGCTCGGTGGTCGCGAAGACGAAGATGAGGTGCTCCGGCGGCTCCTCGACGATCTTGAGCAGCGCGTTGAATCCCGCTGTGGTGACCATGTGTGCCTCGTCGACTATGAACACCCGGTACCGCGACTCGGCGGGCGCATAGAACGCGCGGTCACGCAGCTCGCGGGTGTCCTCGACGCCGCCGTGGCTGGCGGCGTCGAGCTCGATCACGTCGAGATTGCCGGCACCGCCGGGACCGAGCGCGACACACGACGCGCACACCCCGCACGGATTGGACGTGGGCCCCTGCACGCAGTTGAGCGACCGCGCGAGGATGCGGGCCGACGACGTCTTGCCGCACCCCCGAGGCCCCGAGAACAGGTAGGCGTGGGTGATGCGTCCGGCGTCGAGCGCGGTGCTCAGGGGCTCGGTGACGTGCTCCTGACCCACCACCTCCGCAAAAGAAGCCGGTCGATATTTCCGGTACAGGGCCACGGCGAAAGACTACCGGCGATCACCGACAGTTCGCGGCAGGCGTCGCGCTCCACGCGTCCCCTCCAACCCGAGTGCGGAGAGATTTCCGAAACACGGACGAAACATGGTTGCCGCGAGCCGGAAACTGCGGCAGGCGAAGGTCGATGCTCGCGTGCGGTGACACCCGCCGGTGAGGAGAAGTTCACATGCTCGAGACAATCGATCCCGCGACTACCGCGTGGCTACTGGTCTGCACGGCCATGGTCCTGCTGATGACGCCCGGCCTCGCCCTGTTCTACGGCGGCATGGTCCGCTCCAAGGGCGTGCTCAACATGATCATGATGAGTTTCATCGCGATCGCCCTGGTCACGGTGGCGTGGCTGTTCGTCGGATACAGCCTCGCGTTCGGCGACGACGTCGGCGGCGGACTCATCGGTGGACTCGAGCACTTCGGCTTGGCCGGGATCACCCCCGACACTGCGACATCCGGGGTGCCCGAGTTCTTGTTCGCGACGTTCCAGCTGACGTTCGCCATCCTCACCGCCGCGCTGGTCAGCGGTGCAATCGCCGACCGTGCCAAGTTCTCGTCGTGGATGATCTTCGTCCCGCTGTGGACGCTGCTGGTCTACGCTCCCGTCGCTCACTGGGTGTGGGGCCCGGACGGCTGGATCTCCAAGCTCGGCGCGCTTGACTTCGCGGGCGGCCTGGTCGTCGAGATCGTTTCCGGCGCGTCGGCGCTGGCATTGGCCCTCGTGCTCGGCCCCCGTATCGGGTT
The DNA here is from genome assembly GCF_004011825.1 of Rhodococcus xishaensis. Lineage (GTDB taxonomy): Bacteria > Actinomycetota > Actinomycetes > Mycobacteriales > Mycobacteriaceae > Prescottella > Prescottella xishaensis. Next base: position 116,200 of record NZ_RKLO01000007.1, on the reverse strand, counting down.
CCGCAGCGACCCGATGCGTCCGCACAACCTCCCGCTGGTCCTGCTCGGTGTCGGCCTCCTGTGGTTCGGCTGGTTCGGCTTCAACGCGGGCTCGGCCCTGGCCGCGGACGGCCTCGCCGCCGCAGTGTTCCTCAACACCCTTGTCGCCGGCTGCGCTGGTCTGCTCGGCTGGCTGTTCGTGGAAAAGACGCGGGACGGCCACCCCACCACGTTCGGTGCCGCCTCGGGTGTCGTCGCCGGTCTGGTTGCCATCACCCCGTCGTGCGGGTACGTCAGCATGGTCGGTGCCGCCGTAATCGGCATCCTCGCCGGTGCCGTGTGCTCGTTTGCGGTGGGCTGGAAGTTCCGCTTCGGCTACGACGACTCCCTCGACGTCGTCGGTGTGCACCTGGTCGGCGGCATCGTCGGCACGTTGCTGATCGGTCTGCTCGCCGCTCAGGTGATGACCGGCGGTGTGGAGGGGCTGCTGTACGGCGGCGGGTTCACCCTCCTCGGCAAGCAGATTCTCGTGATCGTCGTCGTCGGCCTCTACGCCTTCGGTGTGTCGTTCGGCATCGGCAAGCTCATCGACCGTGCGATCGGATTCCGCGTCACCGCCGAACAGGAGACCTCCGGCATCGACCTGGCGATGCACGCCGAGACGGCCTACGAGCACGCCGTCCTCGCACACGGTCCGCAGCAGGGACTGCAGCACGGCCTGTTCTCGCGTGAGCACGAGCATGAGCAGCCGCGTCAGCGCCCCGAATCGGAGAAGGACGGGGTCTGACGATCCCTCCGGGGCGGATTACCTTCCCTTGGCCGCCTTCGCGGCGGCCTTGGCAGCCTGCTTGAACTCGCGAACCCCGAGGGCGCCCACCGGTCGACGACATCAGCGATCGACCGGCGGGCGCCCTCGTCGCCGTAGGTGCCCGTGAGGTGAGCCCTTCGCAATGGTCCACACGCTGTGCGGCACAGCTGCCCGAGGGGCGGGCGGGAAGAATCAGCGACGACATGGCATCCAACAAGCGGCGGCGGCATACGCCGGATCAGATCATCCGCAAGCTCGCCGAGGGCAACTAACTCCTCGGGCGGGCCAGGAACTCGACGAGGTGTGCCGACACCTGCAGATCGCCGAGTCGACGTGGCATCGCTGGCGCGCCCAGTACGGCGGCATGAAAGCTAACGACGCGAAACGGCTCAAAGAACTCGAGGCAGAGAACGCCCGCCTCAAGAAGCTGGTGGCCAACCAGGCACTCGACATTGACATGCTCCGGGAGATTGCGGCGGGAAACTGTTGACCCCGAACCGCAAACGCAGTGCCGTCATGATGCTGCGTGAGCGGTTCGGGGCATCTGAGCGCCGCGCTTGTACGGTCGTGGGCATCCACCGGTCCACAATGCGACTCAAACCGCGACCTCTCTGCACTGAGGAAACCGAGTTGCGTGCCTGGCTGCGCAGGTTTTCCACTGAGCGGCCTCGTTGGGGGTGGCGGCGGGCAGCCAAGGTCGCCCGCCGAGCCGGCCGGAAGGTCAACAACAAGCGTATCCGCCGACTGTGGCGTGAGGAGGGCCTGCGGGTGCCGCAGCGCCGTAAGAGGAAGCTTCTGAACGGCTTTGGTGTCGCCGCTGCCGCGATGTCACCGATTCGTCCGAACGCGATCTGGGCGATGGACTTCCAGTTCGACACAACGGCGGATGGCCGCACCATCAAGATGTTGAACGTAGTCGACGAGTTCACCCGCGAAGCCCTGGCCATCACTGTGGATCGCTGCATCGACGCCGACGGAGTCGTGGCAGTCGTGGACCGCCTCGCCCGCGAGCGAGGCGCACCGAGCTACGGGCGCTTCGACCACGGTCCCGAATTCGTGGCTCAGGCTGTCAACGATTGGTGCCGGTTCACCGGTGCCGACTCGCTATTCATCGAACCCGGCGCACCCTGGCAAAACGCGTGGATCGAGTCATTCAACGGCCGTCTACGCGACGAACTGCTCAACGCGTGGCATTTCGACTCGCTGCGCGAAGCTCGCGTGATCATCGAAGACTGGCGCCTTGACTACAACACCAACAGACCCCATTCCGCCCATGACGAACTCACCCCAGCCGAAGTCGCCCAACGATGGGCTACCCCCCGTCGACACCACGCTGGATAGCAACCGGATCATCGAAGCTGGATGGAGAGGATCACCCCCGCTTTGCTACCATAAAATAGCTAGATGCTCCTTTGTATATATTCTCAGCGTCGATAATCTGAAAATTGCGACTTTTAAGCAGATCGTCCAGCTCAGAGCTTTTCAGCCTTCTCACAGGGATGGGAATTATTCCAATTTTGCTCAATATTCGGAAAAGTAGTATCTGGATACCAACTAGAAGTGACATCTTATCCCGCAGACAGGGTGTCACCGAAATGACGAGCCCTTGGGGCTTCAGTAACGCATGCATTCTTTCCACAACCTTGTGAGGATTAGGAACTGTATGCAACACATTGAAAGCCAGAATCGCATCGAACGTTCCTTCTTCGTATCTCTTGTCAAAGATATCAGCCTGTACGAAAGTTACGTTCGCGACGCCACTGGCAGCAGCTTTCTCATCTGCTAGTTCAATCATTTTAGATGAGATGTCAAGGGAATGAATCTCCTTAACCTCACTTGCAAGCTCACAAGATGTGGTGCCTGTTCCGCATCCATAATCTAGAATAATATCGGCGCCCTTGAGGTGCTTCTTAGCATTTTCTCTGCTTTTGGTATGGATGTACTCAAATCGTTCCTCGGTTTTATCGTATTTGCTTGCAGATTTATCCCAGAATGCTTCCGGTTCATTCACTTCCCAAGTCCCCTCTCGCTACTTTGCTACTACTCATCAACAACGATAGCCTCGGTCCACTGACAAGGCGGCTCCGAACATTCGAATGCGTTCCAACGCCGCTGGATACAGCGGCCTGGCAGGACGTCGCCACAGGCCGCCTCGAGTTCCCGCCCAGAAGTTCGCGGGCTGACCTACTTCCCCTTGACTGCCTTCGCCGCTGCCTTGGCCGCCTGCTTGAACTCGCGAACTTCGAGGAGCGTCTGCCCGTCGACGACGTCGGCAATCGACCGGCGGGCGCCCTCGTCGCCGTACGCGCCGGACGCGTCGCGCCAGCCGGGCACCTGCATGCCGATCTCCTCGAATACAGCGACAGCCGGATGCCAGGGCGCGTCCGGGAAGAACCGATGCCGTTCCGGCGGAATACATCTCACCGGACAGTGGGTACCGAGACACCTAGATGGCCAGATCACGCCGCCTGAACAACGCGACTCCCCCCGCCGTCAGTACCACCGCGACCGCCACCATCCACATCAGCGGCGTGCCCGTCACGTCAGCTGCAGGAACGGGCGGGACATGACTGAACGGCGACAAGTTGCGAATGAAATCAGGCAATCCGAGCAGTGGACCGAGTAACCCGAACAGCAGGAACAACGCGAGTGCGGCCCAGGAAAGCCCTGAAGCCCACAAGGGGAGGCCGCCGAAAAGCAGAACGGCAACGGCGGCCACCACCAGGATTGCAGGCACGAAGACCAACGCCGCCGCGCTCAGATCGGCCACATTGCCCGCCACATCCGCTGTGACCAGACCATATGCGAGCCCCGTGGCGACACCGGTGAGTAGCTGCAAGGCAACCACACCGGTCACCACCACCGCTAAGTGGGCTGACAGCCAGCGGGGGCGCCCCACAGCTGTGGCCAGGACTGGCTCGAGCCGCCCCGCCGCCTCCTCTGCACGCATCCGCAGCAGTGCCTGAATCGAATAGGCGCCCACCGCAATCGCCATCGTGCCGAAGATGGTCGCGAAGTAGGCGTCCACCATGTCGGAGGTGCCTCCAAGTTTCCCCATCACCTCTGTCACCTGGTCGCCCTCACCGAGGAAGTCGTCGATTTGCTCGCCAACCCCGCCGTAGACGAGTGCGATGAATCCGATACCCACCGCCCACCAGAAAAGAACGCTTCGTTGGATCCGCCAGGCCGATCCGAGCGGTGTCGGCAGGGTTCGCGATGCGCGGGCGGGCCCTCGCCTGGTAGCGACCAATCCGGCGCCGAGATCTCGTCGTTCGGTCAAGAAGAACGCGAGCGCTACGGTTGCGAGGGTGAACAGCGCCGGCAGTACGAGTACCCACCAGTCATTGTCGTCGTAGGGGCGAATCTGCTCGGCCCAACCGATCGGCGACAGCCATGAGGCAAAGCCGCTGACCACCCGCGTGCCTCCAGCCTCGACGGTTCCGGACATGTCACCCACGGCGCGCAGCACGAAAGCCGCGGCAAGGGCGGCGCCTGCGAGCCCATTGGCCGCTCGCGCTCCCTCCGTTACCTGTGAGGTGACTGCCGCGATGCCCGCGAAAGAAATTCCCGCGCCGGCAATCGCAAGTCCGATCGCCAACGACCCACCCAGAGGCAGCCCCTGTGCCATCAGGACCACAACACTGGACACTGCCAGAATCGCGTTCGCCGCCACCGCAACCGTCAGGGCAGCGGTAAGAAACGCCTTCCGCCCTACGACCGCGGCCTCGACAAGCTCCGCCCTGCCTGTCTCCTCGTTCTGCCGGGTGTGGCGAACCACGAGCAAGATGCTCATCAGGGCGGCCCCCAGCGAGAGCGGCATGACGATCTGGCTCGCGACCACTGCACCCGCGGTGTATCCGGAGATGATTCCGTTGGTGGCCAGCGCAACAGGCGACTGCGCGGTCGCGATGGCGATGCTGAGGAGGTCAGCCTCTGTCGGGTAGAGCCCCAGGACGCTCGAGACCGAAATCGCCTCCAGCACGACAAGGGCGAACAGCCAAACCGGAAGTTGGATCCGGTCGCGCCGTAGCGCCAACCGCACGAGCCGACCGGTTCCGGCGAATTGTGTCCCCATCAGTGGACCTTCGATTCGGCTGGCCCATGGTTCTCGCCCTCGCGCGCGAGTTCGTCGCCGTAGTGTCGAAGGAACAGTTCCTCGAGGGTCGGTGGCGCCGAGGTGAGCGACCTGATCCCGAAGGTCAGCAGGTAGTGCAGCACACCGTCCAGTTCGCTGGTCTCCACCTCGCAGCGCACGTGCAGCCCGTCCACCCGCGCGTCGAATACACCTGTCACCGAATCCAGTCCAGTCACCGGCTTTTCGGTTTCTGCGGTAACTGACGTCCGGGTGAGGTGGCGAAGCTCGGCCAGCGTGCCCGACTCCACGGTCCGCCCTTCCCTGATGATGCTCACACGATCACACAATGCCTCGACCTCGGCGAGGATGTGGCTGGACAGCAAGACGGTTCTTCCCGCACCCGACACCTCGCCGATACAGTCCCGAAAAACCGAATCCATCAATGGATCCAACCCAGACGTCGGTTCGTCGAGGACATAGAGATCGGCGTTCGATGCGAATGCGGCCACGAGCGCAACCTTCTGCCGATTGCCCTTCGAGTAGGTGCGGGCCTTCTTCGTCGGATCGAGCTCGAACCGCTCGAGCAGGTCGCTTCGTCGAGACTCGTCGAGGCCGCCGCGCAAACCCGCCAGAAGGTCGATCGCCTCACCCCCCGTGAGGTTGGGCCAGAGGCTGACGTCTCCCGGCACGTAAGCGATTCTGCGGTGAAGCGAGACCGCGTCCTTCCAGGGATCACCCCCGAGCAACCGCGTACGCCCGGAATCAGCCCGCAACAGTCCCAGCAGCACCCTGATAGTCGTCGATTTACCGGAACCATTGGGTCCGAGAAATCCGTGCACCTCACCGGTACCCACTTGCAGGTCCAACCCGTCGAGAGCCCTTGTGGCCCCGAATGTCTTGACCAGCTTCTCCACCGAGATCGCAGCAGTCATGGATGGGACGGTACCCCGACAATGCGCTCGGACAGGCGGCTTCAGGTCCAGACGCCGCCTTGCGGACGCGGCTGCGCCGGCCAAGATGCTCCGAGACTCGCGTCTGCTGTACTGAAGTGGAACTGCACGGTGGTCTCCGAGACAGCTAACACATACGACCGCCTGGCTGATTCCAACGGGATCTGACCAACCATGCTGAGACCGCAGGAACTCTCGCGAACCAGAACGGACTATCAGACTGTTGTGTCGATCTCACACTCGATCGCTTCCATTGATGGAAAACCCGAGCAGCTGTCGCCGTCTGTTCCGACAGATGAACTGTCAGGAAGCCGACTTCGGCCACTTTCTGGCCGTCGCCGACAGCATCGCTGAGCTTCGACCCAGCCCATCGCCTCTGTCCGGGATGACGAGATCGCGGTGCTTTCGGGAAGTGTTAACCTATCCGGCTACCCATCGACAGGAGGGCCAACCATGGCAGTGACCGCAAACGTGGCAAAGCAGAAGCTGGAGAAGCTGATCCAGCAGGTCAACGACGACTGCCTACCCATCGAGATAGTCACCGACGAGGGCAGTGCAGTGTTGGTGCCCAAGGACCACTTCGATTCACTCGAAGAGACCGCGTACCTGTTCCGCAACCCGGTTATGGCTGAGAGGTTGATGCAGGCGTACGAACGGTTCAAGCGGGGCGAGTTCATCGAACGTGAGCTGATCGAGGAATGAGCGAGCACATGGACGAAACCGAGTACCTCCTGAGTTCACCGGCCAACGCCGACCGTCTGACGTCCGCACACGAGGCATCGCTTCGTGGTGAAGGCGTCGAACGACAGCTGATCGAGGAGTGACCGAGCTGATGGACGAAACCGCGTACCTCCTGCGTTCACCTGCTAACGAGGCATTCCTGGCGGAAAGCATCGCGGAACTCGAGCGCGGCGAAGTGGTGCACACGATCCCGGACCCGAACAGCGGCGGCTGGATTCGGCCCGAGAACTGACCTACTTCCCCTTGGCCGCCTTCGCCGCTGCCTTGGCGGCCTGCTTGAAGTCGCGCACCTCGAGGAGCGTCTGCCGGTCGACGACGTCGGCGATCGACCGGCGGGCGCCCTCGTCGCCGTAGGCGCCCGCAGCCTCACGCCACCCGGGCACCTGCACGCCGATCTGTTTTCCCAAGAGTGCCAGGAAGATCCGCGCCTTCTGGTCGCCGTATCCGGGCAGTGCCTTGAGGCGCTTCAGCACCTCCTTGCCGTCCGGCTCACCCGACGTCCAGATCGCGGCGGTGTCGCCGTCGTAGTGCTCGGCGATGTACGCACACAAGGACTGGATGCGCTGGCCCATCGACTTCGGGAACCGGTGCACAGCCGGAGGCTGCGCGCACACCGAGATGAAGTCGTCCGGGTTCATCTCCACGATGGTGTGTACGTCGAGGCCACCGAGACGGTCGTCGAGCTTCTTCGGTCCCGCGAAGGCCGTCTCCATCGGCACTTGCTGGTCTAGCAACATTCCGATCAGCAGGGCCAACGGGTCACTGGCCAGCAGTGCATCGGCCGCTGGATCACCCGTGAGGTTCAGATTCGGCATCCGGCCAGTCTAGGACCAGCAGTACGTCAGTGTCTCTCGGTCTAGTCGACAGGAGTCGAAGTCGCGCCGGAAGGAAGGTGATGCCGTCCAGGCCAGCTGTGTTACTGCCGCCGCATCTCTTCAGCCGCCTCGGCTGTGCGCAAGGCGGGGTCTTCGTCGTCGGCGAGCTGTATCTCGAGTTCGTGGAGCTTTCCGGCGAACGCGAACGGCGCTTGGTAGCGGGCCGAGACCGCCGACCCGTCGTCGTAGCCGATGCTCGAACCGGTGGACGAGATCATCCGCATGAACGCGGCCGTGTCGACCGAGCCCGCGGCCTGCCCGTTCACCTCGACGCTGATCGTGCCGGAGCGGCCGGTGCCGCGCGTCACCCGGGCGACCAGTGTGGCATCCCCTGCCGGGATGATGTTGTCCGACTCGACGATCGAATGCTCGCCGAACGCGTTGTAGTCCACCACAAGCCGGCCGGATTGGACGAACACCGAGATGCCTGAGTTCTCGTTGCCGGTGGCGAACAGGACGCCATCTTGTTCCGCGGTGCGGGTGACATAGGCGGTGACGTGAAAGCTGCGGCCACCGATGGCCGCGCTCGACCCCATTTGCAGTGGCGACATCGGTGGCCGGTACACGTAGCGTCTGTCGGCCGGGTGCGGCGAATTGTTGCGGAAGCGGACGCCGAACAGTTCGATGGTGCGGTCATCCAGTGGCAGCGCTCCGTTTCGTTCGGCCTCGCTCCACCAGAGCTTGATGAGCTCCTCGAGCCGCTCGGGCTGATCGCTTGCCAAGTCGTTGCACTCGGACCAGTCGGTCGCGAGGTGATAGAGCTCCCATCTCTCCGTGTCGAAGTCGTCGCCATGTATGTGTCGACAGACCGCTTTCCACTCACCGTCGACGATGGCGCGGCTGCCCATCTGCTCAAAGAACTGCACCGAGTTCGTCGCCGGGGCGGCAGGATCGTCGATGACACTTGCAAACGAATGCCCCGTCACCGGGAGCTGCTCGATTCCCTGATAGGTCTGCGGCGGTGTGACACCGACGAGTTCGTAGATCGTCGGCGCGATGTCGGATACGTACGAGAACTGGTCGCGTATCGACCCGCGTTGGTCGGCCGCGATCCTGCGGGGGTAGTGCACGATCAACGGCACGTGAACACCCCCCTCATGGGTGTTCTGCTTGTACCACTTGAATGGGGTGTTGCCGCACTGTGCCCAGCCCCACGGATAGTTGGTGTGGCTGTGTGGGCCCCCGATTTCGTCGATACGGCCGATCAGGTCGCTGGGCACGTCGACGGCACCGTCGAGAAGGCTGTTGAAGAATCGCATCTCGTGCAGGACCCCGAAAGGTCCCCCTTCCTGAGACGCGCCGTTGTCGGAGAGAACGAGCAGCAGCGTGTTGTCCAACTGGTCCAGGTCGCGCAGGCCCTCCACCAGGCGGCCGATCTGGTCGTCGGTGTGATCGAGGAAGGCGGCGAACGCTTCCTGCAGCCGGCAGGCAAGCTTGCGCTGGTCCTCGCCGAGCTCATCCCACGGGTCGACACCGGGATTTCTCGGGGCCAACTGCGTTCCAGGTCTAACCACGCCGGTCTCGAGCTGTCGCTCAAACCACTTCTCTCGAAACACATCCCAGCCTTCTTCGTACTTGCCTCGGTACTTGGACAAGTAGCTCGCCGGCGCCTGGTGGGGGGAGTGAGTGGCTCCGAAGGGCAGATACAGGAAGAACGGGCGGTCAGGACGGACGCCCTTGGAGTCCGTCACCATCCTGAGGGCCTGATCGACGAGATCTTCGGAGAGGTGGTAGCCGTCCTCAGGCCGCCCCGGCGGATCGATCGGATGGTTGTCACACACCAGCTGCGGGTGAAACTGGTCGGTCTCGCCGTCGAGGAACCCGTAGAAGCGGTCGAACCCGCGTGCCAGCGGCCAATGGTCGAACGGGCCCGCTGCCGAGCACTGCTCCGACGGGGTGAGATGCCATTTGCCGACGCAGAACGTCGCGTAACCCTCCTCTCGCAGCACTTCCGCGATCGTGGTGGCCGAGCTGGTGATGTGACCCAACTGGTGCGGGAATCCCGTCCGAAAGTTCGCCACGCTGCGCATGCCAACGGCGTGCTCGGAGCGGCCGGTCAACAACGCTGCGCGCGTCGGTGAACACACCGGTGCCACGTGAAAGTTGGTGAACCGCAGTCCATTTTCAGCCAATGTATCTATATTCGGGGTTTCGATGTCCGAGCCGTAGCACCCGAACTGAGCAAAGCCGGTGTCATCGAGCAACACCACCACGACATTGGGAGCCTCGGGGCTGGGGTGCGGCGGTTCGTCATACCACGGTTGGGACTCGGCAAGGGTCCGCCCGATGATTCCTTCGAAGCGAGGTGCACGCATCATTTCGTGATGCCCCATTTCTGAGTCGTGCGTCGTCGAACCGATCCCGCCGACTCGAGGTGCGCACAAGCGGGTGTTCTGACGAGGATATTTAGAGCGTAGAACTATCGGGGTGGGTGTCAACCGTGGCAGAAAGACTCGACACCAGGGATATAGACGACCGCCTGAGATGGCATGCCCGACGCCGTGCCATGAGTTCCGTTCAGGGCTTGGGGCTACTGGTTCTTGGTGAGCGCGTGCTCGGCCGCCGCCAGTAGCACACAGGTAGCGACACCATCCATCGCCTTGGCGAGCTCGTCCATGGACGGGAAGCTCGGGGCCAGGCGGATGTTCCTATCGGCGGGATCCTGCTTGTACGGGAAGGCCGAACCGGCTGCGGTGAGCGCGATGCCGGCTTCCTTCGCCAGCTGGATGACCCGCTTGGCGGTTCCGTCGACGACGTCGAGGCTGATGAAGTAGCCGCCCTTGGGGTCGGTCCACGACGCGACCTTCGACGCACCCAGCCGGTCTTCGAGGATCTTCCGGACGAGCGCGAACTTGGGGGCCAGGATCTCGCGGTGCTTGTCCATGTGCGCGCGGACCCCCGCAGCGTCCTTGAAGAAGCGCAGGTGGCGCAGCTGGTTGACCTTGTCCGGTCCGATCGTCTTCTTGCCTAGGTGCTGCAGGTACCAGGCCACGTTCTGCGCGGAGCCACCGAAGAAACTCACACCTGAGCCGGCGAAGGTGATCTTGGACGTCGACGCGAACACCAGCGGACGGTTCGGGTGACCGGCCTCCGCGGCCATGCCGAGCACATCGAGGACAGGAGCACACTGCGCAACCAGCGGATGGACCGCGTAGGCGTTGTCCCAGAAGAGGCGGAAGTCAGGGGCCGCAGCCGGCATCGACACCAGGGCGCGCGCTATGTCCTCCGTGTACACCGCCCCGGTCGGGTTCGAGTACGCCGGTACGCACCACATGCCCTTGATCTGCGGATCGGAGGAGACCAGTTCGATGACCTTCGACATGTCCGGGCCGTCGTCTCGCATCGGGATCGCGATCATCTCGACGCCGTAGGACTCGGTGATCGCGAAGTGGCGGTCGTAGCCCGGCGCCGGGCACAAGAACTTCACCACCGGCTCCTGCGACCACGGACGCGGCGAATCCGAAGTGCCGTGCAACAGCGAGAACGCGATCGTGTCGTGCATGATCTCGAGGCTCGCGTTGCCACCGGCGACCAGGTTCGCCGTCGGGATGCCCAGCAGCTCGCCGAAGATCGCGCGCAGTTCCGGCAGGCCGGCCAGGCCGCCGTAGTTTCGGCAGTCGGTGCCGTCAGCGTCGCGGAAATCGCCGTCGCCCGGCAGGGAGAGCAGATCCAACGACAGGTCCAACTGTTCCGGTGCCGGCTTGCCGCGGGTGAGATCGAGTTTCAGCTTCTCCGCCTTGAGCTGCTCGTACCTCGCTGTCTGACGCTCGAGCTCGGCGCGAAGCTCGTCGTGGCTCATCAACCCGATTTGGGTCTGGACAGGCATACGGGCGGCCTTTCACCGACGCGAGTTGGTCGGGGACGGGAGGAGATAGGGGACCCCGCGCACCCGGCAGAGCCCGTTGACCCTTGCTGCCTTCCGGCCCTGGGGGAGTTCACAGGATGCGCGCCGCGCGGGATCCACCTACGAGTGTAACTGGATGGACAGGAATGGCAGTGATGCGCCCCTCCTCACCCAATTTGGCTTTCGGCGCCCGGGTACCGGTATGCTCCCCCGTGGAGGATTCGCCTAGTGGCCTATGGCGCTCGCCTGGAACGCGGGTTGGGTTAACGCCCTCAGGGGTTCAAATCCCCTATCCTCCGCCACGGGAAGCCCCCGGTGACCATGTCATCGGGGGTTTTCCAGTTTCCGGCCTGGTCTCAGCCGCCGGGTTCGGTCATGATTTTCTCCCCTGCCGGGTTCAGCGCCCACCACAAGCCCTGGACGCCCTGACCCGCCACCGAGCCGGGCCCTGCGTCGCCGGAGAACAGATACACCGGCATTCCGTTCACGGTGACCTGATTGCCGCCCTGCGGCCCCGGGATCGTGGCGATCGTGCCCGCGACACCGGAGACCTCCGGTTGCGGGTTGTCACTCATCACGGGCGGCCATATTTCCTGGCAGGCGGCGTCGCACGCGCTGGCGTCGGTGCCGGGCGTGTCCATGTCAAACGCATAGACCGTCATGCCGTCGACATTGACCACCACCTCACCGAGGTCCGTCTGCGCCGTCGAGAGCGCGGGACCGGCGGCCGGAGCCGTGGCCGGCGCCGTGGTCGTCATCGTGGCCGTCATGGTGGCCGGCGCTTCCTCCGTAGTTTCGTTGTTGGTGCAACCGACCAATGCGGCGCCGGCTGCGAGCGCGGTGAACGAGATCGCGAGCATTCTTCCCATGTCCGGACTCCTGTTCCGATATCCGATTCGTCTATCCGATCTGTCCTGCAGCCGCCGTAGCGGCAAGGTCATGTGTCATCACCCTGCCTACCGTGGCGCTCATTCTCGGGCGGCGGCTTGCGGTCACTGTCCGCTTCGCGGTCACTACTCTCGATGACCGCGGTCAGCTGTCGTCCCGGACTGCCGGGGCCGACGTGCGCCTCCGCCCGCAGGCGTTCGACCATGTGCGGGTAGTGCAGCTCGAAAGCCGGTCGCTCCGAACGAATTCGGGGCAACTCTGTGAAGTTGTGGCGCGGCGGTGGGCAACTGGTGGCCCACTCGAGCGAGTTGCCGTAGCCCCACGGGTCGTCGACGGTCACGACCTGGCCGTAGCGGTAGCTCTTGAAGACATTCCACAGGAACGGCAGCGTCGAGGCGCCCAGGATGAACGAACCGATCGTGGAAATCTCATTGAGGGTGGTGAATCCGTCGGAGGGCAGGTAGTCGGCGTAGCGGCGCGGCATGCCCTCGGCCCCGAGCCAGTGCTGCACGAGGAACGTGGTGTGGAAGCCAAGGAACGTCAACCAGAAGTGCCACCTGCCCAGGCGCTCGTCCATCAACCGCCCGGTCATCTTCGGGAACCAGAAGTAGATGCCGGCGTAGGTCGCGAACACGATCGTGCCGAACAGGACGTAGTGGAAGTGCGCGACAACGAAATACGAGTCGGTGACGTGGAAGTCGATCGGCGGGCTCGCCAGCAGCACGCCAGACAGACCACCGAACAGGAAGGTGACGAGGAAGCCGACCGCGAACAGCATTGGGGTCTCGAACGTGAGTTGCCCTCTCCACATCGTGCCGATCCAGTTGAAGAACTTCACGCCAGTCGGGACCGCGATCAGGAACGTCATGAACGAGAAGAACGGCAGCAGGACCGCGCCGGTGGCGTACATGTGGTGCGCCCACACCGCGACGGAAAGGGCGGCGATCGCGATGGTCGCGTACACGAGCCCGGTGTAGCCGAAGACTGGCTTGCGTGAGAAGACCGGGAAGACCTCAGTGACGATGCCGAAGAACGGCAGCGCGATGATGTACACCTCGGGGTGGCCGAAGAACCAGAACAGGTGCTGCCACAGCATGACGCCACCCGTGCCGGGATCGTAGACGTTCGCACCCACCATCCGGTCGGCGAACAGACCCATCAAAGCCGCCGTGAGAATCGGGAAGGCCAGCAGGACCAGAATGCTGGTGACGAAGATGTTCCACGTGAAGATCGGCATCCGGAACATCGTCATGCCCGGGGCGCGCAGACAGATGACGGTGGTAATCATGTTGACCCCGCCCAGGATCGTTCCCAGGCCGCTGAGGGCGAGCCCCAGGATCCACAGGTTGGCGCCCAGGCCGGGCGAATGGACCGCGTCGGTCAACGGAGAATAGGCGGTCCACCCGAAGTCGGCCGCGCCGCCGGGCGTGATGAAACCGGCTGTCGCGATGATGGCACCGAACAGGTACGACCAGTAGCTGAACGCGTTCAGGCGGGGAAACGCGACGTCAGGGGCACCGATCTGCAGCGGCAGGATGTAGTTCGCGAAGCCGAACAAGATCGGTGTCGCGTACAGCAGGAGCATGATCGTGCCGTGCATAGTGAACAGCTGGTTGAACTGCTCGGTCGACAGGAACTGCAGGCCCGGCCGGGCGAGCTCCGCGCGCATCAGCAGCGCCAGCAGGCCACCGATCATGAAGAAGGCGAACGACGTTATGAGGTACATGATCCCGAGCATCTTCGGGTCGGTGGTCGTGATCACCCGATAGATGAACTCACCCTTGCGGGCCCATCGCGGCGGATAGGGCCGAACGGCAACGGGTTTGGATTCGACGGTCGCCACCGGGATCTCCTGACCGCACGCCCCATGGCCGGGACGCGCTCCCTCGAGGACGTCACCGGTCGCGATCTGCCGAAGGGCCGACGGGCAGGGCGACAACCGGCTCAGGCACAGCAATGTGCAGGCTACGCCTTCCCAGGGCCGTTGGCTACGGACTCGGATGAGACTGTCGGCTCCGAGTTCTGCGGTGGCCTCGATAGGCTGCGCCAATGGTGAACGCGGTGGACACATCGACACGCGCGGGACGATTCGCCCCCAGCCCCTCCGGCGATCTGCATCTAGGCAACCTCCGGACCGCCCTGCTCGCGTGGCTGTTCGCCCGTTCCACCGGACGCCGGTTCCTCGTTCGCGTCGAGGACCTGGACCGGGTCCGGCGCGGGGCCGAGGAACGCCAACTCGCGGACCTGGCCGCGCTCGGACTGGACTGGGACGGCGAGGTGGTCCGCCAGTCCACCCGTCTAGAGCTGTACGACACCGCGATCACACGGCTGCAGCACGCTGGGCTCACGTACGAATGTTTCTGCACGCGAAAGGAAATCCAACAGGCAGCGTCAGCGCCGCACGCACCGGAAGGTGCGTATCCGGGTACCTGCCGCAACCTGACCGACGCCGAACGTGCCGAACGCCGGGCGAGCGGACGTCCACCCGCCCTACGGCTTCGGGCGGGCACGGACAAGTTCACCGTCGAGGACGAACTGCACGGTCGCTACACCGGAATGGTCGACGATCTGGTCCTCCGCCGCGGCGACCAGATCCCCGCCTACAACCTGGCGGTGGTCGTCGACGACGCGGCCCAGGGCATCGACCAGGTGGTCCGCGGCGACGACCTGCTCTTGTCGGCACCACGCCAGGCGTACCTCGCGAGCTTGCTGGGGCTGCCCGCGCCGACGTACGCGCACGTGCCACTCGCGTTGAACACCGACGGCAAGCGCCTGGCCAAGCGCGACGGCGCCGTCACGCTCGCCGACCAAACCCGGTTGGGCCGCTCGCCCGCCGACGTGCTGACAGCACTCGCCCGGTCGCTGGGACTTGCCGACAAGGGCGAAACCGTTACTCTCGCTCAGCTTCTCGATCGGTGGGATCCCAAGATCCTTCCCACCCGTCCGTGGATCTTCGACGGCTGATTCATCCCCCCGGAGAAGCCATACCGACCGCTCGCCGCGTAGTGTTCTGAATCGCATATATTGGCCGATCGACGTGACGGGACGCAGGTGAGCATGACCACTGGTGGACAAGACCCGAACCAGAACCCCGAGGACGGCAACGGTAACGACGTGCCGCAGGCGGGGGGCACTCCACCTCCGCCCCCTGGCGCCTACCCGCCCCCGCCGGGTGGATATCCCCCGCCACCAGGCGGGTACGCTCCGCCGCCGGGTGCGTATCCCCCGCCGCCGGGCAACTACCCGCCGCCTCCCCCGGCCTTCGATTCCGGCTACGGCCAGCCGGGCCCCGGAAGCGCCCTGCGCGTCGGCGACGCGATCAAGTACGGCTGGCACAAGGTCTGGGGCAACGTCTTACCCTGGGTCGGGATCTACGCGATCTTTTTTGTCGTCCAGATCCTGCTCAACGTGGCGTTCAGCGGGGATACGTCGGCTGCCGTCGGCGTGGCCGGCTTTCTGATCACCTTGGTCGTCGGCTACCTGTTCCAGGCCGCGTTCGTTTCGGGAGCGCTGCAGGAGACGGAGGGCAACAAGCCGTCCATCGGCTCGTTCTTCCGGTTCCCTGTCGTGCCCGTCATCGTGGCCGCTTTCCTCGTGAGCGTGCTCACCGTGATCGGCTATATCTTGTTGATCATCCCGGGCCTGATCGTAACGTTCCTGACCTGGTGGACGTTGCAGTTCGTCATCGACCGGAACCAAGATCCGATAAAGGCCATCGGGTCCAGCGTCCGCGCGATCGCCTCCAACTTAGGACCACTGGTGCTGCTCGCTCTCGCGCTGGTCGGCCTGAACATCCTCGGTTTGATCGTGTTCGTCGTCGGATTGTTGATCACCCTTCCGGTGACGATCATCGCGGGCACCTACGCGTACCGCGTCACCGTCGGGGGCCCGACCGCCTAGTAGTGCGCCAACTCTCGCGAAATGACCGCTACCGGGTTCCTCCCGGTAGCGGTCATTTCGTGCAAAACAGGCAGAACGGGGTGGCGGGTCAGCGCCACAACGGCGGGAATGCTTGGATGTCGCGGTGACCCAGTCAGTACAGTCTCCGCCCCACGCGTCCGATCCGGCGTCCTTCGCACACGTCAGTCGCAGCTACTACCCCACGCTGGTGGCGCTGTTCACGGCGACGCTGCTGATCTCCAATATCGCCGCGACCAAGGGGGTCGCATTCCTCGGCGATCAGGATCTCTCTCTCGGACCGATCCAGATCCTGCCGCTCTACCTCGACGGGGCCTTCTTCCTCTTCCCCCTTGCCTACATCATCGGGGACATCCTCAGCGAGGTCTACGGCTTCAAGGCCACCCGACGCGCGATCTACGTCGGTTTCAGCGCACTGCTGCTGGCGGCGCTGAGCTTTTGGATTGCCGGGCAGCTACCAGCGGCCGACTTCTACGAGAACGAGGCCGCGTTCGACGCCGTCACCGGGGTCGTTCCGCGTCTGCTGCTCGCCGGCGTGGCCGGCTACCTCGTCGGCCAGCTCCTCAACTCCGCGGTGCTGGTCCGCATCAAGGAACGCACCCGTGAGAAGCACCTGTGGGCTCGCCTCATCGGCTCGACCGTGGTCGGCGAGTTCGCCGACACCCTGATCTTCTGCTCCATCGCCGCCGGCGCGATCGGGATCTCCACCTGGGACGACTTCATCAACTTCGTGATCGTCGGCTTCCTGTGGAAGACGCTCGTCGAGATCCTGGTCCTGCCGGTGACCTATCGGGTGATCGCCTTCGTAAAGAAGCGCGAGCCCAGCTACGCGCCGGTAGAGAACGGCTAGCTGCCGTAGAACCTGCCGAGGGTCTCGAGCTTGTACTCGTCGAAGTAGCCGCCCTCGATGCTCTCGCGGATCCGATCGACGAGACGGATGGTGAACCGCTCGTTGTGGATCGTGCAGAGCGTCGAGGCGAGCATCTCCTTCGCCTTGAACAGGTGGTGGATGTAGGCGCGACTGTAGTTGGCGCACGTGTAGCAGTCGCACTCGCCGTCGATCGGATCGAAGTCCCGTCGGAACCTCGAGGTGTTGATGTTGAACCGACCGTCCGGGTGGTAGATCGCCGCGTTGCGGGCCACCCGTGAGGGGTTGACGCAGTCGAACGTGTCCGCACCGTTCTCGATCGCGACGAACAAGTCGTCAGGCTCGCTTATGCCGAGCATGTGGCGCGGCTTGTTCTCGGGCAACTCCTCGTTGACCCAACGGACGATGGTCCCGAGGTTCTGCTTCTCGAGCGCGCCGCCGATCCCGTAGCCGTCGAAGCCGCGGCCGCTGACCCCACGGATGGACTCGAGGCCCCGCGCCGCCTGCCGCCGTAGGTCTTCGTATTGCGCGCCCTGCACCACCCCGAACAGCGCCTGGTACGGCCGATGCGCACGCTCGGCGGTCAGCTTCTCGTGCTCGGCGATGCACCGCACCGCCCATGCGTGTGTCCGCTCGACGGACTGCTCCTGATATGCGCGGGTGTTGAGAAGGGTGGTCAGCTCGTCGAACGCAAACATGATGTCGGCACCCAACTGGTGCTGGATCTGCATCGACACCTCCGGCGTGAACCGGTGCGGCGAGCCGTCGAGATGCGACTTGAAAGTGACACCGTCGCCGTCGACGTGGGCAAGACGCTGTTTGCCGTCGGCGATGACGTCGTCGGACTGGACGCCGACGGCGTCCATCGCGAGAACCTTCTTGAATCCGACGCCGAGCGACATGACCTGAAAGCCACCGCTGTCGGTGAAGGTGGGGCCGTCCCAGTTCATGAACTCGCCCAGTCCGCCGGCCTCGTCGACGATCTCCGGTCCCGGCTGCAGGTACAGGTGGTACGCGTTGGCGAGCACGGCCTGCGCGCCGAGCTCCTTCATCGACTCGGGCAGCACCGCCTTGACGGTCGCCTTGGTGCCGACAGCGATAAACGCCGGAGTCCGGATGTCACCGTGCGCGGTGTGGATGATGCCGGTGCGACCCAACCGGTCGGGCATGCGGGTGCCCACCGTGAAGAACGGGGCGGGCGGGGTCGGTACAACATCACTCACGTGGCCATCGTGTCACACGGGAGAGTCGGCGACCCTGACGCAGGCCTACGCTCGCTTGCGCGCGGTGAGCAGTAGATACTCCCAGTCCATCGCGAACGAACCCTCTCCGACATCGTGCTGCCGGGCCAGATCTGCGAGTTCCGCGTCGAGCGCTGCGACCTTGTCCGCGGCGTCGGCTGTGCCCTCGGCGCCGATGGCCTTGTACACCGCGAGCGTCGGCCCGAAGTTGGCCTTGAAGTAGTCGCGGAACTCCCTCGGGCCGTCGAAGCGGTCCACCCGGACCACCTCACGGCGCACGACGACATCGGTGACACGGTCTCCCAGCAGGTCACGCACATGTGCTTCCTCGCCCCACAGCGGCGGCGGCTGCGCACCGGGTGGCAGCTGCCGACCGTACGGTCTCATCGCCGCGAACATTCGGCCGATGAACCCGGTCGGCGTCCAGCTGATCAAACCGATCGTGCCGTTCGGTGCGCAGACCCGCACTATCTCATCGGCGCTGTCCTGGTGGTGCGGCGCGAACATGACACCGACGCACGAGGTCACGACGTCGAACTCGCCGTCGGCGAACGGCAGCGACTCGGCGTCCGCTTCCCGCCATTCGAGTTCGACGCCACGCGCGGAGGCGATCTGGCGGCCGGCGTCGAACAGCTCGGGAGTGAGGTCGGAGGCGACGACGTGGGCGCCGGTCAGTGCGGCAGGAATCGCGACGTTGCCGCTGCCGGCGCCCACGTCGAGGACCCGTTGGCCGGCGTGAATCCCGCAGGCTTCGATCAGGACCTCCCCCAGATTCGGGAAGACTTCGGCGGCGACGGCCGGGTAATCACCCGACGCCCACATGGCACGCTGTCTGGCCTTGAGTGCGCGATCGGCTTCGGTTGGTGGCTCTGATTCGTTCATGGTTCGAGGGTCCGCCCGAGCGGAAGCCGGATCAAGGCCCCCAAGGTGGCCCTCGACGCCCCCTCCTAGTCGCGGGCCAGGTTGGGCGGAAAGCCACCGGTCGCGATCGGCCCCCAGGCATCGATGGTGACCCGGATGAGGCTCTTGTTCTGCCGGCGCATGGCGTCGCGGTACTCGTCCCAGTCGGGGTGCTCACCCGATATGCACCGGAAGTATTCGACGAGCGGTTCGAGTGCGTCGGGCATGTCCAGGACCTCTGCCGTGCCGTCGACCTGCACATAGGCCCCACCGAAGTCGTCGGAGAGCACGCAGACGCTGGCATGGGGATCGCGGCGCGCGTTGACGGCCTTGGCCCGCTCCGGATACGTGGAGACGACGATTCGCCCGTCCACGTCGAGTCCCGACGTGACCGGCGACATCTGCAGCCCACCGGATTGTTTTCGGGTAACGAGAACGCTGTGATGGCGCGGCCGGATGAAGTCGAGCAAGCGCTCGCGGGCCACGTGTTCGGCGGTGGCGACAGCCATGGCGCACTCCCATGATCGACTCGGTGCGTGTGCGCCACCAGCCTATAGATCCGACGAACAGAAGAGACCCGCCCAACCAGGAGACCCCTGGGTTTGAGAATTTTGGGACAAACACCGCAATTGCTCTTAGGTTGTTCGGGTGAAGACGCTGAGCAACCGAACCCGAACCCTGTTGGTCGCCATTGCGATTGCAGTAGGAACCACCACTGCAGCAACGCCGGCGCAGGCCACATCATCCCTGGCCCCAGCAGAATGCGGCGACTGGCAGGTCGAGACCGTAGCGCAAGGGTTGGAACAGCTCGAGAACCTCGAACCCGACGGTGAGGGCGGGTTCTATCTGTCCGGGGACACGAAGGTCTATCACGTCGACGCCGCAGGACAGGTCCGCACGGTGCTCGACGGAATGTTCGCCCCGGGTGGCCTGCAGCTGGACGGCTCGAGCCTGTACTTCCTCACCCGGCAGGACGGGATGTTGCATCAACTCGACACCACAACAGGTAAGTCGGAAGAGCTGGGTTCTTTCCCGGGCAATGGATTGCTGCGTCTGCCCGACGGTGATCTGCTGACGACGTGGGTGGGAACGGAGGGTTTCTCGTCGAAGGGGATTTCCCGCTACTTCCCCGAATCCGGAGACTTCACGGAGAACTGGGCGACGGTGCCGCGTTCGGAAGGGCTGGCACTCAGCCCGGATCACCGCGCTGTGTACACCGATGATCTGTTCACCGGCCAGATTGTGCGTGTCCCCCTGGACAGTCCGAACGAATGGACGGTGGTCGGCAGGCTGCCCGGCTTCCTCCCGGGACCGGACGACCTGACCATGTCGCAGGAGGGAATGCTCTACGTCACCGCTCACATCGAGGGTGCGGTCTACCGCGTCGACCCGAATACCGGGGCAACGTGCATCGTCGCTTCAGGTCTGTCGGGCGGGTGGACCGGGCCGAGTTCGGTGCGCATCGGCCCGAACGGCGATGACTGGGCTCTCTACGTCACCGCCTTCGACGGCACCCTGCGTCGCCTGGTACCTCCCGCCGACGTCGACCTTGCTCCTGTGGAGGGTTGACATCGAAGGATCGCCAGTACGGAAGAACCTGCGTGACTCTCAGAAGTAGAGGCTGAGTTGGTGGTTGATCCCGTTGCGCAGTTGCCTACGAGGCTGTTCCTCTTTGGGCTCCGATGGTTTGCCCTGTCCATGAGCGGAACGCGCGATGCAGCGAGGTGAGTTCGTCGTATCCGAGCAGCAACGCGATCTCGGTGTCGCTGAGGGCGCTGCGGGAGAGGTAGTGACGCGCTAGGCGCTCGCGGGTTCGGCCGAGGACACCGCGAAAACTGGTCCCTTCAGCGGTGAGGTAACGCTGAAGAGTGCGGGCACTGATGTTCAGGTCGCTCGCCAAGTCGGCGAGCGTCCCGCGCCCGGCCGGAAGCGCTTCCAGGAGAACGCTTTGGACCCGGTCGGTCCATGTCGCGTTCGTCTCGAGATCCTGAAGCCGACGTCGAAGTTGGGGTTCGAAGACCTTCCATATCGACTCGTTCGACGTGACGAAAGGACGTCGAGCGTCCGACTCAGAGAACTGGATCTGCGCCCGACGTCCTCGGGTCAATTGGCAGCCGTCGAGGAATGCCGTGCACTCGGTTTGATCATCTGGGACAACTGGGACGATCATGCGCACGGGCTTGATGCGCTCGCGGGTCGCGAGTCGGGCGAATGAAACCCAGAAGAGCAACTCGAACCGGGCAAGAACCGGCGGTGGTTCGAACGCTCCGCGGGGCTGCAATTGCAGCGTCAGCCCCGAGGAGTCATCAATCTCGAACGTCACGGGATAGAGCAGTCGCTTGTAGTCGGCGATACGGTGTGCGGCCGCCGTGAGATTTGGGCTGCACAACCCCGCGAACAGCACGGGGTCAAAAGCTTCTGCGCTCAGCGATCGGGCGGCACCGACGGCGACGTCGCCCTCTTGGTATTCGGCTTCCAGGGCCAGCCACAGCGCGAAGTAGTCCTCCGCGACGACGCGGAAACCTTGGCGACTCAACGCGTCCCGTGGCAGGTCGGCCCGTCGAGTGATGGCCGCGGCATCAATTCCGAGGTCGTGCAGCAAGACACCTACACCGGAGGGCAGAGCGTAGGTTTGCATTGAGCATCTCCCCTTGAACCATCGCGAGTTCGCATGTAGCGCGCGTTCGGCGGCAGCCCCGGCCATCGTCCCCTGGAAGATTCTGGCGGGATCCACGCTACGCAACGACACTGCCGACCCGTTGTCCTTTCGCGTCATTGTCTTGGCAGAACACGACAGCGCGACCTACCCGCCCGAGCCGTGGTTGGCGTGTTCGGACAACGAAGTGGCGTGAACCGACAAACTATTCGGTGGCGTCATTGCCTAACGTGGATCGCGTCCAGAAGCTTCGACGTCGGCACCCTCTTCGGATGCCCATCCCCCGGAGGCTCCCACCTCGAGCGAGGCGCTGCGATGCACTTCGCACGAAGTGTCGTCTGGGGCACAATGAGCTGCAGGGACTGTGCGTCATGGCTTGCAGGACAGGCACTTTGCGGATCAACGCATTCAACACATCGAGTCGCGTCAGTAAGTGAAACTTCAGACCAGCAAGGGTGTTGACCATGAACAAAGTCATATTAATCAGCGGCGCGTCGTCCGGGATTGGGTTTGCCACGCTCGAGAAGCTCATCTCTGAGGGGCACACAGTCTATGGTTCCGGGCGTGCCGAAAAAGATCTGGAAAAGATCAAGAACGCTGGTGGCAGACCGCTGGAAATGGAGATGACTGATTATCCGACGCTCGAGAAGGCGGTGGATTCAGTCATCGAGAATGAAGGCCGCATCGACGTGCTCTTCAACAATGCGGGCTATGGCCTGTACGGAACTGTCGAAGAGACCTCGATTGACAGGGCCAAACATCAGTTCGATGTGAATCTCTTCGGCCTCGCCCGGCTTACGCAACTGGTTCTGCCCCACATGCGACGACAGCAATCTGGAACGATCATCAATACATCCTCGATGGGCGGGAAGGTGTACACGCCGCTCGGCGCTTGGTATCACGCCACCAAGCACGCCGTTGAGGGCTGGTCGGACTGCTTACGTCTGGAACTGAAGGAGTTCGGCATCAATGTCGTCGTTGTCGAACCGGGAGGCATCCAGACGGCGTGGGGGACGATCGCCGCAGACAATCTTCAGGAGATATCGAGCAGGGGGCCGTACAAGGACTTTGGGAAGAAGGTCGCTGACGGCATGCGAAGCAGGTATGAACGACGAGGAGCGCTGTCCCCGCCATCCGTTATTGCAGACGTCGTGTCGAAGGCCATATCTTCCAGTCGGCCAAGAACAAGATACGTAGCGGGCAAGTACGCAAGGCCCTTGCTGCTTATTCGCAAGTACCTCGGCGACAGGGTCTACGACCGCGTAGCCATGTCGGCAGCCTGAAATCGGTGCCAACCTGTACCGGCCAACCGGCGCGCCATCAGCGGAAGGCCGCGTGCCCCGTCAACGCACGACCGATCGACAGCAGGTGCATCTCGCTGGTGCCCTCGTAGGTGAGCACCGACTCGAGGTTGTTGGCGTGCCTCAGCGGTGAGTACTCGAGCGTGATGCCGTTGGCGCCGAGGATCGTTCGGCACTCCCGCGCGATCGCGATGGCCTCACGCACATTGTTGAGCTTGCCGACGCTGACCTGGTCTGGGGTGATCTCGCCCCGGTCCTTCATCCGGCCCAGCTGGATCGCCAGCAGCATGCCCTTGCCGAGCTCGAGGGTCATGTCGGCGAGCTTCTCCTGAGTAAGCTGGTAGCCGGCGAGCGGGCGGTCGAACACCTCGCGGGTCCCGGCGTACTCGATCGCCGTCTCGAGGCTGTCGCGGGCCGCGCCGAGCGCACCGAACACGATGCCGAATCGAGCCTCGTTGAGGCACGACAGCGGCGCACCGAGCCCACGCGCCTCAGGAAGTTGCGCCGAGGCCGGCAGCCGGACGCCGTCGAGCACGAGTTCCGACGTCACCGACGCCCGCATCGACAGCTTCCCATGGACATTGTTGGCGGTGAATCCCGTTGTGTTCGTGGGGACGAGGAAGCCGCGGATCCCGTCGTCCGTCTGCGCCCACACGGTCGCGACGTCCGCTGTGCTGCCGTTCGTGATCCACATCTTGGTGCCGTCGAGGATCCAGTCGGATCCGTCGCGGCGGGCGCGGGTGCGCATCCCTGCAGGGTTGGAACCGAAGTCCGGTTCGGTGAGTCCGAAGCAGCCGAGCGCCTCACCGGTCGCCAGGCGCGGCAGCCACTCCTGCTTCTGTTCCTCCGACCCATACCGGTAGATCGAGAACATCGACAGCGACCCCTGCACTGAGACGAAGCTGCGCAAGCCGCTGTCACCGGCCTCGAGTTCGAGGCACGCGAGCCCGTAGCTGACGGCGTTGGTGCCCGCGCAACCGTAGCCGTGCAGGTGCATACCGAACAGGCCGAGGTCGCCGAGTTCCCGGGCGATCTCGCGGGGCAACGTCGCCGACTCGAACCATTCGGGCAGACGGGGTCGCAGCCGCTGGTCCACCAGCCGCCGGACCGTCCCCTGGATGTCGCGTTCCTGCTCGTCGAGGAGAGCGTCGATCCCGAACAGGTCCAACGGATGCATGGTCATCTACTCCACCGCTCCTGCGAATTGGCTGTTGTACAGCTCGAAGTATGCGCCACGCCGCTCGAGCAGTTCGTGGTGGTCGCCCTGTTCGACGATCCGGCCGTCCTCCATGACGACGATCAGGTCGGCGTCGCGGATCGTGGACAGCCGGTGTGCGATCACGAAACTCGTGCGGTCACTGCGCAGCACCGCCGTCGCGTGCTGCACCAGCGACTCGGTGCGGGTGTCGACGGAGCTGGTGGCCTCGTCGAGGATGAGGATCGACGGCTGCGCGATGAAGGCGCGTGCGATCGTGATCAGCTGCTTCTCGCCTGCACTGACGTTGCTGCCCTCTTCGTCGATGACCGTGTCGTAGCCGTCGGGCAGCATGTGCACGAAGCGGTCGACGTAACTCATCCGGGCGGCCTCGAGCACCTGCTCGTCAGTGGCGTTCGGGTGACCGTAGGCGATGTTGTCGCGGATAGTGCCGCCGAACAGCCAGGTGTCCTGCAGGACCATGCCGATGCGCGAGCGGAGATCGTCGCGCGTCATCTGGGAGATGTCGGTGCCGTCGAGGGTGATCCGGCCGCCGTCGACCTCGTAGAAACGCATGATGAGGTTCACCAGCGTGGTCTTGCCGGCGCCCGTCGGGCCGACGATCGCAACCATCTGCCCCGGCTCGGCAGTCAGCGAGAGCCCCTCGATGAGCGGGGTCTCCTTGTCGTAGCTGAACCGGACGTCCTCGAACTCGACCCGGCCGCGTACCTGCGACGGGGTGGCGGCAGGCTCGGGGTCCGGCGACTGCTCCTCCTCGTCGAGAACCGCGAACACGCGTTCGGCCGAGGCGATGCCGGACTGCAGCAGGTTCACCATCGAACCGATCTGCGTCAGGGGCTGCGTGAACTGCCGCGAGTACTGGATGAAAGCCTGCACGTCGCCGAGGGTCATCGTGCCCGACGCGACCCGCATGCCACCGATGACGGCGATCGCGACGTAGTTGAGGTTGCCGAGGAACATGATCGTCGGCATCACTGTGCCGGAGATGAACTGGGCCTTGAACCCGGACCGGTACAGCTGCTCGTTCTTCTCCTCGAACGCGGCCTCGACCTCACGGTGACGGCCGTAGGCGGTGACCAGCTGGTGGCCGGTGAGGGATTCCTCGACCTGCCCGTTGAGCTCGCCGGTGGTCTTCCACACCATCACGAAGTGCGGCTTGGACCGCTTCGCGATCATCGCGCCGACGAACGCCGACAGCGGCACCGTGAGCACCGCGATGAGCGCCAACAGCGGTGAGATGGAGATCATCATCGCCAGGATGCCGATCACGCTCAGTACCGCTATCACCAATTGGCTCAGAGTCTGCTGCAGGCTCTGCGAGACGTTGTCGATGTCGTTGGTGACCCGGCTGAGCAGGTCGCCTCGCGAATTGGAGTCGAAGTAGCGCAGCGGGAGGCGGTGAATCTTGCGTTCGACGTCGTTTCGGAGCCGGCGCACGACCCCCTGCACGATGATGTTGAGCATGTAGGCGGCCGCCCACGACACCAGCGACGAAGTGATGTACAGCGCCAGCACCAGCGCGAGCACCTGCCCGACCGCTGTGAAGTCGATCCCCACGCCGGGCACGACGTTCATGCCCGAGACCATGTCGGCGAACTGATTCTGCCCGTCCGCCCGAAGCGCAGCGACCGCCTCGTCCTTCGTGAGCCCCGCCGGCAACTGACGCCCGATGGCGCCGTCGAAAATGATGTTGGTGGCGTGACCGAGCAGCCGCGGACCGATCACCGAGAGCACCACGCTGGTCGCGGCGAGCAGCAGGACAAACGTGACGGCCGCTCGGTGCGGACGCAGGCGTCCGAGCAGACGCTTCATCGATGCGCCGAAATTCTCCGCCTTGGCGGCAGGCGCCGCGGGACCGCCTGGGATCCGGGGCGCGGTCACTGCGCCTCCTGAACCGAACGCTGGGACTCGACGATCTCGACGTACGTCGGGCACGTCTCGAGGAGCTGTTCGTGTGTTCCGATCCCGACGGTCCGGCCCTCCTCGAGGACCACGATCTGGTCTGCGTCGACGATCGTCGACACACGCTGCGCCACGATGATCACGCAGGCATCCTCGGTTTCGGGGCGCAGCGCCGCGCGCAGCCGGGCGTCGGTGCTCAGGTCGAGCGCCGAGAAGGAGTCATCGAACAGGTAGATCGAGGGCTGACGCACGAGCGCCCGCGCGATCGCCAACCGCTGCCGCTGACCGCCGGACACCGTCGTACCGCCCTGGGAGACGGGGGTGGCGAGACCCTGGGGCATCGCGCGGACGAAGTCGTCGGCCTGAGCGATCTCGAGTGCCCGCCACAGCTCCTCTTCGGTGGCATCCGGGTTGCCGTAGCGGAGGTTGCTCGCGACGGTTCCGGAGAACAGGAAGGGCGTCTGCGGGACCAGACCGATGTGCGAGCGCAGCAATTCGGGGTCGAGAGTGCGGACGTCGACGCCGGACACCCTGACGCTGCCGGCGGTGACATCGATCAGCCGGGGGATGAGTCCGAGCAGAGTGGTCTTGCCGGAACCGGTGGCGCCGATGATCGCGGTGGTCTGACCTGGTTCCGCGGTGAAGCTGATGCCCCGCAGGACGGGTTCCTCGGCCCCGGGATACTTGAACTCCGCCTGGCGCAGCTCGACGAGCGCGGGACGGTCCATGACTGTGGCCGGCAAGAGCGGGCGAAGCACCGACGGCTCGGTGTCGAGAACCTCGGTGATGCGCTCTGCGGACACCGCGGCGCGGGGTGCGAGCATCGCGATCACCGACGCCATCATCACCGACATGAGGATCTGCATGATGTAGCTCAAGATCGCGGTCAGCGAGCCGACGCCCATGTTGCCGGCGTCGATCTGCTTGCCGCCGAACCAGATCACCGCGACGCTGGTGAGGTTCGCGATCCCCATGACAACCGGGATCATCAGGGCCGCCGTGCGGCCGACACGCAACGCGGTGTCGGTGAGGGCACCGTTGACGGAGTCGAATCGCTGGGCCTCCGAACGCTCCCGGACGAACGCGCGGACCACCCGGATGCCGGTGATCTGCTCACGCAGGACCCGGTTGACGGCGTCAATTCGGGTCTGCATCGCCCGGAAGAGGGGCACGAGCTTCGTGATGATCACGACCATCGCGAGCGCGAGCAGCGGGACGCTCACCGCGAGAACCCACGACAACCCGGCGTCCTGACGGATTGCCATGATGACGCCGCCCACGCACATGATCGGCGCCATCACCAGGATGGTGGCACTGAGCACCACCATCATCTGCACCTGTTGGACGTCGTTCGTGCTGCGGGTGATCAGCGACGGCGCGCCGAAGCGGCCGACCTCCCGGGACGAGAACGAGCGCGCGCGGCCGACGACGGCGCTGCGCACGTCCCTACCGAAGCCCATCGCGGCGCGTGCGCCGAAGTACACCGAGCCGACGGAGCAGGCGATCTGCACCAACGTCACGAGCAGCATCTTGGCGCCCGCGGCCACGATGTAGCTGGTGTCGCCGACCGCCACGCCGTTGTCGATCAGATCGGCATTGACGCTCGGCAGATACAGCGCTGCGCCGGTGGCCACGAACTGGAGGAGGACAACGCCGGCGAGTTCACGCTTGTATGGCCCCAGATAGGTGCCGAGGAGTCTAATGAGCATCGTTTGCGAAGGTTACCAATCCGAAGAGAGGAAGGGAGTGGTCGAGGCCACGTACTGGGCCTCGACCACTCCCTTTTCACTGGGTGTTCACTGTCGCGTTCGGGCAGGCGTCACGACACGGGCGCGGGTTCGGCTTCGCGCCGCTCCCGCGGCAGCGCCTTGGCCAGCTTGTCGCCCTCGATGTCGACGTTCGGCAGGATCTTGTCGAGCCACTTCGGCAGCCACCACGCCTTGTCCCCCATCAGCGCCATCACCGACGGGATGATCACCATGCGGACGATGAAGGCGTCGAAGAAGACAGCGGCCGCGAGCGCGAAGCCCATCGACTTGATGAACGAGTTCGGTTCCGCGATGAAGGCCGCGAAGACGGAGATCATGATGATCGCCGCCGCGGTCACGACGCGGGCACCGTGACGGAACCCGATCGCTACCGCGTCATTGGCCGATGCCCCGTGGACATACTCCTCGCGCATGCGGGTCACCAGGAACACCTGGTAGTCCATCGCGAGACCGAACACCACGCCGATGAGGAAGATCGGCATGAAGCTGACGATCGGCTGCGTGTTGGAGATCAGCCCGCCCCAGCCCTCCTGGAACACTGCAACGGTCGCACCGAACGTGGCGGCGACGCTGAGCAGGAAGCCGAGGGTAGCGGTCAGCGGCACCAGCACCGAGCGGAACACCAGCATCAGCAGCAAGAACGCGAGCCCGACGACCACCGCGAGATACGGGACGAGCGCCTCCAGCAGACGCTCGGAGACATCGCCCTCCAGCGCGGTCTGGCCGGTCACGCCGTAGTTGACGCCGATCTGGTCGTGCAGTTCCGTCTCCGCTCCGCGGATGTCGGCGACGAGGTCCATCGTCGACGGGTCGCTGGGGCCGCTGCGCGGGGTCACCAGGATTTGCGCGGTGTCGCCCGCCTCATTGGTCCCGATGACCTGCGCGTTGAGGACGTCCGGCTGTTCGGAGATCTTCTCGACCACAGCACCGAACGCCTCGCCCTCGGGAACCGTCGCGTCCCGCGCGTCGGCGACGACGAGCAGCGGCCCGTTCTTACCCGGCCCGAAGCCCTCTCCCACCAGGTCGTACGCCTGGCGGGCGCTGGTCGACGGATCTCCGCTGCCCTCGTTGGGCAGCGCCAGCTCCAGCTTCGCCGCGGGAATCGCAAGCACGCCGAGCAGCAGTATGCCGGCGATCAGGCCGACCGCGGGACGGCGAACAACCCCGCCCACGTACCGGCCGGCGAACGTCACCTTGCCGTCCTCGCCTTCGGCGTCGCGCTGGCTCAGGCCTGGAACACGACCGGCGAAGGCCTTGCGCCCGAACAGCCCCAGAATGGCGGGCAGCAGGGTGAGCGCGATGAGGACGGCGATGAATACCGTCGACGCGGCAGCCGCGCCCATGTCGGACAGGAACGGGATGCCGACGATGCGAAGTGCAGCGAGGGCGATGATGACCGTCAGACCGGCGAACACCACCGCCGAACCCGCGGTCCCGACTGCGCGGCCCGCGGCCTCCGAACGATCGTCGGTGAGCGTCAGTTCGTGCTTGAAGCGGGAGACGATGAATAGTGAGTAGTCGATCGCGACGGCGAGGCCGATCATGATCGCAAGCGTCGGGGTCATCGAACTGAGGTCGACGAAGCCGGTGGCGAGGGTGATGCCGAGGCTGCCGATCATGATGCCGATGATCGCGGTGATGAGTGGCAGGCCGGCGGCAACGAGCGAACCGAAAGTAATCACGAGGACGAGTGCGGCGACGCCGATGCCGATGAGTTCGGTGACACCGCCCGGCATCTCGGCCTCAGCCGCGGCCGATCCGCTGATCTGGACGTTCAGACCGGCGTCGCGGCCGACGTCGGCGGCGGCCTTGATCTGGTCGCGCAGAGCTTGGTCGACGTCGCTGAACTCACCGTCGAAGGGGACCTCGACATAGCCGACGGTGTGGTCCGCGCTGAGCGGTGACAGCGCCCTCGCGTTCTCGAGCGCGGCATCCACCGGGATGCCCTGCTGCGCCGCGGACTCGGTCGCCATTTGCTGCAGACCCGCGTCGGCGGCGACGGGATCGGCCAGCGCACCCGGCGTGCCCGGTTCACCCTTGGCGCTTTCGCTGACCTTGTCGATGCCGCGGATCTGCGCGATGACCGCATCCATCGCGGCACGGTTCTCGGGAGCGTCGAGCGTCTGCCCCGGCGGTGCGGCGAACACGAACCGCGCGGACAGCGAATCCATCGCGCTCTTCTGATCACCGAAACGCTCAGCCAGCAGGTCCTGCGCCTGCTGCGCGGGCGTGCCCGGAATGGAGAAGGTGTCCTTCGTCGGCCCCGACAGGGTGGCCGCGCCGACGCCCATCAGGACCAAGATGGCCAACCAGATGGACAGGACCGTGCCTTTTCGCCGGTAGGCGAATCGACCGATCCGGTAGAGATAGGTGGCCATGGTGGCTCCTTCGTGATCGGGTGGGGGTCTAGCGCTTGGGGACGGCGAGGCCGGACCGCAAGTGGTCGAAGGCCTCGTGAACGAGTTGTTCGGGGTTGGCGGCCGTCGACCGGCCGCTCATCCACAGGTCGAGCGACGCCTTGCAGGCCGCACCGACCACCATTTGCAGCAGGCTCGGATAGAGCCCGGTGGCACCGGTCCGCTCGGCGATCACCTCGTCGAGCAGCGGTGTGAGCCGTAGGTGCATCTCGATCTTCTTCGCCAGCAGGGTGGGGCTCGATTCGATGAGATCGGCGAGCGCCTGCATTTCCTCGAGTTGCTGCTCGGAGCCGGTGAGGGCGCGCACAACGACGTGTTCGAGCGAATCGAGGATGGGTTCGTCGGCGGGACGCTCACGCAACCAGTCGGCCCACTCGACGACCTGCGCCTCGAGATGGTGCAGGACCGCTTCTTCCTTGCTGGAGAAGTAGTTGTGGAAGGTGCGCGTCGAGACCCCCGCCGCGGAGGCGATCAGGTCTGCGGTGACGGACTCGATTCCTCGCTCCTTGGCGAGGCGGGCGGCGGCCGCGCTGAGCGCGATGCGCGTCGCTGCCTTCTTTCGGTCCCGCAGACCGAGCGTTTCACTCACTTCATCGACGGTACCGAAATTGCACAGCTCTGCAATCTTGCAGTCGAGCGCATTTTTGTGGCCTTTGCCACACGGCGCGAGGGACGTGATGTGCGCCACCCGAACACCGTCAGCGCCGACGCCACGCTCCCGGATCGGCGGTCAGTTCCGAGACGAACTCCGGCAGCGCACCGGCGGCGATATCGGACACGGTGACGCCCTCGAGGACGGATCGTAGGTTGACGCGAACCGCGATCCACACCCGCTGCAACGACGCGGCAGGGCCGCCGTAGCTGACGTCCTCCGGCCGCTCGCCGCGCACGGACGCGAGCGGTCCCTCGACGGTGCGGATGACATCGGCGACGGTGATCTCATCGGCCGGTCGTGTCAGCCAGTAGCCTCCGTCCGGACCACGCCGGCTGCTCACGAGGCCTCCCCGGCGCAGATCGGCGAGGACCGACTCGAGGAACTTGTAGGGGATGGACTGCGCGGTCGAGAGCGCCTCCGCCTTGACAAGGTCGGGACCGGCGGCCGCCAGCTCGACGAGGGCACGCACTGCGCAGTCCACACGCGCCGTGATGTGCATCCCACCCCCTCACCGATCCATTGCCGTCGCCGAAGACGTTACCGACAGCCGATCGGTGAGTCGCCGAGGTCAGGCCTCCCGACGCGGCGAGGGCGCGGCGGGCAGTGAGTCCTCAGCGGCGCTGGTCCGCTCCTTTGGCTGAGCCCTGGCGAGCCGGGATTCCTGCGAGCTCGTCCGAGCGCAATTCGCCGCGCCGCTCGTCGCTGTAGACCATGAGCGTCGAACCGACGAGGGCCAGCACCATGCCGATGGCTCCGTAGATGTTGGGAAGGGTCTGATAGACGAGCAGGGAGACGACGATGGTCAGCGCCGGTGCCAGGGCATTCGTCGTCGGCGCGACGATCGAGGCCTTGCCCCTGCTGAGCGCCATCACGAGAAACAGTGCACCGCAGGCATTGAGCACCTGAGTGGCGGCCGTCAAAGCTGGTGCCTGCCAGGGGAATCCGGACGGGATCCCTCCCATGAACGCGATCGCGACCGGGACCAGAAGCAACCCGGTGATCGCCATCCACCCGAAGGTTGTGGCGTCGTTGACACCGATGGTCGCGGCCTTACGCATGAAGAATGCCTGCACACCCCAGGCCACGCAGATCAGGATGGCGAGGATGAGCCACGGCCCCGATTCGGCCTCTCCGTTACCACCGGTGATGCTGAAGAGCACGATGGCCGTCAACGCCGCCACGAGGCCGACAACCGCGAGCCCCGCGATGCGCTCCCGAAGGAACACCATGGCCATCAAGACGGTGACGGCAGGCGAGATGGCGATGATCGGGAAAATCAAGTACGCCGGACCGTACGAGAGGGCCTTGAACAACACGAGCTGGCCCCCCGCACCGGTCAGGCCGATGAGCAATCCGTACATGGCCGCCGTCCGGCTTGGATCGAACCGTTGACTGCGTAACGCGAAGGCGGCCGGAATGATCATGGTGAAGGCCCAGACGACATAGATCATCTCGTCCGGATAGCCATACCTGTTTACCGGGAGCTCGGCGAAGCCGCCCCACAGTCCCCAGAACAGGACGAGAAGTGCAGCGTAGAAGATCCAGCTCCGTTGTTTCGTCATCTCGAATTCTTCTCGAAGTAGTTCGCTCGGTTCGAGCGCAGGCGCGCGAGTGCATGCTCCGATAGCGGGGCGCCTGCCTGCTTTGCCGCGTACAGAGCCGCACCGACACCCGGACCGAACAGCGGCTCACGGAGGTCGTACTTCGGGTGCAGCTCGTCCAGCGCGTACTGGAATTCGTCACGGATGGCCTCGGCGGTGAACATGCCCCCCGAGTAGGACACGGGTACCGGATCGTCCACGTCGAAGCCGAGCTCGACGCGTGTGGCATCGACGAGAAGTGCCAGCTCGTCGCAGGCATCCAGCAGAATCTCGCGGGCGTCCCGATCTCCCATGGCGCCCGCTTCGACGACCGTCTTCGAGAGGTCGGCAATCGCACCCCGCCGTCCTTGCCAGCGGTTGACCACCACATCGACCAGATCGAGATCGCTGTCGATGCCGATCCGCGCCTTCATCACGTCATAGAGTGGTCCGCGCGGGAGCCGCCCGTCGCTCATTCGGGTGAAGGCGTTCAGTCCGCGGACCGCGATCCAGTAGGCCGATCCCTCATCCCCGAAGAGTTCCCCCCAGCCACCGACCCGGTATCCGCGACCGCGCCGTTCTCCGTAGGTCATCGAGCCGGTTCCGCTGATGACGTTGATGCCGTCGGCGCAGGCCAGTGAGCCGGCCCAACCACAGATCATGTCGTTGTGGCACGAGAAGCGATCGTGTCCGAGGATCTCTCCCGGCAACGTGTCGAGCCGTTTGATATCGGCACTGACTTCCCCGTAACTGGGCAACCCGAAGAAGGCCCGGGTGATGTCGTGGGTTTCGATGCCCGCCCTCCGGCAGGCTTCGGTGATCCCGTCTTCGAGGACCCGGGAGACGAGCTCGATGCCTTCGGTGAAGTAATAGCATGCGGAGCTTTGTGTTTCGGCCAGCAGCAGACCCGATTCGTCGAGCACGACGAAGGCGGTCTTGGAGCCACCGCCGTCGACGCCCAGATAGATGGACTCCATCATCGCTTCGCTTTCGTTGAGGCTTCGACAATGACGGGCAACGGGTGGATGGTCACACCCTTGACGACCCGATTGACGTCCCCGGCGGGGAAGGGGTTGTCGGGAGTTGTTCCGGCGTGCAGGGCGAACGACAGTCCCAGGAGTTGGGCGACGACCACATACCCGGCGGCCAGGAGGGAGTCCCCGACTCCCGCGACGCCGCCCAGGACCCAGGCGTCGCCGAGTGCGGGCGAAATAGGCTCGGCAGCAACGGCGATCACGCTGTCGGGGTTGCTGCCGGCGCGCAGTTCGGCGACGATATCGAGGTCGTACTGCCGGGTGTACGGGTCTGACGAGATGTAGACCACGACGAGGGTGTGGTCGTCGATGACGGCCTTGGGGCCGTGACGGAATCCGAGTGCGGAGTCGTGGTATGTCACGATCTTTCCGGCGGTGAGCTCGAGCATCTTGAGGGCCGATTCACGGGCGAGCCCGGTCAGCGCGCCGCTACCCAGGTAGACAACGCGCTCGTATCCGCGCTGCGCGAGCACGCCGATCCTCTCCTGCCATGTTGCGAGGATCTTCTCTGCTGCGCCGACAAGTGCCTCGACGGCCGACTGGTCGCCCGGTCCCAGAATCAACAAGCACGACAACAACATCGAAGAAAAACTCGATGTCATCGCGAAGCCCTCGTCATTGGCACGGGCGGGCATCAGCACGACCATCGACCCATCCCGCCTCTGATGTTCCTGGTAGAGGTCTCCGGTTGGATCGCACGTCACGACCAGATGTCGTACCTCACTGAGACATTCGTCGGCGAGCCGCGTCGCGGCTACGCTCTCCGGGCTCCTACCGGATCTGGCGACCGAGACCAACAGTGTCGGAACGTCTTCTGCAAGCTGCGCCTGCGGATTCGAGACGATGTCCGTGGTCGCCAGGGCCTCGACGCGACGATTGAGTGCCTGGGCGAGAGCTGGTGCGGCGATCTGACCGACGAAGGAGGATGTGCCTGCACCGGTGAGAATGACGCGAAGATCGGCACGCGCGAGGAGGGGGCCGATGAAGCCGGCCACGGCTCCACGAAGCTCCGCAGCGTCGGCCGATACCTGCCGCCAAACCTCCGGTTGTTGGGCGATTTCGCGGACTGTCGCTTCCGAGCCAGGGGCGACAGTGGTTGAGATCGGTGAACTAGACAAGGACTTCTCCGGTCGTTGCGAGTTGGGCGCGTTCATCGACCGTGGTCGGGAAGCATGCGGCGGCGTAGGGCCGCAACGCGTCGCGGATCTTGTCGCGAACGAGTTCGCGAGGCTGCGGTGCCAGGACACCGGCGTGCACTCGGGCGTACTGATCGGGGAGGAACTGACTGATCAGCGGGAGCGGGATGGGAACGCGCGCGAGGTTCTCATACAGGCGGTCCACTGCGGCTTCGATTTCCGGATCTGGCCAGTAGTAGCGCAGCCGGTCGCTGAAACTGAATCGGCGCGCGATCCGCTGCTCGTCCGGATCGCCTTCGTAGTAGCGCTCCCAGTACTCGGGTCGGGCAAGCATCCGGCGTTCGACAACGTCGATGAGGTGTGATCGGTGGTCGGCGGGGACCAGCTCGTCCTCGATAAGGGCCAACGCGAAGAGCGCTTCTCTCATCGCGAAGGTCAAGCCCGGGCCTACCTTGAGAATGGCCCAGTGGTCTTCGACGAGTTCGTTGAGCCGTTCGCTGCTTTGGTAGTCGGTCGAGTGTGCTTCGAAGACCAGGGTGGGGTGGTCGTCGAGTACGGTGCGCAGCTCGGTGGTCCCGTCATGGCGGTAGTCGACGACCTGCAGATGATCGAATTCCACACCTGGCTGAACGACCATGCCGATTACTCGCGGCCACACGTGGTCGAGTCCGAGTTCACCGAAGGCCGCCCGGTGCCGATCGAGCGTACGACGAGCCGCCTGCGGGCAGGTGGAGGTCAACTGTCCGAGGGTTTCGGTCGCACCGCCGGGGACGGGGACCTCGGTCCCGATGACGTAGAGGATGTCGTCGGTGATCCCTTCCCGCACCGCGACGTCCTCGGCGACCCGGAGCAACCGGGCCGTCCGCTCGGCCACCAGGTCGTCGCCTACGGGCATCGGGTCTCCCGCGCAGGACATGCTGCAGTCGAGATGGATCTTCGTGTAGCCGGCCGCCACGTATGCCTCGACAAGATCTTCCGCCTTGGCCATGGCCTCCGCCGCCGGCTCCTTCTGCCAACGGTTCGGCCCGAGATGGTCGCCCCCCAGCACGATTCGATCACGTGGCAACCCGTTCGCGTCCGCGATCGCGAACACCATCTCCCGAAAGTCGGTGGGCCGCATTCCGGTGTAGCCACCGAACTGGTCGACCTGGTTCGACGTGGCCTCGATCAGAACGTAGGTGTCGTCGTCGATCGACTGTCGAATCGCCGCTTCCAGGACCATCGGGTGCGCCGAGCACACCGAGTAGACGCCGACCGCCTCTCCAGATTTGTGGCGGCGAACGGTATTCCACAGATGATCAACCATCATTCCTCCGTGTCCGGGCCGACTTGACTGGGCTGCGCCAGGGCGCCCACGGACGACCGACCTCCGGTAACTCACCGTGCGAACGCCTGCGGGCTCGAGGTCGCTTCAGCCACGACGGCGCACAGGTGTGCGACGGAGTCGCTGATGCTCGACCGGGCGCCGTCCAGATACCTACGCGGGTCCGTGGTTTCGGGGTTGCCCCCCAGGAACTCCCGAATCTGTTGCGTGAAGCCAATATTCAGCGCCGTTCCGACATTGACTTTGCGTATTCCCGCGCGTACGGCCTCGGCGAGTCGGCTGTCGTCGACCCCAGAGGAACCGTGCAGGACCAGAGGAACGGGGACGGACTCGCGCAGTTTCTCGATCAGACCGGTGTCGATCTGCGCGTCCTTGGTCGTCATCGCGTGTGAACTCCCGACGGCGACCGCCAGTCCGTCCACGCAGGTTCTCTCAACGAACTCACGGGCTTCGATCGGATCGGTGCGAACGCCGGGCGCGTGGGCGCCGTCCTTCCCGCCGATCTCGCCCAGTTCGGCTTCTACCCAGAGCCCGTGGAGATGGGCATGCTTCGCCAGTTCCCGGGTCTGCGCGACGTTTTGATCATGGTCGAGACGTGCCGCATCGACCATGATCGAACTGGCACCGAGGTCGCGGGCGACGCAGATGACGCGTTCGGTGAGCGCGAGGTCCTCGAAGTGATCCAGGTGGATCGCCAGTCGGGCCGAGGACTGTGCCGCGACCTGTGCGCAGCCCGCCAGGATCGGCTCGATCCGCCCACGGTGGAACCTGACCGCGTTCTCGCTGATCTGCAAGACGGCCCGGGCACCGGCTCGTTCGACTCCCTCGGCAATCCCCTCCGCGTGTTCGAGGGTGATCACGTTGAACGCGACCACCGCGCCACCCGCAGAGACCGCCGATCGGACCAATTCGCTGGTCTTCGCGAGGGTCATCGTCGATCCGACGTGGACATACGGCTTCCGCTCATTTCCGTGGAAGTGAGATGGGACATGCCACGATGATCGGCTCGCCGCGCGTACTGCGCAATAATTCGGGCTCATTCCGCTCTAAATGTGCAAAAATAGTGAGCGTTTTATGATCACCCAAACTGGAGGGCGAATGTCCACGCGCAACTACGCCCAGGCGGACCCCCGCGCCGTGTCGGCGAAACGGTCCGACCGCATGAGAGCAGTCCTGTCGATCGTTCACGACAGCGATCGGGTGTCTCTGGCTGCTCTCGCCCGGGATCTGGGAGTGTCCGCCGCGACGCTGCGCCGCGACCTAGCCGCACTGGAAGCGCAGGGCTTGCTCGTCCGGACCCACGGTGGCGCCCGCGCCCTGGACACAGAAAGCGAACTTCCGGTCCGGCTTCGTGACACTCAGTTTCAATACGCGAAGCGCGGCATCGGCCGACGAGCCGCCGCCATGGTCCCCGCCGGGCCGTACGCGATAGCGCTGAGCGGTGGCACCACCACGGCCGAGGTGGCACGGGCCCTCCGCGGCCGAGCGGAGCTGACGATCGTGACGAATGCGCTCACCATCGCCATGGAATGCGCCACGAGCCCGCAGAGCAAAGTAATCATGGCCGGCGGCCTCGTCCGGTCGAAGTCGTTCGAGGCCGTCGGCCCCATGGCAGAAGGCATCTTCCACTCGATCACCGTCGGCACCGTGTTCACCGGTGTGGACGGGATCAGCGCGGACGGCGGCACCACCACCCATGACGAGACCGAGGCACGAACGAA
Organism: Rhodococcus xishaensis; assembly: GCF_004011825.1. GTDB lineage: Bacteria > Actinomycetota > Actinomycetes > Mycobacteriales > Mycobacteriaceae > Prescottella > Prescottella xishaensis. The sequence goes on along the minus strand of NZ_RKLO01000007.1, from coordinate 78,402 downwards.
CAATGCGATGGTCACCAACGCACGCCGAGTCGTCGTCGTAGCCGACGGTTCCAAAATCGGGCAGGTGAGGTTCGCGAAGATGGCGGACCTCGACCTCGTCGACGACCTGATCACCGACCCGAGCGCCGACGCTGTGGAGCTCGAGCGCATCGAACGGGCAGGGGTCAAGATCCACGTCGTCGAGCCCGTCTCGGAACAATGACGGCCCTGGAATCAGGTACCGGCTCGGCGCCCGGACCCCACCCGGGCCGGGGCTCGCCCTCAGTCGCGGGCCATGTTCACCAGGAAATCGACCGTGCCGCTACTGTCGACGGTCACGAATCCCAATGACGGTGGCGTGATTCCGTAGTCGGTCCAAGTAACGGGAATACTGCCGGACGCGATCAGCGAGTCACCGGAGTGCAGCACCGTCATCTCCACACTTGCCGGACGTGTCTGCCCCTTGAGGGTCAGCGATCCGGTGGCCGTCACGGTCGTGGCGGTGCCGTCGACGGGCAGCGCCGCGAGGTCGACCGGGCTGTCGAGGGCGAACGACGCCGTCGGGAACGTGGCCGCATCCATGATGTTGCCGCGGAACTGACTGTCACGGAGCCCGTTGTCGGTGGCGATGCCGGCGACTTGCACGACGACCTCGGCCGACGTCATCTTCTGATCGGAGATGCTCGCGGACCCGGTGACTTGGTCGGTGCTGCCGGTGACATGGACCCGGGCGCCGTTGAGGACCTCGGAAACTCGGTATCCGGCGGCGGTCACGTTGGCCTCGGAACCCGGTGTGACCGTCCACTGTCCATCCACTGGCCCCGACGCGGCCTGCGCGCCCTCGGTCGAGACGGTTGCGGCCGGGGCGTCGTCCTTGGCGATGAATGTGCCCCAGGCCCAGGGACCCGCGAGCACACCCACAAGTATCACGACGACCGCGCCACCGATGATCCACCATTTTTTCATCAGCACAGGGTATGAGCACGCATCCGAAGGCGCCACAATTCACACGATTCGTACAGCAAAGACACAGCGGGCAGCAGTGCGCCCGGTAGCCCAGACGGCGGTGCGCCCGGTAGTGGAACCTAGCCCTGGTCGAAGGTCACGCCGCCCTGCTGCGCGCGTAGGCCTCGGTCATCGCGGGGTCCTCGGAGATCGCCGGGTCCTCGACCATGAGCTCCTCCGGGTCCTCGGTGATCGGATGGGTATGCGCGGTGACCTTCTTCCCACGACCGAGCACGAGCACGGCGGCCAGGGCCACGACCAGACAGGTGATCGCGCCGAGCAGCAGGCCGGCCCGTCCACCCCACTCCTGGCTGACCCAACCGGCGATGGGGCCTCCGACCGCCGTCGAGCCCAGAAACGCGGTGGACCACAGCGCCATGACGCGGCCACGCATATGGGGTGCGGCCTCGAGCTGGAGTGTGCTGTTTGAGGTCGAGTTGAAGGCAATGCTCACCACTCCGACCACAACGAGGGCGATCATTTCGAGCCCCAGTGTGGGAGCGGCGGCAGCCGCGACGAGCGCGAGACCGAACGCGGCCGCGGTCACGATCAGCGCCCGCGTGCCGGTTCTTCCCCACGTTGCGACGAGCAGTCCGCCGCACACCGCACCGACGCCCATCGCCGCGGTCATGAAGCCGTAGGCCTCGGATCCGGCATTGAAGGTTTGCTCAGCGACAATCGGCAGCACCACCTGGAACTCGAAAGCCAGGCAGCCGATGAAGGCCATCATCAGCAGCGGCACGGCGAGGTTCCGATTTCCTCGCACGTAGCGCAGCCCTTCCCGCAACTGCCCACGGGTCCGTTCCGTCGGCACGGTTCGATGCAGCGCCGTGACGTCCAGCCGGAGCAGTGACACCACCACCGCTACGAAGCTCGCGGCGTTGAGCAGGAAGCAAAGCCCCAGGCCGCCGGCCGCGATCGTCATGCCCGCCACCGCGGGTCCGATGATGCGGGATGCGCTCACCAGGGTGGACTGCAGGCTGACGGCGTTGCGCAGATCGTTCGGGCCGACCATCTCGAGCAGGAACGATTGCCGAGCAGGGTTTTCGAAGCACTGGTTGAGGCCGAGCAGCAGCGCCAGCACATACACCTGCCACAACTCGACGGTGCCGGTGATCGTCAGCACACCGAGGACCAGCGCCTGGACACCCATGATCGATTGCAGCCCGATCATCAAGCGGCGCTTGTCCGATCGGTCGGCGATCACGCCGCCGTAGGGGCCGAGAAGCAGGATCGGCAGGGTCTGCAGAGCGACGACGATACCGATATCGGTGCCCGACCCAGTCAACTCGAGGACGAGCCACGACTGGGCGACTATCTGCATCCAGGTGCCGATAAGCGAGACCGCCTGGCCGCCGATGAATCTCCGGAAGTTGCGATTGGCCAGCGCGGCAAACGTCTGGCGTCCGAGAGCAGTCACCGCCATCACGAACGGGCCATGGCCCCGGCCTGACACATCCGATCGGCGAGAGACTCGAGGGCCGGGAGGGCGTCGAGCAGAGCCTGCGTCTTCGTTTCGGGGAGCTGGGTGAGGTACTCGGCAAACAGGCGCGTTCGCTTCTCCCTCAATTCCGCGTGTAGCGCGATTCCCTCGGAAGTCGCCGAAACGACGACTGCGCGACGGTCCTCAGGATCCTCGGAACGCTGCAGCAGTCCCGCACCCTCCATCTTGCCGATCGCCCGCGACAGCATCGTCGGGTTGACCGTCTCGATCTCGGCCATCTCGCTGGCCCGAATCGGCCCGCGCCGCACTGCCGTCGTGAGGATCGAGAACTGGGTCTTGGTGAGCTCACGGTCGGAGGTCTGCCTGTCGACCTGGCGGGAGATACGGCCGAGCGTGACCCGCAGCCGGGACACCTCGTCGTCGTTGAACAGGCTCGTCACATCCACCTCCATCGAAATTACTTGCTTATCGGCAAGCATATACTTGGAGGCGGAGAGAGTACAGCCGCCTCCGAAGAGACCCGTCGAAGGCGGAGGGCCTCCCCGATCGAGCCCGTCAGCGTTCGCCCAGCGAGGCGCGCGTATCAGGTCAGCTTGCCGGACTTCGAAATCGGCAGCACGCGCTGTTGGTTGTCCACCCATTCACGCATGACGACCATTTCCTCTCGGCGCTGCACCGAATCCCAAGTAGCCATCTCGATGTTGCCTACGAGGTTCTGGCTCTCCCGTACCACCCGTTGACGCTTGGCCCGCACCACGCGATCGCGGTACCGCTTGACGGAGATCCGCAGATCCTGGACGGCGTCGATCTCGCTCTTGATGACCTCGATCGGCCGGGACACATCTTCGTCGAGCTCGGCAGGGTCCTCGACGCCGGCCGCGACGAGCCGCTGTTTGAACAAGTGGATTCGGTAGAGGTCGTCGTGGATCCTGCGAGCCACGTCGTCGAGCCTGTCGGGCGTGATCCGGATCGCGCCGACGTCCTTCCCCGCCCATTCGAGGAACGCTTTGAACAGCGCCACCTCGGTTGCCAGGTACACCAAGAGCGCCACCTCGGTGAGCACCTTCGGGTCGTCCGGGTACGGCCGGCTCTTCACACTGAGGAGCTCCCCCTTGATCAGCACCTCGTGCCTGGGGAAGACCCGATACAGCATGTCCAGGTAGACCCAGGGGCTCACCTTCTTGGCCCGGATGCGTCTGATCCCGGACTCGTAGTGGGCGGTCCACTCGCCGTCCTTCGGGATGTCGTACAGGAATACCCGGATTGAATCGCCATGGGAGAAGGAGACTTCGGAACCCTGTTCGTGGTCGGCGGCCTCGGCCGCGCCGCTATGGGCGAGCTCGCCGACGGCGTCGTCCGCCTCGCGCTCGGACAGCTCCAACTCCGCCGATGCCGGCACGATCTCGTCCCCTGTGCGCTTGCTCACGGTCGTCATGGCTAGTGCGCTGCCACGGATGCCTTGACGAGGTCAACCCCGACGCGGCCACACGTCAGATCGACCTCGAGAATGCTCGTTCGGACGCCGAAGTCGATACGCCCGCGATCAAGATCATCGATGATTTCGACAACTACCTTCTGCGCCACGTCTTACTCCCGAGGGTCGCCATCCAAGCTGTAGCGGAAGCCTACGGGACAACCCTGCACACAATCCGCTACGGATCGTCGTTGCCGCGTCGTGGGTCCTCCAGCCGGCGCCCGGGGGACGCGCGTCGCCCAGGTTCGGGCCGGGCGGCTGCCGGCACCGGAAATCCCAACGTGTCCCGCAGTGTTCGGCCCGGATAGGCCGTGCGGAACAGGCTCCGTCGCTGCAGGTCCGGCACAACGAGGTCGACGAAGTCGTCCAGCGAATCCGGATACGCCGGGCACATCAGGTTGAATCCGTCGCAGGCGCCCGCGACGAACCACTCTTCTACCCGGTCGGCGATCGATTCGGGTGTGCCGATCATGGTGGCGTGGCCACCTCCGGCGGCCAGGTAGCCGAGCAACTCCCGCAAAGTAGGTCGTCGAGTTTCGATGATCCGCTGCACTGTGGTGTAGCGGCCCTGCGGACCGGTGAACTGCTCGACGGGCGGCAGGTCGGCGACGGGCACGTCGAGGTCGTGCGAGGTGTAGTCCTGGCCGGTGAAGACGCCGAGTTGAGCGATCGCGGCGTCGGTATCGAGCAGGGAGTCGAGCTCCGCCTTCTTTGCGCGTGCTTCTTCTTCGGTGGGGCCGACGTAGGTGACCAGGCCCGGCAGGATCGCGACCGATCCCGGCTCTCGCCCGGCCGCGCCGATGCGGCCGCGCAGGCGGTGGCACCGTCGTCGACACTCACTGCAACGGTCTGCAACACCATCAAACCCGGGCGCGTCACACGGCTTACTCTCGGGGTTAGGTGTTCGATTGTTGGGAGTTGACGTGGGTACTGGGGGAAATGCTCGCGGAGGCAGACGTCCGCAACGAGTCATCGTTGTTGGGGCCGGGGCAGCGGGGCTTACTGCTGCCAATGCACTGACGACTGCGGGTGTGGAGACAGTTGTCCTCGAAGCGCGTGATCGTCTGGGAGGACGCGTGTGGCCAGAGGAGGTGGGCGGTGTTCCCGTCGACCTCGGTGGGGCGTGGATCGTAGGACCCAGCGGCAATCCGGTGGCCTGTGTGCTGAACCGCGAGGGGATCGGGTGGCAATCGGCGGAATCTCTCGGCGGCATCGTGCGCGGGTACGACGGGGTGCTTCATCGTGAGATGCCCGAATCCGATCTGTGGAGCGCGCTGGCAGCAGTCGGACAATTCGAGGAAGCGTGTCCCGAACTTGTGGCGGCACTTGGACCCAACGCATCGTTGGAGGAGGGGTTCGACGCATTCCTCACCAAGGCGGGGCTGAGCGAGCCTGCCCGGCGGTACGCAGCGTTCGCATTGCACGCTACATTCGAGGGCAACGAAGCCGAGTCCGCAGATCGGATCGCCTTGACCCCCACCACTTCCGAAGCGTTTGATGAAGGTGGTTCACACTTCCCCGATGGAAGTTTTCGAGGTCTGATCACCGCCTTGGCGCGCGGCGTCGACGTGCGGCTCGAAACAATCGTGTCGCGCGTCGAGTACTCCGAGGGCGGTGTGAGCATCGAAACTTCGAACGGCACCGAACACGGGTCGCATGTCATCGTCACGGTCCCGCTCGGTGTCTTGAAGGCAGGGCGGATCGAATTCTCGCCGGCACTTCCGGCCGACAAGATCGAGGCGATCGAGCGGCTCGGGATGGGAGACCTCGAGAAGGTCGTCCTCCGATACGAACAACCGTTCTGGCCGGACCCTGGGGCCAACTTCCTCTTCTACCTCGGCGCCCAGCCGGGGGAATTTCCTCTCATTGTGGACTACACGTCGTTTGCAGGCGGGAAGCCGACCCTGATAGCGCTGTACTGTGGCGCCTATCGCCGCGCCATTGCCGACATGCCTGATGCGGCCATCGCGGCCCGATTTGCCGAAGTCGTCGCTGAGATCGCCGGTCATGAGGGCGCAGCCCCATCATCGACTCATGTCACACGGTGGACATCGGATCCTTTTGCCATGGGTTCGTACAGCTACTACCGCGCCGGGGCCGGCGCTACCGCCGCAGAGCGTGACACGCTCGGGGCGCCGGTGGGCGATCAACTCTTATTCGCGGGAGAGGCGACCAGCGGCGAACACTACGGCTACATCCATGGCGCGATGCTGTCGGGCGCTCGCGAAGCCGAACGGCTGCTCGACGAGCGGCCGGGTCAAGGGGTCGTATTGGAGTCGGGCCTACTGGTCAAAGAGGGCTGCAACGAAGCCGCCTCATAGCGGGTAGAACACACACCCAACATCGTTGACCCACCAGCCGATCTGCGACGCACTGGGCAAGCCCAGCAACGCGATCGTGTCGTCCACCGATGCTCAGCATCAGCAGTACTTCGCCAGCTGATCCCGCAGCATCGGGCTACCATGCGTCGCTACTTGCGCGTTCCGAAATGGTCACGGGCGCGCCAATGCCCGCAGGGGTGCACTCATCTCGTTGGAGAAGAACTCGAAGAACCCGTCCACGTCCGGACCAGCGTTCATCAGTGTCAGATGATCTATTCCGGCATCCACGTACGCACGCGCCGGCTCGAGGTGTTGCTGGACGTCCGGCCCGCAGGTTATCGCCTCACGGACATCCTCGGGACGAACGGAGGACAACACCGCCTCGTAGTCAGCCGTGTTCTTCAGTTCCGTCAGTGTCTTCCACCCCAACAGGCCAAACCTGAGCATGCGGTGCGCCAATTCGACGGCGGTGTGCTCGTCGCGTGCCCAAGATATTGGCAGTGCTGCATACTTCGGCCCCGATCCACCGGCTTTCACGTAGGCCCTCAGCAGTTCGGGTTTCGATGCGGTCGCGAAGATCCCGTCGCCGAGTTCTGCAGCGAGCGCGACGGAGGCCGGACCGCCGGCCGCCACCGCGATCGTCGGAAGCACATCGGGAAGGTCGAAGACGCGCGCGTCGTCGAGAGTGAGGTACCTGCCCTCGTAAGACTGATTGCCACCAGACCACAGCAGGCGGATGATCTCGATCGATTCGCGCAACATCTGATGCCGGACGCGCACAGGCGGCCAGTCTCCACCGACCACGTGCTCGTTGAGCCGCTCTCCCGACCCGACTCCCAGAGTGAAGCGGCCCTCACTGAGAATGGCCGTGGTCGCCGCGGCCTGCGCGATGATCGCAGGGTGGATTCGAATGGAAGGGCAGGTGACGCCCGTGACCAGCCCGATCGTGTTGGTTTTGGCCGCTGCGGCACCAAGCATCGACCACGCGAACCCCGCATGTCCCTGGCTGTACAACCACGGGTGATAGTGGTCGCTCATATCCACAAAGTCGAAACCGGCTCGCTCGGCCTCCACGGCCTGACGCACAATCTCCTTCGGATCGAACGCCTCGGTCACCAACTTGAAGCCCACTTGCATGTCGTCACCCCCATCGCTGCATGAGTCGATCGAGTAGCCCACGATCCGTCCGCGTCGACATCCGCGACCGCGCACAGGTACACCCCGATTATCGGCGCGGTCTTAGGCCTGCGTTTGGTCCACGTTGCTGGAACCCACCGTTCAGTTGAATGACAGGAAGGCGTCGGTTTGAGCCAATCAGAGATTTCAACTCCAGTACTCGGCATCGCGGCCAAGTGAGAATGCTGGCCAAGTCTTCAAACCCAGCGTGGCCGGCGGTGCCGCCGGGTGCCGCCCTCGGGCGCGGGTGCCGCCACAGCTGCATGGCCATCTTGACCACCCAGGCCCCCTGAGCGGCGCGCCTTTGTATCCGTATTGCGCGGTTGGGGCGCAATGTTCGTTTATTGTGCCGTGAGCAAATCTAAGGGAAAGACTGCAAACGTTTAGGGGAACGAATGAAGAAGCGGCTAATGGCGGTCGGAATGGCTGCCGCTCTGTCGGTGGCTGGTTGCGCCAGCGGGGGCGACGGTTCAGGGACAGAGACAACCGCAGAAGCCAAGGCGTCGGCTACACAGACTGACGCCACCACTTGGAAGTATCTCCAGAGCGAGTACTCAAAGTTCCTCGGAATGGAGTGCTTTGATGAGTCAGACCTCTGCCTGAGCATGCGAAACGCATTGATCGATTCGTTCGTCCGTGACGCCACCGATCTTCCGCGCAGCAAAGCTCGCGCCGACGTGCTTGATGCGGCTGAAGGGCTCAAGGAGGACTACGCCGCCTATCAGGATGGTCAGTGCGGGGCGCCTAACGCGGATGTATTTGACTGCGCACTCCCGTCTGTGGGAATGACGGGCAAGTACTCGATCATCGTGACCAATGTCGATCGCGAGGCCGCTGCAGAGTAATACCGCCGTTCCTGTGCCCCTGTCGTGTGTTCGAAGACAGGGGCACAGTGGTATTTCTGGTGGGCCGCGAGAACCCGCACGCTAGGGCTTGATGTTGGGACGATTGAGGCGATGGCGTTGGTGCACCGGCGTGGGGTCGAGAGGAGGCATCAGCGGGCTCACGAGACAGTAGGCAGCACTTCGTATTTCGTTTCGCACTTGATGGGCGTCCACTAGAAGAGTTCATACCTCATCGTCAACATTGCGAGATGAGGATGGGTGGTCGACGTCCAACCGTCCCGTCTACACTCTGAAGGCCTGGCAATGGGTAGACGGGTTCGCGGAGGGCAACTTCTTGGAGGGACCCTGTGCTCAGTAGACGACGTCATCCTTCGGCGGATAGTCCAGCGCCGGATGATGCGGAACTTCCCCGGCGGTCTTCGTTGCGCCCGGGATGACGACGAGGGCAGCGGCGTACAGGGCGGGCTCGTCCGGGATGCCGTGCTGCCACGGCCCGGTGGGAGTGACCGGGAACCCGAAGTTCGGGGCTTCGAGGCGCATCGTGGATTCTTCGTCGGCGGCCCAGCCTTGATCGTCGGTGTGGTTGAGCCAACGCAGCTTGCCGGTGCCGTCGCGTCCCCAAACTGTCCAGTCGCCCATGGTCATGGAAGCTACCAAGCAGCGGTGCACCATCTTGGGACCCAAGCGCACGTGCCGGGTGCTCCTCAACCATCCGAAGGTGACGCCAAGTCCGTTCGGGCGCCACGGCCGGGCCGGTGGGCGTTCCACTCGTCGATGGTTTCGGGTAGCCAGCCGCGGAACGAGCCGCTCGGCACTCTCCCGTCGTCGTTGAGCGTGCCGATCACGACGTCGGGGTCTGGCAGCTTGTACCGAGACAACGCATCAGGTTTCACGCCGATCCGTCCGGCCAGCCGCGTGAGCCCGAGGCAGACGGCTGGCCTACCCACGACGTGCTCGCACGAGCTCGATGAGGATCCCAGCGGCTACCACGGCGTAAGCGAGCCAGAACGGCCATGCCGCTCCGGTGACCGCCAGGATCACGGCAACGGCCGCCAGGATCACGACGGCGGCTGCCGACCGTTGTGCTGTGGCCACGGTTGTCCTTCCCGGAAGCTGTGGGACCCTGCCGGTGGCGGGGACTCTGGTAGGTGATCGCGGTTGCTGTGCAGCGGATGCTCGGGCAAGAATCCACCGCTCCACACTCGGCATCTAAGCAGATCTCCTTGACGACGATCTCGACAATGTGTCAGACGCTCTCGACGCGGCGCGACGAAGAGTTTCCGCTGTCGGCGCTGTCTGAAAACTGTCAGGCGCCATCGAGAGCATGAAAAAAGCTCCCCAGCTGCGTGCAGGTGGGGAGCTTTGGCGGTGGCGGAGGGATTCGAACCCTCGGACGGGGGTTACCCGTCACACGCTTTCGAGGCGTGCTCCTTAGGCCGCTCGGACACGCCACCGCCAAAGACTGTACCGAACACGCGACTGAGACCGAAATCGGCAGGTAGGAGCGTTTTTTCCGGTTCGGGATCGTCAGCGCTGGTCTTGGAAGAAGCTCTCCAGAAGTCCCGCGCACTCGTCCTCGAGCACCCCGCCGCGCACCTCGGGACGGTGCGTCAGACGCCGGTCGCGGACCACGTCCCACAGCGAACCGACGGCGCCGGTCTTGGGTTCCCACGCCCCGAACACCACACGCTTGACGCGGGCGAGCACCAGCGCGCCGGCGCACATAGTGCACGGCTCGAGCGTCACTGCGAGGGTGGTGCCCTCGAGCCGCCAGCCGTCGCCGTGGATGCGAGCCGCCGCACGCAGGGCCAGGATCTCCGCGTGTGCGGTGGGGTCACCGGAGGCCTCGCGAGCGTTCGCGGCACGCGCCAACTCCACTCCGTCCGCATCGAACAAGACCGCGCCGACGGGCACGTCGGCGTCCGAGGCGGCGGCCGCGGCATCCAGAGCGGCGCGGATCATCCGCTCGTCGTCCTGCGGGGTCATGTGTGGCTACCTGGCTGTGCCATCGGGGCAGGTCATCGGGGCAGCTTGTCGACGGTGGCCGCGAGCTCCGATTCGAAGCCGCAGCGCTGCGCGATCATCGTCAGCTGCTCGTCGGGGTAGAGGTCGGTCTCGGCCACGATGACCCCGAGCACGGCCTCGGGCAGCCCCAGGTCGGCTAGCACGCCGAGGTCGCCCTCCTCCCACGGCTCGATGTCGTCGAGTTCGTCCGGGTCGATGTCGGGGATCTCGATGTTCAGGGCTTCGAGGACGTCGGCGGCGATGTCGTAGTCGACGGCGGCGGTCGCGTCGGAGATCAGCAGATGGGTGCCCGTCGGCGCAGGTCGGACGATGACGAAGAACTCGTCGTCGACGTCGAGCAGACCGAACACGGCACCGGAGCTACGCAGCTCGAGGAGTTCCTTCTCGGCGGTCCGCAGGCTCGTGAGCGCCCCGTCGGTCAGCGGCGAGCACTTCCAGCGACCGTCCTCGCGGACGACGGCGACACCGAAGCCGTCGAGCTTCTCCATCGAACCTGCGGAAGCGCTGTTGTTGTTCGCGCGCTGTGAACCCATGGGCGCAACGGTAGCCCGCTCAGTGCCACTAAAAGAAGTCCCGCGGTCAATGTGCCAAGCTGTTCAGGTGGCTGCCTCCGTTTCCACACCTGACGTCTGCGTTCTCGGCCTGGGCCTGATCGGCGGGTCGCTGCTCCGCGCGGCCGTCGCTGCCGGGCGAAAGACGTGGGGCTGGAACCGCTCCGCGCCGACAGTCGACGCCGCCCGCGCCGACGGATTCGACGCCGACACCGACCTTTCCGCCGTGCTGCGGCGCGCCGCCGAATCGGAGGCGCTGATCGTCGTTGCGGTGCCGATGCCGGCCGTCGACGCGACGCTCGCCGCGATCGCCGAGCACGCGCCCGGCTGCCCGATCACCGACGTGGTCAGCGTCAAGGCCGAGATGGTCGCGGCCGCTACCCGGCACGGCCTCCGAGACCGGTTCGTGGGTGGCCATCCGATGGCGGGGACGTCGGAGTCCGGCTGGCAGGCCGGGGACGCCGATCTGTTCCGGGACGCGGTGTGGGTGGTGAGCGCGGACGACGGCGTCGACCCGCGGATCTGGTCGCAGGTGGCGCAACTTGCGCTGGACTGCGGTTCGCTGGTGGTACCCGCCGAGTCTGTCGAGCACGATGCCGCCGTCGCCCGCATCTCGCATCTGCCTCACGTGCTCGCCGAGGCGCTCGCCCTGTCCGGGGCTGCTGGAGGCGACCTGGCACTTGGCCTCGCGGCCGGCTCGTTCCGCGACGGCACCCGCGTCGCGGGCAGCGCGCCGGGCCTGGTGCGGGCGATGTGCGAGGGCAACCGCGACGCCCTGCTGTCGACCCTGAACGAGACCCTCGAGGTGCTGAGCCAGGCCGGTACCGAGCTGGCCGAGAAGGGCACCCTGGCCGACCTCGTCGAGCCCGGCCACCAGGCTCGATTGCGCTACGAGAACCGTGAGCGCCGGACGATCACCGGTATCGAGCCCGGCTCGGAGAACTGGCTCGAACGGCTGCGGGACGCCGGACGACGCGGAGGGGTGTGGCGACCGTGAACCTGCGCGACATCGCCCGTCAACTGGCCAAGCGGGAGACGACCGCCACCGAGCACGTGCGCGCGACGCTCGATGCTCTCGATGGGCTACTCGGAACTCCGTGGGAGAACCTGGTTGCCGCTCGTGACGATTCAGCTGCGCTGGAGGCGGCTGCCCGCGCGGACGAGGCGATTGCCGCCGGTGACTGGATCGGCCCGCTGCACGGGGTCGCGGTGGCGGTGAAGGACAACATCGACGTGGCCGGGATGCCTACGCGCTGCGGCAGCGCAGTCCTCGCCGACGCCCCGCCTGCCACTGACGATGCCGGCATCGTTACGCAATTGCGGCAGGCCGGTGCGATCGTCGTCGCCAAGACCCACATGCACGAGTTCGGCTACGGGCCAACGGGTGCGGTCAATGCGTGGGGGCCCGCAGCCCATCCACATGACCCGACCCTGATCCCCGGCGGCTCGTCCTCCGGGTCGGCGGCACTGGTCGCAAAGGGCGTCGTACCGTTCGCGTTGGGCACCGACACCGGCTGCAGCGTAAGGACTCCCGCGTCCCTGTGCGGCGTCGTCGGCATGAAGCCGAGCTTCGGCGCACTGCCAACGTCGGGCGTGTTCCCGGGGTCGACGACGTACGACCACGTGGGTCTGCTGGCCGCCGACGTCCTCGACGTGTCGTTGGCGTGGGGTGCGATCCCCGGTATCGCGCATGTGAATACACCCGTTGCGGGTCTGCGGGTGGGGCGACTCCGCGGCAGCAACTGGGACATCGCCGATGCGGGTATCGCGGCGGCCGTCGACGCCGGGTGTCGGTCACTGACCGACGCCGGCGCCGAGGTGATCGACGTCGAACTTCCGGAGACGGAGCAGCTGCTCGCGGCCTACCCGATCATCACCGGGTCGGAGGCGTACGAGACGCATCAGCGGTGGTTCGAGACCGAACCCGATCAGTACCAGCCATTGACCGCCGCGTTGCTGGCGGCCCAGAAAGACCGTCTCGCCGTCGTTTATGTGCACTCTGCCCGCGAACTCGAACGTCTCCGCCATCGAGCACTTTCGCGCCTGCGCGGCGAGCTGGGTTTGGACGCGCTGGTCACCGCGACCACACCCGTGCGCTCGATGACCCAGGAACGGGCGCTCTCGACGGACCCGGCGGTGGCCCGTACCCCGCTGCTCCGGATGTGCAGTCCCTTCAACGGGCTCCGCATCCCGGCGATCTCGGTCCCCGTCGCCGTCCACGACGGCGCCCCAGCGGGGGTCCAGGTGGTCGGGCTGCCGACCACTGCCGGCGGACACGGATCGCATCCGGCCGAATCCGTGGCACTCGCGTGCGCGCTCGCGGTGAGCTGACCCGGCGCCGCACTCGACACGTGTGCGATGACCTGGGCGCTCGGTCGTGCGGCCGGGACCAGCCCGGCCACCCTCAGATCCGCTCCGCCAACCCCGGGTAGTCGAGCACGAAGCCATCCTCGTCGACGGTGATGGACGACGACGACACCGGAGAGAGCACGTGGACACCGTCGGCGCCGCTGCTGTAGGTCAGCGACGCCTCCTGCACCGCGAGGTTGGGCAGGTTCACGTAGACGACGGGCACCTGGAAGTCCTCGGACTCGTTCTGCATGCCGAACCGCCGGATCGGCAGGGTGTTGAAGAACGGGCTCAACACGACATCGACATCCTTCGCGCCCGCGAACCCGGAGCGCAGGTGGGTGGTGCCGGTCTCGACCATCCAGACGCCGTCCTCGTCTCGACTGATCGACATGTGCCGCTCCCCCGCCGCCAGTGCGGTCCGCAACGACAACCGCCGGGTCACCCCGGCCTCGTCGGTGACGAGGTCATAGGACGCACTGAACGCGGGATGGTCGGAGCACTGGCCACCGATGATGCGTCCGGCCGCCTTGATGCGGTTTCCGCTCAGCTGGACGCGCACGGACTCCATACGCGGCGCGGAATGGGCCCGCCACGTCAGCACGGCAGGCCAGGACGACGCGGTGCTCGGGATGGTCACGGTCTCTACGGTAGGCGACGAACGACGGTGAAGCGTGTGCGGGCGGGCGGGACCTGCACTCGGGACATGTTCGAACATTTCGGCAGGCTCCGCCCCATGATGGGTCCCAGACCGGTGGGTTCGAGAGTATGGGTCCGAGGACTCTTTACTTCCCCCTACTGCCGTCGCAAGGTTGAGTCGTCCCACTCGAGCGGCGTCGCCCAACTCGAGCAGCGCGGACCAGTCCGAACCAGATTGCTGGAACCAGACATTTGGAGGTCGGGACATGACCGAAGGCTGGGGTCGTATCGACAGCCCCTTCGATGACATTTTCGCAAGGTTCTTCGGGTCGGGGCTGTCGTCCCAGCCCCCGGTGCAGCGGGTCGACCTCGGACGGCTCCTCGACGACGGCGCGCGGAAGCTGATCGCCACCGCCCGCGACGAAGCCGTCGAGTGGGGAAACAGCGAGATCACCCCCGAGCACCTGCTGTATGCCGCGGCGCAGAACGATCCCACCCGCGGCGTGCTCAGCGGCATCAACCTGGATCCGGACGAGATCGCCGCGAAGATGGCTGCACACCTGGACAAGCACGGGACCCCGAAGACCACTCCGGGGGCGCCGAGCCTGAGTCCGGCCGCGAAGCTGGCGCTGCGGACCGCGCAGCAGCAGGCCAGCGAGTCGGGCCGCAGCTACATCGGCCCGGAACACATCCTCATCGGCATCGCCGCGAACCCCGAGAGCCCGGCCGGCAAGGCCCTGTTGGGCGCAACCCTCGAGGGCGAGAAGGTGCCGACGACGCCGAGTTCGACGCCGACGCTCGACGAGTACGGGCGCGATCTGACGGCGGAGGCCCGCGCCGGCAATGTCGACCCGGTCGTCGGCCGCGCGCAGGAGGTGGAGCAAACCATCGAGATCCTGTCGCGCCGCCGCAAGAACAACCCGGTGTTGATCGGCGACCCGGGTGTCGGCAAGACAGCGATCGTCGAGGGCCTCGCGCAGCGCATCGTCAACAAGGACGTCCCGTCGACGCTGGCCGATCGCCGTGTCGTCGCGCTCGACCTCGGCTCACTCGTGGCGGGCACGAAGTACCGCGGCGAATTCGAGGAACGGCTGACGAAGATCCTCGACGAGATCAAGGCCCACTCCGACGAGCTGATCCTGTTCATCGACGAATTGCACACCATCGTCGGTGCCGGAGCTGGCGGCGAGGGCGCGATGGACGCCGGGAACCTGCTCAAGCCGGCTCTCGCGCGCGGCGACCTGCACGCGATCGGTGCGACCACGATCGACGAGTACCGCAAGCACATCGAGAAGGACGCCGCCCTCGAGCGGCGCTTCCAGCCGGTGCTGGTCGCGGAACCGTCCGTGGACGAGACCATCGAGATCCTGCGCGGCCTGGTCGACAGCTACGAGGCGCACCACCAGGTCCACTACACCGACGAGGCGCTCGTCGCCGCCGCCGAGCTGTCGGACCGCTACATCACCGACAGGTTCATGCCCGACAAGGCGATCGATCTCGTCGACCAGGCCGGCGCCCGGGTGCGGCTGCGGACCCACACGCCCGACGTCGACACCCGAACCGCCGAGGAGCAGCTCGCACGACTCAAGCGTGAGAAGGACTCTGCTGTCGAGCAGGAGGACTACGAGCGCGCCAACGAGCTCAAACGTAAGATCACCGAGGCCGAGGATCGTCTCGGCGAGGCTCCCGACGAGAGCACTCCCGAGGTGACCGTCCTCGACATCGCGCACATCGTTTCGCGCCAGACCGGAATTCCGGTGGCGGAGTTGACGTCCGAGGAACGCGAACGGCTCATGCGACTCGAGGACGTGCTGCACGCCCGCGTCATCGGACAGGACGAGGCCGTCACCGCGGTGGCCGAGGCGGTGCGCCGTTCGCGGGCCGGGCTCTCGGATCCGAACCGTCCCATCGGATCGTTCCTGTTCCTCGGTCCCACCGGCGTCGGCAAGACCGAGACCGCGAAAGCGTTGGCGGAGGCCGTGTTCGGTGACGAGGACCGGATGATCCGGTTCGACATGAGCGAGTTCCAGGAGAAGCACACCGTCTCCAGGCTCGTCGGGGCCCCGCCCGGCTACGTCGGGTACGAGGAGGCCGGGCAGCTCACCGACAAGGTGCGGCGGCAGCCGTACTCGGTGGTGCTGTTCGACGAGGTCGAGAAGGCACACCCGGACGTGTTCAACGTGCTCCTCCAGTTGCTCGACGACGGCCGGGTCACCGACGCGCAGGGGCGCACCGTCGACTTCAAGAACACCATCGTGATCCTCACCAGCAACATCGGCTCCGACCTGATCCTCGGTTCCAAGGCCGAGGACATCGACGAGCTGGTGCCGACGCTCATGGAACGGCTGCGGGTACATTTCCGGCCAGAGTTTCTCAACCGGATCGACGAGACCATCGTGTTCCACCGGCTGGACCAGACGGAGCTCCGGCAGATCATCGAGCTCATCCTCGACGGCACCCGCCGCCAGCTGCGCGCCCAGCACGTCGAGCTTGACATCACCGACGACGCCGTCGATTGGCTCGCCGAGAAGGGCTACCAGCCGGAGTTCGGCGCGCGGCCGCTGCGCCGAACCATCCAGAAGGAACTCGACAATCGGCTCGCCGGGCTATTGCTGTCCGGTGAGCTCGAGCCCGAGGACACAGTGCGGGTGGCAGCGGACGATGCGGGACTCGAACTCGGCGTGGTGCACCACAACGGCGCCGAGGGGTCGCTACCCAGCGAGCCGTAAGCCAAGCCGACACGACGGAGACACGAACACCCCGTGGCCACGGCCCGGGGTGTTCGCTCGTGCCGGAACGCCGACTTCGCGGAGGACTCGAGTAACGTGCTCGTGTATCTGCGTGAGGAAGGGTGCCGTGACTTCGACCGGGAACATGGTGGGGCTGTTCGCCGGTATCGGCGGGGTGGAGTTGGGCCTGCGCAGCCACGGTTGGGAAACCGAACTGCTGTGCGAGATCGACCCCGGCGCCCAGCAGGTGCTGCGCACTCGGTTCCCCGGCGTCGAACTGCATGGTGACGTCACCCAGCTGCGCTCGTTGCCGCAACGCATCGAACTCGTCGCGGCCGGCTTCCCGTGCCAGGACCTGTCGCAGGCGGGCCGCACCGAGGGGATCACCGGCGCCCGCTCGGGCCTGGTCGACGAGGTGTTTCGTCTGGTCAAACGCAAGAAGGGCCCGCGCTGGCTGCTGATCGAGAACGTCCCCTTCATGCTGCAACTCGGCCGTGGGGCGGCGATGCGGCACATCACGCACGCGCTCGAGGATCTCGGTTACACGTGGGCATACCGCGTGGTGGACGCGCGCGCTTTCGGCCTGCCGCAGCGCCGCCAGCGGGTGCTGATGCTCGCCTCGCGTAGCGACGACCCCCGCGAGGTGCTCTTCGGTCAGGACGCCGGCGCACCCGACGAGGGTGACCCGTCGCAGTATCCGTGCGGCTTCTATTGGACCGAGGGCGTGCGTGGGCTCGGGTGGGCCGTCAACGCGGTGCCGACGCTCAAGGGCGGATCGACAGTCGGGATCGCATCGCCGCCAGCGGTGCGGCTGCCCTCGGGTGAGATCGTCACCCCCGGCCTGATCGACGCCGAACGCCTACAGGGCTTCGACCCCGACTGGACCGCCTCCGCCACCGAGGTCAGCGGGGTCCGCAACGGCCATCGCTGGCGACTGGTCGGCAACGCGGTGAGCGTTCGCATGGCCGAGTGGGTGGGCGGGCGCCTCGTCGACCGGATCCCTTACAGCCCGGACCATGAGACCCCACTCGAGCCGGGCGACGCCTGGCCCAGCGCCGCGTGGGGGCGTAACCGGCAGGCGTTCCGAGTGCACGAGTCCCACTGGCCGGTGCAGGAGGAATACGAGGACCTCGGCGGCTTCCTCGAGCACTCCCAACTGCTGTCCGCCCGCGCCACCGCCGGGTTCCTCAGGCGCGCCCGCACCGGCAGCCTGCGCTTCGTCCCCGGCTTCCTCGACGACGTCGAAAACCACCTGGACCGGATGGGCGGTCACCCGGAAGCGGTCGCCTGAGGCCGGTGCGAGGATGGGGTGGATGCCGTCCACCGATCCTCTGACCAGCGCCCGCATGCGGGCGCAGCGCCGCCGCGACACTGCACCGGAGGTCGCACTGCGCCGCGAGCTACACCGGCGCGGGGTGCGGTTCTTCGTCGACCGCGCACCCCTGCCCGGATTGCGGCGCCGCGCCGACCTCGTCTTCCCGCGACGGCGGGTCGCCGTGTACGTCGACGGCTGCTTCTGGCACAGCTGCCCACAGCACGCGACGTTCCCCCGGAACAATGCGCAATGGTGGGCGGACAAATTGGCGGCCAACGTCGCCCGTGACCGCGACACCGACTCCAGGCTGGCCGCCGCGGACTGGCGCGTGGTCCGGGTATGGGAGCACGAGGATCCGGCGGAAGCGGCGGGTCGGGTACAGGCGGCGCTGGACGCGACCTGAACGGTCTCGAATCGGCTGCTTCGCAGGCGGCGCCCGTGCGCGTTCCCTAGGCTCAGTCGCATGAGAGTCCTCGTCGCGGGAGCCGGGGGTCTCGTCGGGTTGCCGCTCACCCGAGAACTGATCGCCCGGGGGCACGAGGTGGTCGGGACCTCGCGCAACCCCGACACGCGCCCCGAACTACGCCACGCGGGTGCCACCGTCCTGCGCATGGACGCCTTCGACCTCGCGTCGGTCGAACACGCCGTCGTCGAGGCTCGACCGGACGCGGTAATCCATCAACTGACGGATCTGTCGGTGATCGACTTCGAGGCCAACGCAGAACTGCGCATCGTCGGCACTCGCAACCTCGTCGACGCGATGCGCCGCTACGGTGTGCAGCGTCTCATCACCCAGAGCGTCGCATGGCTCTATGCCGACGGGGTGGGTCCCGCCGACGAGACGGTGCCGCTGCGGGAGCCCACGGGTCCGGGTGCCCGGACTGTCGAGGGCGTCGTCGCGATGGAGCACGCTTCGGCCCAGATCCCGAACCACGTGATTCTCCGCTACGGGAAGCTGTACGGCCCCGGCACGTGGTACTCCCCGGATGGCGACTTCGGTCGTGCTGCCCGCGACGGGGTCCTCGCCGGTAACGGGATCGAAAGTTTCCTGCATGTCGAGGACGCCGTTGCGCCCACAGTCGCCGCTCTCGACTGGCCCACCGGCATCGTCAATGTCGTCGACGACGAGCCCGCGAGCCCCGCCGACTGGCTCCCGGTGTTCTGTCGGTGGGTCGGCGCCCCGCAGCCGAAAGGTCTCGGTCCTGGAAGGGGTCGCGGGGCGTCGAACGCGAAGGCCCGGGGGCTCGGATGGGTGCCGAGGTACCCGTCCTGGCGGGCGGGCATGTCGGGTTAGCCCGACTGCTCGGGCGGGCGAGGTCCGAGCCGCACTCGCCGCACGCGCTCCGACCGTGCCGCGTTTGTGGCTACCATTGGAGAGAACCTTGCGCATTTGTGTCGTCCAGGGAGATGGTCGCCGTGGATCGATCGTCGGAGCCGGAAGAGATCTCGACGCGCGCCAGCGTGGAGCGGCTGGAGCAGCTGCTGCGACCTGAGGTGACGTGGGTGCCGACGTCGAGCGGATATCTCGACACCATGGCCGGTGAAACCGTTCCTCCGCCGGGGCGGGCTCAGGCCGCGTGGCAGTCCTCTCTCGGTGCAGCCATGTACCAGCGGGCACAACGGGTGATGGCGTCGGTGCAGGGCTTCGGCGTGGTCTCCGACCTGTTGCAACTGCGGCCGGGGCAAACGGTCGTCGACGTGGGCTGTGGGCCCGGCAACGTCACCACTGGCCTGGCTGACGCGGTCGGCCCGCACGGGCTCGCCGTCGGGGTGGATCTCTCGGCGCCCATGTTGACGCGAGCAGCCCAGCAGGCTCGCCCGAACATGGGGCTCCTCCGCGGCAACGCGACAAACCTGCCCCTACGCGACCACTGCGCCGACGCCGTCTGCGCCACGCTCGTGATCATGCTCGTGCCCGAACCGGTCGACGCCCTGAGGGAAATGATCCGGATCGTGGCACCCGGTGGACGGCTACTGGTGATGGTCCCGGCCCGCCCTGTCGGGTCGGGCAATGCGGTCACCGGCCCGATCATGGACCGATTCGTGAGGTTCGCCGGAGCACGGCCATTCACCCCGGACGGGTTGTCCCTCCTGCTCGACCGCCTGGGGTGCGATCACATCCACAGCCACCAGCAGTGCAATATGCTCACCGTGCGGGCCCGGACGGCGGCCTCGGTTCGTGATTCGAAGTCCTCATCTTCGGGCAAGTCCTCATCTTCGGGGAAGAGCAGCTAGTGAACGCGAATGCGCCCCAACCGACTACGCCTCCGAGTCCCGACGACTTCGATGCGCTCTATCGTGGCGACTACGACGCTTTCAACCTCGCCGTCCAAGCGTCCGACGTGCCGCATCCCGAGTTTCGGATCGATCGGGTTCCGTGGGACATCAGCGAGGTCCAACCGGTCGTGCGTGACCTCGAGGCCGACGGTCAGATCACCGACGAGGTCCTCGACATCGGCTGCGGGGCAGGTGAGAACGCGATGTTCCTCGCAGGGCGCGGATATCGGGTGTGCGGACTCGACGCCGCGCCCGCGGCCATCGACATCGCCCGTGAGCGCGCCCGGCAGCGAGGACTGGACAAGGTCGTCGAATTCGACGTGGCTGATGCCACCGACCTGACCGAATACGCCGACCGGTTCGCGACCGTCATCGACAGCGCTCTCTACCACTGTTTCCCTGAGGAACAGCGCCCCCACTACGTGGCCGAGTTGCATCGGGCCGGCCGCCCCCACGCTCGACTTCACGTCGTGTGCCTCTCGGACCAGGTACCCGATGAGTTCCCCGGCCCATACCGCATCAGCGAAGACAACCTCCGGGACACGCTCACCGACGGAGGGTGGGCCATCACACGCCTGGAACTCACCACCTACACCACCGCGACTACCAGACGCGACATCGAACGCCAGCCCGGCACGGGACTGTCGGCCATCGCGGACCGACTCGATTTCGACTCCCACGACCGCCTGCTCGCCTCGGTCTGGCTTACGACGGCCGAACGTCGTTGAACGCCATGAACACGGTGGCCCTGGAATTGGTGCCGCCGGAACTGGCAGAGGGCACGGAACGTGCTCTCGAGGAGGGAAGCTCGGCGGCCGAGTTGTGCCGCCGACATGGATTGGTCGAGCACGTGGGGCACGTGATGGTTCCGGGGATCATCGCCGAAGACGCGGACCGGCCCGTGCCCATAAACCCCCGAATGGACGTGCTGGACTTCTGGAAAGCGGTCCGATCGTCGTTCGGCGCCGTCTCGGGCTTGTGCACGCAGGTGACCGTCTTCCACGACGAACAGCGGCTCGACGATCGGGTGCACCGCCTCCGGGACGCCGGCATGGACGGCGTCACGTTCATCGGTAAGCCGCACGGGATGCCGGCCGCCGACGCCCCGGGGGTCACGCCCCAGGAAGCAACAGCACGCTACCGGGAGCTCTTCCCGCACCGAGGGGTGGTGTTGATCCCCACACGCCGGGGCGAACTCAACAGGTTCGACGCCAAATGCGAAAGCGGCGCGAACTTCGCTCTGACCCAGTTGCTGTACTCCGACCGGATCGTGGGCTTCCTGCGTGAGTTCGCCGCCCGCACCGAGCAGCGACCGGAGATCCTGCTCTCGTTCGGTTTCGTACCCGGCATGGAGCAGCGCGTGCACCTGATC
This sequence comes from Rhodococcus xishaensis, assembly GCF_004011825.1. GTDB lineage: Bacteria > Actinomycetota > Actinomycetes > Mycobacteriales > Mycobacteriaceae > Prescottella > Prescottella xishaensis. Next base: position 56,901 of record NZ_RKLO01000007.1, on the reverse strand, counting down.
GACTGGCTGATCCACGACCACGGGAACGATCTGGTGCGGCGGGAGCAGGAATTCGTCGCCCGGATCGCTGCCAGGTCCTTCCAGCAGCGCCGCGATGCCTTGGTCGACATGTACAGACGCGTCATCGACGGCGTCCACGATCTCGGGTTCCCGCTGAGCGTTCACCTCGAGGCTCCCTACGGAGTCTCGCGCGCCGCGTGCGAGACCTTCGCCGCAATGCTCGACTACTGGTCGCCGCGTACCGACGGCAGCGGCGTGCGACCATCGAGCGGAACCCGCCCGCACGCCCCCATCGAGGAGATTCCGTGAGCAGCACCAACGCGCCGCTCGACGTCGAGTTCGCACGCACCCATCTCGCGTCCCAGCCCTTCAGCGTCCTGCTGGGCGCCCGCCTGGTCACGTTCGACGTAACCTCCGGTGCCGTCCTCGAGATCGACGCGCGCCCGGACCTGCTGCAACAGAACGGCTTCCTGCACGGTGGCGTACTCGCCTACGCCGCCGACAATGCGCTCACCTACGCGGCCGGAACCGTCCTTGGTCCAGCGGTCCTCACTGGCGGAATGAGCATCGAGTACCTACGGCCCGCGCAGGGCCGCACATTGCGCGCCATCGCGCGGGTCGTGCACTCGGGACGACGCCGCGCCGTGTGCGAGTGCACATTGGAGATGGTCGCCAACGACGGCAGCACTAGTCTGTGCGCCGTCGCGCAGGGAACCGTTCTCCCCGTGACCGCTTCCTGATCAGATGTCGAAGAACACCGTCTCCGCACCGCCGTCGGGGCTGCTCTGCAGTCGGATGTCGAAGGTGTAGAACGTCTTTCCGTCCCGCTCCGAGCGCGTGGCGACGAGCGTCCGGCGACGGGTCTCCCACTCGATGCTCGCCAAGACCGGGTCGGCCGCGTTGCGCTCGGCCTCGTCGTCGAAGTAGAGGCGGGTGTGCAGACCGAAGTTGATGCCACGCGCGAAAACGACGACGCAGATGTGCGGAGCCTGTACGCGCCCGCCGTCGGCCTCGACCGGCCCCGGCTTGACCGTGTGGAACTCGAAGACGCCGGAGTCGAAGTCGGCACCGGTGCGCCCCCACCCGCGGAATGCCGGGTCGACCGCCTTGTCTTGCGGGTCGAGGCGGTGTGCGTACTTTCCGGCGGCGTTGGCCTGCCAGATCTCGAGCAATGCGTCGCGCACCACGGTGCCGCTGCCGTCGAATACGCGGCCGGCGATCGTGATCCGTTCGCCGACGGTGGCGTCGGAGACGAGGCTGTTTCCGAAGTTGTTCTCGAAAATCTCGAAGCCGGCCTGATGCGGTGCGAGCCCGATGTGGACGTACGGCCCCCCGGTCTGCGACGGCGTCTCGACCAACCGCGTCACCATCGGGCGTGGAGTGAAGGAGTTGGGATGCTGGTCGATTCGGCTCATCGCGAAGATCCTGGGACGGTGTTCTCGAAGAAGGTGGCGCGACGTCCGCGGAGGGTGACGTCGAAGCGATAGGTGCGCGCGTCGAATGGCACGTGATGGGCCGGGTCCTCCTGCGCGATCAGGCTGCGGACCTGCTCGATGGTGGGGACCGTCCGGACGATGGGGCACCGCTCGATCAGCGGGTCACCCTCGAAGTACAGCTGCGTGATCAGGCGCTGCGCCCACCCGTCCGCGCTGAGGGACATGTGGATGTGAGCGGGGCGCCAGGAGTTGGTGTTGTTGGGCCACGGGTACGGGCCCGGCTTGATCGTGCGGAAGACGTAGTAGCCGTTGCTGTCTGTGAGCATCCGGCCGCAGCCGCCGAAGTTGGGGTCGATCGGCGCGAGGTACTGGTCCTTCTTGTGGCGGTAGCGGCCGCCGGCGTTGGCCTGCCACAGCTCCACCAGGGCTCCCGAGACCGGATTGCCGAACTCGTCGCGCACGTAGCCGTGGACGATGAGGCGTTCGCCGATCGGCAGTCCGTCCGTGGCGAAGTTGAGGATCAGGTCGTTGTCCTTGTCCCCCAACTCGTTTGCAGCGAACACCGGTCCGGTGACCTCGGAGAGCGTGTTCCGGGGCGAAATCAGGGCGTTGCGCGGCGCACGCAGCACGCTGGTTTTGTAGCCAGGGGTCAGCGCCGGTGGATGCACCGTCAAATCACGTTCGACGAACTCGCCGATGGTCATGGGGTTCTCCTCGAGCCGATACTCCGCCACACTATTTCTGAGCATGCCTCATGTAAATTGACATTTTGTCCAACTTTCCATAACTTGAGGAAATGTCCGAAGGTTTCGTTCCCCCGCCCCCACCGGACACCGCGGCCGCGGCCCGCTTCCTGCAGCGGATCCGACTGCGACACCTCACCTGCTTCGTCGCCGTGGCTCAGGAACGCCACCTCGGACGCGCGGCGCAACGCCTGCACCTGACACAGCCCGCGGTGACGAAGACGCTCAACGAACTCGAGGCCCTCGCGGGTGTGCGCCTGGTCGACCGCGGACGGCACGGCGCCCGCCTGACCCCGGCCGGGGAACAGTTCTTGCGGCGCGCGGTCGCGGTCACGGACGCGATGGAGTCCGCGGCAGCGGCCCTCTCCGGAGCCGGCGCCCCGAGTGCACCGATTCGGGTTGGCGCACTTCCCACCGTCGCGAGCGTGATACTGCCCAAAGCGATCTCACGGCTGCAGAGCACACACAAGGACACTGGTGTGCGGGTGATCACCGGCTCGAACGCTGTCCTGCTCGCCTCGCTCCGCGCCGGTGAACTCGATCTCGCGTTGGGTCGGATGGCCGAGCCCGAGGCGCTGCAGGACGTGACCTTCGAACTGCTCTACACCGAGTCGCTGGCCCTCGTCGTACGGCCGGGACACCCCCTGACCGCATACGCCGGAACCGCCCCGATGCCAGCCGTTCTCGAGTATCCGATGATCGTGGCGACCGCGGGAACGGTCCCTCGCCACCACACCGAGGTCCTGCTGCAACGGCACGGGTTATCCCTGCCCTCCGGCCGAATCGAGACACTGGACGTCACGCTGGCCCGGACCATGGCCCGAGACGGCGACGCGGTCTGGTTCACTCCGGAACGCGCACCGCAGACCGATCTCGCCGACGGAACTCTCGTCCGGCTGCCACAGCCGACGCCGGGCACCGCGGAACCGGTTGGCGTGTTCCGGCGGGCAACACCGGATTCGGCTACAGCCGTCGAGGAATTCGCCGGGATTCTGCGGGAACTGGCCGTCACCTGAGGCGGTGTGGGGCGGCCGATCACGCGGCGCCGAGAAGTCCGAATCCGCCGATGAATCCGTTTCGCGCTACTCTCCATCGACGACAAGGGTGATGCGTGCCGGCGTCCGGCACTGTGCCGAAGGGAATGACTAATGCAGTTCAATCTCGCCGATGTCTTCGAGTCCGTCGCCGAGTCAGTACCCGACCGCGTTGCGCTGACATACGAGGGCAGGAGCCTCACGTACGCGAGGTTGGACGCCGAGGCAAACCGGGTCGCGCACCTGCTGACACAGGCCGGTATCGCCCCGGGCGACCATGTTTCGCTGTTCCTGAAGAACAGCATCGAGCACGTCACATCGATCCTCGGGTCGATCAAGATCCGCGCGGTACCGGTCAACGTCAACTACCGGTACACGCCGTCCGAGCTCGAGTACATCTTCACCAACTCCGACTCGGTCGCCGTCATCGTCGAACTCCCTGAGCACCAGCGGGCCCTCGCCGGGCTTCTAGACGGCTGCCCGCTGATTCGGTCGGTGATCGTCGTCGGTGATCCGGTCGCGGAACTGGTCGACGCCGCCGCCAGGCGATCCATCACCGTGGTGCCCTTCGCGGATTCCCGTCAACAGTCGAGCAGCAGGGACTTTCCCGCGCGATCGGGCGACGACCTGTATGTGTTGTACACGGGTGGCACCACCGGGTACCCGAAGGGCGTCATGTGGCGCCATGACGACTTCTTCCGCAAGCCGCTGTCCGGCGGCAACCCGTACGGCGAGGAGAAACGGCAGGATCTCGCGGAAGTCGCTTCTGCAGCAAAAGAATTCCCGGACATGTCCTTCCTCATCGCCGCGCCGCTGATGCACGGGGCCGCGCTGTACTCGCTGTTCACCTTCTTCACGCTCGGCGCGCGCGTCGTGCTGATGCGCGACTTCGACCCGAAGAAGGTCGTCGAGGGGATCGAGAAGGAATCGTTGCAGGTGATCCTGATCGTCGGTGACGGTATGGGGCTGCCGCTCGTCGACGAGATGGAACGCCGCGAGGGCGAGGTCGACTTCAGTTCGCTCTACTCGATCACGTCGGGCGGGGCGATCTGGTCGGTCGGCGTCCGTGAACGGATGCTCGCGATCAAGCCGGACCTGGTGTTGCGTGACAATTTCGGCGCTTCGGAGTCGGGGAACGACGGCGCCTTCACCGTCGACCAGGACGGCAACCTCCGCATGCCGCCCTCTCCCAACATGGTTCTCGTCGACGAGGCGCTGAATGAGATCGAACCCGGAACCGACGAGATCGGGTACATCGCGCGCATCGGAAATGTCCCGCTCGGGTACTACAAGGACGCGGAGAAGACCGCCCGGACCTTCCCGACACGCGACGACGGCACCCGTCTGGCGATCCTCGGTGACATGGGCCGGGTGGAGGTGGACGGCACGATCGTCTTCCTCGGACGCGGCTCGCAGTGCATCAACACCGGAGGCGAGAAGGTCTTCGCGGAGGAGGTCGAGGCGGCGCTGCACGCGCACCCGTCGATCGCCGACGCGCTGGTCGTGCCGCGACCGGACGAGCGCATGGGTCAACAGGTCGCGGCCGTGATCGCCACCTACGCCGACGCTCCGGAACTCACCCTGACCGAGATCCAGGAGCATTGCCGGAAGACTTTGGCCGGCTACAAGATTCCGCGGGCGATGGTCGTGGTCGATGCGGTCAAGCGCACGCCGGCCGGTAAGGCGGACTACCGCTGGGCCACCGCGATGGCCTCTACCTAGGCGGTCACAGCGAGCGGGACCCGCGGCCCGGGACGACCCGGGTCGTGGCGGTGACTACACGCGTTCACGCTCCTTCTCGAGTGTGGCGGCGAGCCGAATGATCTCGCCGGCCGCCGCGATGTTGGCGGCCTTGTCACTCGTATCGGCGATGCGTTGGGCGAGCCGACGGATGCGAGCCGCATCGCTCGATCGCGTGGTGATTCCGTCTGTGTGCGGTCTGTGGTGTTGCACCGGAAATCCTTAGTCGAGTTGGGCGTTCCCGCTAGGTTAGGCATTCGGGCATTCCACGTAAACCCCCGGGCCCAGGATTCGCCCCGGAACTCATCCCCGACCGTGTCAGTTGAGGTGTGGATCAGTAGCCGGCGACCGGGTCGACCCGCGCCATGAGGTCTTCGCCCGCGACAAACCGGCGTACGTTCTCCGCGACGTGCTCGGCGTAGGCGGGCGAGCGCAGTGATGGCGGGTTGGAGTCGTGCGGTGTGACGATCGCGTTCGGTAATTCCCACAGCGGATGCCCGTCCGGCAGTGGCTCGGGATCGGTCACATCGAGACCGGCTCCACCGATACGGCGGTCCCGCAGCACCTCCACCAGGGCCTCTGTGTCGACGAGGGAACCGCGCGCGACGTTGATCACCCAGGACCGCGATCCCAGCCGGGACAACTGCTCCCGCCCGACCAGATGCTGGGTCTCGGAGGTGGCCGGCGCCGCGATCACCACGTGGTCGACCGTCGAAAAGACCTCGTCGACGCGGTCTGCGGGGATGGTCTCGTCGGCGCCGTGGACGGGTCGGCCCGAGCGGTTCACGGCTACCGTCGTGGCGCCGACCGAAGCGAGCATCGGAATCAGCGCTCGTCCGATCCCGCCGGCGCCGACGATCCCGACGCGGGAGCCGCGCAGGGTTCCGACCAAGTCGAACAACTCCCGTTGTCGCCACGTGGTGGCGGCGAGGTGCTCGGGCAGCCCGCGGACCCCGGCGAGAAGCATCGTGAACGCGTGCTCGGCGACGGTCGCGGCGTAGGCCCCGGCCGCGGACGTCCACACGATCTCCGGGTGACGCTGGATGACCCCAGCTGCGAACCATTCCTCGACGCCTGCCGACGGCAATTGCACCCATCGGATCGTCTCGGGGACATCGCCGGGAAAAGCCGCCGGGTCGTTGCCTGCCCACACGAGAGCGCGAGCATCGGCCTGTGCAGCGACGATCGCACCGCCCCGAGCAACGGCATCCACCAGCACCGGATGGTTCGTCGGGCCAAGTGCGACGGGGACGGGGGACATTTCACGCTCTCCTTCGGGTCGTGGCCCCGGTCCGCCAGAATACGCGGCCTGGTGAGGTCACACGATCGTCCTAGGTGCGGAGCATGGCCCACACGCCGTTATTGCCGGGAAGATCTATCGATCTCACCGGGTTCCCTGGTTATCCACCGTGGATCGCCAGGAGTACCCGCGGACATTCGAGAGAGTTCAGTTGATGCCCCGCATACCAGTTCACACGATCGACAGCGCCCCCGACGCCAGCACGGCTACCTTGCAGGCGCTGGCGAAACGCACCGGCAAAGTCCTCAATATTCACGGCGAAATGGCGCACTCACCGGTCGTGCTCGCCGCATACTCCGGGATCAGCGACGCCATCGCACAGCACGGCAGTTTCGACGCGCGCACCCGTGAGGCCATCGCCCTGGCCGTCGGTGCAGTCGACTCGTGCGACTACTGCCAATCCGCCCACACCATGATGGCGATCGGTGCCGGGCTCAGCGAAGAGCAGACCATCGCAATCCGTCGCGGCGACGACGGTGTTGACAGCAAGCTCGGCCCGTTGCTGGCCGTGGTCCGCGAGGCCACCAGCAATGTCGGTGAGGTCGACGACGCGACCTGGAAGACCGCGCTGGACGCCGGGTGGACCGAAACCGAACTCACCGAAGCGTTCGCCCACATCGCGGTGAATCTGTTCACCAACTACTTCAACCACTACGTCGGTACCGAACTCGACCTTCCCCCAGCTCCGGGACTATCCGCGACGTGACCACACGGATTCGGCCGGACGTCGTCGTGTTCGACGTCGTCGAGACGCTCGCATCACTCGATGCGGTGCAGTCGCGGCTGAGCCGGCTGCAGCAGCCCAGTGGGCTGCTGCAGCGGTGGTTCGCCCGGTTGCTGCGCGACGCCATGGTGATCACCGCGGCCCACGGCTACTGCACCTTTCTCGACGTCGCCGCGTCCTCGCTGCAGGCCGAAACGCGTGGGACCCTCACCCCCGAACAGATCGACTTCGCGGTCGCCGGATTCCGCGAGTTGACCGCCCAACCGGACGCCGCGGAGGCAATCGACACCGCGAAGCGCGCCGGATTCCGTGTTTTCACCCTCTCCAACGGGTCCGAAGAAGCAACCCGAGCGTTCCTCGCCCGCGCCGGACTCACACCACAGATCGAGGAGGTCCTCTCGGTCGACGAGGTCAAGATCTGGAAGCCGGCGCCAGAGCCATACGAACTAGCGATCAGCAGGGCACGGGTACCCGCCGAGCGGGTCGCCCTCGTCGCCGTGCACTCCTGGGACATCCACGGCGCACACCGTGCCGGGTTGACCACCGGCTGGTGCCCGCGACTCGAGACCGTTGCGACCCCCGCGTTCACCGAGGCAGACGTCAGCTCGGACACCCTGCCGGGTGTCATCGACGCCCTGGCCGCCCTACCGCGGTGACCCGGCCACCGGCAACTGACAACTCGCCCACGATCGAAAGCCGTTCCTGAATCAGCGACGGTGGATTTCCGGCAATAGGCCGGGAAGCGGTTCTACAGGTAGGACTTCCTCCGGGGTGACGGTCCCGGTAGCCGAGAACAATGACAGCCCGAGAAGCACCGCTGTGACCAGGGTGATCGCGCCGACCACGACAACATCCCGATTCAGAACCATACTGACGACCGCCAGTGGCACAGCAATGAAGGGATTGAAAAATAGCAGCGGGACGCTCGCCACTGCCGCAATTTGCGTGACCGCGGGCATCCATGAGGACACGGCGACGGGTGAATCATGCTGCGGATGTTGAGTTTTGGACATCAGACTCCCCCATCAGGGCATCGGCATCAGCGCCGAACGGACCCCGGCCGCGATGAACACCAGAGTTGCGATCAACAAGGTCGAGACCAAACGCCCCTCCGAGATTTAAGAAGAGGATACTAACCGTTTGGATGTCCTTGTGTAGGTTGATACCCGGCTTGCACCGGTTCCGACGACAAGGCCTGGGTAACTACTTCGAAGGGGGAGAAACCTGAAGGTCAAAGCACGGAACGCACTTCTCGGTGCCTTTGTTGTGTCCGGGACTGTTCTGGCAGTTGGCGGGCTGGCGCAGGATGAAGGCATCAGTGCCCAGCTCGAGCGTACGCAGCTCGTGAACGAGGTCGTCTACGAGGAAGAAGCGCAGCTTCCCGTCGATGCCGCCGCACATGCGAGTCAGCGGGCGGCCGAATCGGATGGCCGCACAGTGAGTCCCATGGCCGCTGGATGCTGGACAATGCGAGCCGACTATCACGGGAGAGCGGCAGCCGGGAACACTGTCTACACCGCCTGGCATACCGGTTATTGGTGCTCTGATGGAAACACGATCACCGATGCCCGCACCCTCGACTCCGGGGGGCAGACCATGACCCCGTACTGGGGATTCGAAGGCCCGATCGATGGTGGTGCGGGCGTATGGCAAAACGAGGCACGTTCGTTCACCAAGTTCCACTTCGTCCTTGGCATCTCCGGGAAGTGGCAAATCCAGAGCCCGACGCCGTGTATCCGGGTCATCGGATCCGTGAATGGATCCGGCAGAGGCGACGATCGCTGCTCGGTCGAGTTCTGACCGCAAGTGAGTTCGGAACAGATTCCTGCTAACCGATCAAAACGGTTCCACTCGTAACGGACTCGGGCCCTTCGCCGGTACACAAGACGCAGATGCAGCCGGGGGGTGTTGATCAACCGTCCCCTTGGCCCGTAGCCAACAGGAGGGGACATGAGTATCGGCAAAGCGGCGAAGCGTGCACTTGTGGGGGCCGTCGCTGCCGTCGCGCTCGGTAGTGGAGTGACGGCACCAGCGGGCGCAGCTACGGATCCGCCGGGCTCGAGCGCCGGGAGTGCTTCTCTCGGTAGCGTCGCAGCACCCGAGGCGATGACGACCCAGACTCTGATCGCAGCCCGGAACGCCGGGCTCCCGATCTACGAAGCGGTTGTCACCAACGAGTACTCCGCACCGAAATCGATGTTGACCCTGACCGAGTACCGGCGGGTGTACGACATCGACGCACTGAGTTCGCCCACAGTGAAGTTCGTGGGCCTCGGTGCCGTCGCCCCGGACACCTTCTGGGTCATACCCCGCGGCTTCCGCAGCACTTCGATCCTCGTCAATCTGCACGAGACGTGGCAGGACAACGTCGCATTCCCGCTGATGAGGTGGGACGAAACGACGCTGAAGTTCGTCAACAGCCCGCTCGTGCAACTGCCAGACGGCGGCCCCAGCATCGGTATCGCACGGATCACAGATGAGGATGAGAACGACTCGAGTTCCAGCTGACCGAGGTCACCGGGGCGGGTTGGCCCGAGTGGATGGACGGGTTGCTTGATCCATCCGAAGCTGCTCCGGCCCTTCGTCGTTCGGCGTGCACTCGGCCGATCTCCGCCCTCGAACGCTAGCGGCTTCGGAGCGAGACACGAAAAGGCCCCAGGCGATTCGACCGTCAACAACGGTGCTTCACCTGGGGCTTTGCGTGCGCCCGAAGGGATTCGAACCCCTAACCTTCTGATCCGTAGTCAGATGCTCTATCCGTTGAGCTACGGGCGCATATCCAGACATGTTCATTTGTTGCTGGACTATACGAGAACCAGCGTGGCGGAGGCGAGAGGATTTGAACCTCCGGTCCCCTATAAAGGGACAACTCATTAGCAGTGAGTCCCATTCGGCCGCTCTGGCACGCCTCCTTGGGGGCCGGCCCTTTCGAACCGCCGAGCGAAACAGTACACAGAGTTGGCCGAGAAACGCAAAACTACTGTTCAGGGTCTCATGTCCGGCGAGTCACCGAAGGTTCGCGTCGAACCAGTTGAAGATCCGGCGTTGCGCATCGAGGATGGCGATGACGAGCGGATCGTCGTCTGCGGCGCCCGGCTCCGGCACCGGCGGCTCGTCGGCCCGGTGCGCAAGTCCGGCGTAGCTGACGATGTTTGTGGCGACCTCGGCGTGCGCGACCGCCTCTCGGAGCAGGTCGACGTGCGCGGGCGGAGTGCGGGGGTCGTCGGCTCCGTACAGCGCGAGCCAGGGCGCTTTCAGCGCCGGGGCCGCCTCGACCAGGGTGGGGGTGTCGTCGGCGAGCTTGTGGACGATGCCGTGCGCAGAGACACTCACCACCGCCCCGACCGGCCGGTTGGTGGCGACGAGCATCGCCGCACTGCCCGCGTCGTCGAATCCGAGGACGCCGACGCAGTCGGGATAGATGCCACGGTCGACGAGCCAGTCGAAGGTGGCGTCGAAGTCGTCGAAGAGGTTCTGACCGAACACCTCAGCGTCGCTGTGCGCAGGTTCGCGATGGAACAAGTGTGGCGCGACCGCGAGCCATCCCTCCGCAGCGAGCGCGCCCATCAACTCGATCAGCGCGTCGGTGAACTCGCGGGATTCGTGCAGTACCACAATCCCACCGCGCGCATGCCGCTCCGGCTCGACGGCGGTGAGCGGCACCCGCGGTCGCGCCTGGGGGTCAGAGCCATCGGAGCGCAGAGTCACACTGGCCCGGAGGATTCCCGGCATATATCAACCTTGGCACGACCACGTCGTGAAAGCACGCGCTCCCAGAGCGCATAATCGCAATCGTGACCCCTGTGACCCGTGTGACCCGCGCAGACCTCGATTCCATCCCAGCCTACGTGCCCGGGCGCAGTTCTCCGCGGGCGATCAAGTTGGCGAGCAACGAATCGACACAAGGGCCGTTGCCCGGTGTCGCGCAGGCCATCGCCGACGCTGCCGCGACCGCGAACCGTTACCCCGACAACACTTCGGCCACGCTGATCCGGGCCCTGTCGGAGTCACTGGATGTGCCAACGGAGAGCATCGCGACCGGCTGCGGCTCGGTGGGCCTCTGCCAGGAACTGGTGCAGATCACATGCAAAGACGGGGACGAGGTGATCTACGCGTGGCGCTCGTTCGAGGCCTACCCGGTCGTGACGAAGGTGGCCGGTGCGACACCCGTCCCGGTTCCCCTGACCGCAGAGCAGGGCCACGATCTCGATGCGATGCTGGCGGCGATCACCGACCGCACCCGGCTGATCTTCGTGTGCACTCCGAACAACCCCACCGGAACCGCACTGGGCCGTGAGGAACTCGAGCGCTTCCTCGACGCGGTGCCCGCGAACATCGTCGTCGCGCTCGACGAGGCGTACTTCGAGTACAACCGCTCCGGTGTCGACGGCATCGAACTGGCACGGACTCGACCCAACGTCGTCGTACTGCGCACGTTCTCCAAGGCATACGGACTGGCGGGGATCCGAGTCGGCTACGCGGTGGCCGATCCAGCGATCATCACCGCGCTGGCGAAGGTGCACACGACGTTCAGTGTCAGCTCGGTGGCGCAGGCTGCGGCGATCGCCTGCCTGCGCGCTCGGGACGAGCTGTTGCAACGCACGCATGTCGTCGTCGCCGAGCGCGACCGCGTCCGCGATGCTCTGCTCGCCGCCGGCTACGACGTTTCGGTCACCGAGGCCAACTTCGTGTGGCTGCCCCTGCGGGACCGGTCCGCCGCCTACGGCCAGGCCAGCGCCGACGCCGGAGTGTTGATCCGCCCGTACGCCACCGACGGCGTCCGCGTCACGATCGGCGACGCGCACGAGAACGACGCCTTCCTGGCCTTCGCGACGTCGGCGGCTGCGCTTCAGTTGGCCGGGATCCCCACCCCGTAACTGAACCGGAACCGACTGCCCCGCGCGTTCACCCGGACCGCGTCACACACCGAGCGAGCGCGCGAGGGTAGGCCACGCCTCATGCAGATCGTCCTGCCAGTACGGCCACGAGTGCGTTCCGTACGGGCGGTACAGATAGGTCGCCGGGATGCCGAGCTGCTCGAGGCGCTGCTGAAACAGCTGCGTGCACCAGTTGGACACGATCTCGAGCGGCCCGCCGATAACGACCTTCTCGACCATGTCCGGTGCCCCGACCTCGTAGGGGCCGGGAAGGCCATTGCCAGTCGAAACGAAAATGTCCTTGCCGCGCAGGCTCTCCGCGTTCGCGGTTGGATCGTGTTCCAGCCACCCCGGACCACCGGGCGGTCCCCACATGTTGTCGGGGTTGCCGCCCCTCGACGCGACTGTGCCTCGCACCGCGAGCTCTGATTCGAGTCGGGTGGTGTCCATGCAACCGCTGAAGGCGGCGACCCCGGAGTAGAGGTCAGGGTTGCGGGTGATGAGCGTCATTGCGCCCTGCGCCCCCATCGACAGTCCCGCGATCGCGTTCACCCCGTTGCCGTTGAACTGGCCGTCGACGATCGGGGGCAGCTCACGGGTCAGAAAGGTCTCCCACTGGTTCTCGCCGAGAACCGGGTCGGCTTGGGCCCAGTCGGTGTAGTAGCTGGCGAGCCCGCCGATGGGCAGAACGACGTTGACGTTCTTGTCGGCGAAGAACTCGACGACGTCCGTCATCTGCGTCCAGGTGCTCTCCTGGTAGTTGGACTCGGACCCGGCATTGACGCCATCGAGCAGGTACAACGACGGCCGGGGCTCGTCGCCCTCCGGGTGCAGGATCTGCACCTGCACCACCCTGCCCATCGAGGGCGAATCCACGAACACCGCGGTGCGCTGGTCGGTCAACTCGACCACGTTGTCGACGACCGCCGAGCTCTCTGCGACCTGCTGCGTAACCGCCCAGGGCGCGGCATGCGCCACCGCCGCAGGTCCCAATATCGTCAGTGCGGACGCCAGTCCCACGACAACGGCAGATCGCCGCCCCATTACTCCTCCGGTCTCCCCCCCGGATCATCGGTTCGAGCCCACTGTGTCCGAGCCCACATCGAGCCCACAGTACGGAAGGTTCGATGCAAGTGGTGGGAGCTGAACAATATTCAAGCGAGCGACCGTTCAAGAATCTCTTATATCCGCTGGCAGACGCTTTCCTGAGACGTCGGTGTGAGTTTGTCTACCCCCCGACCGCGCGTGGCGTCCTGTCCGACGGCCCTCGCACACGAGATTCTTGCCGGACCCGAGTGGTACGACTGTCTGGTTCTGTTCGCCGTGGTCACTGCGCGCGCCCAGGGTCACCGCGTCGATCAGCGGCGTCGTCCGTCGTTCGCTTCGGCGAGACCTCGGCGCGTGAATTGTTGCCAACGTTGAGCTGTGGCTGCGGGTATCGCCGCAAGTAGTGTGAGTTTCGTCCACCGAACCAGACGAGTGGAGCAACCCCGCAATGCCCACGAAGATCATTCTCGACTGCGACCCGGGACACGACGATGCCGTCGCGATCTTGCTCGCTCACGGCAGCCCCGCAATCGAGTTGCTCGCCGTCACTACCGTCGCCGGCAACCAAACCCTGCCGAAGGTCACACGGAACGCGCTCGTAGTTGCCCGCGTCGCCGGGATCGTGGACGTCCCCTTCGCCGCCGGTGCCGAGCGCCCATTGATTCGCGAGCCTGCGACTGCCCCGAACATTCACGGCGAGTCCGGCCTGGACGGCCCCGAACTCCCCGAGCCAACGATCGAACTCGACACGCGTCATGCCGTCGATCTCATCATCGAGACGGTGATGGCCCATGAGCACGGGACGGTGACGCTGGTGGCGACCGCGTGCTTGACGAACCTCGCGTTGGCCGCACGCAAGGAACCGAGAATCGTCGACCGGGTCCAGAGGGTGGTCCTGATGGGCGGTGGCATCCATGTCGGCAACCGGACCCCGGTCGCCGAGTTCAACATCCTTGTCGACCCGGAAGCCGCGCACATCGTCTTCAGCGCCGGATGGCCGGTCGTCATGGTGGGCCTCGACCTCACCCATCAAGCCCTCGCCACCCCAGAGGTTGAGCAAGCGATCGCCGCCATCGGTACCGGACCAGCACGGTTCGTCGGTGCGCTCCTCGACTTCTACGGACAGAGATATAGGGACACGCAGGGATTCGGGGCTCCCCCGGTGCACGACCCGTGCGCCGTGGCGCATGTCATCGACCCGACGATCGTCCGCGCCGTTCCGGTCCCGATCTCGATCGAAACCACCGGCACCCTCACCCTCGGTATGACTGTCGCGGACTTCCGCGCCCCGGCGCCCGACGACTGCCGAACGTCTGCCGCGCTCGAACTCGACCGCGAACGGTTCTGGGGGCTCGTCCTCGACGCGCTCGAGCTGATCGGCGACCCGGAGAGCTGAGCCGGTCAGGCCTGGAGGCCGGCCTCGACCTCGAGGTTGATGTTGATCTGGTCGCCGACGACGGCTCCGCCGCCCTCGAGCGGCATGTCGATGCTGATACCGAAGTCCTTGCGGTTGAGGGTGGTCTTGGCCTCGAAGCCTGCGACCGGGCCGCGACCCATGCCCGGGTTGACACCAAAGAACTCGGCGGCGAGTTCGACAGGCTTGGTCACGCCGTGCAAGGTGAACTCGCCCTCGATGACATAGTTCGGACCGGCCTCACGGACACCGGTCGAGACGAACGTGGCCGTCGGGAACTGCTCGACGTCGAAGAAGTCGGCAGACCGGATATGGCCGTCGCGCTGCTCGCTGTTGGTGTCGATGGACGCCACCTGGATCTCGGCCCGCACGGACGGGGTGCCGTCCACGGCGATAGTGATCGCGCCCGAGAAGTCGTCGAAGCGGCCGCGTACCTTGCTCACCACCAGGTGGCGGACCGTGAAGCCGACGGTCGAGTGAACGGGATCGATGGCCCAGGTTCCGGAGGTCAATCCAGGAAGGCCGAGAGCGGTAGTCATGTGAACTCCCGAGGAAAGAGTCTAGTGTTCGCCTGCAACGCTCACACCGCCGCCGCCGTTCCGCAAGGTGGCGCCGACGTCGGTCACATAACGTTCCCGGTTGTCCCCTGCGCTCGGCGGGAGTTCCTTCAGATGTGCACGGCCACACGGGTTGCAAGACGGCGGAGTCCTTCTGCGGTCGCGTTATCGGTGTCGACGGTGTACGCGATGGATTCCGGGATCCAGCTCAGCTTGATCATCAAGTCCTGAAGAGACTGCCCACCAATAGGCCACCGGGTAGCTACGCCGTCCACGGCGTAGCTCCCCTGTGCCCATCCCTTGGCGTAGTCGACCCACTCCCGCAGGCCGACCATGAGTACGACCTCTGCTTCGTACGCACAGTCGATACGTGAAAAAGACTCGCGGACGAAGTCCGCCGGTGAGTCCGCCGGAAGGTCACGCTGCCGGAAGATTTCACCAGTTGCTCGCACAGCGGTCATTCTGTCGGCACGAAATGTCCGCCACCCCTCCCTGTGACGGTCCCAGCAAACGACGAACCACGCGCGTTCGGAGGGCACCAGCGCGATTGGTTCGACGCTGCGTTCCTCGGCTTGGCGATCCGGCCTGGTGTAGTCGAAGTTCACCACCTCACGGTCTCGGCAGGCCAGTGCCAGAGCGCCGATGCCGTCTGCGGGCGGAGCGACCCTCCCGGGATCGAGGGGAGTCACGTGCTCGGCGACAGCGGATACCCTCGCTCGTAGCCGTGCAGGCAGTATCTGTTCGAGCTTTGCAATGGCGGTCGTGGTGGTGGTCTGTCCGTCGACAAGCCCGTTCGCAGCCGCCACACGAATGCTCGCGGCAATCGCCACAGCTTCCAAGTCGTTGAAGACGAGGGGTGGCAACGCACTGCCCGCGACCAGTCTGTAGCCGCCGTACCGACCCCTGACCGCTTCGACCTGGTAGCCCATCTCGCGGACACGCTCCACGTAACGACGGAGGGTGCGCGGCGTAATGTCGAGACGCCTTGCTAGTTCTGGACCGGCCCACTGCCGGTGCGTCTGCAGCAAGCCGAGTAGCTCGAGTACGAGCTCGCTTGTCGTCTTCGCTGACATTCCGCAGCCCCATCCCCTCTACCAGAATCCACCGATGAAAGTGCCGGTTGTCGAGGGTCGAACTGGAGACAGCACCATCGAACCAAGATGACTTATGTTTATACACAAGACTTTTAGCGGTTCATGCGGGAGGCCGATCACATGGCAGGTGCGCGATCGCCTGCTTCACCACGGTGACATGTTCGTCGGCGGTGTTCGGCGGGCGGTAGCCGAGGGTACGGTCAGCTTTCGAGCAATTCGGCCTCTTCCTTGTCAGTTACGAGTGCTCGATCTCGAGTGCGACATTGCCGCGATACTTCCCGCTGATGAGATTCTTCAGTGCTGTGGGGGCGTCCGTGATGGGACCTTTCAAGCCAGTGTGTGGGAAGACCAGCTTTCCTTCCGAAAGCCACGTTCCGAAATGCGTTGCCCAGTTCCGGATCTGCTTCTGCGTATGGAGCGTCGCGAACGGAAAGATACTAAGGTTCTTGGTGATTGCGGTCATCAGATTCAGTCGCGGCCAAGCGTCTGCGTCCTTGGACACCTGACTCGACAGTGCTCCGCAGAGTGCAAAGCGCGCGTTCGGCTTCGCCGCGCGAATCGCTGCCTCGAACTGATCCCCGCCTACGTTGTCGAAGAAGACATCGATGCCGTCCGGAGCGAACGACTTGATGTTCTCGACCAAGTCGCCGGTCTTGTAGTTGAAAGCTCCATCGAAATGCAGTTCCTCCACCAGATAGCGAACCTTCTCGTCTGTACCTGCGCTGCCGAGAACCATGGCGGCACCGCGGATCTTCGCGATCTGGCCCGCAAGGGACCCAACGCCTCCGGCTGCGCCGGACACGTAGACGACATCCCCTGGTCCAACCTCGGCGACATCGGCCATTCCGTAGAAGGCGGTGACGCCTTGGTTCAAGTAGTAGGCGGGACTGGGGACGACACTCCGATCGAGCTTGGTCAGCTCCTCGGCCTTGGCAACTTGGTACTCGCTCCAACCGGTGAACGCGAAGACCAAGTCGCCTTCTTCGAAGTCCGCAGATCGCGACTCGAGCACCGTTCCGACAACGGCACCGCCCACTGTGTCCCCTAGCTGGTACGGCGGCATCGGGATCTCTGCATCCACACGCATGAGATCCGTGAACGCCGGCACCACCTGCACGAAGTCGATCCGGATGAATACCTCGTCGTCCCCGAGGTCCTTTGTTTCGACAGTCCTGACTGTGAACTGACGGTCCTCTACTTCCCCTACGAGATGCTCGGCGAGAGCGATGCGCTCGTACTCTTCTGGGATTGCTGGAGCGGTTGCCACGACGGTCCTTTCATAGGGAATCGGTACAACCGAAAAGCTAGAGCGGTAGTAGGTCTCTCAATGTCCTGTATGAACTAGATCACATCGATTCAGGTTGGGCGTGTGAGCGCGGTGGCGAGGGTCGGTACGAGTTCCTCGTGAGCTACTGCAGTGGCACCCAGACTTCGCCACCCCGATGTCAGTCGTGTGATCTCATCGCCGGGAGACCCGCCATCGTGCGATGCGGCCTTCGCGGGCTGGTTTGAGGTCTCCCCGGATCATCCTGCGGAAAATCGGAAGAATCTTGGGGGACGCGACAACCATGTCCAACACTGCTTGCCTGCCGGCGCGTCGCATGACCCGCCGGATAACCGCCGGCCGCGCCAGTCGAGGTCGGGCCTGCAGCCGGCTCGGATCACCTCCGGCCATGGCCTCCTTCAGGGCCTCTTCGACGGCTGACGGGTCGTTCCACATGTTCCGAAACACCACGGTCCCTTGTGGATCGATCACGTAGACGATGTTGGGCATTCCCCCATAGGCTCGGTGGACCTGGCCGTCGAGGGTGTCGATGAGGATGCGGCGCCCTTCCCGCTCTTCCCGGCGCAACAAGCTGGCTGCGGCTGTCTTGTCGGCGAGGCAGCGATGTGGGCCGAGGTTTTCACCGGGGTGGGCTTCACGGATATAGAGCACCAGGAACGCGACGTCCGGAAACCGGTACGTGAGCGCGTTCATCGTGGTGATGCCCTTTCCGAACATCGGGCAAGTGGCACAACCGGTTTCCAGGACGACGAACCGGCCGCGGAAGTCAGACAACGCCACCTCAGCGCCGTCGATGTCGGTGACGCGGAAATCCGGTGCCGGATCGCCGATCTTCGGGCCGCCGAATTCCTGGTGCAGCGGATATTCACTCGGGTCGAAACGAGTGTAGTTATAGATCAGAGCTGCATCCCGGGCTGAGGAAGGCCGGCTGCTGGTTCCCTGCGGGCGCGTCGACGCCGAATCAGATGTGGTCATCGTTGCTCCTTAGAATTTGCTCCAGTACCTCAATTCCTAAGACCCAAGGGAGCTTTCAAATGCGCTCACCGGGGCAAGGGTTAGTCGATACGCGCTGCGTGCACGGTCCAGAACGGCATATGCACCAGGTGGTTTTCCAGCAGCGGCCCGATAGTTCGGAGTTGCTCCAGGACGGGCCGCATCCGCTCTGCCCACTCCTCGTTGCTGATCAATTCGGACATCTTGGCAAAGGTCTCGGGGGCGAAGCGGGCTTGGTAGGTAGTGGTCCCCAGGTAGTCGATGCGCCAGCCCGACGCCGGAAGTACCCGCGCGAAGTTCTCGGCTGGCAACCCTTGTATCTGTAGACCGTTGACGTTGTGGCGGCCGACCTCGAACAAATACAGTCGCGCTCCGGGTTTGGTGGCCCGGTGCAAGGCCCGCGCATACCGTTCCTGGGTGTCTTCGTCTTCCTCGAAAGTGTGGTAGAAGGCACTGTCGACGACGGTGTCGAACCGATTCTCGAGTCCCTCGAGCGCCGTAGCGTCGGCCACCCGAAAGTCCACCGTCACCCCGGCCGTCAGCGCGTTGCGTCTGGCCTGTTCGATCGCCGCGGGCGAAGAATCAATACCCGTGGCCGAGTATCCCTTCGACGCGTAGTAGATCGCGTTATGGCCCGGCCCGGTCCCCGGATCGAGCACCTCGCCGCGCAAGGCGCCGTAAGCCACCAACTCCTGCACCACGGGCTGTGGGCCGCCGATATCCCACGGCGTCAACGGTGCCCCTCCGTCTGTCGTCTGCCCGCTGCGGTACAGCGCGTCAAAATCTGGTCGTTGAGAAGACATAATCCCTACTCCTCAGTGTCTTGTTCATTACCGATTCGCGTCATCGGACGCGGTCTGGGCAATTCGATTGAGAACCCCAATCCTCTAGATCCAAGCAAGTTTTCAAATGCGCTCACCGGGGCAAGGGCTAGTCGATACGCGCAGCGTGCACGGCCCAGAACGGCGCATGCACCAGGTGGTTTTCCAGCAGCGGCCCGATGGTTCGGAGTTGCTCCGTGACAGGCCCCATCCGCTCTGCCCACTCCTCCAACAACTCCGGGTTGCTGATCAGTTCGGACATCTTGGCAAAGGCATCTGGGGCGAAGCGGGCTTGGTAGGTGGTGGTCCCCAGGTAGTCGATGCGCCAGCCCGAAGCCGGAAGCACCCGCGCGAAGTTCTCGGCCGGCAACCCTTGAAAATGTACGCCGTTGACGTTGTGGCGCCCGAACTCGAACATATACAGTCGCGCTCCGGGTTTGGTGGCCCGGTGCAAGGCCCGCGCATACCGTTCCTGGGTGTCTTCGTCTTCCTCGAAAGTGTGGTAGAAGGCACTGTCGACGACGGTGTCGAACCGATTCTCGAGTCCCTCGAGCGCCGTAGCGTCGGCCACCCGAAAGTCCACCGTCACCCCGGCCGTCAGCGCGTTGCGTCTGGCCTGTTCGATCGCCGCGGGCGAAGAATCAATACCCGTGGCCGAGTATCCCTTCGACGCGTAGTAGATCGCGTTATGGCCCGGCCCGGTCCCCGGATCGAGCACCTCGCCGCGCAAGGCGCCGTAAGCCACCAACTCCTGCACCACGGGCTGCGGGCCGCCGATATCCCACGGCGTCAACGGTGCCCCTCCGTCTGTCGTCTGCCCGCTGCGGTACAGCGCGTCAAAATCTGGTCGTTGAGAAGACATAATCCCTACTCCTCAGTGTCTGTTCACTACTTGTTGTCTGTTCACTACTTGTTCGCGCCGTCGGACGCGGTCTGATCACCCTCATCGGGGTGCGTTTGCTTTCGTGAAAGCTCATGACTTGCCCTGCAACGGTGAGGGTTCAACGGCGTCTCAGCCAGTACCAGGTGCCGGCGATGGCGCGGCGCAGCATGAGCCGCTCGAGGATGAAATCTTTGCGCTCGAAACGTTCAACGGTGAAGTCGCGGCTGAACGCATCGGAGATCTTGTCGGGTTTGATGCGGAGGGTCTCCCACATCATCAACGGCGTTCCCGCCTCGGTGACCGCCGCCAACTCGGCGACATAGACGGGTTTGGCGGCGTCGGGCAGTGAGTGATAGCAGCCCATGTCCAGCACGAGGTCGATCGGTTTGCCGATGTCCAGCTGCGAGAGCTCAGTCGCGTCACCCTCCAGGAAGGCGGCCCCGGCAATCCCATCGGCAGCACGCCGTGCACGCTGGATGGCGGTGGCCGAGAAGTCGACGCCGGTGGCCCGCCAACCATGCTTGGCCAGGTAGATCACATTGGTGCCGGTCCCACAGCCGACATCGAGTGCGTGCCCGGGTGGCAACGCATCCTCGCCTTCGACGGCGTCGCGTAGTTGCTCAGGGGGCGGGGTGTCCCACATCGGCCGGCCGAGCCGGTAGATCGTGTCGAACACGGCGTGGCGCCAACTCATGGTCGGCCCCCTCTTGGTCGATCGGTGGGTGACTGAGTTCGCCGAGCAGGTAGCGCTGCAGTGTCGCTCCCAGATCGGCGGCGACGAGCTCGCGGGGATGGGAAGCCAGCGGTTCGATCCCGACGATGTAGCGCGCCAACGTCAGACCGATCGTCTGCGACATCACCAGCCCGGCCCGGTAGTCGGCGTGATCGGCGTCCAAACGCTCGGCGATGGGGACGACGAGATTTCGCGTGAGAAACTCTCGCACCAGACGCGCGGCTTCGGGTTCGGACGTCGCAGCGCGGATCATCCCAACGATGGGTCGGCGACGAACCTCGTCGTCGAGGATGTCGAGCACGACGGTGGCCAACCGCACCCCGGCGCTATCGGGCTCACCGCTCGTGACGTGATCGATCAGCTCGCTCGGATCGATTGGCAACTCGACCACGGCCAAGAACAGATCGAGCTTGCTGCCGAAGTAATGGCTCACCAGAGCCGGGTCCACTCCGGCCTCAATGGCTATCTGTCGCATCGAGGTGCGGTCATAACCCAGCCTTGCGAATTGCTCGCGGGCAGTGTCCTCGATGAGGGCCCGGGTGGTGTTGGGTCCCGGACGGCGCCCGGTGCGCTTGGCAGGACGATTCACGTCTCGACCTCTCCTAGACCGCCGAATTCAGCATCTACCGAATTCAGTATACGCGGAATTCCAACCGAGGTCTGCGATGAGTCCAGCGTTAATAGGTCAGCCGCCACGCTCTCGTTGACGCCCTCAGAGCGCACTCGGGCAGGCCGAACCAGGTGAAGAATCTGTCTGACTCTGCCCACACAAGTGCAGAATCTGCACCTACCTCGGTGCAAAGTTTGCACCACGAGAAGGACCTCGTCTTCTCTCTCTGGCTAAATATTCGAACGCACGTTCGAGTCTGATGCTACGGTTGTGGCGTGGCCCGGGGGAAGCAGGCCATGCGATCGCCCCGCCGTAATGGCTCTACGGCGGGGCGTCGTCGTGATGTTGGCACCGACCATCTGGTATGAAATCGGACATGGGAATCGTGCGTACCTCAACCGCTCGCGTCCTCGCACCGTTCGACGCGACACATCAGGCGATCATGGAAGCGATGCAGGCCGTCGGCCAGGACGTCACCCCCGGCAACCCGATCTACGGCACCGCAAAACGCTCGATCCGGAAGAACCGGTGGGCGTCCACTGTCTCCGCTGGCGTCCGGCCGGAGACCGACACCACGACCCTCGTCGATTGGTCGGTCGAAATGATGGGCGACAAGCACACCGCGGTTGTCTCGGAGATCCTGCAAGCCCTCCCCGGCATCGAGGTCGACGACCTCGGGGTCACGGACGCACTCGAACGTCTCGGAAAGATGGGCCGCTTCTTCGGCTTCCAGGAGGCGTCGGCGCTCACCCAGTACATCCACACCGACGAACGTGTCGTCGAGCTCGCTCAGGGCGTCTACAACGGCAAGCAGGGAATGCTGGTGTTGACGACGCAGCGCCTGTTCTTCTTTGACAAGTCACTCCTCGGCGCGCAGGTTGAGGAGTTCGAGTTCTCGGCGATTGGATCGCTGGGACATTCCCAGAAGATGACTGGCGAGACAATCAGCATCTCGATCTCGGGACGGTCCGCGGAGATCAAGCAGGTCGCACACGGCCGGGCCGAGACATTCATTCAGGCGTTCCGGCGGGTAAAGGCCGATGCTTCCGCGGCATCAGCGCCTGCACCGACGGTGATCCAGGCTGCGCCGGCACCGGATCTGGCTGAACAGATCAAGAAGCTCGCTGAGTTGCGTGAACTGGGTGTGTTGAGCGATGAGGAGTTCGAGTCGAAGAAGTCGGAGTTGCTCGCCCGCATGTGAGCGAGTGTCTGTGACAACTTTCGGTGATTCCCACCCACGCGGTCAGCATCAACAAGTACCCCGCTAGTAAAAAATAACCCCTCACCTGCAATAACAGGTGAGGGGCTTCGGCGGAAGCGGAGGGATTTGAACCCCCGGTCGCTCTCGCGACGCTCGCTTTCAAGGCGAGTGCATTCGGCCGCTCTGCCACGCTTCCGTGGCGAATATTAGCCGCAGTAGTCGCCGCGGGGGAAACCGATCAGTCGACTGCGCGGTCACCGATGGCAGCGTCGACCTTGGCGAAGACGTCGGCGAGGACCTTCAACTCCGTCGTGTCGAGCAGGTCGATGAGGTAGCTACGCACTCCGGCGACGTGAGTGGGAGCGGCCTCGGCGAGCCGACGCCGACCCTCGTCGGTGATGACGGCCAGCACGCCGCGGCCGTCCTCGGCGCACTGGCCGCGCTCGACCATGCCCTCGTTCTCCATGCGTCGGATCTGATGGGTGAGCCGGCTGCGCGACGACAGCACGCCGTCGGCGAGGCCACTCATCCGCAGCGAGCCGTCCGACGACTCCGACAGCATCGCCAGGATCCGGTACTCGGCCAGGGAGATGTCGTGAGCGGACTGCAGCTCCCGATTCAATACGTCCATCAGTCGCTGACTGCCATCGATGAAACCGCGCCACGCGCGCATTTCCTCGGCACCGAGCCACGCCGGCACGGCACCCGCGGTTACTCGAGCACGTGCAATCACGTATGCATCGTAGTGCTACCTATCTCCCAACTGAACGCAGTACGCTCGCATCGATCTCGCTGACGCTGGACAAACCGGCCAACCCCATCGTGACGTCCAGGTCCGCCAACAGCATTCGCAGCGCGTGCCGGACGCCGTCGGCGCCCGCCAGCCCCAGCCCGTACACCCAAGGCCGCCCGTACAGGACTGCGTCGGCTCCCAGGGCGAGTGCGATCAACACATCTGCACCAGACCGAATTCCGGAGTCCAAGAGCACGGTGGCCCGACCCTCGACCGCGGCCGCGACAGGTCCGAGGGCCTCGAGCGCAGCGATTGCACCGTCAACCTGGCGGCCGCCGTGGTTGCTGACGACCACGCCGTCGGCGCCAGCGTCTACGACAGCTCGCGCGTCGTCCTCGTGGAGAATGCCCTTCACCAGAACGGGGAGACCGGTCCATTCACGGATCTTCACGATGTCCGACGCCCGCAGCGTGTGATTGCCGAACTGCGATACCCAGGTGAGCACCGCCATCTGCATCGCCTCGGGACCGTCCTCGGGCGGAGCCGCCAACTTCGAGCGGAACACGGGGTCCGACAGGTAGTTCGCGATGCCCTGCGCCCGCAGGAACGGGAGGTGGCCGAGTTCGAGATCTTTTGGACGCCAGCCCAATCCCGGAGTGTCGACGGTGACGACGATCGCCTTCGCGCCAGCCTTCGCAGCCCGCTGCACCAGCGACTGCGCCAACTCGTCGTCGGCCGGCCAGTACAGCTGGTACCACCAGCTATCGCCCGAGACGGCCCCGACGTCCTCGATCGTCGACGACGCGGCGGTCGAGAGCACCGACCCGACACCGAGGTCGGAAGCCACCTGGCCCACGATCGTCTCCCCCTGGTCGTGGACCAGACTGAGCACCCCGACCGGGGCGGTGAGCACCGGTGCCGCGAGATGGGTGCCCAGGATCTCGACGCTGAGGTCGCGGGCGTCGGGAGCGGTGGTGCCGCGCAGCATCCGAGGCACGATCGCATGCCGGGCGAAGGCGTCGAGGTTCGCGGCTGCGGTGCGCTCGGTGGACGCACTGCCGGCGATGTAGGCGTACGCCTCCGCACTCAGTTCCTCCCGCGCCCGCGCCTCGAGCCCGGCTGCGGTCATCGGCAGCTCGGGGCGCGTCCCTGAGATGCCGGCCAGATAGATTTCGTTTTGCATATTGCCGAAGAAGGTCACGCGGTGACGCTATCGCGACGGACTAGCGTCGGGGGCATGTACGCGATCACGATTTCCGAGCCCGGTGGGCCCGAAGTGATGTCCTGGACCGAGGTTCCCGATCCCACACCCGGGCCCGGCGAGGTCGTCCTCGATGTGGCCGCGACGGCCGTCAACCGCGCCGACTTGCTGCAGCGCCGCGGCCTGTACCCGCCGCCGCCCGGCGCGAGCGACATCCTCGGTCTCGAATGTTCCGGTGTGATCACCGAGATCGGACCGGACGTCCGCGGTTGGCAGGTCGGCGACCGTGTAGCGGCGCTGCTCGCCGGGGGCGGCTACGCAGAGAAGGTGGCCGTCCCGGCCACGCAACTACTACCGGTCCCTGAAGGGTTGGACCTGCGGGCGGCGGCGTCGCTGCCCGAGGTTGCGTGCACCGTGTGGTCGAACCTGGTGATGGAGTGCGGCCTGCATGCCGGCCGGGTGCTCCTGGTCCACGGCGGCGGAGGGGGCATCGGCACCCATGCCGTCCAGGTCGGCCGGGCCCTCGGCGCCCGCGTCGCGGTCACCGCCGGATCCACCGTCAAACTCGAATGGTGCGCCGAGCTCGGCGCGGAGATCCTGATCAACTACCGCGAGTCAGACTTCGTCGAGGTGCTACGCGAGGCCACCGGCGGCCACGGCGCCGACGTCATCCTCGACAACATGGGCGCGTCGTACCTCGACCGCAACATCGACGCCCTCGCACCCGACGGCCAGTTGGTGATCATCGGCATGCAGGGCGGCTACGCCGGCGAACTGAACATCGCCAAGCTGCTCGCCAAGCGCGGCCGGATACTCGCGACCGGACTGCGGGGACGACCCGTGAAGGGGCCGTCGAGCAAGGCCGCGGTGATCGCCGCGGTCCGCGACAAGCTGTGGCCACTGGTCCGCGACGGCATCGTCCAACCGATCGTTCACGCGGAACTTCCGATCACCGAGGCGCGGACGGCGCACGAGATGCTCGACTCCGCTGACGTCGTCGGGAAGCTGGTCCTAGCTGTTGCGAAGGACTGACCGCGGCTGGACGTTCAGCCCAGCGACGACAGGTGCTTGACGAGCTGGTCGATCTCGTACCGGGTGGTGTACGGCGCGAGGCCGATGGTGATCGCGCCTCCCTCGTCGTTGACGCCCAGTGCGTCGAGCAGGCGACCACCGACGCCCGGGCCGCTGACGGTTGCGATCCGGTTGTCCGCGAGGTGTGCGGCCACCTTGTCGGCGGTCATGCCGGCGACGGTGAAGCTCAGCGTGGGCACCCGGATCGGCGACCGCCCGATGACCGTCACCAGCGGCAACGCGTCGAGCGAGCGCATCAGGTACTCGAACAGCTGGTCGTGGTAGTCCTGCAGCGAGCTGATGGACGTCTCGAGACGCTGACGGCGGGTACCGGTCGCGGTCTCCTCGAGCCCCGCCAGGAAGTCGATCGACGTGGTCAGCCCGGCGAGCAGCGCGAACTGGTGGCCGCCGACCTCCAAACGTTCGGGGCCACGGGCGTGCGGGTTGAGTGACATCGCCGGAATTCGCTCCAGCATCGTCGGATCGCGGAACACGAGCGCACCGACCTGTGGGCCACCCCACGACGGCGCACTGACGGCCACGACATCGGCACCGAGCTCGCCGATGTCGACGTGTGCGTAGGGCGCGGCACCGATTGCATCGACGACGATCAGGCCGCCGACCTCATGAATGCAGTCGGCCGCGGCGCGCACCGCCGGCGCCGATCCGACGATCGACGACGCCGCGGTCAGCGCCACCAGCCGTGTCGTCGGCTCTACCAGTTCCGTGAACTGCCAGCTCGGCAGCTCGCACGTCTCGATCTCCACCTCGGCCCACCGGACCCGCGCGCCGTATCGGCTCGCGACCCGCAGCCACGGCGCTACGTTCGCTTCCTCGTCGAGGCGCGACAACACCAGCCCGGTCCCGAGTCCGAGCCGGGAGCTGAGCGATTCGGCCAGCCACGCCAGCAGCACCGCACGGTCGGAGCCCAACACGACACCCGCGGGATCACCGCCGACGAGGTCGGCGACCGCCTCACGCGCGGCCGTGACGATCCCTGCGCTGCGTTGCGCGGACAGGTGACGGCCCGTCGACGAGGACGAGGACGACCGGAAGGCCGTGGATACGGTTCGTGACACGGCATCGGGGATCTGCATTCCGGCTTGCGGGTCGAGGTGAATCCATCCATCGCCCAGCGACGGGATCAGTCCACGTACTCGGGCAACGTCGTAAGCCATGTCGGACACTCTAAGTCCCGCTGTCAACATCGTGCGATTCAGATCCGGCCCTGGGACAGGCGTTTGCAAGCGCTGTTTCGGTGTCGAACGGCCCACCCTCAGCAGTACGCCGCCGGAAGATAGAAAATGGAGCCATGACGCAACCGGATAACGAACGCGTGCTCGTGATCGGCCCCGACGGTCGCCCGGTCCCCATTGCCCACGGCGGGGACCGTGCCGACAGCTCACAGCCTGCGACCGAAGCCGGAACCGAGCAGGACGATCAGGACTCGCTCACCGACATGGTGGAGCAGCCGGCGAAGGTCATGCGCATCGGAACGATGATCAAACAGCTGCTCGAGGAGGTGCGCGCCGCTCCGCTCGACGACGCCAGCCGCACACGGCTGAAGGAGATCCACAAGTCGTCGGTGCGGGAGCTCGAGCAGGGCCTTGCACCCGAGCTGCGCGAGGAACTCGAGCGGCTCACGCTGCCGTTCAAGGACGACACGGTGCCGACGGACGCGGAACTGCGGATCGCGCAGGCCCAGCTCGTCGGCTGGCTCGAGGGCTTGTTCCACGGCATACAGACCGCCCTGTTCGCCCAGCAGATGGCGGCGCGCGCACAACTCGAGCAGATTCGCCAGGGCGCCCTCCCGCCCGGAATGGGCATAGGACCGCAGCACCGTGTGCAGGGATCCGACGACAGCTCGTCGTCCGGGACCGGTCAGTACCTCTAGACCAGGCCAACCCGGTCAGGCGGGTCGGTCCGCTCCCGAACGGTAGGCTCGGAACTCGTGTCAGCAGCAGCCTTGGATCACCAGCCGGCCTCGAACGGCGAGCCCGGCGAAGTCGTGTCCGACTCGCAGACGTTCCGTCGCGCGTTCCAGGACCTGCGGGAGGGGTTCGCGCAACGGGAGTTGTGGCTCAACCTCGGCTGGCAGGACATCAAGCAGCGCTACCGCCGGTCGGTGATCGGCCCGTTCTGGATCACGATCGCCACGGGCGTGCAGGCGAGCGCGATGGGCATCCTGTACTCGGCGCTGTTGAACATCCCTCTCCAGGAGTTCCTGCCGTACGTCACCGTGGGTCTGATCGTGTGGGCGCTTATCAGCGCGTCGATCCTCGAGGGCTCCGAGGTGTTCATCTCCAACGAGGGGCTGATCAAGCAGCTGCCGTCGGCGCTGAGCGTGCACGTGTACCGGCTGGTGTGGCGCCAGATCCTGCTGCTGGCGCACAACCTGCTCATCTATGTGATCCTGCTGTTCGCGTTCGGGGTGTGGCGGCACCTGAGCTGGACATCGCTGACGGCGATTCCCGCGTTCGGCCTGCTGGTACTCAACGCGCTGTGGGTGTCGATCGTGTTCGGCATCTTCGCGACCCGCTACCGCGACATCGCACCGATCCTCGGAAGCCTGACACTGCTGCTGTTCGTGCTGACCCCGATCATGTGGTCCACCCAGGCGCTCGAGGCGCAGGGTGAGGAGGTCGCCAGGCGGGCCAAGATCGCGGAACTGAATCCGCTGTTCCACTTCCTCGACATCGTGCGGGCGCCGATGATCGGGCAGGATCAGGATGCCTACCACTGGTACATCGTGCTGGGCTTCACCGTCGTCGGCTGGGCGGTCGCGCTGTACGCGCTGCGTAAGTACCGGGCCCGCGTGGCCTACTGGGTCTAAGGGGGCCACGTCGTGACAAACCTGACCAGCAAGGTGAGCATCGAGACGCGCGGTGCCTGCGTCGACTTCCCGATTTTCGACGCCAAGTCGCGGTCGCTGAAGAAGGCGTTCCTCGGCAAGGCCGGCGGCGCAATCGGCCGCAACAACTCCGACGTCGTCGTGGTCGAGGCACTGCGCGACATCACCCTGTCTCTCGAGGAGGGCGACCGCGTCGGCCTGGTCGGCCACAACGGCGCCGGCAAGTCGACGCTGCTGCGACTCCTGTCGGGCATCTACGAGCCCACCCGTGGCAGCGCCCGCGTCCGTGGCCGCGTGGCACCGGTCTTCGACCTCGGCGTCGGCATGGACCCCGAGATCTCCGGGTACGAGAACATCATCATCCGCGGTCTGTTCCTGGGGCAGACCCGCAAGCAGATGATGGAGAAGATGGACGAGATCGCGGAGTTCACCGAGCTCGGCGAGTACCTGAACATGCCGCTGCGCACCTACTCGACGGGCATGCGAGTGCGCGTCGCGATGGGTGTGGTCACCAGCATCGACCCCGAAATCCTCCTGCTCGACGAGGGCATCGGCGCGGTCGACGCCGAGTTCATGAAGAAGGCCCGCATCCGCCTGCAGAAGCTCGTCGAACGCTCCGGCATCCTCGTGTTCGCCAGCCACTCCAACGAGTTCCTCGCGCAGCTGTGCGACAGCGCGATGTGGATCGACCACGGCCAGGTGCGGATGCGCGGCGGCATCGAGGAGGTCGTGCGCGCGTACGAGGGCGACGACGCTGCCGACCACGTGCGCCAGGTGATCACGGACCTGGAAAAGGAAACATCGGAACAGACCGGCCGGGGACGGGCCTCGTGACCGAACGCGTCGGGGACAGCCCGACCACTGCGACGGTCATCGGCGTCGTCGTCACCCACAGGCGACGCGAATTGCTGGCCAAGTCCCTGAAGGTGCTCGCCGGGCAGACCCGACCGCTCGACCATCTCGTCGTCGTGGACAACGGCGACGAGCCCAGCGTCCGTGAACTCGTCGAGAGCGCCGACGTCCCCACTACCTATCTGGGGTCCAAGCACAATCTCGGCGGCGCCGGCGGATTCGCACTCGGCATCCTGTACGCGCTTTCGCTGGGCGCAGACTGGGTGTGGCTGGCCGACGACGACGGCCACCCCGAGGGCCCCGACGTTCTCGGAACGCTGCTGGCGTGCGCGAGGCGGCACGGCCTCGCCGAGGTCTCCCCCGTCGTGTGCGACATCGACGACCCGGACCGGCTCGCGTTCCCGCTACGCCGCGGCCTCGAGTGGAAACGATGGCGTTCCGAGCTGGGCGACGAGGACCTGCTGCCCGGCATCGCCTCCCTGTTCAACGGGGCGTTGTTCTCCGCGGCCGCGATCGACGCCGTCGGCGTACCTGACCTGCGCCTGTTCGTGCGCGGTGACGAGGTCGAGGTGCACCGCCGCCTGATCCGCTCCGGGCTGCCGTTCGGCACGTGTCTACAGACCGCGTACGTGCACCCCAACGGCGCCGACGAGTTCAAGCCCATACTCGGCGGCCGGATGCACACGCAGTACCCCGACAACGAGACCAAGCGCTTCTTCACCTATCGCAACCGCGGGTACCTGATGGCCCAGCCGGGGATGCGCAAGCTCCTGCCTCAGGAGTACGCACGCTTCGGCTGGTACTTCCTGGTCAACCGCCGCGACCCGAAGGGACTGCGCGAGTGGCTGAGGCTGCAGAAATTGGGGCGTCGGGAGCGGTTCGAGCGGCCCTGAGATCCTCCCCGCGTCCGGTCCGTAACCGTACGTGCTCTGGTCTGACACAGAACGGTCGCACCAGCAGGCTTTAGCCAGACACCTCCCACCGAACCCTGGCAGCATGGGAACGGAGTCGACGTTCGCACATGGGAGGGGAACAAACATGTTCGATCGGTTCCGCAAGTCGGCCAGGCTCAAGGTCCAGCGAGCGGTCGCGGAGGTGGTCCGCGACTCAGATCGCAAGGCGCGGATCGAGCAGGAGAACAGACACGACCAGCTGCTGGCCGAACTGTCTGCGAACAACGGCGAGATGCTCCGCATGCTGAACGAGATCGCCGAGGCGCGCGGCCAGGTGGCCGAGGTCTGCGAACGCCTCGACGAACTCGAGCAGCGCACCCGACGCGACATCACGCACGCGCTCGACATCCGCGCCACCGACGAGAGTGCCCAGTTCGTGCTCGACCACATGCCGAAGGCGCCGGTGTTCTGGCATCCCCACGACACCCTGCGCCATGGCCTGGAGCTGGTGAAGGTTGACGGCCTTGCTCTCGAGTTCGGCGTCGGGAACGGCACCACGCTGCGAATCGCCAGCGATCTACTTCGCGCCACCGGGCACGAGGTGTGGGGCTTCGACGTTTGGTCGGGCCTGCCGGAGGCGTGGCGCACCGGGTTCCCTGCGGGCGAGTTCGCGCAACAGTCGCTCCCGTCGGTGCCTGGCGCGCAGCTGGTATCCGGGCTGTTCGAGAACACCCTGCCCGGCTTCCTCGCCGACCATCCGGGCCCGGTCGCGTTCGTGCACCTCGACGCCGACCTGTACTCGTCGACGCGCACGGTGCTCGACCTCGTCGGCGATCGCCTCGTGTCCGGCTCGGTGCTCGTGTTCGACGAGTACTTCAACTACCCGGGCTGGCAGAACCACGAGCACCGCGCCTGGAGCGAGTTCGTCACCCGCACCGGAATCCGCTTCGACTACCTCGCGTACACCGCCAACCACGAGCAGGTCGTCGTCCGCATCCGCGAATAGCCTTCCGCGAATAGTTCTGCCGCACATCAATTCTCGTACAGGCGGGCCCAGTTCTCGCGGCTCGTCAGCTGGGGGAACGCTCGCCGGTAGGCCTCGGCGACGTCCGGCGCCTCCGCGCGGAACCGCTTCATGACCCTGACGAGGCGGCCGGTCATCTCCGCGGCCAGTTCCCGATCGAACCGCCGCTCGCGCACCCCGGACTGCGACGCGTCGGTGACGAACACGTGCGCGAAACGCCCCACGTGCCACCACTGGGCGTCCTCGAACGAGATCGACACCGGGCCCGGCTCGAGTCGACCACGAGCCTGCGTCACCACCCGCTTCGCGAGGATTGCGTCTTCGAGGGCCGGATTCGGCGGCGGATCCGCCCGTCGCACCGGCACCGGAGGCAGCTCAGAGGCTCGACGGGTGACGGTCTCCGCGAACCGCTTTCGCTCTGCGTTGATCGACGCCAGCGCCGCCTGTCCGCCGTCGGCGAGCGCATCCGGGCCTTCGAGGAAGCCCTCGATCGCGCGCAACTGGGTGTGTGCCAACCCGTATTGCAGGCTGACGATGGACCGGCTGATGTCCCGCGAGAGGTTCTTCACGAGCGCCGACGACGCGAACCCGGGATCGAGCGCAGCGGTGATCAGGCCATTGCGGGTACTGAAGTAGTGGGCGAAGCCGTCGACGTCCTTCCAGTAGAAGTCCGCGTGCCATACCGCGGCGCCGGGCAGGGTGATCGTCGGGATTCCTGCACGCCCGCACCGCAGACCGAATTCCACATCGTCCCACTGGAAGAAGACCGGCAGCGGCAGCCCCACCCGGCGCACGGCCTCGGCCGGGATCAGGCAGGACCACCACCCGTTGTACTGGGTGTCGACCCGGCGTTCGGGCAGCGTCTTCAGCAGATTGTGGTTGTGGGTACTGAACTTCTCCGTCGCCAGACCCCTTCGCAGATTCGTCAGGTCCACCCTCTCGGCGTTCGCCAACAAGTAGTTTGGGCTGTAGAGGAACAGCATCTCGGCGCCGACGATGGCGGGCTGGGTGGTGCAGTTCGCGAAGGCACCGAGCCGCAGAACGGTCTCCGGCTCGCACAGGATGTCGTCGTCCATGAGGATCACGTCCGTGTCGTCACCGGACGCCGAAACCTCGAACAACCCGCGCGTGAAGCCACCGGCGCCACCGAGATTCGGCTGGCGGAGGTAGTGCAGCCGATCACCGAAGGTGGGCACGACCTTTCGGAACAGCTCACGGTCCTCGACCGGGTCGGTGCCCTGATCGACCACATAGACGGCGTCGAGTTGGTCGACGACGCGTGTGTCGGACGCCAACGCGGCCACCGTGTTTGCGCAGTCGTCGGCGCGGTTGAAGGTACAGATCGCGATTGCGAGCGGACGCGACGGCGCGGCGGCCTCGACACTCCACTCGATCCGGTCGAACGTTACTTCGGCGTCGAGGGCCTCGAACTCGAGCCACAGCGATCCGCCGTCGACGAACTGGTCGAGGCTACTCGTCAGCGCGACGGTGCCCTGACCGTCGGGAGAGCTCGCCGCGACGATGCGTCGGTGGCCGCCGATGTCGGAGGCAACGAGCAACACTCGGCACGACGTGGTGGACAGGACACGCACGCTTGCGGTGACCTCTGTCGCGGTGGTCCACCGCTGCCAGTAGCTGGCCGGGAACCGCCCGAAGAAGGTGTTGGTGTGCGCCTTGGCGCCGGCATGCAGGTTCAGCGAGAAGCGGTCGCGGGTCGAGCCGCCCTTCTCGACGACCGCGTACAACTCCTCGTTCGCGACCGGTGATGTCCCGGTGAACAGGGTGCGTTGGGCGACGAGCCGACCGGTCGTCTCGTTCTCTGGCAGGGGTCGAGTGCCGGGCGAGTTCGCAGGATCCACATCCGGCAGGGTATCGCGGACCGACCCTCCGGCATGCCCCGTGCCCTATCTGTCCGATGAGCGCGCGCCGCCGGCGGCGGAGGCTGCCGAACGCAATGTGGAGCGACGACGGCGCAGCGACAACAACCCTTTCGCCATCCGCACCACGTCGCCCGCGGATACGCGGCTCGGGTGCGCGCGATGCTCACCGCTGAGCCGGATCGGGACCTCCACCGGACGGATACCCGCAGCCTCGACCGCGTAGTCCAGTTCGGTGGTGAACAGGAATCCGGACTCGATCAGATGCGGGACGAGCGCGCGCAACAACTCACCGTCGACCAGGAACGTGCCCTGGGGGTCTCCGGTACGGGTACCGAGGATCACCCGCCTCAAGATCGCGAAGCTCCGTGTCATCACCGCGCGGGCCAGGCCTCGGTCGGCGACCGAGTCGGGGTGGGCCTTCGAACCGATCACGACCGCAGGCCGCCGGCCGGTCTCCCGCTCCACGCCATCGGCACCGTCGATGTCGTCGAAGCCGAACGGCAGATCGTCGGCGGTGAGCAGCACCCGCGACCCGCGCGAGGCAAGCGCGCCGGCACGCAGGGCGTTGCCCATGCCCTTGTCACTGCGCAACGGGACGAAGGACACGCCCGCGGTGTCCCAGCCATCGGCGATCTCTGCACAGATCGCGAGGGTGTCGTCTGTCGAGCCGTTCTCTACGACGATGATCTCGACGGACTGCCCACGGAAACGCTCCGCGAACCGGCGCACCGTCAATGGAAGGACCGCTCCCGAGTTGTGCGCGGGGATCACGATCGACAGGGCGACGTCGCTCTCGGGCTCGCCCCCGCCGCGATCGGAGCCCTCGCCGCGATCAGAGTTCGTCCGCACCCGATGACCTCCGCGCCCCACTCGATGTGCCTTCTCGATGTGCCTTGCGAACCGCGGCGAAATACTACGCTCCGACGACAGGGATGTTGCCGCTTCGCGATCCGTCCGCCGACGAAAGCCCGCCGTGAGACCTGACCTGCCGCTCGCCAAACGTGTGACGCCACCGATTCTGCTCGCCGTGCTCGTCGCGGCGGTGGCGGCGATCCCGCTGCTGTCGAATCCCTGGTTCTACTACTGGGACGACAGCGCGGCCGCGTTCGCGCCGGGCTGGCACACGATCGGCGAGCGACTGCTGTCGGGATCGTGGCCCACACTGCTGCCGGAAATGTGGGCGGGTGGCAACATCACCGCCGAAGCGCTGTACGGCACCTACAACCCGGTGTTGCTCGCCGAGTCGATCCTCGTCGCCCTCGTGCCGGACCTGGCGATCGGCATGATGCTGGTCAAGATGCAGTTCCTGGCGCTGCTCGCGGTGGGCGTCTACGTCCTCGCACGCCAGTACGGCGCGACCCGCTCGATGGCATTCGTGGCCGGCTTCGCGATGCCCTTCGCCGGCTACACGCTCTACTTCGACGCCTCGACCTGGGCGTCCGGACTCATCGCATTCGCGTGGATCCCGCACGTGTGGTGGTCGGCCCGCGCGAGCGCGCTGGGCCGGGTCAATCCGCTGGTACCGATCCTGTTCGGCGTCCTGGCGATGACGAGCGGCAACCCGTACGGCGCGGTAGCGGTCGGTGTCGTGTACCTGGCGGTGATCGCCGAATGCGCCGCGGTGCGGTTGTATCCCGGCATCCGGTCCCTGATCGTGAGCGCAGTGGCGATCGCGATGATGTCGCTGATCGTCTACCTGCCGCTGGCGTTCACGACCGGCGTATCGGTGCGCACCCAGACCGGCGTCAGCAACGACAACGCACTACGGCCGGGCCTCGGGGACCTGCTGAACCTCTCGGCGCTGTCGAACCAGCCGTACCTGCCGATCTTCGACACCCCCGCAGCAACGGTGCCGCTGGTGTATCTGGCGTGGTTCCTGGTGCCGCTCGCGCCGTGGATCCGCTGGGGATCGTTGCGGCGCCTCGGCCGCGCCGGAGTCTCGCTCGCCGTGTTCGGCGGCATCTACCTGGTGCTGCTGCTGGGCCCGTCGGACCTGTGGCTGTTCCGCTGGCCCGCACGACTTATCGAGTACGGGCAGCTACCGGTGGTAGTGGCCGCCGCAGTCGCGTTGTCGGCCGGGCTGGCTCGCGACCGTTGGAAGCAGCGCCTGGGGATCAGCGCCGGACTGATCCTGCTGCAGTTCTACCTGTCGTGGGCCAACATTCCCGACGACATCGGCATCCACCTGGCGGCCCTCGCGATCACGGTGGCGCTCACCTCAATCGCGCTGATCGTTGCGGTCCACGCTCCTCGTCTGCTCGGCGGGGCGCTCGCGGCAGGAGTAGTCGTGGTGCTGGCCGCACAGACCAACCTGTGGTTCATCGGCAACGACAACGTCACGCCGTGGAAGTTCCCGCGGCAGGTCGCCTTCCTCGAGGAACACTTCGGAGACCGCTACCCCGGCACGACGTTCGTGATCGCAGACCGCGAGAACATCAGCGAGGACGACCCCACCGGTCAGTGGAGCGACATCCTGTTCGGCAGCCTGTACCAGCCGGCGGGGGTGCGCGCAGTCAACAACTACGCGGGCATCGGCTTCAAATCATTCGTCGAGGCCCTGTGCATCAACTACTACGGCGGCGTCCACTGTCCCGACGGTGTCAGCCGTCTGCGCGCCGAGTCTCCGGGCACCGGGGTGTCGTGGCTCGACGCGATGCGCATCGACACCGTCGTCGTGCAGAACAGCGGACCGTACGGCGCGACACAAGCACTCGATGCGCTACCCGCCGACGAGTGGAGTGTCCGCACCGAGCACGTCGTCACCGTCGGAACCCGCACCGAATCGAGGCCGTGGCCGAACGGTCGGCTGTCCGCCACCACACCGGGTCTCGAAATCACCAGCGACTTCGCTGCGACCGACATCCGCGAGACTGTTGCGTACACCGGTTCCGGCACAGCCACTTTCGCGTTGCTCGCCTGGCCTGGATGGACAGCAACCGTAGACGGGGATGCAGTGGACGTCATCGCCAGCCCCGGTGGACTGCTGCAGATCCAACTGCCGGACACCGGCGACCGCGAGTCGACGCTCACCCTCGAATTCATTCCACCCGGAACCACTCTCGGGCTGGCTCTGGCCGGGGCCGGACTGGTTCTCGCGCTCGCGCAGGGGCTGTGGTTCGCGGTGCACCGACGGAGCCGCGCCTACCGCGCAGAAGACGTGCTGCATCATCGCTGAAGCGATGTGCGGCAGAATTTCTCACATAGCTCGCATCGCGGAGTACTGTGGGTCGAGGGTGCGCGGTACCGCGGGTATCCGGTCGGCGCCGAAGCCGGGACCGAAGCCGCTGTTGAGCGGCGGCGCGAGGTCCACGAATTCCTCGTGTGGGGATCTTGAATATGACCGACAAAGACATCCACAACAATACTGCGATGCTTGTCATCGATATGCAGAAGGAAAGCAAATACGGCATCGACGGAATGCAGGAGGCCGTGGACGCCGCCGAGCAACTGATCGATGCATGCCGATCACTATCGATTCCAATCATTTACACAAGGCATGTCGGCAGAGCAGACGGACGTGGACTGGTAAAGAACGACGTTCTCGACTCCGAGGGAAAGCCCGTCTTCTACAGATCTGACACACCCGACCTCCAGGTGATCGACCAGATCAAACCCCGACTCGATGATGTCGTCATCGACAAATACCGGTGGAGCGGATTCTACGAGACGCCCCTCGATCTCCTGCTCCGCACGGAAAGGATCGAGACTTTGATCGTCGTCGGCTTCGTTACCGACGGCTGCGTCCTCACGACGGTGTTCGACGCCTTTGCCCGCAACTACGACATCGTGCTGGTCAAAGATGCGTGTGCTGCTACCAATTCGGGGGCGCACAAGTCGGCCGTGTTGACCATGGGCAACTGGGTGTACGGCATCGAAATCATCGATTCGAACGAAATGCTCAAGAAGTTGGAAGGGTCTCCCTACGCGTCCTGGACGTCTAGCGCGCCCGACCTTCTTGCTCACTCGAGTGACAAATTGGATGAATGTTACGCATCACTATCGGGGGAATTCAAGGGAGTATCGGGGGAATTCAAGGGAGTAGAGTCCGATGGCCGATGACCGTGTCGAGAGCACCGACGTATATTTGTCCGAAGATCTCTCCAAACTCGATCAGCTCGGACTGTTGTCCCTGGCTATCGTCCCCATTGTTCTGGCGCTTTGGTGGCACCTCTCGCAAGTGGCGCTGACGTGAAGGGGGACACCTCCACCTCGGCACCCCTACCAAAATCGGCTCGCTACGCGGGTTTCCTCTCGATATTTTGGCTGTGGGCCGGGGGGAATGTCCTCCTGACAAATTTCATCTCCGGATCCTCTTACAGCATCGGTCTCGGGTTCTGGAACATGCTGGTGGTCACCGTAGCCGGCTTTATGCTCGGATACGCTTTCTGCTCGTGGAATTCGCAGCGTAGTGCGAGGTACGGTGTCGATGAGATTGTGTCGTTGCGACCCGCCTTCGGTCACCGCGGTTCGTCCTACGGGACATTGCTTCTCGTCTGCATCAACTTCGGATGGGTCGGAATTCTGGCCTCGCTGGCGGGCACCGCGGCTCATATCGTTGCCCACGGGCAAGGAGTGAGCTTCCAAGGTGACTACTACGTCTATGCGATCGGCGCCGGTATCGTTCTACCTCTGTTGATCATCACATACAGTCAGAAGGCTGCGTTCATCGTGTCACGGTTCGCCGTACCGGTTCTCGTTGTCTTTGTTCTGTACATAGTCTTCAGATTGGCAACCGACGGGCATATGGCCACCATCGTCGGCCACCCTGGCGACGGCAGCGCGGGGTGGGCGGACGCGTTCGAAATAGTCTTCGCTTTCTCGATATCGTGGTTCCCGTACCTTGGTTCCTGGAACCGATTCTCCAAGACGGAGAAGTCGAGTTTCTGGGGTACATATCTCGGATTGCTGCTGACCGGAGTGATGTTCGCCGTAGTGGGCGGTATGGCCACACTGGCGACCGGTGAGATAGATCCCGCCGTGTGGGCCAATGAGCTCGACCTGGGGTTGGTGTCGCTGCTGATAATCATCCTGGGGACCGTGACAGCGGTGACTCACCTTCTGGGCTCAGGGTCGACGGGAATTCTGAGCACGTTCCCCCGCACCAACTACCGAGTGGTGTGCCTGCTGGTGACCACTCCGTCCATCATCTTCGTTTTCGGCTCGTCACTGCAAGAGATCTTCAATATCCTCCTCGTGTTCATCGGTTTGCTCGTGGGACCCTACTGGGCCGTCGCTCTGGCCGATTATTTCTTCCTTCGCAAGCAGAAGTTCGACGTGAGGGCATGCTTCGACAGATCCGGACCGTACTGGTACGTGCGCGGATTCAATCCGTTCGCCTTCGCCAGCACCCTGGTCGGGATGATCGTGTGGCTGTTCCTCGGCGGTTGGCTGAGCGGATTCTCACTCCTGACATTCCCTGCGGGCCAGACCGCCTTCAACTACATCAGTGCCACCCTGCCGGCTATGGCCGTTTCCGGGCTGGTCTATTACTTGTTAGGTAAGACCGTCGTACCGAGGTTGGGTATGGGCGGGTACAAGGCGGTGGTCGGCGCCCGCATACCAGCCATGGTTCCGGCGAAGTCGTGACAAGGCTGCCCTCAGCGGCCATCCCCACCGCGACGGCGTTCCGTCGGCTCGTGACCTGGGAGCTACGGTACCGAGCTACGTGAGCCGGCTCTTGATTTCGAAACCGGACCGCGTGGATGCGCCGGTGCGCATCACCGACCTTCCCGTCGGAAATTTCCGAATTGCCCCTCTCCGCGTCGCATTCCCTGCCATACTCGGCGCTCATCGCCCTCCGGCGGAGCGCGGATGTAAGCGGGCATGTCCCGCAGAGGGGAGTCCAATCAAGTGGCCGACGTAACCCGTCCTGGGCGCCGCGCAGTGCTGCGGGCACTTGCCGCCAGCCCTCTGCTGCTGATTCCAATGCCTCCTGTCGCAGCTGCATCGACCTCGAGACCATCGGCCCCGAGCATCGGCAGTAGCGACGTTCTCGCGGGCAGCTTGGGTTGGAGTGACCTCGACACCACGTTCGCGCCCGACTGGATGGCTGCCCTTCCCGACACGTCGAACCCGACGACGCTGTCCTTGCCGGGCACCCACGACACGATGGCCTTCAGCGCGTCATTCATCGGCGC
Source organism: Rhodococcus xishaensis (assembly GCF_004011825.1). GTDB lineage: Bacteria > Actinomycetota > Actinomycetes > Mycobacteriales > Mycobacteriaceae > Prescottella > Prescottella xishaensis. The sequence continues at coordinate 17,767 of NZ_RKLO01000007.1, read as the reverse complement.
CACTCAGGATTTCGACCTGGCCACCCAGCTTCGCGCCGGAATCCGGGTGCTCGACATCCGCACCCGGCACATCCGGGATGCATTCACGATCCACCACGGACTCGAGTACCTGCACGCAAACTTCACCGGCGTCGTACGAACTGTCACCGACTTCCTGCGTGAGAATCCGAGCGAGACCGTGCTCATGAGGATGGCGTCGGAGTACAGAGAAACCGAGAACACCCGTTCGTACGAGGACACGCTGGACTGGTACATCCACGAGAACCCCGACACTCGTGACCTCCTGGCCGAATACCTGTGGACGCCGCCCGCCGGCTATGACGGCCGGATCCCGGACCTCGGCGCGACCCGCGGCATGGTCGTCATCCTGCAGAGCTTCACGGCCACCGGTGTCTACGGGCCCCGATGGGGCGGCTCCGACATGGACATCCAGGACGACTACATAATCCCCAGCCTCGCCGCGATCGAGACGAAGTGGTCGAATGTCCGTACACAGTTCGAGCGCGCCGCGCAGGGCCCCGCAGAGACAATGTTCGTCAACGGCCTGAATGCAACCAGTGGAGAGGACCTCATAGCGGTAGCCCGTGGCGTGTGGCCGATCAGCATCGCCAAGGGCGCCCCGGGCTTCACCGGAATCGTGCCTCGAACGGAGGACTACCTGCGCGAGAACGGAACTGGCCGCACGGGCGTGGTGATGATGGACTTCCCGAGTGCCGCGGTGGTCGAGGCGATCATCGCCCGCAACTTCAGTTGACAGCCGACACCGTCGCGTCGTGGACCGCTCGGTGCGCAGGCAGGATCGATGCCCGCTCGGCCACGACGTCGCCAGTACCGTCGAGCAGTCCGACGAAATGGGCGAACTGCGCCACGAGCGGCTCCTCGCCGTATCGGACCGTCGGGATCTCGATGATGGTCTGCTGGTGGTAGCCGCCGCCGTCGGGCGCGAGGTCCTCGTCGACGTGCCGGTAGATGGTGATGTCACGGCGCAGCAGGTCGATCTCGATGAGGCGTTCGGCCTCTAGTAGAGACAGCTGCCGGATCTTGCGTTGGCTGATCCTGCTCGCGGAAATGGTTGCCACGGAACCAGATTCGAAGCGCATGATTGCGTCGGCACTGTCCTCGGCACGGTTCTCGATCGATACCGGGTGGAAGTAGCCGAACTCGGCGCAGGTATGCACCGGTGCCGAGCCGACGAACCCGATCGCCAGGTCCAGATCGTGGATCAGCAGGTCGGTCCCGACACCAGTGGGAATGCGAGAAACGAACGGCGAGTGACGCATTCCGGTCACCTGCCACACGCTGCCCACGAACTCGCGAGCGGTACGCACCGCCGGGTTGAAGCGTTCCAGCAGACCACACATCAGTGGCACGTCCGCGCGCGCCGCCCGCTCGACCAGGTCGAGGCTCTGTTCGTAGCTCGCGGCGAGCGGCTTCTCGACGAGGACAGGCTTGCCGAGATCGAGGACGCGACCGGTGAGCTCGTAGTGCGCCGGCGTAGCCGCTGCGATCACGGCGGCGTCGACTCCGGCTAGATCGGTGAAGTCCGGCGCCCACTCGGCACCGCACCGCTCGGACACCGCCCGGCCCTGTTCTTCGCTCGGGTCGACGACAAGGGTGAGGTCGGCCAGCGGCGATTGAGCCAGCACCCGCGCGTGCAGCGATCCCATCTTGCCGGCGCCGATCAGGGCGATCCTCGGGTTGCTCATGCCCGTGCGCCCATCGCGTCACGCACCGCGGCGATGATCTGGTCTACCTCCGACTCCGACAGGCGGGCGTGGACGGGAATGCTCAGACACCGCGCCGCGACCGACGTCGCGACGGGGGTGTCCTCGAGTACGACGCGGGGGTGCTCGCGGAAGCACTCGTAGTCGTACACCGCCTTCGGGTAGTAGATGCCGCTGCCGACCCCACGTTCGGCGAGCCGCGCCGCGAGCGTGTCTCGGTCGATGGGTGCATCGTCGTCCAGCAGAAGCGTGAACTGGTGCCACACATGCTCGCGGCTCGGCATCACGCTCGGCAGGCGCAGCCCGGCGACGTCCTTCAAGCCCGCCTGCAACGCCTCCGCGTTGCAGCATCGGGCCGTGACCTGCTCCGGGTACGACGCGAGCTGCGGCAGCGCGAGGCTGGCTTGCAGGTCGGTCATCCGGTAGTTGTGGCCCGCCATCTCGTATGAGTAGCGCTCGCGCATTCCCTGGTTGCGCAGTACCCGCAAGCGGTCGGCGAATGTGTCGTCGTCGGTAGTGATCATGCCGCCCTCGGCACTGGTGAGGTTCTTCGTCGCATAGAACGAGAAGCAACCGATGCCGAAGCTGCCGGCGCCGCGCCCGTCGAACGTCGCTCCGTGCGCCTGCGAAGCGTCCTCGACGACGGACAGCCCGTGCCGGTCGGCGAGCGGCATCAGCGACGCCATGTCCGCGGTCTGGCCGTACAGATGCACTGGAAGCAGGACCTTGGTCCGGTCGGTGATCCGTTCGGCCGTGACCGCCGGGTCGAGGTTGAAGTCGGCTTCGGTGATGTCGGCGAAGCGGGCCGTAGCGCCGGCATCGAGGATTGAGTTGAGCGTCGCGACGAACGTGAACGGGCTGGTCAGGACCTCGTCTCCGGGCTGAAGGTCGAGCACTTGCAATGCCCCGCTCAGCGCTGCGGTGCCGTTGTTGACGGCCACCGCGTTGCGGACACCGACCAGTGCCGCGAACTCGTCTTCGAACCGGTCGACCTTGGGCCCTTGAGCGACGACCCCTGACCGCAGTGTGTCCAACACCTCTTGTTCTACGTCTTCGCCGAAAGCGATGCTCGAGATTGGAATCACCAAACGCCCCCTCCCGATAGATTCAGAGATTCAGTTCACAACACCTCGTCGAGGATCGGAAGCAATTGCCTGAGAGTAGCCAAACATCGTCTACTGTCACCGGGAAAGGACTCGAACCGGACATGTCGATCGGCCAGCACTGTCACATCCACCCGACCGCGGTGATCGGGGACGGCGTCACCGTCGGCGACGAGGTGACCGTCGGCCCTCATGCGGTCCTCACCGGGCCCCTGACCATTGGTGATCGGTGCTGGATCGGCGCGGGCGCGGTCGTTGGTGCGCCCCCGGAAATCCTCGGCGCCACCCACCCGAATTCTTGGCGCGAACAGGCACCGTACCGCGGCATCGTCATCGGTCCAGACACGACGATCCGCGAGTTGTCGACGATTCACCAGGGCAGTGAGCGGGCTACGACAGTCGGCGCCGGATGCTTCGTCATGAACCGGGTGTCCGTGGAACACGACGTGCACATCGGCGACCGGTGCGTGATCGCGGCCCGTTCGACGTTCGCGGGACATGTCAGCGTCGGTGACGGTGCGAACATCGGCATGCACACCGTGGTGCACCAGCACCGCGTCGTCGGGGCCGGTGTGGTGACCGGCATGGGAACCGTCGTCGTCAAGGACGTCCCGCCGTACGCGAAAGCGTTCGGCAACCCGGTGTCGTTGCGGGGCGTCAATCGCATCGGGATGAACCGATCGGGCATCGAGGACGCTGACATCGATGCAGTCGCGCGACTGTATGCGACCGGGGCACGCGGCGGCGCTGTTCCGCCATCTCTCGCACCGGCTTTCGAGTGGTGGCGTGAGCGCGCCACGAAGCCGCTCGCCTTCCCGGTCACGGCCTGACTGGTTGCTATGGTCGAGAAGCACCGGCCATTGGTCGATAAGCACCCGGTCGGGAAGCACCTCCGGATCACGCGAGGAGCGAACGCGTATGACGTTCGATACCGATTCCGTCGCCGGTCGATCGGCGCCACCGAGTAACAGGCGAAGCCTGTTGGTCAACGGATTGCGCGTCGCGGTGACCGTTGCGATCGTCGTAGCGATCGCTTTCGCGGTGAAGTCGCAGTGGACCGAGGTGCGCGGGGCGATCCGCGACCTGCAGTGGTGGCCGATGGCCGCGTCGACGGTGTTCATCTTTCTCGGCATGGGTGCGGCGATCCGGGGCTGGCAGCACGCACTCGGTGCGCTCGAGCATCCGATTCCCGCGTTCGACGCCGCCCGCTGTTATCTCGTGGGCCAACTCGGCAAGTATCTGCCGGGAAGCGTCTGGGCGTTCGTGCTGCAGGGTGAGCTGGCACGCCGCGCAGGCGTGTCCGGGGCGGCCGCATTCATCGCCGTGCTCGTCACCGCCGGTTTGAGCACGACGTCAGCACTGATAGTGGGCTTGCTGGGGCTGCCTGCACTCTTCCAGATCGGCACGCCGGCTGCCGTCGCGGTGATCGCGGTGACGCCGATCGCGCTCGTCTGTGCCTACCCTCGGACGCTGACCCGGCTCGTGAATTTCGCGCTGAAGCTCCTGCGCCGCGCGCCGCTGCACCGCCCGCTGGCAATGCACAAGGTCGGGCTGGCACTGGTTTGGTGCGCGATCAGCTGGGTCGCCTACGGCTTTCATCTGTGGCTGCTCGCCTCGACGTTCGGCGGCTTCGGCACCGACCGGCTGATCGCGTCGATCGGCGCGATCTCGCTGGCGATGTGCGCGGGCGTGCTGGTCTTCGTCGTCCCGTCCGGCATAGGCGTCCGCGAGGCCGTCATCGTCGCGGCGCTTGCACCGGTCGCCGACGCCGGGACGGCGCTCGCGCTCGCGCTGACTTCACGCCTGCTGTTTACGCTGTGCGAGGTGTTCGCCGGCAGCATCGCAGCGGTCGCGGGATCCCGGTCCCTGCGGAACGCGCTGGTGCACGAGCAGTCGCGGGTGCCGCACGCGCACGTGGCCTACCAGCGCTGATCACTCGGCCACTGTTCACTCAGCTGAGCGTGCCGATGCCCAGCGAGCCCGCGGCCAACGAGCCGATCCCGGTCTTGAGCGATCCGTAGGTGAGCGACCCGGTGTTCATCGAGCCGAGGTTCACCGAACCGGTGTTCGCCGAGCCCACGTTGCCCGAACCGGTGTTCGCCGAGCCCACGTTGCCCGAACCGGTGTTCGCCGAACCTACGTTGCCCGAACCGGTGTTCGCTGAACCCACGTTGTGGGAGCCGGTATTGCTCGACCCCCTGTTGTAGGAGCCGGTGTTGTCGGGGCCGGTATTGCCCCAGTCGATGCTGCCCCAGTCGATGGTGGCCACGGCGAGGCTGCCGAGCCCGGCCGAGCCGGCGGAACCGATGGCGCCGGCCTGCACTTCGGCGGGGCCGACGAAGCCGATGGTGGCCGCGTCCTGACAGGGCACCGGCAACACCAGGTCCGGAGCGGCCGCGGCGGTGAGGTTCGCCAGCAGCCCCTCCAATTGGACCGGCGAGCACGTAGGGGCACCCGCGACAGGTTTGGCGGCAGCTGTCCCGATGAACCCGACTGTCAACACCGTCAAAGCGGACGCGACGACAAGTGTCCGGCGCACGTTCTGACCACTGCGGTGTGAACTGTTGAGCGATGCGGCCCCCATGCGAGCGCCCCCTCCGGTTCGACGACCGAGCGACAGATCCCGACACGATTGCTGGTCACGCTACCGCGACGAGGCCGTCGACATGGCCGGTTCGGTGCCTACGCCCCTGCTGGGACTACTGCCCGGTGCGCGAGTATCCCGCCTCGGTCGCCGACTTCGTCGGGCGCCACCACTTCTCGTTGTCGCGGTACCACTGCACGGTTGCCTCGAGCCCGCTGCGCAGAGATCGGTACCGCGGCTCCCATCCGAGTTCGGACCGCAGGCGCGTGGAGTCGATCGCGTAGCGAAGGTCGTGTCCGGGCCGGTCAGGGACGAAGTCGAAGTCGCCGGGATCCTTGCCGAAGATCTCGAGCAGCATCGCGACGACGGTGCGGTTGTCGACTTCGCCGTCCGCTCCGATCAGATACGTCTCGCCGATCCGTCCGCGTTCGAGCACCGTCCACACCGCGCGATTGTGGTCGTCGACGTGGATCCAGTCCCGCACGTTGCGGCCCTGCCCGTAGAGCCGTGGGCGCACGCCGTCGAGCAGGTTCGTGATCTGCCGCGGAACGAACTTCTCGACATGCTGGAACGGGCCGTAGTTGTTGGAACAGTTCGACAGGGTCGCCCGGATCCCGAACGACCGCGTCCACGCCCGCACCAGCATGTCGCTCGACGCCTTTGTCGATGAGTACGGGCTCGACGGGTTGTAGGCGGTGGACTCGGTGAATCGCGCCGGGTCGTCGAGTTCGAGGTCGCCGTACACCTCGTCGGTGGAGATGTGGTGGTAGCGCACGTCGTGCTCGCGGACGGCCTGCAGCAACGCGAAAGTGCCCACGACGTTGGTGCGCACGAACGGCCACGGGTCGGCGAGCGAGTTGTCGTTGTGGGACTCAGCCGCGAAGTGCACGACGGCGTCGGAGTTCGCGACCAGGCGCTCGACCACCGCCCCGTCGGCAATGTCGCCGTGCACGAAGTCGATCCGGTCGGCAACGGCATCCAACGAAGCCCTGTTGCCGGCATACGTCAGAGCGTCGAGGACCGTGACGCGAACGTCGGGTCGTTCCGCGACGGTTTGGTGGACGAAGTTGGCGCCGATGAACCCGGCGCCGCCGGTAACGAGCAGCCTCATGTGGACAAACAGTACTCACGACGTCGGTGCCCTTCGAACTCCGCCGCGCTCCTGCAGCAACCCGTGAAACACTGCACTACATGCGCGGAATCATTCTGGCCGGCGGTACGGGCAGCCGGCTGCACCCGATCACGCAGGGTGTGAGCAAGCAATTGGTGCCTGTCTACGACAAGCCGATGATCTACTACCCGCTGTCGACGCTGATGCTCGCCGGGATCCGCGACATCCTTGTCATCACGACACCGAGGGACGCCGACCAGTTCCGCCACCTGCTCGGGGACGGCTCGCGGTTCGGGATCTCACTGAGTTACCAGATGCAGCACGAGCCCGACGGTCTGGCGCAGGCGTTCGTGCTGGGCGCCAACCATATCCGCACGGACACCGTTGCATTGGTGTTGGGCGACAACATCTTCTACGGCCCGGGCCTGGGTACGACGCTCAGTCGCTTCCACGACATCAAGGGCGGCGCGGTGTTCGGCTATTGGGTGTCCGATCCCGGCGCGTACGGCGTCATCGAATTCGACGACGCGGGCACCGCGATTTCCCTCGAGGAGAAGCCGGCGGCACCGCGATCGAACTACGCGGTGCCGGGGCTGTACTTCTACGACAACGACGTCGTCTCGATCGCACGCGACCTGAAGCCGTCGGCGCGCGGCGAGTACGAGATCACCGACGTCAACCGCACCTACCTCGCGGCCGGCCGGCTGCAGGTGGAGGTGCTGCCACGCGGTACGGCGTGGCTCGACACCGGCACCTTCGACTCGCTGCTCGATGCGTCGAACTTCGTGCGCACCATCGAGGAGCGGCAGGGCCTGAAGATCGGAGTGCCCGAGGAGGTTGCCTGGCGGCGCGGGTTCATCACCGACGACGAACTGCGCGAGCGCGCCGAACCGCTGGTCAAGTCCGGTTACGGCACGTATCTGCTGGGGCTGCTCGAGCGCGGTAGTGAGTGGTGACCATGGAATATCGGGGGTTGAAGGTTCCGGGGGCGTGGGAGATCACGCCCCGCCAGTTGGGCGATCGCCGCGGGGTGTTCCTCGAATGGTTCAAGGAGCCCGGCTTTACGACCGCGGTCGGCCGCACCCTCGATCTGCAGCAAGCCAACTGCTCGGTGTCCGCGGCCGGTGTGCTGCGCGGTATCCACTTCGCGGACGCCCCACCCGGGCAAGCCAAGTACGTCACATGCGCAAAGGGGACGGTCCTCGACGTCGTCGTCGACCTACGGGCGGGGTCCCCGACGTTCGGGCAATGGGACTCCGTTCTCCTCGACGACATCGACCGTCGAGCGATCTTCATCTCCGAGGGTCTCGGGCACGCGTTCCTCTCGCTCGAGGACGACTCGACGGTGATGTACCTGTGCTCGACCGGCTACAACCCCGAACGCGAACACGAGGTGAGCCCTTTGGACCCGGACATCGGCATCGACTGGCCGGCAGTCGGACGCGACGGCCGTCCACTGCACTGGAGGCTGTCCGACAAGGACCTCGCCGCGCCGACCCTCCAGCAGGCACTCGACTCCGGCCTGCTCCCCCGCTACCGGGAGGGAGTCGACTGAGCTGATGCGAGCGGGGGGGATGACCCGAGCGGGCGCTGTGGTCGCAGCGCTGACAGCAGCGGGTCTAGCGCTCGCGACGATTCCTCTCGAACACGGCACACTCGACGCAACACCGCCCCCGGCGACTGCTGTCATCGAGCCCGCGCCCCCGCCGCGCACCCCGCTGCGTGCGGAGGAACTCACGAGCCGGGTCGTCCCTACGATCGTCACCCTCACCGCCCGCACCGCACTGGGCACAACGGCGGGCACCGGGATCGTGCTGCGCCCCGACGGCAGCGACAACGCACTCGTGCTCACCAACCACCACGTCATCGACGGCGGCACCGAAATTACGGCAACCAGCATGTATGACCGGTCCACGTATGCCGTCGAGGTCGTCGGCTACGACAGCTCCCGTGACCTCGCGGTGCTGCGACTGCCCGGGGCCGCGCATCTGCCACCGGCCGTGCTGGCACCGACGGGGTCGGTAGAGGTCGGCGATCCGGTCACCGCGATCGGGAACGCGGATGGCGGCGGGATCCCACTATCGGCGACCGGCTCTGTCACCCGGATCGGGGTAACCGTGACAACCCGCAACACCACCGACAACTCTCGCAATAAGCTGTCGAACCTCATCGAGGTCGACGCCAATGTTCGGCCCGGAGATTCCGGCGGGCCGCTCGTCGACGTGTTCGGCGAGGTCGTCGGCATCAACAGCGCCGGCAATGCCGTCGAACCCGGGTCCGAGGAGTCACCCGACCCGAAGTCGTATGCCATCCCGATCGACGACGCAACGACCCTGGTCGACGAGGTGTTGTCGGGTCGAGCGTCACCGACCGTCCATATCGGACCCACCCCGCTGCTCGGGGTGACGGTCGCCGACCACCGGGACGTGCGATCGGGGACACGGTCCGGTGCCGAGGTGATTCACGTCAGTTTCCGCGGCCCCGCCGAGGGCGTCGGGCTCGTCCGCGGCGACGTCATCGTCGAGTTCGACGGGATCTCGATCCGGTCGGCGTCGGACCTGACGACCCGGATGATCGCGCTGCATCCCGGCGACCCGGTGGACCTGCGGTGGATCGACGCCACGGGCCGACCACGCTCCGCTTCGCTGGTGCTGCAGGAGGGCCCGCCGCGCTGACGCCTACGCGCCGAGGCCCAACCTGTCGGCCAACCGCTTCAGATAGCCGACGACCACCTGCTCCTCCTCGGCTTCGGGCACGCCGAACAGTGCCTCGGTCACGCCCAGGTCCTCCCAGCGGGCGAGCTTGTCGGCGTCGCGCTTGCTGGCTAGGACGACGATCTCAGGCTGTCCGGCACGACCGGCATCGGCCCAGATCCTTTGCAGCATGACGATGCTGTCCTCGATGTCCCGATCCCTCGGCGTCGTGATCCAGCCGTCGGCCGAGCGGGCGATCCGCGTGAACGTACTCTCCGACGCGCCTGCGCCGATGAGCACCGGCGGGCGCGGCTGCTGGATCGGTTTGGGCCACGCCCAGCACGGACTGAATTTCACGAACTGCCCGTCGTACGACGCCTCGTCCTGCGTCCACAGCGCCTGCATCGCCTCGAGATACTCGCGCAACGCGGTGCGGCGCTTCTTGGGGTCGACGCCGTGGTCGGCGAGTTCCTCTGCGTTCCAGCCATAGCCGACGCCGAGCGTCACCCGCCCTCCGGACAGGAGATCGAGCGACGCGATCGCCTTGGCCAGGGCGATGGGGTCGTGTTCGAGCGGAAGCGCGACCGACGTGCCGAGACGAATACGCGAGGTCACCGACGCAGCGGTGCTCAACGCGACCCAAGGATCGAGCATGCGCGCGTAGCGTTCGGGCAGCTCCGTGCTGTCGGTACCGGGATATTTCGACACCCGGTCGACCGGGATGTGGGTGTGTTCGGGCACGTAGAACGTGTCGAACCCACACTCTTCGGCGGCCCGCGCAGCCGCCGCGGGGGTGATTCCTCGGTCACTGGTGAACAGGGTGACTCCGTGGCGCACAGTCTGGCTCCTCGCGTTGATCGGTGCCAGAAATGTAACCAGGTTCAACCACGGATGGGGAGAGGTTCCGGACCGGTGTGCAGACAATCAGTGGATCTTGAAGATCACCGCACGCTGGACGACGAAGTTGATGACGGTCGCGGTGCCCTGGGCAACGACGAACGCCAGCGGCACACGCCACCACTCGTCCGGGAACACTTGGTACATCACCTGATTGAGCCCCACCTGCACCGAGAACGTGAGTGCGTAGAGCACGACCACCGCAACGAAGCGCGCTCGACTCGGCTCGGCCTTGAACGTCCAGCGGCGGTTGATCAGGTAGGCGGTGGTGGTGCCGGCGACGAAGCTGATCGACTTGGCGACCGGTACCGGAAGGCCGATCCACAGCAGCAACACGTACAGGCCGAAATCCACGACGGCCGAGACGCCGCCCGTGAGCACGAACCGCACGATTTGCGTCTTCAGATCCAGCGCCGCGTCCGCGATGGAATCGGTGACCGGAATCTCGACTGGCAGCGGCGCGTGAGGATCGTGGGCGTGGGGGGTTCCGGTCACGCAACGAGAGTAGGCGACCACCCGTGAAGGTTGTGGATCGGCACACTCGAGCCGCAGCGCGCCCACTACTGCGGGGTAACCTCATAGCCGATGTCCACGACAGCAGACAAGACGGCTCACGAGCCTCTCCCCACGCAGACCCGCACCCTCACCGGATGGGGGCGCACCGCGCCGACCACCTCACAAGTGCTGTCCACGCCCGATGTCGAGCTGATCGCCAAGGCGGTCGCCCAGGTGGCGGAGCAGAACGAGTCGAAGCCGTCGCACCTGCGACGCGGCGTCATCGCGCGTGGCCTGGGCCGCTCGTACGGCGACCCGGCACAGAACGCCGGGGGACTCGTCGTCGATATGAACGCGCTGAAGCGGATCCACACCGTCGACGCCGACACCCGATTGGTAACGGTCGACGCCGGTGTGAATCTGGATCAGCTCATGCGGGCCGCACTGCCTCTCGGCCTATGGGTTCCGGTGCTGCCGGGCACGCGGCAGGTGACAATCGGCGGCGCGATCGCCTCCGACATCCACGGCAAGAACCATCACAGCGCCGGCAGCTTCGGCAACCATGTGCGCTCGATGAAGCTACTCACCGCGGACGGTCAGATCCGCACCCTCACCCCGGCCGGGCGGAACTCGAAACTGTTCTGGGCCACGGTCGGCGGCATGGGGCTGACGGGCATCATCCTCGAGGCCACCATCGAGATGACGCCGACCGAGACCGCGTACTTCATCGCGGACGGCGACGTCACCAACACCCTCGACGAGACGATCGCGTTGCACAGCGACGGCAGCGAAGCCAACTACGACTACTCGAGCGCGTGGTTCGACGCCATCGCCCCCGAGCCCAAGCTGGGCCGTGCCGCGGTCTCGCGCGGCAGCCTCGCGAAGCTGGAACAGCTACCGAAGAAGCTGCAGAAGAACCCGCTGAAGTTCGACGCGCCCACGCTGCTGACGCTGCCGGACATATTCCCGAACGGCCTGGCCAACAAGTTCAACTTCTCCATGATCGGCGAGCTCTGGTTCCGCAAGGCAGGCAACTACCGTGGCAAGGTGCAGAACCTCACGCAGTTCTACCACCCGCTAGACATGTTCGGTGAGTGGAACCGCGCCTACGGCTCCAATGGTTTCCTCCAGTACCAGTTCGTGGTTCCGCCGGAGGCGGTGGGCGAATTCAAGCAGATCATCCGCGATATCCAGGCATCGGGGCACTACTCGTTCCTGAACGTGTTCAAGCTGTTCGGTGAGGGCAACAAGGCGCCGTTGAGCTTCCCGATGGCCGGCTGGAACATCTGCGTCGACTTCCGGATCAAGCCGGGCCTGAACGAATTCGTGACCGAACTCGACAAGCGTGTGCTCGAGTTCGGCGGCCGCCTGTACACCGCGAAGGACTCGCGGACCACGGCCGAGACGTTCCACGCCATGTACCCACGGATCAACGAGTGGATCAAGGTCCGCCGATCCGTAGACCCCACAGGCGTTTTCGCCTCCGACATGTCCAGAAGGCTGGAACTGCAATGACCCCAATGACTGCAATCTCGATGGAGGCGTGACTCGGTGATCAACGCTGTGGGTAACCCCCAGACCCTGCTGCTGCTCGGTGGCACGTCCGAGATCGGCCTGGCGATCTGCGAGGAGTACCTGAAGAAGGCTCCGCTGCGCGTGATTCTCGCTGCGCTGCCGAATGATCCGGGCCGCGATGCCGCCGTCGCCCAGATGAAGGCCGCGGGCGCCACCCAGGTCGATGTGATCGACTTCGACGCGCTGGACACCGACAGCCACCCGAAGGTGATCGACGAGGCGTGGGCCCTCGCGTCAGGAGCAGCTTCCGCGGGTGACGTGGACGTTGCGATCGTTGCCTTCGGCCTCGACGGCGACGCCGAAGAACTGTGGCAGAACCAGCGCAAGGCCGTCCAGGTCGCCGGCGTCAACTACACCGCCGCCGTCTCCGTCGGCGTGCTGATCGGCGAGAAGATGAAGGCACAGGGGTTCGGCCGCATCGTCGCGATGTCGTCGGTGGCCGGCGAGCGGGTCAGGCGCGCCAACTTCGTGTACGGCTCCACCAAGGCCGGCCTCGACGGCTTCTACCTCGGCCTGGGAGAGGCCCTGGCGCCGTTCGGCCCCAAGGTCACCGTCGTGCGGCCCGGTCAGGCACGCACCCGGTTCAGCGCCCACGTGGAGGAAGCCCCGCTGACGGTCGACAAGGACGTCGTCGCCGCGCTCGCGGTGTCCGCGTCGGACAAGGGCAAGGAAATCGTCTGGGTCCCTGGTCAGTTCCGCTTCGTGATGATGGCGCTTCGCCACGTCCCGCGCGCGATCTTCCGCAAGCTGCCGATCTAGACCGACCACGGTCGGCCCCGACCGGCCCGCTTCCGGAAGCTCCGTTGCCGCGCTCCCTCGTGCCGTTCGCTCAGTCCGCGAAAGCCGAGGGAGTGGCGGCCCAGGCGGCGAGGACCGCCCGGATACCGGTGATCAGCGACAGTGGCTGGTCGATCATCGTGTGATGGCCGGCGTCGGGGATCTCGGTGACGATGGCCGACGCACCGAACCGCGGCCGCATCTTCTCCATCAGTTCATCCGAGATGATGCCGCGCTGGGCCCGGAAGTACGCGACCGGGCAGCGTGCCTGCGCGACGGCCATGATGTCGCTGCCGGACCTGGCGAACATGGCGGGGTCGAACTTCCACGACCACCCACCCTCGACGGCCGCCAGCGACGTCTCGGCGATGTGTTCCCGCACGCACGGCACCGCGGCCTCCTGCGGCGGCACGAACCGGAACCGGGCGAGCGCCTCCTCACGGGTGGGGTAGACCTTCTTCGGCCCGAACGCGGCCTTGACCCGGGCCGCCTCCTCCTCTGGGGTGCGCTCACGGATCGGCGAGTCGATGATCTGCACACCGGCCAGCTCGTCGCCATACAGGTGCGCCGCGACGAACGAGACGAGGCCGCCCATGCTGTGGCCCACCAGCACGGGCGCGCCGTCGATGCCCGACGCCGCCGCCACCGCCTGCACCTCGCGCGCCCACTGGTCCAGCGAATAGCGCTCCCGGGCGCCGCTGTCGCCGTGACCGCTGAGATCGAGGGCGACGACCCGGTGGTCGACCGCCAGTTGCGGCCCGATGTGGTCCCACCAGTGCGAATGCGCCGCACCACCGTGCACCAGCACCAGGCCGGGCCGGGCCGGCTCACCCCACGCCCGGAATCGGATGTCGGCGCCTTCGACCTCGACAATCCCGGTCTCCACCGGGACGGCCAGTGCCTCACGGAACCACTGAGGCGGTGCCTCACGAAACCCCTGGGGCGTCTGACCCTGCTCGTCACTCATTCCTCGAACCTACTTAAGCCCTCGAACCGCCTGGAGCCCGGTCCCGAGACCACACCCAAGTAAGCTCACTCCGTGTCGCAACCAGGTCCAGCGCCCCTCGTAGCGTCGCGCGTCTCCCCCGCCCGACTGGCCGGTGGGACCGCGGCCGAGATGATCCTCGCGTCCGCCGTCGGCGCAATCGTCTCCGCGGTGGGACTGTACGCCTTCGGCCAGGTGTCGTGGCCGGCGTTCCCATCGTCGAATGTGACGCATGCCGTCACGACCGTCGGCCAGGTCGTCACGATCGCCGTGCTCGCACTGTGCGTCGTCCTGTACCGCGCCCGCCGGTGGATACGCACTGCGACCGTGCTGTCGTGGGCGGGTGTGTCGGGGTTCGTGACGGTGACGCTCGGCATGCCGCTGAGCGCGACCAAGCTTTACCTGCACGGCATTTCGGTCGACCAGGAGTTCCGCACCGAATATCTCACTCGGCTCACCGATTCCGCTGCCTTGCAGGACATGACATACGCGGATCTGCCGCCCTACTATCCGGCCGGCTGGTTCTGGATCGGCGGACGCGTCGCCAACCTGCTCGGCATGGAGGGCTGGGAGACTTTCAAGCCCTACGCGATCGGCTCGATCGCCGTAGCTGCAGTCCTCGCTCTGGTGTTGTGGAACAAGCTGATTCGTGCCGACTGGGCCGTCGTCGTGACGCTAGCTACAGCGGCACTCGTGGTGGCGTACGGCTCGGCCGAACCGTACGGCGCCGTAGTCGCGATTCTCATCCCCCCGGTGCTGGTGCTGGCGTGGGGCGGGTTGTATCGGCCGGTCAAGACTGGGCGCGGTGGCTGGGGTGCGATCGTCGGCACCGGCCTGTTCCTGGGTGTCGCAGCGGCCTTCTACACGCTGTACTTGGGATTCGCCGCCTTCGCGGTGACTCTCATGGCCCTGGTCGCAGCCGGACTCGCGATCCGGGCGCAGGGATCGTGGCGGGCCGCAATCGATCCCCTCCTACGGCTGGCCGCCACCGCGGCAATCGCAGTCGCCATCGCCCTCACCGTTTGGCTGCCGTACCTGCTCCAGGCACTGCGCGGATCGCCGGCCGACAGCGGAACGGCAACTCACTACCTGCCCGACGCCGGTGCGCGCCTGCCGCTTCCGATGTTCCAGTTCTCGCTCGCCGGGGGGCTGTGTCTGCTCGGCACGATCTGGTTGGTCAGCCGCGTGATGACGTCGCGGCGGGCACAGGCGCTCGGGATCGGCGTGATCGGCATCTATCTGTGGGCGCTGATGTCGATGGCGTTGACTGCGCTCGGCGCCACTTTGCTGTCCTTCCGCCTCGAACCGGTGCTCATCCTGCTGCTCGGCACCGCGGGCGTGTTCGGCTTCTTCGAGTTCTCCCGCTGGATCGTGCTCGCCACGAGCGAGAACCCGCGGGTGAAGGCGTCGATCGTCGTCATCGGGCTCGCCGGGCTGGTCGCCTTCGTTCAGAACATCCCGAATGTGCTCGCGAGCGACATCACCGTCGCCTACACCGACACCGACGGCGACGGCGTCCGTGCCGACAAGCGGCCGCCGGGCGCGGCCGCCTACTACGCCGACGTGGACCGGATCATCACAGAGCTCCGCCCCGGCGAGCGCCACGACACGATTGTGCTCACCTCGGACACCAGCTTCCTCAGCTTCTACCCGTACTTTGGATTCCAGGCGCTGACGTCGCACTACGCGAACCCTCTCGCTCATTTCCGGGAGCGAGCGGAAGCCATCGAGAGCTGGACCGATCTCGAGACACCGGACCAGCTCATCGCTGCCCTCGATGAAGCGCCCTGGCGCCCACCGGACGTATTCCTGTTCCGTAAGAGCGCTGACGGGTACACCCTCCGGCTCGCCGAGGACGTCTACCCGAACCATCCGAACGTCCGCCGCTACACCGTCACGTTCCCCGCCGAACTGTTCGACGATCCGCGTTTCACGATCGACGACGTGGGGCCCTTCGTGATCGTGACCCGCGTCGGCTGACCGGGTCGGGTTGGCGGCGAATCACACCTCGAGACCCGCGGCGGCCGCGAGCGCATCGACCACCCAGCGTTCGTAATCCTCAGGGCTCCAACCCCGTTCGTCGATAAGCAGGGTGTGGGTCTCGGGAGCCAGCAGAGCCAGCCCGACATCGACGGTTCGGTCGACGTCGACGTGGTCGAGCTTGTCGGCGAGGACGATCGTCAGGTGCCGCAGCACCGTCTCGGTGTGCTCGCAGGTGGTAGCCCACAGCTGCGCAACCTCGGCGTCGGCACCGGCCGCGGCCCGCACCGCGAGCAGCACGGGCGCCGCCCGGTCGAGGACCAGACGCGCGCCGTGAACCTGAATGCGCAATTGGGACAACGGGTCCGGCTCCGCGATCGCCTCGGCCACCCACGGTCGCGCCAGTGTCGGAATCGGTTCATCGTCGCCGGCGATGGAAGTGTCGAGGAGGGCGGCGAGCACGCTGCGCTTGTTGCCGAACACGAAGTACACGGTCTGAACGGCGACGCCCGCCTCACCGGCGATGGCCTTGATGGTGGTCGACGCATAACCGGTCGTCGTGAAAAGGGTGCCCGCGGCAGCAAGGATCTTGCGCCGCGCTGGGATCTTGTCGTCCTCGATGTGCGTTGCCACTCTAGGAACTCTAGCTCTAGAGTGGTGCACTAGAGTATTGCTTTAGTTTGCTGGAGAGGCGGTCGATGTGACGGAATCGGTATTGGTCCTCGGTGGCTACGGTGCGGTGGGTACCGAGCTGGTCGAGCGGCTGCGAACATTGGGTGTCGGGGCCCTGGCCGCGGGCCGCGACCGTACACGCGCGGATCGGGTAGTCGATGTGACCGATCCCGCCTCGCTGGCCGCCGGGTTGGAGGGCGTGTCGGTGGTGGTGAACTGCACCGGCGCCGAGGACCCGATTGTAGCGGCAACTGTTGCCGGGCAAGGGATCCCATTCGTGGACATCACCTCGACCATCGAATACGTCCGACAGCTCGAGCAGATCGACGGCCCGGTGCTGGTCGGGGTCGGGATCGCGCCCGGGCTCACCAGCCTGCTCGCGGTCGAGGCGGCGCGGGGTGGTGGACCGGTGGACGTGGTGATCGGGTTCGGGGCGGGCGAGGGCGGTGGGCCTGCCGGGGCGGCGTGGATGTACGGGCTGTTCGGCAAGCACTTCACGGACCCGGACGGGTCGCGGGTGCGGAACTACACCCGTCCCAAGCGCTTCGCGCTTCCCGAGGAGGCCGGCTACCCCCGATTCCCCGCACTGCGGGCGGACTTCGCTGACCAGTACCAACTCACCGCGACCCTCGATGTGCCTGTACGAAGCTACCTTCGGACCGATTCCAAGCTCGCAACGATCGGGTTGGCCGCGCTCACGTGGATCCCGCGGGTCGCGGCATTGCTCCCGGACGGCGACATGCCCGGCGGTGACCGCTGGGTGGTCGCGGCGCACGGTGCTTCCGGGCGGAGCTACTGGGCAACAGCCCCCGGCCAATCGCGTTCGACGGCAGCCGTCGCCGCGGAGGCCGTTCGGCACCTTCTACGCAGCCCGATCGAGTCGCCGACCTGGCTACACGAGTGGAGGAAGCTCGACGACCTGCGGGAGGCGCTCGAAGGCGTCGGCGTCGAGTTCGGCACCGGACTCGCGGCACCGGCCCGGTAGCCGTACCCGCGGGCACGGCCGGCTCTGAGCGCGGGCGGTGTCGGCGGGTGTCGGGGTCTTGGGTATGCCGAAGGCCCCCACCATCTTTGGTGGGGGCCTTCGGGAACGGGTGTTCGGCGGTGTCCTACTCTCCCACACCCTGTCGAGTGCAGTACCATCGGCGCTGGAGGGCTTAGCTTCCGGGTT
>NZ_RKLO01000006.1 GCF_004011825.1 Rhodococcus xishaensis | reverse complement strand
ACTCCACGATCGTCGCCTCGGCAACAGCGACAGCGGTGTCGTTCCACACCTCGAGAACCCGACGACGCTCGCGATCGTCGAGGATCTCCACCTCACCGACCCGCACACCCGGATCGGCGACCACACCAGACAGGACCGCGAGGATAGTTCTAGCGAGCAGTTCGATATCAGCGGGACCAAACAAACTGACGTCGCCGTCTACCTGAACCTGCGCACCCCGATTCAGCGAGTAGTCAAAATTGAATGTCACCGATAGTTCACCGGTAGGACCAATGGACAGCCCCCGCAGTTCAGCCTCTCCGTCCCCAACAGGGACGGAGCCGCAGAACGGCATGATATTCACCACTGGGCCGAATGAGTCCATATCTGTCGTCATACGAGCATCGCGGCGGATATCGGCGATTCGATAGGATCGATGCCGGAGCACCTGAGACATTTCAGCAGAAACCGATTGAGCGAATTCGCCGAAGCCAGTATTTCCCTCTACCTCTACTTGAACCGGAACAACATTGGACAGAAGGGATGGCGTACCCTTGATCCGACCAAGTCTATTCGACACCGAAAGCTGCGTATAAAACCTCCCATTTCCAGATATGCGGTAGAGCGCCACATCGATCGATGCAGCGACGAACTCCGATATCGATACCCCGACACTGCGAGCAGCGTCATCTATCGCAACCAAGAGGTTCACGGACGTATCCAACGAGGTACGCACTCTGAACACCTGTGCTGCATCCGGCGTCCCCGCGATTCTTATTGGCTCGACGGAGTCGTCGATATAGTTGCTCCAGAAATTCTTATCGCCTTCGAAGCGATCGGATTCTCGGTAGTCTCGGTCCACCTGAGCGATGTCGCGCGGCGTAGCATAGGCGACGGCCGCCGGAACACTTCCTTCAATACGATTGTTGTAGATTTCCACTACTCGCGCAGCGATAATTGCCACTCCTGCGCCATCGATGACGATGTGATGAAAAACAGCACAGACAAAAACGCGACGCGGTGAGATCCTTATTACAATTGCCTTGAAGAGGGCTTCCCTGCGGAGATCGAACGGCTCCAGGAGAACGCTCTCCATGAGTTCATGCGCACGGGCTTCGGGGTCGGCGAGGCCGCTCAGATCACGGAAGGTCGGCTGCCAATCGCCGAGTTCCCGTTCGAGTTGAAGGAGAGAAGAGCCGTCTGGTCGAAAGTTGACCGCAAGCGAGGGCGATTCGCGGAAAGCTTGGGAGACTGCGTCGAGCAGGTGGTCGATTTGAATATCGGCGGCAATATCAAGGTACCCGGAAATGTTGTTGGACATCGCCGGATTCAGCTGCTGTGCAAACCAAAGCTCTTGCTGCGCGGCCGTTGCGAACGAGATTCCGGGTTCAAGGGTTTCCACAACCCCTCCAATACTGCCAATTCATGCTCATACGTTGCGCGTAGTCCACATTCCAGGACCCGCAATTGATTCCGGCGCAACGCAAAGCGCTACCCCTATTCGGCCGCCAGTCGTACTTCTAGCCGAATAGATCCAGATCCACTAATGAGCTGAGTAGAGACCTCCCAGTGCAAGGCACTCGGGCAGTAGACGGTCAGACCACCACGGCGACGAGCCGCTGGCGACACCCCGAACTCGTATCGCCACAGCAACCTTGAGTCCCGTCAACCTTCCCTTCCACCGATGTCCACGGGTCGCGAATGATCGCGTGCAGCTCCGCAATCGACCTCAAGTGGAACGACATCACTCGAGTGGAACGACATCGGCCATTTGGTTCGATAGATCTTATGTGTCCTGTATTGCAGGAGTGCAGCGCGAGCGTTTCGATGCGGCTTCCGCCCCGGTCCGACCGTGCAAGGCGACGTAGTGCCTGAAACGGCAAGTCGCGAAACAGCTCTGGCAGATGCAAGACGTCGCCGAATTCGCCCGCCCGGCGTTGAGAGTGGCATACGGAGCCAGGCCGGTAGTTGCCAACTCCACGCACAAGCCACTTTTGCGACGGACCTGCCGACTACACCCCCGTCGAATCCGCTACCACCGGCCAGCAATTGCGCAATTCGTCCTACCAATGGGCCCACGAGTGAGTGCCGCTGGATTCGAAATCGTATGTGGCCAGGGTCTGCAGGCCGATATGTCGCCGGGCCGGGCCATGGGTGCAGTCGTTGGCCGCCCCAATACGCAGCTTCCCAGCGTTGCCCCGAGTCCGCGGGCGAGTCAACCAGCAGGCGTGCCGCGGCGTCCCAGCCTCAGGCGGTTCGAGCGGTCGAACCGCCTGAATTACTGGGCCGTCGATGTGTCCGCGTACTAGTTCGTGTCGAGCAGCTCGATCACGAACACCAGCGTCTTACCGGACAGCTGATGGCCACCACCGGCGGGACCGTACGCGAGCTCCGGCGGGACCGTGAGCTTGCGACGACCGCCGACCTTCATGCCGGGGATGCCTTCCTGCCAGCCCGGGATCAGCCTGTTCAACGGGAACTTCACAGAGTCGCCACGGAGGAACGACGAGTCGAACACCTCGTTCGTTTCGTACTCGACGCCGTGGTAATGCACGTCCACGATCCCACCCGGCTGGGCCTCGGCGCCCTCACCGACGGTGATGTCCTCGATCACCAGCTCGGCCGGGGCGGGACCCTCGGATGGCGCAATGACCGGCGGCTCAGGCGGTACGACAACGTCGAGCAGGTCGATCACGAACACCAGCGTCTTACCCGACAGCTGATGGCCACCACCGGCAGGACCGTACGCGAGCTCCGGCGGAATGGTCAGCTGGCGCCGACCGCCGACCCTCATGCCCGGGATGCCTTCCTGCCAGCCGGCGATGAGGCCCTGCAAGGGGAAGGCGATGGACTCGCCGCGGCTCCACGACGAGTCGAACTCCTCGCCGGAGTCGAAATCGACGCCGACGTAGTGAACCTCGACCTTGGCGCCGGGCGTGGCCTCGGGGCCTTCGCCGACGACGATGTCTTTGACGGCGAGTTCGGCGGGCGCGGGACCCTCCTGGAACTCGATCTCGGGCTTGGTGCTCATGATGATCTGTCCGATCGGTCGGGCGGAACGGGTCAGCGGGCCGACAGGTCGACGTAGCCGCGCTGGGTGTAGCCGGTGTAGATCTGACGCGGACGGCCGATCTTGGTCGCGGGGTCCTCGTGCATCTCGCGCCAGTGCGCGATCCAGCCGGGCAGGCGGCCGAGTGCGAAGAGGACCGTGAACATGCGCGTCGGGAAGCCCATCGCGCGGTAGATCAGACCTGTGTAGAAGTCGACGTTCGGGTACAACTTGCGATCGATGAAGTACTCGTCCGTGAGCGCCGTCTCTTCGAGGTTCATCGCGATCTCGAGGAGCTTGTCGTCGCCACCGAGCTTGTCGAGCACAGAGTGCGCGGTCTGCTTGACGAGAGCGGCACGCGGATCGTAGTTGCGGTAGACACGGTGACCGAAGCCCATCAGCTTCACGCCGTCTTCCTTGTTCTTGACCTTGCGGACGAACTCCTTGACGTCACCGCCACTGGCAGCGATCTCGTCGAGCATCTCGAGCACAGCCTGATTGGCCCCACCGTGGAGCGGGCCCCACAGCGCGTTGATACCCGCGGAAACCGACGTGAACAGGTTCGCATCGGAGGAGCCGACCATGCGGACAGTCGACGTCGAGCAGTTCTGCTCGTGGTCGGCGTGCAGGATCAGCAGCATGTCGAGGGCCTTGGCTACCTCAGGATCGACCTCGTAAGGCTCCGCCGGGAAGCCGAACGTCATGCGGAGGAAGTTCTCGACGAGGCTCAGCGAGTTGTCCGGGTAGAGGAAGGGCTGACCGACCGACTTCTTGTATGCGTAGGCCGCGATCGTGGGCAGCTTCGCGAGGAGTCGGATCGTGGAGAGCTCGACCTGCTGCGGGTCGTCCGGGTCCAACGAGTCCTGGTAGTAGGCGGAGAGCGCGTTGACCGCGCTCGAAAGCACCGGCATCGGGTGCGCGTTTCGCGGGAAACCGTCGAAGAAACGCTTGAGGTCTTCGTGTAGCAGGGTGTGGCGACGGATCCTGTCCGTGAATACCTCCAGCTGCGACTGCGTGGGCAGCTCGCCATAAATCAGCAGGTAGCTGACCTCGATGAACGAAGAGCGTTCGGCGAGTTCCTCGATGGGATACCCGCGGTAGCGGAGGATCCCATTCTCGCCGTCGATGTAGGTGATTGCGGAACTGGTGGACGCGGTGTTGACGAAGCCCGGGTCGAGCGTCGTGTAACCCGTGTCGGCAAGGAGCTTGCCCAGCTCGATGCCGTCGTTGCCTTCAGTCGCCTGGGCGATGGACATCGTGTGCTCGCCACCGGGGTAGCTGAGTGTCGGCTTGTTGTCATTCTCAGCGGGCACGGAAGGATCCCTCTCAAACTCAGACCAGCGAGTAACTTCGTAGCGTTCAAGTAGAAACTAGTCGCCCGTGAGCTCCGATGCCCAGGGAGGGTCCGCCCCAGGCCGCGAAACCGTGACCGCCGCCGCGTGAGCAGCGAATTCCAGGGCGTCCTGCCATTGTCCCCCGTCGAGCGCCGCAACCGAAGCCGGACCGAGAAGTCCGTGATCGGCGAACCAGTGCAGAAGCGCGCCGTGGACCGTGTCACCTGCACCGATGGTGTCCGACACCGGTACCCTGAGACCCGGAACCTGCACGTGCAGACGCGATGTCTGCACGCTCAACCCGTCGGCCCCGTGCGTGGTGACGATCGCGGTGGCGCCACCCTCGAGCCACTGCGCGGGTGTCGTCCCGTCCAACCCCTGTCCTAGCCAATGGACGTCGTCGTCCGAGACCTTCAAGACGTCGACCGCCGGCAGCAGGTCGACGAAACGCCGGCGGTAGTCGTCTGGGAAGACCGCCGGGCGGATGTTGGGGTCGAGGATGATCAACCGTCCCTCGTCGTGACTGCGGCGCAGCAGGTCGGCATAGGCGCTCGCGCCGGGTTCGAACACGAGAGACAGCGTCCCGAACGAAACCGCGACCAACGATTCCGGAAGCGAACCGGGGTCGGTGACGAACCGATCGGCGGTGCCGTCGGCGTAGAAGGTGTAGCGCGCACTCCCGTCGGAGTCGATACCGGTGACCGCGAGCGTGGTGGGCTCGGGTCCGCGCTGGACCAGTCCGAGGTCCACCCCAGATGCGGTCAGTGCCGCGATCAGTCGCTCCCCGAACGGGTCGGTGGAGATACGCGAACAGAACCCGACTGGACTGCCGAGGCGCCCAACTGTCACCGCGACATTGAACGGTCCTCCTCCCAGACGAGCCTCGAATGTCTGGTCGCCCGTCGACACGAGATCGACGAGGGCCTCACCGCACACGGCGATCGTCGGGCGGATGCGCACTTCAGACACTCTCGCTCCTACGGCTGCAGACGCTCGACCATCCATACATCGTCGACCAGTCGGGTTCGGATGCGGTTGTGCATCCGGTTGGGTCGGCCCTGCCAGAACTCGACGGACTCCGGCCGAATCCGGAACCCACCCCAGTAATCGGGGACCGGGACGTCGGCGTCGACGCCGTGCTCTTGCCCCGCATCGACGAGTTGGGCGTCGAGATCCGCCCGCGACGCGATCGGCCGGGATTGCCGCGAGGCCCACGCACCCAGGCGCGAGCCCCGTGGACGGCTGTTCCAATAATCGGCTGTGACCTCGGCGCTGGTTCGTTCGACTGGGCCACGGATCGTGATCTGGTGAGCCAGCGGAGCCCACATGAACGTCACTGACGCATACGGCGTCGCCGCGAGCTGCCTGCCCTTGTCGGACTCGTAGTTGGTGAAGAACAGCACGCCGTCGGTGCCGATGCCCTTGCACAATACGGTCCTGGTGCACGGGTGGCCGTCCCCATCGACGGTGCCGAGCACCATTGCGTTGGGCTCTGGGAGTCCTGCCTCGACCGCCTGCTCGATCCACTTGCGTGCCAGTGCCGGCCAACCGCCGTCGAGCCAGGACGGCTCCAGATCAGGCTCGACGACCGGCCGTTCGGGCCCGATTTCTCCGTAGCTCGTTCTCATTGCGGTGAGATCGGAGTTCCGGGGACCTCTGCGGGAATCTGACGACACAGGTGCAGACGCTACTCCCGGGTACGCGCTGATGAGGCCACTGGTGCGACCGGCTAGAGTTTGGGCTGTACCCGGCGACAGTCTTCATTCCTCCCGGGTGGGCACAGGCAAGCACGAAATGCGCGGATGGGCGCGGGCCAGTCAGACGGATCGCAGGTCGAGTGGTCGAAAGCCGAATCAACACAAGGCGGTGCGGCTCTCACGGGCGGCACTGGGATGAGGAGAGTCCAGGAGCAATGGCACCCAGCGCTGCAGTACCCGAGGATTTCGTCAGTGGTCTCGAGGGCGTCGTCGCCTTTACCACCGATATCGCCGAGCCGGACAAGGATGGCGGCGCACTGCGCTACCGCGGCGTCGATATCGAAGATCTGGTGGCTCGTCGGGTCACGTTCGGTGACGTGTGGGCTCTGTTGGTCGACGGCAAGTTCGGTGAAGGTCTGCCTCCGGCCGAACCCTTCCCGCTTCCCATCCACACCGGCGATGTCCGTGTCGACGTACAGGCCGGCCTCGCGATGCTTGCCCCCATCTGGGGCTACCAGCCGCTACTCGACATCGACACCGAGACTGCACGTGAGAACCTCGCCCGTGCCTCGGTGATGGCGTTGTCGTACGTCGCGCAGTCTGCGCGCGGCATATACCAGCCAGCCGTACCGCAGAAGGTCATCGACGAGTGCCCCACCGTGACGGCGCGCTTCATGACCAGGTGGAAGGGTGACCCGGACCCGCGCCACATCGAAGCCATCGACGCGTACTGGGTCTCGGCCGCCGAACACGGCATGAACGCGTCCACCTTCACCGCGCGGGTGATCGCCTCCACCGGAGCCGACGTCGCGGCGTCGCTGTCCGGCGCGATCGGCGCGATGTCGGGTCCGCTGCACGGCGGTGCCCCGGCCCGCGTGTTGCCGATGATCGAGGAGACCGAGCGCACCGGTGATGCCCGCGCGCTCGTCAAGGGCATCCTCGACCGCAAGGAGAAGCTCATGGGGTTCGGCCACCGGGTCTACCGGGCCGAGGACCCGCGTGCGCGGGTGCTCCGTGAGACCGCCAAGCGCCTGAACGCCCCCCGATTCGAGGTGGCCGCGGCACTCGAGCAGGCCGCGCTCGCTGAACTTCGCGAGCGCCGCCCCGATCGCGCGATCGAGACCAACGTCGAGTTCTGGGCGGCAGTGATCCTCGACTTCGCCGAGGTTCCCGCGCACATGATGCCGGCAATGTTCACCTGCGGTCGCACCGCCGGTTGGTGCGCACACATCATGGAACAGAAGCGTCTGGGCAAGCTCGTCCGCCCGGCCGCGATCTACACCGGCCCCGAACCCCGCACCCCCGAGTCGGTCGAGGGCTGGGACCGGATTTCGGACTGCTAGAACAACTGGCCGTCCGACCACATCCGAGCACAACAGACAAAGGACATCCCGTACCGATGAGCACACCGATCATCCCCGCCGACCTCAAGCCCGTTGACGGCCGCTTCGGTTGCGGACCGTCCAAGGTCCGCCCCGAACAGTTGCAGTCCCTGGTCGACGTCGGCGCTTCGGTGTTCGGCACCAGCCACCGACAGAAGCCCGTCAAGGACGTCGTCGGACGCGTGCGTTCCGGGCTGCGTGAGCTGTTCTCACTGCCCGAAGGCTACGAAGTCGTCCTCGGCAACGGCGGCACCACCGCGTTCTGGGATGCGGCTGCGTTCGGCCTGATCCGGGAGCGTTCGCAGCACTTCACCTACGGCGAGTTCTCGTCGAAGTTCGCAGCCGTCGCGAAGAACAACCCGCTCATCGGCGACCCGGTCGTCGTCTCGAGCGACCCGGGTAGTGCACCGGAGATTGTCGCCGACGGTTCCGTCGACCTCATCGGCTGGGCCCACAACGAGACCTCGACGGGTGTCGCCGTGCCGGTGACCCGTCCTGCGGGCTCCGAGAACGCGCTCATCGCGATCGACGCCACATCGGGTGCCGGCGGTCTGCCGGTCAACGCTGCCGACGCCGATGTCTACTATTTCGCGCCGCAGAAGTGCTTCGCCGCCGACGGTGGCCTGTGGATCGCACTGATGAGCCCGGCGGCGCTCGAGCGCGTCGCCGAGATCAAGGAATCGGGCCGTTGGGCACCGGATTTCCTGTCGCTGCCGATCGCGATCGACAACTCCACCAAGGACCAGACGTACAACACCCCGGCGCTTGGGACGCTGCTGTTGTTCGTCAACCAGATCGAATGGATGAACAGCAACGGCGGCTTGGACTGGGCCACCGGCCGTACGAAGGACTCTTCGTCACGTCTGTACCAGTGGGCCGAGGCCTCCGAGTACGCGACGCCGTTCGTGGCCGATCCGGCGCTGCGGTCCCAGGTGGTCGGCACCGTCGACTTCGCCGAGTCGGTGGACGCTGCTCAGGTCGCGAAGATCCTGCGTGCCAACGGCATCGTCGACACTGAGCCGTACCGCAAGCTGGGCCGGAACCAGCTGCGCATCGGCATGTTCCCGGCGATCGATCCCGACGACGTCACCCAGCTGACCAAGTGCATCGACTGGGTCGTTTCTCAGCTCGGCTAGTTCGCACCCTCGGCACGGCACCCTCGACTCACCGACGGCTGCGTTTCACCGGCAGCTGCGTTTCACCGACAGCTGCGACACGCGAGCGGAGAGATAG
Source organism: Rhodococcus xishaensis (assembly GCF_004011825.1). Lineage (GTDB taxonomy): Bacteria > Actinomycetota > Actinomycetes > Mycobacteriales > Mycobacteriaceae > Prescottella > Prescottella xishaensis. The sequence goes on along the minus strand of NZ_RKLO01000006.1, from coordinate 316,110 downwards.
TAGGGTGCGCGTGTCCTTCCGGGCTCGGCGGTCACGGATGAATTACAGTCGATCTTGAAATGATCGCGGTAGGCGCGATGAGGAGGACGGACGTGCGAGAGCTGCGAGTGATCGGACTCGAACCGGGCGGCGCGCATGTGGTGTGTTCGGAGCCCGAAACAGGAGCGAAGTTCCGGATTCCGGCCGACGACAAGCTCCGCGCCGCTTCGCGCGGCGATATCGCGCGCCTCGGTCAGATCGAGATCGAGGCGGACTGCCAGATGCGGCCCCGCGACATCCAGGCCCGGATCCGCTGCGGCGCCTCGATCGAGCAGGTCGCCGAGGAGGCGGGTGTTCCTCTTTCCAAAGTGGAACGCTTCGCCTACCCGGTACTTCTCGAGCGCTCCCGGGCCGCGGACATGGCCAAGGGCGGTCACCCGGTCCTGCCCGACGGCCCCGCTGTAGACACCCTCGCCGAGATCGTCGGACAGGCGTTCCGCGCCCGCGGCCACGACCTCGACGCCGCGACATGGGACGCATGGAAAGACGAGGACGGCCACTGGGTGGCCCAGCTGCAGTGGCAGGCCGGCCGCACGATCAACGCGGCGCACTGGCGGTTCCAGCCGGACTCGCACGGCGGGAGCCTCACGGCGCTGGACGACACCGCAACACAGCTCGTCGATCCAGACTTCGGTCGGCTCCTGCGTGGCCTCGACCCGGTTCCTCAGGACGGCGCATGCGGTCTGGAAGAGTTCGAGCAGGACAACGAGCACGATCACGAAGCCGCGGCAGAACCTCCGATCTCGTTGGCGGACGATGACATCGACGACGACCTCGACGAGGTCGCCGACGGTGCCGAGCACGAACCCAAGGTCGCGCCGCAACACACCCCCGGAAAGGACAAGCGTGGCAAGCCCGCCCTGCCGTCCTGGGACGACGTCCTGCTGGGCGTTCGGAGTAACGGACGCGGCTGACGCCGGTGTCGGGGGTAAACGCTTCCACGCTCTGGTACGTCGACGTCGATGATCCCACGGCCGTCCTGCGGGATGCGGCGTCCGACCGAGAGGCCGCCCAGGCTCTCGTCGTCCAGTTGCACCCAGGTCTCGAGGTGACACGTGTTGGGGACGAACCTCTGTCCGAAGCAACGGAACTCGATGAGGGAGAAGTTGTCGTCGGGTGTTTCTCCGGGGTCTCGATAGTCCGAACGGGCGAATCGCTCCCCCCGGTCCCCTCTTCATTGGTGAACCAATGGATCAGCCCGACCGGCTTCCGTCATACCTATCTCTATTCCTCGAGTTCCGTGACGGGGGCCGGTTCGTGGGGCGTATTCGCGCACTGGGACGGTGCGGAACTCAAACGATCGTTCAGTGCCACGCCCATTAACATCGTCGAGGACCTCGGCCTACCCCAGGTGTGGGAACGTCCGTTCTGGGCGGGTGAGCACCCGATGCAGCCGTCGGTCGACGTGCTGCCCGATCCCCAGACACTGCCTTTCGATCCCGCCGAGTTCGCCGAAGCAGCCTCGCGCGCATGGCTGGGCGAGGACCTGGACCCCGCATCGATCAGCGTGTCCCGGTTCGCCATCTACCCCGCAGGTGACATCCCCACTTCAGTGCGGCGTCTTGCCGAACGCGAGCAGGAACGTTCGAAGCGGCGGTCGCTCTTGACGCGCTTGTTCCGCAAGTAGCACCGAGAAGTCAGAACAAGCCGAGAAGCAGCGCAGTCCATCCGAACACCACTCCCACGATCACGCCATAGACAACCCATCGCCACACCGGGACGTGCCGCCACCGCCACAGGGTCGGCGCAGCACCGCCGACGACTACGAGATTGAATCCCACGGCGATCAGCGGATGGATCTTTGCCAAGGCAACCCCGAACGCGACCACACCGACGAGCGTGAAGATCGCAGCGAAGGCGCTGACGAGCAACCCCGTGGCCCACGGGGGTGGCTCGGCCTCGGTACCCAACGTCACGGCGCCGTCCGAACACGCTCGTAGAACGCCATAGCCGCCGCAGTCGCGACATTGAGCGAGTCGGTGCCCGGCGCCATCGGGATGCGGGCGCGAACATCGGTGGCTCGCATGGCGTGTTCAGTCAGCCCGGGCCCTTCCGCACCGAGTAGAACCGCCACCTTCCCCCCCGTCATGGCTTTCGCCAGCGGGACCGCCGCTGGGTTGGGGGTCAGCGATATCAGCTGGAACCCCCTGTCACGCAGAATGTTCAGACCTCGTGGCCAATCCGGTACACGCGCAAACGGCACCCTCAGCACGTGCCCCATCGACACCCGCACCGCCCGACGATAGAGCGGGTCGGCACACGCGGCACCGAACAGGATTGCGTCCGCACCGAGACCCGCCGCGTTGCGGAACATCGAACCGATGTTCTCGTGGTCGTTGACACCCTCGAGGATCGCCACCGTCCGCGCGCTGCGAAGGACATCCTCGAGGTCCAGCATCGGCGGACGGTGGGCAGCGGCCAGCACGCCCCGATTGAGATGGAATCCCACCACCTCCGCCATGACCTCGGCGGAGGTTCGGTAGAACGGTACGTCGATGTCCGTGAGGTCCTCGGACAGCTCACCGAGCCGTCGGTCCACCCCCAGCAGACTGATCGGCGAGAACCGGGACGCGAGCATCCGCTGCGCCACCAACACACCCTCGGCGATCACCAACCCCTTGCCCTCGGGCAGATCGGGTCGGCGGTCGGACGAGTTGAGATCTCGATAGTCGTCCAACCGCGGGTCGGACGGCTCTGCGATGTCGATGACGTGAACCACGGATCTATCGTGCCGTATGCCGTTTGGCGGCGCGGTGGCCGTCGGTGGGAGCGTACCCACCGGACCTGGCGGTTTGGCCTGGCCGGATGAATCATTCGAGCCGGCGCAGAACGAGGGCTGACCCCAGCCCGAGTGCGGCCGGGATCGTGACAAGTGCGTGCTCACCGTCGATTCGGCGCAATGTGTCGAGCGCGGTGACCAGGAGGTTGCCGCCGGTCGCGCCTAGTGGGTGACCGACGGCGAGCGCGCCACCGGTCGGATTCACGCGACGAGGATCGAGATCGAATTCGCGCATGATCAGCAACGGACTGACCGCGAAGGATTCGTTGGCCTCGACGGTGTCGAGGTGCCGGGCCTCGATACCGGCCCGGTGCAGCGCATCCCGGGTCGCATCGATGGGGGCATCCAGCAGTGGAGAACGGACGGCGCGATGCGAGACCGCGACGATCTCGGCGACGGGTCGGCTACCCAGTCGGCTCGCTGCCGACGGGTGCGCGATCACAGCCGCCGCTGCGCCGTCCGCGAGTTGTGGTGCGGTCGCGATCGAGTGCAGACCTGCGGACGGGGGTTTTAGCGTCGGGAGTCTTCGTTGCACCCGCCCCCACCCGGCGTCGTCGCCGAACAGTGCCGGCAGCCCTGCAAACTGTTCGACGGTGACCTCGGGACGGGCCCCCTCGTCCGCGGCGAGGACCACGTCGCCGCCGGATCGAGCCGGGACCACCGCGTCCGAAGGCGACGCCTTCGATGCACGGTGATGTGATTCGACTGCCCAAGAGTCCAGGGCATCCCGAGCGATGTCGTTTGCGGCGGCGGTTGCGTCCGCCGACACCCCGATGGTCACGAACCCGGTGGACTCCCCCAGGTCCTGGTCCGTCGCGATCGCGGGGTCGTCAGAGAGCAACGGCACCCGCGACATCGACTCGACACCGCCCGCGACGAGCACACCTGCCTGCCCGGCAACGACCTTCGCCGCGGCGGTCGCGAGTGCCTCTATTCCTGAACAGCACAGACGTGAGACGACCGTGCCGCCGACCGTGTCCGGCCACCCGACCGCCAGGGCCGATGCTCGGGCGAGATTGCCGGCCTGCTCTCCGCTGACGGTACTGACTCCGAGGACGATGTCGTCGACCACTGACGGGTCGAGGGAGCGTTGCTCGAGCGCGGTGAGCAACTGCCCGAACAGGGCGTGTGGGCGGATGCCGGCGAGCGAACCACCGTCCCGCCGTACCCGCCCGCGGGGTAGTCGAACGGCGTCGAAGACCAGTGCCCTCGTCATCGAATCACCACCTTCCTCGCGAATATGTGGTCCGCCTCACTCTGTTAGTTGTAGTCTCGACCCAACGGAACCGCAACACCTCCAGGAAGAACGCGGCTGACATGACTGCTGACACGATCCGAGTAATCGGTGGCTACCAAACAGACTTCGCCCGAAACCTCACCCGGGAAGGGCTCGACATCGCAGACCTCGTTCGCGAGGTCGTCGAGGGCACCCTCGCCGACGCCGAACTCGACGCCGAAGCCATCGGTGTTGTTCATGTCGGCAACGCGTTCGGCCAACTGTTCACAGGCCAGGGGCACCTGGGCGCCATGCCGGCGTCGGTGCTACCCGACCTATGGGGTGTCCCCGCGACCCGGCACGAGGGCGCCTGTGCGTCGGGGTCTCTCGCACTCCTCGCAGCCATGGCGGATCTCGAATCCGGCCGCTACGACTGCGCGCTCGTGATCGGGGCCGAGCTCGAGAAGACCGTGCCGACCGAGGTCGGAGCCCGGCACATGGGGGCTGCGACGTGGGTTGGGCGCGAAGGGGAGGACGCAAAGTTCATCTGGCCGTATATGTTCGACCAGATCGCCGATGAGTATGACCGGAGGTTCGGTCTCGACGACCGGCATCTGTGGGCCATCGCGGAACTCAACGCACGCAACGCCGGCCGCAATCCCCTGGCGCAGACCCGGCACTGGCATCGAGATGCAGCGTCGTTCAGCAGCGACCTGGTGGCCAACCCTCCGGTCGAGGGCCGCCTCCGAAAAGCTGACTGCGGGCCGATCACCGACGGCGCCGCCGGCGTTGTCCTGGTACGACCCGATCACCCTGCCGCGCAGCGAAGCCCCGCAGTGCAGTCGAGAATCCTCGGGTGGGGCCACCGGACAGTGGGACTTTCCCTGGCAGACAAACTCTCGCGAAGTAGCGGTGACAAGTACGTGCTCCCACATGTGCGCGACACCATCAATGACGCCTTCACTCGCGCCGGCATAACCGACGTCGGCGACCTCGACCTGATCGAGACTCACGACTGCTTCACCATCAGCGAGTACCTAGCCATCGACCACTTCGGTATCACTGCACCAGGCGAGAGTTGGCGAGCCGTCGAGGAAGGCGACCTCGAGATCGGCGGACGGATTCCGGTCAATCCCAGCGGCGGCCTCCTCGGCGTCGGGCACCCGGTCGGCGCGACCGGCATCCGGATGCTGTTCGACTGCCACCGACAGGTGACAGGCCGTGCCGACGCGAATCAGGTGGAGGGAGCACATCGCGCCGCGATGCTGAATATCGGCGGAAGTACAGCAACGACAGCCAGTTTCATTCTCGGACACTGACATTCTCGGACACTGATCGGTACAGGAGACGAAGAACATGGAGATCGAGGTACTCGGGCGCGCTCTGACGACGCTGCCCGCGGACGACGACCACCCCTACCGGACCGGAGCTTGGCGCCCCCAGAGCATCGAGCGAAGCGCCGACGACCTCGAGATCGTCGGGGAACTGCCGCCGGACCTCGACGGGGTCTACCTGCGCAACACCGAGAATCCGGTACACCCAGCACTCGACGGCAGGTACCACCCGTTCGACGGTGACGCCATGATCCATGCGGTCGGCTTCCGTGATGGAAAGGCGTTCTACCGCAACCGCTTCGTGAAGACCGACGGCTTCCTGGCGGAACAAACTGCGGGTGGTGCTCTGTGGGCGGGAATCGCGGAGCGCCCGGAACGCTCGATCCGTCAGGACGGTTGGGGCGCGCGCGGAAGGATGAAGGACGCATCCAGTACGGATGTCGTCGTGCACAACGGTGTCGCGCTCACGAGTTTCTGGCAGTGCGGCGACCTCTACCGGCTCGAACCGACGACGCTCGAGACGCTGGGCAAGGCGACCTGGGGCGGTCAGTTCCCCACGAGCCAAGGAGTGTCGGCACACCCCAAGGTCGACGACCGCACCGGTGAAATGTTGTTCTTCAACTACGGAACCGAGGCGCCGTACATGCACTACGGAGTCATCGACTCCGACGACCGTCTGGTCCACTACGTCGACATCGAACTGCCCGGTCCCCGACTGCCGCACGACATGGCGTTCACCGACAACTACGCCATCCTCAACGACTGCCCGTTGTTCTGGCTGCCCGAAGCGCTCGCGGCGGGCAAGTACAGGCCGAAGTTCCATCCGGACATGCCCCTACGGCTCGGTGTGATTCCGCGGCGCGGAACCTCCGACCAGATCCGCTGGTTCGAGGCCTCATCAACGTACGTCCTGCACTGGACCAATGCATACGAGAGCGGCGACGAGATCGTCCTCGAGGGCTTCCACCAGGAGTACCCGGAACCGGAGGACAACGGCGAGGGTGGGATCTACCAGCGACTGTTCCGGTCCCTCGCGCTCGACCGAATGGGGACACACCTGCACCGGTGGCGCCTGAACCTACGCACGGGCGAGGTACGGGAGGAACGCCTGTCGGAGACCGTAACCGAGTTCGGGATGATCAACCCGCACCACGCCGGTAGGCAGCACCGCTACACCTACGCCGCGACCGGCGTCCCCGGCTGGTTCCTGTTCGACGGTCTCGTCAGGCACGACACGCTCACCGGCCGCGAGGAGCGGTACACCTTCGGCGAAGGCGTCTTCGGTAGCGAGACCGCGATGGCTCCTCGCGTCGGCGCGAGCGGCGAGGACGACGGGTATCTGGTGACGATCGTCTCGGACGTCGACAGAGACCTGTCGGAGTGCCTGGTGTTCGACGCCGCCAACGTCGCCGATGGCCCCGTGGCACGGATCCGGTTGCCGGAGCGTATCTCCAGCGGTACACATTCGACCTGGGCACCGGGGGCGGACCTGCCGCACTGGCGGACCTCCGACGACCCCACGGAGGCGATGGGGTTCGATCGAACCGGACTATAGTTCCGAGAGATGTCCGACGAGCATGCGCCCGATGCGGGGCCGACGATTCCGTCGGCCGGGCGCGAGCTCGTTCCTGGCGGAGACAACGCGATCGCCGTGACGCTCGGACTGCTCGGCGACGAGTGGAACCTTTGGATACTGCGTCATTCTTTCCAGGGCGCCAAACGCTACAGCGACTGGATGCGCATAGGCGGAATCTCGCACGCGGTCCTGTCGTCGCGGCTGGCGACCCTCACCGGGGCAGGGATGTTCGACCGAATTCGCTATCAGGACAAGCCACCTCGGTACGAGTACCGGCGCACCGCGTGTGGTCAGCAGTTGTGGTCGGTTCTGCTGACGGTGTGGTCCTGGGAACTGCGGTGGACACCCGACGAGGGTGTGCTCCCACTTATGCGTCACACCACGTGCAACCGTCTGTTCACCCCACTCCTGTCGTGTGCGTCCTGCGGCCGTCCCGCCGGCGTACGCAACGTCTTCGCCGAGATGGGACCCAGCGGCGGATGGACCCGCAGTGTTCCCGCAGCAACGAACCGGCGTCGATCCAGCGGCGCCGCCCGTCCGCCACGGGTGGTGCCGCAGACCATGGAACTGCTCGGCAACCGGTGGTCGGCCGCGATGCTGGGGGCCGCGTTCTTCGGCGCCACGCGCTACAGCGAATTCGCCGAGCGAATGCAGGCCTCACCCACCATCGTGGCGGATCGATTGCGCACGTTCACCGAACTCGGCGTTCTACGCGAATGCCCCAATACAGAACGCGCCGACCGGGTGACATACCAATTGACCGAGAAAGGCCGGGCCTTCTTCCCGGTCGTGGTGTCGATGATCGCGTGGGGTCAGCGCTGGTTCCCGGCTCCGGAGGGCGACGCGATCTCCTTCACGCACACCACCTGCGGTGACGCGTTCACTCCACGACTGGCGTGCAGTGAGTGCAGTCTCGAGCTGGACGCGCCGACGGTTTCGGTGGAGACCCGAACCGCGGACTTATCCCGCGGTGGCACACCGAATACGCTCTGACCCCGTGGCGGCCGGAACGAAAAAGCCTGGGCCCGAACCTGTTCGGACCCAGGCACGGACGCCGGTCAGTCGTTCTCGACGAGGGACGTGAGGATGACCACGGCGTCACGCAAGGTCGCGCGTTGCTCGTCGTCGAGGTGCGACAGCTTTTCGGTCATCCACGCCTCGCGAGCCTGAGTTTCACTTTCCATGAGGGCCTGGCCCGCACTGGACAGCGAAACGATGATCTGGCGCCCGTCGGTGGGATGCGGTGCGCGATCGACCAGTCCGAGATCGCCGAGCGAGGCGATGACTCGGGTCATCGACGGCGGCTGCACCTTCTCGCGAGCGGCGAGCGCACCGGGAGTCATGGCACCCTCGGTGCTGAGTGTGGCGAGGGCCGACAACTGCGTCAACGTCACCTGCGCATCGCTTCTCCGCCCACGCAGGTGTCGCGTCAAACGCACCACCGCAAGGGAAAGGTCGCTGGCAAGGGCGCGAGTATCCGATGTCACAGGTCCAAACAATACGGGAACTCGAGCCCTCTCAATCACGTAACGGCGTCAGTAATCGGGTCAACCGCGAAGTATGCGACAAACAGCACCGCGATAATCCACAGCAGCGGATGCACCTTCTTGGCGTTGCCGCCCGCGGCCGCGATGACCACGTACGAGATGAAGCCGACACCGATGCCGTTGGCGATCGAGTAGGTGAACGGCATCGTGACGATCGTGAGGAACGCCGGCAAAGCGATCGAGAACTTGCTGAAGTCGATGTCGCGCACCTGCCCGATCATCAACGCGCCCACCACCACCAGAGCCGGAGCGGCCGCCTCGATCGGGACCACCGAGTACAGCGGGGTGAGGAACATCGCGGCCAGGAACAGCACGCCGGTGACGACGTTGGCGAGGCCGGTGCGCGCGCCTTCGGCGATGCCGGACGCGGATTCGACGAACACTGTGTTGGACGACGCGGACGCACCGCCACCGACGACGGCGCCGGCGCCCTCGACGACGAGGGCCTTGCCGATTCCGGGCAGGTTGCCGTCCTTGTCGGCGAGACTGGCTTCCTTGCCGAGGCCGGTCATGGTGCCCATCGCGTCGAAGAAGTTCGCGAGTACCAGCGTGAAGACGAGCAGGCTCGCGGCGAGGACGCCGATTCGAGTGAACGCGCCGAAGAGGCTGAAGTCGCCGACCAGGCTGAGGTCGGGCATCTGCGCGAAGACGTCGGGTAGCGCGGGGACGCTGAGGTTCCAGCCCTTGGGATCTACACCCTTGGATGCCCCGATGTCGAAGACCGCCTCGAGGATGGCGGCCAGCACGGTGGTGACGACAATGCCGATCAGCAGGCCACCGCGGACCTTGCGCACGACGAGCGTGCCCATGAGCAGGACTCCGAAGATGAACACGGCCGTCGGCCATGCGGATATCGAACCGTCGATGCCGAGTCCGACGGGCACGGGCGTGCCGGCGGCGTCCGGAAGGCGGCGCACGAAGCCGGCGTCGACCAGGCCGATGAACGCGATGAACATTCCGATACCGGCGGCGATCGCGGCCTTGAGCTCACGCGGGATGGCGTTGAAGACCGCGGTGCGGAAGCCGGTGACCGCCAGCGCGACGATGATGATGCCGTCGATGACGACCAGACCCATGGCCTCGGGCCACGTCACCTGCGGTGCGATCGACACCGCGAGGAGACTGTTGATGCCCAGACCCGCCGCGATGCCGAACGGGTAGTTGGCGACGATGCCGAAGATGATGCTCATCAAGCCGGCTGCAAGCGCCGTGACGGCCGCGACCTGGGTAACCGGAAGAATGTTGCCGAGCACGTCCGTCTTCGCGGCGGCGTCATCGGCAGAGAAGCTGCCGATGATCAGCGGGTTGAGAACGACGATGTACGCCATAGCCACGAACGTGACCAGGCCGCCGCGGACCTCCCGGCTGATGGTCGAGCCCCGCTCGGTGATCTTGAAATAGGTGTCGAGCAACCGTGAGGGTGTCGACTGCCTAGTGGGCTCGGGGGCATTCTGGGTGACCGCCATGTCGTACTCGAGTCCAATCGCCGGAAAGTCGGATTTCGTTCATGGCAGAGTAGGGCACCGACGGCCGGGTAACTTACTCGTGTGACCGAGATCCATCGCACGACGCTCGTGGAACGCCTGTCCGACCCACGCCCGGTGGTCGCTGTTGGCACCATCGCGTGGGTGCTGGCAACCGTCGTCGTCCTGCTGGCCGGAGATCCCTGGAGCAGCGCACTACCTGTCTGCTACGCCGGAACTGCCTTGGGTGTCCTGGGATTCGGTGTTTTCCTCGTTCAGCGAAGTGCGGCCCGACGCGGCAAGCGCGGCGCCCAGCGCGGGCTCGACTGAACGCTCCGGCCGTCGAGGTTCCAGCAGTAACGAATGTCACACACCCTTCGGCCGTGTCACTGGCGCGCTGCGGCGTCGGACCGCCCAGATCCACAGACCTGCCCACACGACGCCGAAGACCCAGCCCGCGAGAACGTCGGTGAGCCAGTGGGCGCCCAGGTACACCCGTGACGTTCCGACTGCGAGCGTGTAGCACGCGAGCAGCACGAGGGGGGCGGTCCGTCGCACGCCGGGGGCGACGAACCGGACCACGACGGCGCCGAGCACGCACGCGAGGATCGCGGTCATCATCGCGTGTCCGGACGGGAACGAATAGGTGTCGAGCTCGACGAGTCGTGCCGACATCGGCGGCCGCATGCGCCCGAACAGCAGCTTGAGCGAACTCATCACCACCCAGCCCGACAGCATCGCGCCGGCGACCATTACTGCCTCGGCCCGGTGCTGTCGACGCAACAGCATGATCGTCACGACGGCGACGATCGCGAACACCGCGGCCGTGCCGCCGCTGTGAGTGACCACGGTCATGATGTCGGTGAGCAGCGACGCACGGTGGTCGAGCATCCACTGCAACACTGACTGGTCGACCGTCATGGCGCTTCCTCGACCCGCCAACGACGCAAGTGTGTGCGTCGCTCGTCGTCCACCCACCAGGGCACCGCGACGTCACCCTCGACAGCGCCTCGCGTCCGGACGACGAGGTCGTCGTGGACGACGACCGAACCCGACGGCAGGGGCATCCCGAGCGCTGCACACGCCAACACCGCCCCGGGCTCGCGGTCCCACGAACTGACCTCGCCGTCTCCTAGGATCTCGGCGTCGATCGCCGTGGACGCGAGCGGCAGATCCAGCAGATCGGCGAGCGCGGCCGCGGTATCGAACGCGCCGAGCACGATCCGCTCGGGAGGTATGACCCCGCCGAGGTGCGCCCGGTCGAGAACCAGCGCGTCCTCGGGGTCGGCGACGGTGCCGGCGAGGCTGCGAACCCGCGTCGGCAGGACCAGTTCGTCGAGGTCGAGCACATGCGTCGCGGCGGCGGCGCCGAGCAGCCGGTGCGTGCGGGTCACAACGTCGGGGGTGACGGTGCGCGTGGGATCGGCGAGCCGGTCCAGCAGGACACCCGCCAACTCGGTGTCGTCAACCACCGCCGGTGCCAGTGCCGAGGCCAGCGCGGGTGCGGCCGGGTGGTCGAAGACGTCGAGCAGGCCGGCGAAGGTGTCGTCGGCGGGCGCGCGCAGCACAGCCAGCGGTCGACCGTCGATCCTGGCGTGGCGGCGCAGCCACCACGCCGTGTAGCCGTCGCGGTCGGTGAGCGTGGCCGCGGTCTCGGGATTGTCGGCCAGCAGCGTCAGGGCCCGCGGCCAACACGCGGGATCGACCAGGTCCAGGTCGCGGACCGCGACCAGCGTTTCCGGGTCGTCGTCGAGCGTGTTCCACCAGGCTTCCTCGTCGTCGAGATCGTGTTCGGGACCGGTGGGAAGCTCCGCCCACAGCACCGGGAACCCCCAACCGACGCCGAGAGCGCGCAGCGACTCCTCCCCCACTCGAGCGACGAGGTCGGAGTCGACGGTGCCGAACGGCGATTCCTCGACGAGGACGTCCGCGAGCGGTGCACCCGGCAGCAGCAGTTCGTCGGCGGGCACCAGTTCGCCGTCGGCGTCCGGCAGCGGCAGCTCACCGAGCCAGGCCGGTCGCGCTTCGGGTCCCGCGAGACCGACGAGCGCGAGCACGACGGTCGCCAATTCGGTTGCCGCGGCTGGGTCGTCGTAGTCGATTTCCTCGATCCGCGCCTTCAGCGCCGGGTCGGACAACAGGTCACCAGCGGTCGCCCGCTCGGCGCCGAGTCGGTTCAGCAGCGGATGTGCGGCGTCGGGGTGGACCAGCCGCACCCAGTCGAGTGCCGATCCGGCATCGCCCAGTGCGTGCCCCAGGTCGGTACCGGTGACGGCGGTCCGGGGCCCGGTGACGGTACGACCGTCGGCGAGCGGAACCGGAACGGCCGCAAGTTCTTCCACTGCGATCGCATCGACGACGATTGGTTCGAGCGCGGTGTAGAGCGCGTGCCACCACAACGGCTCCCGGTCATGTCCACTGAGAAGTTCGGCGATGCGTGCCAGTCCGATCCGGTGCACGTCGACGGCCGCGAGCGCCGAGGCGTGCCGTGACCCGCAGAGTTGTGGGTCGACGAGATCCGGCACGACATCCGCTAGGACTTCGGCCAACTCGGGGGTCAACTCGGAGACGATCGTGGCGCGAGCCGGCGCGAGGTCGCCGGCGTCGGCGCCGGCCGCCGGTACCCACGACTGAGTGCGAAGTTCGCGGAGCAAGGCCTCGCGCAGCACCGCGTCGACCTCGCTGCGGGCGAACCCCGGCAACGGCACCAGGTCGGGGCGCTGGTCGCTCGGCAACGCGGCCACGAAATCGGCGTACCCAAGGGCCAGATCGGTCAGGCCCGTCCCGGGCAAGATGCGCCGACGGTCGGGCTGCATAGGGACGTCGGCGATCAGCAGCGCCGGGATGGACACTTCCTCGTCCGATCGGGTCGGCGCTCGCAGCACATCTCCGTTCACCGGCTGTACGCGCCCGTCGACGACCGGCACGAGCCAGCGCGCGGGCTTCGTCACGTACTGCCACCAGGTGTTGGGACCGATGGTGACCTCGGTGAGCCCACCACCCAGATCGCGCTCGGTGCGACGCAATCGCGCCCCGTCGATCTCGATCGACTCGAGGGCCGGCAGTTCGAGGAGCAGGTCGACTGCCTCGGCTGCGAACCTGGCGAGCAGAACGTCCACATTCACGTCCGGGCGGAGCCGCAAGACCACTTCGGAGTCGAACCCCCCGGGCGGGCGCTCGTCGGTAGCCCACGCCATCCGCAACACCGGTGCGCCGGCGGCGGGAACCTCGAGCCCCGCAGAGGCAAGTTCGATCCGCGTACGTTCGGACGAGAACGCCAACGAGCCGCTCGAGGAGCGTAGTTCGATATCGTCGCTCACCGCGAGGACCGAGGTGAAACCGACCCCGAACCGCCCGACACCCGTGGACTTTCCAGACGCCCGCAGCGCAACGAGGGCGTGCACGCCTTCACGGTCCAGCGGTGCACCGGTATTCGCGATGCTCAACCCGTCGGCGAGCAGTTGTACCCGCAACTTGCCCGGCACACCTGCTGCCACAGCGGCGTCGGCGGCGTTCTGGGCCAGTTCGGTGAGAACGCGGTCGCGGTAGCCGGCACGGACGAGATCGGCCTCGGCCGCAACGTCCTCACGCAGACGCGTCGGCGAACCACGCCACGCGAGGAGCGTCCCCTCGCGGAGCGCGGCGGTGTCGAAGGGATCCGTCAGTTGCCCGATGCCGAATCCAGCGGGGGCTCGAGTTCGGTCCGCGTACCGGGCTCCGCCGGGCTCTGGTCGTCGGCGGGAACCTCCACGACCTCGACCGCGGCGTCGTCGTAGGCGTCGTAGCGGGGCGTGCCGGCACCGCCGGGCAGTGTCGTGTCGGAATGCGCACCGCAACCGAAGGAAGCGTTGACGACGTGTCCGTCGGCGGCCATCTCGTTGCCGCAGACACCGAACTCGGCGTGCAGCGCCCCGGCCAGCGGCAGGTAGAAGCCACACAACTCGCACGTCGACGGCGCGGCCTTCGCCATCTCGGAGTCGGGCCCGTACTCGCCTTCGCGCCAGCGTTCGGCGCAGTCCAGTCGGCCTTCCCGGCTCATGACCTGTTTGCGCCCCAGCCCCACCTCGAAAGCGACGGCGTCGATCTCGGGGTCGCCGGTAGCGACGTAGCCGGGCACCAGGCGCGGATCGTTCTCGGGCGGCGCCAGCAAGTCGCCGGGCGAGAGGTCTCCGGGGCGGATCCGCTCGCTCCATGGCACCCACTCGGGGGCCACGAGCGCATCCGGTCCCGGGAGGAGCGCGAGCTCGCTGATCGTGACGTGATCGGAGTCCGGGACGGCGGCCAGCACGACGGCCCACTGCCAGCCGTGGTAGCCGGGCAGTTTGGCCTCGAACCGGTGTGTGGCGGCGCAGTCGTCCTCCGCGGTGACACCGAGGTGATCGCCCACGCTGCCCTCGTTCAATTCGACGAGCGCCGCACGGGCACGTTCGACTGCTCGAGCGAGTACGGGGCGCACCACGGCGCTCTCAGGAGACGACGCAACACTCACGGCTTCTATCTTGCCGCACTCTGTCCTGCCTACGCGCGTCCGGTCTCGTCGGGCCTGTCATGCTGGTTCCGTGACTCCCCGCCGCACCTCACGCCTACTCGCAATCGCAGCGTTGCTTCTGGCCGCTGTGCTGCTCGCCGGGTGCTCCGGAGGCTCCTCCGCCTCCGCACCGGCGGACGCGCTCGTCGCCGAACACCTGCGGACGGAGATCATCCGCGAGCTACCGCACGACCGGACCGCGTTCACTCAGGGCCTCGAGATTTCCGGCGACACCCTCTACGAGAGCACCGGCCGCGTCGGCCAGTCTTGGGTGCGAGCCACAGATCTCGAGTCCGGTGTCGAACTGGCGCGCGCCGACCTGGCGCTTCCGCTGTTCGGGGAGGGCATCACGATCACTGGCGACACGTTGTGGCAGATCACGTGGAAGGACGGGATCGCGATCGCCCGCGACCGCACCACCCTCGCGCAGCAGCGACAGGTCCGCTACGCCGGCGAGGGCTGGGGTCTGTGCGCGCAGGCCGATCGGCTGGTGATGAGCAACGGGTCGGACACCCTGACGTTCCGGGATCCGGTGTCGTTCGACGCGATCGGGTCGGTCGACGTCACGCTCAACGGACGACCAATCGACCGGCTCAACGAACTCGATTGCAACAGTGACGGCTTCGTGTATGCCAACGTGTGGACCACCGACCAGATCGTGAAGATCGACCCAGCGACGGGTGCCGTGGCGGCGCAGATCGACGCCGCGAACCTGAAGGACGCATTGCCATCGGACCAACGCGATGACATCGACGTCCTCAACGGCATCGCGCAGATCCCCGGCACCGACCGGTTCCTGGTCACCGGGAAGTTGTGGCCGCGCATGTTCGAGGTCCGGTTCGTGTCCTGAACGGGCCGTGCACGGTTCCGACACGTCCGCGCAACAGGAAACAGACCGCCCGGGTCGAACAATGTCCGCCGACTAGGACAGAATTAGGGAGTGACCGGACCCCGCGAACCCCACGACGCGTACCGGCGTGGGCAGGAACCGGACCCCGCGCCTCGACAGCATCCCGGCTACGACAACTACCCTCCGTCACAGCGCACCGCCGCGCGCCGGACGCCACTGCCGCCGCTGCACCCCGTCAACCCTTCGCCTCGCTCGGTTCCAGAAGGCAGCGCCGCGGCCTCTGGCGAAGGCACAGCCGCCGACGCCGACCGTGTAGCGCCGAAGCCGCCGCCGATGCCTCGCAGACTCACGGTCACCCGGGTCGCGGCGATGCGCAGCCGTGAACTGACCAACAGGGGCATCGCCAGCTTCCGCCGCGCGGCGACCGCGGACGGCGCCGACAAGTCTGGACTGACAGCGCTGACGTACGCCGTGATGGCTAACTTCGCGACCGACGCGACGATCGCCGTCGCGCTCGCGAACACTCTCTTCTTCTCCGCGGCTACTGGCGAGGACAAGACGAAGGTGGCCCTCTACCTGTTGATCACGATCGCGCCGTTCGCGGTGATCGCGCCGCTGATCGGCCCGGCCCTCGACCGGTTGCAGCGAGGTCGACGGATCGCGCTGGCGTCGTCGTTCGCTTTGCGGACAGTGCTCGCGGTCGTCCTCGTCTTCAACTTCGACAGTTGGGCGCTCTACCCCTGCGCACTCGCGATGATGGTGCTCAGCAAGTCGTTCTCGGTGCTCAAGAGCGCGGTAACGCCACGCGTGCTGCCACCGGAGATCGACCTCGTGCGGGTCAACTCCCGCTTGACGGTGTTCGGCCTGGTCGGCGGGACGATAGGCGTCGGCGCGCTGGCCGCCGCGGTGGCATTCGTGACCGGATCATCGACCGGTGTGCTGTGGTTGACGGCGCTGGTCACCGTGTTCGGGGCGTACCTGAGCATGCGGATCCCGGCCTGGGTCGAGGTCACCGAGGGTGAGGTCCCGGCCACATTGACCTTCCACGGCGACAACTCCCCGACCGAACTGATCGATGTCAGTGTGACCGGCAAGCCGGGCAGGCGCCGTCAACCACTCGGCCGCGCGGTGGTCACAGGTCTGTGGGGCAACGGCTCGATCCGGGTCCTTACGGGCTTTCTGACCTTGTACATCGCGTTCGTCGCAAAGGACAGCACCGACCATGACGCGTTGATGCAGGCGGCGATGCTCGGTCTCGTCGGCGCCGCTGCAGCGATCGGCAACTTCGCCGGCAACGCGACTGGTGCCCGCCTCGAACTGGGCCGGCCTGCGGTCTTGGTGTTGCGTTGTACCGCCGCGGTGACGCTGGCGGCGATCTTGGTGGCGGTCACCGGTAACCTGCTCGCGGCGGTGTTCGCGGCGTTCGTTGCGGCGGCCGGGAGCGCGCTGGCGAAGGTGTCACTGGACGCGTCGCTGCAGCAGGACCTGCCGGAGGCGTCGATCGCATCCGGCTTCGGTCGTTCCGAGACCGTCCTGCAGCTCAGCTGGGTGCTCGGCGGCACACTCGGGGTCATGCTGCCGACCGATCTGTGGGTCGGTTTCACGGTCGTATCGGTGGTGCTTGCGATCGGCCTGGCTCAGACGATCCTGACCTACCGTGGGGCGACCTTGCTTCCCGGCTTGGGCGGCAAGCGCCCCGAACACGTCAACCCCGAGACCACCGTCCGCCATAGCCGCCGCGCCGACTGATCCACGAACGAGAGACGAAATCGATGATGCAAGCCCGGACAAAGCAGATTCTCGCGCTGATCACGGCGGCGGTGGTGGTAGCCGCGGCGGGACTAGCTGGGGTCGTGGCCTACCTCGTCGGGAACGCGGAGGAGAGGCTGCCGACCATCACGGCATTCGCGAAGCAGGAGACCGCGACCGTCGAGCCCGGCTTCTGCGACCCGATGCTGCGCTGCGCTGGACTCGAGGTCATCGAACTCCATGTCCCGGAGGGCTATCCCCTCCAGCTGTCGCTGCCCGAGGAGGTCGCGAACTCCGATTGGCGTCTGAGCGTCCAGATCGGCATCCGCGAGACCGGCCAGGTGTTCGAGGGCTACCACGACTACAAGCCCGGTGAGGCGTACGCGGTGACCGTCCCGGGTGCCGAGGGCGAGCAGCTGATCGGCGCGATCATCCAGCTTCCCGCCCAGGGCGGGCTGGCGCCGGTATGGGCCATCCAGACGGTGCCGCTGCCGGGCGGTGGAGTGGTCGTCCCCGCGTCCTAGTCCCACTTATCCGAGCTCACCACCGACCCCGACGAAGCAAGGGAGCCCTCCAGTTTCGACCGGAGGGCTCCAATTTTCAGCTGTCGAGCTCGCGGGCGACCGCGCGCACCACCTCGGAGATTCGCTGCGCGGTCTTGCGGTCCGGGTACCTACCCTTTCGCAGATCTGGCTGGATCTTCGCCTCCAGCAACGTGATCATGTCCTCGACCATGCCGTGTAGTTCGTCCGGCGTGTGCTTTCGGGACGGGGCCGTGTCCCGGCGGGAGCCGCCCTGCCGGACCGACGGCGCCGGCTCGAGCACTCTGACACTCAGCGCCTGCGGCCCACGGCGGCCGGCGGCCATGCCGAACTCGACCCTCTGCCCGGCCTTGAGGCCCTCGACACCTTCGGGCAGCGCGGATGCACGAACGTAGACATCCTCGCCCTCTTCCTGCGACAGGAAGCCGAAGCCCTTCTCGACGTCGTACCACTTCACCTTGCCGGTAGGCACCGCGTTCACCCGCTCATCTGACTGCCGCACCCTATCGAGTGCGCGCGTGGATCATGCAAAACAACGCGCCCCACCTGGAGTGCGGGACGCGCATGAGAGCACAAGTATACCGGCAGCGTCATAGGTCGGGCCCGGTACCGGTCGGTTGGTCTTCAGTCGGTGCTGTCGGTCGGAGCGACCCGAATCAGTTGGTCGACAGTCGCTGACAGCCGACGCATGGCATCGAGAGTGGCTGACAGTTCTTCCTCTCCGAGGGCCTGAGCGAGGCGGCCGGCGAGGGCTGCGTGCGCCGGGCCGATCCCGGAGACCGCGCGGCGGCCTTCTGCCGTCGGCGTGAGGAGTTTGGCCCGGCGGTGGGCCGGGTTCGGCTGGTATTCGGCCAGCCCGTGGGCGACGAGCAGATCGGCGATCCGCTGCACGCTCTGCCGGGTAATGCCCATCTCGCGAGCGATCTGGGCAACCGACAGGGGCTCATCCAGGACAGGCCCGAGGACCTGCCACCGCGCCGCGGTCAGGCCGGCCGGGCGCGCTAGACCCTCAGCGACGTCGAGGAACTGTCCGTTCAGCCGGAAGGACGCTAGCGCCAGACCGCTGAGCAGGTCCTGTTCGGTCTGCACGTCAACCTGCCATCAGTTCGTGGAAGCCCGCCGGGTCGCGCTGACCGTAGAGCTTGAACCAGGAGGCCAGGACGCTCGGCCCGAACACGTCGAGACGTTCGAGGATCTCGCGGGCGAAGTGAACCGGCGCAGTGGCCGATGCGGTGATGAGGTCGCGATCTGAAACGGCCGGGGCGTCGCGGTACAGATGCCCACCGGCGTAGCCGCCGAGCCCGCCGAGGAACTCCGCCGCATTACTCGTGTGCTCCCGGTCGTCGAGCAGGCCGGCCGTCGCCAACCCGGCGGTGGCGCCACAGATCGCGGCCACCGGAACACCTGCATCGAGGAAGTCCCGGGCCTTCGTGACGAACGGCGTGAACTGTTCGGTGTTCCAGATGTCGTTGCCCGCCAGGATGAGCATCGCGCTGTCCTGCGGCCCGATCTCGTCCAGCGTGGTGTCGGGGACGACCGTCATACCACCCATCGTCACGATCGGGTCGGAGGAGACGCCGACGGTGGTGACGGCGAACCGGCCCGGATGCTTGTGCCACAGCGGCTTGTTGATGTGATCGATCGCGAACCCGATCTCCCAGTCGACGAAGGTGTCGTAGACGGCTACATGCACGTTTTCAGTCATGACAACATGCTGTCGTTTCGACAGCATGTTGTCAACATTTCTCGCTCGCGCCATCCGGGCGGCGCTCGAGAATGGTCGACAACTTCGACGGCAATGGACCGCGCACCCTGGGGTACGGCCGTCGCGCCGATCCCCGTGGCCTACCGTTGGGATGTGACGAACGGATCGAACCGCGACGACGCCAGCGCATCCGCAACCAGCGCATCCACACGGCCAGGTAAGGGGTTGCTCTACCTCGCCCTCGGCTGCTTCTTCGTCGGGATCGCTGCCATCGTGGCGATCTTCTTCGTTCATTCGCTCAGTGAGGGCGCCCCCGGCCTGACGCTCTACCTGCTCACCCTCGCGTGCCCGCTCGGATTCGTCCTGGCGGTCGTGTATGCCCTCCGTTCCGGCCGCCGCAGCCGCTGAAAGGAACGACCATGCGGATTCTGCTGAACATTATCTGGCTGATCTTCGGCGGCCTGTGGCTCGCGCTCGGCTACTTCGTGTTCGGTTTGCTGATGTGCGTGCTCATCATCACGATCCCGTTCGGCATCGCATCGTTTCGCATCGGCCTCTACGCGCTGTGGCCGTTCGGCAAGACCGTGGTCGATAGGCCCACGGCGGGCGTGGGGTCGCTGATCGGCAACGTCATCTGGCTGATCCTGGCGGGCATCTGGCTCGCGATCGGCCACATTGCATCCGCCTTCTTGATGGCGATCACCATCATCGGCATCCCTCTCGCGATCGCGAACCTGAAGATGATCCCGGTCTCACTGATGCCGCTCGGCAAGGAGATAGTGGACGCCTGATCCTGCAATCAGCCCCCTGGTCTGCCGCCTGATTGTTCCGAAATGTGGGACACACGTGTCCGATTTTACTGTGATCTCCTTCACATAACGTCGTGATAACGACACGGTGTCGGACTGTGACCAATTCTCCCCGTGGCGCGACTACCTGCAGCGATCGTTTCTTTGATCAGTCTCGGCGCAAGAACGCCGTGTACCTGACCCCGTTATCAACCGGTGACATTTGGCCCCGGATCGTCGTACCGTCGGTTCCGGCCGGTACCTCGGCCACGTCCGGACCTACCGCGCCAAACCCCGTCCAGTGGGTCCGGAGGCAACCACGAACCATCCATGGACGGGGACGGGGGACCCAAAGGTCCTCCGGGAGTCCCGACCAGGGACACCCCGCAGGCATCGGGAGAGCAATCTCCCTAGGGGTGAAGCCGGACCCGCTACAGCCTTTGAGCGGCAAGGCCGGGCGACCTCTCAGCCCGAACCCGACAGCTGACCTCGTAGGCGCGTGCGGAGAGGAACGGATCGACATGAGCGGACGTCATCGCAAACCGACCACCACCGGTCGTACCGTCGCAAAGGTCGCCGTCACGGGCGCCATCGTCGGCGCGGGTGGCATGGCCTTCACCGGCACCGCAGCCGCCGCCCCCGATTCCGACTGGGATCGCTTGGCACAGTGCGAGGCCGGCGGCAACTGGAGCATCAACACCGGCAACGGCTACCACGGTGGCCTGCAGTTCTCCCCCACCACGTGGGCCGGTCACGGCGGCGGAGAGTTCGCCCCGACCGCCTACCAGGCCACCCGCGAACAGCAGATCGTCGTCGCCGAGCGAGTGCTCGCCAACCAGGGCTGGGGAGCGTGGCCGTCCTGCTCCGCCAAGCTCGGCCTCACCGCCGCGGCGACGCAGCGCGACGCCCCGGCCCCTGAGCCGGCCCCGGCCCCTGAGCCCGCCCCGGCTCCGGCCGCCGAGCAGGCTCCGGCTCCGGCCGCCGTGCATCCCGCGCAGGGCGTCTTCAGCCAGATCGACTCGCTCATCGAGGCCGCCACGGAACGGGGCATCACGATCGACCAGCCGGTCCTCGACACCTACGAGGCCGCGAAGTCGTTCGACCTGAGCACGCTGAACCTGCAAGACATCGCCGGCAACATCGCGAACGTGTTGCCACGCTGACAAGAAACGAAGGGCTGACCGGAAACACAGGCTGCCCCGATACGTAGAAGGGGCCCCTCACCGTCGGTGAGGGGCCCCTTCGCTTGCGCGTATGTCAGCGGTTGATCACGGTGTGCGGGTGCACGTACGGCAGAGACTCCACCGGGAGCGGGAACTCCGTCTCCTCGCCGAACGGCGAGAGGTTCCCGGCACGGCTGGACGACAACTCCGTAACCGCGTGATCTCCGTCCGCGGTTTCGGGCCACCCTGGATCGACATAGCGCTTCTTCGAATTGTTAGCCACGCGCCCATTTTGGCAGGAGCCCGCGCCGTGGTACACCCCAGGTCATTAATCTCATAGACGATGACCTCTACCCATGGCACTGAAGGCGGCTCGGGAACCGCGCGCCCAGGGATCGCACCGCCCCTGACCGACTGGTTGGCCGACCGCACGGATGGCGAACTCACTGAACTGCTGCGGCTGCGTCCGGACCTCGCCGTGCCCCCACCTGCGACGTGCGCGGTGCTGGCCGGACGCGCCGAGCAACGGGCCTCGGTGATGCGTGCCGCCGACACGCTGAACACGCTCGAATTCGGTCTGCTGGAGGTCCTGTCGCTCGAACAGGCCGATCAGGTCCCCGTGGCGCGCAGCCACCTGGACGACGCCTTCGCCGATCGCGCACCGAAGAAGAGCCTCGACAAGGCGTTGTCCCACCTGCGCAGCCTCGCGCTGGTGTGGGGCGACGACGACCGCCTCCGTATCGTGCGGGCCGCGGCCGACGCATTGCCCTGGCGGATCGGCCGCGTCCACACCGGAACCGACGCGATGACCGAGACCGAGATTCGGGCAGCGCTCGCAGAGATCGAACCGAGCGAGCGCAATCTACTGACCACACTCGCCCAGTCGTCGCCGCTCGGCCGCACCCGCGACGCTGCACCGGGGACCTCCCCGGACCGGCCCGTCCAACGTCTGCTCAGCCGCGGATTGCTGCATTGGATCGATGCCGAGACCGTCGAACTGCCGACTCAGGTGGGTCAGGTGCTGCGCGACGAGGCCGTCTACGACCCCGCATCGCCAACCCCGCCACCGTTCGCCGGGCGCAAACAGAAGCTGACCGACGTCAACGCTGCGGCGGCCGGGGAAGCGATGGAACTGATCCGGCACTGTGAGGACCTCGTCGCAGCGCTCGGCGACGCCCCGGCACCCGCCCTCAAGGCCGGCGGTCTCGGCGTGCGGGAGCTGCGGCGGCTGTCGAGGGCTGTCGGGATCGACGAGGCGCGCATCGGCCTGCTGCTCGAACTGCTCGCCGGCGCCGGCCTCATCGCGAGCGGCATCCCCGAGCCGGCGCCACCCACCGACGTCGACGAACACTGGGCGCCGACGGTCGCCGTCACCGGATGGCTCAACTCCGGCACCGCTCGTCGCTGGGCGACCATCGCCGCGGCCTGGCTGGCATTGCCGCGCCGCCCGTGGCTCATCGGCAACCGTGATGCCACCGACAAGCCGATCTCCGCGCTCTCCGAGGAGGTGCGGGCACCTGGTGCACCGCCAGAGCGCAGGTTCCTGCTCGAACTGCTCGCCGACGCCGGGGGGCGGAACCTGTCAGCGAGCGAGGCGAGTCGGCTGCTGGCGTGGCGGCGGCCCCGCTGGTCGGGACGGCTGGGCCCGCACGTCGTCGAACGCATGCTCAGCGAGGCACGAACACTGGGCCTGGTCGCGCACGGCGCACTCAGCTCCCCTGGGAAGGCACTGCTGCACGGCGGCGACGCCGTCGCCGAGATGGACGCAGCGCTGCCCGAGCCGATCGATTACGTGCTCGTGCAGGCCGACCTCACCGTCGTCGCGCCGGGACCGTTGGTCCCGGAACTACTCGAACAGATCGCGCTCGTCGCCGACGTCGAGTCGGCGGGCGCGGCGTCGGTGTACCGGATCAGCGAGGCCAGCATCCGCCGCGCGCTCGACGCGGGACGTACCGCGTCCGAACTGCAGACGTTGTTCGCGACCCGGTCCAAGACCTCGGTCCCGCAGTCGCTGATCTACCTGATCGACGACGTCGCCCGCCGGCACGGCCGGCTCCGGGCCGGGGTCGCGGCTTCGTTCATCCGCTGTGAGGACCCCGCCCTCCTCGCGGAGGTGCTAGCCTCCCCCGTTGCCGACCAGCTCGCTTTGCGCTCGCTTGCCCCGACTGTCGCCGTTTCTCAGGCACCCCTGAGGGAGGTCTTGACGGAGCTGCGGGCCGTCGGATTCGCCCCGGCCGGCGAGGACTCGAGCGGCACCCTCGTCGATCTGCGCCCTCGCGGGGCCCGGGTTCCCAGCCCACGGACGGCACGGGTGCGCGTGCCCACGGTGCCGACCGACGAGCAGCTCGAAACGCTCGTCCGGTCGCTGCGCGCCGGGGATCGGGCGGCGGTATCCCTCGGGTCCTCCAGACCATCGCTGCGCAGCGATGGCACCCGCGCCTCCACCGCGGCGACGATAACGCTGTTGCAGACCGCGACTGCGGTGCACCGACCGGTCACGATCGGCTACGTCGACGCGCAGGGCGTCGCATCGCACCGCATCGTCCAGCCGGTGAGTGTCGGCGGCGGGCAGTTGGACGCGCTCGATCCGACTACCGGTGAGGCGCGTCGGTTCATGCTGCACCGGATCACGTCCGTCGCGCTCACCGACTGACCATCTCGGCGACTGACCGTCTCGGCGACCAATTCTCTCCCGACCGAGGCACACCATATGGCAGGACGCCACTGTCACCTGGACAATGGTTTGGTTACCGTTTGCGAGGAGGCGCACGTGACCGACGGCCCGCTGATCGTCCAGTCCGACAAGACATTGCTGCTCGAGGTCGAGCACGCGCGTGCCGATGAGGCGCGACAGGCGATCGCGCCGTTCGCCGAACTCGAACGCGCCCCCGAACACGTTCACACGTACCGGATCACCCCGCTCGCACTGTGGAACGCCCGCGCGGCCGGACACGACGCCGAGCAGGTCGTCGACGCACTCGTGACGTTTTCCCGGTTCGCGGTGCCGCAACCCCTACTGGTCGACATCGTCGACACCATGGCCCGCTACGGCCGCCTGCAACTGGTGAAGCACCCGGCCCACGGGCTAACTCTGGTCAGCCTCGACCGCGCCGTGCTGACCGAGGTGACCCGACACAAGAAGATCGCCCCGATGCTCGGCGCGAGGATCGACGACGACACCGTCGTCGTCCATCCCAGCGAGCGCGGTCACCTCAAGCAGATGCTGCTCAAGATCGGCTGGCCGGCCGAGGACCTCGCCGGCTACGTCGACGGCGAGGCTCACCCGATCGACCTCGCGTTCGAGGAAGGCCACTGGCAACTACGCGATTACCAGAAGATGGCGGCCGAGTCGTTCTGGGCCGGCGGCTCCGGTGTGGTGGTGCTGCCGTGCGGTGCGGGGAAGACCATGGTCGGCGCGGCGGCGATGGCCAAGGCGAAGGCGACCACGCTGATCCTGGTCACGAACACCGTCGCCGGACGGCAGTGGAAGCGCGAACTCGTCGCGCGCACGTCGCTCACCGAGGACGAGATCGGCGAGTACTCGGGCGAGAAGAAGGAGATTCGTCCGGTCACCATCGCGACCTACCAGGTAATCACCCGCAAGTCCAAGGGCGAGTACAGGCACCTCGAGCTGTTCGACTCCCGCGACTGGGGCCTGGTGATCTACGACGAGGTGCACCTGCTGCCTGCACCGGTGTTCCGGATGACCGCCGACCTGCAGTCGCGCCGCCGTCTCGGTCTCACCGCGACGCTGGTCCGGGAGGACGGACGCGAGGGCGACGTGTTCTCGCTGATCGGCCCCAAGCGCTACGACGCCCCGTGGAAGGACATCGAGGCGCAGGGGTGGATCGCACCGGCAGACTGTGTCGAGGTGCGGGTGACGCTGACGGACGCCGAGCGAATGGCGTATGCGACCGCCGAACCGGAAGAGCGCTACAAGTTGTGTTCGACGGCGCACACCAAGATCGCGGTCGTGAAGTCGATTCTCGACAAGCATCCGGACGCGCCCACGCTCATCATCGGCGCGTACCTGGAGCAACTCGAGGAGTTGGGCGAGGCCCTCGACGCCCCCGTCATCCAGGGCTCCACGCGAAGCACCGAACGCGAGGCCCTGTTCGACAAGTTCCGCGCAGGAGAGATCCAGACCCTGGTCGTGAGCAAGGTCGCGAACTTCTCGATCGACCTGCCGGAGGCATCGGTGGCGGTGCAGGTGTCGGGCACATTCGGCTCGCGACAGGAGGAGGCGCAGCGGCTGGGCCGACTCCTGCGTCCGAAGCACGATGGCGGTCAGGCACACTTCTACTCGGTGGTCGCTCGGGACACGCTCGACACCGAGTACGCCGCCCACCGCCAACGCTTTCTTGCCGAGCAGGGCTATGCGTACCGCATTACGGACGCCGACGACCTGCTCGGCCCGACCCTCGGATAGGACCTCTCACCCGTGCGACGCTTCGAGTTCCCGGTCGACAAACACCACGCCAAGGCCGTAAACGAGACCATCAGCGACATCCGGCACCTGCAGTGGTCCGCGGCGCTGATGGCCGTCCTCCTCGGTGCCGGGTCGGCGTGGCTGTTCATCCTGGGTCAGCCCTGGTCGTACATCGTGGGCGCGGTGCTGGTGGTCTGTGCGCTGGCGTCGCTGTTCATGGTGGTGTGGACCCCGCGCAAGATGGGGAGCATCGAGGACCTGTACGCGAAGGGCGGGCTGGTGCCGGCGGTCGTCTCGGAGGTCCACCCGCGCGGCTATACCCTGCTCGCGCTGGTCGATATCGCCAAGCCCGACACCGCCAAGCCGCACTACGCGCTCGTCGCCCGCACGGTGCGGGCGCTGCCGGGCAAGGGGTACCGCGTCGGAGCGCGGATCCCGTCGACATCGGTGCTGGGTGACCGCTCGACCCGCCCCGGAGGCGAGACGTACCAGATGGCGAGCATCATGCCGATCGCATGGGGTACCCGCGACAGCAAGGTCCTCGCACAGGCTGCGTCACAGATCGACAACGTCGAATGGAACCTGCTGAGCGAGAACATCTCCAGGTCGGAGAAGGTGCGCACCTCGGACGGGCACTTCGTGCTGCTCGACCCGACCGACCTCCCCGACGAATTCCATTGATGGGATTCGTCCTTCGGGATGATCGCCGCCGCGAATCCCTCAGATCATCAGCGCCGCAAGGCTGACGCCACCGACGCTGATCAGGCCGATCGTCACCGCTAGGGCCACCGATCCCATGAGCAAGAATGCGGCCAATGCCGGCACCACGGCGACCATGAGCATCAGGGAAGCCCACCACAGCACCGTGCGGACAGAGTTCGATACCCCAAGATCCAAGTCCCGCAACATACTCGTCCGGACAGTGCCGGACATCGGCTGCGTCATCGACCCGTTTGTGCGGAGCTCCATGAGGTGACCTCCATTCAGGGGGTCACCTCAGTGTTTCGCACTTCGACGGTTTTCGCACCACAGTTTCCCGAGGAATTCCGCATTGTCCGCTCTGTCCCATTTTGCAATTCAGGACGAACCGCGTTGAACAACGGACGATCTCACTGCCGTCGCCAATTGGGCTGGAGTGCGCGAGTTTCGGCCACGCACTGCTTGGAGCATTAGCAAAGGCAATGCTGCCCAAAGCTTTTCCCTACAGCTCCGAGCCTCTACGACGGGTCCCACGCCGGACACGTTTGGGCGTGTGATAGTTGCCGGGGCCCCGAATCGCTGATACAACAACTCTATTCCGACAACTGGAGATCTTTCCGGTCCCGTCGGGAGGCGCGGCTAGCCTCGCCAGCGGTCATCCCGATAAGTTTGCCGATTTCCGGAGGGATTCGGGCACTCGGCTTACGGATTCCGCGAGCCAGGATTCGCGCCGTCCGAGGACGCACCGACCACGGGAGAGTCGCTCGATGATGGACCTGTCCGACCAACGCTCCACCGTCCTGTCCGACTTCGTCGTGGTTGCCAACCGGCTCCCCGTCGACCTGGTGAAACGATCCGACGGCACCACGACGTGGCGGCGCAGTCCGGGAGGCCTGGTGACCGCGCTCGAACCGGTGCTTCGTAGGCGGAACGGGTGCTGGGTCGGGTGGCCGGGTGTCCCCGATCGCGACGTCGATCCCTTCGTCCACGACGGTTTGCGCGTGCGCCCAGTGCGGCTCGACGCGCCAGAAGTCGAGGGCTTCTACGAGGGCTTTTCCAACAGCACGCTGTGGCCGCTGTACCACGACGTCGTGGTGAAACCGACGTTCGACCGGCGGTGGTGGGCGGTATACCGGGACGTGAACCGTCGTTTCGCGCACGCCGCCGCGTCCGCTGCCGCACCCGGTGCGACGGTCTGGGTCCACGACTACCAGCTCCAGCTCGTACCGCAGATGCTCCGCGAACTACGCCCGGACGTCACGATCGGGTTCTTCCTTCACATTCCGTTCCCACCGGTCGAACTGTTCGCTCAACTGCCGTGGCGAAGAAACATCATGGAGGGCATGCTCGGCGCCGATCTAGTCGGGTTCCACCTCCCTGGTGGGGCCCAGAACTTCGTGGTCCTGGCCCGGCGGATGCTCGGACTCGAGACCGCCCAGGCCGGAGCTGGGCGCGGTGAGGTCCGGCACGAAGGGCGGACAGTGCGGGTCGGCGCGTTCCCGATATCGATCGACACCGCCGACATGGTCGAGCGGGCCCGCAGCGAATCGGTCCGCCGGCGGGCACAGGAGATCCGCGACGATCTCGGCAATCCGGATCACATCCTTCTCGGTGTCGACCGATTGGACTACACCAAGGGCATCGATCTGCGCCTGGACGCGGTTCGCGAGCTGTACGACGAGGGCCGACTCGATCCGAGCCGCACCGTGGTGGTCCAGTTGGCGACTCCGAGCCGCGAGCAAGTCGAACAGTACGCGCTCATGCGGAACTCGATCGAGACGCAGGTGGGACGCATCAATGGCGACCACGGACAACTCGGCCACCCCACCGTGCACTACCTGTATCAACCGGTGGACCGGGACGAGCTGATCGCCCTCTACGTCGCTGCCGACGTCATGCTGGTCACACCGCTGCGGGACGGCATGAACCTCGTCGCCAAGGAGTATGTGGCGTGCCACCCCGCCCACGACGGCGCGCTGGTGCTCAGTGAGTTCACCGGCGCCGCCTCCGAGCTGCGTCAGGCATACCTCGTCAATCCGCACGATCTCGACCTCGTGAAGGACACCATCGTCGCCGCCCTCGAGCAGTCGGCCGAGGAACGCCGGACACGGATGGCGAAACTGCACACTCAGGTGACGACGAATGACGTGCATCGTTGGGCGCAAACATTTCTCGACACCCTGGCCGCGACCAGCGAACAGGCGCCCCCACGGGGACACGAGGACGCACCCCCAGCCTGGCGGATTCCGTCGACAGCGCCGTTCTCGCCGAACGAGTCTCGCCTCGATGTCACAGCCGCGGGGCGGCTTCCCACGGCGCCTCCCTACGAGCCGGACAGGGCGCCGTCGTAGGATCGTGAGATGGGTGTCGCGACATTGGCGGACTCGTTCGAGGAGCACCGAAGTCACCTGCTGTCCGCGGCGTACCGACTCACCGGCAGCGTGAGCGACGCCGAGGACGCCGTCCAGGAAACGTGGCTCCGCCTCGCCGATGCCGACGTCGCAACCATTCGCGACCTGCGGGCATGGCTGACAACGGTCGTCGGACGGATCTGTCTGGATCGACTGCGGTCCGCCGCGGTCCGACGTGAAAGCTACGTCGGACAGTGGCTGCCTGAACCCATCGTGACCGACGTGGCGCCGTCGCGGTCACCAGACCCGCTGGATTCCGTTGTCCGCCAGGAGGACAACCGCATGGCAGCTTTGGTCGTCCTGGACACGCTCTCCCCCGACCAGCGGGTGGCCTTCGTTCTGCACGACGGCTTCGCGATCCCGTTCGGAGAGATCGCAAAGGTCCTGTCGGTCAGCGTTCCCACCGCGCGACAACTCGCATCGCGCGCTCGCCGCGCGGTGGCAGATGCCCCGCCACCGGTCTCGGAGACAGAACACGCCGAGGCCGTCACGCAGTTGATGGCAGCACTGTCGAGCGGCGACCTCCAGGCCGTCCTCGCCGCACTGCACCCGGATGCGGTCACGGTCGGCGACGCCAATGGCACCACCACCACAGCCCTCAACGTCATCACCGGGGCCGAGCGCTCGGCTCGCTTCTTCCTGGGCCTGGCCCGCAAGTACGGACTGGAGACGATCCTCGGCGCTATCCCGGTGCTCGTCAACGGCCGACTCGGGTTCCTCAGCCCCAGCTCCCCCGGCGACGAGACCCACCCCGGTATTCCGGGGCGGGTCACCGCCTTCACGGTCCGCGACGGCCGCGTGTGGGCGGCCTACGACATCGCGAACCCGGAAAAATTCGGCGGGATCAGGATTGCTGCTCCGCCTCGGATGTCGTAGACGCCTCCCACGGCACCCGGCACGAATCACCCGAGTTGAAGCCCTGGTCGTGGATACCCAATGCCGAGTTCATACGCGCACGCATGTTCTCGAGCGCGATCTGATACGTCAGCTCGACGACGCCGTCGCGTCCGAAGCGCCGCTCGAGGTCGGCCACCTGCTCGTCGGTCGCGCTCGTCGGTGTCTCGGTCATCGCGTCCGCGTACGCGATCGCGGCCCGCTCGTCGTCACTGTAGAGGGGGGACGTGTCGTACTCGCCGATCTGCTCGAGTCGCTCCACATCGAGACCGTCGAGGCGCTGCAGCATGGCGCCGAAGTCGACGCACCACGAGCAGGCGACGGTCCACGCCACCCGATAGACCGCGATCTCACGGACGTTCGGGGGCAGCACCGTCGACGCCTTCTGCACGCCCATCTCGTGACGCGCCGAAACGGTGAAGAGCTTGCGATGATTGGCCAGCACGGCAAACGGTTCGGGGACCTCGCCGAAACGCCGTCCGGCGTACCAGTACGCCGCCTTGACCATCGGTCCGGCCTCCTGCGGGCTCACCGCTTGAATTCGAGCCATGACTTCCTCCATTGTCCGCGTCGGGTCGGCCCGCCGGTTGCGTGCCGTCTACTCCGTAGACGAGACAGCACCGGAGAACGTGACACCGCCGAAATCGTGGGACATCAGGGCCCTCGCTACGCTGGACAAATGCCCTCAGCGCCACATTCCCGTACCGTCTCGCGACTGCAACCCTTCGGGTCCACGATCTTTGCCGAGATGACGGCCCTAGCCACCGAGCACGATGCGATCAACCTGGGCCAGGGCTTTCCCGATACAGACGGTCCCGCGTCGATGCTCGAGGCCGCACGGCAGGCCATTGCCGATGGCCTCAACCAGTACCCGCCGGGGCCGGGCATGCCGGTGCTGCGGCACGCCATCGCCGCCGACCGGCTCGCGAGGTACGGGATCGTCCACGATCCCGAGCGTGAAGTGCTCGTCACGGTCGGGGCGACGGAAGCCATCAGCGCCGCAATCCTCGGGCTTGTCGAACCCGGCGCCGAGGTCGTGCTCGTCGAGCCGTACTACGACTCCTACGCGGCGGCTGTCGCACTGGCCGGCGCGACATGGCGATCGGTGCCGATGGCACAGGACGGTGACCGATTCGTGCTCGATCTCGATGCACTGCACGCCGCGATCACCCCGAAGACCCGGATGTTGGTGGTGAACTCACCGCACAATCCGACGGGCACGGTTCTCACCAGCGCCGAGTTGTCCGCAGTGGCGGAATTGGCTTGCGAGCGTGACCTACTGGTCCTCAGCGACGAGGTGTACGAGCACCTCGTGTTCGACGGCCGCACCCACACTCCGATGGCCTCACTGCCAGGCATGTACGAACGCACCGTCACTGTGTCCAGCGCAGCGAAGACGTTCAGCGTGACCGGCTGGAAGACCGGATGGGCGTGCGGGCCTGCCGAACTCGTCGATGCCGTGCGTACCGCGAAGCAATTCATGTCCTTCGTGGCCGGCGGCCCGTTCCAGCCGGCGGTCGCGCACGCGCTCGAGCACGAGCAGGCGTGGGTCGTCGACATGCGGAACAGCTTGCAGCGCAAACGCGATCTACTGGCCGATGCCCTCAGTGGCGCCGGATTCGGCGTCTACTCGGGTGGTGGCACCTACTTCCTCTGCGCCGAGATTCCCGGGACCGGCCCCCACAACGATATCGAGTTCTGCCGGACGCTTCCCGAACGTGCAGGTGTGGCCGCGGTCCCGATCAGCGTGTTCACCGATCATCCCGAACAGTGGAATCACATGGTGCGCTTCGCCTTCTGCAAGCGGGACGAGGTTCTGGTGGAGGCGGCAGAGCGACTGGGCCGACTGGGGGTGTCTGGGTGAGCCTGGCAACGATCCCGTCGGACTTTCTCCGGCGCTCACTGCGCCTGGCCGAGGCATCCGGTGCCGACCTGGCGTCGACGCTCGTCAAGTCCGGCATCGACGTGGCCGCGCTCGACGACCCTCGAGCCAGACTGACCCCGGAGCAGGTCACCGCCGTCACTCAAGCCGCGTGGCAGATGACGGACGACGAACTGTTCGGGCTCGGCGCCGCGCCGGTGCCGCGCGGGACGTTTCGGCTGATCTGCCTGGCACTCATCCACCGCCCCGACCTCGGCAGCGCGCTCGAGCGGATGACGGACGTCACCCGCGCCCTGCCGGTCCCACCACTCACGCTCGTTCACGGCGACGATTCGACGCGACTCGAGGTTCGGGTGGACGTCCGCGGCGACGTCTATGCACCGGAGTTCGTCGACGAAGCCTTCCGGCTCGTCACCGACTTCGAGCTGATCCTGCTGCACCGATTCGCCGCCTGGCTCGTGGGTCGACGGCTGAAGCTGCGCTCGGTGCTGATCCCCTACCCAGAGCCCGAACCGCAGTTCGCGAAGCACTACGACGCCATCTTCGGTGTGCCGGTGACCTTCGACGCGTCGGTGGCGTCCCTCGAGTTCGACAACGCCATCCTGCGAGCTCCGATTGTCCAGGACGAGCGGAGCCTCGCCGAGTACTTGCGCGAGTCCCCGAACCTCTTGTTTTCCGAACGCGACTACGAGAGCACGGCGTCGGCGCAGGTTCGTCGAGTACTCGAGATGGGAGTTCAGGGACGAACCTGCACCGCGGAGGAGATCGCGGAGATGCTGTCGATCAGCGTCCCGCACCTGCGCCGGCTGCTCCGACAGGAGGGAACGTCGCTCAACCATCTACGCGAGGAAGTGCTGCGCGACGCCGCCATCGCGGCGCTGCGCCGCGGCGAGCCCGTCGACGAGCTGTCCGCCCGGCTGGGCTTCTCCGAGCCCAGCGCCTTTCGTCGCGCGTTCAAACGATGGACTGGTGCGACGCCTGGCGCCTACCGCTAGACGCGACCGCCGATGCGGCGGCGGAGAGCATTCGCCCTCAGCTCACGCGAAACTCAGCTCACGCAGAACTCAGCTCACGCAGAACTCAGCTCACGCAGAACTCATTGCCCTCCGGGTCGGCCATCGTGATCCACCGACCCGGCCCTTCCTGTCCCCGGTGCAGGATCGATGCTCCCGCCGCGACGAGTTCGCCGGCCACTTCCTCGCGCCTGTCCCCGACCCGTAGGTCGAGGTGCAGCCGGTTCTTCACCGACTTCCCTTCCGGCACGAACTGGAACAGGATCCGTGGCTGCTGAGGATGTTCCGGGTCGCCGATCGCGGCACCCAGCTTCCAGACGAGCGTTCCCTCGAACACCTTGGTGTCCGACTCCTGGGCATGTCCGGCCTCGACGAGCCCACGGATGAACTCCTCGTCACTGGGCTCGACGCGCCACCCCAGTGTCTGCGCCCACCACTTGGCCTGCTGGTGCGGATCCTTCGAGTCCACCGTGATCTGCACTTCGTATCCCATGGGCCGACCCTACTGTCGGGCACTGACAGGACCCGGTCCATGCGGATCGACTCACGGCTGCACGAGGATCCGGATCGGATTGCCTTCCTGGTTGCGCAGCTTCTCGATGCCCTTCGCGACATCCTCGAGCGGGACGATCTCGCTGACCGACCGGGACAGGTCGAGTCGACCACGGGACACGAGTTCGGCGAGGGTTTCGATGTCGGCGTTCTTGTAGCCGAGGTGCCCAATCACCTGTTTCCTCGTGAACGCCAGCGCCGCGCTCGGACCGGCTGATACTTCCTCGCCGCTCATCCCGACCACGATCAGGCGCCCACCGAAGTCGAGGCAGCGGAGCGCCTGCTCGGACGTGACCTTCAGCCCGACCGAGTCGAACGCGACGTCGAGGAGTCGGCCACCGAGGGCCTCGGCCACCTTCTGGACCAGGTTCTCGTCCCGTGAGTCGAATGCGTAGTCCGCGCCGAGTTCGAGTGCCCGCTCCCGCACGGCGGGGTTGATGTCGAACGCCAGGATCGGGGACGCGCCGACGACGCGCGCCAATTGGACAATGTGGGTGCCGATTCCACCGACACCCCAGACGCCGACGGCTTCACCGACGGCGACCTCGCCGGTACGCACGACCGCACCGAACGGAGTGGACACGGCGTCGGCGAGCAACGCCGCCTGCTCCATGGACACGTTGTCGGGAATCTTCGTCAGGCCGACCGCCTGGGCTACCGAGTACTCGGCCCACGCACCGTCATAGGCGAAGGCCATCAACTGGATGTTCAGGCAGTTCACGATGTCACCGCGACGACAGCTGCGACACTTCATGTCCGGTCGGCCTGCCGCGAGGATCACCCTGTCCCCGATCTCCCAACCCTCGACCCCGGGCCCGAGCTTCGCGATCGTGCCGGACGACTCGTGCCCCTGCGTCACGACTGGGACGAGGGCGGGGAATATGCCGTCGAGCAGGCTCAGGTCGGAGTGGCAGATCCCGCAGTAGGCGATCTTGACGAGCACCTCGCCTGGGCCGGGTTCGGGGATCGGGACATCCTCCACCACATTGGTTTTCGTATCTGCATGGAATCGCGCCGCGCGCATCGTCTCTGCCACCGTGTGGTCCTTTCAAAACCGTGAGAACGGCTCATTCGAAGAACGCGCGCGGCCCACGGAAGTGCGCGTTCCACGGAGCCGAAGGGTCCGAACGCTCCAACCCTACGCCGAAGCGGTGCTGCTCCACGGCCTAGGCCGTGGAGCAGCACCAAGTAGAACGCAATCGCGTGTTCGCCGGTCCTCGAGTCACACGCCCTGGCGGCGGGAGGCGACGGCTTCGGCGAGGCGGTCGAGCGTCGCCGCGGTGGTGTCCCAGTCGATGCATGCGTCGGTGATCGACTGACCGTAGGTGAGTTCGTCGCTGCGCCCCAGGGTCAGGTCCTGGCGTCCGGCCTCGATGAAGCTCTCGAGCATGATGCCGACGATGTTCCTGTCACCGGCCGCGACGCGCTCGGCGACGTCGGCGGCGACGTCGACCTGCTTGTTGTGGTCCTTGCGGCTGTTGCCGTGGCTGGCATCGATGACGACCCGCTGCGGCAGATCGGACTTGCGCAACCGCGCCATCGTGTCAGCGACGGTGGCGGCGTCGTAGTTCGGCCCATCGGTGCCGCCGCGCAGGATGACGTGGCAGTCGGGGTTGCCGACGGTTTGGATCAGTGCTGCCTGGCCCTCGAGGTCGGTGCCGGGGAAAACGTGGCTCGCCGCCGCGGCGCGAACGCCGTCGACGGCCACCTGGACGTCGCCCTCGGTGGAGTTCTTGATGCCGACGGGCATCGACAGCGCACTGCACAGCTGGCGGTGCACCTGGCTGGCCGCGGTGCGGGCGCCGATCGCACCGTAGGTGACCAGATCGGCGATGTACTGCGGCATGATCGGGTCGAGGAACTCGCAGCCGACGGGCAGGCCGAGGCGGGAGATGTCGAGCAGCAGCTTGCGACCGATCCGCAGGCCGGTGTTGATGTCGTAGGTGCCGTCGAGGTGCGGATCGTTGAGCAGCCCCTTCCACCCGAGCGTGGTGCGCGGCTTCTCGAAGTAGACGCGCATGACGATCTGCAGGTCGTCTCGCAACTCCTCGGCCTTCGCCGCGAGTCGGCGCGCGTAGTCCATCGCCGCCTCGGGGTCGTGCACAGAGCACGGGCCGACCACCACGATGAGGCGGTCGTCGCCCCCATTCAGGATGTTGATCGTGTCGGCGCGCCCGGAGCGAACGGTGGCCGTTGCCACCTCGTCAGGGGTGTGCTCGGCACGCACGACGGACGGCGCCACCAGCGGACTGATGCTGGCGGTGCGCTGATCATCGAGGCGCTGGTCGTTGGTGATGACTGTCATCTGGGTTCGGTTTCCTGTTCTCAGGCCGACCCTCGAAGACTTGAAGAATCCCAGCGAGCCGGCCTGTCATCCGGCTCTCGGGTGGAAGATTGTCAGCGCGCGGTTACGCCGACCGACCCACCCGGGGCCGGCCTGGTAAACCAGAAATAGGTCGCTGACACGCGGCCCACGTTAGCGGGTCTCGTTCGACCACGCACCATCACCCCCGGCGAACGAGACCACGATCACAGCACTTGTCAGGGTCGCCGCCGCTTCGTGACAGACCTGCCAGGGTCGACCAGCGCTTATGCTGGACCGTGCAGATGGTTCGCCTGACGCGGCCGTGATGAGTCCCGAAGACCGTGGTCCGGCGTCGAAGCATCGGCGGTCGCGAGACCGAGTCCGAAGACCTGCGGACTGTTTCGGGCACGCCGCGAGCAACCGGAGAGCAACGTGACCCTCGCTTTCACCGCAACCGTACTGGGCTCCCCGCGGATCGGACCCCGCCGGGAACTGAAGAAGGCCGTCGAGTCCTACTGGGCCGGAAACCTCGACGCTTCGGCGCTCGAGTCGGTCGGCGGTGATCTACGGCGGCGGACCTGGACCGAACTAGTCGACGCAGGGATCGACTCCGTCCCCGTCAACACCTTCTCGTACTACGACCAGATGCTCGACACCGCCGTCATGCTCGGCGCATTGCCCGAGCGGGTCTCCGGGATCGAGAGCGAGTTGGATCGCTACTTCGCTGCCGCTCGCGGCACCGCGACGGTCGCGCCGCTCGAGATGACGAAGTGGTTCGACACCAACTACCACTACCTGGTCCCCGAGATCACCCGATCCACCCAGTTCGCGTTGAACCCGGTGAAGGTGCTCGGCGAGGTCGAGGAAGCCCTGGAGATCGGCGTCCCGGCGCGTCCCGTAGTGATCGGACCGGTCACCTTTCTGCTGCTGTCGAAGTCCGACGACCACGCACCCCTGGATCGCCTCGACGACATCGTGCCGCTATATGCGGAACTTCTGAACCGCCTCGCCGACGCCGGCGTGAAGTGGGTCCAGATCGACGAACCGGCGCTCGTCGCCGATCGCACCGCACCAGAACTGGAAGCGACCCGCTCGGTGTACGACCGACTCGCCACGCTGAACCATCGCCCCGCGATCCTGGTCGCGTCGTACTTCGGCGATCTCGGGGACGCGCTGCCGGCACTCGCCGAGACCCGTGTGGAGGGCATCGCCGTCGACCTCGTCGCAGGCTCACTGGAGCACGTCGTCGCGGCGCCGGGAATCGAAGGCAAGCACGTCGCCGCCGGTGTCATCGACGGCCGCAATGTCTGGCGGAGCGACCTCGACGGCTCCCTGGATGCTCTCGAAACCCTCCGGGACCGTGCAGGTTCGGTGGCGGTTTCCACGTCGTGCTCGCTGCTGCATGTGCCCTACAGCCTCGAGGGCGAGGACGGACTCGACCGCGCGCTGCGGTCCTGGCTGGCCTTCGGTTCCGAGAAGATTCGTGAGGTTGCGACGCTCTCGACCGCCCTGCGCACGGGACGTGCCGCGATCGCTGACCAACTGGTCCAGTCCCGGGCCGCGGCCGAGACCCGCGCCTCGGATCCCCGACTGCACGACGACGCGATCCGCGGCCGGCTCGCCGCACTCACGGATGCGGAGCGCCGACGCACCCCCGCACCGGACCGTCGGACCGCGCAGGCGACCGAGTTGTCCTTGCCGCTGTTGCCGACGACCACGATCGGTTCGTATCCGCAGACGACCGCGATCCGAGTGGCACGCGCCGCCCTGCGTACAGGCGAGATCGACCAGGCGGAGTATGTGCGCCGGATGCGCGCCGAGATCGCCGACGTCGTTGCACTGCAGGAGGATCTGGGTCTGGACGTACTGGTCCACGGCGAGCCGGAGCGCAGCGACATGGTGCAGTACTTCGCCGAGCAGCTCGACGGGTTCTTCGCGACCGCGAACGGCTGGGTGCAGTCGTACGGCAGCCGGTGCGTTCGCCCACCGATCCTCTTCGGCGACGCGCGGAGACCGAAACCGATGACTATCGAGTGGATCTCGTACGCGCAGTCGCTCACCAACAAGCCGGTCAAGGCCATCCTCACCGGTCCGGTCACCATCCTCGCCTGGTCGTTCGTTCGCGACGACCAGCCGCTCGCGGAATCGGCCGACCAAGTTGCGCTCGCGATCCGCGACGAGACCGCCGACCTGGAGAGATCCGGAGTGAGGGTGATCCAGGTCGACGAGCCCGCGCTACGCGAGTTGCTGCCGTTACGCGCCGCCGACCAACCCGCCTACCTGGCGTGGGCCGTGGGCGCATTCCGACTCGCGACCTCTGGCGTTGCCGATACGACAGCGATCCACACCCATCTGTGCTACTCGGAGTTCGGCGACGTCATCGGAGCGATCGCCGGCCTGGACGCGGACGTCACCTCGATCGAGGCGGCACGCTCGCACATGGAGGTCCTCGACGATCTCAACGCCGTCGGATTCGACCTGGGGGTCGGCCCCGGCGTCTACGACATCCACTCGCCGCGTGTGCCGTCGGTGAAGGAGATCGCCGGTTCTCTACGGGCTGCCTTGGGGGCCGTGCGGCCCGAGCGGCTGTGGGTCAACCCGGACTGTGGCCTGAAGACTCGTGGCCGAGCCGAGGTCGAGTCATCGCTGCGCAACATGGTCGAAGCCGCGCACTTGATCCGCGCCGAGCATGGTTGAATCTCGACGTGATCGAGGTGGTCGCCTATTGTCCCGCCAGTCCGGCGCGGCGCCGAGTGGCCTCGGTGATCGAGCACCAGTCCTGATCGGCCTGCCCGTGAGCGAGGGCGTCGAGGAACAGATCCTCGAGGACGCTGCCGAAGGGCAGGCCCAGCTGGGCGTCCCGGGCCTGCGACAGCGCGAGCCGAACATCTTTGAGTCCCAATGCGAGCCGAAACCCGGCCGGCTCATATCTGCGCTGAGCGATCATCTTGCCGTAGCCGCCGTAGACCCTGCCCGGGAACAGGCTGTCGTTCATGACTTCCATCAGTAACTCGGGCGAACCGCCGACTTTCTCGACCACCGTCGTTGCTTCTGCCATCGCCTGAATCGCATTCGCGATCAGGTAGTTTCCGAGGATCTTCACGATATTCGCCTGCTTCGCGTCGTCCCCGATCCGCCAGGTGCGGCGCCCAATCGCGTCGAGTAGCGGGGCGACCTCGTCGATCGCGCCCGCATCTCCGGCTGCGACCACGGTCAGTTCCCCCGCCTCCGCCACCTCGGGCCGCCCGAAGACCGGAGCCGCCACGTAGGAGATGCCCCTCTCATTCAGGGCGGCCTCGGCCTCCGCGCACATGCCAGGACTGACGGTGGCCAGATTGACATGCACCGAACCGCGTTTTGCGGCCCGCAGCGACGACATCGACAACACCGAATCCGCAAACGCACGATCGTCAGCGAGTGAACTGACCACGACGGGTTTCTCCAGTACGGCGGACAGATCGGACGCCTCGGACGCGCCGTAAGCGACGACGCTCGCCGCCTTACCGGGGCTACGGTTCCACACCGTCACGTCGTACCCTGCGCGAGCGATGTTGCGTGCCATGGGGCGCCCCATCGTGCCCATGCCGAGAAATCCGATGTCCACAGCAACCTCCGGCCGGAAATCGAGGTCACACGGTTGAATCCACTGTAGCGCCGTGAGATGGGCAACGGGCACCGTGATCCGCCGCCGGAGCGTCCCGATTTCGTCAGTTGCGGCCGATCGATGCGGTACCGCCTGAAGGAACAGCGGCAATCGTAGACACGAGGCCGACGGCCATCACAGCTCTAGCACCATCGTTCCGGGCAGGGTGTCCCCGCCTGCATCAACGAAGCCCAAAGATTCGTACAGATTCCTTGCAGGGTTGCCATCCTCCACGCTCAAACTGACGCCCCCCTGTCCTCGACTACGGGCGATCGAGATCGCGTCGTTCATGAGTTCTCTGCCCAACCCCGCGCCACGTGCGGTCTCCTGTACACACACACTCAACTCGCCGACCTGGGGTTTCACGAATCCGTAGCCGGGGTGTTCCGACGGCAAGAAGACTATCCACACCACGCCAACCCAACAGGTGCGATCGAGAGCAACTATTCCAAAGTCGCCCCGTTCCGGCACCACTGTGGCGTAGTGCGCGAACTCTGGCTTCGAGAGAACGTCCCGCTCGGAAAACCGAGCTTCGTTCCAATTGAGATTGATGAGCGTGGCTTCGAGCAGGATCGCCTCATCGCCCGACCGGAGCTCACGCTTCTCCAGTCCGAGCCGAGCACTGGCCAAATTCGACATCGAGCTTCCTCCCGCGGCGGAATTGACCCTATACGTCTCCGGTTCGATGCCCGGTCGCCGGCAGAGCCGGACGAGACGATGGGCCAGTCGAACCGCAGACACGACGAAGGGCGGGGCAGGTGGGTGCGACCCACCTGCCCCGCCCTCACGGTCTCGCCTGATCAGCTGACGACGAGATCCAACTCGTCGTCGGTGACCTTGACGGTGATCCGACCGCCGGCGTCGAGGACGTCGTCGATCAGCAGATCGGCGATCCGGTCGTCGACCTCACGCGCGATCGTCCTGCGCAGCGGACGCGCCCCGAACTCGGGCTGGTGCCCGTTCTCGGCGATCCAGTCGACCGCATCGGGAGTGAACTCGATATCGATGTCCTTGGCCCGCAAGCGGTCCCGGCTCTCTCCTAGCAGCAAGTTCGTGATCCGGTGCAGCTGTTCGACCTCGAGCTTGCGGAAGATGACGATCTCGTCGATCCGGTTGAGGAACTCCGGCCGGAACGACTCCCGCAGGCGACCCATCACCCTGTCACGCAGCGGCTTCTCGGCCGCAGCGGCGTCACCGGTGGTGAAGCCCAGTGCTCCGCCCTTGCTCGAGATGATGTCCGAGCCGAGGTTGCTGGTCATGATCAGGACGGTGTTCTTGAAGTCCACGGTCCGTCCCTGACCGTCGGTCAGCCGTCCGTCGTCGAGCACCTGCAGCAGCACGTTGAACACGTCGGGGTGTGCCTTCTCGATCTCGTCGAGCAGGATCACCGAGTACGGATGCCGCCGTACCTGTTCGGTGAGCTGGCCGGCCTCTCCGTAGCCGACGTAGCCCGGAGGCGCCCCGACCAGTCGGCTTGCCGTATGCCGCTCACCGAACTCACTCATGTCGAGCCGCAGCATCTTGCTCTCGTCCCCGAACAGCGACTGCGCCAACGCCTTCGCGAGCTCGGTCTTCCCGACACCGGTCGGCCCCAGGAACAGGAAGCTGCCCACAGGTCGGCGCGGATCGCCCATGCCGGTCCGACTGCGCCGCACCGCCCGCGCGATCGCCTCGACCGCGTCTTCCTGCCCGACCACCCGCTGGTGCAGCTCGTCCTCGAGCCGCCGCAGGCGTTCCTTCTCCTGCCGCGTCATCTGGCTGGCCGGGATCCCGGTGGCCCGAGCGACGATCTCCGCGATGTCCTCCGCGGTTACCGCCGGTGTCTCGACGTGGATTTCACCTGCACGCGACTCGGCGAGACGCTTCTCCGCCCGCGTGATCTCGTCGCGCAGTTGTGACGCACGCTCGTACTGCTCGGCCTCGACTGCGTCCTCCTTGTCTTTCCCGAGTCGCGCAATCCGCTGTTCCAGAGCCTTCACATCCTGGTTGGATACGCCGAGTTGCAGTCGCTTTCGCGCTCCTGCCTGGTCGAGTAGGTCAATCGCCTTGTCCGGCAAGTACCGGTCGGCGACGTAGCGTGACGACAGATCGACGGCGGCCGCGATCGCATCGTCGGTGTACTGGACGCGGTGGTGGTCCTCATATTGTTCACGCAGCCCGCTCAGGATCGCCTTGGCGTCATCGGGAGTCGGTTCGTTCACCGTCACCGGCTGGAACCGCCGTTCGAGCGCCGGATCCTTCTCGACGTGCTTGCGATACTCGTCGAGCGTGGTCGCGCCAACGACGTGCACCTCGCCGCGGGCCAGCCTCGGCTTGAGGATGTTGCCGGCATCCATCGCTCCCTCGCCGCCGGCGCCCGCGCCGACGATCGTGTGGAGCTCGTCGATGAAGACGATCAGCCGACCGTCCTGCGAGACGATCTCGTCGACCGCCTTCGTCAGGCGTTCCTCGAAGTCACCGCGGTAGCGGGTTCCGGACAGCATGCCCCCCAGATCCAGCTGGACGATCTTCTTGTCCGCCAATACCTCTGGAACGTCGCCGCTCACGATCCGTTGTGCCAGTCCCTCGACGATGGCGGTCTTGCCCACACCGGCCTCTCCAACCAGGACCGGGTTGTTCTTGGTCCGTCGGGCCAGGATCTCGATGGCCTGCTCGATCTCGCCATTGCGGCCGATGACGGGGTCGACGCCACCCGAGCGGGCGCGTTCGGTCAGGTCGGTGCCGTACTTGTCGAGCGTGGGGGTACTCGAATCTTGCTGCGACGCATCTGGACCCGCAGCAATCGCGGATTGCATCGATTCCGGTGTGACTCCCGCCGACGCCAGGACACGTCCCGCGGTCGAGTCACCACCCGAGACCAACGAGAGGAAGATGTGCTCCGGGTCGATATAGGTCGAGCCGAGTGACCGAGCGATCTGGTGGGCCTCGAGCAGAGTCCGACGACCTGCGGCCGTGACGGTCGGTGCGGTCGAAACCGCCTCGCGGCCTCGCGGCAGGCGCGCCTCCGCGCCCTTCGAGATCGCCTCAAGATCTCCACCCACGCGCTTGACCATGTCACGCACCGGGTCCCTACCCGCGGCGACGTGCAGGATGTGCAGCGCGTCGAGACTCGTATCACCCCGCCCGGCAGCAAATCGCGCGGCCTCCGCCATCAACTGCTGAGTGTCGTTGCTCATGAGACGGGTGATGTCGATCCGGCCGGACCGTTCGGGCCCGAAGAATGCCTGCATTCCGCAGCCTCCTCCAAGATTGAGTCTGATTGACTCATGGAACATGCATCGCAGA
Organism: Rhodococcus xishaensis; assembly: GCF_004011825.1. GTDB lineage: Bacteria > Actinomycetota > Actinomycetes > Mycobacteriales > Mycobacteriaceae > Prescottella > Prescottella xishaensis. Next base: position 273,718 of record NZ_RKLO01000006.1, on the reverse strand, counting down.
AATTCAATTCCCCGTTCGCGAAGGTGTGAGCGCTGCCACAACCGGCGCACTGCCCGTCAACCGCGAGCTGGCGCAACGCATCCGCTCCGACAGATGCGGGTCGGTACGCAGATCCCGAGGGTCAGGCAACCGTGCCTTCCCCGGCTTCTTGCAGCAGCTGGGAGATGGTGTCGGCGGCGGCGCGCACCTCGCGCCCCACTGTGTCCCGACGCCGCCCGAGCCGAAACTTGGGAGCGGACACATTGACCGCCGCTATGACCCGCCCTTGCGAGTCGACGACCGGCGCCGCGGCCGCCACCAGACCGGCCTCGAACTCCTCGTCCGACCACGCATAACCCTGCCGTCGGGCGCGGGCGAGGCGCGCGAGCATCTCGTCGATGTTCTTGGGGGACGCCGGTCCCCCCGGCTCGAACCGAGCGTCTCGCAGCAGTTGACGGACCGCCGTGTCCGAGTGGCCCGTCAGCAGAGCCTGCCCCGCGGAGGTCGAGTGCACCGGAGACGATCGCCCTACCCAACCGATCACCTGGATCATCGACGACCCCTGCTCCGACAACACCGTCAGCACGTGGTCGCCCTGAAGCACCGAAAGGTGCGCCCGTTCGCCGATCCTCGACACCAACTGGCGCAGGATCGGGGCGGCGATGTTGACGAGTCGGTGGTTGCCGGCCGACTCGGCGAGGGTGAACAGCCGCCACCCGAGCCGATACGCGAGCGTCTCCGGGTCCCGATCGACGAAGCCGGCCTCAGCGAGGGTCTTCAGAGATCGCGACACCTGGCTCTTCTCTCGCCCCACCGCCCGTGCGACCTCCCCGACCTTCAGGCTGTCACCCCGGCTCCCGGCGGCCCCCAGAGCGATCAGGATGTCGAGCGCTCGCTGGACGCTCGTCGACACTTCACTTGCCATGATCGCCACTATGCGACGCCGTGGCATAACGAACAACATTTGTTGCCGAATAGGAAACACCTTTTGAGGCCGGAGGTCGCATGTCAGGGAGTGACCAGCGTCTCCGGGATGTCCGACGCGCAGTCACTCAAAGCGCCGCGATCGAGCCCCTCCGCGCTGAGAGCGTCGATCAGCATGAGCAGTGCCTCCGGTGGCGGGGGCGTGTCCGGTTGCCCGGCGTCTGAGGACAGGACGGTCCGCTCGTACCCGATCGTGCGGACCAGGGCCGCCAGTTGGGCAGCGTCCATGCCCCGCTGATGGAGCAACTGGAAGGCGGTGATCTCAGCGAAAGCTCCCTGTTCAGTGAACGCCGCAGCCTCGTGAGCACTCATCGCCGGGACCGTGTACGACGGGTGCGTCAACAGCAGCCGCCGCACCCCCGCTCCCCGGGCTGCCGGGATCAGCCAGGCAACCTCCTCGGTGCTGAGATGTCCGGTCGCCAACACGGCGTCTGCCTCAGCGATCAGATCGAGTACCTGGAGCACCCGATCCTCCACGGAATCGTCCACCGGTGGAATCGCGTAGGTCGCGGCATCGAGGCTGGTGCGTGCGCAACACAGCCGCGGAAGCCCGGCGGCGTGCTGCGTGTGCGCGTCCGCGGTGGGCATCCAGATCACCCGCGCCCCCATCATCAATGCGGCTGCGACCGCCGCCGGGTTGATTCCGCCGACGTGGTGGTTCAGCGCCTGACCGCCGTAGACCTTCAGACCGAGTCCGTCGCTGGCGGCCTGCGCACGGCCCGCCGTGCCGTCGTAGTGCCCCTTGAGGACACAGCCGGAGAACCCGGCATCGGCGTACCAACGGAGAGTTTGGGTGTCGTCACCACTTCGCTCCCAGACATCCGGGGCGGTGTGAACGTGAAGATCAAACATTGATGCGCTAGGCGTCGGTTCGGGAAAGCTCGATCGGGAAACGAGGCGCGACGCCACTCAAAGCGTCACCAGCCTCACGGACCAGCCGTTGCACCTCGCGTTCGATCAGGCCCAGGCGTGCCTCGGCGATCAACGGTACCTCTCGTCGCCGGCGACACGCGGCCGGCACTTCGATGTCGCTCACGAGCAGGTTCGGTTCCCACAGCGGAGCCTCGGCAACAGTTTCTCCATCGGGGGCGATCACGCGAGATCCGCCCCAGAACCTGGCACCGCGGTCGTCGCCCACCCGATTGACGAACACGACCCAGCACTGTTGCATCCGAGCAATAAGGGCCAACAGCTGACACCAGTATTCGATGATGTCGAGCGAATCGGGGCCGGAATGGGCAGCACTGTTGGTGGGCACGAGCAGCACATCGGCGCCATCCTGCGCCGCCAGCCACGGCAGGGCGGGCTGCCACGCGTCGTTGCAGATGAGCGTCGCTATCCGGCCGAAGCGTGTGTCGAAGGCTCGCATGCCCTGGCCGGGACTGTTGTGCTTGTGGTCCTCCCACACCTCATAGTTCGGCAGATACAACTTTCGGTGGACGAAATGCGTTCGGCCACTGGAAAAATAACCGGCCGAGTTGTATGTGCGGACACCGCCGTCCTCGTAGAATCCGGCGACGACATCCACGGCACCCGACGAAAGCGCAGTCATCCGCGTATCGGAGGCGGAAACCGCGGGCACCCCGGGCTGTCCCAGCGAATCGCCGTGCAGCGACAACTCTGGGAAGACGGCCAGATCGGCGCCGGCGGCCGCTGCCTCCTCGACAGTGCGGCGCGCGACGTCCAGATTCATCTCGATGTCCCCCGGCTGGGAGTCCACCTGCGCCAATGCAATCCTCACGCCATCGCCCTCCTCGCTGTCGTATGGCGTTGTCGTATGGCACCCATGTATTGCATCGCCGGGGGTCTATGCACAATGCTCGTTGCTGATGTGGCAACGCGCAGCACGCACATCTGTGTTGCGTATATCGCAACAATGATTGCCTCGAGAGCAACGCACCACCACGATGATGTAGTGAACCCAGTCGTGGCCGCAGTGGCACACTGGGTTCGCACCGATAAAAGCCTCATATCCTCTCGGAAGACTCAGATGAGAACCAGGCCCCTACCCTTCTTCAGCGGCGGAAGCCGTCTCGACGCCGACCTGCACCTACCAGACGATGGCGGTCCGGGCGCCCCGTACCCGGTGGTGGTCGTTGCGTCCGGATTCCAAGGGCTCAAGGTCATCCATCCCGAACGCTTCGCCCGCGCCCTCACTCCCCTCGGCTACGCCGTGCTGGCCTTCGACTACCGCGGCTTCGGCCAGTCCGAGGGAGAGCGTGGACGTCTGGCACCTCAGGACTGGGCCGAGGACGTACGGGCTGCGGTCGACCGCGTCGCCGCTGTGAAGGAACTCGACGCAGACCGAATCGCGCTGGTCGGCTGGGGACTCGGCGGCGGCGTCGTCGTCACCGAGGCGGCCGAGGATCCTCGCGTGCGGGCTGTGGCCTGCCTCAACGGGATCGCCGACGGCACCCGCTCCACGCACAACATGCACGACGAGGAATCCTGGAATAGGCTGATCGAGCGGATCGCCGCCGATCGTGGGCGCCGCGCCGAGAACGGGCGTTCCGAGATCACCTCGCCGTGGGACATCGTCCGCCTTGATCTCGACGGTCAGACCGACACCTACGTCGGCGACGAGTTGTACAAGGCGCCCGGATTCGGTTCCGGTGTGAGCCTCGAATCAGCGGACATGCTGCTGCGGTTCAGCCCCGAACGGGTCGTCGGTTGGATCGCACCCCGCCCTATCCTCATCATCCACGGCGATCAGAACGAGCTGCACCGCCCCGAGGAAGCACAGTCGCTGTTCGACCATGCGAATGAGCCGAAGCAGCTCGTGTTCCTCGAGGGCTACGGCCACACCGAGTTCATGTTCGACGACCATCCGACGTTCAAGCGGATGGTCGCTACCCTCGACGAGTTCCTGGCGAACGCTCTGAGGCCGCAGCCGCCCGTCGTGGGCTGACGGCACCGACCGAGTGTCATGCGGGACGAGATCTACGGAGGCTCGCCCCCGAGTTCAGTCGGCACATGAACCGAGTCTTCGGTTGGCCGGCAAATAATGCTTGCGGCTCGAGAACTCTCGTCTACCGGCGGACGTCCGGCAACCCACCTACCGCCCGAACGCGGACAGGAGCCGCTGTCGATGGTTGGGCATTCCCTTGTCGCTCAGCCACATTGCCATCACCAAGAGGTGCAGGGGTGGAATCGGACGCAGCGCTGCTCGAGTGAGCCGGCGCCCGCGTACAACGCCTTGACGGACGCTGAGGGCCTGCCGGCAACTTCGGCGTTCAGAACGGGCACGACGGCGTTTCCGTCGCCGTAGCGGAGCAGCAACTCCTCCTGGCTGTAGCCGCGGCCCGCACCTGGCGCAGCTACCGGCGCTCCGGCTTCTGCGACGCGCATGGGCTCAGTGGCGGACAGATCCGACAGAAGGTCTAGCCGTTGTAAATCACCCGTATCCCAACTGTTGCACTCTATGCATCACATCATCGTCTTTGGTTACACACGAAAGTTAGCCTCATCACATGATTACCGGACCGGCGCCAAGCAGGAGCAGCGAAGATCATCGCTGCCTTCCAGGTGCTGGCGGCCGACGAGTCGATCACCGAACCGCACGGCATGACTGTTTCGGAGATCGCACGGGCGTCCGGCCGCGATAGGACAACATTCCACGGTTCGCACGGCACGTGAACACGGCCGCCGCGAAGTTCACCCGAATACTCCTGCCACACCAGCGAGCCTGAGCCAACTTTGCGTTCCATCATCGGACCACGAGGAGACACGATCATGCGAATCTCTTCTGCTCCAGTTCGGCGGCCGCCTTCCGGCAGGACTCCCACAACCGGCGTCGACGTCGGTTCCCCCGCTGGCGAGCAGTGATGAGTCTGTTCGAGTACATCTCCGACAACGCTCTACGTTTGGCGTTCCTCACTCAACAGCACATCGAGTTGGTGCTGGTCAGCGTCGCTATTTCGGCGGCGATCGCGATCCCCCTCGCATTCGCCGGCGAGCGCTGGCCCGCAGTCCGGAACGTCATGCTCTCCGCCACCGCCACGATGCTCACAATCCCCTCCTTTGCTCTGTTCGCGCTCATGATCCCGGTGCTCGGGTTGGGCATCGCGCCCACGATCGCAGCGCTGGCGATGTTCGGGATGTTCCCCATCCTGCGCAACACGGTCACCGGCATCGAGAGCGTGGACCCCGCCGTCGTCGACTCCGCCCGTGGGCTCGGCATGGACGGGAGACGGCGGATGTTCACGGTGATCATTCCCCTGGCCTGGCCGGTGATCCTGAATGGCATTCGTACCGCCACCATCATGCTGGTGGCCACCGCTGCCATCGGGGCGGCCGTGCGAGGTCCCGGGCTGGGAGAGCTCATCTTCCGGGGGCTGACCCGTATGGGTGGCGCGAACGCCCTCAACGAGGCGCTCTCCGGAGTGCTGGCTATCGCACTCGTGGCGCTGGTCCTCGATCTCATCTTTCTCGCCATCTCCAAGCTGACGACGCCCCGAGGTATCAATGTCTGAGCACGTCTCCACCGGAACTGACACCATGATCCGTCTCGATCAGGTGACCAAGCAGTACCACGGGCAGGATCGCCCCGCGGTCTCACCGCTGACGCTGGAGATCAAGAACGGTGAGTTCGTTGTTTTCGTAGGCCCATCCGGCTGCGGGAAGACGACCACCCTGCGGATGATCAACCGCCTCGTCGAGCCGACCTCCGGTGAGATCTGGATCAACGGCCAGAACGTGACCCACGCCGACGTCAACGAGCTCCGGCGGGGAATCGGCTACGTGATCCAACAGATCGGACTGCTCCCACACCTGACCATCGCCGACAACATAGGGCTGGTCCCCAAGCTCCTGGGTACCCCGAAAGGCGAACGACACAGCCGCGCAGCGGATCTACTCGAACTCGTAGGACTCGACCCCAAGGTCTACGCGGGCCGCTACCCGCGGCAGCTGTCGGGCGGACAGCAGCAGCGCGTGGGCGTGGCCCGCGCTTTGGCGGCCGACCCGCCGATCATGCTGATGGACGAGCCGTTCGGCGCGGTCGATCCGATTGCTCGGGAGAAGCTACAGGTCGAGTTCTTGAAGCTGCAGGAGAAGATCCGCAAGACCATCGTCTTCGTCACCCACGACATCGACGAGGCCCTGCGCCTGGGGGACCGCATCGCGATCTTCGACGTCGGATCACGCCTCGCACAGTTCGACACACCGCTCAACGTCCTCACGAACCCCGCCGACGATTTCGTTCGCGACTTCGTCGGCGCCGGCGCATCGGTGCGTCGTCTGTCACTGTTGACCATTGGTGACGTACTCGCCGGACCCGTCGGCGACGACGACCACTCGATTCCTCTACACGACGCCGTCCAGGTGACCCTGACGAGCACAGTTCACCAAGCGCTCGAACTAGTCCTGGCCGCTCGCGCAGACGGCGTGTGCGTCGTCCCCGATCTCGCGGCGGAGGGCTCTCCCACCGAACTCGCGGGATCGACGAAGTTCATTGCACTGCAAGACCTCCTGATGACGGCATCCAATACTCCAGGCGGTCGGCAATGAGCGTGAACGCCCTCGAGTATTCGTCCCGGACGCGCAGGTCCGCGTCACGGTGGATCATGCCGATCCTCATCGTCATGCTGGTCGCTGGGACACTGATCTACACCCAGGTGGCCGATCTCGACTCGAGCGAGGCCCGCAGCCTCGATCTGTCGCTGATCCTGCTCAATCTGCGTCAGCACATACAACTGGTTGTCGTCTCGACCTTCCTGACGATCGCCATCGGTGTGCCTCTAGGAGTCTTGCTCACGCGGCGCGGCACCCGCTACCTGAGCGCCCCGATCCTGGCCGTCGCCAGCGCCGGACAGGCTGTGCCGTCGATCGGATTGCTGGTGCTCCTGGCCATCGTATTCGGCGTCGGTTTCAAGATGGCCGTCGTCGCGCTCGTCGTCTACGCGTTGCTGCCGGTGCTCCGCAACACGATGGTCGGAATCCGCCAGGTCGACCCGGCGATCGTGGACGCGGGGCGCGGAATGGGGATGAACTCGTGGGAGGTCCTCCGCGCGATCGAACTCCCCCTCGCGACGCCGGTGATGCTCGCGGGTATACGGGTGGCGCTCATCCTCAACGTCGGCGTCGCCACCCTGGCCACCTACACCAATGCGGGCGGCCTCGGCTCGATCATTGCGGCCGGAATCCATCTCAACCGGCTACCCGTGCTGGTCGTCGGGAGCCTGCTGACAATCGCGCTCGCCTTGACCGTCGACTGGGCGGCCTCGATCGCTGAGCAAGTGTTGCGCCCCAAGGGAATCTGACCCAGGAGGAAGGACCTGACAACCCATGTTCACGAAGGCATTGTCCGCGGGGGCTGTTGCCCTGACCCTGACACTGGGCGGCTGCGCCCTGACCGCCAACAGTCCCGGGGAAGTCTACGGCGCCGGCGGCAGTGAGGGCGTACTCGACGGCGCCAGGGTGACCATCGCGTCGAAGGCCTTCACCGAGCAGCTCATTCTGTGCGAGATCACCGCCCAGCGCCTCGAATCGCAGGGCGCCAGCGTCAATCGGGTCTGCGGAATGACAGGCTCGAACACGGTCCGCGCCGCCGAAGTCAGTGGCAACGTCGACATGTCCTGGGAGTACACCGGCACCGGATGGCTCACCCATCTCGGAGAACAGGAAGTGATCACGGATCCTGAGGAGCAGTACACCAAGGTTCGTGATGAGGACCTCGAGCGCAACCAGATCGTCTGGCTACCCCCGATGCCGGCGAACAGCACCTATGCCGTCGCCGTCAAGACCGAAACCGCGGCGCGGATGGGGCTCGAGACGCTCTCCGACTATGCGAACCTGGTCAGGTCCGATCCGAACGCCGCGCGATTCTGCGGTGCGGCAGAGTTTCTCGGACGTGACGACGGATGGCCTGGACTGCAGCAGGCGTACGAATTCTCGTTGCCCCGCAACGACATCGCCGAACTTGCAGACGGGGCCATCTATAACGCCGTCGCCACGAACAACCCGTGCACATTCGGTGAGGTCTTCGCGACCGACGGTCGTATCCCGGCACTCGGACTGACCATACTGACCGACGACCGCCACTTCTTCCCCGTCTACAACGGTTCGCTGACGATCCGTGAGAGCATTCTCGACGAGTACCCGCAGATCGCGCCGGTCATGGCACCGGTGAGCGCGCTACTCGACGACTCGACGATGCGCGAACTCAACGCATCGGTCGACGCCGACGGCCGGACCCCAGACGAAGTCGCGGGCACCTGGCTGCACGAACACGGTCTCGCCTGACCGTTCTCCGGTGATCGGTACCTCGAAACTTCGAGTCCCGATCACCGGACGTGCATCGCTATCGAGCCGGCTGCGGATCATCCGCCCGCGCGTGCCGCGCGCACCCGCTCCCACAGATGACGGTCGGTGCGCGGTCCCCCGCGGGTGTCGGCCCCATATCGCGCAATCTCCGCGTCGATGTCCAGCGGACGCGTGGGCGGTTGCGCGGGAACCAGCTCGTCGATCGCGAGTTCGTCGGGTACGAGCCAGCACACCTCGAACTCGATCCCGTCCGGGTCGCGCCCGTACAGCGCCTTGGTGGAGCAGTGGTTGCTCGCTCCGCTCAGTGCATTGGCAGCGATCAGGCGGTCACGCATCTCGGCCAGACCCGCGAGAGTATCGATCTCCCACGCCAGGTGGTAGAGCCCGACGTCACCCGAAACCACCTGGCTGGTTGGGTTCGGGCTTTGGAACAGCCCCAGATCGTGGTCGTTCGCCGAGTCCGGCGCCTGCAGGAAGGCTGCACCGGCTAGCCCGCCCGGTAACACCTTGAACCCGAGCACATCCCGGTAGAAGGCCAGGCTGCGCTGCAGGTCGGACACGAACAGGACGGCGTGATTGAGTCGCTCGATCGCCATCGCGATCAGGTCCCGAAGCTGTAGTTGACGTTGGTGAGCTGCTCCGAGAGCGACCACAACTGTTGCGCAACGGCTTCGTCGTGCGACTTCCGGCTCGACTTCACGACCTTCGGGTAGCCACGGGTTTCGAACAGCGACGAGGGGCCGAGGTAACTGCCGCCGACCGCGTCAGGCACGGTGGCCGCGTACAGCATTGGCAATGTGCCCATCTCTGCCGATTGCGCGATGACCGGAGTGGCCAGGGCCATGATCCGCCCCGTAACCGACTCCGTGTGCGTCTGCAGATTGGTCGCCGCGTACCCCGGGTGCGACGCGAGCGCCTTCACCTTCGAACCCGCGGCCGCGAGCCGGCGCTGCAACTCGTAGGTGAACAACAGATTGGCCAGTTTCGACTGCCCGTAGGCGGGCCAGCGCTTGTATGGGCGACGCTCCCAGTTCAGATCGTCGAGGTCGATGGAGCCGATGTTGTGCATCGCGCTCGACATCGTCACGACGCGGTCGCTGATCTTGTCGAGCAGCAGACCCGTCAGCGCGAAATGACCCAGATGATTTGTTCCGATCTGCATCTCGAACCCGTCAGCGGTGCGGTACAGAGGCACTGCCATCACCCCTGCGTTGTTCACCAACACATCGAACGAATCGATCGAACCGGCGAACTCGCGGATCGATGCCAGATCTGCAAGGTCGAGCCGACGCACCTCGGCACGCTCGCCGAGTGGCGCCGCGACTGCACGTCCTTTGTCGACGTCCCGGCACGCCATGATCACCTTCGCTCCCGCCTTCACGAGAGCCTTGGTAGCTTCGGCCCCGAGGCCGCTGTTCGCGCCGGTCACGACAAAGGTCCGGCCCTGCTGATCGACTATGTCCCCCGCCGTCCATGTAGTCATGGTCACAGCCTACGGAACGGTCCGGTTCCGCGGGAGTGCAGGCCCGGAACCCGCTGCGACGTCCGGCCGGACAGGTACCGTCGGGATGTGTCCGCTCCTCCACTGCCGATCCGTGACGGCCTCAACCCGACACGGCTACGTCTGCCGAACCCGGGCAAATGGGAGACAATGCTCGCCTTTCTGCTCGAACGGTTCGCGGCCGACGCGACGCGAGTCCTGCAGAAGGCCGAGGCCGGCGAGATCGTCGACGAGCGCGGCACGCCGATCACCGCGGTCACACCGTACCGCCCGAACGGGTTCCTCTACCTCTACAGAGACCCACCGGTGGAGCGCCGAGTGCCATTCGAGATCGAGATCCTGCACCGCGACGCTGATCTCCTCGTCGTGGACAAGCCACACTTCCTCGCAAGCACGCCGCGTGGCGCCTACGTCGCAGAGTCGGCGCTGGTGCGGCTGAGGCGCGACTTGGATTTGCCGGAGCTGACCCCCGCGCACCGGCTGGACCGGATCACCGCGGGCGTCCTTGTCTTCACGGTTCGCACCCAGGCACGCCGGGCTTACCAGGCCCTCTTCGACAAGCGCCTGGTGACTAAGGAGTACGAGGCTCTCGCGGCGTTCGATCCCACGCTGCGTCTCCCCCGCACCGTTCGGAGCCGAATCATCAAGGAGCGCGGCGTCTTACAGGCACGTGAGGTACCCGGAACCCCGAACGCCGAGAGTCGGATAGACCTGATCGAGGCGCAAGGCGATATCGCGCGCTACCGACTCCGACCACGTACCGGCAAGACGCATCAGCTGCGCCTGCACATGAGCTCGCTCGGGATCCCGATCCTCGGTGACAACTTCTATCCGGTGTTCTACGACGTGGCCCCCGACGACTACTCGGACCCACTGCGCCTGATCGCGCGCAGCATCGAGTTCGACGACCCGGTCACGGGTGCGCGCAGGCGATTCGAGAGCCGCCGCACGCTCACTGCGTGATCTACGACGGCGACACCACCAGAGCCGAGATCGGTTCGCGCACCCTTCGAGCAGCCGCTTGCGCGGTGTGAGACCCCGCGGGGACAGGCCCACGGTAGTTGCCAGTTATTTGGTCGGCCGAGCTGCGAATGGAGATCACTGAGTCGTGGTGGCCAGGGCCGGGATCGAACCGGCGACCTTCCGCTTTTCAGGCGGACGCTCGTACCAACTGAGCTACCTGGCCGGACGGCACCACAACCGAATGCCCGCCGAACCGAGACGTTTCAGACTCGATTGAGCGACCCTGACGGGACTCGAACCCGCGACCTCCGCCGTGACAGGGCGGCGCGCTAACCAACTGCGCCACAGGGCCTTGCTGTTACTGCATGTGAAGATGTATTGCTCTCGCAGAAGTCGAATCGACTTCCAGTGGTGGCCAGGGCCGGGATCGAACCGGCGACCTTCCGCTTTTCAGGCGGACGCTCGTACCAACTGAGCTACCTGGCCGGACGGCACCCGAACCGAATGCCTATTCGTGCTGCACCGTTTCCGATACAGAAAAGCGACCCTGACGGGACTCGAACCCGCGACCTCCGCCGTGACAGGGCGGCGCGCTAACCAACTGCGCCACAGGGCCTTGCTTGATACTGCTATTCAACTGTCAATGGCGCGTCAACGAGTGAAGCGTACCCCCTACGGGATTCGAACCCGCGCTACCGCCTTGAAAGGGCGGCGTCCTAGGCCGCTAGACGAAGGGGGCCCGCCGGATCACTCCGGCCAGTACCCTCAACGGCGTTCCGTTGGGAGCTTGGATAGCTTAGGGCACCAATTTCACAAACCACAAATCGCCTGATCAGCGTGCATATACACCAATTCAGCCAGGCACAGCCGCATCCAGCTCCACGGGCCACCCCTCACGGCGCCACTTCTCCAACCACGAATCCACGGCCATACCCGCGAGAACGACTTCGAGCGAATCTTCGAACCTCGCACGCAGGTCGACCTGTTGAGCGGTGAGGTCGGACAGATATCGCTGGCCGGCGAGGCTGGCAGCAAGAACCCGGGTGAACTTCTCGACGTCGACACCCTCCCGGACGAGGCCTTCTCGTTCGGCCCGCTGAAGGAGTTCACGTGCCGAGCCGCCCCACACCCGAGCACCACCGCTCTGCACATCGGCGTAGAACTCAGGCTCGATGATCAACCGGAACTCAGCACGCACGATCGGGTCGGACAGGAACATCCTTGCGACATTGTCGATGAGCCCGTGCAGAATCTGGAAGGGATCGAGGTCGGCTCGGGCCATCCACCGGGCCGTCATCTGATGGTATTTCTCGAGGGCGGCGGCGAGTACCGCACGCCCAAGTTCCTCCTTGGACTCGAAGTGGAAGTACATCGCACCCTTGGTCGCGTGGGACCCCTCGAGGATCGCATTCACCGACGCCGCCGCATATCCGCGCACACCGAACTCGACTGCAGCTGCTTCCACGATTGCAGCGCGGGTCCGTCGCGCACGCTCCTGTTGACGTGCCATTGCGCTCTTCGCCTCCGAAAACCGTAGGACTCGCCGACGCTCCGGTCGGCTTCCCGCCCGACAACCAGACTAGTCCCCTTGTCGGGTCGCTTGAAACGCAGCGAAGTTGATCTAGCCACTTCTTACTGGCGCTACAGAAACACACCAAGTGGTATAGTTTTCAATGGCTCGGGCGTGCTGCAGGGGGGCGCGCACCCGAGCCTTCTACGCGAGGGCCAAGAAGAGCATCGTCGACGGCGATGCTCACTGCAGGGGCTGTCTGAGCGGTGAGCACATGCTCGGGCCCGGCACGAACGAACGGGACACCGAGTCGTCAGAGACCGAGGCTGTCGTACTCGCACAACCGCCCCGCGAAGCGACGCGGAACCGGGGCCCAAGTAGTGGATCGTTGGCGGGCGCGACCGATCCGGGCGAGGCGCCACCTCAGACTGACCAGGGCTAGGACAGTTCCGGACCTGCGCAACATCCTGAGTCTCCCTCCCCAAGGTCGGCTTGATCGGACTGGTCCAGCCTGACGCGCCGGTTCGGCGAGGGGAACGTCACAATTACCTATAGGAGTACCTGTTCTTCAGCGGATACCGCTGGAACTCGACCCGATCATGGCAGTCGTTGTGGAAGCCTTCACCGTCCGCACACACCCAAAGGGGATTTGCACAGAAGACGCGCCAGGTGCCCCCACCAGGGCTCGAACCTGGGACCCACTGATTAAAAGTCAGCTGCTCTACCAACTGAGCTATAGGGGCGTGCGGACGAATGCTAGCGGACAAAGAGGCGGAGTGCACATTGGTTCGCGCAATGGCCGAATCACGTCCCGAGTCGCCCCCTTGGAAGACCGTCAGCGCAGGTCGGGGCACTTTGCGCCGCGAAGCGACCCGTCGGACGTGCCGGCTCAGCCGCGGCACTTCCGGACCGGTCAGATTTCCGGCCCCGGTGACTCTCCCGGCGACTGCGGCTCCCGCTGGTGCAGGTCGCCGCGGAGCTTGGCCACCTCCTCGCCACGCTGGCGGTATCGCCTCAGGAGGAAGACCGCGGCACCGAACACAAAGACACCGATGATCGCCCCCCACAGCGACGCCCCACGGAAACCGGGTGCATCGACGTCCAGGGTGCGCTCCCCCGCGTGGGCTGCACTGCTGCCTCCGAGGACCACAGTGAGCGTCAGCAGATTCGGAAGCGCAACGACGACACCGAGGATCAAACCTCCGGTCACCCAGAACCTGGCGTGCTTGCGGCGACGCGCCCGCCACGCAAAGTAGAACAGCAACAGGGCAAGCGCGGTGCACACCACCCCGAACAGCAATCCCAACAGAACGCTTGTCGAGAAACTGCCGGAGGACAGTGCCGCCACCTGGTGGCTCCACCATCGAGGCAGGAAGGCGGCGAGCACGAAATAGGCGACGACGAGTGCTGCAAGAATCGCGAGCGCCCAGACGGTCTTCTTCACCCAGGCCGGTCTGCGCGCGCTCTCGGCCGTGGGCGAGCTCCCAGGCACCGGAGCTGAAGAGGCGCTCACGGTCGTCCCCCTGTGGATGTGTCCGCTGCCAACACGAAGTTCTTGCCACGCACCCAGAAACTGGGATGTCCGCCATGTTCGACCGTGTCGACACGCTGAGCTTCGCACAGCCTGTCGACGATCGGTTCCAGCCGGCTGATGTTCGCGGCCATGGCGCGATTGTGTGCCCCTGCCGACTGGGACGCAAGGCCTAGAGCAAGTAGCGGTCGACCAATCATTCACAGTGGATTCACAGCTCGAAAAACCGGGCAAAACGCCCTCAGCAGAGGTCACTGACGTGTAACGTCCGGCGCACGACACGTACATATTGCAGACACCACCCGCAGAAAACGGGGCCGGCGAAGCGGGGTCGGATCCACTTCTTCGGATCCCTCGTCCCAGGAATCCATGGCACCGAAGGTTCGCAACACGTCCCGAAGGCACGCCAATTTCTCGCAGTTTCAAAGAATTACATGGAGGCAACACCTGATGTCGAGGGATCTCACACAGCTCGAGCTGCTGCAGGAGTTGCAGCCGGTGGCCGAAGACAACGTCAACCGACATCTCTCCATGGCCAAGGACTGGCATCCACACGATTACGTTCCTTGGGACGAGGGCCGCAACTTCGCCGCACTGGGCGGTCAGGACTGGGACCCGGAGCAGTCCCGACTCGACGAGGTCGCCAAGGCCGCGATGATCACCAATCTCCTCACCGAGGACAACCTGCCGTCGTACCACCGCGAGATCGCCGAGAACTTCTCGCGTGACGGTGCATGGGGAACGTGGGTGGGCCGGTGGACCGCCGAGGAAAACCGCCACGGCATCGTCATGCGCGACTACCTCGTCGTAACCCGCGGCGTTGACCCCGTCGAACTCGAGAACGCACGCATGAGTCACATGACCAGCGGATACGAGGCCCCCGGTGGACCGCACTCCGGCCTGCTCACCTCCGTCGCGTACGTCACGTTCCAGGAACTCGCGACCCGCGTCTCGCACCGCAACACCGGGCGCGCCTGTCATGATCCGATCGCGGACCGAATGCTGCAGCGCATCGCGGCGGACGAGAACCTGCACATGATCTTCTACCGGAATATCTGCGGTGCGGCGATGGACCTGGCCCCTGACCAGACGCTGCGCGCGGTCACCGATGTGATCAAGTCCTTCCAGATGCCCGGCGCCGGCATGCCGAATTTCCGGCGCAACGGTGTCCTGATGGCCAAGCACGGCATCTACGACCTGCGCCAACATCTCGAGGAGGTAGTGATGCCCGTACTACGCAAGTGGAAGGTGTTCGACCGCACCGACTTCACCGCGCGCGGAGAAGACACGCGTGAGGAACTCACCGCCTTCCTCGACGATCTCGGGAAGCAGGCCACCAGGTTCGAAGAGATGCGCGACCGGGCCCTGGCCCGCGAGGCTGCACGCGGTGAGAAGGCGTCCTGACAGGCCACAACCACTGGCCAGCCAGCTATCCTGTGCCCGGTACCGGATCCCGGTACCGGGCACCGTCATCTCTACCGAAGAAGCATCCCGAGGTCTTCATGTCACCCCTTCGCATCGGCTCGCTCGACCTGAGCAGTCCAGCCGTGCTGGCCCCTATGGCGGGCATCACGAACGTCGCGTTCCGCACGCTCTGCCGCGAACTGGAGCTCGAACGCGCCGGCAGCACCGCAGGCTTGTACGTGTGCGAGATGGTGACGGCCCGCGCGCTCGTCGAGCGGCACCCGGTGACCATGCACATGACGACCTTCGGGCCGACGGAGACGCCGCGCTCGCTGCAGCTGTACACCGTCGATCCCGAGATCACGTACGCCGCGGCGAAGATGATCGTCGACGAGGACCTTGCCGACCACATCGACATGAACTTCGGCTGCCCGGTCCCCAAGGTCACACGCAAGGGCGGGGGGTCGGCCCTACCGTACAAGCGCCGCCTCTTCGGTGAGATCGTCGCGGCGGCGGTCCGCGCGACCGAAGGCACCGACATCCCGGTCACGGTGAAGATGCGCATCGGCATCGACGCCGAGCACCATACCCACCTCGATGCCGGACGCATCGCCGCCGCTGAGGGTGCCGCTGCTGTGGCGCTGCACGGCCGCACCGCCGCGCAGCGCTACTCGGGCACGGCGGACTGGGGCGAGATCGCCCGCCTGAAGGAACACGTCACCGACATACCGGTCCTTGGCAACGGCGACATCTTCTCCGCCGAGGACGCCGTCAAGATGATGAGCGAGACTGGCTGCGACGGCGTCGTCGTCGGACGCGGCTGCCTGGGTCGGCCGTGGTTGTTCGCCGAGCTCAGCGCCGTGCTCAACGACAGGCAGATGCCTACTCCACCGAATCTCGGTGAGGTCACCGCGATCATGCGCCGACACGGCCGGCTGCTGGCCGACCACCACGGCGAGGACCGCGGTATGCGCGAGATGCGCAAGCACATGGCGTGGTACCTGCGCGGGTTCCCAGCCGGTTCGGACCTGCGCAACAGTCTGGCCCGAGTGTCGTCGCTGGTCGAACTCGAGGATCTACTCGGCCGACTCGACCCGACGGTCCCGTTCCCGGCGGACGCGGAGGGCCCGCGCGGCCGACAAGGCTCGCCCGCCGCAGTCGCCCTTCCCGACGGTTGGCTCGACGACCCCGAGGACACCCTCGTACCGGCCGGTGCCGACATCATGCACTCCGGCGGATGACACCTGCGCAACCTAGAATTGGGGCGCCGCAGTTCCTCGAAGGGGTTTTCCGGAGGGAGACACCGTGACCACTGCATCCGCCGATTCCGGCGCCTGGCCCACACTGCGAGTCGCGGATTGGGAACCCACCCGCGACACCCTGCACATGTGGACGCAGATCGTGGGGAAGGTCCGCCTCGCTCACACCCCACTGGTAAACCACTGGTGGCAGGTGCCGTTGTACGTGAGCCCGCGGGGACTGACGACGTCGGCGATCCCACACGGCAACCGCGTCTTCGACATCGAGTTCGACCTGTCCGGACATCAACTCACGATCCGCGACAGCAACGGCGCACACCGCGAGTTCCCACTCGAACCGATGCCGGTCTCCGACTTCTTCCACCGAGTCATGCAGGCACTTCAAGAACTGGGCATCGAGACCCGTATCCAGGCGACACCAAATGAGGTCGATCCGGCGATCCCGTTCGCCGAGGACACTGTCCATGCGTCATACGATCCCGCCGCCGCGAACCTGTTCTGGAAACAACTCATCCAGGCCGACCGGGTCATTCACGAGTTCCGCTCGAACTTCGCCGGCAAGGTCAGCCCGGTGCACTTCTTCTGGGGCGGGTTCGACCTCGCCTGCACGAGGTTCTCGGGGCGGCCTGCCCCTCAGCATCCCGGCGGCGCCCCCAACGTCGGCACCTGGGTGATGGTCGAGGGCTACTCACACGAGTTGTCGAGCTGCGGATTTTGGCCGGGGGGCGGCGGGGAGGGCGCGTTCTACGCCTACGCCTACCCAGAGCCGGAGGGCTTCGCCGACCATCCGGTCCTTCCCGAGCAGGCTTTCTACAGCGCCGACTTCGGGCAGTTCCTATTGCCATACGAGTCGGTCCGCACCTCCGCCGACCCGGATGCAACTCTGCAACGGTTCTTGCAGACCACCTACGAGGCCGCAGCCGACAACGCACCCTGGGACCGCGCCGCCCTCGAATGTGATCCACGTCGCTGGGACAGCGAACGCTGACGTCCCCACCAGCGACACCCCCGACAAACGCACGACCAACCGATCGCACCGCCGGTTTGGCCGTGTCGAGCGTGGATGCTCGCGATTTGTTACACCAGTATCATTGCGGCAGCGTCGAGCAGCGATATCAATTTGGAATCGGAGAGGTCAGGGCGAATAGGTGGGTGACGAGCGCTATCCCGGTCACACCGCGCCAGAAGGCCGCGCCCCCTGGGAACGTCCCCTCGCCGACCACAACTACCGCGACCAACAGGCCGGTCGACGCAACCGTCGGGCTCTCGACAGTGACCCAACTGAACCAACAGAGCGGCTCTCCGTTGCCGAACTGATGGAGAAGATGGGCCGACCGGTACCACCCTCCTTCAACGGCGCGCACCGCGGCGGCCCAGCACCCGTCCAGGAGCCCGCCCATCCCGCTGCGCACGCACCCGAACCCGACCCCGGCCCCGGCCCATCCACCGAGATCATTCCAGCGGTTACCGACGTTCCCCCCGCGTTCGACCCGCGCACAGAATACGACCGGAACGCAGAGCGAGAGTGGTTCGCCGAGCCCGAACCGGAGCCAGCCGCCCCATCCTGGGTGGAAGAGGATGCCGGCCCCGCAGCGCCGCAGACGATCGGCGCACCCAACCGAACTCGACTCGCAGCGAGCAGAGCCCGGAAACGGCGCAAGCTGTTGCACGCCGGACGGTCCGCGATCGCCTTCGTGGCGGTGATGGCGCTACTTACGACCGGCGGCGTGTGGGGGTACCTACGCTCGACTGAGGGCCGGTTCTCGCAAGTATCCGCGCTCGACACCGATTCCACCGACATCATCGATCCGGGTGGGCAGACGGGCGATGAGACCTACCTGATCGTCGGCACCGATACCCGCGCCGGCGCTTCCGGCGAGGTCGGGGCCGGCACGGTAGAGGACGCCGAGGGCGCCCGATCCGACACCGTCATGCTCATAACCGTCCCTGCCGACCGAAGCCGCGTCGTGGCGGTCTCCTTCCCTCGCGACCTCGACGTCTCGCGGCCGCAGTGCGACGGCTGGGACAACGACACAGGCACCTACACCGACGAGACGTACCCGGCCGCGAACGGCGAGAAGCTCAATGCCACCTATGCATTGGGCGGACCGAAGTGCCTGGTCAAGGTCATCCAGAAGATGTCAGGGGTGAAGATCAGTCACTTCGTCGGCATGGACTTCGCCGGGTTCGAGAGCATGGTCAACGAGGTCGGCGGTGTCGAGGTGTGCGCACCGCAGCCGATGATCGACGGCGAACTCGGCGTGATCCTCCCGAATGCAGGCACCCAGACCCTCGACGGCAAGCAGGCGCTCGACTACGTACGTGCCCGTCACATCGTGTACGAAGGCAGCAGCGACTACGGACGGATCAAGCGACAGCAGTATTTCCTCTCGGCGCTGTTGCGCGAGGCGATGTCAAGCAAGGTGCTCTTCGATCCGGGCAAGCTCAACGGCTTCATCAACGCGTTCTCGGAGTCAACCTTCGTCGAGAACATCGACACCAAGTCGCTGCTCACCCTCGGCCAATCGCTTCGCAACGTCGACGCCGGCGCGGTCACATTCATCACCGTCCCCACAGACGGCACCAACGATCGGGGCAATGAGATACCCCGCCTCGACGCCATCGAGGACATCTTCCAGGCCATCATCGATGACGAGCCACTGCCTGGTGAGAAGCGCGGCGACGAGGAGAACCCGCCGGTCGAGCCCGCCCCGATCCCCGAGCAGAGCCTGGTCGCGGTCAGCCCGGAAGAGTTGAGCCTCCAAGTTTCGAACGGCACGGGTGAGTCCGGTCTGGCCAGCACAACCGCCGACGGGCTCGCTGCATACGGCTATCAGATCTACAGCGTTGGGAACTACGACGAGAACAGTACCGAAACGTTGGTCCGGTTTCCGCCGGGACACGAGGCAGAAGCGGCGACCGTGGCATCATCGATTCCTGGCGCGATACTCGAGCAGGCGTCCCGCCTGAGCAACATCGTCGAGGTGGTCCTCGGCACCGACTTCCGCCGCACAGTGACAGCTCCAGCGGTAGCCGGTACGACCGTCGATGCGGGGCCGGCTCGCGTTGCCGCCGTCGAGCAGATCGAATTGCCTGCCGATCTGTCGGTTACCAACGCGACCGACAACCCTTGCGGGCAGCCCTGAGCCCGCTGGGCATTCATTCGACGTTCACCCGAATGTGGCGACATGGTTTCCACCGCACCGTAAAGTGTGATCCCATGCGCGTCGCCTACAACGAACAGATGACCGAGCTGGCGGATCTCCTCGGCGAGATGGCCGGCTTGGCCGGGGCGGCCATGGAGAAGGCCACTGAGTCGCTCCTGCAGGCCGACCTCGGGCTCGCCGAACAGGTCATCGGTGAGCACGAGAAGATCACCGAGCTCAACGTCGTCGCTGAGGAGCGAGCCTTTGCCTTGCTCGCGCTGCAGGCTCCGGTTGCCGGCGACCTGCGGTCGGTAGTCAGCGGTCTCCAGATCGTCTCCGACATCGACCGCATGGGTGCGCTCGCACTGCACGTCGCCAAGATCACGCGCCGTCGCCACCCCAACTATGTCCTCCCCGAGGAGGTCAACGGCTACTTCGCCGAAATGGGTCGCATCGCCGTTGCCCTCGGTGCCAGCGCAAAGGAAGTCCTCGAGACCCGTGATCCCGAGCGCGCCGCCAAGCTTCGTGAAGAAGACGACGCGATGGATGATCTGCACCGCCACCTGTTCCGAGTCCTCATGGACCGGGAATGGAAGCACGGCGTCGCCGCCGCCGTCGACGTGACCTTGTTGGGCCGGTTCTACGAGCGTTTCGCCGACCACACCGTCGAAGTCGCTCGCCGGGTCATCTTCCTCGTGACCGGCAAGATGCCCGAGGAGCCGCAGAACGAGTCCGACGACCTCACGCCCTACACCCAGCCGTAGACCACGAAACCACGACGGCGCCCCGGCGGGCTCTCAATCGCTATCTCCCATCAGGTACGCCCGCTGCACGGATTCGAGGTCTGCGGCGATCTCGGTCGCCGTACCTTCCCGGATGACACGACCGCGCCGCATCACGTAGACGCGGTCGGCCACCTCGAGCACCTGTCGAACATGCTGTTCCACCAACAGCACTCCGACACCATCCGAGGTAGCGGCGGAGCGGACCACCGCGAGCAGCCGGCTGACGATCTGCGGTGCCAGTCCTAGTGACAGCTCGTCCGCCAGCAGCAGTCGCGGCTTGCGCGCCAGCGCACGGGCGAGCGTGAGCATCTGTTGCTCGCCGCCGGAGAGCAGCCCCGCCTGTCGACGTAACAGCGGGCGCAGATCCGGGAAGATCACGCATGCCGCGTCAGCGGAAACCCCTGCTAGACGCAGGTTCTCGGCCGCCGTGAGCGTCATGATCATCGATCTTTCCTCGGTCACATAGCTCAGACCTCGTTTCGCCAGCTGCGGTAGCGAAGCCCTCCGCGTCTGCCCGAGCGCCCGCGCCTGACCGGAGATCGGGGTCAACTCCCCCACTGCCGTGCGCATCGTCGTGGTCTTACCGGCTCCGTTGGCGCCGATAAGGGCTACCACCTCGCCGGGCCGAACCGTCAGGTTCACGTCCCGGCACACCGTGACACCACCGTATCCCGCACTCACACCTTTGAATTCGAGGATGTTCGTCCGCTGCTCGGTCGTCGTCACGGTGTGACTCCTGTCATCTCGCTGTCGTCGTGTGTTCCGAGATACGCCACCCGCACCCTCTCGTCAGCGGCAACCTCCTCCGGAATACCGTCCGCGATCACCCGCCCGCCTTCGAGGACAACGATCCGATCGCATGTCGACATCACCAGATCCATGTCGTGCTCGACCAACAGCACTGCCGCCCTACGGCGGTCCGCGAGCATACGGATTCCGTCCGCCAGCTCGCGACTCTCCACCTCGTCCAGCCCGGCGGCAGGCTCATCGAGCAGGACGACCGAGGGCCCCGCCGCGACCGCTCGAGCGATGCCGACGAGTCTTCTTCTCCCATAGGCGAGTTCGCCCGGCATCGCGTCGAGATCGTCTTCGAGCTCGAAGTCGACGACCGCGGCGGACGCCGTTGCCGAGAACCGGTGTCGGCCAGGACGGATCAGATCCGTCAGCCACGTCCACCACGGAGCGTCGTCCGCGCCGGCGTGGATGTTCTCGGCAACTTTGATGTCCTCGAAGAGTTCGAGCGACTGGAACGACCGCCGCATCCCCGCCCTCGAACGCCGTGCGGCGCTCCACTCGATCACGTCGACTTCGCCGAGCAACACCTGCCCCCTTTCGGGAGCAACGAAGCCGGTGACGGCGTCGATCACCGTGGTTTTGCCGGCACCGTTCGGGCCGATGAGCCCCACCACTTGCCCCGGGGCTACCTCGAGGCTCACCCCGTCGACGGCCGTCACACCCCCGAAACGCACCGTGAGATCACGCAGCGCGAGGCCGCGCGGCGGTACCGGATCGAGGTCGAAGTCCCTTACCTCCTGCAGGTCGTGCACGTAGCTATGCCGTGGGCGGTGCCGCCGGAACCGACGCTCGACCGCCCCACCCACGCGGGACAGCATGTCGGCGATGCCGTTCTGATTGGTCAGCAGGATCACGATCAGCACGACACCGCCGATCAGCGTCGAGACCGCTCCGGACGTCGCGCCGCCCTCGAACAGGCGGCTCAGCAGTGCACCTGGAGCGAGCAGCCCGCCGATCACGGCGCCGAGCACGTACCCCAGGCCTCCGGAAACGGCCTGCACGACGGCGTTGATCGACGCGAAGACATTGAACTCGAAATACGTGACGGCAATGTTGCGCAGTCCCAACAGGATTCCTGCAGCGGCAGCCAGACCGGCGGCTAGCGCGAAGGCGTAGATCTTGACCGCGAACACGCTGATCCCCAGCGACGCGGCGGCGCGCTCGTTGGTGCGCACCGCGATCAGCCGTCGTCCGGTTCGCGAGCGCCGCAGGTTTGCGACCATGAGGGCACACGCCACGAGGACGAACAGACACAGCAGGGCCCACCGCTCGGGGTGGTGGGCGGCCGAAACGTCGAATCCGAGCAGGCTCACCGAATCGATCCGCACGGCACCCTGTACCTTGTCACCGGTGAAGGTGGGGTTGTTGAACACCATCTCCTGGATCGTGAAGCCGAGACCGAGTGTGACGACGGCAAGATTGACGCCTCGGGTCCGCAACGCCGGGAGCGCGAACAGCACACCTACCAGGATCACCCCGACGATGGCGACCAACGCTGCCGGAATGAGCGGCCATCCCGCCTGGCCGATCAGTCGCGCTGCGACCAGAGCACCGAGTCCGCCGACGGTGTACTGCGCCAACGACAACTGTCCCGCGAACCCGGACAGCACCACGATCGACAGCAAGAACACTGCCGCGGCAAACGTCGCCGTCAGCGACCGCAACCAATCGCCGCCGGACCCCACCACGACACCGATCACCACGACTGCGACAATCGCTGCCGGCCAAACGATCCGCCCCGTCCCCAGTCTCGGGAGCCGGTCGGTCACGTGGCTACGCAGTGGCAGGCCTTTCCCGCGCACGACAAGAACGACGAGGATCACCAGGAACGGGACCGCACGATTGATGCCGGTGAGCGTTTGCATACCGAGCAGATCGCGGATGTCGTCCTGGTAGAGAACGACAACGCTCTCTCCCACGCCGAGGAGAAGCCCGCCGAGGAGCGTGAGCGGAAAAGACCGGAATCCGCCGAGCAGCGCGGCCGCGAGGCTCGAGACCGTGACGATGACGACGAACGCAGTGGGCGTGAGTCCTGTGAGCGGTGCGACGAGGATTCCGGCGGCGCCCGCGAGGCCACCGCCGACGGTCCAGGTCAATGCGGCCAGGCGCTGCGGTGACCACCCGAGAGCGGCTGTTGCACGCTCGTTCTCGGAAGCCGCTGTGATCGCGAGTCCCACTCGGGTGAAGCGGGTCGCCGCCCACAACGCCACCGTCGTTGCCACCGCAATGCCGAGCAGGATCAGGCGGTCCTGCTGCACCACGATGTCGCCCCAGTGATAGACGTCGTTCGGCAGGAAGGACCGTACCCGGGTCGATTTCGATCCGTAGAACTGCTGGACTCCGGCCTGGAGAATCACCAGGAGCCCGAGTGTCGCGGCAAGCCGGACGATCGGCGCCGCGGTCGCCAGCCAGCGCAACACCAACTGGTGGAACAGGAATCCGATTCCCGCGACCACCAGCACGGCCACCACGAACGACGTCAGGAACGACCAACCCTGCTCACGCTGAAAGGTTTCCAGGCACACGTAGGCCGCGACCATCGCCATCGCGCCCTGCGCGAAGTTGACCACGCCCGATCCGCGGTAGACCAGCACCACCCCGTGCGCGAGCAGGGCATAGGCCGAGCCGGCGCCGAGCCCGAGGATGGCGAACTGCAGCAGTTCCGTCATGCGAACCTCCGGGGAGACCGGTGCGGGTCCGGTTCGCTGGGCCGGACCCGCACCATCAGGGCTACTGGATACGCAGGTCGAACATGTTCGGGTCGGTGACCACGACGTCACCGTCGAAGGCCATCTTGTACATCATCGTGTTGGACACCCTCTCGAAGATGCCGAGCGGCTCCACATCATTCGGCGTCCAGGTCGGCACAAGACCGAGCATGTCAATGTCCTGTGCGTTCTCGAACCCTTGCATGACCGTGGCCGAGTCGATGGTGTCCAGTGTCGAGGCGACCTCACCGAATGCGCGGACCGAAAGCCACGAGAATATCTCCGTGCCGTTCAGGTTCTGCCGTTCGAGATCCTCGCTACCTGCGGCGCGCATGTCGTCGAGAAACGGCTCCAGACCAGGGAAGTCGTCGGTGCTCGACGAGGGTGCGGGAACCGGACTCGTGTAGATCGCCGACGTCGCGAAGGATCCAAGGTTCTGGAGGTCTTCCTCGGTGAAGCCGGTTGCCGCCAATGCGAATCCGAGATCGGAGCTCAGCTGCTCGAACGCATCGGCGATCTGGTTGGCCTCGGTGGCTGGGAGCGCCATGATCACGCCCTGCGCGTCGTTGCGTTCGGCCGCGGCAATGAACTGTGTGTAGTCGGTCGCTCCCGCACCGACCGCCACCTCGTTGACGATCTCAGCGCCCTTGGCCTGGACCGCCGGGGCCAGCATCTGGCTCAGCATCGCCGCGACCGGCGAGTCGGGACGCATCAATGTCAGCTTGGTCTTGCCGTCGGACACCAGCGCATCGATGTTCGCGTAGAGGGTCAGCAGCGATCCCGCGAACGGTGTGAACACATTGGCCGCGGTGAAGTCCGCGATGGCCATGGGGTTCATGCCGATTCGCGGGATTCCGGCCGTCGCGAGGATCTCGGACACCGAATCCGGCGAGGCCGGTGTGAAGTCTGCGAGCGTCGCAGTCACGCCCTCGCTGACCATCTTGTTCGCACAGTCGACTTCCTTGTTCGGATCACCCATCGAGTCACACTGGATCAACTCGAGCGGGCGTCCGGATACGCCGCCGCGGGAATTGAACGCCTCGATCGACGCCGTCATCCCGGCAGCCTGGCTCGCGACCGACAGGCCCCCGGCCTCGATCGAGAGGATCTGGCCGACCTTGATGGGCTCGCCGGTCGCGGCGTTCATGGGCGTTGCCTCGGAGTCGTCGCTGGCGCAAGCCGAGGCCACGAGGCCGACGGCTGCGAGGGCTGCGATGGACGGAGCAAAGGTCTTCAGTTTCACGTGATGTCCTTCCCGGTGGGCACTGCACTTCCGGAACCGGGCACCCCTACTCGAACCACACGCCGTCCCCCTTGGCGCCGCCTGGTGCCCTTCCGACTTGCCGCAGGAGCGTAGTTAAACATCGAGCAATTTTTGGGCGATTCGGACAATTGCCTGCAAATCACCGGTGCCCAAGAGGACCTCGAGCCTCCCACTATGCCCAGCTCACCTATGGTTATCACTCGAGAAGCAACCGGTCGTAGCGGCCGAGCACCGTGGAAGCGGGCATGATCGAAAGATGATCGACCACCGCACCGCCCGCAACATGGCCCGGGTCTTCGCGGCAGCCTGCGGCGCGCTGGGCGCCGCCGGGCTGGTCGCGTCGATGATCGCAGTGGACCGACGTATCCCTGTCCTGCTGGCTGCGATGACCCCGACACTGCTCGTCATCGCTCTCGGCGGCGCCGTTGTCGCCGCAGTGGCCAGGGAGTGGGCCGTCCAGGCGGCATGTCTCACCGTCTGCGCGGTCGGCGCGGCAGTGCTCGCCCCCCTCTACATCCCCGGCGCCAGCGGCATCGATCCCGCCGACGCCACGGGTCCCACGGTTCGTCTCATGCAAGCCAATATCAAAGTGGGACAAGCAGATCCCGTCAACCTGGTTGAAACGGTTCGTGACCGTGAGGTTGACATTCTCACGGTGCAAGAGATCACCGACGAGTCGGCCGAGGCGTTGCGCGCAGCCGGACTCGGTGAGTTGCTGCCACATCAGTTCGTCGTCTCCGACAGCCCCGACGGGTTGGGTGGCGCAATCTACAGTCGCTTCCCGCTGTCGAACACCCGCCATCTCGCGGGATACCTTTCGGCCAATCTCACTGCGGACGTCGACGTTGGCCTCGAGGAACCGCTTGCCCTCGTCGCTGTCCATCCCGCGCCCGCCTTCCTGTTCCCCGCGAAGATGTGGGCCGAGGAACTACGCGGTGTGCGCGACGAGATGGCGGCGAACACCTTGCGTGACAACGTCGTCGTAAGCGGAGACTTCAACGCGAGCTACCCGCAGCGCCAGTATCGGGACCTGCTCGCCAACGGCTACGCCGACGCTGCCGACCAGGTGGGCGCCGGACTGGTGCCGACCATGCCGGCCAACAGGTGGTTTCCCGCCGTCACCGGCATCGACCGGATCATCACCAAGGGCGCCGTCGCAACCAGCCTCGACCGCATCGAGATCGTCGGATCGGATCATCACGGCTTGGTGGCCGACATCCGATTACGTGGCCCCGGTGATCCCACCGCCGTGGCACCGCCCGGCGATCGGGCGGCCGCTCAGCCGAATCGGCCCGAGATGTAGTCCTCGGTCGCCTTCTGTGCGGGGTTCGAGAAGATCTTCTCGGTGTCGTCGATCTCGACCAGTCGGCCCGGCTTGCCGGTGGCCTCGAGGTTGAAGAACGCCGTCTGGTCACTCACACGGGCAGCCTGCTGCATGTTGTGCGTGACGATGACGATCGTGAAGTCCTGTTTGAGTTCGGTGATGAGGTCCTCGATCGCGATCGTCGAGATCGGGTCCAGCGCCGAACACGGCTCGTCCATCAGCAGCACGTCGGGAGAGACCGCGGTCGCACGGGCAATGCACAAACGCTGCTGCTGACCGCCCGACAGGCCACCGCCCGGCTTGTCCAGACGATCCTTTACCTCGTTCCACAGGTTCGCGCCGCGCAGCGACTGCTCGGCGATCTCGTCGAGCTTCCGCTTGTCGCGCACGCCCTGCAGCTTGAGCCCCGCCACCACGTTGTCACGGATGGACATCGTCGGAAACGGGTTGGGACGCTGAAACACCATGCCGATCGTCTTGCGCACACCGACCGGGTCGACGCTGGAGGCGTAGATGTCCTCTCCGTCGAGCAGGACCGAGCCCTCTACTCGGGCACCTGGCGTCACCTCGTGCATGCGGTTGAGCGACCGCAGCACCGTCGACTTGCCGCAGCCCGACGGGCCGATGAACGCGGTGACACTGCGCGGGGGGACCGACAGCCCGACATCGGCGACGGCGTGGAACTTGCCGTAATAGATGTTGACGTCCTTGAGATCCAGACGCTTGGCCATTCAACGGCTCCCTAGTGGTGTGAGCGTTAGCTCGAGTATCAACTGACAAGGCCCGCGGCGTGAGCCGATCGGGCTGATCGACGCGGTTGCGGTACTCACTGTTTACGCACCGACGTGAAGTGACCGATTACCTTCGCGACGACGTTGAGGATCGCGATCAGCAGGATCAGGGTCAGCGCCGCGCCCCAGATCCGGTTGGACCCGGCATCGGTCGGATTGTTCATCTCCGCGACCATCACACCGGGCAGGGTGCCCATCTCCCCGCCGAACAGGTCGAAGTTGATGAATGGCGCGTAGCCGACCAGGATCAAGAGCGGAGCGGTCTCACCGAGAACACGGGCGAGGGCCAGCATGACGCCGGTGATGATGCCCGGCAGCGCGGTGGGAACGACAATGCGCGCAATGGTCTTCCACTTCGGCACGCCCAGCGCGTAAGACGCCTCCCGCAGGTCGGTCGGCACGACCCGCAGCATCTCCTCGGTGCTGCGGACCACCACCGGAACCATCAGCAACACCAGGGCGAGGGACACCGCGAACGCCGACTTGGGGAAGCCGAAAGTCGCGATCCACAGCGCGTAGATGAACAGGGCCGCGACGATCGACGGGACACCCGAGAGGATGTCGACCATGAACGTCGTGAGCTTGCCGAGCCGCGAGTTGCCCGCATACTCGACGAGGTAGACGGCTACGAACAGGCCGAGCGGAACCGCCAGGATTGCGCACACGAGTCCCTGCATGAGGGTGCCGACGAGGGCGTGGTAGACGCCGCCACCCATCGCGGAGGCGGACAGTCCGCTGAACGAATTCGTGAACCACGTCTGCGACGTGATGGCCGGCAAGCCCTCGACGACGACTGTCCACAGCACCCACACGAGCGGCACGAGTGCAACGATGACAGACAGGGTTACCAGGATCGTCGCGGTGAGATCGGTGAGACGTCGCCGGAATCCGACGCCCTGGAACGCGGGCGCCTTGATCGGCCTGTCGAGAACGCTGGTCATCGGTCAGTCTCGCTTTCCGGCGATCGCGGCGCGAGCAGCCGCATTGACCACGAAGGTGAGCACGAAGAGGACCAGACCGGCGGCGATGTAGGCGCCCGCCTGGATGTTGTTGTTGAACTCGGCGTATCCGAGCGCGATCTTGGAGGCGATCGTCGAACCGGAATCATTGAGCGAGAGCCATGTCGCCGGTATCGAGGTGGTCCGCAGGATCATGTACAGCGCCATCGTCTCACCCAACGCGCGCCCTAGGCCCAGCATCGAGCCGCTGATGTAGCCGGACTTACCGAACGGAATGATCGTGGTGCGCACCACTTCCCAGCGGGTGGCTCCGAGCGCGAGCGCCGCCTCGATGTGCGACTTCGGAGTTTGTGCGAACACCTCTCGAGTGACCGCTGTGATGACCGGCAGGATCATCACCGCCAACACGATGCCGGCCGTGAAGACAGTTCCACCGGCGTCGATCGAACCGGAACCGTCCGCGAAGAAGGGGATCCAGCCGAGATGTTCGTTGAGCCACATCGCGACCGGCGCGGCGGCCGGAGCAAACACCAGTAGACCCCACAGGCCGTAGACGATGGACGGCACCGCGGCGAGCAGATCGATCGCGTATGCGAGAGGTCGCGCGAGGCGCGCCGGCGCGTACTCCGTGAGGAAGATCGCGATACCCAGCGCGACCGGCATCGCGAGGATGAGCGCAAACACCGAAACCTTCACCGTCGTGATGAACAGGTCCATGACGCCGAACGCCATGTCGTCGATGTTCGTGGTTTCCCATACCCGACTGGTGAGGAAGCTGGCCTCGTTGCGCTGGAGCGCGGGAACCGCGCGCCAGACCAAGAAGATGCCGACGGCCGCGACGAGCAGCGTGACGAAGACCGCAGACCCCGACGCTAGTGACCCGAAGATCCGATCGGCTGGACGGGTGACCGTCTTGGTCTTCGTTGCCTGTGAAGAAGTGATCGGGGCCTCCGGAGTGCCGCTCGGACCGCCCACCTCGGCCCCGCTGCCCGCGGGGCCTGTGGCGCGTGGTGTCGACTGTGTGCTCGCGTCAGTCATCTGCGCTCATGTTTCTCTGTCCGAATATAGACGGGCGGTCCGAGGGTTGATAATTCGCGATCAGCCGATGGCCGCGATCGATTCGTCGAGCTTTTCGCGGAACGATTCCGGCAGCGGCACGTACCCCTGCTCACCCAGGGTCTGCTGGCCCTCGTTCGCGGCACTGGTCAGGAACGACTTCACCGCGGCGGCGGTCTCTGCGTCGTAGCCGCCGGAGCACACGATCTCGTAGGTCGCGAGGACCAGCGGGTAGGCGCCGGCCTCGTTGGTGCCGTAGATCGACGTCAGGTCGAGCGTCATGTCACCCGTGCCCGAGCCCGCGAACGCCGCGTCCTCGATGGCCTTCGACGCCGTCTCCAGCGTCAGCGCCACCGGGCCGGATCCGGTGTCGATCTGCGCGGCCGGCAGGTTCTGCTGATCGGCGAACGATATCTCGACGTAGGTGATCGAACCGGGATCGGAGGAGACGGCCTGCGCGACACCGGCCGAGCCCTTGGCGCCCTCACCGACGCCACCCATGAAGTCCGAGCCCGCGCCGGCGGTCCAGGCACCGTTGGATGCGGCCATCAGGTACTTCTGGAAGTTGTCGGTGGTGCCCGAGGAGTCGGAACGGGAGATCGGGCTGATCTCCTCGTCCGGCAGCGCGGCATCGGGGTTGAGTTCGGCGATGGCCGGATCATTCCATCGCGTGATTCCCCCGTTGAAGATCTTCGCAATGGTCTCGCCGCTGAGCACCAGGTCGTCGACGCCGTCGAGGTTGTACGCGAGCGCGACCGGACCGAACACCAGGGGCAGGTTCCACGGGTCATTGCCCGCGCAGCGCTCCCTGGCCAGATCGGCCTGCTCCCCGTTGATGGCCGAGTCAGAGCCCGCGAAGTCGACCTGGTCCGCAATGAACTGCGTGCGGCCGTCACCGGAGCCGCTGGGGTTGTACGCGACGTTGACGGACACACCCTTCTGCTGGCAGGCCGCGATGTAGCTGGAGGTGAACTGGTCCATCGCGTTCTTTTGCGCGGACGAGCCTGCGCCGGAAAGCCTTTCCTTGCCCTCGCACGACGCCTCCGATGCCGACGTGTCGACGGTCGACGATCCAGCGTTGTTGTCGCTGCCGCAGGCCGCCAGGGTCATGGCGCCGACGGCCACCACTCCGAGCAATGCGCCGTTTCGCTTGAGGTTCACCCTTGTCCTCCGCTGTTCTAGCGTCTGGCCCGTAATCGGGCGGCATGGTGGCACGGGCCTGTACAGGTCCGCACCGGGCAGCCCTGCGCTACCCAGCCCAGAAACTAAGGAACCGCGGTAGCCAGATGGCCCTCCTTCGGTGAACGGGAGATGAACACCCTAGGGGAATCTCGCGAGGCGTGGGTCACACTGGCGGTCGCATCGATCAGTCAGGCCGCGACGTGTCCGCGTCAGTCGTGCCGCGACGCGTACGCGACGTCGATGTGGAACTGCTCGAACCCGAGCCGTTCGTACGTGTGCAGCGCCGCGGTGTTGTCGCCCTCGACGTACAGGAGCACCGTGCCGAGACCTCGGTCCCGCAGGTGGTGCAAGCCCGCCAGAGTCAGCACACGGCCCAGGCCGCGCCCCTGCGCCGCCGGATCGATACCGACGACGTAGACCTCGCCGAGCGCCGGGCTGCCGTTCTCCGGCGGGTGAACCTTGGTCCAGTGGAAGCCGAGCAGGCGGGTCGCGTCGACTGCGGAGTCTCCGCCGCTCGGGAAGGCGAGGAACAGCCCCTCCGGGTCGAACCACGCCTCCGCGCGACGCTCATCGATCTCGCGTTGTGTCCACGTCCCCTGCTCCGGATGCCAGGCGAACGCCTCCGCGTTGACCCGCAGCAATTCGGCGTCGTCCTCGTGGCCACGGTAGGTCCGTAGCGTGACTCCCTCGGGAACGACGACGTCGGGCAATTGGGGCGTCGTCAGTGAACGCCGCAGCTGCAGCAGTTCGCGGGCACCGACGAGGCCGAGTCGCCGCGCGACGGCGATCGCGGCCGGCAGATTGCCGTGCGCCCACACCCGGGTGCCCGGCCCGCCCGCCCGCAGCACCTCCGCGACCAGCCGTCCGCCGATACCGGCACCGCGGTCCGAGGGATCCACGACAACCTCGGCCATCGGCGGATGGTCACCGTGGCCGGGCTCGAGCTGGGCGTAGCCGACAACCGCACCGTCGACAGTGCTCACCAGGTGCCGGGCGTCGCCCGATCCTTCGAGGGCGTGCACCGCCTGCTCGGACACCGGTGCGGTCCCGTCCTCCACCGTGGCTCGGTCGATGAGACGGCGCACCACCTCGACCACTGGTGAATCGATCCAGTCGAGTTGGTGACGCTTCATCTAGTACGCCGATTCGTTGGTAGGGGTCAGGTCCTGGGCCTCCGAATCCGAGTCCGAATCCGAGTCGGGGGATTCGCCCTGGGAGCCGGGACGGTTCGGGGTACGCGCCGGCCGCACCGCCTTGTATCCGACGTTGCGGACGGTACCGATGAGGGACTCGTACTCGGAACCGAGTTTGGCGCGCAGGCGTCGGACGTGAACGTCGACGGTACGGGTGCCGCCGAAGAAGTCGTAACCCCACACCTCCTGCAGCAGCTGGGCCCGGGTGAACACCCGTCCCGCGTGCTGGGCCAGGTACTTGAGGAGCTCGAACTCCTTGTAGGTCAGGTCCAGGGGACGACCCCGCAGCCGTGCGGTGTACGTACCCTCGTCGATCACCAGTTCGCCGAGGGTGATCCTTCCCGCCGATTCGGGACTTTCCGGACCGCCGTTACGGCCGACGAGCAGGCGCAGCCGCGCATCGAGCTCGGCCGGTCCCGTCGTCGGGAGAAGGATGTCGTCGAGACCCCAGTCCGAATTGACCGCGACGAGGCCGCCCTCGGTGAGCACCGCGACCACGGGGACTGCCGATCCCGTACTACCGAGCAGCCGACACAACCCGCGAGCAGCGGCGAGGTCGGTCCGCGCATCGACGATCGCCACGTCCGCAGAACCCGCCTCGAGCAGGGACGACACTTCTGTCGGAGCGGGGCGCACGGAATGCGACAGCAGAGCCAACGAGGGCAGCACCGTCTCCGGATTGGGGTCGGAGGTCAGAAGAAGTAGCTCCACTCAACCTCCCTCTCTCGCGGCGCGGGTGCCGGCGAAGGGCCGACACCGAGTGGACCGACGTTCTTGTTCGCGCACAGATTAGCGCGACTTCGCAGCTTACCGTCCCACCGGTACCTGGCATCGCCGGTAAGAATGGTGCAGTGCGGAAACTGATAATCGGACTGGCGTGCCTTATCGGACTCGTTGTGGTCGTCGACTTCGGCGCGGCCGCCTACTCCGAGTACCAGGTCTCGCGTGCCCTGCGCGAGGGCGGCTCCCTCACCGCCGACCCAGAGGTCACCATCCACGGCTTCCCGTTCCTCACCCAGGCGTGGAAGGGCAAATACGACGACGTCGAGGTGCGGGCACGCCAGGTGCCGAACGAGATGATCGGGGACGTGACGATCGAGGCGACGCTGAACGGGGTGTCGGTCCCGGCTTCCGCGATCGTCGAAGGGTCGGTTCGCGAGGTACCGGTCGACCACCTGGAAGGTCGGATGATGATCGACCCCACCGATCTGGGAAAGTTCCTCGGCATTCCCGACCTGCAGGTGTCTGCGCCACCGGCAGACAGGTCCGACGGCACCGGGGGCTCGGGCGGCTCCGGCTCCCCGACCACCGGCGGCATCGTGTTCACGGGAACCGTGCCGGTGGGCCCGCTGCAAGAGTCGGTCAGCGTGCAGGCCGACCTGGTACTGCGCGGCGAGCAGTTGATGATCGTCGCCACCGACTTCTATTTCGGGCCGGAGGGTCAGGAAGACTTTTCGGTGCCTACTCCGCTTCGGCAGGGCGTGCTCGACCGCTTCACCAAGACGATCGACCCGCAGTCCCTGCCATTCGGCGTGATTCCCACCGACGTCTACGCGCAAGGCTCCCAGATCGTGATCGAAGGATCGGGCGACGACCTGATCATCAACCTCGACAATCTGCAGACGAAGGTGTGACCCGACGCGTCTTCTCAGCCCCCGACGACCCAAGTCCTCGAGAATTGGGTACGCTGCACCACGTGTTCGCCAACCACGAGCTGATGCTCACCCGTCGCCGCGCAGTCGATCTGTGCCGCCTCGGTGGTTGTTGCTGTCCCTGCTGTTGATCACGACGGTCGACTCCTCGTCCCGTAACCAGCGTCTCCATCGCTGACCGACGTTCCCGTCCGTGATCGGTGACCTGCCGAATCCGCCGCAAACGGCCTGATTCCCGGGACCACCCCCCTCAAGACCGCACGAGCCGTGCTCGCGCAGCCTGTTCACGAATTCACCACACGCCGTAACGAACCGAAAGGACAATCCATGGCTCGCTCCGACGTCCTGGTCTCCGCAGACTGGGCCGAGCAGAACCTCAGCGCCCCCAAGACCGTCTTCATCGAGGTCGACGAGGACACCGCCGCGTACGACGGCGGCCACATCGAGGGCGCGATCAAACTCGACTGGCGGAAGGACCTGCAGGACGGCGTGCGCCGCGACTTCCTGAACCAGGAGCAGTTCTCCGCCCTCCTGTCCGCGAAGGGTGTCGCCAACGACGACACCGTGGTGCTCTACGGCGGCAACAACAACTGGTTCGCGGCGTACGCCTACTGGTACTTCAAGCTGTACGGCCACAACGACGTCAAGCTGATCGACGGCGGCCGCAAGAAGTGGGAACTCGACGGCCGTGCGCTGTCGAAGGAGACGGTCACCCGTCCGGCCACCGAGTACAAGGCCTCCGCGCCCGACACCTCGATCCGCGCGTTCCGTGACGACGTGATCGCGGCGATCGGCGCGGCGAACCTGGTCGACGTCCGCTCCCCGGACGAGTACTCGGGCAAGATTCTCGCTCCGGCACATCTGCCGCAGGAGCAGGCTCAACAGCGCGGCCACGTCCCGGGTGCCATCAACATCCCGTGGAGCACCACCGCCAACGAGGACGGCACGTTCAAGTCCGACGAGGACCTCGCAAAGTTGTATGCGGACAAGGGATTCGACGATTCCAAGGAGACCATCGCTTATTGCCGCATCGGTGAGCGCTCGAGCCACACCTGGTTCGTGCTGCAGGAGATCCTCGGCAAGAAGAACGTGAAGAACTACGACGGCAGCTGGGTCGAGTACGGCTCGCTGGTCGGCGCACCAATCGAGTTGGGAGCATAAGAGATATGTGCGGAGCACCTGTTCAGACCCAGACCCTGCCCGCTGGCGTGAACGTCGAGACGGAGACGGTCATCACCGGCCGTGTGCTGTCCGCTGATGGCCAGCCGGTCGGTGGCGCGTTCGTCCGTCTACTCGACGGCACCGACGAGTTCACCGCCGAGGTCGTCGCCTCCGCGACCGGCGACTTCCGATTCTTCGCTGCCCCTGGGGACTGGAAGGTGCGTGCGCTGTCCAGCTCCGGCAACGGCGACGTACGGCTAAGCCCGTCCGGCGCAGGCGTCCACAACGTCGATGTGACGGTCGCCAAGTAGATCGATCCTTGCCGCAACCGAAGAGGGGCGTCGTTCCAACAGGAACGGCGCCCCTCTTCGGTTTGGCCCTTGGGACCCGGTCTAAGATGGGCGCCGTGGTCATTTTCTTCGAGGTTCTGCTTGTTCTTGCCGCGCTCCTGATCACCTGGTTCTCGCTTTACGTCGTGTACCGGCTGGTCACTGACAAGCCGTGAGTCAGGGCCGGGAAACGGACCCCGAGTCGACGCCTCCGCACCGTGACGGCGCCGATTCGGACGTCGTCCGAGGTAGCGGTGACCGCGCGGTCGCAGGTGCGGCGGAGCGTGCGAAGGAGACTGCGGGGCGCAACATCGCGAACCTGCCCGATCTCCCGTTGCCAGACACTGCCAACCTGCGCTTGGGGCCGGACCTGCATCCCGGAATGCTCGCATTGCTGCCGATGGTCGGCGTGTGGCGTGGCGAGGGGGAGGGTCGCGATCCCGAGACTGGCGACTACCGCTTCGGTCAGCAGATCGTCGTCTCACACGACGGTGGCAACTACCTGTCGTGGGAGTCGCGTTCGTGGCGTCTCGACGACACGGGCGGCTACGCGGGCCCGGATCAGCGCGAGACCGGCTTCTGGAGGGTCTCCGGTGACGGTGCGCCTGGTAGCGAAAACGAGGAAGCGCTCGAGCTCTTGCTCGCGCACGCGTCCGGGGTCGTCGAACTGTTCTACGGTGAGGCCCTGACGCAGTCGTCGTGGGAGCTGGCGACTGACGTGGTGATCCGTAGCCAATCCGGTGAGCTGATCGGTGGTGCCAAGCGCCTGTACGGCATCGTCGAGGACGGTGACCTGGCCTACGTCGAGGAGCGTGTCATCGCCGACGGAGCGCTCGAACCTCGTTTCTCCGCGCGTCTGCAGCGCTACATCGGCTGAGAGACCGCGGTCGCGACCGTGTAGCCGATGCGGTCCCGGTTGATGTAGTCACCGAGCCGACCTACGTGGATCAAGGAAGCGCCTTCAGAATGTGCACCACTGGGGCGCCCGTCAGGTGCTCGCCGAAGGTGTTCATCCACGCTTGAAAGTGCGGCGTCTGCAGGTGAGCGTCAAATGCCTCTTGACTCTCGAATACCTCGAGCACGACGAAGGTTCTGACGGCGGTTGTGGATTCGAAAATCTGGTACGACACACAGCCCTCTTCCTTGCGCGTCGCCACCTCCAGTGGCGGGAACCCGTCTCGCACCATTTCCTCGGAGCCCGGCTTGGCTTGAACGGTTGCGACGACATGCAGATCGGACATCGGCCACCCCTCACGTAGCCCAGCCACCCGCGGGCCGGTCTGAGAAGAAGCATATCGGCCCCTGCCGCGCGCGGCCCCCGAGAAGCTGAGACCCCCGAGATGCAGCGACCCCCGAACCCGTCCATTGGCGACGCTAGGCGCGTCGTACATGGGATTCCGGCCTGGACATGGCCGGAGGGTTCGGGGGTCGGGTAACTGCCTGGGATTCGCCAGCCGCAAGGCGGTCAGTGAATTCCGAGAGCTCCGCGGCTAGCTGGCAGCCACCTCACGTGTCCGTTTGTCATTCAACTTCAGACCACCTCCTTCCTCGTGTACGGAAGAAAGTACGCCCTCACCCGAACTGTCGGCAATGACTTTTTCGGTCAAAGGGGATCGGGGACAGGCGAACCGATCATGTCGGCGGAGCCGAGGCGGTGGTCAAGCATGGTGAGCAGGATCGAACCCGACCGGATCGTCGGCACGGTCCCCCACGTCACCCCGGTCGCTGCCAACTGTCACGACTCGGTCCACCCGCGTTTCGGGGGGCAGCTGATGCGTGACGAGGACCACCGTGCGATCCTCCTCGACCAGGGAGGACTCCCGGTCGAGGAGGGAATGAAGGATCGCCGCGCCGTCCGCGGCGTCGAGATGTTCGGTGGGCTCGTCGAGCAGCAGCACCCGGGCCGGCGACACCAGTGCCCGCGCGAGCAGCAGTCGTCGGCGCTGGCCCCCCGAGATCGCTCGGGCACCACCACCGAGCGGCGTGTGCACGCCGCGTGGGAGCTGGTCGACCCACTCCCCCAGGCCGACGGCATGCAACGCCCCGAGGGCGGCGGCGTCGGTCAGGTCACCCCGGGCCACCCGGAGATTCTCGAGGACAGACGTGTCGAAGATGTGGGCGTCTTCCGCGAAGAAGCCGATCATGCGATGCAGGTCGTCCAGCCGGTAGCGCTCGAGCGGTGTTCCGTCACTCGACACGGTCCCACCGCAGGGCGGCAGCAGTCCGGCCAGCGTCATGAGGAGCGTGGTCTTACCGGCTCCGCTGGCACCGACGACCGCGATACGGCTTCCCGGAGCGATGTCCAGGCTGACTGGTGCGGTCGCGCGTTCGCTCCCCGGCCACCCACAGCGCAGCTCGCGGGCACGAAGGTGGCCCGGCCCGGACGGCACCTCCGTCCCTTCCGGCCGCGGCTCACCGGCGCGGTCGACGAGAGCGAGAATCCGCCCCGACGCGATCCGGGCCCGGGTCAGCGCGACGGCAGCCGCCGGCAACGCGCCGGTCGCCTCGAAAGCGGCAAGCGGCACGAGCACCAGGATCGCGAGCGCCATCGGCGTCATCCCGCCGGGTGTGCCGCCGTCGGGTCCGTAGAGCGTGATGCCGATGAGCAGCGCACCCAGGACACTCGCCCCGATCGCGAGCGGCGTCGCGGCAGCAGCGAACGCCGCCTGCATCGTCGCGCGATCAGTGGCGCGGACGGCCGCCCGGTTCGTGGTCTCGGCGCGTCCGAGGACATCGCCGAGGCGACCGGCCACCCGTAGCTCGGCGGCGTGATCGAGCGCGGTTACCGCGGTCTCGCTGAACACTGCCGACGCAGCCGCGCTCTCCGACTCGGCCAGACGGGCCGCACGCGCTGACAACCACGGTGCGAGTACGCCGGACACCAGGAGCGATGCCGCCAGGACGAGCGCGGCGTCCGGCGAGATGAGCCCGAGCAGCATGACCGCGCTCAGCGCCAAGACGCAGGCAACCGCGATCGGGATCAGTGCTCGCACCACCACGTCCCCGAGCGCATCGACGTCGGCACCGGTGCGGGCCAACAGGTCTCCGCGTCGAAGACCCGCCGCGGCGGCGGGGTCACCGTCGGCGAGACGTCGATAGATCATCGTCCGCGCCGATGTCGTGCCACGGAGCGCAGCGTCGTGTGTCGCAAGACGCTCGAGGTAGCGGAAGAGGCCACGGGAGATACCGAGGGCGCGCACGGCGACCACCGCCACCGTCAGGTCGAGCACTGGCGGCATCTGCCACGCCCGGGTGATCAGCCAGGCCGACAGAGCGGCGAGGGCGAGGGCGCTGCCCAGGGTCGCGACACCCGCGGCGACGGCAGCCAGAATCCTACGCGGTGACAGGTCGAGCAGGCGGATCGCCCGCAGCAGATCACGATTCATGAGTCGCGCCGCTCTCCTTCCTGGCTTCGACTTCGATCACCCGGTCCCCGATGGCCAACACGCTGGGCCGGTGGCCGACCACGACGACTGTGCGTCCGGCTCGGGCGAGTTCACGCAACGACGTCAGCACCGTCCGTTCGGTGTCGTCGTCGAGGTGTGCGGTGGGCTCGTCCAGCAGTAGCACCGACCGCGGCGACACCAGCAGTCGCGTCAGGGCCAACCTCTGACGCTGACCGAGGGACAGTCCCAGCCCACCGGCCCCGACCACCGTGTCCCATCGGCGCGGCAGTTCGAGCAGCACCGAATCGAACCCCGTTGCGCGACACGCCTGTTGGAGAACATCCGACTTGAGGTCGACGTCACCGACCAGTGCGAGGTTCTCCGCGAGCGTCCCCGGAACGATCACCGGATGCTGTGGCAGCCAGGCGATCTGCGCCCACCACTGCGCTGGGTCGAGTTCGGCTACGTCGACACCGCCAACCCGGACCGAACCGTCGTCGGGGGAGGTGAGCCCGAGAACCGTCTGCAATGCGGTCGACTTGCCGGACCCGTTGGCGCCGGTGAGCACCGTCACCTCGCCAGGAGCGCATCGTGCATTCAACCGGTTGGGGGCGGTGCCCGATCGCGACCGTACGGTCAGCCCAGCGAGTTCGACGACGGCACCGCTCGCGTCGACCATGACGGTGCCGGACTCCACGTGCCGCGGCGATCGGTCGAGCACACCGAATGCCCTGGTGGCGGCCGCGAGACCGTCCTCGGCAGCATGGAACTGCGCACCGACCACGCGGAGCGGCAAATACACCTCGGGAGCGAGAATCAGCGCGACGATGCCCGGTTCCAGGTCCATGTCGCCGAAGACCAGGCGCAGGCCGATGCTGACCGCAATCAGCGCCACCGACAGCGTCGCGAGCAGCTCGAGCACCATCGACGACAGGAACGCTACCCGCAGCGACGACATCGTGGTCTTGCGATGCGCGTCGCCGAGCTCCCGAATGCGGGCCGCCGGCCCGTGCTCCCGTCCGAGCGCCCGCAACGTTGGCAGCCCTGCGATCAGATCCAACAACTGGGCCGACAGCCGAGTCAGCGCGGCCAGCGTTTGCTCGGACTTCCCCCTGGTGAGAAGCCCGATGAGGATCATGAACACCGGGATCAGCGGCAGTGTGACGACGACGATCATCGCCGAGGTCACATCCTGGAAGAGGATCACCACGAACGTCGCCGGCGTCAGCGTCGCCGCCAGGATCAGCGCGGGAACGTAGCCGGTCAAATACGGCGCGAGTGCCCGCACTCCCCGCGTCAGGACCGTCGCGATCTCGTCGCGGCGCGGGTCGAGGTCCCGCGGCGGCATCCGCACCGCCGCCCGTAGCACCTCGACCTCGAGTTCCGAGACCACCCGGTTGGCGGCCCGGTGGGTGTAGCGCGCGTGCAGCCATGCCACCAGCACCCTCACAGCTACGGCGGCGGCCAGCAAAATCAGATCGGTGCGCCAGTCCGCGACGGTTCGCCGGTCCGATGTGATGACCCCGGCGAGGATCGTGCCGATCAGCACCGCCGAGACGATCACCATCGCGACGTTCACGACGGACAGCACCACGGTGAGAACCAGGTAGCCGCGCGCCGACGCGGAGTACTTCCACAGGCGGGGATCGACGGGACCCCTCCGTCGTCCCGCCTCCTCGTTCCCCGCCCGTCGTCGCGACGGGGCGGGGCGATCGGTCCAGGTACTCATCGGACCACGGTTCTCATCCGGCCTTCGTGGATCCGGCCTTGGGTGGCAGTCCGATCGACGGCGGGATGTGCTTGGTGGAGATCCGCTTGCGGAACACCCAGTACGTCCAACCCTGGTAGATGAGCACGATCGGGGTGAGAACCACTGCGGCCCAACTCATCACCATAAGGGTGTAATGGCTCGACGACGCGTTCTCGATGGTGAGACTGAACGCCGGGTCGGTCGTCGACGGCATCACGTTCGGGTACAGCGATGCGAACAGCAGCACGCTCGTCGCGATCACCGCGAGCGTCGTGAATGCGAAGGCCCACCCTTCGCGCTCGGACCGGGTCAAGAGCGCGATGGCGATGACGGCGACGGCGGCGATGGCCACGAGGATCCAAGTCCAACCCTTGCCGTAGGCCAACTGGGTCCAAAGCACGAACCCACCTGCGATCGGCACGGTAGGGATCGCGAGCTTCTTCGCCAGGTCCGCGGCGTCGATTCGGACGTCGTCGGCTGTCTTGAGAGCGATGAACACCGCGCCGTGCAACGCGAACACCAGCGCGGTGGTGATCCCACCGAGCAACGCGTACGGGTTGAGCAGGTCGAAGAAACTCGACGTGACCTTCTTGTCGGCGTCGATCGCAACGCCGCGCACGATGTTCGCGAACGCGACGCCCCACAGCACCGCCGGCACCCAAGAGCCGATCATGATCCCGAGATCCGCTCGCCGACGCCATCTGTCGTCGTCGATCTTGCCTCTCCACTCGATCGCACAGATCCGCAAGATGAGTGCGACCAGGATGATCAGCAACGGTAGATAGAAACCGGAGAACAGCGTTGCGTACCAGTCCGGGAAGGCCGCGAACAGCGCGCCGCCACCGACGATCAGCCACACCTCGTTGCCGTCCCATACCGGCCCGATCGTGTTGATGAGCACGCGGCGACGGTTGTCCGTCTTGCCCAGGACCGACATCAGCATGCCGACGCCGAAGTCGAAGCCCTCCAACACGAAGTAGCCCGTGAAGAGCACCGCGATGAGAATGAACCAGAATTCTTGCAGTCCCATGACGCTCTCCTAGTACGCGAACGACAGTTGCTCTTCTTCGGACTCCGGTTCCCCCGGTCCGCCGCCCTTCGGTCCCTCGCCCGGCGGATGCTCGTCGTGCGGCGACGGGCCTTCGATCGCGTACCGCCGGATCAGGTAGAACCACACGACCCCGAGCGCGCCGTACAGCAGAGTGAACACGATCAGTGACGTCAGGACGAGTCCGGCCGGATGGTCGGAGACGCCTTGGTCCACGGTGAGCCGGATCAGGTCGACTCCGGTTGGGTTCGGATGCACCACCCACGGCTGGCGACCCATCTCCGTGAAGATCCAGCCGGCACTGTTGGCGAGGAACGGTGTCGGAATCGCGATGAGGCACAACCACTTGAACCAATTCTGGTCCGGGACGCGGCCCCTGCGGGTGACCCACAGACCGGCCAGCGCGAGTGTGAGCGCGCCGACACCGAGGCCGATCATCGCGCGGAACGACCAGTAGGTGACGAACAGGTTCGGACGGTAGTTTCCGGGACCGAACTGCTGTTCGTACTGCACCTGGAGGTCCTCGACGCCTTGCAGCGTGACGCCGCTGAACTTGCCCTCTGCCAGCCATGGCAGTACACCGGGCACTTGGAGAACGTGCGTGACGCTGTCGCAGTTGTTGTGCGTACCGACAGTCAGGATCGAGAAGTCCGGATCGGTCTCGGTGTTGCACAACGACTCCGCCGACGCCATCTTCATCGGCTGCTGCTCGAACATGAGCTTGCCCTGCATGTCACCGGTGTAGATGATCGAGACACCGGCGATGATCATCACGAGCATGCCGAGTCGTGCTGCCGGACGGAACATCTCACGCGCATCCCGCACCAGGACTTCGGATTCCGCAGGTGGTGCAGTCTTGGACCTGCGCATGTTGCGCACCATCCACCACCCGGCGATGCCGACCACGAACGTCGCCGCGGTCAGGAAGCCGCCGGCGACCGCGTGGAGGTACGCCGCGACTGCGGTGTTGTTGCTCAGCAGCGCCCAGATGCTCTCGAGCTCTGCGCGCCCGGTCTCCGGATTGAAGCGCGCACCGACTGGATGCTGCATGAACGAGTTCGCGACGATGATGAAGTATGCAGACGCGTTCACACCGATCGCGGCCAGCCAGATCGTCGCGAGGTGAACACCCTTGGGCAGACGCGTCCAGCCGAAGATCCACAGGCCGAGGAACGTCGATTCCAGGAAGAATGCGATGAGACCTTCGAGCGCGAGGGGTGCTCCGAAGACGTCACCGACGAATCGGGAGTACTCGCTCCAGTTCATGCCGAACTGGAACTCCTGCACGATGCCTGTCGCGACGCCGATCGCGAAGTTGATGAGGAAGAACTTGCCGAAGAACTTGGTGAGGCGGTACCAGTGGTCCTTCTTCGTCACCACCCACATGGTCTGCATGATCGCGACCAACGGGGCCAGTCCGATCGTGAGTGGAACGAAGATGAAGTGATAGACGGTGGTGATGCCGAACTGCCACCGGGAGACATCCAGGACGTCCATGGCTACTCCGAAAACTCGACCCGTACGACAGGCTTCGGGATCGAGACGTGGGTGGCCGCTCGATCCCTGTTCACAAAGCTACTGCGGGACGGAGGTACCCGCAGTTCCTTGCTACTACGAAATGTAGTAGACCGTCCGGTTCAAGCCCAACTGGAGTCAGCCCGCCCCGACCGCCTCGACCGCCAACTCGACCATCGAGGCCACATCCTCGGCCGCCGCCGAGGGCGCCAGCGCGGTGCCGTCGAGGGTATGCACCCGAGCGGCGAGAGTGACGCTGGACATCATCCAAACCCCTTCCGCTGCAAGGAGATCATCGGGGTACAGGGGTGCGTACTCGCATACGTACCCTTTGTCCGGTGCCACCTCGAAAAGCGCCTTCTGCGTGGTGCCGGCGAGGATGCCCTGCTCGGGCGGTGGAGTGATCAATCTCTTACCCCGAGCGATCACGACCGTCGACCGCGGACCCTCGAGAATCCTGCCCTCGCTGCTCGTGAAGACGACGTCGTCCACGCCCCTTGCCTGCGCGTACCGCAGCGCTGCCATGTTCGTGGCGTACGACAACGTCTTCGCACCCGCCAGCTCCCACGGCGCGGCGGCAGACAGATCCACCGAGATGCCCCGCGGCAACGTCATTGCCGAGATCCCGTCTCTCCGGGCGCGCAGTACCCGTTCAGCCACAGGGCCCACCGTCACGAACGCTGTCGGTGGTCCGCCCATCTCGCGTCCGCGGCTCAGGACCAGGCGCATCCATCCGTCACGGTCGCCTCCCCACTCCCGAACCGCCACCCGGGCAGCGTGCGTCCACGGTCCGCGCCCGGTCCACGGCAGTTCTAGGGCGCGCGCCGACGACTCCAGCCGAGCCAGGTGCAACTCGGCCTTGCACGGTCTACCGTTGCGCACCAGCAACGTTTCGAACACGCCATCACCGCGAACCACGGCGAGGTCGTCTGCGTACAGGAACGGCGCGTCGGCGTCGCGCACCTGGCCGTCCAACGTAACCAGCACCTGATCAGCCATGCGCCCCACCTTAGCCAGAACTGGCATAACCCGTATTTGGACGATGCATCGTCAGGCATGCCCGAACCCCGCTCATAGAATGGGACCGTGGCTGACACCCCGCGCGTTGCACCCAGTCCCCTGCTGTCCGTACCCGGCGCCGTGCCGCCTCCCGAAGGTTCGCCCGACGCCGGCGTGGCCTGGCACTACGGCGACCCGTTCGCCGAGCAGCGCACCGCGACCGGGTCGGTTGCGGTCGTCGACCGCTCCCACCGATTCGTCATCGCGATCTCCGGCGACGAGCGCCTGACGTGGCTGCACACCATCTCGAGCCAGCATGTCGCCGCGCTGCCCGACCGTACGAGCGCCGAGAACCTGTCTCTGGACGTCAACGGTCGGATCGAGCACCACTGGGTACAGACCGACGTCGACGGGGTGACGTGGATCGATACCGAAGCCGATCGGGGCGCTTCACTGCTGAGTTTCCTGACGAAGATGGTGTTCTGGGCCAAGGCCGAACCCCGCGACGGCAGCGACATGGCGGTACTGAGCCTGATCGGTCCCGATGCCAACTCCCCCGCGATCCTCGCGGCGCTGGGCATTGCCGAGCTGCCGGCCACCTACGCGGTGACGCCACTGGCCGGCGGCGGATTCGTGCGCCGCATGCCGTGGCCCACAACGGACTCGTTCGACCTGCTGGTACCGCGCGCCGACCTGACGCGGTGGTGGGCCACACTCACCGAAGCGGGGGCACGTCCGGCTGGGTCGTGGGCCTTCGAGGCTCTGCGGGTGGCAAGCCTCCGGCCACGGATCGGCGTCGACACCGACGAGCGGACCATTCCCCATGAGGCCGGCTGGATCGGCGGCCCCGACGAGCACGGTGCCGTCCACCTCGACAAGGGCTGCTACCGCGGTCAGGAGACCGTCGCACGCGTGCACAACCTCGGCAAGCCCCCACGACACCTCGTGATGCTGCACCTGGACGGCTCCGCCGAGGGACGCCCGGAGGTGGGTGAGGCGGTGACCGCGGACGGCCGCACCGTCGGACGTCTCGGCACCGTCGT
The DNA here is from genome assembly GCF_004011825.1 of Rhodococcus xishaensis. Taxonomy (GTDB): domain Bacteria; phylum Actinomycetota; class Actinomycetes; order Mycobacteriales; family Mycobacteriaceae; genus Prescottella; species Prescottella xishaensis. Next base: position 229,238 of record NZ_RKLO01000006.1, on the reverse strand, counting down.
CGACCACTTCGAATGGGGACCCATCGCGCTCGCGCTGATGAAGCGGACCGTGCCCGCCGACACTGCGCTGGCAACCGGACCATGTGCCGCGTCGATCGACGAGGACTCGGTGCCTGCACACGACGAGGTGCAGCCGGGGCGGGAGGCCGTCGACCGGTTGCGTGGCCGACGGTGACCGGCCGGGTAGAGGCGGTGTGTGTCGTGTTCGCCGAACGCGACACACCGAGCAAGCGTGCGCCCCGTACCGCCATAGACAAACGGCCTGTCGACGGCCCCGTGCTCGTCACGCCGGACGGCCTCACCGGTGACCACGTGTGTGACACCAAGTTCCACGGTGGGCGGGACAAGGCGGTCTACGCCTACTCTGCGGCGGAGGCCGACCGCTGGGGCCGCGAACTGGGCCGAGCGCTGGCACCTGGCTGGTTCGGGGAGAACCTCCGACTGGCCGGGGTGGCCACGACGGACGCGGTGATCGGCACCCGCTGGCGGATCGGGACCACCGAACTCGAGATCACCCATCCGCGGGTGCCGTGCGCGACATTCGCGCACTGGACAGGCGAACCCCGGTGGATCGAGCGTTTCACCGACCGCGCCGACGTCGGCGCCTACCTACGGGTGCTGGCACCCGGGCATCTTCGGGCCGGTGACCCGGTGGAGATCTTGTCGGTTCCGGCGCACGGCGTGACGGTCCGAGACGTGTTCGTCGGCGACGACCCGGACAGGCTGCGGGTCCTCCTTGCTCAGCAACCGAATCTCGCGGCCGTGACTGAAGCGCGCGTCCGGAAATTCCTGAATCGTGCGGGAGAGCGGGTGTAGTCGTGAGCGTCGAACTGGTGGAGGTCGTTCGGTCCGGGTTCCGGGAATGTGTTCATCGCGGGTCGCTCGTGGTGCTGGCGCCGGACGGTACGACGACACTCTCGCTCGGCGAGGTTCACACCCCCATCTACCCGAGGTCGTCGAACAAGCCGATGCAGGCGGTGGCGGTGCTCCGCAGTGGATTCACGCCCGGCTCGACCGAGGAATTGGCGATCGCGTCAGCTTCGCACGACGGCGAGCCCGAACACGTCGCGCTCGTCGAGAAGCTCCTGCGCCGGATCGGCCTCGACGAGACCCACCTCCTGTGTCCGCCGGAGCTGCCGGCCAACGAGCTGGCCCGTGCGGCGGTAATCGCGACCGACAAGCCTCGGCGCACCGTCTACATGAACTGCTCCGGCAAACACGCAGCGATGCTCGCTGCATGCGTGGCCAACGATTGGCCCCTGGACTCGTACCTCGACCCGACCCACCCGCTGCAGCAGGTGGTCATCGAGACGATCGCCGAACTCAGCGGCGAACCCGAGTCCGAACTCGGCATCGACGGCTGTGGGCTGCCGATCATCCCGCTCTCGCTCACGAACCTGGCACGTGCGTTCTCGACGCTCGTCACCGCCGCTCCCGGCACACCCGAACATCGAGTCGCCGAAGCGATCCGCACGCACCCCCACCTGATCTCCGGGACCGGCCGCGACGACGCGCGACTGATGCCTGCGGTGCCGGGACTGCTGTGCAAGGCCGGGGCCGACGGCGTTCATGCCGGTGCATTGCCGGACGGCACCGCTTTCGCACTCAAGATCGACGACGGCCACGAACGTGCCCGATTGCCCTTGACCGCAGCCCTGTTGCACCGGCTAGGTGTGACGTGGTCGGAGGACCACGCCGCACTGGCGTCGCAGCCGGTCTTCGGTGGCGGCGCCCGTGTAGGCACAATTCGAGCTATCCCCGGTGTGTTCTAGCCTGCAGAGTTCTGACATCACACCAGTTCACGGGCCTGCTGAGACAAACCAGACACAGCCAGTAGCGGGACCTGGAGGCGGAACGGACTTTTCCACGCTAGAGTGTTGGTCAGGAAAACATTCAACACTCAACGCGGGGCCGCCAAATTCCCCAGGCCGCCCCGCGAAAAGCGCGAGGGGGTCAGCCATGGGCCGCGGCCGGGCTAAGGCAAAGCAGACCAAGGTTGCACGGGAACTCAAATACAGTTCTCCGGCCACGGATTTCGACAGCCTGCAACGAGAGCTCTCGGGCAACTCGTCGCGAAACGGCATCCTCGCGGATCAGCGCTCCGATCAGGATGGTCGCTCCCAATGGGAAGAGGACGACTACGAGGATTGGCGTCGCTGAGCGTCGAACCGATACGCCTCAAAGCACACGAATGAGGGGGAGCCACCTGGGCTCCCCCTCATTCGTGGTACTTGCGTGGGTGTTCGTGATCATCCCGAACACGATCGACGACAACCGGTTGTCCACGCGTCGTGGACGCTCTCAGCACCACCGTCCGGGGACGTCCGCTACGTGCCAGCTACCTCGACGTGCAATCTAGTGCTGGACTCCCGCTGGACGAGCCAGACGGCGCGGGTGGTTCAGAGCGGCGTTTCAGAAGCGCGGATGATCGCCGACCAAAGCGGCGCGAACCGAGTCGGCGTCAGACGCCTTCCTGACGGTACCGAGCGTCCAGCAGTCGATATGGCGGGCCGTGAGAACCGCCATGGCCCGATCCACGTCCTCCGGCGCGACGATCGCGACCATCCCGACGCCCATGTTGAACGTCTGCTCCATTTCGGCACGCTCGACGCGACCGCGCTGCGCGATCAGCGTGAACACCGGCGCCGGACTCCAGGTGCCACGGTCGAGTTCGGCGACCAAGCCCTTGGGCATCACGCGGGCGAGATTGTTGACCAGGCCACCACCGGTGACGTGACAGAAGGTCCGCACGTCAGCCTCGGCAGCGAGCGCCAGGCAGTCCTTCGCGTAGATACGGGTGGGCTCGAGCAGTTCCTCACCAAGCGTGCGGCCGAACTCGTCGACGTGACCAGTCAGCGACATCCGGTCGATCTCGAGCAGCACCTTGCGGGCGAGTGAGTAGCCGTTGGAGTGCAGGCCCGACGAACCCATACCGATCACGACGTCACCCGGGCGGACCCGGTCCGGTCCCAGCACCGCATCGGCCTCGACGACACCGACACCTGTTGCCGAGATGTCGTAGTCGCCGTCCGCCATCACGCCCGGATGCTCGGCCGTCTCACCGCCGAGCAGCGCGCAGCCGGCCTGGATGCAACCCTCGGCGATACCGCCGACGATCTCCGCGACCCGCTCCGGAACGACGCGGCCGACGGCGATGTAGTCCTGGAGGAACAGTGGCTCGGCCCCACACACGACGAGGTCGTCGACCACCATCGCGACGAGATCGAGACCGACCGTGTCGTGCTTGTCCATCGCCTGTGCGACGGCGAGCTTCGTGCCGACACCATCGGTCGAGGCCGCGAGCAGCGGCTCCTTATAGTGACCCTTGAGCGAGAACAGACCGGCAAACCCACCGAGACCCCCCATGACCTCGGGGCGGCTGGCCCTCTTCGCCAGCGGAGCAAACAGCTCGACTGCCCGGTCGCCCGCTTCGATGTCCACTCCGGCGGCGGCGTACGAAGCGCCCTGCGTGCGGGTACTGTCCTCGGTCATTGGGTTCTGGCTCCAGCCTTGATTTCGGTGAACGTCTCCACTGACGCAATCACGGAAGTCATGCATACGCATGCATGCGCGTACACGGCAATCACCTCGATTGCGCCCTTACGCTACCGGAGTGCGCGAGGCACGCGGAATCGTCCTTGCTCTAGGGGCGGGACAGCGCGTTCGCGTTGTCGTTGTCGTGCGAGATCGGGGTGCCCGCGGCCGACTCCAGCATGCCCTCGAGGACGTTCTTGCCCATCCCCTCGCTCGGCAGCGCGATCGGGTAGGTCCCGTCGAAGCACGCCTTACAAAGGCGAGTCGAGGGCTGCTCGGTCGCGGCAACCATGCCGTCGATCGAGATGTATCCGAGCGAGTCGGCACCGATCGAGCGACGTACTCCCTCGAGCATGTCGTCGAGCGTGTCGTTCACACCGCTGCCCTCGGCGCCGTTCGCGATCAGCTCGGCGGGCGAGGCGAAGTCGATGCCGTAGAAGCACGGCCACTTGACCGGTGGAGATGCGATCCGCACGTGGATCTCGAGCGCACCGGACTCGCGCAGCATGCGGATCAGCGCTCGCTGGGTGTTGCCGCGCACAATCGAGTCGTCGACGACAACGAGACGCTTGCCGCGGATAACTTCCCGCAACGGGTTGAGCTTGAGCCGAATACCCAACTGACGGATGGTCTGTGACGGCTGGATGAAGGTGCGCCCCACATAGGCGTTCTTCATCAGACCCTGGCCATACGGGATACCGGAGCCCTGCGCGTATCCAACCGCAGCGGGCGTGCCGGACTCCGGGACCGGGATCACCAGGTCGGCGTCGGCCGGGTGCTCCTTGGCAAGGCGGCGGCCGATCTCGACGCGAGTCGAGTGCACGGAACGTCCCGAGATCACGCTGTCGGGACGAGCCAGATACACGTACTCGAACACACAGCCCTTGGGTTCCGGGTTGGCGAACCGCGATGATCGGACGCCGTCGGCATCGATCGCGAGCAGTTCACCGGGCTCGATCTCGCGGACGAACGAGGCACCGACGATGTCGAGGGCTGCGGTCTCGCTCGCGACCACCCAGCCGCGGTCGAGGCGGCCCAAGCACAGTGGACGAATACCGTACGGGTCGCGCGCCGCATACAGCGTGTGCTCGTCCATGAAAGTCAGGCAGAACGCGCCACGCAGCGTCGGCAGCAGCATCAACGCGGCCTGCTCGAGCGTGCTGTCGGCGGCCTCGTGCGCAAGGAGGGCGCCGACTACGTCGGAGTCCGATGTCGCCGCACCCGGGCGCTTGTCGTCGATCAGTCCGAGTTCCCGGGCGCGCTGCGCGAGCTCGGCCGTGTTCACGAGGTTGCCGTTGTGGCCCAGCGCGACGCCGGTGCCCGCGGCCGTGGTGCGGAAGATGGGCTGCGCGTTCTCCCACGTCGTCGAGCCCGTGGTCGAGTAGCGGCAGTGGCCGACGGCGACGTGCCCAGGCATCGCGCCGAGGGTCTGCTCGTCGAACACCTGACTGACCAGTCCGAGGTCCTTGAAGACCAGCACCTGCGAGCCGTCGGCGACCGCGATGCCGGCCGCCTCCTGACCGCGGTGCTGGAGGGCGTAGAGCCCGTAGTAGGAAAGCTTGGCGACTTCCTCGCCTGGAGCCCAGACTCCGAAGACGCCACACTCCTCACGAGGTTCGTTCTCGTCCGCCTCCGGCGTGGTCGTAGCGAGAAGGTTCCGGCTGTTGACCGACAGGTCGGCACGAGTCACTACAGGCGCTCCCTTAGGGGCTTCGGTGCGGGGCGTGCCCATTCTAACTACCGCGGGCACATCGGTTGACTTTCGGTGGCCTGACTTTCGGTGAGTCGCGCAACGCAACGGTTGTCACAGGTCGCGGTGGTCGCAGGCAGTTGTCACAGACGCAACAGCGGCAGCCAGTGGCTGACCTCTCCGGCCCGGCTGCCCGACACGTCCAGCGAACCGGCCGCGGCAGCGTCGTCGAAACCGAGCCGTCCGATCACCATCAGCAGCCAGGTTCGCGGGTCGGTCTCGACGACGTTCGGTGGTGTGCCGCGGGTGTGCCGCGGACCCTCGATGCACTGCACAACGACGAACGGCGGCACCCGTACCTCCACGCTCGAGCCGGGGGCGACCTGTTCGAGGGTGCGGGCACTGAGCCGGACGGCAGCGGCCAGTTGAGTGCGCGCCGGCGCCGCCTCTTCCTCGCCCCGCAGCCACGGTCCGACGGCGAGCAGAGCGCTGCGAAGTTCGGCTGGATCGACGGCGCGACGAGCTGGCATGGGCATGGAATCTAACCGAACCTACCGTCCTCGAGGAACAAGCCCGTGGACGAAGCCGTTGCACAGGTCATGAGCACCGAGGTCAGCACGCCGCGTCCGCTTCTCGATCTCGTTGCGTCGCAGAACAAGGCGATTCTCGTAACCGTCAAGCGTGACGGTAGGCCGCAGCTGTCGAATGTCATGTACGCGTGGGATCCGGACACCCGGACTGCGCGGGTGTCGGTGACCGCGGACCGGGCAAAGACCCGCAATGCGTCGCGGGACCCCCGGGTTTCCCTGCACGTGAGCGCTCCCGACTTCTGGAGCTACGCAGTCGTCGAGGGCGACGCGGAGCTCTCGCCCGTTGCCGCAGACCCGCTGGACTCGACCGTCGGCGAACTCGTCGAGGTCTACCGCAGCGCCACCGGAGGCGAGCACGAGGACTGGGACCAGTTCCGGCGCGCGATGGTCGACGAGCAACGTTTGGTTCTGCGGATCAACACCGGACGCATCTACGGGATGGCCTAACCGCTTCCCTCACTTCTCCGGACCGTCCCGCCCCCGGAGCGACTCGAGCACGTCGCGGACCCGTTCGGTGTCTGCCTGCGTCCAGCCGTCGGGCGTGGTGACCGCGACCCAACCATCGAGGATGGTGGTTCCGTAGTTGTGGCCGTGCCCGTCGGGGACTCCGGCCGCGTTCGCCAGGTCGGCACTGACCTGCCAGAAGGTCACGAACGGGAACCACCTCATCGACGGGAGCCGATCGAACCCGGGTGGCTCCGACAGCCAGCCCGGACGTCTGAAGATGAGGTCGGTGGACCACCACACCACGGGATCGGACGGGTGCTGGATATAGAGCACGCGCGGCTCGAGCCAGGGCCCCGGCCCCCCAGGTATCGCGGCGGCGTCGTCGGCGAACCGCACGATCAGACCGTCTGCATACACCGGCTGGATTTCCGGCGTGCCGGGATCCCGTCGGTCGGTGAGTGACCGCCACAGCGGGTTCGAGTTGGGCGGCCCAACCCAGAGCACGCCGTCGACGGTCTCACGAATGTCCGCGAGTCCATCGAAGGCACCCTCACCGGCCTGCGTTCCGAGGCTCTCGCCGTACACGTACAGCTTGGGCCGGGTCGCCTCCGGTTTGGTGAGCCACCGATCGTGGACTGCGCTGATCAGCGCATTGCCGGCGGCCGCCGCCTTGCTGCGGTCGGCGAGGAACGAGATCCAGCTGGGCAGGTACGAGTACTGGGCGGCGACGAGCGCGCTGTCGCCGTTCTCGACGAGTTCGATCGCCTGTGCCGCGGTCGGGTTGACCCAACCGGTCCCGGTGGTGGGGATGATCACCAGCGTCTTGCGTTCGAAGGCGCCGGTCCGCTCCAGTTCGTCGAGGACGATGTCCATGCGGGCATCGGTGTCCTGCGCCGTTTCGAGCCCCGCGTAGACCCGGATGGGCTCCTGGGCGGGTTCTCCGTTGGCTGCAGTCAGTTCGGCGGCGCTGATGCCGCCGGAGACGAAGTTGCGGCCTTCGAATCCGAGGGTGTCCCACGGCGCCAACGACACCGGGCTGCCCGATTTCTCTGGCAGTAGCGGCTGCACCACGCCGGGGCGGGTCTCGTTGTTCTGGAGGCTGAACGCCGAGTTCACCGCGTCGTAGCCGACCCGCAGGAGTATGCCGTCGACCAGCATGAACACCAACACGAGCACGACGGCGAACCCAGCTGCCGACGCGGCCGGGCTCGGGATCTTGAGCCAACGGTTGAGCTGGCGTGCCACCCACCGGACGAGGTCGCGCAACACCCGCCACACGGCGATGAGCGCGGCCGCGACGAGCATGCTCAGGCCAAGGGTACGGATGTATCCGGTAGTGGTCGTGCCCTCCGCGTTCATCAGCGCGGACAACTCCCGCTGCCAGCCGGCCGAGTAGACCAGCATGATGATCGCCGCGAGCAGCGAGAGGATCGGCACGGCCACCTTGACGGGCCGGATGATCCGGTCGGACAACGGCCACCAGGACCGGCGCGCAAGGCCGAACTCGTAGACCAGCCAGCCGATCGCCGTGCCGACCGCATAGCCGATGGCGGCGCTGATGCCACCGATCAGTCCCTGGTACAGCCAGTCGCGCGGCAGCAGCGACGGCGTCAGCGACCAGCAGAAGAACAGCGTTCCGAACGCGATTCCCGTGAAGTCCAGACTGAGCAGGCTCCACGCCCAGACGACGAACGGATGTCGCTGCTGGAAACTGGGGCGGGCAGGGGGCACTGGCTGCGGGCTCTCCCGCAGCTCAGTGAGCCCCTCTCGTTCGACCCCCGAGTCCGTCACGCATCATCCAAACATCGCCGGGAGGGTCGATTCGAACGCCGCACGCAACTCGGCCATAGTGACCGAGAACTGACCCTGGACCTCGATCGAGTCCGAGCCCTCGTCGACGACGCCGATGCGAACCCAGGGCAGCCCACGGGCCGAGCACATACCGGTGAAGCGGCTCTCCTCGGTACGCGGTACCGCGACCAGCACGCGACCGGCCGACTCGGAGAACAGGGTCACGAATGGGTCCGTGTCCTCCGGCAGCAGGATTCGGCACCCGGTCTCGCCGGACAGCGCGGCCTCCACGACGGCCTGCGCGAGACCTCCCTCGGACAGGTCGTGGGCGGCGGAGATCAGGCCGTCCCGGGAGCCGGCCAGCAGGATGTCTGCCAGCAGTCGCTCACGCTCTAGATCGACCTTCGGCGGGACACCGCCGAGGTGACCGTGCTCGACCTGCGCCCAGATGGAGCCGTCGAACTCATCACGGGTCTCCCCCAGCAGGATCAGGGTCTCGCCCGGCTCGAGGCCGATGCCAGTCGGGATGCGACGCTGCACATCGTCGATGACGCCGAGCACGGCGACGACCGGTGTCGGCAGGATCGCGGTGGATCCGGTCTGGTTGTAGAAGCTGACGTTGCCGCCGGTGACCGGGATGCCCAGCTCGGCGCAGCCGTCGGCCAGGCCGCGTACGGCCTGCTGGAACTGCCACATCACACCCGGATCCTCCGGCGAACCGAAGTTGAGGCAGTTGGAGACCGCCTTCGGTGTGGCTCCGGTGACGGCCACGTTGCGGTACGCCTCGGCGAGCGCGAGCTGCGCTCCGGCGTATGGGTCGAGCATCGTGTAGCGGCCGGACGCGTCGGTGGCCAGCGCGATCCCGCGACCGGTCTGCTCGTCGATGCGGACCACTCCGCCGTCAGCGTTCTCCGCGAGCACCGTATTGCCACGGACGTAGCGGTCGTACTGCTCGGTGATCCACTTGCGGCTGCACAACGCCGGCGACGCGATCATCTCGAGCAGCGTCGCCTTGAGCTCCTCGGCAGCCTCCGGACGCTTCAGGTTCGCGGTCGTGTCGGCGATCAGCGCGTCCTGGGTGTCCGGCCGCTCAACCGGGCGCTCGTACACCGGCCCCTCGTGCGCGACGGTGCGCGGCGGGACATCGACGACGGTCTCGCCGTGCCAGTCGATGACGAGGCGCTCACCGTCGGTGACTTCACCGATGACGGTGGCCAGCACGTCCCACTTCTCGCACACCTCCATGAACGCGTCGACATTCTCGGGGGTGACAACCGCGCACATGCGCTCCTGCGACTCGCTCGACAGCACCTCTGCCGCGGTCATGCCGGTGGCCCGCATAGGGACCCTGTCGAGGTCGATGTGCATGCCGCCGTCTCCGGCTGCGGCCAGCTCCGACGTCGCGCAGGACAGTCCGGCTCCACCAAGGTCCTGAATACCGACGACGAGCTTGGCCCGGTACAGCTCGAGGCAGCACTCGATGAGCACCTTCTCGGTGAAGGGGTCACCGACCTGGACGCTCGGCAGCTTCTTGGGGCGACCGCCTGCACTGTCGTCGAAGGTCTCCGAGGCGAGCACCGACACACCGCCGATGCCGTCGAGACCGGTGCGTGCACCGAACAAGATGATCTTGTTGCCGGCGCCGGACGCGAACGCCAGGTGCAGGTCCTCTACGCGCATCGCGCCCGCGCACAGCGCGTTCACCAGCGGGTTGCCCTGGTAGGACTCGTCGAACACGGTCTCGCCGCCGACGTTGGGCAGGCCGAGGGAGTTGCCGTAGCCGCCGATGCCACGCACGACACCGTCGACGACGCGGCGGGTGTCAACGTGGTCGGCGGCCCCGAAACGGAGCTGGTCCATGACCGCGATCGGGCGTGCGCCCATCGCCATGATGTCGCGGACGATGCCGCCGACACCGGTCGCCGCACCCTGATAGGGCTCGATGTACGACGGGTGATTGTGCGACTCGACCTTGAAGGTGACGGCCCAACCGTCGCCGATGTCGACGACACCGGCGTTCTCGCCGATGCCCGCGAGCATCGAGGCCCGCATCTCGTCGGTCGTGGTCTCACCGAAGTAGCGGAGGTGGACCTTCGACGACTTGTAAGAGCAGTGCTCGCTCCACATCACCGAATACATCGCGAGCTCTGCATCGGTGGGCCGGCGACCGAGGATCTCCTTGATGCGGGCGTACTCGTCGTCCTTGAGGCCCAGCTCCTTGTACGGCTGAGCGACCTCAGGAGTCGAGGAAGCGTGAGTGACGGTATCTACCTGCGGAGACACGGGGCGTGCGGTCCCTTCCCTCTGAGATGAATCGGCGAGCCGGGCAGCGGGCTGCCAGGCCAAAGTCTAGCGGCGGTCGCCGACGCACCGCGCACCGCGCGCCATGAGCCCGATCCTGGCTCGCGGGTTGGGCTGGCCCCGCTTCGCGCTGCGCCGGTCGGGGGACGACATCGACAGCCTCGATGCGATCACCGCGCGGTCGAGATCACCACGCCGTCCGAACAGGAACGGAACACCGTATCCAACTAGCGCACCGGTGTGAGGAAGGCCGCGAGCGCGTCGGCGTACATTCGAACGTCTCTCGCAGCCATCAACTCTCGGGCGGAGTGCATCGCCAGCTGCGGTGCCCCGACGTCGACGGTCGACAGTCCGGTCCGGGATGCGGTGATCGGTCCGATCGTCGATCCGCACGGGAGATCGGCGCGGTGTACGTACCTCTGTAGCGGAACCCCGGCGCGGTCGCACGCGAGTGCGAACTCGGCGGCGCCGGCGGCGTCGGATGCATAGCGCAGGTTCTGGTTGACCTTGAGCACCGGTCCGCCGCCCACCTGGATGCGGTGGGCTGGTTCGTGACGATCCGGGTAGTTCGGGTGGGTCGCGTGCGCCATGTCGCCCGACGCGCATACCGACCCGGACATCGCCCGCAGGAAGTCCTCACGCCCGCCGCCACGGAGGAGCACGATGCGCTCGAGCACCGAGTTGAGCAGGTCCGAGAAAGCACCGCGATCGGACATGCTGCCAACCTCCTCGTGGTCGAACAACGCGAGTACCGGTGTGCAGTCACCGGGCTCGGCGACCGCGGCGAGCAGCGCCCGCGTGCCGGCGTAACAGGTGCCCTGGTTGTCGAGGCGCGGCGCACTCACCAACGACGAGTCCTCCCCGACCACGGCCGACGGAGCCAGGTCGTGCGTCATCAGTTCCCAGCCGAGGACGGCGTCCGCGTCGACTCCGGCCTCACCGGCGAGAAACCCGATGAACGAGCGCGGCTCGCCGCCGATGCCCCACACCGCGTTCACATGCCGCTGCGGGTCGAGCTGCACACCCTTGCGGTCCTCGGAGAGGTGGATCGCCAACTGGGGCACCCGCAGGATCGGACGGTCGACCCGGACCAGCACCTCTTCGACCGCATCGCCCGACCGCCCGCCACCCGACCGCCCGCCACCCGACCGAACACTGAGCCGCCCGGAGATGCCGAGGTCACGGTCGAGCCAAGAGTTGAGCCACGCACCCCCGTAGGGCTCGAGACCGACGAGCTGCCAGCCGGCCTGGACCAGGTCGGGGTGCTGCTTGACCCGCAGGTTCGGGCTGTCGGTGTGCCCGCCGACAATCCGGAACGGCGATGCCGGCCCGGACTCCCCGGTGCCCCCCTTCCCGGCGCTCTCCGTGCTCCAGGCGATCAGCGATCCGCCGCGGGTCAGGTAGTACCGGCCGGACACGGCGGGCCATGCGTCGGTCTCGCGCAGTTCGGTGAATCCGTTTTCGGCGAGCTGCGCCGCCACCGTCGCACACACGTGGAACGGCGACGGCGATGCGTCGACGAACGAACACAATCCCTGGGCGTCGGCCTGCGTCATCGATGGCATACCGACAATCATGCAGTACGGGCTCAGTGCCCTCCGGCCACGCAGAACTGGTTGCCCTGCGGGTCCGCGAACACGACCCAGCGGAAGCTGTCCATGCTCTGTCGATGAACCTCGGTGGCACCGGCAGCCAGAATTCGCTCGACCTCAGCATCCAGGTCGGACGACCCTAGATCCATGTGCTGTCGGTTCTTTCCCGAGGTGGGGTCGCTCACCTTCTGGAAGCCGAGCTTGTGGCCCCAGCCGGGAACCCCGACGACGTAGAACCAGCCTTCGTTCTCCTCCTCGATCGTGCCGCCCGTCAGATCGGACCACCACTTCGCGAGCGGGCCCGGGTCGGCCGAATCGATTGTGATCATGCCTAGTCCAAGTGTCATGGCAGCACGCTATCGCGGGGGTCCGACAACCCGGGGGAACCGCGGGGTCAGGCTGTCAGGACTCCATCGAGGACGGAGTAGAACATGCCCAGTCCGTCGTCACTCGGCCCGGTGAGCGGCTCGGTGGCGTGCTCGGGGTGCGGCATGAGGCCGACCACCCGGCCGTTGGCCGACGCGATGCCGGCGATGCCCCGCTGCGAGCCGTTCGGGTTGTCGCCGGCATACCGGAACACCACGCGCCCCTCGCCCTCGAGCTCGTCGAGCACCTGCTCGGACGCCTGGTAGCGGCCCTCACCGGACTTGAGCGGGACCAGGATCTCGGCGCCGACCTCGTAGCGCGACGACCATGCGGTGGTGTTCGAGGCAACCTCGAGCCACTGGTCGCGGCAGATGAAGTGCAGGCCCTCATTGCGGGTCAGCGCACCCGGCAGCAGACCGGCCTCGCACAAAACCTGGAAGCCGTTGCATATACCGAGCACGGGCATCCCGCCGGCGGCCGCCTTGACGACCTCGCCCATGACGGGCGCGAAGCGGGCGATGGCACCGCAGCGCAGATAGTCGCCGTAGGAGAAGCCCCCGGGGACGATGACCGCGTCCACACCGCGCAGGTCGGCGTCGCCGTGCCAGAGGCTGACGGCCTCACCGCCGGCGAGGCGTACGGCACGAGACGCGTCGACGTCGTCGAGCGTGCCTGGGAAGGTGATGACTCCGATGCGTGCGGCGCTCACTGGACTCGGGTTACCTTCCAGTCCTCGATCACGGTGTTCGCCAGCAGCGACTCGGCGATCCTGGCGAGCTCGTCGTCGCTGACGGTGTCGTCGACCTCGAGCTCGAACCGCTTACCCTGGCGGACGTCCGCCACACCGTCGTGACCGAGTCGGGAAAGAGCCCCGACAATGGCCTGCCCTTGCGGGTCGAGAATTTCGGCCTTGGGCATGACATCGACAACGACACGGGCCACGTGCTGCTCCTCGCTATGGCTGGCTTCCGCCCGGGATCGCACCGGGCATGCGGGAGTTTACCGGGCTGCCCGGTGCGCACCCGAACCGAGTGAGCGCCTTACAGCCGCGCGCTGACGGTTGTGATCGCGCATACTCGACTCATGCGACTGACGCACTTCGGCCATAGCTGTGTCCTGGTGGAACTCGACGGCGCAAAGATCCTGTTCGACCCCGGAAACTTCTCGCACGGGTTCGAGGGAATCACCGGTCTCGACGCCATCCTCATCACCCACCAGCACCCCGACCACGCCGATCCGGAGCGCCTGCCCGCACTTGTCGAGGCCAACCCTGGAGCAGGGTTGTACGCGGATCCGCAGACGACGGCGCTGCTGGGCGAGGCGTGGACTGCGGTGTATCCGGGCGACGTGTTCAACGTCGGCGAGGTGCAGGTGACAGGCACTGGCGGCACCCATGCGGTGATCCACCCGGAGGTCCCGCTGATCGACAACACTGCCTACCTGCTCGGTGACGCCGAGAGTCCAGCCAAGCTGATGCACCCGGGGGACTCGCTGTTCGTGCCGGAGCAGAAGGTCGACGTCCTCGCGATCCCCGCGGCGGCTCCGTGGCTGAAGATCTCCGAGTCGATCGACTACCTGCGGGCGGTGCATCCGCGGGTCGCGGTGCCGATCCACCAGGGCGTCGTCGCGAGGGAAGCTCGGGGAATCTACTACGGGCGTCTCACCGAAATGGGCCCGGGCGGAACGGAATTGCGCGTTCTGCCCGAGGAGTCGAGCGTCGAGGTGTCCTGAACGACATCGGGCAACGAGAGGTGCGAGCGGCGGGGCCGCGTCTCACGCCGCCTCGTGCGCCCGGTCCGGCAGCGGCCACCGGTAGACGGTGGGCTCGGCGCCGTGGTGCATCGTGAGATCGACCGCGTCGAGCACTGCCTGCCGGGGCCCGGACGTGCCGAGTTGCTTCGCCGAGACAGCCAAGCGCACCAGGCGCCCGCGCCGCGCTCCTCGGGACGCGTTCAGCACCATCGCCCGGCACCGCCACGGCTCGGTGCGGAAGCCGTCGCCCAGCCCGATGAGGTGGCCGCGGATGCTCACCCCGCGCGTGAGGTCACGGATCGCAGTCAGCCCCGCGATCAGGCGAAAGCCGACGGTCGGCAACACCGCCACGGCACCCGGGGATGCGACCCATCGGGGCGGAGCGAACAGCCGCGTGCGCAGGCCCGTCTCCTCGAGTACGCGGTCGGCGGCCAACAGACGCAGTCGGGCCTCATGTTCCGGCAGGATCGCGAACTCGGCGCGGCGCCCCTTGGTGGCGGCCTGGTCGAAGCCGTGCAAGACGATTGCGTCGCCGCGATCGCGGCGCTCGCGCAACCACTCCTGGGTGCCCGGATCCGCTGCCAGTCGGTACTTTTCCTCTAGCCGGGGCGCGACGAACAGCGACAGCGGAACGGATCTTCGATCCATCTCCGCAGCGAACCCAGCGACGAGGTCGCGCGTATCGTCGGTGATTCCCGACACCGACACGATCACCTGTCCGGTCATGCGTTCAAGCGTTCCAGTCGGAGGTGAACACCAGACGGCACCCGCACACACATTCGTGGACGATTTCGTGTGCGGGCGCTATCGGTCTAGCGCGGCAACATGGCCTCGATCGCCGCGATCACCTCGGGACCGTCGGGCTCGGTGCGCGGACGGAAGCGGTTCGCGACAGTGCCGTTGGGTGCGATCAGGAACTTCTCGAAGTTCCACTGGATATCGCCCGCCTCGCCGTCGATGTCCGCGGTCTTGGTGAGCTCGGCGTACAGCGGGTGCCGATTCTCCCCATTGACCTCGATCTTCTCCATCAGCGGAAACGTGACGCCGTACGTAGTGGAACAGAAGGTCTGGATCTCCTCGGGTGTACCCGGCTCCTGACCCATGAACTGGTTGCACGGAATACCGATGACCGTCAGGCCACGGTCGGCGTACTCGCCAGCCAACTTCTCGAGAGCTGAGTACTGAGGCGTCAGGCCACATTTCGAGGCCACGTTGACCACAAGGACGGCGCGTCCGCCGTACTCACCGAGGCTTGTCGGCTCACCGCCGAGGGTGTTGATCGTGATGTCCTGCAATCGAGTCGTCATATGTATCAACCTAGCCAACCGCTTAGGGCTCGCGCTTCTCTTACGGGTCGACCCCGCGCCCAGGAGAATCCTTCTGTGCCATGACATCGGGGCCACCAACATTGGGCCACGAACATCAGGTACGTGCCATGTGTCGCTCCGCGGCCGCGTCGGATGCGCCCGGCGGTTCCGTGGTCGTCTCGGTATCCGAGACGCCGTGGTCGTCGACCATGGTCGCCTCGTCGAACGGCAGCCCGCCGTCGAGGACGACGCGCACCTGCTCGTGGTCCACAGAATTGGTCCAGGTTCCGACCAGCAGCGTCGCAACCGCGTTGCCGGAGAAATTGGTGACCGCGCGGGCCTCGGACATGAATCGGTCGATACCGACGATCAGACCGACACCGTCGAGTAGTTCGGGACGGTGGCTCTGCAAACCGCCCGCGAGGGTGGCGAGTCCGGCGCCGCTCACGCCGGCCGCGCCCTTCGACGCGATGATCATGAAGATCAGCAGCGACAGCTGTTCCGGCAGCGACAGTGGCTGCCCCAGGGCGTCGGCGATGAAGATCGCCGCCATCGTCAGGTAGATCGCGGTGCCGTCGAGGTTGAACGAGTAGCCGGTGGGCACTACCACGCCGACCGTGGAGCGCTCGACGCCTACGTGCTCCATCTTTGCGATGAGCCGCGGTAGGGCCGACTCGGACGACGACGTAGCGACGATCAACAGGTATTCGCGAGCGAGATACCGCACGAGCTTGAAGATCGAGACCCCGGAGACCACCCGCAGAAGGGTGCCGAGCACGCCGAACACGAAGATCAGGCAGGTCAGGTAGAAGCCGAGCATGAGCGTGCCGAGCTGGGCGACGGCTCTGAGTCCGGTCTGTCCGACGACGTTGGCGATCGCGCCGAAGGCACCGATCGGCGCAAGCCACAGAATCATCGAGAGCACCCTGAACACGAGCTTCTGTACGTAGCCGACGCCACGCAGGATTGGTTCGCCCTGCCTGCCCATCGACTGCAGTCCGAACCCGACGAGCAGTGCCACGAACAACGTCTGCAGCACGCTGCCCGCGGTGAGCGAGGACAGCATCGACATCGGGATGATCGACCCGATGAAGTCCATCGTTCCTCCGGCGGCATGGGCCTGCTCGGCAAGTGCCACACCGCTGTTCATGGTGCCGGAGACGTCCAGTCCACTGCCTGGCTTGAGCAGGTTGCCGACGACGAGGCCGATCCCGAGCGCGACGGTCGACATGCCGAGGAAGTACGCCAGCGCAATCCCGCCGACCCTGCCCACACTCGCGGCCGCCCGCACCGATCCGATGCCGAGGACTATGGTGCAGAAGATAACGGGGCTGATCATCATCTTGATCAGGTTCACAAACATCGTGCCGAGCACACCGAGAGACTTCCCGGCTTCCGGGGCTAGCCACCCGACGAGCACACCAGCCACGACGGCGATACCGACGCCGACGTAGAGCCAGTGCGTACGGTCACGCTTCCTCGCGCCTTCGGCGGGTTGCTTTGCTCCTTCGGAGGGTTGCACCGATGCCGCATTCCCTGTTCCACTCGTGCTCATGCGGTGTCCTCTTGATTGGATGGATACTCGGAGAGTCGGGCGGATGATCCCCGAGAGTGATCGGGATCACGCCAACCCGAGAATGAATGCTGGACCCACCCGCGGCACCGGTGAAGTTTGTGTTCATTAGTTTCACGAGTGGATCGACGTCCCGCGGCACTGCCCGTCGGCCGATGAGCCTCGCGCGGCGGCTACTGATCCTGCAGATGGTCGTGCTGGGCGTGGTGGTTGCCGCCCTCTCGGTGCTCACGATCCTGGACGAGCGACGCGATTCGGACGCCGCAACCCGTCGCAACGTAAGCAGCATCGCAGAGGCGGTCGCACTGTCGGAGTCGACGGTCACCGCGTTGCGCAGCCCGGACCCTTCCGCAGTGCTGCAGCCGGAGGCCGAACAGATCCGGGTGGCGACCGACACCGATTTCGTCGTCGTCATGGCGCCCGACGGGACGCGCTACACCCACCCCAATCCGACGCTGATCGGCCAGCAATTCGAGGGGCACACCGAACGGGCGTTGGCCGGGGAGACGTTCACGGAGACATTCACGGGATCACTCGGTCCGTCCATCCGCGCGGTGGCACCGGTCCAGGCCGACGGGCAGCTACTCGGGCTCGTGTCGGTAGGGGTGACCCGTGAACGGATCGGCGAGGAGTTCGCCGAAGGGTGGCCGGCGCTGCTCGGAATCTTGGCGGTGGGGGTCGCCGTCGCGACCCTCGGATCGCTCCTGGTGAGCAGACACCTGCGGCGGCAGACACTGGGCCTGGACCCCGAGGAGCTACGTCGGTTGTACGAGCACAACGACGCCGTGTTGCGGTCGATCGGCGAGGGTCTGATCGTGTTCGGCCGGAGCCGTGACGGACGCGTGCGCGTCGATGTCGTCAACGACGAAGCGCGCCGACTGCTGTGGCTGCCGGACGGTCCGATCACGCTCTACCAGTTGCCCGAGACGCTGCAACGGATCGCCCCGGACTCGGACGAGGAACGGGACGAGGTGCACGTGACGGCCGACCGGGTGCTGATGGTCAGGCACGCACCGGTCCTGTGGGAGGGCAGGAGGATCGGCACCGTCGTGACGCTGCGCGATCACACCGAGTTGCAGAGGGCCTTGGGCGAACTCGATTCCGCGCGCAGCGTCGCCGACTCCCTGCGCGCACAAGCCCACGAGTACGCCAACCGACTGCACACGATCGTGACGATGGTCGAGTTGGGCCGGGGCGATGACGCGGTCTCATTCGCCGCGGCCGAGCTGACGACGTCCCAGCAGCTGATCGACCGTTTGACGGCGGCGGTCCATGAGCCGGCGCTTGCAGCCCTGTTGCTGGGCAAGGTGACCGAGGCTGCGCAGCAGGGCGTGGAGTTCACGGTCACCGAGGACACCGCGCTCGGCCCTGTCCGCGTCCTCAGTCCGCTCGAGATCGTGACCGTGGTCGGCAATCTGATCGACAACGCGATCGATGCCGCGAGGTCCGGACCCGATGAGAATCCGTGGGTGGAAGTTACTGTAGCGGAGGAGGCTTCGATGCTCGTAGTCCGCGTAGCCGACAGCGGGCCGGGCATGGACCCCGACACGCTCGAGCTGGCAACGACCCGCGGATACTCCACCAAACAGGTGGACGGACGGCCGGCACGCCAGCGAGGACTGGGTCTGGCTCTGGTCGCCCAGGTAGTGGCGCGGCACGGCGGACGGCTGCGCACCGAGCCCTCGTTGGCTGGCATGCTCGTTGTGGAGATTCCGCTGCCGAAAGAGCCTGGAGAGATCGACGCCGGGGAGGACTCTGAGAGATGATCCGTGTTCTCATCGTCGAGGACGAACCGTTGATCGCCGAGGCACATCGCTCGTATGTCGGACGCATCGAAGGTTTCTCGGTTCACAGCGTCGCACATACCGCCACCGCCGCGATGCGGGCGGTTGCCGATGCGGCCGCGTCCGGCGACCCGATCGGCCTGGTCCTGCTCGACATCGGCCTGCCGGACGCGAGCGGACTCGACCTCGCGAGCGCGCTCAGCAGCCTTCGGCCCAGCCCGGACATCATCGCGGTGACGTCGGCCCGCGACCTCGACGTCGTGCGGACGGCTGTCACCCGCGGCGTGCTGCTCTATCTTCTCAAGCCGTTCACCTTCGCGGCACTGCGCGACAAACTCGGGCACTACCGGGAGTTCCGCGCAGCGCTGCGAGAGGGCGGGACGGCCGCGAGCCAGCGCGACATCGATCGTGCGATGGCCGTGCTACGCACCGCCGACCTGCGCGCCTCAGCGCCGAAAGGCATTGCCCCGCGAACGGCGGACCTGATCGGTGCGTGTGTGCGGGACGCGGACCGGCCGCTGACGGCCGCCGAGGTCGCGGCCGCCGTCGGGGTCTCGCGGGTGACCGCGTGGCGGTACCTCGAACAGCTCGCGGACGACTCCGTACTCACCCGAGAGACGACGTACGGTCGGACCGGACGCCCGCAGGTTCGTTACACCTGGTCGGCGGCGTCACGTTGAGTGCATCGAGTGCACTCGCGCGGCGCGGGATCAGTTGCCGCGGGCGGCGACGGACGGGACCGTACCCGCTGTGTCGAGTACCCAGGCGTACTCGAACGCCACTTCCTTCCACTTCTCGTAGCGGCCGCTGACGCCACCGTGGCCGGCGCTCATTTCGGTCTTGAGCAGCAGCGGCTCGTCACCCTTCTTCGTAGAACGGAGTGCCGCAACCCATTTCGCCGGTTCGACGTACAACACCCGGGTGTCGTTGATACTCGTGATCGCGAGGATCGCCGGGTAGTCCTTGGCCTCGACGTTCTCGTACGGGCTGTAGGACCGCATGTACTCGTACACCTGCGGATCCTCCAGCGGGTTGCCCCACTCGTCCCACTCGATCACCGTCAGCGGCAGCGACGGATCCAGGATCGAGGTGAGCGGGTCGACGAACGGCACGTTCGCAAGGATGCCCGCGAACAACTCTGGCGCGAGGTTCGCGACTGCCCCCATGAGCAGTCCGCCCGCGCTGCCGCCGTCGGCGACCAACTGCTCGGCCGTCGTCCGCCCCTCGTCGATGAGATGCCGCGCACACGCCACGAAGTCGGTAAAGGTGTTCTTCTTGGTGAGGGTCTTACCGTTCTCGTACCAGTACCGGCCCATCTCGCCGCCGCCGCGGACGTGCGCGACCGCGAACACCATGCCCCGGTCGAGCAGCGACAGCCGCGCCACCGAGAACGCCGGATCCATGCTGGCCTCGTACGAACCGTAGCCATACAGCAGGGTGGGCGCTGGGTGGGCGCCGATTCCCTTGCGCCGCACCACCGACAGCGGAATGCGGGTGCCGTCCTCCGCAGTGGCCCACGCACGGTGCTGCTCGTAGTCCGCGGGGTCGAAGTCGCCCAGCACCGGCTGAGCCTTGCGCAGTAGCAGGTCGCCGGTCGCCAGTCGGTAGTCGTAGACCCGCGACGGTGTGATGAACGAACCGTAGCCGAAGCGCAGCGTGGGCTGTTCCCACTCGGGGTTCGACCCGAGCCCCACCGAGAACAGTTCCTCGTCGAACGCGATCTCGGTCAGCTCGCCGTAGCCGTCCGCGGTGAGCGGCCAGATCGCCAGCCGCGTCAGCACATCCCGCCGGTAGCTGAGGACGACGTGGTCGGAGAACGTGTCGACCTCCTCGAGTCGCACATCGTGCCTGTGCGGGATCAGGATCTCCATCGCGCCTGCATCGGCGATCGGAGCCTGCGCCAGGACGAAGTTCTCGGCCTTCTCGCCGTCGACGACGTCGTTGTGCAGGATGAGGAACCGGTCCTCACCGCCGATCACGACGTGCTCGGCGGTGTACTCGACACCCTCGCGCCGCGGCAGGATCACCCGGAACTCGCCTTCGGGATCGGCCGACTCGAGAATCCAGCCCTCCGTCGTCACCTTCGATCCGAGCCAGATCATCAGGTACTTCTGGCTGCGGGTCGATCCGATTGATACCCAGTAGCGTTCGTCGGGCTCGTGGAATACCCGGAAGTCTTCGTCCTGGGGGGTCCCGAGCTTGTGCCGCCACACCGTGTCCGGCCGCCACGACTCGTCGACCGTCTGGTAGAAGACGTGCCGGTGATCGATTGCCCACGTCGCTCCGGGAGCGGTGTTGGAGATCTCGTCGACGAGCAGTTCGCCGGTGCCCAGATCCTTGAAACGCAGCGTGTACCGCTCGTCGCCGACCACGTCCACCGAGTACGCGAGCAGCGTCCCGTCGTGGCTTACCGAGAACGCACCGAGCGCGAAGAACTCGTGCCCCTCGGCTTCCGCGTTGCCGTCGAGCAGTACCTGCTCGCCCTCGATGGCGACGTCCGCGGACAGCTCCGGTGGGGTCCAGTCGTCGGGAGCCGCGATCGGGCAACGGCAGTGGACGCCGTACTGCTTGCCCTCGACCGTGCGGGAGTAGTACCACCAGTCGCCGAACCGAGTCGGCACCGACATGTCCGTTTCTTGTGTGCGTGCCTTGATCTCTTGGAAGATCTTCTCGCGCAACGGCTCCAGGTGCTCGAGTTGCTGCGTGGTGTAAGCGTTCTCCGCCTCGAGGTACTCGATGACCTCGGGGTTCTCCTTGTCCCGCAGCCACTCGTAGTGATCGACGAACGTGTCCCCGTGATGGGTGCGCTCGAACGGCACCCGCTTGGCGACCGGAGGCGGAGTTGGCATCAGGGGCATTGTCATGTCAGCCCACCCACTCCTCGAACGACAGGCCCGAGATACGCTCGTACGCCTCGATGTATCGGGTACGGGTCGCGTCGATGATCTCCCTGGGCAACGGTGGTGGCGGGGTGTCCGACGAACGATCCCAACCGGATTCGGGCCCGGTGAGCCAGTTGCGGACGAACTGCTTGTCGAAACTCGGCTGCACCTTGCCGGGCGCGTAGCCCTCGGCCGGCCAGTAGCGTGACGAATCCGGGGTCAGAACCTCGTCGGCGAGGACCAGGTTGTCGTCGGAGTCGAGACCGAACTCGAATTTTGTGTCGGCGAGGATGATTCCACGATCCTCGGCGAAGTTGGCTGCCCGGGTGTAGATCTCGAGAGTGTCCTCGCGCAGCTTCACTGCGAGATCCTGACCGACGATGTCGATGACCGCCTGGAAGTCGATGTTCTCGTCGTGGTCTCCGATCTCAGCCTTGCTGGCCGGCGTGAAGATCGGCTCCGGCAGCTTGCTGGCTTCGGTCAGGCCCTCAGGCAGCGCGACGCCGCAGACCGCGCCGGTGCGCTGGTAGTCCAGCAGACCCGAGCCGGTCAGGTAACCACGGGCCACGCACTCGACCGGGACCATCTTCAACTTGCGAACCACCAGCGCGCGACCGAGGACCTCGGCTGGGATGCGCTCGTCCAGCGGATCTCCGGCGAGGTGGTTGTTGCCGCCGAGTTTCTCGAAGAAGAACACGCTCATCGCGGTGAGCACCCGACCCTTGTCCGGGATGGGGGTGGAGAGCACGTGGTCGTAGGCCGAGATCCGGTCACTCGCGACCAGCAGCAGGTGCTCGTCGTCGATCGTGTACAGATCGCGGACCTTGCCGCCGGTCAGATGGGTGTAGGAGTCGAGTGAAGGACGCACGTGGCCACCCTATCGGTCCCGCGTATGAGCGCATGGGGCACCACGAGCGAGGGTGCGGTGACCGTCTCGGCCGGTCGCGGCTCCACACCGCAGATGCGTCGGGCTGTTCTTCGGGGGCCCGGTGATGGGCCGGGAACATCTCGGCCCGCAGAGTGTTGGCATAGATTGTTAGCCATATTATGGACTTTGCGATCGACCGGCGGGAGATTTATGGCGATCGGTACCGGCACGAAGTCGGTGGGCCTGAACTCGGAGCGAGGCCCGATCCTGCTGTCGTTGATGCTCAGCACGTCACTCGTCGCGCTCGACAGCACGATCATCGCGACCGCGGTCCTCACGATCGTCGGCGACCTCGGCGGCTTCGCCCAGTTCCCGTGGCTGTTCTCGATCTACCTGCTGGCCCAGGCCGTGTCCGTACCGATCTACGGGAAGCTAGCCGACATCTTCGGACGCAAACCGATCATGCTGCTGGGTATCGCGCTGTTCGCGGCCGGTTCACTGCTTTGCGGCATCGCGTGGAGCATGCCGGCGCTCATCATGTTCCGGGCGCTGCAGGGCCTGGGAGCCGGCGCAGTGCAGCCCATGGCCCTGACGATCGCCGGTGACATCTACACCGTGGCCGAACGCGCCAGGGTGCAGGGCTATATCGCCAGCGTATGGGGCATCTCGTCAGTGCTGGGCCCGACGCTCGGCGGCCTGTTCTCCGAATATCTCTCGTGGCGGTGGATCTTCCTGATCAACCTGCCATTGTGCGCGATCGCGGCGTGGACGCTGATCCGCAACTTCACCGAGAACGCGGTAGACCGTCATGCGCGGCGGCAGCGCATCGACTACCTGGGCGCCGTTCTCCTCACGACCGGCGCGTCGCTGGTGATCCTCGGCCTGCTCGAGGGCGGGCAAACATGGGCCTGGGTGTCACCGGTCGGCATCGGCGTCTTCGTCGTCGGCGCGCTCGCGCTGATCGCATTCGTGCTCGTTGAACGGCGTGCCGCTGACCCGATACTGCCGCTCCACATGCTCACCCGCAGGATCTTGGTGGCGAGCAGCCTGGTGTCGATGGCGGTCGGCGCGATCCTTCTGGGGCTGACGTCGTATGTGCCGACGTTCGTTCAGGGCGTGCTCGGCACGGGCGCTCTGGTCGCAGGGTTCGCCCTCGCCCTCCTCACCATCGGCTGGCCGATCGCGGCGTCGCTGGCGGGTCGGGTGTACCTGCGGGTCGGCTTCAGGACGACTGCGCTCATCGGCAGCGCGCTGGCGCTCACCGGGTCCGTTCTGTTGCTGCTGCTTTCCGGCAGCTCGCAGGTGTGGCAGGTCGGTGCGTTCTGTTTCGTCATCGGATTGGGCATGGGCCTGGTCGCCGCGCCCACGCTCATCGCGGCGCAGTCGAGCGTCGACTGGGGCGATCGCGGGGTGGTCACCTCGACCAACATGTTCGCCCGCGCGATCGGCAGCTCGGTCGGCGTTGCGGTGTTCGGCGCCCTCGTGAACTCGCGGGTCGGCGAGAATGTCGAACCCGATCCGACGGAGCTCTCCGGTGCGATCCACCTCGTCTTCCTCGGCATCCTCGCCGTCGCGATCCTGCAGACCGTGGCGTCGGCACTTATGCCTGGGCGCGGGAAGACAGACAAAGTGGACCGCGTCGCGCAACCAGTGGGTTGATCGCGCGGCACCCGCACCGGCGCCGGGCGGAGGGAGCCGGGCAGAGGGAGAGGAACGATCTACCGTGGCCCGATCGGCCCGCCCATCAGGATCTCGATGAGCCGGAGGTTGGTCGACGCGTACGTTTCGGCGGCTCCGGGAGCCTGCAGGGTGGACGTCACCGTTTGGACGTCGCAACCGGCCGCGCTCGGCACTTCGTCGATCCTGTCACGGAGCCAGTTGAGTGCGTCCGGAGCACCGGTGACTATGAGGCTGGCGTGCAAGCTCATCTCATCTCGGCGGTAGGTCACCGGGGTGCCGCCCGCGCAATACGCATCGACCAGGTAATCCACGGTGGCGATCGGGACGATCTCGTCGTTCACGCCGCTGTAGAGATAGACCGGGGCCGACGGGGACGCGCCGCCCAATTTGGTTTCGTCCACAGCCGCCGCGACCACCGGCAACTGCATCAATTGAGCGTAGGGAACCGTGAGGTAGGGACTGTTGTCGCGGAAGGCGTTCGTCGCGAGGGTGCGCGCGAGGCATTGATCGGCCATCGCGCTCACGGCCTCGCGCCCCGCGGGTGTGAGATGTGCGTCGATCTCCCGTGCAGCGTCGGGATAGACCTCTCGTGCCGACGCAAGACCGATCAATTGCAGTCCCGACCAGAAGGTTCCGCTCAACGAGTTCAATGCGACCGGGTCGGGAAGGGGCGAACCCATCGCGATTCCACGAATGTTCAACTCGGGCGCGTACGACGGCTGCACCTCCGCCGCCCACCCGGTCGCCAGGCCGCCGCCGGAGTAGCCCCACAGCCCGATCGGTGTCTGCAATCCGGCGAGCCCGAGCGGGTCGAACTGCACCGCGGCGCGGACCCCATCCAGGGCTGCGTATCCCGGCTCGCGGGGCGCACCGATACGGGCTGCGGGCCCCGCGTGATCGGGAACCGAGACCGCCCAACCCTGTTGCAGCGCATGGCTGATGAACGTCATCTCGCCCTGTGTAACGAAGCCTTCCGGGCCGGACCCGGCCCGCATCGCGATCGAGGGAGCGCACTCGGGATCGATGCTGTCCTGGGCGACCTGGTAGGACAGCAACGGACGCCCAGCGGGAGGGGCTGCGCCCTCCGGGAGGATCACCGTGGTGACTGTCGCCATGGGTCGGCCCGCGAGATCCGTTGTCCGGTAGAGCAGTTGCCAGGCCAGTGCATTGAACGGTAGCTCGGCGTAGGACGCCAGTTCCACCGGCCGCTCCCGCAAGATCGTGCCGGGCTCGGTCGACTCGAATCCGTCCGGCGCACGGTAGAAGGCGTCGTCGCTCGCCGGCACCGGAGTGGCCACCGCCGATCCGGGGGTCGCGACCGCGCCCGCTGAAAGGAGGGCTAGAGCCGTTAACGCCATCACTGCCCTCGAGATGTTCGACAAGCGCACGAGCCGGAGAGTAGCCCACCGAGGGCCCGCAGTTGATGTGCCGCGCCGAGCGCACCGATCGCAGAGATCTGACACCCTGGAGGCATGACCTCCCCCGCTCGCGTCACCATCACCTACTGCACGCAATGCAACTGGCTACTGCGCGCCGGATGGATGGCACAGGAACTGCTCAGCACGTTCGGTACCGACCTCGGCGAGGTGGCCCTCGTCCCGGGGACCGGTGGCGTCTTCCAGATCGCAGCCGACGGCACAGTCATCTGGGACCGGAAGGCCGACGGCGGTTTTCCGGACATCGTGACACTCAAGAAGCTCGTGCGGGACACCGTCGTCCCGGACCGTGACTTGGGGCACGCCGACCGGAAGAGCTGACTCGGATCGCACGGGCGGTCAATCCGTTCGCGGTCCGAAGCTGTCGAGCATGACGATGGGCCGGTCGCCGCCCCGCGACGTCGCCTCGACCTCGAGCAGTCCGGCGAAGGTCTTTGCGGTGTAGACCGGGTCGAGCGGGATTCCGAACTCCTCACCCACACGCTGAGCTGCCCGCCCCTCTGCGGTGGTGTACCCGTATCCGGGGCCCAAGTAGTCGCGGGTCACGGTGAGCTCCATCGAATCGAGGTCGATGTCTCCGAGCTTCGCGCCCCGACGACGCAGGAGGGTCTCGGTGCGACGGGCTAGGTCGCGAAGGTCTTTCGGACCGAGCGGCAAGGTGTCGTTGACGACCACCGCGACGACCCCCGTGCGCAGACCGGCCAGGCGCAGCCCCAGCAGCAGCCCCGCCACGGTCCCACCGGATCCGACCGCGGCGACGACGTACGCCGGCTCCGGGATCTCCCCCGCCTCTACCTGCGCGGCCAACTCCAGTCCCGCCTCGACGTATCCGAGCGCGCCAATCGGGGAGGAGCCGCCCGCCGGCAGGTAGTACGGCAACCTACCGCCGCGGACGTGACGCAACATCAGGTACGGCGCAGCGGCGACCGTTCGCAGCTTGGTATGGGTGAAGTGCAGCGTCGCACCGGACCGCTGCAATCGCGCGAGCTGCGCGCGAACATGGTCGTCCACGGGCTGGTCGACCAGCGCGATCGCCGTCTCGATACCGAACTGCTTGGCGTACAAGGCTGCCGCGAGGCCCCAGTTGGTACCGATACCGCCGACGGTGATGATCTGCTTGGACTTGTGGGCGAGTACATCCGGGATGATCCACTCGAGCTTACGGACCTTGTTGCCGCCCCAGCCTCCAGATCCGAACGTGCTGTCGTCCTTGAGCCAGGCCCGGTTTCGGGTGCCCAGTCCCTCGAGCTTGCGCAGCGGCGTAGGTACATCGCCGAGACGAACGTGCGGCAACGACTCGACCAGTTCCGGGAACCGCCGATGCAGGCGCGGTGATGTCGGCGCTGCGTCATCCATGGTGAGCACCGAGCCGTTCGCGGATCGAACCGGCCAGGGTGTCGAGGGCCGGCCGCGACGACGAGGCCGGGCGACCACGCAGCCCGAACCCGTCACCCGCCTTCCGCGGGACCACGTGCAGATGCACGTGGAAGACCTCTTGGCCGGCCACCACACCATCGGCCAGGAAGAAGTTGATTCCCTCCGCTGCGACGGCACTCCCCCGCAACGCCGCGGCCATCCGCTGACCCACCTGGAACAGGCGGCCGCCGTCCGCGGCATCCAACTCGGCCAAGTTCGCCGCGTGCGTCTTCGGCACCACGAGCAGGTGCCCGCGGGTAAACGGACGGATATCCATGAAGGCGATGGTGTGCGCATCGTCGTGCACGACGCTCGACTCAGCCTGGCCCGCGATGATGGCACAGAAGACGCAGTGACTCATGCTGGACGATGGTATGCGGCATTAGCCGGGGTGACGAGCGACGAGGTACTGCGCGTGTGTCGCCGCCTGTCAGCCCAGCGTCGCCTTCGCGAACGCCAGCACCTGCGGCCAGGACAACTCCCAGGCCGCCTTGTTCACGACGTTGTCGTGGCGAGCGGGGGCGCTGAACCCGTGTTCCGCGCCGGGATACGCGTGCACGATCGTCGCCCCGCTCTCACGCGACTGGAGCGCCGCCTGCAACGCTTCGAAGGTTCCGGTCGTGAGTATGGTGTCTGCACCGGCATGCAGCACCATCACGGGTGCGGTAGTCGTCGCAGCGAGGGCAACGGTGTCGAGCGCGTGGTTCGCCGGCGCCGGATCCCAGATCGACGGGTGGTAGGCAACGACATTCGCCAGTCTGGCGTCACGTGCACCGAGCAGTAGCGCGAAACGGCCACCGAGGCACCAGCCCATCACACCGACACGACGCGCGCCAAGGTCACCATGCGCATAGTCGAGCAACGCGCCCATCTCCGACAGGCACGTCTCGTCGTCTAGTTGTCCCATGAGCTCGAAGAGGCGCTCCTGCGGGGTGTCGTCGAGGCTCGGTCCGTGCCACGGATCCCACACCAGTGCGTTGATCCCGGTTGCGGCGACGTCGGCGGCGAAGGTGCGCACCTGCGCGTCGATCCCAGTGATCATCGGCAGCAGCAGCATGACACCGTCGCTGCCGCCCTCCGGCCGCGCCAGGTGCGCGGAAAGGTCGCCGACCGCGACCGTTTGCGTATCGATCTCGAAATCCGTTGTCACAGAATCGCTCCGGGGACGTATCGAGCGGCATCGGGATTGGCGTCGACGAGCTTCTGCACCTCGGCGACCACCGAATCGACCTGCGCACCCGCGGCGCCGACGAACGCGCTCCTGTCCGCGAGCGCCTCGTCGAGTGCGGCCCGGTCCAGCCCCAGACGCTCGTCGCCGGCGAGCCGGTCGAGCAGGTCGGGCTCCCTGCCCTCCTCACGCATCCCGAGCGCGACCGCGACGGCGTGTTCCTTGATGACCTCGTGCGCGGTCTCGCGCCCCACCCCGGCGCGGACGGCCGCCATGAGGACCTTGGTGGTGGCGAGGAAGGGCAGGTAGCGGGCCAGTTCGTTCTCGATGACGGCCGGATAGGCACCGAACTCGGCGAGCACCGTCAGGAACGTCTCCATCTGGCCGTCGATCGCGAAGAACGCATCGGGCAGCGCAACACGGCGGACGACCGAACAGAACACGTCGCCCTCGTTCCACTGCGCGCCGGCCAGCTCGGCGGCCATCGAGGCGTAGCCGCGCAGCACCACCTGCAGGCCGTTGACCCGCTCGCACGAGCGGGTGTTCATCTTGTGCGGCATCGCCGACGAGCCCACCTGACCGGGCTGGAAGCCCTCGGTGACCAGCTCGTGGCCGGCCATCAGGCGGATGGTGTGGGCCAGCGAGGACGGCGCGGCACCGACCTGCACGAGCGCGGACAGCACATCGTGATCGAGCGAGCGTGGGTACACCTGACCGACGCTGGTGAACACGTGCGCGAAGCCGAGATGCTCGGCGACCTTGGCCTCGAGCTGCTCGAGCTTCGCGGCGTCACCCTCGAGGAGGTCCAGCATGTCCTGGGCGGTGCCCATCGGCCCCTTGATCCCGCGCAACGGGTAGCGGTCGATGAGCTCACGCACGCGTGCGAGAGCGACCAGCAGTTCGTCGGCGGCCGACGCGAAACGCTTGCCGAGTGTGGTGGCCTGCGCGGCGACGTTGTGCGAGCGTCCGGCCATGACGATGCCGGTGTACTCGGCGGCCCGTTCGCCCAGACGGGCGACGACCGCGACACCGTGGTCGTATACGTGCTCGAGCGAGCGGAGCACCTGCAGCTGCTCGACGTTCTCGGTGAGATCGCGGCTGGTCATGCCCTTGTGGACGTGCTCGTGTCCCGCGAGGGCATTGAACTCCTCGATGCGCGCCTTCACGTCGTGCCGAGTCACGCGCTCCCGCTCGGCGATCGAGTCGAGATCCACCCGTCGCAGGACGCGCTCGTAGTCCTCGAGGGCCTCGCGTGGGACATCGATACCCAGCTCAGCCTGTGCCCGAAGCACTGCCAACCACAGCTGACGCTCGAGCACGATCTTGCGCTCCGGCGACCACAGCTCCCTCAGGGTGGGGCTGGCGTAACGGGTGGCAAGGACGTTCGGGATGCGACTCACGAGACCCCAGTCTACGGCCGGACCCGAACGCTCACGTCAGTGCATTCTCGACGGCGCCAGGTCGTCTATCAGGTCGAGCAGCATCGCCCGTACCATCGCCCGCGGATCGGGATCGACCTCGCTGAGCGCCCCCACCACAACGCCGTCGACGACGGCGACCAACCGGCGCAGGCGCGTCTCCCAGACAATACGGCTGGACCGCCGCAGCACCTCGGCGAGTAGATCGTCGAGCTGAGCCCGCAGCCGCAGTTGGACATCCCGCAACTCGGGATGTCGGGCGGACGCGAGGAACCGCTCATACCGTGCGATCAACCGCTCCCGTCCGCCGTCGTCGACCTCCTCCGGCCCCACCAGCAACTCCACGATCAGGTCGACCGTGGCCTCGCCCCCGCGTCGCCGCTGAGGGAGGCCGTCGACCCGCTCACGCATCGTGTCGAGTTCACGGTTGCCGTTGTGTTCGACGGCGAGCGCCACCAGCTCGTCCAGCGACCCGAAGTAGTAGGTGGTGGACGCGAGGGGGAGATCCGCCCGGGAGGCCACAGCGCGATGTCGGACGGCGTCGAAACCGCCCTCGAGCAGAAGATCCGCCGCCGCAGTCACGAGTGCCTGCCGACGCCTCTCACCCTTAGGGGTCGGGGCGGATGTCATCCCTTCATCGTGCCAGCTCGGGAACCGTGCCACGGCGCATTGGGGGATCGCCGCGCGCACGCCGCTACTTCGGCTCGGGCAGCCATCGCTCGAGCCGGCGCAGGGCGTCCCGGATCTCGGCGGTAGATCCCGCGAACGACAGGCGCACAGTGCGGTCGCCATGGGCGGTGTCGAAGTCGACACCCGGCGCCACCGCCAGTCCGGTCTCGGCGAGCAGCCGAGCGCACCACGACGTCGAGTCGTCGGTCAGGTGCGCGATGTCGGCATAGACGTAGAACGCGCCGTCCGCAGGTGCCAGATCGGTGAGTCCCAACTTCGGCAGGCCCGTCAGGAGCAGCTCCCGGTTAACCGCATACCGCTGGACGTGGCCGTCGAGTTCGGCCCGGGATTCGTCGGAGAACGCCTCGAGAGCGGCATATTGCGAGATCGTCGGCGGGCACACTGTCATGTTCGACGAGAGGCGCTGCAACGCCCGACGGAGGTACTCGGGCACCAGCGTCCAGCCCAGTCGCCACCCGGTCATCGAGAAGTACTTCGACACCGACCCGACGACGACAGCCTCACGCGACGTCTCCCACGCGCAGGCTGTCGACTGGACGCCCTTGTCGGCACTGTCGGCACTGTCGGCACTGTCGGCACTGTCGGCACCACCGAACTCGATACCGTGGTAGATCTCGTCGGAGATCAACAGCGTGTCGTGCGCCTCGCACCAGCGGGCCAGCGCCGCGAGCTCGGCGGGGTCGATCACCGTGCCGGTGGGGTTGGCAGGGCTCGCAACGATCAGCCCCGCCGGTGAGGTGCCCGAGTGCTCCAGAGCCTCGAGCATCGCGACCGTCGGCTGGAATCGGGTCTCCGGGCCGCAGTCGATCTCGACGACATTGCAGCCCAGTGCCGCCAACGTGTTCCGGTAGGCGGGATAACCCGGACGGGCCACGACGACCGTGTCCCCGGCTTCGAACGCGGCCAGGAAGACCAACGTGAACGCACCCGACGAGCCGGTGGTGATGATGACTTCGTCGGCGTGCACGGAGATGCCCGACCGTCGGCTGTGGTAGTCGGCGATGACCTCGCGGAGCGGTTCGATCCCGAACGTCTCGGTGTAACCGAGCAGCTGGTTGTCCAGAGCCTCCCGCGCCGCACGCAGCACCGGCGCCGGCGCGGGCGTGGACGGCTGACCGGCCGCGAGCGACAAGACGTCACCGTGGGTGCGTTGACGCTCGGTGGCCGCCTTCAACACGTCCATCACGTGGAAGGTCTGGATGTTGGACCGCTGGGATTCGGAGCGCACACCCTGACGCTATCGTGGCCCACTCGTTCAGGCGCGACACGTCCCCGATACCTCCCGGCCGTCCGCCGCTCCCGGCGCTGTTGAGCGGGCACGGCATCACCGCGATTTCGCGCGTAGGGTCGAGGCGGCGGCTGTGCCCAGGGAAGCGTGGACGGTTGGCCGCATCTCCCTCGGCGAATCCGTCACCAACTCCAGGAGCCCGACAACCGGGAGTGCAGCACCATGAACGAGTCCCTCGCCATCGACAAGCTGCGACGTGAAGTCAGCGATTACTACGGTCGGCAGCTACAAAGCAGTGACGATCTCAAGACCAGCGCCTGTTGTGATGCCGAGAGCATCCCCGACTGGTTGAAGCCGGTGTTGTCCGCTATCCATCCGGAGGTGCTCGCCCGCTACTACGGGTGCGGGCTCGTGTCCCCGGCTCTGCTGGATGGCTGTCGAATTCTCGATCTCGGCTGTGGAACTGGGCGCGACGTGTATGCCCTCGCACAACTTGCCGGCAGCGAGGGCCGGGTGACCGGCGTCGACATGACCGATGAGCAGCTCGACGTGGCCCGCGAGCATCAAGACTGGCACAGCGAACGTTTCGGCTTCGCCAACACGAACTTCCTGAAGGGCTACATCGAGGAACTGGAGGCTCTGCCCCTCGAGCCCAGCAGTTTCGATGTCATCGTTTCCAACTGCGTGGTGAACCTCGCGGCCGACAAGGAAGCAGTGCTGCGCGGGGTTTACAGGCTTCTCGAGCCCGGCGGCGAGTTCTACTTCTCGGATGTCTACGCGGATCGCAGGGTGCCAGAAGCGCTGCGCGAGGACCCAGTGCTGTACGGAGAGTGCCTGAGCGGCGCCTTGTACTGGAACGATTTCCTGACGCTGGCCAAACGCTGCGGGTTCACCGATCCCCGCCTCGTGACCGATCGTCCGCTCGAAATCAGCAGCCCCGAGGTGGCGTCCAAGACCGGAAACATCCGCTTCCATTCCGCAACCTACCGCCTGTTCAAGCTGGAGGGGCTCGAAAGCGCCTGCGAGGACTACGGCCAAGCGGTCGTCTACCAGGGCAGCATCCCCAACCAGCCTGGGCGCTTCCTGCTCGACAAGCATCACGACATCGAGACCGGCAGGGCGTTTCCCGTTTGCGGCAACACCTGGCGCATGCTTTCGGAGACCCGCTTTTCTCCGCATTTTCAGTTCCAGGGAGATTTCTCCCGCCACTACGGCATCTTCGCCGGTTGTGGAACCGACATGCCGTTCACTGCCGATGCTCGAGACGGGAGTACGCAGGGCAGCTCTTGTTGTTGAGGCCCTTTCAGGGCAGTGCGTCGAACCCTTTCAGGGCAGAGCCGTCGAACCTTTTCAGGGCAGAGCCGTCGAGCCCTTTCAGGGCAGTGCGATCCGGCCCTCGACCGCCGCGAGGCCGATGTCCCGGCGAAAGTGGCTGCCGGGCAGCTTGATCCCGGAGATCTTCTCGTAGGCATCCTCCCGGGCCTCGCTCAGATCGGCTCCCACGCCGACCACACTGAGGACGCGACCGCCAGCGGAGACCACCCGCTCGTCGGCGAGTGCGGTGCCTGCGTGCAGGATGCCGTCCCCGTCCGCGCCGGTGATCGCGTCGCCGGTGCGCGGGGTGGACGGGTAGTTCTCGGCCGCCAGCACGACGGTGACCGCGGAACCGTCCCGCCACTGCAGCGGCGGGATCGACGCGAGGGTGCCAGTCGCAGTAGCACTGAGGGCCTCGCCGAGCGGGCTCTCGAGCAAGGCCAAGACGGCCTGGGTCTCGGGGTCACCGAAGCGGCAGTTGAACTCGACGACGGCAGGGCCGCCGCGTCCGATCGCCAGGCCCGCATAAAGCAAGCCAGTGAACGGGCAGCCCCGCTTCACCATCTCGGCCGCGACCGGCTTGACGACCTCCTCCACGATCTGTGAGACCGTCTCGGCCGGCAGCCACGGCAGCGGCGTGTAGGCACCCATGCCACCGGTGTTCGGGCCGGTGTCGCCCTCGCCGACGCGTTTGTGGTCCTGCGCCGGGAGCAGCGGGACCACGGTCTCGCCGTCCACCAAGCAGAACAGCGACACCTCCGGGCCGTCGAGGAACGACTCGAGAAGCACCGGATGGCCGTTCTCGAGGCACTCGGCGGCGTGGTCGCGTGCGGCGTGACGATCGGGCGTGACGACGACGCCCTTACCCGCCGCCAGTCCGTCGTCCTTGACCACCCAGGTGGGACCGAAGCGGTCGAGGGCGGCATCGAGCTCGGCCGGGTTGTCGACGACCTCGCTGTGAGCGGTGCGGACGCCGGCTGCCGCCATGACGTCCTTCGCGAACGCCTTGGAGCCCTCGATGCGCGCGGCCGCGGCGGACGGGCCGAAGCACGCGATACCCGCCGCCCGTACAGCGTCGGCGACCCCCAGGACCAGCGGCACCTCGGGCCCGATGACGACCAGGTCGGCCAGCACAGTCCTCGCGAGCGCAACGACCGCGTCACCGGAAGCGACGTCGACCGCATGGGTCTCGGCGATCCGAGCGATCCCGGCGTTGCCGGGGGCACACATCAGCTTGTCGACACCCGGGTCGCGGGCCAGGGCCAGCAGAAGGGCATGTTCACGGGCTCCGGAGCCGATCACGAGTACGCGCACGGGTGCCAGCCTACGACCCGAGCGACCGACCCGAGCGACGAGGCCTCGACGACCCCACCCTCGCCGCTGCGGGCCGAATCAGTGGCCGTCCAGTCATTGCGTCAGGTCGTAGATCGTGACCCCGTCGACCGTGACCGGCGTGAATTCGGACTGCACCCACTCGGTGATCTGCGACGCGGTTCCCCGTGCTCCCCCGCCGCCTTGGTCTGTGCCGCCGGCGATGAAGTAGTGGATTCTGCTTTCTGCCACGTACTGCTGGAACTGCTCGAGCGTCGGTGACGGGTCGGTGCCGTTGAACCCCCCGATCGGCATGACCGGACTCTCGGTGGCGAGTTGGTAGCCTGCCGCAGCATTCGAGCGGACTGTAGCGGCCACCCACGTGAAGTTGTCGGCGTCGGTACGCAGCAGAGCCGTCAGTTCGTCACCGGGCGTGCTGCCAGACATCATTCCGCCACCCGGCCGTCCACCGGGACCACCCGGGGCACCGCCCATCCCGTCCGGCGAGGGTCCGCCACCCGGCCGCCCACCGGGACCACCCGGAACGCCGCCCATCCCGGCTCGCGGGGATCCGTCACCCGGCGTCCCACCAGGACCACCTGGTGCGCCGCCCATCCCGTCCGGCGAGGGTCCGCCACCCGGCCGCCCACCGGGAGCACCCGGAGCGCCACCGGGAGCACCCAGCGTCTCACCGTCAACCTGAGCCCTGACCGAGGGGACCGAACGGGTGTTCGCGGTCGTGGTCATGACCGACGGGAGTCCACTGGTCTGCGCTGACGTAACCTGGTCGGCCGCGTAGGCCGCTGGACCGGCAAGCCCGGTGAACAGCGCCGCCCCGATCACGACGACAGTCCCGCGCCCGCGCAGCGCGGCGGGCACCAGCATCGCGACCGCCACGACTACGCCTGCCACCACGACCATCCACCGCAGCCAAGGAACGAAATCGGCGCTGCGTCCCAACAGGATCCACGCCGTCACCGCAATCGTCGCAACCGTCACGGCCGCAACGATCCGCGCACCGACCGCGTCACGGTGGCGCCAGAGCGCCACCGATCCGGCACCGACGAGTGCCGCGACCGCCGGGGCCAGTGCCACCGTGTAGTACGCGTGGAAGATGCCCTCCATGTAGCTGAACACCAAGCCGGTGACGAGCAGCCACGATCCCCACACCACAAAGGACGCTCGACGCAGATCGGTGCGGGCGGCGCGCCCGCGCAGCACGAGGCCGGCCACCAGCAGGATCAGTGTGGCAGGCACCAACCATGTAATGTGCCCGCCCTGTTCGAAATCGAACAGCCGCGTGATGCCGGTCCCGCCCCAACTGCCGGGGCCGGGTGTGCCTCCACCGGACTCGCCGCCGGACATACTCGCCCCCATCCCTACGCTCCCCGGCTCGATACCGTTGAGCCGACCGAAACCGTTGTAGCCCAGAGTAAGTTCGAGGATCGAGTTGTTCTGTGAGCCACCGATCCACGGTCGTGAGTCAGCAGGCCACAGCTCGACGGCGAGCACCCACCATCCGGCCGAGACGACCAGTGCGCCGAGGGCCGCGAACAGTTGCAAGATCCGCTTGCCCAGCTTGGGCGGGCCGGCGATCAGGTAGGTCAGCGCGAGCGGTGGTATCACCAACATCGCCGCGAGTTGCTTCGTGAGGAAGCCCAGGCCCACCAGCGCACCGGTCAGCACCAGCCACCGGGTGCGGCCGTCCTCGACCCCCCGAAGCAACGCCCACACCGCCGCGATCATCAGCAGAACCAGTAGGGCGTCCGGATTGTTGAACCGGAACATCAGCACCGCAACGGGTGTGAGCGCCAGTACGAGGCCCGCGAGCAGACCCGCGGCGCCGCCGAAGTAACGACGCACGGTAGCCCACAGCAGCGCGACGGACGCCACGCCCATGAGCGCCTGTGGAACCAGGATGCTCCACGAGTTGAGCCCGAACACTCGCACCGATAGCGCCATCACCCACAGCGAAGCGGGTGGCTTGTCGACGGTGATCGAGTTGGCCGCGTCAGAGGAGCCGAAGAAGAATGCCTTCCACGATTCCGAACCTGCCTGCGCTGCAGCTGAATAGAACACGTTGGCCCATCCGGATGCGCTGAGGTTCCACAGGTACGCGACCGCAGTAGCGAGAAGCAGCCCGGCTAGCGCCCAGTACTCGCGGTTCGACTTGGGTGCAGCCGGCTGCGCGGCCTCCATCGAGCGATCGACGGTGATGCTCATCGGGTGACTCCTTCCGCGGCGCCGTGGCGGAACACCCAGCGCAGACCGATGAATCGACAAAGTGTGGCAACGAGATTCGCGACTACCAGAACCGCGAGCTCGAGATGTGCAGAGGCTGCCGGCGCGAAGCCGTGCAGAGCTGCGAGCGATCCGCTCGTGACGGCG
Organism: Rhodococcus xishaensis; assembly: GCF_004011825.1. GTDB lineage: Bacteria > Actinomycetota > Actinomycetes > Mycobacteriales > Mycobacteriaceae > Prescottella > Prescottella xishaensis. The sequence goes on along the minus strand of NZ_RKLO01000006.1, from coordinate 192,712 downwards.
AGGCCGAACCCGAACACGATCAGCCCCTGTAGTTGGTGGCGGCCCACGCCTCGGCGACCACGCACACCGAACGTGAAGGCCCGGTTGGCCGCGGTGTTCGCGATCGCGGTGATCAGGAGTGCGATGGCGTTCGCCCACTGCGACCCCACCGCACCCTGGAGCGCAAGGAAAAGCACTGCGTACGCGAGCGTGCTCGAGACGCCGACCACCGCGAACCGTACAAGCTGCCTCAGCATCGCGGGCTGCGATCCGGGAACGAGTGAGCCCCGACCGAGGCTCTCCCGTAGCGACGCCAGGGGCAGCGCACCGGTCGCGAGAGCGCGCCCCACCCGTGCGATGCCCTTGAGGTCGGCGACAGCTGTCGCGACGATGTTCACCCGGCTGTCCGCGTCGTCGATCCAGTCGACGGGGACCTCGTGGATCCGCATCCCCGCCCGTTCGGCCAACACGAGCAGTTCGGTGTCGAAGAACCAATGTCCGTCCTCCACCAAGGGCAGAAGTGCCTGCGCCACGTCTGCTCGCACCGCCTTGAACCCGCACTGGGCGTCGGAGAAGTGCGCGTGCAACGTCCCCCGGAGGATCAGGTTGTAACCACGGGAGATGAATTCACGCTTCGGTCCGCGCACCACTCGGGACGAGCGGGCCAGGCGTGAACCGATAGCGAGATCCGAATGCCCCGACAGCAGCGGGGCGACGAGGGGCATCAGCGCTTCCAGTCCGGTCGACAGATCGACGTCCATATAGACCAGCACCTTGGCGTCGGATCGTCCCCACGCGGCACGCAGTGCCCGGCCCCGCCCCTTCTCGTCGAGGTGCAGGACACGCACGTCGGGGAACTCGTCGGCCAACGCCTGCGCAATATTCAGAGTCCGGTCCACACTCGCGTTGTCCGCGATGGTGATCCGGGCCGAGTACGGGACCTCGGCAAGGAGGTAGCTTCGCAGGCGTCGGATGCACTTGCCGAGCGCGGCCTGCTCGTTGTACACGGGTACCACGATGTCGAGAGCGGGTGCGGCGGTCTCGGGATGCTGCAGGGCAACCGTGGGCTGGGGTTCGGTCGTCATGCCCACAAGGGTGCGGAGCGTCTCTCCGCACCCGCTGAATCCGGGCTGTGAGCTTCCTGTCAGCCGGGACCGAGATGTCCAGGAGGTCGCGAATGTTCTTGTAGCCCGGTCCTATCGGAATCTCGTCAGGGCGCGATCACGCCCGCTATGGGGATCCTCCCCGCGACGGCGACGCGGAAGTCGATCATGGCCCGCTCCAAGTGGTCGGGGCTGGTCACCACGACCGCTCCGGGCGCTCCACGTTGCCGGAGAATCACGTTCGTGTTGATCGCGTTCTCGACGGTGGAGCGTGACGTGTTCTCCTCGGTGATCCGGAACGCCGGGATACCGTTCGCGACCAACCACTGCCGCATCGCCTGCGCCTCGGTGACCCCGGACTGTGGAACGCCACCGGTCACGATGATCGGCGCGAACGGAAACCGCTGCGCCAGTTGGAGGGCCGCCTGGAGCCGGGACACCAGGACTGGTCGCATCGTCCCATTCGGGTAGAGACCAGCACCGAGCACGACGATGTTCGTGGTGAACGGGTTGACGGCCAACATCACCGGAACCTGGGTCGTCAGGGTCTCGAGCCGGGTGCAGGTCGTGATCAGGTCACGGTTGGATGTCTGACATCCGCCCACCAAAGAAAGTGCCCCGTTGACCAGGGTCGTCGCCGACAGTGCATCGACGACGTCGAGCGAGGACGCGGCACTGGCATGGCCGGGCAGCGCCAATCCGATTGCGGCCGAAGCGATGACCGCGGGTACCAAGAGCCGACGAGGACGCAACGAGAACTTGGACATGACACTCCCTCGGGTAACCGTCCCCGACCGGATGTGGCAATCGACAATCAGTGTGGACCACGAAACTTGATCAGACATACCGTTCCGTGATATTGGAAGGTCACGACCCGGTCTCAGGTCGCCGAACCGACACAGCCGCGGCCGCAGTACCGACACGGGGTCGCTGCCGCCTATCCTCGCCGTATGCCTTCAGTCTTCAGCGCCATCATCGCCGGCGATATACCGGGACGGTTCGTCTGGGAGGACGAGGACGTCGTCGCCTTCCTTACCATCGCGCCGATCACACAGGGCCACACGCTCGTGGTTCCGCGCCAGGAGGTCGACCACTGGCAGGACGTCGACGGTGAACTGTTCGACAAGTGCACCGGGGTCTCCCGCGAAATCGCACGGGCCGTTCGCAAGGCGTTCGACGCGCCCCGCGCGGGTTTCCTGATCGCCGGCCTCGAGGTTCCTCACCTGCACATGCACGTGTTCCCGGCGTACAGCATGGGCGACTTCGACATCTCGAATGCCGACCCGAACCCATCCCCGGAATCCATGGACGAGGCCGCCGGCAAGATCAAGTCGGCCTTGCGCGACCTCGGCAACGGCAAGTTCGTTCCCAGCTGACAGGGCTCACCCCTGCGGAAGTCGCACCCGGAAGGTGGCGCCCCGCCCGGGCGTGCTGTCGACGGTCACGGTTCCTTGATGCGCCTTGACGATCGCCGCAACGATCGAGAGGCCCAGTCCACTGCCCCCGCTCGTCCTGGTCCGGGACTCGTCGGCGCGGTAGAACCGCTCGAACACCCGAGCCGCGTCGTCCTCGCCAAGCCCAGGTCCGGTATCGGCCACTTCGAGGATCACATCGGCACCGTCTGTTCCCACCCGTACGGTCACCGACGCATCGTCGGGCGTGTGCTCGAGCGCGTTGTTGACCAGATTGCCGGCTACCTGCCGCAGCCGGGCATCGTCACCCATCACCTCGGCCGGACCCGACTCGGGGATTATCTCCAGCGTGATTCGCCGCTGCGGCGCGATCGCACGCGCGTCGTGCACGGCATCGGTGGCCAGCGCCAACAGATCCACTGGATGGAATTCCATGGGACGTTGGGCGTCCATGCGGGCGAGCATCAGCAGATCTTCGACGAGCAACCCCATGCGTTTCGCCTGGTTCTCGATCCGGTTCATCACCATCTCGCTGTCGGTCGACGCACCCTGCCGATACAACTCGGCGAACCCGCGGATAGTCGCCAGAGGGGTGCGGAGCTCGTGGCTGGCATCAGCGACGAATCGGCGCATCTTTTCCTCCGACCGTCGCGCCGACTCTTCCGACGCGGCGGTGGACGCGAACGCCGACTGGATCTGAGCGAGCATGCCGTTCAACGCCGAGGACAGGCGGCCCACCTCGGTGCGTTGATCCCGCTCGGGCACCCGACGGTGCAGGTCGCCAGCCGCGATCCTGGCGGCAGTCTCCTCGACCTCACGCAGCGGTCGAAGGCTGCGCCGCACCACGAGGTAGCCGACGAACCCCAACACCACCAGCACCCCTGCCCCGACGCCCACCTGGAGCATGATCAAGCGTTCTACGGTGGCGTCGATGTCGGTCAACTTGACCGCCAACGTGGTCCTGCCGACCGGCGTGGCCACGCTGATCTCCCGCCAGCGAATATCGCTGCCGTCGGTGGATCCGACCGTCACTGGGCCCGGATCGCTCACGATTTCCGGTGTTGTACCGATACTTTCGTCGTTGACTTCCAGCCGCACGGTGCCGTCGTGTTGGGTGACCCGGACGTAGAACGGGCTGGGTGGGCGATCGGGGCTGGGGGCGCGGTCGAGAATGGGCGCGGACTGCGGCGGCATCATCCGCAAATCCCGCGGTTTCGCCCAACCGTGCGCGGCGTCCAACAGTTGCCTGTCCGTGCGGTCCAGGAGCGAACGCTCCATCGCCGAGGTCACCGCGACCCCGGATACGAGCAGTCCGGTGGCGGTGAGTAGGAGCAACGCCGCTACGAGCGTGATCCGCAACGGCAACGCACGCAGGCGCGTCATCGTCTCCGCCTACCGTGGCTCACGCATCACGTAGCCGACGCCCCGCAGCGTGTGGATCAGGCGCGGCTCGGTGGTGTCGATCTTGCGACGCAGGTATGAAACGTACGACTCGACGACCCCGACCTCACCACCGAAGTCGTAGTTCCACACGTGGTCGAGGATCCGCGGCTTGCTCAGCACGGTTCCCGCATTGACCATGAAGTACCGGAGCAGCGTGAATTCGGTTGGCGAGAGCGGCACCAGTTCGCCGGCCTTCCACACCTCACGAGTTTCGTCGTCGAGTTCGATATCGGCGAAACGGACACGGGACGACTCCTTCTCCTGGTCGCCGTGACCGGCCCGGCGCAAGATCACCCGCAGCCGGGCGACGACCTCCTCGAGGCTGAACGGTTTGGTGACGTAGTCATCGGCTCCGATCGTCAGACCGGCCACCTTGTCCTCCACAGCATCTCGCGCAGTGAGGAACAAGACCGGTGCCTCGACTCCGTCGGCTCGCAGACGCCGCAGCATTCCGAACCCGTCCATACCCGGCATCATGACGTCGAGGATCAACGCATCGGGCCGAAAAGTCCGTGCCTTGTCCAGGCCCTCCGCACCGTTCGTGGCGGTACCCACCTCGAATCCCTGAAAGCGGAGACTGACCGACAGCAGTTCGGTCAGCGTCGGTTCGTCGTCGACTATCAGGACACGGGCCTCCGGCGTTTCGTTCACCCCGTCAGGGTCCGCGACCAATCTGGAGGCTGGCTGGGCATTCCCTGGGAGGTTCCTGTGAATGCTCGCCGCTCACCGAACGGGAGTTCACGGCACGCTCGGCGGCCGGAACCGTGCCGTGAACTACCGTTCAGGAAATGGGGGAAGGCGGTGATTTGGGCAACCATTGCGGGAATCGGTGATCGGATTGGGTATTTTTGAACCTGTCGATCGACACCCGGACGAGCACACCGTACCCGGCCAGCGACAAGACGGTGTCTGGGGAGTTGAATCATCATGGCTTGGATCGTCCTCGTGATCTCCGGTGTCCTGGAAGCGGTGTGGGCCACTGCACTCGGAAGGTCCGAAGGATTCGCAAGGCTCTGGCCGACGGTCGTCTTCGGGGTCGCGCTGCTGTTGAGCATGGTTGGACTGGGCTACGCGATGCGCACCCTACCCACGGGCACCTCTTACGCGGTGTGGGTTGGAATCGGCGCATCACTCACGGTCGCGTTCGCGATGCTCACCGGCAGCGAGAGCGCCTCGATCGCGAAGGGGCTGCTGGTCGTCGCCATCATCGGCGGTGTCATCGGACTCAAGGTCCTGCACTGACCGACCGCCCGTTTTGCCGTGCGCGGGAGTTACAGTAAACCGATGAACCTGGTGTCAGCCGTCTCGATTCCGGTCCGAGCCGGGTTCACCATCGCGGTCTCGGCCCTCGAGGGCGCCGAGATCGTGCTGTCGACCGCGCGGGTGGCTCTGTCCAGCACCACTGCGGCGAGCGTGGGTGCAGTGCCGCTCGCCAACCCGCGAGGCCCGCTCCAGCTGGTCCAGCAGCTCGCAGCGCTCGCCTCCGAAGACCGCCCGCTCGGCCAGGCGCTGCAGCCGGAGGGTCCGCTGGACCGTCTACTCGCGCCGGGTGGCGTCATCGACCGCCTCACATCCGACGGTGGCCCGCTCGAGCGTGTGCTCGCTCCGGGTGGCCCGCTCGAGCGGGTACTCGCCGAGGACGGGCCCCTCGATCGCGTCCTCGCGGAGGACGGGCCGCTGGAACGTCTCCTCGCGCCGGGCGGTCTGCTCGACAGGCTCACCGCCGACGACGGAGCACTCGAACGGCTCACGAAAAAGGGGGGCATCGTCGACAAGGCACTTGCCGAGAACGGCATCCTCGACACGATCCTTGCCGAGGAGGGCGCGTTCGAACGGCTGATCGCCGAAGGCGGTCCGCTCGATCAGATCGTCGCGCTGTCCGAAACGCTGACGTCGCTGGCGCCGAACCTGCAACGTATGGGTGCCAGCATCGACGTCCTGCAGGAGACCGTCGGGATCCTCAATGCCGCGGTGGGCCCGCTCGGCGACCTCGCCGGACGCTTCCCCGGGCGTTGGCTCAAGGGCGTCCGCGGGCCCGACCTGTCACTCGGCCCCACCTGACAGGTGGTCGTCGAAGAAGGTAAAGACTCGACGCCACGCGTCCTCGGACTTCTCGTAGTCGTACCCCATACCGACAATCCGCAGGAGAGTGTTGCCCGTGTTCCCGGTTGCGAGGCGGTTCGCGAAACTGTGCCCCACACCCGGGTAGGCCTTTACATCGTGCTCGACATCGAGTCGAGTCAGGGCTGCATCCAACCGTGGCCCTGCCTTCCACAACGTCGGGTCCCGTCGGCCGTAACTCCCGACGATCGGACAGGAACCGCGCAGTGCGTCGTCGATATTGCGTGGCAGCAGCCCGTAGAAGGGCGCCGACGCCGAAAAGTCCTTGGGCGCGAGGACGAGTGCGAACCCGCCGCCCATGCAGAATCCGATGACCCCGACCCGACCGGTGCAGTCCGGACGGGCGGCGAGCAGATCGCGAGCCGCGAGCAGGTCGTCGACGGCCCGGCCTTGTTGGGCGATCAGTTCACGGAAGACCCGGACGACGCACCGAGCACGGCCTCCACGCGAGTACAGGTCCGGGGTCAGTGTCAGATAGCCGTGGGAGGCGACTCTCGAGGTGATGCCTCGGATGTCGCGCCCGACGCCGAGGGCGTCGTGCACCACGACCACACCCGGCCACGGCGAAGGTATCGCATCGCCGGGAGTTTCGAGTACGGCGTCGATCGGACCGTCGGGGGCGGGGACCGAAAGTGCGGACATTCCCCGAGCCTAGGGACCATCGTCCCGGACACGCCGGGCGGTCGTAACGATTGCGCTACCGTTCGGAGCACGTTGATTCCGGTTGTATAACCACTCGTTCGGTTCGCTTCCGGGTGGCCTGCCCGTCACTAACCTGATCTTGGCGCTGCGACCCGACCCGTAGGCCACGCTACCGATCACTCCGGTATCGAAAATTGCCGGACGGCAAACGATTTACCTGGAAGGCACGGACACAGTCGTATGAATCACCCCACGAACAGCCGTCAGACCAACGCGAGCGAACTCCGCACCGGAACGATCAGCACCGAAGAGATAAAGTCTCGCATCGCGGCAATGTTCGAAGATGCACCCGCCACCGCGCCCCAGGACCGATAAAGGGCACTCGACGGAACTGACGCACGCAGCACCTACCCGTCGTCGGCAGCAGAACGCGAGGATCGAGATCTAGCGGCCGCTGCCCGAGCGACGGCGGACGACATACCCGACACAAGCACCAGGGCGCGGCCGAATCCGTGCCCTGGTGCTTGTTCTTCTCGATCAACGCAAGCCCGCCGTCGGGGTGACCGGCCGCGGCCCGTCGATATAGATCGCACATCGGTGGGCAGGGACACGACCCACAGTGAGGCAGTGATCGGTGCCACGCCCACGAACTCACCCAACGTGATCGAGCTCGCCGAGTCCGCGCTGCAGAGACCGCGCCCACACTGCGAAGCCGACGGACCAACTGATCGGATCCGACAGGCGCGGCCGCTCGGGGCGTGCGGGATAGGTCACAGTGACGCCACGGCAGTGACCCGGCACACGGCCGCACAGCCCACGATCAACCGGATCGGGCCTGCTCACGGCAGCTGATGTATACCCACGGGGCCGAAACAGGTAGTCGGATGGGTACTTCGGACGTGTCCCCCCCGTTACCGAAGCGGGATTCTGAATGCGTCGGGTCGTCGGGAAGTTTGGGAGAGTGAGCCATGATGCGTCGCGGGCGAAAGACGCTCGTTTCACTGGACAACGGAGACTGGTGCTTCGGCCGAGTCGTCGGCCCCCGCCGCGGTGCGTCCGGTTTCCGTGTCCAGCTCAAGAAGCACGGCGCAGGCCAGAAGCACCCGACCTTCACAATCGCCGCCCCGAACGCGGGCGACGGCTTCGCTCTGTAGAGCGAAGAGCACCAGGGGCCGGTTCCGTCTCCAAGACCGGCCTCTGGTGTGCGTCGAGGGGTCCACAGCTAAACAGTGGCAGTCCGCTCGAGCATCGACAGATTTGGTATGAATCGGACATGGGTATGAGCACCACGGGTATGAGCACTGAGTCTTGGCGGCGACGAACCGAGTGGCCAATGATCGGAGCATCGATCGTTTTCCTCAGTGCCTATGCCTTCAACGTTCTCGCCCAACCTGCGGGTGCATCGGCACAGATCACGGCCACAACAATGACCCTCACATGGGGCCTGTTCGCGGTGGACTTCTTCGTCAGACTTGCACTCGCCGAACAACGCGGGCAATGGCTGCTTCGTCACCTCCACGAGCTCGCGATGGTGGTGCTACCACTACTGAGACCTCTGAAGTTGCTCCGGCTCGTCACTCTTTTCGGCGTCCTCCAACGCTCCGTCGGAACGGCGCTACGTGGAAGGGTCGTCAGTTACGCAGCCGGATCCACGATCCTGCTGATTCTGGTTTCGTCACTCGCGATGCTCGACGCCGAGAGAGGCGCTCCGGACGCCGGCATCACCACATATCCCGACGCACTATGGTGGTCGACCGTTACCGTCACCACCGTCGGCTACGGGGACTACGCACCAGTCACAACAACCGGACGCGTCATTGCGGTGGGCCTGATGGTCGCCGGCATCGCGTTGCTCGGTGTCGTGACTGCAACCCTCGCGTCCTATCTTGTGCAGCGCATCGGAGAAGAGGACGAGGCGAATCAAGCCGTCACGCGCGAACACATCATCGGGTTGACTGCTCAGATCGAGACGCTTCGGTCTGAGGTGAGCGCGCTCAGAGAAACCCGGCTGACAGAGATGGCCGGAGAGCGTTAGTCGCTCGACCAACGGCGATCCGATGGTCATGATCAGCGCCCGGCCTGCCCGACGTTGAGGCCTGTGCCGTTCCACAGCGCCGGGGGAGCGAACTGATCGTCTACTACTGCGATCCCGCCTACCCGTGGCAGCGAGGTTCGAACGAGAAGACCAACGGGCCACTGCGTCAACACTTCCCGGAACGCACGGACCTGTCGATCCACAGCCCCGTCGAGCTCGAACGCGTCGCTCACAAGCTCAACACCAGCGCCGCCTAGCCTCTTGCGCGCAGCGCGCTGGCCAGCTGTTCCAGGGTCGGCAGCCCAGCCAACCCGGTCTCGGTCGCGTAGACGCGGCACGCGAGCTCGGTCACAGGCACCGCATCGTCGAACGCATCGACACCGTCGACGAGGATCGTGGGTGAGCCTGAGAACGGCGACCTCGCCGCCTCCGCGTCCGAAGCGATCCGCCGATACCCAATCTCGATACCCGGACGCCCGATCACTGTCGCCGCCTCGCGGACACGGTCGGCTGCCTCCCGCCAGTTCGGGCACCCGTCGAAATACAGAATCTCCACCTTCATGTCGGCGATTCTTCCCCTTGCGCGCCAGACATCGCCGGACAGTCCGCGCCATCCTGCCGAGAACTATCCGGCGCGAATGGAGGGCGCCGCCTACTGACCACAGGGACTCGAACCCCGAAGAGTCACTGCACGCAGGTGCGGGTCGAAACGGTTGAAGCCTTCGTCGCGGATTACTGCCGCTTCGATCGGGTCCATGTGGGGTTGGACGCCCCAGCTCACCGATCAATTCCAAGTTGGCTGGCACTCGCGGGACCGAGGTCAGCACCCCAGCAGGTCGTGTCGATCAAAAAGGGTGTCCGCTTTGTCCCGTATAGTCCGCACCTACGCGGGGAGACCATTCGGTTTTCATTATTCATCCTACGGCGCTGCGCCCGCAGAGATGTCGCGTCTATCCACACTCATCGGTCGAAGGAGTCCGATCACGATGCCTCTCAACGTCATTGACCCGTCCCGACGGGGGAGCAACGCGCGTTCGGGGCACCCCGGCCGGCGGCAGCGCACGGCGGGACTCGTCGCCGCCCTAGCCGCGGGGCTGTTGTTCACGACGTCCCCGGCCGCGCACGCCGACACCGTCACCTCCACGATTCAGGTCGGCACCGACCCGTTCGTTGTGGCGATCACTCCCGACGGCACCCGCGCCTACGTGACCAACATCGGCCACGTCACCAACGGACTCAGCGACACCGTGTCGGTGATCGACACCGCCACCAACACCGTCACCGCCACCATTCCCATCGAAGAGAATCCAGCCGGGATGGCGATCACCCCTGACGGCACCCGCGCCTACATCACCCACAGCGTCGGCGACGTCGTCGGCCAGGTGGCGGTGATCGACACCGCCACCAACACCATCGTCGACACCATCGACGTCGGCTCGGGGCCGATCGGGGTGGCAATCACTCCTGATGGCACCCACGCCTACATCACCAACGTCAACGGCAACACGGTGTCGGTGATCGACACCGCGACCAATTCCGTCACCGGCACCATCGACGTCGGCGTCGGCATGCTCGGCGTGGCAATTATCCCCGACGGCACCCGCGCCTATGTCACCGACCGGTGGGGCGGCTCCGACTCGGTGTCGGTGATCGACACCATCACTGAAACTGTCACCAGCACTATCGACGTCGGCGACGACCCGATCGGGGTGGCATTCACCCCCGACGGCACCCGCGCCTACGTCACCAACTTCAACGGCGACACAGTGTCGGTGATCGACACCGGCACCAACATGGTGGTCGAGACCGTCACGGTAGGGGATGGTCCCGCCCTTCTCGCGATCACCCCCGATGGCACCCGCGCGTACGTCACCAACATGGACGACGACACGGTGTCGGTGATCGACACCGGCACCAACACCGTCACCACCACCATCGACGTCGGCGACGGCCCGACCGGGGTGGCGGTCAGCCCCAACGGGGCCCACGCCTACGTCGCCAACGAGCAGGACAACACGGTGTCGGTGATCGCGATCGAGCAGGCACCGGCCCTGTCCGGCATTCCTCCTGCCGGTGCCGTTGGGCAGCCCTACGAATACGCCTTCACCCTCACCGGACGGCCCAACCCGACCACCACCGTCACGGCCGGCGCCCTGCCCGACGGGGTCAAGCTCAGTGCCGACGGTGTTCTGTCCGGAACCCCCACTACCACCGGACGGTTCGAGTTCACCGTCACCGCGAGCAACGGAATCGGTGACGGCGCCGCGCTGCCCGTCGTCCTCGAGATCACCGACGCACCTTCGACCGGGCCGTTCGGCAGCCTCGAAGAACTGACCTGGCCGTTCTGATCGACAGGCTCCGTCGGCGCGGCGCAGCGGCCTGGTGACGGCTTACCTGTGTCGCGGTAGGAGGACGCAAGCCGCCGCGGCGAGTTTGGAGGCTCTTGTGACATCCTGTGACAACGAGACGGGGTAACCGAGAACGCCGAAGGCCCCCTACCTTGCATCACTGCAGGTAGGGGGCCTTCTTAGCGGAGCCCCCTGTCAGGATTGAACTGACGACCGCTCGCTTACAAGGCGAGTGCTCTACCACTGAGCTAAGGAGGCAGTCGAGCGCGCCCATCATATCCATAGCCCACGGTGGAACGCGTACCGGTGCCCCGACCGCCCGACTTCGTTAGCGTTGTCGCATGAGCATCTCGGAGATCGCCACCGTTCTCGCGTGGCACGACGCACTCAACGACTCGGACATCGAGACGCTGCTCATGGTCTCGAGCGACGACATCGAACTCGCCGATTCCGAGGGGGCAGCGCAGGGCTTGGCCGCACTGCGGGAGTGGGCGGCATCGGCAGACATCAGACTGGTGCCCGGCCGAATGTTCCAGCACGACGGTGTCATCGTGGTAGAGGAGCAGGCCACCTTGGCGTCGAAGCCGGGCGAGTCCAGCACTGTGGGTACCGCCTTCCGCGTCGTGAACGATCAGGTAACCGCCGTCTTCCGGCACGAAACCCTCGAGGCCGCACTGGAGGCCACCGAGCTCACCGACAAGGATCTCGTCACCGACCTCTGACGCGCGCGAGTCTCAGGCGTCGATCGGCAGTCTCCTCGAGACGGCAGCCGCGACGGGTTCGGAGCAATACGGAGAAATACGGAGAAATACGGCTTTATGCCGAAACGCCAAACTGCGCCGCCCGCGATTCGGGCGACGCAGTGTGGTGATGAGCATTTCCGTGTCCGGTTCCGGTGCGCCTAGCACTTCGGTAACCGGAGCGGGCGTATCACTTGTCGGCGTTCTTCTGGTCCTGCTCCATGGCTTCACGCAGGCTCTTGGGCCGCATGTCGGTCCAGTTCTTCTCTACGTACTCGACACACGCCTGACGCGAATCCTCACCGAAAACAATCCTCCAGCCCTGCGGGACCTCGGAGAACGTGGGCCACAAGGAGTGCTGATCTTCGTCGTTGACCAGCACGTAGAAGCGGCCGTCTTCGTCGTCGAACGGGTTGGTGCTCATCTAACCTCGCTTGTCGCGTATGGGTTGTCTTCGCTCAGCCTAGCAAGGCCAGCGCTAATATCTCGATGAGCGAGAATCGAATTGAGTATGTCCCCCGCACGCACCGCGGCATTCGACAACAACGACGATGTCAGACCGTGTGTTTTCTCCGTTCCGCCCTGTAGATAGATGCCGGCGTGACCGGCCGGACCGACCTCGAGCCTGTAGTCACGTCCCACATCTTGGTGCGTACCGATCCCGGGCATCGACGCACCGAACAACGACTCCAGCGGGGTCGGCTCGAAGCCGGTAGCCAGCACCAGAGCGTCGCACATCAGTGCGTCGGTGAGCCCGTCGAGTGCGCTGGTCACCGACACCTCGATGCCGTCGCCCGTCTCCTGGACTGCGCTGACCTCGGATGCACGCCGCATGAACAGACGCCGCTGTCCCTGGACCCGCTCCTGGTACTCGGTGGCGTAGAGCTCGTTGATCAACTCGATGTCGACCGCCGAGTAGTTGGTGCTTCGGTGCACTTCGAGTAGGTGCTCACGCGCGGACGCGGGTGCCGCGTACAGTTCGTCCACTGCGGCAGGATCGAAGATCCGGTTCGCGTACGGACTGTCGTCGGCCGGGCTGTACCCGAACTTGGAGAAAACGCTGTGGACCTCGGCCTGCGGGTAGTTGCTGTGCAGGTACTGAACGACCTCGGCGGCACTCTGACCGGCACCGAGAACGACGAACCGCTGATGCACAGGCTCGGGCATAGCGGCGATCCGGTGGAGGAACTGGTGGTTGTGGAAGCACCGCGCCGAGGGCGTCGCCCACTCCGGTAGCCGTTCACGCAACCCCGCAGCCACCACGACGTTTCGGGCGTGAACGGTGGTGCCGTCGGACAGCGACACTGCGAGGCGGTCTACGACTGCCCCGCCATCGACGCCATCAACGGCTGTGACGGTGGTGCCGTACCGGACGTCTGCGGTGACGCGCCCGGCCGCCCACTGTAGGTAGTCCTGGAACTCGACTCGGGTGGGGAAGAACGTCTGCTGGTTCACGAAGTCGACCAGACGACCGCGGTCATGCAGATACGAGAAGAAGCTGTAGCTACTGCGCGGGTTGCGGAAGGTGACCAGATCCTTGGGGAATGCGATCTGCATGGTTGCGCCGTCGAGCAGCATGCCAGCGTGCCAGCTGAACTGCTGCTGCTTCTCGATGAAGCATGCGGTGATCTTCTCGTCGGGGCCGCAGCCCGCGTTGTGCTCCTCGATCGCGATCGCCAGCGCGAGGTTCGACGGGCCGAACCCGATCCCGACTACGTCGAATGTTTCGGTGTCGAATGGTCGATCCTCAGTCATCGCTCATACCCGTCTTCGTAGCCTGTTTGGTTCGTTCTTTGTCCGTTGCAGAAGATAGCAAAGGCTATCCTCATTAAGTAACCCTAAGGGATCATTCGGACAGGGTGTGGCTCGTCACAAAGCCATCACTTCCCTTCCCCGTCACCTTCCTTCGCTGGCATCCACGACCGAGGTCAGCAGCGCCGGCAGCTCGCGCGCCCATGCCGCGACAACGTCACCATCGACGGTTGCGGTCGAGAACTCGAAGTAGGCATGGACCGGACCGGGGCCGACCGGTTCGTAGAAGCTGAGCGCCAACTCCGCGGACGGCAACCCGACCGGCACCGGCAAGAACCCGTCCAGTACGCCGTCGAGCGCGTCGAAGCGCGCCTGCTCGTGGTGTATCAGCATCACCTGGGGGAAGCGGCTTCCGGATCCCACGCCATCGATTTCGGCGGCGACGTCGGCGAAACCGACATCCGGATGATCGAGCGCGTCGAGATTGGAGACGCGGATCCGGGCGAGCAACTCCTCGAAGTCGGGCGTTCCGCTCGTGTCGGTCCGCATCACAACGAGGTTGAAGAAGCACCCGACCATCGGCGCGAGCGCGTCCTCCGTCCGCCCCGCGACGAGCGCACCGATCGGAATGTCGCTGCCCGCACCGTGCATCGTCAATAGCGTCGCCAACGCCGCTTGCAGCACCATGAACATGCTTGTCCCGGTGCGGCCGGCTAGCCGGTCGATCCCCTCGTGCAGACCGGCATCGATCTCGATTGGCACCATCTCGCGGCGCGCCTCTCGCATCCCCGCCGGGGCGGGGAGAGGGATCCGGGCCGGCATGCCCGACAACCGCTTCCGCCAGTAGTCGAGCTGGCGCGCGTGCCGACTATCCGGATCGGCCGGATCGCCGAGCACCACGTGCTGCCACCGCACGTAGTCGGGGTACTCCACCGTGAGTGGCTCCCACTGCGGCTCGACACCAGAAGAACGGAATACATACGCGGACAACAGGTCTCCGAGTAGCGGCACTACCGACCACTCGTCGACCGCGAGATGGTGCATCGTCAGCAGGAGCACCTGACGTCCGGCGTCGTCACTGACCACATGCACTCGCAGCGGCGCTTCTCCGGTGAGGTCGATCCGCAACTGCGCCAACTCGTACGCCCGACGGTACAGGTCGTCATCACCCACCTCGATGACGTCGATTCCTGGCCGCGGACCGTCGTAGGCGAACACCTCCGAACCATCTGGAGCGAACACGGTTCGCAGCGTGACATGGCGGTCGACGACATCATCGAGCGCCCGTGCCAACACGTCCGCGTCGATCGTCTCGTGCAGTCGCAGCGCGAGCGCGTGGTCGGCGCGCGCGGACGAACCCGCCGCACGATGCCGCAACCAGTGCAGTCGCTGTGCGGGCGCCAACGGAACGGGTGTCGCGGCGCCGGCCGCGACGAGCGCCGGCCGAGCGGGTGTGTTGCGGCGGCGAACGACCTCGGCCAGTTCTGCCACCGTCGGGGTGTCGAAGATGTCCCGGATGGTGATCTCGCACCCGAACAGGGCGCGGACCCGTCCGACGAGTCTCATCGACGCCATGGAGTGCCCTCCGAGGTCGAAGAAGCCGTCGTGGACGCCGACCGCCGGCAGATGCAGGATCTCCGAGAAGATCTCGCAGAGTTGCCGTTCGACCTCGTCGCGCGGAGTGCCATCTCCGGCCAGGGCCGCCCAGTCCGGCGCGGGCAGCGCCCGGCGGTCGAGCTTGCCGTTCGGGGTGAGGGGCAGTGCACCCGGCAATACCACGACCATGGTGGGCACCATGTAGTCCGGCAGCAGTCCCGCAGCATGTGCCTTGACGTCGGAGGCGTCCACGGCGACAACGGAGTCCGCGCCGTCGTCGAACTCGGGCGAGACATACCCGACGAGGCGGGTGATGCCGACGTCCCGATCCGCGACCACCGCGGCCTGGCTGACCGCCGGATGGCTCGAGAGCGCGGCAATGATCTCGCCGAGTTCGATCCTGAATCCGCGGATCTTCACCTGGTCGTCGACGCGGCCGAGGAAGTCGATGTTCCCGTCCACCCGCCACCGGGCTCGGTCCCCGGTGCGGTACATGCGGCCGGGACCGAACGGGTTCGCGACGAACCGTCCCGCCGTGAGCGCCGGCCTGCCGAGGTAGCCACGAGCCAGGCCACGCCCGGCGATGTACAGCTCGCCGGCGATGCCCGGCGGTACCGGACGCAGCAGGTCGTCGAGCACGTATGCCTGTTCGTTGGGGTCGGGGATGCCGATCGGCACCGCCTCGGTCCAGCCCGGCTGCGCCTGCCACAGAGTGTTGTTGACGGTTGCCTCGGTGAGCCCGTAGGCGGCCAACAGATTCAGTCGCTCGGCCCAGCGTCCGACGAGGTCCGGCGGCACCGTCTCGGTGCCCACAAGCACGGTGCAACCCTCCGGTACAAGGCATCCCGGAGGCAGCGCCGCCATCAGCGACGGCGGCAGGATCGCATGCGTGACGCCACGCTCGTGCATGAAATCGGTGAGCTCCGGTCCGGCAACCCGCGCCTCCTCCGGGATGATCACCAACCTCGACCCTGTGCACAGCGCCATCGACAACTCGAACACAGCGACGTCGAAGCCGACAGACGCGAACTGCATGACCACCGAACCGGTCGTGAGCCTCATCCGGTCCTCGGCCGTGGCGACCAAGCTCATGATGCCCTCGTGCGGCAGCACAGCGCCCTTGGGCCGTCCCGTCGATCCAGACGTGTAGATGACGTAGGCCGCATGGTCGAGGCCCCCAGGCGGGGTTGGCAGGTCGTCGGGCAGTGGACCTGCGAGTTCGCCCCGCACGTCCGGATCGTCGAGCAGCACCCTGGTCACGTCGGTCACGATTCGCGCCGATTCGGGCGCTGTGGTGAGCAGGATCTGAGCACCCGAGTCCTCGAGCATGTACGTTATGCGGTCCGCCGGATGGGTGAGATCGAGCGGCAGGTACGCCGCGCCCAGCCGCAGCACCCCGAGGACCGCGGCGACCATGTCGATCGACCTCGGGACCGCTAGACCCACAACGCTTTCAGTGCGAATCCCACGTGAGGCGAGCACTCCGGCAATGCGCCGGGACCGCTCGTCGAGCTCGGCGAAGGTGGCCGCGCCGTCCCGGTCCGACACGGCCACAGCATCGGGGGTCCACCGCACCCAGCGGTCGAAGGCGTCCGGCAACGTCAGCTCCTCGACCGGGCGGAGCGTGTCGTTGAACTGGTGCAGGACGGCGCCGCGTTCACCGTCGAGGAACACGTCGACGGCGGATACACGGGCCGTGGGATTCGACGCGACAGCACCGAGTACGGCCGCTTGGCGGCGCGCTATGCGCGTGGCGGTGTCGTGGTCGAACAGGTCGGCGCTGTACTCGAGCCGCAATTGCACCCGGTCCTCGTCGAGGAACTCGGTCCAGTTGAACGCGAGATCGAATTTGGCGCTGCGCTCCTCGATCGACACCGGCGCGAGCGCCAGGTCCGACGACGACACCGACGCGAGCGTCAGCTCCGGCGACGACACCGCCTCGGCGACTCGGCTGTGGTAGCCGACCATCACCTGGAACAACGGATTCCGGGCCAGCGTGCGCGCCGGATTGACGCGTTCGACGACCGACTCGAACGGCACGTCCGCGTGCGAGAACGCCGCCAGGTCGAGCTCCTTGACCCGGCCCAGCAGCTGCGCGAACGTCGGGTCGCCCGAGACATCGGTGCGGAGCACGACGGTGTTGACGAAGAAGCCGACGAGATCGTCGAGGCCCTGCTCGGCGCGCCCGGCGACCGGCGCCCCCAACGGCAGGTCGTCGCCGGCACCCAGCCGGTGCAGCAGAGCCGCCGAAGCGGCGTGCAGCACCATGAACATGCTCGCGCCGCGTTCACGGGCGAGGGCTCGCAGGGCGACGGTTGTCTCTGCGGCAAGGTCCAGTTCGATTGCACCGCCGGCGAAGCTGGGCCGGGCAGCCCGCGTGCGGTCGGTGGGCAGCGCCAGTTCCTCGGGCGCGCCGTCGAGAACCTCTGTCCAGTAGTCGAGTTGGCGGCTGATCAGCGAGTCGGCATCGGACGGATCGCCGAGCAACGCCCGCTGCCACAACGTGTAGTCCGCGTACTGCACCGGTAGTGGCGTCCATTCGGGTGCCGCGCCGTGGATGCGGGCCGCGTAGGCGACCATCAGGTCCCGCAGGAACGGCCGGTCCGACCATTCGTCGGTTGCAATGTGATGCAGAACGAGGGCAAGAACGTACTCGTCATCACCGACACGGATCACCGTGGCACGCACGGGGATCTCGGAGGCTAGGTCGAACGGTCGGGCGACGGCGGCCGCCACTAGGCGGCTGGCCTCGTCGGGCTCTGCGTCGTCGGGTTGGGCGTCGAGAACGTTCACCTCGAGGTGGGCGTCGTCCAGGATCACCTGGACCGGATCGCCTTCGTGCTCGTCGAACACAGTGCGGAGCACCTCGTGTCGGGCGACGACGTCACCGAGGGCCTGTGTGAACGCCTCGACGTCGAGGAGACCGCGTAGGCGCAGAACGATCGGGAAGTTGTAGGCGGAGGACGCCGCTGTGTCCTGCTCGGTGCCCTTCTCTGTGCCCTCCTGGCTGCCCTTCTCGATCTGCTGGATCAGCCACAGCCGCTGTTGCGCAGGCGAGAGCGGCAGATGGTCGGGTCGCTGTCCCGTGACCAGGACCGGACGGATCGACTCGGATCGACCCGCGATGCGCTCCGCGAGTTCGGCCACAGTGGGCGCCTCGAACAGGTCCCGCATCGTCAACTCGGCGGACAATTCGGCACGTGCCCGGCTCATGAGCCGGGTCGCGAGCAATGAGTGACCGCCGAGGTCGAAGAAGTTGTCGTCGATCCCGGGTCCCGTGTCCTCGGGAAGCTCGAGAACCTCGCCGAACAGCCGGCACAGCGTGTCTTCGACGGGGTTCCGCGGCGCGCGGGACTCACCCCCGGCGCGTCCGAGGACGGTGTCCGCAGACGGCAGCGCGCGCACGTCGAGTTTGCCGTTGACGGTCATCGGCAACGTCTCGACGGCGATGAAAGCGACCGGAACCATGTAGTCCGGCAGCGCCTTGCGCGCGTGAGCGGCCACCTCCGCGGACGGGGTCGCGTGTGCCGACACCACGTAGGCGACCAGGCGCTTGATGCCGCCGGGCCCGGCGTCGGCGATCACCGCGGCCTGCCGCACCGAGTCGTGCGCGGCCAGCACCGCTTCGACCTCGCCCAGTTCCACGCGATGCCCGCGGATCTTCACCTGGTCGTCGGTGCGCCCGAGGAAGTCGATGTTGCCGTCGGGTCCACGTCTGACGAGATCGCCGGTGCGGTACATGCGAGCGCCACCGCCGACGATCGAGTCGGCGACGAACCGCTCAGCGGTCAGGCCGAACCGGCCGAGGTAGCCGCGCGCGAGTCCGACACCGGAGATGTACAGTTCGCCCGCGACCCCGTCCGGGACGGGGCGGAGCCAGCCGTCGAGGATGTGCGCGACGGTGTTCCAGATCGGCCGGCCCACCGTGGGCGTCACACTGTCGCTGGTGCCACCGCCGAGCGTGTTGATGGTGTACTCGGTGGGGCCGTACAGGTTGTAGCCGCAGGTTCCGTCGGTCTCGCGCAACGCGTCCCACACCTGGTCGGAGACGGCTTCACCGCCGAGCAGGACCAGCGGGGGCCGGTGCTGTCCCGGCCCGTCCTCGAGCAACCCGTCCTCGATCAGGTGCCGTGCGTAGGTCGGCGTCACGTTGACGACGTCGATCGCGTGCCGGTCGCCGTACTCGACGAGCGCCCGCGCGTCACGACGCAGCGTCTCGTCGCAGATGTGCACCTCGTGCCCCTCGACGAGCCACAGCAACTCTTCCCAGGACATGTCGAACGCGAACGACACGGTGTGAGCGATGCGCAGCGTGCGCCCGCCCCCGGAACGAACGATGGGTTCGAAGATCTCCTCGCGGTGGTTGAACTGCATGTTGGTCAAGCCGCGGTACGGCGTCACCACACCCTTGGGCTTGCCGGTGGAGCCCGACGTGTAGATCACGTACGCGGGATGGTCCATGCGGCCCGGGGTTCCGGGTGCGAAGCCGCCGAGTTCGGCGTCGGCGAGGACCGAGTCGTCGGTGGCTCGGAGCGTGTCGTGAACCGCCGAGTCGTCGAGCAGGATCACATCGACCGTTGCCGCGCTGAGGGTTTCGGCGACCGCCGTGGTGGTCACCATCGTCACCGGTCGTGCGTCCTCGAGCATCCCGACCAGGCGCTCGGAGGGGTGATCGAGTTCGAGCGGGAGATACGCGGCGCCGGTCCGCAGCACTGCGAAAAGCGCGACGACGGTCTCCACCGACCGCGGCAGTGCCAGAGCGACGATCCGTTCCGGGCCGGCACCGTGTGCGAGCAGCATCCGCGCCAGGCGGTTGATCCTCGCGTCGAGGTCCGCGTAGGTGACGAGGTCGTCGCCGAACACCAGCGCGGTCGCGTCGGGGATCCGCTGTGCGGTCGCGGTGAACAGGTCCGCGATCGTCTTCTCCGGCACCGGGTGTGTGGTCTCGGTGAGCCGGGCTTCCAGGCGGGCGCGGTCAGGCGGTGCGAGAGTGCCCGTCCGCCCGACGGGCACGTCCACGTCATCGGCGAACTGCTCGAGCAACCGCACGAATCCCGCCAGCAGGCGTTCGGTGTCGGACGCCGACACCTTGTCGGGATGGAACTCGAACTTCACCTTGGTCTCGGTGCCCGGGGTGACGACCACTGTCAGCGGGTAGTGCGTGTGGTCGATGCTGTCGCCGCCGCTGATGTCGTGGGCGGCATGCAGCGCCGACACCTGCCGCTCGTCGACGAAGTTCTGCAACACGTACAGCACGTCGAAGAGTTCGCGGTGCTCGCTCGCTCGCTGGATCGTCGCGAGTCCGAGGTAGTCGTACGGCATCAGTTCGAGCCGCCCCGACTGTGTGCGACGCATGAGATCCGCGACGGACTCGTTCGGTCGCAACGACATCCGCACTGGCACGGTGTTCAGGAACATGCCGGCCACGGAGTCTATGCCCGGCACCTCAGGAGGCCGGCCCGCGACGGTTGCACCGAACACGACGTCGGTGCGGCCGGTCGCGCCGGCGAGCACGAGCCCGAGTGCCGCGCTGAGGATGGCGTTGAGCGTCACGCCGGTACGGGCGGCTTGTGTGTGTAGCCGCTCGCCGAGTTCGCGGGAGAGCACCGCGTCGCGGCGGTCGGGAAGTCCCGCGGGCTCGCCGGTGCGCCGAGCGAGCAATGTCGGCTCCTCGATCCCGGACAGCGCCCGTGCCCATGCACCGTTCGCAACGTCTCCGTCCCGCCTGGCGAGCCAGGACAGGTAGTCGTCGAATCCGTTTTCGGGAGTGAAGAATCCGGTGTCGTCGCCACCCTCCTCGTACAGCGCGAGGAGCTGGCTGACGACGAGGCCGTTGGACCAGCCGTCCCACAGCAGGAACTGACGGTTGATCACCAGGCGGTCGCGCGCGTCGGACAGTCGCAGGACCATCGCGCGCCACAGCGGCGGTGCAGTCAGATCGAACGGGGTGAGCCGGTCCTCGAGCATCAGCTGCGTGGCGCGGACCTCGCGTGCCTCATCATCCAGGTCGCGCAGGTCGACCTCGATGATCGGAACGTCCAGTCCGGCGCTGACGAACTGCACCGGGGCAGTCAGCCCGGCGCTGACGAACCCGGCGCGCAGCGTCGGGTTGCGGCGCTGCAGCGTGCGGATGGCGGTGGCGAGCCGCTCCAGATCCAGGTGCCGATCGAAGTCCAGCGAGAACTGGGCCGTGTAGATGTCGGCGCCGTCAGCGATTGCGGCCTGGAAGTACAGGCCCTCCTGCAGCGGTGACAGCGGCCAGATGGTCTCCACCCCAGCCGGGGCTGCCGCGGTGACCGTGTCGATCTCGGACTGGGTGAGCGCGGCGAGTGGAACGTCGGACGGGGTGAGCAGTCCCGGCCCGGAGTGATCGGACGCGATCGCCGCGAGTTCCTGCAACGCGACCGCCCAGCCGTCGCTGATCGTCTCGGCATCCGATGCGGACAGGTCCGGCTCGGACCACCCGAACACCGCACCGAGCACCGGGCCATCGGGGGTGTCCTCGCACAGTGCGTTCACCAGCAGACGGTACGGTCCGCCCATGTCGATGTCGGGATCGGTTGCCAACGAGTCGGTTTCGGGAGCGGTCGTCCACGGACCGACAAGGCCGGCGGGTGTCCGGCCGAGGTAGTTGAACAGCACCTGCGCCTGAGCGCCGGACCGCAGCAACCCGGCGGTTCGGCCGTTGACGTAGCGGAGCATGCCGAAACCGATGCCACCATCCGGTGCCGCCCGGAGGCTCTCCTTGACGTCCTTGAGGACCTCGATCGGCGAGCCCCCGGAAGTCCCCCCGGAAGTCACAGACGCGCCCACGGACAAGGTCCCACGCAAGCGGACCGGGGTGATGTTGGTGAACCAGCCGACGGTGCGGGACAGGTCGATGCCAGGCACCAGTTCCTCACGGCCGTGCCGTTCGAGGTCGATCAGCAGGTCGGCCTCGCGGCCCTGCCCGGCGAACCAGCGGTCTACCGCGATGCGCAGCGCGGCCACCAGAACGTCGGTGACGTCGGCGTGCGCGAGAGCGGGCACGGCCATGAGCACGGCTTCGGTGTCGGCGACCGACAGCCGCACACTCCGGCGGGATCCGGTCGCGATCGTGGCGTCCCCCTGCGCGGACGGCACCAGTTCGGCTCCCGGAGCGGTGACCGCGGTCCAGTGCGCCAGCTCGCGCAGGCGGGCGGGCCGCTGCGCCTGAGCGGCGACCAGTTCCGCGTACTCCTTCACGGAAGTGCCCACCGGGTCCAGCGCGGCGGGCTGGCCGGACTGCGCCGCCACCCACGACATCGGCAGGTCCTCGAGCAGTACCCGCCACGAGACGCCGTCGACGACGAGGTGGTGCGCAACCAGCAGCAGTCGCCCGGGTTCGGCGTCGCCCGCGTCGAACCACACGGCCTCGAGCATCGCGCCCGACTCTGGGTCGAGGCGGTCCGCCGCAGCGTTCGACTCGGACTCGATCACCGCTCGCAACTGCGTGTCGTCGTAGCCGGCGACGTCGACCCGGTGCAGCGACGGTACGACTGAGCCCGAGGCGGCGATGTGCAGCGACCACACTCCCGCCGCATGCCGGGTCAACTGCTGACGGAGTCCGTCGTGATGGTCGAGAACGGACTGCAATGCGGCCGTGAGGTTCTGGGTGGTCGCACCGACGGGACTGTGCAGCAGCACGGCCTGGTTGAACCGATTGGTGCCACCGCTCCACTCCGAGAGCCGGTGGACGACGGGCAACGGAGGCAGGTCGCCGGTGGGGTCGACCCGTTCGCGCACAGCGTCTTGCTGCACGACAGGCGCGTCGTCGCCGATCAGTCGGGCAAGGGCTCGTGCGGTGCGTTGTTCGAAGATCTGCCGGGGGGTGATCGAGATGTTCTCGCGGCGAGCCAGGTTCACGAGCCGGATCGCGAGAATGCTGTCGCCCCCGAGGGCGAAGAAGTCGTCGTCCTCCCCGACGGCGTCGAGACCGAGCACCTCGGCGACCAGTCCCACGAGGGTCGACACACGAGGGGACGCCGACACAAGAGGAGACAAGGCCGAATCCGTTGTAGGCGTGGGTGTCGCGACGTTCGGTGCCGGGAGGGCGCGCCGGTCCAGCTTGCCGCTCGGGCTCAGCGGGAGAGCGTCGACGACCACGAACGCGGCGGGCACCATGAACCCGGGCAACGTCCGTGCGAGGTGGCGGCGAACGGTCTCGGTGTCGAGAGCGGGATCGGCAACGAGGTACCCGACGAGTTGCTGGTGGCCGGGGACGTCCTCGCGGATCACCGCGGCAGCCCGGGTCACGTCGGGGTGCGACGCCAACTGCGCCTCGATCTCCCCCAACTCGACGCGGAAGCCCCGCAGCTTGACCTGGTCGTCGGCGCGTCCCAGGAACTCGATCGCGCCGTCCCCGTTTCGGCGCACGACGTCGCCGGTGCGGTACATGCGGTCGCCGGGCGCGCCGAACGGATCGGCGACGAACCGGTCGCCCGTGGCAGCGGGGCGGCCGAGGTAGCCACGCGCCAGCTGCGGCCCGGCCAGGTACAGCTCGCCCACTCCCCCGTCGGCGACAGGTAGTAGATACGGATCCAGGACGTACAGAGCGGTATTCGAGACCGGTACACCGATCGGCACCACGGTCGCTTCGGCTGACAGGGCCTGCACCGCCGCGGCGAAGCTGACCTCCACCGAGGCCTCGGTGGGTCCGTACAGGTTGTCGAGCACGGCCCCGGGGAGCACCTCGGAGAACCGGCGAGCCACCGCGAGCGGCAGAGCTTCACCACTGGAGGCGACCACGCGCATCCCACCGCACGCCCGTGCCTTCGGCTCGGCGAGGAACAACTCCAGCATCGACGGCACGAAGTGCGCGCGGGTGATCCGTGCCTCGGCGATCAACTCCGCCAGGTACTGCGGATCACGGTGTCCGTCGGGCCGTGCCAGAACCAGCGTCGCCCCGGCGAGGAGGGGGCCGAAGAACTCCGGCACCGAGACGTCGAAACTCGACGGTGTCTTCTGCAGCACACGATCGGTGGCGAGGATCGGTCGGAAGGACTGCATCCACAGGAGCCGGTTCACCACGCCCGTGTGCGGGACCACGACACCCTTGGGCCGTCCGGTGGAGCCGGACGTGTAGATCACGTAGGCCGCATGCTGCGGGCACAGTGCGACTCGGGGTCGATCAGTCGGGTACGCGTCGAGGTCGACCTCGTCGACGGCGATCGTCTCCGCTCCACCACGCGGCAGATCCGCGACGGCATCCGCCGACGTCAGCAAGCACACCGGAGCAGAGTCCTCGAGCATGTACCCCAGTCGTTCGGCGGGGTACCCGGTGTCGAGGGGGACGTAGGCGCCGCCGGCTTTGCCAACTGCGAGCAGTGCCACCACCAGTTCGAGGGAGCGCGGCAACGCAACGGCCACCCTCGACTCAGGGCGGACCCCACGCTCGATCAGCAGGTGCGCCAGTCGGTTTGCCCGCTCGTGGAGCTGCGCGTACGTCAGCGAGCGGCCCTCGAACTCCACCGCGATCGCGTCGGGGTTCCGCTCGGCCCGTGCCTCGAGCAGTGCGGGGACGGTCGCGTCCGGGAACTCGGTCCGCGGGGTGGGCGCGGGCCGGTCGGCCAACTCCACCGCGGCGACCGGGCCGTCGATGGTCTCCGGGAGCAGAGACAGCACGGCCAGCAGACCATCGGCCATCTGCGCCGCGGTCGCGTCGCCGACGCGTGCGGCGTCGTACTTCACCTCCAACCGCAACCGGTCGCCGGGAACCGCGATGAGTGTCAACGGGTACGGCGGGTGCTCGTCGAACCGGATTCCGGCGATCTGCACAGCGCCCGACGGATCGGCGATCGACGTGTTGCCGATCGGATAGTTCTCGACCACGACGAGCGTCTCGAACAGTTCCTGCAGCCCGGTCAGGCGACGCAGTTCACCGAGGCCCACGTACTGGTGGTCGAGCAGTCCCGACTGCTCGGACTGCCAGCGCGAGAGGATCTCCGCCGGGGTCTCCTCGGTGGACAGTCGCAGCCGAGCGGGAACCGTGTTGATGAACAAGCCGACCATCGCCTCGATGCCGGGCAGATCGCCGCCTCGGCCGGATACCGTCGACCCGAACAGCACGTCGCGACGTCCGGTCAAGCGGGCCAGCAGCATGCCCCACGCACCGTGGATGAGCGTGCTGGTCGTCAGTCCGCGCTCACGGCCGAGCCGCTCGAGCGCCTCCGTCGCGACCGCCGACAGCGCAACCTCCACGCTCCGAACCTCGGTCGCACCAGCGGTCGGGGTCCCAGGCAGGGCGGGTGGCTCGTCCGCTCCGGCAAGCGCGACGCGCCACGCCTCGAGCGACCTGTCGCGGTCGCGGGACGCCAGCCACTCGAGGTAGGCGCGGTACGGCGCCGGGGCGGGAAGGGCGGGCGGCGGACCCGCCGGACTGTAGAGCGCCATGAGCTCGCGAAGCATCACCGGCACCGACCAGCCGTCCGCGACGACGTGGTGGATCGACTGCAACAGCAGGAACCTCGCCTGATCGATCCGCACCAGGGTGTAGCGGACGAGAGGCGGATGTTCGAAGTCGAAGCCGCGCACCCGATCAGCGGCGAGGAGGCGGTCGACCGCGTCCAACCAGTCGGGGTCGCCGGAAAGGTCCAGCACCGCGATGGGGACGTCGGCTCGCGCCGAGATCACCTGCACCACACGGCCGTCGGACAGCGGGCGCAGCCCCGCCCGGAGCACGTCGTGCCGGTCGACGACGCCTTGCAGCGCTCGGTGCATTGCGATCGCGTCGACCTCGCCGGTCAACTCCACCACCTGCTGGACGACGTACGGGTCGGGTTCCGTGTCCACGGACCCGTCACGCTCGTGAATGCCACGCTCGTAGACGCTGTGGAAGTAGATGCCGTCCTGCAGTGGGGTGGTCGGCAGGACGTCGGACAACGTCGGTGTCGACTCGGCGAGCTGGTCGACGTCCGCCTGTGCCATCGGCACCAACGGGAAGTCCGACGGGGTGTGGCCACCGTCCGTTGCGGACGCGGCGACCTCGCGCAGCGCAGCAGCCCAGTGGGCGGCGAACTCGTCGACCTCGGCCTGAGACAGCACACCCCCGGCCCGAGTGAGCGTGGTGTGCAACGTCGGTCCGTCGGGGCCGTCAGTGGCGATCACGTCGACGGTGAGGGCGTGTCCGATCGGCATCGCGGGATCACTGCCGCCGCCGGTCGCGGCGGGAAGCCAGTCGACGCCCGCACCGGACGTGACCCGGCCGAGGTAGTTGAACAGCACCGGCGGCGTGGTGCCGGCTGCAAGATCGCCACCCACTCCGCTCAGGAATCGCAGCGCGCCGTAACCGAATCCGTTGTTCGGGATGCGACGAAGCTGTTCCTTGACGGACCGAAGCGCGGACGGGACGTTGTCGGTCTCCATCTGCAGGCGGACCGGGTAGACGGTGGTGAACCATCCGACCGTCCGCGAGACGTCCAGTGCGGTGCCCGGAAGGCGCACCAGGTGTTCCTCGCGGCCGTGTCCCTCGAGGTCGACCAGGACGTCGGCGCGGTCGCTACCGCGCCAGCGCCGCAGCGCCAGCGCCAAAGCAGCGACGAGGACGTCACCGACACCGGTGTGGTAGGCGACGGGCACCTCGGCGAGCAGCGGTGCGGTGACCTCCGGCATCGTCTGCACGGTCGTGGCGTCCGCTTCGGCCCACGTGTCGAGTGCGGGATCGACGGCGCGTGAGCCGATCTCGAGCGAACCGGTGGCAGTCACCGACCGCCAGTAGTCGAGTTCGTCTTCGAACGCCCCGCCGCGGACCCGCTCGTCCAGCAACTGGGACCACCGGCGCAGCGACGTCCCGACCGGGGGCAGCTCCACGGCGGCCGGGGCCTGGGTCCCACCGGCGAGGGCGGTGGCGGCGCGGGCGAAGTCCTCGACGAGGATCCGCCAGGACACCCCGTCGACGACGAGGTGATGACCCACGAGCAATAGTTGCCCGGGCGCATCCGCGCGGTGGAACAGCACTGCCTGCAACATGATTCCGGACTCGGGGTCGAGCAGGTCGACGGCGGCCGCACGCTCTGCGGCGATGACGGCGTCGGCGGCATCGGAGCCGTCGGGGAGTTCGGAAACGTGCACCGTCGCCGGCACACTCTCGTCGGGCACCACGAGCGTTCCGGTCTGCCGATCCCAGCGTGCCCGCAGTGCGTCGTGCCGGTCGACGACCGCCTGCAGGGCCGCGGTCGCGGTCTCCTCGCCGAGCCCGGCCGGTATCTGCACCAGCACCCACTGGTGGAAAGTGCGCACGCTTGCGCCGGCACCGCACACCCGGGCGACGACCGGCGTCGCCGCGACTGCGCCCGCCGCGACGTCGTCGGCGTCGGCGCGGTCGGTTACCCGTCCGTACAACGCGGCCGCGAGCGCGCCCGCGGTCCGTAGCTGGAACACGTCACGGGCGCTGACCGAAAGACCTTCACGCCGAGCCTGGCTCACGAGCTGTATCGCGACGATGCTGTCACCGCCGAGCGCGAAGAAGTCGTCCGTCACGCCCACCCGCTCCAGCCCGAGTACGCCGGCGATCAACGCGCACAGCGTCGCCTCGAGGTCGGTGCGCGGTGCGACGTGCTCGGCGGCCGCGGTCAGATCGGGTTCGGGCAGCGCCCGGCGGTCCAACTTCCCGTTCGGGGTCAGCGGAAACGCGTCGAGCATCACGAACGCCGACGGCACCATGTACTCGGGCAGTCTGTCCGCCGCCCAGGCCCGTAGGTCGTCAGCGGTGACCTCCCGATCACCGTTCGCAACGACATACGCTGCCAGGTAGTTAGCCCCGACCGGTGTCTTGCGGACCAGGACGGCACCGTGCCGCACGTCCGGGTTGGAGGCCAGTGCGGCTTCGACGTCCTCCAGTTCGAGGCGCATTCCGCGGATCTTGACCTGATTGTCCGCACGACCTAGGAAGTCCAGGCTGCCGTCCGGGGCCCACCGCGCCAGATCGCCCGTGCGATAGAGCCGCGAGCCGTCGTCCGCGAACGGGTTCGCGACGAAACGCGCGGCCGTGAGACCGGACGCGCCGACGTACCCGCGTCCGAGGAGATAGCCACCCGCGTACAACTCCCCGCCGATCCCCTCGGGTACCGGGCGCAACTGGGAGTCGAGCACGTACAGCTGGGTATTGGGGTTGGGACGGCCGATCGACGTCGCGATGCGAGCGGCATCGTCGCGGTAGATCACGTGTGAGACGCCGATGGTTGCCTCGGCGGGCCCGTACCCGTGGTAGAGCGTCGTCGACAGCTGGCGCCGGAACCGGTCGAACAGGTCCGGGGTCAGTACCTCCCCGCCGCACCACACGTGCCGCAGCCCGGACAGCAGGTCGGTGCCGCGGGCGAGGTCGAGCAGAACGTCCAGCATCGACGACACCAGGTACACGAACGTGACCCGTTCGCGCGCAATGAGATCGAGCAGGTACTGCGGATCACGCTCGCCGCCCGGTTCGGTGACGACCAGGCGCCCGCCCGATACGAGCGGCAGCAGGATCTCGTTGATCGAAATGTCGAACGACAGCGGCGCCTTGAACAACGACGCATCGTCGGGACCGAAGCCGAGGACCCGTTCGCGCTGCCACACGAGGCGCGCGCCGATCGCCTCATGGCGGATCATCGCGCCCTTGGGTCGTCCCGTCGAGCCGGATGTGAAGATCACGTACGCGAGGCGACGGCCGTCGAGTTCGGGATCCGGTAGGTCGGTGGGCAGGTCTGCGTGCGCCCAGTCGTCGAGATCGACCAGGACGGAATCCGCCCCCCCGTCGACGCCGCCCGGTCCGGTGAGCACCAGGCGGGCGCGCGCGTCGGCGCGGACCCGGTCCCGGCGCTCCTGTGGCCACGACGGATCGAGCGGCACGAACGCGCCGCCCGCGCACAACACCGCGAGCAGGCCGACGACCATCTCCGCCGACCGCGGCAGTGCCACCGCCACGACCTCCTCCGGCGCCAGCCCCCGCTCGCGCAGGTGGTGCGCCAACTGCGCGACACGCTCGGAGAGCTCGCGGTAGGTGAGCCGGCGGTCGCCCGCCACGAGTGCCTCGGCGTCGGCGTCCCGGCGGACGGCATCGGCGAAGAGTTGCGGCACAGTGTGCGACGGCTGCGGTTCGTCGGTGTCGTTCCAGCCCACGAGCACCCGCCGGCGCTCGTCGTCGGTCATCGGTTCGAGCGCACCCACGGTGACCACGGGATCTTTCAGGAACTGAGAGATGAAGTGTGTCAGTCGATCCCGGTGCCGCATCAGCTCGTCGCGATTTCCGGCAGGTGCACGCAGGTCGATGCGGATCGGCTCGCCGTCCTCGCCGCCCTGGATGGAGAAGTCAAGGTCTCGTACCGGCCCGGTGACCGAGCTACGGATGCGCGTCGGGTTGCCGTCGAGCTCGACCGGATGCTCGAACATCATCGAGTTGATGCCCGGCCCGAAGACGCGACGGTCCGGGTCTATCGCCCGCACCTCGCGGTCGAGATCCCCACCGCGGTAACGGCCGTGCCGCAACGCCGTGACCAACCGTGCGTCGATCGCGCGGGCGAGCTCCCCGACCGTCGACTCCGGGTCCACGTGGAACGTCACCGGCAGGATCGTTGACGCCATTCCCGGTGTACGGCGCATCGCGCGCCCGACACGGGCCGCCATCGGTATCGACAGAGTGAGGTCCCGCAGGCCGGTGATGCGGTGCAGATACGCAACGAGCAGCGCCATCGGCAGGCGGGTGCGTCGGATTCCCGCCTCCGCCGCGAATGCGTACAGCGCATCGGCGATGGCGGCGTCGATGAGAACCGTCGTGGACTCGGGTGGCCCCGAAATCCCTGCCCCGTCGGTACCTCCGGCACATAACTGCGGCGGCTCGGGCGCCTCGAGGATCTCGGTGAGCCAGTAGTCGCGGTCGGCGGTGAACCGGGCCGAACTGCGGTACTCGACGTCGGCGTCGACGAGGTCCCGCAGCGACCACTGCCCCGCCTTCGACTCGAGTTCCGGATCCCCGAGGTTCGAATCGCTGTAGCGCGCCACCACGTCCGCGACGATCAGCGAAATGCCGAGGCCGTCGACGATGCTGTGGTGGTAGCGCTGGTACCAGACGACGTGGTCGTCGGCGAGGCGGAACAGCGCGTGCGCGAACAGCGCGTCGTCGCCAGTGACGTCGACGACCGTCGCCATGTCGCGGTCCATCCAGGCCTGCGCTGCGGCCTCGGGGTCGGCGGCGCCACGCACATCGACCACATCGAGCGGCCACGCATCGGCCGGTGCGGGCACTTGGTGCAGGGTGTGATCATCGCCCACCCGGAACCGGACGTGCAGAGCCTCAGCGTCGGCGACGGTACGACGGATCGCCAAGGCCAGCCCGTCCAAGTCGATCGCACCCGTGACCTCGGCGACGAGGGAGAGGTTGTAGACGGTGCTCAGCGGGTCGAGTTGCTGCGCGACGAGGATCTCGGACTGTGCTGCGGTGACGGGCAGATTGGCCACCGCCCCGTCGAGCAAGGGGGCAGCCGAGTGGTGGTCCGCAGACATACAAATCCGATCGTCCGTCGTGGTGCACCGTACGAGACGGCCGCAGAAAACGAACTTTAGGATAGGCTAACCCACGTCGTCGCGACCATCTGCCCGCTCACCCCGCTCGTCCGGCGAGATCCGCCGCCCGAAATCAGCCGGCGAGGAAGTCCAGGATCACCTTGTTCACAGCCTCGGGGCGCTCGAGGTAGCCGTAGTGCCCGACGTCGGAGATCTCCTGGTAGAGAGCGCCCGGAATGGCGTCCGCAACCTCCTTCGCGAGGTAGGCGGGGATCATCCGGTCGTCCGCGAAGCCGACAGCCAGGCAAGGGCGGGTGATGCCCCGGTAGGCGCCGCGCCGGTCGAAGTCGCGGTCCATCGCCAACTGTGCGCGCAAGCCAGGCGAGGTTTCTCCACCGGAGAACTCGAAGACGTCGAGCCAGTCGCGGGCCGCGTGCTGGTCGGCGAGCGTCGCGGGCGAGAGATTCATGACCGCGGTCACGGCCGCGCGGTACTTCGACGGCAACGTGATGCCGGAGTCCATCAGGTCGCGTTCACCCTCGTTGAGGGTTTGCTGGAAACGGTCCATTCGCGCGTGACTGGCGAGGAAGACGGCCCTGTGAACGAGTTCGGGTCGCGCGAGCGCCAGCTCCTGCGCGATCCGGGCGCCCATCGACGTGCCCACGACGTGCGCGGAACCGCCGAGCAGCTCGATCAGGCCGGCGGTGTCGGCCACCATGTCCTCGATGGCGATGCCGTCGGCGCTCTCCCCCGACGGGGCGATGCCGCGGTTGTCGAACGTGCACACCCGGTAGCCGGCAGCGACCAGCGACGGGACTTGGTGCAGATCCCATACACGGCCCGGGCTGCCCGTCCCCATGATCAGGACGACGAGGTCTCCCTCGCCCTTGACCTGGTAGTTCAGGGGAATCCCGTTGACGGTCGCAATGGGCATGTCGGCCTTCCTCGTGCTGCGTTCACTCCATCGAATAGGGTTGGGTAACCTAATTCATCGTCGTCGCGAGTGGCGGCTGTACCGGCACAACCCGACCAGGAGGATCGCGTTGAGAGTCGCCACGCTGGGCTACCAAACCTGGGGCCACCGTACCCTGCAGGCCGTCCTCGACTCCGATCATGAGGTGGTCCTGGCCATCACCCACCCGAAGAGTGAGCACGCCTACGAGAAGATGTGGGCGGACTCGGTCGCCGACCTCGCCGCCGAGCACGGGGTCCCTGTTCACATCGCGAACCGACCCGACGAAGATTTCAAGGCCGCGCTCAAGACAGCCCAGCCGGACATCATCGTCGCCAACAACTGGCGGACGTGGCTGCCGCGTGACGTGTTCGACGCGCCGCGCTACGGCACTCTCAACATCCACGACTCGCTGCTACCGAAGTACACCGGTTTCTCCCCGCTGATCTGGGCGCTCATCAACGGCGAGGAAGAGGTGGGCCTGACCGCACACCTGATGGACGAGGAACTCGATGCAGGCGATATCGTCCTGCAGCGCCGTACCCCAGTCGGCCCGAAGGACACCGTGACCGACCTGTTCCACCGCACGGTGGACATGATCGGCCCCATCACGCTCGACGCGCTCGCGCTCATCGAGTCCGGCCGAACCGACTGGACGCCGCAGGACCGCTCGAAGGCCACGTTCTTCCACAAGCGCTCCGAGGAGGACAGTCGCATCGACTGGACCTGGCCGGCCGACGCCATCGAGCGTCTGGTGCGCGCCCAATCGGATCCCTACCCCAACGCGTTCACCACGTTCAAGGGCCGGCGGATTCGGGTGTTGCGGTCGTCGGTGTCGAAGGGCAACTACGGCGGCACCCCGGGCCGCGTGTTCATCCACGAGGGCGACGGCATGGTGATCGTGGCCGGACCCGACGCCCGCACGGGGCAGAACAAGGGTCTCGTCATCGAGCGCGTTCGCCTCGACGACGGCACCGAGGTGCCGGGCCGAGAGTTCTTCCCACATGGAGGCGGGTATTTGGGGCGCTGAAGCCCAGCTGAGGTCGCCGAGCCCCCGCCCCGGCGGCCAATACAGCACCGAGGAGCCAGAACGGTTCCCCGAATCCCTCGAGTGAACACATATCACTGGAGTGAAAACACCCTTACGGGACGGCAAGTAGCGCCGACCGGTGCCGTTCTCATAGAGTCGCAGTCAGAACCGCCTGCGGAGAAGTCCCAGCAAGCCCGGAAGGAACAAGATGGCCGCGAAGACGACCACCGAGAACGACATCGCGGATGAGGACCTCGAGCCCGTAGCCGACGAGACCGCCCGGCAGGCCCAGCGCGTCGTCGCTGCTTACGCCGCCGATGCCGACGAATGCCGGATGCTGCTCTCGATGCTCGGGATCGGCCCGAACCCGAAGAGCGACTGACCCCGACTTCCAAGAACGGCAGCTTCCCGAACACGACACAGCACGAGCAAACACAACACAGACAAAACAGAAGGAGCGGGAAATCCGGTGACTGCGCCCTCGGGATCGACTACGAGTTCCGAGGGTTCCGTATCTGTGGAAGCATCTGCGGAGGCCGACAACGCAGGTAGCACCGGATCCAAGTTCGTCGTCGTCGCGAACCGGCTCCCGGTCGATCTAGAGAAGCTGCCCGACGGTACGACCCGCTGGAAGCGCAGCCCTGGCGGACTCGTCACCGCGCTGGAGCCGATCCTGCGCAGTAACCAGGGCGCCTGGGTGGGCTGGCCCGGTGTCGCCGACGTCGACCTCGACCCGATCGTCGAAGACGGTCTCGATCTCTACCCCGTGCGGTTGAGCGCGCAGGAAGTCGCCGACTACTACGAGGGCTTCTCCAACGCCACCCTCTGGCCGCTGTACCACGACGTCATCGTCAAGCCGGAGTACCGGCGCGAGTGGTGGAACGCGTACGTCGAGGTGAACCGTCGCTTCGCGGAGGCCACATCCTCAGCGTCCGCCGAGGGCGCCACGGTGTGGATCCAGGACTATCAACTGCAGCTGGTACCGAAAATGCTGCGGATGCTGCGCCCCGACCTGACCATCGGCTTCTTCCTGCACATCCCGTTCCCCCCGGTCGAGCTCTTCATGCAGATGCCGTGGCGACGTGAGATCGTCGAGGGGCTACTCGGGGCCGACCTCATCGGTTTCCATCTCCCAGGTGGCGCACAGAATTTCATGTACCTGGCCCGTCGCCTCGCGGGGCAGCAGACCTCCCGCGGAGCTGTCGGAGTCCGGTCCAAGCTGGGCGTGGTGCAGGTCGGGTTCCGCACCGTCCGCGTCGGCGCGTTTCCCATCTCGATCGACTCGGGCCAGCTCGACGACTTATCGCGACGCAGGTCGATTCGCCACCGTGCCAAGCAAATTCGCAAGGAACTCGGTAGCCCCAAGTACATCATGTTGGGCGTCGACCGCCTCGACTACACCAAGGGCATCGATGTCCGGCTCGACGCTCTGTACGAACTTCTCGAGGAGGGGCGCATCGACCCCACCGACACGGTCATGGTCCAGCTCGCGACCCCGAGCCGCGAGCGTGTGGAGAGCTATGTGCAGATGCGCGGCGCGATCGAACAGACCGTCAGCCGCATCAACGGCGAGTACGCCCAGGTCGGCCGGCCGGTCGTGCACTACATCCACCGTCCCATCGGGCGCGACGAGCTGATCGCGTTCTTCGTTGCCGCCGACCTCATGCTGGTGACACCCCTGCGCGACGGAATGAACCTGGTCGCCAAGGAGTACGTGGCCTGCCGCAGCGACCTAGGTGGCGCGCTCCTGTTGAGCGAATTCACCGGCGCCGCAGCAGAACTCCGTCAGGCATTCCTGTGCAATCCGCATGACCTCGACGACGTCAAGGACAAGATGGAGGAGGCGCTCAATCAAAAGCGTGAGGACGGCCGCCGCCACATGCGTGCCTTGCGCCGCCAGGTCCTCGCGCACGACGTCGACCGCTGGGCCCGCTCGTTCCTCGACGCACTCGGGCAGCATGGCGTCGCCGGGTCTGCACTGCTGCCGTCCGACGGCGAGATCAGCGAATAGCTCTGTCGCCGAACAACCCTGCCAACCATACGACTCTGTCACCTGACGACGAAGGGCTCCCGCTTCGCGCGGGAGCCCTTCTCGGGTCGGTCGGTTCGCTGATCAGCTACACCGGTGTCAGCCGCCCTGTGAGCCAACGGTCGCCTTCCTTGTGCATGTACATCCGCACGCGGCTGCCCGTGGTGGCCGCATCGGGCGACTCATCGCTCGTCGTGATCTGATTGACGAACAGCAGCACCACCGCATCCTCCGGGGTTGCGGAGACGATCGAGCCCGCCTGCACGGTGGCCTCGACGGTGATCTTCCCCTCCTTCGCCCCCGGCGCAATGGTTTCCTGCACCAGCTTGTCGTACTCGTCCTTGAAGTCCCCGGTGAGTCCGTCTGCCGCGGCCGCCAACTGCTCGTCCACGTCGTTGTAGTTGTAGGAGAGCATCGCGGTCGCCTGGTTGGTCGCCGCCTGGACAGCATCGATACGGGCCTGCTCGGTAGCGCGATCGTCCAGATACCCCTTGGACAAGATCCCGACGCCGACGACGAGCGCGAGAACCACCGCTCCGGCGACTGCCGCCAGCACCTTGGTCAGTGTCTTGTCGATCATGGCACGAACTCCACCTGCGATGCCGTCATGACCCCTCCGTCGTCGGTGACCGTGACCCTCATCCGGAAGTCGCGGGGCCCGCCCTGGGTGCCGTCGGGAGTGCTGACGTCCGCACGCGCGGCTACGAGAACCTTTGCGGTGTTGCCGTCTTCGCTCTCGATCCCCGCCTCCAGGATCGTCCCGACCGTTGTCACACCCGCCTCCTTCACCACGCTGACGAAGGGGTCCACCCGACCGTCGAACTCGGCCTCGAACGCGCCGCTCGCACCGGCGAGGATCTTGTCCACGTCCTCCTCGGCCGTCTCCGGCTTGATCGTCGTCAGATTGAGCACCGTCTCACGAGCGACCTTCACGACCGCGTCTCGGTGCGCGTCGCGCTCGTCGGCAGCGTTCTGCTGGAAGAACAGCCAACCGCCCGCACCGAGGAGCGCGACGACGAGCGCCGCCCCGGCCGCGATGGCGGCGAACAGTCGACCACTCCGCGCACCCCTGCCGGTGGTCGTGGCCGGGTGGTCACCGGAATCCGTCTCGGCCTCGGGCCTTTCGACCGCCGCGGTTTCGCCGGTCGTGGTCGCCGTCTCGTGGTCCCTGTCCGACGAGTCCTTCTCCGACGGCTTCTCTTCCGACGACTCGTTTGCCGACGACTCCTTCTGCGACGACCCCTTCTGCGACGACACCGTGGCCTCGGCGCCCTCGCCGATCTCGGGAACTCGTGTTTCACCGACAGGCTTCGAGGGGATGGTCCCGTTCGCGGGCCCGGCACCGCGGCTAGCTCGCCGACGCCGCGGGCGCTCTTGTGCGTCCAGTGTCAGTCCTGCTGACGTGTCATCATCGTCTGCCACGTCGTGTCCTCTCTCGGTGTTCCATCCGCCAACCCGGGCTGCGAGTACAGCAGACCGTCCGGTCCGGTGTACTTACCCGTCGTCGGGTCGTAGGGGCGGGCCGTGGCCGGCACGGACGCCCCGTCATAGGCCGCCGGGGCGGTCGTGTAAGAGGGTACAGACGGATCCTGTGGTGGCCCACTGGGCGGGTTGTTGCCCTCCGGAACGAATCCCGTATCGCTACGGCACTCCTCGGGAGACGGCGCCCGCCTACCCGGGACCTCCATGCACGGGTAGTTACGCGCGCCGCGGACCGTCGTCGGATCGTCCTGGGCCGCCTTGCAGAACAGGTCCGTTGGGGTGGGGGGAACCGTCCGCTCGTTGGCTGCTCGCCACTGATCGGCGGGGAGGAAGCCGGTGGTGCACGGCGGCGGATCGTTCAATTCGAGGGCGAAGTTCACGATCGCACCGTCGTCGATCGGCCCCTTGAGCGCAGATGTCACCAAAGCCGCCACCAGTGGCGGGTAGATCACCAGCACCTGCTCGATGCTCTTGTGGTAGATCGTGGTGACCTCGCCGACACTCACAAGGTTGGCCAGCAACAACGGCAACGTCGGCTGGAGACCCTGGAACAGCTCAGTGGCCTGCGCGCCCGCGTCCGGGGCTGCCTCCAGCACACCACGGATCTGAGGGTCGCTGGCACGCAGCTGATCCGAGAACGTCACGAGATCCCGCGTCCACGAACGGATCGCGTCGCTCGTGTCCAGCTGCGTATCGAGAAGCCCTTCCGCCTGTTCGATCAGAGTCTTCGTCGCGTCGACGTTGTTGTTCGCCTCCTGGACGAACAGGCGCGCCGAGTCGATCAACCGCTGCAGGTCCGGACCGGCGCCATTGAACGCCCGGAAGGACTCGTCTACGACCATGCGTAACTTGGTATTCGAGATGCTCTGGACCAGAACGTCCGCCTGATCGAGCATTTCGCCGACATCCTGCGGAACCGAGGTGTCCTCGACCGGGATCACGTCACCGTTCGCAAGGAACGGTTCGGAGTCGGTGCGCGGGATCAGATCCACGTACTGCTCACCGACCGCAGACACGCTCTTGACCGCCGCATCCAAATCCGCCGGAATGCGGTAGCCGCTGCTGATGGACAGTTTCGCATCCACACCGTCCTCGGTGAGCACCACGTCCTCGACCTTGCCGACATTGGTGCCACGGAACGCGACGTTGGCGTTCGAGTACAGTCCCCCGGTCGACGGCAACTGCACTGTCACCCGGTACTGACCGATCCCCAGCATTGCCGGCACCTGCACGTACTGGGTGGTCATCACCACCAGACCGACCACCGTGAGGATCGAGAAGATCACCAGCTGGACACGGACGAACTTCGAGAGGTTCATGGCGTCGGCGCTCCTCCGGGCGAATCACTTTCTGCCGATACAGGTGTCGGCTCAGGCTGGATCAGGTCGGGCCCGCTCGGCTCGGGAATGC
This sequence comes from Rhodococcus xishaensis, assembly GCF_004011825.1. GTDB lineage: Bacteria > Actinomycetota > Actinomycetes > Mycobacteriales > Mycobacteriaceae > Prescottella > Prescottella xishaensis. The sequence continues at coordinate 155,143 of NZ_RKLO01000006.1, read as the reverse complement.
CGAGCGGATCGTTCGCCTGCCCTGCCACACCCGCGATCGAGCCCAGCGCGCCCTCGAGGCCACCGAGCGTTACGCCCAGACCGGTATCTGCCAGGAAGTTATCGTCCAGTCGCTGATTGGTCAGGTCGATCATCATGTTCAGGTTCGCGTAGTCGCCCTGAAAGACCTGATCGATGGTCTTCATCGAGAACGGGAAGGTGAGCAGCAGCGACAGCACCTCCGTCAGCGAGTCACCGGTACCGGCCAGCTCCGCCAGAACCGGTGACAGCGAGGCGAGGTTCGATTTCAGGTCGTCGCCACTCTCGTTGATCACTCGAGTCGCGGTGTCGCTGAGGTCGCCGAGGGCGATGAGCGCGTTGGTCAGGTTCTGTCGCTGCCCCACCAGCACCTCGAGCGCCGGCGGAACATCGTCCAGGGCCCGGGTCAGGATATCGGTCTGGGCGTTGACGGTTCCGGCGAGTCGATCGATACCCTCCATCGCGGAGACGATCTCGGCGCGCTGACCGTCGAGGCTGCCGACGAGTTGGTCGAGTTGCGGCAGCAGGTCGCGGATCGAGTCCTCGCGTCCGTTCAGGGCCGCGTTGAGTTCGCGTGTGACGTCGTTGATCTGGGCGAGGCCTCCACCGTTGATCACCACCGACAGCGACGACAGCGTCTGCTCGGTAGTCGGATACGCGCCCGCCCGCTCGAGCGGGATCACATCCCCGTCCCTCAGGGTGCCCTCCGGTGCCACACCGAGCGGCGGCGCCAGTTCGAGATGCTGGGATCCGAGCAGGCTTGTCTGCCCGATCTTCGCGGTCGCGTTCGCGGGCAGATGCACATCGGGGTTCAGCGACACGGTGACGAGTGCGTGCCAGTCCTGCACCTCGATGCCGGTGACCGCACCGACCGCGACATCGTTGACCCGGACCGGCGAGTTCTGCGACAGCGTAGTCACATTCGGCATCTCGATCTGAACGCTGTACGCCCCTTCCCCGCGGCCTTCGGTGCCGGGCAACGCCACCGAATTCAGCCCGTTCCACGCGCACCCCGACACGGCCAGCGTCAACGTCACGGCGATGGCGGACGCCGTCGCGACGCGGGTGCGTTTGCCACGCTCGATCATCGCCCACCTCCGGGATTGAGTAGCGCCCCGAGACCGTTCGGCACAGAGACCGTCGGCAGGGCGGCCAGCGGGCCGGCGATGGTCGTGGGCGCCGAACGCGTGGGCACCTCACTCGCCAGGCTCGGCGGGCTGAAGGCGATCTGGTCGGGCCGGGCGGCCTGGGAGATCGCGGGATTGGTCAGCAGGCCCGGGTAGTTCGTAGCGACCGAGTTGAGGACCGGGCCCAGGTACTGCGCGCACAGTTCGGCCGACCGATCCGAGTCGTTGGTCTCGAGCCCCGCGATCAGGCCACACACCATGGTGATGGGGTTCCGCGCATTGCTGGCCGCGAGCACCCCGTTCAGGGATCCCTGCTTGGGACTGTAGAGGTTGTTGAAGTTCGCCAGTGCGTTCGGCGCGATGTGCAGCACCAGCTCGAGCTGCGATCGCTTTTCGGCGAGAACGGACGTCACGTCCGCCAGCCGGCCGACCTGCTCGGTCAACGATTCCCGGTTCTCGTTCACGAACCGGTTCACCTCGCCGATTGCGACATCGAGGTCCTGCAGGGCTCTCCCGAGTTCGTCGCTGGTCTCCGCGAGTAGTGACGACACCGATTGGAGTCGGCCTCCGAACTGCACGATCTGCTCATCGCTGGCGGCCAGCGCGGACACGAACTGCTGCAGGTTCCGAACGGTCCCGAACAAGTCTGTCCGACCGTCCGACAGCGTCTCGATCGTGTCGGAGAGCTCGACCAGGGTATCGCGCAGTGCATCGCCGTTGCCGTCGAGGTTGTCGCCCACGGTGTCGATGAAGTTGCCGAGCGAACCCTGGTCCGCGGCGCCCTGCGGCCCGAGTGCGTTCGACAACCTGGTCAGCTCGGCCTTGATCTCGTCCCACTCCACCGGAACCGCAGTACGTTCGAGTGGGATCTCGCTGCCGTCGGCCATTTCCGGACCACCCGTGTAGACAGGGGTCAGCTGGATGAACCGCGCCGCAACGAGACTGGGCGCGATGATCACAGCCTTGGCGTCGGCCGGAATGTCCACGGAACGGTCGACATTCATGACGACCGTGGCACCGGTGCCGTTCGGGTCGATGCTCTCGATAGTCCCGACTTTCACCCCGAGCACCCGGACGTCGTCACCGGCGTACAGGCCTGTGGTGGAGAGAAAGTGGGCGGTGATCGTGGTCTTCCCTAGACCCGGGAACAGATAGAGGACGCCGGCAACGAGGACGGCGACGGCGACAACCGCGGCACCGCCGACGATCAGCCACCGCTTCCTCGGATTCGTCTGCTTCTTGTCGTCGCTCATCGGTTCGGATCCTGGAGTTGGGTCGTCAGCGGCGGGAACTGCTCCAGGTCCTGCGGGACGTGTTCGGGCCACACCAACTGATCGACGAACGTCTGGGTAAGGGCTCCGACACTGAAGTTCGCAACGTAGGCCATGAAGAACGGGCCGCTGCCGACGGCCTCGCCGAGTGAACGCGCATAGGGGCCCAGCCCGTCAATGGCCCGGCCGATGTTGTCCTTATTGTTCTGCAGGTTGGCAACGACGGCGTTCAGCTTGTCGAGGGTCGGCTTGATCTGCTGCTCGTTGTCGTGCACCAGACCGGTGAGCTGCTGGGAGACGGCGGAGACGTTGGTGATCAGCTCACTGATCGCGTTACGCCGGCGATCGAGTTCGCCGAGCAACAAGTTGCCGTCGAGGATCAGTGCGTTGATCTGATCGCTGCGGTCCGCGAGGATCTCCGTCACGCCTTCGGCCCTTGCCAAGAGTTCTTCCAGGGACTCATCGCGCGAGTTGATGCTCTGCGACAAACGGGTGACACCGTCGAGTGCCGCCCTGAGTTCGGGCGGTGTGTCGGTCAGCGAGTCCGATATCGCGTTGAGAGAGTCGTTCAGCTGGTTCGTGTCCAAGTCGGAGACCGTCGCGGTCAGATCCCCTAACGCGTCGTTGAGCGAGTATGGGGAATTGGTGCGTGTCAGAGGGATTGTGCTGCCCACCCGCATGACGTCGGACCCCTCGGGAGTCACCTGCAACGACTTTCTTCCGAGGATCGTGTTGGTCTTGATGTCGGCGCCGGTGTCGTCACCGAGTCGAATACCCTCGTTCATCGAGAAGGACACCCGCACGACGCTCCCGTCGAGTTCGACGTCCTCGACCTTGCCGACGTTGACACCGGCGACGGTCACGAAGTCACCGGGAAGCAGACCACCCGCGTCCTCGAAGAGCGCCTCGTAGCGCACACCGCCGAACAGGAATGGCAGCCGGTCGTACTGCAGGCCGGCCAGGACCAGCGCCGCCGAGACCGCCACGCCGATGATGCCGGTCCGCAGGAGATTTCGTTCGCGCGTGCTCACTGCATCTCACACCTTCCGGTCGTCTGTTCCGGAGTAGTCGGCAGATCCACTCGCAGCTCCTGCCCCTCCGGTCCGGAGAACTTGAATGCCACCTCGCACGTGTAGAACTGGAAGAAGCCGCCGTAGGTGCCCGTCCGGATCAGCTTCGTGTACGCGTCGGGCAACCGTTCGAGCACCCAGTTGATTTCGTCCTGGCCGTTCTGCAGATTCGTGGCGAGGTTGCCCGCCTCGGTGATCGTCGATTGCAGGTCCGGGCGCGTGCCTTGCAGGAGCACCGCCAGATCATTGGTGGACGTGGCAATCCGGGGAATCGCTGCGCCGATCGGATCCCGGTCCTGAGCCAAGCCGCTGACCAACTGCTGAAGCTGATCGATCGTGGACGAGAACTGATCGCCCCTGTCATTGATCGTCTTCAAGGTGGCGTTCAGGTTGTTGACGACGTCCCCTATCAGCTCGTCCCGGTCCGCGAGCGCGGAGGTGAACGAGCTGGTGCTGCCCAGCAACGACACCAAGGTGCCCCCCTGGCCCTGCAGAACGTGCAGCAGAGAGCCGGTCAAATCGTTGACCTGATCCGCGCTCAGACCGCGGAGCAGTGGTTTGAATCCGCCGAGCAGCAGATCGAGGTCCAATGCCGGCGCGGTCTGGGACTCGGGGATCGTGCCGCCCTTGGCGAGCGTCTCGGCGGATCCGGCTCCCTCCATGAGCTCGAGATACCGGTCGCCGACGAGGTTCTCGTAGCGGACCGTGGCCCGGACGCTCTGCAGCAACGGGTACTGGGTATCCACGTTGAAGCTCACGTGCGCGAGGTTGTCGGAGCCCACCTTGACATCGTTGACCGAGCCAACGGGGACCCCGGCGATCCGCACCTTGTCGCCGGTCTTCAGACCGGAGGCGTTGGTGAACTCAGCGCGATAGCCGACGGTGCTGGTGAACCGTGCCTGGCTGAAAACGATAGCCAGGCCGGCGAAGACCAGCACCATCACCGTAGCGAAGGCGAGCAGCTTCACCGTCGTCGCACGCATCAATTCTGCCCCTCCTGTGGGGCAATGCCCCCATACAGCCACTGGAACAGCTTGGGCACGTTCAGCGAAGCCTCGGTCGACGGCACGTACGGCACGATCGCGGTATCCGCGACCACGAACGGCGCGTCGCCGTCACGCCTTGGATCGAAGTCCGGCAGACCCCAACAGTTCGGTCCGCCGGTGGCGTTGACCACCGGGAGGTTGTCCGGGTAGGTGTAGGGCTCGAATCCGGGTATGAAGCTCGCGCTCATCGCGAAGCCAGGCTGGTTGCCGCCCTCGATCGCCTCGGCGGCGGGGCGAGCATTGTTGAGCCCGACGATGGTGCAGGAGATGCTCGGCGAGTACCCGGCCAGTAGGGCCGTCGTCGGTTCGAGCAGCGCGAGCGATCGGGTCAGGTCTGCCTCGTTGTCGGTGAGCACCAGGTTCCCGGTCCTCGCCAACGCGGCCACGTTCTCCAGCGTCATTCGCAGGTTGTCCCGCTCGTCGGCGAGGGTGCCGCTGGTCACAGTCGCATTGTCGAGAAAGGCCATCAGGTCGGGTGTGACGTCCGCGTAGAGGTTGGCCACGATCGCCGTCGAATCCAGGTCCGCCTGAAGTTGAGGCAGTACCGGATTGATCGTCTTGAGGTAGGCGTCGGACTCGGAGAGAAGCTGGCCCAGATCGTCGCCGCGACCGTTGAGCGCCGACGAGATGGCTCCGAGTGTCGCGTTGAGCTTCTCCGGTTCGATCTGCTGAAGCAACTCCGACAGGTGCTGGAACAGCGTGTTGAACTCGACCGTCACGCTGTTCGCGCTGATCACGGCACCCGGCTGCAACGACGTCCGCGACGGATGCTCGGGCGCAACGAAATTGACGTACTTGGCACCGAACACGGTGGTGGACTTGATCTCGACGGTCGAGTTCGACGGGATGAGATGCATCTGGGACGGATCGATGTCCAATCGGAGCTCCGCCTGACCGCCGATCTCGTCGATGGAGGCCACACGGCCGACTTCGACGCCGCGCATCTTGACTTTGGCGTCGGGATCCATGACCAGACCCGAACGAGGCGCGGTCACCGTCACCGGCTCGCTCCTCGTGAAACCACCGACGAACATCGTCAACGCCAGCACAACGATCGCCACCAGACCGAACACCATCACGGTCGCGGCGAGTTTCGTCTTCCACCTTGCTTCGGGCATGGTCCCTCCGCTCTAACCCGACAGGTTGAAGTTGCCGGACTGGCCGTAGATCGCCAGCGAGATCAGCAGGGTCACGGTCACGACCGCGATGAGCGACGCACGAACGGCCTTACCGACGGCCACGCCCACACCCACGGGACCGCCACTCGCATTGAACCCGTAGTAGGTGTGAATCAGCATGACAGCCAACGCCATGACGATCGCCTGCGCGAACGACCACAGGATGTCCGTCGGGATCAGGAACGTCGTGAAGTAGTGGTCGTAGACACCGGGAGACTGGTTGTACAGGAACACCGTCGCGAACCGGCTGGCCACGAAGGACGCGATCACCGCGAGCGAGTACAGCGGGACGATCGCGATCATGCCGGCCATCACGCGGGTCGAGACCAGGTACGGAATCGACGGGATCGCCATGGACTCGAGCGCGTCCACTTCTTCGGAAACCCTCATGGCACCGAGCTGCGCGGTCGAACCGGCACCGATGGTGGCGGCCAGGCCGATGCCGGCGATCACCGGTGCCGCGATGCGCACGTTGATGAACGCCGCGAAGAAGCCGGTGAGCGCCTCGACGCCGATGTTGCCGAGTGAGCTGAAGCCCTGGACCGCGATGGTGCCACCGGTGAACAGCGTCAGAAAGCCCACGATGACGACGGTGCCGCCGATGACCGCGAGCGCGCCCGTGCCCATGCTGATCTCGGCGACGAGCCGCAGCACTTCCTTCCGATAGTGGACGAGCGCACGGGGCGCCCAGATCAGAGCACGCCAGTAAAACAGCGCCTGCTCGCCGAGTCGATCGATCGCGCGTGATACGCGCGCGACTCGTCGTCGGGTACGAAGGAATCGCCCTGACGCGACCAAAGCCATTAGTTCACCCCCGCTCACCCAGCCGTCAGCTTGATGCCGACGGCCGTGACGAGCACATTGACCACGAAGAGCGCCATGAAGGAGAAGACGACAGTCTGGTTGACGGCGTCACCGACGGCTTTGGCACCGCCTTTGACGTTGAGTCCGAGGTACGCGGCCATCAGGCCCGCGATCATTCCGAACAGACCCGCCTTGACCATCGAGATCATCAACTCGCCGAATCCGGTGAGCAGTGTGATGCCGTTGACGAACGCGCCGGGGTTCACATCCTGCACGTACACGGAGAACAAGAAGCCACCGAGGATGCCGATCGTGCAGACCAGGCCATTGAGCAGCAGCGCAACGACGGTGGACGCCAGGACGCGCGGCACGACCAGTCGGTGGATCGGATTGATGCCGAGCACCCGCATCGCGTCGATCTCCTCGCGAATGGTGCGCGCGGCGAGATCGGCGCAGATGGCGGTCGCCCCGGCACCGGCGACGATGAGAACCGTGACGATCGGTCCAACCTGTGTGACGGCTCCGAGTGCGGCACCCGCGCCGCTCAGGTCTGCCGCCCCGATCTCTCGCAGGAGAATGTTGATCGTAAAGCTCACCAGGACAGTGAACGGAATGGCCACGAGCACAGTCGGAACCATCGAGACCCGAGCGACGAACCACGCCTGATCGATGAACTCGCGCCGCTGGAACGGGCGCGAGGCCACGGCCCTGAGGGTATCTGCCGACATCGCGAAGAAGCCGCCGGCGGCCCGCAATGGGACCTCGAGGAGGTCGACCACGTTACCTCCTCACCATCCTCGTCACGGTTGATCACAATACGTGGCGAAAGCCACACAAAACACCCTAAAAGCACCCGAAACGGGACAAACTCTGTGTGATCCAAGTCATACTAACTAGAACGTGTTCAGGTGTCAAAACGTTCGGTTGTCAAAGCTTCTGAATGGCGGGCAGATCTCATCCGCATCCGCCGCAACCAACAGTTCCGCGCGCGCAGTAGGGCAATCCCAGAACGATCCCTGCGAGGACAGCGCCTGACGCCCGGACATTCAACAATCGGCTTTGAGCAGGCATTATCTACACCAGACAAGCTGTGGGCACGGTAGTCGCGCGCAAGGAAAACAGAACCCGGGGGTTGGGAACCGAGGCCGTTGGACGGGGCACGACGGGTCGATGGATGCGATCGCGGGCACCCCGGATCTCCGGTCGGAACGTCTACACAATTAGAACGTGTTCTAGACCCAAAGTGCGTCTCATTCCGGCACGTCCCGGCCCCGCCCTACCTAGAGTGATCCGAACACGCCACCCACCGGCCCCGCCCGTGTCGGGATTCGTCCTGTATGGATCGAGATCCTCGGGATCCCCCATCACAGGAAGATTGCGGGGCCACCAGCAGGATACGCCGCCCGATTCGAACGGCAAAAGTCAGCCGAGGCTCCCCAGCGCCTCCGACGCCGAAAAGGTGCGCTCCGGGTCGCGGCCATCGAAGTAGGCCGCCATCTCGTCCGCGAGAGCTGCGGGCGTCCACTGGGCCGCGTCTGCATCGAACCGCTGCTCGACCACGGGGGCCGCCATCAGCGCGACCATCGGGCCGTAGACGACGAAGACCTGGCCGTTGATCTTCTCGGCGGCCGGCGAGGCCAGGTAGGACACCAGAGCGGCGACGTGCTCCGGCGACAGCGGATCGACCTCGCCCTCGGGTGCATCGCCGAACACGGACTCTGTCATCGACGTCCGGGCCCGTGGGCAGATGGCATTGGAGCGCACGCCGTAGCGGGACAGACCACGGGCGGCCGACAAGGTGAGAGCCGTGATGCCGGCCTTGGCGGCACCGTAGTTCGGCTGCCCCGCCGGACCCAGAAGACCCGCCTCGGACGATGTATTGATCAGCCGACCGTAGACGGGGGCGCCCTCCGCCTTCGACTTGTCGCGCCAGAACGCTGCTGCATTGCGGGAAAGCAGGAAGTGACCGCGCAGGTGAACCTTGAGGACGAGATCCCACTCCTCGTCGGACATGCTGAACAGCATGCGGTCGCGAACGATGCCCGCATTGTTGACGACGATGTCCACGCCGCCGAGTCCTTGCGCGGCGGCCATGAGCGCGTCCGCGGTGGACCGCTCGCCGACATCGCCGGCTACGAATTCGACCTTGCCCCCGAGGGCACGGAGATCCTCGAGCGTCGACTCGACAGCATCACTGACCACGAGATCGTTGACGACCACGGCCGCACCGGACTGCGCCAGACCGATCGCCTCGGCCCGACCGAGACCCGATCCCGACCCGGTCACGATCGCGACCTTGCCCTCCAAGCTGACCTCGCGGCTGCTGTCTGCACTCATGGACGCACTCCCGTACCCGTGACGTCGACCGGCCTCGCGCCGGTCGGTGGCTGTCGCCGCGGCTGTCGACGACGCGGCCAATGTAGAACGTGTTCTACATTGGCCGCAAGGCGTTCTAGTGCTCGGTGAGCGCAGCGCGTGGGCACTGCGCGATGGCCGAGCGAACGTCCGCTTCGCGATCCGCGGGAGGCACGGGCGCCGTGATGATCAACTCCTCGTCGTCATCCAGTTCGAAGATGTCGGGAGCTATTCCGACGCAGACACCGTTGGCTTCGCAGCGGTCCCTGTCGACCCTGACCTCCATGGCCATTCCTCATTTCACGCTAGTTTGGGAGGGTAGAAGGATGCACGGTGCACCGGGCTGTGATGCAACTACATTCCGCCATTAGACTAGAACCCGTTCCACCGCTGTGCAATGATTCGGGCGACCATCCTCACCCTGCCAACCGCACGGTCGGCACGGTGACGGAAAGGCCGCTGTCACAGCCTCGTACAAGATCAGCAGTGTCCGCGATCATTTCAGCAGACAGTGCCGAATCGGGCGAATCAGCGCCGACGATTGCCCTGGAATGGAGAAGCCACGTGGATATCACCTACACCCCGCAGCAGCAGCAGCTGCGCGAGGAGCTGCGAAGCTACTTTGCCAAATTGATGACCCCCGAACGTCGTGAGGCGCTCGCCGCGACGACCGGGGAGTACGGCGAGGGCAACGTCTACCGCGAGGTCGTCCAGCAGATGGGCGAGGACGGCTGGCTCACCCTCGGCTGGCCCAAGGAATACGGCGGCCAGGAGCGGTCCGCCATGGATCAGCTGATCTTCACCGACGAGGCCGCCATTGCCGGCGCGCCGGTCCCCTTCCTGACCATCAACTCGGTCGCGCCCACGATCATGCACTTCGGCACCCCCGAGCAGAAGGCGTTCTTCCTCCCCAAGATCTCGGCCGGCGAGCTGCACTTCTCGATCGGCTACTCCGAGCCGGGAGCCGGCACCGACCTCGCGTCGCTGCGCACGTCCGCGGTCAAGGACGGTGACGACTACGTCATCAACGGTCAGAAGATGTGGACCAGCCTCATCCAGTACGCCGACTACGTGTGGCTCGCGTGCCGGACCGACCCGACTGCCAAGAAGCACCGTGGCATCAGCATGATCATCGTGCCGACCACTGCCGAAGGCTTCTCGTACACGCCGGTCCACACCATGGCGGGCCCGGACACCAGCGCCACCTACTACCAGGACGTGCGCGTGCCGCAGAGCTCCCGCGTCGGCGAGGAGAACGGCGGCTGGAAGCTAGTGACGAACCAGCTCAACCACGAACGTGTCGCCCTCACGTCGGCGGGTCCGATCATGACGGCTCTGCAGGAAGTCCGCGAGTGGGCACAGAACACGAAGCTGGCGGACGGTCGACGGGTGATCGACCAGGAGTGGGTGCAGATCAACCTGGCTCGGGTCCACGCCAAGACCGAATACCTGAAGCTCATGAACTGGGAGATCGCATCGGCCCAGGACCACGCTCCCGGACCCGAAGCCGCATCGGCCAACAAGGTGTTCGGCACCGAGTTCGCCACCGAGGCCTACCGACTGCTGATGGAGATCCTGGGTCCGTCGGCCACTGTCCGCCAGAACTCGGCCGGTGTCCTTCTGCGCGGACGACTAGAGCGGATGCACCGCTCCGCGTTGATCCTCACCTTCGGTGGCGGCACCAACGAGATCCAGCGCGACATCATCGCGATGACTGCCCTCGGCCAGCCCGCCTCCAAGCGATAAGTAAGGACCACGACAATGGACTTCTCCCTCACCGAGGCCCAGAACGACTTGGCCGGCCTCACCAACGGCATCGTCTCGGAAATTGTCACGAACGAGCACCTGCGTGAACTCGACTCGGCCGAGGACCGCTTCGATCGCAAACTATGGGATGCGCTCGCGAGTTCCGGCGTGCTGAGCGCTGCCCTGCCCGAGTCGGTCGGCGGCGACGGGTTCGGAGTTCTCGAGCAGTGCAGCATCCTGATCGAACTGGGTCGCGGCGTCGCTCCGGTGCCCTACCTGTCGTCGATCGTCATGGCCGCGGGTGCGATCGCCGAGTTCGGCTCGGACGCACAGCGTTCGGAGTGGGCTGCTCCGGCAGCTACCGGCTCGAAGGTCCTCGCCGTCGCACTCGCCGAGGACCTCAACGACAACCCCGCGGCACCCGTTACCCGGGCCGAGACGACCGCAGACGGGTGGACGCTACGGGGTACCAAGATCGTCGTCGACGGTGCGCCGATCGCGGACCTGTTCCTGGTCCCGGCCGCCACCGACAACGGCACCGCGGTGTTCCTGGTCCAGGCCGACGACGCCGGCGTCTCGGTCACCCGCCAGCAGACAACCGATTTCGGGTGCGTCGGCATCGTCGAGTTCACCGACGTCCGCCTGGGCGAGGATCGCATCCTCGGCTCCGTCCAGAGCGGGCGTGAGATCGTCGACTGGATCCTCGACCGTGGCGCGGTCGGCTCGAGCGCCTTCCAGTTCGGTGTTCTCGACCAAGCCCTGAAGATGACCGCCGAGTACGCCCGCGAGCGCGTCCAGTTCGACCGTCCGATCGGCAGCTTCCAGGCCGTCGCCCAGCGCCTTGCCGACGGGTACATCGACGTGAAGGGCGTACGACTGACACTGTGGCAGGCGGCCTTCCGTCTTGCCGAGGGACTGCCCGTCGAAGGCGAGGTCGACACCGCGAAGTTCTGGGCTGCCGACGCCGGCCACCGGGTCGCACACACCGTGGTCCACGTCCACGGCGGTGTTGGTCTGGACGAAGACCACCCCACCCATCGCTACTTCCTCGCCGCGAAGCGCCAGGAGTTCCTGCTCGGGTCGGCAACCGACCATCTGCGCCGCCTGGGTTCGGTTCTGGCTGTGACTCCCGCGTAAGCGTCTCGGGCACAAGCGGTCCCAAGAATGTGGAATTCGTAGAGTAATCGGCGAAATACCCGTCATGATGTGGACATGAAAGCTAATCCCACCATCGCGGATCTCCTCGAGCCGCTCTGCGATGTCGACACACACGGAATCCGATTCGAGGACTCGTACATTCCGTGGGCGGAACACGTCCACGGAATGTACGACCGCGCGGCCCTGCTGAACGCTCTGCTCGACCCGGCCCGCCCTCGGCACTTCGGGGTGCTGTTCGACAACATCCCGGAGTTCTCGTCGCTAGTGGGCGCGGCGGCGTTCTCCGGCACTGTCCTCGTCGGCCTCAACACCACTCGCCGAGGTGACGCCCTGGCCCGGGACATCGCGCTGTCCGACTGTCAGATCGTGTTCACCGAGAACGCCCAGGCGCACCTGCTCGACGGACTCGATCTCGACGGCACACGGATAATCAACGTGGATTCACCCGAATGGCCTGAACTGCTGGAGCCATTCGCCGACAGCCCCGTCGTCCCCTCCACGGCCCGGCCCGACGACCTGCTGATGCTCATCTTCACCTCGGGCACCAGCGGAGACCCGAAGGCGGTGCGCTGCACCCACGCGAAGTTCACCGTCCCCGGCATCATGCTGGCCGAACGATTCGGCCTCTCGACCGACGACGTCGTGTACATGGCAATGCCGATGTTCCACTCCAACGCCATGATGGCGGCGTGGTCCGTAGCAGTACACGGACAGTGTGGAATCGCACTCCGGCGCAGATTCTCCGCATCCGGCTTCCTACCGGACGTCCGCCGGTACGGCGTCACCTACGCCAACTACGTCGGAAAGCCGCTGTCGTACATCCTCGCCACGCCCGAGCAGCCCGATGATGCCGACAACTCGCTGAAGATCATGTACGGCAACGAGGGTTCGGCGCCGGTGGCCCGGGAGTTCGCCCGTCGATTCGGCACACTAGTGCTCGACGGCTTCGGCTCCACCGAGGGTGGTGTCTCCATTCCTGCCCACCCCGATGCACCTCTGGGCGCGCTGGGCCAACTACCGGACGGTGTCGAGATCCTGGACACTGACACCGGAATGCCCTGTCCTCCTGCTGAGTTCGACGAGTTCGGGCGGATCGTGAACGCGGACAAGGCGACCGGAGAGTTGGTGAACGTGAGCGGCGCCGGCGCCTTCGCAGGCTACTACAAGAATCCCGAGGCCGACGCCGAGCGGCTCCGCGACGGCAAGTACTGGAGCGGCGACCTCGGGTATCGCGACGCCGACGGTTTCGTGTATTTCGCAGGCCGCAGTTCGGGCTGGCTGCGGGTCGACGGCGAGAACCTGGGCACAGCACCGATCGAACGCGTCCTGCTCCGCTACCCCGGATTCGCCCACGTATCCGTGTACGGGGTGCCGGACAGCGAGGTGGGCGACCGAGTGATGGCGGCCGTCATCCCGACCGACAGCGTCGTCGAGTTCGACCCGGTAACCTTCGCCCGGTTCCTCGACGACCAGCCCGACCTCGGCCCCAAGCAGCGGCCGACCCTGGTGCGGGTGTGCGCACAGTTCCCCCGGACCGCGACGTTCAAGGTCCTCACCCGAACGTTGAGCGCGGAGCGCTGGCACTGCGACGACCCGGTCTGGCTACGCGACCACGGCCAGGACGAGTTCACTCTTCTCACTCCGGAACTCGCGCGCACGCTGGAACCACGGAACGCACGCGCATAGCAACCGACAACAGCGCCCCGGAACAACCTCGTCCCGGGGCGCTGTAGCTCTACTTGCGCGTCAGTTCTTCAGACCGTCGAGCCGCGAGAGCGTGGACTCGAATCCCTCGATCAACTCGGCCATGACCTCGGCGACCGGCCGGATCTCGTTCATCCGCCCGACGATCTGTCCGACCGGCATCGCCACGACCTCGGAATCGCCGCCGGCGGAGATTCGCTGATGTGCCTCGCTGACGAGAATGTTCTGCAACGGCATCGGAAGCGGTTCGGGCGCATCGGGCTTGGCCCACGCCTCGGTCCACTTGGTCTTCAACAGCCGGGCGGGCTTGCCGGAGAAGATCCGGGAACGGACCGTATCGGAGGATGACGCGGCGAGGAGCGCACGCTGGACCGAGGTCGGTCCTTCGGCTACTGCGCCCAGCCTGTACTCGCTCGTGGTGAGCCAGTAGGAACCCATCCACACGCCGGATGCGCCGAGTGCCAACGCTGCCGCGACCTGTCGGCCGCTGCCGATTCCGCCGGCCGCAAGCACCGCGGCGTCCCCGCCGACGGCGTCGACGATCTCGGGGACGAGCACCATCGACGCGATCTCACCGGTGTGCCCGCCGGCCTCGTAGCCCTGGGCGATGACGATGTCCACACCGTTCGCGACATGGCTCCGAGCGTGGTCGACGGCACCGGCGAGCGCTGCGACCGGAACACCCTTCTCGTGGGCCAGATCGATGACGTCCTTCGGCGGAGAGCCGAGAGCGTTGGCGATCAACGAGATCCGGTGCTTGAGCGCGACGTCGACATGCGAGCGTGCGACCGAGTGCAGCCAGCCGAGCACACCCGTGGCGTGCTCGACGTCGTCGGAGAGCGGCGGCACACCGAGCTCGTCGAGAGTGCGGTTGACGAACGCTTTGTGCTCGGCGGGGATGAGCTTGTCGAGATCGACCACGGCACCCTCGGTGGGCACCTTGGCCGGCATCACGATGTCGACACCGTACGGCTTGCCGTCGGTGTTCTCGTCCATCCACGTCAGGGTGGCGTCGAGTTCGTCCGGGTCGTTGAACCGGACGCATCCCAGGACGCCGAGGCCACCGGCACGCGAGATCGCGGCAGCGACGTGCTCGGACGGCGTGAACCCGAAGATCGGGTACTGGACGCCGAACTTCTCGGCGAGATCCGTGCGCATCACGCGTCCTTGCCGTTGGTCAGGTGGTCGTCCGCTTCACGAGACTGGGTCTGCGCGGTGGCCCACTTGTAGTTGGGCTTGCCGGCAGGCGAACGCTTGATCTCGTCGACCAGCCACATGCTGCGCGGCACCTTGTACCCGGCGATCTCGTTGCGGGCCGACTTGACGATGTCGGCCAGGCTCGGACGAGTTCCGGGGCGCGGTGCGATGACAGCGACGACACGGTTGCCCCAGCGCTCGTCGGGCATGCCGACCACGAGCACGTCGAAGACATCCGGGTGTGTCTTGATGGCGCCTTCGACCTCTTCGGGGTAGATCTTCTCGCCGCCGCTGTTGATCGAGACCGATCCGCGTCCGAGCATCGTGACGGTGCCGTCCTCCTCGACCGTGGCATAGTCACCGGGGATCGAGTATCGGGTCCCGTTGATGAGCTTGAACGTCGCCTTGGTCTTCTCCTCGTCCTTGTAGTAACCGACGGGAATGTGGCCGCTGCGCGCGAGCATGCCGACCTTGCCCGAACCGGGCTCGATCTGGTTGCCCTCGTCGTCGAGGACGACGGTCGCGGCATCGATCTTCACCCGCGGACCACCGGAGTGCTCGAAACCCTTGGTGATGGTCGCAAGGCCGCCGAATCCGGTCTCGGACGAGCCGATCGAGTCGGTCAGCATCCGGTTCGGCAGCAGCTCGAGGAACTGCTCCTTCAGCGCCGGGGAGAACAGTGCCGCGCTGCTGGCGATGACGTAGAGCGAGGAGAGGTCGTACGGTTCACCGGTCTCCGGGTTGCCCTCGAGGAGCGCGTCGATCATCGGACGGGCCATCGCGTCACCGGTGATGAAGATGAGGTTGACCTTGTGCCGGTCGATGGCCTGCCACACCGCATGCCCGTCGAACTCGGGCACCATCACCAGGGTGCCGCCGCCGAAGAGGCTGTGGAACACCGCGGACTGCGACCCGCCGTGGATCATCGGCGGAATCGGGAAGCGGATCATCGCCGGGTTCTCGGCGCCGATCTTCGCCACCTCCCATTCGTCCTTGACGTATTCGCCGGTGACGAAGTTGATGCCGCCGCCGAGTACCCGCCACCAGTCCTCGTGCCGCCACATGACGCCCTTGGGCATGCCTGTGGTGCCGCCGGTGTAGAGGATGAAGATGTCGTCGGGGCTGCGGTCACCGAAGTTCCGCTCCGGAGAACCCTTCGACAGTGCGGTCTCGTACTCGACGCCGCCGTACGACGAGTAGTCGAGATCCGTTCCGTCCTCGACCACGATCGCCGTCTTGACCAGCGGGGTGTTCGGCAGGACGGTGGCCACCTTGTCCGCGTAGCGACGCTCGTGGATGAGTGCAACCATGTCCGAGTTCTCGAAGATGTACTGCAACTCGTTCTCGACGTACCGGAAGTTGACGTTGACCATCATGGCGCGAGCCTTGAACACCGCGACCATCGATTCGATGGCTTCGATGGTGTTGCGACTGTAGATGCCCACCTTGTCGCCCGGCTTGACGCCCTGATCACGCAGGTAATTGGCCAGCCGGTTGGCGCGCTCCTCCAGCTGCGCGAAAGTGATCCCGCGCTCCGCATCAACCAGCGCGAGGCGGTCCGGGTTGAGGTCGATCGAGTGCTCTACGAGGTCTGCGATATGTATGGCCACGTCAACAAAGTAGAACGTGTTACTGTCACTGACAAGACCCAATCTGAGACTCAACTCACATACATCCAGGGAGCGCCTAAGTGTCCACCGAAACCACCGAGAAATCTGACGTTTCGGCGAAATCGCCTCACTGCCTGGTCGAGAAGCGCGGCCACGTCCTCATCGTGACCATGAACCGGCCCGAGGCGCGCAATGCGCTGTCAGGCGAGATGATGGCGATCATGGCCGAGGCCTGGGACCGGGTCGACTCGGATCCCGACATCCGCGTCGCGATTCTCACTGGTGCGGGTGGCACGTTCTGTGCGGGCATGGACCTCAAGGAGATGAACCGGAACGCCCCCGGCGACAGGTTCGGCGAGGGCGGGATGGACCTGACCAAGCTCCCGGCACTACTCAAGGGCCGCCGCCTCAGCAAGCCGCTCATCGCCGCGGTCGAGGGCCCGGCGATCGCGGGCGGCACCGAGATTCTTCAGGGCACCGACATTCGCGTCGCCGGCGAGAGCGCGCGCTTCGGCGTCTCCGAGGCACGACTGGGCCTGTTCCCCCTTGGTGGCTCCGCGGTCCGCCTCGTCCGCCAGCTCCCCTACACCCTCGCCGCCGAGATCCTGCTCACCGGCCGGACGGTGCCCGCGCCGGAGGCCAAGGAGATCGGGCTGATCAGCCACGTCGTCCCCGACGGTCGAGCACTGGACAGGGCGCTCGAGATCGCTGAGCAGATCGCCGCCAACGGCCCGATCGCGGTACAGGCGATCCTGAAGACCATCCGCGACACCGAGGGCATGCACGAAGAGGACGCGTTCAAGCTCGAGGCCGAGATCGGGGCCGCGGTGTTCAAGAGTGACGACGCCAAGGAGGGCCCGCGCTCCTTCGCCGAGAAGCGCGCCCCCAAATTCACCGGCCGGTAGCCACCGGGCGGCCCGGTTAGCCGCCGAGCATCGCCCGCGCAACACCAAAAGGGGCGGCCCGTGGTGGATTCCCACCACGGGCCGCCCCTTTTGCGTATCCGAGGAGATCAGGCCGTGCCGACGGCTGCCGCGAGCTGACGCATTTGCTCGACGGAGCGGCACGTCACCAACAGCATCGTTACGCCGGCGTCCTCCCACTGCTTGACCTGCGTACGCACCTCGTCGATGTTGCCGATGATCATCGTGTCCGTGACCATCTGGTCGGGCACGATGGCGGCGGCCTCTTCCTTGCGTCCGGACAGGAACAGACGCTGGATTTCCTTGACCTCGTCGCCGTATCCCATCCGGGTGTACACCTGGGCATGGAAGTTCATCTCGGCCGCACCCATGCCGCCGACGTACAGCGCGGTGATCGGCTTGAGGTTGTCGATCTCCGCCTTGCGATCATCCGTGATGACGACCTGGCATGTCGCGGCCACCTCGAAGTCCTCGCGGCTGCGTCGCGCGCCCGGACGTGCGAATCCCTCGTCGAGCCACTCGTTGTACATCGGTGCCAGTCGCGGCGTGTAGTAGATCGCCAGCCAGCCGTCCGCGATCTCGGCGGTCAGCGCAACGTTCTTGGGTCCCTCAGAACCCAGCCAGATCGGTAGATCGGCTCGCAGCGGATGGGTGATCGGCTTGAGCGGCTTGCCGAGTCCCATCGAGTTGGGCCCGGTGTACGGCAGCGGATAGTGCGGACCGTCGTTGCGAACCGCCGCTTCACGCGCGAGGACCTGACGCACGATCGAGACGTACTCGCGAGTGCGGGCCAACGGCTTCTTGAACGGCTGCCCGTACCAGCCCTCGACGACCTGCGGGCCGGACACGCCGAGGCCGAGGATCGCTCGCCCACCGGACAGGTGGTCGAGCGTGAGGGCGTGCATCGCGCAGTTCGTGGGCGTCCGCGCCGACAACTGCGCCACCGAGGTACCCAGCCGGATGCGCTCGCTGTTCGAACCCCACCACGCAAGCGGAGTGAAGGCATCGTTGCCCCACGACTCGGCCGAGAACACGGAGTCGAACCCGGAGGCGTCCGCCTCGTTCACCAACTCCTGTGCGTTGGCCGGAGGCTGTGCGCCCCAGTACCCAAGTTGCAACCCAAGCTTCATTGCGTGCCTCCGTATCAGCGGTGATCAGGCGTGACTCTTGCCACGATAATAAGAACCTGTTCTACTCGATTCTGTGACCCCTGGAAAGAGCGGAGTGGCCGAGCAGCCACTGAGAGCACCACTTAATCTGAAATTCGACTACACCCGATCGGTGGGGCCGACCATCGGAGCGTTCGTTACGGCTCTTCGTGACCGTAAGGTCATCGGTGCCCGCGGATCCGACGGCCGCATCCACGTGCCGCCACCGGAATTCGATCCCTCGACCCACGAACCGATGACCGACTTCGTGGACGTCTCGGACACCGGAACCGTCGTCAGCTGGACGTGGATGCCCGATCCGATCGACGGCCAACCCCTGACGCATCCGTTCGCGTGGGCCCTGATCAAGCTCGACGGTGCCGACACGTCGATCCTGCACGCCGTCGATGCCGGGTCCCCGGACGCGATGAGCACCGGGATGCGGGTGCGAGTTCGCTGGGCCGACGAGCGCACCGGACACATCCGGGACATCGCCTGCTTCGAGCCCGGTGAGAGTGACTCAGCATCCACCGCAACAGCTTCCGGCGGCGACCCGGTAACCGGGATCATCACACCGGTCGACCTGGACTACACGCACACCGCGTCGTTCGAGGAGAGCTTCTACCTCCGCGGCCTCGCCGCGGGCAAGGTGATCGGCGGACGCACCGGACCGGGCGCCAAGGTCTACGTCCCGCCGCGCAGCGCGAGCCCGACCGAAGGCATCCCGACGACGGAGCAGGTCGAAGTCTCCGACAAGGGCATCGTCACGACCTTCTGCATCGTCAACGTCCCCTTCATGGGCCAGCAGATCAAGCCGCCGTACGTGGCGGCCTACGTCCTGCTCGACGGCGCCGACATCCCGTTCCTCCACCTGATTCTCGACTGCGATGCTTCCGAAGTCCGGATGGGCATGCGTATCGAGGCCGTGTGGAAGCCGAAGGACGAGTGGGAGTACTCGCTCAAGAACATTTCGCACTTCCGTCCCACCGGCGAGCCGGACGCGGACTACGACACCTACAAGCACCACCTCTAGGAGCCTCGAGAACCATGACAGACATTGCAGTCGTCGGCTTCGCACAGGCCCCCCATGTGCGCGAGACCACCGGCACCACCAACGGTGTCGAGATGCTGGTCCCCTGTTTCCAGGAGTTGTACTCGACCCTCGGAATCACCAAGTCCGACATCGGATTCTGGTGCTCCGGTTCCTCCGACTACCTGGCCGGGCGAGCCTTCTCGTTCATCTCCGCGGTGGACGCGGTCGGCCCCGTGCCGCCGATCAACGAGTCGCACGTCGAGATGGACGCCGCCTGGGCGCTGTACGAGGCATGGATCAAGCTGCTGACCGGCGAGGTCGACACCGCCCTCGTGTACGGCTTCGGCAAGTCCTCCGCCGGCAACCTCCGGCAGGTCCTGGCCATGCAGATGGACCCCTACCTCGTGGCCCCGCTGTGGCCGGACTCGATCTCGGTCGCCGGCCTGCAGGCCCGGCTGGGCCTCGAGGCCGGCAAGTGGACGACCGCGGACATGGCCGAGGTCGCCAAGCGCAGCAGAGCCGCCGCCATGAGCAACCCCAACGCGCAGGTCTCCGGTGAGGTCGACGTCGAGACGCTGCTGGCCTCCGAGTTCGTCGCGGATCCGTTGCGGGCGCACGACTGTGCCCCGATCACCGACGGTGCCGCCGCAGTCGTCCTCGCACGCGGCGACCGCGCCCGCGAACTATGCGAGCGCCCGGCGTGGATCACCGGCATCGAGCACCGTATCGACTCACCCAACATCGGTGCACGTGACCTGACCACGTCGCCCTCCACCGCCGCGGCGGCCCGGGCAGCAACCGGCGGCGACGCGAAGAGCGTCGATGTCGCCGAACTCCACGCACCGTTCACGCACCAGGAGCTGATCCTGCGCGAGGCGATCGGCCTCACCGACGCCGCCACGATCAACCCGTCGGGTGGCCCGCTCACCGGCAATCCGATGTTCTCCGGCGGCCTCGAACGCATCGGCTACGCGGCTCGCAAGATCATGAATGGCGAAGCACAGCGCACCCTCGCTCATGCCACCAGCGGCCCTGTGCTGCAGCAGAACCTGGTCGCAGTCATGGAAGGACGCAACAACTGATGGCGAGTGACATTTCCCGAGGTAAGCAGCTGGCCGCCGTCCTCGGCACCGGGCAGACCCACTACGTCGCCAAGCGCCAGGACGTCACGATGGCGGGCCTCGTCCGCGAGGCCGTCGACCGCGCGATGGCCGACGCCCACGTCGGCTGGGACGACATCGACGCCATCGTGGTCGGCAAGGCCCCCGACCTGTTCGAGGGCTCGATGATGCCGGAGCTCGCGATGTCGGATGCGCTGGGCGCCAACGGCAAGCCGCTGCTCCGCGTGCACACCGCCGGATCCGTGGGCGGTTCCACGGGCAACGTTGCGGCCAGCCTCGTACAGGCCGGTGCTCACAAGCGCGTGCTCGCCGTGTCGTGGGAGAAGCAGTCCGAGTCGAACGCGATGTGGGCCCTGTCCACCCCGGTGCCGTTCACGATGCCGGTCGGAGCTGGTGCCGGCGGCTACTTCGCTCCGCACGTACGCTCCTACATCCGCCGCTCCGGCGCGCCCGAGCACATCGGCGCGCTGGTTGTGGTGAAGGACCGTCACAACGGTGCGCTCAATCCCTACTCGCACCTCAAGCAGCCCGACATCACCGTCGAGTCGGTGCAGGCGTCGCAGATGCTGTGGGACCCGATCCGCTACGACGAGACATGTCCGTCGTCGGACGGTGCCTGCGCGATCGTGATGGGCAACGAAGAAGCCGCACAGGACGTCCTGTCGGAGGGACGCAAGGTCGCATGGATCCACGCCACCGCAATGCGTACCGAGCCCACGACGTACGCCGGTCGCGACCAGGTGAACCCGCAGGCCGGCCAGATTGCCGCCGCCGCGCTGTGGAAGGCCGCCGGGATCACCAACCCGTTGAAGGAGATCGACGCGGCCGAGATCTACGTGCCGTTCTCGTGGTTCGAGCCGATGTGGCTCGAGAACCTCGGCTTCATGCCGGAGGGCCAGGGCTGGAAGCTCACCGAGGCCGGTGAGACAGCGATCGGCGGACAGCTCCCGGTCAACGCTTCGGGTGGTGTGCTCTCGTCCAACCCGATCGGTGCGTCCGGCATGATCCGGTACGCCGAGGCCGCCATGCAGGTCATGGAGCGCGCCGGCGACCATCAGGTCGATGGTGCACGCAAAGCCCTGGGTCACGCGTACGGTGGTGGCTCGCAGTACTTCTCGATGTGGGTGGTCGGCACCGACCGTCCGACCAACTAGGGAGAGGAACCAGCCATGAAGTTCACGGTCGGCATCGCGATGAGCCCGCTGGAGCAGTTGACGGCTCTGGCGCAGACCGCGGAAGAGTGTGGTTTCAGCAACGTCGCATTGCCCGACTCCTTGTTCTTCATGGAGACGGCCGCCGCGGACTACCCGTACACCCCCGATGGATCGCGCATGTGGAACGCGGAGACGCCGTGGGTGGACCCGTTGATCGCGGCGGCCGCGATGGGCGCCGTCACCAGCACGATCGGGTTCTACACGAACGTGCTCAAACTCGGCTCCCGCAACCCTCTGCTACTCGCGCGGCAGGTGGGCTCGGTGGCCAACCTGACGGGCAACCGATTCGGGTTCGGTGTCGGGATCGGGTGGGCCCCGGAGGAGTTCGAGTGGTGCGGCGTGCCGTACAGCAAGCGCGGCGCCCGCGTCGACGAAATGATCGAGGTCATCAAGCTGGTCCTCGGTGGCGGCATGGTCGAGTACCACGGCAAGTTCTTCGACTTCGACCGGCTCCAGATAAGCCCCGCCCCGAGCAAGCCGGTGCCGTTCTACGTGGGTGGCCACACCGACGTCGCGCTGCGCCGCGCGGCGCGAGTCGGGGACGGCTGGACGTCGGCGATGATGAAGTTCGACGACCTCGTCACGACGATGGCGCGGCTGAAGGAACTTCGGACCGAATACGGCCGGTTAGAAGAGCCTTTCGAGATCCAGGCGGTCTGCATCGACCGATTCGGCAAGGACGGGTACGCCCAGATGGCCGAAGCGGGTATCACCGACAGCATCGTCGTCCCGTGGATCTTCGATGGTCTCGGATTCGACGCCCCACTCGAGGCCAAACAGGATTCGCTACGCAAGTTCGCCGATCTGTACATCCACTAGGAGCTGACATGACCGCAGAAACCGAGTCCGCCGCCCCCGAACACCCCGCGCGCGTCGCCGCCCGGGCGTCGCAGTCAGCCGCGAGCGGAAGGCGTAAGCAGGAGTGGCTGGATCTGTTCGCCGAGGACGGCTGGGTCGAGGATCCGGTCGGCCCATCGGGCTTCGATCCAGAGGGCAAGGGGCACCACGGCCGCGAGGCCCTCTCGCGGTTCTATGACATGACGATCGCCAACACCGACTCACTCGAGTTCTTCATAACGGACTCACTGGTATGCGGCGATGAGAACGTCAACATCGGTACGATCCGCACCGTCCTCGCCGGCAGCCAGGTGGACGCGGAGGGAGTGTTCATCTATCGCGTCAACGCCGACGGGAAGCTGCAGTCGCTGCGGGCCTTCTGGGAACTCGAGCGGGCGATGAAGACGATAAAGCAGGTCTGAGGTCTCACAAACCTGAAGTGGGCGGTCACCGGATCGGTGACCGCCCACTTTCGTTGTACCCGTGACTCTCTCGTTGCGCGCCCGAAGGCTCCCAGACGAGAGGCTCCCAAACTAGTGGTAGCGCCAGCGAGAGACGAGGGGCCTCGCTGGCGCTACCGAGTCCGTGCTCGCTGGACCTAGTGCTTGACCGGGCAGCCCGAGGTCTTGTAGTCCACCTGGTACTCCTTGAGGCCGTTGAGCCAGCCGGAGCGTAGACGCCGCGGGTCGGCAACCTCGGTGATGTCCGGCAGGTAGTCCGCGATGGCGTTGAAGATCAGATCGATCTGCATGCGGGCCAGGTTGGCGCCCAGGCAGTAGTGGGCGCCGGTACCACCGAACGACACGTGCGGGTTGGGATCACGGGTGATGTCGAACTTTTGGGGCTCGTCGAAGACTTCCTCGTCGAAGTTGGCCGAGAGGTAGCTCAGGACCAGCCGCTGCCCCTTCTTGATCTCGACGCCGCCGACCTCGGTGTCCTCCAGTGCGGTGCGCTGGAATGCGGCGACCGGGGTGGCCCAGCGGAGGATCTCGTCGGCAGCGGTCTTGGGCCGCTCCTTCTTGTAGAGCTCCCACTGCTCGGGGTTGTCCATGAAGGCCTTCATACCGTGCGTGGTGGCGTTGCGCGTGGTCTCGTTGCCTGCGACGGCGAGCAAGATCACGAAGAAGCCGAACTCTTCAGGGCTGAGTTCCTCACCGTCGACGTCCGCCTCGATGAGCGTGGTGACGATATCGTTCGCCGGGTTCTTCTTCTTCGCCTCGGCCAGCTGGTAGGCGTAGGCGAGGATCTCCATCGACGCGGCCTGCGGATCGATGTCGAGTTCCGGATCGTCGTAGCCGGTCATCTGGTTGGACCAGTCGAAGAGCTTCTGGCGGTCCTCCTGTGGCACCCCCATCATCTCTGCGATGGTCTGTAGCGGGAGCTCGGCCGCAACCTGCGTGACGAAGTTGCCCTCACCCTCCTCGGCTGCGCCCTTGACGATCGCCTCGGAGCGGTCGGTCAGTTCCTTCCTGAGGCCGTTGATGGCGCGCGGGGTGAACCCACGCGAGACCAGCTTGCGCAGCTTGGTGTGCTCGGGTGCGTCCTTGTTCAGCAGCACGAAACGCTGCAGTTCGATGTTCTCGCGTTCGATGTCGTCCTGGAAGCGCGGGATCACGGTGTTCTGCCACGTCGAGAAGACGTCGTTCCGCATCGAGATGTCCTTGACGTCCTCGAGCCTGGTGACGAGCCAGTAGCCACCGTCGTTGAATCCGCCGACGCCATCGGGTTGATCGACCCAGAACACCGGCTGGGTCTTGCGAACCTCCGCAAGTTCCTCGACAGGGAGTCGGTGTGCATAGATGTCGGGATCCGTAAAATCGAACCCTGAAGGAATATTGGGCTGCGCCACTGCTGTCTCCTACCCTTGCGACCAGACGCGAAGCGATGTGGAACACGTTCTACACGCATTGAATCACAGAGCGTCGGTCCGGGGAAGAACTAGCTAGCAGTCAACCCGAATAGTCGACCGCCTCGATCCTTGCCCGGTAGAGTGAACCTGTTCTATTTTTCGAGAAAGAGCGAGAAAGAGAACGAAAGGAACCCGCCGTGGGCACACCAGTAATTGTCGAGGCAGTTCGCACCCCGATCGGAAAGCGCGGTGGCTGGCTGTCCGGGCTGCATGCGGCCGAGATCCTCGGTGCCGCACAGAAGGGCATCGTGGATCGTGCCGGGATCGATCCGGCGCTCGTCGAGCAGGTAATCGGCGGGTGCGTCACGCAGGCCGGTGCGCAGTCGAACAATGTCACCCGCACGGCGTGGCTCGCCTCCGGTCTGCCATGGCAGGTCGGTGCTACGACAATCGACTGCCAGTGCGGTTCCGCGCAGCAGGCCAACCACCTGATCGCCGGTCTCATCGCGACCGGTGCGATCGACATCGGCATCGCGTGCGGCGTCGAGGCCATGACCCAGGTTCCGCTGGGTGCCAACGTCGGAACCGAGGCCGGCCCGCGCAGGCCCGCCTCGTGGGACATCGACATGCCCAACCAGTTCGAGGCGGCCGAACGGATCGCCAAGCGCCGCGGCCTCACCCGCGAGGACGTCGAGGTGCTCGGCGTGCGGTCTCAGGCGTTCGCGAAGCAGGCGTGGGAGGAAGGCCGCTTCGACCGCGAAGTCGTGCCGGTCACCGCGCCGGTCATCGGCGAGGACAAGCAGCCCACGTCGGAGATGAACGTCGTCAGCCGCGATCAGGGTCTGCGCGACACGACCGCCGAGTCCCTCGCCAAGCTCAAGCCCGTCCTCGAGGGCGGCATCCACACTGCCGGTACGTCGTCGCAAATCTCCGACGGCGCCGCCGCGGTCATGTTGATGGACGAGGACCGCGCCCGCGCGCTCGGCCTGAAGCCGCGGGCCCGCATCGTCAGCCAGGCGCTCGTCGGCGCCGAGCCCGAGTTCCACCTCGACGGCCCGGTCCAGGCGACGTCGCGGGTACTGGAAAGGGCCGGCATGAAGATCGACGACCTCGACCTGTTCGAGGTGAACGAGGCCTTCGCGTCCGTCCCGCTGTCGTGGGCGCAAGTCCACGGCCCCGACATGGACAAGGTCAATGTCAACGGCGGCGCACTTGCGCTCGGACATCCCGTGGGCAGCACCGGTTCTCGTCTCATCACAACTGCGCTGCACGAGCTCGAGCGTCGTGATGGCTCGACCGCGCTGATCACGATGTGCGCGGGCGGTGCGCTGGCCACAGGCACCATCATCGAGCGAATCTGACGCGGTTTCTGCCTCGGGCCCGGCGGCGGTTTGGCCGTTCGCGAGGTGATCGTTTGCGAATCACTCGCAGCACTCCCCCGCTCGGCGTCCGGCGGGAATAATGGGGGCGACGCCCGGCATGCACCGGCGCCGGGCACACCGGTTCTCGAGGAGGAACGTCGAAACATGACAGTGAAGAACCACGACCGTGCGATCGACCGGCGCGAAATCGCTTTGGCGCTACTCAAAGCGTTGGACCGGCGCCATGAGGTCTTGGACGCCATCGTCGAGAGCAAAGACCGAGATGCGGCCGTGACCGCCGTGCGCAAACTGCTCGACACCACCGATTTCTGCGCCGACGCGGTGCTGAACCTGCACTTCGACCGGCTCACGGTCAGGGAGCGCGACCGCATCCGCGCCGAGCTCAAGGACCTTGACGCTACCCTCGCGTGGCTTCCGGAGCAGCGGCCCTACAGCACGGGGTCGGGGGTTCGCCTCCGCCTTTTCACCAGTTCGGACTCTGACTCCCGGCTATTCGGTAAGCGTTCCGCCGAGCGCCTCGACGACGCCGGCGTCCCGTGGAACGCCGAGCGCATCGAGAACGAGCGGAAGGGCGGCCTGGCACGGATAGCCGATGAGTCGGCTGCCTGGTTCGTCGCGGAGTGCACAACGGGAGAGCAGCCGGACAGCGTCGGCATGGTGTTCGGCGAGTTGACCGGCAACGAGGTGGACGTCGCGATCTGGGTGGCACCGGAGGTACGCAAGCGGGGCTACGGCACGGCGTCGCTCAAGCAGGCACGCACCGAGCTCGCCGCGTACTTCCCCGGCACGACGCTGATCGTCCGCGCGCCCGCGTAGAGGCCTGGAACACGAGAATGCCCGCGCGCAGAGCAGGTGCGCGCAGGCATTCTCGTGTTTCGGTGACCCTGTGTTTCGGTCACTCCGTGTTTGGCCGACCCTATGTGTCGGCGTCGCCGGTTGCGGCTACGCGCCGTAAACCGGAGGCGGGTTCTCGCCCTTCGCCAGCAGGTCGGCGACGACCGGTCCGAGTTCGCTGGGATCCCAGCGATCACCCTTGTCCTGGGTGGGTCCGTGGCGCCAGCCCTCGGCAACGGTGATCTTGCCGCCCTCGACCTCGAAGACGCGTCCGGTCACATCCTTCGACTCCGCCGAACCGAGCCAGACGACCAGCGGGGAGATGTTCTCCGGCGCCATCGCGTCGAAGCCATTCTCCGGGGCTGCCATCGCGTCGGCCATCGGACCACCGGCACCGAGCGTCATGCGGGTGCGAGCCGCGGGCGCGATCGCGTTGACCCGCACGCCGTAGTTCCTCAGCTCGGCGGCAGCCTGGATGGTCATCTCCGCGATGCCTGCCTTGGCGGCGGCGTAGTTGCCCTGACCGATCGAGCCCATCAGGCCCGCGCCGGAGCTCGTGTTGATGATGCGGGCATCGACCGGGCGTCCTGCCTTGGCTTCGGCACGCCAGTAGGCGGCAGCGTGCCGCAGCGGTGCGAAGTGGCCCTTGAGGTGCACGCGTATCACCGCGTCCCACTCCTCCTCGCTCATGCCGACCAGCATGCGGTCACGCAGAAAGCCTGCATTGTTGACGAGAACGTCGAGTCTCCCGAAGTTGTCCAAAGCCGTCTTGATCAGGTTCTGGGCGCCATCCCACGACGCGACGTCGTCGCCATTGACTACCGCCGTGCCGCCTGCCGCCTGGATGTCGGCGACGACCTGCTCGGCTGGGGTCTCACCGGTGACGGAACCATCGCCGCCGACACCGATGTCGTTGACGACGACTTTGGCGCCCTCGGCCGCGAAGGCCAGGGCGTGGGCACGACCGATTCCGCGGCCGGCGCCGGTGATGATCACGACTCGACCGTCAAGCAATCCGCTCACTTGTTCTCCTCCGTATTTGCCGCGGCCAGGAAGGCCGGGCGTTCGCCGCCACCGTGGACGGTAAGTGTCGACCCGCTGACGTAGGCCGCCAACGGTGATGCCAGGAACGTCGCACAGTTGCCGATGTCCTCGGGACGTGCCATCCGACCCAGCGGTACGGTAGCGCCCACCGCCTCGATACCGGCCTCGTCGCCGTAGTGCAAGTGGCTCAACTCGGTCTGCACCAGCCCGACAATGATCGAGTTGACCCGCACCTTGGGGGCCCATTCGACCGACAAGCTGGCCGCGAGGCTGTCGATCCCGGCCTTCGCGGCACCATAGGCCGCAGTGCCCGGGGAGGGACGGCTGCCGCTGACGCTGGAGATCATCACGATCGATCCCCCGTCCTCCTGCTTCTGCATGACCTCATTAGCGATCTGTGAGATCAGAAGGGGTGCAAGCAGGTTCAGCTCGACGATCTTTGCGTGGAACTTCGGGCTCACGTCGGCCGCCATCGCGAAGGGAGCGCCGCCGGCGTTGTTCACGACGGTGTCGAGTCGGCCGTGCCTGTCGACGATCCCGTCGATCAACGCCTGCACTTGCTCGGGGTCACGCACGTCGCACTGGACGAACTCGATGCTGCGGCCGTCGACCTCGACTGGCTCGGCAGTGTCTTCGCGGGGACGGCGTGCGCACGTCACAACAGTCGCCCCGGCGCGCAGGAACGCCCGACTGATCCCCGCACCGACTCCGCGCACTCCGCCGGTCACCAGTACGACCTTGCCTTCGAGACCGAGATCCACGTTGTTCCTTCCTGAGCGACACGGGCCATCTGCACCCGCCTGTGATAACTTACCAAGCAATCGCTTGGTTCGGTCAACAGACGTAAGGAACATGCCATGGGCATCACCTCGACCTCGGACGGTGCCGGGATCACCACGGTCACCGTCGATTACCCGCCCGTGAACGCCATCCCTTCCCAGGGCTGGTTCGAATTGGCCGACGCAATCCTCGAGGCGGGAAAGGACCACAACACTCACGTCGTGATCCTGCGCGCAGAAGGACGCGGCTTCAATGCCGGCGTCGACATCAAGGAGATGCAAGCCACCGAGGGCCACGGCGCCCTCATCGACGCCAACCGCGGCTGCGCGGCTGCGTTCGCCGCGGTCTACGACTGTGAAGTTCCCGTCGTCGTCGCCGTCAACGGCTTCTGCGTCGGCGGCGGCATCGGTCTGGTCGGCAACGCCGACGTCATCGTCGCCTCCGACGACGCAGTCTTCGGCCTCCCGGAAGTCGATCGGGGCGCCCTCGGCGCGGCCACCCACCTTGCCCGACTGGTCCCACAGCACATGATGCGCACGCTCTACTACACCGCCAAGAACGTCGACGCGCAGACGCTCAAGCATTTCGGGTCGGTCTACGACGTCGTCCCGCGCGAGGAACTCGATGCTGCCGCGCGCGAGATCGCCAGTGCGATCGCCGAGAAGGACACTCGGATCATTCGGCGGGCCAAGGAGGCGATCAACCGGATCGACGTCCAGGACGTGCACACGAGCTACCGCCTGGAGCAGGGCTTCACCTTCGAGCTGAACCTGGCCGGCATCTCCGATGAGCACCGCGACGAGTTCGTTGCCACCGGCAAGCCGCGCGCGAACAAGTAGGGAGTTGGAAAACTATGCGTGACAAGAGGAAGTCGCTCGACGAGGTCGTCGGCGAGCTGCGCAGCGGCATGACGATCGGCCTCGGCGGTTGGGGCTCGCGCCGCAAGCCGATGGCGTTCGTGCGCGCGATCCTGCGTTCTGATCTCGAGGACCTGACCGTTGTCACCTACGGCGGACCGGACCTGGGCCTGCTCTGCTCGGCCGGCAAGGTCAGGAAGGCCTACTACGGCTTCGTCTCGCTCGACTCGGCGCCCTTCTACGACCCATGGTTCGCCAAGGCCCGCACCAATGGCGAGATCGAGGTCCGCGAGATGGACGAGGGCATGGTCAAGTGCGGCCTCGAGGCCGCGGCCGCCCGCCTCCCGTTCCTCCCGATCCGCGCGGGCCTCGGCTCGGACGTCCTCAACTTCTGGGGCGACGAGCTGAGGACCGTCACCTCGCCGTACCCGAGCCAGTCGGGCGAGGCCGAAACGCTCATCGCGATGCCGGCACTGAACCTGGACGCGTCGTTCGTGCACCTGAACATCGGTGACGCCCACGGCAACGCCGGCTACCTGGGCGTCGACCCGTACTTCGACGACCTCTACTGCCTGGCCGCCGAGAAGCGCTATGTCTCCGTCGAGAAGGTGGTCGACACCGAACAGCTCGTCAAGGAGGTTCCGCTGCAGCAACTGATCCTCAACCGCATGATGGTCGACGGTGTCGTCGAGGCCCCGAACGGCGCCCACTTCACGCTGGCCGGCGATAGCTACGGCCGCGACGAGAAGTTCCAGCGCCACTATGCGAAGTCGGCTGAGTCGCCCGAAGCCTGGCAGGCGTTCGTCGACCGGTTCCTGTCCGGGTCCGAGGACGACTACCAGGCCGCCGTCAAGAAGTTCGCAGAGGAGCAGCAGGCATGACCTCCACGGAAGACACCGACACTCGCACCGTGACTCGGGCCGAGTACTGCGCGATCGCGTGCGCCGAGATCTTCTCCGGTGCCGGCGAGATCATGGCCAGCCCGATGGCGACGTTGCCGCTCATCGGCGCCCGACTGGCCCGCCTGACCTCCGAGCCGGACCTGCTCATCACCGACGGAGAGGCGCTGATCCTCGCGGACACCCCGCCCGTGGGCAAGAAGGGACCCATCGAGGGCTGGATGCCGTTCCGCAAGGTATTCGACGTCGTCGCGTCGGGTCGTCGCCACGTCGTCATGGGTGCCAACCAGATCGACAAGTACGGCAACCAGAACCTGTCGGCATTCGGGCCGCTGCAACACCCGACCCGTCAGATGTTCGGTGTCCGCGGCGCCCCCGGAAACACGATCAACCACGCCACCAGCTACTGGGTCGGCAAGCACAGTACGCGCGTGTTCTGCGACAAGGTCGACGTCGTCTCAGGTGTCGGCTACGACAAGGTCGACCCGCAGAACCCGGCGTTCAGGTTCCTGCACCTGCACCGCGTCGTCACCAACCTCGGGGTGTTCGACTTCGGCGGCCCCGACCGCACAATGCGCGCGCTGACCCTGCACCCGGGCGTCGCCGCAGACGACGTCGTATCGAACACGTCGTTCGAGGTGGCCGGCCTCGACTCGGCGGGCACCACCCGCGAGCCCACCACCGAGGAACTGCGCATCATCCGTGAGGTTCTCGATCCGAAGAACCTGCGTGATCGCGAGGTAGCGTCATGACCCAACTGTTGAAGACCCCGTTCACCGAGCTGGTCGGTGTCGAGCACCCGATCGTGCAGACCGGCATGGGCTGGGTCTCCGGACCGCGCCTGACCTCCGCGACGGCGAACGCGGGTGGCCTGGGAATCCTGGCGTCGGCAACGATGACCTACCCGGAGCTCGAGGCTGCGATCGCCAAGACCAAGCAGCTGACGGACAAGCCGTTCGGTGTGAACATGCGCGCCGACGCGTCGGACGCGCAGGAGCGCATCGACCTGCTGATCCGTGAGAAGGTCAAGGTCGCCTCGTTTGCGCTGGCGCCCAAGAAGGACCTCATCGCCAAGCTCAAGGACAACGGGGTCGTCGTGATCCCGTCGATCGGTGCAGCCAAGCACGCCGTCAAGGTCGCCTCGTGGGGCGCCGACGCCGTCGTCGTGCAGGGTGGCGAGGGCGGCGGCCATACCGGTGGTGTCGCAACGACTTTGCTGCTGCCGTCCGTTCTCGATGCCGTCGACATCCCCGTCGTGGCCGGTGGCGGCTTCTTCGACGGTCGGGGGCTGGCTGCGGCTCTGTCCTACGGTGCCGCCGGGGTCGCGATGGGTACTCGTTTCCTGCTCACCAGCGACTCTGCCGTGCCGGACTCGGTCAAGCAGGAGTACCTCCAGCGGGGCCTACAGGACACGACCGTGTCCGTCAAGGTCGACGGCATGCCGCACCGCGTGCTCAATACCGACCTGGTGAACGCCCTCGAGAAGTCCAGCTATGCAAAGGGTCTCATCGCCGCTGCTCGGAACGCCATGAAGTTCAAGTCGATGACGGGCATGAAGTGGAGCACGCTGGTCAAGGACGGCCTCGCGATGAAGCGGTCCAGCGACCGCTCGTGGCAACAGATCATCATGGCCGCCAACACCCCCATGCTGCTCAAGGCCGGCCTGGTGGAAGGTAACACTGAGGCCGGCGTCCTCGCCTCGGGTCAGGTGGTCGGCATGATCGACGACCTGCCCAGCTGCAAGGAACTCATCGACCGGATCATGGCCGATGCCGTGGCACGGATCAACGCGCTTGGAGACCTCAGGGCCTGACCGGCCCGTCTCCGCATCGAAGGGACCCCTCGTGCGCCACCCGCGCGCGAGGGGTCTCTTCTATTCCAGATTCACACCGCTGGTCGGGTTGAGGATCATCGCCACCTCACGCCCTCGCGTCGGTGCCGCGTGTGACGCACCGCCCACCATCCTGCTGCGTGCGTACGGCTTTGATGGGTGCGCACAGGGCGCGCATGATGTCTTCGACTTGTGGTGCCGTGGAAACCACGGTGGTGCAAAGCGTTCGCTGCGTTGGGCTACCCGCCTGCCACCTGGGTGGTCATCGGCAACTCTCTGGTTGATTGCGCCATGACCGAAATGACTTTGTTAACGCCATATGTCGATGGGTCGATAGCTCTCCATAGGGTTGCCAATTCACCTCAACCCTACCGGGTCTCGGCCCGGCCAACTTCAGGGAGGGATTCTCACAATGGGTTTCATTCGGAAGGCAATGGTCGTCGTCGCTGTCACTCTCGGACTCACCGCTGGCGCATCTGGCATCGCCCAGGCGAACACAGCGGCGCCGGAGCCCAGCGTCCAGGTGATATCCCCTTCGGCGCCGGCAGCGACGATCGTCGACGTCGCCGCAGACGGCGCCCGCAGCTCGCTCGATACGGTCGTTACCTCCGTGCTGCTTCCCGTGGCGCTCCCCGTGGCGCTCCCCTTCATAATCACAGCACTTGCGATGATATGCGTGGCCGCTACCAACCCCGACAACCTTTCTTTGCAGGGGCTCGGCGAGTTGTGCCCTAGCTTCGGCAGTTCCTAACCGCCCCTTGCTGGCCCGGCACCATCACGGTGTCGGGCCACAAGGTGGTTCGGGCCGCTGTCTGGGTTCGTGTTGGTTCTGGGTCCGCCCCATAGCACGCTCGCTGGGTCAATGCGGTGTTGCCGTGGAAACCAATGTCGTGCAACGTGTTCGGTGTGAGGTGGTGTCCACCTGCGGTCTGCACGCTCATCGGCCCCTCCCTGGCTGATCGTGCGCCATGCTCGAAATGACTTGCAAACGTCGCCCATCGATGGGTCGATAGCCTTCAGAAGGGTTGCCAATTCAACTCAGCCCTAACGGGTCTCGGTCCGGAGGGATTCCCACAATGTGGCCGTATCGGAACTCTTGGCGACACCAAGCGTTCCCGTCATTGGTCACTCACTGAGAACGTTGGTGCTGAACATGTTTGGGGATGTCAAGCTCAGCCTCAGGTCAGCGGTGATCGGTGCCCGAGGCCTCGACGATCGCCCTTGTCTCACTGTTCGGAGACAGCACCGTCACCGTTCCTGAGGGCGTGCAGGTTGAGTTGAGAAGGTTCGACCTCTTCGTCTTCGGTGACCGCGAACTTGACGGCGGTGCACAAGATCCCGCCCCGGGGTGCCCCGATTATTCGGATCGCGTCGTACTCGCTGTTCGGGGATCTGAAGGTGCGCACCCGCTAATCGCGGCTGAGTCGCTTCAGTAACGCGGACTTGATGGTGGGTCGGCCGGCTATGACCAGAGTGAACGTGGCCTCACGCATCAAACGTTCCGCGGTGTTCCCGACAATGGCCGAGGAACCACCCTTTGCGGTGACGAGGGCTGTGGCCGTCCGGACTGCGAGTGCAGACGCGCACGCTCGTGCGTCGGCAATTTCCGCTCGTCCTTCGACGGCCGCATCGAGGTCCAGGCGCGCCTGTGCCACCTGCTTCTCGAAGGGTTCGGCCTCGGCGCCGAGGGCCTTCAGTTCTGTGATTGCGCGTCGCGTGACGCCCATGGCCGCGCACCCGCCGAGCCGTATTACGAGCGGCTGACCCTCCGCGAACTCCTCCGGGGTGAGGGCACCCGCCACCATTTCGGCGGGCACGGCCACACCGTCGAACATCAGGCGCACGGTGTTGGAACCTCGCGCAGCGATCAATGGCAGAAGCTCGGCGGAGAGGCCGCGCAGAGAGTCGGTGGGAATGAAGGCCTGCACGATGGAGTTGTCGACCTCGTCGCGCGCCAACACCATGAGTAGATCGATCATGCCCCACCCGGTCACGAACGGCGCGAACCCGTCGAGCACGTACCCGTCGTCGACGCGGCGAGCCCACAGCAGCGGCGGCACCGGAATCGCGCCGGCGTTCGAACCTCCCGCCCGGATGGTGCCGTCCAGGAGACCCGCGAGGTACCGCTCGCGTAGATCGGAGTTGGGTGAATTGGCGATCACTGCGGCCGGACCGAAGTGCTGTACCCACGTGAAGCCAGTGGCGAGGCACCCACCGCAGAGCGTCTCGATCACCTCGACCAGCACGGACGGCGTCAAATCCGTCTCGTCGGCCGCGGCGAGACCGTAGAAGCCGTGTTCGGCGAGGACCTCGAAATGACTGTCCGGGATCTGTCCGTCGGCGTCGACGCGACCGGCGACCGGGAACAGGATGTTGTCGGCGATCTCGTGCGCCATGTCGGTCCAGTTGGTCACCCTCTCGAGGGTAACCGCCAAACCGCTGAGGTCGACTCACGAGATCCCGACACACGAGACTATGAAGGACGGAGGCTAGGCGAGTTCGCTGCCCGCTCCGGATCGGTCGTCCGTGCTCGAGAGAAGCCCGCCGATCACTTCCAACGCGTCCGCCCAGGCGTCGATGGTCGGTGGCGCGAGCCTGCGGTGATCGAGGACCCCCGGCTCGGCGAGGGCTGGGTCGAACGGAACCTCGACGAACCCCGCAACGCGCGGCGACAGGGCGTCTCGGATGGGACCGAGGTCGACCGGCGCGTCGGGCAGCTGATGCGAGACGACGACGATCGCCTCGCCGAGCACCTGCGGGCCGTACGCCGACATCACCCACGCGAGGGCGTCGCGCATGCGGCTCAGCGGTTCGGAGCGCGCGGGCGCCACCATCACCAGAGCGGCGCCGGACCGGATCAACGGGGCCAGCCGTGTCGAACGAAGAGCCGTGCCGACGTCGTGGACGCGCGCGCTGTGACGGGCCGCGAGGAGTTCGTCGACGATCGCCGGATCGCTGGGCTGCCCGTCACTGCTGCCGACCACCACGGCGCCCGCCGACGTCAGTGCCATACGGGACTCGAACTGCCGAATCGACCGTACCGGGTCGACGGCCTCGAATCCCGTTCGGGACAGCAGGTTTCCGCCATCGCTCGTGGAGTCGACCGCCGAAACCTCCAGCCCGGTTCCGAGTCGCAGTGCGGTCGCAAGCCCATAGGCCGTCGTGGTCGTCGCGGCGCCACCGGATCCGGCAACGACCAACGCGGACACGCGCTCGGGCTCCGGCATGTTCGGCACCCGACGCAGCGAGACCACATTGCTCACTACGCGTCCTCCACCTTCGCGATCTTGTATCCCTCGGGCGAAGGGGCGACGGTGATCCGCTGCAGGATGACGCCCTCAGTTGCCCCTCGCAGGCCGAGTTCAACGGCATACACGTTCGGGTCCGGGGTGGACGTGATAGTGACACAGTGCTCTGTGCCGAGTGGGACATCGTCGATCCACTTCTGGATGTCCGGAACAGCGCTGGGGGCGACCATGAGCGACGCGACCCGGGCGCCGTCCCGTTCGACGTAGTAAGCGTGGTCGAAGGCCCGGATGACGCCGGGGCCGTCGGAAGTGTTGCCGGGACCGCGGCCGACGCTGCGGCCGCCGGATGCCGATTCCTCACACCAGGCAGAGTCCGAGGCTGCCGCCGGCGCCGCCTGCGCCGCAGACGTGCCGCCTTCCGGATTCGGCGTGCCGTCGGTATCCCCGCCCAGCGCGAGGGTTGCTGTCGTGGCTATCGCGAGAACCGAGACCACGAGCGCTCCGATCAACAGGGGCTTCCTGCGGTCGGACGTGCTCTTCTCCGCCGCGCGCTCCGGGGGCGCCGTGGACACCATGGGCTCTGTGGGCGCCGGGGGCGCCGTGCGCTCCGAGGGCACAGTGGGCGCCGGGGGCGCCGTGCGCTCCGAGGGCACCGTGGGTGCCAAGGGCGCCGTGCGCTCCGGGGGCGCCAGGGGCACTGGGGGCGCCGCGGGCGCCGTGGGCTCCGGGGACTCCTTGGGCGTCGTGGGCGTCGGGGGCGTCGGGGGCGTCGGGGGCGCCGTGGGCGCCGTGCGCTCCTGGGGCACCGTGGGCGCCGTGCGCTCCTGGGGCACCGTGGGCGCAGCGCGCTCCGGAGGCGCCGGGGGCACTGGGGGCGCCGTGGGCGTCGGCACTGGGGGCGCCGTGGGCGTCGTACGCTCCGGGGGCACCGGGGGCACCGGGGGCACCGGGGGCGCCGTGGGCGTCGTACGCTCCGGAGGCGCCGGGGGCGCCGTGGGCACCATGGGCGCCGTGCGCTCCGGGGGCGCCTTGCGCGCCCTACGCTCCTTGCGCGCCTTACGCTCCTTGCGCGCCC
Organism: Rhodococcus xishaensis; assembly: GCF_004011825.1. Classification (GTDB taxonomy): domain Bacteria; phylum Actinomycetota; class Actinomycetes; order Mycobacteriales; family Mycobacteriaceae; genus Prescottella; species Prescottella xishaensis. The sequence continues at coordinate 118,785 of NZ_RKLO01000006.1, read as the reverse complement.
TACGCTCCTTGCGCGCGGGGGCCGGTGACTCTGGAGCGACCAGCCACGTCGGCATCTGGTCGAAGTCGGGGGGCAGGTCCGAGGTTGGTGCGGGTTGGGGGTTGACGGCGCCGACCGGGCCGTCACCCGGCGACACGTCCTGGGCCGGTTCGACATCGGGAACCGGGGTCGGATCGATCTCCGGAGCCAGAGATGGCTCGACAACCGGAGCCGGTGCCGACTCGACGTCCGGGACCGGAGCTCGGTCGACCGGCGGTTCGGCTGGAGGTTGCTGTGGCGCGGATTCCCCTGTGACAGGAAGCCGTTCGTAGTGCTCGGTCACGTCCGGAAACAGCGAGTGACCCATCCGGTTGTCCGTCGCCATGTGTCCTCCTGCGGAGTGGGGCGGACCCGCGCCCGGGTCCGCCCCACCTGTCTCATGCCTGGATGCCGGTACCGACGGCGTCGCTGATCATATTTGATGCGAGACCAAGGGACGAGTCGCTGTAGAACGTCTCCAGACGCTCGTCCACACCCTCGAGGAACTGATCACCGCCGGGCACTGACGCAACCAAATCGCGTGCCTGGCGGTCGACTTCGGGCGCCAAAGCGGCGACGCCGCGCACCGCCGCCGCAGCCAAGTTGAGGCCAGGGGTGGCCTCCCACTGCGCGAGGGTCTCCTCCGTCCAGGCCTGGATTCCCGGCTTGTCGATGTCCGGGATCGACATGTCCTTCGGCTCGCCGAGATCGCCGGCGCCGACGGCGGTACCGACCGCAGCGCCCACGGCGCCAAACGCCACAGCCGCGGGGATGCCCAAGAGCGCCGCACCGGCGGCAGCGCCGACGGGATTGATAGGGCCTCCGCCGACCGCTGCACCCATCGCGGCGAACCCAGTGCCGAATGCAACCGCACCGGCTGCAGCCCCTCCGAGCCCTGCGGCGGCGACCCGGTCGGCACGACTGGTCTCGACGCCGATCGAACGCCAGAAGTTCGACACCTCGGCCTCGATGACGGCGGAGGTGTTGTTGGTACGGGCGAGGTCGCCGTCGGTGACCCAGTTGGGCTGCGGCGCATGGTGAGTGCCCAGACGCAGCGTGTCGCGCGGAGCGATGATCGGCGCGGTGGGCTCTACTTGCGTCGGCAGGTGCAGTTCCTGGATTTGGATGGGTTCGACCTGGTAGTCGTCGGGCGCGTCGTAGGTGTTGGTCTCGTAGTCGTAGTTTTCGAGCGGCTGATATTCGATGTTCTGGTACTGGGCCGGCAGTTCAACCCAGTACAGGGGCTCAGGCTGCTCGGGCGCCGAGGTGACGCCGCCTTGTGTGGACGGAGCTGACGTCACGCCGCCCTGCGTCTCGGGAGCGGATGTGACACCACCCTGCGAGGGCAGTTGGTTCGGCGCTGCCTGTGCCGCGCCGGACGCGGCCACGATCACGGCGGCCGCAGCGGATGGAACGATCGCGACGCGCGCAGCCTTTCCCACGCGCTCCTTGTGGTGCTTACCCATCTATGGAATTCCCCCTCGCCGTTCTGGACGTAATCTCGATCGGTCCGACCTGGAGCAGCGCGCCGAAGAAGGGGGACGTTCGGTGGTCCGGGATGAAGCAGGGGTCGATACGGCGAACGAACGAAGCGCCGCTCACGCGGGCAGTTGAACGCACGCCAATCCCCATCGGCAACAACGCTGCCCCCGTCTCGATGATGTCTTCCCCGTCGACCCGAGGCCCCCAGGTCAGACCCTTGCTTCGGGAACTCTACACGGGCCGGGCCGACACTCTCGAGGCACCCCTCGACGGCGCCGTAGCAGCCGACTTACGTTGGTCCGCGGTCGCCGGAATGTCTGTAGATATCTCCTACCGCGTCATGTAAGAGCCCGTCACCAATGGTCGCACCTACCGACGATCAGGTGAAAGTTTGTGTGGCAGCATCCGCCTCATGGCACCGGTTTGACCACCCGGCATGGATTCCCTGCAGCGAAGACGTGCCCCGGAACATCCTTCGTCACGACGCTGCCTGCCCCGATCGTGGTGTTGTCGCCCACTGTCACCCCTGGACAGACCGTGACGCCGCCGCCCATCCAGACATTGTCGCCGATGGTGATCGGCGCAGCCGTCTCCCACCGCTGTCGCCCTTTGTCAGGAAGCCGTGGCCGTACCGCGTGCGGCGATCCGCTCTCGTACCTCGGGCCGTCGCAGCGGCGGGACGGTCTTCGGTGGCTGCCGGCGCGGTGGCAGGGCTGCGAGCAGTTCGGCCGTCGTCGCTGCAACCTCCTCGACGGCCTTCTCGAAGGCGGCCCGGTTGGAGTCCGAGAGTTTCTGGATTCCGCTGACCTTGCGCACGTACTGCCGGGCAGCGGCTTCGATCTCCTCGGTGGTGGCTGCCGGTTCGAGCCCGCGCAGCTCCGTGATGTTTCGGCACATGCCTCGAACGGTAGTCCCGTGAGACGCCGTCCGGAAGCGTTCCGAAGGCAACCTCACCGGCTGTCCGGCTGACGACCCGGGTACCCGACGATGCTCACTTGCAGCATGTCCGAATCCGTCTCGCACCGTTGATATTCGGGCATTCCAGCCTTCCCGCCACTAATTCGTCGCTACTGTGCGCGACACACCAGTACACGAGGAACGGCGAAAATCATGGACTCACCCCTGGCCACCGTGGCCCTACCGGCCGCGCTCGCGATCATCATGTTCGGACTCGGCCTCTCACTGACGGTCGCCGACTTCGTCCGCGTCGCACGGCATCCCCGCGTCGTCACGATCGCGCTGGCATGCCAGTTGCTGATCCTGCCCGCGGTCGCGTTCGGGCTGGTGCTGCTGTTCGACCTGCCGCCACTGCTCGCGGTGGGCATGATGGTGCTCGCCGCCTCGCCCGGTGGCACCACGGCGAACCTGTTCAGCCACCTCTACCGTGGTGACGTCGCGCTGAACATCTCGCTCACCGCCGTCAACTCGGTGATCGCGGTCGTGACGCTTCCGATCGTCACGAACTTCGCGCTCGGCTACTTCGAGCCCGATACCGGGACATCGATGGGCATGCAGTTCACCAAGGTTCTGCAGGTGTTCGCGATCGTGCTCATTCCGGTCGTCATCGGAATGCTGGTGCGGGCCAAGCGCGCCGTCTTCGCCCATCGCATGGATCGCCCCGTGCGGATCGCGTCAGCGCTCGTGCTGGTGCTCGTCATCGCCGGCACCATCGTGGCCGAGCGTGAGAACGTCGGTAGCTACCTCGCCGACGTCGGCATGATCACGACACTGTTCTGCCTCGCGAGCCTGACTGTGGGCTACTGGATTCCGAAGCTCCTGGGCGCCGACAAGCGCCAGTCCATCGCGTGTTCGATGGAGATCGGCATCCACAACAGCACCCTCGCGATCGCGATCGCGATCAGTGTCCTCGACAGTGTCGACATGGCGATCCCCGGCGCCGTCTACGGAGTGGTCATGTTCCCTGCCGCCGCTGCCGTCGGATGGCTGATCACCCGGGGACGGGCCGAAACGACCGATGCCCTCCCGGCCCGTGACAGGGCCGAGAGGGCAACGGAAGCGGGCTAGCTCGTCAGCCCTGGATGCGCTCGATGATCGTGACGTTCGCGGTGCCGCCGCCCTCGCAGATCGTCTGCAGGCCGTAGCGACCGTTGGTGCGCTCGAGCTCGTTGAGCAGCGTCGCCATCAATTTGGTGCCGGTCGCACCGAGCGGATGACCGAGGGCGATCGCGCCGCCGTTGACGTTGACCTTGGCAGGGTCGGCTCCCAGCTCCTTGATCCACGCGAGCACGACGGGAGCGAAGGCCTCGTTGATCTCGACCAGGTCGATGTCATCGAGGGTGAGACCCGTCTTCTCGAGCGCGTGCCGGGTGGCCGGGATCGGCGCACTCAGCATGAAGATCGGGTCGTCACCACGGGCGCTGACGTGATGGATGCGGGCGCGTGGCTTCAAGCCGTACTTCTTCACGGCCTCTTCCGACGCGAGCAGCAGGGCGCTGGCGCCATCGGAGATTTGGCTGGCGACGGCGGCAGTCATGCGACCGCCCTCGACCAACACGTTCAAGCCGGCCATCTTCTCGAGGCTCGTCTCACGCGGGCCCTCGTCGGTGGTGACGTCACCGACCGGCACGATCTCGTTGTCGAAGCGGCCCTCCGCGATCGCAGTCTTGGCGCGCTCGTGGCTCCTCAGCGCCCACTTCTCGAGCTCCTGACGGCTGATGTCCCACTTGTCGGCGATCATCTCGGCGCCGCGGAACTGCGACACCTCCTCGCCGCCGTAACGCTCCGTCCAGCCCTTCGACTCTGCGGTCGGAGTGCTGAAGCCGAACTCCTTTCCGACGATCATGGCGGCCGAGATCGGGATCTGACTCATGTTCTGGACGCCGCCGGCGACGATCAGGTCCGCGGTGCCGGCGAGGATCGCCTGTGCGCCGAACTGGAGGGCCTGCTGGCTCGAGCCGCACTGACGGTCGACCGTCACGCCCGGGACGTGTTGCGGCAGGCCCGCGGCCAGCCATGACATGCGCGCGATGTTGCCGGCCTGTCCGCCGATCGCGTCGACACAACCGAAGATGACGTCGTCGACGTTGGCCGGATCGATACCGGTGCGCTCGACGAGTGTCTTGATGATGTGGGCGCCCAGGTCGATCGGGTGGACCGGGGCAAGGCCGCCGTTCTTCTTGCCGATCGGGGTGCGGATGGCGTCGACTATGTAAACCTCGGACATTGACGGCTCCTGGTTGTCGAGTTACTTGCGGACGTCGGGGCTCGTGAGCCCGTCGAGAACGATGGAAAGGTACTGCTTGGCGACGGCCTCGGCGGTCATCGAGCCGCCCGGCCGATACCAGCGCACGGCCACCCAGACGGTGTCGCGCATGAAACGGAAGACCAGTTCGATGTCGAGATCCTGGCGGAAGCTGCCATCGGCGACACCAGCCTCGAGCACCCCGACCCACAGGTTGCGGAACTCCTGTTTGCGCTCGGCGAGGTACGCGAACCGCTCATTGGAGGCGAGGTGCTTGACCTCGTCCTGATAGATCGCGACCGCGCTGTGGGAGGCGTCGATGGCCTCGAACGAGGCGATCACGAGGGCCTCGAAGGTCTCACGTGAGCCCAGGTTGGAGTCGACGATCTCGCGGTAGCGTCCGAAAAGGTCATCCTGGAACCCCCGCAGGATCTCGTCCACCATGGACTCCTTGGAGTCGAAATGGTGGTAGAGACTGCCGGACAGGATGCCCGCCGCGTCGGCGATATCGCGCACGGTGGTGGCCCGCAGGCCACGCTCGGCGAACAGGCTGGCGGCGAGCTCGAGAAGCTCGGCGCGACGCCCGGACTTGTTCGAAGACTCGTCGGCGCCTCGGGGTGGGGTCATGCTCGGTATCCTACCAACCAAGCGATTGCTAGGGCTTCGTTCTTCGCTCGTCGGGCGCCGTTCCGGGGCGCCCCAATGCGGCATCGGTTCAGTTCATCTGCACCGATGCCACGCTCGGCCACGCTCATGGACGGCGACTTACGCGCGCTGGCTGGAGATCGAGACGATCTCGCCGGTCAGGTAGGTGGTGTAGTCGCTCGCGAGCATTGCAATGGTCGCGGCGACCTCCCAGACCTCGGCGGCGCGTCCGTAGGCCTCGCGCGACGCCAGGGTGTCGAGCAACTCGTCGCTCGTCACCTTCGCCAGGAAGGGGTGGCGTGCGATGGACGGCGCGACCGCGTTGATACGCACGCCGTACTCCGCAGCCTCGATCGCCGAGCAGCGGGTGAGCGCCATGACACCGGCCTTCGCGGCGGCGTAGTGCGACTGTGAGTGCTGCGCACGCCAGCCCAGCACCGACGCGTTGTTCACCAGGACACCGCCGTGTTCGACGCTCTTGAAGTAGCGCAGCGCAGCGCGGGTGGCACGGAAGGTGCTGGTGAGGGTGATGTCGACGACGCGGTCCCACTGCTCGTCGGTCATATCGACAATCGGGGTCTCGCCACCGAGGCCGGCATTGTTGACGAGAACATCTATGCGGCCGAGCTTCTCGGCGGCACCGGCGATGAGCGCATCGACCTGTTTGGTGCTCGAGACATCGCACACGAACGACTCGACCCGCGGGCCACCGAACTCGCCCGACAGTTTATCGACGGTCTCGCCGAGACGACGCTCGTGGAAGTCGGATACCAGCACGTCTGCACCCTCGAGTAGCGCGCGACGTGCGGTCGCGAAGCCGATGCCGGTTCCGGCTGCAGCCGTCACCACGACCTTCTTGCCCTTCAGCAGGTTGTGGCCTTCGATCTCCTCCGGGACGACAGACAGGGGGGACTTCACAGTGGCGGTCACGGGCGTGCCTCTCGGGGAAGGCCGAGCACGCGCTCGGCGATGATGTTGCGCTGGATCTCGTTGGACCCGCCGTAGATGGTGTCGGCGCGGGTGAACAGGAACAACCGTTGCAGGTCGTTCAGTTCCTCGCCCGGCTCGGTGTTCTCGACGCCCACCAGCGAGGCCGCACCCTGAACCTCCATCGCGAGCTCTCCGAGACCGCGGTGCCAGTTGGCCCACAGGAGCTTGGCGACCGACGCCTCGCCACCGCTGGTGCTGGCGTCGACACTGGCGAGCGTGCGCAGCGCATGTGCACGGATCACCTGCAGGCTCATCCACGCACGGGTGAGCTTGTTGCGGATCGCGGGATCCTGTGCGGCACCGTTACGCTCGGCCAACTCGACGATCGAGGCGAGCTCACGGGCGAAGCCGATCTGCTGACCGAGAGTCGAAACGCCACGCTCGAAGGTGAGTGTGCCCATCGCGACGCCCCACCCGTTGCCCTCACCGCCGACGACCAGGTCGGCGTCGGTGCGGGCGTCGTCGAAGAACACCTCGTTGAACTCGGATGTACCGGTGAGCTGGATGATCGGGCGAACCTCGACGCCCTCCTGCTTCATCGGAACCAGCAGGTACGACAGGCCTTTGTGGCGGGACGAGCCCGGCTCCGTGCGCGCCACGACGAAGCACCAGTCGGCGAGGTGCGCGAGCGACGTCCACACCTTCTGGCCGTTGACGACCCATTGGTCCCCCTCGAGGCGCGCCGTCGTCGACACGTTCGCGAGGTCGGAGCCTGCGCCGGGCTCGGAGTAGCCCTGACACCACAGTTCGGTGACGGTCTTGATGCCCGGGAGGAAGCGCTTCTTCTGCGCCTCCGTGCCGAACGCGATGAGCGTCGGGCCGAGCAGCTCCTCGCCGATATGACTCACGCGCGCAGGCGCGTTCGCACGCGCGTACTCCTGGTGGAAGATGACCTGCTGGCTCAACGTCGCCTCGCGGCCGCCGTACTCCTTCGGCCACCCGAGGCAGGTCCAGCCGGCGGCGGCCAGGTGGCGGTCCCACTCGAGACGTTCCTCGAACGCCTCGTGCTCACGTCCCGGCCCGCCCAGGCCCTTCAGTTCGGCGAACTTCCCAGTGAGGTTCTCTTCCAGCCAATCACGAATCTCCCGCGCAAAAGCCTCGTCAGCGGCTGTCCTAGCGCTGGTCTCAATACCCTGGCTAACGTCCACAGCGATACGGTACCCTACCAAGCACTTGCTTTGTAGGCCTCGTCGAGGAGAGATTGTGAGCACGACTGTGACCACCGAGCCCCGGACGACCCCGGCCGCGCTGTGGCGCGCCGCTGAGCAATTCGGATCGAACGAGGCTGTCGCGGACGGATCGGACCGCATCACCTACACCGAGCTCCTCGATCGCGTGCGCACCGCGGCTCGGGCGCTGATGGCCAAGGACATCGAGGCCGGCGACTGCGTCGCCGTCTGGGCCCCCAACACCCACCACTGGGTCGAGATCTTCCTGGCCGCCCAGTACGTCGGCGCCACCCTGGTTCCCATCAGCACCCGCTACACCGGCCACGAGGCACTCGAACTCCTCGAGCGCACCCGGGCCAAGGCCTTGGTCGTGCCCGACCGTTTCCTCGGCAACGACCGTCTCGCAAACCTTCTCGAGGCCGCCGGGCCCGACGGCCTTGCCGCGCTCAAACTCGTCGTGCGCACCCCATCCGACGATCCCTCGTCCGATGCATCGACGACCGAACTGCCGGGCGGCGAGATTCTCGAGTGGGATCAGCTGCCGGCCGCGGCCGAGGCCGTCACCGTCGAGGCCGCCGACGCCCGCGCCCGCGCCGTCTCGCCCGACGACGTCGCCGACATCCTGTTCACCTCGGGCACGACCGGAAAGTGCAAGGGAGTGGTGACCGCTCACCGGCAGACGGTCGGCATCGCCGACGCGTGGGCCGAGTGCGCCGAGGTCGAACCGAACGACCGCTACCTGATCATCAACCCCTTCTTCCACTCCTTCGGCTACAAGGCCGGAATCATGGTGTGCATCCTGCAGGGCGCCACCATGGTTCCGATGGCCGTCTTCGACATGCCGAAGGTGATGGCGATGATCGCCGACGAGAAGATCAGCGTCCTGCCCGGCGCGCCGACGATCCACCAGTCGATACTGGACTTCCCGAACCGCGCAGACTTCGACCTGTCGAGCCTGCGGGTCGCCGTGACCGGCGCGGCCACGGTCCCGGTCGTCCTCGTCGAGCGCCTGCAGTCCGAGATCGGCTACGACGCCGTCCTCACCGCCTACGGGCAGACCGAAGCCGTCGTGGTGACGATGTGCCGCACCGACGACGATCCCGTCACCGTCGCGACCTCGTCCGGCCGGGCGATCCCCGGCATGGAGGTCAAGATCGGCGAGCAGGGCGAGATCCTCGTCCGTGGCGAGAACATCATGCTCGGCTACCTCGACGACCCCGAGGCGACAAAGAAGACGATCGACGAGGACGGCTGGCTGCACACCGGCGACGTCGGGGTGCTCGACGAACGCGGCTACCTCGACATCACCGACCGTCTCAAGGACATGTACATCTCCGGCGGATTCAACGTCTACCCGGCCGAGGTCGAAAATGCCCTCGCACGAATGGAATCCGTTGCCGAGGCGGCCGTCATCGGTATCCCGGACGAGCGGATGGGCGAGGTCGGCCGCGCGTACGTAGTTGCGAAGCCGGGCGCGACCGTGACGGAGGGAGAGGTCATCGCATTCTGCAAGGAGCGGCTGGCGAACTTCAAGATCCCGCGCGAGGTGAGGATCGTCAGCTCTTTGCCACGCAACGCTTCCGGCAAAGTGCTCAAGAACGATCTGCGCGAGGGCAAGGCATGACGGGCAGGGCCTCCTTCGGGGAATGGACGTCAACAGTATGAAAGCGAAGGCGAAATAGTGGATCTCGAACTGGATGAGAAGGCCCGCGCCTTCCAGCTGGAAGTGCGCGAATGGCTCGCCGCCAACGTCCCGGCGGAGCCACTGCCGTCGATGGACACCGCGGAGGGCTTCGAGGCCCACCGCGAGTGGGAACGCAAGCTGGCCGACGCCCGGCTGTCGGTGGTCTCGTGGCCGTCGGAGCTCGGGGGCCGCGACGCGTCGATGATCGAGTGGGTGCTCTTCGAGGAGGAGTACTACAAGGCCGGCGCACCGGGTCGAGTCAGCCAGAACGGCATCTTCCTGTTCGCACCGACACTGTTCGAGCACGGCACCGAGGAGCAGCTGGCACGGATCATGCCGCGCATGGCCCGCGCCGACGACATCTGGGCGCAGGCCTGGTCGGAGCCGGAGGCCGGCAGCGACCTCGCCGGCATCCGCTCTACGGCACGCCGCACCGAAGGCGGCTGGATCCTCAACGGGCAGAAGACCTGGAGCTCGCGCGCCGCCTACGCGGATTGGGGCTTCGGCATGTTCCGCTCCGACCCGGAGGCGCAGCGCCACAGGGGTCTGACGTACTTCATGTTCCCGCTTACCGCGGACGGCGTCACGGTGCGCCCCATCCCCCAGCTCGACGGCGAACCGGGCTTCGCGGAGATCTTCTTCGAGGACGTGTTCGTCCCGGATGCCGACGTCGTCGGTGAGGTCGACAACGGCTGGCGCGTGGCGATGAGCACAGCGAGCAACGAGCGCGGCCTGTCGCTTCGCAGCCCGGGCCGGTTCACCTCTGCGGTCGACCGGCTGATCGAGGTGTGGAAGGCCCACGCCGACGCCACCGACACTGCAGCCCGCGATCGCGTCGTCGACGCGTGGATCGGAGCCGAGGCGTACCGCCTGCACACCTGGGGCACGGTCACCCGCATGCTCGAGGGCGTCCCACTCGGCGTCGAGGGTTCGATCAACAAGATCTTCTGGTCCGAACTCGACGTCCGCATCCACGAGACCGCTCTCGATCTGCTGGGCGCCGACGGCGAGCTCGCCGGCAAATGGCAGGACGGCTACCTGTTCTCGCTATCCGGCCCGATCTACGCCGGTACCAACGAAATTCAGCGCAACATCGTTGCCGAGCGTCTGCTCGGACTCCCGAAGGCGGATCGATGAAATTCTCCCTGTCCACCGAGCAGCGTGACTTCGCGGACAGTCTCCGCGCTCTGCTCACAGGCGCCAACACTCCGGCCGTCGTCCGTGCGTGGGGCGAGAACGACACCGCGTCCGGACGCGCGCTGCTCCAGCAGCTCGCCGAGACCGGCGTGACCGCGCTCGCCGTGCCCGAGGAGTTCGACGGCATCGATGCCCATCCGGCCGACCTGGCCGTCGCGTTCATCGAGCTGGGCCGCGCTGCGGTCCCGGGCCCGATCCTCGAGACCGCCGCCGCCGTCCCGGCCCTGCTGTCGTCGCTGGGAGACCAGCAGTTGGCCAAGCGCTTCCTGCCCGGCATCGCCGAGGGTTCCTCGCTCGCGTCGCTGGTCTTCGAGCCGTCGACACCGCGCGCCCTCGACGGCGACCTTGCCGACCCGGTGCTGCGTGTCTCCGGTGACACCCTCGAGTTGGTCCGCGCGAGCACGCGACTCGAATCGGTCGACCCGGCCCGTCGCCTGTTCGAGGTCGAGCCGGTCGAGACGCTGGCACAGGGTCCGGACGTCGCCGTCGCCGCGCAGAAGGCCTACGACCTAGCCGTTCTCGCCGTCTCGGCACAGCTGATCGGCGCCGGCCACGCGATGATCGACATCTCCACCGAGTACGCCAAGAACCGCTCGCAGTTCGGGCGCGTCATCGGCAGCTTCCAGGCCGTCAAGCACCATCTCGCCGACGCCCTCGTCGCCGTCGAAATGGCGACCCCCCTGGTGTACGGCGCGGCGATCTCCATCGCCGAGGGCTCAGAAGGCTCAGAAGGCTCAGAAGGCACTGCCACCGTCGGACGCGACGTCTCGGCCGCGAAGGTCGCCGCCGCGAACGCCGCCTACCTGGCATCGCGCAAGGCGCTGCAAGTTCACGGCGCGATCGGCTACACCCTCGAGTGCGACCTGTCGCTGTGGCTGACCAAGGTGCGCGCCCTGCAGTCCGCGTGGGGCACCGCCGCCGCGCACCGTGCACGGATTGCGAGCGCGCTGTGAGTGGGGTCGGAGTGTTCACGGAGGAGCAGCTCGAGCTCCGCAAGACGGTTGCCCAGCTGCTGAACAAGCGCGCCGACGCGGCCGCGCTGCGCCGAACGCTCGAGTCCGGCGAGGCGTTCGACCGCGGCCTGTGGGAGGTGCTGTGCCAGCAGGTCGGTGTCGCGGCGCTCGCGATCCCGGAGGAGTTCGGCGGCTTCGGTGCCACCGTCGTCGAGCAGCATCTGGTGCTCGAGGAGCTCGGTGCGGCGTTGACGCCGTCACCGATGTTCGGTTCGGTGGTCCTGGCCGCGCAGGCGATCCTGGCGTCGGGCAACACCGAGGCGTGCGAGCGCCTGCTGCCAGGTATCGCCGAGGGTTCATCCATCGCCGCGCTGTGCTGGGTGGGTCCCGAGGGCCGCTGGCGCAGCAAGGATGTCGCGTGCACAGCCTCCGGCCGCGATGCCGACGGTTTCACCGTCTCGGGCACCGCGCATTATGTGCTCGACGGCGCACATGCAGACGTGCTGATCGTCGCGGCGTCAGTCGAGGGTGAGGACGGTGCGATCGCACTGTTCGAGGTCGATCCGTCCGCTGGCGGCGTGACGCGTCGCGCGCTGCCGACCATGGACCTGACCCGCCCGATGTCGGTGGTGGAGTTCGCATCCGCCCCGGCCGTGCGGCTCACTGTCGGCGACGCGTCCGCTGCGCTCGAGCGGGTCCGCGACATCGCGATCGTCGCGCTGTCCGCCGAGCAGGTCGGTGCCGCGGCGCGCTGCCTGCAGATCACGGTGGACTACAGCAAGGAACGTGTGCAGTTCGGTCGCGCGATCGGCAGCTTCCAGGCGCTCAAGCACCGCATGGCCGATCTGTACTTCCTGGTGGAGACGGCGCGGTCCGCTTCGTACGCGGCGGTCCATTCGCTGGGCGAGGGGCTGCCATCGGCTGCTGCGGATGCCGCGGTCGCGAAGGCCTACTGCTCGGAGGCGTTCAACGCCGTCGCCGGCGATGCGATCCAGTTGCACGGAGGCATCGCGATCACGTGGGAGCACGACGCGCACCTGTTCTTCAAGCGCGCCCACGGTAGCTCGCAGCTGTTCGGGCAGCCCGAGCAGTATCTCGAGGAGATGGAATCGTTCGCGGGTCTGCACACGTGAGTTCGGGTCTTGCGCCGGGGCGCTGATCGGCCCCGGTGTAGTCAAAAAGCAGTCAGGCCAGCAGTTCCTCGAGGTACTGCGCGACGCCGTCATCGTCGTTGCTGGGTAGCACCCGCTCGGCCAGCGCACGCGCCTCCGGCAACGCGTTTTCGGGGCACAGCGCGGCGCCACCCCAGGTCAACATCGGTACGTCGTTGACGCCGTCACCGATCACCGCAACCTCGTGCGCTGCAATACCTCTCGATGCGCAAAGCCTCGCGAGTGCGCTGGCCTTCGACACACCTGACGCCGCCATCTCGATGTACGGGGCACCCGAGTGAGTCAGCTCGACCCCATCGATTCCGGCCGTGAGCGCCAGACGGTAGAGCTCACGACCGGGCACCTCGGGATGCCGAGCGACGATCTTGACCATCGGCTCCCCCATCCGCGGCAACCGCTCCTCGAGGATCATCTCGTCGAGGGTCCGTTGGTGGTCGGTGTGGTCGCACAGCGCCGCGTACTCGGGCTCGGCCACGAAGGTAGTGGGCCCGACGTTGGCGAACACCACGCCCGGCACGAGCGTGCGGACACGGTCCATGACCGCGACGGCCTCGGTGATCTCGATCGAGACGGTGGCGGTGATCTCGGGGGTGCCCTCGGCGAGGTCGAGGGTGATCGCACCGTTGGCGCAGATCACTTCGCCGCGGAACCCGCACGAGAGGGCCAGCGGACCGACCGAGTGCCGGGCGCGGGCGGTCGCCCACACCACCTCGATGCCGGCATCGCTGGCCGCGGCCATCGCCCGGGCCGTCCGCTGTGAGACCGTCCCGTCGGACCGCAGCAGGGTCCCGTCGAGGTCGGATGCCACCAGCCTGATTCGCGTCACCCCCCGATGATCGCAGGTACGAGAGCCGAGAGCGGATTCGGGACTCTTCCGCACCGTCCGTCACCGGCCGGATGTCAGTTTCAGAAGTCGACTGCACGATGTGCTGGGCGAGCGGGCGGTTGTGCAGAGATCTTCTGACCCCGCCGCAACTTACGCACCACACAGAGCTGTGCCCCCGGAGCTGATCCGGGGGCACAGCCGTTCTCGAGATCAGTTCGTCAGATCAGTTTTTGGCTGGCGGGTTGTTGCGATTCCGCTCAGCCGGATTCGGCCTGACGTCCTCGATGTTCCTCGGTATGGCGGCACCCTCGTCTGCAGTTGCCTCGCTGCGGTGCCCGATCGGGTCGACACCACAGGACGTGGCGCCGACCCGAAAGGCGGTGCGCTGAATCAACCCAAGGAGCCGCCGAACACCAGCTCCATGGAGCCGACTATCAGGCGTGCTGCAGCGAGGTCCAGCGCGGTGATCGGTGCCGTGGGGCACGAGGGCCAGCCGGTTGCGATGTCGCCTGCGGCATCTTCCCGACACTCGGTGATCTGCTCCCGGGTGTAGGTCCGGTCGAATCGATAAGCCTCGAATACGGTCTCAGCGGAACCCGTGAAGCTGCCGCTGCTGCCTGCAGGAAGGCTCCCGCCACCGCTGGAGTCTTGAGCGTGGGCGACTGCAGGGGCTGCGGCCAGGAATAGCGCCGCGGTCAGGATTGCGGATCGCATCAAGGTGAGTCGCATGGTGGTCACCCTAGGCTGACACTGGACCCAAAGCCCGCCAAAACGGACTATTCGGCCGAATCCGCTCACGCAACCGGTCTGCTGTGTGATGCTCCGGCCATGGACACCCGCACCTTCGAAGAGCTGGCCGCGCTCGAGGAGCTCCGCCAGCTCAAGTATCGATACTTCCGCACCCTGGACCTCAAACAGTGGGACGAGTTCGCCGACACCCTCGACGAGGGCATCGTCGCCGAGTACGGAACGCATGCACTGAGCGAACCCCTGGTGTTCGAGGGCCGCGAAACCCTGGTCGGGTTCATGCGGAATGCCTTGGGGACGGAGGTCACCTCCGTGCACATCGCCAATCATCCCGAGATCACCGTCAACGGTGGGACCGCGGAGGGTTCGTGGGCCTTCGAGGACACCGTCATCGTTCCCGCGGCCCGGCGCCTGATCACGGGTGCCGGCTACTACCGGGACAGCTACCGCCGCGGCGACGATGGCCGCTGGCGGATCGCCCGGACGACGTACGAACGGATCTACGAATCGATGATCTCGCTCGACGACGTCCCCAGCTTCGAGTTCCTCACGCATATGTGGTCGCAGCCGCCGGCGCAGGGCGGGTAACTGCCCAGCGGCCAACTCCCCAGCGGCACGGCGCCATCGCCCCTAGCCTGGATTCATGACCACTCCATCGATCACCCTGAGTTCCGGAACCGTCATCCCCCAACTCGGCCTAGGAGTGTGGCAGGCCACGAACGCCCAGACCGAGCGCGCCGTCCGATTCGCGCTCGACGAGGCGGGCTATCGACACCTCGATACCGCGTCGACCTACGAGAACGAGGAGGGTGTGGGCCGGGGCATCGCGCGCTCGTCGGTGCCTCGTGAGGACATCTTCGTCACCACCAAACTGTGGAACTCCGACCAGGGGTACGAGCCTGCGCTAGCAGCCTTCGATGCGAGCCTGTCCCGACTCGGCCTCGACTACGTGGATATGTACCTCGTCCACTGGCCGCTGCTGGACCGGAACATCCGCCTGCGCACGTGGGACGCCCTCGAGACGATCGCCGCCTCCGGACGCGCCAAGGCGATCGGCGTATGCAACTTCGAACCGCACCATCTACAGGACCTCGTCGACCGCGGCGGCGCATTGCCCGTCGTCGACCAGGTGGAACTGAACCCGCACCTCCCCCAACACGCGATCCGCGACTTCGCAGCCCTCCACGGCATCGCCGTCGAGTCCTGGAGCCCACTCGGCGGCACCAGCAACTCCGGATGGGGCCCGGCGTCCAAGCCCAACACTCTGCTCAATGACCCGGTCATCACGCGGATCGGCGAGCAGCACGGAAAATCGCCTGCGCAGGTCCTCATCCGCTGGCACCTGCAGAACGGCCTGATCGTGATCCCGAAATCGACCCACGACGACCGGATCGCGCAGAACATCGACGTATTCGACTTCGAACTCACCGATCAGGACCTCACCGACATCGCGGCACTCGAGAACGGTGACCGCGTCGGACTCCACCCCGACGAGATGAACCTCGGCGCCCCCGCCTAGGAACGGACCCCGCCCGGCTATCGGGAAGAGACGGCACGGGAAGGACCTCCATGCGACTCACGTACATCCTCGCCGTCGCGGCCACCGTGATGGCACTCGACCTCGTCCCCGCAACAGCGTCCGCGACTCCGGGCGAGGGCGTTGCTGGGGAGACCTTGGCAGAGGCCAGGATCGGCGACAAGGACTACATCCTCACCCGGATCACCATCGCGCCGGGCGGCACGACGGGCTGGCACTACCACGACGGCGAGCCGTACGGGATCATCACCGAGGGCACGTTGACGCACTACGCTTCGGACTGCGCGATCGACGGCATCTACAACGCCGGCGACACACTCATCGAACCGAGCGGCAGCGGCTACGTCCACATGGCCCGCAACTTGGGATCGGTCCCGATGGTGTTGCTCGCGCTGTTCGTCAACCCCGTCGGCAGCCCGCTCTCCCACGACGTCCCCCCGCCGAACTGCGCGCAGTCCCCCTGACTGTTCAGCACTGACAATTCACCGCCGCGACATCCTTCGCGGTCCAGTATCGACGCATCCGTAAGTCTCGAGAATCGCCCAACTCTTCCCAGATAGTAGAACTTGTTCCTACTATCAGCGGGGTATCCGTGGAGGAAGGGAGAAGCGATGGGTTCGGACACGGACTCCGGAGCGTTCGCCGACGGCCTGGGGCGCAGTGGTGTCGCAGTGACGTCGCATGAGGTGCTCGGCAAAAAGGTCGACATGCCGGTCGAGGTCCGGACCGCTTCTGCATTCATGGCGATGTACTCGGTTCCCTCCGCAGCCGCGCAGAACCTGATCGACCACACGGGGCTCGAGCTCCTTCAGTACCGGCCAGGCCACGGCCTCTGTGGATTGGTATTCGTCGACTACATCGACGGCGACCTCGGCCCGTACAACGAGTTCGGCGTCACCTTCATGGTTCGCAACCACCGCCGCCGACGGACATCCGTGCTGAGCGATCTACGTTCACTGGTCACCGGCGATTCCGGTGCACTGATTCACCGGTTGCCCGTCGACGGTGAATTCACTCTCGCTGCCGGACGCGGGATTTGGGGCTTCCCCAAGATCCTGGCCGACTTCGAGGCCGACCACGTCAGCGACGTCCGTCGCGGCAGGGTCAGCCAGGATGGCCACCTGATCGCGGAAATAACTGTCAAGCAGGGCCTTCCGGCACCTGGTGGCGGCACCAACACGTCTCTCGTGGCGTACTCGCACCTGGACGGGGTTACCCGGTCGACGCAATGGGACATGCGCTCCACCGGGGTCCGATCCAGGATCGGGGGTGTCTCTCTGCATCTGGGCGACCACCCGATCGCGGACGAACTGCGCTCGCTCGGCCTGCCCCGCAGAGCACTGTTGGCAACCACGATCCCCGATCTACGGATGACCTTCGGTGACGCAACACCCGTCTGACACTCAGAGACTCGACGGACTCGAAGTGCCCCTTGCGCATCGAGACCGTGTCGTGTGTGCTGGACACTTGGACAATTGACCAGTTCAGTTTGACCTCGCGCAAAGGACTACCACGTGACGATCAGTCGACGCAGCGTGCTGGCGGGGGCCGCGACCGCACCGGTATTCGCGGCCATTGCCAACTCGACCGCTTCAGCTCAACCCCGCTCCGCGGTCGCCCCGGCCCGCGCCCAGGCGCCACACTCGGGATTCCGGGTCGGCGTCGGCTTGTCGGACATAACGGGGCCGATCGCCGAGAACGGCATGATGGGCTACTCGCAGTTCGACCAGCGGGCCGAGGGACTACACCAGCGGACCCGTGTGCGCGCGTACGTCTTCGCCGACGGCGCTGACAACCGCGTCGTCTACGTCTGCACCGACGCCTGCATGGTGTTCCAGGCGGTGCACGACGCGGTTCTGGCGCGTCTCGCCGAGAGGTTCGGTGGCCTGTACACCGAGAAGAACGTGATGCTCACGGCCGTGCACTCGCACGCGGCATGTGGCGGAGCCTCGCAGGACTACGCGTACAGTCTCGCGACGCTGGGCTTCCAGCCACAGGTGTTCGACGCCGAGGTCGATGGCATTGTCGAAGCGATCATCACCGCCCACGACGACCTCGCGACGGGCACGGTCTCGTACGGGCGCAGCGAACTGACGAACGCCAGCGTCAACCGATCCCGCGTCGCCTTCGACCGAAACCCCCAGCACGACAAGGACTACTACCCGCTCGGTATCGACACCGCGATGCGCGTGCTGAAGATCAGTCAGGGTGGTGGCAACATCGGCGCCATCGCCTGGTTCCCCACACACTGCGCGTCGCTGACCAACAAGAACCACCTGATCTCCGGTGACAACAAGGGTGCCGCCTCCTACTTCTGGGAACACGATGTCGCCGGGGTGCGCTACCTCGACGGCAGGCCGGGCTTCGTCGCCTCCTTCCCGCAGACGAACACCGGCGACATGTCCCCCAACCTGCACCTCGCGCCCGGCCAGGGGCCCACCAAGGACGAGTTCGAGAACACGCGCATCATCGGTGAACGCCAGGTGGCTGCCGCCCGGGAGGCGTTCGGGAACGCGATAGCGTCGTCGTCGACCACCGTCGACAGCCGAATCATGTACCTCGACATGGCGAACCAGGTGGTGGACGGCAAGTACACATCCGACGGGCAGACGCGTCGCACCGCGCCGGCGGCCATCGGCGCCGCGATGGCCGCGGGCAGCACCGAGGACGGCCCCGCGATCGAGATCTTCTCCGAGGGCACTCGCAACCCGTTGGTCGGCGCACTCGGCGGTATGGACACCCCCACTCCGCAATGGCTCGCCGACGCGCAGGCTCCCAAGATGGTGCTGGTTCCGGTGGGCCTGCTGCCCCCGGACGGCTGGGTGCCGAACGTGCTCAAGATCCAGATCATCCGTATCGGTGACGTCTACGTCGTCGGCGGGCCGGCCGAGTTCACCATCGTGTCGGGTCTACGCATCCGGCGGACGGTCGCCGAGGAACTGGGTGTTCCGCTCGAGAACGTCATCTTCCAGGGCTACGCCAACGCGTACTCGAGTTACTGCACCACCCCTGAGGAGTACGACGAGCAGCAATACGAGGGTGGCTCGACGCTGTTCGGTCGCAACACCCTGCCCGCCTACCAACAGGGCTTCGCGGCTCTGGCTTCCGCGATGAGGTCGGGAGTAGACGTCCCTCGCGGTCCCGCGCCGCGTGATGTCTCCGGCTTCCAGCCCGGGTTCGGGCGTGAGTTCCCGTTCGACGCGCCGCCGCCCGGGCGAAACTTCGGCGACGTCGTCGTCCAGCCGGCGGGCAACATCGGCGCGGGCGAGCAGGTGGCAGCCGAGTTCGTCACCGGCCACCCCAAGAACGATCTGCGCCGCGGCGGGACGTTCTTCGAGGTGCAGCGACGCGACGGCGACCGCTGGTTGCGCCACGCCGATGACGGTGACTGGTCCACCAAGTACCGCTGGCGCCGCGACGGAACCAACGCCTCGATTGCGCGCATCACGTGGGACGTTCCGGCGGGCACCCCGTCCGGCACCTACCGGATCCAGCACTTCGGCAACTGGAAGAATCCAGTCGGCGCGGTGTTCCCCCTCACCGGCACGTCAGCGGAGTTCACGGTCCGCTGACCAGCGGAAAGCTGAAGGGTCCCTTCGTGCGCCGAGAGTGCACAAGGGGCCCTTCCCCGTTCCGGGTCCGGAGAATTGCCATCACGCGTGCGTCCCTTTTTCTCCGGTGACTACTTCGGCGCCGAAGGTCAGTACCCCACCTTGCGTGGGTACAGCTTGATCACGGGGTAGCCTCACGCAGTGCACGGGGCAACCTGTGACAACTACCGAACGCACACACGGGGGCCCGCACCAGCGGGCTGAGAGGACGGCTAGGGCCGTCGACCGTCGAACCTGTCCGGGTAATGCCGGCGTAGGGAGTACCTGCTATGAGCAAAGCTGGATCCAGTCCTGCCTCTGTCACCGTTGGCCCGATCGAGGGCAGCGCCAAAGCGTATGTCGAGTCCGGCGTCGGGATCGGTGTCCCGGTGCGGCGCGTCCACCTCACCAATGGCGAGCATCTCGACCTTTACGACACGTCGGGGCCGTACACGGACCCTAACGCCGATATCGACCTCGACTCCGGTCTGCCGCCTATTCGCGCATCGTGGGTGGCCGACCGAGACGGTACGCAACTCGACGCAGCCAGGGCCGGAATCGTCACCCCAGAGATGCGGTACTGCGCAGTCCGCGAGGGTGTTTCACCAGAGCTCGTTCGCGAGGAGGTCGCCGCCGGCAGGGCAGTGATCCCGGCCAACCGTCGTCACCCAGAACTCGAGCCGATGATCATCGGTAAGGCGTTCGCGGTGAAGATCAACGCGAATATCGGCAACAGTGCCGTCACGTCCTCGATCGCCGAGGAAGTCGAGAAGATGGTGTGGGCCACCCGCTGGGGCGCCGACACGATCATGGATCTGTCCACCGGCAAGAACATCCACGAAACGCGTGAGTGGATTCTGCGTAACTCCCCGGTGCCGGTCGGAACGGTGCCGATCTATCAGGCCCTCGAGAAGGTCAACGGCGATCCGGCCGCATTGACGTGGGAGATCTACCGCGACACCGTGATCGAGCAATGCGAGCAGGGTGTGGACTACATGACCGTGCACGCGGGTGTTCTGCTGCGTTACGTTCCGCTGACCGCGAATCGAGTCACGGGAATTGTCTCGCGTGGTGGGTCCATCATGGCTGCTTGGTGTCTCGCCCACCATCAGGAGTCGTTCCTCTACACGCACTTCGAGGAGTTGTGCGAGATCCTCCACCGCTACGACGTCACGTTCTCACTGGGCGACGGGTTGCGGCCGGGATCGATTGCGGACGCGAACGACGAGGCCCAATTCGCCGAACTGCGCACCCTCGGCGAGCTCACTCGGATCGCGAAATCGCATGGAGTGCAGGTCATGATCGAGGGCCCTGGGCACGTGCCCATGCACAAGATCGTCGAGAACGTGCGACTCGAGGAGGAGCTGTGCGAGGAGGCCCCGTTCTACACCCTGGGCCCGCTCGCCACCGACATCGCCCCAGCGTACGACCACATCACGTCCGCGATCGGTGCCGCGATGATCGCTCAGGCGGGGACCGCGATGCTCTGCTACGTGACCCCGAAGGAACATCTGGGCCTGCCGAACCGCGACGACGTCAAGACCGGTGTCATCACCTACAAGATCGCCGCCCACGCTGCCGATCTCGCCAAGGGGCATCCGCGTGCACAGGAACGGGACGACGCACTCTCGCGGGCGCGGTTCGAGTTCCGCTGGCACGACCAGTTCGCACTTTCCCTGGACCCTGATACCGCGCGGGAGTTCCACGACGAGACTCTGCCGGCGGAACCTGCCAAGTCAGCCCACTTCTGCTCGATGTGTGGCCCCAAATTCTGCTCGATGCGGATTTCCGCCGATGTGCGAAAGTACGCCGCCGAGCGTGGCCTCGATTCCGTGGAAGCGATCGAGGCGGGGATGGCAGACAAGGCCGCCGAGTTCGCCGAGTCCGGATCGCGGGTGTATCTCCCGATCGATTCCTTGTCCAAGGCGGGCGATCGGTAAGGCGCATTTGCTGCTTCAGCGCACGTCGGAAGCTTGACGCGGCGCAGGGAGGTTGTGCAACGTCACGTCACACCCTCCCTGCGCCCAGCCTGAGTTCCGGCTATCAAGGGGCTGACAGATTGGCGATGCGCACGACGGACTCTCAGTGGCACCGTTGATCACCCGAGTCGGACTCGCGCACAAAACTCCGGAACAACCTCGCCAACAGGCGAGAGCCCCTTCACACGCCAAGCGCGCGTGAAGGGGCCCTCCAACCTTCCCCGGGGCAGGTCTTACAACCAGGTGTCCTCGGTGACCGTGGTGAGGAACGCCTCGAGGTCGTCCCGCCACTTCGCCGGCACCGTCTTGTCCGGTTCGATCGCGGTGTACTGCCCCCGGTAGAACAACAGTGGCCGCTCTGTCCTGACCTCACTCATCGAATGGACCCGCCCGAACACCACGAAGTGGTCGCCGCCGTCGTGGACCGTCTCCACCGTGCAGTCGATGTGCGCGAGCGAACCCGTCAGGATCGGCGATCCCAACGGGGAAGGCGACCAGTCGATTCCGGCGAACTTGTCCGGCTCGCGAGAACCGAACCGAGCGCAAGTCGCCTGCTGCTCCTCGGCGAGTACATTCACACAGAACTGGCCCGACCGCTCGATCGCCGCCCACGACCGCGACGCCTTGGTGGGGCAGAAGAGCACGAGCGGCGGCTCGAGGGACAATGCCGCGAACGATTGGCACGCGAACCCGACCGGGGAGCCGTCGTCGACCGTAGTGATGATCGTGACGCCGGTGCAGAACTGGCCGAGGACGTTCCGGAACTGGCGGGGATCGATCTCAGCTCCGGTTGCGGTCTCCCCGCCCTTGTCGGGCGAGGACACCGCGTCGGGCGATGTCACGGTTTCATCCCCACCGTGAAGTCGTGACCCCACAAACTCACGGCCGTGCTCTCCCGTGCGATCCACTTGTCGTCCTCGACCTCGAGTCCCTCGCAACCGAACTCGACGTCGAAACCGCCTGGGGTCTTCATGTAGAAGGACAGCATCAGATCGTTGACGTGGCGACCGAGCGTCGCGGACATCTTCACGTTCTTGCGCAGTGCGCGGTCCAGACAGAGTCCGACGTCGTCGGAGTTCTCGACCTCGACCATCAGGTGCACGATTCCCGTCGGGTTCGGCAACGGCAGGAAGGCAAGGCTGTGGTGACGCGGGTTGCAGCCGAGGAAGCGCAGCCATGCCGGCTCCCCGTCTTCCGGCCGGCCGACGAGCTGCGGCGGAAGTCGCATCGAGTCACGTAGCTTGAAGCCGAGCACGTCGCGGTAGAACCGCAGCGACGCCTCGTCGTCGTTGGTGGTGAGCACGACGTGGCCCAGACCCTGCTCACCGGTGACGAACTTGTGTCCGTAAGGGCTCACCACGCGACGGTGTTCGAGCGCGGCGCCGTGGAACACCTCGAGGGTGTTACCCGACGTGTCCTCGAACGTGATCATCTCGACGACGCGGCGGTCGACGAGTTGATCGGCGGTACCCTCCTTGAACGGCACGCCCGCCGCGCGCAGGTTGTCCCGCACCTCTTGCAGTTCAGCCGCATTCGCGGTCTCCCAACCGGACACCTGCAGTCGGTCGCGTTCACCCGGCACGATCACCAACCGGGCAGGGAAGTCGTCCATCCGCAGGTACAGGGCGTCCGGGTTGGTGCCCTTGCCCTCGATCATGCCGAGGACCTTGAGACCGTACTCGCGCCACGCGGCCATGTCGGTGGCCTCGATGCGCATGTAGGCGAGTGAACGAATACCCATTACTTGCTCCCGTCCAGAAGGAAGTCGCTCGCGAGTCGGTTGAATTCGTCGAACTTCTCGAGCTGCGCCCAGTGACCACAGCCGCCGAACACGTGCAGCTGCACTCGCGGAATCATCTTGAGTGCCACCAGCGCACCATCGATCGGGTTGACGCGGTCCTCGCGGCCCCAGATGAGTAGCACCCGCTGGCGCAGCTTGTAGGCGTCACGCCACAACATGCCGAGCTCGAACTCCGAGCTCGAGAACGACTTGCCCATCGCCTTCGCCGCCGCGAGCGACTCAGGCGTGCTCGCCGACGCGAAGCGCTCGTCGATCAGTTCGTCGGTGATCAGGTTCTGGTCGAAGACCATGATGCGAAGGAACGCCTCGAGGTTCTCCCGCGTCGGCTGGTACGCGAACTTGCCGAGGTTCTTGACGCCCTCGGTGGGGTCCGGTGCGAAGAGGTTGACACTCAGGCCGCCGGGGCCCATGAGCACCAGCCGACCGGCGCGATCCGGGTAGTCGAGGGCGAACCGCACCGCCGCGCCGCCTCCGAGCGAATTACCCAGTAGATGAACACGTTCGGTGATCCCGATGGTGTCGAGCAGATCCTTCAGCGCCGACGAGCTGTGCCGGAAGTACTGCGGGTGTTCGGTCGGCTTGTCGGACTGGCCGTAGCCGGGCTGGTCGACCGCGATCACGTGGAACCGCTGGGCCAGAACCGGGATGTTCTTGGCGAAGTTCGACCACGACGACGCACCCGGGCCACCACCGTGCAGCAGCACGATCGTCGGGCCGTTGCCGGCCCCTGCCTCGTGGAAGTGCAGCCTCAGATCCGGCCGAACCTGTGCGAAGCGCGAAGTCGAGTCGTATGTGAGTTCCTCTGTTGCCGTCACGGTTCGCCCCTAGACCATCGTGTCGGTCAAGGGCAGACCGAACTCGGCGCCACCGAACATCACATAGGCGCGCTCGGCGTCGTTGGCGGCGTGGACCCGGCCAGCGTGCGCGTCTCGCCAGAAGCGCTGGATCGGAGTGCCGTTGGCCAGGGCAGTGGCGCCCGAGTTCTCGAACAGCAAGTCGATGGACGCGATGGCGCGACCGGTGGCGCGGACCTGGTCCCGCCGGGCGCGCAGACGCAGCTCGATCGGAACCTCCTCGCCGGCAATCAGGTGCGCGTACTCGTCAGCAACATTGCCGGACAGCTGTCGCCACGCAGCGTCGATGTCGCTGGACGCCTCGGCGATGCGGACCTTCGAGAACGGGTCGTCCTTGGCCTTCTCGCCCGCGTAGGCCGCGCGCACACGCTTGCCCTGGTGCTCGACGTGCGCGTCGTACGCGCCGTAGGCCATACCGACGATCGGGGTCGAGATCGTCGTGGGATGGACAGTGCCCCAGGGCATCTTGTAGACGGGAGCCGTGTTCTGCTGCAGGCCCGGAGAGGCGAGGTCGTTCATCGCCTTGAAGCTGAGGAAGCGGTGACGCGGTACGAACGCGTCCTTCACGACGATGGTGTTGCTGCCGGTACCGCGCAGACCGACGACGTTCCAAACGTCGTCGATCTCGTAGTCCTCGCGGGGGATCAGGAAGCTGCCGAAGTCGACGGGCCGGCCATCCTTGATGACCGGTCCACCGACAACGACCCACGTCGCGTGGTCGCAGCCCGAGGACCACGCCCACGCACCGTTGACCTTGTAGCCGCCGTCGACGACCTCACCGGCACCCATCGGCGCGTACGACGACGAAATGCGAACGTCGGTGTCCTCGCCCCAGACGTCCTCCTGCGCCTGCTGATCGAACAACGCGAGATGCCAGTTGTGGACGCCGAGAATTCCGGCGACCCAGCCGGTGGAACCACAAGCGCTAGCGATATTGCGCACCGCTGTGAAGAAGGTGACGGGATCGGCCTCGTAGCCGCCCCACTGTTTGGGCTGCAGCAGGCGGAAGAAACCACTCTCCTGCAGGGCTTTGATGGACTCGTCGGGGATACGGCGCAGATCTTCGGTCTCCTGCGCGCGTTCACGCAGCACCGGCAGTAGCGCGTCGATCCGACCCATCACCTCGCGGCTGTCATGGTCATCCACTGGACGCTCCCGTCTTTGAATCGATGTTCACTGCCCTGAGACTAGAACACGTTCTCTTCCGTGTCGAGGAAAAGCAAACGCGACCGGTAACCACTAGTCGTCGCCAATGCCAAGGCCCCAGAATCTAGCGGAATCGACTGAAGTTCTATAACGTGTTCTAGCAAATGCCGCGAAGGGATGTGAGGTACTGATGGCGCAGATTCGTGAGATCGATGTGGGAGCCGCACAGACGCGTTTCGCACGCGGCTGGCACTGCCTCGGCCTGGAGAGCGAGTTTCTCGACGGCAAGCCGCACGCGGTGGAGGCATTCGGCACCAAGCTAGTGATCTTCGCGGACAGTCAGAACAAGCTCCACGTACTCGACGCGTACTGCCGTCACATGGGTGGTGACCTGAGCCAGGGCGAGATCAAGGGCGACTCGGTCGCGTGCCCGTTCCACGACTGGCGCTGGGGTGGCAATGGCAAGTGTACCGACATTCCGTACGCCCGCCGCGTGCCGCCGATCGCCCGCACGCGCTCGTGGATCACGCTGCAGGAGAACAAGCAGCTGTTCGTGTGGAACGACCCGGAGGGCAACCCTCCGCCGGACGACATCACGATCCCGCACATTCCGCAGGTCTTCACCGACGAGTGGACCGACTGGCAGTGGAATCGGATCCTCGTCAAGGGCTCGAACTGCCGTGAGATCGTCGACAACGTCGTGGACATGGCGCACTTCTTCTACGTCCACTTCGGTTTCCCGAAGTACTTCAAGAACGTCTTCGAGGGCCACATCGCATCGCAGTACCTGCAAAACCACGGCCGACCGGACGTGCAGAACATGGGTACCCAGTACGGCGAGTCGGTGCTCGACTCGGAGGCGTCCTACTTCGGCCCGTCGTACATGATCAACTGGCTGCACAACGACTACAGCGGCTACAAGGCCGAGAGCATCCTGATCAACTGCCACTACCCGGTCACACAGGACTCGTTCGTGCTCATGTACGGCGTGAGCGTGGAGAAGCCCAAGGGCCTCGACGATGCCACCACCGACAAGATCGCCGCCAAGTTCACCGAGGGCGTCACGATGGGCTTCGAGCAGGACGTCAAGATCTGGAAGAACAAGACCAAGATCGATAACCCGCTGCTGTGCGAGGAGGACGGGCCGGTCTACCAACTGCGCCGCTGGTACCAGCAGTTCTACGTCGACGTCGCCGACGTCGACGAGAAGATGACGCAGCGCTTCGAGTTCGAGATCGACACCACCAAGGCTGTCGAAGCGTGGCAGCGTGAGGTCGACGAGAACCTGGCTCGTCAGGCCCGGGAGAAGGCCGCGAAGGCCGACGCGGACGGCGCCGAGCACAAGACGGGAGTGTGACGATGACCTCGACTTGGGCCAAGGCCCCCAGCTATGCAGACAGCCCTGCCCGGGTCGAGGCCGTCCGTGCACAAACCGCCGCCGACGAGCACAATTACCTCGACGCGGGGCTGCAGGAGGTGCAGTGCCGGTCGTGTGGCACGTGTGTGCTCGTGCGCAAGAACAGCTACAGGCATACCAGCATCCAGTGGCAGGCCGATCCGGCGGAAGTGTGCCCGGAGTTCGCCGATTCGGGCGGACGGACCGGGTCACGTCAGACCTGCCCGCGTCTGCTGGACAGCATCGAACACGCGGTGCTGGAGGGCATCATCGAGGTGCGTGACGCGGAGTCCTAGCGAACCCGCGGAAACGAACCTGATGTTTGTGTGATGAGGAGGGGCGTGCATCCCACGGGATGCACGCCCTTTCGCATTGTGTCCGGTTCGGACCTATTGCGCCGTGTCCTCGCGCTGCAACTCGAGCGCGATGTCGATCAACTGGTCCTCCTGACCACCCACAAGCTTTCGCTTACCCGCCCGCACGAGCATCTCGGCCGCGGAGACGCCGTAGCGCTCGGCCTGCAACTCGGCGTGCTTGAGGAAGCTCGAGTAGACGCCGGAATAGCCCATCATCAGAGCCTGCCGGTCGAGCAGACACTCGGCCGGCATCGCGGGGCGGACGACGTTCTCCGCGGCGTCGGCCACAGCGAAGAAGTCGATGCCGGTCTTGACACCGATCTTGTCGCAGACGCCGACGAACGCCTCGACCGGGGTGTTACCGGCTCCGGCACCGAAACGCCGAGTGCTGCCGTCGATCTGCTTGGCCCCGGCCCGGACCGCCGCGACGGAATTCGCGACGCCGAGCCCCAGGTTCTCGTGGCCGTGGAAGCCGACCTGGGCGTCGTCGCCCAGTTCCTGAGCAAGCGCCTCGACCCGTTCAGTCACCTGTTCGAGAACGAGCGCGCCGGCGGAGTCGACGACGTACACGCACTGGCAGCCGGCGTCGGCCATGATGCGGGCCTGCTCGGAGAGCTTCTCGGGCGTCACGGTGTGCGCCATCATCAGGAAGCCGACGGTCTCGAGACCGCGGTCGCGAGCGAGCCCGAAGTGCTGGATGGCGACGTCGGCCTCGGTGCAGTGCGTCGCAATGCGGCAGATCGACGCGCCGTTGTCCTGCGCCTCGACGATGTCCTCCTTGACACCGACACCGGGCAACATGAGGAACGCGATCTTCGCCCGCTTGGCGGTCTCGACCGCGATCTTGATCAATTCCTGCTCAGGGGTTTTCGAGAATCCGTAGTTGAACGAGGATCCACCGAGTCCGTCGCCGTGGGTGACCTCGATGACCGGCACACCGGCGCCGTCGAGGGCGGCGACGATGTCGCGGACCTCGGTGCCCGTGAACTGGTGCCGCTTGTGGTGGGACCCGTCGCGCAGCGAGGTGTCCGTGATGCGGATGTCCCACGTGCCGTCGAAGTGAACCCCGTCGGTGTGAACACTGTCGGTCCGGCCGATCTTGCCGCTGTTGCCCATGTCGCTCACGCCTTCACACTCAGAAGCTCTCGGGCGATCTCGTCGCCCACCTTGGTTGCCGCGGCGGTCATGATGTCGAGGTTGCCCGCGTACGGCGGCAGGAAGTCGCCGGCACCCTCGACCTCGACGAACGCCGTGACGGTGGCATGCCCGCCCGAGACGACGGTCGGGCCGCTGAACTGGGGCTCGTTGAGTAGTCGATACCCGGGGACGTACTGCTGGACGTCCGCGACGACGCTCTGGATCGATTCAGTGATCGCGTCGCGGTCGGCGTCCTCGCTGATCGCGCAGAAGATGGTGTCGCGCATGATCATCGGTGGCTCGGCGGGGTTCAGGATGATGATGGCTTTCCCCTTGCGGGCACCGCCGATCACCTCGACACCGCGGCTGGTGGTCTTGGTGAACTCATCGATGTTCGCGCGTGTTCCCGGCCCGGCGGACACCGACGCAACCGACGCGACCACTTCCGCGTACGGCACGTCCACGACACGGGAAACCGCGTAGACGATCGGGATCGTCGCCTGACCACCGCAAGTGATCATGTTGACGTTCGGAGCGTCGAGATGTTCGCGCAGATTCGCCGGCGGCACCACGGCTGGGCCGACCGCGGCCGGGGTCAGATCGATTGCGTGGATTCCGTGCTCGGCATACCGGGGTGCGGCATCGCGGTGTACGTGCGCGGAGGTCGCCTCGAAGATCAGGTCGGGCTTCTCGGGCCGGTCGAGCAACCAGTCGACGCCCTCGGCTGACGTCTCGAGGCCCATCTTCCGGGCGCGTGCGAGGCCCTCGCTCGCGGGATCGATGCCGATCATCCAGCGCGGCTCGATCCAGCGGGAACGTTGCAACTTGTAGAGCAGGTCCGTGCTGATGTTGCCGGAACCCACGATTGCGACACTTGCCTTCGTCATGTGAACTCCTACTCGAACCGCAGGACTGCCGCGACGAACGCAGACACCACGAAGAGGGCTGCAACGCGTGTGTGTTTGCCATCGTCACGGTCGGTGCTCCCAGCCATACTTACTGGCAGAAAGCATGGACTGGCAGCCATCCCATTCTATAACGTGTTCTACATGAGCAAGCAGGAATACGACATCGTCGTCGTCGGCAGCGGTGCTGCCGGTATGACCGCCGCCCTGACCGCCGCACATCAGGGCCTGAGCGCGGTCGTCGTGGAGAAGGCCGCACACTACGGCGGCTCGTCCGCACGGTCGGGCGGAGGTGTCTGGATCCCGAACAACGAGGTGCTCGAGCGCGACGGCGTCACCGACACCACCGAGGCGGCCCGCACCTACCTCCACAACATCATCGGCGACGTCGTTCCGCTGGAGAAGATCGATACCTACATCGATCGTGGCCCCGAGATGCTCTCGTTCGTGTTGAAGAACAGTGCGCTGGAACTGCAGTGGGTCCCGAACTACTCGGACTACTACCCCGAGGCGCCCGGCGGACGTCTCGGCGGACGCTCCGTCGAGCCCACCCCGTTCGACGGCAACCGTCTCGGCGACGACCGCAAGAATCTCGAGCCGGACTACGTGGAGGGCCCCAAGAACTTCGTCATCACCCAGGCCGACTTCCGCTGGCTCAACCTGCTCATGCGTAACCGTCGCGGCCCGCTGCGCGCGATGAAGGTCGGAATGCGGTTCCTGGCCGCCAAGGTTCGAGGCAAGGACCTGCTGGTGCGAGGCCAGGCCCTCATGGCCGGACTGCGGATCGGCCTGCGCGACGCCGGTGTCCCGATCCTGCTGGGCACCCCGCTCACCGATCTCCATACCGAAGATGACGTCGTGCGCGGCGTCAAGGTGCTGGTCGACGGCGAGGAACAGATCATCCACGCCCGCTACGGCGTCGTGCTGGGCTCCGGCGGATTCGAGCACAACGACGAGATGCGCAAGAAGTACCAGCGTGCTCCAATCGGCACCGAGTGGACCGTCGGCGCCAAGGCCAACACCGGCGACGGCATCGCCGCCGGCCAGAAGCTCGGTGCCGCTGTCGATTTCATGGACGACGCGTGGTGGGGCCCCTCGATCCCGCTCACTGGCGGACCCTGGTTCGCGCTGTCCGAGCGCACCCTGCCGGGCTCCATCATGGTCAATACGCGTGGTAAGCGCTTCGGCAACGAGGCCGCGCCCTACGTCGAGGCCGTTCACACGATGTACGGCGGTGATTACGGCCAGGGCGAGGGACCCGGTGAGAACATCCCCACCTGGATGATCCTCGACCAGCGCTACCGCAACCGGTACACCTTCGCCGGCATCACGCCGCGCTCGCCGTTCCCGGGCCGCTGGCTCAAGGCGGGAATCGTGGTCAAGGCGAACACAATTGCCGAACTGGCCGAGAAGACGGAGCTGCCGGTCGAGACTCTGACCGAGACGGTCGAACGCTTCAACGGCTTCGCACGCAATGGCAAGGACGAGGACTTCGGCCGCGGTGACAGCGGATACGACCACTACTACGGCGATCCCCGCCTGAAGAACCCGAGCCTCGGCGAGATCAGCAAGGCACCGTTCTACGCGATCAAGATGGTCCCGGGCGACCTCGGGACCAAGGGTGGCATCGTCACCGACGTCGACGGTCGTGCACTCCGCGAGGACGGCTCGGTCATCGAGGGTCTCTATGCCGCCGGCAACTGTAGCTCCCCCGTCATGGGACACACTTACGCCGGCCCCGGCGCGACGATCGGCCCCGCGATGACGTTCGCGTACCTGGCCGCGCTCGACGTCGCCATCCGGGCCCGTGCCGCTGCGGAATCCGTGAAGAACTGACAGGAGAGACCAGTGCCCATCGATCCGTCAATTGCGATCGGAGCCGAGCTCCCGGGCCAGGAGTTCTCCTGGACACCCTCGGACGTGCAGCTCTACCACCTCGGGATCGGCGCGGGTGCCCGCCCGCTCGACCCGCACGAGCTGCGGTACCTCGACGACGCCGAGCCGCAGGTCCTCCCGACCTTCGCGACCGTCGTCGCCAGCATCCACGCCACTGAGGCGCCGCGCGTATCGTTCCCCGGAGTCGAGATCGACCTGGCCAAGGTCGTCCACGGCACCCAGGAAGTGACAGTGCACCAGCCTATTCCGGCTAGCGGATCAGCTCGAACGACCACCCGCATCGCCGAGGTGTGGGACAAGGGCAAGGCCGCGGTGATCGTGCAGGAGTCGTCGACCGTGGCGCTGGACGGCTCACCACTGTGGACTGCACGGTCATCCATCTTCGCGCGCGGAGAAGGCGGTTTCGGAGGCGAAAGAGGACCGTCACAATCCGTCGACCTACCCGATCGCGCACCCGATGCAGAGGTGATCTCACCGGTCCTGCCGCAGCAAGCGCTCCTCTACCGGATGTGTGGGGATCGCAATCCGCTTCATTCGGATCCCGACTTCGCCTCGGCTGCAGGCTTCCCCGCACCGATTCTGCACGGACTCTGCACGTACGGCATCGTCTGCAAGGCGGCGACCGACACCATCCTCGACGGTGATTCCAATCGCGTCAAAGGATTCCGGGCGCGATTCGCCGGAGTGGTCTTTCCCGGCGAGACGCTGCGGACGCGAATCTGGCGAGAGGGCAGCCAACTACTGCTCTCGGCAACTGTTCCCGAACGCGACGAGTCACCGGCCCTGGCAGACGTCGTGCTCACCGTCGCGTAGCGACATCCCGCCTGTACCGGTCGGGTCGACATACTTGTCGACCCGACCGGGACAAATACACCCCTCGATTCCCCCTCAACACTTTGGAGTACACGAAAATGACGTCATTCGACGAGCAGCCGCGGATGTCGCGGCGAGGCTTCCTGACCGCGGGCGCCGGCGCCGTCGCGGCAGGCGCGTTTGCGGGCGCCTGGACTCCGGCCTTCGCAGTTCCCGCCGGATCCTTGGGATCGCTTGGTTCCCTTGGTTCCTCGGGACCGGTGGAACCGCTTCCCACTCCGCCCGACTTCCCCGAAGGAATCAACCTCTTCCAGCAGGCGTACCAGAACTGGTCCAAGGAGATCATGCTGGACGCCACCTGGGTCTGCTCGCCGAAGACTCCCGACGACGTCGTCCGCCTTGTCAATTGGGCACACGAGAACGGCTACAAGGTCCGTCCCCGCGGTGCGATGCACGGCTGGACCCCGCTGACGGTCGTGCACGACTCGAACGTGGAGAAGGTGATCCTGGCCGACACGATGGCGCACCTGGACTCGGTGGAAGTGAACCCGTCCGGGTCCCCCGCGACCGTCACCGCCGGTGCGGGCGCGAGCATCGAGTCGATCTGCGCCGAACTGGAGAAGCACAACCTCGGCTGGGCCAACCTGCCGGCTCCCGGCGTGCTGTCGGTCGCCGGCGCACTCGCCGTCGACGCGCACGGTGCAGCCCTGCCGGCTGACGGTGAAGCACCGGTACCGGGCAACACCTTCGGATCCCTGAGCAACCTCATCACCGAACTTACCGCCGTGGTCTGGGACGGTGAGAAGTACGCGCTCAGGACCTACCAGCGCAACGATCCCGCGATCACCCCGATGCTCACCAATCTCGGTCGTTGCTTCCTGACGTCGGTGACCATGCAGGCCGGCCCCAACGTGCGTCAACGATGCCAGAGCTACACCAACATCCCGTGGGAGGAACTGTTCGCACCGAAGGGCGCCGAGGGACGAACCTTCGAGAAGTTCATCGCCGAAAGTGGCCGCGCTGAGGCGATCTGGTACCCCTTCACCGAAAAGCCGTGGATGAAGGTCTGGTCGGTCGCGCCGACCAAGCCACCTCAGTCAAAGGAGGTGACGAAGCCCTACAACTACACCTTCTCCGACAACCTGCCGGAGTGGGTCACCGACATGCTCGGAGAAATCACCTCCGGAAGCCCCTCGATCGCACCGGCGTTCGGCAGGGCGATGTACGCCGTCACCTCCGACGGCCTGACGTTCACCAATACCAGGGACATCTGGGGCTGGTCGAAGGACGTCCAGTTCTACATCAAGGCCACGACAATGCGTCTGACGGAGGGCGGCGGCGCCGTCATCACCAGTCGCGCCAACATCGCCACTGTGATCTACGACTTCACGCAATGGTTCAACGAGCGCATGGAGTTCTACCGCTCCCAGGGAAAGTACCCGCTGAACGGCCCGGTCGAGATCCGTTGCTGCGGACTCGACCAGGCAGCCGATGTCCTGGTGCCGTCGGCAGGTCCGCCGACCATCTCGGCGGTTCGTCCGCGTCCCGATCAGCCCGACTGGGACGTTGCCATCTGGCTGAACGTTCTCGGCGTTCCGGGCACCCCCGGAATGTTCGAGTTCTACCAGGAGATGGAGCAGTGGATGCGGTCGCACTACAACGACGGCAACGCCACGTTCCGTCCGGAGTGGTCGAAGGGCTGGGCGTTCGGCCCGGATCCGTACACCGACCCTGACATCATCGCGAACAAGATGCCCGCCACCTACCGCGAGGGCGTACCAGCGTCGGAGAACTGGGACACGGCGCTGGCTCGCTTCAACGAGATCGATCCGCACCGCATCTTCACGAACGACTTCATGGATCAGCTGCTCCCGTAGCCGGTCCTGATCCGACAGCGACGCCGGTGACACCACGCGAATCCGCAGGTGTCACCGGCGTCGTTTCATGCCCGCTCCCTCTAGCCGTCGGTGTAACGTCGAGGGTGACTGGTGGCAGATGCGAATGAGGTGTTGCTGTCATGACCTCGACAAATCCAGAACCTGCACCTCCCCCGCCCCCTCCCGGCCCTGCAGAACCCGGGCAACCTCCACCCCCACCGCCGACCAATGCCGGCTGGGCAGTGGCCGCCCTGGTTGCCTTCTGGCCTCTCGCATTCTCTGCATTCAGCAATGCGTTCGAGGTCTATCCACGTTGGACCAGGGGCGACCACGCCGGTGCCCAAGCCGCCTCCGAGCGAGTCCGTAGGCTCGGCCAGCTGTCACTGTGGATTCTCGGCGGCATCCTGGTACTTCTCGCGATCGCTTACATCGTGCTCGCGGCGGTGTGGATCTCTCACGAAGGCCGCTTCGACCCCTGGTACGACCGCTGGTAAACCCTGGGCACACGATGGCAGATCCCGTCGTCGGCGATGCGATTGTCACCGCCCGACGACGAGAATGATGATGGCCGACGCGCCCGCGAGTCCCGCCACCGTGACGGTCAGGACCAACAGTTGAAGGAACGGATATACGGTGCGACCTGCCTCGAAACGTTCAGCGACCCGTTCGTTTCGACTACGTGCGGTCACCACCACCGCGGATGCCACCACGATCGTCCATGTCCCGATCACCTGCACCATCACCGACGATCCTGGAACGTACCGTAGGCAAAGGAAGGCGACCGCGGCCAGACCCACGGCCGTACGCACCCATGCGAGTGTCGTCCGCTCGGGTTGCAGCCCGGGATCCCGGTGCCCCGCCTGCTCCCCGCTCAACGCATCACCACCACGAGCAATGTGATGCCGGCGGCGGCGATTATGAACACCACCAGTGCTGCGATGGCGGGCACTGGCAAACTGCCGCCCTTCCGCATCGCCGCCTCCACACCCATCCAGCGCACGAACGCGGAGACGACCAACAGGACCGCACCGACGAGCAACCCCACCACAAGGGCGGTTTGGATGCCCGGTGACGCCACCTCCCCCCCGAACGCCTCCAGACCGACCGCGCCTGCGATCAGCCCGAGGCCGGTTCGAATCCAGGCGAGGAAGGTCCGCTCGTTCGCGAGGGAGAATCGTGGGTCCGGATCCTCCCCGACACGGAACGCCTTCGGTCGCCACCCGCGCAGTGCCACCGTGACGTCCCTCCTCGCTCCAGGACCAACTCACCGGATGTTGCGGCACATGCCGCGGCCCGTCAGCGAAACACCTTACGCAGGCCGAAGGGTCTCGGCGGGCACTTCGGAAGCCCGACGCTGCACTTCCGCGAGTCAAGTCCAGTTTGCTGCAACTTCAGCGGTCGTCGACGAAAGGAAGTAATCGACATGTCCACCTGGCTCATCACGGGCTGCTCGAGCGGCCTCGGTCGCGCGCTCGCCCGCGAGGTGCTCGCGCGCGGCCACGACGCGGTCGTCACCGCCCGCAACACCGCCGCCTTGCAAGAGTTCGTCGACTCGTACCCGGACACTGCGCTCGTGGTCGGTCTGGACGTGACGGACCCCGCGCAGGTGACGGCGGCGACTGAGCGCGCCGAGGCCCGGTTCGGCGGTGTCGAGGTCCTTGTGAACAATGCCGGGTACGGCTACCGCGCCGCAGTGGAAGAGGGCGATGAGGACGACGTCCAGCGGTTGTTCGACACCAACTTCTTCGGGGCGGTCTCGATGATCAAGGCTGTGCTGCCGGGCATGCGGGCGCGGCGTACGGGCGCGATAGTGAACATCTCCTCGATCGGCGCCCGGAGCACGGCGGTCGGATCCGGCTACTACGCGGCGACCAAGGCGGCGCTCGAGGGACTCTCCGGATCGCTCCAGAAGGAAGTCCGACCGCTCGGCATCAGTGTGACGATCGTCGAACCCGGTGGGTTCCGCACCGAGTTCGCGGGCCGCTCGCTGGCCCAGTCCGCCGAGGCGCTCGTCGACTACGCCGAGACGGCAGGAAAGCGACGCAAGGAGAACGCCACCGGGTACGGCAAGGAGCCGGGAGACCCCGCGAAGGCCGCGCGGGCGATCGTCACAGCCGTCGAAGCTCCGGATTCACCGTTCCTGCTCCTGCTCGGCGAGGACGCCTACGACAGGTTTCAGAGCGTCTACCAGGCTCGCGGCTCCGATGTGGAGCAATGGCGGGAACTAACGCTGGGCACGAGCTACGCCGAGTGACCGAAACAACTACGCGGACAACACGAGTCCCGAGGTGGGCACACCCGTGCCGGCGGTCACGAGGACGTTCTCGACGTCGGGCACCTGATTGACCGAGGTGCCCCGGATCTGCCGCACCCCCTCGGCGATGCCGTTCATCCCGTGGATGTACGCCTCACCGAGTTGGCCGCCGTGCGTGTTGATCGGCAACCGCCCACCGAGCTCGATCGCACCGTCGGCGATGAAATCGCGAGCCTCGCCGCGACCGCAGAAGCCGAGTTCCTCGAGCTGCATCAGTACGTACGGGGTGAAGTGGTCGTAGAGCACCGCCATCTGCATCTCGGAAGGACGCAGCCCCGACTGCTCCCACAACTGGTCCCCGACCAGCCCCATCTCGGGCAGTCCTGTCAGGCCGTCGCGGTAGTAGCTGGTCATGATGTACTGGTCGGCTCCGCTGCCCTGCGCTGCCGCCGCGACAATCGCCGGCTTGTTCGGCAGATCGCGGGCCCGCTCCGGCGAGGTGACGACGATCGCGATGCCACCGTCGGACTCCTGGCAGCAGTCCAGCAGGTGCAGCGGTTCGGCGATGAACCGTGAGTTCTGATGGTCCTCGAGCGTGATCGGCTTGCCGTAGAAGAATGCCTTGGGATTGGTAGCGGCGTGCTTGCGGTCTGCGACCGCGACACGGCCGAAATCCTCACTGGTGGCGCCGTAGACGTGCATGTACCGCTGGGCGACCATCGCGACGAACGACGCCGGGGTCCCCAGCCCGTGCGGGTACGAGAACGCGTTGTCCGTACCCGAGGAGTTGACCTGCTGCACCAGCCCGGCGTTGACCTGACCGAAGCGGGCGCCCGACCGCTCGTTGAAGGCTCGGTACGCCACCACGACGTCCGCGACCCCGGTCGCGACCGCCATCGCTGCCTGCTGGATGGTGGCGCACGCCGCGCCGCCGCCGTAGTGGATCCGGCTGAAGAACTTCAGACTCGGAATCCCAACCGAACGAGCAACGGCCGCTTCGGTGTTGGTGTCCATCGTGAACGACGTCAGACCGTCGACGTCGGACGGCTTCAGTCCCGCGTCGTCGAGCGCCGCCTTGACCGCCTCGGCTGCCAGGCGCAGTTCGCTGCGTCCTGAGTCCTTGGAGAAGTCGGTGGCACCGATGCCGACGATCGCGGCCTTCCCGGACAGCCCGCTCATGCTCGTCCTCCATCCGAGTCGTCGTTCATCACCAAAGTGGCCGTGGACGTGATGTGGTCCCCGAGGCTGTCCTTGCCGACGATCTTGACCGTCACGACCCCGTCTTCCACCGCCACGACCTCACCGGACAGGTGCAGCGTGTCGTATGCGTACCACGGCACACCGAGGCGCAGCTTGATCGACGTGATCCGCGCCCGCGGACCGGCCCAGTCGGTGACGAATCGCTGCACCAACCCGGTGTCGGTGAGGATGTTGACGAAGATGTCCTTGGACCCTCGCTGCTGTGCTTTGTCCCGGTCGTGGTGCACGTCCTGGAAGTCTCTGGTGGCCAACGCCGTCGAGACGATGAACGTTGGATCCCCGTGGATGGACAGGCCCGGGAGCTTGTCGCCGACGGAGATCTCGAGTGCGCTGGTCATCTACGACTCCTTCACCGGACGCCACGCGTACAGCGTCCAGGGCTCGTTCCCGGTTTCGTCATCGCCCGGGAAGTCCAGGTAGCACGCCTCCACCGGCATGTCGACCGCGACCTCGGACGGGTCGACGTCGCGCAGCTCGCCGAGCATGCGAACGCCCTCCTCGAGTTCGACGAGCGCCACCACGAACGGCAGCGAGCGGCCCGGAACCTTGGGGGCGTGATGGACGACGAAGCTGAAGACGGTGCCGCGACCGGAGGCGACCACGTAGTCGGTGGTCTCGGTCTTGTCCTTCCACACCGCCGGTACCGGGGGGTGTTGCAGCGATCCGTCCGGTCGTTGCTGGATCCGCAACTCGTGCGCGGCAACGCCGTCCCAGAAGAACTGGGTGTCGCGCGACGGCATCGGTCGGAGCATCCGTGATGGATCGAGATCATCAGGGACCGAAGCAGTCTCGGTCGACAACGTACTCGGTGGAGCGAATTTGAGGATCCGGAAGAGCATCTCGGCGACGACCTCGTCGCCCACCTTCCAGAAGTGGCGTGTGGTGAAGAACCAGCCCTCGCCGAGCCCGGTCTTCTTCGGGCCGACCACGTCCTCGAGCGTCGACTCGATGGTCACCTCCTCGCCTGGACGAAGGTAGCGGTGGTAGGTCTGGTCACAGTTGGTCGCGACCACCGACGTGTACCCGGCATCGTCGAGGATCTGTGTCATCCGACCGAGCGGATCGTCCTCCTCACGGATTGCGCCGAGGCCGCGCATGGTCCACACCTGCGCCATCGCGGGCGGTGCCACGAGACCGCCGTGGCCCGCCGCAATCGCCGCGTCTTCGTCCACGTAGATCGGGTTCTCGTCGCCGATCGCCTCGAGCCAGTTGCGGATCATCGGCATGTTGATCGGATCGCGGCCGGCACGCGCCTTGCTCGGCCCACCCGCCCTGACCTGCTCGGCGCCGGAGAGGATCTGTGCTGTCGTGTCGTTGTCTGTCATCGCGGCACCTTCGGCAGTCCGAGTCCGGCCATGGCGATGAGCTCACGCATGACCTCGTTGACGCCACCACCGAAGGTGATGACCACGTTTCGCTTCACGTGGACGTCGAGCCAGCGCATGAGTGCTGCAGTCTCGGGATCACCTGGGTCGCCGTGAGCGCCGACGATCTCGTCCGCGATCCGGCCCACGCGCTGAATACGTTCGGTCGCAAAGACCTTGGTGGCCGACGCATCGGCGATGTCGACGTCGCCGGTCGCCGCGGCGACCTGCCAGTTCAGCAGTTCGTTGAGGCGGTAGGTGGCATGGATCTCGCCCAGTCCACGGCGGACGTCGGGCAGGTCCAACAGATTCCGCTTGGCCGCCCAGTGGTACACCTTCTCGTACACGCCAGCCACCCGACCGGCGGGTCCGAGCATGACGCGTTCATGATTGAGCTGCGTCGTGATGAGCTTCCAGCCCCTGTTCTCCTCGCCGACGAGCATGCTCGCCGGGACACGGACGTCGGAGTAGTAGGTGGCGTTGACGTGATGTGCGCCGTCGGAGGTAATGATCGGCGTCCATGAGAAACCGGGATCTTTCGTATCGACGATCAGGATCGAGATGCCGCGGTGCCGGGACTCGGCGTCGCCGGTGCGAACCGCGAGCCAGATGT
Organism: Rhodococcus xishaensis; assembly: GCF_004011825.1. Lineage (GTDB taxonomy): Bacteria > Actinomycetota > Actinomycetes > Mycobacteriales > Mycobacteriaceae > Prescottella > Prescottella xishaensis. The sequence goes on along the minus strand of NZ_RKLO01000006.1, from coordinate 79,922 downwards.
AGTCGGCGTCGTGGCCACCGGTGGTGAAGATCTTCTGGCCGTTGATGACGTACTCGTCGCCGTCGCGGACCGCCGTGGTTCGTAGCGCGGCGAGGTCGGTACCCGCATCGGGCTCGGAGTAGCCGATCGCGAAGTGCACCTCGCCGGCGAGGATCGCGGGCAGGAACTTGCGCTTCTGTTCCTCGGTCCCGTACACCTGCAGCGTCGGGCCAACGGTCTGCAGCGTGACGGACGGCAGCGGAATGTCCGCTCGCACGGCCTCGTTGACGAATATCTGTTGCTCGATCTCGCCGAAGCCGCGGCCACCGAACTCGACGGGCCAACCGACACCGAGCCAGCCGTCCTTACCCATACGGCGAATGATCTCGCGGTAGGTGGGGCCGTGCCGTTCGGTCATCATGATTTCGGCTTCGGCCGGAGAGATCAGTTCGGAGAAGTAGCGGCGCAGTTCCGCCTGCAGCTCACGCTGCTCGGGTGTCAGATCGATGAACACCGGGCCCCCACGAGGTCGAGTCGGTACGAGGCGCCGCCGACGAGGCGCGCCAAGTCTTTGGCGATGGAGAAGTAGCGATGCATCGGGTACGTGACGTCGACGCCGATACCGCCGTGCAGGTGATGCAGCGTCCGCATCGCGCCCGGGACCTCGGTCGCGATCCAGTAAGCCATCACATCGAGATCGTCTGCGGCATCGAGCTCTTCGGACACCCGCCACACGGAGGCGAGCGCGGACACGTGCAGCGTCCGGGACGTAACGTAGACGTCCGCAATCTGTTGGGCGACGGCCTGGAAGGTCGCGAGCGGCTTGCCGAACTGCTCCCGGGTGGACAGGTGCTCGGCGGCCAGTGCAGTGGCACCGGCGAGGAGTCCGTCGGCGTAGGCACCGATGCTCGCGAGAGCAAACCGGTAAAGAGCCGCGACGCCGTCGAGTCCCTCGCCGAGGACGTCCGCTGATGGAACCCGGACCGCGTCCAGCCGGACCGAGAACTCCGGCCCACCGCCCGAACTAGGGCTCTTGGTGAGCGTGACCCCCGGCGCGTCCGGGGCCACCGGCACCACTCCGCCGTCGGTTGGCACCAGGATGCGGTGAGCGATGTCCGCGAACGGCACCGCGATCTTGTGCCCGGTCACGACGACGTCGTCTCCATCCGCCACAGCGGTCGTCGACGGCGTCGCGGGGAACGCAGCACCCTGCTCCGCCAGTGCAGCGGTGAGCACCCGCCCGGTCGCCACGCCGTCGAGCAGCGCGTCCTGCTGCTCGGCAGTACCAAGCGCGAGCACCGGGAGGACGCCGAAGCCGAGCGTCGCGAGCGCCGGGACGGGCGCGGCACCGCGCCCGATCTCGGTGAGCGTCGTCGCGATCTCGAGCACACCCAAGCCGTCACCGCCGAGCCGCTCCGGCACGGCGAGCGAGAGCAGGTCGGCTTTCGCCAGCGCCTGCCACAACTCGTCACTGAAGCCGCCGGTGTCGGCAGGATCGGTGTGCTCGCGAGCCAGCAGACCCACGACGATCTCCGCCACCGTTTCTTGTGTCTGATCCAGAGAGAAATCCACGCTGCCAATCCCGCCTACGATTTAGAACGTGTTCCTGTTGTATCACCTGCAGGATATCGAAGAAAGGTCCGGTCGCACGAGAACACGTTCCACCAATTTCTCCTGCGACCGGACCCCGCCGCAGGTCAGTCGCGTGGCAACCCCAGCAGACGCTCGGCGGCGACCGTCAGCAGGATCTGGGTGGTGCCCCCCGCGATGGACAGGCACCGCGAGTTGAGGAACTCCCGCGTGAGCGGACCCTCGACCCAGCCGGCCTCACCCGCGAGCTCGACGGCGAACTCCGCCACGTCCTGACGATTGCGTACTCCGACGAGCTTGCGCACACTCGACGCCGGCCCGGGATCCTGGCCGTCGAGTTGGCGCAGTGTCGTGCGGAGCTCGAGCAGTGATCCGACCAGCGCCTCGGCGATCAGTGCGCCCAGGCGGTCGGCGGTCACCGGATCGGGATCACCCGCGAGTTCGAGTAGTTCCTCGACCGCCTTGCCGAGCGACGACCCCCCGCCCATCGCGACCCGCTCGTTCGCCAGGGTCGTGCGGGCCAGCTTCCACCCGCCGTTCACCTGCCCGACGACGCACTCATCGGGGACGAAGACGTCGTCGAGGAAGACCTCGTTGAACAGTGCCTCGCCGGTGATCTCCTGCAGCGGCGAGATTCGGATCCCGGCGGTACGCATGTCGAGCAGGAAGTACGTGATGCCCTTGTGCTTGGGCGCATCCTTGTCGGTGCGCGCCAGGCAGATCGCCCAGTCCGCCTCGCGGGCGAGCGACGTCCAGACCTTCTGCCCGTTGAGCTTATAGCCGCCGTCGACCTTCTCCGCGGTCGTGCGCAACGACGCCAGGTCCGATCCGGCACCGGGTTCGCTGAACAACTGGCACCAGGTGATCTCGCCGCGCAGCGTCGGCAGCGCGAAACGTTCGATCTGCTCCGGACTTCCGTGTTCGAGGATCGTCGGAACCGCCCACCAGCCGATGATGAGGTCGGGGCGGTCGATGCCGGCGGCGGCCATCTCCTCGGCGATCAGGATCTGCTCGGCGGCGCTAGCGCCGCGACCGTACGGACGCGGCCAGTGCGGTGCCGCGTACCCCGACTCGGCGAGCGCGACGCGGCGTTCCGAGTCCGGCACATCCGCGAGGGCGGCGACGTCGGCGCGGATCGCCGCGCGCTCCGACTCGAGTTCGGACAGATCGATCGTGAGATGGCGGCGGGCACCGGCCCGGGTCAGTTCCGTCACCCGGGCACGCCAGCGGTTGCTGCCACCTAGGAACTGCTTGAGCGAGACCGCGCGGCGCAGGTAGTAGTGCGCGTCGTGCTCCCAGGTGAAGCCGATGCCGCCGAGGATCTGAATGCAGTCCTTCGCATTCTGGACCGCCGCATCGAGCGCGATGGATGCGGCCACGGCCGCGGCGATCGGCAGTTCCGACACAGCGGACCGACCCGTGTCCGGGTCCGGCAGGGCTTCCTCGGCCGCGACCGCGGCATCCCAGGCCACCGCGCGCGTCTGCTCGGTACGACACAGCATTTCGGCACACAGGTGCTTTATCGCCTGGAACGAGCCGATCGGCTTGCCGAACTGCTCGCGGATCTTGGCGTACTCGACCGCGGTGTTCAGGGTCCAACCGGCCACGCCGGCCGCCTCCGCGGCCGCGAGCGCCGCCGCGAGGTCGAGCACGAGTTCCGGCGCCACGCCCGAGACGATCCGGTCCGGCGCCACTACAACTTTCTCACAACGGATTCGGGCCGTGCCGCGACTCTTGTCCAGGATGTCGAGCTCCTCGACCACCAGACCTGGTGCAGCACCGTCGACCAGGCACCACACGAGGTCGTCTCCGGCGCGTACCGGCACGAGGACCGCGATGTCCGGTCCGCCACCGAGAGCGTTGCCCGCATGGCCACTGAGGACCAATCCTCCGTCGGCTTCGGCGGTGGAGGACAGGTCACCCCCATCGACCACGATCGAGACCGGGAGATCGCCTTCTGCGATCTCCCCGGCCCATTGCTTGGCGGCGGCATCGGCGCTGCGTCCGAGGACCAGTCCGGCGAGAGCGGTGGGCAATAGTGGGCCACCCACGAGTTCGGCCGCCGTCTGTTCCAACATCGCGGCCAAGTCGACAATCTCGCCGCCGACGCCGCCGACGGACTCGGGAACACCCACCGCGAACAGCCCGAGTTCGGCGACGGCGGGCCACGACTGACGCCAGAAATCCCCAGGTCCCTCGCGTAGGATGGCGGTCGGGTTCGCGGAGCGGGCCCACGCCTGAATCGACCTCTGGACAGCCTTCTGTTCGTCGGTCGTGGCGATTGTCACTACGGCTACACCTCTCTTGATGACAACTTCATCTAGAACGTGTTCTAATATGATCGGCAGTCAGGAGTCAAGGTGCGAAGGAACTACTGTCGATGACCACCTCATCACGATCCCAGGCCGCCGGGGGGCCGGTCTCGACCCTCAGCGACGACGACCTCAGTTCGAACGCTCAGCGTGAGCGACGCAAGAGGATCCTCGACGCCACCCTCGCGCTGGCCTCCAAGGGCGGCTATGAGGCAGTGCAGATGAGGGCGGTCGCCGAGCGCGCGGATGTCGCCGTGGGCACGCTGTACCGCTACTTCCCGTCGAAGGTGCACTTGCTCGTCTCCGCGCTCGCCCGCGAGTTTGCACGGATCGAGTCGAAAGGCAAGATCCCGCCGGGCCGCAGCCCGCTCGAGCGGATGCAGCTCATCCTCGGCCAGATCACCAAGGCCATGCAGCGCGATCCCCTGCTCGCCGAGGCCATGACCCGCGCATTCATGTTTGCCGACGCGTCGGCGGCCGCCGAGGTCGATCAGGTCGGCAAGCTGATGGACACCTTGTTCGCCCGTGCGATCACCGACGGGGTGCCCACCGAGGAAGAGCTCGCGATCGCGCGCGTCATCAGCGACGTGTGGCTGTCGAACCTTGTGGCGTGGCTCACCCGCCGATCCTCGGCCACCGATGTCGCGAAGCGTCTGGAACTGACGGTCGAGCTGCTCCTCGGCAACGGATCGAAAGCACACGTATAGGTGGTGTCCGCCGCACCAGCGGGGGGAGGACTGTGCGCCAGCGTGCCTCCGATCGCTTAGGTTTGTTTCTGTGAGCGCTCTGGATCTGCCGATCGAACTCCGCCGGGCCCTGTCCACCGTGGCCCGGACTCCTCGCCTGCTGGTGGCGTCCGACTACGACGGCACGATGGCGCCGTTCGTCTCCGATCCGGAGAAGGCGTATCCCCATGCCGAATCGGTGCGGGCACTGCGCGCTCTGGCCGGGCTCGCCGGCACCACCGCCGCAGTCATCTCCGGGCGCGCACTCAAGGACCTCGCAACGCTGTCGCGGCTGCCGGTCGAAGTCCAGCTGGTCGGCAGCCACGGATCGGAGTTCGACATCGGATTCGTGCACGCGATCGACGCGAACGCCCGCAAGCTGCTGGGCGAGGTGACATCGGAGTTGTCCCGGATCGCGGACCTGCACCCCGGGGTGTCCGTAGAGACAAAGCCCGCCAGCGCGGCGCTGCACGTACGCAACGCCACTCCGGAGGTGGGGGCGAAGGCCCTCGCCGCGGTCCACGCCGAAGCCGCGCTGTGGACCGGAGTGCAGGTGACCGAAGGCAAGTTTGTCATCGAGCTCGCTGTCATCCCAACGGACAAGGGCAACGCACTCGACATCCTCCGCCATCAGGAGGCCGCGACCGCCACGGTCTTCTTCGGCGACGACGTCACCGACGAGAAGGCCTTCAGACGCCTGCAGGGCCCGGACATCGGCATCAAGGTCGGTGAGGGTGACACTTCGGCCGAGTACCGCGTCGACTCGTCCGAGGACGTCGCGGCCGCGCTGGCGCTCCTGCTCGAGGAGCGGCGCACGTGGCTCTCCGGCGCGGACGCACCACCGATCGAGCGGCTGACGATGCTTGCCAGCCCCCGCTCGGTCGCCCTCATCACCCCCGATGCGAACGTGACTTGGATGTGCCACCCCGAGCCGGACTCGGCCGCGGTGTTCGCGCACCTGCTCGGCGGTACCGAGGCCGGACACTTCAGCGTCGGTCCGCAGCGGGAGGCACTGCCGCTGAGCCAGCAGTACATCGACAGCACCATGACGGTGCAGACCCGGTGGGCCAGTCTCGCGGTCACCGACTACCTGCCGCACGACGTCGACGCCGGCCGTACCGACCTGACCCGCGTCATCACCGGTCGGGCGAAGGCGGTCGTGAGCTTTGCTCCTCGTCCCGAGTTCGGCCAGGTGCCCGTACAGTTCGAGCCTGACACCGACGGCCTGCGGGTCTTCGGCACCAACGAACCCATGGTGCTGCGCTCTCCCGGCGTGCGTTGGAACATCACCACCGACGGCACGCAGCAAACGGCATACGCCGTCGTCGACCCCTCACAGGGCCCGATCGTGCTCGAATTACGTTTCGGAACAGACGATCTCAGTCCATCGAACACACCCGAGCCAGAGCGGCGCGAGATCGCCGAGTCGTACTGGCGGGACTGGGCGAAGACTCTCGAGCTACCCCCGCTGAAACGGGATCTGATGAAGCGGTCGGCGCTGACGCTGCGCGGACTGGTCCACGCCCCGAGCGGATCGATAATCGCGGCGGCGACCACCTCGTTGCCGGAGGAGATCGGTGGCGTGCGCAACTGGGATTACCGCTACTGCTGGCTGCGTGACGCCGCGCTGACGGCGTCGGCGCTTGTGAGCCTGGGTTCGCTCGAGGAGGCCGAGGGCTACCTCGAATGGGTACACGGCGTGCTCGAGACGCTCTCCGGCCCAGAGCGCCTGCACCCGCTGTACACGCTGTACGGCAGCGGACTGCCACCGGAGGCGGTGATCGACTCGCTTCCCGGATATGCGGGATCGCGGCCGGTGCGCGTCGGCAACGCCGCCAACCAGCAGGTCCAACTCGACGTGTTCGGACCCATCGTCGATCTGATCTCGAGCCTCTCCCACGCGCGCGAGAAGAAGGGCATCACTGGTTCCGGGGCGCTCACCGACCGAGACTGGGAACTGGTGTGCGCCATGGTCTCCGCGGTGGAACGACGCTGGACTGAGCCCGACCACGGCATCTGGGAGATCCGCGACAACCCGCGCCACCACGTGTATTCGAAGGTGATGGGCTGGCTCACCGTCGACCGGGCGCTGACCTTGGCCGAGAACTTCGGCCGCAAGGCCGGCGCTGGGTGGGCTGCGTTGCGCGACGAGATCGCCGAGGAGGTGACCGAGAAGGGCTGGAACGCCGACGTCGAGTCCTACACGGCGGCCTACGACGGCACCGACCTCGACGCAGCGACGCTGCACATCGGACTGTCCGGGCTGATCGACCCCGCCGATGAGCGGTTCGCGGCGACCGTCGTCGCGACCGAGGCCGAACTGCGCAGCGGATCGACCGTGTACCGGTACCACCACGACGACGGACTGCCGGGCTCCGAGGGCGGATTCCACCTCTGCGCCGCGTGGTTGGTCGAGGCGTACCTCCTGATCGGGCAACGCTCCGATGCCGAGGCGCTGTTCAAGCAGTTGGTGAATGCGGCAGGTCCGACGGGCCTACTCGCCGAGGAGTACGACCCAGTCACCGAGCGCTCACTAGGAAATCACCCCCAGGCGTACAGCCATCTCGGCCTGCTGCGCTGTGCACAGTTGCTCAGTTCCGACAGGTTCGCCGAGACCTGACGTCCGCCCTTACGCCGTCTCGGCGATGACCGACTCGACGGCGTGTCCGGGTGGGGACGCGGTGGTCCGACCGCCCACCAGTTGCGTCTCTAGTGTCTCGACGGTAGCGACGCCGGAGTCGGAGTCTGAGAGCAATAGGATGCCGGCACGTCGACCTTTGTCCTCCTGCGGTTGACGCACCGTGGTCAGGCCCTCGCGTAGGGCCTGTTCGATGCCGTCGAAACCGGTGATCGACAGCTGGCCTGGGACGTCGACGCCCTCGCGTCGTGCCCAGTCCAAGGCACCGAGTGCGAGGACGTCAGTGGTGCACACGAGGGCGGTGATACGCGGGTTGGCCGCGAGTGCCTCTGCGGCGCCGGACTGCCCGGCGCGGGCGGTGTGCTCGTACCGCTCGACGACGGTGAGCGACGTCGGGTCCAGGCCGGCATCCGCGAGTGCGTCCTGGACTCCGGCGATGCGCTCGCGCTGGACGTGGAAATTGGGGGCGTGCAGACGCTCCCGCTCGACGACGCCGTCGGAGCGTTCGCAACCGAGACGCATGCACAGGACACCGATCTCCTGGTGTCCCAAATCGATCAGGTGGTCGACAACCTTCCTCATCGCGGCCCGGTCGTCGATGCCGACCAGCGAGGCCCCTGGCACCCCCCGTGGCTGGTCACAGATGACGGTCGGCAGGCGCCGCTCCCGCACTGCCGCGAGGTAGGGGTCATCGTCGGCGACGGAGTACACGACGAAGCCGTCGACTCCGGCCTGCTGGACCACCGCAGCGGCCTCGGCGTCGTCGGTGCCGGGCCCGGCTGGTATGAGCAGCAGGCCCTGCCCGGCAGCCTCGCACGATTCGGCGAGGCCCGCGAGGAAGCTCATCGCGGCCGGATCCCGGAACGAGTAGCTCAGCGCCTCGGTGAGTAGCAAGCCGACCGCCCCGGCACGTCGGGTGCGAAGTGAGCGGGCCACCGGATCGGGTCCGGGATAGCCGCGCAGCTTGGCCGCGAGCAGCACCCGTTCGCGCAACTCGGCCGACAACTGGTCGGGTCGGTTGTACGCATTGGAGACGGTCGTCCGCGAGACCTTCAGCTCGGCGGCGAGCGACGCCAGCGTGGCTCGGGGGCGCGGCTGACGAGACCTTGGCATAACGGGACGGTAGCGGCTCGGCGACAACAGAGCTAACTCGGATGGCTGCCTGGTGAGAAGCGACCAAAATGACTCCGCTAAAGTGTAAACGAGAACCGTTACCAATAAGGAGCCGCGGCCGTTCCAAACCGGGCCGTTTCGAAATCGTGACCAGGAGAAAGTTGTGCGCATATCCCGCAAGTCCCTTGCTTTGCGTTCGGCCACAGTGGCCGCCGGAGCGACCCTCGCCGCGGCGTTCCTGACCGCCTGCGGTAGCTCTCCCGACGCCGACGGGCAGATCAGCGTCGTTGCATCTACCAATGTGTGGGGCAGCGTCGCGCAGGCCGTCGCCGGAGACCGGCTCGAGGTCACCTCGATCATCACCGAGCCGTCCGCCGACCCACACTCGTACGAGGCCAGTCCCTCCGACGCCGCCAAGATCGTCGACGCGTCGCTCGTCGTCCTCAACGGCGGTGGCTACGACCAGTTCGTCGAGGACATTCTCGGGTCTACCCAGGACAAGCCGATCGTCGACGCGTTCGAACTGTACGAGGAGGGCACCAGCGAGCACGCGAGCGACTCCGACACAGACGAGCACGCGGGCGAGTCCGCGGAAGAACACGCCGCCCACTCCGACGAAGAAGCCGCCGACGCACACGCGGGCGAGTCCGAGGAAGAGCACGCCGGCCACGCGCATGGAGCAGAGAACGAGCACGTCTGGTACGACATGCCGACCGTCGACGCCACCGCGAGCGCGATAGCCGAGCAACTCGGCAAGCTCGACCCCGAAGGCGCTGCGACGTACACCGACAACGCGGAGGCGTTCCGCGCGCAACTGCGACAGGTCTCGGAGACGACGGCTGAGATCGCTTCCGCGTACGGCGGCGAACCCGTGGCACAAACGGAACCGATCGCGCACTACCTGATCGAGGCCGCGTCACTGGACAACATCACTCCCCCGGAGTTCAGCAACGCTGTCGAGGAGGGCACCGACCCATCGCCGGCGGCGATCGCCGAGACCCGGGACCTGCTCTCCGACAAGAAGGTCCGCGTACTGATCTACAACACGCAGACCGAGGACAGGGTCTCCCAGAGTATCCGCGAGGTTGCTGAGGCCGCCGATATTCCCGTCGTCGAGGTCACCGAGACCCTGCCCGAGGGGATGGACTTCGTGCAATGGCAGACACAGACCGCGCAGTCACTCGCTGATGCACTGAATGCGGCATCCTGATTGTCATGACCACAACGAGCACCACGACAGCAACGGGTACCACGCCCGCCGTCGAACTGCGTGAGACGTGCCTGTCGTTCGGTGACCGTACCCTGTGGTCGAATCTGAACCTGGCCGTGCAGCAGGGCGAGTTCCTTGCCGTCCTCGGCCCGAACGGGTCGGGCAAGACCTCGCTGCTCAAGGTCTTGCTCGGCCAGCTCGCGCCGACGTCCGGCAGCGTGCGGATCGCCGGCACCCCGGCCCGTGCCGGCAACGCGAACGTCGGGTACGTGCCGCAGCAGAGGTCCCTAGACGAGGGCCTACCCCTGCGCGGACGCGACCTCGTCGGACTCGGCGTCGACGGACAGCGCTGGGGCATCGGGCTGCGCGACCGGGCCAAGCGGCGGGCGATCGTAGACTCCGCGATCGCCCAGGTCGGCGCGCAGGCGTACGCCGACAGCCCGATCGGGTCGATGTCCGGGGGCGAGCAGCAGCGGCTGCGGATTGCGCAGGCGCTCGTTGGCGACCCCAAGGTCCTGCTGTGCGACGAGCCGCTGCTCAGCCTGGACATCGCGAATCAGCACCGTGTCTCGGACTTGATCGACAGGCGGCGGCGCCAACACGGCACCGCCGTCCTGTTCGTCACCCACGAGATCAACCCGATCCTCCCGCTCGTCGACCGCGTGCTCTACCTCGTGGACGGTCAGTTCAGGATCGGCACCCCCGACGAGGTCATGACCGCCGAGGTGCTCTCCGAGCTGTACCGCACCGAGGTCGAGGTACTGCACGTACGCGGCCGACTCGTCGTCGTCGGTACCGGCGACGCCATCGACGCGCTCGGCAGCGGCGGCGGGCCCCGCCCCGGCGAGGGCGTCCACCACACCGAGGACCACGCATGAGCATCGAGTTCGGCAGCAACAAATTCACCGACGCGATGTCACGTCTGTTCGACGTCTCCGCGACGGCCCATCTGCTGCAGTACGACTTCGTCCAGCAAGCCCTGATCGCCGGCGCGATCCTCGGCCTGCTCGCAGGCATGATCGGCCCGCTGATCGTGAGTCGGCAGATGTCGTTCGCGGTGCACGGGACGTCGGAGCTGTCACTGACCGGTGCGTCCGCAGCACTGCTGATCGGCATCGGCGTCGGTATCGGCGCCATCGTCGGATCCGTCGTGGCGGCCGTCCTGTTCGGTCTGCTGGGAACCAAAGCACGGGAACGTGATTCGGTGATCGGTGTGATCATGGCGTTCGGTCTGGGACTGTCGGTGCTGTTCCTGTGGGCATACGAGGGCCGTACCGGCACCAGCTTCTCACTGCTCGTCGGGCAGATCGTCGCGCCCGGTATCTCCGGGCTCGCGCTGCTGCTGCTGTGTGCGGTCGTGGTGCTCGGAACGCTGTCGGTGGTCTACCGTCCGCTGCTGTTCGCCAGCACCGACCCAGACGTGGCCGCCGCGCGTGGGGTGCCGGTGCGGGGGCTGTCGATCGTGTTCGCCGTACTCGTCGGCATCACCGCCGCTCTGGGCGTACAGATCGTCGGCGCCCTCCTCGTGATGGCCCTGCTCATCACCCCGGCGGCCGCCGCCGCGCACGTCACCGCCAGCCCGCTGCGGGCGACGGTGCTCGCTGTCGCATTCGCCGAACTCGCCGCGGTCGGCGGCATCCTGCTCTCGTTGGCCCCGGGCGTGCCGGTGTCGACTTTCGTCACCGCCATCTCGTTCATGATCTACCTGGTGTGCCGCGGGATCGGGTCGGCCCGTCGCCGGACCTCGGGACGGGTCGCCGTTGTCGTGGAGGAGCGAATAGCGGCCTGAGTCCCACCCGGGGTCGGCCTAGGATCAACATCATGGCGGTGATCGATCTCAACAGTGACCTCGGCGAGAGCTTCGGCGCCTGGACCCTCGGCGACGATGCGGCGATGCTCGACCTCGTCACGAGCGCGAACGTCGCATGTGGCTTCCACGCCGGTGACCCCACCACGCTGTTCCGGACCTGCCGCGATGCGACCGAACGCCGGGTGCGGATCGGTGCACAGGTCGGCTACCGCGACCTCGCCGGATTCGGACGACGATTCATCGACATCTCGTCCGCGGATCTGGCCGCTGACGTCATCTATCAGATCGGCGCGCTCGATGCGTTGGCCCGTGCGGCCGGTTCCGCTGTCACGTATGTCAAGCCACACGGCGCGCTGTACAACGCGATCGTGCACCATCGCGATCAGGCGCGCGCCGTCGTCGATGCGGTGCGCGCGGTGAATCCGTCGCTGCCGGTTCTCGGCCTACCCGGATCGGCCTTCCTCGAGGAGGCCGAGGCGGCTGGACTCCGGGCCGTCCGGGAGGCGTTCGCCGATCGCGCCTACACCCCCGAGGGCCGTCTGGTCCCTCGCACCGAGCCGGGAGCGGTCCTGCACGAACCCGACGCAGTCGCGCAGCGGGTGCTGGAGTTGGTCACCAAGGGAACGACACAAGCGATCGACGGGTCACGGATCGAGGTTCCGGCGGAGACGATCTGCGTGCACGGTGACACGCCTGCTGCCGTCGAGATGGCGGCGGCGATCCGTAAGCTCCTCGACGACAAGAAGATCCAAGTGAAGCCGTTCGTGTGATGCGCATCCTCGACGCGGGAGACCGGGCGCTGCTGGTCGAGTTCGACGGGCTCGACGAGACGCTCGCGCACTACCGAGGACTCGTGGCCGAATGCCACCCCGCCGTCACCGATCTCGTGCCCGCGGCTCGCACCGTCCTCGTCCAGTTCCACGGAGCCCGACCCGACAGCATCGCGGCGTGGGTGCGAGCGACCGCGCCGATGAACGCCGAGGACCCGTCCCAGATCGACCACATCGAGATCCCTGTCCACTACGACGGGCCCGATCTCGAGGAGGTCGGCGCGCTCACCGGGCTCGGCGCTGACGGTGTCGTCGCCGCCCACACCGGCCGAACGTGGACCGTGGCGTTCGTCGGCTTCAGTCCGGGCTTCGGCTACCTCATCGGTGGCGACCCGCGCCTGCACGTCCCCCGCCGCGCCTCACCCCGTATGACGGTCCCCGTAGGTGCCGTCGGGCTCGCCGGCGAGTTCTCCGGGATCTATCCCCGCAGCTCACCGGGTGGTTGGCAACTGATCGGAACGACTACCGAACGAATGTGGGACGTCGACCGCGACCCGCCGGCGCTGTTGCGGCCAGGCGTGGCGGTCACATTCGTCGCCGTGTGAGGTTGGTCGTCCGGGCTTGCGTCCCAGCTCGATCGGCAACAATCGACGCATGGCATGGCTCGAAGTCCTGCGCGCCGGCGCGCGTACCACCGTCCAAGATCGTGGGCGGGTCGGCCATGCGTCACTGGGAGTTGGGGTTGCGGGCGCCGCGGACATCACCGCGCACGACTGTGCCAACCGCCTCGTCGGTAACGACCCATCGGCCGCCGCCCTCGAGGTCACGTTGGGCGGACTCCAGATTCGCGCGGTCGGTCCGGCGACGATCGCGGTTACCGGCGCGCCCACCCCCCTCACGATCAACGGCGCGCCCGGCCCGCTCTACTCGACGATCCATCTGCAGGACGGCGACCAAGTGGCGCTCGGTATCGCCCTTGCCGGACTGCGCTCCTATCTCGCGGTACGTGGCGGGATCGACGTCCCCGCCGTCCTCGGCAGCCGCTGCACCGACACCCTCTCCGGGATCGGCCCCGAACCGATCCGCGACTCGGTCCGACTCCTGATCGGAAACCTGCACGGCGAGTTGCCGATCGAGAACTTCGTTCCCCCTCCGGCGCCGGCCACCGACCCAGTCGAACTGCGGATCCACATGGGCCCGCGGGACGACTGGTTCACGCCCGACTCCCGGACGGCACTTGTGCGGCAGACGTGGGAGGTAACCGCCGACACCGACCGGGTCGGCACACGTTTGGAGGGTCCGGCTCCGCTGCTCCGGGCCAACCAAGGTGAACTGCCCAGCGAGGGCATGGTGACCGGGGCGTTGCAGGTGCCACCGAACGGCATGCCGGTGCTGTTTCTGGTCGATCACCCTGTGACGGGTGGCTACCCGGTGATCGCGGTCGTCGTGGAAGACGACATACCGGCCGCAGCGCAGCTACGACCGGGGTCTCGCATCAGATTTCACCGGGTGTAGCGATCCGGTGCACGGTCAGCCGCGGCGTTGCCGGGCGATCTCGGACAGCACCACACCGGCGGCGACGGATGCGTTGAGCGACTCGACCTCACCGGCCATCGGGATGCTGAGGATCGTGTCGCACGTTTCGCGAACAAGCCGAGAAAGACCCTTGCCCTCGGAGCCGACGACGATCACGACCGGGTCGGTGCCGTCGTAGTTGTCGAGACTCGTGTCGCCGCCCGCGTCGAGGCCCACGACCTGGATGCCCTTGGCCTGCCAATCCTTAAGCGTACGAGTCAGATTCGTGGCTCGTGCGACGGGCATTCGGGCCGCCGCACCGGCGCTGGTACGCCACGCGACCGCCGAGACGCTCGCGCTGCGACGCTGCGGAATGACGACGCCGTGACCACCGAAAGCAGCCACCGAACGCACCACGGCACCGAGGTTGCGAGGATCGGTGATGTTGTCGAGCGCGACCAGCAACGCCGGTTCCTGGTCGGAGCGGACCCGGGTGAGCAGATCGTCCGGGTGTGCGTACCTGTACGGCGGCACCTGGAGTGCGATGCCCTGGTGCATCCCGTTCGAGCTCATCCGGTCCAGATCGGTCCGCGGTACTTCGAGGATGGAGATGCCGGTGTCGGCGGCGCGCTGTACCGCTTCCTTGAGCCGATCGTCGGTCTCGGCACCCACCGCCACGTACAGCACGGTCGCCGGCACACCCGCGCGCAGACACTCGACGACGGGATTGCGTCCGAGCACCGTTTCCGGGGCGTCCTCGGCTCGGCGAATCGCCGCGACGCGCTGGGCCTGGCGTTGTTCCGCGGCCCTCGCGGATGCGCGAGCCCTCTTGCCTGCGGGATGCTTGGTCCGTGCCTCGGCGGGAGGCGTGGCGCCACGCCCCTCGAGGCCCTTACGGCGCTTGCCACCGGACCCGACGACCTGGCCCTTCTTGGTCCCGCCCTTCCGGACCGCACCACGCCTACTCGAATTGCCTGCCATCACGTACCCGATTCGTTGGAAGAAGATCGTTCGAGCGACCACTCGGGCCCACTCGGGGTATCGGTCACGGCGATGCCCGCCGCTGCCAACCGGTCCCGGACCTCGTCGGCCAACGCCCAGTTCTTGTCCGCCCGGGCCTGCTGACGCCGGTCGAGTTCGGCCTGCACGAGCACGTCGAGGGCGCCCATGGCCGCCGAGCTGTCCGTCGCCTCGGTCCAATGCGGGTCGAGCGGATCCATACCGAGAATCCCGAGCATCGCCCGCACCTGCGCTGCTAGTGCTCGCGCGCCCTCCGAATCGCCCGATTCGAGTGCGATGTTGCCTTCGCGCACCCGTCCGTGAATTTCCGCGAGCGCCGCGGGCACGTTCAGGTCGTCGTCGAGCACAGCCGCGAACTGCTCGGTCCACTTTCCGACATGGACCTCACCGGCGCGTTCGACCGTGCGCATCACGAAGGACTCGCAACGGCGGTACGCGATCGCGGCTTCCTGCAGCGCCTCCTCGGAGTACTCGAGCATCGATCGGTAGTGGGCGCTGCCGAGGTAGTACCGAAGTTCCTGCGGGCGAACAAGTTTCAGCACATTGGGCACCGAGAGTACGTTGCCCAACGATTTCGACATCTTCTCGCCGGACTTCGTGACCCAGCCGTTGTGCAGCCAGTACCGTGCGAAGCCGTCGCCGGCGCACTTCGCCTGCGCGATCTCGTTCTCGTGATGCGGGAATACCAGATCCATTCCACCGCAATGAATATCGAACTCCCGCCCAAGGTAGAACACGGCCATAGCTGAGCACTCGAGGTGCCATCCCGGCCGTCCTGGCCCCCACGGCGTCGGCCACGACGGCTCCCCCGGCTTCGCGGCCTTCCACAACGTAAAGTCCCGCGGGTCACGCTTGCCTGCGGCCTCGCTCTCACCCTGATGCACGTCGTCGAGCTTGTGTCCCGACAGCTTGCCGTAGTCGGGGAAGCTCGCGACGTCGAAGTACACGTCACCCTGCGCCGCGTACGCGTGACCGTTGTCGACGAGGCGCTGCATCATGTCGACCATTTGCGTGATGTGGCCGGTCGCGCGCGGTTCCGCCGACGGCGGCAGCACCCCGAGCTGTAGGTAGGCCCAGTCGAACGACCGCTCGTAGGTCGCGGCCCACTCCCACCATGGGCGACCGGCCTCGGCGGCCTTGTTCAGGATCTTGTCGTCGATGTCGGTGACGTTGCGCACGAAAGCCACGTCGTAGTCGTGCGCAAGCAGCCAGCGCCGGAGGACGTCGAACGCGACGCCGCTGCGGACGTGCCCGATGTGGGGCTCGCCCTGAACGGTGGCGCCGCACAGGTACACCGACGCATGCCCGGGGGTCAGCGGAACGAAGTCGCGCAAAGCCCGTGTCACGGTGTCGTATAGGCGCAGGGTCACGACGTGCGATTCTACCGGGCGCTATCGGTGGGGATGACCAGCGCGGTCGCCATCGCGGCGACGCCCTCACCGCGACCGGTGAGTCCGAGTCCGTCGGTGGTCGTCGCAGATACCGACACGGGTGCACCCAGGACGTCGCCGAGCACGCGCTGGGCTTCCTCGCGACGCGGGCCGATCTTGGGACTGTTGCCGATGATCTGCACCGCCGCGTTACCCACGACGTAGCCGGCGTCCTCGAGCAGCCGCCGAACCTCGGCAAGCATCCGCGCACCGCTGACGCCGTCCCACTCGGGTCGGCCGGTGCCGAACACCGAGCCGAGGTCACCGAGTCCCGCGGCCGACAGCAGGGCATCACACAGCGCGTGTGCCGCGACGTCGCCGTCGGAGTGTCCGGCGCAACCGTCCGCGTCTTCGAACAACAGACCCGCCATCCAGCACGGGCGGCCGGGTTCGACGGGATGAACGTCGGTGCCGATTCCTACTCGCACGCGTGAAGCTCCCTTGCTCGAGGACTGCCCGGAGTTTCGCGGTTCAGGCCTGCCCGAGCAGAGCCCGGGCCAAAGCGAGATCCCACGGTGTCGTGATCTTGAATGCCTGGGGTTCACCGACGATGGTGCGTACCCGCTCGCCCAGCCGTTCGACAAGTCCCGCGTCGTCGGTCGCGTCACCGTCGACGTCGCGGTAGGCGCGGCGGAGTAGGTTCGCGTCGAAGCCCTGCGGCGTCTGGACCGCTCGCAGCTCCGAACGCGGTGGTGTGCCCGTTACGGTGCCGAGCACGTCGACCGTCTTGATGGTGTCGCTGACCGGCAGCACCGGGATCACCGCGGTGCGGCCCGCGTGCAGTTCGGCGACGACACGCGCGATCAGCGACGGTGGCGTGAGCGCTCGAGCCGCGTCGTGCACCAGCACTAGTTCGGCGTCGGTCGCCGCAGCGAGTCCGGCGCGAACCGAATCGGCCCGCTCATCCCCGCCGGCGACGACCACAACGCTGTCGGGTAGATCCGCCCGCGCACGATCGACCAGTTCCTCGGGCACGATCACTACGACCGTGTCCACGACCCCGGATTCGAGCAGGCCGTCGACGGCCCGACAAAGCATGCTTCGACCGGCCAGTTCGACGAAGGCTTTCGGAATCGATTCACCAAGCCGAACTCCGCGTCCGGCGGCCGGGACCAGTGCAACGACCGGCCCTCGATTCTCGCTCACCGTCAGGAGGCTGCGGCCAGAACCTCGTCGAGAATGGTCTCGGCCTTGGCGTCGTCGGTTCCTTCCGCCAACGCGAGCTCACCCACGAGGATCTGCCGGGCCTTAGCCAGCATCCGCTTCTCGCCCGCGGACAGCCCACGGTCCTGCTCACGCCGCCACAGGTCGCGCACGACCTCGGCAACCTTGTTCACATCACCCGACGCGAGCTTCTCCAGGTTCGCCTTGTAGCGGCGAGACCAGTTCGTCGGCTCCTCGGTGTGCGGCGCACGAAGCACCTGGAACACTCTGTCGAGCCCTTCCTGGCCGACCACGTCACGCACGCCGACGTACTCGGCGTTTTCCGCGGGAACGCGGACGGTGAGATCGCCTTGAGCGACTTTGAGAACGAGGTATTCCTTCTGTTCACCCTTGATGGTGCGGGTTTCGATCGCCTCGATCAGCGCCGCTCCGTGATGGGGGTATACGACGGTGTCTCCGACCTTAAAAATCATCTGTCCCGTGCCCCTTTCGATCTTCCGAGTTTAACACGTGACCAAAGGATCGGCTCATCAACGGTGCAGGTCAGGGGCTTCCTTGCCTGATCTTAGGGCTTGACAGGAGGCCTCAATCGTGCATTTCCGACCGTCCGAAGTGCCGGATCGGGAACGCCTGGGCACCTTCGGGGACCGACGCAGGCTCTGCTGTGGACCCGTCACGAGGTCGTTACGAGTACCCACCGAACTACCGGTCGAGGCTGACTACTACTCTGCCTAGTGGATGTGAAACTGACCCATGGAGGACAACCCGTGACTGCTCTCAAGGCGTCGCCTACTCGTCGAGTCGCCACCGCCGTCGCTCTCGCTGCCGGCGCGACGCTGGTGCTGTCCGCGTGCGGCGCAGGTCAGATCTCTCAGACGGCCACCCAGGTCGCAGCCGTGAACGGCAACAAGGCCGATGCCGACAACATCGCACTGCGCAACGTGCACGTCGTCTACCCCAACTCCGAGGAGTACAGCCTCGAGCCCGGCGGCGACGTCCAGCTCGCGTTCACCGCAATCAACCTCAGCGAGCACCAGACCGACCAGCTGACGGCCATCCAGACCGACTTCGCCGGTTCCGTCACCGTCGACGAGCTCGACGGCACCCTCGAGATCAGGCCCCAGACCTCCCTCGGTGCTGGCAATCCGGACATCACGGTTCCCGAGGAGGCCCCCGAGACCCTGAGCCTGATCGACGTCACCCTCGAAGACATCACGGAGGGCGTCCGACCGGGCCTGACCTTCCCGGTGACCTTCACGTTCCAGAACGCCGGCGACGTCGTCGTGCAGGTTCCGGTCGATGCCGGCCCCACCACCGAGCGTCACGAGTCGGAGTTGTCCCCCGACGTGGTGACCGAAGGTGCCCACTGACCCACTGAATTCTCCGCAGCCTGGATTCTCCGCAGCGCTTCCAGATGATCCCAGGTGACTCTGTCACCTGGGATCATCTGTTTCGTCGGGTTGCCTTCAGAACCGAGCGGGCGTGGATACCGTCTGGTGTCGGGTGATCCCACTAGGCTGCCGGCGTGGCAAGAGCGAAGTCGAGCTTCCGGTGTTCGTCATGCCAGCACACGGTCGCGAAGTGGGTGGGCCGCTGCCCCGAGTGCGGCACCTGGGGTTCGATGGACGAGGCGCCCGCTCTCGCGGCGGTGGCGGCCCGTCCCGGCGTTTCGCTGGCCCGCAGCGGCGCCGCGGCGCTCTTGCCGACCACACCAGCGGCGCCGATTACCGAGATCGACGGCACGGCCACCCGCGCCAAGCCCACTGGTGTCGACGAACTCGATCGGGTGCTCGGTGGTGGCGTCGTCCCCGGTTCGGTGGTGCTGCTCGCCGGTGAGCCCGGCGTCGGGAAGTCGACATTGCTGCTCGAGGTCGTCCGCCGGTGGGCGTCGCGTGGGCCCGACGACCGAGCTCTGTACGTGACCGGCGAGGAGTCGGCCGGTCAGGTACGACTGCGGGCGGATCGCACCGGCGCGGTGCATGAGCGGGTATACCTTGCGGCCGAATCCGATCTCGCGACGGTACTGGGCCACATCGAGCAGGTCCGCCCCACACTGCTGATCGTCGACTCGGTGCAGACGATGCTCGCCGCCGACGTCGAGGGCGTCGTCGGCGGCGTTACGCAGGTGCGGGCCATTACCAGTGCGCTGACGTCGCTCGCGAAGGCCAGCGGCATTCCCGTGTTGCTGATCGGCCATGTCACCAAGGACGGCGCGGTCGCCGGCCCTCGCTCGCTCGAACATCTCGTGGACGTCGTGCTGCACTTCGAGGGCGACCGGCACTCAACGCTTCGGATGATCCGCGGCATCAAGAACCGGTTCGGCGCGGCCGACGAGGTGGGCTGCTTCGAACTACGCGAGGACGGCATCGCCGGAGTCAGCGACCCGTCCGGACTCTTTCTCCATCATCAAGCCGACGAGGTGTCCGGCACCGCTGTCACCGTCACGATGGACGGGAAACGTCCGCTGCTCGGCGAGGTACAGGCGCTGGTCGCCCCCACCCACAACCCTTCGCCCCGTCGCGCAGTGAGTGGGCTCGACTCGGCCCGGGTGTCGATGGTGTTGGCGGTCTTGGAACGACGCCACGGCATCAAGCTGTCCGACCGGGAGGTCTACGCCGCGACCGTCGGCGGGATGCGGATGACCGACCCGTCGTGTGACCTCGCGCTGGCCATCGCGGTCGCCTCGGCCGGCAAGGACCGGCCGATCCCCGCCGGCACGATCGTGCTCGGCGAGGTGGGACTGGCCGGCGAAGTCCGCCGAGTCACCGGTGTCGGCCGCAGGCTCGCGGAGGCCGCGCGGATGGGATTCACCCGCGCGGTGGTACCCGTCGATTCCGGAGACCTCCCGAAGGGCATCCGCCCCGTCGAAGTCTCGAACGTAGGTGACGCCTTGCGAGCGTTGCGCCTTCGCTGAATATCAGACCGCGGAGGTTTCGAACGGCGACGTCGGGACCCCGTCGACGAAAGCCGCGGTCGGCGCGAAGTGCTCGGACGAGACCGTCAGGAACAGGCCCCGTGACGTCGCGACCGGGGTGTTGGGGTCGGCGCCTGGCCCCTCGACGATGTACGCCTCCGAGGAGGTGTACACCTTGCGGCGGACCGTGCCTTCGAGACGCGCCCGGAACTCGAGCACCGCGCCGAGCGGGATGGGACGGGCGAAGTCGACCTCGAGGTGTGCGGTCACGACCGGGACGGCGAGAATCATGCACGCCGTGCCCTGCACCTCGTCGAACGCGGACGAGAGAATGCCGCCGTGGATCACGCCCGGACCGCCCTGGTATCGCTTGGCGACCTCCAGTCGACCCGTCACGGAGCAGTTCTCGCCGGCGGTGAAGCTCATCGCCATGCCGGCGGGCTGGTCGTCACCGCAACCGAAACACTTCGACCAGTGCTGGGGTAGCGGGTCGCCGGGAGCCGGGAAAAAGTCCGGCACTTCCGGCTTGACGAGGTCATCGGGCAAGGTCCAAGTACTGCTCACAACTAGGTAATGTAGAGCCGTCCAGACCGCGGCCCGAACACGGCTCGGCCAGATGTGACGTCGAACTCAGTCGGATCACGCGGATCGAATTCGAAGTGCAGACTGCCAAGCACAACCGCACCAGGGGGATCCCGCGATGAACGATGCCACGCCAGAGGCTGTGCTCCGCGGCACCATCGCCCGCCTAGCTCCCGGAACCAGCCTGCGTGACGCGCTCGAACGCATCCTCCGTGGCCGCACGGGTGCACTGATCGTCCTCGGGTACGACGAACAGGTAGAAGCCCTGTGCGACGGCGGATTCGAGCTGAACGTCGAGTTCGCGCCGACCCGTCTGCGCGAGTTGTCCAAGATGGACGGTGCCGTCGTGCTCTCTACCGATGGCACCCGCATCCTGCGCGCCAATGTGCAGTTGGTGCCCGACCACAAGATCCCGACCGTGGAGTCCGGCACCCGACACCGTGCCGCCGAACGCACGGCGATCCAGACCGGCTACCCGGTCGTGTCGGTGAGCCAGTCGATGAGCATCGTGAGTGTGTACGTCAGGGGGATCCGTCACGTCATCAAGCCGTCGGAAACCATCCTGTCGCGGGCGAACCAGGCCGTTGCGACGCTCGAGCGGTACAAGGCGCGCCTCGACGAGGAGACGCGACGGCTCTCGGTCGTCGAGATCGAGGACTTCGTGACGCTGCGTGACGCGCTCACCGTCGTGCAGCGGCTCGAGATGGTGCGGCGCACGTCCGCCGAGATCGAGCAGGACGTGCTCGAGCTCGGCACCGACGGTCGGCAGCTAGCGTTGCAGCGCGAAGAACTGGTCGGCGACAACGACGCTGTCCGCAACCTCATGGTTCGCGACTACCTGGCGGGGCCCGAGCCGGCGGCGACGGAGGCGGTCGAGAACACCCTCACCTCGCTCGACAAGCTCACCGACGTCGACCTGCTGAACCTGACGATCCTGGCAAGCACGTTCGGATACCCCGACACCATCGAGGCGCTCGACGCACCGATGAGCCCCCGCGGCTACCGGATCCTGACCCGGGTTCCGCGACTGCAGTTCGTGCAGATCAACCGGCTGGTGAGCTCGTTCGGCACACTGCAAGCGTTGCTCGCAGCCACCTCCGCGGACCTGCAGTCGGTGGACGGCATCGGGGGTCTTTGGGCGCGGCACATCCGCGAGGGGCTCTCCCGTCTCGCGGAGGCTTCGATCACCGGCCCCTACGAGTAGCGAACCCGAGCCGATCGTCAGACGAGGTTGAAGGGCTCCGGGGAACTGCGCAGCTCACCAAGCTGGGCGACCAGTGTGTAGGCGCCGGGTTGAACCTGGTTGCGCGTAGTAAGGCAGCCCGGGTCCGACGTCGTACCCGACCACCTGATCGTGAAGAACCTCTGCCCACCCGGCTCGAGGACCTCCACCCCCGGCTCGCCGTACGGGTAGCAGTCGGTGTTCGACCACAACCGCTCGTTCCCGTCGAGGGTGTACACGAGCACCTGTTGCAGACCCGAACCGAGGTCGCGTTCACACTTGGCGGTGCCGATGTTGGTGATCGCGATTGTGAAGCTTGGCTCCTGGCCTACCGAGTACTGGGGCAGGTCGGGTGTCGCCTTGATCGCCAAGGACTGGTCCTCGCAGTAGACGGGCGCGGCATCTATTGGTTCGGGAGCGGCGGCCTCCGAAGCCTCCGTCGCATCCGATGACTCGGTCGGGGTACTGGCCTCGGTGGGTTCGGCTGTGTCAGCCGCAGCCGCCGGTTCCGAGGAGCCCCCGCCGGTGACTGCTGAGATGATCCAGACGATCAGCGCGATCACCACGACGAGCACGCCGAGAGCGACCAGGCGCCGACGCCAGTAGACCTCGGGGGGCAGCGGGCCGGTCGGTTGAAACACGAATCAACGGTAGTTCCATACCACTGGCGCTTGCCTCAGGGGTCCCGGCGTGTCGCCCGGCTCGCACGGTCAGCTTCGACTCGGTGCGGCCGGGCGACACGGTTCGACTCGGGTGGCCGGGCGCCCAGACGGCGGGGGCTCAGCCGACCCCGTCGCCGACGTCGCCGACGGTGCTCTGCAGCTTGATATCGCCGTCGGCCAACTTGTAGGTGACGCCCACGATCGCGCACCTGCCGGCCTCGACTGCCTCAGAGATGATCCGCGACCGCTGCATCAGCAGCGAACCGGTCTCTACGACGTGCCGGCCTTCGAGTTCGTCGACGGTTGTAAGACCCTCGCGACGGCCCGCCAGGATCGACGGCGAGACGCGCTCGACGACGTCACGGATGAAGCCGGGTGGGACGGTTCCGTTGTCGAGTGCGTCGATCGTTGCCTTGACGGCGCCGCAGCTTTCGTGACCGAACACGACGACCAGCGGGACGCCTAGGACTCCGACGGCGTACTCGAGGGAACCGAGTACCGCGCTGTCGATCACGTGACCGGCGGTACGGACGACGAACATGTCGCCGAGACCCTGGTCGAAGATGATCTCGGCTGCGGTTCGGGAGTCGCCGCAGCCGAAGACCGCGGCAGTCGGGTGCTGGCCGTCGACCAGCTTCGCGCGGTCGGCGCTACCCTGGCTCGGGTGCAGCGGGGTACCACTGACGAAACGCTCGTTACCCTGCTTGAGGGCTTTCCAAGCGGAGATCGGGTTGGAATCAGGCATGGGGCAATTGTGCACGCCCAGGCCTTCGCCGTCTCGTCGGACACCGCAAATCGGGCGGCGCATGCCCGTGCCGGATGCAGGGAAGGGTGAGCGTGTCGATGTCGGTGGACAGTTCGGCGCTGCTTCCGTGGTACGAGGAGCAGGCCAGGGATCTGCCGTGGCGCCGCGAGGGTGTGACGGCTTGGCAGATCCTGATGAGCGAAGTCATGCTGCAACAGACCCCCGTCGCCCGCGTCGCCCCGGTCTGGGGAGATTGGGTGCGCCGCTGGCCGGTGCCGTCACTGATGGCAGCGTCGAGCCAGGCCGACGTCCTACGGGCTTGGGGCAAACTGGGGTACCCGCGACGCGCCCTGCGCCTACACGAGTGCGCGGCGGTGCTGGCCGCCGAGCACGGTGACGAGGTCCCGACCGACATCGACGTGCTGCTCCGCCTGCCCGGCATCGGCGACTACACCGCCCGCGCGGTCGCATGCTTCGCGTATGGGCAGCGAGTCCCCGTGGTGGATACCAATGTTCGACGTGTCGTCGCCCGCGCCGTCCACGGCCGTGCCGATCAGGGCAACCCTTCGGCCAAGCGCGACATGGCCGACGTCGACGCGCTGCTTCCTCGCACCCGGGAGCGGGCGGCCCGATTCTCGGCGGCGTTGATGGAACTCGGGGCGACTGTCTGCACCGCCCGGACCCCGGACTGCGACGGTTGCCCGCTGACTCGCTGCGCCTGGGTGGAGGCGGGCCGACCCGCGTTCGTGGGTGAGCCGCGCAAGGTGCAGAAGTTCGCCGGAACCGATCGTCAAGTCCGCGGGAAGCTCCTGGATGTGCTGCGAGGCAGCAAACACCCCGTCGAGCGCGAACGGCTCGACCTCGTGTGGCTCAGCGACCCCGGCCAGCGGGACCGGGCACTGGACTCACTGCTGGTCGACGGGTTGATCGAGCAGACCGAGGACGGCCTGTTCGCACTCGCCGGAGAAGGCAGCTGACGCCAGTCATTCGAGAGAGGCGCCCGTCATTCGAGGGATTCGAGGAACTCCTCGACAGCGTCGCGGTACCGCTCGGGCTGGTCGTCGTGGACGAGATGCCCGGCCTGGGCCACCCACACGTAGCGGGCGTCGTGGCCTTCGAGCATGCGGCGCATCTGCCCCTCCGGGGTGATCGTGAACTCGCCTTCGATGAGCAGCGCAGGCGCGCGGACGGCGTCCCACTGTGCCCAGAAGTCGCGGGTTCCCCACTCCTCCGAGATGTCGCGGAACGTCTCGACGTCGCCGTGCAGGTACCAGCCGTCGGCGCGCTGTTCGAACGAGTCGAGGAAGTAGCGACCGGCAACCTCACCGAAGTACTCGAGTACCGACTCCTCGGTGGGAAACGGCTGCGGCCAAGCGGAAATCATTGCTGCCCAGTCCTCTGCGGTGCGACCGCGGAAGTCGGGTGCCATGTCCTCGAGCACGAGTGCCCGGACCCGGTCCGGATAGGCGGCCGCGAAACACCACGCGTGCAGGGCACCCATTGAGTGCCCGATCACGGCGAGCGGCTCGTCGAGCCCGTCGAGCGCCTCAGCGAGGTCTTCGACGAACAGCTCGGTCGTCGGAAGACTGTCGATCGGCCGCCCGTGTCCAGCCGCGTCGAACGTGTAGACGCGGCCGTGTTCACGCAGCCACGACACGTGCCGCGACCACGTCCGTGCGCTCCCCATCAACCCGTGCAGCAGCAGTATCGGTCGTCCGGTCCCACCCTCGTCGTGCAACACGGAATCGACGGTAGCCGAACACGCGCACCCCGGAGAACACGCATCCCAGGAGTACTCTCACATCCATGGCAGTCGTGAAGATCAACGCAATCGAGGTTCCCGAGGGCGCGGGCCCCGAACTCGAGAAGCGGTTCGCCAATCGCGCACACGCGGTCGAGAACTCCCCCGGATTCCTCGGGTTCCAGCTCCTGCGTCCGGTGAAGGGCGATGACCGCTACTTCGTTGTGACGCAGTGGGAATCCGAGGAGGCGTTCCAGGCGTGGGTGAGCGGGCCGGCCCGCGAGGCCCACGCCGGTGAACGGGCCAAGCCCGTCGCCTCCGGCGCGTCGCTGCTCGAGTTCGAGGTGGTGCTCGACGTGACCGCGACGGGCGAAGCCTGATTTCCACCGACCCGACAGGGAACGGAAGCGTCGGATATTTCGCGGCGATGTTGACCGCTCAATTGACACCACGACCTGAAGGGTGCCAAAGTTCGCTCGACAGAGCGATGGATCGACGGTAATCCGGTGCCATTCCGGAGCGGTCGCGCCACTGTGTTCGGGGGCTGCCCCCGAGAGCCAGACACCCCGGCCATCGCATGGACCTAGCGGGACGCGAAATCCCAGGAGGCACCAATGGCATTCGTCTATTCGCCCGACAAGTCGACCGAGTCGGCCGCTGTCGCACTCATCGCCGCGGCAGTGGTACTGCTCGCAATGGTCGCCCTTTACTTGGTCGGATTCGACCAGGGCGCAATCTCCCGTAGTGGCATGTTCATGCACGAGCTCATGCATGACGGTCGCCATCTGCTGGGCCTGCCGTGCCACTAGCAACAGTCACCGAAAGCCTGAAGACGCTACTCCTCCGCGGCCTGCTCGCAGGCCTGATCGCCGGCCTTCTGGGCGGCGTCGTCGCATTCACGCTCGGTGAGCCGCACGTAGAGGCGGCCATCGAAATCGAGGAGTCAATGGGGGCAGCACCGGATCATCACGCCGCCGAGAGCTCGACTGCGGCGCACGACCACACCGCGGCTGCCACGGACGAGACGGAAGCATCCGGGGGCCATTCACATGGCGGCGACGCAACCGTCAGCCGCACCGGACAACGCGCCGGCCTGTTCCTCGCCACCGGCCTCGCCGGGGTGGCGCTCGGCGCGATCTTTGCGGTCGTCGTGCACTACGCACGCCGGTGGACCACGTTGCCCATGCCGCTGCTCGCCGCGGTGGTGGCCGGATGCGGTTGGCTCGCAATCCAAGCCGTGCCGTTCTTCAAGTACCCGGCCAACCCTCCGGCGGTCGGCGACCCGGACACGGTGAACGAGCGGACCCTGCTTTGGCTAGCTTCGGTAATCGTCGGCCTGGCTGCGGTCGCGGCTGCGGTGTACGTCGTCCGACGGCTCGCCGACCAACAGATGGTGTCCGTCCGGGTCATCGGAACGATCGCAGCGTTCCTCCTCGTCGTCGCGATCGGCTACGTTGCGCTACCCGGCGTCAACGAGGTCGGTGAGGACTTCCCCGCCACGCTGCTGTGGGAGTTCCGCATCTCGTCGTTCGCGACTCAGACAGCGCTGTGGCTCGGACTGGGGTTGGCCTTCGCCTTCCTCACCGAACGTGCCCAGCGGCGCGCGATCCGGTAGGCCGGATCGCGCGCCACCGTAAGGGTGGTCAGTTGCAGGTCTCGGCGTTCCCGCCGAGACCTGCACTGCTTTCCCCGGTTTCGCCCTGGGTCTGCTCGACCGCCTGACGGAGCAACTCCGTGAAGACCTCCTTCGGCTGCGCGCCCGAGACCGCGAGGCTCCGATTCGCGACGAAGAACGGCACGCCCGAGATCCGCAGCTGCCGGGCCGCTTCGAGATCGGCGCGCACCAAATCCGCGCCGGCATTGCCATCGAGCGCCGCGGCCGCCTCCTCGGCATCCATGCCGACGCTCACCGCGATCTCGACCAGCACCGCGCGATCGTCGAGCACCTTCCCGTCCGTGAAGTGAGCCCGGAACAGCGCCTCGAGCAGCGCTTCCTGCCGCTCCCCTGCCACATGCAGGAGGCGGTGCGCGTCGAACGTGTTCGCCGCGAATGCGTTCTCGAAGTCCATGACCAACCCGTCCGCAGCGGCGATGCCGGCGACGTGGCGGAACATCTGACGGACCTGATCGCCCGACATGCCCTTGTGCTCGACGAGAGCCTCGAGTTCGGTGTGACGCGCTCCCACGGGTGTGTCCGGCGCGATCTGGTACGACCGCCACACCACCGCGACACGATCCCGCTGCGGGAACTCGTCGAGTGCCGCGGCGAACCGGTGCTTGCCGATGTAGCACCAAGGGCAGGCAACATCCGACCACACTTCGATCGGGACCGTCCCCGGCGGGAGTTCGGCAGGCAGAGCTTCGGTGTTTCTCTCGATCGTCACGAGACATTCGAACACATGCCGGTCCGGCGTTGTTCCGCACCCGGCGCGGAGTCAGCTACGTCAGAGCAAAGAGTCTCAGCCACAGGCCGATCGGGCCGGCCACGCAAGCTACTCGAGCGCGGCGTCGAGCGTGATGGCGACACCGGTGAGGGCCTTGCTCACCGGGCAGGATTCCTTGGCCGCCTGAGCAGCGCGGGCGAACCCGTCGGCATCGAGTCCATCGACCTCCGCCCGAACGGTGAGGGCGATACCCGTGAGCTTGAAGCCCGGCTTGTCCGGTCCCAGGGAGACGTCGGCACGGACGTCGAGGCTCTGCGGCGTTCCCCCGGCCTCCCCGATCAGCGCCGACAGCTGCATCGCGTAGCAGGACGAATGGGCGGCCGCGATCAACTCCTCGGGGCTGGTCGTTCCGCCGGCGTCCTCGGCGGCCCGCTTGGGAAACGACACCTCGTACGTTCCGACTCCTGAGCTGGTCAGTTCGACCTGCCCGGAACCCTTCTCGAGGGTTCCATTCCAAGCGGTGCGCGCAGTACGTGTCGGCATGCCACATCCTCTCCTGGTTGTTCGGGTTACGTCTCGAACCTACTCGTAGAGATCGGCCATTCGCCGCGCCCGAGACTCCATCGCGACCCGCAGGCGTTCCGGTGCCAACACTTTGGCGTTCTCCCCCATAGCCCACAACACTTCGCCGGCGTGGGAGTCGCCGCCGAACGCCACCTCGAGGCGCACCCATTCGCTGTCGAACGGCGACTCGGACAACACCCCCAGCGTTCGCTCGGCAAGTTCCTCTCGATGCTCCGCGCGCACGAGAACGGCGACCACCAGCGGTTCTCTCGGCGACCGGAACGCAGTACGGAGCCGCTCCCAGACTGCGCCTAGGTCGACGTCGGGCTGGCGCACCGCCGCTTCATCGACTTGGCGCACGTCCTCGATCTTCTCCACTCGATAGGCTCGTTCCCTGCCGGCATCCGTCGCCACGAGGTACCACCGACCAGATGCATGGATGAGTCCGACAGGGTCGACGATCCGCCACGTGGGGCCGCTACTCTCCGACGCGTAGAGGATGCTCAGCCGTCGGCCCACGAACACCGCTTGCTGGATCAGTCCGAGGAACGGGTCGGTCGGCTTCGGATCCGTCAGCCAGGTCCCCTGCGTGACCAGTACCCGCTCTGCAACCTTCTGCGCAGCCACGCGATGCGGTTGCGGTATCGCCGCCACCACCTTGCGGATCGCCGATGCGAAGGCCGGCCCCATTCCCAGCGATTCCGAGGTCGCGGCCGAACTCGCCGTCATGAGCGCTTTGGCCTCGTCGGCGGTCAGGCCGGTCAGGTCGGTCGTGAACCCTGGCAACAGCTCGAATCCGCCATCGCGGCCCCGTTCGGCGTAGACGGGTATGCCTGCGGTCGACAGCGCATCGATGTCACGCAACACAGTGCGAGGTGATACCTCGAGTTCGCGGGCCAGAGCCGAAGCCGACATGCGCCCGCGGTTGCGAAGCAACAGAACGAGCGAGAGCAGACGGTCGGCGCGCACGAGGAAAGTTTGCCAGAAATACACGACACAAGATGTCATGTATTGCACCGATAGTTTGCTCATGACCCAAGCGACAACAGATCCACGTCCCCTCTACCGCGAAGCGCTGGCCTGGGCAACCGAACTCATTGCCGGTGTTCGCCGGGACCAGCTGACAGCATCGACCCCCTGCACCGAATTCGACGTCCGCGCCCTCCTCGGTCACCACGTGGCCGGCGTGGAGATTGCCCGGATCATCGGGGAAGGCGGCGACCCGTCCGCCGCCCCAACCATCGTCACCGGTATCTCCGACGACGACTTTGTGGCCGCGTATCGGTCCGCCACCGACCGCATGTTGCCTGCTTGGACCGACGACCGACTGGACGCCGAAGTGACTGCACCGTGGGGCACCGTCCCCGGCCGGGTCGCGATCTGGGTCTACATCATCGAAACCCTTGTGCATGGCTGGGACCTTGCGACCGCCACGGGCCAGCCCGCCGAGAGCCGTCCCGAACTGGCCGAGGCGGTACTCGCCGTCGCACAGCACGCGATCCCCGCGGAACCGCGCGGCGGGCAGATGCCGTACGGCCCCGTCGTCACTCCCTCTGCGCAGGCCGGACCCACCGAGCAGTTGGCCAACTGGTCCGGCCGGGTCAGCGCCTGATGGAAAACGGTTCTTGAACCGACGATGCCCCGGACGCAATTGCGTCCGGGGCATCGTTGCGATGCAAGCGGCTTCTCTGTGCTGGAAGCGCTACTCCTGGGGGCCGCTCTCGGGCTCACCGGCGCTCGCGAGCGCTTCGGCGGGTGAATCCGGGACCGTGACCGGCTTGGGGGTGCCACGGAACGTGAACTTCGCGTTCTCGCCGGCTCCCTCGCCGTCCCAGCCCTCGACATCGACGAGCACGATCTGGCCCGGCTCCAGTTCGTTGAAGAGGATCTTCTCCGACAACTGGTCCTCGATCTCGCGCTGGATAGTGCGACGCAAGGGACGTGCGCCGAGCACCGGATCGAAGCCGCGCTTTGCGAGCAGCGCCTTGGCCTGCTCGGTCAGCTCGATGTCCATGTCCTTGTTCTTCAGCTGCGCCTCGACGCGGCTGATCATCAGGTCCACCATCTCGATGATCTCGGCCTGCGTCAGCTGGTGGAAGAC
Source organism: Rhodococcus xishaensis (assembly GCF_004011825.1). Classification (GTDB taxonomy): domain Bacteria; phylum Actinomycetota; class Actinomycetes; order Mycobacteriales; family Mycobacteriaceae; genus Prescottella; species Prescottella xishaensis. The sequence goes on along the minus strand of NZ_RKLO01000006.1, from coordinate 49,731 downwards.
GATGATGTCGTCGATGCGGTTGAGGAACTCGGGCCGGAAGTGCTTCTTGAGCTCGTCGTGAACCTTGAGCTTCATGCGCTCGTAGTTCGACTCGCTGCCCGTGCCCTGGCTGAAGCCCAGACCAACGGCCTTCGAGATGTCCGCGGTACCCAGGTTCGAGGTGAAGATCAGCACGGTGTTCTTGAAGTCGACCGTACGACCCTGACCATCGGTGAGACGGCCATCCTCAAGGACCTGGAGGAGAGTGTTGTAGATCTCCTGGTGCGCCTTCTCGATCTCGTCGAACAGGACCACCGAGAACGGCTTGCGGCGCACCTTCTCGGTGAGCTGGCCGCCCTCTTCGTAGCCGACGTAGCCGGGAGGGGCACCGAACAGACGCGACGCGGTGAACCGGTCGTGGAACTCGCCCATGTCGATCTGGATGAGCGCATCGTCCTCGCCGAACAGGAAGTTCGCGAGCGCCTTGGACAGCTCGGTCTTACCGACACCGGACGGTCCGGCGAAGATGAACGAGCCGGACGGACGCTTCGGGTCCTTCAAGCCGGCGCGGGTACGGCGGATCGCCTTCGAGACGGCCTTGACGGCGTCCTCCTGGCCGATGATCCGCTTGTGCAGCTCCTCCTCCATGCGGAGCAGACGCGTGGTCTCCTCCTCGGTGAGCTTGAAGACCGGGATGCCGGTCCAGTTGCCCAGGACCTCGGCGATCTGCTCGTCGTCGACCTCGGCGATGACGTCCAGGTCACCGGACCGCCACTGCTTCTCCCGCTCGGCGCGCTGCCCGACGAGCTGCTTTTCCTTGTCGCGCAGGTTCGCGGCCTTCTCGAAGTCCTGCGCGTCGATCGCAGACTCCTTCTCGCGGCGGGCATCGGCGATCTTGTCGTCGAACTCACGCAGATCCGGCGGCGCGGTCATCCGGCGGATGCGCATCCGGGCACCCGCCTCGTCAATGAGGTCGATGGCCTTGTCCGGCAGGAAACGATCGTTGATGTAGCGGTCGGCCAGGGTGGCCGCCGCAACCAGCGCACTGTCGGTGATGGAGACACGGTGGTGCGCTTCGTAACGGTCCCGCAGACCCTTGAGGATCTCGATGGTGTGCTCGACCGTCGGCTCACCGACCTGCACCGGCTGGAAGCGGCGCTCGAGGGCGGCGTCCTTCTCGATGTACTTGCGGTACTCGTCGAGGGTGGTCGCACCGATGGTCTGCAGCTCGCCGCGAGCCAACTTCGGCTTCAAGATCGAAGCGGCGTCGATGGCGCCCTCGGCCGCGCCCGCACCAACCAGGGTGTGCAGCTCGTCGATGAACAGAATGATGTCGCCGCGAGTGTTGATCTCCTTCAGGACCTTCTTGAGGCGTTCCTCGAAGTCACCGCGGTACCGGCTGCCGGCCACCAGGGAACCGAGGTCCAGCGTGTAGAGCTGCTTGTCCTTGAGGGTCTCCGGCACCTCGCCGTTGACGATGGCCTGTGCGAGGCCCTCGACGACCGCGGTCTTGCCGACGCCGGGCTCGCCGATGAGAACCGGGTTGTTCTTGGTGCGGCGGCTCAGAACCTGCATCACGCGCTCGATCTCCTTCGAACGACCGATGACCGGGTCGAGCTTGCCTTCGAGGGCGGCCTGGGTGAGGTTCCGGCCGAACTGGTCGAGGACCAGCGACGTCGACGGGGTGCCCGCCTCGCCGCGGCTGCCGCCGGCCTCGGCCGGCTCCTTGCCCTGGTAACCCGACAGCAGCTGGATGACCTGCTGGCGCACGCGGTTGAGGTCGGCACCCAGCTTGACGAGGACCTGGGCGGCGACACCCTCGCCCTCGCGGATCAGACCGAGCAGGATGTGCTCGGTCCCGATGTAGTTGTGGCCGAGCTGCAGCGCCTCTCGCAGGCTGAGCTCGAGGACCTTCTTGGCGCGGGGAGTGAAGGGGATGTGGCCGGACGGCGCCTGCTGGCCCTGCCCGATGATCTCCTCGACCTGGCTGCGGACACCTTCGAGGGAAATACCCAACGACTCCAACGACTTGGCCGCTACGCCCTCACCCTCATGGATGAGACCCAGCAGGATGTGCTCCGTGCCGATGTAGTTGTGGTTGAGCATCCTCGCTTCTTCTTGAGCCAGGACGACGACGCGCCGCGCGCGATCGGTGAACCTCTCGAACATCGCTCTCCCTCACATTTTCCGGTGGTCCAGGTACGAGGCCCCGCCTTTCTCGGTGTCTCGCACCTTTCCGCCGAGTCTCGCTCCGGCACAACAGGCTGACGGCCTCCGGAACCGAAGGTTCCACGACCCCACTTCACACTCTAGTGGGCGACTCTTCGGCCTGCCGCTCCTCCGCCCGTCGGGCGAGTGGAGCGAACCTGCATGAACTCCTCAACGTCGCAGGTCGCGGAATCGTTTCCCGCGCCCTGTACGCCTGAAGCGAACACGGCGTCGGAGTGGCTCCACGGCCTGCCCCCCGGGCGCCTCCGAGAGATGGAGGCCTCTGTGCATGGTGGACCTGGTTCGCCTATTTTCGCGCTTGTCGCGATCGTCGGCATCGTGTCCGGTTAGTCGACACAGCGGCAGGGGCCACGGGAGAACTCGCCCATGGAACGAGTTCTCCCCTAGTTGCTACGTCGACCGCGCGGGAGCCAGCACTGGTGGTAGTTGTCTCCGATGACGACAGTCGTCACTCGACTCGGGTGGGAGTAGGCGCGACCGGCTGGTCGACGGCGCGGGTCTCGCGCCGAGATACCTCCATCGGCCGGCGCTCTTGTTTGGGCCCACTCTCGATGAACCGCAACAGGGTTCGGTGCAACGCCCACGCAATCGGGACGGAGAACGCGACGGTGACGACGAAGACACCGACCGTCGAGCCCTGGAACGTCTGGTAGCCCAGCATGTCGACGACGAACTCCAGCACCACGAGGTGCACGAGGAAGATCTCGTAGGAGATCTCGCCGAGCCACACCATCGGGGCCGACGATGACAGGCGTCCGAGCGGTCCCGGCCTATCACCGATGACGAGCGGCGCTATCAATGCCGTCGCGAACAGCAGATACAGCATCGACTTGGTGACCGCCTCAGTGGCGTCCATGGGCACGATGGTCGCTTCCCCCGCAAGCGGTGTGCACACGAGCAGCAGGAAGTAGATCGCCAGCAGGCCCATCCCGTACGGGTTGCAGCGCTTGATGGTTACGGAGGCCAGCGCAAGCAGCATGCCGCCGGCGAACCAGGCGATGAACCCAGGCAGCCAAAGCCGGGCCGTGAAGTCGATGTCGGTGTTGTGGGTGATCAGCGTCCACAGCGGCGTGATCGCAACGAGGACGAGCAGGGCGACCGCGAGGCGGACGGGATGCCATCGCCGGCGGCAGACGACCACCACCAAGAACCACCCGATCACCGGAAGCAGGAGATAGAAGGCCACCTCGACCGCGAGGCTCCACATCTGGGTGAGTCCGGTGTGCAGGTGCCCGGCCCCGTAGATCTGGGTGAAGGTCATGTTCCGCAGGAACCCGGACCAGCCCTTCCCCGTTTCCCCGGAATCCTCCCGGAACAGGTAGATCGCATACGTCGCGATAATGGTGATCCAGTACGCAGGCAGGATTCGTCGCACCCGGCGCCACGCGTAGACCCGCGTCGACGGCAACTCCCCCTGCCCTGCGGCGGCCTTGAGCCAAGGGCGTGCCAGCAGGAAGCCCGACAGCACCATGAACATCGTGACGCCGACCTCGAGCCGGGAAAACGCGGCACCTGTGGGATCGGGCGTGTACCGACCGGTCCAGAACCCAGCGTGCGCGAAGATCACCATCAGCGCCGCGATCGCGCGCAGGCCCGTCAGCGACTTCACGTATCCCGGCGTCGCAGTGCCGGTAGTGGCCGTCACGATCCCGCCTCCGGCGCCGGCCCGACGGCCCCGACGGGGCCGGCACCGATGCACAACTCCAGTCCAGGAGTCACCGGGCGGACCCGGATCCCGTCACCTGCCCCGAGCAGCCTCACGAATGCCTGGTTCAGCCCGGCCTGTACCGGGACCGTCACCGTGTCCCCACTGCGATTCAAGCTGACTTCGATGGTGCCGTCGGTGCTCGCGAAGTAGTTGAGCTGGGCCGTCCACTCCCAGTCGATGAGCGGACCGTCGAGCGGCAGGTCGACCGGATCGTTCTCGATGCGATAGCCACACTCGGGGACGGGCCCCTGCCCGATGCTGCGGATCCGCACGACGGCGCCCGGGATCAAGTGCCCGGAGTCGTCGAAGACCTGTAGATAGTTCGTCGACCGCCCGAACTCGGGGCGGTCGTGCAGCGGACCGAAGATGCGGCTCGCCATGTTGTGCGGGAACGCGACGGGAAGTAAGACATAGATCGACGCGGGCTGATCCAGCATCGGGGTCTCCTGGTTCGCAGCGAGGGCGGCGCGACCGTTCGCGAGGTAGTCCACGGTCGGGTTGTCGCGCCATCGCTGCACGAAGGTCGCTGTCGACCACAGGCTGCTCGCGACGAACAGTGCCACCAAGCCGACGATGAAAACTGGCCGTGGCCGTGGAAGCGGACGCACCGCTGGCCTGCGGGGCGCCCGCACGATCAGCGCCCAGCCGATCGCGATCACGACCGCGCTGTCGGCGACGTAGCGCAGCGTCTGGGCCAACTCGTACGCGGTATCCGGGCCGGAACGGGTCAGGATCATCGCCGCCTCGGACACTGCGACGTACACCGCCATCGACACCCAGACGCCGACTGTGCGCTGCCGATACCGCAGCGACCACACGAGCGCGGCCGCCACGGCCGCCCAGCCGAGGACGACGAGAACGGTGGGCGGCGTCGCCCACGGCGGGCTCGGGGGCCAACGATCCCAACTCCACGGCCCGCCGAGCAACGTTGGCACCAGGCCCAGGGAGGTCCCGTGGTGCGCGAGCCCCGCGGTCTGGGTGGCGGACGGGAATACCAACCGGGAGTGAGTGAAGTGAAGGTACGTCGCCGCCCACAGCGCGACGACTACGGCGAGGGGGATCCACAGCGCCTTCCCCCGGTCCAGTGCCGTGCGGATTGGACGCTCGATACCGTCGACTCGGTACGCGAGCGCGACCACCGCGAACGCGACCACCGGTACCAGAATCGATTTCTCGAAGAACGCCAACGACAGTGCCGTTACCACTGCGCCCGACACCGCGAACCGGGCACGTCCGGTCCGGCACAGCCGGATCGCGTCACCCGCCACCCAGGCCAGCGCGATCTGCATCGGCAACGAGTTGAGGCCTGCCGCCCACCACGCGAACGACGGCAGTGTGAGCGGGGAGAACAGGTAGAACACCAACGGCAGCAGCAGCACCGGCCGGGTGCCTACGAGCAGGCGGAGGATCCGCAGCACCGCAAGCGACGCGAGCGCCTGCCCCACGACAAGCGTCACCGCAGGAACCGTCCAGCTCAGCGGTGCCGCTGCGGTCGACAACCACGCGACCAGGAAGGCAGCCGGCATGAGATGACCGTCGTGGTCGTAGAAGAGGAATTCAGTCGACAGAGCAGGCAACTCGCCGGAGCGGCTGATCAGGATGAGGTCGTCCCAGTAGAAGTCGCCCGAGAACGCTACGACAGATCGAACCACGATCTGCACAGCAATGAGTGCCAGTGCCGCGACGAACACCTTCCGGGAGGTCGGTGACCACTGTCGACTCCTCGTCGGTGACGACTGCCGACTCCCAGGCGAACGGACGTCGGATTCGACGACCTCTTTCGCGTCGACGTCCGGAACCGCTCGCACGCACACACTCCTTCCTACGAACGCGGCGCCGAGGCGGAACCCTATCCGCGCAGATCAGTACGCGGACGTCCGAGGGAGAAAGCTGTTGAAGCTCAGCCGCCCAGGATCGGCACCACGAACTGGCACGGTACCGAACGTTGGTTGTCTGGATCCAGAGCGTTCAGAACGTGCACGGCCGCGACGGAGTCCGCAGCAACGGCAAGATGCTCACCGAAGTTTGTGCTGCACTCGTCCTGCAAGACGATGTTGGTCGCGTTGGGCCCCTCGAGGTACCCGCTGGTGTAGGGGACGATCACTTGGTCGTAGCGAGTCAGGATGTTGGTGTAGGTCACCTCGGGCGCGTAGATTCCGTTCGCCTGCAGCGCCTGCAAGAACTCCGAGCCTGTCGCCATCTGCGGGCACGCCAGGCAGAGCTCGCCGCTTCCGTCATCGATGAGGGCGCTCATGGCATCCATCAGAGTGTCCATCGAACTGTCTCCGCCGGACCCATCGGTGCCGTCCCACAGCGGCGCCAGCGACACGTACTTGTCGATCTTGTCGGCACCGCCGAGTTGCTGGACGTAGTACGTCGGCATCAGGGTGCCCTGTGAATGGCCGATCAGATCAACCTTCTCCGCGCCGGTCTCCTGCAGGACGCGGTCGACGAACTCACGGAGTTGCTCGGCGCTCTCTTCGATGGGCTTCAATCCGCCGATCGCTGAAATCGGCCACGGCTGATCCTCGAGCGCGCCGTAAGTGAGCGCGAAGACGCAATATCCCTCGTTCGCGAGAAGCGGAGCAAACGAACCCCAATTGTCTTGGCGGTTGCCAAAGGTTCCGTGCACCAACACGACGGGATTCGGGCGCTCATCCGACGGTTTGCACGACCAGTCGTTCGAGCCCGGCGCGGACCCGCCCGGATTACTCAATTCCAGCGAAATTCCTGCAAGGAAGTTGTAGGGCACCGGGTAGGCCTCCTGGGCCGTTGCCGGCACTGCCACACCAAGCAGTGACACCGCAGAAAGAAGTACGCCCGCAATGAATCGTCTCAGCTGCACGGAGCGAGATGGTAGCAGACCGTTCTACATCGGCAACAGATCACCGGCCGTGTTGCGACCGTGATCAGTGTTCCTTGTTGTACGCCTCGGTAATTTCGGCGGAGATCCGACCGCGCGAGGACACCGTGTAGCCGTGGCCTCGTGCCCATTCACGGATCTTGGCACTCTGCTCTCGGTCTGCCCCACCACGGGAAGCCGCACCGGCCGCCCCCTTGCCACGGCGACGAGCCGTCACCTTCCGAGCATGCGAAACCCACACGTCGAGTTGCTCACGCAGCTTTGCTGCATTCTCGGAAGACAGATCGATCTCGTACGCAACCCCGTCAAGGCCGAACTCGACTGTTTCGTCGGCGGTGGCATCCTGATCGACGTCATCGATGAGCGTTACAGTTACCTTCTTTGCCATGGGGTCGATTCCTTCCGAATGACGCGTCGTCGCTCGGACGCGAAGCGTCCCAGCCGGGGCAACTCGAAAGCAATAGTACCCTGAATCCTCGAAAATGATGGCTCATCAATATCGAGGGTTTTGAACTGCCGGTCAGCGCGTGGACGGTCGGACAATTGGGAACAAGATGGTTTCCCTGATTCCCAATCCAGTAAGTGCCATCAGAAGGCGATCGATTCCCATACCTGTCCCGGTGGTCGGCGGCATACCCTGCTCCATCGCAGCGAGGAACTCCTCGTCGAGAATCATCGCCTCGTCGTCGCCGGCCGAGGCAAGGCGCGCCTGATCCATGAAACGCTCACGCTGAATGATCGGGTCGACCAACTCCGAATACCCCGTCGCCAGTTCGAATCCGCGGATGTAGAGATCCCACTTCTCAGTCACACCCGGCAGGTTCCGGTGCTGACGGGTGAGTGGCGACGTCTCGACCGGGAAATTCCGCACGAATGTGGGCTCGTACAACTGGTCACCGCACTGGTGCTCCCACAGTTCCTCGACGATCTTGCCGTGGCCGTACCCCTTGTCCTTCGGGACGTCGAGGCCGACCTTCGCAGCCAGCGCCAACAGGTCCTCGACCGAGGTGTCCGGGGTGACCTGAACGCCGATCGCCTCGGACAGCGAGGGATACATCTCCATCGTCTTCCACTCGCCGCTGAGGTCGTACTCGGAACCGTCAGCGAGCGTGACGACCTGGGAGCCGAAAGCGCCCTGCGCGACCTCCTGCACGAGTTCACGGGTCATCTTCGCGGAATCGTCGTAGGTACCGTAAGCCTCGTACGTCTCGAGCATCGCGAACTCCGGCGAGTGCGTCGAGTCCACACCCTCATTGCGGAAATTGCGGTTGATCTCGAAAACCTTCTCGATACCGCCGACGACGCATCGCTTGAGGAACAATTCCGGCGCGATTCGCAAGTACAGGTCGATGTCCAGCGCGTTCGAGTGAGTCGTGAATGGACGCGCCGCCGCACCGCCATGCAGTGTCTGCAGCATCGGCGTCTCGACCTCGAGGAAGCCGCGGCGCTCGAGCGCGTTGCGCAATTCCCGAACGACGGCGACCCGCTTGCGCGCCATCTCGCGGGCCTGCGGACGGACGATGAGGTCCGCGTAGCGCTGCCGCACCCGGGATTCCTCGTTCATCTCCTTGTGTGCGACCGGCAGCGGACGCAGGGCCTTGGCCGCGATCTGCCACGAGTCGGCCATTACGCTGAGCTCGCCGCGCCGCGAGCTGATTACCTCGCCGTGAATGAACACGAAGTCGCCGAGATCTACATCGGCCTTCCAGGCTGCTAGGACGTCCTCGCCGATATTGGCGAGGCTGAGCATCGCCTGCAGCTGAGTCCCGTCGCCTTCTTGCAGGGTCGCGAAGCACAGCTTGCCGGTGTTGCGGAGGAAGATGACGCGGCCGACCACGCCGACCACCTCTCCCGTGCTCGAGTCCACTTCCAGATCGGGGTACTTGGCGCGGATCTCCGAGAGCGAATGAGTGCGCGGAACCGACACCGGGTACGGTTCCTGGCCGTGGGCGAGCAGACGCTCCCGCTTCTCGCGGCGGATCCGGAGCTGCTCGGGGGTGTCGTCGACTGGCTGGGCTGGTGCTTCACTCACGGGGTACAAGACTATAGGGCCGCATTCGCCGAGCGTGTGCGCCGGTAGTACGGCGTCCCCCGGGGACGTCGAACGGGGATCCGGTCAGTGCGCCGAAACAGTGGCCAACTCTCGGACGCAATGCCGCTGTCCGATCAGGACACCCTGCAGGCCGGCGGCCTTGATGGCCTTGTAGCCGCCTACGAGGTCGGTGGCCTTGTGCAGCCCGAGCTGCCGAAGGGCAGCGGCCGCGAGGCTCGAGGTGTACCCCTCGGAGCACACGATCACCCATTCGACGTCGTGGTCGACGGCGAGCGCAAGGTGGGCGCTGCTGGTTGGGTCCAGGCGCCACTCGAGCACGTTTCGCTCGATCGCGAGCGCGCCCGGCAGCGTGCCCTCGAGCGCCCGCTGGGCCTGGGGTCGGATGTCCACGAAGATCGCGCCGCGTCGGACGGCCTCGGCGATCTCGAAGACGTACATGCGATCAATGTGAGTGCGGGCGTCGTCGAGCATTTGGTCGATGGTCACTTCAGGCTTCCTTCGAGCAGAACGGTCAGCTCGAGGCGACTGCGGCGCAGCGCCCCGCGCCCGGCGACCTCGTAGTAGGGCATCACGATGAGGGGCGTCGAGTACGCCTTGGCGCCGGAGGCGCCCTGATCAGTCATCCGCAGCGAATCGGCGGGAAACAATGGCGTAGGCAGCGAGGTCGCAACGTGTGCAGACGCGCGGACGCCTAAAGGATATGCAGAATGCACGAGTAAAGCTCCAGGAGAGTGAAGACGATCGAGGCAGCGTTCAGCCTCGACAACACTCCTGGGCACTCATGCAACGGAACACGTCGAGCAGTCTTACACAACATCGACGTCGAGGGAACCCCTCGTGCGAGTGACGCGGGCTACCCGGTGGTCAGACCTCGCTCCGGCGCGACTTCCGCCGTGCGAGGTTGCGCTCGTAAACCATGCGCAGGCCCTCGAGCGCGAGGTCAGGCTCGTGGTGCTCGATGGTCTCGCACTCGGGCATGATCAGCGGTGCACTGTCCCCCGTTGCGATCACCGCGACGTCCGGCCCATTGAAGGCGGCGAGCTCACGGCGAACTCGGCACACCAAACCGTCTACCAGACCTGCAAATCCGAACACGGCACCGGACTGCATGCACTCGACGGTGTTCTTGCCGACCACCGAGCGGGGCCGGACCAGTTCGACCTTCCGCAACGCCGCCGACTGCGACGCCAGTGCGTCCGTGGAGATCTCGAGGCCGGGCGCGATGGCGCCGCCAAGGAATTCGCCCTTGTCGGAGACGACGTCGACACATGTCGACGTACCGAAATCTACTACGATGCAAGCACTCTCGTACAAGTGGTGCGCTGCAAGGCTATTGATGATGCGGTCGGCGCCCACTTCTTTGGGATTGTCGACCAGCAGTGGCACCCCGGTGCGCACGCCGGGCTCCACGACCACGTGCGGGACATGATCCCAGTACCTGCCGAGCATTATGCGTATCTCGCGCAGCACCGACGGCACCGTCGAGAGCGCGGAGACACCGGTGATCTGATCGGCGTGCGGTCCGACCAATCCGCGAAACTTGAGCGCCAACTCGTCGGCGGTCATCCGCGCATCGGTGCGCATCCGCCAGTCCCGCACCAACTTCGAGTGAGAGCCGGTGCCGGTGAAGAGTCCGAGAACGATGTTGGTGTTTCGGACATCGACCGTGAGCAGCACCGTACTACACCAGACTGGAGAGCATCCGCGGCGTGACCAGACCTGAGCCCTCGGGCGCATGCGCCGGGTCCGACCCGAGTTCGACCGGTTTGTTGTCGCCGTCGACGAACACGACGTGCGGCGAGTACTCGCGGATCTCTTGTTCGTTCATCACACCGTAGGCGATGAGGATCACCAGATCACCCGGGTTGACCAGATGCGCTGCGGCACCGTTGATCCCGATGACACCCGAGCCTCTCTCACCGGTGATCACATAGGTCTCGAGACGGGCGCCGTTGTCGATGTCGACGATCGTGACCTGCTCACCCTCGAGCAGGTCGGCGGCCTCCATCAGATCCTGGTCGACGGTCACCGAGCCGACGTAGTGCAGGTCGGCGTGCGTGACAGTGGCACGGTGGATCTTCGACTTCATCATGGTGCGCAGCATGTTCGGCCCTTCGGTCTTCAGTGGGAGAGGAGGTCGTCAACGGGAGCGGAGGATGTGGTGGGGTCTGTGCTAGTTCGTTCGAGGAACCCGGTACCGACCGCAACACCGACGTTGTCGATCAGTCGCGTGCTGCCGATTCGCGCCGCGATGAGGAGCCGACCGTCTCCGCGTTCGGGGGCTGGGCCGAGATCCACGCCGCGGACCTCGAGGTAGTCCACCTCGATCTCGGGCGCGGAGGCGAGCACCTCGCGCGCGGTGGCGAGAATCGCCTCCTCCCCGCCGGACGCGGCGTGCGCACCCGCGACCAGCGCAGCCGACAGCGTGGTGGCCAGCTGCCTCTGCTCAGGTTCGAGGTAGCGATTCCTCGAGGACAGGGCCAGACCATCCTGTTCACGGACCGTCGGAACGCCAACGATTCGCACGTCGAAGTTGAGATCACGCACCATCTGCCTGATCAGCACGAGCTGCTGGTAATCCTTCTCACCGAAGAACGCGACGTTGGGTGCGGCGATCTGGAGCAGCTTGGCGACAACCGTGAGCATGCCCGCGAAGTGCGTCGGCCGGCTCTTGCCCTCGAGGTCGGCTCCGAGCGGTCCTGGGAGGACGGTCGTGCGCGGGCCGTCGGGGTACATCGTGGACGGCGTCGGGGCGAAGACCAGCTCGACCCCGACCTCACGCAGCAGTTCCAGGTCTGCATCGAGGGTGCGCGGGTAGGCGTCGAGATCCTCGTTCGCACCGAACTGCAGCGGATTGACGAAGATCGACACGATCACGACGGCGCCAGTCACCTTCGCCTGTCGCACCAGCTCGAGGTGACCGGCATGCAGTGCACCCATCGTGGGCACCAGCGCCACCTGGCGCCCGACACCGCGCAACGCCTTCGACACCCGCGTCAGGACCTCGGGGTCGTGGTGCACGGTCAGTTCGCCGCGCTTGAATCCGCCCTGCAGAACAGGAGCTTCGTTCGCAGTGCTCATCCTCGGCTCATCCTCCATCCTCGAGCACTTCCATCAGTTCCGGCTTCGCCCCCGCGCGCTGCGCAGTCCGCAACGCCAACGCCCGGTATCCCGCGCCCAGCCTCGGGTCGACGTCCTCGAGCACCTCGAGGTGCTTCGCAACGGCGGCCGCGTCACCGCGTGCCACGGGTCCGGTCAGCGCAGACTGCCCGCGCCGCAGGGCGTTGTCGAGCGCTGCCGACAGCAGCGGACCGAGCACCCGTTCGGGCAGTCCGTTCGGGTCGTCGCCGACCAGTTCCTGGCCTAGCAGTTCCTGCCCTTCGAGCGCCACCCGCAGCGCGGCGACCGCGTCGACGACGAGCGTGACCAGGTGGTTGCTGCCATGTGCGAGGGCTGCGTGGTAGAGCGGGCGGACTTCCTCGCGGACCCGGACCGGCTCTCCACCGATCTCGAGGACGAGGGATTGCCCGATCGCATAGCCGATGTCGTCGGCCGCGGTGATCCCGAAACAGGCGTCGGACAGTCGGGCACTGTCCTCGGTGTGGCCGGTGAAGGTCATCGCGGGATGGATCGCCAGCGGCACGATGCCCTGCTCGGAGAGCGGTGCGAGAATACCGACGCCGTTGGCGCCGGAAGTGTGGACGACGATCGTTCCCCTGCGCACCAACTCGGTGGCCGCCAGACCTCCCACGAGGCCGGCGAGTTCGTCGTCGGGAACCGCGAGGATCAGCAGTTCGGCCCGGGCTGCGACCTCCGGAACGGGCAGGATCTCGGTGTCGGGTAGTCGGGTCTCCGCGCGATGAACGGAGGCGTCGGAGACGGCTGAGCAGGCGACAACGACGTGTCCGACTCGCTCCAGCGCGGCACCGATTGCTGTCCCGACCCGTCCCGCCGAGACGATACCGATCGTCAACCGTGCGGGCGCGGGACCGTTGGCGATCCCAAAGGAGACCACTTTCGTCCTCTCGTTCGTTCCAGTCCCGCGTGGCGGGTACCAGACGTCCTGCGGAGAGAATAGCGCGTGCGAAGAAGCGGACCACCGGCCGTCCGACGTGATCTACAGCTCACTTGACGGCGAGAGCGGTTTCGATCTCGTTGGCGCTACTCTGCGCGATGGCGGTTGCGCGGCGCGGCGTCCCCCGCGTCATCGGATTTGAGGTTCGCCATGATCTCGGCAACCGAAAGGCCGTTCGTGTGCGCACCACCGGAGTCCTCAGCCAACCGACGTGCGCGACGGGAGGCCGGCCGCGGCGTCTCGGAGTGCGCACCCCTGAACTGTCGGTGTTCGACCGGTTCTGGCGTGGTTGACGGGACGGGTGCCATGGGCTCCTCGCTCCTCGGCGGAAAGGTATCCGCCGGCGGCGCGGGCTCGTATTCAGGGACCGATCTAGCGAAGAGGGGCTCTTCGAGTGGAGGCTCCGGGCCACCGACAACCTCGTCGGCAGAGGCGACGTCGCTGGTGAAGGGGCTGCCGAAGTCGTAGTTGGCGCCGGGGCCGTCGAACGTCTCGACGTCTATCGGCGGAATCACCGTCGTCTCCGCCGTGACCGGGTCGTCGTACGGGGTTGCGAAGCCGGGGGCCTGGGGCGCCGGGTGCCGTGCCGGATTGGGGCTGGGAACCTGAGCACTGGGGCCGGGAACCTGAGCATTGGGGCCGGGAACCTGAGCATTGTGGCTGGGCGCCTGAGCATTGTGGCTGGGCGCCTGTGCTCCCGGAACGAACAGGCCCGACGCGGCGGGGTGGTAGCTGCCCGCCAACTCCTGCACTCGTGTCGACTCCGCGCGTAGCGCCACACGGTCCTCCGGAAGTCGACCGTCGAACAGCATCTCGAGGTTCCGGCGAAGCGCAGCGAGCTCGTCGCGCAGCGCATTCATGGTCGCGGCCTCGGCACTCATCTCGTTCCGAACCCGGACCTCGACGCCCAGCTCGTACTCACGACGTGCACTGATCTCGCGCTCCAGCTGCAGCTCGTACACCCTCTGCAGGTCACGAACCTTGGCCTTTTCCCTGGAGGACTCGCGCCGGTACTTCGTCATCGCGATGGCGCCCAGTGTTGCGGCCCACAATGCGACGACCAGGCCTACCCGAAGCAATTTGACGCTGTCGCTGAAGATCATGAACAGTGATGCCGCAACGGCGAGCAACACAAGCCCGGCACTGATCATCTGGCTCGTAGTGCGTCGATTGCGGCGGACCGACTTGGCGCGACTCGGAACCGTCATGCAAATCAGGGTAGCCGCACACGCCCGAAACCCAATCCGGATACAACGGTGGGTACAATCCTGCTCGGCCGCCCCGAGGTGTCAGGGGGCTGGCTCCTCGGGCGGCACGTCCGGCGTCCGGCAACAGTGTTCGAGCCACAACGCCGCCACAACCAGTAGGACTGCGGCGACCAGACCGACGATCGCACCCGGACTGTCCGAGACCGCGGCCCGCAGCTCCGAGCGCTGCGGCCACAGAAAGACGAGCAATCCCGCCCATACGCCCGCACTGGCCGCACCGACCAGCGCGGATGCCTTGGCCAGTGCTGCGGTGCGCGCGGCCGTGATCGGATGCAATTGTCGGGGGCCGGGACCGATCGCGTGGTCGCGGATCCTCGCCCGGATCACGAACGCGAGCACCGTCTCGATGACGGCAACCGGGTACAGCGACGCCCCCGCGTAGACGGGGATCGGGGGAATGGACCCGTACCAGACACGGACCAGCAACCAGGTCGCCACTGCGGCGAGCAGTGCCAGGGACAACACGTCCCAGATCCGGGTCGGTTTCATCACAGCTACCGTAGTTCCAGTTGCAGCGTCGTCCGTCGAACTCCGGCCTTCTCGGCCGCGTCGAGGCGTCTGAGCAAGTCGTCGACCCGTACTTCGGTCTCGTCGACGTCGATGGTCGCATTCGGTTCGACGTCGAGCCACGGCGCCAGCACGAACGCCCGTTCGTGCGCACGTGGATGCGGCAACGTCAGCTCGGGATCATCGCTGCAGATCCCGTTGCACGTCACGACGTCCACATCCAATGTGCGTGGACCCCACCGCTGCTCACGTACCCGATCTGCGGCGGCCTCGAGTTGCTGCCCGCGCCGCAGCCAGTCCCGACAGTCGGCGTCGGGATCGTCCACGATCAGGACGGCGTTGAGGAAGTCCTGCTGTTCGACGCCGCCCCACGGCGACGTCGCATAGACCGGCGAGACCGCAACGATCCACTCGCGCATGCCATCCACCACCGCCTGCAGATGAGCGAGGCTGTCCCCGATGTTGGAACCGATGGACAGCACCGCCCGGCTCAACAGGTGGCCTCGGCAGTGGTTCGCGACCGTGTAGCAACCACAGCGACGTCCGAGAATGTCAACGGGATCGGTGCGGACGGCTTGTGCAGCGCCACCTCGACACGCTCGACGCGCGCATCGCCCATGACATCATCGGCGATCTCCCCCGCGACGGTCTCGATGAGGTCCCGCGACGGTCCCGCGACGATCGCGGCCGCGCGCCGGGCCAGATCACCGTAGTCGAAGGTGTCCGCCAGGTCGTCGGACGCTGCGGCCGGCGCGAGATCCATCCACAGGGTCACGTCGACGAAGAACTCCTGCCCGCCACGCTTCTCATAATCGAATACGCCGTGGTTGCCGCGAACCTTCAGTCCACGCAACTCGATTCGATCGCCACCAACGTCATTCATCCGTCACCTCCCCGTCCGAGCCTTGACCACCCCGCCCCCAGGCACCCGCGACGGCGATCGCGTCGAGCGACGCCTGTGCGTCGTGGACCCGCACTCCCCAGGCGCCGTTCATGACCGCCAGGGCCGAGATCACCGCCGTCGCGATTTCACGGCCGGACGGCGGGCGGTCGGTTCCGTCTGCACCCGCCAGCAACGACCCGAGGAACCGCTTGCGGGACGCCCCGATCAGGACCGGGAAACCCAGTTCGGCCAGTTCGGGAAGCCGGTGCAGAAGCTGCCAGTTGTGGTCGGCGGCCTTGACGAAACCGAGGCCCGGATCGAGCACGAGCGCTCTCGGGTCCACGCCGGCCGCTACCGCGGCGTCCACTTGCACCATCAGCTCGTCGCGCACCTCACGGACCACGTCGTCGTAGTGGGCCGATCCACCGGCGTGAACGAACTCGCCCGCGGGACGCCAGTGCATCAGTATCCAGGGCACGTGGGCCTCTGCGACGACCCGTGCCATGTCGACATCTGCGCGGCCGCCGGAGACGTCGTTGACTATCGACGCACCGGCTTCGATCGCCGCTCGAGCCACCGACGCTCGCATCGTGTCGACGCTGACGGTCACACCCTCGGCAGCGAGTGCAGCGATTACCGATACAACCCGTGCCGCCTCGACTTCGGGATCGACACGGGTGGCGCCCGGACGAGTCGACTCACCACCGACGTCGACGACGTCGACCCCGAGTCGCTGCAGGTGCAGGCCGTGCTCGACAGCGGAGTCTCGGTCAAGGAATTTGCCGCCATCGGAGAACGAATCGGCAGTCACGTTGAGGACGCCCATAACGACGGGCCGTCCGGGGTGCGGTAGGGCGATCACCTGCGGAGGATCAGATCGAGCGCCTCGGCGCGGGAGGCGGAGTTCGTCTGGAACAGCCCACGCACCGCAGACGTCGTGGTGCTCGCGCCCGGCTTGCGAATTCCGCGCATCGCCATGCACAGATGCTCGGCCTCGATCACGACGATCACACCGCGCGGGTCGAGTCTGCTCGTGAGGGCGTCCGCGATCTGGCTCGTGAGCCGTTCCTGCACCTGCGGCCGCTTGGCGTACAGATCCACCAGCCGGGCCACCTTCGACAGTCCCGTGACCCGTCCCGTCGGCCCGGGAATGTAGCCGATGTGCGCGACTCCGTGGAAGGAGACGAGGTGATGCTCGCACGTCGAGTACAACGGAATGTCCCGGATCAGCACGAGTTCTTGATGGCCCTCGTCGAACGTCGTGTTGAGGACGTCGTCGGGATCGGTGTACAGGCCGGCGAACACTTCGCGGTAGGCGCGGGCTACCCGGGCCGGAGTGTCGAGGAGTCCCGGACGGTCGGGATCCTCGCCGACCGCAATCAGCAGCTCACGCACTGCTGCTTCGGCGCGCGCCTGATCGAACGGCCTCCCCGTCATGAGCGCAACCGGCTCACTCCCCAGCTGATTCACCGACAACCGACGTACCTCCAGTATTGGGGCTCAATGCCCCGGACCATACGGGTGTGCCGGGTCTAAGCCTAGTTGTGGGTCGATTACTGCGGGCCGGTCGGCCCCTCCCAGGCCTGCGTCGGAGCATCGTTGTCGGACCGTCCGCTGCCCCTTTCGCCAGGTGGGCGGCCCGAACCGTCCTCGGGCCCGGCGGGGCGCTGGTTCGACGGATCCCATTGCGGGTGCTGCTGCCGTCCACCCTGCTGGCCGTGACCAGCGTCAGCCCGCTGACCATGACCACTGTCAGCCCGCTGACCATGACCACTGTCAGCCCGCCGACCGTGACCACCGTCGGCCGGCTCACGGGGCGGCCAGCCCGGAGCGGACCAGCCCGCGGGAGCGCCGTAGTCGGGACGGGTGCCCTGAACCGGCGGCGCGGGTGGCTGCGCATGACCCGGGTGGACAGGACCCTGTTGCGGAGGACCCTGCTGCGCAGGACCGTGTTGCGCAGGACCCGGGTGCGGCGCGGGCCGACCGTAGGACGGCTCTGAAGCGGCGTTCCCGTTGACCGGAGGCGGCGCCGTCTGACGCTGCGCGAACGTCGGCTGCGCCTCCCGCATCGGCTCGGGCGCCGGCGGCCACGTCTCGCCCCGCTCGATCGCGAGCTCTCGCGGCGTCTTGATCGGCGGCTTGTCGGACGGGGTGCGCTCACCGAAGACGTCGAACTCGGTGATCCGCGGGCGCTTCTCCACGCTCGTGAAGATCTTCTCGAGATCCTTGCGGGTCAAGGTCTCATGCTCGAGCAGCTGACCGGCCAGCTCGTCCAGGACGTCGCGGTACTCGTTCAGGATCGACCACGCCTCCGTGTGCGCGGCCTCGATGAGCTTGCGCACTTCCTCATCGATCTCCCGCGCGATCTCGTGCGAGTAGTCGGAGTTCATGCCCATCGTGCGGCCGAGGAACGGATCGCCCTGTTCCTGCCCGTAGCGGACCGCGCCGAGCTTCGCGCTCATGCCGTACTCGGTCACCATCGCCCGGGCGATCTTGGTGGCTTGGTCGATGTCTGACGAGGCACCGGTCGTCGGCTCGTGGAAGACGAGTTCCTCAGCGGCACGACCACCCATCGCCATGACCAGGCGTGCGATCATCTCCGACCGCGTCATCAGGCCCTTGTCGTCCTCGGGAACGGTCATCGCGTGACCACCGGTGCGTCCTCGCGCAAGGATCGTGACCTTGTAGATCGGCTCGATGTCAGGCATCGCCCACGCCGCGAGCGTGTGACCACCTTCGTGGTACGCGGTGATCTTCTTCTCGTGCTCGGAGATGATCCGGCTCTTGCGGCGCGGACCGCCGATCACCCGGTCGACGGACTCCTCGAGCGAGGTCTCCGTGATCACGGTCCCGTTCTCGCGAGCCGTTAGCAGCGCGGCCTCGTTGATCACGTTCGCCAGGTCGGCACCCGACATCCCGACGGTGCGCTTGGCGAGGCCCTCGAGATCGGCATTGGGGTCGAGCGGCTTGCCCTGCGAGTGCACCGAGAGGATCGCCCGTCGCCCTGCCAGGTCGGGGGCGCTGACCGGGATCTGGCGGTCGAAGCGGCCAGGGCGCAGTAGTGCCGGGTCGAGGATGTCGGGGCGGTTCGTCGCGGCGATCAGGATGATGCCGGTGCGGTCACCGAAGCCGTCCATCTCGACGAGCAGCTGGTTGAGGGTCTGCTCACGCTCGTCGTGTCCGCCACCGAGGCCGGCGCCGCGCTGCCGACCGACGGCGTCGATCTCGTCGACGAAGATGATGCACGGGCTGTTCTGCTTGGCCTGCTCGAACAGGTCACGCACACGCGAGGCGCCGACACCGACGAACATTTCGACGAAGTCCGAGCCGGAGATCGTGAAGAACGGTACACCGGCCTCACCGGCGACGGCCCGCGCAAGCAGCGTCTTGCCCGTGCCGGGCGGGCCATAGAGCAACACACCCTTGGGGATCTTGGCGCCCAGCGCCTGGTAGCGCGAGGGATGCTGCAGGAAGTCCTTGATCTCGTAGAGTTCCTCGACCGCCTCGTCGGCACCCGCGACGTCCGCGAAGGTGGTGCTGGGTAGATCCTTCGACAGTTGCTTGGCCTTGGACTTGCCGAAGCCCATCATTCCGCCGCGGCCACCGCCTTGCATGCGGTTCATCACGAACAGGAAGATGCCCAGCAGGATGATCATCGGCAGCACGAACAGCAGGGTCGACGTCAGCCAGCTTTCCTGCGTGACGTTCGTGTTGAACTCCTGCAGTCCTGAACCCGAGACCTTGTCGAAGATCTGCTCGGACGCCGCTTCCGGATACTTGGCGATGATCTCGGTGCTGCCGTCAGTGGCGTCGTTGCCGCTCTTGAGCCACAGTCGCACCTGCTGTTCACGGTCGTCGATCTGCGCTTTGTCGACATTGTTGGCGTCGAGTTGCGCGATCGCCACCGAGGTGTCGACCGACTTGAACTCCCGCGAGTCGTTGCCGAAGAAGCTGAAGGCGTAGATCACCAACAGGACACCGGCGATTATCGCCAGGTAGCGGTACACAGTCTTGCGGTTCATACAGGTTCGGCCACCGCGGCCGGTCCTTTCGATAGTGCGGGCGGTCGTTCAGGTACGTAATCACCGTTCCGGCTGGCCAGACGAGTGGATGTCCCACTGTCCAGACACCTCAGATTACCGCGAACGAAGATGCTCGATGCCTGGTAGCAGCCAGCTGCCCCGGCCGCGTCCCCGGGAAGTATCGTCATCAGTTTCAACGCGCTCTACCCCCGTGTCGGTTCCCGCTCGGGGACGCAGATCACCAGGCCGGGGACCAAGGTGCGCACCTCACACAGGCGAGTGACGCAACCAGCCCTGCCGATGTTCGATCTCGGCTGCGACCGCGAGCACAGTCCGTTCCCCACCGGGTGGGGCGACGATCTGCACCGCCAATGGTGTCCGGGACCCGGAGTGCATACCAACCGGGACGCTTGCAGCCGGCCAACCGAGAACGTTCCACATCGCACTGAACGGCGCATATCTCACGTTTGCGACAACGTTGGATATCCAGGACTTCTCGCTCCACGGGAGTGCCGCGACCGGGGGCTGCGCGAGTGACGGCGTCACCACGACGTCGTAGGCCGAGAAAAACGAACGCATCCTGGCCTCGATGCGGTCCACTTGCGACTGCCGCACCAGCCCTGCCCGTTTGATCATCCGACCGACCGCTGCGTGCCTGCGGGTGCGTGGCTGCAGCAAGGCCGGATCCAGATCAGCAACGTCGTCGGCAGTCCCGGCCATCCAGCGCGCGAACGCCGCCGTCATGTTGGGCGGATACGGGACCCGTGTCTGTGACGTACTGTGCCCGGCCTCGGCGAGCAGCGCCGCAGTTTTCTCGACGCCACTCGCCCACTGGCGGTCGACCCGCAAGATAGGCGACGGCGCGTTGACAGCCACGCCGATTCGCAGTGGCCGCGACTGCGGGATCTGCCCGAGGTCGGGTTCGTCGGCCAGCACCGAGAGCATCAGAGCCGCATCCTCGACGGTCGACGCGATCGGCCCGTTCTCCGACATCCCGAACCACGAGTGCTCGCCCAGCTCGGACGGCACGACACCGCGGCCGGGCTTGATGCCGAACACACCGCATGCAGCCGACGGGATCCGTATCGAACCCATGCCGTCCGCGGCCAACGCGATCGGCACCATGCCCGCGGCGACGGCGGCGGCGGAACCACCGGACGATCCTCCGGGCACCCGGTCCGGGTTCCACGGGTTGCGGGTGATCACACCCGGCGAGTCGACGGCACCCCACACGCACAGTTCCGGG
This sequence comes from Rhodococcus xishaensis, assembly GCF_004011825.1. Taxonomy (GTDB): domain Bacteria; phylum Actinomycetota; class Actinomycetes; order Mycobacteriales; family Mycobacteriaceae; genus Prescottella; species Prescottella xishaensis. The sequence continues at coordinate 28,898 of NZ_RKLO01000006.1, read as the reverse complement.
ACTGCGGTCAGACCGACCGGGATGGCGCCGGCCGCCCGCAGCCTGGCGACGGTCGGATGGTCGCTCGCGGACGGCTGTGGATCGGTCGCAGCCGAACCGTCACGCATAGGTTCGCCCTGGACCTGAACGTTGTCCTTGATCGCGACAGGAACCCCGGCAAGCGGCAGGCTTGCGAGGTCGGTACGGCCGGCAAGCGCCTCGGCTTCAGCACGGGCCCGCTCCCCCAGCACGCGCACGAATGCCTGGATCCTGGGATCACGCTGCTCGATACGGCCGAGGGCATCGTCGACGGCAGCGACTGGAGACAGCGCTCCAGAACGCACTCGACTGGCGATGGAAACGGCAGTGAACTCGTCGACTGTGAACTTCTCAGCTGTTGGCCCCTCGGCACCCGGATCTCGCACCTGCCGAGTATGACGCCAAGGGCGATATCATTTCGAGTACCCCTAGGGGTGAGTTGGCCCCACCCTGCCGCACTCCCATCTTTGGACAGTGACGTGTGATGGATGGCACAACCGCATCGACCCCCACGGCCTCCACGACTATCGACGGCGGGCCGCCTCCGGATCTCGGCTCGCGAACGGTCTCCTTCCTCGCCGACGTCGTCGCCCGGTTCGCCGACCGGTGGGCGGCGGCCGACGACCCCCCGGAGATCGAATCGTTCCTGCCCGGCGGGCTGCCCGTCGGTGATGCGCTGCGCCGTGCCGCAATCGTCGAGCTGATCAAGGTGGATCTCGAGTACCGACTGGTGCATGCGAACCGGCCGAAACCGCTCTCCGAGTACCGCGACGAGTTCCCCGAGCTGCGGTCGAAGCCGCTTCCGGTAGACCTCATCTACGAGGACTTCCACCTGCGTCGCCGCAGCGGTCACGCCGTCGACGCCGCCGCGTACGTGCGCGAGTTCCCCGAGAATGCGGAGCAGGTGGCGACCCTGCTCGAGCCCGACGACTACCGCAGCACCCTGGTCGCGCAACCGGGCGCGCAGCGGGCCCTCGAGCAGGTCAACGTCGGCGACCGCGTCGACGACTTCGACCTGCTCACCGAGCTGGGTCGCGGATCGTTCGCGCGGGTGTTCCTGGCCCGGCAGCGGTCGATGCAGCGGATCGTCGCGGTGAAGGTCTCACACGACCACGGCACCGAACCACAGACACTGGCCCAACTCGACCATGACTACATCGTCCGGGTGTTCGACCAGCGGCTACTCCCCGATCGCGAACTGAAGCTGCTGTACATGCAGTACGTGCCGGGTGGCACCCTGCTCGACGTCCTGCGCCGGGTCCGCGAACATCCGGCCGAGCACCCCCGAACCGGCCGGTTCTTGCTCGACTCGATCGATGCCGTCCTCGAACGAAAGGGTGAGATCCGGCCGAGTGACTCGAGCGTGCGCGCCGAGATCGCGGAGCTCAGCTGGCCCGAAACGGTCGCGTGGCTGGGCCGCCGTCTCGCAGACGCCCTCGACTACGCCGACCAGCACGGCGTCCTGCATCGCGACATCAAACCCGCGAACGTCCTGCTGACTTCGGAGGGCGTTCCCAAGCTGGCAGACTTCAACATCAGCTTCAGCGACCGTGTCGCCGGGACCAGTCCGGTCGCGTACTTCGGTGGATCCCTCGCTTACATGTCGCCCGAGCAACTCGAGGCCTGCCACCCGGATTTGCCCGGCTCGGCCACCGACCTCGACGCGCGGAGCGACATCTACGCGCTCGGGGTGATGTTGTGGGAACTGCTGACCGGGCGGCGTCCGTTCGCGGACGAACGCGACGCCGGCGAGTCGGCGACATCGCTCGAACGCATGCTGGCGCTGCGACGACACGAGATCGATACGCGGTTCCAGGAGGAGTTGCCCGACGACTGCCCGGCTGCGCTGCGCCGCGTTCTACTGACCTGCCTGGCACCGAATCCCGAGGATCGTTGGTCGACGGGTGCGGAACTGGCGCAACAGTTGGACCTGTGCCTCGATGCTCGGGCCCGTGACCTCGTCGACCCGCCACCGCACAGCTGGCGACACCGCCTGCTGCCGTGGATGATTCCGATCGTCGCACTCGGTGTGGGTGTTCCGAACACCCTCGCGGCGATCTACAACTACAACCACAACCAGACCCTGATCATCAATGAACTGTCCGCCGAGGCACAGCAGCGATTCGTCGAGATCTCGCAGGTGATCAACAGCATCGTGTTCCCGCTCGGGTTCGTGCTGATCGTGTACCTCTGCCGCTACGTCATCTACGTGCCCTTGGGTCTCCGGAGGGGCAGAAGCTACGACGCTGCCACCCTCTCTCGTGCCCGCGCCGACACCCTGCTGATGGGTGACCGGATCGTCGCGGTGGTGTTCGCGCTGTGGCTCATCGCGGGAATCGCCTTTCCGGTCATGCTGCAAATCGCCGCCGGGGCCCTTCCACAGGGCGTCTATGTGCACTTCCTGGGTTCGCAGATCGTGTGCGGGGCGATCGCGGTCGCATACCCGTTCTTCCTGGTCACGTTCTACGCGGTGCGGTGCCTGTATCCATCGCTGTTGCCGCACGGCATCACCAGCAGCAGCGACGAGCGCCGACTACGAGGACTGGAGCGCCGCAGCACCAAGTACCTCGCGGTGGCTGCGTCGGTGCCATTGGTCGGGGTCGCCGGGGCGACGTTCCTACCCCCTGACGAGATCTCAGCCGTCATAGTCGCGGTGCGAGTGTTGTGCGTCGGCGGCGTGATCGCGTTCGTGTTCGTGTACTGGCTGTTCCGCCTGCTCGAGGAGGACCTGCGGGCGCTCGAGCGCGTCGTGTCGTAGAGCTGCTAGCCGCCGTACACCTTGGGGTCGAGAGTGCCTATATAGGGCAGATCGCGATAGCGCTCGGCGTAATCGAGGCCATAGCCGACGACAAACTCGTTGGGGATGTCGAAGCCGACGTACGCGACCTCGACGTCCACCTTGACCGCCTCCGGCTTACGTAGCAGCGTGACGACCTCGAGCGACGCAGGGTTGCGCGTCCTCAGGTTGCGCATCAGCCACGACAGCGTCAGACCCGAATCGATGATGTCCTCGACGATCAGCACGTGCCGACCGGCAATGTCCTTGTCGAGGTCCTTGAGGATCCGCACGACGCCCGACGACGACGTCGACGATCCGTACGAACTGACAGCCATGAACTCCATTTGTGTGGGGATGGGCAACGCCCGCGCGAAGTCCGTCATGAAGAAGATCGCGCCCTTGAGGACACCGACCAGCAGCAAGTCGCCCTCGGGGGCGCCGGTCGGATAGCGCTCGGCGACTTTCGCGGCGAGTTCCGCCGTTCGCTTCTTGATCTGCTCCTCGGAGATCAGTACCGATGCGATGTCGCCCTCGTACACGGAGCATTCCCTTCAATCGTTCACGAAGTCCGCCGACAGCCTGCCACGGCTTCGGGACGCGACCAACCTGACGCCCGGACCGCCGCCACCGACGGCGACGCCGCCTTGCCCGCGCCAGTGGCTGATCAGATCGTCGACGGCCCGTAACTGCTTGTCGGTCAGTGCTTTCGCGCCAGCGTCGAGGAGCCATGCCCGCAAGACCCGACGTCGCACTGCGACAGGAATCTCGTGCAGACGCTCGACGAGGAGATCGTCTCCGTCCCGCGCCGACGCTAGCGCCTGGCGGGCGAGGGTGTCGAGCACCTCACCGTCCTCACGGAGCTGTCCCGCGGTCCGGGCCAGCGCCGCGGAGACCCCGCCGCCCAGGGCGTCCTCGAGCAGCGGCAGCACCTCGGTACGCAGCCGAACCCGAGTGAACCCCGGATCGGAGTTGTGGGGATCCTCGTACGGCTCGAGCGCGAGGTCGGCGCAGGCGCGGCGGGTAGTAGCACGTCGGACCCAGAGCAGGGGCCGGCCCCACGGCGCGTCGTATTCGGCCATGCCGCGGATCGACCGCCCACCCGATCCACGGGCCAGACCCAGCAGCACGGTCTCGGCCTGGTCGTCGAGGGTATGTCCGAGCAGGACGGGGTGCCCGCCGCGGCCCGCGTCGAGGGCCGCGTACCGGGCGCTGCGCGCGGCAGCCTCGAGTCCACCGGACGCGGTGACGTCTACCGGCACGACGTCCGCTCGGGCACATCCGAGGTCCAGTGCCCGCGCGGCCGCGGTGGCAGCGACGCGGTCCGAGCCCTCCTGGAGTTGATGGTCGACGACGAGCGCACGCACCGAGGGCGCCTCTGCGACCGCGGCCGCCGTGAGGGCGAGGGAGTCGGCGCCACCGGACAGCGCCACGACAACCGTCCCGGCCGGCTCGTGTCGCGCCAGCCAAGCCCGAACCGCATGCCGCACTTCGAGGATCGCGGGTGTTTCCGGGAGGAGGCTCACCCCAGCACCCTCGGGATCCAGGCATCGGGGTGCTCGATTTCTTCGAGGGTCGGCATCGCTTCGGGTCCGGTCCACACCGTGTTGAAACTTGCCATCCCGACACGGTCGACGACGGCGTCGACGAATCGCTTGCCTCGCACGTATTGCGCCATCTTGGCGTCCACACCGAGCAGTGCCCGCAGGATTCGCTGAATGGGGGTGGTCTTGCGGCGGCGGCGCGCATCGAATGCCTTGCGGATGCGTACCACCGACGGCACGACGTCGGGTCCGACAGCATCCATCACGTGGTCGGCGTGGCCCTCGAGCACGGTACCGAGCACAAGCAGGCGGTCGAGCGCGGCACGCTGAGGTTCGGCCTGGGTGGCACGCACCAGTCCGATGATGCCCCGCTGGTCGACAGGGAGGTCCTCACCGCGGCGACGATCCCGCAGGGCCGAGGAGAGTCGCGAAACGAACTCGGCCATCGGTTCCTTCGACGCCTCGCCGAGCGTTGCGACGGAGCTGCGCATGTAGTCACCCATCCAGGGCGCCGACGAGAACTGGACTCGGTGGGTGACCTCGTGCAGGCACACCCACAACCGGAAGTCCGCGGGCGGTACCGCCAGCGTCCGCTCCACCTGCAACACGTTGGGCGCAACGAGTAGCAGCGTGCCGTGCTCGCCTGTGAACGGGTCGTACTGGCCGAGAATCGCGGACGAAAGGTACGCGAGCATCGCACCTGCCTGCACGCCACTCGGCTTTCCGGCCAACGATGAACGCTGCGGGTCGACGTCCGATCCGGTGAGATGTGCCATCGACTTCGCCGCCGCGCGGACCCAGCCCGCACGGTCGACGACCTGTGCAGAAGGGATCGGCAGCCCGTCGGCCAGCCCGGTAACGTCGCGGACCGGACCCTCGGCGCGGACCGAAGCACTCTCGAGCTCGGCGACGACGGCCTCTGCTGTGTACCGCGATGTCACGGGCCCGGAGGGCGCCAGACGCACGCCCGTCCGAGCAGCGAGGCCCCAATCGACCGCGCCACCGAATCGGCTGTCCGACTCCGCCGTAGCCACCGTCACTACCTCATCTCGCCGCAATTCAGCTGCACCCGCACTGTCGTAGCGCTCCAGCGACCGCGTCGAGCGCGGGCCGACTCACCGTCGGTGGACGATCGTTGGACATCAACGTGAACGTCAGCACGCGCCCGTCCGCATCCACTACATATCCGGTCAACACGCTAGCGATCGAGAGCGTTCCCGTCTTGGCCCGAACCCACCCGGCGCCCGTCCGGTCGCCGGACGCGTACCGGTCTGACAGGGTGCCGGTGGCACCGGCGACGGGCAGGTCGTCGAGCATTGGCCGCAGTTGCGGCTTCGAGTCGCCGGCCGCCGCGTTCAGGACGCCGTCGAGCAGACGGGCCGTAGCGCGGTTGTCGACAGACAGGCCGCTGCCGTCGTGCAGGATCAACCCATCCATCTTGAACCCGGCGTCGTACAGGACCTGCGCGACGGCCGCCGTGGATCCTGCGAACGATCGATCGACATTCTTCGCGCCGGCGACCTCGCGCGCGACCGCCTCGGCGAGCACGTTGTCGGAGGTGCGCATCATCTGACCCAACCGGTCCCGCAGCGGGGCCGACAGCACGCTCGCGACGGTGGCGGCGCCCGGTTCGGCCTTGCCGAGGGCAACCCGCGCAGGGTCGATGCCGAGTTCCCGCGCGAGGGTACGACCGGCGTCGAGCGCGGGCGTGGCGCTGCGTGGCGACTCGTCGACGAGCGGTCCGATTCGCGCGCCGTCGATCATGACCGGCTCGATGGGCGCGATGAAGCCGGCGGCGATATCGGCGGGCACCCACCCCAGCGCCATCGTGGGGCCGGTGTATGCACTGGTGTCGACGACGATCCGGTCCACCTGGACCCCTGCCTGACGGATCTGTTCGACGAGGTCCGCGACGTGCGGCGCGCCCGGGTAGTAGCCCGATTGCCCGGGCGGCTGCGCGGTGAGCGTCGGGTCGCCCTCACCGACGAGCACCACTTCACCCGCGCGCGAGCCCTGCACCACCCGGGTTTCGACGCGGTGGTCCGGGGGCAGGGTCAGCATTGCCGCGGCCGCGGTGAGGATCTTGGTCGCCGACGCCGGAGTCATCGGGGTGTCGGGGTCCTGGGCCCACAACACAGCGCCGGTGCGCGCGTCGGCCACCACCCCGGTGAAGACGCCCAGGTCGGGGTTCGACACGACCGGGGCGAGGGCCGCCTCGAGAGCCTGGGGGGTTGGCATCGGGGCATCGTCGGGCAGCGGCGCGACGCGCGGGGTGGCGGTGATCAGCTGCGGCGAGGTTGCGGCTACGCCCTGGGCCGCGGTCGCGCTCCCGCGTTGCGCCAGCACCACGGCGGCGCCGCCGACGACTAGGGCAAAGACCGCGACGAGCGACAACAGGATCCGAACATTTCGACGTCGGCGCTCGGCCAGGATGCCGACCTTCTTCTTTCCGTCGCTCCCCAACTTCCCTCCGAATCGCCCAAGTTTCCCACCGGAGCGCACAGCACTCCCACCGTTGATTCCGCGGACCGCTCAGATCGTTCCGAACGAGGGCCGGAGGCTGTCCAGCACCTGCACCACCTGCATCACACAGTATCGCCGACCCGCTACTCTTTTCCCGAACCGTCTACTCGGGCGGCAGTCGCAGATGCAGACAGTCAGACGCAGACAGTGAGGACATGACGTGGAGTTCGACGTCACCATCGAAATCCCCAAGGGCCAGCGCAATAAGTATGAGGTCGACCACGAGACCGGCCGCGTGAAGCTGGACCGCTACCTCTACACCTCCTTCGGGTACCCGGCCGACTACGGCTACATCGACAACACCCTCGGCGAGGACGGCGACCCGTTGGACGCGATGGTGCTGCTGCCCGAACCGGTGTTTCCCGGCGTCATCGTCGAGGCTCGCCCGGTCGGCATGTTCAACATGGTCGACGAGGCCGGCGGCGACGACAAGGTGCTGTGCGTACCCGCGGGCGACCCGCGCTGGGATCACATCCAGGACATCGCGGACGTCCCGCAGTTCGAGCTCGACGCGATCAAGCACTTCTTCGTGCACTACAAGGACCTCGAGCCGAACAAGTACGTGACCGGAGCCGACTGGGTCGGCCGTGTGGAGGCCGAGAAGGTCATCTCGGAGGCCATCGAGCGCCTGAAGGCGAACGGCGGACACTGAAGTAGCTACCGGTGAAGGTGTGGGAGCGCGTGCGCTGCTCCCACACCTTCGCCGTTTCCGGGTCCGGTCACCGGCCCCGTTACGATTCGCCGGGTGACCGGTTACGACGATCTCGACATGTTCGGTGGACTCGACCCATCCACCCTGCCGCCAACCCAGCAGCGGATCCTGGTAGCGATCCACGACTGGGTGTCGGCGCACGGGTGCCCGCCGAGTACCCGCGAGATCGCACATGCGGTGGGTCTGCGGTCGACCTCGTCGGTGTCGAAGCACCTGAAGAGCCTGGAGTACAAAGGGTTTCTCCGTCGTGGCGGATCGATGACCCGGCAACTCGACGTGCGTCCATTCCTCACCGGGTCGGCACCGGAGCATTCCCCGGAGAACGCGGTGACCGTACCCGTGGTCGGTGACATCGCAGCCGGCACGCCGATTCTTGCCGAGGAGCACACCGAAGAGGTGCTGGCGCTGCCGCGTGAGATCGTCGGCTCGGGCACCGTATTCGCGCTGCGGGTACGAGGCGACTCGATGGTCGACGCGGCGATCTGCGACGGCGACCTCGTCGTAGTGCGGCAACAGCAGGAAGCGCACTCTGGACAGATCGTCGCCGCGATGATCGACGGCGAAGCCACCGTCAAGGTGTTCCGGCGTCGTGGCGGGCATATCTACCTGGAGCCGCGCAACGACTCCTACCCGGTCATCGACGGCGACGAAGCCGTGATCCTCGGCCGGGTCGTCTCGGTGATGCGGCGAATCTGACCGGGCTCGCTTGATCGTCGTTCACACGGCGTCTCCGTTCACACAGCGCCTTCGTTCACTCCGTGTCGGCACCCGCGTCGTCAAGGCCCGACTTCTTCCGCAACGGCACTTCTCGCCAGACCAGGATCAGCAGGAGCGCGACGACGGCCAGTACCACGATCGGTGGGTAGATGGCCTCGAACGCAATCGCAAACCCGTTCTTGAACGGTGCCGCGAGCGTCGCGTCGAGGTGCTGGATGAACGACGTGTCCTGCATCGCGGCATGGGTTGCACTGGGGTCTCCCGTCGCCAGCGCGCGGGCAATTTCCGCCTCCGCCGGGTCTGGGCTCTGCAGCCCGGCCGCAACTGCCTGCCGGAACTCCGGTGATTGCGCCGCGTCCTCCAGTTGGGTGGTGATCGCGGGCGTCAGCTTCGCGAAGAGAATCGACAGGAACATCGCCACACCCATCGTGCCGCCGATCTGCCGGAAGAAGGTCGCCGCGGCGGTCGAGACACCCATGTTCTTAGGTGGCAGCGCGTTCTGGATCGCTAGGGTCAGTGGCTGCAGCAGATTGCCGAGGCCCAGGCCGAGCACGAAGATGAACGTCATGAAGACCGGCAGGCTGGTGTCTGCAGTCACCGAGTGCAGCAGCAGTGCCGCGACCGCGATGAACACGGAGCCGAGCACGGTGAAGATCCGGTAGCGGCCCGTCTTGGAGATCAGTTGTCCCGACAGCACCGACCCGATCGCGATACCGAGCACCGCGGGCAGCATCTGGAATCCGGACATCGTCGGACTCGACCCGTGCACCACTTGCAGGTACTGCGGGACGATGATGATCGCACCGAACATGACCGCGCCGACCAGGAAGCTGATCACCACGCCCAGAGCGAACGTCTGGTTGCGAAAGAAGCGCAGCGGGAACAGTGCAGAGTCCCCCATGAAGTACTCGACCACGACGAAGGCGAGGATTCCCACGACACCAATCGCGTAGCAGATCAGCGATCGGGGGCTACCCCATCCCCAGGACTGCCCCTGCTCGGCGACCACCAGCACCGGAACCAGACCGATGGCCAATGTCAGCGCACCCCACCAGTCGATCCGCACGAGCCGGTGCACCGGCGGCAGGTGCAGCACCCGCCACACGACGGCAAGCGCGAGCAGTCCGATCGGCGCGTTCACCAGGAACACCCACCGCCAACCAGCGATTCCGAGGATCGATTCCTGCCCGGCCAACAGGCCACCTATCACGGGACCGAACACACTCGACGTGCCGAACACCGCCATGAAGTAGCCCTGATAGCGGGCGCGCTCGCGGGGCGGGACGATGTCTCCGATGATCGCGAGCGCCAGTGAGAACAGGCCACCGGCACCGAGACCCTGGATCGCGCGGAAAACCGCGAGCATGGGCATCGACTGCGCGAAAGTGCACAGGACCGAACCGAACACGAACAGCGCGATCGCCGCCATGAAGAACGACTTGCGGCCGTAGATGTCGGAGAGCTTGCCGTAGAGCGGGGTGACGAGCGTAGCGGTGATCAGGTACGCAGTCGTCACCCACACCTGCAGGGAGTAGCCGTTGAGATCGTCGGCGATCGTGCGCATAGCCGTCGCCACGATGGTCTGGTCGAGCGCGGCGAGGAACATGCCGAGCAGCAGGCCGGTCAGGATCGCCATTATCTGGCGATGCGTGAACGTGACCTGCTGCTCAGGCGCGACGGCGGACTCGGTGTCCTGGTAATCCTGTGCCATGTCGGCTCCTCACCGTCGCCATCACATGCCGGTCAGCGCCCCTTGAACTCGGGCGGACGCTTCTGGAAGACCGCCGTGATGGCCTCGGTCAGGTCCTCCGACGGCAGGAAGGCCGCATTCCACGCGGCCACGTAACGCAGGCTGTCGTCCACTGCTGCGGAACGGCTGTGGTCGAGCACGTCCTTGATGCCATGCACCACGAGCGGCGGGTTCGCCGCAATCTCGGCAGCCGTCGCGTGTGCCGCTGCGAGCACCGCGTCCGCGTCGTCGAACACATCATTGACAAGTCCGATCCTCTCGGCGCGTGTCACGTCAATGTCCTTGCCGGTCAGGGCGAGTTCACGCAGATGCCCATCGCCGATGATTGCGGGCAGACGGGCGAAACTGCCCATGTCGGCGACGATGGCAACCTTGACCTCGCGGATACTGAACTTGGCGTCGGCGCTCGCGTAGCGGATGTCGGCGGCCGAGATCAGGTCGACGCCACCGCCGATGCACCAACCCTGGATCGCCGCGACGACGGGCTTACGACAGTCGGCGACGGCATTGATGCCGGACTGCATGCGCTTGATCATTTCGTGGAAGTTCGTGCGCGGGCCGGCCTGCGCGTTCTCCGCGAGCACTTCACCCAACCTTCCGCTCATCGCCGGTAGGTCGAGCCCGAAGGAGAAATGCTTGCCAGACCCGGCGAGCACCACGGCGCGAACATCGGGGTCGGCGTCGAGTTCGGCGAAGACGCCCGGGAGTTCGTCCCAGAAATCCGGCCCCATCGCATTGCCCCTACCGGGGCCGATCAGGGTGACCTGGGCGACGTGGTCCTTGCGTTCGACTGTGAACGCATTCCAAATCTGCTGTTCCGTCATTACTGGAGAGTAACCTTTCGATCCAACCTTGCAGTTACCGAGAGTCGGTCGCCTTCTACCCGGCGCGGGCGACAGCACCGGCGAACAGTGCGGTGACGGCCGCCCCTATCGCCTGCTCGTCCACTTCCTCGGGATCGACGGCGTGCTCGAGCACCAGACCCGAGATCAACGCGGTCAGCGACAGGGCGGTGGTATGCACATCGATGTCCACGTCCCACTCGCGGGCGCGGTCGGCGATCAGTTCGATGAGCTTGCCACGCAGAAGGCGCCGTTCACGTTGGTACGCCTGTCTGATCTGGGGATCTCGTACGGCCTGGACTCCGAACTCGAGGACGAGAAGCGACCACTCGGGGTCAGCGACGAGGGCGGATGCGATGGCGGCTCCACCCTTGCCCAGTGCGTCGGAGAGATCGAGGCCGGCGATCTCACCGGCCACGCGACCCATGAGATCGAGCCAACGTTGTTCGAACAGTTCGACGAAGAGGTCCTGCTTCGACTCGAAGTTCGAGTACACCGCGCCTTTGGTGAAGCCGGCCCGGCGCGCGATCTCCGCAAGGCGCGCGCCCTGGAATCCCCTGTCGGCGAACTCCTCGGCTGCCGCGGCCAGAACGCGCGCCCGCACGACGTCTCGCCCCGGACGCACGGTCGGGGATTCCCCGTCTTGGCGGACTTCAGACACGATACCCACGGTATTCATCACCCATGGTCATGACAACCCGTTCGGGTCGTTTCGCTCCAACTTCGACATCGAGGGTGCCCGTGGCCGGACCGATCGCGCAACCGCGACCGCCGAAGTCTGGCGCTGCTCCAGGAGCGAGATCCAGCGCAGTACTGGGAACCTTTGCCGGACATTGGTTCCCGCTGTCGTTCCTGAGTACAGGCGTCGCGCTCGGGCCAGCCGTCAGTCGCTCTCACGCTGTATGCCGCCATAGCTCCGGTCTGCTGATCGGCTTCACCGCGTGGCCGGTCGGTCGCGCCCGCAGATCGCACGCGAATATTCCTGCCCCCACCGCGAACTAGCTTTACTCTGTGTTCATGCCCAGGCTGCTGCACCCCAATGCGGCGCACGTCGCCGACACGTTGATCGCTCGCGGTCACCACGGGGTGATCGTCAGCCAGCCCGCACCGACGCGCAGCTCGACCGAGGCCGCGACCGCACTCGGCGCCGATCTCGGTTCCATAGTCAAGTCACTGGTGTTCCTCCTCGACGACGAACCGGTGCTGCTGCTGGTCTCCGGAGCGCACGAAGTGAACCTGCTGGCGACTGGCGCCCGCCTCCAGGGCACGCTCACGCGGGCACCGCTCGACGTCGTCCGCGAGGTGACGGGTCAGCCGATCGGCGGGGTGGCCCCGCTGGGTCATCCCACCAACCTGCCCACCTACCTCGACAGCGCTCTCGGCGAGTTCCCGGAGCTGTGGGCGGCGGCGGGTCACCCCGATACCGTATTCCGCACCACGTTCCCCGAACTGCTGCGGGTGACGGCCGGCCTGGCAATCGACATGGACTGAGCCGGCCTTTCGCCCCCGGAATGCCCGCGCTCGTTAGATGAACGCGAATCCTGACCGGCCGGTGCGGCTGGCCTATAGTGGCGGACAGCCGTCCAGGTTCGAATCGGAGAATCCCTTGTCGCAGTCCATCGAGAATGCACCCGAACTTGCCATGGCCTTCACTGAGGGAGGCATCGGCAACGACGAGTACAAGGCTGCGATGCGACGTCATCCTGCCGGTGTCACGATCGTGACCCTCGATTCGAAGGACGGGCCGGTCGGCTTCACCGCGACATCGTTCGCATCTCTGTCGATGAACCCGCCGCTGATCTCGTTCAATATCGCGCTCAGCTCGTCGAGCATCAAGGCGCTCCATGCGGCCGACTCGATCGTCGTGCACCTGCTCGGCGAGCATCAACAGCACCTGGCGCAGCGGTTCTCGCGCAGTTCCGATCAGCGTTTCAGCGACGAGTCCCTGTGGGGTCGCCTCGAGACGGGTGAGCCCGTCCTTCACGGGACTCCGATCTGGATGCGCGCAACCATCCATCGCCTGATCCCGGCCGGCGACCACACACTTGTCATCGGTCTGATCACACGCATGCACAACGAGAACGACGACGAGGCCTCCTCCGCCCCGCTGCTGTACCACGAGGGCCGCTACCACCGGCCGACGCCACTCGGCCCGTAGCGCGAGCATTCCTGGACCTCGCTATCGCTGTTCACGGGACATTCGCCCGCTACTGCCGGAGCGAGGCCGGACGTGCCACCGCAAACACGGTCCTGAACCTCGACATCGCGAAGGCGGGCGAATGTCCGGTGAACAGCGAAGATTCCGGCGGACTGCCGAATGGGTTGACTGCCGCGCATCCGTGTCGCGCGTCGCCGACCCTCCGTGGGGTGGACGATCAGCCCACCCCACGGGCAGCGGTCCGTCAGTAGTTGCCGCAGGTGTCCGCGATGACCTGCGCCTTCTCACTCAGCACGACCCGCTGGCTTGTCGAGGGCTTCCCGGGACGGTCGCGGTCCGCACTGATGGCCTCCCGTTCCTCGGGCGACATCGCCTTGAACGCCTCGCGCTTCTCGTCGCGATTGTCGATCACGTCCTGCCGTTCCTCGGGCGACATCGCCCAGAACGCCTCGCGCTTCTCCTTGGCTTCAGGATGCTCGTCCAGCCATGCGGCGAGCTTCGGGGCCTCGGCGCGGAGCGCCGCGTCGATCTGGTCGGCACTGCAGGTGGTGCCAGCGAGGGCCCCCGGCTCGGCCGAGGCAACGCCTGGAACGAGGACGGCGGCGGCGACAGCACCGGCGGCGGCAATGCCCAGCTTCAGTCGTGTTCGTGAGATACGCATGCGGTTTCCTCTCGTAGTGGGGTCGAACGGCCTCGACACTACGATCGCGATCTGCACGTTGACTGTGCTGCGCCTCCGGACTTCCTGTGAATCCCTTTGCGTCGAACATTCATTCACATTCGCGGTATTCGTCCCGCTCCCTGGCCGTCCGGCCATGCGACGCCGTGATGAATATCCCGTGAGGGGGTCACACGCACTCGGAGGCACCGGCGATGCGCTCGGTGAAACCGCGGGTCTCAGGAACCGGGTTCCACAGACCGTCGGTCTTGCCGTAGTTCCAGGTCGCCTCGCCTGCGACCAGTTTCCGAACGGCGGTCACGAGCCGATCGACGTCTTCGGATCCGGTCCCTAGGCCGAGACTCGCACGCACAGCGCCCTCGGCTCGGCCGATACGGTTCAGTAGAGGGTGGGCGCAGAAGCGACCGTCACGCACGCCGATGCCGTGCTCGGCCGAAAGGTATGCCGCGATCTGGCCGGGCTCGAAGCCGTCAATCGTGAAGGTCACGATGCCGACGCTGTCGGGAGCGTCCGACCACAGGCGCAGCAGGTGAACGCCGTCGATCTCGGCGAGCCCCTCCGTCAGCCGAGTCGACAGGACGCGCTCGTGCTCGACGATCGCGGCGAAATCCAACGCAGACAACGCATCACACGCCGAGGCCAGCGCGGCGACACCGAGGACGTTTGGGCTACCTGCCTCGTGACGGGCCGGGGCCGGAGCCCAGCAGGTCTCGTCGATCGTCACCTCGCGCACGGCGCCGCCTCCGGCCAGGTAAGGCTCGGCCTCGTCGAGCCAGTCGCGGCGGCCGACGAGCACACCGGCGCCGAACGGCGCGTACAGCTTGTGGCCGGAGAAAGCCAAGTAATCGACGCCGGTCTCGGCCAGGTTGACGCGGCGATGCGGAGTGAGTTGCGCACCGTCGACGAGGATGCGCGCCCCGCAGCGATGTGCGGCCTCGGCCAACTCGCCGATCGGCAGGACCTCACCGGTGACGTTGGAGGCGCCGGTGACCGCGAGCAGCGCAGCGGGCTTGGCGCACAGTTCGGCAACCAGGCGCCGGATGGTCTCGGCGACGGTATCGGCGGCCTCCACGACGCGGGAGTTCTTCCACGGCAACAGATTTGCATGGTGTTCGATGTCCAGGACGACCACGTCCCCGGGCACGCAGCCCGCCAGGAGGTTGAGCGAGTCGGTGGTGTTGCGGGTGAACACCACGACCTGGTCGTCGTCGGCGCCGACGAAGCGCTCGACGCTGCCACGGGCGTTCTCGTAGGCGTCGGTGCTCACCCGGGAGGCGTAGCCGGCGCCGCGGTGGACGCTGGCATAGAACGGCAGCAATCCGTGAACGCGCTCGGTGACCTGCGCCAAGGCGGGCGCGCTGGCAGCGTAGTCGAAGTTCGCGTAGGCACAGGTCCCACCTCCGACGAGAGGAACCTGCAGGTCACAGCCGGACACCCGAGCGAGCGGGGCGGTGGCACAGTCGGTGGCAGTCAGTACAGCGGTCATCACAACTTCCTTCGAGTCCAGGGACTCGTCGGCAGTGACAGTTGGCGCCATCGGAGTCCGCGCTTGCCATGTCCTTGTGGACGATGGCCCGGTCGTCACCCGGAGCACCCCACCGCGGTCGGAGGGTTGCTGACCAGCTAGCCGGGGCTTGACGCTGGTACTCGTGACCTGGGGACGAGGATGGCAGAGCGATTCCGGTGATGTCAACTCCGCTGATTCCCCGCACCCGAGGGGTGTCATCTGTCGGTGTGATGAGACCCCAACAAAAGACAGGCGGCCGATGCCCCGTCAACTAGGGGCATCGGCCGCCTGCGACCGTTTCGGGTCCGACCGGAAGAGGCGTCAGCCCCGGTCGGCCTTGATCAGATCCGCGCACCGCTCGCCGACCATCATCACGGTGATGTTCGGGTTCACGGTGGTGTGTTCCGGGAACACCGAGGCATCGGCGACGCGCAGTCCGTGTACACCTTTGACACGCAGTTGCGGGTCGAGCGGTGACATGTCGTCACCGGCATCTCCCATCCGAACGGTGCCGACAGGGTGGTAGACGGTGTTGTGCGTGCGACGGATGTAGTCGGCCAGTTCCTCGTCGGACTGCACGTCCTTTCCGGGGAACAACTCGTCGCCGGTCCACGCACTCATCGCCGGCTGAGCGACGATCTCACGAGCGCGCCGGATTCCGGCGATCATGATCCGCATGTCGTAGCCCTCGGGGTCGGTGAAGTACCGCGGATCGACGCGCGGCTTGTCCCTGAAGTCCCGGGATCGCAGGCGCACCGTGCCGCGCGAACGCGCGTGCGTGATGTTGGGGGTGAGGCAGAAGACGTTCTCAGCCGTGGGGTAGCCCTGCCGCAGAGTATGCATATCGAACGGCACCGACCCGTAGTGCATCATCAGGTCCGGCCGGTCCAGGCCCTCGTCCACCGTCGTGAAGACACCGATCTCCCACCACTGAGTGGAGGATTCGACCATGGGCTGCAACGCCTCCCACGAGATGACGCCCTCTGGATGATCCTGCAGATTGGACCCCACGCCGGGAGAATCCACGAGGACGTCGATGCCGTGCTCGTGCAGATGGTCGGTGGGACCTATGCCGGAGAGCATCAATAGCTTCGGCGAGTCGATGGCTCCGGCGGACAGAACCACTTCGCCGGTTGCCCGGATGACTCGCGGGCGCCCGAACTGGTTGTCCACCACCTCGACCCCGACGCACCGGGTGCCGTCGAACACCAGTCGCTTCGCGCGTAGACCCGTCAGTAGCGTGAAGTTCTCCCGATCGGCGATCGGATGGATGTACGACACAGAAGACGAAGAACGGGTGCCGTCCGCGCGCCGGTTGATCTGCAGGAAGTTGGCCCCGTTGACCACAGTGGTGCCGGTGTTGAACCGCGATGTGGGGATGCCATCCTGCTCGCACGCCTCGAGCAGCGCCACCCCGCAGGGATCGGCGGGCGGAACGTTCATCACGTGCACGGGGCCGCTGTCACCGTGATGTGGTGCGTCCGGGCCGGCGTCTTCGTTGGTCTCGAGACGCTTGAGCACCGGCCAGAGCGTGTCCTTGTTCCAGCCAGTGGCACCGTGCTCCGCCTCCCAGCTGTCGACGTCTTCGGCCGGCGGCCAGAACGCGATGCACGAATTGTGCGAGGAGCATCCGCCCATCACCTTGGCGCGGGCGTGACGCAGGAATGAGTTGCCGTTCTCCTGCGGTTCCACGGGATAGTCCCAGTCGTAACCGGATTCGAGCAATTCCATCCACCGGTCGAGCTGCAGCACCTCGGGGATGTTGCGGTCATCAGGACCGGCTTCGACCAGCGCGACCGTGACGGTGGGGTCCTCCGACAGTCGCGCCGCGACGGCCGAACCTGCCGAGCCCCCGCCAATCACGACGTAGTCGAAGGTGCTTTCGGCAGCCGATTCGTTCATCGGTTCTCCTGCTGTGATGCATCATCGAACCAGCCGGTGACAGCCGGTGCGACGTTCTGATAGACGTGCTTGGCCTCGCGGTATTCGTCGAGGCCCGTGGGGCCGAGTTCACGACCCACCCCGGACTGCCCGAATCCACCCCACTCCGCCTGAGGCAGGTATGGGTGGAAGTCGTTGATCCAGATGGTGCCGTGGCGCAACCGGTTCGCTACCCGCTGCGCCTTTCCGGCGTCCTGAGTCCACACCGCGCCGGCGAGGCCGTAATGCGTGTCGTTGCCGATCCGCACGGCATCGTCCTCGTCGGTGAACGTCTCGATCGTGACGACGGGGCCGAAGGCCTCGTCGACCACGACGGACATCCCGCTGCGTACCTGGTCGAGCACGGTCGGCAGGTAGTAGTAGCCGGCGTCGAGATCGGTGTCTCCGGACGTGCCGGTGGCAAATGCGCCGCCGCAGCGTACGCGGGCACCCTCGGCGACACCTGCCTTCACGTACGCGTCCACCTTGTCGCGGTGCGCCGCCGAGATGAGCGGGCCGGTCTCGGCCCGCTCATCGAACGGACCACCGAGCCGGATTAGCTGTGCACGGGCGACGAGCGCATCGGTGAACTTCTCTGCGATCGACTCCTGCACGACGATCCGGGCACCCG
Source organism: Rhodococcus xishaensis (assembly GCF_004011825.1). Lineage (GTDB taxonomy): Bacteria > Actinomycetota > Actinomycetes > Mycobacteriales > Mycobacteriaceae > Prescottella > Prescottella xishaensis. Next base: position 11,121 of record NZ_RKLO01000006.1, on the reverse strand, counting down.
CGGAGCACACCTGCCCCGAGTGAACGAACGCGCCGTTGAGGGCATTGTCGACGGCGGCATCGAAGTCGGCGTCGGCAAAGATCACATTCGGGTTCTTGCCGCCGAGCTCCAGAGCCACCTTCTTCACTGTCGCGGCGGCCGCCGCGGCCACGACCCGGCCGGTCACCAGCCCGCCGGTGAACGAGACCAGGTCGACGTCCGGGTGCTCGCTCAGGGGAGCGCCGGCATCGGGGCCGTTGCCGGTGACGAGGTTGGCGACGCCCGCCGGCAGACCGAGTTCGTCGAGCACCTCCATCATGAGGATGGAGGTGTGCGGGGTGAGCTCGGCCGGTTTGAGCACGAAAGTGCAGCCCGCGGCCAGAGCGGGCCCGATCTTCCATGCGGCCTGGAGAAGCGGATAGTTCCAGGGGGTGATCATCCCGCACACGCCGACCGGTTCGTACTGGATGCGGCTGACGACGCTGGCGCTGCCTGCGTCGACCAGTCGCCCCGCATCCTGTGCGGCCACGCGGCCGAAGTACTCGAAGCACGCCGTGATGTCGTCCATGTCGATCTCGGACTCGACGAGCCGTTTCCCAGTGTCCAGGGATTCGGCGCGCGCGAACTCGGCCTTGCGTTCGCGCAACCGCTGCGCCACCCGAAGCAGGAAGGCGCCGCGGTCGCTTGCCGGGACACTGGACCAGCGGCCATCGTCGAAAGCGGCGCGCGCCGCAGCGATCGCCTTTTCGGTATCGACGCGGGTGGCCTCGCTGACCGTCCCGACAAGCTCACCGGTGGCGGGGCACTCGATGTCCCTTGCGCCTCCGTCAGTGGCGGCCTGCCACGTCCCGCCGATGAACAGGGTGCGAGCGCTCACTTGGGCTCCATCTCGAGCCGCACGTCGTCGGCGCCCCGGCCCGCCTTGGACAGGTCACCGATATCGAGGGCCTCGAAATCGTGCGACCAGTCGATGACCGGATCGCCGTCGACAGCCGTTGAGTCGATGCCATGGCTGCGGTGCAGGAACTCGAGTTGCCGCTCGTAGTGGTCGAGAACGTTGCTGATGAGCTGTTCCTTGGTGAACCCGAACACGTCGAACCCGTTGCTGCCGTCAGCCGAGAACACCTCGAGGCGGAAGTACCTGTCCAGTTTCTGTGCGCCCTGGCCGTAGCTGGGTGTCTGGTGTTCGGTGGGATAGACCTGGTAGTGGAACGAACGCTCACCCTCGAACAGGACGTTGAGGTGGTAGGAGTGGATTCCGCAGGATTCGACCACTTGTTCGCCGACTGCCGCGTCAGCCCCCTGGCTTCGGAGTTCGGCCGCGACCTCGGCAAGGGCCGGTCCGACGACCGTCGTCGCGTAGCGCTCGGTGGCCTCAGCGCCGGGGAAGCGCATCGACCGCTCGACGCGCTGGCGCCAGTGCAGACTGGTGCCGCCGGCACTGCGGCTGGACAGCGCGTTCGGCAGCGACTTCCGCAGGGACTCGGCCCAGTTCTTTTCCACCTGAAGTGCCTTGAACAGGCCGAGCATGATGAACATGATGACGACCGCGAACGGCAGACCCATGATGATCGTGGCGTTCGTCAACGTGGTCACGCCGCCGATCATGAGTGCTACCAGGGTCAGCACGCCGGTGGCGACGGCCCAGAAGATTCGCACCCAGGCGGGGCCGTCGGATTCGTTGTCCTGGATTCGTGAGCTGAACCGAGCCATCACCAGTGCGCCGGAGTCGGCGCTGGTGACATAGAACAGCAGACCGGTGAACGTAGCGATCCCCGCGAGGATCGGGGCTCCCGGGTACTGCTCGAGCAGCGAGTAGAACGCCCGCTCGGGAGAGGCCATGGCGGTCTCGCCGAACTCGCTGTCGCCACCGCGAACAATGCCGATGGCACTATTTCCGAAGATCGAGATGTAGACCAGGATGAACAGGAACGGGATGGTCAGCGTGCCGACCACGAACTGACGGATGGTCCGGCCACGGGAGATGCGGGCGAGGAACAGACCGACGAACGGCGCCCATGCAATCCACCACGCCCAGAAGAACAGCGTCCACGCCGACATCCACTCCTCTTGCGAGTCGTAGGCGAACGTGTCGAGCGTCATGCCGGGGAAGCGGCTGGCGAAGTCGCCCATGTTCTGAACCATGCCGTTGAACAGGAACGATGTGGATCCTGTCACGAGGATGTACACCAGCAGGCCGATGGCCGCCACCACACTGATCTCCGAGAGCCGTCGCACACCACGGTTCACGCCGGACACTGCCGACAGAGTTGCGATGATCACGGCGACAGCGACCAGTCCCGCCTGCGCGGGTGTCCCCTCGGGCAGCCCGAACAAATCGCTCAGCCCGTAGTTGAGCTGAGCAACGCCGATCCCGAGGCTGGTGGCGAGCCCGAAGATGGCACCGAGCAGTGCGGCGATGTCCACGAAGTTGCCCAGCGGGCCGTTGATCCGCTTACCGAAGATCGGATAGAGGGCCGAACGGATGCTCAGCGGGAGGTTGTGACGGTAGGCGAAGTAGCCCAGAGCCAGGCCCATCAGGGCGTACAGACCCCACCCGATGATGCCGTAGTGGAACAGCGTCCACACCAGTGCCTGCCGGGCCGCCTCGTTGGTCTCACCGGCTCCGGTGGGTGGCTGGAGGAACTGCGTGACCGGTTCCGCCACCGAGAAGAACATCAGATCGATGCCGATTCCGGCGGCGAAAAGCATTGCCGTCCAGGAGAACAGGCCGAATACTGGCTTGGAGTGATCCGGTCCGAGTTTGGTTTTGCCCACGCTGGACACAGCCGCCCAGACGACGAATCCCAGCACCACGGTGACCAACAGGATGTAGAACCAGCCCAGGTTGCTAGCGACCCAAGAAACCCCTGTGCCGATTACGGATTCCGCGTTGTCCTGATTGATCCACGCCCACAGAATGATGCCGACGATGCCGACGCTGGCACCGACGAAGACCGGCCAGTTTACCGAAACCGGTGGCCCGGATTTGCCTTCGGGCTTATTCGGTGGCGGAGGTGGCCCGTCAGGGACTAGATCGGTAGTACTCGAGCCCGTCGGGCGCACATTGTTTTCACTTTTAGTCGGTTTCACCAGAATCCTCATGTGATCGGCCTTACGCGACCGGCAAGTCAGGCCTGAGACCATCGCCGACGCTAGGGGCTGAGAGACCGTATCACCCGGCTACAACCAAAAATTGTCCGGATTGGGTTGATTTCGTCACATTCCTGGTGACGGTAGGGGGTAGCAACATCTTCTGCACCCGAACACGGTGTGCGAATGTACGCAGAGTGAACGATCGTTCGCATGGCATGCGGCGAAGGGGTGCTCGCATGGTGTCGGATCCGACGATCTTTCCCGTCCTGATCGCACCGCTCCGCCTTGTTTCGCTCCGGCCGTATTCGGTACAAGATTTCTGATCTTGTCAGGTCCTTGGCTGGGGCGCGGCCAAAGAAACTATCGCCGAACTTTTTGTCGATCGCATCCACCAGCGGGACCTGAGCGATGTCAAGAAAGCCGTGTTCAGAAAGCGACCAAGAAGAAGCTGAATACCGGTAGACCTCGCGTCCACGCTGCCGACGCCCGGGCGGACGGACCCGACCGCCGAAGTGGACGAGACGACAGCCCATCGACGGACGATCCTTCGGTAACAACACCCCATCCGCATGTCGCTGTACTCCGCAGCTGCGCCTACGTCGATACTCGAGACTCAGGGCATGTCGCCTCCGCGGCGGGTTCACCAACGCGCAACCCAGGAACGAAAAACTGCTCGACAGCACAGACGAGGACAGGACTTCGGAATTGCCCCTCCCCCCGCACCCGGACACAGGTCACCGAGCGACCGCGATTCCGGCCGTCCTCCTGCGGTCTTCCCTGGCACCCGCCCCACGCACACTCATCGACATCCTCGAAGCCACCGCCTCGGCCTATCCCGACGCAGCGGCGATCGACGACGGCACCGCGCCCGTCACCTACCGAGAACTGCTCGACGAAATCGCGGCCGGGGCCCGCCGACTGTCCCACGCGGGGGTCGTCAGTGGTGACCGCGTCGGGGTACGCATGCCGTCCGGCTCGCGCGAGCTGTACGTCGCGGTCCTGTCTGTTCTGGCGGCCGGTGCGGCGTATGTGCCCGTCGACGCCGACGATCCCGACGAGCGAGCCGAACTGGTGTTCGGGGAGGCGCGGGTGGCGGCGATCCTCACCGCCGACGGCATCCTGCCCGGCTCCGTAAGCCGCGCCACGGCTCTCGACGTCTACCCGCCGACACCCGATGACGATGCCTGGATCATCTTCACCTCCGGTTCGACCGGCACCCCCAAAGGTGTCGCGGTCACGCACCGCAACGCAGCCGCGTTCGTCGACGCTGAAGCCCGGATGTTTCTGCAGGAGAAACCGATCGGACCAGGGGACCGCGTACTGGCGGGACTGTCGGTCGCGTTCGACGCATCGTGCGAGGAGATGTGGCTCGCGTGGCGGCACGGCGCGACGCTCGTCCCCGCCCCACGATCACTGGTGCGTAGCGGCGTGGACCTCGGACCCTGGCTGGTGTCTCGCTCCGTCACGATCGTCTCCACTGTTCCGACGCTCGCGGCGCTGTGGCCGGTGGAGGCGCTCGAGGCGGTTCGGCTGTTGATCTTCGGTGGCGAGGCGTGCCCACCGGAGCTGGCCGAACGACTCGCGGTCCCAGGCCGGGAGGTGTGGAACACCTACGGCCCGACAGAGGCCACCGTCGTCGCCTGCGGCGCGCTGATGGACGGTACCGGACCGGTACGGATCGGACTGCCGCTCGACGGCTGGGATCTCGCGGTGGTAGACACCTGCGGTGAACCCGTCGCCGAAGGCGAGATCGGAGAACTCGTCATCGGCGGCGTGGGTCTGGCGCGGTATCTCGACCCGTCGAAGGACGCCGAGAGGTACGCGCCCATGCCGACGCTCGGCTGGGATCGCGCCTACCGCAGCGGGGACCTGGTGCGCCTCGACCCCGCTGGCCTGCTCTTCCAGGGCCGCGCCGACGACCAGGTCAAGGTCGGCGGGCGGCGCATCGAGCTGGGCGAGGTCGACAACGCGCTCCAGAACCTGCCCGGCGTGAGCGCTGCCGCCGCCGCGATCCGCAAGACACCCGCCGGGACTCCGATCCTCGTCGGCTACCTCGCCGGCACCGACCCGAACTTCGACCTCGATGCGGCGAGGACGCGGCTGTCCGAGCACCTGCCCGACGCCCTCGTTCCTCGCCTGGCGCTCCTTGACGAGCTGCCCACCCGCACCTCGGGCAAGGTCGATCGGAACGCGCTGCCCTGGCCGCTGAACACCGCGATCTCGGGAGGCGCGGCCCCCGGCCCCGATCTCGACGGCACCGCCGCCTGGGTCGCCGAGTTGTGGACGCCGATCCTCGGTGTCGGAATCACTGGACCCGACGACGACTTCTTCGAGATGGGGGGCGGCTCGCTGTCTGCGGCCCAACTCGTGACGGCGCTACGCGAACGCTTCCCCGAGGTGACCGTCGCGCAGCTGTACGACCACCCCCGCCTGGGATCACTAGCCGGCTATCTCGACGAGCTGTCTCCCGCCGAGACGGTCGCGCCCCGCCGCGTCGAACCCACACCGCGGCGGACGCAGATCGCGCAGTTCGCGGCGACCGTGCCGCTGACGACGCTGACCGGCCTGCAGTGGGTGACGTGGCTGGCGATCACCGGCAACGTGCTGTCCTGGTTCGACGTCTCCTGGGCCCCGACGCTCTCGTGGTGGTGGGTGGCGCTCGCCTTCGTCCTCTTCGTCACACCCCTCGGCCGCATGGCGATCGCCGTCGCAGGGGCCCGACTGTTGTTGCGGGGTTTGAAGGCCGGAACATATCCACGCGGCGGACCCGAGCACCTGCGGCTGTGGATCGCGCTGCGACTCGTCGAGGCCAGTGGTGCCGACAACCTCTCTGGTGCTCCGTGGATGCTCTACTTCGCTCGTGCGCTCGGCGCTCGGGTGGGCCGACGCGTCGACCTGCACACCCTGCCACCGGTGACCGGGATGCTCGAGCTCGGCGACGGCTGCGCCGTCGAACCCGAGGTCGACCTGTCCGGGCATTGGATCGACGGGGACGTCGTGCACATCGGCAGGATCCGCATCGGTGACGGCGCCGCGGTCGGCGCACGGTCCACGCTGCTGCCGGGCGCCCGCATCGGCCGTGGCGCCGAAGTCGCACCTGGCTCTGCGGTATTCGGGAAGGTCAAGGCTGGTCAGCGCTGGGCCGGATCACCGGCTGTCAAGGTCGGCAAGGCGACGCGCCCTTGGCCGGACCATCCCCCGCGCCGCGCCGCACACTGGGTTCCGGTGTTCGGCGCGACGTCCGTCGCCTTGGCGGGCCTGCCGATTCTCGGTCTCGCCGCCGGACTGATCCTGCTCGGGTGGCGGGCGCGCGATGCCGCTGACCTCGGCGACGCCTTCCTGCGAGCGCTTACGGTCCTGCCTGTCGCAACCGTGCTGAGCCTTTTCGTATTCGCCGCACTCACGGTGATCGCGGTGCGCCTGCTGTCGATCGGGCTCACCGAGGGCTACCACCCGGTCCGTAGCCGCGTCGGCTGGCAGGCGTGGGCCACCGAGCGTCTCATGGACTCGGCTCGAACCTTCCTGTTCCCTCTGTACGCGAGCCTTCTGACGCCGCTGTGGCTGCGACTGCTGGGCGCCAAGGTGGGACGCGACACCGAGATTTCCACCGTCCTCGTCCTTCCGAAATTCACGACTGTCGCCAACGGCGCCTTCCTCGCCGACGACACCATGGTCGCGAGCTACGAACTCGGCGGCGGCTGGATGCGCATCGAACCCGCCAAGGTCGGCAAGCGAGCGTTCCTCGGAAACTCCGGCATGGCCGGTCCGGGCCGACGTGTCCCCAAGAACGGACTGGTCGCGGTGTTGTCGGTGGCGCCGAGCAAGGCGAAGTCGGGATCGTCGTGGCTGGGCAGCCCGCCGACGCGGCTGCGCCGGGCTGCAACCCAATCCGATGCCACCCGCACGTTCGATCCACCGCTGCAGCTGAAGATCGCCCGCGCTGTGGTCGAGACGTGCCGACTGATCCCCGTGATGGTCACGTTCGGCATCGGTCTGGGCGTGCTGTTCGCGCTCGCATGGCTGGTCTCGGTCGGCGGGTTCGGACTCGCGGCACTCGGCGGCGGGGTGGTGCTGCTAGTTGCCGGCGCTGTCGCGGGCGCGGTGTCGGTGGCGGCGAAGTGGCTCGTCGTCGGGCGTATCCGCGCCGTCGAACACCCGCTGTGGAGTTCGTTCGTGTGGCGCAACGAGGTGTCGGACGCGTTCGTCGAGACCGTCGCCGCGCCGTGGTTCGCCCGCGCCGCAACCGGCACCGCCGTGATGAACGTATGGCTGCGTGGGCTCGGCGCGACAATCGGCCGTGGCGTGTGGTGCGAAACCTACTGGCTGCCTGAGGCCGACCTGGTGACCCTCGACGACGGCGCGACCGTCGAACGAGGGTGTGTCGTGCAAACGCACCTGTTCCATGATCGGATCATGACCATGAACACCGTCACGTTGGGCGCCGGCGCCACCCTGGGTCCGCACTGCGTCGCACTGCCCGCCGCCGGGCTCGGCGCCGGCGCCACCGTCGGGCCCGCATCCCTTGTCATGCGCGGCGACGTCCTCCCACCGTCGACACGGTGGCAGGGCAATCCGATTGCCCCATGGAACGACTCGGACGGAGAAGCACGGTGAAGCCTGGCAAGGCTCCGGACGAGCCGATCGACCCGTACCTGCCGCGGCACGGCAACCGCGGGTACCGGGTGTCCCGGTATGACCTCGCGCTGGTCTACAAGGTCCACAGCAACCGACTCGCCGGCACGGCGTCGATCACCGCCACCACCACCGATGTCCGGAGCCGGTTCACTCTTGACCTCGCCCAGGCGATGCAGGTGTCGAAGGTGTCGGTGAACGGCCGGCGCAGTGCGAAGTTCACTCACCGTGGCGGCCAGCTGACGATCACTCCCGCCCAGAAGATCCCCGCGGGCGGCATCCTCGCGGTCACGGTCCAGTACGCCGGTAACCCCCAGCCGATCGCGAGCATGTGGGGCGACGTCGGCTGGGAGGAACTGACCGAAGGATCACTCGTCGCGAGCCAACCCAACGGTGCGGCCTCGTGGTTCCCTTGCAATGACCACCCCAGTTGCAAAGCCAGTTACCGGATCTCGATCACCACCGACTCGCCGTACCACGCGGTCGCGAACGGCAAGCTGGTCAGCAGACAGACCAAGGCGAGTCAGACCACCTGGGTCTACGAGCAGACCGAACCGATGGCGAGCTATCTGGCCACCGTCCAGATCGGCCCGTACGTGCGCCGACGTGTGGACGGCGGCCGGGTCCCGATGTACGCGCTGCACCCCACTGACCTACGCACTCGATTCGACCACGACTTCGGACGTCAGCCCCGGATGATGGCGGTCTTCGAAGAACTCTTCGGCCCTTACCCCTTCGCTGACTACTCGGTCGTCATCACCGGCGACGATCTCGAGATCCCGATCGAGGCGCAGCGCATGTCGATTTTCGGAGCCAACCACTGTGACGGACGTCGCGGCTCGGAACGCCTTGTCGCACACGAGCTTGCGCACCAGTGGTTCGGAAACAGCCTCACCGTCGGGATGTGGAAGGACATCTGGCTGCACGAAGGATTCGCATGCTACGCGGAATGGCTGTGGTCCGAGAACTCCGGTGGACCCGATGCCGACACCCACGCGCTCGAGGCGCATCGCGAACTCCGCTGCAAGCCACAGGACATCGTCCTCGGCGATCCCGGCCCGCAGCTGATGTTCGACGACCGCATCTACAAGCGTGGAGCCCTCACCCTGCACACGTTGCGGCAGACGATCGGCGACGACGCCTTCTTCGACCTACTTCGGAAGTGGACCGTCAAGTACCGGCACTCTACGGTATCCACCGAACAGTTCACCTCTCTGGCAGCGCATTTCAGCGACAAGCCGCTGCACTCCCTGTGGGTTGCGTGGCTCACCGACACGGCGCTACCCGCGCTCTGACGCCATATCCCCCGCGGGCTCGGGCAGATACCGACGCCACTTGACGAGGACGAGAGCCAGGCTCGCCAAGGCGGCGATCGCTCCGACGGCAAACATCAGTGGGTAGGTCAGCGCAGGGTTCGCCTCCGTGATCACAGCCATCACGGCCGGCAACGCGAAGCCGAGGTAGCTGAGGGAGTAGAAGACTGCGGTGAGACCGGCCAGATCGTCCGGGCCGGCGATCCGTTGGACCTCCAGCAGCCCCGATACCAGGGCGAGACCGTAGCCACACCCGAGAACCGCGGCCGCCACCATCGACATCGGCACCGTGAGAACGCCCGAAGCGACCGCCGCAACAGACATGCCTAGCACGAGCACCCCGAAGGCGACCGCGATCGCGCGGCCGTTGCGTGGGGTGTCGATCCTGCGCCCGAGTGCCTGGATCGCGAATCCTGAGCCGAGAGCAATCATGCACAGCAATGCCGAGAACGCCACGGGTACACCGCCACTGCGGCTCGTCATGAGTGCCGGCATCACCGCGTACGCCGACGCGGCCGCACCGAAGACCCACGGCGCCACCGGGGCCACGACGTACAGGAACCGGCGGTGCCCGGCGGAGGGGATCCTCAGGCCCTGTGTGAAGGACCCGATCGTGTCGGCCTGTGTAGCTGCGCGGGTCTCCGGCACCTGCCGCAACGCAACACCGGCGACCAGGGCGAGCGTCGAGTGCACGGCATATGGAAGCACGTTCGGCCACGGCGCCCACTGTGCGAGGACGCCGGCAACGCCCGCGCCGATGCCGAAGCCGGCGGTCAGACTCATGGCGGCGCGTCGGGCGCCGGATCCCGGCCGGGCCGACGGATCTCGGTCGGGCGTCGACAGCTCCTTGAGCCAGCTTCCGCCGACCGCCATGCCCAGCCCCAGCGCTACGCCAGAGAGGATCCGCCCGACGATCAACGAGGCCGCAGACTCCGAGCCGGCCGCCAATACCACGGAACCTGCCACCGCGATGAACGGCGCAGGCAGCATCAGGGGGCGTCGGCCCAGGCGGTCCGACAGCGGACCGCCGAGCAGCAGCGCGGGGACGATGCCGAGCACGTACGCGAACAGGAAGGTATCGACCATAACCTGCGAAAATCCGTGTTCGAGCCTGTACATCACCAGCAACGGCGTGAACTCGTTGCCGCCCCACGCCACCGCGAACATGCCCGCGGCAACGAGCATCCACGGTCGCAGACGTGTGGGCGCCTCGGTGGTCGTGACGGCGACTCGGTCTTCGACCGCGGTCATCGCCGCCCACCCATCCCGAGAGCGTGAACCTCTCGCATGTGCCGCCGAACGGCGGACGCGAATCCTCCCGCGTCCCCGGCCTCGATCAAGTCGGCCAGGCGGGTGTGATCCTCGATGATCTTGGTGATCTGTTCTGGATCGCGGGCGAGAGAATGAGCCATCATCCTGCGCTGACGTTCCCGGAGCCCGTCATAGAAGGTCTCGAGCAATGGATTGCCCCCGGCACGCACCAGCGCCCGATGGAAGTCGGCGTCGAGCACACTGAACCGCGCGGCATCGCCCGTGGACGTGACCAGTTGGCGCTGCTGCTCCAGGTTGGTCCGGAGCGTCGCGACCAGCTCCTCCCGAATGCGGCGATCTTCCACCACGGCCTCGACGGCGTGCACCTCCAGGAGCAGGCGCGCATCGACGACGTGCTCGGCCTCCCCCTCGGCGACCGGCACGACCAACGCTCCCCGCTTCGGATAGAGCCGCATCCAGCCCTCCGCCTCGAGCCGGAGGAACGCCTCCCGCACGGGCGTCCGGCTGGATCCCATGCGTGTAGCGATTTCGCCCTCGCTGATGAGCTCTCCACCCGGAAGCTCCCCGGTCAGGATGAGCTCCTTGACCTGGCGGTAGGCCAGCTCTGCCGCTGAATGCAACTTAGACACAAGATGTATTTATACGCCGTTGGGGTGACGGCGGCGCAGTCGGGGTCCCGATGCTGGCGGGTGTTGGGGTCGTGGGTATGCCGAAGGCCCCCACCATCTTTGGTGGGGGCCTTCGGGAACGGGTGTTCGGCGGTGTCCTACTCTCCCACACCCTGTCGAGTGCAGTACCATCGGCGCTGGAGGGCTTAGCTTCCGGGTTC
>NZ_RKLO01000005.1 GCF_004011825.1 Rhodococcus xishaensis | reverse complement strand
CGGTGACCGCCAGCGAGAAGGTGGACCGGAAGGCGTTGCCGCCGCCGCGGTGGAACACCCGCGAGTTCCGGGCGCCGACGACCCCGGTCCAGCAGGTCGTGGCCGCCGTGTTCGCGGACGTCCTCGGCATCGACCGGGTCGGACTCGACGACGACTTCTTCGCCCTCGGCGGGAACTCGCTGGCCGCGACCCGCGTGATGGCCCGGCTGCGAAGCGACACCGGCACGACCGTGCCGTTGCAGTGGTTGTTCTCGGATCCCACAGTGGAAGCGCTGGCCAGTCGAATCGTCGCCGGTGTCGAGGGCCCGGCAGGGGAGGGCTTCGGCCCGGTGCTTCCCATCCTGGAGTCCGGTGCGGCGGCGCCGCTGTTCTGCATACACCCGAGCGTCGGATTGTCCTGGTGCTATATGGGTCTAGCCCAGCGCCTCGAGGGAGACATCCCGATCTACGGAGTCCAGAGTCCCGCCATCCTCGAGGAGGGTTTCGTGCCCGAATCGCTCGAGGAACTCGCGGGGCGGTACATCAGCGAGATCCGTGCGGTTCAGCCTGTCGGTCCGTATCGGCTGCTTGGCTGGTCGTTGGGCGGCGTCATTGCGCATGCGATGGCGATCCAACTTCAGGCGATAGGCGAGCAGGTGGAGTTGTTGGCCATGATGGACAGTTTCGTCGGCTCGAACGGGGCGGAGGACGGATCCCCGAAGAGCATCACCATGAGCGACCTGCTGGGCGGATTCGGTGTAGACGAGAGTGTAGCGGGCTCCACCCTGTCGGACCTGAGTCTCGAAGCCGTGACCACCGAATTTGCACGGCTGACTGGACAATCCGTCGAACGAGCGGAACAGGTGTTGGGGCGACTCCTGTCGACTGCGGAACGTAACGCCCGGTTGATGTTCGAATACTGCCCCGAACGCTTCAACGGCGACATCGTGTTCTTCACCGCGATGACTGACGATGACACCGGAACCCGGGCCGTACGAGAATGGGATGGGGCCGTGACCGGACAGGTACACAACTACCCAGTGCCGGCGACGCATTGGCAGATGACCGCCCCCGGCGCATGGGCCGTCGAATGCCCGATCTTGAGGGATGTCATGGGTGGCAAACGGCCGGAGTAGTCGCGAGTGGATAGCTCCTTGGGGAGCGCAGAAGACCCCCTGTGGATAGCTGAGAAGCAATCCACAGGGGGTCCTCGTGCCAATCACCGAATGGTGATCAGGCGAGTTCGAACCGATCCAGCATCATCACCTTGTCCCACGCGGCGACGAAGTCCTGCACGAACTTCTCCTTCGCGTCGTCGCATGCGTAGACCTCTGCGAGCGCACGCAGTTCCGAGTTCGACCCGAACACCAAGTCGACGCGGCTACCAGTCCACCTCAGCTCGCCGGTCGCGCGGTCGCGGCCTTCGTAGCTTCCCTCCTCGGAGGTCGGCTCCCACTTCGTGCCCATGTCGATCAGATTCACGAAGAAGTCGTTGGTGAGCGATCCGGGGTTCGAAGTGAAGACCCCGAGCGACGACTGCTTGTGGTTTGCCCCCAGGACGCGCAGACCACCGATGAGGACGGTCATCTCCGGCGCGCTCAGGGTCAGCAGGTTCGCCTTGTCGATCAGGGCGTGCTCGGCTGGCAGACGCAGCTCCTTGCCGACATAGTTGCGGAACCCGTCGGCCTTCGGCTCGAGCACGGAGAACGACTCCACGTCCGTCTGATCCTGGGTGGCGTCCATGCGGCCCGGCGTGAAGGGCACCTGGATGTCGTAGCCGGCGTTCTTCGCTGCCTGCTCGACGGCGGCGCAGCCACCGAGGACGACGAGATCGGCGAACGAGATCCTGGTGTTGCCGGTCTGCTTGGAGTTGAACGACTCCTGGATCCCTTCGAGCGTGCGCACTACCTGCGCGAGTTCGTCGGGCTCGTTGACCTCCCAGTTGGCTTGCGGCTGCAAGCGGATGCGGCCACCGTTGGCGCCACCGCGCTTGTCGCTGCCTCGGAACGACGACGCCGCTGCCCATGCAGTCGAGATCAGCTGCGAGACAGTAAGTCCCGACGACAGGATCGAGCTCTTCAGGTCAGCGATATCGCCGGCACCGACGAGGTCGTGATCGACGGCGGGAATCGGGTCCTGCCAGACCAGGGCCTCCTGCGGAACTTCGGGGCCCAGGTAGCGAGCGATAGGACCCATGTCACGGTGGGTCAGCTTGAACCACGCCCTGGAGAATTCCTCCGCCAACTCGTCCGGATTGTCGAGCCAGCGGCGGGTGATCTTCTCGTAGGTCGGATCGACCCGCAACGAGAGGTCGGTCGTCAGCATGGTCGGTGGTCGCCCTGCCGACTTGTCGAACGGGTCGGGAACTGTGCCCGCACCGGCACCGTCCTTCGCGACCCACTGATTGGCACCGGCGGGACTCTTCGCCGGCTCCCACTCGTAGCCGTACAGGGTCTCCAGGAAGGTGTTGTCCCACTTGGTCGGGGTGGGCGTCCACACAACCTCGAGGCCGCTGGTGATCGCATCCTTGCCCACACCGCTGCCGAAGGAACTCTTCCAGCCGAGGCCCTGTTCCTCCAGAGGTGCGGCCTCGGGCTCGGGACCGACCAGGTCGTCCGGGCCGGCACCATGGGTCTTGCCGAAGGTGTGGCCACCCACGATCAGAGCGGCTGTCTCCACGTCGTTCATCGCCATCCGGCGGAACGTCTCCCGGATGTCGACTGCTGCTGCCATCGGGTCCGGGTTGCCGTTCGGGCCCTCAGGGTTGACGTAGATCAGACCCATCTGGACCGCGGCCAGCGGATTCTCGAGGTCGCGCTTGCCGGTGTAGCGCTCGTCGCCGAGCCACGTGTGCTCCGGCCCCCAGTAGACATCCTCGTCGGGCTCCCACTGGTCCACGCGGCCGCCGCCGAAGCCGAAGGTCTCGAAGCCCATCGACTCGAGCGCGACATTTCCGGTGAGGACGATCAGGTCGGCCCACGAGAGCTTCTTGCCGTACTTCTTCTTGACCGGCCACAGGAGGCGCCGGGCCTTATCGAGGCTGGCGTTGTCCGGCCAGCTGTTGAGGGGAGCGAAGCGCTGCATACCGGCTCCCGCACCACCGCGACCGTCCTGGATGCGGTAGGTCCCGGCGGCGTGCCACGCCATCCGGATGAAGAGCGGACCGTAGTGGCCGTAGTCGGCGGGCCACCACTCCTGCGAGTCGGTCATCAAGGCCTCGATGTCGGCCTTGACAGCAGCGAGGTCGAGCGTCTTGAACTCTGCGGCGTAATCGAAGTCCCCACCCATCGGGTTGCCGACGACGGGGTCCTTCTTGAGGATCCTCAGATTCAGGCCGGTGGGCCACCAGTCACGGTTGTCAGAGGCCGTCACTCGTTGCGGGCCACCGCCCGACATGACCGGGCACTGCCCCTTCTCATTCGTTTCATTTTCGCGAGTTACGTTTTCGGACACGAGATCCTCTCCAAGAGTCGACGGATCGAGCGGTGATCACCAATGTGATCATGAACTTTGTGCGGTCGAGCAGTCCTGACAGAGTCCCCAATAGATGACCTCGGCCTCGTCAATCGAGAAGCCTTGGGGGTCTGATTCTTTCAGGCAGGGGGCCTCGCCGACAGCGCAGTCGACGTCGGCGATGGTTCCGCAGGATCGGCAGACCATGTGATGGTGGTTGTCGCCGACCCGCGCCTCGTATCGCGCCGCGGAACCGGAGGGCTGGATGCGCCTCACCAGGCCCGCGGTGGTCAAGGCACGCAGCACGTCGTACACCGCTTGCCGGGACACGTCGGGCAGGCTGTCGCATACGGCCATGTAGATCGAGTCCGTGTCGGCGTGTGGATGCGCGTGCACAGCATCGAGGACCGCGACCCGCGGGCGGGTCACGCGAAGGTCTGCGGCACGCAGCATCTCTGGGTAGTTCGATGTGGTACCCATACCTCGACTATGCCCCCTTTTTGGATTAAGTCAAGACTACGCCCGGATATGTGCAGAAGTGTGACAATTCGGAACCGCGATGAGAGGTTGTCGCTTCGGAGTCCGGCTCAGCCGCGCAGGTCACGGCGCTCGAAGACGGCCGCGGCGATGACGCCGACGATCAACGTCGCCCCAGCCAGGACCAGCAGATGTGTCCAGTCGGGGCCGTTGACCAGCGGATTGGATGCCGTGTAGTAGTACCAGGGGCTGATCTTCGCACCACCGGCGAGGGTGTCGGAGAGCGGCAGGAACACGCTCACTGCGAAGCCGAGGGCTGCGAGGCCGCTGGTGACGGCAGTCGCGACCCGACGGCTGCCCGTACCGACTCCGAGCGCGAGGCCGATCATCCCGAACAAGATTCCGAGGAGCGCGGTGTGCGCAGCGGCACCGAAGATCCCGGCGGCAGTCAGGTTCAGGTCGCCGATCATATTGCCGACAATCAGACCGCCGGCGAGGAACGCGCAGACCACCAGGACGTGCACGATCATGGCCTCGATCTTGGCGACTAGGAACGGGATTCGGCCCACGGGTGCGCCGAACAGGATCCCGAGGGTCTTGTCCTGTTCTTCTCCGGCGGTAGCACGAACTGCGGAAATCACCCCGATCGCGATCGCCCCCGCGGGGGCCACTATCGACATGAGTTCGGCGTTCACCCAACCGGCCGGGGTGGTCAAGTCTGCCCCGGCGAACGCTCTAGCCAACGTGTCCGTCAGCGCGGTGGGGATTTCGGCGAACGCGTCCTTCAGGGGCGGCCACAGTGCGCCCACCATCAGGCCCATCGCCACCATCAGTGAGCCGATAACGACGGACAGCGCCATCCGGTCGACGATCGCCTTGCCGACCAATGCGCGGGCTGTGGCGAGTCTGTCTGTCGGGCGCAGGATCTCGGCTCGGTGGCGGAGTGGCGCGTTGCCGTGTGTGGTCATCGAAGCTCATCCCTTCAGGTCGCGACGCTCGAACACCGAGAACGCGACGATGAGCGCGAGGGCAGCCAGCGCGGCGAGCACCAGCAGGTGCGTCGGGTCGAGGCCGTTGGCCAGGGGCGTGTTGCCGGAGTAGTAGTACCAGGGGCTCAGCCGCGCCCAGCCATCCAGATCGGCGAGCGGAAGCATGGCGTTGGTGACGTAGCTGAGGGCCGCCACGGATCCGGCGGTGGCGGCGGCGACGCTGGGCCGGCCGGTGATCGCTCCCACGGCCACCGCGAGTGCGCCGAAGGTGACGGCGAGCATCAGCAGGTGCAGGCAGGTGGCGGCGATGGCACTCTGCGTCAATCCGATCCCGAACAGGGCGCTGGAGGCCGCGGCGGATGCCCAGAACAGTACGGTGGCGGCTGTCAGGGCCAGGAGCAGTCCGCCGACCTTGGAGGCGAGGATGCCCGTGCGGGTGACCGGTTGCGCGGCCAGCACCGCCATAGTCCCGTCTTCCTCCTCCCCGGCCGTGGCGCGGGCACCGCCCGCCACGGCGTAGCCGACCAGGGCCAGGGGAGCGATCAGGTTGAACACCTCACCGACCACGTAGCCGCCTGGAACGTCTGCGCCCATGAACGCACTCAGCGCTTCGGGGAAACTCTCGGTGAGGTCGGCGATCGTGTCCTCGAGTCCCGCGCCGATCGCGAGGGCGAAGACGGTCAACACGACCAACACCGCCGCGAGTCCCAGCACAGGCGCCCGGCGCTCACGCACGTCCTTGGTCAGGATGTCAGTGGACATCGGAGACCTTCCCTTCCTGGTTGCCACCCGGGGACACAGCGTCGCGGTAGTACGTCAGGAAGACCTCCTCGAGGTCCGACTCGCGGCTGTTGAGGTTGAGGACCTCGTGGGCCATGGCCGCCCTCAGGATGTCGTTGACCGGGCCCTCGAACGAGACGGTGGCGTGTCGGCGCTCCACCGACGCCTCGTGAACCCCGGCAACCCCGGTGAAGGTGCCAGAGGGAATTGGATCGGCGAACTCGAAGTCGATCCGACGGATGGCCTTGCGCTTGAGGTCGTCCACCCCTTCGACCACGACCAGTCGCCCTTCTCGGATGATCCCGACCCGGTCGGCAACCCGCTCGACCTGCGAGAGGCTGTGCGAGGACAGGAACACCGTGCGTCCTTCGTCGCGAACCTCCTCGAGCATGGCGTGGAATTCCTGCTGGATCAGCGGGTCGAGTCCTGCGGTAGGTTCATCGAGCACCAACAGTGCGGGTGAGTGCATGAACGCCTGGATCAAACCGATCTTCTGCCGGTTGCCCGTCGAATAGTCGCCGACCTTGCGGGACAGATCGGCCTTGAGTCGCTCGGCGAGTTCGTCGATGTAAGACTGCTCGACTCCGCCTCGCAGCCGGGCGAAGTATTGCAGCGTCTCCTTGCCGGTGAGCCGTGGATACAGCGCCAGGTCACCCGGCACATATCCGATCAGCCGGCGGATCTCGAGGGCGTCTCGGTGCACATCACGACCCAGAATCGTCGCAGCTCCAGAGGTGGGCCGGATCTGGTCGAGCAGGGTGCGAATGGTGGTTGTCTTGCCGGCCCCGTTGGGGCCGAGGAACCCAAAGATCTCCCCCTGAGTGACCTGCAGGTCCAGATCCTGGACGGCGACGACGTCACCATAGTGCTTGGTCAACTTCTGTGTGTCGATCGCCCAATCAGTCATCGCCGTTGTGCCTTTCGTTCCAATGCCGCGTCAGGAGCGGGCGCCGAACGGCATGTCACCGCCTGGCTCAGTGGAAGATCTAATTCTCATGTTAGGCAGAGGCTCTCGTGCTCGAGGTCAAGCTCACAAGTCGTGTTCGGTGATCACTCCACTGTTCAACGCCTTCTCGACCAGCCGGAGGCGCTTCTGGTTCTGGGGTAGTTGTTCGACCCCGAACTTCTTGAACAGTGCCCGCAGATGAGTCTTGACGGCGTCGACGCTGAGGAACACCTCGTCGGCGATCTGCTGGTTCGACGCGGGGTTCGCGAACGCCGCGTTGTGCTTGTACGGTCGGCACAGCGAGACGAGGATCGCGCGCTGCGTCGCCGTCAGCGACCGCGCTGTCGGGACGTCGGCCGCAATCCGCGTGGGCTCACCGCCCGAAGCAGACAGATCTCGGAACACGAACGCCGAGTTGCCCATTCGGATGCTGTCGCCGTTGCGCAATCGGCGTCTCCCCGAGATCCGCTCGCCGTTGACGAAGGTGCCATTGCGGGACAGGCCGTCGTCCACGATCGTCCAGCCGGTACCGATCCACTCGATGGTCGCGTGCAGGCGGGAGACCTCCGGGTCGGACTCGAGTGCCACGTCGGCGTCGGACGAGCGCCCCACCGTGACTCGGGGGCTGTCCACGGAAAGCGTCACCTCCCGTGGGCGGCCCGTCTGGTCGGTATACCTCAGGTACGGGGCATTGGTCGTGCTCATGGCCACTCCCGTCGGGGGACACTTTCATCGTGCCGCCCGCATCTTGCTCTGACAAGCGCCCACGCGACCGGGCAGATCCCCTTAGACTCGCATTCGTGCAGCACACAGAGGCGGAATTCAGCGGGGTGCAGGGCACCCGGATCGTGTACGACGTATGGCGGCCGGAGGGTGCGCCCACGGGCATCCTGCTGCTCGCACACGGGATTGGCGAGCACGCTCGCCGGTACGACCACGTCGTCGACCGTCTCGTCGGGCTCGGTCTGGTGGTGTACGCCCCCGATCACCGTGGGCACGGACGTTCGGGCGGCAAGCGGATCGAACTGCGCGACTGGTCCGAGTTCATCGACGATCTGCACCGCCTGTCCGCGATCGCGGCAGCCCAGAATCCGGGACTGCCGCGGTTCCTGCTAGGACACAGCATGGGTGGGGCGATCGCGCTGACCTACGCCCTCGACCACGGTGAAGAGTTGGCGGGGCTGATCCTGTCCGCGCCGGCGATCGAGTTGGTCACCAAGAAGCCGAAGTTCGTGATCGAACTCGGCAAGATCGTGGGGCGGTTCGTGCCCGGTCTCCCGGTCGAGACCCTCGACGTGAAGGCGGTCTCCCGTGACCCGGCGGTGGTCGCGGCATACGAGTCCGACCCCCTCGTGTACCACGGGATGATCAAGGCCGGTATCGCTCGCGGTCTCGTCCTCGCGGCCGAGAGTTTCCCTGAGCGGGTTTCGTCGCTCACCATGCCGACGCTGGTCCTGCACGGCACCGACGACCGTGTCGTCGATATCTCCGGCAGCCGGATGGTCGCTGAGCGGGCCGGGACGCAGGACATGACGTTGAAGACGTACGACGGACTGTTCCACGAGGTTTTCAACGAGCCCGAACAGGAGAAGGTGCTCGATGATCTCGTGGATTGGCTCCGTCCGCGTCTGAAGTGACGTGACCTTGCCAGAATGAACCCAGCTGCAACCACACTTACCCCCTGATGGGGTGACGGCTGGGGTAGGTGGGCGGGATTTTTCTTCGGCCCTGTCCATTCGCGGCCTTCTCGTTCGTCGTCATGGTGTACCGCAACTGCAACGAGAACCTCCCGAGGAGGAGACGACATGAAGTACATGCTGCTGATCAACGCCGAGTCCACCGCCGACGTCTGTGATGGCCCCACGCAAGAGGACTGGGTGGCCTACGACAAGGAGGTCATGGACGCCGGGATCTTCGTCTCGGGGGAGGGGCTGGCCGATCTGACCACGGCCACCAGCATTCAGGTGGGGCCGGATGGCGAACGCACCGTCACCACCGACGGGCCGTTCGCCGAGACCCGCGAGGTGCTGGGCGGCTTCTACGTCATCGACGTGCCCAACCTCGACGTCGCACTCGACTGGGCGGCGCGGTGCCCCGGATCGCGCGGCGGCGGCCGGATCGTGATCCGCCCGGTCGAAGAATTCGAGAACTGACATCCGATGGCTGCGGTGGGCAGCGGCCGCGGACCCGACGCGGAGGCGTCCGTCGAGGCGGTCTTCCGAGAGGAACGCGGTCGGCTGCTCGCCGCCCTGGTTAGCCGGTTCGGCGACCTCGACCTCGCTGAGGAGGTGACGTCGGAGGCCATCGAGGCGGCTCTACGGCACTGGCCGGTGGACGGAGTGCCGTCCAAGCCCGGCGCCTGGCTGTTGACCACAGCGCGTCGCCGGGCCGTCGACCGACTGCGGCGTGACCAGGTCCTCGCGGCGCGGATAGCGGCGCTACAGGTGGAGGCGGATCGCGCCGACCCCGCTCCGCCTGCGGATATCGATGGCGACCTCCCCGACGAGCGTCTACAACTGTTCTTCACCTGCGCGCACCCGGCACTGTCGGCGGAGGACCGCACCGCCCTCACCCTGCGTTGCCTCGCCGACCTCACGACACCCGAGGTTGCGCGCGCGTTCCTCGTGTCGCCGGCCACGATGGCGAAACGAATAGTGCGGGCCAAGAGAAGGATTCGGGCGAACCGGATACCGTTCCGGGTGCCGGGGCCCGACGAACTCCCACAGCGATTGCCCGGTGTCCTGCAAGTCCTGTACTCGATCTTCACCGAGGGGTACGCCGCCAGCGGTGGGCCGCGACTGCAACGCCTCGACGTCGCCGAGGAAGCGATCCGGCTGACGCGGGTCCTGCATCGGCTGCTGCCCGACGAACGTGAGGTCGCCGGTCTCCTGGCGCTCATGCTGCTCGTCCATGCCCGCCGCGGCGCGCGCACTGCTCCGGGCGGCGGCTTGGTGCTGCTCGATGATCAAGATCGCTCCGAGTGGGACCATCCGATGATCGAGGAGGGGACCGCGCTGGTGCTGGTCGCCCTCACCGGCGGCCCACCCGGGGCTTATGGAGTTCAGGCCGCGATCGCGGCGCTGCACGACGAGGCCGCCGACGTCGCGAGCACCGACTGGCCGCAGATCGTGGCCCTGTACGACGTCCTGCTGGGAATAGCGCCGTCACCGATCGTGATGCTCAACCGAGCGGTCGCGATCGCAATGCGTGACGGACCCGAGGCCGGTCTCGCGCTCCTCGACGACCTCGGCGACCACCCGCTGCTGCGCTCGCACCACCCGTACCCGGCGGCACGGGCGGAACTACTGCGCCGCCTCGGGCGCCGGCGCGAGGCGGCCGATGCCTACCGGCGCGCGCTCGACTTGGTCGGGACCGAACCCGAGCGTGAGCATCTTCGGCAACGACTCGGCGAGGCTGAACGGTAGTGCCGAGGCCGCGGTAGTGCCGAGGCACACGAATCGCCGTTTCTAGAACGTGTGCGGGTGCGCCTTCTCGTAGGCGGCCTTCTCGGCGTGGTAGCGGGCGACCTTCTTGGGATTCTCGAGATCCGGTGAGAGTCCGTGCCTTTCGAGGCGGCGTCGGCGGTTCTGCTCCATGTAGGCGGCCGCGAAGAACAGGGCGAGGAACAGGCCGAGGAGGACCATCGAACCGCGCAGCCACACCGGTCCGGGAAACAGGAAGAACGCCGCGAAGATCGGGATGAACGGCACCATGGATCGCACCATGTGGCGGGGGATGGCCCAGTCGCCGATGAGGTCTTTGCGGACCCAGTCCTGCATCGAGTCGGGGAGCTTGCGGCCGCATGCGTAGCCGATCCACTGCACCGGGTTGGGGCGGCGGACCTTGTTCTGGGTCGTCATGTCGTGTGTACCTGTTCCTGATCCGAAGGGGCGGTTCACTCGCTCAGCGCCCCGGCACGTAGGGCGGCGGCGTTGACTCGGGTGAGGGCGGAATGCAGTTCTTCGAGTTCGGCGAGATCCACACCGAGGCGCTTCACCACGGCGCCGGGAATGCGTTCAGCCTGGGTGCGCAGGGCCTTGCCGGAGCCGGTGAGCTCGACGATCAACTGCCGCTCGTCGGCGGCACTACGGGTGCGGGTGATCAGTCCACTCGACTCGAGTCGTTTGAGGAGCGGGGACAGGGTGGGCGAGTCGAGTTGGAGGGCCTGCCCGATCTCCTTGACCGACATCGGTGCGTCCCCCCACAGCGCAAGCATGACGAGATATTGCGGGTGCGTCAGTCCCATGGGCTCGAGGAGGGGGCGGTAGACCGCGAGTACCGCGCGATTGGCAACCGCAAGCGCGAAGCACAGCTGGCGATCCAGCGCCAACGGGTCGACGTCGCCCCAGTCGATGTCCGATTCGGTGATGTCCGTGCTCACGGAAATGAAGAATACACGATTAAGTAGCGCACTAACTAAATGTTGTCGAGAACTCCCCGTGGTTCGGTGGGTGGACGTCACGTCGGCTACGGCGGAAGGACTACGGAGCGGCGAGGGCGTCCTGCTCGAATGCCGCTATCCGGGGTTCCGCCATTTCGGCCGCGGTGGCCAGTCGCTCCGCCCAGATGTGCTCGTTGTCGGCGATGTGACAGACATACTCGCCGACCGACCACGCGGTGTCGGCGATCTTCGTGCGGTAGTTGCGCTCAGTGACTGCCGCGGATAGGCCGGAATGAATCTGTGAGTGGCTGGCCATCAGCGACTCGAAAGACTGCTTCCAGTGGTAGCCGCACTCTCGACAGGGATCCCCGAATTCCTGAGCACCGGAGACTGTCACGGTCGAAGTTTGGCACACGGTATTGGCCCCGGAGCATCTCGATGTGAACCGCCTCGATGGTGCCTTCAACCCGCTGAGACAACCATGCGTCCACCCGCCAACTGGTTGCAGTCCAATGTAGTTGCCAGGGCTGCTGCAAAATACTTGGGTCCGGATCGCTTCTTGTCGCCCTGGACAACGAGTGGGTACTCCGGGATCGAAGCCGACTAGAAGTGGGGATCGCATGACGTCGTACGAATTGGTAGACGGAGAGCGTCGACGGGTCCGTGTGGAGACGTGTCCCGAAAGTGGACGGTACGAGGTGGAGGTCAATCCCTCAGTCGCGCTTCTCATACGGAGTGAGAGTGCAGCACTGACAGAAGGCGTTCCTATCGGTACGCGAAAGCGAGAGCATCTGAAGTTCGTACTTGATGGACAGAGCATCGATCTGACCATCGGTAACGGAGGACTCTCCCGAAGGTCGTATCGAGTGAAGTTCGACTACGAGGGCCGCGAATACCTTTTTGTTCCCGTTACGGACGACGAAAGTGCCCTTGCGGAAGGCAGCGCTGAACTCGCGCGCTTCTCGATAGATGAGAACGGCCGTGTAGAGCCCTCCTGGGAAACAAGCCGCCCAGTCACACCCGCTGAATCTGCAGCCGGAATCGTCCTGGCAGCGGCACTCGGTTGCGGAGCCCTCAACGGTGCTCGTGCGTTCATCGAAGCTCTGGCCACCGGAACAGGGGCTTAGCGAGCACTCAACCGACGACAACCGTGACGCAAGCGTCCAAGCGCTACCCAAAGACCGCTGTTTCGAAGCTCTCTCGGTGTCGACGCCGCTGATGTGATCGCGCTATCGACCCAGGTGGGCCTGGGAAGTCAACCTCTTCGAGGCATCCATGCGTCAGTGTTCCTCGAGGAACGGCTTCACGACCGCCAGTACCTCTTCAGAGGCGGCGACGGTGGTTGCGTGGTCGAAGCCGGGGATGACGGCGAGCTGCGACCCGGGGATTAGCGTCGCGAGTCTCCGGGTGTCGGACAACCGTGGGCGGTCCTCGGAGCCGACGAAGAGCAGGGTCGGCACATCCAACGCTTCGAGCGCGGCGTCGGGCACGCCGGGCTCCAGCTGGGTGCGCCGCAGGTAGGCAATCAGTGCGCGGGTGTCGTTGGCGTCGAACGCCGCTCGGGTCGCCGGATCCAGTGGCCACGATCGGTGTGCGTTCCACTGGTCGAGGAATGCCGTCATGCCCTCGCGGTCGAGGACGTCGATGCATCCGGGAAAGAACAGTTCGTCGAACGAACCGGCCTGTGGACGGCTGCTGCCGGCGCCGACAGTGAGCGTGCGTAGACGATCAGACTCCGCGACAGCGAGCGAGAGCCCGACGCGGCCGCCGAACGAGTAGCCCAGGTAGTGGGCCTGATCGTGGCCCAGGGCGTCGAGCACCGCAATCATGTCGGCGACGACGAGGTCCATCGCGTACGACTCGGGCTGCGGTGGGGCGTCGCTGCAGCCGTGGCCACGCATGTCGGGCAGGATCAGCTGGTACTCGTCGCGTAGCGCGTCGACGTAGCCGAACGCGCGCCAGATGGCACTCGACAGCGCGGTGCCGTGGGCGAGCACCAGGGGTGGTCCGTCGCCGATCACCCGATACGCGACACCGACGCCGTCGACCGGGTTGATTGCCTGGTGCATGACCACCATTCCACGGTAGATACCACTGCTGGATGGCAGATACCGGTTCGACGGATTCGAGTCCTTCCGGACCCACACTCGAGACAAGCACCGCGACGTGGCCTGACCGCAGACATGCCGAACCATTGGTTCCAGCTCGGACTGTGGCGCTGCAGCAGCGCGGACATTGAGGTCCGGTCGGACGGTGTGCTGCGGGTCAGGAAGCGGGATATTCTGCAGTGCAGGTGAATACGGGATCACGATGCCATCTCGCCGCCGTGATGATGTGCGGCACAGTCAACCTGTTGAATCCCTCCAACGACCCGCCCGCATTCGTAGAGAATGTCGGAAACCTTGTGCACCCGGCACTGTTCGACCTCCGAGGGCGAGGATTGATCCCTGAAGCCTCTGAGCGGAACTCACGATCGTTGAATCCCGTCGCGTGAGTGGTCGGTCTGTCCGCGATCAGTGGAACGGGACCCGAGCATCGGTGCCGACGTTGACAGACCGGCTCCCCCGGCGCCTTAATTGTGGTGGGCGCCACGCAAGTGGGCCGAGGGTCGACTCCGGTGGCGCAGGGGTGGTGAAGCCCCGGGGGAGTGGCCGCGATGCCGACGTCGACGAGAGCCGCGATAACGCCGGAACACGCCAAAGCCGAGCAGACGGACGAGGGCGTCATCCACGTTCTGTGGATCAATGTGGACCTGAACTCTGAGGGAGACTCCGTCGCCCCCACCGGGGCGAGTCGTCGTCGAGGGTTCGATTCTGAACGAGAAGCCGCACGACGAAGGCCACTGAGTACGGGCGCTCTACGTACCGGGTAGCGCGGGAACAGGTGATCGCCGAGAGAAGAGGGGCTTCTCGATGACGTCCACAGCGCCCGAGCTGATGCGGGGGGCAACCGACGACAAGGGCTTGGTCGAGATGGCTTGGCTTTGGCGACGATCCACGTGGGATTCGCGATGACGTCGGAGGCCCTCACCGGCCGGGGCACGCTGCAGCGGCGCCGGGTGACCGTTCGCGGCGTCGTCCAGTGCGTCGGCTTCCGGCCGTTTGTCGCGCGGTTGGCGAACATGCTGGGTCTCGTCCTCGCTGGGCCAGGCGGCGCTCGGGCTGGCGACGCTCGAACGCCGCGAAAACACCGATCCGGATGACGAGGTGCGACCATGACGACGAGTGATGCGACAGCCCCGTTGATCGACCCCGAACTGTCCGCGGACCTCGCGGCCACTGCGCTTGCCCTGGCCCGTCGCTTCCAGACGGGGGCCACTCTGTGGGTCGTCTCACCTCAGTGGGAACAGCACGCGCACTACGTGGCGGTCGAGTTCGCCCACCCGGTGATCACGGGTAAACGTGCCCTTCCGGCGGTTTCGCTCGTCGAGTCCGACTCGGTGGCGCAGTGCCGGGTCGCGACCCGGCCGGGCGACGTAATCCTGGCGGTCTCGACCGCCGATCAGCCACAGGTACGCGACATAATGCGACGCGCTCCGGCGTGGGGTGCCGACACGGTCTGGATCAGCTCCGGTCTGCGGCCCGAATCCGGATCCGCCACTCACATCCTGTGGGTTGAATCCGATGATCCGATGGTGCCGGTCACCGGTCGGTTCGCGTTGATATACCACCTGCTGTGGGAACTCACGCAAGTCTGCTTGGAACACCGAGGGTTGCTTATCGAACCCGATCCTTCCCACGACGAGCGCACCGAGGACGGGTCCGTCACGTCCCGCGACGAGGAACGGCCCGCGGAAGTGGTCGCGGTGTCTTCGGATTCGCTCGCGGGAACCCTGGTCCGGACGGGAACCGGGGAGCAGCGGGTCGACACGACGTTGGTCGGCCGCGTAGAGATCCACGACCTGCTGCTGGTCCGCGGCCGAGCGGCGATCTCCCGCATCCAACCCGACAAGGACGTGCCGCGATGACCGGCTCGGGGGGAACGCGGGCCGGCCGGGTGCTGTTCGCGCGGTACGCGTACGCGCCGAACGCCCTGGGATATTGTGGCCCGTCCGAATCGACGGTCCTCGAAGGCGTCGCCTGCGCGAGCGAGGGCGCGGCCGTCCACAAGGTCGACTCGGCGGCGAGGAGATTCCGCGGAGCGTGGCCGTACCAGGAGCTACTAGCCGAGATGTCCGGGCTGGACGACCCCCTCGACGAACGGGTGGTGCGCGGATACTGGACCGGCAACGAGCTGACGTCGGCCGTGGACCGGGACCGCTTCGGGCGGGAACTGCTCGACCGTCTGGGGATTCGCGCCGGACGCTACTGGCGGTACCTCACCGACGACCTGCTGCCCGAGGTCGCGCCCACCCATGCGTTTCACGTGCTCGGTGTGTATCCATGGACTCGGCTGCTCGGTACCGGCAATGCGCAGCCGCTGCACTTCCTCGACTCGTGCCGGGTCCGCAACGGTGTCGTCATGGAGTTGCGTCCGGGCACTGCAGTGGTGCGGTCGCGCCGGCTCCGTTTCGACGGAACGAAGCTGACGCTGGGTCCGCTCGAGGACGGATTCGCCGAGTGGCGTACGCCCGCTGGCCCGTTCGTGCCCGGTCTGCGGGTAGGTGATCGCGTGGCCGTTCACTGGGACCGGCTGTGCGATCGGCTCGATGCCGACCAGGCCGGCAGCCTCGAGCACTGGACCAACTGGCAACTGAAGCACACCAATGCGCGTCTCGAATCCGAGTTTGTCAGTCCTGCAGTAGGTCCGGACGCGGCTCCAACTCGGGAGGCATGAAGTCCCACGGCAGCTCGAGGCGATTCGCGGATCACCGTGCGTTCGGAGGTGGTGCATCGACACTCCCGCATCCTGCTTGTTATTGCTGTTTGGTAAGGAACACGAGGCTTGTGAAACCTATGAACCGGGCTGGATCTGATGAAGCTCGAGAATCCCGAATCGTTGCCGATGCGCTGCGCGCCCACCTGATCAGGGTGGTCCAGCCACAACCCCGGCGAGCCCTCTGATTCGTTGCGCTACTGGATGAACCGACTATTCAAGGCTCGCCGTGGCGGGAGGTTCAGGTGTGGCTGTTCAGGTAGTCGACGAACGTCTGTGGCGGTCGGCCAGTAAGAGTCTCGACGTCGCGCGTCACTGTCGCCAACTCCCCCGCCGCGATCGCTGCGTACGAAGTCACCCACCCTGCGACCGCGAACTCCGAGGCCCCGTAGTGGGCCCGAGACGCGTATGCCTCCTCGAGGGTCTCGTTCTCGAAGCTCACCAACCGGCCGGTCGTCGTGGTGATCATCTCCGCCGCTTCGGCAAGGGTGAATGCTTCCGGTCCGGTCAGCCGATAGGTCACACCGTCGTGGTCGCCGTTGCCGGCCGTGAGCACCGCGGCCGCGGCGGCGGCGACATCGTCGGGCGCCACCGCGCTGACGCGTCCGTCTCCGGCCGGGCCGCGGATGACGCCCTGATCGTCCACCATCCGCGGGATCATCGATTGATACCAGCTGTCCTGCAGGAATGTGAATCTCAGCCCGCTTCGCCGGATGTGTTGTTCCGTGTAGTAGTGGTCGCGCCCGAACGTGAATGTGCAGTCGGGCGCCGCGCCGAGGAACGACAGGTAGACGATCTGTTCCACCCCTGCTGCCTGAGCGGCGTCAACCACGGTGGCATGCTCTTCGCGTCGGGTGGCGCTTTCGTGGCCGGAGACGAGGAACAGCAACCGGATGCCATCCAGCGCGGCGGTCATCGCGGGTCCGTCGGCGTAGGCGGCCACGGCGAACCCGGAGTTGAAATGCTCGGCCAGTGGCGCGAGACGCTCCGGGTTTCTTCCGATCAGGCGGACACTGGTACCTCCGCCCAGCCTTTCGAGCACCTTGTTCCCGATGGAGCCCGTGGCCCCAGTCACTGCGATGGTCATGGGCCGCATCCTTCGATCGACATCCCTTCATCCTGGCGCACACGACTGCGTCCGTGGTAGCCGCCGACCTGGCCGCAACCTAATCGACTTGCTCGAGACCTCGCTCGTCGACCGTGAGTCGCCGGGTGATGCCGATCTCGCGCAGGAACCGGCGGTCGTGACTGACCACCACCAGCGCGCCGCGGAATCCGTTCAACGCCTGCACCAGATGCTCGAGGCTCGGCAGATCGAGGTTGTTGGTCGGTTCGTCGAGCATGAGCAACCGCGGCGGGGGATCCGGAGCCAGCAGCATCGCCAACGCGGCGCGTAGTCGCTCGCCGCCCGACAACGTCGAGACCAGGGCGTCGGCATCGGCGCCGCGGAACAGGAACCGGGCCAGGCCCGCGCGGATCTGCTCGGCCGGGGCGTGCGGTGCGGCCGCGGCGACGTTCTCGGCCACGGACCTGGCGTCGTCGAAGAGGTCGAGTCGCTGGGGGAGGAGCCCGAACGGCACCTTCGTGCCGCTGCGCGCGATCTCGCGCAGTAGCGTCGTCTTGCCGATGCCGTTGCGTCCGCCCAGCTCGATGCGCTCGGGTCCAGTGACGGTTAGCTCGATCGTCTGGCCGCTGCGCAGGCATGTCCCCGGAAGGGCGATCACCTGCTGCCCCGGGAACACCGCCGTGTCGGGCAGGTCGATGCGGATCTCACGGTCGTCGCGCACCTGATCTTCGGCCTCGGCGAGTGCACGTCGTGCGTCGTCGACCTTCTCGATGTGGTTTCCGCGCAGCTTGCCGGCCGATTCCTGCGCCGCACGTTTACGCGAATTCGCCACGATCTTCGGTACCCTCTTGGTCTCGAACATCTTGCGCCCGTATCGCTCACGACGGTCGATCTTGATCCGCGCCTCGACGAGTTCGCGGCTCTGCCGGCGGACGTCGCTGCGCGCTTCGCGCACCGCAGCCTGCGCCGCCTCCTGCTCGGCGGCGATCGCTTGCTGGTAGTCGCTGTAGTTGCCTCCGAACATCCGGAGTCGGCCGTCGCGCAGCTCGGCGATCGACTCCATCGTGTCGAGCAAGTCGCGGTCGTGGCTGACGACCAGGACGGTGCCCGGGAACTGCTGCACCGCGGCGGTGAGCAGCGCCCGACCGTCGCCGTCGAGATTGTTGGTCGGCTCGTCGAGCAGCAGGATGTCCGGCTCGTGGAGCAGCTGCGCCGTAAGACCGAGCAGCGTCGTTTCACCGCCGGACAATTCGCCCACAGTGCGGTCGAGATCGTCTATGTCGGAGACGATGCGTCGCAGCCCGAGTCGGTGCAGCGTCGACACCGCCCGCTCCTCGATGTCCCACCCTGTGCCGATCGTGTCGAAGTCGGTGTCGGTACCCGCACCGGACTCGACGCGTCCGAGTGCCTGCCGAATGCCACCGATCCCGAGGACGGCGTCGATGCGCACGCGCGGGTCGAGGGCGAGATCTTGCGGAAGGTAGGCAACGGTGCCAAGGGTCGTCACCGAGCCACGGGCTGGCCGCAGCAGCCCGACGATCAGTCGCAGCAGGGTGGACTTACCGGACCCGTTGAGTCCGACCAGACCGGTTCGACCCGAGTTGATCACGGCGTCGAGGCCGTCGACCACGCGGGACCCGTCGGGCCATGAGAAGGTGAGGTCGGAAAGTGAAATGGACGTGGAGGACTGAGCCATACGGATGCTCCTCGAGGTAGGTTGCGTCGCGCAGACGTGAGCGATGCACACGTCGCGCTCGGGCGCGGATCACCTCGACAGGAGCAAGGGCCTCTCCGATCCTCGGGAACAGAACGCCAACCACGGTATGGCCGGCTCGACATCGACGCAACCGACTTGTTTCGCACACCGGGCACAGGAGGGTTCCATGTCGAGGTCGAACCGACGATCATGGGACGTGCACGTGGGTACCTGACCCACCGGACCGGGAGACGCCGATGACCGTCACCGACGAACTACTCGAGAACAACAAGCGATACGCCGAGAACTTCTCCGGGCCGCTTCCCATGCCGCCGAGCAAGCCCGTCGCTGTACTCGCCTGTATGGACGCACGACTGGACGTGTACCGGATGCTCGGGCTGAGCGAGGGTGAGGCGCACGTGATCCGCAATGCGGGTGGCGTCGTCACCGACGACGAGATCCGTTCGCTCGCAATAAGTCAACGCCTGCTCGGCACCCGCGAGATCGTTCTCATACACCACACCGACTGCGGCATGCTCACGTTCACTGACGATGACTTCAAACGCAGTGTCCAGGACGAGACCGGTGTCAAGCCGGCGTGGGCCGTCGAGACGTTCCCGGACGTCGAAGAGGACGTCCGCCAGTCGCTCCGCCGCATCCAGGCGAGCCCGTTCGTCACCCTCACAGAATCGTTGCGCGGCTTCGTGTTCGACGTCGCAACTGGCAAGCTGGGCGAGATTACCCTCGACTGATCGGGTGGCAGACCTAGAGCTGTGGCCCCTCCGTTCGGAGATCGTCGACCTTTCGCATCGCCTCACGGAGCTCTGCGAGCCACTCCTCGGCGTGCGCGCCGACGAGTTTGACCGTCCAGGCCAGCGCGTCGGACCGGGAGCGGGCGACCCCGGCGTCGACGAGCGTGTCCAGGACCTTGCGTTCCGGTTGGCGCAATCGCGTCATGACGGGGACAGCGAGGTGAGTGAACAAGATTCGCCGATCGCCAATCGTGACGCCCCACGCAACCTTTCGTCCGTATCGGTCCTCGGCCTCGTCAGCGATCTGCATCCTCGCTGGTCTTGTGGATTCCCGGAACCGGGCGACACGTCCCGCCTCGGCAGCCTCCGAGGACTCACCTTCGTCGACTTCGACGGCCGGTAGCGCGCCCGTCACGACGATCTCCTCACGGTCCACGTCGACGGTAGCGGGGCCGACGAACCAGTCGTCTGGAAGCCTGCCGGCGAACCACTCCGCGGCGTCGGACGCGTCGGGGACGTCGGCTTGTTGCCATCCGCCGGGTCGTCCGAATCCGAAACCATGTGCTCTTTTCATGATCGTCCTCCTCGGTCGATCCATTGCACTGATTACATGATTACTCGATTTCCAGAGATTCGCCACCGTCCTCGAGGTCTGCAACTCGGGCATCATCTAGGGCATGTCTGCGCGCATCGCCTCCCGGACGAACCTGACCGCTGCGCTCGCCGCATTCGCTCTCGTGCTGGCGGGGTGTAGTGGGAACAGCCCCTCTCCCGAGCAGCGCTTTGCCGACGCCCTCGCGGCCGGCGACGTCCAGGCTGCCGCGGACCTGACGACCGACCCGGCAGCCGCCTCTGCGGCGATAACCGCGATGTTCGACGGGCTGAACGCCCAGGCACACACCTTTACGGTCGCCGAGAGCGGCGAATCGTTCACCATCGACGCCGACTGGGACTTCGGCGACGGAGAGCAATGGCAGTACTCCACCGAGGGAACGGTCGTGGACGTTGGGGGTGAACAACGGCTTTCGTGGGATCCGGCACTGTTGGCACCCGGTCTCGAGGCCGACTCCACGATTCGATACACGGTGACGACCGGAACGCCCCCGCAGGTGCGGGCGAGCGATGGACAGCCGATCATGACGCAACAGGTGGTCACGCTCGTCAACCTGCAGCCGTCGGCGGATCCGGCCGCGGTCGCCCCGCTGCTCGCCCCGATCGAGCCGACGATCACCGCTGACTCGCTCCGAGCCAACCTCGCTAGTTCGGAAGGCGGTCAAGCCGTCACCGTGATCACTTTGCGAGACTCCGACATTGCACCCATTCGGGCCAGGCTGGCCGCGATTCCGGGAGTGGAACTGGTAGAGCAGACCCGACTGCTCACCGTCGACAAGGCACTGTCGTCGCCGGTGCTCGCCGACTTGACGACCGTCTGGCAGCAGGCCCAGGACGCGTCGGCGGGGTGGGCGGTGCAGATAGTGGCTCCGGACGGCACCGCGACTCGGGTCGCCGGTCAGGACGGCCCGCCGGCCTCGAACATCGACACCACACTGGACCTGCGGATGCAGACCGCGGCCGAGAACGCGCTCGCGAGCATCTCGCAGCCCGCGGCGATCGTTGCGCTGCAACCGTCGACCGGTGCCATACTCGCCGTCGCACAGAACAGTCCCGCCGACGCGCAGGGCGCGATCGCGCTCACCGGGCTCTATCCGCCCGGATCCACGTTCAAGACCGTGACCACCTCGGCGGCACTTCAGTCCGGCGACGTCACGCCCGACACAGTGCTGCGGTGTCCGGGAACGGAGAACATCGAGGGCCGCCAGATCCCCAATGACGACAATTTCGATCTCGGATCGGTCCCGCTGCACAGCGCCTTTGCGCACTCATGCAACACAACGATGGCCCGTCTGGCCGTCTCGCTGCCCGCCGACGCGCTACAACAGGCGGCGCTGCAGTTCGGCCTGGGTATCGACTACGTCACCCCGGGGCTGACGACCGTCACCGGGAGCGTGCCTACGGCGGACACACCAGCCGAGCGGGTCGAGTCGGGAATCGGCCAGGGGCAGGTCACTGCGTCGCCCTTCGGGATGGCGCTCGTCGCCGCGTCCATCGCCCACGGTTCGACACCCGCACCGATGATGATCCTCGGCGAGCCCGGCACTGCGGATCGCACCGTCACCCCGACGCCGGCAACTGTCGACGCTGATCTGCGCGCGATGATGCGCGAGACGGTCACGGACGGAACCGCGACGACACTCGCCGACCTTCCTGGCCTCGAGGGCAAGACCGGCACGGCGGAGTACGGTAGCGGCACAGGTTCACACGGATGGTTCGTGGGCATCGACAACGATCTCGCTTTCGCGGTTTTCGTTGCGGGAGCAGGTAGTTCGGGTCCCGCGCTGGATGCTGCCGGTCGTTTCCTGAGGTAGGTCCGCGCCATTCCCGAGTCGGGCCCGCACGGCAACAGGATGTAGCGGCACGTCAGGTGGCGCAATCGTGACTTCTTCGTAGGCCGTCCGTGCTTGTTACGCAAGTGGCGAACGGGAGGATTGTGGCCATGGGTTTCAGTGCCTCGCCCCGTTTTCGGCGTGGCTGTGCGATTGCCCTGCCTGTCTGCCTTCTCGCTGTTTCGGCCGCGGCGCTCGCGTCCTGTATGGGCGAAAAGCCTGATGCGAGTGCACAATCGGCGGTGATCGGGTTTGTCCAGGCGCTGAACGATCGGGACTCCGAGGCTGCCGCCGCGCTCACGTCGTACCCGAACGCGGCAAGGGAATCCATCCAGCAGATGTTCGACGGCCTTGACGCGCAGGAATCCCTTTGGACCGTTGCACAGTTCATGAAACTCAATAGTGATTCGGGATTCTTCACCGTCGACGTGGCATGGAACTTCGGCGAGGGCAAGGACTGGGACTACTACGTCGACGGTGGGGTCAGGAAGCTGTCGGTGGGCTGGCGCGTCTCCTGGGATCCGACCCTGCTGGCGCCCGGGCTCGGTCACGGCGCGTCGCTCCGGTACGACCGAACCGACGCGGCGCCGCCGAAGGTGTTCGATGACACGGACACGCCTTTGATGTCGGAGCAGACGATCAACGCGATCATGCTCGACCCCGCAGCGATGCCCGATCCGGCGGCCACGACCGATCGCGTCGCGAAGGCGATCGAGCCGGTTGCCCCGCTCGTGACCGCCGATTACATGCGAGAGGAACTCGCGGCCAAGCCCGGGGAGAAGGTCGCCGCGGTCCTGCTGCGGGACCCGGACTACTTCTACCTGGAACAGGAGCTCACCGGTATTCCCGGTGTCGTGGTCGACAAGCAGCCCGAACTGATCACGGACGACCGTCGGATCTTCACCCCACTGCTCGATCCGCTCCGCGCCGTGTGGCAGATGAACCGCGACGCCACCGCCGGTTGGGCCGTGAACATCGTTGAACCGGACGGCTCGGTGCAGCAGCAGGTGGGTTACCAGGGACCGCCCGGACCGGACATCAAAGCCACCCTCGACTCAGAGATGCAACTGGCCGCGGAGAATGCCGTCGTGAGTGTAGGCACGCCAGCTGCCATCGTCGCGATCCGTCCATCCACGGGAGGAATTGTCTTTGCGGCACAGAATAATCAGGCGATCGAGCAGGGGGCCATTGCCTTCGATGGGTTGTATCCCGCGGGCAGTTCCCTCGATGTGGTCCGGCAGGCTGCGGCGCTGCAGTCGGGGGTCGGACCGTTGGACGTGAGCGACGACGACCTCGAACGCGCTGGACGGCAACTGGGCATCGGACTGCACTACGAGATGCCGGGGCTCGATCCCAAGACTGGGGTACTGACCGAGGAACAGTCAGGGCTCGACCAAGTGATGAGGTCGAGAACCGGCATTGAGCCGCAGGTCAGCGTCTTCGGTCTCGCGATGGTCGCCGCTTCGGTCGCGCGTGGCAGTGTCCCGATGCCGATGTTCGTCGAGGGGGAGCAGGCCACCGCGGAAAACGTCGAGGACGCGCTGCCGGCGGCGGTGACCGATCAGCTGCGGAACACCATGCGCGACAACGTGCAGACGGGTCCGGCCTCATTCCTCGCGGGCTACCCCGACCTGATCGGGGTCGCGTCCGGCAACGAGACCGACCGCTGGTTCTTCGGTTCCCGCGGTGACCTCGCGTTCGCCGTTTTCGTCGCCGACGCCGACGGCAGCGACCGGGCGGTGAAGATGACCGACCTGCTCATGAGGGAACTGGCCAAGCCGATGTAGACGCGAGCCCGCCTCCGTCAGCTGAGGGGTCGCCGCGCCCGCACTGCCCGATAGAGCACTCGCCATCCGATGAGGAACAGAGCGAGGAAGGACGCCGCGACGAGAACGAACGAGAACGCGGTGCCCTGACCGCTGATCACGCGCAGCAGCATGCCCAGCAGCAGGGTCGATACCCACGCGAGGACCCCCGTCGGGAAGACCGACAGCGGATCGAATTTGTCTCGGTAGAGCTGGAACGTCACGAGCCATCCGGCGGCCAATCCGGCTAGAAATGGCCACGCCGTCGTCGCGAGCCCAGCAAAGGTGAGGGCCTCCTCGTGGCTCCTACGGCCCGATGCCGCGAACACGAGCACCAGAAGGACGTCGATCGCTGCGGCCGACAGGTACCTCTTCACGCCGCTCAGCCTATTCCCATGGTGGTGCCGCGGCCGTTCACGCCCGGGGAAGGACCTCCGACAGCACTGCCGGCGCCGTCCAGTCCGAGGTGACGATGCTCGCCGAGTGAGCGGCCAACTCGGCCACCCGTTCCAGCGCCTCGGCCTCGGTCGGCGTCCTGTTGTCGATCGCGGGCGGCACGCTTTCGGCAAAGGTCATCACCGTCAGGTACCCGTTTTCGCGATACCAGTCTGTGTCGACGCCCTCGGACAGGTAGCTGTTCGCGTCGCTGTCGAAGATCACGAACCAGGGTCGAATCGACGCCTCGTACTTTGCCAC
Organism: Rhodococcus xishaensis; assembly: GCF_004011825.1. Lineage (GTDB taxonomy): Bacteria > Actinomycetota > Actinomycetes > Mycobacteriales > Mycobacteriaceae > Prescottella > Prescottella xishaensis. The sequence goes on along the minus strand of NZ_RKLO01000005.1, from coordinate 398,230 downwards.
TCGCGGATCGGCCTCCCCGACACCACCGAGGACTGCCGGGAAGGCGGCCGCCTGATCGAGTTCACCTGCCGCCGCCAGATCCCGGATGTGCGTGGCGTACTCGACGTCGGTTTTTGCGGTGTCAACGGGGTTGTACGACTCGACCGTTCCGTTGATCAGGTAGAAAACGAATTTGCCCCGCATCGCGTCTCGGGTCGGCCAGCCGTTGGTACGCACCGCCTCGTCCAAGGTCGATTGCGAGTCGCCGACCAAGTCGGCGGGCCGGAGCAGGGCATCGCCGAGTTGTGCACCGATGAGTGCATCGAGTTCGTCGGGTCCGCGCCCGAAGTCCGACGATCCGCTGGACCCGTCGATCGACGGGGCGTTGAACCCGTCCTTCATCTCCACCTTGACCATCACCGGAGCGTGGTCGGGATTGGCCTCGTGCCAGGCCCGCAGGTCCGCAAGGCAGCCATCGAGTCCTTGATTGCGGGGGCCGGTGCGCAACTGCTCGGGCGACTGCGCGTCCACGCAGTTGTTGTCGTTACCAATGGGATTGGCATGCGCGACCCGCCACCCAAGCCCCAAACGGTTGGTCCACACATCGATTTCGATCAGTGCGGCGCCGGCGTCCAGCGCATCGGTGAGGTAGGGGAAGGTGGCCTTTTCGTACGCGTTGTGAACACCGACGGTGGTCGTGTCGTCAAACCCGAGTTGCCCGGTGTTCGTGGGTAGCCCGCCAGCGTTCGCGGACGCGGGTAGCGAAACAAGGACGGTTGCGACGGCCGGGGCCAGCGCAGCCGAGAAGCGCGCTAGCCGAGGGATGTTCAACATGCAGCCCCTTGGAGAAAAATGAACAGATTTCGGGGGAGCATATAGCGGTGTACGCGGCGGCGGCGGCGTTTTGTTCGTAAGCGCAGCTTACGTACGTTCGACGAACCTCCTTGCGGGTACGAGGTCAACCGCAAGACGCACCCGCTGTGGCCAACGGAGGCGGCCGCAGCGGGTGCGTGAGTCGAGGGGAGAGAGGGTCAGCCCTGGAGGCCGGCCTCGATCTCGAGGTTGATGGCGATCTTGTCGCCGACGACGGCTCCGCCGCCCTCGAGCGGCATGTCGATGCTGATGCCGAAGTCCTTGCGGTTGATCGTGGTGCTGGCCTCGAACCCGGCGACCGGGCCGTGGCCCATGCCCGGGTTGACGCCGAGGAACTCGAGCGCGAGTTCCACCGGCTTGGTCACGCCGCGCAGCGTGAACTCGCCCTCGACGACGTAGTTCGGACCGGCCGCACGGACACCAGTGGAGACGAACGTGGCGGTCGGGAACTGCTCGACGTCGAAGAAGTCGGCGGACTTGATGTGGCCGTCGCGCTGCTCTTGGTTGGTGTCGATGGATGCCACCTGGATCTCGGCCCGCACGGACGGAGTGCCGTCCTCGGCGACCGTGATCGCGCCCGAGAAGTCCTTGAAGGTGCCGCGTACCTTGCTCACCACCAGGTGGCGGACCGTGAAGCCGACGGTCGAGTGAGCGGGGTCGATGGCCCAGGTGCCGGAGGTCAGGGCGGGAAGTGCGAGGGCGGTGGTCATGTGAACTCCTAGACAGAAAGTAGTTGAACCTTCAAGGACTACCTTTGCAACGGTGGCACCGGCGCCGTCATTCCGCAAGCAGGCGTGACGCCGGTCACATAACAACGCTCATTCCGGGCGTGGAGGTGGTGGTCGGTCCTCAGCCTCGGCCGCTGTAGCCGCGGGGCCGACACTCATGGGATCGACTATGGGATCGACATTCGAGGGATCAGAGACGGCGCTACGCACATCCGGCGCCGGAGTCGCGCTGTCATCGAGCGCCTTGTCATCGAGCGCCTTGTCATCGAGCGCCCCGTCATCGAAATCTGCGTCGAACACGAAGTCGCCGCGCATACGCCCCCGGAACAGGAACGCGACGATAATCCAGCCGACGATCGCGACCAGAATGAAACTCACACCGCGGTAGACGAATGCGGCCGCCACTGCCCGGGACGCGCTGATGCTCGCGGCCGTCGTCAGCGCCGCGATCAGAGTGGCATCGACGTATAGCAGGCCGCCCGGGGCGCCCGGGATCGTCGCGACCGCCTTACCGGCGGCGAACGCGACGAGCAGTCCCGCAAGTACCGGATCGGCGCCGATGGCGAAACACGCCGCGCCAAGACAGACGACGTCGGCCATCCGGTGAACCGTCGACCAGCCCAGCGTCAAGGCCGCATCCCGCCTGCCGAGTTGAACCGAGTCGAGTTGCGCGACAATGCCCCGGACTGCCTCCATCCCCGCATCCGCGGGCTTGCGTCGGATCCGGTTCGCCCGGATCAGCGCCCAGCACGCGACCCGCTCGATCGCGTCGGGATGCGCCGAAACGTAGCGGCCCGCGTACATCAGCCCCACCAGCCCGGCTACGGAGAAGAGGAGCGTGAACGGGCTCACCGATCCGCCCACCAGCAGCGCTCCGGCCATACCGATTGCCGCGAGCCCCGCAACGGCAATGACCCCCGAGATCGCGAGCTGCCACGACGCGACCACGGGAGAGGCGCCCCAGCGGCGGGTTTCCCTGTACGTGAAGGCCGTCGAGAACACCTGACCCGCCGGCAGTGTCAATGCCATCGCCGTCGACCCGCTGATCACCGCGACCGATCGCCGCTGACTTACGGGCACCCCGCCGGCGTGCAACAGCTGCTTCTGGACCCGGCCGTAGCCGCTCAGGGAGACCGCCTGCGCCGCGACACACAGCGCCAGCCAACCCCAGTGAATCTCCGAAAGGGCCTGCCACGATTCGTGCAGCCGGGGCCACAGATAGATGCCTTCACCGATCAGCACGGCCGCGAGCAGACCTCCGGCGACCCACTTGAGCCACCAGAACCGACCGCGAGATCGATCCGAGTCGCCGCCTCGAGAGTCGGGCTCCGGCAGTGCCACCCGCCCAGGGTAACCAAGATCGCTCATGTCACTCGGGATACTCCACCGGCCACGCCAGGTGCGTGTTGCGGCGACGGCCGCGCAACTGCACGTGGTCGCCCAGTTCCCAGTGGGCCTGCTCGTCGTCGTCGGCGAAGTACAGCGCACTGGTCGACGCGAGGACGCGGCTCGGTCGCAGCTTCGCGAGTTCGGTCAGCCGTGACGCCTCATTCACCGGATCCCCGATCACCGTGTACTCGAATCGCTCGGCGGCACCGATGTTGCCCGCAACCGCGAGCCCCGCCGAGACGCCGATCCCGACGTCCAAGCCGGTGATCTCGTCGAGGGCGAAACGCAGTTTCCGCGCCGCGGCCAGTGCGGCCGTCGGCGCGTCCGGGCGGTCCAGTGGTGCGCCGAAGATCGCGAGCGCGGCGTCGCCCATGAACTTGTTGACGAAACCGTGGTGGCTGTCGACGACGCCGACGACCACCCGAAAGAACTCGTTGAGCAGTTCGACGACCTCACCGGGCGGGCGCTCAGCCGCCGCGCCGGTGGAGCCGACCATGTCGACGAACAGGACCGCGACGAAGCGCGTCTCGCCGCCCAGTTCGGTACCGAACTGGAGCGCCCGTCGGGCGACGTCCTCACCGACATGCTGGCCGAACAGCTCACGCAGCAGCTTCCGCTCGTCGGACTCGCGCATCATCCGGTTGAAGCCGACCTGCAGGCGGCCGATCTCCGAGCCATCGAACACCGCGACCCGCACGTCCGTGTCGCCCCGCTGCACGCGCTCGATCGCCCGGCGCAGCTGCCGGACCGGGTCGGAGATCTGACTCGCGGTCAGCATCGACAGCGCGAACGCCTGTCCGATCGTCATGATCGACAGCAACAGGATCGCCCACGCGAGCGCACCGGGCGAGAACTCGAGATTGGTGCTCAGCTGGGTGACACACAGCAAGATGATCCCGATGACCGGCATTAGTGTGCCCAGCCCCCACGTCATTGCCATGCGGGTGCCGACGCCGGGCGCCATCGTCCGGTCGAATTGGCCCTCGCTCAGCGCCTGCGCAGCGACCGGCCGCAGGATCCGCTCACCGAGCATGTAGGTGAAACCGAATGTCGTCGTCGCGGCCATGCACACGGTGACGACCACCGCCACCGCCAGTTCCGGCATCTCGCCGACCGTCAGGGCGACGAACAGCACGCCGCCAAGAATCCACAGCCCAAGATGCACGATGGCCTGACGCAGCGGTGCGTGCAGTGCCGCCATCTGCTCGGCGCGAGTAGGAGGGCCACCGCGCAGTTGCCAACGGATCACCACATGCAACATCGTCGCCGCGGCTGTCAGGCTCACGACACCCGCGAACAGCAGATAGGCGCCGAAGATCGCGGCGTTTCGACCTTGCTCGGCGATGAGCCCCGCGTTCTCCCGGATCGGTAGGCCATAGCGAACAAACGCGAACACCAGCAGCGCGCCGATCAGGTTCGCACCGAGCATCGAAAGCATGTAGAGAGGCCAACGACTGCGAATCGTTAGCGTCACTGCTCGATACGATGCCAACACGACCCCATAATTTAGCCGGAGAAGCTTCGCAGTTCGGCAGCGCACGCGGTCCAAGCGCCAGTCGGTCCGCGATCCGTTGGCAAAACCCCCGCTCGATAGGCCCGCGCAGTGAGCGACAAGGAACCTCGCGAGAGCCCCACGCTGGCGAAATCAGGTGCGGCGGTCGCACCAGAAACCGAGCAGAGACGGCCGGCGGCGGAGTCCGTACACCCGTTCGTTCGTGTCGGCGCGGCTTGGACCTGGCGTCTGCTGGTCCTCTTCGTGGGTCTGCTCGCGCTCGGGTACGTCATCTCGAAGCTCGAAGCCGTCGTCATCCCCGTTGCGCTCGCGTTACTACTGGCAGCATTCCTGATGCCCAGCGTGGATTGGATGAACCGGCGCGGGCTACCCCGGGCTGTGGCCGTGATCATCGCCGTCGTCGCCACGATCGGGGTCGTCGCCGCGATTCTGTCGTTCGTCGTAGAACAGTTCGTACAGGGCCTGCCGGCGTTGAGCGACCAGTTCACCGCCAGCATCACCAAGCTGCAGCAGTGGCTCACCGAAGGGCCGCTGCACTTCAGCGAGGACCAGATCCGCAGCGCGGGAGACAACGTCGTCAGGGCCGTTCAGTCCAACCAGGAGGCGCTCACCAGCGGCGCATTGACGACCGCCACGGTCATCGGAGAGATCTTCGCGGGCGCCTTCCTCACACTGTTCACCCTCGTGTTCTTCCTGTACGGCGGCGACCAGATCTGGGAATTCGTTACCAGGGTTATTCCGAAGAACACCCGCAGCCGGGTTCGGTTGGCGGGACGACAGGGTTTCTCCTCGCTCGTCGGTTACACCCGCGCGACGGTTGCGGTGGCCGCGGTCGACGCGATCGGTATCGGCACCGGGCTCGCGATCCTCGGCGTGCCACTCGCGCTTCCACTCGCGTCGCTCGTCTTCATCGGTGCGTTCGTTCCGATCATCGGTGCGTTCGTCACAGGATTCCTCGCGGTCCTCGTCGCCCTGGTGACGAAGGGGCTGCTGACCGCGTTGATCGTGCTCGGCATCATCATCGCCGTCATGCAACTGGAGGGCCACGTTCTTCAGCCGCTGCTGCTCGGCCGCGCGGTCCGGCTGCACCCGCTCGCCGTCGTCCTCGCGATCGCGACGGGCCTCGTGCTCGCCGGCATCGTTGGCGCCCTGCTGGCCGTGCCGATCGTCGCGTTCCTCAAGACCGCTGTCCGGTCGTTGCGCGCCGAGGACCAGGAGGAAGCCTATGAGTCCCTGGTCAGCGTCGACCCATCCACACCGATGTATCCGGCGACGCCCGACGAACCCGACGAGTCCACGAGTGGTGGGCTGGCCACGACCCGTGACTGACATATCCTTGCCCGCATGGAGGCAAGAGATCTGCGAGTGTCCGATGCTGAGCGTGAACACGTTGGCGAGCTGCTCCAACGTGCAGTGGGGCAAGGAATGCTCTCGCTCGGCGAGTTCACCGAACGGATGGACACAGTGCTGGCTGCGAAGACCCGAGGCGAACTGAACGCCGTCCTCGTGGATCTGCCGGGCATACAGTTGAATCCCGCATACGTCAACGGCCCGAACACGCCGGCCGCGCCCGCACCGGGCCCCGCGCCCACGCCGGTCGCGCCAGGCCCCGCTCCCGCACCTGCATTCGCGGGGGCTGGCGGGCACCCGGTGCAGCAGCCTCAGGTCATCCGTGGGCGCATGTCGACAATCACCCGCAAGGGACGTTGGCACGTGCCACCGGCCCTGTTCCTGGACTCACGAATGGGCAGCGCGACCCTCGACTTCACCGAAGCCGTCATGCAGACGCAGGTGGTCCACCTGACCGTGGAAGACAACTGCGGATCGATCGTGCTCATCCTTCCGCCCGAAGCGACAGCCGACCTGAACGACATCGACTCGATTGCCAGTTCGGTGTCGAACAAGGCCCGCACCGGGCCGCCCTACGGTCCACTGCACCTCGTCGTCCGGGGCCGGGTGCGCTTCGGGTCGATCACTGCGCGGTACCCACTCGGGATCCTGCGCAAGATGTTCGGCTGACGGATCGCTCGCCCCGCTCAGTCCTCCCTGTGCCGGGCGAGCAGTTCGCTCACGCTGACCGCGACACCATCACCGCGGCGGTGGCGACCCGGGTGCTCCGAATCCGAGGTCTCCGCTGCGGCACCGCGTGGTCCCTGCGGGTCCGCGTCGGGCTCCCGCTGCGGCTCCGGTGAGGGCCTCATCGTCGGACGCGCTCCCGGGTCCGGTGCCCTCAATGAAGCGAGCCAGGCCAGATCCTCTTCCTCGTCGGGGTGGTGCGGCCGTGGCCCGGGCACCGCGCGGGACCGAGGATCGGGGCGCGGCGTACCCGGTCGCGGGGACGCGGAGCGAGCCCGGGGAGCGTCCACTATCTGGGGGAGGGGCTGAGTCATCGGTTCGGCAGCCGCCGCGGCGTTCGCCGGAGCGATTTGAGGCACGTCCGCCGAGGCCAGTTCGCTCTCGAGGATCGGCTCGGCGAGTCCGATCTTCTGCTGGATGCGCTTCATCCATGCCGGCGCCCACCAGCTGTCGTCGCCGAGCAGCTTCATCACCGCGGGCACCAGGAACATGCGGATCAGCGTCGCGTCGATGATCAGCGCCGAGATCATCCCGTAGGCGATGTACTTCATCATCACCAATTCGGAGAACCCGAACGCGCCGGTGACCACGATCAGGATCAGCGCGGCCGCGGTGATGATCCGGCCCGTGTGCGCGGTGCCGATCCGGATGGCTTCCGTCGTACTCGCACCCTGTGAGCGGGCCTCCACCATGCGCGAGAGCAAGAACACCTCGTAGTCGATCGACAGGCCGTAGATGATCGCGACGATCAGCACCAGGACCGGCGAGGTGATCGGCCCAGGAGTGAAGTTCAGCAGGCTCGACCCGTGCCCGTCGATGAAGATCCACGTCAGGATGCCGAGCGTCGAACCCAATCCGAGCGCGCTCATCAGGACGGCCTTGATCGGCAGCACGATCGAGCCGAAGGCGAGGAACATCAGCACCGTCGTCAAGAACAGGACCGTGACGATCATGAGCGGCAGGTTGTCGAGCAGTGCGTTGATGCTGTCCTGCTCGATCGCCGGGGTGCCACCGACGAGGACCTGGACGCCGTCCGGGGTCGGCATCGACCGCAGGTAGTCGATAGTGGGAGCAGAATCGTTGCGGTCCACCAGCCCGGCCTTGAGGACCTGCACGCCGTCCTTCGACGGACCCGTGATCGTGAACCTCTCGACCAGTCCCGGCGCTCCGCTCGCCGTCTGGAGGATCTGGCCGACCTCCATGCCCTCAGCTCCGCTGATGACGAGCTTCACCGGCTCGGTGCGCTCGCCCGGGAACAGTTCGTCGAACTGCTCCTGCGCGACCCGCGTCGGGTTGTCCGGCGGCAGGTAGGTCTCGTTGATACCACCGAACTTGATGCCGCTCATCGGGAGGATGAGCAGCACCAGACCGACCACGATCGGGATCGTCACCTTGAGCGGGTTGCGCATCACCCACTGGGTGAGTCGACCCCATATGCTCGCCTCGATCTGTTCGGTCGACTTGATCTGGCCGAACCGTTTGAGTCCGAACTTGTCGATTCTTCGGCCCAGGATGCTGAGGATCGCGGGCAGGATCGTGACGGATGTGAACGCCGCCAAAAGCACGGTCGCGATGGCACCGTAGGCGACCGACTTGAGGAAGCCCTGCGGGAACAGGATCAGTCCGCCGAGGCTGACCGCAATCATCGTTGCGGAGAACAACACCGTCCGGCCCGCGGTCATGACACTGCGGCGCACCGCGGTGCGGGTGTCGTACCCGTCGCCGAGTTCCTCCCGGAACCGGCTGACGATGAACAGCCCGTAGTCGATCGCCAGGCCCAGTCCGATCAGCGAGACCACCGACGCGACGAACGAATTGACCTCCGTGAAGTGCGTGAGCACGCGCACGATGCCGTTGGCGCCGAGGATCGTCAAACCACCGACGATCAGCGGCAGCGCTGCAGCGACGACACCGCCGAACACGAAGAACAGCAGCACCCCGACCGCTGGGATCGCGAGCAACTCCATCCGTTTGATGTCGTTGGCCATGGTGTCGTTGATCGCGCTCGCGACCGGCTGCATGCCGGCGAGCTGCACCTCGACGCCGTCGATGTCGAACGCGTCCTTGATGGCGCGGAAGTTGTTGGTGATCGCGGTGTCGTTGTCGCCCTTGAGCGCGATACTCGCGATCGCGTGGGTACGGTCCTCAGTTGCCAGCGCAGCCAGCCGTGGCGTGTTCGGAACCGGGAAGTAGCTGAGGTTGATCCTCTCGACCTGGTTGGGGTGATTTCGAAGCAGGCTTTGAAGGCTGTCGGAGACCTCGGCGCTGAACTCCGGATCGTCGACGGTCTTGCCCTCGGGGGCGGTGTACATGGCGACCACGTCACCGGTGGTGTCCCGGCCGAATGTGCTGTCCGCGAGCTGGGCGGCCGCCACGGATTCCGAACCCGGGTCGTCCCAACCGCTCTGGCTGAGGTGATCAGCGAGGCTGGAACCGTAGGCACCAAGTGCCAACAGCCCGGCCACCATCACCGCGATGACGGTGAAGCGGGCGCGGTAGACGAGATCTCCCCAGCGATCGAACACGGTGCGACTCCTCAGCGCCCGACGAGCAGGGCAGACAGCGGACGGAAAGGCTGCAACCAGGCACCCTCTTCGGGCAGGGACTCCAGGCTCACCCGTGGCAGCGGCTCACGGAAGACGCCGGGAATGTCCTCGAGATCGACGAAGTCCAGGATTTCGGACGAGACCGCCCAGCTGGCGTGCTCACGGAACCCGAGAACCTGCACCGGCACTCCGGTTGCTGCGATGTCCTCGAGAGGCTCACGGAAAGCTTGTCCGTCGGCCGACGCAACGATGACACCGGCCAGTCCCTCACCATGGCGCAGTTCGATGTGGTGGAGCATGTCGGCATCGACGTCGCTGTCCTCGTCGACCTTGGGCTTGGCGAACACCGCGAACCCCACGTTACGTAACGCCTCGACCCAGGGTCGGACAACATCGGCGCTACCAGGGGCGATGTTCGTGAACACCGTCGCCTCGGGCTCGAGTGTCGCCGTTTCGACCGTGGACAGCTCAGTCGTACGGGACAGCAGCCAGCGGCCCAGTGCGTCGAATCGCGGCCGGTACGCGGCGGTCGGGCGACCCCCGAGGATCGCACCCAGACCCATGTCGAGGTTGGGTGCGTCCCATACCAGCAGTACTCGCTTGTGCCGTCGGACGTCGGGACCGTTGCCGTCGAGGGAATCGCGAGCCAGGTCCGTGTCCTGTGTGTCTTCGCTGAGACTCATTACTTGATCTTCCCCCAGATGAGGTCCGTGATCGTGCTGCCGACCTGGTGTGCCTTACCCTCGAACTTCGTCACCGGCCGCTCATGTGTTATCGGCGACTCCCAGTCGAGCTCGGTGAGCAGCGGTTCGGCGTCACCGGCCTCGCGGATCGCCTCGGCGTACTCGGCGTGGTCGGTCGCGACGTGGAGCACACCACCGGGCTTCAACCGGCTCGCGATAAGCGCGAACGTCGGAGCCTGCAGCAGGCGGCGCTTGTGGTGGCGGGCCTTGGGCCACGGATCCGGGAAGAACACGCGGACGCCCGTCAGCGATTCTGGGGCCACCATGTGTTCGAGGACCTCGACGGCGTCGCCCCGCAGGACGCGGACGTTGGGTATCTGATTCCGCTCGACGAGTTGGAGCAGCTGCGCCAAACCAGGCCGATAGACCTCGACGGCAATGAGGTTCACGTGCGGCTCAGCCTTGGCCATGGCGGCCGTCGCGGTGCCCGTGCCGGAGCCGATCTCGAGGATCAGGGGAGCCTCACGGCCGAACCACGAGGTCGTATCGAGAAGGTCGTCGCCGACGTCCCGGCCGATCTTCGGCCACATCCGGTCCCACGCGCTCTGCTGTGGTCCGGTGAGCGATCCGCGGCGGGAACGGAAACTGGTCACCCGTGGGTAGAGACGTGAACCCTTGCCGGCGCCGGCATGCTGCCCGGCCGCGGCGTCAGAAGGCGAGCGGTCGTCGCGTGAGGTCTCGGGTGCGTCCTGATCGGCATGGTTCACCGGACCATTGTCACGTATGTGCACGGGTGCGGGCCGTTTCGGTTGACAGACAATGCGGTCGGTTCGGTCTGGTGCGACGATCTCTCTCGCGGGGTTCTCGGCGTTCGCGCTGGTAGCAGCTGTTCTTGATCCCCTGTTCGATGGACTGACAGAATCGGCGTCGCGGTCACGGGGGAGGGGGAGAACACAGTGGACAGCGGATGTGAGCTGCTCGACCGTATCGCCGCCGACATCGGCGGCGCGGCCCTGCAGGTCTCGGGAGAGTTGAATGAGCCCATCCGGATCCAGGTCGTCGGCCGCGCAGGCGTCGGACGCACCACCGTGGCCGATGCACTCCAGCGTGCCGGGTTCGAAACCGTATCCGAGTCGTCCGCGGTGGATGCCCCCGGTGTCGCCGATCCGGACCTCGACGGTGACGTCGTCGTATACGTGCTGTCCGGGGCGCCCCGTAGCCCCGATGTGGAGGCGCTGCGGCGGGTGCCGCGCGAGACCGCGGTAGCGCTCGTGAACAAGGCGGACCTGCAGCCGTCGTGGGCGTCGGCGATGCGGGTCACGGCCGAGTGCGAGGCCGAGACCGGTGTGCGGGCGCTGCCGATGGTGGGTGCCCGATCGCGGCCCGGTACCCCGGACGGTCACGGCGACGTGATCGCGGCAGTTGCTGCCGCCGACCGGATAGCGAGGGCGCGCCGCTGTCGGGCGGCGCTGAAGACCTTGGCCGAGGCCGCAGCGCGGGGGCCGGACCGGGACGTTCTGGAAGGCTATCTGCGCAGCGATGAGGCGGTCCGGCTGGCCTCCCGGGCCGCGGATGCTCTCGGTGACGGCGCTGCCGATCGGCGCCGACTCGCCATCGTGCGGCGACGTTCGATGGTGCGCACCTCCGCGAGCGTGCAGTGACAACCGACCCGACGGGGTTTCCATCCGACGCGCAGCAGATCGTCGAACGGTGGGACCCCGAAGGCCTGCACGAATGGCGGAACCAGGACTGGAGGACCGGACGGGCCGTCCACGTCGTGGCGGTGCGGGGCATCGATCCGGCGTCCGTGCTCGACGCGCTGGCCTCGGTCGACCCGGTCACCGCCGCGCCCGGAGGCGCTGCCGTGGTGGTCATGGTCCTCGACGCGGCCTCGGTTCTCGGACGTGACGAGCTGTCCGCGCTCGACGAAGCCGCCGCGGACGTCGAGCGGGTGGTCTTCGTGCTCACCAGCGCACGTGACGCGCGCCTGGACGCGGTGCGGCAACGAAACGAGACGCTGCTACGAGCACACGCGGCCCGGTTCGCCGACGTTCGAGTGCTGACCATGACCGAAACCCTGCTCTCCGTGGTCGAGGAGGTTCTGGCCGCCGATCGCGATGTGACCGCCGGCCGCAATGCGCGACGGGCAGCGCACTCGCTCGTCGAGAGGACGCGCTGCCGGATCACCGAGACCGCCCGGGTGCTGCGGGACGGCAGCGATGATGAAGCTGCCGCGTTGCGGACCCGCAAGGGGCGGCTTGCGCTCGAGCGTGACGGTGGCCGCGCCGAGCGGCTGGCCCAGTTGCGCGGCGACGTCCAGCGGGTGCGGGTCGAGCTCCTGCACGAGGCCGCCAACCGGTCCCGTTCGGTGGCCGCTGCCGCCCGGCTCGAGATCGACCGCGCCGGATACGGAGACCTGCAGGCGATTCCCGAACGGATGAACGACCTCGCAGACCGGACGGTGACCGAACTCGACGAGATCGTTGCCCGGCAACTCGAGGAAGTCGTCGGCCAGGCAGGCGTGCGGGACATGCCTCCGGCGGCTTCCGCGCCGCCGGAGGAGGGGCCTGCCGGCCCGCAGCCGCGGCACCGAGGCGTCGAGGACCGGCTCATGGTGGTCGTCGGGGCGTCGGCCGGAGTCGGTATCGGTCGGCTCGCGACCTCCCCGATCTCGATGGTGCCCGCGCTCGACATCGCCACCATCCCGATCACCCTCGCCCTCGGCGGGGCGGCCGCGTGGTGGATCGCGCGGTCGCGGCGACTGGTCGCCGAGCGTGCCCACGTCCGGCAGTGGGCGTCGGACACGGCAGGACACCTGCGGTCGCAGCTCGAGCAGCGGGTGCAGCGACAGATCCTCGAGACCGAGGCGCAGGTCAGTGCCCGAATACTCGATGACAGCCGCGCCGCGGCCCTGGCCGTCGACGAGGAGCTAGCCCGCATCGACGTCGAGGCCCGACGGTTGGCGGCGGAGCGCAGGGGCCGGATCGCGTCGTGCGAGCGGGACCGCGCCGCGCTGGCGAAGGCGCTCGATGTGCTCGGGACTCCGAGGGAACCGGACGGTGCCGCTCCGCGTCCAATCCCGTGACAGGTCAATTCCGCGTTGATGGGTGGACGTCGATGGGTGGACGTCGACGGGTGGACGTTGACGGGTGGACGACGGCCAACACAGAGTCGAGCGGGAGGAATCATGATCACCACGGACGAGTTCACGGCTGATCAGCCGGAGATCGACCCCGACGACTTCGGGACAGAGTCGGGCACCGTCGAACTGGCCGGTCCGGCGTATGACATCGACGGTGACGGCATCCTCGACACTCGGACGTATGAGGTGGACGACGCGATGATCGTCGCGACCGACACCGATGGGGACGGCGACGCCGACCACCTGACGATCGTCGATTCTGGCGGCGAGTACTCGGCCTGGGAGTTCCACCGCGATGCCGACGGTCGGGAACGGTGGGAGCGAATCGACGAAGGTGGCCTGGGCCGATAGCAGACCGATCAGGACGGTTGCAACCCGATCGGGCCGTCGTCTGAATCGTTCCTGTGACCTAACCGACGACACCCGGTTCCCCCAAGCCCTAAGCTCGGCGTTAACCTCTATAACTAGGACACCCGGCACCCGTGTCCTTCGTTTGTTGCCCGCGATGCCGAGGTGGGTGACAGACGGAGTGGGCGGGTTGCACCCCGCCGAGAGGGGGAAATCGGTTCTGCCTCGTCTCAGCCCCGCCCCGAGCGGGGCTGATGTGGTCGTTCCGGTTCCCGGCCCCACCCCAGGAGAGTTTGATGACCTCAGCGACCATCCCCGGTCTGAACGGAACTGACGGCATGCCCCCCACTGAGCACTCCGAACTGCTCGCCTGGGTTCGCGAGGTTGCCGAGCTGACCCAGCCTGACCGGGTCGTCTTCGCGGACGGCTCCGACGAGGAGTGGGAACGCCTGACCGATCAGCTCGTCGAGGCCGGCACGTTCACCCGACTCAACGAAGACAAGAAGCCGAACTCGTTCCTCGGCAACTCCGATCCGTCCGATGTCGCCCGGGTCGAGTCCCGTACCTTCATCTGCTCCCGGGAGCAGGTTGATGCCGGCCCGACCAACAACTGGATGGACCCGACCGAGATGCGGGCCATCATGACGGACCTGTACCGCGGCAGCATGCGCGGTCGGACCATGTACGTGGTGCCGTTCTGCATGGGTCCGCTCGGTGCCGACGATCCGAAGCTGGGTGTCGAGATCACCGACTCCGAGTACGTCGTCGTGTCGATGCGCATCATGACCCGGATGGGTAAGGCCGCCCTCGAGAAGATGGGCACCGATCGCCCGTTCGTGAAGGCCCTGCACTCGGTGGGCGCGCCGCTCGAACCAGGCGAGAAGGATGTGCCGTGGCCCTGCAACGACACCAAGTACATCACCCACTTCCCCGAGGACCGCGAGATCTGGAGCTACGGCTCCGGCTACGGCGGCAACGCGCTGCTCGGCAAGAAGTGCTACTCGCTGCGGATCGCGTCGGCGATGGCCCACGACGAGGGCTGGCTGGCCGAGCACATGCTGATCCTCAAGCTCATCTCGCCCGAGAACAAGAACTACTACGTGGTGGCTGCCTTCCCGTCGGCGTGCGGCAAGACCAACCTCGCGATGATCCAGCCGACCATCCCGGGTTGGCGCGCCGAGACCCTCGGTGACGACATCGCCTGGATGCGTTTCGGTGAGGACGGTCGCCTCTACGCGGTCAACCCCGAGTTCGGTTTCTTCGGCGTGGCGCCGGGCACCAACCACGGTTCCAACCCCAACGCGATGAAGACCGTCGATGCCGGCAACACGCTGTACACCAACGTGGCACTCACGGACGACGGCGACGTGTGGTGGGAGGGCCTGGAAGGGACCCCCGAGCACCTCATCGATTGGAAGGGCAACGACTGGACCCCCGAGTCCGGCACCAAAGCCGCCCATCCGAACTCGCGCTACTGCACCCCGATGTCGCAGTGCCCGATCCTGGCCCCCGAGTGGGACGACCCGCAGGGCGTGCCGATCTCGGCGATCCTGTTCGGCGGACGTCGCAAGACCACCGTTCCGCTGGTCAGCGAGTCCTTCGACTGGCAGCACGGCACCTTCCTCGGCGCGACGCTGTCGTCCGAGCAGACCGCCGCCGCCGAGGGCAAGGTCGGTTCGGTCCGCCGCGACCCGATGGCGATGCTGCCGTTCCTCGGCTACAACGCCGGTGACTACCTGAACCACTGGCTCGACCTCGGCAAGAACGCCGACTCGGCCAAGCTGCCCAAGATCTTCTACGTGAACTGGTTCCGTCGGGGCGAGGACGGCCGCTTCCTGTGGCCTGGCTTCGGGGAGAACTCCCGTGTGCTCGAGTGGATCATCAACCGCATCGAGCACAAGGCCGACGCCACCAGCACCCCGATCGGCTTCGTCCCGTCCGCCTCCGAGCTCACCCTCGACGGCCTCGACGTGGAACTGGCTGACGTCGACGCGGCCCTCGAGGTCAACGTGGACGAATGGAAGGCCGAGATCCCGCTCATCGAGGAGTGGCTCGAGTTCCTGGGCGAGAAGGTGCCGGCGGGCGTCCGCGACGAGCTCGAGGCGCTCAAGCAACGTTTGGGCTGATGCAGCACTGTGAGTGACCGAATGTCACATCGGTTCAGGACCACTGAACCGATGTGACATTCGTCGTTTTGGGGGGTGGTTGTGGAATGGTGCGGCGGCTGATTTCGCTGACATGCGTATACGTTCGTACATCCGCGGACCCGGCTCTGTGCCGTGCACGACAGAATGGTGCAATAGCACCGACTTGAAATCGACCCGGCTGCCCGGCGTGGCCACGAGGAGGGATCCGGCATGGGGATCTACAACAACGTGACCGAACTGGTCGGACGCACCCCGCTGGTGCGCCTGAACCGTCTCACCGAGGGCCTCGGTGCCCAGGTGGTGGCGAAGCTCGAGTTCTACAACCCCGCCAACAGCGTCAAGGATCGGATCGGTGTCGCGATCATCGACGCCGCCGAGCAGGCCGGTGAGCTGAAGCCGGGCGGCACCATCGTCGAGGGCACGTCGGGGAACACCGGTATCGCGCTCGCGATGGTCGGCGCGGCCCGCGGCTACAAGGTCATCCTCACGATGCCCGAGACGATGTCCACCGAGCGTCGTGTCATGCTGCGCGCATTCGGTGCCGAGATCGTCCTGACGCCGGGGGCCGAGGGCATGGCCGGTGCTGTGAACAAGGCCGAGGAGATCGTCGCGCAGACCGACAACGCGGTTCTGGCACGGCAGTTCGCGAACGTTGCGAACCCGGAGATTCACGCCCGCACCACCGGTGAGGAGGTCTGGGCCGACACCGACGGGGACATCGACATCTTCGTCGCCGGCATCGGAACCGGCGGCACGCTGACCGGCGCCGGCCGCACGCTGCGCAAGTACAAGCCGGAGGTGACGCTCGTCGGCGTCGAGCCGGCCGATTCGCCGATCCTCACCGGCGGCCAGCCCGGACCCCACAAGATCCAGGGAATTGGCGCGAACTTCGTGCCCGAGGTCCTCGACCGCGAGATCTACGACGAGATCATCGACGTCGAGTTCGACGACGCCGTCCGCGTGGCCCGCAGCCTGGGCACCGACGAGGGCATCCTCGGCGGCATCTCGGCCGGAGCGAACGTCTGGGCGGCGCTCGAGTTGGCCAAGCGCCCGGAGAATGCGGGCAAGATGATCGTCGTGGTGGTGCCGGACTTCGGCGAGCGCTACATCTCCACCCCGCTCTTCGAGCACATCCGAGGCTGAGGGTCGTGAGTCTCCTGCGCACGATCCGGGAGGATCTCCGGGCAGCACGGGGACATGACCCGGCCGCGCGCAGCGACGTCGAGAACGCCGTTGTGTACTCGGGCCTGCACGCCATCTGGTCGCACCGGATCGCGCACGGCATGTGGGCCAGGCCCGCGCTGCGCGGTCCGGCCCGGGTACTGGCGCAGTTCACACGATTCCTCACCGGCATCGAGATCCATCCCGGTGCGACGATCGGACGGCGGTTCTTCATCGACCACGGCATGGGCGTCGTGATCGGGGAGACCGCCGAGATCGGCGACGACGTGATGATCTACCACGGCGTCACGCTCGGCGGTCGCTCACTCGCGAAGTCGAAGCGGCACCCGACGATCGGCGACCGCGTCACGATCGGCGCCGGCGCAAAGATCCTCGGTCCGGTGGTGATCGGTGACGACAGCGCGATCGGCGCCAACGCTGTCGTCACCCGCGACGTCCCCGTCGACCACATCGCGACCGGAATTCCGGCGTCGGTGCGGCCACGCAAACAGCATGAGCAGCTGGTCGATCCCACGTCGTACATCGACCCGGCGATCTACATCTGAGCGCTGCGTACGAGCCGAACGGTTCATCGCGGTGGACGCGCGCTGACCCGGCGCACATGGTGTGATGCTCGAGTGATGGAACAGGATCCCGAGCCCCGCGCCGGTCACATCTCCCGCGTGGAGATGGTCCGCCAGATCATGATCGGCATTCTCGCCGGCCCGTTGTTCATCGTCGGCTTCACTCGAGTAGCGGGCTGGCTTTGGGAGATTCTCGGGGAATGGGTTGGCCCACTTTCCTCCGAGAGCTTCTCCGGCGCCGGGGTGGTTGTTGCCGCGGGCCTTGCGGGGGCTACGCATCGGCGGTATCCCCGCTTCAGGGCCTTGGCATGGACGGCGGCCGTTGCCGCCTACGGTGTGTGGTCCCTGTACATCCTGGTTGGGTCCTAGGCAGGTTCGGACTTCTAGGCGAAGGAGAGGCGCCGCTGCGGTAGGTCCGCGGCGGCGCCTCATCCATCTGCCTCTCGGTAAATCTCCTTATGTATCAGGTGTTTGGAGACGAGTCGCCGCGGTCCTTCGCGCTGGCTCAGTTCATGCGCCACCCATGACAAGGATGAAGTAGGCGGTGGAGGCGCCTGCGAGAAGCAAGTAGAGGCCTGGGAAGGCGATGTTGTAGACCCGGGCTCTGATGCAGACAACGACGGCGCCGACGAAGTACACCGTCAAACCAACACCGGCCGCGACGCCGACCCACGGCAGTGTGAGGAGCCCGACGACGAGTCCGATCGCGCCGGCGAGCTTGGCAGTACCGAGATGCGGCAGAGCGGTGACCGGAACTCCCACGTCGGCGGAGTTCTTCAGCACAAAGCCGGCATGGAGGTAGTCGGCGACCGCGATGAAGGCGTTCGCGGCGATGCACAGCAGGGTGGCGACGAGCAACGCGCCGATCATGCGGAATACCTGCCGAGAACGGTGTGTGGCCTTGGAGTTACGTCATCGTCGGTCCAGCCGGACAGGTGGCTGCGGTACTCGAGGGCCGCGGGTATCGACAGCAGTGGGTTGTCGGCCCTGTCGGGTAGTTCGAGAATCAGGGTGAACGCCGGTTCGTCGGCCTCCCGCAGCGCCAGGTATCGGATTCCGGGTGGCGCAGCGTCATGGACCGCAGTGAAGAGGGCCTCGATCTGCTGTGTGACCTCGGGGATCTGCTCGGGTGCGGTGCGGAACCGGACCATCTGTAGGCTCATGTCTGGGTTTCTCCTTGGTGCGAACAGTTGGGTCGAGAGATGGTGCTCTCGACCATCCCGACGTCTCGCACCCCGGAAAGGTGACACCTGGTGGTATCGGTTGCGGATTTCGAAGCGGCGCGGCCGCAGTTGACCGCGGTCGCGTTTCGGTTGCTCGGCTCGATTCCGGACGCCGAAGACGCAGTGCAGACGACGTGGCTACGGGCGGATGCTGCTGACTCCAGCGAGGTCCGAAACAGCCCAGCATGGTTGACGACGGTGCTCACCAGGGTCTGCCTCGACCATTTGCGGGCGCGAGGCCGGCGCCGCGAGGAACCGTTGCTGGCCGACATGATCCCAGCGGACGCCGTGGCTGCGGACGAACAGTACCTGCGGCGTGAGAACGTGTCCCGCGCACTGATGGTGCTCCTCGACCGCCTGACACCCCCACAGCGTGTCGCCTACGTCCTCCACGACCTCTTCGGCGTCCCTTTCAAGGAGATCGCGGAGACGCTCGGCACTACCGCCGCCAACGCCAAGAAGCACGCAAGTCGAGCGCGACAGCGGGTGGACCAGTCCGGCCAGAGCACCTCCGACGTCAGGGTCGACAGTGCCGTGGTGAACGCATTCCTCACCGCCGCCGCCGGCGGCGACATCAACCGGATGATCGCCCTCATGACCGACGACTGCATACGAACAGTCGATGCCGCGCTCGTGCCTCCCGGCACCGCAACCACCGTCACCGGTGCTCAGGCGATTGCCGAGGAGACCACGCTGTTCGCCGACCGCATCCTCGCGAGCACCCAGATGATCGTCGACGGCCTCCCCGCGCACGTCATCGCGCCTGGGGGTCACCTGCTGGCGATCCTCGACATCCAAACCCGAAACGGCCGAATCGATCACATCACGATCACCCGGTCGTCCGAGTCGGTCGCCTTGGCGATGGGCGCGTGGGCAACTCACTGACCTGCCGGCCCACGGGAAACACATCAGGCGCGGCGCCGCAACCAGCGGGGCCGCGCCTGAGGAAGATCCGCGGAGCCTAGCCGGTGTAGCCGGGCGGCATCAGGACGGACTTGGTCTCGCAGTATTCCTCGAGTCCCTCGGGGCCGAACTCACGACCGATGCCGGACTTCTTGTAGCCGCCGAACGGTGAAGTCGGATCGACCGCGTACCAGTTGATCGCGTAGGTGCCGGTGCGAATCTTCTTGGCGATCTCGATGCCCTTGTCGATGTCGGTGGTGAACACCGAACCGGCCAGGCCGTAGTCCGAGTCGTTGGCGATCTTGATCGCGTCGTCGACGGTGTCGTAGGGGATCACCGAAAGGACCGGACCGAAGATCTCCTCGCGGGCGATCGTCATCGAGTTGTCGACGTCGGCGAAGATGGTCGGCTCGACGAACCAGCCCTTCTCCAGGCCAGCCGGGACTCCCCCGCCGACGACGAGGCGGGCGCCCTCTTCCTTGCCCTTCTCGATGTAGCCGAGGACCTTGTCGCGCTGCTTCTCGGTGATGATCGGGCCGAGTTGTGCGGCGGGGTCGTCGGGCATGCCCATCGGCATGAAGCCGGCGAACTGCACCATCGCGTCGACGATCTCGTCGTAGCGCGAACGCGGCGCAAGAATCCGGGTCTGGCCGACACAGGCCTGACCGGAGTTCATCAGGCCGGACATCATCAGCATCGGCATCGTGGCCTGAACGTCCATGTCCTCGAGGAGGATTGCGGCGGACTTGCCGCCGAGCTCGAGTGAGCAGCTCTTGAGCTGGTCGGCGGCGATGGCGCCGATCTTGCGGCCGACGGCGGTGCTACCGGTGAAGGTAACCTTGTCGACGTCGGGGTGCGAGACGAGGTACTCGCCGGTCTCGGCGCCGCCCGGCACGATCGACAGCACGCCCTCGGGAACACCGGCCTCGGTGAAGATCTCGGCGACCATGTTCGCGTTGAGCGGTGTCTCCGGCGCCGGCTTGAGCACGACGGTACAGCCGGCCAGCAGGGCCGGGGCCAGCTTGTTGATCGCGAGGAACAGCGGGACGTTCCACGCGATGACGGCGCCGACGACACCGACCGGCTCTCGGTAGACGCGAGTTTGGCCGAACGGGCCCGTCCGGACTTCCTCCCACGAGAAGTCGTTCGCGAGGCCCGCGTAGTAGTTGAGTGTTGCGAGCGTCGGGATCTTCTGCATCATCTCCACGCCCGACGGCGGTGCGCCCATCTCGTTGGAGATGGTGGAGACCAGTTCGGCGGCCCGCTCCTCGATGAGCTTGGCGGCCTTGGAGAGGATCTCGCCGCGTTGCGCGGGCGTGGTCTCGGCCCACGTGCCCGACTCGAGCGCGGCGCGCGCGGACGCGACGGCGGCGTCGATATCGGCCGGTGCCGCGACGGGAACACTTCCGACACGCTCCTCGGTCGCGGGGGAGAACACCTCCAGCCTCTGGTCGGTGGCCGGCGCGACCCATCGTCCGCCGATGAAGAGTTTGTCGTAGTCGGTCATTAGATCTTCCTTGGTCTCGTGGAGTGCCGCAGATCACAGACTAGAACACGTTACAACGAGTTGTCAGTGGGTGCGACAAGAGCCGTCGGTCAGGTTGTCGATCGCGAGCAGGCCGGCGCCGGTGAGAGTGCCGAGGACGCCGAGTTCGGCAGGGGCGAGCCGCAACTCGCGCAGGAACGACAGCCGTGCGTGAGCAGTCGCCGTCGCGGTCATCGGGTCCCATAGCGCGGGTCCGGCCTGGGCGAAGCCGCCGCCGACGACGATGAGGTCGACGTCGAGCAGCGCTGCGGCCGATGCGAAGGCCTCGCCGAGAGCGGTTGCCGCCCGCTCGAGGGCGGCGACCGCCGTCGGTTCGCCGAGTTCGGCATCGACGGCCAGGTCGGCGCCGGTCGCACCGACCCACCCGTTCGCGCGGGCCCAGCGCAGTGCCGCCGACCCGCTCGCGATGGTCTCGAGGCAGCCGACGGCTCCGCATCCGCAGCGCTCCTCGCCGCCCGAAACCACCATGTGGCCGATGTGACCAGCGTTTCCGGTTCGCCCGCCGTCGATCCGGCCGCCGCGGATCAGCCCGCCGCCGACTCCCGTCGACACCACTACGCCCAGCAGATCCGCGGTGCTCCGGCCCGCACCGCGGCGGTGCTCGCCGAGTGCGGCCGCGGCGCCGTCGAGAGCCAGGGCGACCGTCGCCGACGGGAACAGGTTCCGGACGGCGTCTGCCAAGGGGAAACCATCGCGCCACTCCGCGACGTTGACCGGTGCGACCGTGCCGGCACCCGTATCGACCGGGCCCGCGGATGCGATGCCGACAGAGGTGACCGTGGCGTCGCCGGCGACCTTGCGCAGCAGCGAGGCGCACGCATCCCACACCCGGGACTTGGGTGTCGGGACGGTCACCGGGGGTTCGAGCGAGCCGCCCGACACCACACGAGCCGCTGCCATCTTGGTGCCGCCGACGTCGAGTGCGAGTGCGGTCATACCGTCGAGGCTAGTTACCCACGCGGTGTCGGGTGGCCGAGATTCGATCTCAGTGCCTGCGAACAGCCTCAGTGTATGCGGACAACCTCAGCGCTTGCGGACAACCAGGACCAGGTTGCTCACGAGCACCTCGCGCAGAACGGGGATCTTCACCATCCACCAGGCCCAGCGCGGGTGGTAGCGCGGGAAGATGGCGAGGACGTCACCGCCGGTCTGGGCTTTCGCCCATTCGAGCCCGTCCTTCGCCCCGATGTCGAACAGCGAGACACCGAACCGGTTCTTGGGCTCCTTGCCTTGCTTGCGCTTGTAGCGCCGGGCCGCGTATTCGCCGCCCAGGTAGTGCCACGGGCCGGTCTCGTGCCCGCCGAACGGGCCCCACCACAGCGTGTAAGACAGCACCATCAGACCGCCAGGGCGCGTCACCCGGAGCATCTCCTCGGCCATCACCCACGGCTGCGCGACGTGTTCGGCGACGTTCGACGAGAAGCACACGTCCACCGAATCGGTGCGGATCGGCAGGGCCAACCCGGAGCCGCGGATCGAGTCGCCGACTGTGAGGCCGGCCGCGTGCATCTCCGACGGGTCCGGTTCGACGGGGACGTACCAGGCTCCGGCCTTCCCGAACGCGTCGGCGAAGTAGCCGGGACCCCCGCCGACGTCGAGAACCGTCGTGCCAGTCAGATCCGCGTCAGTGAGTCCGCGGTACAGGTCACCGATCAGCTCGACAGAGTCCCGGGCGAGCGCGCCGTAGAACACGTCAGGGTCGGACTGTTCGTACCGGAAGTCACTGAGGAGGCCGACCGACCGCTTCAGGGTTGCCCGACGGGCGAAGAAGCGGGTCACTCGGGATGCGCGGGCGGCGGTCACGGGAGGAACCTTAGCGATCGGACGTATGGTGGCCCCCGCTCACTGGGTTTCGCTACAGACGGTAGAGTGCGCCGGTCCAGCCGATAAGGTGTGTCGCAGGTGACCGTCCAGCCAAGCCGAAGAGGGGGCACACACGTGCGAGAGGTTCTCCTGCTGTGCTGGCGCGACACTGGGCATCCCCAGGGTGGCGGCAGTGAGCGGTACCTCGAGGAGGTCGGGGCCGGGCTCGCGCGCCGGGGCATCAAGGTGACCCTGCGCACCGCCGGCTACCCCGGTGCCCAGCGTGAGGAGATCGTCGACGGCGTGCGGATCAGCCGCGGCGGCGGTCGGCTGACGGTGTATCCGCGGGCCTTGGGCGCAATCGTCGCCGGGCGTCTCGGGCTCGGTCCGCTCGCCGGTCTGCGCCCCGACGCCGTCATCGACACCCAGAACGGCATCCCGTTCTTCTCACGCGCCGTCGCCGGTGCCCCGGTCACGGTGCTCGTCCACCACTGCCACCGCGAGCAGTGGCCCGTCGCCGGCCGACTCATGGGACGGGTCGGCTGGTGGATCGAGTCCTGGCTCTCGCCGCGAGTGCACCGCGACAGTCAGTACCTGACGGTGTCGCTGCCGTCGGCCGACGAACTGACCGATCTGGGCGTCGAGCGTGACCGTATTGCTGTAGTACGCAACGGCGCCGACGCGATGCCGACCGCAGTCGAGCCCGGCGGCGACCTCACCCGCACCGCGGAGCCGCGCGTGTGCGTGCTTTCGCGGCTGGTGCCACACAAGCAGATCGAGGACGCCCTTGCCGCCGTCGCGCAGCTGCGGCAGACCATCCCAGCTCTGCATCTCGACGTCGTCGGTGGCGGCTGGTGGGAGCAGAACCTCCGTGAGCGTGCCGACGAACTCGGCATCGGCGACGCGGTGACCTTCCACGGCCACGTGTCGGAGGAACGCAAGCACGAGCTGCTTGCGCGGGCGTGGGTGCATGTCATGCCGTCCCGCAAGGAAGGGTGGGGCCTGGCGGTGATCGAGGCCGCGCAGCACGGCGTCCCGACCGTCGGCTACCGCAGCTCCAAGGGGCTCACAGACTCGATCATCGACGGAGTCACCGGCCTGCTCGTCGGTGGCGACTCGGACGGCTCCGGATCCGATGTCCGCGCAGTGCCGGCGCTGACGACCGCTGTGGAATCCCTGCTGCTCGACCCCGAGTTGCGTGCCTACCTCGGCGACAAGGCCCGCCTGCGGGCCCGGGAGTTCTCGTGGGAGCAGACCGCCGCCGGTGTGCACACCGTGCTTGCCGCGTCAGCCACGGGACGGCACGTGTCGGGTCTCATCGCCGGCGCCGAAGCCGGGGCGGTTGCGTCGGTGGGACCACAGGCGGGACCCCAGGGCACCTAGCGCGCCCCCCACCAGCAGCGTCGCCCACACCAGATGCGCCGCGACGGCGGGTGAGCGATCACCTGGCGGCGCTGCGGCTGCCCCCGGAACCCGGTACAGCGCCAGCTCGTCGTCCGACCACACCGGTTCGAGCCGGTCGAGGGTCCGTTGCGATTCGCCCAGCGGCCCCGGAGTGGTGCGCTCGACGAGCACCCACCCCACGCTTTGGTCGGCGAGCTCGTCCGGCGCGGCCCCCGATAGCAACAGCTCCTCCACGCGCGCGGCTCGTGCCCCCTCGCCCTCGACGGTCGACGCCTGCCCGACCACGAGTTGTCCGGTCTGCAGCACGTCGACCGGCAGCATCCGCGGTGCCGGGTCGAGAACGGGCGCATCGCCGCTGTAGGGGAACATGCGGAACATCCCGGTCGGCAGGACGGCGACGTCGCCCTGCTCCGGTGACGCCTCCAGCCGTTCGACGACCCGCTGCCACGACGCGGGGTACTGCACGGGCTTCAATGCTCCTCCGACGCCCCACGCGAAGTCGGGCAGCGCCAGGACGACGGCTGCGATTACGGTGACCGGGACGGCGGCGACAGGGACCGCGGCGGGCACCGAGACCCGCGCGCTCAGCGACCGCACGCCGGCGGCCGCGGCCAGCACGTACAGGGGCGCGGCGAGCGCCACCCACTTCTGGGTGTCGCGCAGCAGCCCGGCGCCGGGCACGTGGACGACGGCCCACTCACCGACGGCCAGACCAAAGCCGGTGGCCGCCAGCGCGGGCAGCAGCACCGCCGCGAGCGCCAGCACCGCGAGCGCGACGACCACGGGGTTGCGTCTGCGCCGCCACAGCGCGGGCAGCCCGCACGCGACCACCGCGAGCAGCAGGACGGTTCCTCCCAGCGCCCACAGCGACGTCCGCGACGCCGGCACGGCGTCGCCGTTCCAGATCCCACCCAGCCCGGCGACGCTGCCGATCGTGCCGAGGCCGGGCTCGGCGCGGGCGGCGAACGCCGCGACTCCGGCGGGGTCCGACGTCGCCCCGCCGCCGGACATCGCCGTCGCTACCAGCCACGGCGCCGACACGGCCACGACCAGCAGGACCGTCCACAGCAGGCGCGGCGCCCTCGAGCCGCGCCCGCCGGGGGCTCCCAGCACGGCCAGCGCGACGACGGCCGCGAGGATCGCGCCGGTCGGGGTCAGGCCGGCGGCCGCGATGCACAGGGTGAGCGCCCACCAGCCGCCCGGGCGTCCGCGTCGGATCGAGACCGCCGCACAGACGATCCATGGCAGTGCCGCATAGCCCGTGAGCAGGCTCCAGTGCCCCTGCAGCAGACGTTCGGCGACGTACGGGTTCCACAGCATCACCGTCGACGCCACCAGTTGCGGCCCCAACCCGGCACCGGGCAGCAGGACCGTCACCAGACGTGCGGCGCCCCAGCCGGCCAGCCACAGCGCCGCGAACAGGATCGTCTTGACCACGACACCGCCGTCGACGACGGAGCTGAGCACCGCGACCAGCCAGTCCTGCGGGACGGCGCGGGCCGCGGCGTCGCTGAGCCCCAGTGCCGAGTCGGTGAGGTACGACCGCGGGGTGCTCACTGCGTCGCGGATCAGCAGGTAGCCAGGGCCCAGCAGCGGGCCCAGGACCAGCGCAGCCAGGGCGGCGCTGTACAGGATCGGCACCGCTCGGGTGGTTGCTGTGCGCCGTGCCGTCATGACGCGCACTGTACTGGTGCGATCATGGGCGAATGCCACGCCAATCCCTGTCCGGCTCGACCGTCGTCGCCGGTATGACGATGGTGACGATCGGGTCGATGACGGCGAACATCGCCGCCTACCTGCTCGCGCTTGCCGGGCTGCGCTGGCTCGGCCCCGCCGGGTACGGGGAGTTTGCGAGCCTGCTCGCCGCGCAGCTGGTCCTCGCGGTGCCGGCGCTCGGGTTGCAGACCGTCGTGGCCCGCGAGGTGGTGCACGGCAAGTCCGAGCCGGCTTTGCGGGCGCTCGGCTACCGCAGCGCAGCGATCGTCGGCGCCGTCGCGCTCGCGCTGGTGCCGTTGATGTCGTGGGCGCTCGACACGAGCCTCGGTGCGACATCGGCGGCACTCGTTGCAGCGCCGCTACTGGTGCTGCTCGCCACCGAACAGGGGCTGTTGCAGGGCACCGGCCGGTTTGCGGAACTGAGCGTCGTGCTGGCCGGTGCCGGGATCGCGAGGGTGGCTCCGGCGGTGGCGGTGTTGGCGGTCGGCGGTGGTCCGGGGCCGACGCTGCTCGCTGGAGCAGTCGGTACGGGAGTCATGGCGTTCGCGGCACGACTGATCGTGGCCCGCGTGCCCAGCGGCGGTGAACAAGGTGGCGGAACCGCGATAGGCGTCGCGACGGTGCTGCGAGCGTCGCAGGTGCAGTTGGCGCTGATCGCGCTGTCGTCGATGGACCTCGTGATCGCACGTGCGGTGCTCGACTCCCACGACGCCGGTCTCTATGCGGCCGGAGCCGTGGTGACCAAGGCCGCGTTCTGGCTGCCACAGGCCATAGGAGTGGTGCTCTACCCGAAGATGGCGAATCCCAAGCAGTCCGCGTCGGCGGTCCGGTCGGCGGTCGGGGTCCTGGTCGCGCTCGGTGCCGTCGTAGTCGTCGGTGCTGTCGTAGCAGCTCCGCTCGCGCCGATTCTGTTCGGCGACGAGTACGCGCCGGTGCAAGGGATCTTGTGGATGTTCGCGTGGAACGGTGCGGCGCTCGCGGTGCTGCAGGGCGTGCTGCTGTCGGCGATCGCGGGGGAGCGCACCCACCTCGCGATAGTCGCGTGGGTGGGTCTCGCGATCGAGGCGGCGCTGATGTTCACCGTCGCCGACACGGTCCGCCAGTTCGTCGCGGTCGCGATGTGCGTGGCGACGGTGACGGCCGCCACGGTGGCGGTGCTGGTGCTGCGCAGCGCTCGGTCCGCCGACGTCCCGACACGCTAGGCCGGGGACGACCCGTCCCGAGAGAATCACGTCGCACTTTTGGCGCAAAAGGTGTTCGGATTTGGGTTTTGTTGGACTGGACCACGGCCGGTTGGTCCCCTTTGCGAACCGGAACTTGACGGGGTTAACCCTTGTGGCAGAACGTAGTTAGATGACCAGTGAACGCGATGTTCGCGCGAGGTACACGATCGAGGCGATCGGGACCTTCTTCCTGGTGTTCACCGTCGGAGCCGCCGTAGGCAGCGGCACCCCGTTCGCCCCGTTGGCGATCGGGGCGACCCTGATGGTGATGATCTACGCCGGCGGGCATATCTCCGGTGGACACTACAACCCGGCGGTGACCCTGGCCGTGCTGGTACGGCACCGGATCGGACTTCGTGACGCCGTCGGATACTGGGTCGTCCAGCTCCTGGCCGGACTCCTCGCAGCTGTACTGGTACGTGCGGTCGTGTTTCCGGCGCAGGTCGAGACCGCGGAAACACTGACGTTGGAGGGTCGTACCCTGCTAGCCGCTCTCGTGGTGGAACTGCTGTTCGCGTTCGCCCTGTGCTTCGTTGTCCTCAATGTCGCCACCAGCAAGGATCATCCGAACAACTCGTTCTACGGGCTGGCCGTCGGATTCACCGTGGTGGCAGGGGCATTCGCTGTCGGAGCGATCTCAGGTGGCGCGTTCAACCCGGCGGTGACAGTTGGTGCTGCCGTGATGGGATTGTTCGCGTGGCCGACGCTGTGGGTGTACCTGGTGGCCCAACTCCCGGCTGCCGTGGCTGCCGGCGCCCTCTTCCTTGCGCTGAACCCCGACGACCGGTGATCGCAGCGTAGACGGTGGCGCAGGCTGCGCGCCGTCGGGCGTACCGCCGTGTGAGGGCCTGCTCGCGCGGCTGCGGCCAGATCCCGTCCCGTCTGGGGTTGTCGGAGCCATGCGCGGCCGAACCCCGCACGGTGATCCGTGCGGGGTCCGGTGGTCAACAGGTTGCGGGGGCTACTGCTGGCGCGGCGGCTCGGTGAAGCCGCTCTCGTCGAAATCGCCCTTGTCCATCTGCACCGTGGGGAACTCCTCGGTCTTGTCCGACGACGCCCATTCGTCGCGGCCACCGGCCTGCCCCGACCCACTGGGCGGGGTCGCCGGTCCGCCGGCGACGGCGCCCTTCTCGCCGCGGCCACCACGGATGCCGACCACGATGCCGACGATCAGCGCGATTGCACCCAGGATGCCGGCGACGAGCGGCACCGTCCGGCTGGCCAGCGCCAGCTGGTCCTGGCCGTCCTTGGCCTGGCTGATCTGGTTCTCGATGGTGGACTCTTCGAACGGCAGGACAGCCTGGAGGACGGTCACCTCGGGCTCGTCCTTGTCGCGGGCGTAGTACTGGTTCATCATCTCCTGGCCCTTGATGACGACGCCGGTGACCGGGTCGACCCACACGTCGCGCTGGTTCTGGTACCAGCGGGTCATCGTGACCGGCTCCTCGCCGCCGGGAACGCCCCACGTCTCGGCGGGAAGCGACAGCCTGTAGGTGGGGTCACCGACTGCCTCGAACATGTCGGTGGGTTCGATCACCTGGCTGTAGTGGTAGACCCTCATTCCGTTGATCTCGGTTTCCTCAACGAAATTGATGTCCTGGCTCGTGCGGATGTTCAGGTCGAAGTACGGGTAGCTCTTCTGCTCCGCGTCGAAAGGCCACTTGTACTGCAGGCCGGTGTGGGAGACCTCCGTAGCCGGCATGTCGAGCGAGGTCTGGATGGTGCCCACCGGCGGCTCCACCGGCATCGCGCTGACCCGGTCGACGGTGACCCGGTCGACGCTCGCCGTGAGCAGGCCGGTGTCACCCTGCTTGTCCGTGCGGATCACCGCTTGGCCGGCCTGAAGCGAAACGACCTCGGCGTCGGACGGCTCCTCGGCGATCACGTAGCGCTGCGCGACGATCGGCACGCCGGTGTCGACCTGGGCCCGGCCTTCGAGCAGGGCCGCCGAGTCGAGCACGTCACCGGTGCCGGAGGCGATCGTGGTGACCTCGAGGTCGAGGGGGGTCTTCTTGAGCCTGTCCAAGCTGTACGCGGGAACGAGGATCGCGACGGCCAGTAGGAAGGTCCCGAGGCCTACCAGGACGCTGGCAAGTATCCGGCTCCGGCCTGAGCGCTCGGCCATGCTGTCTCCTAACTCAATGCTGTTGAATCGAGATACCCCCACCGACAGCACGTGCGCTGCGCGGGTCGCACGGTGCCCACTTTGGGACACCACGTGAGCCCAGACACTAACAGTCCCGCTGTCTGGTTTGCGTCACCCACCACATTCTGGGCGAATTACGTCGCTCTTTCGCTTGTCTGCAACCTGCAGGCACACTGAACGTGATGGACACCAATCACCTGCGCCAGACCGCCCCGGTCGGCGATCCCCGGGCCTTCGTACCAGCTCTCGACGGCATGCGCGGATTCGCGGCGCTCGGGGTGCTCGTGACACACGTGGCCTTCCAGACCGGCGCCGTCGGGGACCCGGTCGTCGGCCGGATCTGGGGGCGGTTCGATCTGGCGGTGGCGGTCTTCTTCGCGCTGTCGGGATTCCTGCTGTGGCGTCCGCACGCCGGCGCGGCCCGCGGTCTGGGCGCCCCGCCGAGAACCGTCAAGTACTGGATCTCCCGTGCGGCCCGCATCCTGCCCGCGTACTGGGTGGCGGTGGTCCTGGTGCTGGCGTTCCTGCCGGCCGCCGGTGGTGGGTGGCAGGTGTGGACGGCGAACCTGGCGTTGATTCAGGTCTTCGTCCCACTCACCCTCACCGAGGGGCTGACGCAGATGTGGTCGCTGTCGGTTGAGGTGGCGTTCTATCTCGTTCTCCCGATCATCGCTCTGACGCTGGTCAGGCTGCGGGGAGCGGCTGCACGGTTTCGGGTTCCTGTGCTGCTCACGGTGGCTCTGGTGAGCCTGGTCTGGGCGTTCCTACCGGTGCCGTCCCCGGCGGGCATCCATCACGACAACTGGCTGCCCGGCTACATCCCGTGGTTCGCGGCGGGAATGCTGCTCGCCGAACTCGCGATGGTCGGCGGGACGTGGGTACACCGCCTCGCCGAACGTCGGGTGCTGATGGCCGCGATCGCGCTGGTCGCGTTCGGGTTGTCGACGACCTGGCTGGCCGGCCCGGAGGGCCTCGTGCGCCCGGAGCCGTGGCAGTACGCGACCAAGATCGCGCTCGGTGCGGTCATGGGCTTCGCGCTGCTCGCGCCGTTGGCGCTCGCCCATCACCGGCACCGCATTCTGGCCAGCCCGCTCTCGCTGGCGGTAGGGCGGTGGTCCTACGGCGTGTTCATCTGGCACCTCCCGGTGCTGACGATCGTCTTCCCGATGTTCGGGATCACGCCCTTCAGCGGCAATTTCTGGTTCGTTCTCGCTGTCACCACGGTGCTGTCGATCGCGGTCGCGTCGGCCAGTTATGCGCTAGTGGAGGATCCTGCGCGACGCGCCGTTCACCGCTGGGAGCGGCGCCGCCACATCGGTGAACGCGACAGCGGTAGTGCCGTCACCCCGACGCAGACGACGCCGATCAGCGCGAACAGCTGAATCAGGAACGAATGCCCGACGTAGCCGTCGGCGGCCCGCCAGGGGCCGGTCGACAGCAGCACCGACGCGGTCACCAGTGAAAGGCCTGCGGTGGCGGCCATCACCCGGACGGCGAATACCGCGCCCCTCCACCGCGACAGTCCCAGCGCGCAGGCGGCGACGCCGAGGGCGGTGGCGGCGCCCACGGGACCGGCGACGACGCCCGCGACCGCCACTACCCCGAGCGCCGCGGCCCAGGTGCTGCGCCACGGTCGTGGCGGTGGCCCGGGATCCGTTGCGCGTCGACGGGGAACCAGCGCCAGCAGCGCGAGCGGGATGAGCAGTAGCAGCCCGAAGGCGATCCCAGCGCGATACCAGCGGTCGGTCGGGAACGTCAGGGTCACCGTGCCCTCCGTCCCGGCAGGCACGATCCAGCCCTGCTGCCACCCGTCGACGACGATCGGCTGCAGCTCTGTGCCGTCGGGCGCGGTCGCGACCCAGCCGACGTTGGTGCTCTCGGGCACCACGACCAGCCGATCGGCGCCGGACGCGTCGACGTCGAGTTCCCGCAGGTTCTCGGTCCAGCGTCCGACCGACGGTGCGCTGACGGACGGGGTCGGCGGC
This sequence comes from Rhodococcus xishaensis, assembly GCF_004011825.1. GTDB lineage: Bacteria > Actinomycetota > Actinomycetes > Mycobacteriales > Mycobacteriaceae > Prescottella > Prescottella xishaensis. The sequence continues at coordinate 367,112 of NZ_RKLO01000005.1, read as the reverse complement.
TCCGGCCCCGCATTCAGTTGCAGGCTGTCGACGGTGAACGCCGGACCGGGTGCGACGACGATGTCCTGACGCCCCTCCGGCAGCGGGATCGAGCCCGGCACGCACGGGGTCGCGGACACCGGCTGCCCGGTCGCCAGCTGCTGCGCGGTCGCGGTGACCGACATCCGCATCGTCACGCCGCCGACGGAAATGGTGGGGCCGGCGTCGCAGCCCACCGTGACCGTGCGCTCAGGCGGCACGGCCGCGGTGCGCTCCGGCGATGCGGTCGCGGTGCCCGGCACCGGTCGTCCGTCCTCGCCGAGCGCGACCACTTCCGACAGGCCCGGGGGCTGCGCCTGCAGGAACCCGAGTCCGGTGCGATCGAGCACGCCGTGCCATTTCACCAGCGTGAGCTCGATCGTGTCCGTGAGGTGTGGTTCGAGCTCGATGGTATGGGTGGCGCTTGGCCCGTCGGCTGAGTCGTCGGGGTCGTCGAGGTCGTCGAGGTCGCGAGTCTGCGGGCCGTTGCCCAGGTTGACCGCTACCCGCGACGGCGCGGCCGGCAGTTCTCCGAGGCTCGTGGTCAGGTGCAGCCCGGTGACGACCGTCGGCTGCGGGAGGGTGATCGTCAGTGTCGGGAGGCCTCCCTTGCCCTGCGCGCTGTCCGCGGGCGCCGTCCACGATGTTGCGGGGTTGCCGTCGACGGCGGCGCTCGCGCCACCGCGCAGTTCGACACCCTCGGCGGGGGCGCGTGCGGACACCGCGGAGGGATCGGCGACGAGCGCGTCGAGCGGGGCCCCTGCCCGCGGCCGCAACGTCATCTCCGGGGTGACGGCGGTGGCGTCGGGCACCGACAACGTCCGAGTGAATGTGCCCGGATCCTCGGGCGGCAGGGCCAGCGCGGGGCTGCAGTGGACGCGGTCCGGGCCGTCGGCACAGCCGGCGCGCCCGGGCAGTTCCTGGCCGAGGTCCCAGCCACGGATCTGGGCGCCTTCCGGGGTGGCGGGCAGCACGGTTCGGTGAACGATCGGAACGGGGACGGGGTCGCCGGACGAGTAGTCGTCGATCGACAGCTCGCTGATCCCGAACTGGAATCCGGGGGAACCGTCCTCGGTGTAGGTGGCGAGGATCCGCATCCACGGAGTCGTGCCCGGCGGCAGCGACACCGACACCGGCTCCCCGGGCTTGTCGATCTTGATCGAGGTCGAGGCGTTGGGGGTTTCGACGCGGATCCACTTCACCGGTGGTCCGAACGCGGCCGGGCTGGTCGTCACGTGCAGCATGCCGCGGGTGATCGGGGTGTCCAGGTCCACGCGCAGCCATTGGCCGCGCGCGGTCTCGAGGCCGTTGCTCAGCCATGCGGTGGCCGGGTCGCCGTCCACGGTCGCGGCCGGTCCGCTGCCCGGCGCGGTGCCGCCGAGCTGGGTGGCGTCGGCGGCCGAACTCGACACGGTGATCTTCGCGCCCGACCACTCGCCCTGCACAAGCGGTGCGCCCGGGACCGGATAGTCGGGGACCGCGTTGTAGGTGCGGCGCGGGTCGTCGGGGGCGCGCAGCCCGGAGCTGTGGTTGTCGACCTGGCCGAAGTCGGTCTCGCGGTCGGTGGGAGTGTCGGTGACGGTGACTTCTCCGACGTCCCGCCCGGCCCGGCGCACGTCGCTGGCGAGCAGCGCCGGGCCGGTAATGGTGCCGTTCTCGGCGAGCCGCAGGAGCGATTCGGGTCCGCCCTGCACGACGGGAACTGCGTCCAGGTCCACGGTGTACGGCCCGGCGTGCGGTGTCGGGCCGCTCGGCGAGGTGACCCGGTAGATCTCTATCGCCGGGTATGCGGGGCGCAGGTCGCCATCCACCACCACGTTCTCTTCGTCGTCGGTGGGCGCGATGTCCTCGCCGAATTGTGCGACCTTGTCCAGACCGGGCGATCCCTCGACTGCTTGGTGGACCAGGATCGGGCGCGCGGACCGTGACGTTTGCGGGTCGAGGTCGTTGCGGACGACTACGTAGCGGATGCCCTGTCCGAGCAGTGTGTCGGCGAGCCCGGCGGACGGGCGGCCGTCGGAGATCAGCCGCTGCACGGAGTCGAGCGCCCGGATCGCGCCGGGGGGCACGAGAGGGACGGCGTCGCGCGCTGCCCACGGGGTCGACGCCAGTGCCTGCAGCGGTTCGTCGCGGGTCAGGCCCCAGATCTGGGCCCCGAACGGAGCGCCCGGCACGACGAGTGCGCGTTCGGCATGCGCGTCGGAGGATCCGGAGGCCTCGGAGCCGGATCCGGCAGTGCTGTCTGAGCCGGCGGAGCCGGCGGCGTTGTCGGCGAGCCACTGCGCCGCGTCATGCCAGTACGACGGCACCGCGTCGTACGTGCCGCGGGGCGCGAGCCGGCCGGACCACGCGAGCGAGGTCGTGAGGGTGAGCGCGACGAGCAGCAGCGCGGTGACCGCGACCATCGGTTCGCGCTCGGGGTGTGCGAACGCGGTTCGCCAGCGTCTCAGCGGCACCGATCCTGGTAGCGGCACGCGCGCGAGCAGGTGCGCGAGGCCGAGGACGAGCGGCAGCCTGACGAGCGGCTCGAGCTTGTGCACGTTGCGCAGCGGGGCGCCGCTGCCGTCGAGGAACGCCCGGACCTGCTCGGCGATCGGGGACCCGAGGTCGCCGATGTAACCGGCGCCGAGTCCGGCGATGCCGACGAACAGAATCAGCGTCAGTCGGCCCTTGGCGGGCATCCTCCGCATGCACAGCCCGGCCAGCCCGGCGGCTGCGATCAGGCCGGTGGCGACGACGGCAACGGGCTGGGTGACGAGGACCGTGCCCGCGACCCGCTCGGGGGACACGAACGGTGTCCAGCTGTCGGTGCCACGCAGCACTTCGGTCAAGGACGTCCACTGTGTCGTGACGCCGGACGATTCGATGTAGTCGAGGAATGGCGGGCTGACCCGGCCGAGCAGCAGCAGCGGGACGATCCACCACACAGTTGCGAGCAGCAGACTCGGGATCCACCACGCGGTGAACACCCACCAGCGCCGATTGGGGCGGTGCGCGATCCACCACAGACCCGCGACGAGGCATGCCGCTGCGGTGGCCACCGCGTTGACGGCGCCCATGAGTGCGACGGCGAGCGCCGACTGTGCCGCGAGACGCCCGAGGCTGCGGCCGCCTCGCCAGGTGGGCGAGGTGGCCAGGATCACCGGCAGCAGCACCCACGGGGCCAGCATCATCGGCAGCGTCTCCGACGAGATCGAGCCGATCGTGGTGAGCACTCGCGGCGACAGCGCGAACGCGACGGCCGCGACGATGCGGGAACCGCGGCTGCCGATGCCGAGGGCCTCGGCGACGCGGATGACGCCCCAGAACCCGGCGACGATCAGCAGCGCCCACCACAGGCGCTGCGTGATCCACGGCGGAACCCGCAGCAGCTCACCTAGCGCGAAGAACGCGCCGTGCGGGAAGAAGTAGCCGTAGGCCTGGTTCTGGACCTGCCCGAGCGGCGCCACACTGCTCCATTGGTGGGCGGCGCGGGACAGGAACCCGATCGGATTCTCGGTGAGGTCGTACTTCGTGTCGGCGACGATCCGTCCCGGCGATTGGAGCAGGCACAGGACCAGCGCGACGAACCCGGCGCCGATCAGCCAGCGCCGGGTCAGTGGTTCGATCGAAGGTTCGACGGTAGGGCCCCCGTCGGTGGGGCCACCGGTCGAGGGGGAAGTGCGGGAACGCGCGATTCGAGCGGGCTCAGCGGCTGCCGTACTCAACCTGGTTCAGAAGCGAGGAGGGGGCGTTTCCCTCACGGTCGACGGTCGGAAGGGTGTTCTGCTCCATGGCCGCGGTGCCTCCGAGCACGGCTCCGGCGCCGACGAGTGCACCGATCGCTGCGGCGGCAATGCCGGGGACAAGGAACTTCGCCATCTCGGATCTCCCATGGGTCTAAGGCATCGGGCACGGTGGTCGAGCGTCGGCCACTCGTGCATTCGTGACATCCGGGTCAAGGTACCACCCGCCCGCGCCACGGGTGCGCACGTCCACACCGAGCGTCCCGAGCAGCGTGCCGAGTTTGGTGGTCGTCTCGTCGAGTTCGGCGTCGGGATCGGACCCCGCGACGATTCCGCCCCCCGCCCATGCGAGCGCGGTGGTGCCGTCGGCGTCGATCTCCGCGCACCGGATCGCCACCACCCAGTCGCCGTCGCCGGCCGTGTCGCACCACCCGACGGCGCCGCCGTAGAAACGACGATCGCCTTCGATCTCGTGGATGGTCTCGAGCGCGCGGTCCGTTGGGGTCCCGCACACCGCCGGCGTCGGATGAAGTCGGCCGGCGAGGGCGAGCGAGTGGAGGGACGGGTCACGCAGTTCCCCGCGGATGGGGCTGTCCAGGTGCCACACTTCCCGGGTCCCGGTCAGCTGCGGCGACGACGGGACGTCCAACTCGGTGCACAGCGGCGCGAGTACGTCCCGGATCCAGTCGACGACGTAGGCGTGTTCGGTGAGGTTCTTCGAGGAGGCGAGAAGGGCCTCACCCTCGGCTCGATCGGCGGCGGGGTCGGCGCGGCGGGGCGCCGATCCGGCCAGCGGATGACAAGTGACGGTGGTGCCGCGCCGACTGAGCAGGATTTCAGGACTCGCGCCGACGAGGGTATGTCCGACATACCCGTCGCCTGCGGGGGTGAGGTCGACCGCGTACCCGTTGGCGGTCTCGTGCCGGGCGATCAACCGCGCCACCAGTGCCTCGGGAGAGATCGGGGTGTCGGCGACGAGTCTCACGGCCCGCGCGGCGACGACTTTCTCGAGGTCCCCGTTCCGCAGCCGCTCGACGAGTCCTTGTATTCGTGCGACATGTTCCGTGGCAGTGGGGATCTCGTTGTCGACCCGGACCGTCGGCAATGCTGCGACGGTCTGCGGCCGCCACGGCCCGGGCGTCCAGGACATCGTCTCGGGTGCGGTGAGCGCGGCCGGCGCGTTCGGATCGAACGGCAGTGCACCGACGACCAGGTCGGCCAGTCCGGCGGCGAGTGCGTCGGCCGCGTCGGCCGCGTCGTCGAATCGATCTCGCGCCCCGGCGGTACGAAGTGTGCGCGTGGGGCGCGAGAGGAGGAAGCCGTCCATGGTGCTTCGACGATAGTCGGCGCGCCCGAACTAGCCGCCGCGAGGTGCGCGCCGTTACTTGCCCGGCGGGACGATCAGCACCGGACGGTGGCTGTGCCGGAGTACGTGGTCGGCGACACTGCTCTGCAGCAGTGATCGCAGCCCGGTGGTCCCGCGGGTCCCGGTCACGATGATGTCCGCGTCGAGCTCGTTGGCACACTCGACGATCGTCGCCCAGATCGCTGTCGTCGACTCGCGGCAGCGGCCCTCGGCGTTGAGGCCCGCGAGGAGGGCAACGTCCACGCCCTCCTCGTTGGTGGACTTCGCGTCGGTGAGTGCGATGTCCTCGGACGTCTCGTCGGGAACCCACTCGGGCTGCATCACCCCGGACAGTCCGGACATGCGGGCGGCCTGCCGAACCATCGGCTCCCACACGGTGACGACTACCGCGCGCTTCGCGGCGAGGAATCGACCGGCGTACTCGATGGCACGCTTGGAGTTGTCGGAGCCGTCGTAGGCGATGAGCATGAGATCTGCCGGCACTGTGACCTCCTGGAATCCGGGACGACGCGCTTCGGCGGACTTCGGCCTTCCGTCTTCGAGATTACCTTGCCATTACCAGCCCCGCTCGGTTCCGAGATTGGCAGGGATCGATCTCGGCTACCGTCGGGTCCATGCGAATTCGACATGCGTTCGCCATCGCGCTGTGCGCCGGACTGGCGGCCGGTTGCGCGTCCGGGGCCGGGACCGACACGACGACGACTGCCCAACCGACCTCGCCCTCGCCGACGCAGACGGCATCGGAGACCTCGAGCGCACCGATGGCAGCGTCGCCCTTCGGGTCGGCGATGTGCGGACCGGCGTTCCTCTCGTCGCTCACCGAGCGGCAGAAGCTCGCGCAGCTACTCATGGTCGGCGTCACGGGAACCGCGGACGCGCTCGAGGTCGTCAGGTCCGAACAGATCGGCGGCATCTTTATCGGCAGCTGGACCGACGAGACGATGCTCGGAAACGGCGAGATCGCGGCGGTCGCGGACGCGAGTGCCGTGCCGCTCATGGTGTCGATCGACGAGGAGGGCGGGCGGGTCTCGCGCGTCGGCCAACTCTTCGGCGCGGACCCGTCCGCCCGCGAAGTCGCGCGAACCATGACGCCCGAGCAGGCTTACGAGATGGCGCTCGAGCGGGGCCGCGAGTTGCGGCGAATCGGGATCACCGTGAACTTCGCGCCCGACGTCGACGTGAGCAGCCAACCCGACAACGCGGTCATCGGAGACCGATCCTTCTCGGACGACCCGCAGGTCGTGACGACGTACGCGGAGGCCTACGCGCGGGGCATGCGTGCGGCCGGAATCCTGCCGGTTATCAAGCACTTCCCGGGCCACGGCTCGGCGTCGGGCGATTCGCATACCGGTGCCGTGACGACACCTCCCCTCGACCAGCTGCAGGCGTCCGACCTGGTCCCGTACCGGGCGTTGGTCGGCACCGATGTCGGGGTCATGCTGGGGCACCTGAACGTCCCCGGTCTCACGACCGGTGATCTGCCGGCGAGCTTGAGCCCTGAGGCGGTGTCGCTGCTCAGGGACGGCACCGGCTACGGCGCGCCCCCGTTCACGGGGCCGATCTTCACCGACGACCTCAGTGGGATGCGGGCGATCACCGACCGGTTCGACATCGCCCAAGCCGTCGAGCAGGCACTGTCGTCGGGGGTAACGGTTGCGCTGTGGCTCACCACCGACGAGGTCCCACAGGTCCTGGACCACCTCGAGCAAGCGGTCGCTTCGGGCCGTCTGCCGGCGTCGCAGGTCGATTCATCGGTGCTGACGGTGGCGCGTGAGAAGGGGGCCGTGACGTGTTGAGAGGGTCGGGTCGCATCGCAGGTCGACCGCAGATCTTCTGACTATCGAGTAAGATAACGATCCTTACCTGCGGTTGGAGGAACTATGGCTGGTGGCACCAAGCGCCTGCCCAGGGCGGTGCGTGAGCAGCAGATGCTCGACGCCGCCGTCGAGGTGTTCTCCGACAACGGGTTTCACGACGCGTCAATGGATTCGATCGCGGCGAAGGCGAACATCTCCAAGCCGATGCTGTACCTCTACTACGGGTCCAAGGACGAGTTGTTCGCGTCGTGCATCCACCGGGAGGGCCAGCGTTTCGTCGAGGCCATTTCCCCTGCGGGCGATCCCGACCTGCCGCCACGCGAGCAGCTACGCGCTGCGCTCACCGGCTTCCTGGGGTTCGTCGACGAGCACCGAAGTTCGTGGATGGTGCTCTACCGGCAGGCGATCGGTCAGCAGGCATTCGCATCTCAGGTCGGCAACAGCCGCGACCGGTTGATCGAACTGACGGAGAAGCTGCTCGAGTCGAGCACCAAGGACCCGGAACCGGGCACCGACTTCTCGATCATGGCGGTCGCACTCGTCGGGGCGGGGGAGGCCGTCGCTGACCGGGTGGCCGGCGGCGAGATCGACGTCGACGCCGCTGTCGAGCTGCTCGACAAGCTCGCCTGGCGCGGTCTGGCGGGCGGCAAGAAGAAGTAGCCCGAGACTCTGACCGACGGGTGTGGTCAGGCCGCCCGTCGCCGGCGTCCACGCAGCAAGTACGCGCGCTCGGACTCGCTCATGCCACCCCACACGCCGAACGGTTCCGGCACCGCCAGCGAGTGGGCGAGGCACGTGGCCATGACCGGACAGGAGTTGCAGATCGCTTTGGCGCGCCGTTCACGCACTGTGCGGGCGCTACCCCGTTCGCCCGTGGGTGGGAAGAAGATCGATGCGTCCATGCCCTGACAGCGACCGTGCTGCTGCCATTCCCAGGTATCGGCAAGGGGGGCGAGGGTCGGTGCGGTGCCGGTCATCGAATGCTCCTCGTGAAGGTTCGTGGACCGCCGGGTCGGGCGCAGGAAAATGCGCCACCTGCGGAGTCTAACGAGGACGACACCCGGCGCCCGGCTCGGGTGTCCGAACTGGTCGAGCCGGACACGATTTCCACCGGCATCCGGCAGTTCGTCGGACACGAGGCTGCTAGGAGCGAGGGCACAGGCCGCGGCGGAACCCCTTCCGCCGCGGCCCGTCTGCTAGCGCACCGTCGCGGTCAGGTGCGGGTATCCCTTCTTGGGATTCTTCAACGCGACATCCCACCCGTCGGGTGTCGGGTCGGTGTACAGGTTCACCGTCGCGGGGAGCACGATCGGCTTGCCGAACCGGACGGCGTAGGTCACCGCGGCCGGCAGGCGTCCCTCGAGGGGCTGCAGCGCGGCGGCGGCACTCCACATGCCGTGTGCGATGGTGCCGGGGAACCCGAACACCTTGGCACCGAGCGACGAGATGTGGATCGGGTTGCGGTCGCCCGACACCGCCGCGTATCGACCGATGGTCTTCTGATCCACCCTCAGGGTGCGTGTGGGCGGCGGTGGGACCTCCTCAGCGTGTTCGGCCTTGGGCTCCTTCGGTGCGCCTGTGGGGTGCATCTTCAGGAACGAGCTCACCTGCCGCCACACGAGTTCGCGGCCCACCGACACCTCGCTGACCAGGTCCACCTGAGTGCCCTTCGGGTGTGGTCGCATGTTCTCGGCGTGGACCTTCAGGTCCAAGGGTTCGCTCACCGAGATCGGGCGATGCTGCTCGATCAGGTTGTCCGTGTGAACGGAACCGATTGCGGGGAAGGGGAACTCGCGTGAGGTGAGCAAACGCATCACGGTCGGGAACACGAGCGTGAACGGGTACGTGATCGGGAGGGTGTCGCCGAACCGCAGGCCGCACACCTTCGTGTACGTGGCGAGGTTGTCGTGGTCGACGTGCAGGCCGGAGAGTGCCAGCGTGTCCTTCGGCAGGCTTCGCCGGCCTGACGGCTTCACGAACGGCAGCGTGCTGAACGCCGCTCGCGTGTAGTTGTCGAGGGTGCTGGGCTGCTCGCGCAACTGCACGAGCGTGTCCTTGCGGCCGGTCATCATGCGCCCAGGAGGGACTGGCCGCACACCCGCACGATCTGGCCGGTGACGGCGCTCGACGCGGGACTCGCGAAGTACGCGACCGTCTCGGCAACGTCGACGGTCTCTCCACCCTGGAGCAGCGAGCTCATGCGACGGCCGGCCTCGCGGGTGGCGAACGGGATCGCCGCGGTCATGGCGGTCTCGATGAAGCCGGGTGCGACCGCGTTGATCGTGATCTTCTTCTCGGCCAGGACGGGTGCGGTGGCCTGCACCAGCCCGATGACGCCCGCCTTCGAGGTGCCGTAGTTGGTCTGCCCGCGGTTGCCGGCGATACCGGCGATGGACGACACGTCGATCACCCGGCCGCCCTCGCGCAGGACACCCTTCGTGACCAGAGCATCGGTGATCTTCTGCGGGGCAAGGAGATTGACCCCAATGACGCTGTTCCAGCGGCCCTCGTCCATGTTCGCGAGCGTCTTGTCGCGGGTGATGCCGGCGTTGTGGACGATGATGTCGACGCCGCCGTGACGTTCGGTCAGGTGATCGGCGAGCTTGTCGGCGGCGTCGGCAGCGGTGACGTCGAGGGCAAGTGACGTGCCGCCAACCTTGTTCGCGGTCTCCGACAGCGGCTGGCCGGCGGCCGGGATGTCGGCGCACACGACCTGAGCGCCGTCACGGGAGAGCACCTCGGCGATGGTGGCACCGATGCCACGTGCCGCGCCGGTCACCACGGCCACCTTGCCTTCGAGCGGACGATCCCAGTTGGCCGGGGCGACGGCGTCCTCGGCGCCGATGCGGATGACCTGGCCGTCGACGAACGCGGACTTGGCTGAGAGCAGGAAGCGCAGCGTCGATTCGAGGCCGGAAAGGCCCGGTGCCGCGTCGGGCGAGACGTACACCAGCTGCGCGGTGGAACCGTGCTTGATCTCCTTGCCGACACTTCGGGTGAAGCCTTCGAGAGCACGCTGGGCGATCTGCTCGTCGACACTGGACGCCGACTCGGGCGTGGTGCCGAGCACCACGACGCGCGCGCACGCGGTGAGGTTGCGGATGACCGGCTGGAAGAACTCGAAGAGCTGCGCCAGTTCGCTGACCTGACCGATGCCGGTCGCGTCGAACACCAGGGCGCCGTAGCGATCGTCGTGCGGCTGTGCGGTCGGGTAGTCCGACAGGAGCTCCCGGATCGGCTCGACGAGCCGGCCCTTGCCGCCGAGGAGAATCGGTCCGGCGAGCGGCGGTTCGCCCGCCTTGTACCGGCGCAGCTTTTCCGGCTGCGGCAACCCGGTCTGTTTGGCGATGAATGCGCCCGGCACGGACGAGAGGAACTGCGAGTAGAGGTCGGGAGCGCCCTTGCTGGCTGCCACGGTCCACCTTCTTTGTCGATTGCGTTGTCGCTGGTCCGGCACCCGCTACATCAGGTGCGGTATCGACATTGAACTTACTCTGGAGTAAGTTCAATGTCGAGTGCACAAAGCTGATTGAACCCTGCCCCTTCTCATGGAGACCGACGTGACAAGCAAAGCCCGTACCCGCAGCAAGAAGCCGGCACCCGCACGTAAGTCCAGCGGTCGGCAGCTTCGCCCTGTCGCCATCGTCGGCGGCAACCGGATCCCGTTCGCACGCTCGGACCGCGCCTATGCGCGGGCATCCAACCAGGACATGTTCACCGCGACCCTCGACGGCCTCGTGAGCCGGTTCGGTCTGCAGGACGAGCGGTTGGGCATGGTCGCCGGTGGTGCGGTGCTCAAGCACAGCCGGGACTTCAATCTGATGCGCGAGTGCGTGCTCGGCAGCGCCCTGAGCCCCTACACCCCGGCGTACGACCTGCAACAGGCGTGCGGCACGGGCCTGCAGTCGATCGTCGCGGTCGGGGACGCCATCGCCGCCGGACGCATCGAGGCGGGTGTCGGCGGCGGCGTCGACACGACGTCGGACGCACCGATCGGCGTGAACGACGAGCTGCGCGAGTTCCTGCTGTCGGTCAACCGGGCCCGTTCGACAGCCGACCGGGTCAAGCTGTTCGGCCAGGTGCGCCCGTCCATGCTCGGTATCGAGATCCCGCGCAACGGTGAGCCCCGCACCGGCCTGTCGATGGGTGAGCACGCCGCGATCACCGCCAAGGAATTCGGCATCCGCCGCGAGGACCAGGACGAGTTGGCGGTGGCGAGCCACCGCAACATGGCTGCGGCCTATGATCGCGGCTTCTTCGATGACCTCGTCACACCGTTCCTCGGGCTGACCCGCGACGACAACCTGCGCCCTGGCTCCACTGTCGACAAACTTGCGACGTTGAAGCCGGTATTCGGTACCAAGCTCGGCGACGCGACGATGACGGCCGGCAACTCCACCCCGCTCACCGACGGCGCGTCCGCGGTGCTGCTGTCCACCGACGAGTGGGCGGCCGAGCGGAGCCTGCCGGTGCTCGCGCATCTGGTGGATTCCGAGACCGCCGCCGTCGACTACATCCACGGCGGCGACGGTCTGCTCATGGCGCCCACGTACGCGGTGCCTCGTCTGCTCGCCCGCAACGGTCTCACGCTGCAGGACTTCGACTTCTACGAGATCCACGAGGCCTTCGCGTCGGTGGTCCTGGCGACCATGCAGGCGTGGGAGTCCGACGAGTACTGCAAGGAACGGCTGGGGCTCGACGGTGCGCTCGGCTCGATCGACCGCAGCAAGCTCAATATCAACGGTTCATCGCTCGCGGCGGGGCATCCGTTCGCGGCCACTGGTGGTCGGATCGTCGCGTCGTTGGCCAAGATGTTGGCAGAGAAGGGCTCGGGCCGTGGCCTGATCTCGATCTGCGCGGCCGGTGGCCAGGGCGTGACCGCGATCGTCGAGGTCTGATCTACCGGGGACAAAACGGCCGGATCGGACAAACCTGACCGATCTTGAATCGACTTGTAACGCTGTCCGCGTGGGAGTGATATTCCAGTTGGCACCGTGTCGTTACCGGACCCCCGACCTGGCAACGACACGGTGCCGCTGTGCCTGCTCGACCCAGTCGTCCCCGACTCGGTTCGGTGGTGCGCAGAATCGCAGATCCGGCGTCCGATATGGTCATCCGTCCCCACTACCCTGAGTGGGACGAACAGAGAACATGAGTGGGACGAACACTTAGCGACGGTCCCGCAAGGTGCCGATTCGGCAGGAGCCCTACTTGATGAGTGACGAGCGCGGCGGCGCTGAGGACCAAGAGCGCCCTTTGGAGAATCCGGATCCGGACGAGAACACGACCAAAATGATGGCCGTTGTTCCCTCCGAGACCCCGGACCCCGCCGGCACGGATCCAGTAGCCGATCCGGATCCAGGAGCCGATCCGGACCCGGGAGCCGATGCGGACGCCGAAGCGCCTACCGAGGCGATCCCCACAGTGGCGATCCCCACAGTATCGGGGGGCACGCCCGAACCCACGGAGAAGGCGGACCCCGAACCGTCGGGCGACGTGGACCCGGGCACGCCTGCCGGCGCGGCCACCGAGCGGCCGCGTTGGATGAAGTATGCGGCCGTCGCAGGCGGTGTCGCGGCGGTCGGTGCGATCTTGTACACGGTCGACTTGGTGACCTCGGCCGACCGGGTGCCGCGCGGGACTACCGTCGCGGGGGTCGGGATCGGGGGCCAGAGTCCCGCGGCCGCCGAGGAGATGCTGCGCGCCGAGGTCGGTCCGCGAGTGGAGCGTCCGGTGCCGGTGCGCGCCGGAACCACCGACGCGTCGGTCGTGCCCGCTCAGGCCGGGGTGACGATCGACTGGCAGGCCACCCTGGATCGGGTGGGAGATCAACCGGTGAATCCGTTCACCAGACTGGCGTCGCTGTTCACCACCCGGGAGATCGGCGTCGCCTCGACGGTCGACGACGCCGCGCTGTCGCAGGCAATCGCCGGTGTCCAGGGGGAGAGCGACCGGGCGCCACGCGAAGGCGACGTCGTGTTCGATGGCGCAAAGGTCGAGCCCGTCGCGCCGGAGGCCGGACAGAACTTGCGGGTGGACGAGGCCAAGGACACCTTCGTCGACGAGTGGTTCCTCGGCGGGGTCGTCGATCTGCCGGTAGATGTCGTCGAGGTCACCGTTACGCAGTCCGGAGTGGACGCCGCCATCCGCGACGTCGCGGCTCCCGCCGCAGCGTCGGACGTCGTGGTGACCGGCAAGGACGGTGCGGCGGCGACGCTGCCGCGCGATCAGATCGGCGCCGTGCTGAGCTTCGTGCCCGACGGCGAGGGCGGGCTGTCGCCGCAGTACAACCTGGAGGCAGCCGCCGAGATCCTCGCTCCGCAATTGGCGAGCACCGAGACCGAGTCGAAGGATGCGCAGATCAGTCTCGCGAGCGGCTCGCCACAAGTGGTTCCCTCGGTCACCGGTGAGAAGGTGCAGTGGCCCAGGACGCTTGAGCCGCTGCCGACGCTGCTCGTCGCGCCCGACGCCCGCACCACTCCCGCGATCTACGAGTCCGCCGAGCCGGAGCTGACGACCGAGGGCGCCGAGGCACTCGGGATCCGTGAGGTGATCGGCGAGTACACCACCGGCGGCTTCTCGTGGGCGTCAGGCGTCAACATACGGCTGGCTGCCAGCGAGATCGACGACGCGATCGTCAAGCCGGGAGAAACGTTCTCGCTCAACGGCTACACCGGTCCGCGCGGCGCGGCGGAGGGCTACATCGACTCCGGCATCATCAACTACGGTCGCCCCGATACCGCGATCGGTGGGGGGATCAGCCAGCTCGCGACGACTCTCTACAACGCCGCCTACTTCGCCGGCATGGACGACGTCGAACACACCGAGCACAGCTACTACATCTCTCGCTACCCGGCAGCCCGGGAGGCCACGGTGTTCGACGGCGTCATCGATCTGAAGTTCCGCAACCCCGCGGACACCGGAGTGGTGATCCAGACCATCGGCACCAACTCGGACATCACGGTGCGACTGTGGGGGACCAAAACCGTCGACGTCCAATCGGTGACAGGCGACCGCTCCAACTTCACGTCGCCGGAAACCATTACGCTCCCCGAGGGCCCGGACTGCGTGCCGTCCGGCGGCGGACAGGGATTCACGGTCAGTGACACCCGGATCATCACCGACGCAAAGACCGGGGCACAGATCTCCAGCAACACCCGGACCGTCCGGTACGACCCGATACCGATCGTCCATTGTGTGTCGGACGAGCCGGAAGAGAAGCCCTCTGACGACGACGAAAGGGACCAGCCACGGTCCCGTCGGGGCGGCTGATCCGGCCGTAGCGTCGCTCCCCGACACAATGTAGTGCAGCTCCCAACAGAAAGAGCCCCCGTGCGTAACCGCACGGGGGCTCTCGTCATCGGAGACTCAGAACGCTGCCTCGTCCAGCTCCATGATGTCGTTGTCGAGGTGCGACAGGATGGTGCGGGTCGCGGTCAGCTCGGGCAGGACGTTCTTCGCGAAGAACGACGCTGTCGCGATCTTGCCCTCGTAGAACGCCTTGTCCTTGTTCGACGCTCCCTCGTCGAGAGCCTTGATCGCGATCTCGGACTGGCGCAGCAGCAGCCAGCCGATGAGCAGGTCACCGACGGACATCAGGAAGCGGACCGAACCGAGGCCGACCTTGTACAGCTCGGTGGGCTGCTCCTGAGCCCCCATGAGGTGGCCGGTGAGGGTGGCGGCCATCGCCTGGACGTCCTCGAGCGCCGTCGACAGCAGGGCGCGCTCGGCCTTGAGACGACCGTTGCCGGCCTCGCTGTCGACGAACTTCTTGACCTCGCCGGCGACGTGGGCCAGCGCGACGCCGCGGTCACGGGCGATCTTGCGGAAGAAGAAGTCCTGCGCCTGGATGGCGGTGGTGCCCTCGTAGAGCGAGTCGATCTTCGAGTCGCGGATGTACTGCTCGATCGGGTAGTCCTGCAGGAAGCCCGAGCCACCCAGGGTCTGCAGGCTCTCGGCCAGGTACTGGTAGGCGCGCTCGGAGCCGACACCCTTGACGATCGGGAGCAGCAGGTCGTTGACCCGGTGCGCCATCTGCTCGTCGGCGCCCGACACCAGCTTCGCCATTTCCGGATCCTGGTGCGCGGAGGTGTACAGGTACACCGCGCGCAGGCCCTCGGCGTACGCCTTCTGCAGCGCCAGGCTGCGGCGCACGTCGGGGTGGTGGGTGATCGTGACGCGCGGCGCGGTCTTGTCGGTCATCTGCGTCAGGTCAGAGCCCTGGACGCGCTGCTTGGCGTAGTCGAGCGCGTTGAGGTAGCCCGTCGACAGGGTCGAAATGGCCTTGGTGCCGACCATCATGCGGGCGTGCTCGATGACGTCGAACATCTGCGCGATGCCGTCGTGGACCTCGCCGACGAGCCAGCCGACAGCCGGGGTGCCGTGACCACCGAAGGTGAGCTCGCAGGTCGTCGAAACCTTCAGACCCATCTTGTGCTCGACGTTGGTGACGAACACACCGTTGCGCTCGCCGAGTTCGTTCTTCTCGAAGTCGAAGTGGAACTTGGGGACGAAGAACAGGGAGAGGCCCTTGGTACCCGGGCCGGCGCCCTCGGGGCGAGCGAGGACGAGGTGGAAGATGTTCTCGAACAGGTCGTCCGACGTGGCCGAGGTGATGAAGCGCTTGACGCCCTCGATGTGCCACGTACCGTCCGCCTGCTGGATGGCCTTGGTGCGTCCCGCACCGACGTCCGAACCAGCGTCGGGCTCGGTGAGCACCATCGTGGCGCCCCAGCCGCGCTCGACGAGGGTGGCGGCCCACTTCTTCTGCTCGTCGGTGCCGTTGTTGTAGAGGACGTTCGCGAACGACGGGCCGGCGCCGAACATGAAGGCGCCGGGCTGCGCGCCGAGCAGCATCTCGGCGATGGCCCACACGATGGTGCGGGGGACCGGCACGCCGCCGATCTCCTCGCTCAGGCCCATCCGGTACCACTCGGCGTCCCACATCGCCTTGAACGACTTCTTGAACGACTCCGGGAGGGTCGCCTCGAACTTCTCGGGGTCGTAGACCGGCGGGTTGCGGTCGGCGTCGGCGAAGGCCTCACCGAGCGGGCCCTCCGCGAGACGTGCGACCTCGGACAGCATGTCCTTGACGGTCTCGGTGTCGAGGTCACCCCACACGCCCTCGCTCAGCGGCTTGTCCAGGCCCAATACCTCGAAGAGGTTGAATTCGAGGTCGCGGACGTTGCTCTTGTAGTGGCCCATCTTCTCTCCCTGAAGTGCACTCCGTTGGTGCGGTCTGTCTTTCCGTCGAGTACCGCCCAAGTAGCTACTCGTCGGTAACTTACCCGATATTACTCAAGATTAAGTTAGCTGCCAAGATACGGGCCTGCGCGCGACCAGGAGCGCGTCGATCGCTGTTCCGCCGTCGGTGTCCCGATAGCGCCGTTCTGCCACCGCCACGTCGAGTCGCCCATCGACTTCATCCGCTAAATCTGCTGGTGTATAGAGCAATTCGGGATCAGGTAGTCCACCAGCGCCATGCGCGTGGTCCATCGTCTCGTGGTCGAGAATTATGAGGATTCCCTCGGGTTCGAGGGCGTCGATGATTCGGCTCACAAGTGCGCGGTGCCGAGCCGGTTCGACGTGGACGTGGAGCATGAGGATCAGGTCGTATTTCACGCGACCGTCCAGGGCGATCGTCGTGGTTACGTCGTCGACTGCGTAGCTGAGGCGCTCGCGTACCGAACGCGGCGCCTGCGCAGCTATCTGTAGCGCCCTCGCCACCGCCACCGACGAGAAGTCGACCCCGGTGGTCTGCCACCCTCGTGTCGCCAGCCACAGCGCATGTCGGCCCTCCCCGCACGCGAGGTCCAGCGCCCGACCGGCGGGCAGTGACGTCACGAACTCCACGACCACAGGGTTCGGTGGCGCACCCCAGGCCATGTCGGTCTGTGAATACCGTTCGTCCCACTCCCGCGCATCCATGGAGACGACGCTACGGCGACCCGAGTCACGGGTGCAGCGTCGTACGCATGAGCAGGACGTTGTAGTTGCTGTGCACGGTGGTGAGGAAGTAGAGATCAGGGCCCGACGACCACGGGTGGACGTATGCGCCGTACATGGTCGGGAGTTCGTTGGCGTCGATCAGCACCTCGGGGGCACTCCACGGCCCGGTGGGCTCCGGCGCGCGACGCATCACGACGGAGTTGCGCCAGTCGGTGGTGAGCATCAGGTACTGCCCGAGGAACTCGTTGTACTGCACGGACAGCTCACCTACGCCGCCGAAGACGATCGGAGCCGCCGCGTCGGGGTTCTCGGGTATCCACTTGCCACCGTCCCAGTACTCGTACGCCCCGAGGTCGCGGATCTTCTGTTCGGGAACGCGTGTCAGGTAGACGAGGCCGCCTCGGCCCGCAGGTGTGCCGTACTGATAGACGAATCCGCCGTCCTTCATGAAGGCGCCCATCTGGAAGTTGCGGTTACCGCCCTCCGGGGGGCGGCGCGTCTCGGTGGCCTCGATCCAGTTCTCTCCGTTGTCGGTCGAGAAGGCCAGGCTCGAGTAGTTCGTCTCCCAATGGCCGGGCTCGCCCCAGTTCTTCACCGACATCATGCTCATGTATTGCACCCCGTCGACGGCAATGCCCGCGGTCGGAATTCGGCTGATCTCGACGAACGGAATCTTCGGGCTGGGTATCAGTTCCTTCGACTGGCCGACGATGTCCAGCGGTGTGCTGTCGAAGGTCATGCCGTCGGCAAGGAAGCCATCGGAGCTACGCACGAGGATGCTGCTGCGCCACGACCACAGGCTGCCGTTCAGCAGGTTGGGGATGCCGAGGCCGGCGGTGTCGCCGAAGGCGGTGAGGACCTGCCCGTTTCCGTTGTCCCACATGATCCCGAGGTCGGTGCCGAGCACGTTGTAGTCCTGGGTCCGGTTGGCGCTCAGCAGGCCGGTCACCTGTGCGACAGCCTGACTGCGTCCAGGCAGCACCGGCACCCCGTTCGTCCCGTTGAGGACGGGAATCGGATTGACCGAGTTCGGATTGGCGCTAACTGGTGCGGAGAAGGTGAGAGCGGGGGCGGAGGCGCATATCAGGACCGCAATGGCGGACTGAACTCGGTTTCGTTTCACGGATGTTCCCATCGGTGTCGGAAAACGGCGTGTTCCTGGAGGTTTGACCGAATTCTGGCCGCTTCGACCGCATTCCGGCGCGCGTAATAGGCTAGCTGTGAGCGGTGATTTCCACGAGAAGTAACGAAGGCATTTACGAGATCGTCATTTTCCGTTTTGGAATTGTCCGAAATGGACGTAGGAATGCTCGAACACGTGATTTGCCGCGATCGATCGCGTGGCCTGTACCCTGTGGTAGCGCGGCGATCGGCCGGGCGACAGTGACATGTGCCGCGGGAGACTTCGTTGTCCAAGTAACAGTGCGGGCCCGATTTGCGAAGTACCGTGTTGTGATAGACAGAGCCGCGCGGGCTCTGTCCCGAGGCGCCACGCGCCGCAGAATTTGGATGCAGAGGAGACCAAACATGGGTGCGCAGATCTCGAACTCCACCGAGCTCAGGCAGTCCGCCATCCTCGGGCTGGGGGTTTACCGCCCGGAGCGGGTCGTCAGCAACGAAGAGATCTGTCAGACCATCGACTCCAACGACGAGTGGATCCAGTCCCGTTCGGGCATCAAGAACCGCCGCTTCGCCAGCGACGAGGAAACGGTGCTCGCGATGTCCATCGCCTCCGGCCGCAAGGCCCTCGAGGTCAGCGGCCTCACCGGTGAGCAGATCGGCGCGGTGATCGTCGCCAGCTCCACCTATCCGCTGAACACGCCGCAGTGCGCGTCGCTCGTCGCGGACGCGCTCGGTACGGGTGGTTCGTCGGCGTTCGACGTGACCGCCGGTTGCGCCGGCTTCTCCTACGCGCTGGCCGTCGCGTCCGACATGGTCCGCGTCGGAACCGAGGACTATGTGCTCGTGATCGGCTCCGAGCGCATGAGCGACAGCACCGAGCCGACGGACCGCAGCGTGCGGTTCATCTTCGCCGACGGAGCCGGCGCGGCCGTTGTCGGACCGAGTGACGTTCCGGGAATCGGCCCGGTCGTGTGGGGCTCGGACGGCTCACAGGCGCACGCGATCCGCCAGGAGCCGGACTGGGCCGAGTTCCGGGTGGATCAGTCGAACGGTGGTCCGTGGATCCGGATGGATGGCACCACCGTCTTCCGCTGGGCGGCGTTCGAGATGGGCAAGGTTGCCACGCAGGCCGTCGAGCGCGCCGGTGTCGAGCTCGAGGACCTGGGCGCGTTCATCCCGCACCAGGCGAACGGTCGTATCAACGAGGTCATCGCGCGTCAGATCAAGCTGCCCGAGTCGGTTGCGGTGTCCGACGACATTGCCGAGACCGGCAACACCTCGGCCGCGTCGGTTCCGCTGGGGATGGAGGAAGTGCTCCGCACGGGTAAGGCGAAGCCCGGCGACCTGGCGCTGCTGATCGGCTTCGGAGCTGGCCTGTCCTACGCGGGTCAGGTCGTGACGCTGCCGCCGCTCGCCCAGGACTGACGTCGCCGAATACCTTGGACGGGCCCGCTCGCGCCGCGAGCGGGCCCGTCGTTTTTCACGGTCGCTGCCTTTCACGGTCGCTGCCTTTCACGGACACTGCCTTTCAGGGGCACCGTCGTCCGGGCTCTGCCGTCCGGGACCACAATCGTTCGGCACGTGACAGCTACCATTGCCGCCGCGCACAGTTCGTATGAGAGGTGGGGGTTCGGCCGTCGATGGGTGCTTTGAGAGTCCACACCTCCTGGGTGGCCGGATTCGCAGTCGTCGCAGTGCTGTTCGCGGGAGGCTGCAGTGCGGAGGTGGCGTCGGATCGATCCTCGACCCCCGCGCCGGACAACTCCGCCGCTGTCGGGCCGACGTCGGACCGCCCGGTCGGCGACCCTGTCGCCTCCGATGATGCGATGGTGCGACTGGCCGCGCTGCCGACCAAGCCGCGCGCGTCCAGGGATGGATACGACCGCGCACAGTTCGGTCAGGCGTGGACCGACGACGTCACCGTCGACGGTGGCCGCAACGGTTGCGACACCCGCAACGACATCCTCGGCCGCGACCTCGTCTACACGACCACCGATCCCATGTCCCGCGGCTGCACGGTGCTCTCGGGCACCCTCGAGGACGCCTATACGGGCAAAACGATCCGGTTCGTGCGCGGCGCCGACACGTCCGATGCCGTCCAGATCGACCACGTCGTCGCGCTTTCCGACGCATGGCAGAAGGGCGCGCAGGAACTCGACGAAACCACCCTCCGCAACCTCGCAAACGATCCACGCAATCTGCAAGCCGTGGACGGTCCGACCAATCAGGCCAAGAGCGATGCCGACGCCTCCGAATGGCTGCCGCCCAATCAGGCGTACCGCTGCACGTACGTCGAGCGGCAGATCGATGTGAAGATCGCCTACGGCCTGTGGGTCACGCAGGCGGAGCGCGACGCGATGGCGCGCGAGCTCGCGTCCTGCGCCGCAACGGAATCCGGGACGTCGAGCGCGGTCACCACGGTCGAGCCGGCGGCGGCCAACGCCTCGCCGACTGGTTCGTCCACGACGCCCAGCGAGGTCTACTACCCCAACTGCACGGCCGCGCGGGCTGCGGGCGTTGCCCCGCTGCAGCTAGGGCAGCCCGGGTACCGCGCCGGGATGGACGGCGACGGCGACGGGGTGGCCTGCGAATAGGATTTCGGGGTTGGCGACACCGAGTCAGTACGTTGCCGGATCCCAAACGTAGAACGGCAGCGGCAGCGCCAACGGGAGCATGATGCTGCCCAACGGGCTGTACAGGTCGAAAGCACCCTCCGTGCCGACCAAGTCGACCAAGCTGCCGGCACCCTCGAACGCACCCAAGGACCGCACAAGTTGGTGCCTGTTGCCCGACGGGTCAAGCTGATAGACCGCGGTGACGCCGTGCCATGACTTGCAGTAGATGTCGGCCGTTCCGAACGGGCTGAGTACGGGATTCGTTGTAACCGTTGCAGGTTCCCACGGGAGGCGGAAGCTGTCACTGCACGGCGTCCACTCCAGTCCCCCGGACCCGATATCCTCAGCGGCTGCTGTCGGCGCGGAGATGATGCCCACCCCGACTGCCAACAGAACTCCAGCGACAACGAACCGCGAACGCTTCATCCGACCATCCTCCAAGTACGTAGTGGTTGGTCTGCTTTTCGGCGCAGCGTTCGATTGCGTTACTAACGATGGACGTGGATGGGCATTCCGCCATTGGAGCTCGCGGGTTCATGGGGCACGCGAAGGTGACCACGACCCGCAGTGTGTACGCGCACCTGTTCGCCGACGACCACAGCGCCGCAACGGCTTCGTTCGGAACGATTGCTGAACCATCCGTGCGTCCCGGCAAGAATCGGAGCAAGCGCTGTGACGGTGGCAGCGGGCCAATCCTGGCTGACTCATACCTTGCCTCGTCACATCTGATGGTGCACCTGAGGTACTGGTAGCCCCGACAACAGGCAAAGCCCGACGAGAAAAGATTCTGGCCAGGTCCGGCAGAGAGCCGATGACGGAAATCGAACCCGCGTTCTCAGCTTGGGAAGTCGGTCGGCGTCGAACATGCGGGTCCGTGGTCGTCCACGAAACCGTCCACAGCATGCACGAAGTGTCCACGGCCGTATCCGGCGGTCCTTCGGGGTTCGCGCGTTGTAGTGACATCGCCGTGACATCGAGCGATCTGTTCGCCATCTGGGGCCACTGCGGACAGGGACCGATCCGAGCGGAGTTCAGCGCGGTCCAGCCGAACCGGTCGGGGGTCATTCTTGGGGCGGTTTCGGAGAAGTTCTGAACCCTCCGCACGGTTTTCCGCCCTCCCCTGCGGTGGAGGAAATGGGCGGTCGAGGTCCCCACCCCCTCCCTGGGGCGGGGCAGGTGGGTTCGGGCGGGTACATGACAAACGAACCTGATCGGTGTTGATACCGGTCAGGTCCGTTGTCGTGTCCGCTGGTTCTATGCGGTGGTGGAGATCTTCACGATCGCGGAGGGGTGGGGGAAGCCGAAGCCAACGCGGGTGATGGCGCGGATGGCGATTTGGTCGGAGGTGAAATGCGACTGGTCGGAGACCTTGAGGTCGGTGTCCTTACGCATCACGACGAACACCCGGTCGACGGGGATGCCCCAGACGACGCCGTCGGGGATGCCGGAGAACTCTTCTAGCGGCAGCCCGAGGATGGTTCGCTTGGTGGGTTCAGTGGGATCGTTCCCGAGAAGGGGTTCGTTGCTGCCCTCGGCCTTCTTGACCTTCGCCATCGTGAGGGCGGTGGTGGGGTTCGCAACCCAAGCGGTCAACGTTGCGCCGACGGTGCGGGCTTTGGAGATCGCTTCGGCGAACGGGTCGGTGTTGGCGTAGGCGTCCCCGGCGTCGACGGTGGATACTCCGGTGAGTCCGGCCAAGCCCTTGGGTGCGGGGGCGTCGAGGTCTCCGAAGAACGCGGCGTCGATTTTGCCGGCCACGTCACGGGCGATGCCTTGCCCCACGATTTCCTGCGCTTCGGGGCTGGAGTCGTCGGCGAGTTCGGAGCTGATCACCGACAGGGTGGCGAGCTTGCTCGGGGTGACGGTGAGTTCATCGGATTGCAGATCGGAGACGGGGATTTCCTCGCCTTCGCCGACCCAGGAACCGGAGGGGTCGTCGGTGATGACGGGGATGCGCAGGGTGGTGGAGCTGGTGTGGATGGCGGTCGCGGCCTGCATCGCGACGGACAACCGGGTCGTGGGCTGGACGACGAGGCCGTCGATCTCGTCGGGGGTGAAGGCTGTCGCGACAGCGGTGGAGGTGTAGTCGGCTGGGGCCATGATGTGAGTTCTCTTTCAGGAGGTTAGGTGTGTCTCGCGTCGCGTCCTGCGCGGGGTGCGGTGCCCTCCTGGGGCTGCGTTGGCCGTTCGTGGGCGCCTGGCCCAGCCTGTTCGGCTGGGTGACACGTTACAGGCCCGCCCCGACATCATGTGTGGGGCGGGCCTGTACGGGTGGGACTATCGACGCAGTGCGTTGGACCAGTTGGTGTGGGCCGGGAGCTGGTGCTCCCCTCCGCCCTGGCGGCGGTCGGGTTTGGGGGTACGAGTCTTGCCCCAGGCGGGATGTTCGGCGAGGACTTCGTCTACGGCGGCGGCGACCTTGGCATAGTCGATGGTGCCATTGTCGCCGCGGAGGTCATCGAGGTCGATGCCGGCGACCCACAGGTCTCGCGGGTCGGCGAGTTCGACCGCGAGCTGTTCGGCTTCGCGGCGCTCGTAGGCGGTGACCCGATCGCGGAGAGTATCGCGTTCGGCTTCTGTGTCACGGAGCTGGCGGCGGTACCGGGCCGCTTCCGCGTTGTCGGACTTGCGTGTCTGCTTCTCCTCCTTGACCGTTTCCTGCTTCTGCTCGGCGCCCTGCTGTTTGAGGTCGTCGGTATCGGTGGCCTTGTCGTGTTCGCTGTTGTCGGTGGGTGCGGTCATCAGCGCAGTCCTTTCATCAGTCGGGTTCGTACATTGGCGACGTGGGTGCAGGTGGGGTTGCGGCTATATCCGTCGGCCACCCATACCCGCCCGGAGTTATTGCGACGGAATCGGGCTCGCATTTCGTTGCCGCCGACGCAGTCGGTGCAGTGGAAGCGAACCTTCATGCCTCCTCCGCAGCGTCGTGGAGTTGATCGGCGAGGGTGTGGGCTTCGGTGGTGGACAGGGCCAGCCACAGCCCGCACAGGCGGATGAGGACGGGCCGTGTGGCTTGGTGGTCGACGATCACGAGGGGTGTGATGTCGCGTGCTCGCAGCTTCATCACTCGTTCCCGGTGACGTTGCGGTAGGCGTCGTCGAGGATCGGCCGGTAGTAGAGGCCGGGTGAGAGGTTGTCGACCGGTGTGAGGGTGAGGTCGAGGAGGTCTTGCACCGTCGTCCACAGGGCGTTGGCAGCTACGAGCCCGAACCTCTCGTGGCCGATCCTGCTCAACCACTTCATCGACACCTGGTCGAGGACATGACGGGCTTGGCAGTGGCGGGCGATGTCGAAGGCGGGGCCAATCGAATCCGCCTGCATCTGGCCGACGTTCACTGCGGCGAACGGTGCGCCGTTGTCGTCGACGATCGTAGCGTTCTGAGGCTGCGGTTTCAGATTCTCGTTAGTCATGTGGCTTTTTCCTGTGCTCGGGCGACGGGAGCGGGGCAGGTGGTGGTGTGTGGGCAGTGGCGGCAGAGTCTTTCAGCGGCGTGCATCGCCGTTACTCGGTCGGCGTGGGGTTCAGGATGTAGTGCGGTGTCGAACAGTTCGTGATGTCCTCGACAGGCTGCATTCGGCAGGTTCGGCAGGTCCGTCAGGATCTCGGCGAGCAGGGGCAGGACACCGGGTTCACGTCGAGCGGTCACGGGTAGCCCCCGTAGTAGCGGTCTCTCATGGTTGGGTACTCCTGTTTTCCCAGGTTGCGGGTGGCGAGCGGGGGACTGGGGGAAGGCTCAGTCCCCCACCCGTTTACGCAGGTCAGATGTTGTTTTCCGGTGGGGGACTTCTTGGTCCCCCGGTCCCCCACTACGCCACCTTGTCGAGTTCGTAGAACCGGCGTTCTTCGATGGCGATTTCGCGGATCATGCCCGACTCGATGAGGTCCGACAGGACCAGTTCGAGGTGAGGTCGAACGTCGCTCCTGAGAGACTTCGCCAGCTCTCGGATGGGGGTTCGGCCGCGTCGGGTCAGGTAGCGGAGGACGCCTTCTCGTGCGCGCCGGACGTCGCCCTCGTACTTGTGATCCTCGACGATCGCGGCGCGTTCCCCATCGGCTTGTGCGCGTGCCCGATTCGCTTCTCTGACCCGCTCTGCGAGGGTGGCCTCGATACCGGTGCGGGTGCGATCGGATACCCGCATGATGGTTCCGGCGAGGTGCCAGTCCTCGGCATCGATGACAGAGCGGCCGTCCAGGACCATCAATGCCGCGGCAACCTTCAACCGGGTCAGCATCCGGTGTCCGTCGAGGGGGTCGACCTGTTCCCCGCGCAGGGTGGCGAGCCGGTGCGCGTCCATCGCTGCGCGCGCTTCGTCGGGCACCTCGAGATGTGCGGTGCCAGACCCGAATCGTGGCAGCTTGACCGTCCACGGCTGCGGGGTCTGTGGTGCCGCGTCGGGGGCGTCGGGATCATGCACGGGCATGAACACGAAGCGCTGCGGGGTGCCTCCGTCCGCGTCGTGCAGCAGCGGCCCGGCCTTCATGGGCTGCACGCCGATGGTCAGGCTCGCACGGTACGAGTGCGCCGAGAGGATCGAACGGGTTGCCTTCGTGCCGTTGTTGAATCCGAGTTGTTCTCCTATGAACAGCTTGCGGAGCTCCGGCATGAGGGTTGCGCCTTGTCGGGCACCGAGCGCGGCGAGGGTGTCGACCTCGGGGGCATCGAAGAGTGCCCTGGTTCGCGGGTTCGGTTCGTTGTCGTCGGTGCCGGCGGGCCGGTAGGTGCGCGAGATCCCCTCACCGGAGCCGAGGGGGAACTCGTCGATATCGATGGGCCGCCCGTTATGGTCGACGATCCGCACTGAGTCGCGGGCGGTTCCCATTGACACGCCCTTGCCGGCACCGGACGGACCGACAAGGGCGGCGAAGAAATTCAGCGAAACCGCAGCACCGGGTTTTGGTGGCAACATGATGTTCGGTTCGAGCGCCGCGATGAGGCGGGCGAGGACGACGATGAGCACTGACCACGGCCCCGCTCGTCGGGATCGGGAGTACTCGAGGACATGCGCGAGGGCGTCACGGGCCAACCAGAATGCTTCGGGTTGAGGCAGTTTCGTCACGGTGGCGTTCACGCGGCGACCTCCCCTCGTAGCGCGGCGAGGCGTTGCGCGTGCTTGACCGCATCGGTGCCGCCCTTGCGGAGTAACGGCAATAAATCCGTCTCAGGGAACGAATAGGCGGCTTCGGCGAGTGCCTTACCGAGGGTTTCGAAACGTGCCCGGTACGACTGCGCGACGAGCGCCGCGGTGTAGGACTGCGGGGCAAGAGTGTTCGCGTCGACGCCGCAGGTGATCGCATCGAGCAGAAACCGTTTGACCGTTTCGCTGAGCAGACCGCGGCGTGCCAGCTCGTCACCGACTGCGGTTCCGTTGTGGGATCGGCGGGCGTCGAGGAGGGAGAGCACCACCTCGACAACGATTCGCGACGCCGGGTTTTCGAGGTCGTCGAGGTCGAGCAGTCGTGCAGCCTGGCGGGTGTCCTCGGCACGTGCCCACATCAGCGAGCCAGCAGTGAGGACCTCCAGGGATGGTTCGAGACCGATCGGCCGGGTAAGGCTGTCACACACCATGTAGACGTCCTTCTGTAGGGGCCAGGGGGCCAGACGGAACCCGGGCTCGGTACGTCAGTCGCGAGGCGATGTCAGGAAGTCGGAGACCGGCCAGGCGCGGGACTGGATAGCCCGAAGCGCAGTGGTAACCAGTTCTAGGACGGCCGCCGGTCAGACCGCCTCGCCCGTGTCGATGCCGGCATGTTTTCGGTACGCTCATGGTTGAACTTGCTCCTTCAATTGCTGGTTGGGCTGGTTCTGGTTGCCCCTGGTTGCCGTTGCCGCGGCGCCGGGGGCGTTCTCGTTCTCCCACTCGTTCATGTCACTCATCCGCAGCCTCGGACTCGAGCTTTGCCACCAATTCGCAGATGGCGCTCTCGGGGATCAGGCGACTCTTGCCGATCTTCACGCTCCGCAACTGCCCCGAGTTCATCAATCCATAGAGAGTGGAGCGACCAACGCCTAGCCGCTGAGCAGCAGATTCGAGCCGATGGAGAGACGCTCCAGTCGGGTTGGACATAGGGACCGCCCTTCGTCTGTCGAAGAATGGCAAAGATGTTCTTCGCCGTACGCAACCATACGCACAGGGTTTCTCGTGACGCAAGAAGTATGCGAGAATCTTCGTATGACGAAGAGTGATGAGGTTGATCAGCCTGCGTGGGACGTAGAGCTGGTGCGACGTTTTGGCCTGGCCGCAAAGACCGCACGAGGCCAGCGTTCAGCAAAGTGGCTGTCCGACAGGACCGCTGAGCTGGGCCACCGAATCTCACCCACTGTGATCGCCAAGTTGGACTCAGGTCATAGGGGAGGTGTTCTCCAAGTGGCGGAGCTCATCGTGATCGCGGCAGCTCTGGAAGTCCCTCCACTTCTATTGCTCTACCCCAGCGTCATGGGGGGCCAGGCCGATTGGCTACCTGGGAGAACCGCGTCTTCCGGGAGCATCATTCGCTGGTTCGATGGCGAGGCGTTCGAGAGGGATGACGGACACCTGTCCGGCACGGCTGTTGGTCAGCTCGCCAAGACCGAGAGTGAGAACGAGAAGCGTCGTCGCCGAGGCACGGTAGCAATCAACCTGTCACGCGAGCATCTATGGGGACTTGAATACAGAGAAATGCTCGTCTATCGGATAGATCGCGCGCGTGAACGCGGTGACCAGACGACCGTTGACGCGACAGTGGACCGATTGCGTCGTCTTGACGAGGACCTCGCCAAAGGGATTGAGAGAATGACCGAACTAGGCATGGATACTTCTGGCGGATTCGATGGCTAGACAGCACCTAGTCCTCTCTTTGGCATGACGGTCACCGTGAATTCGCGAGGAAAGCCGGTCCAGCAGATCCGGCTTCTGAACGGGGGGATTTGATGAGCGCTAGGCGGCAACGGCTTCTTCCTGGGATGAAGAAGGTGACCTTGAAGTCGGGTGAGGAGCGTTACGAGATCACCCTCGACGCGGGCACCGACCCGGGGACAGGGAAGCGTCGGCAAACGCGGAAGCGCTACAAGACACTCGAAGATGCGAAGAACGCCTACTCGAAGATCAGCAGCGAAGTCGGTGCCGGGACATATGTAGCCCGGTCTACTGTCACAGTCGAGCAGGTGTGCAGTAACTACATCGCGGGTCGCCACAACCTGCGAGCAACGTCGCTGTCCAAACTCGCCTACGATCTCGCCCCGCTACGTGAACGTCACGGCGAGCTTCCAGTCCAGTCGCTCACGAGACGCCACATAGACGATCTCGTGCGTGATCTCTGCGTTGGCGGGACTGTCACCGAGAAGGGCAAGTCTCGTAGGCCTTGGTCACCATCTGCCGTCAACAAGGTCATCACCACGATTCAGCAGGTTCTCGCTGACGCCTTCTCTCAGGGGGTTGTGCCTCGGGTCGTCGCCGCCGGGGTGAAGCGCGTCCCGATGCCGCACAAGGAGATGAGCACATTCACTGCGGCGGAGGTGCGAACGCTACTGGCAGCTGCCGCCGACAATCGTCTGGGCCACGCCTGGCACCTTGCTTTGGCTGGGCTGCGACGCGGGGAGATTGCGGGCCTCCGATGGTCCGACGTGGACCTGGATGCAGGCTTCCTATCGATCTCGAAGAGCCGCGTAATGGCAGGAAATAGAGCGGTGGAGAACGAACCGAAGACGGCGACCTCGAGACGCACCCTGCCGTTGTCTGAGCCTCTGAAGGCTTCATTGAGGATGGCACGTGCGTCGCAGAGGCGTGAACGTCTGGCGGTAGGTCCTGAGTACGGGCTTGGTGAATACGTCGTCGTCAACGAGGTCGGGCAGCCCTACACCCCGGCCGTACTGTCTCGATACTGGCGAGAGATGACAGTCGCAGCGGGCGTGCGTTCGATCCGCCTTCACGATGCACGGCATACGGCTGCGACGACCCTGCACCTTCAGGGTGTGCCTGTCGCGGTGATTGCGGCGTGGATCGGCCACGCGGATGCGAGTTTCACGATGAAGGTCTACGCACACAGTCAGAACGACGCATTGAAGGATGCTGCGTCCGTTCTGGGGTCGGTAGTGACAACGAAGTGACAATCTGGCCCCACTCGAACGTCCGTGTGACAGCAAAAAACCCGCTCCGACAACCGTCGGGGCGGGTTTCTTCGTGGAGCCGATGACGGGAATCGAACCCGCGTTCTCAGCTTGGGAAGCTGATGTTCTACCATTGAACTACATCGGCACGCAGGGCTTTTGTAGCGGTTGCCACCATTTCAGGCACCTCGCCCCGCAAGCGGAAACTGTAGCAGAAGTCGTAGGGCGTGTGCCCGAGAGTCGAAGCTGACAAGCGTCAAGTGGCGATTGCCCAGGTTCATGTCCATCGTCATTGACGGCACCGGTAGCCTCTCCCTGTGCTGCTCTCAGACCGCGATCTTCGTGCCGAGATTTCCTCCGGACGGCTGGGCATCGACCCGTTCGAACCTGAGATGGTGCAGCCGTCCAGCGTGGACGTTCGACTCGACAGCCTGTTCCGGGTCTTCGACAACACCAAGTACACGCACATCGACCCTGCACTGCGGCAGGACGAGTTGACGTCGCTGGTCGAGCCCACGCCCGGTGAGCCGTTCGTGCTCCACCCGGGGGAGTTCGTCCTCGGATCAACCCTCGAGGTGTGCACCCTTCCCGACAACCTCGCTGGTCGGCTGGAAGGGAAGTCGAGTCTCGGCCGCCTAGGGCTGTTGACGCATTCCACAGCCGGATTCATCGACCCCGGGTTCAGTGGTCACATCACGCTCGAACTCTCGAACGTGGCAAACCTGCCGATCACGCTGTGGCCGGGTATGAAGATCGGCCAGCTGTGCCTGCTCAAACTCACCAGCGCTGCGGAAAACCCTTACGGCAGTTCTGCGGTCGGGTCGAAGTATCAGGGCCAACGCGGCCCGACACCCTCGAGGGCGTACCTCAACTTCGCGACGCACCCGGGGAGCCAGGCGTACTGAGGCCTCGCTCGCGAGCCGAGACGCGAAGCCACAGGCGGTTCTGCGGCGCTGGTCTACCGCCCCGCATTGCGGCGGGTCTCTGGGCTGTGGAGGAGCGGCGAGTGTTGGCGGTTCAAGGACGAACAATTGTTCAGGTCTGCGCTTCTGGGCGCGGCTGTATAAACTCGACTGGTTCAGACACGCCCGGCACGAAGCGTCGGCCGGGCGTGCCCTCGATCGAAGGCGATTATGAGTGCGGTTCTAGGGGTATCGGTCGGGACCGGATTCGTGCGGATGGTCCAGCTCCCCGATCCCGGGCGATTGGGGGCGCCGGTGAGGGCCGAGCGCCGGTCGATCGCTGTCGATACCTGGGCTCCAGAGGAACTCGCCGCTGAAGCAGTCGGTATCGTCCTCGCGGATGCAGCGGAGTCGGGATCGACTGTCCGAGTCAGCATCGCCTACAGCGATGAGGCTCAGGCCGCCGCACTGGACGCAGCGCTACGCCGTCAGGGAGTGACGAATTTCCGGTTGGTCCCCGAGCACACCGCGGTCTTCGAACGGTTGATCCAGGACGAGCGTCTGGCGACTCGGCGCACTCTCGCGCTCTACGATCTCGGAAGCTCGGGGCTCACCGTGAGCCTGGTCGATCGGTCCACCGGTTCGGTCGTCGCCTCAGAACGCAGCACACGGTTGCGTGGCAGCGACCTGAACGCCGACGACTTGAACACCGACGATCTGAGGACACTGCCGCTCGAGATATCCGGCCCTCCCGCCATTGCGTTGATCGCGGAGTCTGCCGATCTGGTCGGGGAGCTTGCCGATCAGTCCGGTTCGGTGCCCGACGTTGTCGTCCTTCTAGGCGGCGGAACGCACGCCCCTGAGGTGCGGTCGGTGCTCCAGCAACGCTCCGCCATCCCGATAGTGGTCGCAGAGGCCCCGGAGTTCACGGCGGCAACAGGGGCGGCGCTCCTCGCGGCTCCGGTCGGGAAGCCCACGGCAAAGCCTCGGCGGCCGTCGCGAACTACGAGACCGCGCTCGGTTTCGAGATTGCAGGTGGCCGGAGCCGTAGTGGCAGGTGTGGCACTTGTCGCCATTGCGGTCATCGGATTCGGCCTCGGCTATGGCAGAGCATACTTCGGGCCTGAAGCTGTGGCATCAACTGAGGAACCCGCGCAGCCTGCTGTGGATTCGGCGCCACGGTAGGCGTCGCAGCGGGCACGCATCCGCGGCCCTGCCGGCCTCGAGTCAGAGGGTGTGGCGACCGCGGCGCCGTCGTCGAGAGATCTGGGTGGCGACCCGTGGCCGCGCGAGGAGTACCGCGATCGCGGTCGTGAGGGGAACGGACAGCGCGAGCGCGGTACCGCCCACCGCGGACCGCGCGACCTCGATGGCGACCGCGTCGCCCGTCAGCACATCCCGAACGGAGTCGCCCGAGGCGCTGAAGAGTAGGAGCAGCGGAAGCGCGCCGCCGGCGTAGGCGAGTACCAATGTGTAGACGGTGCTTGCGATGTGATCGCGTCCCACCCGCATCGCGGCTGCGAAGATGGTCCGACGGGAAGCCGACTCGTCCATCGATGCGATCTCGAACGCGGCCGACGCCTGGGTGATCGTGACGTCGTTGAGTACACCGAGCGACCCGATGATGAAGCCGGCCAGCAGGAGCCCGGTGATGCTGACCTGTTGAATGTAAGCCTGGACGTTGACGTTCTGTTCCTCGGACAGGCCGGTCAGGTGCGTCATTCCGATCGCGGCGGTGGACAGTACTGCTGCGACGAGCATCGATGCCAATGTCCCGAGCAACGCGGAACTCGTCCGTAGGTTCACCCCGTGCGCCAGGTACAGGACGACGTACAAGATCGCCGCGCCCGACACGAGGGCCACGGGTATCGCGGGTTTGCCGTCCAACAGCGCGGGCAGGGTGAAGACGAGTAGCACGCCGAAAGCGAACCCGAGTCCTAGCAGTGCGCGTAGCCCGCGCCATCTAGCGACCGCGACGATCGCCACCACGAACACGGCGACGACGAGTGTCAACGGCAGTCCCCGTGAATAGTCGTTGAATGAGTAGGCCGGGGTGCCGGTCGCATCGGTCTGGCGGACAAGACGAATGTGATCGCCTACCCGCAGGTTCGGTTGACCCGGTCCCGGCACGATCTCGAGTAGTGTGCGGGTTCCCTCGTTGGGCCCGGACTCGATGGTGACGAAGCTCCGTTGGCAGTCGATGCCGCCGCTCGTCACAGGGGGCGGTGCGGGGTCGCCCGAGAACGCCCGCCCTGCGGATGAGCTGCCGCACGGCGCCAGGTCTTGCGCGACGATCGTCCCGGCTTCGGTCGTGACGCCGAGGCCGTCGGCCCCCTGGAACGGCAACTGGATCCCGACGTGCTCATTGCTCGGCCACAGGATCGCCGCTGCGCCGACGACCGCGATCGCAACCGCGACGAGAATCGCTACGACGACTCGGGCTGCGGTCGGACCGACCGGTGCCGGTCCCTCGAAATGTCCGTGGCCGTGTCCGTGACTACCGGGCTGGAGGTCTGGACTGTGTTCTCCGCTGGGCGACAGGCGCGTTGTCATCGGCTTCGTCTCTGCACCAGAGCAGGCTAGCGGGAGGTCGCGGTAAGCGACGGTGACGGGGAGCAGGGGGGGCATCCCCGCCACCGGTACCCCGTCGCCCAGGGGGGGAGGGGGCAGGACGAGGCGCTTACGGGCCCTCGCGGAGGGCCAAGAGGTGAGACTACCCTAAGTACGCGCGAATGTGATCAATTGGGAGATTTTTTTCGGTCCCTTGCGTGAGGACGTCGACAACGAGCGGCCTACGCCCTTGCGCAAGTCCGTTCGCTTCGCGAGTACATCCAACCGTGGTCGAAGCGGATCCGCTTGGTGTGGGCCACGGGCTCCGTCCACCACGGGCTCCGTCCACCACGGCCACGCCTACTGCTTGTAGCTGGACAGGAAGTTGCCGAACCGTTCGATCGCGACGGCCAGATCGCGTGCCCACGGCAGCGTCACGATGCGCAGGTGGTCGTGGTCGGGCCAATTGAAGCCGGTGCCCTGGACCATCAGGATCTTCTCCTGCAGCAGCAGGTCCTGTACCAACTTCTCGTCGTCGTAGATCTCGTGGACGTTCGGATCCAGGCGGGGGAACGCGTACAACGCGCCGCGCGGCTTGACGCATGACACGCCGGGGATCATGTTGAGTCGCTCCCACGCGATGTCGCGCTGCTCGAGCAGGCGGCCGCCGGGCAGCACGAGGTCATCGATGCTCTGGTGTCCGCCGAGCGCCACCTGGATGGCGTGCTGACCGGGAACGTTGGGGCACAGCCGGGTGGAGGCGAGCACGTCCAAGCCCTCGAGGAAGCCGGACGCGTGATCCTTCGGTCCTGTGATCGCGACCCACCCCGCGCGGTAGCCGGCGACGCGGTAGGCCTTCGACAGGCCGTTGAATGTGAGGCAGAGCAGATCGGGGGCGAGCGTGGCCAGCGAGACGTGCTTGACGTCGTCGTAGAGGATCTTGTCGTAGATCTCGTCGGCCAGCAGCAGTAGTTGGTGCCTGCGTGCGAGGTCGACGAGCTGCGAAAGGACCTCCGCCGAGTACACCGCACCCGTCGGGTTGTTCGGATTGATGACCAGCAGAGCCTTGGTCTTGTCCGTGATCTTGGACTCGATGTCCGCGATATCGGGGTTCCAGTCGTTCTGCTCGCTACACAGGTAGTGCACCGGCGTGCCGCCCGACAGGCTGGTCATCGCCGTCCACAGCGGGTAGTCCGGCGCCGGGATGAGGACCTCGTCGCCGTCGTTGAGCAGCGCCTGCATCGTCATCGTGATGAGCTCGGAGACGCCGTTGCCCAGGTAGATGTCGTCGACGTCGAGCTCCGGGAATCCGGGCACCAACTCGTATCGGGTGACGATCGCGCGTCGGGCCGACAGGATGCCCTTGGACTCCGAGTATCCCTGCGCATAGGGCAGGGCGGCGATCATGTCTCGCATGATCACGTCGGGTGCCTCGAATCCGAACGGGGCCGGATTACCGATGTTGAGCTTCAGGATGCGATGCCCCTCGGCCTCCAGGCGTGCCGCGTGCGCGTGCACCGGCCCACGGATCTCGTACAGCACGTTCTGCAGTTTGGTGGACTGCTCCAGCGTGCGCTGCGGGCGACGTGGACGAGGGGAATCTGCAATGCTCACGGCCCCCATGATTCCACCCGAGTGCAAGCGGGTATCGAACGGCATGTTTCCGTGGCACCGTTACCACCTCCGGATGGCGTTCTACCGGAGGCCTGGTGTTGCATGCGTCACAGCAAATGTCGCGCCCAGCCCGCCAGCGGCGGAGCCCGCGAGCTCCTGCGAACGGGCCTGGGTTTCGCAGCGGACACCGGATCAGATGCAGATCGGGAGCACCAGCGACCCGAACGGGATGACGAGGCAAAGCGCCGAACCCTGTACGGGGGTCTGGGCCTCGGACAGTGACGAGGCCGAGGCTGCCGGCGCGCCGAACGCGCCCAGGGAGAGGGTGACCGCGAGAGCGGCGAGTGCTGCGGAAATTCTGCGTGTCATGAGAGGAACCTTCGCTTCCGATGACATGCGCAATGCGCACTGTGTCCATCGTCGCCCGATGTGCGTTGTGCCACAAGACCGTCAAACGAACAGGTGTGTTACAGCCGGGGACAAACCCGGCGTTCCACACTTTCAGGACGCCGTCGCCGACCACTGCCGCCACCGCTGAACGCGTACCGCGACCACCGGCCCTGACGGCCGCATCGACCGATACTGCGGATACTTGGCAACCAGGGAGTCGATAGCGGAGCTCGATTCACCGGCGTCGGTCGGCAGTACCTCCGCAGTGCCGTCCACACGCACCCACCACAGCTGCGCCCAGTCGTCGTCGTAGTAATCGACGAGCAGACTTGCGCGTCCCGTCGCGGCGATGTTCGCCAAACGCCTCAGCCGGCGGGTGGTCTTGGGTTTGTCATCCACCGCGGTGTAGACCGTGTCCCGCACGACCGCGAACACCACCGGAACCACGTGCGGAACGCCGTCCGCCGACACCGTCGCCAACCGCGCGACGGGGGCGTCGGTGAACCGCAGGGGCAGATGTGCGGACATGGGTGAACAGTACGTCTCGATCGCTAGTGTGTCCCTATGGCGCATCACGCATCGACCGTGGCTCGCTACGGTTCGTGGATCTCACCGATCACCGCCGCCGACGTCGCCGCCAGCGGGCACCTGGTTGAGGGGGGCTGCTTCGTTGCCGACGCCGTGTGGTGGTCGGAGCAGCGTCCCACCGAGGGTGGTCGGTCCGCGATCCGACGTCTCGGCTCGGACGGTGAGCCGGTCGACATCCTGCCGGCGCCGTGGAACGCGCGGACTCGTGTGCACGAGTACGGCGGCGGCGCGTGGGCGGTGACCGCCGACGGGGTGCTGGTATTTGCCGAATTCAGTGACCAGCGGCTGTACCGGTTCGACCCGTCCGTCGATGCCGCGCCGCTGCCCATTACGCCCGTGTCGCCGACCCCGTCCTCGGATCGCTACGGCGATCTCACGATCGTCGGTGACGAGGTGTGGTGTGTGCGCGAGTACTACCGCGACGGGACGCCGAAGCGCGACATCTGCGCGATCCCACTCGACGGACGCGCGGAGGACGACCCGGCGGCGATGCGTTCGATCGTCGCAGGCTCCGACTTCCTTGCCTACCCGCGACTGTCGCCGGACGGCGAGCGCCTTGCCTGGATCGCCTGGAATCATCCGCAGATGCCCTGGGACGGGACCGAACTGCGCGTGCTGACGCTGGCTTCTGGCAAGGTCGATGTCCTGCTCGGTGGCCCGGAGGAATCGGTGCTGCAGCCCGAATGGGCCGACGTATCCACCCTGAATGTGATCAGCGACCGGAGCGGCTGGTGGAACCTCTACCGCGTCGCGGCGAACGACGATGCCGTGGAGCCGATCTCCCCGACGAACGCCGACTTCGGCGCCCCACTGTGGCAGCTCGGCGCCCGCTGGTACGTGTTGCTGGAAGGTGGTCACCTTCTCACTACCCGCACCGTCGGTACCGACACGCTGGGGCTTATCGTCCCGTCCACGGGCGAGCTTCGTGATGTCCAGCCCGAAGGAATCTCTTCGGTGCAGATCTGCGACGTAGACGGACGCAGGGTCCTGCTGCTCTGCGGCGGTGCGCAGGTCGCGTCCGGGCTGCGCATGCTCGACCTGGACACCGGGGCGCTCACCGACGTTCGGCTCTCGGTCGACGGACTGCCCGACGTCGCATACCTGCCCGAGGCGCGGGCGCTGACCTTCCAGGGCCCGGAACGTGAGGTGCATGCGGTCGTCTACCCGCCCCACAACCCCGACTACGACGCCCCGGATGGCGAACTGCCTCCCTACGTCGCATTCGTGCACGGCGGGCCCACCTCACATGTCGCTCCCGCGCTGCAGCCGGTGTATGCGTACTTCACGAGCCGCGGTATCGGCGTCGTCGACGTGAACTACGGCGGGTCGAGCGGATACGGACGCGAGTACCGAAACCGGCTGCGCGGCCAGTGGGGAGTAGTCGACGTCGAGGACACCGTCGCGGCCGTCCGCGGTCTCGCAGACGCGGGGCTTGCCGACCCGGATCGTCTTGCGATCGAAGGTGGTTCGGCCGGTGGATGGACCGTGTTGTCCGCGTTGACGACGTCAGATGTGTTCGCGTGTGGTGTGTCGTACTACGGCGTCGCCGAACTGGTCGAGTTCGTCAAGGAGACTCACGATTTCGAGTCCCGGTACGTCGACGGACTGATCGGCCCGCTGCCGGGGGCCGCCGACCTCTACACCCGTCGGGCGCCGGTCAACAACGTCGACGGACTGTCGTGTCCGGTGTTGTTGCTGCAGGGTCTTTCGGACCCGATCGTGCCGCCGTCGCAGGCCGAACAATTCCGCGATGCACTCGTACAGAAGCAGATTCCGCACGCCTACCTCTCCTACGCGGGTGAATCCCACGGGTTCCGGAAGGCCGAGACGATCGTCAGCGCCCGCGAGGCGGAACTGTCGTTCTACGGTCAGGTCCTCGGCTTCGAGACGCCCGGCGTCCCGCAGTTGGAGCTGTGGCGGCCGTAGCAGTTGCGTTGGAGCCCGCTCCACGGCTGGTGCCGCAACCTGACTGAACACTCCCTTTGACAGCGTCACACAGGCTTTCGCCGTTGAACGGGTGTGTGATCGCTGGATCAGGGGTGTGACGGCCACGGTTGCGGCATGTGGTCGACTTGCCCGCGCGACGGAGCAGAGAGGCGTGACCACAGACGAAGGCGCCCCCACCGCGGACGGTGAGGGCGCCTTCGTCTGTGCCTACTTCTTGCGACCTGGTGCCTTGGCTCCGGCCTTGAAGCCGAGTCCGCCCGGCTTGGCCTGCGGCGGAGGCGTGCTCGACGCCTCCTGCTTCGGCGCCGCCTCCGCCTGCGGTTCGTCGGCCTTCTCGGGCTCGGACTCGGGCGTCGCTGGGGCCGGCGCCGGTGTGCTCTTGGCGCCGGGTGCCTTCGCCCCGCCCTTCATCTGCAGGCCCTTGCCGCCGGGAGCCTTGGCCCCGCCCTTCATGGCGAGTCCGCCGGGCTTGGCCGTCGGTGCCGCGGGAGCAGCCGGAGTCTCCGCAGCCGGGGCCGCCGCTTCAGGGGAAGGTGCCGGCGTGGCAGCCTTTGCGCCGGGTGCCTTGGCGGCGCCCTTCATCTGCAGGCCCTTGCCGCCCGGTGCCTTCGCGCCGGACTTCATGCCCAGACCACCGGGCTTGGCGGTCGGTGCCGGGGGCGTCTCGGCGGCCGGTTCGGCGGGTGCCGGCGTGGCAGCCTTTGCGCCGGGTGCCTTGGCGGCGCCCTTCATCTGCAGGCCCCTGCCGCCCGGTGCCTTCGCCCCAGGCGCCTTCGCGCCGGGGGCCTTGGCCAGACCCTTCATCTGCAGGCCCTTGCCCTGGGCCGGCGCAGCCGCAGGAGCGGCCTTCGCGGCCGGAGCGGCTTCGGGTTCGGCAGCCGGTGCGGCGGGCGCCGCGGCAGCCTCGGCGGCCGCCGGAGCAGCGGCCGGAAC
Organism: Rhodococcus xishaensis; assembly: GCF_004011825.1. GTDB lineage: Bacteria > Actinomycetota > Actinomycetes > Mycobacteriales > Mycobacteriaceae > Prescottella > Prescottella xishaensis. The sequence goes on along the minus strand of NZ_RKLO01000005.1, from coordinate 329,493 downwards.
CTTCTCGCGCTGCTCGACCTTGATGTTCGCAGTCAGCTGTTCGGGATCGAGACGCGTGACGGATTCGAGCATCATCTGCGCGACATCGACGACCTCTACACCCTCGCCCTGGCCCTGCTCCTGGCGAGCAGTGACGCCGTCGGTGAGCATGACGCGGCAGAACGGGCAGCCCGTCGCGATCTTCTGCGTCGATGCCCCCTGAGGCGATGCGCCGTTCCCGCTCAGCGTGGTGAGGGCTTCGTCGACGCGATCGACGTTGATGCGCTTGCCGAGTTGCTCCTCCATCCACATCCGGGCACCACCGGCGCCACAGCACATGGAACGCTCGCCGTGGCGTGGCATCTCCGCAAGGTTTGCGCCCGACGCCTCCATCAGTTCACGCGGCGCGTCGTACACCTTGTTGTGACGGCCCAGGTAGCACGGGTCGTGGTAGGTGACATTCTCTTCGAGCTTGGCGACGGGGACGAGCTTCTTCGCCCGCACCAGGCGGTTGAGCAGCTGCGTGTGGTGGACGACCTCGTAGGCACCGCCGACCTGCGGGTACTCGTTGCCGAGCGCGTTGAAGCAGTGCGCGCACGTGACGACGATCTTGCGCTTGTTGTCCGGGGTGCCGTCGAACACCGTGTTCAGCAGCTCGATGTTCTGCATAGCGAGCTGCTGGAACAGGAATTCGTTGCCCGCTCGGCGGGCCGAGTCGCCGGTGCAGGTCTCCTCGGCGCCGAGGACCATGAACTTCACGCCCGCGGTCGCCAGCAGTTCGGCGACGGCCTTGGTGGTCTTCTTCGCGCGGTCCTCGTAGGCGCCGGCGCAGCCGACCCAGAACAGGTACTCGTAGTCCTCGAAGGAATCCGCGTCCTGGCCGTAGACCGGGATCTCGAAGTCCATCTCGTTGATCCAGTTGAGGCGGTCCTTGGCGTTCTGGCCCCAGGGATTGCCCTTGTTCTCGAGGTTCTTGAACAGACCCGCCAGCTCGGACGGGAAGTCCGACTCGATCAGGACCTGGTAGCGGCGCATGTCGATGATGTGGTCGACGTGCTCGATGTCCACCGGGCACTGCTCGACACACGCACCGCACGTGGTGCAGGACCACAAGGTCTCGGGGTCGATGATGCCGCCGAGTTCACCCTCGACCGACTCGCCGACCAGGGGGCGCTCGGCCTCGGCGCGAGCAGCCTCCGGGATTGCGGCGAGCTTGTCCTCGAGGACCTTGCCCTCGGCGTCGACCAGCCCGACTTCGTCGCCGCCCATGTCCTTGCGGCCTCCAGCCAGCAGGTACGGGGCCTTGGCGTAGCCGTGGTCGCGCAGGGACATGATGAACAGCTTGGGCGACAGCGGCTTGCCGGTGTTCCAGGCAGGGCACTGCGATTGGCAGCGACCGCACTCGGTGCAGGTGGTGAAGTCCAGCCAACCCTTCCACGAGAAGTCCTCGATCCGGCCGGCACCGAGGGTGTCGGTATCGGGATCGACGTTCTCCATGTCGAGCGCGCGGCCCTTGGACATCATCGGCTTGGCCGCACCGAGAGCGACGTCACCGTCGTCCTCACGCTGGAAGTAGATGTTGAAGAAAGCAGAGAAGCGGTGCCAGGCGACACCCCAATTGATGTTCCGGCCGACGATGTACAGCCAGATCATGGCCGACATCAGCTTGACGAACGCAAAGACGGAGACAAGTCCCGGGCTACCCGGGATGAACTCGGCGACGCGCATGGTGAAGAAGTCGGTCCACGGATTGGCATGACCGTAGGTGGCAATCTTGCCGGCCTTTACGAGAATCATGCCGAGGCCCTCGATGAGGACAACCGCTTCGACAAAGTATGCCGCGCGGAAGTTGGAACCACCGAACCGTGAGAGCCGCGCGGGCCCGCGTGGGTGGTTTCGCTGGCGAATGATGACCAGGGCGATGATGCCGATGACGGTGCCGATTCCCAGCAATTCATCAACGAAGTGGTAGACGGCGGTTCCGCCGATGAGCGGCCAGCCTCCTTCTGGGTTGAAGGTCTGGATGTAGGCCTCCATCGCAACGATCGATCCCAGCAAGAATCCGATCATCACAAGCCAGTGCGCCCAGCCGACGGTGCGGAACTTGTTCATACGGGTGTGCGCGAGGATCTCCGCAACCATCTGCTTGAACCGCGGGAAGAACGGTCGCCAGCGGTCTGGGGCGGGCTGACCGATCCGGATGGCGCTGACGATCTTCCACACGCCGAGGAAGAATGACCCCCACGCGGGAATGCTCAATAGCACGCCGATTGTGCCCAACGTGATCGTCAGGGCGTTCATGTCGAGGCCTTTCGTTTCGGGGCAGCACGCGTGCCGCCTGGGGTCAGCTCAGCCACAGATCGTAACCGCTTCTAAGTTACTGGCCAGTAACTTAGGGTTTCTACCTGTCAGTAACATAGCGCGTGGCACGGCTTCCTGCATCTTTGCCTCCAGACGCGACGTTCGGAGGGTGGTGAGGATGCTCTAACGCGTCACTCGCGGGTCTGGGTGAACCGCTCGATCCGGGCTGGATTGGGTTAACGGTATGCGGTGCCCTGTGGCTGGTGTCGCGTAGGTAGACCTAACTCGGCTGACGGGCCGGTGATTTGACGCATCCGAAGGGGCCCGCTTCCTCGAGGAGTCGGGCCCCATCTGCTGTGCGGGTTTACGACGTCCGGAGCCTCAGCCCGGGATTCTGGTTCAGGATCGAGTTGATCGGGGTGGCGATCAGTTCCGGGCTGTCGCCCATCAGGGAGGTCTCGAGGTTCGCGAGTGCGCACAAGGGGTAGTCGCCGACGTTCGACGCGCTCGAGATGCCGAGGGCGAGGGTGCCGGTAACGATGGGTCCGCCGCTGTCGCCCTCCAGTGCGCACAGGTTGGTGGCGAAGCCGTCGTAGAGGACGCGCTCGCCGACGTGGACCGATTGGTTGACCGCGGTCACGACACCACAGTTGAACCCGGACGTGCTACCGGTCTTACAGACGGGAGCGCCGACGACAGGGCTAGCGGTGCCTGTGACCTGGAGCGGTGCAGCGTACGGGACCCGTACGCCGTTGTTCGCGAACCGCGGTGCCGAAGCCGCAGTGGGCCGAAGGATCGAGTAGTCGTACCCGTCGAGGCTTGTCCTCTCGAACGTGCCGATCACAGGTCCGGACATGCCCTCCACCCGGGAGGCGCGCTCCGTGCCTGCGGTGGTGCGATCGGGGTCGCAGTGGCCTGCGCTGATATTGACGGGTGCCCCGTTGCCGTCGAGCGCATTGAACCCGAGCGAACACTGCAACCCCACGCCGCCTCCGGTAGCGACGTACGGATCACCTCCGAGGAACGCATCTCCGGCGTACTGCGCGGGCACAGAGGACGAAATCGCAGGCTCCAGCGGCGCGAAGGCGGGAGCGAGCACCACTCGGGCGGCTTCCCTCAGGAACGGGGGCACCAGCTCGAGGAGGTCGCCCGCGCGGTTGTCGGCCCGCAACACAACATCGTTGTTGGCGACGTCGATGGTCGCTCCACCGACAAACTGTGCGATATCCGGGGGCAGGGTGCCGATCCAGGCGGCAAGCCCCGCGCGAGTGGATTCGAGCTGGCCCTGGCTTCGCTCGACATCCGCGCTCGTGAACCCCGCCTGCTCGACGGCAGCTCGTGCGGAGTCGCGGCCGTTCTCGGCTAGGCCGACGACGGGGGCGCCGGACGGGTCGATCCATGCGCCGGCGAAGGCCTCCGGGAACTGGGTGCGCGCGACCTCAGCGAACTCGCCGAGTCGTTGAGCGAGTGCGGACCGCTCCAAGTACTGGGCGGGGGTGAGTTGGAGGTCCCTTTGGAGAGCATCGATCATTTCGGCCGGGAGTTGGGCGTGCTGATCGGAGATCCCGGACTCGGACTCCGCGGGTAATGCCGCGGGTTCGGCCTGCGCGACGGTGGTCGCGGGGCCGAGTAGGAGGAGCGCGGCAGAACCGAACACCGCAGCACGACGTGCGAGCAAGCTTCGCATGACGGGCCCTTCTTCCGTCCGCCCTGGGCGCCCATAGACGCCTAGGTCTACAGAGAGGAGCACCCGGCGTCTACGGGCGCCCCGAGTTGCGTTCGACTATAGGGCCCCCATGCCCACCGATACACGTAACTCGGTGTGGGCGATTCGTCAGTCGCGTGCAGTGCCTGTGCGCACCGTGAGGCCGGAGCCGAACCCGCCCCCGGAGGAATTGTCAGCCGCGTTGAGGATGCTCTGGATCGGAATGCCGAGGCTGGACGTTCCACCGTCGAACGAGAGAACCAAGTTGGCCGCGGTGCAGCTGGGTGCGACGGCGCTGTTGGATCCGCTGGTGATGCCCAGGGCCAGAGTGCCGGTGACGATCGCGCCGCCGCTGTCGCCGGCCAGAGTGCATGCGCTGCCAGCGAATCCGTAGACGGTGTGGGTTTCGTCCTCGTCGAACGTCATGAGCTCGGCCTCGACCCGGTCATAGGTCACGACGCCGCAGGTGAACCCCGATGCCTCTCCGGACTTGCAGATCGGTGCGCCGACGACCGGCACCGCCGTACCCGTGACGGTGAGGGTGCTGCCGCCGGCGCCGCGGATCACAGGACGGTCGAGTCCGGCGCGCACACCGGTGTCGTTGAGGCGGATCAGGGAGTAGTCGAGGGCCTCGGGGCCACCGAGTTGGGAGTGTTCGAAGCTGCCTACCTGGACAACTTCGGCGATGTTCGCGCTGGTCGGCACGTACACCTCGGTGCCGGTGCCCGGTGCGGGATCGCAGTGCCCCGCGCTGATGTTGATCGCATTGCCGTGCCGGTCAGTACTACTGAATCCAAAGGAGCAGACGCCGACCTCGTCGGGAGTCGTGCTCGCTGGGTTCTCAGGAAACGTCACGTACGTGTCGCCTCCCATGGGAACCCGTTCGACGGGGACCGGTCCGGGCGCCTTCAGTTGCACCTTGATGTCCGCGATCAGCGTCGGAAGATCGATGGAGCGGCCGAGCGGGCTGTTCGCGATGTCGACCACGATCTGACTGTTCAGGAAGTCGATCGAGGCGGGCCCGATCTGAGAAGCGATCTGGCCGGGCAGTTGCGAGACCCAGCGGTTGAAATCGGCGAGCGAACGCTCGAGTCCCTCTGCAGAGACCGGCGCCATCTGGGTGCGGTACCCGTCAAGTGTGGCGGTCTTTGCGGCAGCCGTGGTTGTCACCGCCACCACGGGGTAGCCGTCGCCGTCCATCCACGCACCCGAGAACTCCTCGGGGCGTGCAGCACGGAAGTCTGTCGCATACGAGTTGAGTTCCTGCGCGCGGGCGGCCCGGTCCAGGTACTCCTGCGGGCTGATCTTCAGATCCCGGGTGATCGCCTCAACCATGTCGGCGGGCAGTTCCGCTGCCGACAACTGGCTGACCTGTGTGCTCGGGGTTCCGGAAGTGGAGGTTCCGGAAGGTTCGGCCTGCGCCGAAGCGGCAACAGGTACGGCAAGTAGGAGCGCCGAGGACCCAACGGCTGCGACGCGGCGGGCCAACAACTGCACTGCGGCGCGCGGCGCCAGCGAGATTCGCACTTGGTTTCCTTCAGGGTCTTCGGGATCGGCCACCCACAATAGGGCAAGACACACCCGACATGCCCGGGAATTTGTACTCTTGCTTCACAAGTCGAACGACTCCACTTCGCCGTGGCGCGAGTGCCCCCGCTCCGGTTCCCCACGCTGAAGCTGTCCGACGATGCCTTTGCCCGCTCTATCCGGTGCGCTCCAGTCGGCGCAGCGCCGCCCTGGCCGCGTTGTAGCCGCCCATACCGTGCACGCCGCCGCCGGGAGGCGTCGAGGCGGAACAGATGTAGACGCCGGGGATGCCGGTCGTGTAGGGGTCCAGAGCGATCCGCGGCCGGAACAGTATCTGCAGAGGATCGTTGGCGCCGGATGCGATGTCGCCGCCCACGTAGTTGGGGTTGTAAGCGGGCATCTCGACAGCTGAGCGGCTGAAGCTGTCGACGATACGCTCGCGCGTCCGGGGGGCGAACCGCTCGATCTGACGGAGGATCGCCTCGGTCGCGTCGCCGGTGTACCCGTGCGGTACATGGGCGTACGCCCACACCGGATGCACGCTGCCCGCCGAGCGCGACGGGTCGGCCAGGTACTGCTGACCGATCAGAACGAAGGGGCGTTCCGGCATGCGGCCGCGGTGCAGGTCTCGTTCGGTGGTCGCGATCTCGCCGAAGGTTCCGCCCAGATGGACCGTCCCGGCACGGCGGCACGCGTCGTCGCGCCAGGGGATTCCTCCCTCGACCGCGAGGTCGAGCTTGAACGCCGCCGGCCCGTACCGGTATCTGCGGTATGCGCGGGCGACTCGGGGCGGCAACCGGTTTCCGGCCAGTTCGATGACGCCGGCCGGTGACAGGTCCAGCATCGTGACGTCGGTTCGCGGCAGTTCTCCGAGCCATCGGACCCTGCGGCCGGTCTCGATCCGTCCGCCATGTGCGCGCAGGATCGCAGCCAGCGCGTCGGTGATCGAGCGTGAACCCCCGCGGGCGACGGGCCAACCATATCGGTGACCGGCGGCCAGCATCAGCAAGCCCACTGCCGACGTCGTCGGCCTGGTCAGCGGGTAGTAGGCGTGAGCCGCGACGCCGCCGAACAGGGCCCGTGCCTGCTGTGTGCGCCAGCGTCTCGCAGTCATCGCCGCCGGGGTCAGCGCACCGCTGCCGAAGCGTGCCAACGTGATCGGGTGCTGTGGCAGGTGTGCGATCGGTCGCAGGACTTCGTCGGCGAGTTCGTCGAAGCGCTCGGTCAGAGGGGTGAACAATCGTCGCCACGACGGTCCGTCCGGGCCGAGTCGATCGGCGGTCTCTGTGATCGAGCGTGTGAACACGCCCGCTACCGCGTTGTCGAGTGGATGGGCAAGGTCGATCTCGGGGCGGCACCATTCGAGTCCGTACGTGGCGAGGTCGAGCGAGCGGAAGAAGGGTGACGCCGCACCCATCGGATGCACGGCAGAGCAGTCGTCGTGCAGTAGCCCGGGGATGGTCCGCTCGGTGGTCCGGGCGCCGCCGCCGATGGTGTCGTCGGCTTCGTAGACGGTGACCGCGACTTTGTGCAGCGCAAGCGTGACGGCCGCGGCCAGGCCGTTGGGGCCGGCACCGACGACGACGGCGTCAGTCATCGAGCAGTCACCGTATTCCGGTCCGGCGGGTCTGCCGGCGGTCGGTACGAGATCGATGTGTTCGGTGCCCCGCAATCGCCGACGGTGTCCACACGGAAATCGTATCGACCATTGCCCAGGCTGTAATCAAACCCGACGGGGGCCGAACCCGACCGGGGACGAACCCGACTGGGAACAAACCCGCTTCCCGGTCCGTTGAGCCTTTCGAGGACCTGAGTGGGCTGGGCTCAAGTTTCAAATTGACTTCGACGAGAGTCGTATGCAAACTTGAGCCGTATACGCTCATCTGGGGCTCATCGGCTCAGCGTAGAGAAGCAAAACCGCAGTTCACGAAGCTGCAGGGAAGGAAAGTGAGGGATCACTATGGCTCGTGCGGTCGGAATCGACCTCGGGACCACCAACTCGGTCGTGTCTGTACTCGAAGGTGGCGAGCCCGTAGTGGTCGCCAACTCCGAGGGTTCACGGACCACCCCGTCGATCGTCGCCTTCGCCAAGAACGGTGAAGTGCTCGTCGGTCAGCCCGCCAAGAACCAGGCGGTCACCAACGTCGACCGCACCGTCCGCTCGGTCAAGCGCCACATCGGCACCGACTGGACCGTGGAGATCGACGACAAGAAGTACACGCCACAGGAGATCAGCGCCCGCACGCTGATGAAGCTCAAGCGGGACGCCGAGGCGTACCTCGGTGAGGAGATCACCGACGCCGTGATCACTGTCCCGGCTTACTTCGAGGACTCGCAGCGTCAGGCCACCAAGGAGGCCGGCCAGATCGCGGGCCTGAACGTCCTGCGCATCGTCAACGAGCCCACCGCGGCCGCACTCGCGTACGGCCTCGACAAGGGCGAGAAGGAACAGACCATCCTGGTCTTCGACCTCGGCGGCGGCACCTTCGACGTCTCCCTGCTCGAGATCGGCGACGGCGTCGTCGAGGTTCGCGCGACGTCCGGTGACAACCACCTCGGTGGCGATGACTGGGATCAGCGCATCGTCGACTGGCTCGTCGAGAAGTTCAAGGCGCAGAACGGCATCGACCTCACCAAGGACAAGATGGCCCTGCAGCGCCTGCGTGAGGCCGCTGAGAAGGCGAAGATCGAGCTGTCCAGCTCGCAGAGCACCTCCATCAACCTGCCCTACATCACCGTCGACGCGGACAAGAACCCGCTGTTCCTCGACGAGCAGCTCACCCGCAGCGAGTTCCAGAAGATCACGTCGGATCTGCTGGACCGTGCCCGTGCTCCGTTCCAGCAGGTCATCAAGGACGCCAGTATCACGGTCAAGGAGATCGACCACGTCGTGCTCGTCGGCGGTTCGACCCGCATGCCCGCGGTGGCGGACTTGGTCCGTGAGCTCACCGGTGGCCGTGAGCCGAACAAGGGCGTGAACCCTGACGAAGTCGTGGCAGTCGGAGCAGCGTTGCAGGCCGGCGTGCTCAAGGGCGAGGTCAAGGATGTTCTGCTCCTCGACGTCACCCCGCTGTCGCTCGGCATCGAGACCAAGGGTGGCGTGATGACCAAGCTCATCGAGCGCAACACCACCATCCCGACCAAGCGTTCGGAGACCTTCACCACCGCCGACGACAACCAGCCGTCGGTGCAGATCCAGGTGTTCCAGGGTGAGCGCGAGATCGCGTCGCACAACAAGCTGCTGGGCTCCTTCGAACTGACCGGGATCCCGCCGGCCCCGCGCGGCGTGCCCCAGATCGAGGTCACCTTCGACATCGACGCGAACGGCATCGTTCACGTCACCGCGAAGGACAAGGGCACCGGCAAGGAGAACACGATCAAGATCCAGGACGGCTCCGGCCTGTCCAAGGAAGAGATCGACCGGATGGTCAAGGACGCCGAGGCGCACGCCGAGGAGGACAAGGCCCGCCGCGAGGAGGCCGAGGTTCGCAACCAGGCTGATTCGCTGGTGCACCAGACCGAAAAGTTCATCAAGGACAACGAGGACAAGGTGCCCGCCGACGTCAAGGAGAAGGTCGAGTCCGCGATCGGCGAGGTAAGGACGGCCTTGGCCGGCACCGATATCGCTGCCGTGAAGTCGGCGGTCGAGAAGCTGTCGACCGAGTCGCAGGCCCTCGGGCAGGCGATCTACGAGGCGCAGGCCGCCGACGCCGCCGCCTCGGGTGACGGTGCCGGTCCGGCCGACAGCGATGTCGTCGACGCCGAGGTCGTCGACGAGCCGAGCGATCAGGACAAGAAGTGACCGGCGAGCACCCCGAGCGTGACCCGGTAATCACCGACGGCAAGGTGGTCGACCCTTTCGACACCGACGAGCCTGTCTCGTTCGCCCCCGAGGCCGAGGTCGGCGCGGAGCCGGCCGACGCCGGTGCGCTCGAAACGGATGAGCTGGGCAAGGTGACCGCCGAACGCGATCAGTTCGCGACGGAGTTGGGCTATGCCAAGGCGGAGATCGCCAATCTCCACCGCAACTCCCGGACCCGCATCGACCGTGCGGTCGAAGACGAGCGGATCGCGGTGGTGAGCAAGTTCCTCGATGTCGTCGACGACCTCGATCGGGCCCGCTCCCATGGGGATCTCGAGACCGGGCCGATGAAGGCGTTGTCGGACAAGCTGTCCGGCGTCCTCGACGGCCTCGGGCTCGTCGGGTTCGGCGCGGAAGGCGACGCCTTCTCCCCGGAGCTGCATGAGGCCGTGCAGATGGAGGGCGACGGCGACAACCCTGTCCTCGGCACGGTGCTGCGCAAGGGTTACCGTCTCGGTGAGCGGGTTCTGCGGACCGCGATGGTGACCGTGACCAACGGCGAACCCGCATCCGATGCGGTCGCCGAGTAGCTGAACAGGAAATGATGAGAGGAGGAGGCGCCCAGTGAGTCAACGGGAGTGGATCGAGAAGGACTTCTACAAGGACCTGGGTGTCTCTTCGGACGCCTCCGCCGACGAGATCAAGCGGGCGTACCGAAAGCTGGCCCGGGATCTGCATCCCGACGCCAACCAGGGTGACCCCAAGGCGGAGGAGCGTTTCAAGTCGGTGAGTGAGGCGCATGCCGTCCTCTCCGACCCAGCAAAACGCAAGGAGTACGACGAGGCCCGCCGCTTGTTCGCAAGCGGCGGGTTCGGTCCTGGCGCGGGATACACAACCCGCCCAGGCGGATTCAATGGCGGATTCGACCTGGGTGACCTCTTCGGCGGTGGTGCCGGCGGTGCCACCGGCGGCGATGGCGGTTTGGGTGACATCTTCGGCGGCCTGTTCAATCGCGGCGGCCGGACCGCGGGGAGTACGCGTCCGCGCAGGGGCAGCGACGTCGAGACCGAGACGACGCTCGAGTTCCGCGAGGCCGCCCAGGGCGTCACCGTTCCACTGCGTCTGACCAGCCCGTCGCCGTGCACGACATGTCACGGCAGCGGCGCCAAGCCCGGAACCAGCCCGCGGGTTTGCCCGCGCTGCAACGGAACCGGCGTCGTCACCCGTAACCAAGGGGCGTTCGGATTCAGCGAGCCGTGCGACGACTGTCGCGGTACCGGGTCGATCATCGACGACCCCTGCCCCGACTGTCACGGCAACGGAGTTGCCAATCGCACCCGGACGATCACCGTTCGCGTGCCATCCGGTGTCAGTGACGGCACCAGGATTCGGCTGGCGGGTCAGGGCGAAGCCGGGTTACGGGGTGCGCCGTCGGGCGACCTGTACGTCACGGTGCACGTGCGGCCCGACAAGGTCTTCGGACGCAACGGCGACGACCTGACGGTGGTGGTGCCGGTCAGCTACGGTGAGCTGGTGCTCGGAACGACCATATCGGTGCCTACGTTGGACGGTCGTGTGGGAGTGAAGATTCCGGCCGGAACCGCCGATGGACGGGTTCTGCGGGTGCGCGGGCGGGGCGTACCCAAGCGCGACGGAGGCGCGGGCGATCTGCTCGTGACCGTGAAGGTTGCGGTGCCGCAGAAGCTCGACGACCCCGCTACCGAGGCACTCCAGGCGTACCTGAAGGCCGAGAAGACCAGTGGATTCGATCCGCGAGCAGGGTGGGCCGGCGTCTGACAGTCCGCAACAGACCGGGCAGGTGAACGATCATGAGCGACAAGCAACGCAAGCAGTCCGAGGTCCCACCGGACCCCGACGCGCGCGTGTTCGTCATCTCGGTGGCTGCCGAACTGGCTGGTATGCACGCGCAGACGCTCCGCAACTACGACCGGCTCGGACTGGTCACCCCGCACCGCGCGAGTGGTGGCGGGCGTCGGTACTCGCCTCGGGACGTGGCTCTGCTGCGTGAGGTGCAGCGTCTGTCCCAGGACGAGGGTGTGAACCTCGCCGGCATCAAACGCATCATCGAATTGACCAACCAGGTCGAGGCGCTGCAGCACCGTGTCGACGAGCTGGCTGCCGAGATCGCCCAGATCCATGCCAGCTACCGCCGGGATCTGGTGCCCATTCCGCGCAGCAGCGCGCTCGTGGTCTGGAAGCCGCGGGGCGAACGCTGACCCGTTCAGCGCTTCGCCCGGGTGCTCCGGTGTCGCGTAGGACCCGGTTCGACGGGCGGAGCCACCCGAGCCGTCAGGTGTAACAGGTTCCAGTTTGGGAGAAATCCGGCTATCGTGTCGGTGACCCGGACCACACAGGGTGACCGGGGCGTGAGGGTGCTCATCATGCCTGCGGGTCCCGTGTACGCAGAAGGAACACACATGACCGACGCGCTCGACGACGTTCTCCACCGCCCGCGATTCCTGGCGGACCTCCTGATCACGGCACTCGAACGCAACGTCGACCGGCCGGCACTCTACCTCGGCGACGTGGTGCTCACCGGCGGTCAGATGCGGGACCAGATCAGTTGTTTCGCACAGGCGCTCGCGTCGCTCGGGATCGGCAAGGGTTCGACCGTGGCGATGCTGTCGAAGAACCGTCCCGAAGTCCTCATCAGCACCGGTTCGACAATGATCCTCGGCTGCCGCAACACCGCGCTGGCGCCTATGGGATCACTCGACGACCACAGCTACATCCTCGGTGACGCCGAGATCGAGACGCTCATCTTCGACCCGACGGCGTTCGAGGATCGGGCGGCAGAGCTGAAAGAGACGGTTCCGACGCTGAAGAACCTGTTCTCGCTCGGGCCGTCCAAGGTGGGTACGGACCTTCTCGAACTGGCGAAGACGCTGCGCCCCGAGCGTCTGGTGGCGGCCGACGTGGACGGCGACGACCCGTCGAGCATGGTCTACACCGGCGGCACCACCGGCAAGCCGAAGGGCGTCGTGAACACCTTCCGCTCTGGTGTGACGCTGCCGCAGATCCAGATGGCCGAGTGGCAATTCCCCGAGGAGATGCGGTTCCTCGCGTGCACGCCGCTCTCGCACGCGGGCATGGCGTTCTTCGTGCCGACCCTGCTGCGCGGCGGCTCGCTCGTCGTGCTGCCTGCGTTCGAGCCGGGCGCGGTTCTCGAGGCGATCGAGAAGTACCGGATCACCTCGACCATGCTGGTGCCGACCATGATCTACATGCTGCTCGACCACCCGGACCTGAAGACCCGCGACGTGTCGAGCCTGCAGACACTGTTCTACGGTGCGGCCGCGATGTCGCCGGCGCGCCTGAAGGAGGGCATCGAGAAGCTCGGTCCGATCTTCTTCCAGTACTTCGGGCAGAGCGAGTGCGGTATGACGATCACCGTCATGCGCAAGGAGGAGCACGATCCGGGGAACCTCGAGCGGCTCGCGTCGTGCGGTCGCCCGGTGCCGTGGCTCGACGTGCGCCTGCTCGACGACGACCTGAACGAGGTCGCCCAGGGCGAGCTCGGTGAGATCTGCGTCCGCGGCCCGCTCGTGATGAAGGGCTACTGGAAGAAGCCGGCGGAGACCGAGGAGGCGCTGCGTGGCGGCTGGCTGCACACCGGTGACATCGCTCGCGCAGACGAGGACGGCTTCCTCTACATCGTGGACCGCAAGAAGGACATGATTGTTACCGGAGGATTCAACGTGTTCCCACGGGAGGTCGAGGACGTCATCTCGGGTCACCCCGCCGTCGCGTCGGTTGCGGTCGTCGGTGTGCCGGACGAGAAGTGGGGAGAGGCCGTCAAGGCGTGCGTCGTGCTGCGGGACGGACAGACCGCTCCGGCCGACGAACTCGTCGAACGTGTGCGTGCCGCAAAGGGTTCGGTGCACGCGCCCAAGTCGGTCGACTTCGTCGACGCCCTGCCGCTCACACCGCTGGGCAAGCTCGACAAGAAGGCGCTGCGCAAACGGTTCTGGGAGGGCGTGACTCGCTCGGTGTGACCGAGCGGTCGATCCGGAGCGCCCCGGCGCGCACGACGGTGAGGGGAAGCCGCCGTGCGCACCGGGGCGTTCCTATACTCCGCCGGGCCTACCCGATGGGGTCGAACTGGATCGCCCTGGCCGGAGTTCCAGTAGCGGTCAGTCGTTCCCGGGTGGAGTGCACCATCCCGGGCGACCCGCACACGAGCACCTGGTGGTTGACGAAGGCTCCGTGCGCGGCGACGACGTCGCCCAGGGTGCCCTCGAGTAGGTGGTCGTCGGTGAACCCGAAGAGGGCGTCGGGGCCGATCTCGGCGCGGATCCTCTGGTACCACTCGTCGGGCACGCCGCGCCCGGTGACGTCCTCGACGACGGGAATCGTTGTGAGCCAGGGTAATTGCTGGGTGAGCATCCACAGCATGTCCGACGCGTACAAGTCCTGGATCGTGCGTCCACCGACGAACAGGTACACCTGCGGGGGTTTCTCCAGTTGGGTGAGGTCGAGGATGATCGAGCGTAGCGGCGCCAGTCCTGTTCCGCCCGCGACCATCACGATCGTCGGGCCGTTTTCGTCGACTGTGAGTTCGCCCCGCGGCGAGGAGATCTGCCACTGATCCCCGGGTGCGGTGTCGGCGACTATGCTGCCGCTCACCCAGCCTCCGGGGATGGCCCGCACGTGGAACTCGAGTTTGCCGTCGAGGGACGGCGGCAACGCCGGCGAGAGGCGCCGCGGCAGCCGCGGGAACTGCGGGACGGTGACGTCGACATACTGGCCGGAGCGGAACGGGACGGGCTCGCCCACGAGGCGCACCACAGCGAGGTCCTTGCGCAGGCGGTGGTGTTGGACGACGGTCGCGGTCCAGCTCGGCTGCTGCTCCATGGCGATGTTGCCTCCGGGTTGTCGGTACTCGGTGTCGGTCTTCGGTGACGTCCGCCCGTCAGCGCAGCGGGTCGTACGAGATCGATTCGACCGGTGTCCCGGCCCGCTGCAGGGCGTACGCGGTGGTCTTGACCATCGACGGCGAGCCGCAGATCTGCACCTGGCGGTCGGCCCACGACCCGAACTGGCTCACGACGGCACCGATAGGCCCACGCAGCCTCTGGTGCATGCCGTGCGGCGGCTCGGGCACGGGATAGGGGTGCCACCAAGGGTTCTCGTCCTCCTCGGAGACGGGGACGACGGTGAGCCATGGGTTGCTGAGCGACAGGTGCCACAGGGTCTCGATGTCGTACAGGTCGCACGGGTACACGCCGCTCACGAACAGGTGCACTCGTGGATTGATTCCACGGTGCGCCATGTCCATGACCTGGGCACGTAACGGGGCCAGGCCGGTACCGCCGGCGATCATCAGCACGTCCCGTCCGGTGTCGGTGTCCACGTGCAGGCCGCCGAGCGGGGAACTGATTCGCCAGCGGTCGCCGATGGAGGTTTGGTTGACCATCGCCGGGCTCACCCATCCGCCGGAGACCCGACGGACGTGGAACTCGAGTTGGCCGAACGGGTTGGTGGGGATGGCCGGAGACAGGTAGCGCCACATCTGCGGGCGCTGCGGAATCTGGACGCTCACGTACTGGCCGGGGGCGTAGGGGACTGGCGAATCGCATTCGAGGCGGATGACAGCGAGGTCGCGCAGCACCCGTTCGTGGCTGACGACCGTGGCCTCCCAGAGCGCCGGGAAGTCGTCGGAGTCGGCGGCGTCGGACATCGTGGTGGTGATGAGGGCGATGAATTTGCGCCACGCCGAGTCGGCGGCCCTGTTCCACGGTACGTCCGAGTCGACGTCCCGGATCGCGTCGAGCAGCGCGTTCGCCGCGGCCGCATAGTGGTTGCCCTGCACGCCATACTTGCGGTGGTCGCGACCCAATTGAGCGAGGAACGCCAGCAGTCGGTCGGTGTCGTCGAGCCCGCGCACGATGTATTCGAGTGCGGCGACGAACCTGACGCGTTGTCCGTCCATGCCGGCCGGGAACAGGGAACGACACTGCGGCAACCGTGCGAAGAAGCTGGTGTAGAACGTGCGGGCGAAACGGTCGCGACGGTCGGGGGTGGAGACGACGTCGGCGAAGTGTGAGCGGATGAGCCCGATCTCGGCCGTGTGCACGTCGTCCTCCCTCGCGTGTTCCGTGTCCCGACCTCGAAGGCGTGCCGGAACCGGTAACCAGTGTGCACCGTATCGAGTCGAGCTCGATCGGTGCCCTTGCCCACTTTGGGGCAAATCTTCATGGGATCGTCGAAGTTGAGCGGAACAGACTCAACATTTCGTTCGTTGAGGAGAGGGACAGGCCGGTCGACGTATTTGTACCGGCACAATGATCTTGTTCGTTCGTCGCAAGGAAGGTGACCAGTGGACTCGTTCTCTCCCACCACCAGGACTCAGGCCGCGCTGACGTCTGCGCTGCAGTCGGCATCCGCGGCGGGCAACCCCGACATCCGACCGGCGCACCTGCTGGTTGCGCTGCTGGACCAGTCCGACGGCATCGCCGCGCCGCTGCTCAAGGCCGTCGGCGTCGATCCCACCGTGGTGCGCCGTGAGGCGCAGGACTTGGTGGACCGGCTGCCCCGTGCCACAGGCGCGACGACGCAGCCGCAGCTCGGCCGGGAGGCACTCGCGGCGATCACCGCGGCGCAGCATCTCGCGACCGAGCTCGACGACGAGTACGTCTCGACCGAGCACGTCATGGTGGGTCTCGCTGGTGGGCTGGATCGTTCCGCGGGCTCCGCTGCCGCGGCCGACTCCGACGTCGCCAAGCTCCTGGTCGGGCACGGTGCCACCCCGACTGCGCTGCGGGACGCGTTCACCGCGGTCCGCGGCAGCGCGCGTGTCACCAGCCCCGACCCGGAGGGCACGTACCAGGCGCTCGAGAAGTACTCCACCGACCTCACGGCTCAGGCCCGCGACGGCAAGCTCGACCCCGTCATCGGTCGCGACACCGAGATCCGCCGTGTCGTGCAGGTGCTGAGCCGGCGCACGAAGAACAACCCGGTGCTCATCGGCGAGCCCGGCGTGGGCAAGACCGCGATCGTCGAAGGTCTCGCGCAGCGCATCGTCGCCGGGGACGTTCCGGAATCGCTGCGGGGCAAGAGCGTCATCTCGCTCGACCTCGGGGCGATGGTCGCCGGCGCCAAGTATCGCGGCGAGTTCGAGGAACGCCTCAAGGCCGTGCTCGAGGACATCAAGAACTCGGCCGGCCAGGTCATCACGTTCATCGACGAGCTGCACACCATCGTCGGTGCCGGCGCGGCCGGCGAGTCGGCGATGGACGCCGGCAACATGATCAAGCCGATGCTCGCCCGCGGCGAACTGCGGCTGGTCGGCGCGACCACGCTCGACGAGTACCGCCAACACATCGAGAAGGACGCCGCGCTCGAGCGCCGCTTCCAGCAGGTGCTGATCGGCGAGCCGTCCGTCGAGGACACCGTCGGCATCCTCCGCGGCCTCAAGGAGCGATACGAGGTGCACCACGGTGTGCGTATCACCGACTCCGCGCTCGTCGCGGCGGCCACCCTGTCGGACCGCTACATCACGTCGCGTTTCCTGCCCGACAAGGCGATCGACCTGGTCGACGAGGCCGCGTCGCGGCTGCGCATGGAGATCGACTCGCGACCGGTCGAGATCGACGAGGTGGAGCGGACCGTCCGCCGCCTCGAGATCGAGGAGATGGCGCTGGCCAAGGAGGACACCACGACGGACGCGGGGCTGAAGGAGCGGCTCGAGCGACTGCGCGAGGAACTCGCCGACTACCGGGAGAAGCTGCGACAGCTGACCGCCCGGTGGCAGAACGAGAAGAACGCGATCGACGCAGTGCGCGAGGTCAAGGAGAAGCTCGAGGCGCTGCGCGGAGAGGAGGAACGCGCCGAACGCGACGGTGATCTCGGTAAGGCCGCCGAGCTGCGCTACGGCCGCATCCCCGAGCTGGAGAAGCAGCTGGCGGCTGCCGCCGAGGCGTCGCAGGGCGCGTCCGACGGTGCCGTCATGCTCAAGGAGGAGGTCAGCCCAGACGACGTCGCCGACGTGGTCTCCGCGTGGACCGGCATCCCCGCCGGCCGCATGATGGAGGGCGAGACCGCCAAGCTGCTGCGGATGGAGACCGAACTCGGCAAGCGGGTCGTCGGGCAGTCTGAAGCGGTGCAAGCCGTCTCGGACGCCGTGCGCCGCGCCCGCGCCGGAGTCGCCGACCCGAACCGGCCCACCGGCTCGTTCCTGTTCCTCGGACCCACCGGCGTCGGCAAGACCGAACTTGCGAAGGCGCTGGCGGACTTCCTGTTCGACGACGAACGCGCAATGGTGCGGATCGACATGTCCGAGTACAGCGAGAAGCACTCGGTGGCACGGCTCGTCGGTGCCCCTCCGGGCTATGTCGGCTACGAGTCGGGTGGACAGCTCACCGAGGCCGTGCGGCGCCGGCCCTACACCGTGGTGCTGTTCGACGAGGTCGAGAAGGCCCACCCGGATGTCTTCGACATCCTGTTGCAGGTGCTCGACGATGGCCGGCTCACCGACGGCCAGGGCCGCACCGTCGACTTTCGCAACACGATCCTGATCCTCACCTCGAATCTGGGCTCGGGTGGCGATCGGGACCAGGTGATGACGGCGGTGCGGTCGGCGTTCAAGCCGGAGTTCATCAACCGCCTCGACGACGTGGTGATTTTCGATTCGCTGTCGGAGGAGCAACTCGAGTCGATCGTCGACATCCAGCTGGACCAGCTCGCCGAACGGTTGGCTGCCCGTCGGCTCACACTCGAAGTGTCGGATTCGGCGCGGTTCTGGCTCGCGGTCCGCGGCTACGACCCCCAGTACGGAGCGCGTCCGCTGCGTCGCCTCATCCAGCAGGCGATCGGGGACCAGTTGGCCAAGCTGCTTTTGGCGGGCACCGTCCGCGACGGTGACACCGTGCCGGTGACCGTGTCCGGGGACGGGGATCACCTGGTGCTCGGCTAGCGGCGGCCGCCGCGAGGGACGGGCTGGCAGTGTGCCGTCTCGGTAGCCTGGACGGGTGACCAATCAGGCCTCCGAGAGCGTACGTGTCGACAGCTGGATGTGGGCGGTGCGGCTGTTCAAGACGCGCTCACAGGCGGCCGCTGCGTGCCGGTCCGGTCACGTCCGCGTCAACGGTTCCGCCGCGAAAGCGTCGGTGCAGGTCAAGCCCGACGACGAGGTGAGGGTACGGGTCGCCGGACGGGAACGGATCGTGGTGGTGGTCCGTCCCATCGCCAAACGCGTCGGCGCGCAGATTGCGGCGGAGTGCATGCAGGACAACAGCCCGCCTCGGCCGTCTCCTGAACTTCTCGCGTCGATTCCACGCCGGGACCGGGGTGCCGGGCGCCCCACCAAACGCGAGCGTCGTGAAATGGAGAAGTTCCTCGACCGAGGTATGCCACTCGCATGACGGTTTCGGACCGTCCGAGAATCGGGCTTACTCTGAACTGTCGGCCCGACCAGACTGGAGCCGTCGGCACCGCAGACGGAAGACGTACCGCAGACAGTAGAAGCACCGCAGACAGATACTGGTACCGCCGACGAAAGAGGAGAACAGGCCCGCACCATGACCGATCCCGACGATCACCGCACTCCGCAGGAACGCGCGTACGACCCTGCCGAGCAGGTATCGGACGAGACCACCCAGTGGGCCCGGCCCTCCGACGACCCGACCCAGCAGATCGGGTCGATCGAGTCGCCCGAGCAGCCAACCGAGCAGTACTACACCGAAGACCCGTACCAAGCGTATGGTTCCCAGGCGCCCAATCCGACGCGGGAACTCCCGACGTATGACCCGCGGTTCGATCCGCAGGCTGCGGCTCCGAACCCCACCCAGGCGTATCCGACGTACGACGGCGCCGGTGGCTATCCGCCCGGACCGCCGCCCATCGGTGAGGCACCCGCAATCGAGAACACTCCCGAGCACAAGGCCGGACGCAGGGTCGGACTGCGGTCGGCCGCTGCCGCAGGCGGCGTGCTGCTGGTGCTCGGCCTGATCGTCGGAGTGATGCTGAGCGGACGGGGTTCCGACGACGCTCCTAACGCTGCTGCGCCGCAACCGCCCACGTCGGCGGAGATGCTGCCGCCGACGGCGAGCCCCCTGCCGCCGCCAGCGCCCGATGCCCAGTCGCCACGGGAAGGCACAGGAATCCCCGGCCGTGTCGGTGACCTCATCGGCCAGGCCGGCACCGCTATGGGCACGATCACTGCCAACGACGGTGGAACGCTGACCCTCAACGGCCTTGGCGGGTCCCAGATCACCGTGCTCACCACTCCCGACACCACCCTGATCTCCCTGACGGCGCGTACCGTCGCCGACCTGGAACCGGGCGAATCGGTGCTGGTCCAGGGAGACAGGGTCAGGAACGAGACGGTCACCGCAAGAGTGATCATCGGGACGTCGCTTCCCGATTTCGGAAACTGACGCGCGGTACCGGATGCGAGAGTCGTGTTCCGCGAGTGGCTAGGCTGAGCCCCGATGACTGCTATGTGGTTCGGATTGGCAGTGATAGCACTAGCGGGTGCTGTCGCGTTGCTCTACGTCGACCGCAAGCGACGCAACCAGACCGGACGCGTCCGGCAGATCTGGGCGAGCGCCCACGGATACACGTACGAAAGGTTCGACGAGCATCTGCCGTCGCTCTGGCACCGCGCGGCCCTCTCCAAGCAGGAGTACCTGGGCGCGGTCGACGTGGTGTGGGGCACCCGACGCGGCAGTGAGTTCGTGCTTTTCGACCTGGGGGACACCGCGACCATCGTCGCGGTGCACCGTGAGGTGGGCTCCGACGTGGACATCGATCTGCGAATGAAGTCCGCGCCACCTCCGCGCGACTCGGATCTGAACCTGCTCGGGTCGATCGGGACGCGAATCGTGTTCGCGACCGACCTCGAGCTTGCCCGGCGCGTGTGCGACCAGCGCATGGTCGCGTTCACCGAGACGGTGCCACCACAGTTGCAACTGCTGTGGAGCGAGGGGCAGTGGACCCTCGGGTCGCTGCCGATCGGTAGCTCGGGTCGAGACTGGGAAAACGCGACCGAAGCGGTGGCTCGACTGTCGGGCATGCTGCGGGTGCTGCCGCCGGCCGACCCGCCTCAAGCCATGGGGTGGGGCGCGCACGACCCGGGGCGCCCGGTGGTGGCGGAGAACCACGACCGGTCCGACGAGGACGAATCGCCCTGGTAGAGCTTCGACTCCCGGCGGTGGGTGCCGCCTCAGCAGAGCCGCAGGCGCAGGGATCCGGCCTCCTCGCTAGGCTCGACCCGACCAAATGTTGCCCGACTTGGATATGGGAGAGCGGCCGATGACGGATCGCGACGAGCTCGCCGCACTGGTGCGCGAGCTGGCGGTGGTGCACGGGAAGGTCACCTTGTCCTCGGGCAAGGAAGCCGACTACTACGTGGACCTGCGTCGTGCGACGCTGCACCATCGGGCCAGCCCCCTGATCGGCAAGCTGCTGCGCGAGATGGTTGCCGACTGGGATTTCGACTCCGTAGGCGGGCTGACGATGGGTGCCGACCCGGTCGCGATGGCAGTCATGCATGCCGAGGGTCGTCCGGTCGACACGTTCGTTGTCCGCAAGGCCGCCAAGGCGCATGGCATGCAGCGCCAGATCGAAGGCCCGGACGTCGTCGGCAAGCGTGTTCTGGTCGTCGAGGACACCACCACTACCGGGAACTCGCCGCTCACCGCGGTCAAGGCGTTGCGTGATGCCGGTGCCACCGTCGTCGGTGTCGCCACCGTCGTCGACCGTGCGACCGGAGCGGATGCCGTCATCGCCGCCGAGGGACTCGAGTACCGCTCGCTTCTCGGCCTCGTGGACCTCGGCCTGAACTGACCCGACGGCCGTGGTTCGAGCCCCGACTCTCGAATCGGGTGGTGGAGACGAAATCCTGGGACCTCGAATATCGTGGTCCGATGCCGACTCGGAAGACGCGGACGCACCTATCCGACGGACGTGAGCTGTTCTACTTCGACGACACCGAACCGTATGCAAGCGGTTCGGCGACCCGCGAACTGCACGACAGCCGTGAACTGGCTGCGGTAGAGGCGGCGTCGGCCATGCGCTACGACGTCCTGACGGGCGAGTGGGTAACGCTCGCAGCGCACCGAATGGACCGCACCTTCCAGCCCACGACCGACGAGTGCCCACTGTGTCCGACCCGTCCGGGGAGACCGGCCACCGAGATCCCGGCCGGTGACTACGACGTCGCGGTGTTCGAGAATCGATTCCCGTCGTTTGCGCCCTGCGCCGATCCTGCGTCCGAACTCGTTGACGGAGAACAGCTCTGGCCGCAGCGTACTGCGGACGGCCGATGCGAGGTGGTGTGCTTCACCAGTGAGCACGACGGCAGCTTCGCCGAGCTGTCAGCGGCCCGAGTGAGGACGGTGCTCGAGGCCTTGCGGGACCGGACCCGCGAGCTGTCGGCGCTGCCGTCCGTCGCGCAGGTCTACTGCTTCGAGAACCGGGGCGAAGAGATCGGGGTGACGCTCACGCACCCTCACGGTCAGATCTACGCCTACCCGACGCTGCCCCCTCGCACGGCAGCGCTACTACGGCAGGCTGAGCTGCACCGAAGACGCACCGGGCGTTCACTTCTGCGGACCGTCCTCGACGCCGAGCGACGTGTCGGAACCCGGGTGGTGGTCGACGGTGAGCGCTGGACCGCCTACGTGCCTGCGGCGGCCCGCTGGCCGGTCGAACTGCATCTCGCACCGCACCGCGATGTTGCGGACCTCACCGAGCTCGACGACGCCGAGATCGACGAACTGTCGCATCTGTACCTCGACGTGCTCGGTCGACTCGACAGGTTCTTCGACCCGGTCACCCGACTGCCGTACATCGCCGGCTGGCATCAGGCGCCGGTCGGTGCCGGTCGGGAACTGGGCCGGCTTCACCTGCAGGTGTTCTCGCTCATGCGCTCACCGCACCGGATGAAGTACCTCGCCGGTTCCGAGTCTGGTATGGGGGCGTGGATCAGTGACACCACCCCCGAGCGGATCGCCGCTCGGTTCCGGGAGGTTGCGCCGTGACAGCTCGGTGGTTCAATCCGATGTCCGACTCCGAACTCGCGGACACCGCGGTGGACATGTTCCGCCGCGAGTTCGGTGGTGGGCCCGACAGCGTGTGGGCGG
Source organism: Rhodococcus xishaensis (assembly GCF_004011825.1). Classification (GTDB taxonomy): domain Bacteria; phylum Actinomycetota; class Actinomycetes; order Mycobacteriales; family Mycobacteriaceae; genus Prescottella; species Prescottella xishaensis. The sequence goes on along the minus strand of NZ_RKLO01000005.1, from coordinate 307,073 downwards.
CGCCCGGGCGGGTGAACCTGATCGGTGAACACGTCGACTATGCCGGCGGGCTGTGCCTACCGATTGCGTTGCCGCACAGCACTTCGGCCGCCGTCTCACCGCGGTCGGATGGGTTGATCCGGTTGCGCTCGACCGAAGCGGGCCCGTGGGACGGCCGCCTGGCGGACGTCGGACCGGGGCGCCCCGACGGGTGGGCGGCGTACCCCGCTGGGGTGATCTGGGCGCTGCGTGAGAACGGTTTGTTCACAGATGATTTCGGTGGTGTGGATGTCGCCTTCGTGTCGGCGGTACCGATCGGTGCTGGACTGTCGAGCTCGGCGGCACTCGAATGCTCACTAGCCCTTGCGCTCGTATCGGACGCGGACCGGGTAGAGCTGGCGGCCGCATGCGTGCGTGCCGAGAACGAGGTAGCGCGGGCTCCCACCGGGGGCATGGACCAGGCGGCCTCCTTGCTGGCGTCGGAAGGACAAGCGCTGCTGCTGGATTCGGCATCGGACTCGATGTCGCAGGTGCCGTTCGATCCGGAAGGTCTGACGCTGCTGGTGGTCGACACCCGCGCCCCGCATCGCCTGGCGGACGGGGCGTATGCGCAGCGACGGGGCACAGTGGAACGGGCGGCGCGGCGGCTGGGCGTCGGATCCCTGCGTGAACTCGCCGACCAGGGGCGCGGCGGTATAGATGCGGTCCAGTCGCTGCAGGACGACGCCCTGCGCCGACGGGCCCGGCACGTCATCAGCGAGATCGCGCGCGTTCGACTCGCTGTGCAGGCGCTGCATTCCGGCGACTTCGCGGAGCTGGGCAGACTGCTGTATGCATCGCACCTCTCGCTCAGCCGCGACTTCGAAGTCTCCTGTGCAGAACTCGACAACGCTGTCGAGAGCACACTGATCGCCGGAGCCCTGGGAGCCCGGATGACCGGGGGCGGCTTCGGCGGCTCCGCGATCGCCTTGATCCCGCCGGGGAGGGTGGACGAGGCGGTCGAGATCGTGCGCAGCAGGGCCGAGGAGCGGGGCCTGACCGAACCCGAGTTCGCGACGGTCACGGCGTCGCCGCCTGCGCGCCGGTTGATCTGAGGCAAGCGGGGGAACGGGTGTGGCGTGGCCACCGCGACAATCCTGGCACTGCGCTGCCAGTCGCGGCAGCCGTCACCGTCGACGAGGTGCGCGTCGCAGCCGTTCGTTCTCCCATTCACCACTGATAGGAGAACTTGTACCAGTCTTCGGAAATCATCTCGAAAGTCCAGGTTCCGCCGCTCTCGGGAACGACGTTCGGGGAGAATATCCAACCGCTGACAAACGTCCCGACGTATCCGTCCGCGTCATAGAAAAATACGGAACCATTGCCACCACGTATCACGAGGCTGATATCGAGACCGCCGATTGTTAGATCGCTTCTGGAGCGATCAGGGTCTTTCAGAATCTCCTGCGCAACCTTCTCGAATTCAGGTCGCGCTTCATCGAACGAACTGGGAGGAAATGCGAGCGCAATTGCAACTCCAGAAATAACTACAAAGGGGGCAGCTGCAACCCACAAGGACCACTTGCGGTCTCGGCCGACAAAGTAAAGCGTGCGCACCGCCCAAACGAGTCCAGCGATGGAAAGTGCCAGCGACCCTATTGCGAAGTACAAGAGTTTATCTGGACCGGTCATGTTCCCAGGCCATGGCTGCCAGTCGTAATGGACACATAGCAAAATTGCGAGCGCGAGAGTTGTCGAGATGAGTACAACCACACCCGGCGGACGACTGTCGTCGACTCCCCTTTGATCCGTTGCGGAGGGTCCTCTGTTCACGAGACGAATGTATCCAATTCGAGTGTTGGATCGTCTCAGAGCGCCGGCAGTAAAGGGGTGCGTCAGGCGGTGGGGTGGGTCGATCGGCCGGTATGACTTGCCGCCGCGATGGTATGGCGGCGACGTGTCCGTTACCCGGCAAGTACCGTCAGGTCCTCTGACAGCGACATTCGAGAAGGGTTCCGTGTGATGCGCTCCGAAGGCATCGTTTCCGTCGACCACCACCAGTTCGTCGTGGGCGAACGTGACGCCGAGTACCTCGAAGCCGTGGCGCACGGAACCCTTCTCGATGCCGGACCCGGGTTCGTCTCCTTCTACACCGGCATCGCCTACGGTCCCGTCCGCATCACCGTCTCGCTGCTCGATCACGTCCCAGCGGACCCGGATCCGGTGGCCTGGGAGGTGGCCGAGGAGACCACCCTGGTCGCGGCATCGGAGATTGTCGTGTCCGCCACCGATGGCACCGTCGCCGCCCTGTCGCCGGTTCCGGCAGGACGCTACCGGGTGCGCGCGCACGCCCGCGGCCGCGACCGCCACTACGGGCAGGAAGTCGACCATCCGGTCGAGGACTACCTGCTCGAACTGTGGCCCGACACCGGCACTGCCGACACCACCGTGGCCACCCTCCACAAGTCCGACACCGCCTGGTCTCCCCGGACTCAGGTCGACGAGTCGAGCTTGAAGAAGGACCGCGTGTACATCCGCGACGCGTCCGGTGCCGTCGTGACGGTGCCGGCGCAGAGCCCCGAAGCCATCGCCATCCGCGAGAAGCTGGGAGAGTTCGGCGGCAAGCCCCTGACTCCGGCCCTGGAAGCGGTCTTCTCCAGCCGGTATGTCGCCGGCCTCGACCGCGATCTGATCGACCGCATCGAGGCTGCCGCGCCCGAGCGGCAACTCGCTTTCGCACGATGGTGCATCCACCGCGCGTGGGAGCGGGCCGGGATCGCCCACATCGACTGGCTGGCAGCGGTTCTCGACGACATGGACTCGGGCAAACCAGCCAACAAGGACTTCATCTACAGCTTCGACGCCCGTATCCGCCTGGACGAGGACCCACGAATCACCCGAACCATCGTCTCTGGGCTTCCCACGAAGGGGGAGGCAGTCCAGCAGTATCAGGCGCTACGCGCCTATGGACGCAGTATGGCCCCCGATACGAGCCCCCTCGAGGCGGCGATCGAGGCCTTCTGGCATGCCGCGAAGACATACGGCATGGACTACGAGGAACTGACCGCCGCCGCACATCGAGACTTCTTCGGCGGTGACTGACGCTTTCAAACGGATCTGGCCTGCGGTTTCGAGGTTTCTCGGCGGAGCGGCGGCAGCGTTCTCGATCCGAGTCCACCGTCCAGGACTACCGTTTCCCCGACTGCGTGAGGCCGGTGCTGGCTGGTCACCCGCAGTGGTGCCTGGGATACGTTGGCGGCATGACCAAACTCCCGGTTTTCACCGGTCGTTCTCTAGGAACGAAGGCGCGCATTGCAGGCCTCACCGGCTCGTCGGCGTTCGCGGCGGTGGCATTGGTCCACACCGCATGGGGCCTGGGCTCGGCATGGCCGCTGCGCAACCGGGCCGACTTGGCAGACGCTGTGGTGGGGAGCGACACCATGCCTGATGCCCGAGCCTGCTTCGCCGTCGCTGGAATGGCGGCGGCTGCGGCCGCGTTGGTGGCAGGAGCGGGCGGGATGGGCAAGGCCGCAACGGTGGCCCGGTTCGCCTTGGCCACCGGCGTTGCAGCGCGTGGTGTCGCGGGCGGACGGGCAGCCACCAAGGTCCTCGGTCTCGAGGAACCCTCACCGCGCTTCATTCAGTTGGACAACACGGTATATCGGCCGCTTTGCCTGGGCACGGCCGCAGCCGTCCTCACCGCCACAGTCACGACATGACTTGAGAATCAACGAGTTTCGAGTATGCAGCCCTCGACCTGATGCGGCGACAGGGGCCGTGCCGCACGAGCGTCCACGGTTGACCGCTGGATCGCCCTGGAGGCGGGACTAGGGATAGATCAGGATCCGATCGCGGTCGTCGGGGTCGACGATGATCGAGATGGTTTCTCCGACCTCGAACCGCGATCGGTTCTCCGGCGACACCTCGTAGAGCACCCGGCCGGTGTACGACTCCGAGCCCGGCACGGTGAGGTCGAGGTCGAGCTCAGTCAGCACCCCGTTGTCGACGGTGCGCCGAATCCGCTGGGCGTGACGGATCTTCGCCCACCCTTCGATGCCGTGTTTGGCGAGTTTGCGCTCGGCTCGGGTGGGTCGGTCGGCCCACATCATGCCGAGGCCCAAGGCTGAGCCGTAGGCAGCGAGCAGCCCGCCGATTTGGTACGGGATCGTGGCCTCGGGGGTGTGCTCGACCACCCATCCCAGCCAGGTCGCGAGAACGATGAGGTAGCTGACGGTGATGAAGCAGACGGTACGAACGATGCGCGGGTGGTTCATGGCCTTCTCTTCGTGTCGCTACCCAGCCTAGTCGCTCTGCGTCGACACCGGTCCGAGTCGATCTTCCGCTTCGCCCCCGGCCTGGTGGCCTCAGGTCTTAGCCTGACGACATGTTTTCGACACCTCGACCGACTGTGTTCATCACCGGTGCCGCCGCGGGGATCGGGCGCGCCACCGCCGTGACGTTCGCCAGTCACGGGTATTTCGTCGGTGCTTACGACCTCGACGAGACGGGTCTCGCCTCCCTCAGTGAGGAGATTCTCGCGCGGGGCGGTCAGGTGCGCACCGGCGTGCTCGACGTCACCGACCTCGACGGTTGGCGCGAACGGTTGGCGGAATTCACCTCGGGTGGAGGGCGGCTCGACGTCCTCGTCAACAACGCCGGGGTGCTGTCGTCGGGGCGTTTCGAGGACATTCCGGCTGAAGCGCACCGCAGGATGCTCGACGTCAATGTGGGCGGCACGATCAACGGCCTGCTCGCTGCGTTCACATACTTGAAAGAGACACCTGGTGCGCAAGTGGTGAACCTGGCGTCGGCGTCCGCGATCTACGGTCAGCCGGAGTTGGCGACGTACAGCGCCACCAAGTTCGCCGTACGCGGGATCACCGAGGGGCTCGAACTCGAGTGGCGGCCGCATGACATCCGGGTGGTCGACATGTGGCCGCTGTTCGTTCGCACCGGCATGATTCGTGGGATGTCTACGGGCAGTACGCGTTCGCTCGGGGTCCACCTGACCTCACAGGACGTGGCGGACGCGATCGTCGCCGCGACCACGGACCGGCAGCGGAGGCTGCCGAAGGTGCACTATCCGGTGGGCAAGCAGGCCCAGTTCCTGGCCGTGGCCTCGCGTTTCTCGCCGGCCTGGCTTGCGCGGCTGTTGAACAGGCTGCTCAGTCGCGTTTAATCAGATCACCCTAGTTTCCTTTGCCGCTGTCCGATGCCCCCAATCCGAACGAGACGTTGTGAGCACCGACGATCCCAAGATGCACATCCCGGTCGGCGACGACGCCGACACGCCCGGACCCACTGAATGGGGCGAGCACTCCCACGGCGTCGGACCGTGGATCCTGGAGCACGACACGCCCATTCCCGACGACCCGCGGTACGACCAGCAGTTGCTTGCGGAGGGAGACCGCCGCAACGTCGTCGACGCCTACCGCTACTGGACGCGGGAGGCGATCGTCGCCGACATCGACCACAGACGGCATCCGCTGCACGTCGCGATCGAGAACTTCGGTCACGACTCGAACATCGGCACAGTCGTGCGGACCGCGAACGCCTTCGCGGCGGCCGCGGTACACATCGTCGGTCGCCGCCGCTGGAACCGGCGCGGCGCCATGGTCACCGACCGCTATCAGCACCTGGTACACCATGTCGATCTCGACGCTTTGGCGGCGTTCGCGCAGGACAACGGGCTGACAATCGTCGCGGTCGACAACACCCCCGGGTCGGTCCCGATCGAGACCGCGGAATTGCCGCGGGACTGCCTATTGTTGTTCGGGCAGGAGGGTCCAGGGGTCACCGAGCAGGGGCACGAGGTGGCGTCGATGACCGTATCGATCGCTCAGTTCGGGTCCACCCGCAGTATCAACGCAGGTGTGGCCGCGGGAATCGCGATGCACACCTGGATCCGTCAGCACGCGAATCTCGGTCGCGCCTGGTAGCGGAAGAGACGATGCCCAGGCAAGATCGGTAGGCATGCAGCGCGAATGGTCTGCTCGAGCGGACGCCGCCGAGAGCGCGGTCATGACTCGGCACATTCGCCGCGTTTGGGGCATACCGGGTACGGCGTTGGCGGTCGTTGCGTGGCCGGCGGTGCGCCGCGAGCGGGTCTTCCTGCAGTGGCACTACTGGTGGCAAGCGAACCTGATCAACTGCACTATCGACGCTGCCGAACGAAATCCCACCGCTAGGCGTCGCCGCCGCCTCGCGAGACTCATTCGGGGCCACCGCTTCCGGAACATTTCGGGCTGGACCAGCAGCTACTACGACGATATGGCGTGGCTCGGGCTGGCCCTCGAGCGTGCTCAGCGCATGCAACTCATCGACAACCGTAGGGCCCTTGCCGCACTCGAACGGCAACTGTTCAAGGCGTGGTCGCCTGATTCCGGCGGCGGGATCCCGTGGCGCAAGAACTCCAATTTCTTCAACACCCCGGCGAACGGCCCAGCTGGGCTCGTGCTCGCGCGCGCAGGTCGACTATGGCTGGCGCAGGCGATCGCCGACTGGATCGACGACACCCTGCGGGATCCGGCGACCGGCCTGATCTTCGACGGCATTCGAAGCGACGGGACACTCGAACGGAACATCTACTCGTACTGTCAGGGCACAGTCCTCAGCCTCGAGACTGAGCTGGCCGTGCGTATGGGCGCTCCGCGGCACCGGCAGCGGGTACATCGTCTGGTCGAAGCGGTCGACGAGCGGCTCACGAAGGGCGGTGTCATCCGCGGGGGCGGAGGGGGCGACGGCGGACTGTTCAACGGACTCCTCGCCCGCTACCTCGCCCTCGTGGCACTAATGCTGCCCGGCGAGGCCTCGGAGGATGTGCGGGCGCGGCGGCTCGCGGCACAAGTGGTTCTCGGCTCGGCTGAGGCGGCGTGGGAGAACCGTCTCCAGGTCGAGGAACTGCCGCTGTTCGGCAAGGACTGGAGCCTGCCTGCGCAGCTACCCGGCCTGGGGGTGGGGACCGCGACCTTCTCCGGCGGGATGGTGCATCCATCCGACATCGCCGAACGTGATCTGTCGGTGCAGCTCAGCGGGTGGATGCTGATGGAGTCGGCCTACTTGGTGTCCGCGGCGGGATACCCGAAGCGTCGCTGACCTCCGGTCGGGTGCGGACCTCGTCAACGAGGACGTCCTCGATCGGCTTGGACATCTCGCGGCGGTAACCCCAAATGCCTGCCGCGCTGCCGATGACGAGAAGTGTCACCAGGACAGCGACCACGGCGGACAGCAACCATGGCACCTCCACGAGCAGCGAACCGCCGTAGAACCCGGCGAGCAGCAGCACCGGTGCCCAAATGACTGCGCCGATGCTGCTCGCGATCGTGTACCGCCGGTGGTCCATGTTTGCGGCCCCGGCCACCATCGGGCAGAGGGTGCGCACCCACGGGATCCAACGCGCCACGAGCACCGCCCAGAAGCCGTGCCGGTCCAGCAGCACGTTGACCTTGTGCAGGTTCTGCGCGTTGACGTACTTGCCGTTGCGGCGGGCCATCAGGTGGTGGCCGCTGCGTTTGCCGATCACGTACCCCATCTGGTTCCCGACGATCGCGGACCCGATCGCGCACACCGACAGGGCCCACGTGTGGTGAGCGCCGACCCCGTGTGCGGCGAGCACGATCCCTGCGGTGATCAGCATCGAATCGCCGGGGAGGAACAGGCCGATGATCAGGGCGCACTCGAGAAAGACGAAGCTCAGGACGACGATCCAGACGAGAGCGGGACCTGCCGATTCGAACGGCCCGAAGGTTCCCGCGGCAGCGGTCAGAATCAAGTGGCCGGATCGTTCGGAGTCGTAGCCGAAGGCTCGACCGCCAGGGCGCGGCGGGCCGACCTACGGGGACCGAAGTACCGCTTGCCGACCTCGACGATGATGGGGATCACCGAGACGAAGACGATGAGAAGGAAGATGTAGTCGATGTTGGCGGCGATGAACTCGACCTGGCCGAGGAGGTAGCCGAGCAGTGTGACGCCGGCACCCCAGACGATGCCGCCGATCACGTTGTAGCTGATGAAGACCGGGTACTTCATCCTCGACGCCCCGGCGACGAGCGGGGCGTAGGTGCGCACGATCGGCACGAAGCGGGCCAGGACGATGGTGATCGGTCCGTGCTTGTCGAAGAACTCTTGCGAGTGGTCGATGTAGCTCTTCTTGAAGATCCTCGCATCGTCCGACTTGAAGAGGGCCGCGCCGCCCTTCGAGCCGAGGAAGTATCCGACCTGGTCACCGAGAATCGCGGCGATCGGGATCGTCACCATCAGCACCCACAGCGGGGCGAACGGTTCGACCTCAGCGGACTTCGACGCCGCGATGAGGCCGGCGGTGAACAGCAGGGAGTCGCCCGGAAGGAGCGGAAACAGCAGCCCCGACTCGATGAACACGACGACCAGCAGGCCGATGAGCATCCACGTGCCGAAAGAGTTCAGCAGGTTTACCGGATCAAGGAATCCCGGCAGCAAGGCCAGATTAGTGGTCACGGATTCCGAAGCTGCCAGCACATTCACGCGGACCAGAGTACCGGTGGGGTCTGAGAGGCTCTCGAGCCGAGGTATTTCTCACCCGCCGACGGCCTGTCCACCGGGGAGCTGATACCGGGGAGGCGCTCGTGTGTGTTGATTGCCATACTGCATAGACATCCTGCGCGCCGCCGCATCGGCCGCGCCCACGACTCGCCAATGGAGGACAGCCGCCGTGCCAATCGCAACTCCCGAGATCTACGCCGAGATGATCGGACGGGCAAAGGAGCACTCCTTCGCATTCCCCGCCATCAACTGCACCTCGTCGGAGACGATCAACGCCGCGATCAAGGGCTTCGCGGACGCCGGCAGTGACGGCATTATTCAGTTCTCCACCGGTGGTGCCGAGTTCGGTTCGGGCCTGGGCGTCAAGGACATGGTCACCGGTGCGGTCGCGCTCGCCGAGTTCGCGCACGTCGTCGCGGCCAAGTACGACGTGACGATCGCGCTGCACACCGATCACTGCCCCAAGGACAAGCTGGACGGCTTCGTCCGCCCCCTGCTCGCCATCTCGCAGGAGCGTGTGAACAAAGGCCAGAACCCGCTCTTCCAGTCCCACATGTGGGACGGTTCGGCCATCCACATCGACGAGAACCTCGAGATCGCGCAGGACCTGCTCAAGCTGTCGAAGGCCGCGAACATCATCCTCGAGGTGGAGATCGGCGTCGTCGGTGGGGAAGAGGACGGCGTCGAGAACGCCATCAATGAGAAGCTGTACACCTCGATCGAGGACTTCGAGAAGACCATCGACGCCCTGGGCTCCGGCGAGAACGGCAAGTACCTGCTGGCCGCCACGTTCGGAAACGTCCACGGCGTCTACAAGCCGGGCAATGTCAAGCTCAAGCCGTCCGTGCTGGCCGACGGCCAGGCCGCGGCTTCCGCGAAGCTGGGCCTGCCAGCCGGTTCCAAGCCGTTCGACCTGGTCTTCCACGGCGGTTCGGGATCGCTGAAGTCGGAGATCGATGAGTCGCTGAGCTACGGCGTCGTGAAGATGAACGTCGACACCGACACCCAGTACGCGTTCACCCGTCCGATCGCCGGGCACATGTTCACCAACTACGACGGTGTGCTGAAGGTTGATGGTGAGGTCGGCAGCAAGAAGACCTATGACCCGCGGAGCTACCTGAAGAAGGCCGAGGCCTCCATGACCGAGCGCGTAGTCGAGGCCTGCACGGACCTCAAGTCCGCGGGACGTTCGGTCTCCGCCGGCTAACCGAGGTCCGACGAGGGGATTCCAACTGTCCCCGAAAATGGGCAACTCCGAATTGTTCTGTGGAGAAATCTGCAGATGACGTGGAGGGGTGGGAAGTCTGATCTCTCATCCTTTCCGCCTCGTGCACCGATCTGTGGGAGCAGCGCGCAACAGCCCGCCGCTCCCGCAGATCGATCCTGGCCGTCATCGTCCGTCGTACTTCTGCGGGACTCAGTCACTGGTGACGGACTTCTCCATCGCGATGCGAGGCCATCGATCGAGGCCAGCTGCCGCTTCCCTTCGCCGCACATCAGCGAGGCCGGGTGTCAGACGTGCTTGCGAGACGGCGGACCAGCCCATGCTCTTGTAGAAGGGACCGTTGAACGGTACGTCGCGGAAAGTCGTGAGGGTCATTCGGCGATAACCCCGGCACCGGGCCACGTCTTCGGCCGCCAGCATCAGTTTGCGACCGATTCCCTGACCGCCGTGGGTGGGCACTACCGCCACTTGCTCCACATGGAGAGCGTCATCGAGCTCATTGAGTAGTACGAAGCCGACTACGCAGTTGGCAGCCTCAGCCACCAGAACGTGACCTCGTTGATGAGCGCGTAGGAAGCATTCGGGTTCCGGCGCCGGGTCATCGGCGACAGCGTCCATGTCCAATTCGCGGAACAGGCTGCCCGCGGCGACTTCCATCTCAGGAAGGGTCTCGAGGTCTTCGACTTTGGCTGGCCGAACATGAGCAAGGTCCACGACCACCAGTCTGGCGCAGCGGCAGGCGCGGTGCGCCGATTTCGGTCCACCCGCGAAGACGGCCTGATCTTCAGCATATTCGGCGCCCGTGTGGAGTTCTCACCTATCTCGACCGGGTGGGACGTTGACGTCCCTGCCGTCGAGATCGCCGAGGCCTCGGCGTCGGCCGCAGCACCGTTTACCGGCAGTCGAAGATGAATCCGACTCGACCCGATCCAGGTACCGCGGCACACCGGGCTAGGAGGTTGCGGCGAGGTTGGTGCGGATGGCTTCGAACAGCACCATGGTGATGGTGCGCCGAGCGATTTTGAATCCGTTTGTGGTGTGGACGATTTCGTCGTCATACCAGGCGGCAGCGTGGTGGCCGGTGGTGTTGTCTGCGGCCATGACGATGGCGTCGCCGTAGGTTCGTGCTGTGATGGCGTCACCGGCGTTGATGACGATGTTGGTCAGCCGGTGCATGGTCTTGCCGAACGGGGCGTGTCCCTTTCGCATGGCCTGTGCGAAGTCGTCGGCGCTGGTGAAGGTGCCGATGCCTGCGGCGGTGTAGTCGATGTAGGCGTCATCGGTGAAGATGCCGCGGAACAGGCCCCAGTCGCGGGTGTCGATCGCTGTGCCGTATCGGAGGATGAGGTCGCTGATCGCGAACCGAGCTTCGGGGTCGAGCGTGGACGTCGACATGGTAGGTAGCCCTTCCGGTGATGAGAGATTAAGCGTAGGTGGGGTTGCCCACCACATATGGAGAGGATCGATGGAAGACCCAACGAGCCCGAAGCGCCGCATGCGCGCTGATGGGGCGAGCAGCCGGACCCCGGCTGCTGATCGCCGCACAACAGATCGTGGCGCGCGACGGAGCGGCGGCGTCCTTGGAGGAGATTGCCCGCGTCGCCGGCGTCGGCTCGGCCACACTGCGCCGGCACTTCCCGTCCCGATGGACCCTGATTCAGGCGATCTTCCGCGAAGAAGAAGAGAGCCGCAAGAGGTGGGCTCGCGGAGAGCGAAGTATATTGGGACAGGATCTCTTCCACCCGAACGGCGCTTCTGTGGCACGATGACGGCGTGTCTCCGACCAGGTCTGAAGTGTCCGCCTGGGACCGCTGGGCGTGGCCAGTCACGTTCACCGGGGTCATCGTCCTCGGTATGGTCCTTTACTTTACGGTGGAACCGCCACTATGGGTCAGGATTGCCCTCGCAACCGGGATCGCCATCATCTACTCCTTGGTTCCGTGGCTAGTTGCGCGCCGCCGTGAACGCAAGCAGTACAAGGCGCAGGTCCAGTCGGCGAAGAGGGTTCGTGGCGCAGCAGATCACAACCTCCAAAGGGCCTCCATCCACCCGGAATCATGAAAGATCTAGGGCGGAGCCGAAACCCAGTGAACAGGCGGATCAATCAAACCGCCGTCGAAGGACACCGTGAATTGGGCACCTGCGGCGCGGCGTGCGAGGCGACAGCGAGCGGATGCAGCTTGTATAGGGTCGAGTGATCACCAGACAGAGATTTCTGATTCTTAACGGCACCTGTATGGCCCTGGTCATTCTGGGCGTCAGTTTGCCGTTTCTGATGCAGGGGAACGTCAGCGGGATCCTCGGCTGGGCCCTAGCGTTGGTCGGTTCAGTAACTTGGTTCTCCGCAGCCGTTGCCATGTCGCGGAAGCAGCACTCGCCTCACTGGTGGTAGTGACGCGACGCTGTCGCGGCGGGCCTGATCGACCAACCAGGGCAGTTTGTTCCGTTGAGCGTGAGGCTATTCGCGGCAGGTAGAAGCGCGGCCTCTGGAAGCCCCGGATCCGGGCGGACAGGTGGGTAGGGTGAGATGGATTTTCCGTTCATTGGACAACGGTGGGGGCGTCAATGAAGTCACGGAAGAGGATGCTCGGAGTAGTCGCGGCCGCCGGCGTCATGGTGCTTGGATTCGCTCCGGCACACGGTGCCCCGGGTGGGTCGAATCAAGGGGAGCCGGACCCGAGAGCCGCAGCTTTCGAGAAGGCGGTCGAAGACGCGAAGGATCCGAATTCGGGCCGTTTGGACCGGCTTTCGGACGCGGACAGAGGGCTATTGCAGTCGTCGAAGGTCACGTCGGTGCTCATCGACGCTGCCACCGGCGCCGTGCTGAGCGTCGGAGAGGGGATCTTCGTTCCGGAGGGTGCGGCATCCGCAGCAGAGCTGATGGCGCCGGCTCCGGGAGAGTGCGGCGGGTCGCCGCCGCAGCCGTGCTTCAACGGCTCGCCGAACATTCAGTTCGCCGGGCCCGGTGATGATTACGGGTCATGGCCGGACAGTCCCGGCGACGTTTTCTGGTCGTGGCCGAACAGGGTCGGCTACACCGGCGGGCCGTACAACGCGCTCGCCTGCTGGTACTACGGACGGGTCGTGTGTGGAACCGCAGTCGGTCCGAATGGCCAGGCTTACATCAACGAATCGGTGACCGGACTCTTGCACTCACGCTGGTAGGCGGCCAGCACACGATCGCGATGCTTCGTGAACGGAGTCATTCGGGGTCACAGACCTTCCAGACACCGTCTATGCGTTCGAGGTTGAACGTTCGTGGCGACTCGTTGGACGGGTCGCGGTGAGTGTGCGCGGTGACCTGGGCGATCGCCGAATCGTCGGTGATCTGGACGGTGTCGATGCTCGTGACGACGGGGATGCCGCCGTGGGTCACGGCGTCGGCGTGGACGTCGGCGAACTCGGCGGGCGGGATGTCCTGGTAGAAGTCTGCGAGTGTGCCGCACGTCGACTCCTGCAGGGCCGTCAGATCGCCCGAGTCGAGCGCGGCCACGAACGTCTTGACGGCGTCGCCTACCTCGGATTCGGGCCCGCTCTGAGCGATGCGAGCGATCAGGAACCCGGCGACTCCGAGTGCCGCCAGAACGCCGGCGACGGCGATGGTCGACGGGCTGAGCCGGCCGCGCCGAGCGCCGCGCCCTTCGACCGACTTCGCCGCCGGCGTCGCGGGTGCAATGCGTCGGGGTCCGGTCCTGTCCGGTGAGCGCGGGGTCTGGAAGTCGTCGGTGGGGGACACGTGACGCCTCTCGGAGCGGGAGCGTGATCGATCCGTGGGCAGCCTATCGACCAGCGTGCGCGGCCGGGCACAATAGACGCCATGACGTCTTTCGGTGATCTTCTCGGACCGCAGCCCACTCTGCTCCCCGGTGACGAGGAGGCGGAGTCGGCTCTGCTCAATCGTGAGGACCCGGCGAAGGTCGCTGCCGAGCATCCGACCGCTTCGATCGCGTGGGCATCCCTGGCTGAGGCCGCGCTCGAGCAGGGCCAGGTCATCACGGCGTATGCGTACGCGCGCACCGGCTACCACCGTGGGCTCGACCAGTTGCGTCGCAACGGGTGGAAGGGTTTCGGTCCGGTCCCCTACAGCCACGAGCCCAACCGCGGATTCCTGCGCTGCGTCGCGGCCCTGGCCCGGGCCGCCCAGTCGATCGGCGAGAACGACGAGTACGCACGGTGCCTGGATCTGCTCGAGGACTGTGATCCGAGCGCCGCGGAAGCACTTGGTCTCGGCTAGCCGTTTCGTTTCCCGCCGGGCAGCGGCCCGAGACCGGGTGGCGGCCTCGATCGGCCGCCTCAGGGTCTCGGCGGTGCCCGTTCTGCAGTGTGGTCTGGCGGCTGGCATCGCGTGGTTCGTCGCGACGGTAATCGTCGGCCACGCCCAACCGTTCTTCGCGCCCATCGCGGCTGTCGTTTCGCTCGGGTTGTCGCTTGGCGCACGGTTGCGCCGTTCCGTGGAGTTGGTCTGCGGTGTCACGGTCGGCATCGGTGTCGGCGACCTGTTGATCTCGGCGATCGGTTCCGGCGGCTGGCAGATCACGCTCGTTGTCGTCCTGGCCATGGGGACGGCGGTGCTGATCGGGTCGGGTCCCATCTTCTCGATGCAGGCCGGCACGTCGGCGGTTCTGGTCGCGACGTTGCTTCCTCCCGGGGACGCCGCGGGCGTCGCTCGCATGGTCGACGCTCTCATCGGGGGAATCGTCGGCGTGGCTGTGGTCGCGCTCGTGCCGACCCATCCCGTCCGCCGAGCACGACGTGATGCGGCGAGCATCGTCGCGACCGCGGCGGAAGTAATGCGGTTGCTCGCTGACGGCCTGATTGGGAACGACCCGAAACCTATCGAGAAGGCGCTTCGTAAGGCCCGTGCGACGCAGCCCGCGATCGACTCGCTGCGCAGCAATCTCTCCGGTGGTATGGAGATCAGTCGCATCTCGCCGCTGTACTGGGGCAGTCGAGCCCGACTCGCGCGTCTGATCGCTGCGGCCGATCCGCTCGACAACGCGATGCGCAATATCCGGGTGCTGTCGCGGCGGTCGCTTTCGCTGGTCCTCGACGACGAGATCCTGGATCCGCGTTTGGTCGATCAGGTCGAGAAGCTCTCTCACGCGCTGGAGGTGGTGCGGCGGATGATCCTCGCCGAACCAGGGGAGCAGCCGGACCAGGCCGAGGCGGCCCGGATGTTGCGTACCGTCTCGTCGGGAATGAAGCCCGAACTCGTCGAGGATGCGGGGATCTCCGCGACGGTCGTGTTCGCGCAGCTACGTTCCGTCATCGTGGATCTGCTGCAGGTTGCGGGGCTCGGCCGAATCTCCTCGATCGCGACGCTTCCGCCGACAGTGCCCAGGCCTGCTTACCGTCCCGACCTGTGACCCACTTTCAATATATGCGAATATGTGCATATGATGGCTTGGGCCTGAGAGGAGGGTGAGCATGGGAGCAGGTCACGGGCACGGAACTGTCGGTGGCAATGGGGTTGCCGGGACGTCGCGGAAGCGGATCCGCCGCATGGTGGTCGCGCTCGTCATCGTGTTCGCGTTCTTCGTTCTCGAGGTTTCCGTCGGGCTGGCGATCGGATCCCTTGCACTGCTCGCCGACGCCGGCCACATGCTCACCGACGTCATCGGCATTTCGATGGGCCTCGTCGCGCTGCTGCTGGCGAAGCAGGGCTCCAAGGCTGCGGCCCGCACCTTCGGTTGGCACCGTGCCGAGGTCCTGTCCGCGATGGCCAACGCTGTCCTGTTGCTCGGCGTAGCCGCGTACATCATGTTCGAGGCAATCAACCGGATAGGTGATGCTCCCGAGATCCCAGGCATCCCGCTGATCGCCACCGCGGCCGCCGGCCTGGCCGCCAACATCGTGGTGATGCTGATGCTCCGCGGTGACGCCAAAGGTTCGATCGCCGTCCGTGGCGCCTACCTCGAGGTGCTCGCCGACGCCGTCGGCAGCGTCGGTGTCCTGCTCGCGGGCGCTGCAGTACTGCTGTTCAACTGGACGTACGCCGACATAATCGTCGGCGTGCTGATCTCGCTGTGGGTGGTGCCGCGAGCACTCAGGCTCGCCGGGTCGGCGCTGAGGATCCTCACACAGGCCTCACCGGCCCACATCGACGTCGACGCCGTCCGCGCCGACCTGTGCGCACTGCCCGGAGTCTCGGACGTCCACGACCTGCACGTGTGGACGCTGACGACGGGCATGGACGTCGCCACGGCGCACCTGACCACCTGCAGTGAGGACACGGACTCACGCGGGGTGCTGGCCGCGGCCAAGCAGGTTCTCGACTCGCACGGCCTGAGCCACGCCACCGTTCAGGTCGAGACCGGCACCGAAGGGTCTCGCTGCCAGGAGGACCTCACCTGGTGAGCTGGACGACGTGCCCGACCCGCGTGGGGTGATGGTCACAATCTCGCTGTGAGCCCCGGCCTCTTTCTCTACGATCGCACCATGGCCGAGCCGCATCCTCACGTGTACTACCGCGACGGACTCGTACCCGCGAAAGAAGCGACACTCAGCGTAGCGACGTCCGCGGTCCTGTACGGACTGAGCGTGTACACGGTGTTCCCGGTCCACGTCGACGGCGCGACCCGCACCGCGTTCCGTCTGGCGGATCACTACCGACGGCTGGTCGAATCGTGCCGGATCATCGGGATCGACAGCTTCGAGGGCGAGTGGAGTTTCGACCGGTTCGTCTCGGTCGCGGTGGAGTTGGTCTCCGCCAATGCGCCCGCGTCCGACGTCTACGTGCGGGCCACCGTCCACGTCGACGAGTCGATTCCCGGCACCCGGGTCCGCGGCTGCCGCACCATACTGTCGATGTTTGCCTACGACGCGGTCCCGATAGTCCCGCAGGACGGTATGCGGCTCAAGACCAGCACCTGGCGCCGTATTCCGGACTTCGCGATCCCGTCGCGGGCCAAGGTCAACGGTGCCTACGTCAACTCGGTGCTGGCGAAGCAGGACGCGATCGACGCCGGCTACGACGACGCGATCTTCCTCGACGGCGCCGGGCACGTGTGCGAGTTGAGCGCGGCGAACATCTTCCTGGTGCGGGGCCGCACCCTCATCACCCCCGATGTGTCCTGCGACATTCTCGATGGCATCAATCGCCGTACGCTACTGACCCTCGCTGGCGAGGACGGCATTCGGGTCGTCGAGCGAACGGTCGATCTCACCGAGTTGTACATCGCCGACGAGGTGTTCGTGACCGGCACATCGGCGAACGTCGCGCCGGTCGTCGAGGTCGACGGCCGGATCGTCGGCGACGGCACCCAGGGGCCGATCTGTGAGGCGCTGCGCAAGCGGCATGCATCGGCTCTGCGGTCCGACGAACTGCACGGCTGGGTCACCTCGCTGGGCTGATCCCGGTCCTACCCGCGGCCGGCTTGATTCGAGTAGTCAACTACCTACGCCCCTACGCGATCGCGTACCTAGCGTTGATGACATGACCAGCGCACAGGTATCGAACATGTCGACGGGCCTCGCAGCCAACCGCCAAGAGGGCGTCGACATCGAGCAACTCCGCGACGAGATCGACCGCTTGGATGCAGAGATCCTTGCTGCCATCCAGCGGCGTACCGAACTCTCCCGTCAGATCGGTGAGGTGCGCATGCTCGGCGGCGGCCCCCGTCTGGTGCACACCCGGGAAATGAGGGTTCTGTCGCGATTCGATGACCTTGGGCCGGAGGGGCACACGCTTGCGTTGTTGCTGCTAAGGCTCGGGCGGGGGCGTCTAGGTCATGCCATGTGACCGGTCGGCCCCGATTCATCGACACGGCACTTATCGGGGCCGACACGGTCACTCTTCAGTTTCGCAACTCATCACTTCGGCACTCGCCACTTCGGGTCGCGCTCAGCGCCAGAACTGCATGAGGAAGCGGCCGAACGACGCATAGACCTCCGGGATACCCGACAGGCCGAAGATCGAGTAGATCGTGTCGAAGAACACAATGTTGATCTGCGGCACGAACAACAGCGCAATCAGCAACAGGAGCCCGAAGGGCTTGATCTTGCCCAGCGATGCGCGGGTACTCGGCTTCAGGTGCGGTTCCAACGCCGCGTAGCCGTCGAGGCCGGGGACCGGGAGCAGGTTGAGGATTGTCGCCATCACCTGCAAGAACGCGAGGAAGCTCAAGCCGTACCAGAACACCTGGTGTTCGCTGTCGACACCGAACATCCGGACCACTGTGAGCAGGATCACCGCGGCAACGGCGTTGACGGTCGGGCCGGCGAGCGCGACGCGTGTCTGCACGCGTGGCGGCATGGCCCCTGTCTTGACGTACACCGCGCCGCCCGGCAGACCGATGCCACCGAGGGCGAGGAACAGCACGGGCAGCCCGATCGACAGCAGGGGCTGGGTGTACTTGCGCGGGTCCAGTGTCAGGTAACCACGGATGACGACATCGTGATCACCGGCTCGCCAAGCGACGAAGGCGTGCGCGAACTCGTGCAGACACAGCGTGACGACCCACCCTGCGACGACGAGCAGAAAGACCCCGATCCGGCCCGACGATGACACGTCGCCGCCCGCCCGCCAGGCGAATACGCCGCCCACGATGGCGATCGCGACGATACCGAGGAACACGGGGCTCGGCCGGATGACCGACGACCGCAATCGTGAGCCGATATGCATGCTTTCAGTATCCAGACGAAGTGCCGTCGTACCGATGAAGTGCCGCCGAAGGGCGACCACAGTCAGGAGTCGTAGACGAGAAGCCAGTCCTGATCGTGTCGGTAGAACGTCGAGCGTTTGACGGCGCGCTCGGTGCGGATGCCGTCGCGGGTCAGCACGGCCGACGGTGAACCGAGTTGGACGGCACGGCCGGTGAGCCACCTATGGCCGCCGAACCAGCGGCGCTTGTCGATCGCGGCGCGCAAACCCGGAAGTTCGGGAATCGGTACCACCCGCATGCCGGGCACAGTGCCCGAGAACAAGCGCTTGTCGTCGACGTATGCCTCACCGATCAACTCACCGTCGTGTTCGGACCCATGGACGTGCGCTTCCCCGACGAGCGCGATGCCGGCGTCGTCACGGATCAGTGGCAGTCGACGGGCGGTGCCGGAGACGGCGATGGTTGCGGCTTTGGATCCGGTCCGCAAGCCGTACGCGTGTGTGGCGTCGGTGCGCTCCTCGGGGACGTAGGCGAGTTCGATGTGAAGACGCTCGCTGCGCATCAGTCGGGTCAGCGCCGCTGCGAAGGCACCGTCATCTCCGACGATCACCAGGCGTGCGTTGTCCACCGTTTCCAGTTTCGCGAAGGCCTCGTCGAAGTCGTCCTTCTCCGGGAGGGCGGGCGCGTTGAACACGTCGAGCGAGCGAAGCGCCAACGGTAGGGGCGCGTCGCCGCACTTGAGCACTACCGGGGTCATGACACTCCTTGCTGATTTCCGGCGCTCACGTTCGTCGCCACGCCACGACAGCGGCGACGGGACCTGTAAGTCGCACGCAAGGGCATTTCGATGTCTACCCGAATCCGTGTCGACGTCGCAAACGATCGACCGGGTACCGATGCCGGCTCGGGCCGGTTCGGAGGACTAGCGGGCTGGCCGACAGTCGGTCTCGACTAGACTGTGCCTCCGGCCACTGCCTACACCACGGCAGGACCATGTAGTCGGATACGACTGCACGTCGACCGTAGGAGACAGGGAAATGCCGGCAATCGTCCTCATCGGTGCCCAGTGGGGTGACGAGGGTAAGGGCAAAGCTACCGATCTACTGGGCGGCCGCCTGCAGTGGGTCGTTCGGTATCAGGGTGGAAACAACGCCGGACACACCGTGGTCCTGCCGAACGGCGACAAGTTCGCGCTGCACCTGATCCCGTCGGGCATCCTCACCCCCGGCGTCAAGAACGTGATCGGCAACGGCGTCGTCATCGACCCGGGCGTCCTGCTCGACGAGCTGGCCGGCCTGGAGGAGCGGGACGTCGACACGGCCGGCCTGCTGATCTCGGCCGATGCGCACCTGATCATGCCGTACCACGTGGCCATCGACAAGGTCACCGAACGCTTCCTCGGCGCCAAGAAGATCGGCACCACGGGCCGCGGAATCGGTCCCTGCTACCAGGACAAGATCGCTCGAGTCGGCGTTCGTGTGGCGGATGTCCTCGACGAGAAGATCCTCACCCAAAAGGTCGAGGCCGCACTGGAATTCAAGAACCAGGTGCTCGTCAAGATCTATAACCGCAAGGCCCTGGATCCGCAGCAGGTGGTCGACGAAGTCCTCACGCAGGCGGCCGGATTCAAGCGGCGCATCGCCGACACCCGTCTCGAACTCAATCGCGCGCTCGAGCGTGGCGACACCGTGCTCCTCGAGGGATCACAGGGCACGCTGCTCGACGTCGACCACGGCACCTACCCATATGTGACGTCGTCGAACCCGACCTCGGGGGGTGCGTCCGTTGGTTCCGGCATCGGCCCCACGAAGATCGCGACGGTTCTCGGCATCCTCAAGGCCTATACCACTCGGGTCGGTTCGGGACCGTTCCCGACCGAGTTGTTCGATCAGCACGGCGAGTTCCTGGCCAAGCAGGGCGGCGAGGTGGGCACCACCACCGGTCGCTCCCGCCGCACCGGTTGGTTCGATGCCGTCATCGCGCGGTACGCGACCCGCGTCAACGGCATCACCGACTACTTCCTGACCAAGCTCGACGTGCTCTCCAGCCTGGACACCATTCCGATCTGCGTCGCGTACGAGGTGGACGGTGTCCGCGTCGACGAGATGCCCATGACGCAGACCGACATCCACCATGCCAAGCCGATATACGAGGAGATGCCGGGCTGGTGGGAGGACATCTCTGACTGCCGCACCTTCGAGGAGTTGCCGGTCAACGCGCAGAACTACGTGCGACGGCTCGAAGAGCTCTCGGGCGCCTTCGTCTCCTGCATCGGTGTCGGCCCCGGTCGCGACCAGACCATCGTCCGCCGCGACATCCTGGCCTGAACCTCCCGACCGGGAAGGTCAGTGCCCGCGCGCGATCCACTCCTCCAGGTGCGGGGCTTCGGTGCCGAGGGTGGTGCCGTCTCCGTGGCCGGGCTGGACGCGGGTCTCGGGCGGCAGTGAGAACAACCTGTCGCGGATGGACCCGATGATCGTCGGGAAGTCGGAGTACGAGCGCCCGGTCGCGCCGGGACCGCCCGAGAACAGGGTGTCTCCGGTGAACAATTCACCGGCGTCGGGCAGGTACAGGCAGGTCGATCCGGGCGAGTGACCCGGGGTATGGATTGCCCGAATCTCGGTGCCCGCCACAATGATCCGCTCATCGTCCTCGAGTGCCTGATGCCGCACGCCAGGATGGGTCATCTGCCACAGCATGTCGTCGGCGGGGTTCAGCAGGATCGGAGCGTCCAGCCGCTCGGCCAGTTCTGGTGCGACGGTGATGTGGTCGTTGTGGCCGTGCGTGCACACGATCGCGACAACCTTGCGGTTGTCGACGGCGTCGATGATCGGCTGCGCGGAGTGCGCGGCGTCGATGACCACGACCTCGTCGTCGTCGCCGACGAGCCAGACGTTGTTGTCGACATCCCATGTGCCGCCGTCGAGTTCGAATGTTCCGGACGTGACGACCCGGTCGACCCGCAGGCGGTTACGGTCCCCCGTCGCTCCGCCCGCCCGGCCGCTCACAGGATCACCACCGAGCGCAGCACCTCGCCGCGGTGCATGGTCACGAACGCCTGCTCCACGTCGTCGAGCGCGATCCGCTCGGACACGAACTTCTCGAGCGGGAGTCGGCCCTGCATGTGCAGGTCGACGAGCATCGGGAAGTCACGCTCGGGCAGACAGTCGCCGTACCACGACGACTTGAGTGATCCGCCGCGCGAGAAGAAGTCGACGAGTGGCATCTCGATCGTCATGTCCGGGGTGGGGACACCGACGAGGACGACGGTACCGGCCAGATCGCGTGTGTAAAAGGCCTGTTTCCACGTCTCGGGGCGGCCGACCGCGTCCACCACCACGTCGGTGCCGAAGCCGTCGGTGAGTTCCTGGACTTCCTCGACGACGTCGTCGACCTCGGAGGCGTCGATGGTGTGGGTGGCGCCGAGTCCGATGGCCCACTCGAGTTTCCGGGCGTCGCGGTCGATAGCGATGATCTTGTTCGCCCCGGCGAGACGCGAACCCATGATCGCCGCGTCCCCGACGCCGCCGCAGCCGATGACGGCGACCGAGTCACCGCGGGTGACAGCGCCTGTGTTCATCGCGGCACCCATGCCGGCCATGACACCGCAGCCGAGTAGGCCGACGACGGCGGGGTCGGCGGTCGGATCGACCTTGGTGCACTGCCCGGCATGAACGAGGGTCTTGTCAGCGAACGCACCGATGCCCAGCGCCGGGGTCAGTTCGGTCCCGTCTTCGAGGGTCATCTTCTGCTTCGCGTTGTGGGTGTCGAAGCAGTACTGTTGGCGACCGCGCTTGCAGGCGCGGCACTTTCCGCACACAGCGCGCCAGTTGAGGACCACGAAATCGCCGACCTCGACGGTGTCCACGTTCTCACCGACGGCCTCGACGATGCCCGCGGCCTCATGTCCGAGCAGGAAAGGGAACTCGTCGTTGATGCCGCCGTCACGGTAGGTCAGGTCGGTGTGGCACACTCCGCACGCCGAGATCGCGACGACGGCCTCGCCTGGGCCGGGATCGGGGATCGAGATGTTCACGAGTTCGACGGGCGCATCCTTCACGCGGGCGATGACGCCCCTCACCTGCTGCGGCATGATCTCTCCACTCCGTTCGGTCGATGTGGACGCACGGGCGCACGCATGGCGAGGTGCGCACCCGACTACGAGGCTAGTCACCTCGCGCGCCCTGAACCTGCGGGTGGATACCGGTGGAGACGATTCCGAACATCGGCGGGGCGGAATCGGGGCTGCCGGGCGTGCGATGCCATCGATCAGTCCAGTTCTGCAAAACTGGACTGATCCTCCCTTGGGGCGGGTGTAGCTGGCAACGGTGTCCCGTCCGTCCTCGCTCGATCGGGCTCGTCAAGAATCCCAGCCAAAGGTGCTGCAGGGCGGAACTGTTCGAGCCGAAACAGTCGGCTCGGGCAGTCCGGGGAGAGATACCGGTAGACGAAGCCGGCCAATAGGGTCATGCAGATCAGGGCGATGACTGTGCTCATGGCGGCCAGTCTGTGGGGTAACTGGCCTTGAGATAAACATCCAGATCTCGAATACTGGACTGCATGATGATGCATGCGGTTGGTGCCCGGACGGTGTCTCGTGACCTCGGTGCGTGGAGGGACGACGCCGGGCGTCGTCCCGCCTACCGGTCCCTGGCCGACGGCATCCGCCTGCTCGTCCATGACGGCAGGATCCCGCTGGGATCGGCACTCCCGGGAGAACGGGACCTCGCCGGTGAGTTGAAGGTAAGCCGGACGACTGTCACCACCGCGTACTCGGTCTTGCGCGAGGAGGGATACCTGTCGAGTCGTCAGGGCTCGCGGAGCACGGTCACCCTTCCCGTGACGTCGCACGACCACGAGCCGACCGAGGTGCAGCGGCGGACACTGCCCGACGGTGGTGTGGTGGATCTGACCTACGCCGCGATGACCGCCCCGGCTTCGGCGGTTCAGGATGCGTACAGCGCTGCGCTGCAGGATCTTCCGCCGTTTCTCGATACCTTCGGCTTGGAGCCACGCGGTATCACGACCCTGCGCGAGGCGATCGCAGCGCGATACCGCGCGCGGGGTCTCGAGACGACACCGGCGCAGATCATGGTCACGTCCGGTGCCCAGCACGCGTTGCGGCTGCTCCTCGGCGTCCTCGTCGCCCCGGGAGAGCGGGTGCTCGTCGACCATCCGACGTATCCCAATGCGCTCGCGGCCATCCGGCAGGTGGGCGGCCGCCTGGTTCCCGTGCCGGTGCGTCCCGAGGGCGGCGGGTCCCAGGCATGGGATCTCCAGGGAATCCGCAGTGCTGCAAGGCAGACCGCTGCACGTATGGCGTACCTGATCCCGGACTTCCACAATCCGACCGGGTTGTGTCTAGACGACGCGGGTCGCACCGAACTCGCACGGATCGCGCGGGACACGAGCATGACGCTCGTGGTCGACGAGACGATGGTCGACGTGTGGCTGGACGCGCCGCCTCCCGCGCCGGTCGCGGCGCACGCACCGGGCCTCGCGCGGTCGGGCGTTGTGAGTATCGGGTCGCTGTCGAAGTCGCACTGGGGTGGCCTGCGCATTGGGTGGATTCGAGCTGAGCCCGAGTTGATCACCCGGCTCGCCGGTACCCGGGCGGCGTGGGACTTCGGCACCCCAGTGATGGATCAACTCGCCGGCCTGCATCTGTTGATGGCTGGTGACGGCCCGGTGGAGGAACGTCGCGAGTTATTGCGCAGCCAGAGAACCGTCCTGCTCGACGAGCTGTCCGCGCGGCTGCCCGACTGGGTTCCCACTGTAGGAACGGGCGCAATGTCGTTGTGGCTGAGGATGCCGGCGCCGCTGTCCACCGCGCTCGCCGCGACTGCGCCGAGCTACGGGGTCGTACTGGCAGCCGGACCGCGTTTCGGCGTCGAGGGGGCATTCGAGCGATACATCCGGTTCCCATACGCGCGGCCGGCGGAGGAACTGCGACGCGCGGTGGCGGGTGTTGCGGCGGCCTACGAAGCCCTCGGGGTCAGTGTGGAACCGGCCGATTCCATGCTCGTCTGAGACGGCGGCGGGCCGGGCACCGCGTCGTGTCCGGCCGCCGTGGAAGATGCTCAGAGCCAAAGTGTGTCGGCATCGGTGGCCGTCCGTGCCGGTGGTGCGGGCGTGGTCGTCGCCGTGCGCGAGAACCGCGGCGCGGGGGCGTGCTGCGGTACGCCCTCGAGCTCGATGATGCCGTCGCGGGCCGCAATGTGCGGGTCCTGCGGGGCCTCGGAGAACGTCAGGACCGGAGTGGTGCAGGCGTCGGTGCCTTCGAAGATCTTGGTCCACTCGTCGCGGCTCTTGGCGCGGAAGCGCTCGGTGAGGATCTGGCGCAGCTCGGGCCAACGCGCCGCGTCGTGCTGACCGGGCAGAGCGGCAGGATCGAGTCCGAGGCCTTCGAGCAGTGCTGCGTAGAACTGGGGTTCGATCGCGCCGACCGCCATGTACTTGCCGTCGGCGGTCTCGTATGTGTCGTAGTAGGGCGCACCGCCGTCGAGCATGTTGACGCCACGCTCGTCAGACCACATGCCGTTGCGGCGGAAGTTCCAGATGATGTGCGACAGCGCGAGCGTGCCGTCGACCATTGCGGCGTCGACCACCTGGCCCTTGCCCGACGTCTGACGTTCGACCAGGGCAGCCAGGAGACCGAACAACAGGAACATCGAACCGCCACCGAAGTCGCCGACCATGTTCAGAGGCGGCACGGGGCGTTCACCCTTGCGGCCGACCGCGTGCAGCACGCCGGTGAGGGAGATGTAGTTGATGTCGTGGCCCGCGGAGTGTGCGAGCGGCCCATCCTGGCCCCAGCCGGTCATTCGGCCGTAAATCAGGCGCGGGCAGCGCTCGAGGACGACGTCCGGACCCAGACCCATCCGCTCCATGACCCCGGGGCGAAAACCCTCGATGAGGACGTCGGCGCGGCTGAGGAGCCCGAGGATCTTCTCCACGTCGGCGGGGTTCTTCAGGTCGGCTTCGACGATGCGGCGGTTGCGTGCGGTCTGGTCGCCCACCTCGCCCTCGGCCGGGAGGCGTCCTGCCCGCTGGACCCGCACGACGTCAGCGCCCAGGTCGGCGAGCAGCGTCGCGGCGTGCGGACCGGGACCGATCCCGGCGAATTCGACGACACGGATACGCTCGAGCGGGCCCTGTCGTTCCGTACCTGCAACAGTCACGTCATTCCTCCTGGATGGTCGACCTCCGATTCTGTGACCGTAACTGTTCCCGAATGGTCCATGTGGCCGAGCCACCGCTGTATGTCTCTTGCCTACGGTGGTCTTGTCCGCGGCGGTCGTCGAAGGGCAGAGTGGATTCATGGCCTTCCCGGGAGAACTCGTCGCCTTCCTGGCCAGCACAGACCTCGACGTGTCGTCGATGTTCTACGTCGACACCCTGGGTCTGTCCGAGGTCGAGCGGACCCCCTTCGCACTCGTCGTCGACGGTGGCGGAACCGAGCTACGAATCACGCTCGTGCAGTCGAGGGTCGACACCGGCTACACCGTGCTGGGCTGGCGCACGACGGACCTGTCGTCCACCGTGGACAAACTGCGCGGCAAGGGCATCGAGTTCCTCCGCTACCAGGGGATGGATCAGGACGAGCTCGCCGCGTGGACAGCACCAGACGGCACCCGCGTCGCGTGGTTCCGCGACCCGCACGGCAATGTGCTGTCGATCCACCAGCCGCCGAGCTGACCCCGTGGGATACGTCGAAACCGTCGGCGCGCGGCTCCACTACGAGGTCTCCGGAACGGGCGAGGCGCTGGTGCTCCTGCACGGCAACGGCGAGAACCTCGACTACTTCGCCGCACAGGTGCCGGCCTTCGCCGAGCGCTTTCGGGTGGTCGCCCTCGACACCCGAGCCCACGGTGAATCGACGCGTGGAGACGGCCCACTCGACTTCGATCGGCTTGCTGACGACGTGTGCGTGGCCCTCGACGCTCTCGGGATCGACAGCGCGCACGTCCTCGGTTACAGCGACGGCGGCAACACTGCGCTGACGCTGGCGGTGCGCCGACCGGAACGGGTGCGGTCGCTGATTGTCAACGGTGCCAACCTCGATCCGAGCGGCCTGCCGTGGCAGTTCCGGATTCGCACGACCCTCGTCTGGCTCGTCGGCGCGCTGGTGATGCCGTTGTCGTCGATCCTGGCACCGAGGCTGTCGCCGACCCTGACACGGAAGCGGGAGTTGTTGGGGCTCATGGTCCTGCACCCGCACATTACGGCCGACAGCCTGGCCGCAATCGCCGTTCCGACACTCGTGATCGCGGGGGAACGTGACGTGATCCCCCTCCGTCACACCGAACTCATCGCGGATTCGATTCCCGGCGCCGAACTCATGATCGTGCCCGATGCGGGGCACCCGTGTGCCCAGGAGCGGCCCGAGCTCTTCAACGCCTCCGTGCTCGAATTCCTGGACCATGCAAACGGCCGCGGCTAGAGGAGTTGTGTTGCAAAGGAGTACATCGACGCCGGCCGGTGGGCGCCACCACAGGACCACCGAGGACCGAATATAGTCCGACCATGCGAGAAGACGTCTCCACCCGAATCGGCACCCCCCTGAGCCCTAGCGCGACCCGCGTGATGCTGCTCGGCTCCGGTGAACTGGGCAAGGAGGTGATCATCGCACTGCAGCGCCTCGGTGTGGAGGTGGTCGCGGTCGACCGCTACGCCGATGCCCCCGGCCACCAGGTCGCCCACCGGGCGCACACCATCGACATGGGCGATCGCGATCAACTCCAGCGCCTGATCGAGGACGAGCGGCCGCACTTCGTGGTGCCCGAGATCGAGGCCATCGCCACCGAGGCGCTCGCCGAGGTCGAGGAGCGCGGCCTCGCCACCGTCATCCCCACCGCACGGGCCACGCAGCTCACGATGAACCGCGAGGGCATCCGCCGCCTCGCCGCCGAGGACCTGGGCTTGCCGACGTCGCCGTACGCGTTCGCGGACTCTCTCGACGAGGTCCGGGCCGCGGCCGAGCGGATCGGGTTCCCGTGCGTGATCAAGCCGGTGATGTCGTCGTCCGGCAAGGGCCAGTCCGTGGCCCGTAGCGTCGAGGACCTCGAAAAGTCTTGGGACTATGCGCTTTCCGGTGGGCGGGTGAACAAGGGTCGAGTGATCGTCGAGGGCTTCGTCGACTTCGACTACGAGATCACCCAGCTCACCGTTCGCGCGGTCGACGGCACTCACTTCTGCGAACCGATCGGGCACCTGCAGGACTCGGGTGACTACGTCGAGTCGTGGCAGCCGCAGGCCATGAGCCCCGCCGCTCTCGCCGCCGCCAGGGACGTCGCGGAGAAGGTCACCACCGCGCTCGGTGGTCGCGGCATCTTCGGTGTCGAGCTGTTCGTCAAGGGTGACGACGTGTACTTCTCGGAGGTCAGCCCGCGCCCGCACGACACCGGGCTGGTGACGCTGCGCTCGCAGCGGTGCTCGGAGTTCGAACTGCACGCCCGGGCGATCCTCGGCCTGCCCGTCGACACCACCCTCGCGGCGCCCGGCGCATCCGCAGTGATCTATGGCGGCGTCGAAGGCGTCGGCGTGGCGTTCGAGGGGGTCGCCGATGCTCTCGCCGTCCCCGAAACGGACCTGCGGCTCTTCGGCAAGCCCGAGGCGTTCGCGCGTCGGCGGATGGGCGTGGCGGTGTCCACCGGGGCCGATGTCACGACGGCACGCGGGCGGGCCCGCGAGGCCGCCTCACGGGTGCGCGTGGTCGTTCCGGAGTAGGCGCTCAGGGCGGGCAGCGGTACCACTCGCGGGCGTTGCCGCCGAGAACCGCCTCGAGGTCGTCGCCGACGGCGTCGGCGATGATGTCGATGTCGGCGGCCTCGAAGGCGCGGCGCGCGCGGGTGCCGGGCAGGTCGGTGCCGAACATCAGGGCCTTGGGGTTGACGGCGTGGATCCGGCGCAGCACGGAACCGATGTCGTCGATGGAGGCGCGCCCGAAGCCGGTGGCCTTCACCTTGGCGCCGCGGTCGACGAGATTGAGCAGGTAGCTCAGCCCGCGGGTCGACATCCCCAGGTGGTCGATGCTCACGGCGGGAAGCTTGGCGAACACCGGTTCGAGCGACAGCAGCAGCGTGGCGTCCACGTAGAACTCGGCGTGCCAGCCCACCAGTTCGTGGGCGCGCAGGGCCTGCGATGTCAGGACCTGCACGTCGGTGGCGCTGCGTCGCAGGTTGAACCGCACCCCGCGCACCCCGGCACGGTCGAGCGCGACGATGTCCTCGTCGGTGGCGTCGGGATCGAGATGGGTGACGCCCACCCAGCCTTCGCCGAGTTCTTCCAACGCGGCCAGCAGACCCGGGCGGCCGAGGGTGCCCTGATACGACGCGGTCACAACGGCGCCACCGTCCACTCCCAACCCCACCATCCGTCGGTGGTAGTCGTCGATCGTGAACGGATCGGGCAGGTAGCCGTTGTTCTCCACCAGTGGGAACCGGGGGTCGATGATGTGGACGTGTGCGTCAAACACGGTTTCATAATGCCTGCTGAACGGCTGGAGGGCCGCTCCACGCGCCGGTAGCGCGTGAAACGGCCCTCCCAGCTAGGAGCGTCAGGCCTTGTGCGGCTCGCTGGCGCGGAGCATGTCCTCGCGCTCGACAACCTTGATGCGTTCGCGGCCCTCGGGCTCGCCGAGCGACCGCTCGTGGGCGTCGAGGCGGTACCAGCCCTGCCACGTGGTGTAGGGGACGCCCCTGCCCTCGAGGAGTTCTATGACCGCATCCGGGGACGGGTTCGCCGGCTCGGTGAAGTGGGGGGCGTCCTCGAGCAGGCATGCGATGGTCTCGTTCGCGTCGCCCTTGGTGTGGCCGATGAGGCCGACCGGGCCACGCTTGATCCAGCCGGTCACGTAGGTGGCGGGGACGTAGCGGCCCTCGTCGCCGTCGGGAGCGGGACTCGGATCACGCAGCACGCGTCCGGCTTCGTTGGGGACGGTGCCCGCCTGATCGTCGAACGGGATCGATGGGATGTTCTGCGACAGGTAGCCCACGGCCCGGTAGACGGCCTGTACGTCCCAGTCGTTGAACTTGCCGGTGCCACGGACGTTGCCGGTGCCGTCGAGTTCGGTTCGCTCGGTTCTCAATCCGACGACCTTGCCGTCCTCACCGAGGATCTCGTGAGGGGACTCGAAGAAGTGCAGGAACAGCTTGTGTGGACGGTCCCCCTGGTCGCGGATGGCCCAGTCCTGCAGCGTGTTGGCGACCATGTCGACCTGCTTGGAGGCGCGGCGCGCGGCCTCGGAGCCCTCGTCGTAGTCGATGTCCTCCGGGTCGACGATCACCTCGATGTTCGGGGAATGGTCGAGCTCGCGCAGCTCGAGCGGCGTGAACTTCGCCTGCGCCGGCCCGCGGCGGCCGAACACGTGGACCTCGACGGCCTTGTTGCTCTTCAGACCTTCGTAGACGTTCGCGGGGATCTCCGTCGGCAGCAACTCGTCGCCGGTCTTGGCCAGCACCCGCGCGACGTCGAGCGCGACGTTGCCGACACCGAGAACCGCGACCTTCTCGGCCTCGAGCGGCCAAGTGCGGGGCACGTCCGGGTGTCCGTCGTACCAGGACACGAAGTCCGCAGCGCCGTAGGAGCCGTCGAGCCCGATGCCGGGGATGTCGAGGGCGCGGTCTGCGTTGGCGCCGGTGGAGAAGATGACCGCGTCGTAGAAGCTGCGCAGGTCCTCGAGGGTGATGTCGGTGCCGTAGTCGATGTTGCCGAGCAGTCGGACCGCGTCCTTGTCGAGAACCTTGTGGAGCGCGGTGATGATGCCCTTGATCCGCGGATGGTCCGGGGCTACGCCGTACCGGATCAGCCCGAACGGTGCCGGCATCCGCTCGAACAGGTCGATGCTCACCTCGGCGTCGGACTTCATGAGCGCGTCGGCAGCGTAGATGCCGGCCGGGCCGGCGCCGACGATGGCCACGCGCAGTGGACGAGTCTGGTCAGTCATCTGAGGCGAACTACCTTTTCGATTGGGCGAACGTGCTTGTGCTCGAGTGACAGCGTACGTGCGACTCCTGGTGAAGTGAGTCCCACCTAACCCCGGGTGCCGTAGGGCTGTCGTGGGTGGCGGCTACCGTGCCAAACAGCCTCACGGCGTGACCGCACCTGCCTTCATGCTAGAGCCCGGAAGCCGCCAGGACCCATGCGGCCGGTGTGAGCTTCCTCCAGGTACTGTGCTCTGCCTTGAGGGGGCACAACCGGCGTTTGTGGTCTCGATCGCCCTGGACTCGGGCGGTCTCCGACTCCTCGGAGGCGGCGAAAACGCAGGTATGGAAGACCGGCACGATCCCGCCGAGGGCCTCCGGCGCGCGGCGGTGGAACCGATCCTTCCCGCCGTGTCAATAGTCACGATCGTGATGATCGGAATTGCCGTCGATCCGTGCTCTGCGCCCGATGGGGCGCTGTGGAAAGCTGGTGAAGTGAGCTACGCAGGTGACATAACGCCGCAGCAGGCATGGGACATGTTGCGTGCACATCCGGAAGCCGTGCTCGTGGATGTGCGAACCGACGCGGAATGGCGCTACGTCGGGGTCCCCGACACGACGTCGATCGACCGCCGGACCGTGCTCGTCGAATGGGTGAGCTACCCCAGCGGCGCGCCCAACGAGTCCTTCGTCGACCAGCTCGGCGCGGCCGGAATCGTCGGCACACTTGAGAGTGAGACCGCTGGGGACGAGCAGACCCGTCCGGTGATCTTCCTGTGTCGCTCGGGTCAACGTTCCATCGGTGCAGCCGAGGCCGCGACCGCGGCCGGCATCGGTCCCTCCTACAACGTGCTCGACGGCTTCGAGGGCGGGCTGGGCGCGGACGGGCACCGCGGCACCACGGGCTGGCGGGCCGTGGGCCTGCCATGGAGGCAGTCATGAGCAGCATCCCGCAAGGTGGTTCCTTCCGGCGGGTGCTGCCCGATTCGGTGCGCCCGGCTACGGTCGGCGTCCGCGGCGGCACCCTGCGATCGGGATTCGAGGAGACGTCCGAGGCGATCTATCTCAACTCGGGATTCGTGTACGAGTCCGCTGAAGCTGCTGAGCAGGCGTTCGCCGGCGACATCGAGCACTTCGTCTACTCCCGGTACGGGAACCCGACCGTGAAGATGTTCGAGGAACGCCTGCGGCTACTCGACGGTGCCGAGGGCTGCTACGCGACCGCGTCCGGGATGTCCGCGGTGTTCACCTCGCTCGGTGCGCTGCTCGCCGAGGGCGATCGCCTCGTCGCGGCCCGCAGCCTGTTCGGGTCGTGCTTCGTGGTGTGCAACGAGATCCTGCCCCGATGGGGCGTGGAGACCGTGTTCGTCGACGGCGAGGACCTCGACCAGTGGGAACAGGCGCTGTCAGTGCCGACCACGGCCGTGTTCTTCGAAACGCCTTCGAACCCGATGCAAACCCTCGTCGACGTCCGCAAGGTGTCCGAGATGGCACACGCCGCCGGTGCGAAGGTGGTCATCGACAACGTCTTCGCGACACCGCTGCTCCAGCGCAGCCTCGACCTCGGTGCCGACGTGATCGTCTACTCGGGCACCAAGCACATCGACGGCCAGGGCCGCGTCCTCGGTGGCGCGATCCTCGGCCCGCAGGACTACATCGACGGTCCGGTGCAGCAGCTCGTCCGGCACACCGGTCCGGCGCTGAGCCCATTCAACGCGCACACCCTGCTCAAGGGCCTCGAGACGATGCCGCTGCGGGTGCGCCACTCGACGGACAGTGCGCTTCGGATCGCGCAGTTCCTGGAGGCCGAGGCGTCGGTGGGCTGGGTCAAGTACCCGTTCCTCGAGTCGCATCCACAGCACGACCTGGCGAAGTCACAGATGAGCGGTGGTGGCACCGTCGTCACGTTCGAGCTGGAAACCCCGCCGGGAGGCGGAGAGGACGCCGCCAAGAAGCGGGCGTTCGAGGTTCTGAACAAGCTGCGCGTCGTCGACATCTCCAACAACCTCGGGGACTCCAAGACGCTCGTCACCCACCCGGCCACCACGACGCACCGTGCGATGGGACCGGAGGGACGTGCCGCGATCGGCCTGTCCGACGGCGTTGTGCGGATCTCGGTGGGCCTGGAAGATCCAGAGGACCTGCTCGAGGATCTGGCACAGGCGTTGCGCTGACGGCCTCTGCCCGAGCGTGAGCGCGAGGAGTGGATACCGGGCGGATTCGGTCGCGCTCTTGCGGCGGGCGGCCTAACCTGGCACTCGGGGACGCGGGGGCGTGCCCGATTCGAGGTGTTTATGACATCTGTACAGGGTCACTGTGATTCGGCGTTCGAGGGCGTCCGGGAAGTGTTCGAGGAGAGCTTCGCGGACGGGTCGAATCTGGGCGCCGCGGTGGCGGTGTTTCTCAACGGCCTCCCGGTCGTCGACCTGTGGGGCGGTGTGGCGGACCGGCGCACCGGACGGCCGTGGTTGCGCGACACCCCGTGTGTGGTGTTCTCGTGCACGAAGGCGGTGACGACGGCGGCGGCGCTGCTGCTCGCCGAACGCGGCCACGTCGCACTCGACGAGCCCGTCGCGCGGTGGTGGCCGGAGTTCGCGGTGAACGGCAAGGACGAGATTACTGTAGAGCACCTGCTCACCCACCAGGCCGGGCTGCCGGCGTTCGACGGTCCGATTTCGGTGGCGGATGCGGCGGATCCGGTCGCGACGGCCGAGCGTCTTGCCCGCCAGGCACCCGAGTGGGAGCCCGGGACCGCGCACGGCTATCACGCCCTCACGTTCGGTTGGCTGATCGGCGAGTTGGTCCGCCGCCACACGGGGACAACGGTGGGACGGTTCGCGCGCGACGAGTTCAGCTCGGACCTGTGGATCGGGGCTCCATCCGAGACCATTGCGCGCGCGGCCCGGATCAGCGTCCCTCGCCGCGGGGAACCTGAATCGCCGCTCACCGATACCGCGACCCAGACCCGGATCAGCGCAGCCTACTCCGAGCCAGGTTCGCTGCTGTTCCGGGCGACGACCAACCCGATTGCGTCATTCAACCATCCGGCAATGCTGTCCGCTGGCTGGCCGGCGTCGGGCATGGTCGCCACGGCGCGTGGGCTGGCCCGGTTCTACCGGGATCTCATGCAAGGGGTGACTCTGCGTGCCGAGACACTGCGGGACGCGCTGCGTGAACGAGTCCGCGGTCGGGACCGGGTGCTGTTGACCGACAGTGCCTATGGACTCGGGTTCATGCTTCCTGCACAGAGTTTCGAGCTGCCCGAGGCCGCCCGCGCGAGTGTGTTCGGGCACCCGGGAGCGGGCGGCGCCGTCGGACTCGGGGACCCCGACCGCGGCCTCTCGTTCGCGTTCGTGCCAAACCTCAAGCGTGACTACTTCGCGGGTGACCGCCGCGCCTACCGTCTGCTCGAGGCCACGTACGCCGCAATCGGGTGACCCGCAATGGGGTCAAAGACTCTGGTTCAGAACGGGTTCGCGGTGTGTCCCACCAGATCTGCCACCGAGTCGAGCACGCGGGTCGGCCGGTACGGGAACATCTCGACGGTCCCGCGGGTGGAGATACCGGTGAGGACGAGGATGGTCTGCAGGCCCGCCTCGAGGCCGGCCACCACGTCGGTGTCCATCCGGTCGCCGATCATCAGTGTGCTCTCGGAGTGGGCGCCGATCGCCCGCAGCGCCGACCGCATCATCAACGGGTTCGGCTTGCCCACGTAGTACGGGTCACGGCCGGTGGCCCGGGTGATGAGCGCCGCGACCGATCCCGTCGCCGGCAGCGAACCGTCGCGGGACGGGCCGGTGGCGTCCGGGTTGGTCGCTATGAACCGAGCGCCGCGTTCGACCAGACGGATGGCGGTCGTGATCGCCTCGAACGAGTAGGTCCGCGTCTCGCCCAGAACGACGTAGTCGGGGTCGTTGTCGGTGAGGACGTACCCGATCTCGTGCAGTGCCGTGGTGAGCCCGGATTCGCCCACGACGTAGGCACTTCCGCCGGGACGCTGGTTGTCCAGGAAGTTCGCCGTGGCCAGCGCCGACGTCCAGATCGACTTCTCGGGAATGTCGAGTCCGCTGCGCAGCAACCGGGCGCGCAGATCGCGCGGGGTCCGGATGGAGTTGTTCGTCAGGACGATGAAGGGTGTTCCGGACTCCTGCAGCTCCGCCAGGAAGGCGTCCGCACCGGGGATGATGTGTTCCTCATGGACGAGCACCCCGTCCATGTCCATGAGATAGGCCCAGCCGGGGTTCCGTTCTTCGGTACTCACGACCCCAGTATCCGTCAGGCTCCGATCGCCGGCCCGATCACGGGCCACGAGTCCCGCATCTCGGCCTCGAACAGTCCCCACGAGTGACTGCCCTCGTCACGGTAGACGACCGTCGCGGGGATCCCGAGCGAGCGCAGACGCGCATCCATCACCGCGGTGCAGCCCTGCGTGATCGCCTCCACGACACCACCACCGATCGCCTGCGGGATGGTCAGCAGCGGATTGTGGTTGTCGATCTCACCGGGCATCCCGGACGCAGCCGACAAAAACAGGGCCTTGCCTCGCAACTTCTCTGCCTGAACGAAGGGGTCGTGTTGCACCCACAGCGGGCCACCGATCGGACCCCACATGTTGGCGGCGTTACCGCCGCCGCGTAGCTCGACCATCGACCGGACCATCGCCTGCCCGTTGGCGTCGCTGGTCCGTGCACACCCGCTGTACGAGCCGACCGCGCGGTAGACGTCCGGTGCCTGGATCGCGAGGTCGAGCACCGGTCCGGCGCCCATCGACACCCCGCCGATCGCGTTGACGCCGGTGGTCTGGAACTGGCGATCGATCACCGGCGGAAGTTCACGGGTGAGAAACGTCTGCCACTTGTTGCGCCCGAGCACCGGGTCGTCGGCAACCCAGTCGGTGTACATCGAGAACTTGCCGCCAACCGGCAGCACCACGTTGACGTGCTTGTCGGCGAAGAACTCGGTGATCGAGGTGTTGTTGAACCAAGAAATGCCGTCTTCGCCGCCGCCGATCCCGGTGAGGAGGTAGAAAGTCGGCGCGGGCCCGCCCCCGACGGGATGGATGACGTCGCTCGTGATGACACGGTCCATGGACGGCGAG
Organism: Rhodococcus xishaensis; assembly: GCF_004011825.1. Lineage (GTDB taxonomy): Bacteria > Actinomycetota > Actinomycetes > Mycobacteriales > Mycobacteriaceae > Prescottella > Prescottella xishaensis. The sequence continues at coordinate 271,745 of NZ_RKLO01000005.1, read as the reverse complement.
TACACCGAAACGCGCGTCACGCTTTTGCTCACCTCGACGGCTTCTGCGACGTACGCGGCGTTCTCCGGGGCGGTGTGCGCCAGGGGTGCCCCTCCGAGCAGCGTGACCACGAGGGTTCCGACGAGACCGAGAACTTGGAGGATCCGCCTTACGGCCGTTGCTCCGAAACGTCTCATCACGCACCTCCGGCCGAATCGGCGCGAATTGCTTTCCGGCTGAGTGAAGCTCAGACCAGCATATCGGCGCGCCGCAGACGAGGTTGCCGATCCTGGATCGTCGACGCTGTATGTCGCCCTTTGCGTCCACTGCGTTCCGGATGTCGGCATCGCTCGGTATCGGTCGGTATGGGAGGCAACATGATTCGGTCTCTTGGAGGTGTCGTCGGTCGCGATCAAGGGTGCGCCGCCAACGGGTGCCGATGAGGTCGGCCTGTAGCCCACTTCCGTCGAGGGGCATACTCGAAGGCAATCGAATCAGGTAGACGATCGGAGCAGCGGTGGTACAGGGACTGAAGTTGGGATTGAAGGCCTCCGCGGAGCAGTTCGGCCCGCGCGATCTGGTCGAGCTGGGCGTGATGGCCGAGGAACACGGCCTCGACAGCGTCACCGTAAGTGACCACTTCCAGCCCTGGCGCCACAAGGGTGGCCACGCCCCGTTCTCGATCGCGTGGATGACCGCGGTCGGTGAGCGCACGCAGCGCCTCCAGCTCGGAACGTCGGTGATGACCCCGACGTTCCGCTACAACCCGGCGGTCGTCGCGCAGGCTTTCGCGACGATGGGCTGCCTGTACCCGGGGAGGGTGATGCTCGGTGTCGGCACCGGGGAGGCGCTCAACGAGATAGCCACCGGCTTCAAGGGCGACTGGCCCGAGTTCAAGGAGCGTTTTGCCCGGCTGCGCGAATCGGTGCAGCTCATGCGTCAGCTGTGGACCGGTGACCGGGTCGATTTCGAGGGCGAGTACTACAGCACCAAGGGCGCCTCCATCTACGACGTCCCCGAGGGCGGGATCCCCGTTTACATCGCGGCCGGCGGCCCGGTCGTCGCGCGCTACGCAGGGCGTGCGGGCGACGGCTTCATCTGCACGTCCGGCAAGGGGATGGACCTCTACACCGAGAAGTTGATGCCAGCCGTGCGTGAGGGGGCCGAAAAGGTGACTCGGAACTTCGCTGACATCGACCGCATGATCGAGATCAAGATCTCGTACGACACCGATCCCGACGCCGCACTCGACAACACTCGGTTCTGGGCACCGCTGTCACTCACGGCAGAGCAGAAGCACAGCATCGACGACCCGATCGAGATGGAGGCCGCTGCCGACGCGTTGCCGATCGAGCAGATCGCCAAGCGCTGGATCGTGTCGTCGGATCCCGACGAGGCAGTCGAGATGATCAAGCCGTACCTGGACGTGGGCCTCAACCACCTGGTGTTCCATGCGCCCGGCCACGACCAGAAGCGGTTTCTCGACCTCTTCGAGCGCGATCTCGCCCCGCGTCTGCGCGCCCTGGCGTAGCTGGAGCCGCGCGCAGCACATGGGCGTAAGGCGTCACTAGGCTGTCGCTCATGGCTGATTTGGACACCGTGTCGAGCGTGTACATCGCTTCGCCGGAAGGGGATGCCGGCAAGTCCACCGTCGCGCTCGGTGTCCTGCAGATGCTGTGCGCCTGCACGGCTCGGGTCGGAGTGTTCCGTCCGATCGCGCGCAGCACCGACGAGACCGACCACATCCTCGAACTGTTGCTCGAGCACACGACGGCGGACCTGACCTACGAGCAGTGCGTAGGCGCGACGTACGAGCAGGTGCACAGCGATCCGGACGGGGCACTGAGCGAGATCGTGTCGCGATACCACCAGGTGGCAGAGGAATGTGACGCGGTGGTGATCGTCGGGTCCGACTACACCGACGTCCCCAGCCCCAGCGAACTCGGCTACAACGCACGAATCGCCGCCAACCTCGCGGCGCCCCTGTTGCTGACGCTGCGCGGCGCCCGTCGTAGCCCGCACGAGGTGGCGCAACTCGCCAACGTGTGTGTCGCCGAACTGGCCGCGCACCATGCCCATCTGGTCGCGATCGTCGTCAATCGCTGCGATCCGGACCGACTCGAAGAATACGCCGCCGCACCGGAGGCCGCGGGGGTTCCAGTGTGGAGCTTGCCGGAGGACCCGCTGCTCGTCGCGCCCACGGTCGCCGAACTCCTGCAAGCGGTCGACGGCGAACTGTACTCCGGTGACACGGCGCTGCTGCAGCGCGAGGCGCTGGCGGTGGCCGTCGGAGCGATGACTGCCGAGCACATTCTCGAACGGATCGCCGAGGGCTGGATGGTGATCGTCCCGGGAGACCGTTCGGACGCGCTGCTCGCACTCGTGAACGCCCACGATGCGCAAGGCTTTCCGTCCCTGTCGGGGATCGTGATGAGCGGGGGGATCCAACCGCACCCATCGGTGGCACGCCTGATCGCCGGACTGCGCCCGCGTTTGCCGATCCTGGCCACGAAGTTCGGTTCGTTCGAGACCGCGAACATGGCCGCACAGACTCGCGGTCGCATCTCGGTGGGCTCGCTGCGCAAGGTCGACACCGCGCTCGGGCTGATGGAGCGGAGAGTGGATGCCCCGACGCTCATCGAGCGGCTCCGGGTGACGTTGCCGTCGGTGGTGACACCGCAGATGTTCGAGTTCCAACTATTGGATCGGGCTCGGGCGCAACGCAAACGGATTGTCCTGCCCGAAGGGGACGACGACCGCGTGCTGCGCGCGGCCGGGCGACTGCTACGCCGACGCGTCGTGGACCTGACCATCCTCGGCGAGGAGACCAAGGTCCGTGCCCGGGCGGCCGAACTCGGCGTGGACCTGTCGTCGGCGACGGTGCTCGATCCGAAACGCTCGGAGTACCTGTCCGAGTTCGCCGCCGAGTACGCGCGGCTTCGGGCGAGCCGTGGCATGACTATCGAGCGTGCCCGTGAGATCATGGGTGACATCTCGTACTTCGGAACGATGATGGTACACAGGGGCATTGCGGACGGCATGGTGTCCGGTGCCGCGCACACGACGGCCCACACGATCCGGCCGTCGCTCGAGATCATCAGGACGAAGCCGGGCGTGTCGACGGTGTCCAGTGTCTTCCTGATGTGCCTGGCGGATCGAGTACTGGCCTACGGCGACTGTGCGGTGGTGCCCGACCCGACGGCCGAGCAGCTCGCCGACATCGCGATCTCGTCGGCGGAGACCGCGGCCCGTTTCGGAATCGAGCCTCGGGTCGCGATGTTGTCGTACTCGACGGGTGACTCCGGGAGAGGGATCGGGGTCGACAAGGTGCGCACCGCGACCGCACTGGTGCACGAGCGCCGCCCGGACCTGTTGGTGGAGGGCCCGATCCAGTACGACGCCGCTGTCGAGCCGACGGTCGCCCTCGCCAAGCTACCCGGGTCGCAGGTGGCGGGCCGCGCGACGGTGTTCGTGTTCCCGGACCTGAACACCGGCAACAACACCTACAAGGCGGTGCAGCGCAGTGCCGGTGCGATCGCCGTCGGCCCGGTGCTGCAGGGACTGAACAAGCCCGTCAACGACCTGTCCCGCGGGGCACTCGTGCAGGACATCGTCAACACCGTCGCCATCACCGCGATCCAGGCTCAGGAAGTTTCGGATCAGGGGGTGCAGGAATGACCGAACCGGTTGTGTTGGTGCTCAATTCGGGATCGTCGTCGATCAAGTTTCAGATCGTCGAACCGATCGCTGGGCATGCTGTCGGGTCTGGGCTGGTCGAACGTATCGGAGAGTCGTCGGGGCACGTCGTTTACGACCATCCGGGCGGGGTGATCGAGCGGAATCTCGTCATCGCCGACCACACCGCAGCCCTACGGGCGGTGGAGGAGGTCGTCGCGGCTGCCGGCCGATCGCTGGACGAGTGGGGTGTCGTGGCGGTGGGGCACCGTGTCGTGCACGGCGGATCGGTGTTCAGTGAGCCGACGGTCGTCGACGACGAGGTCGTCGAAGAGCTCACACGCCTGTCCCCACTTGCCCCGCTGCACAACCCGTCGAACGTCATCGGGATCGAGGTGGCGCGACGGTTGCTGCCCGACGTCCCGCATGTCGTGGTGTTCGACACGGCCTTCTTCCACACGATGCCCGAGGCCGCCGCCACCTACGCGATCGACGCGGAGGTGGCCCGCGCGAACGAGGTGCGACGCTACGGCTTCCACGGGACGTCGCACGAGTACGTGAGTGAACGGGCGGCCGCCTTCCTCGGCCGGAAGCTCGGCGAGATCGACCAGATCGTCCTTCACCTGGGTAACGGGGCGTCGGCGTCGGCGATCCAGGGTGGGCGCGCCATCGACACGTCCATGGGGATGACGCCACTCGAGGGCCTGGTGATGGGCACGCGCAGTGGCGATCTGGACCCGGGGGTGATCCTGCACCTGCATCGGAACGCCGGGATGGAGGGTGCCGAGCTGGACGACCTGCTCAACCGTCGCTCGGGACTCAAGGGCCTGTGTGGGGAGAACGACTTCCGTTCGCTGCTCGAGATGGTGGCCGAAGGCGATCCCGCCGCGAAGCTGGCGTACGACGTGTACGTGCATCGGCTTCGTCGCTACATCGGCGCCTACCTCGTCGAGCTCGGCGGTGTCGACGTCATCACCTTCACCGGCGGGGTGGGGGAGAACAACCCGGACGTCCGCCGCGATGCCCTTGCCGGGTTGGGGCGTCTGGGTATCGTGGTCGACCATGATCGCAATGAATCCGCCGAGCAGCGCGAGCGCCGAATCAGCGCCGACGAGTCGGCGGTGAAGGTTCTCGTGATACCCACCAACGAGGAGCTCGCCATCGCACGAAAGACGATCGCGTTGGTGTAGTTCCCCGATATTGGGGACGGTCGGCCGACGCCGACGGGACTTTGGACCCTCGCCCGAAAACACTCGGACATCCGACCATTGCGGACATGGTTGCCAACCCCGAGATCGATCTCGCTCCACCACGAACGTTGACGCCGTCACGGCCGGCTGCCGCGGGTCGTGCCCCCAAGGGCTCGTTCATCTACAAGATGATCACGACGACCGATCCCAAGGTCCTCGGGATCATGTACCTGGTCACGTCGTTCGCGTTCTTTCTCATCGGCGGCCTGATGGCGCTGTTGATGCGCTCCGAGCTCGCGGTTCCCGGCCTGCAGTTCCTGTCGAACGAGCAGTTCAACCAGCTGTTCACGATGCACGGCACGATCATGCTGCTGCTGTACGCGACCCCGGTGGTGTTCGGTTTCGCGAACTTCTTGGTGCCCTTGCAGATCGGCGCTCCGGACGTCGCGTTCCCGCGCCTGAACGCGCTCAGCTACTGGATGTACCTGTTCGGTGGACTGATCGCGGCAGCCGGCTTCATCACGCCCGGCGGCGCGGCGGACTTCGGTTGGACCGCCTACGTTCCACTGACGAACATGGCGCACAGCCCGGGCCTCGGCGCGGATCTGTGGATCATCGGTCTCACCCTGGGTGGTGTCGGCACCATTCTCGGCGGTGTCAACTTCATCACCACCATCGTGTGCCTGCGTGCACCCGGCATGACCATGTTCCGGATGCCGATCTTCACGTGGAACATCCTCATCACGTGTTTGTTGATCCTGCTGGTCTTCCCGCTCCTCGCGGCAGCCCTCATCGGGCTGTGGGTAGACCGGCATCTCGGGGCGCATCTGTTCGATCCGTCCACCGGCGGCGTGATGTTGTGGCAGCACCTGTTCTGGTTCTTCGGCCATCCCGAGGTGTATGTCATCGCGCTGCCGTTCTTCGGGATCGTCTCGGAGATCTTCCCGGTCTTCTCGCGCAAGCCGATCTTCGGCTACAGCGGCCTGGTCTACGCCACCATCGGCATCGCGGCGCTGTCGATCGCGGTGTGGGCGCACCACATGTACGCCACCGGCGCGGTCCTGCTGCCCTACTTCTCGTTCATGACCTTCCTGATCGCGGTCCCGACCGGCGTGAAGTTCTTCAACTGGATCGGCACGATGTGGAGGGGCCAGCTGACCTTCGAGTCGCCGATGCTGTTCTCGGTCGGATTCATCGTCACCTTCCTGTTCGGTGGCCTGTCGGGCGTGCTGCTGGCGAGCCCGCCGATCGACTTCCAGGTCACCGACTCGTACTTCGTGGTCGCGCACTTCCACTACGTCCTGTTCGGCACCATCGTGTTCGCCACCTACGCCGGCATCTACTTCTGGTTCCCGAAGATGACCGGTCGCCTGATGGACGAGCGCCTGGCCAAGTGGCACTTCTGGACCACGATGATCGGATTCCACGCCACCTTCCTCGTGCAGCACTGGCTCGGGGCCGAGGGCATGCCGCGCCGCTACGCGGACTACCTGCCCACCGACGGGTTCACCACGCTGAACACGATCTCGACGGTCGGCTCTTTCGTCCTCGGCGCCTCGACGCTGCCGTTCCTGTGGAACGTCTTCAAGAGCTACCGCTACGGCCAGGTTGTGACCGTCGACGACCCGTGGGGCTACGGCAACTCGCTCGAGTGGGCGACCAGTTGCCCGCCGCCGCGGCACAACTTCACCGAGCTGCCCCGGATCCGCTCGGAGCGTCCGGCGTTCGAGCTGCACTACCCGCACATGGTCGAGCGCTTGCGGGCCGAGGCCCACGTCGGACCCGGACACGGCAAGGGCAAGGCCGCCGAGCAGAAGCAGGTAATCAAGGTCTGAGACGCTCAGGACAGGTTCGCTCAGAACAGGCTCGCTCAGAAAAGGCTCCGGGGGCGTACCGCGTTCGCGAGATCCACGAGTGTGTACCGGTGGGTCGCGGTAGGTGCGCCGCGTGCCATCGCCCGTAGTGCCGACTCGGTTCCTGCGCGCAGGCCGCGCTCGGTGAAGGGGACGTCGAGCAGCGGCTCGTGTGCGGTGGTGGGGGTGTGTCCGGCAAGTAACCACTGCAGCGCCGTACCGAGAAGGACGGTCCGCATCTGAGGTCCTCGGATCTCGGTGTGTGGCAACGCTTCCACGCGCCGGGCGCACTCTCGCAGCGTCGCTTCGTCGATGTCGCCGATCGGCCGCACCGACAGGTAGGTCAGGACTGCGGTCATGCGCGCGGTGCCGTAGCTGCGGGAGAAGACCGGAACCTGGTCCAGCTCCCCGACGGCGCCGCGAACGTCGCCGTCGGCCGCGAGGCGCCGAGCGAGGCCGAACGCGGCGCTCACGATGTTGCGGTCCATGGACCACACTGTCCTGTAGTTCTCCAACGCGGGCAGACGCCAGCGGTCGCGCTCTTCTTTGGTGCTACGCGTGAGCAGGAGTTCGGCTGTTGCCGCCAACGCCAGCTTGGGGGAGACCTCACCGGGAAGCGCCGAATTGACCGCGTCGAACGACTCGAAGGCAGTCGCAAGTTCGTTCGCGACCAGTGCGGCGATTCCGCGATACCAATCGATGCGCCAGTCATACGGGTGGGCTGACGCCAGCGGGCGCAGCAACTGCCGGGCCTGACTCACGTCACCGAGGTCGAGATGCGCCCGTATCTCCGCGAGCTGGAGCTCGAGCGATTCCGAAGCCTCGTCATCACCCTCCCGGGCTCGGTCGAGGACGTCGAGCACCAGTCGAGGATCACTCTGGGCAGCAGTGGAAACCAGGGGTGCGCCCGGATCTTCGGGGTCGACCAACGGAACGGCAAGAGCCTGAGCCACCTTGTGTGGGTTCAGTTTCCGCTCGCGCTCGACGCCGTCCGCGAACACATCGGTCTGCTCGACCAAGTCGTCCGCGCCGAACACCGACCGTTGGCGGGTCAACATCGTCGAAAGGACCGGGTGTTCCTCCGTCGATTGTCGGGAGACGATCTCTCGCAGAACCCCGCTGAGTTGCCCGGACATCTCGGTGGCGGATCGGAACCGCCGCTTGGGGTCGGGATCGATGGCCCGCAGCAGCAGTCGCCGAAAGGAGTCGTACTCGGCCAGCAGCGGTGCCTCCTCCGGCGACGGGAGTCCGTCCGCGTAGTGGCCCTCCTCGATCGGCAGATTCAGGGTCAGGGCTGCAAGAGTCCGTCCAACGGTATAGATATCGGAGGCGACCGTGGGTCCGGTCTCGGTGATCTCCGGTGCCTGGAATCCGGGTGTTCCGTACAGATACCCGTAGCTCTCCAGCGGTGCCACCGCTCCCAGGTCGATCAGCTTCAGTTGCTCGTCGGTGACCATGATGTTGTCGGGTTTGAGGTCGTTGTAGGCCAGGCCGACTGAGTGCAGATACTCGAGGGCGGGCAGGATCTCGACGACGTAAGCGATGGCCTGCTCGACGGGCAGTCGATCGGGGCGTTCGTACTCGGCGAGGATGTCGCGCAGCGAGCTTCCGCCCACGTACTCCATCACCAGGTAGCCGGCGGAGGCCTCATCTTCTTCCTTCTGGTACTCGACGAAGTTGTAGATCTTGACGATGCTCGGGTGCTCCACCTCGGCGAGGAACTGGCGTTCGGCGGCGGCTACCGCCCGTGCCTCGGCATCGGCGAGTTGCAGCAATCCCTTGAGAACCACCCAGCGGTTGTCGACGTTGCGGTCGATCGCGAGGTAAATCCAGCCCAAGCCGCCGTGGGCAATGCATCCCTGGACCTCGTACTGGCCGGCGACCACCGTCCCAGGGGTCAGCGACGGGGAGAACTCGAAGCTGGCACCGCAGTGCGGGCAGATGCCGGATGTCGCGCCGGGTGAGTCCTTCGTGGACCGTCCGACCGGCCGGTTGCACTTCCAGCAGAGCCGCTTCCGTTCGGGTACCTGCGGATTGGTGAGGACGACGGACTGCGGGTCGCGTACGGGAACCGGTGGCACCTCGACCAGTCCGCCCCCCAGCAGGCGGCGGCTACGGGCGCGCTGGGTGAGTGCGCGACGTCCGGTGGTAGGCATGACTTCCTGTGCGGCGGTCGCCACCGGCTCGTCGTCAGGGACGGTTGCCTGGGTGGACACGCCGTCGCCGGAATCGTTCGTTCTGCGTTCTTCCGCTTCCTTTTCCTTTCTCGCCATACGTCCTCCGCTCGCTCCGCATCTCAGTCCAGGTACGTCGCAGGGGGTGGTCCGGGTGAAGGGCCCAGTTCGGAGAGCCATCGATCGTAGATTGTCTCCCACGTGCCGTCCCGGCGGATCCTTTCGAGTGTGCCGTTGACGAAGCGCACCAGGTCGTCGTTGCCCTTGCCGATGCCGATGCCGTAGTACTCGGTTCCCAGGCTGGGGCCGATGATCCGTGTGTAGGGGTCCTGAGTTGCCAGTCCGGCCAGCAGGGTGTCGTCGGCGTTGATCGCGTCCACCTGATGCTGCTGCAACATCACCAGGCAGTCGGACCACAGCGGCACCGAGACGACCTCGGCGCCGGGTTGATGCCTCCAGACCTGCTCGGCCGGCGTCGTGCCCTCGCCGACGCAGACTCGATGGCCCGCCAGGTCGGCGACGCTCTGGATGGGAGACCCTGCCGTCACCAGGGTGCGTTGGTGGGCTTCGTAGTAGACCGACGAGAAGTCGATCCTTTCGCGCCGTTCGCAGGTGATCGACATCGTCTTGGCGACGATGTCGACCTGGTTGTCGGAAAGGGCCTGCTCCCGCTGCGCATAAGAGAGGATTCGGAACTCGAGATTGGGACTGCCCAGCAGGTCACGGGCGATCTCACGGGCGATGTCGACGTCGAAGCCGTTGATGGTCCCGGTGCTGGGATCGCGGAAACTCATCAGGTTGCTGCCGGTGTCGAGTCCGACGATCAGCTTCCCGCGTGCGCGGATCGCGTCGAGCGTCGGGCCGGTCGGCGATTCGCCGGACGGGAACGGGCGCAGGCTTGCGGTGGGGTCGCCGCACTCCAGGGGCGGGGGCGCCGGTAGGGACGGCACGACTCTGGCGCCGGCCGGGACAGGTGGCGCTGTGTACGTGTCGGTCGGTGGCTGCACGGACGGCTCCGGCGGAGTAGAACATCCGCCCACGATCACGCCGATAACTCCGGCAGCCAGTGCTGTCGTTGCCAACCTACGACGTCGAGTCATTGGTACTCCCTCAGCCGGGGCCACATGCCCACCGGGATCGCGACGGCCGCCACCACTGTGATCCCCACGGCGCCGGGGCCGAGCGCCGACAGCACTGTCGACGAGCGGGCGACGTTGTCGCGGAATTCGGAACGGGCGCGGTCGCCGCCGGCGGTCAATGCGTCGTCGACGGTATCGAAGTACGTTGCGGTGGAATCGGGTTCGGAGCTCAAGGTCGTCATGGCAGCAGTGGTCCAGTCGCCGACCTCGAGCGCGCCGGCCATCCTCTGGTGGGACTCCGTCCACTCGTCCAAGGCCTGCATGGCCCGGTCGACGTCGTCGGCGCCGATGGGAGAGGAGTAGTCGCGAAGCAAGTTGCGGAGTTCGTCGGTGTTGTCGACGAAGAGTCGGCCGTGTTCGGTGTGTTCTTCCCGCCGGACCAATTGGAGGATCTCCTGCGTGCGGGCTTGCTGGGCGAGGATTTGTGCGGACGAGAGCGTCGAGAGCGGGGTCGAACCGTCTCGGAACGCCCGATGCGCCGACGTCGCCGAAATGAGTCCGGCGGCCAGCATCCATACCAGCAGCGTGGCCATCGCCGCCGTCGTGAACAGCAGGCCGAGGTTGAGTGTGCGCCGGGTTCGTCGGGCCATCACGACCTGGGTGGCGACCAGCGCCGCAAGCAGAACGATGAGCAAGCCGATCGCGGCCCAAGGCGGCCGACCGAATTCCGACTGCGGCGCCAGCATCGCCGCCTCTCGTTCGGTATGCAGGGCCTCTGCGAGTGGGAGGATATCGCCCTGCATCAGCGATGATGCCTCAGCCAGATATGCACCGCCGACCGGGTTCCCGGCGCGGTTGTTGGCGCGCGCCGTCTCCACGAGCCCGGTGTACACGGGCAGTTTCGTCGCGATGTCGGTCAGTAGACGCCGGCTCGTGTCGTCGCTGGACAGTACGTCCGACCCCGCGACCAATTCTGCGGCCGCAGTGCCGATCGCCTGCGAGTACCTGTCGCGTTCCTCTCTCGGCTCGACCCCGCCGGACAGGAACGCGGTAGCGGCCGCGGTGTCCGCGACGGACAGTGAGGCGTACAGGTTCTGCGACGAGCGGACGAGTGGTCCCGTCGTGGCGAGCAACGTGTCGATGTCCTGTTTCCGGTCGTTCGCGGCCGCGGATGCCACCAGTCCTGCGGCAAGGGCGCCGAGCAACAGTGCGATACCGACGGCGAGCAGCCGCGCGGGGGTCGATCGCAGCAACTCGTGGGTGGCCATCTGGCGCACGCGTGCCCGCGCCCGAGCGGCACGGGGATTCGCGCCCTCCCGGATCGTTTCGTCCGGCGCGACCACTTCCTCGCGTTCCGGCGTATTGATTCCTGGCACTGCCACGGCACATCCTCGGTTCGCTGTCCGGTCTGATTCGCCGTTTCCGTACTGCCGAGCATATAAGCAGTACCGCCAGGTTGTTCTGTAGGACGCGGACGTCGCGGGGAATACTGTGGGGACAGGTGAGCGGCTCGGTGGACAGGTCAGGTGAGAGACACCCCATGCACGGTGACGGAGACGGTTGGGCAACGACCCCGGATGGAGTTCGGCACTGGGGTAAGCACGGCGCGGCAGGCCTACTGCTCCGCGCCCCGTTGGAGGACGGCTCAGCCGCGATCCTGCTGCAGCACCGGGCAGCGTGGAGTCACCAGGGTGGCACGTGGGCGTTGCCGGGAGGCGCCCGCGACAGCCACGAGACGACGATCCACGCGGCGGTGCGGGAGGCTCACGAGGAGACCGGAATCGACGTGGGTGCGGTCCGGGTACGCACCGAGCGGGTAACAGCCTGCGTCGCCGGCGGATGGACTTACACGACGGTCGTCGCGGATTCCGAAAAGACGCTGGCGGTGGTCCCGAACGGGGAGAGTACCGAGCTTCGCTGGGTGCCCGAGTCCGAGGTCGCACGGATGCCGCTGCATCCCGGATTCGCGGATGCGTGGCCGAGCTTGCGCGCGACCGAGGTGCGGGTACTGCTCGACACCGCGAACGTACTGGGTTCGCGACCGGACGGGTGGTGGCGTGATCGCGTCGGGGCGACGAGGCACCTGTTGGGCGAGCTGGCGCTCGTGCTTCCACGCACGATCGAACTGCCGGACGGGGGGTTCGGTTGGCTACCGCGCGTCGAGGCGGTGCTGGAAGGGCGGGCGCGCAGCGCCGGGCACGGCGACGAACGCATCCCGGTTCACGCTGCGTTCGGCAGCGGTGACGACGAGTTGGCCCGGCTGGCGGACCGCGACGGGGTTCTCACCATGGTCGTGACGGCCGATCGTGGGTTGCGAGCGCGTCTGCCCGATTCGGTGCTGGCGCTGTCACCGTCGACGGTGTTGAGCTGGCTGGACTGAGCCCCGCGACCATTCAGCCGCGGTCGAGCTCGAAGCGGCGCCCGTGCACCTCTGTGGGGCGGATCTCGACGAAGTTGTACTTCTCGCTAGGAACCCACGACTTCAGGTCGAGTTCCTCGGCGGCGTTTATCTCGTCGAACCGGACGAGGGTGCGTGCGATGCCACGGACGACGATGCTCCAGCCGGTGGTTTCCTCGGCGTGGTCGACCTGGAAGGTGACGTGCGGCTCGAGGGCGAGTTCGGTCAGCTTGTCACCCTCCGCGCTCCGGAAGAAGAGCTTGCCGTCGTGTACGACGTAGTTGACCGGGAAGATGTCGGGTTGATCGCCGACGACGACGATGAGACGGCCCAGCCGTTCGGTCGACAGCAGGTCCATCGCCTCCTGCTCGGTGAGCACGGTTACGGGGGTTGGCTGGTCCGGCATGTCTCCTCCGATCGTCGGCAAGCGTTCAACTCCGACTCTGCCCGCTGCAGCGCAGTCGTGCCAGACGATCACGCCGCGGGCTTCGTGCGGCACCGTTAATCGATTCGGTTGCGCGAGTGATGTTGTGGGACAGACGGATCAGTCCCCGGACTTCTTCGCCTTGCGATCGTCGAATTTGCCCCGTAGCAGGAACATGGGGAGGAGGACGGTGGCGAGAGCGGTCACGAGCCACACGACGATGGTCGCGAGGATCCACGTACGCCAGCCGGAGATCGACAGTCCACCGAAGACCGACGCGATGACGAGCGCCACGAACGTCGAGACGATTCCGATGCCCCCGAGGAAGGCCGGCGCATCCCTTGCCGCGATCTTCGTGATGTAGGGCGAGAGCACACTTTGCGCCACGGCGAACAGGACGACGGCGGTAATGAACCCGGACGCGCTCACCGACACCTCCGGCAGCAACCACACGGCCGCCAGGATGCCGATCGCGGCCGATCCGAGGAAGATCGCTGTCCGAATGAGAAAGCGAATCATTGTGCCCGGCCCTTCGTCGTGGGCCACGCCGGTCGCACGAGGAGACCGGGTGGTCGATTCGGGGCCGAGTGTAGCGAGCAGATCGGCGTGACGAGGGTGGTTCGGCGCCGGACATGTTGCCGTGGGGGCCGGGGTGCGGCGACCCTGGTATGGCGCAAATCGGACAAGCCTGGCACTATGCCGGGATGAAGATTCGACACCTGATCGCCATCGTCCCCGCAGCCGTGCTCGTTCTCGCCGGCTGCAGTGGCAGCAACGAGGACACCGCAGCGCCTGCTCAGGATGAAGAGACCACAGCGGCCATCGCGGAGGTTTGCCGCCAGGTGGCGACTCTCATCGACACGTCGGAGGAGCAGGCCGGGGCGACCGGCGAGCCCTTCGATCGGGCGGCCGCTGGCGACGAGTTCATGGGGCTGCTGATGGAGAACACCTCTCTGTGGACATCCGCGTACAACCTGCAGGCCGAGGCGGCTGGGAAGCCGGAACTCGATCCGGCGCTCGCGAGCTGGGAGGACCTGCCGGAGGAGTTCCGGGACGTTGTCGAGCAGGCAGTGCAGAACGGGGTCGCCGGAACCTGCTGACCCGGATCTCAGCCACGAAGGGTGTCGGACAACTCCCGGGCCGCAGCCTCCGGATCGTCGGCTTCCGTGATCGCACGGACGACGACGATCCGGGTGGCGCCGGCTTCGAGGATCTCCGGTAGGCGCTGCTGATCGATGCCGCCGATCGCGAACCACGGTCGGGTCGGTGCTGCGTCCGCGGTGCTGCGGATCAGTTCGATGCCCGATGCAGTCCGTCCCGGTTTGGTGGGTGTCGCCCAAACCGGGCCGGTGCAGAAATAGTCGACATCTTCCTCGATGGCGGCGAGGCTCGCCTGTGCGCGGTTGCTCGTGGAGCGGCCGATGGCGACGTCGGGCCCGACGATTCGGCGGGCGTAGTGCACCGGCAGGTCGTTCTGGCCGAGGTGCAGGACGTCTGCGCCGGCGGCTAGTGCGAGGTCAGCGCGGTCGTTGACGGCGAGCAGTGCTCCGTGGCGTCGGGCCGCAGCACCGAGCACTGCGAGCGCCGCCAGCTCCTCCTTTACCTCGAGCGGTCCGAACTCCCGCTCGCCGACCGAGCCCTTGTCGCGCAGCTGGATGATGTCGACGCCACCAGCCAATGCAGCTTCGGCGAACTTGGCAAGATCGCCCTTGTCTCGCCGGGCGTCGGTGCAGAGGTACAAGCGAGCATCACCGAGGCGTTCGCGCGGGGTGAGGTGCTTGATGGAGTGGGAAACGTGCACACCTCGAACGGTAGTCTCTACTTCAGACGAATCAACACGGGAGTCCCGAGTATGTGGGGCTGAGAGGGGGCCGCTGGGCCCCGACCGTCATACCTGATCCGGATCATGCCGGCGCAGGGAGTGAGGTGGAGCGAAGTTGACCCGATCGGTTTCCGTCGTCGGAGGCGGTGTGATCGGCCTGTCCATAGCGTGGCGAGCGGCGCAGCATGGCTGGGCGGTTCGACTGTACGACCCGACGCCCGGCTCGGGGGCGTCCTGGGTCGCCGGCGGCATGCTGGCACCGCTGTCGGAGGGCTGGCCCGGTGAGGAGAAGGCGCTCGAGTTCGGTGCAGAGTCTTTGCAGCGGTGGCCGGATTTCGGTGCGGAACTCGAGCGTATCGCGGGCGTGACACTGTTCACCTCAGACGATTCGCTGACCGTTGCGCTCGATGCAGCCGACGCCGCCGATTTGCAGACCATCGCCGACTGGGTCGCCCGCCAGGGACATGAGCTGCGAATGCTGAACCGGGCGCAGATCCGGGAACTCGAGCCGTCGCTCGGACGCGGCATCCGGCTCGGTTTGCAGGCGCCCACCGAGTTGGCGGTCGACAACCGGCTGTTGATGCGGGCGCTGCGGACCGCGGCCGTCGATGCGGAGGTCCTGTTGATCGAGCAAGCGGTGACCGATCTGGACGAGCTGACCACGGACCAGATAGTGCTGGCCGCGGGATCGAACTCCGCCCAGCTGTGGCCCGATCTGCCGGTGCGGCCGGTGAAGGGCGAGATCCTGCGTCTGCGGGCGCGGCCCGGTGTGACGCCGGTGCCACGGCGCACGATCCGCGGAAGCGTCCATGGCCGTCCGTCCTACCTGGTACCGCGCGCAGATGGCATCGTGGTCGGCGCAACGCAGTACGAGTCAGGTCACGACACCCAGGTGACGGTGGCCGGGGTGCGGGATCTGATCGCCGACGCCGAGGTGCTCATGCCGGCCATCGGCGAGTACGAGCTGTACGAGGCGAAAGCCGGTTTGCGCCCTATGAGTCCGGACAACCTGCCTATCATCGGACGGGTTTCCGACCGCGTGCTTCTCGCGACCGGGCACGGCCGCAACGGCATCCTGACGGCCCCCCTGACAGCGGACGCGACGGTCGCGATCCTTGAAGGGGCAGCCTTGGTGGAGGCGGAAAGCGCTACTGCCGAACGATTTTCACTAGCGAAGGTATGAGCGAGGACTGGATGAGCGAGTTGATCGGAGTCACCGTCAACGGTGAGGAACGCGAGTTCGACGGACCGTTGACGGTCACCGGGCTGCTCGAGCAGCTGGACCTCCCGCAGCGTGGAATCGCGGTCGCCGTCGACGGTGTGGTGTTCCCGCGCGGCCGGTGGTCCGAATCCGTCCGCCGTGGTTGGGAGATCGAGATCCTCACGGCGGTGCAGGGTGGCTGACCTGCCCAAGCTGACGATCGCGGACCGTACCTTCGGCTCGCGCCTGATCATGGGCACCGGCGGTGCCGCGAACCTCGCAGTGCTCGGGGAGGCGCTGGTGGCTTCGGGCACCGAGCTGACGACCGTCGCGATCCGGCGCGTCGACGCCGCAGGTGGCACAGGTGTGCTGGACCTGCTGCGTCGGCTCGACATCGCGCCGTTGCCGAACACCGCGGGGTGTCGCGATGCAGCGGAGGCGGTGCTTACAGCTCAGCTCGCGCGCGAGGCTCTCGAGACCGACTGGGTGAAGCTCGAAGTGATCGCCGACGAGCGCACCTTGCTTCCTGACTCGATTGAATTAGTCAGCGCTGCAGAGCAATTGGTGGACAAAGGTTTCACCGTGCTGCCGTACACCACAGACGATCCGGCGCTTGCGAGGCGGCTCGAGGATGTCGGCTGCGCCGCGGTTATGCCCCTGGGCGCGCCGATCGGCACCGGCCTCGGCATCTCGAACCCGCACAACATCGAGATGATCGTCGAGGGCGCGGGCGTACCCGTCATCCTCGACGCCGGCATCGGTACCGCGAGCGACGCGACTCTCGCGATGGAGTTGGGCTGCGACGCGGTGCTGCTCGCGACCGCGGTCACCCGTGCGAATGATCCGGCTCTGATGGCGTCAGCGATGCGCGCAGCGGTGATCGCTGGCCACGAGGCCCGGCACGCCGGGCGCATCCCCAAGCGGTTCTGGGCGCAGGCGTCGTCGCCGATGTGATCGGTTCGTCCTGAGCCCCCATTTCCTGGGCCAACGGAGGCGGATTACGGATCCAGGGGGCCGGAGTGGGCGCTCAGGCTGCACTCCGCGGATTACGGATTGGTCGAAATACCAGGTCTTGCGTCGAATCGCGCTACTCTCGGGAGCAGTGCTGGTTCCAGTGGAGGATGCCATGTCGACGATGAGTGCCAATCTTCTCGAACTACTCCGCTCGGATGTCGTGGCGTGGAACGCCCGACGCGACGAATTACCCGAAGCTCCGGACCTCCACGGTCTGGACTTGTCCGGTGCAGATCTAGCCGGGGCCAACCTGACAGGTGCCAACATGGTCGGCACCGATCTTTCGGGGGCGAACCTGACGGCCGCGGAACTCGGCGGCGCCGATATGACGGGGGCGAACCTGTCCGGGGCGGTCGCCGCCGATGCGGACTTCACAGGGACGCATCTGGCGAACGCCAACCTGTCCGGTGCCGTGTTGACGCTGTCGTTTCTGACGGAGACCGACCTCGACCACGCTGACCTCGCGGGCGCCGACCTGTCCGGCGCGTACATGACGGCGGCGCACCTCGAGGACGCGGACCTGACCGGAGCGCGACTGGCCGGCGCGTACCTCGCGCACGCGGACCTGACCGGCGCGAAGATCACGAGCGCGGACCTCGCGGGTACGGATCTCACCGACGCACACATGCCCGACGGAGCTGTCCGCAGCTGAATGGTTGTGATCTCCGGCACGATTCGAGTCGGAGTCGTCCCCGGGTATGACGCGGCAATGAACCTGGCTTCGGTGCGCTGGTGAGGATGTTTCGGCAAAGTGGTCCTCATGATTGAAGTGAGGGGACTGACGAAGACCTTCGGGTCGACGAAAGCGGTGGAAGATCTGACGTTCACCGTGAAGCCGGGCAGTGTCACGGGCTTTCTGGGCCCGAACGGTGCCGGTAAGTCGACGACTATGCGGATGATCCTCGGTCTCGACCGGCCGACTTCGGGTACCGCATTGATCGAGGGAGTGCCCTACCGCGAACTGGAGCGGCCGCTGCACACCGTCGGCGCGCTCCTCGACGCCAAGTGGGTGCACCCGAACCGTACGGCCAAGGCGCACCTGCAGTGGATGGCGGCGGCGAACTCGTTGCCGAAGTCTCGGGTGGACGAGGTGCTGCGGCTGGTGGGTCTGACCGAGGTCGCCGGGAAGAAGGCCGGTGGTTTCTCGCTGGGCATGTCGCAGCGGTTGGGGCTGGCAGGGGCGTTGCTGGGTGATCCCAAGGTGCTGTTGTTCGATGAGCCGGTCAACGGTCTCGATCCCGAGGGCATCGTGTGGATTCGCAAGTTCATGCAGAGCCTGGCGGCGGAGGGGCGCACGGTGCTGGTGTCGAGTCACCTGCTCTCGGAGATGTCGTTGACCGCCGAGCACCTCATCGTCATCGGTCGGGGCCGGTTGATCGCCGACACCAGTGTCAAGGAGTTCGTCGACCGCGCGTCGGAGTCGTCGGTGCGGGTGCGCAGCCCGCAGCTCGACGCGCTGCGCGGTCTGCTCACCGCGCGGGGCTTCGCGGTGAGCGAGGAGGCCGGGGACGACCACGAGTCGGCGTTGCTGGTGTCGGGGGCGCGCACCGACGATGTCGGTGCGCTCGCGGGCTCGAACGGGATCGTGCTGCACGAGCTGTCGTCGCAGCGGGGTTCGCTCGAGGACGCGTTCATGAAGCTCACCGGTGACGAGGTGCAGTACCACGCTCAGATCGCCGGGGAGCCGGCCGGCGCGGCACAGAACGGTGGCGCACAGAAGACGGGAGGTGCGCTCTGATGAGCGTGTTGAATGCAGAGCGCATCAAGTTGACGTCGACCAAGTCGCCGATCTGGTGCAGCCTCATCGCCGTGGTGGTCAGCGTTGGTCTGGCCGCGGTGTTCGGGATATTTCTCAAGTCGATGATATCGAGCGGTGACCTCTTGATCAGCGAGCTCACCGCGTCGGACACGCAGCTCGGTGCGGTCAACTTCGGAGCGATGCTCGTAATGATCATGGCGGTTCTGGCCGTGACCACCGAGTACCGGTTCGGTGTCATCCGCACGACGTTCCTGGCGCTGCCGAATCGAGCCCAGGTCATCGCGAGCAAGGCGCTGCTGTTGGCGACCATCGCCGCGGTTCTCGGATTGGTCATCGCGCTGCTGTCCTACTACGTGGCGCAGGCGACCTCCGGTGTGACGGTGGATCTGGGAGCGCGCGACAACGCGCGTGAACTGTTCGGCGTCCCGATCTACTTCACGCTCCTCGCGGTGCTCGCGGTCGGAGTTGGCACGCTGGTCCGTCAGTCGGCGGGCGCGATCTCGCTACTGCTGCTATGGCCGCTGGTGATCGAGAGCCTGTTGACTCTCATCCCGAGGGTGGGCAAGTACGTCGGCGAGTTCGGCCCGTTCAACAACATGTCGTACTTTCTCGGAAACGAGGGGCCGATCGACTTCCACTGGGGCCCATGGGGTGCGCTGCTCTACTTCACGGGTTTCGTCGCAATCGTGTTCGGCGCCAGCCTCTTCGTGGTGAACAAGCGCGACGCCTGAGTATCTGCGTTACTCCTCGAGCGCCCCCAGCCGGGCGCTTGCACTATCGCCGGTTCGCCAATCGTGTTGCGTGCGAGACGCGTGTAGCGTCGACGGATCCGTTTGATGCCATCACCGTTTCGATCGGATCGTGGTTGTGATCTCCGGCACGATTCGAGTCGGAGTCATCCCTGGGTATGACGCATGAATAGACCGAAGTCCGATGCATCGATGAGGATGTTTCGGGCAAAGTGGTCCCCATGATTGAAGTGAGGGGACTGACGAAGACCTTCGGGTCGACGAAAGCGGTGGAAGATCTGACGTTCACCGTGAAGCCGGGCAGTGTCACGGGCTTTCTGGGCCCGAACGGTGCCGGTAAGTCGACGACTATGCGGATGATCCTCGGTCTCGACCGGCCGACTTCGGGTACCGCATTGATCGAGGGAGTGCCCT
Source organism: Rhodococcus xishaensis (assembly GCF_004011825.1). Classification (GTDB taxonomy): domain Bacteria; phylum Actinomycetota; class Actinomycetes; order Mycobacteriales; family Mycobacteriaceae; genus Prescottella; species Prescottella xishaensis. The sequence goes on along the minus strand of NZ_RKLO01000005.1, from coordinate 252,014 downwards.
ACCGCGAACTGGAGCGGCCGCTGCACACCGTCGGCGCGCTCCTCGACGCCAAGTGGGTGCACCCGAACCGTACGGCCAAGGCGCACCTGCAGTGGATGGCGGCGGCGAACTCGTTGCCGAAGTCTCGGGTGGACGAGGTGCTGCGGCTGGTGGGTCTGACCGAGGTCGCCGGGAAGAAGGCCGGTGGTTTCTCGCTGGGCATGTCGCAGCGGTTGGGGCTGGCAGGGGCGTTGCTGGGTGATCCCAAGGTGCTGTTGTTCGATGAGCCGGTCAACGGTCTCGATCCCGAGGGCATCGTGTGGATTCGCAAGTTCATGCAGAGCCTGGCGGCGGAGGGGCGCACGGTGCTGGTGTCGAGTCACCTGCTCTCGGAGATGTCGTTGACCGCCGAGCACCTCATCGTCATCGGTCGGGGCCGGTTGATCGCCGACACCAGTGTCAAGGAGTTCGTCGACCGCGCGTCGGAGTCGTCGGTGCGGGTGCGCAGCCCGCAGCTCGACGCGCTGCGCGGTCTGCTCACCGCGCGGGGCTTCGCGGTGAGCGAGGAGGCCGGGGACGACCACGAGTCGGCGTTGCTGGTGTCGGGGGCGCGCACCGACGATGTCGGTGCGCTCGCGGGCTCGAACGGGATCGTGCTGCACGAGCTGTCGTCGCAGCGGGGTTCGCTCGAGGACGCGTTCATGAAGCTCACCGGTGACGAGGTGCAGTACCACGCTCAGATCGCCGGGGAGCCGGCCGGCGCGGCACAGAACATGGGAGGTGCGCTCTGATGAGCGTGTTGAATGCAGAGCGCATCAAGTTGACGTCGACCAAGTCGCCGATCTGGTGCAGCCTGATTGCGGTTGTCGTCAGCGTCGGGTTCGCTGCGATCCTGGCCTGGGGCTACAGCGAGCTGGAGTCGTCGGGCGAGGGCTCGATGGGCGAGTTCTCGGTCGCGTCCACCCAGGCGGGTGCGGGCGCGTTCGGTTCCATGCTGGTGATGATCATGGCGGCTCTGGCGGTGACCACCGAGTACCGGTTCAGCGTCATCCGCACGACGTTCCAGGCGGTCCCGCGTCGCACCCACGTGATCGGTGGCAAGGCACTGCTGCTGGCCGCGATCGCGGCCGTCCTCGGGCTGGTCGTCGCCCTGCTGTCGTTGTTCGTGGCACAGGCGATCTCGGGGGAGTCGCTGTCCATCGGTGACGGCAGCAATGCCCGCGAACTGTTCGGGATCCCGATCTACTACGCGCTCCTCGCGGTGCTCGCGGTCGGAGTCGGCACGCTGATCCGTCAGTCGGCGGGCGCGATTTCGCTACTGCTGCTGTGGCCGCTGGTGATCGAGAGCCTGTTGACCCTCATCCCGAAGGTGGGCAAGTACTTCGCCGAGTTCGGTCCCTTCAACAACATGTCGTACTTCCTCGGACAAGACGGCGGGGTCGACTTCTACTGGGGCCCATGGGGTGCGCTGCTCTACTTCGCGGCTTTCGTAGCAATCGTGTTCGGCGCGAGCCTCTTCGTGGTGAACAAGCGCGACGCCTGAGCATCTACGCTGCTCGGCGAGCGCCCGGTCGGGATCCCCGGCCGGGCGCTTGCATTATCGTCGGTCGAGCGAGAGGAGGCCCGAGCTGTGCGGATCGGGGTACTGGCCTACGAGAACTGCCTGGCGGCGGAGATCTTCGTATTCACCGATCTGCTTCGCATCGCCAATCGTGTTGCGCGCGAGACGGGTGCGGCGCCGACGGATCCGTTCCGGGTGTCGGTGATCGCGGCCACGGCCGACCCGGTCCCGGCGGCCGGTGGGTTCCCGATCGGCGTCCGCCGATGGCATCACCGATTCGATCGGATCGTGGTGCCGGGATTCGAACTCGTGCCGTCCGAGGATCCCGTCCCGCAGCTGACCGCCAGACGTCGTGAAACGGCGTTCCTCGAGTCGGCCGCCGATCGGGGAATCCGCATCGCGTCGGTGTGCGTCGGCGCGTTCCTGCTGGGGGAGGCCGGCCTGCTCGACGGGCGCAGATGCACCACGTCGTGGTTGTTCGCGGCGCACCTGGGCCGGCGGTATCCCCGGACGACCGTGTGCCCCGAGGCGATGGCGGTCACAGATGGACCGATTACCACCACCGCGGCGTTCAGTGCGGCACTCGATCTCGCGACCGCGCTCGTGCGGGAGCACCTAGGCGACGAGATCGCCCGCGCCACAGCCCGGATCACCCTCGTTGCCGAGAACCGGACGAGCCAGGCGCCGTACATCGTCGACTCGATGCTGCCGGCCGCGAGAGCGCTCTTCGCCGACGACGTGGGGGCCTGGCTGGTGGAGCACCTCGCGGAGCCCTACGACCTGAAACGGTTGGCGGGTGCCTTCCACGTCAGTACTCGAACGATGCTGCGCCGCTTCGGCGCCGAGACCGGACAGGCGCCTCGCGACTTCCTCCGGAGGGCAAGAGTGCGCGCGGCGCGGAACCTCCTGGAGACCACCGACCTGTCAGTGGGACGCATCGTCGAACGCGTCGGTTACCGGGACACCGGAACGTTCCGGCGCCTGTTCGTGAATCAGGTTGGCGTCGGTCCCGCTGAGTATCGAAGGCAGTTTCGTGGCGAGACGACCATAAAGGGTGGCGATTTCGCCCCTCCACTCCAAGACGGGTGCCCGACAGACTGAACGGACACGAAAGACCAGTCACGGAGGACAATGGTGCCCAATCGAAGCTTGCACGAGGACGACCCGCTCGACGATTTCGACCGGCGCACAGTCGAGTCGGACGGTGTCGCGAAGACGGTCTACGTCGCTGGGCGTGGTCCGGCCGTCATCGTCATGCCGGAGATGCCCGGGATCAGCCCCCACGTCGCACGCTTCGGGCGGTGGGTGCGTGACGCAGGGTTCACCGTCTACCTGCCGTCGCTGTTCGGTCGTGACGGCGCTGTCCCTGGCGTCGAAGAGGGTGTGGCGGTGTTTCGCCGGACCTGCGTGAGCGCAGAGTTCCGGGCGCTCGGCAGGAACGGAAGCAGCCCGGCGGTGGTCTGGCTACGCGCGCTCGCGAGACTCGCGCACGACGAGTGTGGAGGCCCGGGGGTGGGGGCTATCGGTATGTGTTTCACGGGCAATTTCGCGCTGTCGATGATGCTCGAGCCCGCGATGCTTGCGCCGGTGCTCTCGCAGCCGTCGCTGCCGCTGGACGATCCGGACGGAATCGACAGCAATCCCGAGGAACTCGCCTTGGTGCGCAAACGCCTGGACGAGGAGGACCTGACGGTGTTGGCCTACCGGTTCTCCGGTGACAAGTTCTGTCGCGCACAGCGGTTCGCTGCATACGAGCAGGCGCTCGGCGATCGGTTTGCCGGGCGGGTGCTGCCCGACAGTGCCGCGAACACCGAGACATCGCCGTTCTTCGAGCACGTGATCGCGGGTCCGCACAGTGTCGTCACTGCGCATCTGATCGATGAAGCCGGGCAACCCACCCTCGCCGCACGGGACGAGATGCTGGCTTTCCTGGGAGAGCGCCTGACGGGCTGAGGGAAGGACCCTGCACGGGGTACCCTGCCCGTATGCGAATGCGCGTGGCGTTCGTCGCAGGTGTGGCCGGCGCACTGGTGCTCGCGGGATGCGGAAATCCCGACGACATCGGTCCGCCGGTTGACGGGCCGGGCCTCGCGTCGGCGATCGACACGGATGCAGTGATCGCCGACCTCCATCAACTCGAGCGCATCGCGCACGACAACGGAGGCAATCGGGCGGTCGGCACGCACGGCTACCAGGCGAGCGTCGACTATGTCGTCGATCAGCTCGAGCGCGCCGGATTCGATGTTGAGACACCGGAATTCGCTGTCCAAAAGTTCGAGGTGACCAACCAGAGCTTGCAGGTGTCGGGTCGCGACGTACCGGTGGATGCCCTCACGTACTCGCCGGCGACGCCGGCGGGCGGGTTGCATGCATGGCTGGTGCCGGTGCCGGCGGGCCGCACCGAGGGCTGTGAGAGCGTCGACTACGACGGGTTGGACGTGACCGGCGCGGTGGTGCTGGTCGACCGCGGTTCGTGCCCGTTCGTGCAGAAACAGCAGATCGCGGCGGATCGGGGAGCGGCAGCGGTCCTGGTTGCCAACAACGAGGACACCGACCTTGACAATGGCACCCTGGGGGGCACCGACGGCGCCCGGATCCCCACTGGTGGGGTCAGCAAGTCCGAGGGTGCTGCGCTGCGACAGGGCGGCGACGTCGCTCTCGTGCTCGACACGACCATCGAATCGACCAACTCCCGCAGCGTGATCGCGCAGACGAGGTCCGGAGCGTCCGACGACGTCGTCATGGCGGGAGCGCATCTCGACTCGGTGCCTGCTGGTCCCGGGATCAACGATGACGGATCGGGTGTTGCGGCTCTCCTCGAGACCGCCCGGCAGCTCGGAGCCGAGCCCAACGTGACCAACGCCGTGCGGTTCGCCTTCTGGGGAGCCGAAGAGGTGGGGCTCGTCGGCTCCAAGGCGTACGTCGAGGGCCTCGACGATGCGGAGCGCGCTGACATCGCGCTGTATCTCAACTTCGACATGGTGGGCTCGCACAACGCCGGCTACCTCGTGTACGACGGAGACGACTCCGACGAGATGGGTCGGGGCCCAGGGCCCGAGGGCTCGGCCGGAATCGAGCGGACGCTCGAGTCGATCTTCCTCCAGTTGGGTGTCTCGCCCGACGGAACGGATTTCGACGGGCGTTCGGACTACGGCCCGTTCATCGAAGCCGGCATTCCTTCCGGAGGGTTGACCACCGGCGCTGACGCGAGGAAAACGGCTGCTCAGGCGGAAAAGTGGGGCGGCGAACAAGACGCGAAGTTCGATCCGAACTACCACACCGAGCGGGACACATTAGCCAATGTGGATCGGCAGGCACTCGAACTCAACGCGGAGGCGATCGGGTACGCGGTTGGGCACTACGCGCAGTCGATCGACGGCCCCAACGGGGTCCCCGCGGCGGGCGACGCCCGGACGACGGCCCGCGCCGATACGACGAAGTAGACGGCCGAGAGCGGCGTCACCCGGTACTTCTGCGAGATGACCCGGCCAGGATTATTCTTGCCGACGTGAGTGACGACCCGGTTCACGACGGCAATGTCTCGGAATCGCCACGGGCTGATTCCGGCGACGGGAGCGGGTACGCCAAAGTATCGGGAACGGTCGCGAAGTGGGTACGTGACACAGATCGGCGGCCGCGATTCGTCGAAGCGGTCCGTCGCCTACGGCGCGCGCTCCCGGGGGATCCGTCGTTCGGTGACCCACTGTCAACCTCCGGTCCAGGTGGGGCCCGGGCGGCCGCGCGAATGATCGACACCGGTCCTGGCGCGTCCCGCGAGGTGAGCCTGGCGGCGCTGCAGGTGCTGCAGGTGGTGCTCGAGAAGGCATGGGGAACCCAAGCCGACGGCGAGGTCACGATCGTGTTCACCGACCTGGTGGGGTTCTCGAGTTGGTCGCTGCGGGCGGGCGATGGTGCGACGCTGAGCCTGCTGCGCGAGGTCGCCGCGATGGTCGAGCCGCCGATGATCGAGCGCGGGGGCCAGGTGGTCAAGAGGCTCGGGGACGGGCTGATGGTGGTGTTCGACCACCCCGACCGAGCAGTGGAAGCAGTCTTCGAGGCCCGCGCAGCGCTGGCGAACCTGGAGCACGACGGCTATCGGCCATGCATGCGGGTCGGCGTGCATACGGGCGCGCCACAACCGATCGGCGCGGACTGGTTCGGTGTGGACGTCAACGTCGCTGCCCGAATGATGGAGCTGGGCGGGAAGGGCAACGTCGTGATCTCCGGTGACACTCATGATGCGATCGGCGACCAGAGGCTCGAGGAATTGGGTCTGACCGCCAGGCGGTACCGGCGCGGACTGCTGGCGGCCCCGCAGCGTGGGGTACCGGAGGATCTGCCGGTCTACGTCCTGCGACCGGTATCCGCAGAACCCTGACGCCCCAGTCGGACGGCTGTTGCCCGGCCTACGCGCGAGGCGCACACTGTGGGCGTGCCCGATTCCGAACAGCGCACACCCTTCTACGGGGTGTTGATGATCATCGCGGCGCTCGCAGCCGCGATCGTCGTGAGCTATTACGGGCCGGCCTGGCTCCGAGTGACGGTTTATATCGTCGCTGTGCCGGTGGTGGCCGTCGGTTTCGTCTTCACCCTGCGTGACTACTCGCGGTGAAGGTGAGGATCAGCGGCTCTTCTGGTCCAGTCTCCACATTGGGGACACCGGACCGTGCCCGGCACCCAGGTCGTACGCTGCCTCGAGGCAGCGGGTGACCCATTGCTTGCCGAACGCGACCGCGTCGGGCATCGCGTAGCCACTGGCGAGGGCGCAAGTGATGGCTGCGGCCAGCGTGTCGCCACCGCCGTGATCATTGCCGGTGTCGATCCTCGGGTTGGTGAACTCGTGGAAGGCGTCACCGTCGAACAGCAGGTCGGTACTGGCCGTGGACGAGCGCAGGTGCCCGCCCTTGACCAGGGACCACGGCGCTCCGAGTGAGTGCAAAGCCTCGGCGGCGCGGCGGGCGCTGGCGTCGTCGACCACCTCGATGCCGGTGATGAGCCGTACCTCATCGAGATTCGGCGTCACCAGCGATGCGATGGGTATGAGGGTGTGGCGGACGGCGTCGAGGGCGTCCGCGTGCAGCAGCGGATCACCGTGCATCGACGCGCACACCGGGTCCACCACAAGCGGCACCGGGTGGTCGCGGCCGATCCCGACCTCGGTGCACACCTGAGCGACGGCCTCGATGATCGCAGTGGACGCGAGCATGCCGGTCTTGGCGGCGGACACGCCGATGTCCTCGACGACGCAACGCACCTGTGCTGCCACCGTTTCGGGCGGGATCTCGTGGAATCCGCTGACACCCACCGAGTTCTGCACCGTGACCGCGGCTACCGCGACGCACGCATGCACACCGCACATCGTCATGGTCCGCGAATCGGCCTGAATGCCCGCGCCTCCGCCGGAATCGGTACCGGCGATGGTGAGGGCGCGGATCGGGGTCTGGCCGGGCGGCGTCAAGGGCAGATAGTCCACGGAGTCGAGCCTACCCAGAGGTCGGACCTGGTGGCCCTGCTGTGGTCGGGCAGGCAGGACTCCTCGGAACAGGTGCGTAGGTCGTTCGAGCTGGCGAGCGTCGAAAGCGTTGCGTGCGAAATTGTTTCGCGGGCGACAGTGGATGCGGGGGACGGCAGGTCTGCGGCAGAGGGCGAGGCATTGGAGCGTGCATGAATTTCTGTCAAACGGCAGACAGACGACGGGGGCCGTTGTACTAATAGTGGTGTGGGTCACACAGTTTCTACCAAGGTATCCCGAGGAGGTGTCGTGTTCGCCGATTCGCCCCTCATCGACGTGACCGACAATTGCGACCAGAACCGCTTCGAGTTGCGGCTCAATGGCGACCTGGTCGGAATCGTGGGCTACTACGACACCTCGCCCGCCGGGAAGAGCGAAGCGCCCGAGTCTGCTCCGGTGATTTCGTTCATGCACACCGTTGTGGTCGAGGATTTCGGGCACCAGGGACTCGCTGCCGTCATGGTGCGGCACGCGCTCGACCATGCTCGCCGTCATGGTTGGAAGGTCCGGCCGGTTTGTACCTACGTCCAGCGATTCGTCGAGGCCAACCCGGAGTACAGCGATTTGATGGTGCCCCTCGACGTGCCGGCTTGATCAGTCCAGGTCAACCAGAACCGGAGCGTGGTCGCTCGCGCCCTTGCCCTTGCGCTCGTCCCGGTCGATGTGTGCTGCAGTTACTCGAGCCGCGAAGGCTGGCGAGCCGAGTACATAGTCGATGCGCATACCCTGTCGCTTCGGGAACCGCAACTGGGTGTAGTCCCAGTAGGTGTAGACGCCAGGGCCGGGGGTGTGCGGACGCACCACGTCGGTGAATCCCGCGTCGGCGAACGAATTGAACGCATCCCGTTCCGGTTCAGAAGTGTGGGTCTTGCCCTCGAAGAACGCGGGATCCCAAACATCCTCGTCGGTGGGTGCGACGTTCCAGTCGCCTACCAGTGCGATCTGTGCGTCCGGGTTGCCGGCCAGCCATCCCTCCGCGTCTGCGCGTAGCTTGGCCAACCATTCGAGCTTGTAAACGTAGTGCGGGTCGGTCAACTCGCGACCATTCGGCACATACAGACTCCACACACGCACTCCACCGACCGTTGCGGCGATCGCGCGGGCCTCCGGGACAGCCTCGGTCTCGGGGTCCTTGCTGAACCCAGGCTGGTCCATGAACCCCACCTGCACGTCCTCGAGCCCGATGCGGGATGCGATCGCCACGCCGTTCCACTGGCTCAGGCCGACGTGAGCAACCTCGTAGCCTGCCTCGGTGAACCTCTCGTACGGGAACTGCTCGTCCCTGCACTTGGTTTCCTGCATGGCCAACACGTCGGTGCCGGTGCGCGTCAGCCAGTCCAAGATCCGGTCCGTTCGGGCACGGACCGAGTTCACATTCCACGTCGCGAGTCGCACATCCGAGAGGGTAGTCGGCTGCAGGCTGGTCAGCTGCTCTGGCACTCGCCGGACCCGGTCCTGGACCTGCGCATCGGTTTGGGGCCCAATGCCTTGAGCGCCTCCACACGATCCCGGTCCACCTCGGTAACCCGGCCGTCGGCAGAGCGGACCACCACTGTCGGTTCGAGCTGCTCCAACGTGCCGATCACATCGGTGAGCGGATGCGTCGCGCCCGGTGGCAACCGATAGCGCACCACCACCCTGCTACCGAGAGTCGGCTTTCCGGGACTCGGCTCCATCGGCGTTCCCTCCCGATTCCGGTCGTCGTCCGCCAGTCCGCTCGGTCAGTCTGTGCCGTCGACGTCGTCGTGACCGAATGGATCTTCGTCGGTGCCGGGTGTCCAGCTGTTGCCGGGCACACCCCACCCTGCCCTCTTGATCGTCTTCTTGGCGGCGCGCGCATTGCGGCCGATCAGGACGTCCACGTAGAGGAACCCGTCGAGATGGCCAGTCTCGTGCTGCAGCATGCGCGCGAAGAACCCGTGACCCTCGATCTCGACCGGGTTGCCCTCCTCGTCCGTACCGGTCACCCTCGCCCAGTCGGCGCGGCCTGTGGGGAACTGCTCGCCGGGCACCGACAGGCAACCCTCGACATCGTCGTCCGGATCCGGCATGGTCTCGGGGATTTCCGAGGTCTCGAGCACGGGGTTGATCACCACACCGCGGCGGCGGACCTGCTTGTCGGCCTCGTCGGCGTCAGGGCAGTCGTAGACGAACAGGCGTTTCGCGACACCCACCTGGTTCGCCGCCAGACCCACACCGTTCGCGGCGTCCATCGTCTCGTACATGTCCCGGATCAGGTCGGCGAGCTCACTGGGTGACTCGGTCACGGGCTTGGTCGGCTCGTGAAGGACGGGGTCACCGACGATCCGGATCGGAAGAATTGCCATGGTCACCAAGGATAATGGGCGTGATTTCCGCGGCGCGCCTCGCCGGAACTCGGTGCTTGTTGTCATGATCATGGTTCAATTACCGGGAAGAGCAATGGTGTAATTCGTGTCCGGTCATGCGGGTTCCCGGTGCTCGGACACGCGTTCGGCCTGACGCTGTCGGGCCTGCAAGGGAGTACGAGGTCTCGCCAAGGTCGAACTGGATCCAGCAGTCGAGGAGTGAGATGGACGGCGCAGCAGCCCGGAACGAATCTGAACGCACCGACAGCGCGTCGGGAAATGAGGTCGGCGCCGACGGCCTTACCCGTCGCGAACACGACATCCTCTCCTTCGAGCGGCAGTGGTGGAAGTACGCGGGTGCCAAGGAAGAGGCCATCAAGGAGTTGTTCTCCATGTCGGCGACCCGCTACTACCAGGTGCTCAATGCCCTCGTCGACCGGCCCGAGGCGCTGGCAGCGGACCCGATGCTGGTCAAGCGCCTGCGCCGCCTGCGGGCCAGTCGGCAGAAGGCCCGGGCCGCGCGTCAGCTCGGTTTCGACGTCTCCACCTAGCCTGCCGGTCCAGCCGCCGCCAACGCCCGGCCGTCGTCACCTCGTTACCGGACGAGACCGACGCCGATTAAGGTCGGAACAGTGACCACCCAGAACTCCAATTCGTCAGGACCTCCGCTGCGTGCGATCGCGATGGTGCTGATCGCCCTGGCGATCCTGTTCGCGGGTCTGGGTGCGGCCGACCTGGGCTTGGGCGGCTCGAATGCCGACGAATCGGCCACCGAGGTCACGACGACGACCGGCGCAACGACGACCACCGCGGCTCCGGCCGCAACCACCACGCTCGCGGCTCCCGCCGCGCCGGCGACAACCAGTCCGCAGGAGACCAGTGCGGCCGCGGCCGCACCGCCGGGGCCCGTCGACATGTCGCTGCCGGTGCGGGTGTTCAACAACAGCGATGTCACCGGGCTCGCCGCACGGACCGCGAGTGAACTGACGTCCAACGGCTGGAACATCGCCGAGACCGGGAACTTCACAGACGGGGTCATCCAGACCAGCACCGTCTACTACGGCGACGACGCTGCCGAGAAGCAGGCGGCGGAGGCTATCGCCTCCGAACTCGGCTTCCCCGCCGAACCGCGTTTCGGGGGCATTGCCGGCCAACCGCCGGGAGTGATCGTGATCGTCACCGCCGAGTAGACCGATCGGGCCGAACAGTTCGATCGGCCTGTCAATAGTGATCATCTGCAGATTTCAACGACACCGAAGGAGCGGTTCGATGGCCTCGAAATTCACCCGGCGAGATTCCTGGTTTGTCGTGACCCCACTGGTCGCGATCACCGCGCTGGGCTTGACCGCATGCTCGAACAGCGTGGAGCCGAGCGACGTTCCCGGTACCACCCCGCAGGTGTGGACCGGTGCGCCTGCCCCTCTGGGCGAGCAGGCCGCGGGCGGTTCCGAGCACGCCGCCGTGGACACCATCTCCGTAGATCTCGACAATCCCCAGGGCAGCCAGATCGGTACCGCGACCCTTGCCGAGAGCGAGGAGGGCTATGTCCAGGTCACCGTCAATGTTGACGGGCTGACACCCGGATTCCACGGCTTCCACGTCCACTCTGTCGGCAAGTGCGAGCCCAACTCGGTCGCCCCCACCGGCGGCGAGCCCGGTAACTTCCTGTCTGCCGGCGGCCACTTCCAGGTCGGGGGTCGCACCGGGCACCCGGCCAGTGGCGACCTCACCTCGCTTCAGGTGCGTGAGGACGGCGTCGGCTACCTCGTGACCACCACCGACTCGTTCACCCTCGAAGATCTGAGGAACGACGGACAGGGCACCGCGCTGATGATTCACGCGGATCCCGACAACTTCGGCAACATCCCCAGCCGCTACACGCTGCCCAACAACGCCACCTCGCCGGACGAGGAGACACTGTCCACCGGGGACGCCGGTGCGCGCGTCGCCTGCGGGGTCATCGAAGGCTGACAATCACGCCGGTGGGCGTTGAACGGCATGGTCGACCGGGGCTCTCCGCCCCGTAGTTCGGGGAGTTCCGGGCGTCCTGCGCGCTCTCGTACCGTGTGGTTGGATCGGTTCTGTGGGAGTCCCCTTCGCTGGTTCACCCCGTCCGACCCTCGGGGTGGAATGGGAGATTGCGCTGGTTGACAGCACCACCCGCGATCTGTCCAACACCGCCGCGGCGGTCTTCGATGCGGTCGGCGAACTGGTCGACAAGCCCCGGGTCACCAAGGAGTTGCTCCGAAACACAGTCGAGTTCGTCACAGGCATCTGCGACACGGTCGGTGAGGCCATCGACGACCTCTCCGAGACGATGTCGCTGGTGCGGCGCGCGGCGAACCCGCTCGGCGTCGACCTGATGTGTGCCGGCACTCATCCGTTCGCTCGATGGTCCACTCAACTGCTGACCCGCACCCCGCACTACGACGAACTCATCGAACGCACCCAGTGGTGGGGACGGCAGATGCTGATCTGGGGTGTCCACGTTCACGTCGGGATCTCCGCGAGGGAGAAGATGTTCCCGATCCTCAATGCGCTGCTACTGAAATATCCTCACCTGCTGGCGCTTTCGGCTTCATCACCGATGTGGACGGGCGTCGACACCGGGTACGCCAGCAATCGTGCATTGATGTTCCAGCAGCTGCCGACCGCCGGGCTGCCTTTCCAGTTCGAGAACTGGAGCGAATTCGAGGGGTACGTTCACGACCAGTTGACCACCGGCGTCATCGCTGATCTCGCCGGCCTGCACTGGGACATCCGCCCCGCGCCCCGCTGGGGCACGATCGAGGTGCGGGTGTGCGACGGCATCTCCACCCGAACAGAGCTGAGCGCCCTCGTCGCACTCATCCACTGCCTCGTCGTCTACCTCGACGCCCGGCTCGAAGCGGGGGAGACGCTTCCGTCCATGCCACCGTGGCACGTGCAGGAGAACAAGTGGCGGGCGGCCCGATACGGCCTCGACGCCGAAGTGATCCTCGGCGCCGACAACCGCGAACGCCTCGTCACCGACGACCTCTACGATCTGCTGGAGAAGCTCACCCCCACCGCGGTGCGGCTCGGCTGTGCCGACGAACTCGCCCGAGTCGCCGACATCCCACGACGCGGGGCGTCGTATCAACGGCAGCGCAAGGTCGCCGCCGCCACCGGGGGTGACGTCCGGGCCGTCGTCGCCTCCCTCGTGGACGAGCTCGACACGTAACGTCTGCTTTGCCCGCCGTTTACTATATTCGGCGTGTTGGTGGACGGTGGTGTGCGTACGGAGCCGGCTCGGCTCACCGATCGAACTCGAGATGCCCTCTTCATCGGTGCCGGCGCGATAGTCGTCGCCGCCTTGGTTGGCCTGCAGATCTTTGCGTTCGGCCGCGGCTTCCAGGGACCACTGGCCAGCCTCCTCGACGATTTCGTCGGAACCCCGAAGTCGGCGTCCGTGCCGTGGGCCGGGCTCGCGCTCGGGGTGGTGGGACTGACCAACCGGCACCGGATCATCGCGCTGTCGAGCGCCGCCGCGATCGACGTCGTCGTCGCCGCGGTGCGCTACCTCACGGGTGGACCCCTGACTGTCGGCAACGGCGCGGTGATCGTGCTCACGGCAATCGGTGTGTACGCCGCGGTGAAGCCGCAATGCGAACAGCGTCGGAAGATACTCACCGGTGTCGCGTTCGGAGCGCTGTTGATCGTCGCCACCAAGATCGGCGACGTGTGGTTGCACATCACCGTCATCTCACAGCCGATGGTTCTCGACCAGTACGTTCAGTTGGCCGATCGCGCCCTCGGCAACCCGGCGTGGGTGATGGGGGACGTGGTCGATGCCTTGGGCTCCGTCGGGTACTTCGTGCTGCACTGGGTGTACATCGAACTGCCCGTCGCTGCGATCGTCGTCGCGCTCTACCAGCTGGGCAAGAATTGGCCGTCGCACCACCTCGTGCGCACCTTCCTGCTGATAGGGCTCGTCGGGCCGATCTTCTACATCCTCTTCCCCGTGGTCGGGCCGATCTTCGCGTTCGGTGCCGACGGCCATGGTTTCCAGGTCGGCAACTTCTGGCCCGGCGCCGCTCCGTTCGACGTGACGCCGTCGCCGATGCCATTCGACGACACGACCCCGCGCAACTGCATGCCCAGCTTGCACACTGCGTGGGCGCTGGCTCTCTTCCTGCACTCGCGGCAGGGCCCGCGATGGCTGCGCTGGGGTGGCACCTTCTGGCTGTTGTCGACGCTCGCGGCGACTCTCGGATTCGGCTACCACTACGGCGTCGACCTCATTGCCGGTGCCGTCCTGACGCTGACACTCGAGTCGGCGCTACGCGATCCGGAACGTGGCTGGGGTTGGTTCCGGATCCGGCTCGTCGGCGGCGGCGGCTTGCTGTTGGCCGTGCTGCTGCTCAGCTACCGGTTCCTCGCGGTGGAGATCGCTCAGTACCCGATGGTGTCGGTGCCATTGCTTCTCGGTCTTCCGGCCTTGTTCGCCTTCGCCTACTGGAGGACCTTTCACAGCACCGCCCGCTCGTGTCCCGAGCACTGCACGCTCCCGGAGGCCGCCGCCCAGGCGACACGAGCACAAGGCGCGAGGGCCCTGCTGTCCAGTAGAACGGTGTCCAGGAGGGCGCTGGTGTCTAGTAGAACGTGCCAGACGTGTCGTCGCGTCGATCCTTGATCAGCCCGTCCTGTCCCCGCTGCTCGCGGTAGGCGACGCGGCCGACGCTGTAGGCGATCATGGGTGCCGTCAGCAAGGTGAACATCCCGACCAGAACCAACATCCAGATGTCGATGTTGCCGCGCAGTCGGATCACCGCGCCGGCGAGGACCAGCACCAGGCCGACGACCTGGGGCTTGGTGGCCGCGTGCATCCGGGAGAGGGTGTCGGGGAAACGGACGAGTCCGATCGCCGCGGTGAGAGCAAGGAACGAGCCGATCAGGATGCAGGTCGCGGCGACGACGTCGAGGAATGCGTTCATGAGTCGTCACTCACCCGGAATCGGGCCACGCTGACCGAGCCGATGAAGCCGACGAGGGCGAGCGCGACGATGGCGGGCACGATCGTGGTGTCACCGGTGTAGGTGGCCCACACCGACAGCCCGCAGATCGCGGTCCCGATGAGGGTGTCCATCGCGATCAAGCGGTCGAGACTGCCGGGTCCGGCGAGGAGTCGCTGGGTGGTGACCAGCGCCGCCAGCACCAGCATCACTCCGGAAATGATCATCACGGCTGTCATGCCCGGTCCTCTCTGCCCTCTTCGTGGTACTCGTAGTCGCGTAGGTGCCACGGCGCCGGCTGCCAGTCGGAGTCCCGCTCGAACGATGCGATGAACAGTCGCTCGAGTTGACGCACCGTCCGGTAGAACTGGTCCACGGCCTTGGTGGTGCTTACGTCCAGGACGTGGACGTACACCGCGCGCCGAGTCTGATCGACCTCGATGACCATGGTGCCCGGGATCAGGTTGAGTACGTCGACGCACAACGTCAGCACCAGGTCCGACTTGATGCCGAGTTTGCACCGCAGGACGCCGGTCACGGGAGGGGGCCCGGGTCGAACCGCGAGCCATGCGACCTGCGCGCTCGACTGACCGGCATAGAAGATGATCCACCAGACGAGCTGAACCAGTGACAACAGGTGCACACGGCCCTCGACCGGAACCCGCGGTAGCGGTAGCAGCCACATGATCAGCAGACCCACAGCAAGGCCACCGAGAATGTTCGCGGCGCTGAACGTCCCCCACAACAGGACCCACACCAACGTCAGCCACGTGAGGACGCCGAAGCGAAGAACGCGTTCGCGGGTCATGGGCCACCTCCCTCGCCCAGGACGGCCGTGATGTAGACGTCTCGATTCTGCAGGTCGCGGGCGGCCCGGTCGCTGATCCCGATCATCTGGCCCGCGAAGACGGTGAGTGCCAGGCCCACGGCGACCAGACCGATGGTCGGAGCCAGCATGAACACCGGCATCCGGCCCACGTCCTCACGGTCGACGAACGGGATGTCTTCCTCGGACTCGTCGATCAGCGCCGACGGGCTTACGTCCGCGAGATCACCTTCGGGGGCGTCGGCGCGGGCCCGCCAGAACGCCTTGGTCCAGACGCGGGCGACGACGTACAGCGTCAACAGGCTGGTGACGGTGCCGCCCGCGACGAGAGTCCAGGACAGAAAGCTCGGGTGCGCCACGCCGGCCTGCAGGAGCGCGATCTTGCCGATGAAGCCGGAGAACGGCGGGATGCCGCCCAGGTTCAGCGCCGGGATCAGGAACACGATCGCGAGCAGCGGGCTGGCCGCGGCGAGACCGCCGAGACGGCGGAGCGACGACGACCCGGCCTGCCGTTCGATCAGACCCACCACGAGGAACAGTGTCGTCTGCACGATGATGTGGTGCGCCACGTAGTAGACGGCGCCGGACAGACCGGACTGCGTCGAGAGCGCGACACCGAAGATCATGTAGCCGATGTGGCTGACCAGGGTGAACGACAGCAGACGCTTGACATCGCTCTGCGCGATCGCGCCCAGGATACCGATGATCATGGTGAGCAGACCGCACACCATCAGGACGTCGTCGAGCTCGCCCTGCGGGAACAGCAGCGAGTGGGCCCGCATGATTGCGTACACACCGACCTTGGTGAGCAGGCCGGCGAATACGGCGGTGACCGGGGCCGGGGCGGTGGGGTAGGAGTCGGGCAGCCATGCCGACAGCGGGAACACCGCGGCCTTGATGCCGAACGCCACCAGCAGCACACCGAAGATGGCCATGCGGGTGCCGGTGGGGATGTCGTCGAGTCGCTGCGACATCTGCGCCAGGTTGAGGGTGCCGGTCGCCGCGTATGCGAAGCCGATGCCGGCCAGGAAGATCAGCGACGACACCATCGAGACCATGACGTACGACACACCGGCCCGGACGCGGTCGGCGCTCGCGCCGAGGGTCAACAGCACGAAGCTCGCAGCCAGCAGCACCTCGAAGCCGACGAACATGTTGAACAGGTCGCTCGCGAGGAACGCGTTGGACACACCCGCGGTGAGCGCCAGGTAGGTCGGCAGGAAGATTGATACCGGTTGGTTTTCATGTCCATCGCGAATGCCCTGACCGACGGCGTAGACGATGACGGCGAGCAGCACGATCGACGACACCAGGAGCATCAGTGCCGCCAATCGGTCCACCACGAGCGTGATGCCTATCGGGGTGTCCCAGCCGCCCACCTGGACAGAGGTTGCGCCGTACCGGTCCGCGAGATACAGCAGCATTGCCGAGACGGCGGTGACGGAGATCAGCGCGAAGAGCGTGACCGCACGCTGAATGGTGGGTCGGCGGCCGACGAACAACGTGGTGGCCGCGGCCAGCATCGGGATCAGGACCGGCAAGGGCGCGAGAGTCCGGATGAGATCGGGAGACAGGCTCATCGTCATCCTCTCGGTACCCCGGATCCCATGCCGCCGGATTCCTTTTCGTCTTCCTCGCCGTGTAGATCCTGGTAGGACTGGTAGTCCTCGGGATCTTCGAGGAGGTCGACGGGTATCGGATTACCCGCGGAGTCGAAGGCGTCGCCGCTCTTGCTCGGGGCGCCGGTCAGTGGGTCGTCGGAGCGGTCGCGATCGGGGGCCTCGGCGGGGCTGCGCCGCTTGGAAACCTTGGTGTCCTCGGTGTCGTCCTCGACTCGGTCCATGGTGGTGATCCTGAACGCCCGGTATGCGAGGGCGAGCACGAACGCGGCGATACCCATGGTGATGACGATCGCGGTCAGGATCATTGCCTGCGCGAGTGGATCGGCCGCCTCCTCACGGAACGGTTCGCTGCCCACGATCGGGGGGTTGCCCGCGCGGCCACCGGCGGTAAGGATCAGCAGGTTCACGGCGTTGCTGATCAGCAGCAGGCCCAGCAGCATCCGGGTGATGCTGCGTTCGACCAGCAGGTACACGCCCGCGGCGGAGAGCACACCGATGAGGACCAATGAAGCGAGATCGGCACTCACGCGTTCACCTCCTCCCGCGCGTCGAGTCGGGCCCCGAGGCTTCGGAGTACGTCGAGCACGAGGCCTACAACGATCAGGTACACCCCTAGGTCGAAGAAGAGAGCGGTGACGAGCTTGATGTCACCGAGCAGTGGCAGCGTCACCTCGAACACCGCCGAAGACAGCGGTGGGGCGCCGAGGAACAGCGAGGCCACCGCCGTCCCGGCGGCGAGGCCGATGCCGAGGCCGAGAATCTTGCCCGCGTCGATGGGGACGGTCTCGCCGAGTTCGTACCGGCCGCCGGCGAGATATCGCAGTACCAGGGCCAGCCCGGCCGTGAGCCCGCCTGCGAAGCCGCCACCGGGCGCGTTGTGGCCGGAAAAGAAGAAGTAGACGGACAGAACCATCATCGTCGGGAAGATCAGGCGGGTGGTGACCTCGAGCACCAGCGACCGGTGTCGCGGGTCGATCAGATCGCCGCCGCGCAGCCAGGTCGTCTCCGAACTCGACGATGCCGCGTCGAGCACGACGGTGGGGGCGTCGGCCACACGCGGCGCGGTCCCGAAGCGGCGGTGCCGGAACACGAGGCTCGCGACACCGGTGGCCGCGACGAGCAACACCGAGATCTCACCGAAGGTGTCCCACGCACGGATGTCGACGAGTAGCACGTTCACCACGTTGCGGCCGTCGCCGAGTACATACGCCGCCTCCGGCAACTGGTAGTGGATCGGCACCGTGTTGCGGGCGTTCACCGCGTACGCGGCGAGGGTGGTGACCCCGGCGCCGACACCGATCGCAAGGAGCGCGCGGGGAAGTTTGAAACCGACTGACTGACGTTCGTCGATCTCGGCGGGCAGTTTGCGAAGCACCAGCACGAAGATCACCAGGGTCAGCGTCTCGACAAGGAACTGGGTCAGTGCCAGGTCAGGCGCCCCGTGCAGCGCGAACAGCACTCCGCAGCCGTAGCCGGTCAGTCCCACGAGGATCACCGCTGCCAAGCGGTTGCGCATCACCGTCGTGGCCAGTGCGGCGCCGATCATCCCGAGGCCGACGGTGAACTGCAGCGGAGAATCCCACAGCCGGAACTCGGCCCAAGCGTCGGTATACAGCGCCAGCACGATCATGGGCAACAGCACCAACGTCGCCAGGATCGTCGACTGCGTGAGCGGCAGCGAGCCGCGCTGGGTGAAACCGGTGAGGCGCATCGACAGCGCGTCCATCCCCCGCAGCGTGGCGTCGTACGCGCGATCGGCGTTGCCGAGCGGCGGATTCTTGAACTGCAGGCGGGCCACAGCCCAGCGATGGGCTACGAACAGCACCGTACCGAGAAGGACGATCGTGACGGTGAGCAGCAGTGGAGTGGTGACCCCGTGCCACAGAGCCAGGTGGTAGTCGGCGTGCGGACCGGCGGGCAGTGTCGTCGAGTACGGCGTCAGTAGCTTCTCGAGCTGCGGTGACAGCGGGCCGGCGAGCAGACCTGCGACCGCGAGGACCGCGGATGGGGCCAGCAGCAGTGCGCCCGGGGCGTGCATGTCCGCGACCGCGGGGCTCGGCTGCCGTAACCGTTTGCGGCCGAACGCACCCCACACGAACCGGATGCTGTACGCGACGGTGAGGATCGACCCGAGTGTGATGGCGGCGGCGGTTGCGGTCTGTGCCCACGGCTCGAGCACGTTCGCCTCGAGAATGGATTCGAGTGCGGCCTCCTTGCCGACGAACCCGAGGAAGGGCGGCAGCCCGGCCATCGACGCGGCCGCAAGCGTGGCGACGGCGGCCAGCCACGGAGCCTTCGCACCCAGGTGGGCGAGTTTGCGTATGTCGCGGGTGCCGGTGCTGTGGTCGATGATGCCGACCACCATGAACAGTGCGGCCTTGAACAGTCCGTGCGCGATGATCATCGTCATACCGGCGAGGGCCGCGTCGCGGGATCCGAGACCGACGAGCACCATCATGAACCCGAGTTGGCTGACGGTGCCGAACGCGAGCACCAGTTTGAGGTCGAACGAGCGCAGCGCACGCCAGCCGGCGAGCAGCATCGACGCAAGGCCCAGTGTGATGATCGTGATCCGCCACGGTGCTGAGTCCGCGAACCCGGGCGCCAGTCGCGCGACGAGATAGATGCCAGCCTTGACCATCGCAGCCGCGTGCAGGTAGCCGCTGACTGGGGTGGGCGCGGCCATCGCACCAGGCAGCCAGAAGTGCAACGGCACAATTGCGGACTTCGACAGTGCACCGGTCAGGACCAGTACCAGCGCGACGCTCGCGAGCCAGCCGCTCGGCGGGTTCGCAACAACGTCGGAGAGGTTGTAGCTGCCCACCAACTGCCCGAGCATGAGGATGCCGACCAGCATTGCGAGGCCGCCTGCGGTGGTCACCAGCAGTGCCTGCGTGGCGGCGCGGCGGCTGGTTGCTCGTTCGGCGTAGTGACCCACCAGCAGGAATGACAGGACGGTCGTCAGTTCCCAGAACGTGTAGAGGATGAGCATGTTGTCGCTGGTCACGAGGCCGAACATGGCGCCCGCGAACGCGATCATCTCGGCGGCGAAGATGCCGAGTCGGGGTTCGTCGTCGGTGAAATAGCGGGCGCAGTAGATCAGTATCAGCGTTCCGACACCGAGGACCAGGACGGACATGATCGCGGCCAGCGAGTCGAACCGCATGTCGATGTCCATCGACAGGCCGGGTGCCCACTGGATATGCAGGTCGCGTTCCTGACCCCAGTTCGCGATAACCCAGCCGAGGCTTCCCAGAGGTACCAGAGCGAGCGGGAAGAATGCATTACGCCCCATCGATCGCACGACGAGCGGAGCCAGAACAGCCGCTACTGCGTGAGCGATCAATACGACAAGCAATTCTCACTCCGTCGGGTCGTCGGGCGGCGGGGTGACGAATCGGCCTGAGCCGATAGTCGAGTAGACCGTTCGCTTAGCTAGCAGAGTGGGCTACGAGGCCATACTACTGAGCGGACCGAGACAAGCCTTTCAACAACGAAACCGGACACGCCTCGGCTGGGTCGGCGAGGAGCGTGCAACGCGAGTACGTTTCGACGGGTGTTTGACGAGAAGCTCACCCCGATCCGTACCGCTGCGCTCGCCCACATCCGCGATCGCCGCATGCTGCAGGCCCGGTCGGCCGGCAAGACCGCGTTCTACATGGCGGGGGGAAAGATCGATCCCGGCGAGACCCCGGAACAGGCTCTGCACCGGGAGATTCGCGAGGAACTCGACACCGACATCGCACCCGGAACCCTCTACGAGTTGGGGGTTTTCGAAGCCCCGGCCTTCGGACACCGCCACGGCGTCCGGCTACACATGACCTGCTTCCTCGCCGAGCTCGTCGATGAACCTCGGGCCACCAGTGAGATCGCCGAGATCCGTTACTTCACCGAAGCCGAGTACACCGCGATGCCCGAGACTGCGCCCGGTTCGCGGCTCGTCTTCGCGCGATTGAAAGAGTTGGATCTGGTCGACTGACGCGCGGAGATTCGTCCCCGCGCGCGAAGCGTCAGTCCGTGCGCGGGACGGGACGGGCCCGCAGTCCGCGAATCGCGAGCGCGCAGAACACGACAACGAGCAGCAGCGCGACGGCTGCACCGCGGTCGAAGGTGATGTGGGGCGCCGACTGATCGACCAGGGCCGTGAGGAACGAGTCGGATTCGGCGTACAGCCGCAGCGGCTCGGTGTCCCTGCTCGTCAACGGCGCGTACGCGGTGAACGTCTCGAACGTGGTCGTGGTACCGACGACGGTTGTGAACACCAGCGACAGCAGCGGCACCACCAGTCCGAGGGCGGCTAGGGCTCCGGTGTCGGGCAGCGTCGCGCCGAGAGCCAGCCCGATTCCCACGCCGAGGACCGCGAGTTGGGCGAGGAACCACGCCTGGCTGTCGGTGGACGTGGGATCGATCGCGGTGATCAGGGGGATCAGGGCGAGCGTGGCAAGACCGGCCAGGGGCGCCGGTCGCCACCGCCCGACCGACACGCCGACCGCCACCGCGGCTACCCCGACCGTGACCGGCACCCAGGGGGTCAGCCGAAGATGGCCCCCTGCGAGCACTGTCGTGACGAAAGGCGCGGCGGCCGCGACCGCTGTCGCCGCGAGCAGGAACTGTGAGTCGAGGCGCCGGGCCCAGTATTCGGTGAGCGCGACGACGAGCACGAGACACAGGCCGACGACGACCCAAAGCCGGAACCGGGATCCGCTCTGGCCGTCGATCCACTCGCCGAGCAGTCGATGCGCGAGCGTCAGCGTCACGACGGCCGCAATCACCTCCCGCACGACCGTGCCGTCGGTGCGTGCGGGTTCTTCGGTATCGATCACCACGCACACTGCGGCGAGGGCCAGGGCGGGCACGAGCACCCACCAGAACGGCTCACCGAGCATCGACGTGCTCGGCGACCAGGCGGTGTGCGCGGTGTGGGCGACGACGAACGTCGACATGACGGCGCCGGTCAGGAGGAGCCGGGGTAGCGCACGCGACCACCCGGCCGCCACCGCCGCACCCAGCAGGACACCCCCGGCCACGCACTTGGTGTAGTACAGCAGAGTCAGCTGGTCGAGATTGCTCACGCCGGGCACCATCAGGCGGGCCGCGATCAGCACGGCCGTCGCCACGACCGCCACGATCCACGCCGGGCGCACCGATGCCGCGCGCTGCATCGCGGCGTACGCGATTACGGCGAGCACACACCCGACCGCGATACCCGTGGGCAGGGTGCGGTTCCAAGCCTCCAGCTGGCGTGCGGTCGCGCTGAACATCGAGCCCGACTGGGGTGGGCTGATGAGCACGAACGTGCCCAGGATCCCGGCGAACAGAACGGCCACGCCTGAAAGGGACGAGCGGACGTTCGAGGTCATCGCCCCGACGCTACCTGCCACTCAGCGGCTTTCGGCATAGGCCTTCAGGTGTGCCACCTGCTCCGGGTCCAGGGATGCCCGCACCTTCTCGCGCGCCGCAGCGACGTCGTCCGCAGTGACATCGGCGGCGTCGACGCTGCGTCGCATCGCCGCGAGCGCCGCCTCTCGTAGCAGTGCCGCGCAGTCCGCGGCCGAGTAGCCGTCGAGGTCCTGTGCGAGAGCGTCGATGTCCACGTCTGCGGCGAGCGGCACCGACCGGCCCGATGTCCGCAGGATCTCCGTGCGCGCATCCGCGTTCGGCGGTGGTACGAACACCAGGCGCTCGAGTCGTCCGGGTCGCAGCAGGGCGGGATCGACCAGGTCGGGCCGATTGGTGGCGCCGAGCACGACGACATCGCGAAGGGGTTCGACGCCGTCGAGTTCGGTGAGCAGTGCGGCGACGACCCGGTCGGAGACGCCCGAGTCGGAACTCTGTCCGCGGCGCGGCGCGAGCGCGTCGATCTCGTCGAGGAAGATGAGCGACGGAGCCGAGTCTCGGGCTCGCTGAAACAGTTCACGCACGGCCTTCTCCGACGCGCCCACCCACTTGTCCATCAGCTCCGCGCCCTTGACGGCGTGGACGCTCAGCTGTCCAGAACTGGCCAGGGCCCGAACGAGATAGGTCTTGCCGCAGCCCGGTGGGCCGTACAGCAGGACACCGCGCGGGGGGTCGACGCCCAGGCGTGCGAACGAATCCGGATGCTGTAGGGGCCACAGGACCGCTTCCGTGAGCGCCTGCTTCGTCTCGACCATGTCGCCGACGTCGTCCAGGGTGACGGTGCCGATCGCGAGTTCCTCCGTACCGGAGCGGGACAGCGGCCGGATCACCTCGAGGGCGCCGAGGAGGTCATGCTGCGTCAGGTGTGGCTCTTGCTTTGTGTTGTTCGCGCGTGACGCGGCCCGCAGCGCGGCCTCTCGGCACAGGGCCGCGAGGTCGGCGACTACGAATCCAGGCGTGCGTGAGGAAATCTCGGCGAGATCGAGATCGCTGGTGGGAACCTTGCGGAGGAGCAGTTCGAGCAATTGCCGGCGGCCGGTGCTGTCGGGCAGCGGCAGCGAGAGTTCGCGGTCGCACAGATCCTGTGAGCGCAAGCGGTCGTCCAGCGACTCGGGGTGCGCGGTGGTTGCGACGAGCGCCACCGACTCGGTGTCCACCGCGCGGCGCAGTTGGTCGAGGATGAGCGTCGAGACTGGTTCGCGCACCGCGGGCAGCAGTGCGTCGATGTCGGTGACGAGCAGCACGCCGCCGGAGCGCACCGCGTCGACGGCCGCGGTGACACGCTCGAGCCGCGACTGTGCTTCGGACGCGCCGGCACCCGGCCCGTCGAGTTCGACAACTCGACGATTCGCCAAGACCGATCGCGCCAGCATCGACTTGCCGACACCAGCAGGTCCGGTGACGAGAACACCGAGATGCGGTGAGGCGCCGAGCTTGTGAAGCAGTTCGGGTTCGTCCAGGGCGAGGGTGAGCCACTCGGAGAGCTTCGCGGCCTGGAATTGGGCGCCGACGAGGTCCTCGACCGGGACGACGTCGGACGTTCGGGGTTCGGTCACTACCGGCGCGAGCGCCGACGAAGCTGAAGCCGCGACCGCTGACGGGGCCGGGCGGGAGTCGGTCACCCCCGATCCCCAGCTCACAGCCGAGTTCGGTTGCACACTCACCGGACCGCTCGACGGGTCGACGCCGGTGACGGTCAGCAACTCCGACGTCCAAGTGACTCCGAAGGTCCGAGAGAGCGCCTGGGTCGCCGACGCGGTGCTGGTGCCCGGCCCGAGGTCTCGGGGCAACAACGACACCGCGTCACCGACGGTGAGCACTTTGCCGAGCAGCGCTTGCCGCAGTGTGGTGTCCGAGATGGACTGCCGCGCCATGGCCGAACCGCTGACGGTGACCGCGCGTGCGCCGTACACGGTGACGGGTGTGACGACGACCGTCGAGTCCTCGCGCAACCCGGCGTTCGACAGGGTGACGTCGTCGAGCAGGGCCGTGCCGGTGGGGGTACCGGTGGGTGCGAGTCCGGCGACCGCGGCGGTTCGGCGGGCGCCGATCAGTGCGATCGCGTCCCACTCCCGCAGGCCGAGCGCGGCGAGCACCTCGGGGTGCAGGCGCACGACGCCACGGCGGGCGTCCGCGGCAGAGGTGTTGAGCCGGACCGTGAGTGTCAGTTCGGGCGAGGTCACACCCGTAAGCCTAGTGTGGCACCGGATTCGCTCCGTCGAACCTACCTCGGTCGGCGCAGGCCCAGCCTCG
Source organism: Rhodococcus xishaensis (assembly GCF_004011825.1). Lineage (GTDB taxonomy): Bacteria > Actinomycetota > Actinomycetes > Mycobacteriales > Mycobacteriaceae > Prescottella > Prescottella xishaensis. The sequence continues at coordinate 227,564 of NZ_RKLO01000005.1, read as the reverse complement.
CTGCCGAGGAGCTGCGGTTGCCGTTCGGGGAGCGGCGTATCGCGCGGCGCTCGGCGGGCTTGATGTCCCAGGTCTCAGGACGTGCGGCGACCCAGCGCTGCGAGCGGACCGCGAACGGGATGTGTGCGAGGTACACGAACACCAGCACCAGCAGCAGTACGTACGGATAGGTGACCAACGCTGCGGCAGCGAGGGCGACCAGTGCGAGCAACCCGGCGGCCATGCGCGGCGGCACTGACACCGTCTTCATCGCGAGTGTGGGGATGCGGCTGACGATCAGCGTCGCGGACAGGAGCGTCCACACTGTGACCACGCCCGTCGACGACCACCAGCCGTCGCCCCACTGGCTGTAGGCGGCGATCGGGGCGAGCGCTACGAGCCCGCCGGCAGGGGCGGGCACGCCCACGAAGAAGTCCTTCGCGTAGCCGGGCACCGTGTCGTCGTCGAGCAGCGTGTTGAATCGCGCGAGCCGGAGCACGATGCTCACCGCGTACAGGAGCGCGACGATCCAACCGAAACTGTTGCTGTCGAGAAGGGTCACATACAGAACCAGCGCGGGAGCCACGCCGAACGAGATGGCATCGGAGAGGGAATCGAGTTCGGCGCCCATCTTGCTGGTCGCGTCGAGCATGCGGGCGAGTCGGCCGTCGAGCGAGTCGAGGACGGCGGCGGCGCCGACCATGGCAAGTGCAGTGCCGAGCTCACCGTCGAGCGCGAACTTGACGGCGGACAGTCCGCCGCACAGCGCGAGGACCGTGATGATGCTGGGTAGCAACCGGACTGCGTGCTGCCGACTCGGGCGGGGTGGTCTCACGGCAGCTGTGCGAGGACTGTTTCGGCACCCACGGTGCGTTGGCCCCGCTCGACGAGCAGTGCGGTGCCGACGGGGAAATACGTATCGACGCGTGAGCCGAAGCGGATGAGGCCGTACGTGTCGCCGATGGCGACCGCGTCACCTTCCTGGGCGTTGCAAACGATCCGGCGGGCGATCAGTCCGGCGATCTGCACGGCGGCGACATGGCGGCCGTCGGCGGTCTCGATGAGCATGCTGGTGCGCTCGTTGACCTCGCTGGCGTCCGCGAGGTCGGCGGACAGGAACTGTCCGGGTTGGTGGACGACCCTCTTCACGACACCGGCGACGGGGACACGTTGGACGTGGACGTCGAGCACGGACAGGAAGATGCTGACCCGCGGCAGCGGCTGGTCGCCCAGCCCGAGTTCGGCGGGCGGCACAGCGGTGTCGACGAGCGCGACCTCACCATCCGCAGGAGCGACGACGACGCCGGGGCGCCTCGGCGGCACGCGGCGGGGATGACGGAAGAACGTCGCACACGCGGCCGCGGAGGCGAGCCCTGCCCGACGTACCCACTTTCGATTTCGGCCGAGTGCCGCGACTGCGAGCGGGGCCAGCACGAAGGGCAGGCCTGCGGGGTGAAGCGGGGGGACAGCACCCTTGACGAGGCCGATCACGTGGCCGACGCCAGTGGGCTGGGGGCTGCCAGGGGGTGTCGGTCGACGTGCCACGGGCTCCTCTTACCGGTCGGGTTGAGCGACGATTTTCGCCGTTCCAGCTAACACAGGTTACGCGACTACCGAGAACCGGTGGGTGGCCACGTGCTAGCGGGATCCTGTGCCGGCGGGATCCGCTAGTGGGATCCGCTAGTGGGATCCGCTAGTGGGATCCGAGGGCTCCGGCGCTCGCGGTTTCGGCCTCGTTCTTGATCCGGGCGAGAGTGGCGTTCATGCCCACGATCAATTCGGCCTCGAACGAGTCGTTGCCACCGAAGATGGTCTTGACGAGCGTCTGTGACAGTTTGCTCGTGCCGTTCGGGGTTTCGCGGCGTTGGACAACCCGGGTACCGGTGGAGGTCGGTTCGAGGGTGAAGGACCAGATGGTGAAGTTCTCCTTGATGCGGAATGCGATGGCTTCGTTCGGCTCGAAGCGGATGACCTTGGACCTGGTCGTCCAGACCAGCAGGCCCTTGCGATTGATGTTGAAGGTCGTGGCGCCTTCGCGGACCTCACCGGACATGAGCATCTTGCGGCACTGCGGGCTCCACTCGCCCATTCGCTTGAGATCGGAGACGATCTCCCACACCGCCTCTGGGGAGGCGGCGATCTCGATGCTGGCTTCGAGGGTGTTGGTCACTGTTCTCTCCGGATTCGATTGGGTGGTACGGGGTGGCACGCGTACCCGGTGATCGTAGGGGCCGACTCGTCTTTCGTGTGCAGCAGGTCACTTTTCCGACAGTTCGTGCGGGCGGCGACACGGACGGGTCTTGCTCGTTACCCTCAGATTCATGACCCGGGTCGAAGGTGTCCTGTTCGACATCGACGGGGTGCTGGTCACCTCGTGGCAACCGGTGCCGGGCGCGGTGGAGGCGCTCGACGAGATCCGAAAACGCGGGGGTGTGCGGGCGTTCCTGACCAACACGACCTCCCGGACGTGCGACGAGATCGCGTCAGTGCTGTCGTCCGCCGGTTTCGACGTCCGGTCCGAGGAGATCGTGACGGCGGCCCGGCTCACTACCGAGTACCTGCGGTCGACGTATCCGGGGGCGCGGGTGATGCTGCTCAATCACGGCGACATCAGCGCCGACATGCCGGACATCGAGTTGGACGATGTAAATCCCGAGGTCGTCGTCATAGGGGGCGCGGGCCCGGAGTTCACACACGCCGCGCTCAGTCGGGTGCTCGACCTGATGATGGCGGGGGTGCCCGCGGTTGCGATGCACCGTGCGCTCATGTGGTCGGAGTCCGACGGCTTGCGACTGGACACCGGGGCGTACCTGCCGGGGATCGAGGACGCATCGGGGTCGCGGATCGTGTCGGTGGGCAAGCCTTCACTCACCGGATTCTTGACGGCGGCCGAGTTGATGGGAGTCGATCCGGCGGCGACGGTGATGGTCGGCGACGATTTCCGCGGCGACGTCCTGCCGGCGCAGCGCGTGGGCATGACAGGGGTGTTGGTGCGGACCGGCAAGTTCCGGCAGCCGATCCTCGATCTGGCGCTGGACCGTCCGGACCACCTCGTCGATTCGGTGGCCGATCTACCGCAGTTGCTGACCGAGATCGGGTAACGCGCCGATTCTGTTCGGCATGCTATCGAAATCCTGGGTTCAACGGGTACGAGCCTGTAGTGTCGCGGACACTCCCATCCTGTTCGTCCCGTTTGTCAAGGAGTCCGAATGTCGACCCTTTCCCGTGTACGCGCAATCTCGAACCTCGGCCGGACGATGACACGGACGGCGGTGGTTGCGACCGCGGGAATCGGTGTGGCAGTGGGTGTTTCGCTGGCGGGCGCGGGCACCGCGACTGCAGCGCCGGTGATGTGCGTGTCGCCGACCGTGCCCAACGACATCCAGGTCTCCGGGTTCGCGAGCTGCGGTGCGGAGGCCATCGAGCAGGGCGTCGCCCGCTCGGCAGCGATGGAAAGTGGTACGGCCGTGTCGGTCGCGGAGGGCTTCGGGTCCTCGAACAGTGTCGCGACGGGCTTCGGTACGGCGCTGAGCGCGGCACGGGGCAGCGGTCAGTCGCTGGCCCTCGCGATCGGCGGCGGCATTGCACACTCATGGGCCGATGACGGCATCGCGACCTTCGCGGTGGCCGGTTGGGGCTCCGGGGCGACCGCTGAGCTGGGTGGTGTCGACTGCGTCGGTCCGCTGTCGTTCGCATGGAATCTGAAGACCGGTCAGACCTGCCTGGGCGACTAGCGGTCCGGGGGCGTCAACCACCGACGGAGACCTTCTCGCAACGTTGCACTCGCCCCCCTCGAGTGCTAAAAATGCACTTGGCACTCGCGACTAGTGAGTGCCAGGTCGGGACGGTGAGACCGGGAACCCAGACACCCCCGGTCGTCCGTCGCGGGCACCGAGCCTGGCCGGAAGCGTAAATGGGGCGATCCGACGAGTGATCGCCTCCGTGTGTCACCCCCAATCCGGAGGATCACTTCGCAATGGCCAAGATCATCGCGTTCGACGAAGAGGCACGTCGCGGCCTCGAGCGTGGCCTGAACAGCCTCGCTGACGCCGTCAAGGTGACGCTGGGACCCAAGGGTCGCAACGTCGTACTGGAGAAGAAGTGGGGCGCCCCCACGATCACCAACGACGGTGTTTCCATCGCCAAGGAGATCGAGCTCGAGGACCCCTACGAGAAGATCGGCGCCGAGCTGGTCAAGGAGGTCGCCAAGAAGACCGACGACGTCGCTGGTGACGGCACCACGACGGCGACGGTCCTGGCTCAGGCGCTCGTCCGTGAGGGTCTGCGTAACGTCGCTGCCGGCGCCAACCCGCTGGGTCTCAAGCGCGGCATCGAGAAGGCTGTCGAGGCCGTCACCGCCAAGCTGCTCGACACCGCCAAGGAGGTCGAGACCAAGGAGCAGATCGCCGCGACCGCCGGTATCTCGGCCGGCGACTCGTCCATCGGTGAGCTCATCGCCGAGGCCATGGACAAGGTTGGCAAGGAAGGCGTCATCACCGTCGAGGAGTCCAACTCCTTCGGCCTGCAGCTCGAACTCACCGAGGGTATGCGCTTCGACAAGGGCTACATCTCGCTGTACTTCGCCACCGACCCCGAGCGTCAGGAGGCGGTGCTCGAGGATCCGTACATCCTGCTGGTCAGCTCCAAGATCTCCACGGTCAAGGACCTGCTGCCGCTGCTCGAGAAGGTCATCCAGGCCGGCAAGCCATTGCTGATCGTCGCCGAGGACGTCGAGGGCGAGGCCCTGTCGACCCTGGTCGTCAACAAGATTCGTGGCACCTTCAAGTCCGTGGCTGTCAAGGCCCCGGGCTTCGGTGACCGTCGCAAGGCGCAGCTCGCCGACATCGCCATCCTCACCGGTGGCGAGGTCATCAGCGAGGAGGTCGGCCTGTCGCTCGAGACCGCCGGCATCGAGCTGCTCGGCCGCGCTCGCAAGGTTGTCGTCACCAAGGACGAGACCACCATTGTCGAGGGTGCCGGCGACGCCGACGCCATCGCCGGTCGCGTCAACCAGATCCGCGCCGAGATCGAGGCGTCGGATTCTGACTACGACCGTGAGAAGCTGCAGGAGCGCCTGGCCAAGCTGGCCGGTGGCGTCGCGGTCATCAAGGCCGGCGCTGCGACCGAGGTCGAGCTCAAGGAGCGCAAGCACCGCATCGAGGACGCCGTCCGCAACGCAAAGGCTGCCGTCGAGGAGGGCATCGTCGCCGGTGGTGGCGTGGCTCTGCTGCAGTCCTCCCCGGTCCTGGACGAGCTGAAGCTCGAGGGCGACGAGGCCACCGGTGCCAACATCGTCAAGGTTGCCCTCGAGGCTCCGCTCAAGCAGATCGCGTTGAATGCCGGCCTCGAGCCCGGCGTCGTTGCGGAGAAGGTCCGCCACCTGTCCGCCGGCAGCGGCCTGAACGCCGCGACCGGTGAGTACGAGGACCTGCTCTCCGCGGGCATCAACGACCCGGTCAAGGTCACCCGCTCGGCGCTGCAGAACGCTGCGTCCATTGCGGCGCTGTTCCTGACCACCGAGGCTGTCGTCGCCGACAAGCCGGAGAAGGCCGCGGCACCGATGGCCGACCCGACCGGCGGCATGGGCGGCATGGACTTCTGATCCCCTTCGGGAGTTCCGCCTGATCTCAGGTAGACCGACCCAGATAGGCGCGGAAGCCCGGGACACCTCACGGTGTCCCGGGCTTCCTGCCATTGTCGTATCAGGCCGGTCTTTCGCGTCAGGCCTCGGGCAGGAGCATCCACGCCGCGAGATAGATCAGTGCGACGGTGCCGACGGAGACGAACGCGCCGACGACCGCTGCCAGGCGGACGATGTTGACGTCGATGTCCAAGTGCTCGGCGACCGCACCGCACACTCCCGAGAGCACGCGCTGGTCGCGAGAGCGGACGAACGGTCGGGGAAGTTCGCTGTCGTACGGCATGGCAACGAGTCTGGCTGGCCGCGCCATCGGACACCATCGGGGTTTCCCCGGATCTGCACCCTGATCCTTGCTGCCGGGGTCACTTCTGGAGCGCCCGAACCCTGGAGATGACCGGCGCGAACGCGGCGGCGTGCGGTTCGTGCACGGTGTAATGGGTGAAGCCGTAGCGCTCGCGGTTCGTGAGGATCTGCCGGGCCATCTCGTCGTAAGTGCCGAGTAGCACGAACGGGGTGTCGAGGACGTCCTCGGGGGATATGAGCCCGCCGAAGCCTGCCGCCAGTTCGGCGGCGGCAGCGGTGCGGTCGTCGGTCTCGACCACCGCCTGCACGAGGGCCTGCCACTCCAGTTGTGCCGCGCGCCCACCGGCCTGTTCGCGGGTGAACCGGATCCGCTCGTCGGTTTCGGCGGCGGTCGCAAGTCGCATCGTGCCCGGCGGCTGTCCAGGCAACTGGACGGCGCCGGCGACCCCGACGATGTCGGCGACCCGGGCAGCCAGCCGCAGGACGCGTTCGCCGGTACCGCCGATGAGGAGTGGGGGTCCGGTACCGGCGAACCCGACGCGCTGGATGGGCCGTAGCACCGGCATGCCGTAGTTCTCCCGCAGCGCCGCCTGCTGCGGATAGCCATCGGCGGCGAACTGGTTCCGGAGCGCGTCGACGGTCGCGGCGAGGCGTCCCACACGGGTTCCGAACGGTTGCCAGGGGATGCCGGCCTCGTCGAACTCCCACTTCATGTGGCCGGCGCCGAGGCCGATCTCCAGTCGGCCGCCGGCAAGGATGTCGGTGGTCGAGATCTCTCGGGCGAGCAGGGCCGGATTCCAGAACCCGACATCGAGTACGAGCGTCCCCACCCGTAATTTCTCGGTGGCGGCCGCGGCCGCGACGAGGAGTGGGAACGGCGACGCGGTGCCCAGATGGTCGGCGGCGAACACCGCGTCGTATCCGCTCTGCTCGGCGCGGCGGCACGTCCGCGCGAACGCTTCCGAAGTCGTGATGCCGAAGATGTTGTGTGAAAACCTGAACTCGGTCATACCGTCAGGGTGCCCCGGTTGGTGCTGTCGGGCGGGACGATGGCGGTTCGCGGCATAGGCTGGGGACGTGGTCGAGACCGTGCCAATCCAGATGCCCGACGGGACGACGACGCCAGTTCGGCTGTTTCCCGGACCGGAGAGTGCGCCCGTGGTTGTCATCGTGCCGGGACTGGGGATTCCCGCAGCCTTCTACGACAGGTTCGCGAAGTCGCTTGTGGAGCACGGCTTCTGCGCTGCTACATGTGAGTTGCGAGGGCAGGGGGACAGTCGCCCGCGTCCGAGTGCGTCGAGCACGTTCGGCTACCAGGAGTTGGTGTCGGTTGACCTGCCGGCGATGTTCGAAGTGGTGCGCGAGCGCTTCGACGAGAGCACCCCCTACCTGCTCGGGCACAGCATCGGCGGGCAGCTGGGCGTGATGTACGCGGCGCGGATCCGGGGACGGCTCGGCGGCTTGATTCTCGTGGCATCCGGTTCGCCGTATTACCGCGGGTTCCCCGGAGCCCGATCGCCCGGCATGCTGCTGGGCTCGACAGCGATCTCGGTCACAGCGAGCGCCGCCGCCTTCTGGCCGGGGGATCGTCTGGACGTCGGCGGTTTCGGCCCCCAGTCCCGGGTGACGATCTCAGACTGGTCGCGGTTCGCGCGCAGTGGGCGGATCGAGCCGGCGGGAGCCGACATCGACTATGAAGACCGAATCGCAAGGCTGAAGCTCCCGGTGCTGTCGATCTCGATCGAGGGCGACGACCTGGCACCGCGAAGCTCGTCGACGAACCTGTTGAGCAAGCTGTCCGGTTCCGACGTGACGACTTGGCACCAACCGGAACAACTCGGGCACAGCGGTTGGATTCGGACCCCGGACAGCACGGTCGAGCGGATCGCCACGTGGATCCGCGACCGCCAGTGAGAGAGCCCACCCAGGCCGGATCCCAAACCTTGGTCGGATCGCGACTTTAGTGTTCCCTAACCGTTACGTTGGCTTTAAGATCTACGCGGCGCTTTCGCGTCGAAGCGCGACACCACACCGCAACTACAGGGAGTTTCCATGAGTTCCGACATCACCTCGTTCCTCGAGACCGTTACAGATTTCATGAACGCGCTGACTGACCTCAACAACAGCAGTGTGGAGGCCACTGGTTCCCTCGGATCCTCCTAAGCTCCGAACCGGTGGGTCGCAAAGGGCGGTGATGGTCACCCATCACCGCCCTTTGCGGTGTTCGAGTTCGGTGGGCTCAGACGCTCGGCTCGATCTCGAGGGATGCCGCGAGGGTCGGCCACGACTTGGGCAGCTCATCGCGCCAGTATGCCCAGGTGTGGACACCTACCGGGTTGTAGACGAATGTCGCCGGGATGTCGAGCGCGCGCAGCCGATCGTCCAGCTGGTGGGTGCAGTAGTTGGTGACGGCCTCGATCGGTCCGCCCTGGGTGACCAGCGCGATCAGATCCGGGTTGTCGAGCGTCTCGTTCGGGCCGGGCAGTCCGCTGGCCGTGGAGACGTATAGCGTTGTGTCGCGCAGCTTCTCGGCCCCGATGAGCACGTCGTGCTCGGCCCACTTCGGGTCCGTGAACGGACCCCACATGTTCTCGACGTCGCCGCCGTAGCTCGCCACCACCATGCCGATCTGTGTCCGGCCCAGGTCGCTGGTGGTCTCGTAGCAACCGCTGTAGGCCGCCACACCGCGGTACAGTCCGGGCGAGCGCATCGCCAGCGTCATCGCCGACTGTGCGCCCATCGACAGTCCGGCGATCGACTGAATGCCGTTGCCGGAGAACCGCTCATCGATCAGCGGGGGTAGTTCCTCGGTCAGGAACGTTTCCCACTCGTAGGTGCCCAGGGCGGGGTCGGGTTGTTCCCAGTCGGTGAAGTAGCTGGCCCGACCTCCAGTGGTCAAGACGACGTTGACCGGCTTGTCCTCGAAGAACTCCACCGCGTTGCCTTGCTCGGTCCAGTTGTTCGTTCCGGGCTCGGCCGAGCGACCGTCGAGCATGTACATCGTGGGCCGGGGCACGGAGGTGTCGCGAGGCAGGAGAACCTGCACCTGCTGCTCCGACTGCATCGCCGGTGAGTACACGAACACCCGCAGCCACCGATCGGTGATGTTCTCGACCCGGGTGATGTAGGCGTCGTCGGACCTCGGGAAGGCGGGATCCGCTTGCGCTGCAACGTTTTGGGTCGACTCCGGACCTTCGCCGGCCGTGGCGATGGGTGCGAGGCCCAGCACTGCGCCCACCGCGGTGGCGGTGACGAGTGCTCCGGCGCCAAGTCGGCGCAGTGGCGGGCAGGTGGTCGCGTCAGGTGTCATGTGGCAGCTCGCTTCCGGATCGTCTGATTCGGGCGAATCGTAGCCCAGCAGCGCGAGCCCCGGACGTCATCGGGCCAACTGGTCCCACAGAAATGTGTAGGTGAGGGCCGACTTGAAGGCCGCCTGCGCATTGTCGGCCGCGCCACCGTGGCCACCCTCGATGTTCTCGTAGTAGTAGACGGTATGGCCTTCGTCCTCGAGGCGGGCCGTCATCTTGCGGGCATGCCCGGGGTGGACGCGGTCGTCGCGGGTGGAGGTGGCGATGAGGATCGGCGGATACAACGCCGTCGCGCGGGTGTTCTGGTACGGCGAGTACTCGGAGATGAACGCCCAGTCGTCCGGATCGTCGGGGTCACCGTATTCGGCCATCCAGGACGCCCCTGCAAGCAGCAGGTGGTAGCGCTTCATGTCGAGCAGCGGCACCTGGCAGACGATGGCGCCGAACAGTTCGGGGTACTTGGTGAGCATGATGCCCATCAGCAGGCCGCCATTGCTGCCGCCGAGCGCGCCGAGTTGTTCGGGGGTGGTGATGCCGCGAGCGACGAGATCACGCGCCACGGCGGCGAAGTCCTCGTGGACCTTGTGCCGACCTTCGCGCAGGGCCTGGGTGTGCCACTGCGGGCCGTACTCGCCTCCGCCCCGGATGTTCGCGACCACGTACGTACCGCCACGTTGCAGCCATGCGCTGCCGTTGATTCCGCTGTAGCCGGGGGTCATCGACTTCTCGAATCCGCCGTAGCCGTACAGCAGTGTCGGTCCCGCCGGCGCGTCCTCGCGGCGCACTACGAAGTAGGGGACGCGTGTGCCGTCTACGGATTCGGCGAAGTACTGGGCGGCAGTGAGGCCGGTGGTGTCGAAGAACGCCGGCGCCGACTCGAGGGCCTCGAGCGCTCCCCCCGCAGTTCCCGAGAACAGGGTGGCCGGGGTGAGGTAGCCGCTGGAGTTGAGGAAGAAGTCGTCACTCTCGCGGGGGTCGGTATCGATGACCTCGGACGACGTCAGGTCCGGTAGGCCCTCGAGCTGGGTTGTTTCCCAACCATTCTCACTAGGCGTGAGGACCTGGACGTGGGACTGGACGTCCGAGAGGGTGACCACCAGCAGATGATCGCGCGTCCACGCGTATTGCTCGAGCGATGTGTGCGCGTCCGGGCGGAACAGTGTGGTGAGTGCACGCGATCCGGCGAGGTAGTCGTCGTACTTCGCGGCCAGCAGTGCGCCCGCCGGATAAGTGGTGTCGCCGGCGGTCCAGGGTGAGCGGGGGCGAATCAACAGCCACTCCCGGTGGACGGAGATCCGTGCGTCTTCGGGGGTGTCGATTCGGACCAGGGTGTCGTCGCCCAGGAGTTGGAAGCGGTGCGAGCTGTGGAAGTCGATGGCGCGTTCGACGAAACTGCGCTCGAATCCTGGTGTGCTGTCGTGCCACCCTGAGACTGCAACGTCGGTCTGCTCGCCCTCGAACACGGTGACGGCCTCGGCTAGCGGTGTACCACGGCTCCAGCGCTTCACGAGGCGCGGGTAGCCGGAATCGGTGAGCGTCCTCTCACCGAAATCCGTTCCGATGTAGACGCTTTCGGAATCGATCCAGCCGATGTCGGTCTTGGCTTCCGCGACGTGGAAACGGTCTTCCGTGTCGACGAAGGTGCGGGTGGTGAGATCGAACTCGCGCACGACCACAGCGTCCGCACCCCCGCGGGAGAGGCTGAGAAGTGCGAGGTTCTGGTCGGGCCGCAGCACCTGCGCACCGGACCACACCCAGTTCTCGCCCTCACGTTCGGCGAGTTCGTCGACGTCGACGAGAATCTCCCATTCCGTTGTGTCGCTGCGATATTCGTCCATCGTAGTGCGGCGCCACAGACCGCGAGCGTGCTCGGCATCGCGCCAGAAGTTATAGAGGTATGGCCCACGTCGACGTGCGTAGGCGATGCGGGCATCGGTGTCGAGGATCGAGCGGACGTTGGATTCGAGATACTCGAACGCGTTGGTGCCGGCGAATTCTGCGATCGTCTTGTCGTTGTGCTCGCGTACCCAGGTCAGGGCTTCGTCGCCGGTGACGTCTTCGAGCCATAGGTTCGCATCGACGGCCGGCGTGGAGGTGGAGGGCGAGTGCGTCATGGGTCCATTGTGGGCGGTGCTGAGGGTGGCGATGGTGACGACCGTGGTGGGTGGCGACGGCGCTTCATGATCAACGTGTGCCACCCGTGTTAAAGAGGGGGTCAACCGGGTACGGCCCGAGGGTGAGGACGAGGGTGAATCTTTAGAGATCTTGAAGATGAGCAAAGACGATGTAACGAATTTGCAGACAAAGCGATCCAGATGGGTTATCTTTTCATCACGGTCGAATAAACCCGATCGTCTTCCTGCTCCGAGCACCAAGCGGTGACACTCCGCAAGGCGCACAAACCGGACGGGATGTCAAGGGAGTACAAACTCCGGGGGTTGCAGTAGTACTCCCCGTACGGACTCCCAGCCCGGGCTGAAGCAAGATCATCACAAACATCACGGAATCTCTCGCGAAAGGCATGAGGAATGAACCTCGATGACATCATCTCGTTGATCACCGTCGTGATCGGCAACGTCGTGAACTTCGGTTCCGTCACCGAGCTCAGCTAGCTCGTCACATCTGTCACACAACCACCACAAAAGTAAGGAAAAGAAATGAACGTTGATGACATCCTCGCCGCCATCGTCGCCGTGATCGGCAACGTCGTGAACCTCGGTTCCGTCTCGGATCTCAGCTGAGCGCCTGGACACAAGCGGTAGAAAGGCGATTGCCATGAACCTGGACGAAATCGACCTCGGCTCACTGTCCGGGGCGGCAGCAGGGTCCGCGGGGGGTTTCCTGGAGATCCTCTTCGGCCTTGGCCTCGGCGCAGGCAGCGTCTTCGGCGGTAGCACCATCGGAGACCTCGGGAGCACTATCTCGTTCAGCTGAGCATTCGCACCTACGACCCCAGCCGCCGCGGCGACTGGGGTCGTAGGTCGTTTCTGGTTGTCCGACTTGCTGTGTCGCCGTGTCGCATCGACCCTACTTTCGAGTAGCGACCATCCTGGGACACTGAAATGTGACCCGACTAGGCTAGGGCCTCGTGACCTCACACTATGACGTCGTTGTCCTCGGAGCCGGTCCCGGTGGGTACGTCGCTGCGATCCGCGCGGCACAGTTGGGACTCAAGACCGCCATCATCGAAGAGAAGTACTGGGGCGGTGTCTGCCTGAACGTGGGCTGCATCCCCTCGAAGGCGCTTCTCCGCAATGCCGAACTCGCGCATATCTTCCACAAGGAGGCCAAGGCGTTCGGCATGTCGGGGGACGTGTCGTTCGACTTCGGTGCAGCGTTCGACCGTAGTCGAAAGGTTGCGGACGGCCGCGTCAAAGGCGTGCACTTCCTGATGAAGAAGAACAAGATCACCGAGTACGACGGCAGGGGCACATTCGTCGATGCCAAGTCGATCTCGGTGGCGCTCACCTCCGGTGGGACCGACACGGTGACCTTCGACAACGTCATCATCGCGACGGGTTCGGTGACGAAGCTGTTGCCGGGGACCTCGCTCAGTCGGAACGTCGTCACCTATGAAGAGCAGATCCTCACCCGCGACCTGCCGACATCGATGGTGATCGTCGGCGCGGGTGCTATAGGAATGGAGTTCGGCTACGTCTTCGCCAACTACGGCGTCGACGTGACCATCGTCGAGTTCCTCGATCGCGCCCTCCCGAACGAGGACGAGGACGTCTCCAAGGAGATCACCAAGCAGTACAAGAAGCTCGGCGTCAAGATCAAGACTGGTGCGGCAGTCGAATCGATCGTGGACAACGGCACCGACGTCATCGTTTCGATCAAGGACAACAAGTCCGGCGCGGTCGAGACGGTCACCGTCGACAAGGTTCTGCAGTCCGTTGGATTCGCGCCACGCGTCGAGGGCTACGGTCTCGAGAACACCGGCGTCCAGCTCACCGAGGGTGGCGCCATCGCGATCGACGCGCGCATGCGCACCAACGTCGCCGGCATCTACTCCATCGGTGACGTCACCGCCAAGCTGCAGCTCGCACACGTTGCCGAGGCTCAGGGCGTCGTCGCCGCCGAGACCATCGGCGGCGCCGAGACGATGGAACTCGGCGACTACCGGATGATGCCACGCGCCACGTTCTGCCAGCCACAGGTCGCGAGCTTCGGTCTCACCGAGACGGAAGCCAGGGCCGAGGGTTACGACGTCAAGGTAGCGACATTCCCGTTCACCGCGAACGGTAAGGCACACGGTCTGAACGACCCGAACGGCTTCGTGAAGCTGATCGCCGACAACAAGTACGGCGAGCTACTAGGGGGTCACCTCATCGGCCCCGACGTCTCGGAGTTGCTGCCGGAGCTGACGCTGGCCCAGAAGTGGGACCTCACCGTCAACGAGCTCGCGCGCAACGTCCACACGCACCCGACGCTGAGCGAGGCGCTGCAGGAGGCCATCCACGGTCTCGCCGGCCACATGATCAACTTCTGACGGTTCGCCACCGGAAGAACTTCGCCACCGTAAGACCTCGGTCGGTGAGAAGCCCGCGCGGAATGATGCGGGCTTCTCACCTTTCCGTAGGCCCTGCAGCGTTGAGACGCGGGTCCACACAGTCCGCCGGGACAACCAGCTGCCGGGATCAGAAGTCGGGCTGGATCCGCAGTGTCCCGATCGTGGTAGCCAGGCCGTCGTACTGGGTGACCAGCAGGCAGAATTCGACCAGTCGCCGATCGTCGAGGTGCTCGGCGAGTGCCGACCACGTCGGCTCGTCGATGTCGTCGGTGAGGACCAACTGATCGGTTGCCGCCAGCATTGCACGGTACCGGGGACTCCAGCCGGGGTGGCCGGGGCCTTCCAGCACCCGGTCGAGGATCCGCGGCGTCACCCCGGCGCGGCGGCCGAGACGTATGTGATGCTCCATCTCGTACCGGCATTCGCGCAGGTGAGCGACGCGCAAGACGACGAGTTCGATCTCGAACCGGTTCAGTTTGGTGCCCGGAAGGAGCATCAGCACGCCGGAGTAGTGCAGCCAGCCACGGAACAGCCCTCCGGTGCGGCCGAGCGTGCTGAACAGCTTGGCGTCCCGGGTACGCGAACCCAGCGACAGCACCCGCCAGCTGACCCAGTTGAGCGGCCCGAGTTCCCGGAACCGCCCCGGTGCGATGCGCGGCGCCGTGCCGTCGCCGGTCTTCTTCTCGTCGTGTGTGGTCACTCGTCCTCCCCTGGTCGGCCGCCACGGTCGCAGTGATTCGTTCGGCCTCTACTCGAGCAGGGCCTCTACGCGAGCATACGGAGCGGGACCACGTCGCCCGGTCAGATCCGCGTGCCCAGTTGGATCCGTGTATGCGGTCGCAGCGCCGGTGCCAGGGAAGGTTGCCGTAAAGACGGCTCAGCCGATGACGGCCAGCGGGGTCCCGGGCGCGACCTTCGCGCCCGGTTCCGCGAGGACCTGTAACACCGTTCCCGACTCGGGACACGGCACCGGCATCTCGAGCTTCATCGCCTCCAGGATCACAGCGGGCTGGCCGGACGAGACCTGCTGTCCGGGTTCGAGTTCCACCCGCCACACGTTCCCGACCATGGGTGCCTCGATGACGGTCGCGCCCGGTGGGACGTCCACCGCTGCCGCCGTAGGCTCGGTGGCAGTCTCGTTCTCGGTGCGATCGAACTCGCCTGACGCATGCCACGCTTGCTTCTCGGCCTCGAACGCGGTGGTCTGCCGTTGCTCGAAGGCCGCGATCGAGTCGGCGTTCTCGGCCAGGAATCGCAAGTGATCTTCGAGTGCGAACGTTCCCTCGCTGATGTCGGCCTGGAACCGGCCGGCGCGGGACTCGGCACGCGCCTCTTCGAGTTGATCGGGGGTCACCGGCTCCCACACGATCCGGTCGAAGAATCGGAACAGCCACGGTTTGCCAGGCTCGAACGGCGGTCGCTGCCGGTACCCGGACCAGATCGGTACCGTGCGCCCGACCAGCTGGTAGCCCCCGGGTGACTCCATGCCGTACACGCACAGGTACTTTCCGCCGATGCCCACCGCGTCCGCCGGGGTCCAGGTGCGTGCCGGGTTGTACTTCGTCGTGACCAGCCGGTGCCGCGGATCCAGCGGAACCGCCAGTGGCGCACCCAGATACACATCGCCCAGTCCCAGGACAAGGTACTCGGCGTCGAAAACGGTGTCGCGGACGTCGTCGATACTGTCGAGTCCGTTGATGCGACGGATGAACTCGAGGTTCGACGGCAGCCACGGCGCGCTGTCGCGGACACCGCTGCGGTAGCGGTCGAGGGCGTCGCCGATGGACGGGTCGTCGAACGACATCGGAAGTCGTACGGTTCGGCTGGGGACGACCAGGTCGTGCGTTGCGGGCAGATCCTGCTCGAGTTCCTGCAGGAGCCCGAGCAGTTGCCGTTGCGCCAGGATGTCCGGGTCGAAGTGCAGGTGCAGTGAGCGCACGCCGGGCGTGAGATCCACCAGCCCGGGGACGCGTAGTGCCGTGAGGGCCTCCGACAGTGCGTGCACCCGCATCCGCAGACCCAGGTCGAGTGCCATCGGTCCGTACTCGACGAGGATGTTGTCGTCGCCGCCACGCAGGTATGCCACCGATGGACGGTCGTCACCGGCCGCCGAGCGGCCGAGCACACCACCGTCACCGCGCGAGACCTGCACCGCCGGAACGTCCTTGGCACGGTCGATATCGCTGCGACGCAGCGTCTCGGCGGCCTCGTCGGGCACGGGGACGAACCGGACGGCGTCGCCAGGACGGATCTGTCCCATCTTCCAGCGGTGCCCGCTCACCACCGTGAGCGGGCAGGCGAACCCGCCCAGACTCGGTCCGTCCGGACCGAGCAAGATCGGGGTGTCGCCCGAGACGTTCAGGGCGCCCACGCTGTACGGGTTGTCGTGGAGGTTCGACGGGTGCAGTCCGGCTTCGCCGCCGTCGGGACGCGACCACGTCGGCTTTGGTCCGTCGAGCCGGATCCCGGTGCGGTTGGCGTGACTGGCCGTGGTCCACGTGGTCTCGTAGAACTGGGTCATGTCCGAGTCGGTAAAGTAGGACGGCGCCGGCTGTGGACCCTCCGTTACCGCGAGGTGCCACGTGTGCGTGATCTCCGGGCGCAGTTCGACGGGTACGGTCGCCGGATCGGTCAGTGCATGGGTATCCGGCAGCGTTCCGAGGACGTCGCCGGTCGCGACTGCCTTGCCGGTGACACCGCCGAAGCCGCCCAGCGTGAACGTCGAAGCGCTGCCTTGGAACAGCGGCACGTCCAGACCACCGCGGACCGCGAGATACGTGCGCAGACCAGCGTCGGCGGGTGACCCGATATCCAGGATCGACCCGGCACCCACCTCGGTCGGTTCCCACATCGGGACCTCCCGTCCGTCGACGGTCACGGGGACATCGGCGCCCGTCACGCAGACGATCGCGGGTTCGGAGAACGCGAGGCGTGGACCCTGCAGCGTGCACTCGAGTCCGGGCGCCTCTGCGGAATTGCCGACCGCGGTATTGGCCAGGCGCAGCGACAGGTCGTCCATCGGTCCCGACGGTGGAATACCGACCTCCCACAGGCCGATCCGGCCGGGAAGGTCCTGCACCGTCGTCATCGTCCCCGCCCGCAGGACGTCGATCCGTCGTCCGGTCGCCGGGACGTCGGCAAGTGACGAAGTCGTGTACTCGGCGACAGGTTGAGCACAAAGGTGCCGCAACTGAGGAAGATTGGTCTGCACACCGTAGAGGCGGGTCTCGTCCAGCGCCGATCCCAGGTTCGCCAGCGCGTCCTCTCGGGTGGTGCCACGGGTGACGATCTTCGCGAGCATGGGGTCGTAGTCGGCGCTCACCTCGGTGCCGGTCTCCACCCACGTTTCGATACGTGCGTTCGGTGGGAACTCGACAGCGGTAAGGGTGCCGGCGCTGGGCCGGTAGTCATGGCCGGGATCTTCCGCGTACACACGCGCTTCGACGGCGTGCCCGGTCATCGCCGGGCCGGAGGCGGGCATCCCGTCGAGCATCGACGAGTCGCCGGCGGCCAGGCGCAGCATCCACTCCACCAGGTCGACGCCGGTGACCTCCTCCGTGACCGGATGTTCCACCTGAAGTCGGGTGTTCATCTCGAGGAACGACGCTTCACCGCGATCGACGTCGTACACGAATTCGACAGTGCCCGCTGACCTGTAGTGCACCGACGATGCGAGATCTCTTGAAGAACCAAGGATTTGATCGACGACGGCGTCGGGTAGACCGTAGGCGGGTGCCTCCTCGACCACCTTCTGGTTGCGGCGTTGCAGAGAGCAGTCGCGAGTTCCCAGGCTGATGACGCGTCCGGTACCGTCGCCGAACACCTGCACCTCGATGTGACGGGCACGGGCGACGAACCGTTCGAGAAATACCCCCGATGAGGAGAAGTTCGCCGCGGCCAGCCGCTGCACGGTCTCGTACGCGGCCCGCAGGTCTTCGGGCGTGAAGCACGCCTGCATCCCGATACCGCCGCCGCCACCTACTGCCTTGAGCATGACCGGGTAGCCGATGCGTTCGGCCTCCGCCACCGCCTCCTCGACCGACTCGAGCAGTCCACTGCCCGGTACCAGCGGGACCCCCACGGCGCGTGCGGCCTCGCGAGCGGTGTGCTTGTTACCGAACACCCGCAACTGCTCCGCCGTCGGACCGACGAACGCGATACCCGCCCGTTCGGCATCCGTGGCGAATTCTGTGTTTTCGGAAAGGAATCCGTACCCGGGGTGTATTGCCGCCGCGCCGGTGGAGAGTGCGGCCTCGATCACCAGGTCGCTGCGCAGATACGACTCCGCGGCCGGGGCGGGGCCGAGGCGGACCGCTGTGTCGGCCATCTCGACATGCATGGCCGACGCATCGGCGTCGGAGTACACCGCCACCGTCTTCAGTCCGAGTGCGCGGGCCGATCGCATAATGCGGCAGGCGATCTCGCCGCGGTTGGCGACGAGGAGGGTATCGAAACCAGTGTCGAGTGCAGGGGACACGAGGGGCTCCTTCGGTGGGGGCAGTGCTGGACGTCCGGTCAGATGGCCAGGGCGGCACGCACGACGGACTCGGCGCCGGCGCCGCCCGAGCCGGAGGAGGTAATCCGGCCGGACTCGAGGACGTAGTAGCGCTCGGCGGAGTCGAGCGCAAATCCGATGTGCTGCTCGACCAGCAGGACACCGAGATTGCCGCGGCGGGTCAGGCCGACGATCGCGGCCTCGATCTCGGCGACGACCGACGGTTGGATACCTTCGGTCGGTTCGTCGAGGACGAGCACACGCGGCTCTGTGATCAGAGCCCGTGCGATAGCGAGCTGCTGGCGCTGGCCGCCGGACAGCAGACCGGCGCGACGGTCGAGCAAAGACTCGAGCGCCGGGAAGAGCGCGAGCTGCTCGTCGATCAGTGCCTTGCCGCGTTTGCGGCCGTCGGCGACAACCTGCATGTTCTCGAGGCACGTGAGCTGGCCGAACGACTGTTGCCCCTGTGGGACGTACGCGAGACCACGAGATACGCGGGCACTGGGACGCAGCCGGGTGATGTCCTCGCCGTCGAGGAGGACCTTCCCCGTCGTGGTCTTGGCGAGGCCGACAGCGGCGCGCAGCAGTGTGGTCTTGCCGGCGCCGTTGTGTCCCATGACCGCAGCGACACCGTCGGCGGGGACGGTAACCGAGGCGCCGTGGACGACCTCGGTGCGCCCGTACCCGGTGTGGATGTCGACGAGTTCCAGCATGTTCAGTGCTCCTCGGATGCGTCGACGGCAGCGGCGGTACCCAGATACACCTGCTGGACCATCGGATCGGCCTGGATCTGTTCGACGCTGCCGTCGGCGATGACCTTGCCGCGCGCGAGCACCGTCACCGAGGTCGCGAAGGCCCGCATGAAGTCCATGTCGTGCTCGACCACCACGACGGTGCGCTCGGCACCGATGCGGCGCAGCAGGTTCCCGGTCTGTTCGCGTTCGTCGTGGCTCATACCGGCCACCGGTTCGTCGAGTAGCAGCACGTCGGCGTCCTGCACCAGCAGCATGCCGATCTCGAGCCACTGCTTCTGACCGTGGGCGAGGATGCCGGCGGGCCGGTCCCGCAGATTCGACAGCCCGATCGTCTCGAGCGCTTCCTCGATGTGCGGCAGGACGGTCTTTCGGCGGCGCAGCATCGTCAGCGCGGAGCGTCCGGCGCCCGCCGCGATGTCGAGGTTCTGCAGCACGGTCAACTCTTCGAACACCGACGCCGTCTGGAAGGTACGGCCCACGCCTGTCCGGGCGATCTTGTGGACCTTCTGCCCGAGCAGTTCCACACCCGACTTCGTCACCGACCCGGTCGCCGGCACAAGCCCGGTGACGGCGTCGACCAGCGTGGTCTTGCCGGCGCCGTTGGGGCCGATGAGGAATCGAAGATCGCCCTGGAACAGTGTGAGGTCCACGCCGTCGACGGCGGTGAAGCCGTCGAACGTGACCCGCAGGTTGCGGACCTCGAGGTACTGGCTCGACATGCCGGCGTTGCCGCCGAAACTCGGTTGGGTGCGGGTTGGGTTCATCGCGCCAACTCCTTTTCGCGGATTGGTTCCGGTTCGGGATCAGGCGGGGTGGCGACGGCACGGGGACGCAGCAGTTTGCCGAGACCGGCGATTCCCAACGGGAAGAAGCCGATGACGACGATGAACAGCAGACCCTGTGCGTACGTCCACGCCGACGGGAAGTTCTCCGAGAGCGTCGTCTGCGCCCACGCGACGCCGATCGCGCCGAGCACGGGGCCGAGCAGCGTCGTGCGACCGCCGATCGCGACGCCGACGAGGAATGCGATCGAGGGGACGATGCCGACGTCGGCAGGGGAGATGATCCCTACGATCGGCACGAACAGCGCGCCTGCGATGCCGGCGAAGAACGCGGCGACCGCGTAGGCGACGACCTTCACGTTGGCGGGGTCGTAGCCGAGGAACCGAACCCGCTCCTCCTGGTCCCGTACTGCGACGAGCAGTTCACCGTACCGGGAGTTCATCAACTGCCGGGTGGCCGCAACCACCAGGAGCAGCACCCCTGCCGCTATGAAGAACAGCATCTGCTTGTTCGCCGGATCGGACAGGTCGAACCCGAAGAACGTGCGGAACCGGTTGAGCCCGTTGGATCCACCGATCGACTGCTGCCCGATGAGCAGGATCGCGAACGCCGCGGCCAGCGCCTGCGACAGGATCGCAAAGTATGCGCCCTTGACCCGCCGCTTGAACACGCCGAGGCCCAGCACGAACGCGACGAGCGGGGGTACGACCAGAATCGCGACGATGGTCGTCACCGGGTCCGCGAATGGAGTCCAGTAGCCCGGTAGCTCCCGGACGCCGGCGATCTGCATGAAGTCCGGCACGGTGTCCCCGCGCAACTGAGCATCGGCCACCTTGAGGTGCATCGCCATGAGATAGGCGCCGAGTCCGAAGAATACGCCCTGGCCCAGGGTGAGCATTCCGCCACGGCCCCAGGCGAGTCCGATGCCGACCGCGACGATCGCGAAGCACAAGAACTTGGCCAGCAGGTTGAGTCGGAAGTCCGACAGCACCGCCGGAGCGACCCCGAACAGCACGACCGCGGCGACGGCGAAGCCCAGCCACGCTCGGTAACGACTGATTATGGTCATACGAGGCTCCTAGTCTTGGCCACGAACAGCCCCTGCGGGCGCACCTGCAGGAAGATGACGATGAGCACGAACACGATCACCTTCGCGATCGACGCGGTGGTCGAGTACTCGATGAACGAATTGAGGATGCCGAGCGAGAAGGCCGCGACCACGGCACCGGAGAGCCGACCCAGGCCACCGATGACGACTACCAGGAACGCGTCGATCAGATAGGACTGTCCGATCGTCGGGCTCGTGGACCCGATGAGCGTCAGCGCCACGCCCGCCACGCCGGCCAGGCCGGAACCGATGAAGAATGTCGTCACATCGGTTCGGCGGGAGGAGATTCCGCTGGTCTCCGCCAGGTCGCGGTTCTGCACCACGGCTCGGATGCGGCGACCCATCGACGTCCTCGCGAGCGCGAAGGACAGTGTCGCAACGGCGACGATCGCGAGAACCAGGATGAAGACACGAGTCTTCGGTACGACGGCGCCGAGGATCTCGACGCCGCCGGTCAACCAGGATGGAGTGTCGACGTTGACGGCGGGGGCACCGAAGATGTCGCGGGCCAGCTGCTGTAGCACCAGTCCGACACCGAACGTCACCAGCAGGGTGTCGAGCGGCCGGTGGTACATCCGGCGGATCAGCGTGACCTCGAGCAAGGCGCCCATCAGGCCACCTACCACGAAGCCGACCAGTAGCGAGATCACCAGTGAAGCACCGGCGCTCGACACCACCTGCTGCACCACATAGGCGGTGTACGAGCCGACCATGATGAACTCGCCATGAGCCATGTTGATCACGCCCATCTGCCCGAACGTCAGCGACAGACCAAGCGCCGCCAACAACAGGATCGACCCGATACTCAGGCCGGTGAACAGCTGCCCGATAACGACATCCATCGGTGCCCGCCCTTCTTCGTCGTCGTTTGGGAGCGAGCTCTAGCTACCGGAGCCCGAAAGGCCGGCCGCCCAGTCGTAGCTCTCGAGGTAGGGGTCCGGCTGAATCGGGCCGTCGGACTCCCACACCGTGTAGATCAGGCCGTCTTCGCGGATCTCGCCGATTCGTGCGGTCTTGGCGATGTGGTGGTTGGCGCCGTCGATGGTGACCAGACCCTCCGGCGCCTGGAAGCTGACGCCGTCTGCCGCAGCCTGGATATCGGCCACCGCGAAGGAATCAGCCTTCTCCACAGTGTTCTTCCACAAGTACACCGACGTGTAGGCCGCTTCCATCGGGTCCGACGTCGGCTTGTCCGCGCCGTACTTGGCCTTGTAGGCGTCGACGAACGTCTTGTTCTCGGGGCTGTCGACGCTCTGGTAGTAGTTCCACGCAGTGAGCTGGCCGGCGATGTTCTGGGCGCCGATTCCGCCCACTTCTTCTTCGGCGATCGACACCGAGATCACCGGCATGTCGGCGGCTGTCAGTCCGACATTCGAGTACTCGCGGAAGAACGCGACGTTGGAGTCGCCGTTGAGCGTATTGAACACCGCGTCGGCGTCGGCGGTGCGGACCTTGTTGACGATCGTAGAGAAGTCCGTGGAGCCGAGGGGGGTGTAGTCCTCTCCCTTGATCTCGATTCCGTTGGCCTCCGCGTACGCCTTGATGATGCGGTTCGCGGTCTGCGGGAAGACGTAGTCGCTGCCCACCAGATACAGCGACTTGACGCCCTTCTCCTTCAGGTAATCCAGGGCCGGCACGATCTGCTGGTTCGTCGTCGCGCCCGTGTAGAAGATGTTGGGCGAATCCTCGAGACCCTCGTACTGCACCGGGTAGTAGAGCAGGGCGCCCGAGTCCTCGAACACCGGGAGCATCGCCTTGCGGCTCGATGACGTCCAGCCACCGAAGACCGCTGCGACACAGTCGCTACTGATGAGCTTTTCGGCCTTCTCCGCGAACACCGTCGGCTCGGATGCGCCATCCTCGGCGACGATCTCGATCTGCTTGCCGAGAACGCCGCCCGCGTTGTTGATCTCCTCGACCGCGAGTGCGATCGAGTCGCGGACGGTGACCTCGCTGATCGCCATCGTGCCGGAGAGCGAGTTGAGGGAGCCGACCTTGATGGTGTCGCCGGATGTGTCGACACAGGAGCTTGCGGGGGTGCCGGCGGACGCTGACGTGTCCGACACCTTGCTGCCGCAGGCGGTGAGGACCAGGCCGAGCGCCGCTAGGGCGGCCGGCGCGGTGAGAGCACGCTTCGAGAAGGAGGGCATGGACGGGCCTTTCCGTCGAGTGGAGTGACGCTGAGCTGCGGAGAAGTACGTATACGACGCTGTATCCGTGATGGGAGACAGTAGGCGGAAGTTGTTGCGCTGGAATGTCTGTGGATCACGAGTTCGTGTCGGATATTTCGCACATGTGAACAGGAGCTCACGCCGTCTCGACGGAGGAGGTCAGACGAAGGGGCCGGACGATAGGGAGGGGTGTCGGCGGATCAGCGGATCATGTACGGCGACACCGAGCTGCGGTGCTCGTTGATGTCGAGTTCCTTGCCGAGAGGCGGGAACGCGCGCTGCGGGCAGTTCATCCGCTCGCACACGCGGCAGCCCGCGCCGATCGGGGTCGCTGCGCCACCACCGAGATCGAGTCCGTCGGCATAGACGACGCGCGGCGCGTGCCGCAATTCGCAGCCGAGGCCGATCGCGAACGTCTTGCCCGGCTGGCCGTAGCGCTGCGCGCGGCGCTCAACGGTACGGGCGACCCACAGGTAGTTGCGCCCGTCCGGCATCTGCGCTATCTGCGTCATGAGCTTTCCCGGGTAGGCGAACGTCTCGTAAACGTTCCACAACGGACACGTGCCACCGCTGGACGAGAAGTGGAAACCGGTGGCGGACTGCCGTTTCGACATGTTCCCCGCGCGATCGACCCGCACGAACGACCACGGCACCCCGCGTTGCCGGGGGCGCTGCAACGTCGACAGGCGGTGGCAGATGGTCTCGTAGCTGATCGAGTAGAACGCCGACAGCCGCTCGATGTCGTAACGGAAGTCCTCCGCCTTCTCGTGGAACTGTCCGTACGGCAGCACCGTCGCGGCCGCGAAGTAGTTGGCCAGGCCCAGCATTGCTAGGGATCGGGCCTCGTCGGAAGTGAAGTTGCCCTCGTCGACCAGCTGCCGCAGCAGGTGGTCGCACTCGAGGTACGCGAGTTCCGTAGCGAACTTGAAGACCTGCTGCCCACCCGACAGCGCGGGCGAGATCTCGAGCACGCGAGTCTCGGGGTCGTAGCGGTGCAGTACGTTCTCGCCCAGGTCGATGCGGCGCACGATCTGCACATCGTGCAGATTCTCCAGCCGTCGCATGATGCCCTCGGCGATGTCACCGCGGTGGAAGCGCAGCCGCGCGGTGAGTTCCTCGGCGGCGGTGTCGAGATCGTGGATGTAGTTCTGCCGCTGGTAGAAGTAGTCGCGCACTTCCTCGTGCGGCATCGTTATCGAGCCGCTGCCGCTGCCGTCGTTGAACCGGTCCTCGGTCGCAGCTGCCAACTGCGCGGTGGTGTTGCGGTAGCGACGGTGCATGTTGACCATGGCCTTCGCCAGGCTCGGATGCGACGACACCATGTCCGCGATCTCCTGCGCGTCGGCGTCGATACCCATGTCTTCGTCGAGTGCCACCTCGCGCAGTTCGGCGATCAGCCGAGTGTCGTCCTGGTTGGAGAAGAACGTCGTGTCGACCCCGAACACTTCACTGATCCGCAGCAGCACCGGGACCGTGAGCGGGCGCACGTCGTGCTCGATCTGATTGAGGTAGCTGGCGGAGATCTCCAGGGTCTTCGCCAGGGCGGCTTGGCTGAGTCCGCGTTCGGTGCGGAGCTGTCGAAGACGTGCGCCGACGAAGGTCCTGGACATGACGCAAGGGTACGAGCGTGCTGCTAACTGTGCAAAGAATTGGATTAGCAGCGTGTTTGGGGCGGGGCGCGCCCTCGCGTGTGGGACGAGTGAGACGGGATGGGGCGACTGAGGCGAAGGTGACGTTTTTCCAACAAGTCTTGACATCTCGATAACGGTGGCAAAAGGTGGGCAACAGACGATGCTCGATTTTGTAAAGAGTTGATTGCAAGCCAGTTTGGGGTGTGGGGCGGGGGCTCGCGCGCCCCGAGCGAACAGAGGTCGACTCCCGCCGGCGGGTGGGGTCCCCGGCTCGCGCTTGCCCTCCAGCGAGGGCGCGAGCCGGTCCATGTCCAAGTGGTCGTCATGGCGGCCGTCGTGCTTCCGCGCGTGAGCGTCGAGGCTCGCCGGCCTGTCACACGACCGGGTTGTCAGAGGTCACGATGTTCTTCAGGTCGATCAGGTCGAAGCGCCGCGCAGTCGGCGGAGTCCAGTCGCCGATGCCCGTCTCCTCGGCCCGGGCCGAGGGGCGCGTGCTCGCGGGCGCAAAGGTAGCGGCCGCGGGCATCGAAGATGCCGACGACACCAGGGATCCGGACGCGATCTCCGTAACCGCACGTTGGCTCATCCTCACGGCCGATGTCAGCCGGGACTTCGCCCGTGCGCTGCTACCCGACCCGTTCGAGGTCCCGGATCGACCGGAGCTAGCGGCGTGGATCGTCGAGCCGCTGTCCGACGACTCCGTGGGTATACCGGTCGGCCGGCTGCTGGCCGGAATGTCGTGCAGCTGCTTGCTTCCGGGTGAGCAGGACGAGAGCGCCTTCACGGCGGACTTCCTGACGGGCATGCCCATCGGCGACGAGGATCGGGCTCCCTTCGCTCTACCCGCGCTGCCGCAGACGACCATGAGTCTTGTCAACGACGTCGGGGGCATGGGGTTCTCGGTCTCATCGGTCGACGGCGAGGGCAAAGGGATGACCGGTCGGGTAGAGCTCTCGGAGTGTGGGTCCACGCAGACGCAACTGGCGCCGGACTGGCTCGTCTGTCAGTCGTGGCGCGCCGACCAAGGCGCGGGCACCGGCGACGCCGATCGGCGGCCTGGACTCATCCATACCCAGTGGGAGCTGACACGTTTGTCGCCGATCGTCGCCGGCCCGGCGGTCGTCGAGAGTGCGGAGTTCGGTTCGCGCAACTACGACCTGGCGGGCTCGGCGGCCGCATTCGATGCGCGATACGGGTTCGCTCGCGTGACGATCGTCGGTCGACAGCAGCCGTAGCGCCTGCCGATCCCCCGCAGAACTCTGCGCGCCGGAATTGTCGATCGTTCCGCTCAACGGACAGGTGTCCGATTCGTGTGATTGCTCCCACACGCAGGCGCTGCCTCGGCGGAGACTCACTCGCGGACGGCGCCGAACGGGCGTCCGTTTTCGCGCTCCATGGTCGTGTCCGGGTTTGGTGCTAAGGCCGAGGTAGAGGCCTACTTGCAGGTAACTTTCGCTGCTACCGATCGGTAACCCAAGCATCTGCTTGGCCTTCGGAGGATTAGCAAGATTCACAGATCGAGATGGAAACCTAGCGAAGATTGGCATTAGCAACAGGTAGACGCGGGTTTTCGTCTGTGTCATTGTCGGCATGTACATCCGATCGACCTGGCAACGATGTGAAGCAGTACACACGTACCGGTCAGAGCAGCAAAGAAGAAGTGGAGCTTTCGATGTCGACCACCGGCACCCCGAGGACCGCAGCGCAGATCCAGCAGGATTGGGACACCAACCCCCGCTGGAAGGGCGTCACCCGCAACTACACCGCCGATCAGGTCGTCAAGTTGCAGGGCACCGTGGTCGAAGAGGCCACCCTCGCTCGTCGTGGCTCCGAGATCCTCTGGGATCTCGTCAACAACGAGGACTACATCAACTCGCTCGGCGCGCTCACCGGCAACCAGGCCGTCCAGCAGGTCCGCGCGGGCCTGAAGGCCATCTACCTCTCGGGCTGGCAGGTCGCTGGTGACGCGAACCTCTCCGGCCACACCTACCCGGACCAGTCGCTGTACCCGGCGAACTCGGTTCCGCAGGTCGTCCGCCGCATCAACAACGCGCTGCTCCGCGCCGACGAGATCGCCAAGGTCGAGGGCGACACCAGCGTCGACAACTGGCTCGCCCCGATCGTGGCCGACGGTGAGGCCGGCTTCGGTGGCGCGCTCAACGTCTACGAGCTGCAGAAGGCCATGATCGCGGCCGGTGTCGCCGGTTCGCACTGGGAGGACCAGCTGGCGTCGGAGAAGAAGTGCGGCCACCTCGGTGGCAAGGTGCTCATCCCCACCCAGCAGCACATCCGCACGCTGACCTCGGCGCGACTCGCCGCCGACGTCGCGGACGTTCCGACGGTCGTCATCGCGCGTACCGACGCCGAGGCCGCGACCCTCATCACCTCCGACGTGGACGAGCGTGACCGCGAGTTCCTCGACGGCACCCGCACCGCCGAGGGCTTCTTCGGTGTCAAGAACGGCATCGAGCCCTGCATCGCCCGCGCCAAGGCCTACGCGCCGTACTCCGACCTGATCTGGATGGAGACCGGTGTCCCGGACCTCGAGGTCGCCAAGCAGTTCGCCGAGGCCGTCCGCAGCGAGTTCCCCGACCAGCTGTTGGCGTACAACTGCTCGCCGTCCTTCAACTGGAAGGCGCACCTCGACGACTCGACCATCGCGAAGTTCCAGAAGGAGCTCGGCGCGATGGGCTTCAAGTTCCAGTTCATCACGCTGGCCGGCTTCCACTCGCTCAACTACGGCATGTTCGACCTGGCCCACGGCTACGCCCGCGAGGGCATGACGGCCTTCGTCGATCTGCAGGAGCGGGAGTTCAAGGCTGCTGCCGAGCGTGGCTTCACCGCCATCAAGCACCAGCGTGAGGTCGGCGCCGGCTACTTCGACTCCATCGCCACCACCGTCGACCCCAACACCTCGACGGCTGCCCTCAAGGGCTCCACCGAAGAGGGCCAGTTCCACTAGTCCGCCAGACCCCGGGGGCGGGGCGGGTGCAGTGCACCGGACCCGCCCCGGGGACCGACCTCCACTTCCGAAAAGGAGCTCACGTGACCAGCGAGAAGATTCAGCGCGTCGGCGTGATCGGCGCCGGCATGATGGGTTCGGGAATCGCCGAGGTGTGCGCTCGTGCACACGTCGATGTGCTGGTGTTCGAGCAGACCCGCGAGCTAGCGGCGGCCGGACGCTCGCGCATCCTGCGCTCGCTCGACCGTGGAGTGAGCAGCGGCAAGATCACCGAACGAGAGCGGGAGCAGGCGGCATGGCGGCTGCGCTTCACCTCCGACCTCGGTGACTTCGCCGACCGGCAGCTCGTAGTGGAGGCTGTCGTCGAGGACGAGAAGATCAAGAGTGAGATCTTCACCGAACTCGACCAGGTTGTGACGGATCCGGACGCAGTGCTCGCATCGAACACGTCCTCGATCCCGATCATGAAGTTGGGCATTGCGACCAAGGCGCCCGAGCGCGTGATCGGCATGCACTTCTTCAACCCGGTTCCCGTCCTTCCGCTCGTCGAGCTGGTCACCACTCTCAAGACCAGCCCGGCGGTGTCCGAGCGGGCAGAGACGTTCGCAAGCGAGCTGCTCGGCAAGCAGGTCGTGCGTTCGGCGGACCGTTCCGGTTTCGTCGTCAACGCGCTTCTGGTGCCGTACCTGCTCTCCGCGATCCGCATGGTGGAATCCGGTTTCGCCACGAAGGAAGACATCGACAAGGCGATGGTGCTCGGATGTGCCCATCCGATGGGTCCGCTCGCGCTG
This sequence comes from Rhodococcus xishaensis, assembly GCF_004011825.1. GTDB lineage: Bacteria > Actinomycetota > Actinomycetes > Mycobacteriales > Mycobacteriaceae > Prescottella > Prescottella xishaensis. The sequence continues at coordinate 199,124 of NZ_RKLO01000005.1, read as the reverse complement.
ACCGATCTGGTGGGACTTGACACCGTCAAGTCGATCGCCGACTCGATGTACGAGGAGTTCAAGGAACCGCTGTACTCGGCACCGCCCCTGCTGCTGCGGATGGTCGAGGCAGGGCTCGTCGGCAAGAAGTCGGGTGCCGGCTTCTACGAATACGCCGACAACGGCCGTGTAACCAAGAAGGCTAGCTAGACAGCACTTCAAGGCAACACCAAGCCCGCTCCTCGGCGCCCGTGCGCCTTCTCCGCACTTTCGGCAGCGGACAAGGCGTGCGGGCTCGAGGCGCTTGAAGGGAAAGGTCGATCCGAATGGCCGCCGCAAACACTGAGGGGTACGGATCCAGCGTCCTCGGATACCCGCGCATCGGGCCTCATCGTGAACTCAAGCGGGCCCTCGAGGCCTATTGGCACGAGAAGGGGACCAAGGCCGAACTCGTCTCCGTCGCGCAGGAATTGCAAGAGCAGACCTGGAGCGAGCTGGCAGCCACCGGGTTGACGCAGGTCCCTGGCAACACGTTCTCGTACTACGACCACGTTCTCGACAACGCCTTGCTGTTCGGAGCCGTCCCGGAGCGGTTCGCCACGCTCGAGAGCGAACTCGACCCGCTCGACTTCTACTTCACGCTGGCTCGCGGCCGACCCGACTTCCCGCCGCTCGAGCTCGTGCGGTTCTTCGGCACCAACTACTACTACCGGCAGCCCGAGCTGTCCGAGAACAGCACGTTCGCGCTGCGTTCGGAGTCCGTTCTCGACGAATTCGAGCGGGCCAAGTCGCGTGGTATCGAACTGCGTCCGGTGGTTCTGGGCCCGGTCTCCCTGCTCCTGCTGTCGAAGATCGCCCCGGGCTCCACCCAGGAGGGTTTCGCGACGCTCGACCTGCTCGACCAGCTGCTTCCGGAATACGAAAAGCTGTTCGCACAGCTGGCCAAGGCCGGTGCGACCTGCGTGCAGCTCGACGAACCGTGCTTCACAGAGGACCGCACCCCGGAGGAGTTGGCGGCGCTGAGCCGCGCGTACGAGAAGCTGGCGCACGCGCCGCTGCGTCCGCGCATGCTCGTCACCGGCCCCTACGGGCATCTCGGTGCGGCGCTGCCGATCCTGGCGGCAACCCCCATCGAGGCACTGGGCCTGGACCTCGTCAACGGACGCATCTCGGCGGAGGAACTCGCGAAGGTCCCGGGCATCAGGCGTAAGCGGATCTATGCCGGCATCGTCGACGGCCGCAACGTGTGGCGGGTCGACCGATTCAACACCTTGACCTACCTCAACGAGATCAAGGACGTCACCCCGGACCTGGTTGTGTCGACCTCCTGTTCGCTGCTGCACGTCCCGTACGACGTGCTCGTCGAGTACGACATGCCCGGCGACGTCGCGGACCGGCTGGCATTCGCGAAGCAGAAGGTGGGTGAGGTCGTCTCGCTCGCGAAGGCACTCACCGAGGGCCCGTCCGACCGTTGGCGCAAGAAACCGACGTCGGTGCACTTCAAGCAGAAACACGACGTCCGTGCTCGGGTCAATGCGATCAAGCCGGGGGACCGAGTTCGTGCTCCCTACGAACAGCGTCGAGTCGCGCAGCAGGCGCGACTGAACCTTCCCTTGGTGCCGGCGACCACGCTCGGGTCGTTCCCACAGACCACCGCGATCCGGCAGGCGCGCTACGACCTGGGCGAGGGCAGGCTCGGCTGGGACGCGTACTACAAGCGCATCCAGGACGAGATCGCGAAGACGATTGCGCTGCAAGAGGACATCGGCCTCGACGTGCTGGTACACGGTGAGCACGAGCGCAACGACATGATCCAGTACTTCGCCGAGTTGCTCGAGGGCTACGCGTTCACGCACCAAGGCTGGGTGCAGGCGTACGGTTCCCGGTGCACGCGGCCGCCGGTTCTGTACGGCGACATCCGACGGCCGAAACCGATGACCGTCGAATGGACCTCATACGCACAGTCGCTGACCGACAAGCCCGTCAAGGGGATGCTCACCGGTCCGGTCACGATGCTGGCGCGCTCCTTCGTGCGTCAGGACCAGCCTCTGCACGAGACCGCGGACCAGCTTGCGCTCGCGATCCGGGACGAAGTCGCAGATCTCGAGGCCGCGGGCATCGCGATCATCCAGGTCGACGAGCCCGCCATCCGGGAGCTGTTGCCGCTGAGGGAAACCGGGCACAAGGAGTACCTGGACTGGGCGGTCGACGCGTTCCGGCTCGCGACGGGCGGCGCCAAGCCCGAGACGCAGATCCACACGCATTTGACGTACTCGGGCAGGCGTTCGGTGGTCGATGCGATCGAGCGACTCGACGCCGACGTCACCGCGATCGTCGCGACTCGATCCATCAGCTGGGTGCTCGACGCGATCAAGGAGAAGGCGCTCACGCACGGCGTCGGACCCGGTGTCTACGAGAGCCGTTCGGCCAGGATCCCGGACATCGACGAACTCGACGAGCTGCTCACCGAGGCCGCCGAATCGGTCGACCTCGACCGGCTGTGGGCGAACCCGGACGGTGGGCTCAAGACCCGACACTACTGGCAGCTCGAGCCGTCACTCCGCAACCTGGTCGCCGCGGCTCGGCGATTGCGGAGGCGTGCCGCGCAGGGGTAGGCATGCCTATCAGTCGGCGTGCCGGTGCCGGACCGTCTGCGGGTCCGGCCCCGGCGCGCTGTGTTTCCGTTCGTCGTGGCGCCGCCCGCGGTGGGGACGTCGTGCCGGGTCATGCCACGTCCGTTGCACGGGCCTACCGGTAGCCGGTAGTCATGTATGCATGATCGACGTCTCCGCATACGCAGCGAACTCCGCAGGCGGCCCCCTCGAGAAGACCACCATCGAACGCCGCGCCGTAGGCCCGCACGATGTGCTCATCGAGATCAAATACGCCGGCATCTGCCACTCCGACATCCACACAGCCCGCAACGAGTGGGGCCACACTGTCTACCCGGTCGTCCCTGGCCACGAGATCACCGGCGTGGTCGCCGAGATCGGCTCCGAGGTCACCGGGCACGCGGTGGGAGACCGAGTGGGTGTCGGATGCTTTGTCGACTCGTGCCGCAAGTGCGCCAGCTGCGAGGCCGGTGAGGAGCAGTACTGCCCGAACGGTTATGTCGGCACCTACAACAACGTCGGACGTGACGGAAAGCGCACGGCCGGTGGATATTCGACGCACATCGTCGTTGACGAGTACTTCGTGCTGTCAATCCCTGACGGGCTCGAACTCGACGCCGCCGCACCGCTGCTGTGCGCGGGCATCACGCTGTACTCACCGCTCGCGCACTGGGGCGCCGGCCCCGGTCAGAAGATCGCAATCGCCGGCATGGGCGGTCTCGGGCACATCGGGGTGAAGATCGCCCACGCGATGGGTGCCGAGGTGACCGTGTTGAGTCAGACACTGAGCAAGAAGGACGACGGCCTACGGTTCGGCGCCGACCAGTACTACGCGACTTCGGACAAGGAAACCTTCAGGGCACTGCGTGGGCGGTTCGATCTGATCCTCAACACCGTCTCGGCCCCGATCGACATGGATCGTTACCTGTCGATGCTCGCCATGAACGGGACCCTCGTCGAACTGGGGTTGCCTGAGAATCCGATCACCGTGAGCGGGTTCTCACTGATCAGGAACCGTCGAAGCCTCGCCGGTTCGTTCGTCGGCGGCATCCCCCAGACTCAGGAGATGCTGAACTTCTGTGCCCGCCACGGAATCGGGGCGGAGATCGAACTGATCCCCGCGGACAAGATCAACGAAGCGTACGAGCGCGTCATCGGAAGCGATGTGCGTTACCGCTTCGTGATCGACGCCGCCACTTTCTGATATCGGTCCGGTATTTCTGTTCTGTCCCTGTCCTTCTCGGGTCGGCGTAGCGTTATCACCGACCGGAGGAGTGAGGAGTTATGACGGTCAATGACTTCGCCGGATGGGCTGGGTATGGATTGGCCCTGCTGGGCATTGCCACCCTGGGACTGTTCGTCGTCGCCGTCGCTGGTGGATTCGCAGGCTGGGCGTTGATCGCCGGGCTGGTGTCGGTCGCGTCGTTCACGCTCGGCGCCGGAATCTTCGGCGGTGTGACCCACCACGACCACAAGGTGCACCACAGCACACCGCACATGCTCTGACCCTCGAACGACTGACGCCGGTCAAGAACGCGCCAGGCGTTGCTTCTCGACTTCGATGTCGTACTCGGCCGACGGCCAGTCCAACTCGAGGCGCGAGAGGGCGTCGATCATCAGTTCCGTCACTGCAAGTCGGCTGTACCACTTGCGATCGCAGGGCACCACATACCAGGGGGCGTGGTCGGTGGACGTCCTGTCCAGCATCGCCTGGTACGCCTCCTGGTACTGGGGCCACAGCGCCCGCTCGGTGACATCGTCCGGGTTGTACTTCCAGTGTTTGTCCCGGCGCGCGAGGCGTTCGGCCAACCGTCGCTTCTGCTCGCCTAGCGAGACGAACATCGCGACCTTCACCAGGGTCGTCCCGTTGTAGACCAGTTCGCGCTCGAATTGGTTGATCTCCTGGTAGCGGCCACCCCACACCTCCGGGGGCACCAGGTTGTGCACTCGCACCACCAGCACGTCCTCGTAGTGGGAGCGATCGAACACGCCGAGTTGGCCGCCCCGGGGCAGCGCCTTGTTGATGCGCCACAGGTAGTGGTGACGTTTCTCTTCCGGCGTCGGCACACCGAACGCGGTGTGATCGACGCCCTGCGGGTCGACCTGCCCAATCACATGCCGCACCATGCCGCCCTTGCCTGCGGTGTCCATCCCCTGCAGGATCAGCAGCACCGAACGCTTGTCGCCCGAGCGCCCGTTGGCGTAGAGCATCTCTTGCAGCGCTGAGAGGACCGCACCACGCTCCTCGAGCATGTATTCACCGTCGGTCTTGTTGCCGGCGAAGCCGGGCGTGGCCTTCGTGTCGATCTCCGACACCTTCGTATGCGGTGCGGCGCGAAGCGCTTCGACGGCGGGCGTGGTCCACAGCGGGTGCTGTTGGGTGCGGTCGCGCGTCGCCATGCACCGACTCTGCCACAGGTCGGTGTCGTCCGATCGCTCTCGAACGAGATTGACGCCCACCACCGTCCGCTGGGCCGCAGGTCGCACTAGAGCGGTCCGTCGACGTCCTTCATAGCTGGGAAAGGCGGACGGGTGACGCCGTCGACCATGTGGTTTCCCCAAAGATCCACACCGCTGACGCGTGCCACACCGGATGCCGCCGGTGTGGTGATGACCAAATCTGAGCCTGATTCCACCTCGTTTGGGCTGCCCAGGGCGTGCTTCAACCCCCGAACCCGGCCGCGCCAGACGTATCGGCCGCTGATCGGTTCGAAGTTTCCGGACAGTTCGACGCCGACAATCACCGGGTGCTGGTGCGCGACGGTGACGTGGGCGGGACCTCGATAACCAGCCACTCCGCCACACTACTTGTTACCGGCGGTTACACGAGATGGATCCACTCGAGATGGGTCACGTGTCGGCGGTCTTTCCGAACAGCGGATGCGGCTCCGACTTGAACCGTGCCGGCGAACCGTTGGATGCCGCGATACCGGAGAGTCCGCCCCACGTCATCATCACGAGGTAGTCGATGAGGTCGTCGGTCGACATCGACTGATTGGAGATCCACCAGTGTGTCGCGAGCTGCACGGCGCCCACGACGCTGTATGCCCACGGCACCGAGCCGCCCGAGTCCATCTCCATGCCGCGCAACCGTTCGCCGAGGACGGTGGAGAGCAGTTCGGCGATCATCCGCTCAGAGTCGGCGACGACGTGCCGGTTGGGCCCCGAGCTGTTCGTCATCACGTACAGGTACACCTCGGGGTCAGCGGCGACTGTATGGACGTAGGCCGAGATCGCGACGCGCGTGAGGTCGTACTCGTCGAGATCCTCGCCGATCGCTTCGTACATGCGCGGCGCCAGGATCGTCTCGACGTAGCGCATCATGGTCGCACTGGTCAGGTCGTTCTTGTCGGCAAAGTACCGATACAGGACAGTCTTCGAGACCCCGATCTCCGACGCGATGTCATCCATCCCGATGTCGCGGCCACGTGCGCGGATGGCGGCGATCGTGCCATCGACGAGTTCCTCACGGCGCGCGATCTTGTGCTCGCGCCAACGCCGCTTGCGGCCGTCGGGCTTCTCGAGCTTGGCGATCGTCTCTTCGGGTGTCTGCTGCAGATCTGCGGTTTGCTTCGGCACTGGGTTTCGCCACATTCGTTCGGGGTTGATCCAGAAGATCAGCTTAGTGGGCCACTCGGATGGGAGTGGGGTCTATCTCCGCACCGTGGTCACAGAGTTCGGCACAATGTCGGATGTGCACCGAGTGCAGTCTGAACCGTCACGCGCGAAGCCCGCGCGCTCGCCCAAACCCCAGTCGAAGAGGTCCGACCTACCGGGGCCGTTCGCCGGTGCCTTCGACGACGTACAAAAGGGTCGCGAACTGAGGAAGATGAAGGCGGTTGCAACCGGGTTCCTGGTGTTCGCGACCGTCGTCTACCTCTTCTGCCGGTGGCAGGAGAGCCGCGGCGCGGGAGAGTGGGTCGGGTACGTGCGGGCTGCGTCGGAGGCCGGGATGGTCGGTGCGCTGGCCGACTGGTTTGCGGTGACCGCGCTGTTCCGGCATCCGCTGGGTCTGAAGATTCCGCATACCGCGATCATCAAACGGAAGAAGGATCAGCTCGGCGAGAGCCTCAGCAACTTCGTGGGCGAGAACTTTCTCGCGCCCGAGGTGGTGTCCGTCAAGGTCGAGAACGCGCAGATCCCGCTGCGGTTAGGGAAGTGGCTGGCCGAACCCGCGAACGCGCAGCGGGTGGCCGCGGAGACGTCGACGCTGTTGCGGGGCGTGGTCGAGGTGGTGCAGGACGACGACATCACCGCAATCATCGACAACACGATCGTCCGGCGGATCGCCGAGCCGGCCTGGGGGCCGCCGATCGGCAAGGTCCTCGCCGAACTGCTGCGCGAGAACCGGCAGTTGCCACTGCTGGATCTACTTGCAGAGCGTGCTCACCAGTGGGCGCTGAACAGTCAGGACACGATCGACCGAATCATCAGCCGCGACTCGCCGTCATGGTCGCCGAAGTTCGTCGACGCGATGCTGGGCGAGAAGATCTACCGAGAACTGGTCGAGTTCACGTGGAAGGTTCGCTCAAACCCCGAGCACGAGGTAAGGCTCGCCGCCAACCGGTTCCTTGTCGAATTCGCGGACGACCTCCAGAACGATCCTTCGACCATCGCGAAGGCCGAGGCGATCAAGGCCGAGATCATGGGTCGCGAGGAGATCACCGGGCTCGCCGCCGCGACCTGGCGGGTGACCAAGCGCCTCATTGTTGAATCAGTCGACGATCCCCGCAGTACGTTGCGCCGCAAGATCGCCGAGAACGTCTCGAATCTCGGAGTACGGCTGCGCGACGACGCAGGACTGCGCGAGAAGGTCGACGGCTGGCTGCTGTCAGGCACCCGGTACATCGCCGAGAACTACACGGACGAGATCACCGCGGTCATCACGGAGACCGTGCAGAAGTGGGACGCCGAGGAGGCGAGCCGCAAGATCGAACTCCAAGTCGGCCGGGACCTGCAGTTCATCCGAATCAACGGCACCGTCGTCGGCGCGCTTGCGGGCCTGTCGATCTACACGATCTCGCACCTGCTCTTCGCCTGACCTGCCCGCGGTGTGGCGCCCACCACGTGCTAACAGACATGCTTGCAATAGTTAGCACCCTGCTCTAGCGTGAGTTACGCATACAGAACAGGGAGTACTGGTGGTCGACGAGTCCGATGACGAGAACGGTTCCGACATGAACGGTTCCGACATGAGCGGTGCGGCACGAGTTGTCAGCAGCGCCGCTCAGGACATCGGCAGCTTCATCCGTTCGCAGCGGGAAGCCGCGCAGGTGTCTCTGCGTCAGCTCGCCCAACTCGCCGGCGTCAGCAATCCTTACCTGAGTCAGATCGAACGCGGCCTGCGCAAACCGTCTGCCGACGTCCTCGCGCAGATCGCCAAGGGGCTGCGGGTCTCGTCCGAGGTTCTGTACATGCAGGCCGGGATTCTCGAGAAGCGCCCGCAAAGCCCGGTCCGGGACGCACTGCTGACCGACGTCGCCATCACCGAACGCCAGAAGCAGGTGCTGCTCGAGATTTACGAGTCGTTCTGTCGAGAGAACGACTCCAAACAGTCCGAAATCGCCGGTCAGGCCCAGGAAGGTGTGGCTGCCTCGGACGAAGAAGAGCATGAGATCGCAGATCCACTCGACAGGAGATCCGAGAATGACTGATCCAAGGTTCATCGATAACGTCAGGACACCGTTCTACGCCGCCGTCGGCACCGGCGATCTGGTCGTCCAGGCCGTCGCCGATGTCGTGACACAGGTCCGGGCACGCGCCGAGAACCCCAATATCGACGTGTCCGATCGCATCGAGGAGGCCCGTGAGCGCTGGGCCAACCTGCCCACCGAGGTGTCCGAGGGTGTCGAACAGCTTCGCGAGCGTCTCGCTGCGCTGCCTTCCGAGCTGCCCGAAGAACTCGCCGAACTACGGGAGCGCTTCAGCAGCGAGGAACTCCGCAAGGTTGCCGAGGCATATCTCAAGGTCGCGTCCGACCTGTACGTAGCACTCGCGGAGCGTGGTGAGGAAGCCGTCGAGCGTATCCGCAAGCAGCCGGGCGTCGAGGAGCAGATCGAGCGTGCCGAGGCCGCGTTCGACGATGCCGTCGAGCTGACCGAGGAGGCGCTCGGTACCGTCGCGCGTCAGACGCGTGCCGTCGGTGAGCAGGCCGCGAAGTTCGCCGGTCGCGCCGCCGGTCGTATCGGCGAAGTCGCCGACGAGACCGCCCTCGTGCTCTCGGAGGCGACCGACACCGTCACCAACCGTCTGACGGAGACCAGCGGCTCCGTCGCCAGCCGGGTCGAGGCGGCGGGTGAGCGCGCCAAATCCACGTCGGAGGCCGCCGCCGAGCGAGTCGAAGCAGCCGCTCCCAAGGCTGCTCCGGCTCCGAAGCCGGCCACCAAGAAGGCGGCACCGGCAGCGACGAAGGCCGCCTCGGCCAAGACCGCCACGGCCGGATCGGCCAAGACGGCCACGGCTTCGGCGGCCAAGAAGACGCCTGCCACCAAGAAGGCCCCCGCCGCCAAGAAGGCACCGGCGAAGAAGGCACCGGCGAAGAAGGCCACCCGCTGATCGGGACCGATCGCCCGCACCACCGATCGGTCGCAGGCCCCCGCGCAGCCCGTTTGCGCGGGGGCCTGCGCTTGTCCGCGCCGGTTCGTACGATGGAGAGGTGTTCAATCCTCAAGGCATTACCGGTCTGATCATGTTCGCGCTGCAGATGGTTGCACTCGCTGCGGCGGTGTTCGCGGTCTTTCACGCAGCTCGTCAGCGCAAGGACGCGTTCACGGCGGTGGACAAGCTGACCAAGCCGATCTGGCTCGGCGTCCTCGTCGCGTCGCTGGTCGTGATCTTCCTTTTCGGGCTCAACCTACTCGGCCTCATTGCCATCATCGCTGTGTGCGTATATCTGGTCGATGTCCGTCCCCGGGTTGACGACATTCAGCGCGGACCGCGCTGGTAGCTGTCCAGCGGCACGATGAGCGCATGTGGTGACGAACGGTTACAGATAATCCTTGACACCGCTGATCAGGGCGGTGTTATCGTCGAAACACGCCTGGAAACAGGCTTGACCTGCCTTTTTCTCGGCAGGTGACCTGCAAGAAGCGAGCTTTGTATGTGAGCAACCGGCTGGGCAGGAGTTGACGATGTTCAGAAACGATCCGACGGGACGCCGCGGAGCGTCCACAGAGTCTGCAGCGTCCCGCCACCTGCGAGTCGGGGACCGGCAAGACACCGCGACCCGCCTCCTCGCATCGGCGGCCCGCAAGTCCTACGACCCACTTGTCGAGATCGACTGGGAGGCCCCGATTCCCGAGGGGTTGTACGGCATGACCCCCGAGTGGTGCAGCCTGTACGGCACCGAGTTGTGGGACCGGATGACCGAGGACCAGCGAGTCACGCTCACCCAGCACGAGGCCGCGAGCATCGCCGGCGCCGGCATCTGGTTCGAGATGATCCTCATGCAGATGCTGCTGCGCGACATCTACTCGCACGATCCATCCACACCGCACGTGCAGTTCGCACTCACCGAGATCGCCGACGAGTGCCGGCACTCGACGATGTTCGCGCGCTCCGCGCAGCGGTTGGGGATTCCGTCCTACCGGCCCAAGAACTGGATCCTGCAGTACGCACGCATCTTCAAGGCCACTGCGTCGGGTTCGCTCGCATACGGCGGCACGCTGTTCGTCGAGGAGATCCTCGACATGATGCAACGCGACTTCATGAAGGACGAGCGCGTCCAACCGATGATCCGTACTGTCAGCAAGATTCACGTCGTCGAGGAAGCCCGGCACATCAAGTTCGCGCGCGAGGAGACGGTGCGGCGCGTGCGGGACCTGTCCCGCCGAAAGCTCGCCTACCAGCGCCTCGTTCTCGGTGTCAGCGCGTACCTCGTCGTCACGTGCCTGGTGAACGAGCAGGTCTACGCCGCCGCGGGTCTCGACGTCGAGGAGGCCAAGCGGGCTGTGCGGAACAATGAGCATTACCATCGGATGATCCGTGAAGGCTCGCGCAAGACGATCGAATTCCTCGACGAGTGCGGCCTGATCGGTGGGCCGTCGAAGGTGTTGCTGCGCCGCGCGCACATCATCTGAGCCGCGGCGGCCGGCAGGGCGTACTTGGTCGCGGATTCGTTGTCGCTGGAGGCCATACGGGTTCTCCAAGCGTTTCGGCTGGGGAACAGGGGAGGCTGCGTGAGCGAACAGAGGTCTCGCAAGGGGCTGTGGGTGTTGATCGGCATCGCCGGTGGGGCTGGTGTGATCGCCCGTGCGGCTGGTGTCGCCCTGGCAGGCCGGAAGCGTGTGCCCGGGGCCCCGGCATCCGGAGTACCAGCGTCAAAGCCGAACCAGGACGACGTGTTCGCAACTCCACGGCTCGAACCAGAGATCGTGGATGTCGTCTCCGCCGACGGCGCCGAACTGCATGTTCGCGTTTACGGTTCTCCCGACGCGGATCCGATCGTGCTCAGCCACGGGTGGTCGTGCTCGACCGAGTTCTGGAACCCGCAGGTCAATGCGTTCGCCGAGAAGTATCGCGTCATCACCTACGACCTGCGCGGACATGGGCGCAGTGGAATGGGTTCCGCCCCGCTGGCCCCCGAACTCCTCGCCGACGACCTCGCCGCAGTTCTCGCCGCCACGCTGCGGGACGGGCGGAAGGCGACCGTCGTCGGGCACAGCATGGGCGGCATGAGCGTTGTTGCTTGGGCGCGCAAGTATCCGGAGCAGGTGCAGCGGTATGCCAGCTCGGTGCTACTGGCCAGCACAGGCACCGACAGCCTCGTCGCGGAGACCACAGTGATACCACTGCCGCAGCGCTTCCCGCGGGTCCCGGTGCCGGTGGGTCGCGCCATCCTCGGGTCGGCGCTGCCGATGCCCGAGTCCCCAGTGACCACCCGCGCGATCAAGTACGTCGCGATGGCGCCCGGCTCCACGCCTGCCGAGGTCGAATTCTGCGCGCGCATCCTCACGCAGTGCCCCCCTCGAGCCCGTGGCGGCTGGGGTGCGGCGCTGAGCACCCTCGACATCACGGACGGCCTGAAGAACCTTCAGGTGCCGACGACGGTGCTGGTGGGCGCCGCCGACCGGCTCACCCCGCCCTCCCACGCGCGACGGCTCGCCCAGACGCTCGACGACGCCGAGAACCTCGAGCGGCTCATCGTGCTTCCTGGCATCGGGCACATGAGCTCGGTCGAGGCCGTGACCGACTTCAACGCCGAGGTCAAGCGACTGCGCGGCCTGAAATGACGGCCTGAACCGACGGGGCAGCCTGCCCGGACAGTCGTCAGCTGAAGACGACGGTCTTGGCGCCGTGGACCTGGACGCGATCCTCCAGATGCCATCGCAGGCCGCGGGCCAGCACGAGCTTCTCGATGTCACGCCCCTGTCGGACCATGTCCGCGACCTGGTCGTTGTGATCGACGCGGATGACGTCCTGCTCGATGATCGGACCGGCATCGAGTTCGGCGGTCACGTAGTGGCACGTCGCGCCGATCAGCTTCACGCCGCGGGTGAACGCCTGGTGGTAGGGGCGGGCACCGACGAACGACGGTAGGAAGCTGTGGTGGATGTTGATCGCACGGCCGGCCCAGTGATCGCACAACTCGGGGGGCAGCACCTGCATGAAGCGGGCCAGTACCACGGCGTCCGGGTCGTGGGCGTCGACGAGCTTGCGGACCTGCTCGAATGCGGGACCTCGCTCGGCAGGGTCCTTCGGGAACGACACGTAGTGAAAGTCGACGCCGTGCCGCTTGGCGACGCGCTCGAGGTCCTGGTGGTTGCCGATGACCGCGGCAACGTCACACGGCAGTTCGCCGGCCGAGACGCGGCCGAGGATGTCGTGTAGGCAGTGACCTTCCTTGCTGACGAGCAGCACGATGCGCTTGCGTTCCCCGGTGTCGGTCAGTGTCCATTCGGTCTCGGGCCCCAACTCCTCGGCGACGGCCGCGAACCTCTCACGCATCTCCTCGAGGCTCAAACTGATCGACGATGCGCGCACCGCCTGCCGGGTGAAGAACCATCCGGTGTCCGCGTCCGCGTGATACGCGGCCTCGACGATCCAACCGCCGATCTCGGCGAGGAATCCCGAGATACGGGCAACGATGCCGGTCCGGTCGGGGCAACCCAGAGACAGAACGTAACGACGGTCATCGGTCGAGGTAGCGGAACTCATGGCCTCAGTTTGGCAGGTCACCCGAACCCGACAACTTTGGCCGTGCCGACGAGCGTGGACGCGTCGATGGTGTGCAGTCCGCGGTCGGTGATCAGCGTCATGAAGTCGGTGCGGACCTGCTCGACGACGTCCGGAGCCAGGCCTGCGAGGGTCGCACGCAAGCCGCTGCCCAGCACGAAGCCCCAACAGAACTCCTCCGTCGCCGGGATCAGGTTCGACAACTCGCGCACCTCGACGGCCTCGGTGCCTGCCGCCGTGAGCCACGTGCGCAGCTTGTCCTGGGTGTCGAGTCGCTGGGCGGGCTCCATTTCGGTGGTGCGGTCGGGCAGCGGTTGCGGCAGGTGCGGGCCGAGGGCGTCGAGGAATGTGGTGGCGTAGTCGCGCAGTGCCGTCTCGTGCCATGCAGTGACCCCGACGGTGCCGCCGGGGCGCACCAACCGGAGCAGACGCGCGAACGCCTCGTCCATCTCCGGTAGGAAGAACACCGCATACGAACTGAGCAGTGCGTCGTAGCCGGCCTCGGGCACCGTGCTGGGTGCCTCCCACGTGGTCGCGTCGGCGCTGACGAACTCGATGTTGAGCAGCGCTCGCTCCGAAGCCTTGACCCGCCCGCGTTCGAGCATCTCGTCGGAGAGGTCGATCGCATGCACCTGACCGGTCGGGCCGACAGCAGCCGCGGCGGGTAGCGCCGACGCACCGGTACCGCTACCGACGTCGAGCACAGTGTCCCCGGAACGTAGCCCTGCCTGGAACACCAAGCATTGTCCCGCCGGTCCCCACACGTCGGGAGTCACGCGGTCGAAGTCTTCGGCCGCCGCGTCGAACGTTGCGGCGATCTCCTCGGCGTGCACGGTGCCGTCTTCGCGCGGCCGCGCGGTGTCGTCATCGTGCGCGTGCACGGTGTCGTCGGAGCTCATGCACCATGATGCTAGCGAGCTGTGCCAAGCTACGAGGCATGTCCGACACCGCGCTGGGACGCTCCGAGGTCGCTGCAATGATCGACCACACGCTCCTCGATCCGGCTGCGTCCGACGCCGACGTGGCCGTGCTGGTCGACGAGGCTCGAAAACTGGGTGTGTACGCGGTCTGCGTATCGCCGTCGATGCTGCCTCTGCGCGCCACTGGGGACGCACCGGGGCCAGTTCTCGCGACTGTTGCCGGATTCCCTTCCGGCAAGCATCATTCGCTCATCAAGGGCGCGGAAGCTCGACTCGCGGTCGACCAGGGTGCCGCCGAGGTCGACATGGTGATCGACATCGGCGCCGCTGCCGCCGGCGAGTACAACGCGGTGCACGCCGACATCCTCACCGTCCGCGAGGCGATCGGGCACACACCGGTGCTCAAGGTGATCATCGAATCGGCGGTGCTGTCCGACGACGCGATCGTCGAGACGTGCCGCGCCGCCGAGCGGGCCGGAGCCGACTTCGTGAAGACGTCGACCGGCTTCCACCCGGCGGGCGGGGCGAGTGTCGACGCGGTGCGGCTCATGGCGCAGACCGTCGGTGGGCGGCTCGGCGTCAAGGCCAGCGGCGGCATCCGGACCGCAGACGACGCGCTCGCGATGATCGACGCCGGCGCCACCCGACTGGGATTGTCCAGAACCCGCACGGTGCTCGACGGGCTCCGCGTTACATGACAGCTCCCAAGTGCGCGGTGGGCTCCGCAGCACTCGCCGGGATCGTGGCCACGCCCTGACCCAACCGGGTCGGCGCGCTCAGAGAATGCCGCACTCGGGCTGCGGTGCGTTCGGGTCCTGCGGCGGCATCACATACTGACCGCCCTCGAGGTGCAGATCGACCGCGTCGTCGGTGACGGCCAGTGTTGTCGGCTCCATCCCGAGTGGGTACTGCTGCAGGCTGTCGGTCAGTGTCTGGACGATCCCGTCGACGAGCGCGGTCGGCAACCCGAAGCCGAGGATCGCGGCACCGACCGTCTCGACCTGCACCTGCCCGTCCTGCACCGTCGGGCGCACTGTCAGATCGGCGATGCCCGCGGGACCGACCATGAACATCAGGGTGCCGGTGCTGGGGTCGGCGGTCACGGAGTCGACGAGGCTGCCCAGCGGCTGCGACTGCACGGTCGCGAGGATGCCCTCGGTGCTCCACGTGACGTCGGCGGTCGAGCTGCCGATGGTGCCGCTGCTGTCCGGGGAGTCGGTGACCTGAATGTCGTTGGCGCGGGCATGGACCTCCATGCCCTGCGCCGGACCGAACGACGGACCGGTGCTGTCGATCGTCACGTAGGGAATGCTCCCGCCCATCTGTAGCAGTACCGGCTTCCAGCTGAGACCGACGCTCACGTCGGAGCCGAGCTCGCTCCGGAACTGCGACTCCATGCAACTGGTCGCGCGGTTACGGAAGAACAGTTCGACGCCGACCAGTGAGACGACGAGCGCCGCGACCACGATCAGCGAGATCACGAGTGCCTTGCGGCGCTTGGGCCGGGGGGCGCTGGGCATCTGAGGCGCATTCACTGGTGCCGACATGTCAGCGATTCTGCCGGAAGACTCTGAGTCGATTCTGTGAATGTGGACTCGGTACGGACACCTCGGTCCGAAAAACTGTGATCTAGGACACGATGTCGCAGTAGGGTGTCTTCATGGCGGGCTGGAAAGATCCGCGGCGCGAACCCACTCCCGAGGCGGGGGAGGACCTGCGTCGTCTTGCGCTGAGGCAAGCGGGGTATTTCACGACCAGGCAGGCGCTCCGTCTTGGCTGCTCTGCCGAGGATATCAACGGCCGCCTGGCCGAGGGGTCCTGGTTGCGGATCGAACGGGATCTGTTCCGTCTCGCCTCATTCCCGCGCAGCGATCTCGAGGAATACGCCAAGTGGTGTGCTTGGTTCGAGGGCGCTGCGGTGGTCTCTCACCAGAGTGCGGCCGAACTGCACGGCCTCGGTCACCTGCATCCCAGCTTCGTCCACCTGACGACGGCGCGGGCGGCTCCGGCGCCGACGCGCCGGCTCGCGCTACACCGCAGGGAACTGCGGCCAGAGGACTGCGAACAAACCGGAGCGTTCCCCATCACGACGCCGCTGTGCACCGCACTGGACCTCGCGGCGGGTGGGATCGCGCAGGATCTGTTCGACGAGGTCGTCAGCGACGGAGTCGCGATCGGGCGCATCGACCCCGAGGAACTGCGTGCCGAATGTGATGGTCGGCCGCAGCAGGTCGCGGAGCGCATCGAGCATGCGCTGGGGGTGTGCGACTAGTCGCCGCTTCCGCAGCCTGTTGATCCCCAGCCTGTCGGTCCCCGCGGGTTCGCGGGTGATGACCTTGGGTCAGCCCCGCCCACGCCTGCTACTGCTGCGCGAGCCAGGCAGCGGTGACGTCGGCTTCGGTCTGGAACACGTCGACCAGACTTGTCAGCATCAGTTGCTCGAGTTTGCCGCCGACGATCGGGATGAACACCTTCGCCTCCGACGACGTGCGGAGCGTGCACCCGGTGTCGGTGCTGAACAATTCCATGGTTCCGGTGAGGCTGCCCGGCCCGGCCGGGATCGAGGCCTCGTAGGTGCCGGTCACCGGCTCCCCGAATCGGGTGTAAGTCTCCCGGCGGGTGATGATCAGGTCCTTCTTCAGCACGGTTTGTGCAATCTCGGGTAGATCCTTGCGCGGCAACACATGATGCAGCACCAGATCGATCCCGTCGTCGGTCACCTCGAGGGATCCGATGTGGTTGTCCGAGTACTTGCGCATCTCTTCCATCCGCGCTTCCCAGTAGTCCCGGTTACCCAGCGCGGCGTACACCTTCTCGGCAGGGTGCTCGAACCTGGCGGAGTAGTCCATGCGACGAGCCATGACCGGCAGGCTACCGTTCGACAGCAGTTGCGTCGGCGAAAGTACTGACTAGCTCGACGCCGTCCAGCGGGCGGTGAAGTCCTTCTCGGCGTCGAGTAGTTCAATCACCTGTCCGGCGATGACGGACTCGATCTTGCTGCCGAAGACTGGCAGCTTGACCTCCACTTCACCCTCCATGACCAGCAGCGATCCGTTGCCGTCAGTGGTGAGGGACATGGTGCCGCGTAGCTGCCCGGGGGTGCCGTCGACCTTGGCCGAGAAGGTGCCCTCGGCGCGTGCACCCTGTAGCGCCTGCCACGATTCGGTACGGCTGATAATCAGGTCACCCGGGCGGATCTTGGTCACCATCGACGGCAGGTGCTCGGCGGGGACGGACTGCGTCATCGCGACGTCGATCGTGCCCTCGCCCACCGCAACCTTGTCGAGTTTCGCGCCGGGCCCGCCGACCTCCTGCAACCAGGCCCGCCAATAGTGCTCGTCGATGAAGGCGGCATGCAGGGTCGCGACCGTGTGAGGGAAGTGCGCGGAGTGCTCGATGCGACGGGCCATGAACGGCACGCTACCGTTTCCACGTGTTGGATCCACTTATCCGGGGACGCCTCGAGCAGGCCGGCGCGCAGTTGTCCGAGCGTGTGCCGCTGTCGAGGCTGACGACCCTGCGACTCGGTGGCCCCGCTGCAGTGCTGGCCGAATGCCCGTCCACCGACGTTCTCGTCGCCGTCGTGCGTCTGCTCGACGACGCGCGCGTTCCGACGCTGATCCTGGGCGGTGGATCCAACCTGCTGATCTCCGACGACGGGTTCGACGGCGTGGTGGTCGGCGTCGCTGACGCGGGTGTCGAACTCGGTGAGGACACGGTGCTCGCGCAGGCCGGCGCGGTGTGGGACGACGTCGTCGCCAAGACTGTCGCGGCCGGGTTCGGCGGGCTCGAGTGCCTGTCCGGCATCCCCGGCTCGACCGGCGCAACGCCCGTGCAGAACGTCGGAGCGTACGGCGTCGAAGTGGGGTCTTTGCTGCGCAGGGTGCAGCTGCTCGACCGCACCACCGGTGAGGTGCGCTGGGTCGACCCGTCCGAGCTGGGCCTCAGCTACCGCACCAGTGTCCTCAAGCACCGCAGCGACGCTTTGGTGCTCGCTGTCGAGATGACGGTCCGCCCCGACGGGGCGAGCGCGCCACTCACGTACCGCGAGCTCGCCGTCGCCTTGGGTGTGCGGGAAGGTGAGCAGCGTCCCACCGCGGAGGTCCGCGACACCGTCCTCGCGCTACGCCGCAGCAAGGGCATGGTGCTCGACGGGAACGACCACGACACCTGGAGCGCCGGGTCGTTCTTCACCAACCCGGTGATCCCTGACGCGAGCCTGCCCCCGGTGCTCGACGCCATCAAGGCGAAAGTCGGTGAGGACACGAAGGTCCCGCAATTCCCGGGCAACCCCGGTACCAAGCTGTCGGCTGGCTGGCTCATCGAGCGTGCCGGGTTCGGCAGGGGCTACCCGGGCGTCGAGTCACCGGTACGTTTGTCCACCAAGCACACGCTCGCGCTGACCAACCGGGGGCAAGCGAGCACCAGCGACCTCGTCGCGTTGGCCCGCACCATCCGCGACGGCGTCGAGGCAGCATTCGGGGTGCGTCTCGAGCCGGAGCCGGTCACGGTTGGTTGCTCGATCTGAGCGTGCCTCTTGCGGAGGCGTTGGGCTGCAGGGACCTGGATCTGCGGAGATCTGGATCGATCGTCGAGCGGGCGAAAGCCACTGACGCACCGAGCGTACCGTTGGATCCGTGCGTCATCAGGGTTCTGGGAAGCATCGGGTAGGTCTGCTGGCGGTGCTGGCCGCGCTGGTGGGACTGTCCCTCCTGGCGGGCTGCGCGACCGGAGGGGTCGCGATCGACCCTGCGGCCGCAAAGCCCGTCGCGCAGGTTGTCGAGACACCCGCCGCCGATACCCAGAACGTGAACCCGGTCGATCCGATCTCGGTCCGGGTACACCAGGGGGTGCTCGAGAGCATCGCCCTCACCAACGCGTCGGGCAAGGTCGTGCAGGGAGCGCTCGCTCCCGACCGGACGTCGTACACGATCACCGAGCCGCTGGGCTACGGCGGGACGTACACCTGGTCGGGGACAGCGGTCGGCAGCGACGGCAAGAGCGTCCCGGTCGCCGGGAGCTTCACGACGCTCGATCCAGATACCACGACGGCGGCGCGCACCAACATCGCCGACGGGCAGGTCGTGGGCATCGCTGCCCCGATCATGCTGCAGTTCGACGGTCCGATCGCTGACAAGGCTGCCGTCGAGAAGGCGCTGCACATCACCACCGACCCGCCGACCACCGGGTCGTGGGCGTGGCTCGCGGACGATCACGGTGCCCGAGTGCACTGGCGTCCGCAGAACTACTGGGTTCCCGGCACCACCGTCGATCTGGACGCCAAGCTCTACGGCGTCGACTTCGGCGACGGCGCCTACGGGGCGAGTGACCTGTCGCTGGACTTCACGATCGGGCGCAGCCAGATCGTCAAGGCCGACGCGCCGAGCCATCGCATGCAGGTGGTCCGCGACGGTGCGACGGTCATGGACATCCCGGTCAGCTACGGGGAGGGCAACGAGGACCGCAACGTCACCCGCAGCGGCGTCCACGTCGTCTCCGAGAAGCACGAAGACTTCGTGATGTCGAACCCTCCGTACTACGAGAACGTACGTGAGCGGTGGGCGGTCCGGATCTCGAACAACGGCGAGTTCATTCACGCCAACCCCGCGACCATCGGGGTCCAGGGGGCGTCGAACGTGACGAACGGGTGCATCAACCTCTCGCTCTCGGACGCCGAGGAATACTTCGGCATGGCTATGTACGGCGACCCTGTGGAGGTCACCGGTACCAGGATCGACCTGTCCGCCGCGGACGGAGACATCTACGACTGGGCCGTGGACTGGCCGACGTGGCTGTCGATGTCGGCGCTCGCGTGATCGGGACCGTGAGCCTGAGCGCCCATTCTTCGTCGACTCCTGCGGGATCCCGCTCCTACGGAGAGGGACTGGGCGGTCAGGCCGGTGGAACCGTCCAACGGCCCGATGCGTCTACCCCTTCATGGAGTATTCGAAGGTCTGGGAGTTCACCGGGCTCGAGTTCGAGGTCTTGTGGCGACAACTCGGACGCGACCGCCTGCCGTATCCGCTGCGCTACCGGCCGACGGCGGACACTCAGGACGAGCTGGATCATCTACGGCGAGCCGCAGCGGAATCGTGGCTACCCCGGGTCACGGAGACTCTGTACCGGCACCTGACGGTGCTCGCCGAACCCGACATCCGGATCGAGGTGTCCGGTTTCGTCGGCCGAGAGGACACCGTCGCTGTCCGCATGCACGGAGCAATCCGCGGCGGCACGGGAACACTCGCGATCCAGATGCCCGGGCCCGACGTCGACAGTGGCGGTGACGTTCTGCTGCACGGCGTGGCGCCGGCGCAGCTCCCAGAGGCGATCGCCTCGGCCCTCCCCGCGATGCCCGCTGGGTCCCGCGCCCCGGTCACGTTCCGGCGGACCGATCTGAAACCCGGCGGCGGCCCGCTGCTCGTTTCGGCAGGAGCGACTGGCCTACGGGAAGAGGCGCTCGCACTGCTGCGGCGTCCACGTACCGGAATCGGGGAGATCACCGCGTTCGCGGGTATCTCGTACGACAGCCGACCCACCACCGACGGCGTGGGGTTGCACTGGCTCGACTTCGGCGGCGACGGGCGTTATGCACTCCGGGACGCGACCGACATCGTGGTCTCGCCCGCATCGGTGCCCCAGCTCGCGGCGGAGATCTCCAAACTCCTCGGCACGATCAGGGCGCGCGAGACGGCCTACTGACACCCGCCCGGTGTAGGAACCGATCGGGAACCTCCCGCGTCCAACCCAGCAAAGGGGAGAAACGGGAGGGATCGATGGTCGACAACAGGCTTCGAGACGAAGTACGGCAGGGCCTCAGAAACAGCAATTCAGCACTGCGAGCCCAGGTCGACGAAATGCTCGGCGCGCTCCAGACACAGACCGAGGCGCTGGCGTCGGCGAAGGAGGCTGTCTCGCGCACCACGGCCGAAGCTGAGTCACCGGACGGTCTGGCCCGGGTGACCGTCGATGCCGCAGGGGCGGTGCTGTCGGTGTGGATCGATCCGGCGGCGTTCGCGCGGACAACGCCGGACCGGCTCGCGGCGTCGGTGGATGCCGCTGCTCGCGCGGCCACGACTGACGTTCGTGCGCGGGTCAGGGACCTGATGGCCCCGGTCACCGCGTGGGGGGCCGACAAGGTGGACTTGCCCGACCTCACCCCGGGTGCACCGAGCGTTCGGAATCTCGTACCGACCGTCGCGACGGAGTTCGACCCGGCCGCCTCGCGACAGACCGTGCCCGACTCTGATCGTGACGACGTACACGACTGGCGGGCACCGATCATGAGGGAGGCACACGGTGGGTGACGAGATGTGGGTGGATCCGCAGCAACTCGCGGGTGCCGCATCGGGGTTCGACCTACTCGCAGAACGCGTTGGCAACACGCTGAGCACACTCGAGTCAGCCCTCGACGACGCGGTGGGGAGAAGGATCGGCGAGTTCGGGATGGTGGCGGGTGTGCTCAGTGCACGCGTGGGCGAGAGCATCAAGTCTGAGCTGTCAGTCCCGCCGGATCCTGACAAGAGGTCCGGTAGTGCGGGACTGTTGAACATGACCTGACGACAGTGGACCAATGAGCAGTGCAGCAGGCGGTCGCCGTCACCGAGGACATCGTCCGCCGTCCTCGTTGCGGGACCGCCGGTGTGCTGCATGAGGCGAGGTCAGTCCGTGGTGCGGTGGAAACGCTCCGAGTTGGCCTGGTCGCGCGGCTTGACGATGATCTGGTCGAGGTTGACGTGCGACGGCCGGGAAGCGACGAACCCGATGATCTCTGCGACGTCCTGCGCGACCAGAGGCGTCATACCCTCGTAGACCCGCTTGGCTCGCTCCTCGTCACCCTTGAACCGAACCAACGAGAACTCGGTCTCTACCGCGCCCGGCGCGATCTCGGTGAGCCGGACCGGCTTGCCGAGCAGTTCCCCCCGCAACGTGCGGTGCAGCAACCCCTCCGCGTGCTTGGCCGAGGTATATCCCGCGCCGTTGTCGTAGACGGAGAATGCCGCAAGCGAGGTAACCGTGACGATCAAGCCGTCGCCGGACTCGATGAGCCTCGGGAGCAGGGCCTTCGTCATCCGCAGCGTACCGAGCACATTCGTCTCCCACATCCAGCGCCAGTCGTCGAGGTCCGCCTCGCTGACGGGCGCGAGCCCCATGGCTCCGCCGGCATTGTTGACGAGGACGTCGACGCGTGGGAGGACCGTGCAAAAGGCGTCCACCGAATCCTCGTCGGTCACATCGAGTTCGAGCGCTGTTCCGCCGATCTCTGCGGCGGTGGTCTCGAGGCGATCGATGCGACGGGCGCCGAGCACGACGTGAAACCCCTGCTTGGCGAGGGTGCGGGCGGTGGCTTCCCCGATTCCGGAGCTGGCTCCGGTGACGACGGCGACGCGGGTGTCCGGTGACAAGATCATGGCCCGATCGTAGTGCCGAACGACGGTGTGACCGGGGACGGGCGCGGCGGGTGGGATTGCGGATGCTAGCTTGATCGTCATGTCGTCCGGCGCCACGTCCGCTCCGCGGGTCACCTACGTGACCGCTGCGTTGGGCTCCCGGCTGCCGCGTCCGCGGGAACTCTGTTGTCCTTGCCGCACCGTGTGCTGCTGATTCTGCGCCGCTCACCCTTCCTTTCTCGGTGATCACCCGATGCCTACATTGGCGTCGGCATCCCATCGGCAGCACGGCCCTCGACCGCGTCGACAGCCGTCCCAGCCAGGGCGGGTAAGGACATCCCATGCTCATCGCAGCACCACACGCACCCCAGGCGGGGTCCGCGACCGCGCGGACCGGCTCCCCTCGACCTCTCAGCACTGCCGATACCCGTCCCGCGAGCCGCCGATCGCGCATCGTGTCACCCACCCTGGGCGTCACCGAGGGCCCGGCCGCTGCGGTGTTCCGGGCCGCCGCCTTCGGTGGACCGATCTACCGCGACGACGGTGCCCGGGCGTCGGGCGCGAGTGCGGCGACCGTCAACCGTCACGTGAGCGCGATGCTGTCCGCAGGGCTGCTGCGCGAGCGTCCCGACCTCGCCGTCTCCGGAGCCGCCGGACGTCCCCGAATCCCGTTCGAGATCAACCATGAGCCGTACCTGACCGTCGGCATCCACATCGGCGCGATTGTCACGAGCGTCATCGTCTCGGACCTACGGGGGCGGATCCTCGGTGGCGTGGACCTTCCGACACCGCGGGGAGGCTCGGAGTCGGCTCTCGCGACGATCACCGCAAGCGCGCGCCGTTTCGTGACGCGCTGGCACCGCCGCCGGCCTCTCTGGGTGGGCGTCGCGCTCGGTGGCCGTGTCGATCCTGCAACCGGCGTGGTGGACCACGCGCGTCTCGGGTGGACGGGCGCCCGGGTCGGTGCCGTGATCGGTTCAGGCTTCGGGTTGCCGGTATCGGTTGCTGCGCAGGTGGAGGCGATGGCGGCCTCCGAGTTGCTGCTTACTCCGCAGCGGACCGTGAACACTGAGGAGCGGGGGAACGAACTGTACTTCTACGCCCGTGAAACCGTTGGTGTCGCAGTCACATTCGATGGAAGAGTCCATACGCCGGCGGCCGGCCCTGGTTCCATCGCGCATCTTTCGACCGGTTCGGACGTGCCTTGCGAATGTGGTGCCACCGGCTGTCTCGAAGTGACCGTCGGTGATCGCGGTGTGCTGCGAGCGGCGCAGCGCGCAGGGGTGTTGCCGACGACCGCGACGCTGCCGCCGATCGTGGCACTGTATCGGGAGGCGCGGTCGGGATCGACCGCCGCGCAGCAGATCCTCACCGAGCGCGCGCAGACTCTGGGGCGTGCCGTCGCGGTGGTACGCGACCTGTTCAACCCGGACCGGGTCACGCTCGGGGGGCAGGCGTTCACCGACTACCCCGAGGCTGTACCCCACGTGGCACAGGCGCTCTCGCGCGCCGGGCGGGTCGGGGGCGCCGACGCCCACATCACGAGGTTCGGAAAGCGGGTACAGGAGCACGCGGCCTGTGCGGTCTCGCTCAGCTCGCTGTACTCGAATCCGCTGGCGGCCATGCGGAAGGCGAGCGTGCGGGTGTGAACCGCGCTCTGCGACTCGTCGAGATCGTGAACGAGAGCCGCTCGCACCTGCCATTCTGGGAGATGTAGCGCCATGTGAGTAGGGCACATTGGTAGCGCCACCACCGGTGGACGCCCGCGTCACAACATTTTTCGGAGGAAATCTCCCATGCGTACCATTTCCTACCGTCTTCCCCAGGAACGGGCACTCGTCACCGAACTGCCGGGCCCCAAGTCCATCGAGTTGGCCGCGCGCCGCCGCGCGGCGGTCGCAGCCGGTGTCGGTTCCAGTGTCCCCGTCTACGCGGCCGACGCGGACGGTGGTGTGGTCGTCGACGTCGACGGCAACTCGCTGATCGACCTGGGCGCGGGGATCGCCGTCACCAGCGTGGGTGCATCGGATCCGAGGGTGGCGGCCGCGGTGCGGGAGCAGGTCGGCCGGTTCACCCATACGTGCTTCATGGTCACGCCGTACGAGAGCTATGTGCAGGTCGCGGAGGAGCTTGCCGCCCTCACCCCCGGCGACCACGACAAGCGCACCGCTTTGTTCAACTCCGGCGCGGAGGCCGTCGAGAACGCGATCAAGGTGGCGCGCCTGGCCACTGGGCGGGACGCCGTCGTCGCCTTCGACCACGCCTATCACGGCCGCACCAACCTGACGATGGCGCTGACAGCGAAGTCGGTGCCGTACAAGAAGAACTTCGGGCCGTTCGCGCCCGAGATCTACCGGATGCCGATGTCGTACCCGTTCCGCGACGAGGCCGGTCTCACCGGCGAGCAGGCCGCCCGGCGTGCGATCAGCCGGATCGAGAATCAGATCGGCGCGGAGTCGGTGGCAGCGGTCATCGTCGAACCGATTCAGGGTGAGGGTGGATTCATCGTTCCCGCAACAGGATTCCTCCCGACGTTGGTCGCATGGGCGCGCAGCAACGGCGTGGTTTTCATCGCTGACGAAGTCCAGACCGGCTTCGCTCGCACGGGTTCCTGGTTCGCGTGCGAGGACGAACGGATCGTCCCGGACATCATCGCGATGGCCAAGGGCATCGCAGGTGGCCTGCCGCTATCGGCCATCACCGGCCGCGCCGATCTGCTCGACAAGGTGCACGTCGGTGGCTTGGGCGGTACCTACGGTGGCAACCCAGTCGTGTGTGCTGCTGCCCTCGCCGCATTCGCGACGATGCGCGAGTTCGAACTGCCGGCCCGTGCCCGCCGGATAGGTGAGATCGCGACGCGTCGGCTGCGAGCCCTCGCTGAGGAGGTTCCCGCCGTGGGTGACGTCCGCGGTCGTGGAGCGATGATCGCGATCGAACTGGTTGTGCCGGGCACTACCGAGCCGGACGCCTACCTCACCAGGGCCGTCGCGGCGAACGCCCTCGAGCAGGGTGTCATCGTGTTGACCTGCGGCACCTACGGCAATGTGATCCGTCTGTTGCCGCCCTTAGTGATCGGCGACGACCTGCTCGAAGACGCCCTGACCGTGCTCGACGGCGCGATCCGCGCTGCCGCCTCGGTCTGAGGCGCTCACACCCTCCAGCGGGAGGGCGGTCTCCCTCGCTCCCGCCGGTGTGCCGTGGCGACGGAACCACTCCCGGCCGAACGCGGCCTGCAGCTGTTCCTCGGGCATGTGCAGAAACGGTCCGAAGTCGCCTATCTGTGTCTCGTACGCGAACATCGCCGCCCGCTTCGCGGCGAGCACCGTGCTCACGTCGATGACCGTCGTGATCTCCGAGTCGGGCAGGCCGAATGTGTCGAGATCCGGCGGTTGCGCATCCTCGGTCCACTCGGGGTTGGACTGTGTCAGCCCACGAATGTGGTCGCGATTGATCGTGGCCTCGTACACGTGCGGCACGTTCGCCAATTCGGCCGCGCGCACCCCCACGCGGTGCACCTGAATGTGGTCAGGATGTCCGTAGCCCCCGTTGGGGTCGTAGATCGTCAGGACATCCGCGGACTCCTCGGCGAGGATCTCGGCGAGCCGGGCAGCCGCAGTGTCGACGTCGATGTTGCAGAATGCGTCCGGATTCGCGTTGCCCGCCGTCCCAGCCATGCCGGAATCGGCGTAGTGCAGCATCACCACCCGGT
Organism: Rhodococcus xishaensis; assembly: GCF_004011825.1. Lineage (GTDB taxonomy): Bacteria > Actinomycetota > Actinomycetes > Mycobacteriales > Mycobacteriaceae > Prescottella > Prescottella xishaensis. Next base: position 173,344 of record NZ_RKLO01000005.1, on the reverse strand, counting down.
GCGCGCCCAAGGCGCTCGTCGACGCCTCGAGTTCGCGGCGGCGACGCTGCGCGAGGGTCTCACCGTCAGTGAGCAGCCCGTCCGGAACCTGGCCGAGTGCGCCGTCGGTCGCGGTGACCACGACGACGCGGTGGCCGGCATCGGCAGCCTGCCGCATCACTCCGCCGGTCAGGAATACCTCGTCGTCGGGATGTGCATGGAAGCAAACCAGAACGCTCATGAGTTGAATGTTCACATACGGGCCCGACAGTGTCGTACGGGGAAGGTCGTACGGGGAAGGTCCTCGTACCGGACAGGGCGGCGCACCGGGAAGGGTGCGGGGTTCCATGGCGTGGTTGCAGGTGCAATTACCCGACGGCAGCGCGACAGGGCACTATGGACGCGTGACACCCAAGCACAGCGCGGAACCCCGACGGGTCGCCGTCCTCTCCGTACACACCTCGCCGCTAGCCCAGCCAGGCACCGGTGACGCGGGCGGAATGAACGTGTACGTGTTGCAGACCGCGATCCAACTTGCTCGTCGCGGTGTCGAGGTGGACATCTTCACCCGCGCGACGTCGTCGGACGATCCGTTGGTGCAGGAGGCCGCGCCCGGTGTCCGCGTCCGCAATGTCGAGGCCGGTCCGTACGAGGGCCTCGACAAGCACGCGCTGCCGACGCAGCTGTGCGCGTTCGCGGCGGGGGTGTTGCGTGAGGAGGTGCGGCACGAGCCTGGCTACTACGACCTCGTGCACTCGCACTACTGGCTGTCGGGCCAGGTCGGCTGGCTTGCACGGGACCGGTGGGGCGTACCTCTGGTCCACACCGCACACACCCTCGCGGCGGTGAAGAACGCCTCCCTCGCCGACGGCGACACCCCGGAGCCGGCGGCCCGCCGGATCGGTGAGCAGCAGGTGGTCGCGGAGGCCGACCGTCTGACGGCCAACACCGCCGAGGAGGCCGCCCAGCTCACTTCGATCTACGGGGCGTGCGCGGACAACGTCGACGTCGTCGCCCCGGGCGCCGATCTCGAGTGCTATCGGCCCGGAGACCGCCGCGCGGCGCGGGTCGCTCTCGGACTGGACCCGTCCGAGACGATCGTGACGTTCGTCGGACGGATCCAGCCGCTCAAGGCGCCCGACGTCTTGCTGCGGGCCGCGGCCGAGGTGATGGCCCGCGAGGCGGACCTACCGTTGCGGGTGCTGGTCGTCGGCGGACCGTCCGGCACGGGCCTCGAGAGGCCCGATTCGCTGATCGAGCTCGCCGCGTCACTGGGAATCTCGGCGCGGGTGACCTTCCTGCCCCCGCAGCCGCCCGAGAAGCTGGCAGCTGTCTACTGTGCATCGGACCTGGTTGCGGTACCGAGCTATTCGGAATCGTTCGGCCTGGTCGCGATCGAGGCTCAGGCGTGCGGAACCCCCGTCGTCGCGGCCGACGTCGGGGGACTCGGTACAGCCGTGCAGGACGGACGGACCGGGCTGCTCGTGCAGGGGCACCGTATCGACGATTGGGCATCGGCGCTGCAGTCCCTCGTGACGACGCCCGACCGCCTCGACGAACTGGCGGCCAGGGCGCCGCGGCACGCGGAGAATTTCTCCTGGCAACACACCGCCGACGGGTTGCTCGCCAGCTATCAGGCCGCGACCGCGAAGTACCAGCGGATGTCGGAGGGCGGCGAGTTCTCCCCGCGGTCACGGGGGCTGTGGAGGCTGCGCCGCAAGAGTGTCCAACAGGGTGGGGTGCGGATATGAGTGAACTGGATCGAGACCCGGGTGTCGTCGCAGAGGTCATCGGCGGCGCGCTGAAGGAGCGCGAGCTCGACTACACCCGCCGGGGTGAGAACCAGTTCATCGTGAAGTTGCCCGGCGAGCACAAGCTCGGGACGACGGCGCTGCTCACCGTCGGCAACCACGGCGTCCGCGTCGAGGCGTTCGTGTGCCGCAAGCCGGACGAGAACTTCGAGGGGGTCTACAAACATCTCCTGCGCCGCAACCGCCGGCTGTACGGCGTCCACTACACGCTCGACAAGATCGGTGACATCTACCTGACCGGGCGGATCCCGTCGCACGCCGTGACCGGTGACGAGCTCGATCGTGTGCTCGGCCAGGTGCTCGAGGCCGCCGACGGAGACTTCAACGTGCTGCTCGAACTCGGCTTCGCGTCGTCGATCAAGCGGGAATGGGAGTGGCGCGTATCCCGGGGCGAGTCCCTGGCGAACCTGCAGCCGTTCAAGCACCTGGTCGAGGCGCCCGACGAGGTGTCCGAGGAGCGATAGGGCAGCCGCGGAGGCGGTCGCGGTTCAGGGTTCGCTGAAAGCGGTCTCGACCTCGATCACGACTGGGCTGTCGCCGGCCAGTGCCTTCTCGAAAGCCGCGACGAACGCGGTGGGTGTACGAACCGACGTCGCCGTGACCCCGTAGCCCGACGCGATGGCCGCGAAGTCGATCCCGGGGACGTCCAACCCGGGAGTTTCCCCGGCTTCGAGAACCCGCGCGAACCACCGCAGGACGCCATACGTGCCGTTCTTCAGGATCACGATGATGGTCGGTATGTGGTAGTGAGCGGCGGTCCACAGGGCCGTGATCCCGTAGTTGGCGGATCCGTCCCCGATCAGGCCCACCACGCGACGGTCGGGGAGGGCGAGCTGGGCGCCGACCGCGGCGGGAAGTCCCCACCCGAGACCACCGGACGCGGGGAAGAAGTAACTGTTCGGCAAGGACAGGTCCATCTGAGACCAGAAGGCCCCGATCGTCGATGTCGACTCCTTCACGTAAACCACGTCGTCGGGAGCGTTCTCGCGCAGCAACGCGAACAGATGTTCCGGATGAATGGCCTCCGATGACGTTCGGTGCGGTGCGATGTCGGGAAGCGACGGGAGCGCCGGCCGGCGTCCAGGTGTCACGGCATCGGCGAGACGGGTCACAGCGTCGCGTACACCGGTGACCCATGCGTCGCCCATCGGTGCCCGGGCGGCCTCGCTCGGATCGCTGGTCAAGTGGATCAACCGGGTGCCCTCAGGCAGGTAATCGCCGGGTACGAACTGGTGGTAGCGGAAGACCGCGGCTCCAACGACGAGAATCAGGTCGTGCCCGGCGAGCGCGTCGGTCACCTCCTGAACGGCGGCGGGCAGTACGCCCCTGAAGCTGCGGTGGCGGGTGGGGAACGGGCACCTCGACGGCAATGGTGCGACCCACACCGGCGCGTTCAGGGCGTCCGCGAGGCGCACGGCCTCGTCGTTCGCGTGCTCGGCGTCCACCTCGGAGCCGAGGACCAGGACGGGGTGCCGGGCACGGTCGAGAGCCTCGGCGATGGTCTCGAGTTGATCGGCGCTCAGGGAGTTGGCGGGCGCCGTGGTGCGCTCGACCAGGTGCCGGGTCTCGGCGGGTGCTTCCTGGCCCCAGTCGTCGTACGGCACCGACACGTACACCGGCCCCTTGGCTGGCAGGTTCGCGATGTGGATGGCCTGGCTGATGGTCCGGGGTACGTCCTGCGCGCACGCCGGTTCGCTCGACCACTTCACGAGTGGTTTCGGGAGCATCGGTGCGTCGACGTTGGCGAGCATCACCTCCTGGCCGATCGTCGAGCGAACTTGCTGGCCCGCCGTGATGATCAATGGGCTGTGCGCGTACACCGTGTTGGTGAGCGGACCCATCGCATTGCCGGTGCCCGCAGCCGCGTGCAGGTTGACGAATGCCGAGCCGCCCCTCGCTTGCGCGAAGCCGTCCGCCATGGCCAGCACAGCGCCCTCGTGCAAGCCGAGGACGTAGCGGAAGTCGTCGGGCATTCCAGCGAGGAAGGGCAGTTCGTTGGATCCGGGATTGCCGAAGATAGTCGTCAGGCCGTGCGCCCGCAGCACGTCGTAGGTCGCCTGGCTCACGTCAGCCATCGAGAGTTCTCCGTTCGACGGGGACGTCACTCCAATCGCGGGATGACTCCAACCACGTTAGGAAGGCGGATGCAAGAGTTTCAATGACTACTCTCGATCGCCGCGAAAATGACGCCAATCGTCGTCGCGTCGAGTCGCGTGGCCGAGCTGTTCCCGTCCCACGTATCCCCGCCGACGGGGGCGCCCAAAGGCTCGGGCGACCACACGATTACGTGCCATGCCAGGATTGACGGCATGAGTACCGGAACACTCGTGCTGCTCCGCCACGGCGAGAGCGAATGGAACGCGCTGAACCTGTTCACCGGCTGGGTGGACGTGCACCTCACCGACAAGGGCATGGCCGAGGGCAAGCGTGCCGGTGAACTGCTCGCCGAACACCACCTGCTCCCAGACGTTCTGTACACGTCGCTGCTGCGTCGCGCGATCAGCACCGCGAACCTCGCGCTCGACGCCTGCGACCGCCACTGGATCCCCGTCGTGCGCGACTGGCGCCTCAACGAACGCCACTACGGCGCTCTGCAGGGCAAGAACAAGGCCCAGACCAAGGCGGAGTTCGGCGAGGAGCAGTTCATGCTGTGGCGCCGCAGCTACGACACCCCACCCCCGCCCATCGAGGCCGGCAGCGAGTACAGCCAGGACGCGGATCCGCGTTATGCGGACCTGCCGGCGGTTCCGCTCACCGAGTGCCTGCTCGACGTGGTCAAGCGCCTCATCCCGTACTGGGAAGAGACCATCGCCGCCGACCTCGCGGCCGGCAAGACTGTCCTGATCACCGCGCACGGCAACTCGTTGCGGGCGCTGGTCAAGCACCTCGAGGGCATCTCCGACGAGGACATCGCCGGCCTGAACATTCCGACGGGCATCCCGCTGCGATACGACCTGGACGAGAACCTGAGGCCGCTGAACCCGGGTGGCACCTACCTCGACCCCGTAGCCGCCGCGGCCGGAGCCGCCGCCGTCGCGAGCCAGGGTGCCAAGTAGTTCTTCCAAGTAGTTCTGACGAAGATCTGGCTGGGGCCGGCACGTAACGACGTTCGTGCCGGCTCCTTCGCCTTGCGCTGAGCGAATGCCCGTTCGGAAACTAACGGTGAACGAGCAGAAAACGCCAGCTCTCAGTCCTGTGACAGGCGAGTAATCTGTCACACCCGGCCTCGAGATCAGGTTTGCCGAACGTACGATTCAGGTGTGACTGTCGTTCAGGCCGTGATGCTGGCCGCCCTGATCGCCGTCGTCGGTGTTGTCGTTGGCGCAACGGCCGTCCTCCGACTCACCGCTCGTCACGCCCAGCGCCGTCAGTCCCAGACGGGACTGACGCTGTCGCAGGTCCTCGACCTGATCGTTCGCACCTCCGACAGTGGCATCGCGGTCGTCGACAAATTCAACGATGTCGTCCTGTCCAATCCGCGCGCCGAGGTACTCGGCCTGGTCCGCAACCGGACGATCGACGACCGGGCGTGGGTCGCGGCGAGCGAGGTGTTCGAGACCGGTGAACCGGTCGAGGTCGATCTCACGGGGCGCACATCGCTGCGCGGCCACGACAAGCTCGCGGTTCGCGGTGTCGCCCGCCTGCTGAGCGAGGTGGACCCGCAATTCGTCGTCGTAACCGCCGACGACGACTCCGAGCAGGTCCGGATGGAAGCAACCCGCCGCGACTTCGTTGCCAATGTCAGCCACGAACTCAAGACCCCGGTCGGCGCGATGGGTCTGCTCGCGGAGGCACTGCTCGAGTCCGCGGACGATCCGGAGTCGGTGCGTTACTTCGGTCAGCGGGTGCTCAGCGAATCGTCCAGGCTCGGGAACATGGTCAGCGAACTGATCGCGCTGTCGCGGCTGCAGGGCGCCGAGAAGCTGCCCGACCTCGAGGTGGTAGACGTCGACGACGTCGTCGACGAGGCGCTGCGCCGGTCGACGGTGGCCGCCGAGGCCGCCGAGATCACTGTTCACACCGACGCCCTCAGCGGTCTCGAGGTGATGGGCGACCGCACCCTGCTCGTGACCGCGCTGTCCAACCTCGTCGAGAACGCAATCGCATACTCGCCGAAGGGGACCTCGGTGTCGGTCAGTCGGACGGTCCGCGACGGCAACGTTGCGATTGCGGTCACGGACCGCGGAATCGGGATCGCCAAGGAAGACCAGGAGCGCGTCTTCGAGCGCTTCTTCCGGGTGGACAAGGCCCGGTCGCGCGAGACCGGCGGCACCGGGCTGGGGTTGGCGATCGTCAAGCACGTCGCCGCCAACCACAACGGTTCCATCGACCTGTGGAGCCGTCCCGGCACCGGATCCACTTTCACGTTGCAGATCCCCGGACACTTCCCGACCGCATCCGCTGACGAGACTGCTGTTGCCGAATCCCGCAAACCCGCAATGATCGACAAGAGGGCCGCATCCTGAGGCGATGCGGCATGAGCCTGGAGGGGAACCGTTGACGAGTGTGCTGATCGTGGAGGATGAGGAATCGCTGGCCGATCCGCTCGCCTTTCTGCTCCGAAAGGAGGGATTCGAGGCCACCGTCGTCGGTGACGGACCGTCCGCGCTGGCCGAGTTCGAGCGGTCCGGTGCCGACATCGTCCTGCTCGACGTCATGCTGCCCGGGATGAGCGGAACCGACGTGTGCAAGCAGTTGCGTGCCAGGTCGTCGGTGCCGGTGATCATGGTCACCGCCCGCGACAGCGAGATCGACAAGGTGGTGGGACTCGAACTGGGCGCCGACGACTATGTCACCAAGCCGTACTCGGCCCGTGAACTCATCGCCCGGATCCGGGCCGTGCTGCGCCGCGGTACCGACGCCGAAGCCGACAACGGCGCCACGGAAGGCGTCCTCGAAGCGGGCCCGGTGCGGATGGACGTCGAACGGCACCTCGTGCGCGTGGGTGGCGAGCCGGTGTCGTTGCCACTCAAGGAGTTCGATCTACTCGAGTATCTGCTGCGCAACTCCGGCCGGGTCCTCACCCGTGGGCAGCTCATCGACCGGGTGTGGGGTGCCGACTACGTGGGCGACACCAAGACGCTCGACGTCCACGTCAAGCGGTTGCGCGCCAAGATCGAGGCCGACCCCGGCAAGCCGAGGCATTTGGTGACCGTCCGCGGGCTCGGGTACAAGCTCGAGGAGTGACCGATGTGAAGGTCGGTCACGGCGCGGGTGTCAGCCCTGCGAGTGCTGTGCCGTCGCGGCCATCTCGCCTGCGGCTGTGGTCGCAGGATGCACCGCGATCAGGCCCAGGCCCTGACGGCGCCGGCACAGCGACGCCAGTTCGTCGTACGCGGCCTTCCCGAGCAGTTCGGTGAGCTCCGGCGCGTACGACTGCCACACCGGCTCCTGTCCCACGTGTGCATCCGGTGACCCGGAGCAGTACCAGGCAAGGTCCTCGCCGCCCTCGCCCCAGCCGCGGCGGTCGTACTCGGTGATGGTCGTCTCGAGGATCTGTTTGCCGTCTGGGCGGTCCACCCACTCCTGGGTGCGGCGGATGGGCAGCTGCCAGCACACGTCGGGTTTGACCTCGAGCGGCTCGATGCCCTTGCGAAGCGCCATCTTGTGCAGTGCGCAGCCGATGCCGCCCTCGAAGCCTGGACGGTTCAGGAAAATGCACGCGCCCTTGTGCCTGCGGGTCCGCAGCGCGGGCTCGTCCTCGAGGTCGTCCTCCTCGACATACCCCTTCTTCCCCAGGCCCTTCTTCCTGAACTGCCAGTCCTCGGGTGTGAGCATCTTCACGGCGGCGTCCAGCTTCTCCCTGTCCTCCTCGTCGGAGAGGAATGCGCCATGCGAGCAGCAGCCGTCGTCGGGCCGTCCGGCGACCGTGCCCTGGCACGCAGGGGTGCCGAATACGCAGGTCCAGCGCGAAAGCAGCCAGGTCATGTCGGCTTTGATGGAATGTTCGGGGTTCTCCGGGTCGACGAATTCGACCCACTCGCGAGGGAAATCGAGATCGACTTCCGGCGCGGGCAAGATCTTGTGGGAGCCGCCGGTGCTGCCTGCTGTCACAGTGCCCGACCGTAGACCCAGTACCGTAGCCGTGTGCGCCTTGGGGTACTTGACGTCGGAAGCAACACCATCCACCTGCTCGTGGTTGACGCTCATCGTGGTGGGCACCCTACACCCATGAGCTCGACGAAGGCTGCGTTGCGGCTCGCGGAGAACACCGACGCCAAGGGTGACATCACCCGGAACGGTGCGGACCGCCTGGTCGCCACAGTTCAGGATTTCGCCGGCATCGCGCAATCGTCCGGGTGCGGGGAGCTGATGGCGTTCGCGACGTCCGCGGTACGCGACGCCAACAACTCCGAAGCAGTCTTGTCGCGTGTGCGTGCCGAGACCGGGGTGAGCCTGGAGGTGCTGTCCGGCGTCGACGAGGCGCGGCTGACCTTCCTCGCGGTGCGCCGCTGGTATGGCTGGAGTGCCGGGCGCATCCTCAACCTCGACATCGGTGGCGGCTCGCTGGAGCTGACGTGCGGCGGAGACGAGGACCCCGACGTCGCGTTTTCGCTGCAGCTCGGCGCCGGACGCCTCACGCGCGACTGGCTGCAGGAAGATCCGCCGGGCAAGCGTCGCGTCGCAGTGCTCCGGGACTGGCTCGACGCTGAACTGGTGGAGCCGGCGAAGCGCCTGCGCGCGGCCGGGAGTGCAGACTTGAGTGTCGGCACCTCGAAGACGTTCCGATCGCTCGCGCGTCTGACCGGTGCCGCGCCGTCCGGCGCAGGTCCGCGCGTCAAGCGGGCCCTGACGGCGAGCGGTCTGCGGCAGCTGATCGCGTTCATCTCGAGGATGACTGCGTCGGACCGTGCAGAATTGGAAGGTGTGAGTTCCGACCGCTCGCAGCAGATCGTGGCCGGTGCTCTCGTTGCGGAGGCCAGCATGCGCGCGCTGGGGATCGACACGCTCGAGATTTGTCCGTGGGCATTGCGTGAAGGTCTGATTCTTCGCAAGCTCGATACAGACATGGGTGGAGAACTGGTGGTGAGCGCACGATGACTGAGCCTGAAAGTGACAGCCAAGCGATCTCGGTTGCGGAGCTGTTGGCTCGCAACGGTCAGAGAGTTAGCTCCGGTGGCGGTGGACGACGCCGTCGCGGTGCCAAGGGCGGCATCTCGGTCGCCGAACTGACGGGCGACCTGCCGGTCATCGACCAAGAGCGTGGGCCGGCCCCTTCCACCCGGTCCGACGCACAGGTCGACGTGGACAAGACCGCATTGTTCGCAGTTTCCCAAGGCGCGGAGACCGTCGAGGACAAGAAAGCCGCCGCGGGGGAGAAGGGGGCAGCCGAGAAGTCCGGACCGGCCGCCGCCCCGAACGGCGCTGTCCCGAACGGCGGCGCCCCGCCCGCGACGACTTCGTACGCGAAGCCCTCCGGGCTCTCCGATCTTTCTGTGCCCTCGCGTTCGGGGCCGTCGAGTCCTGCCGGGCCCTCGCGTTCGGGGCCGTCGAGTCCTGCCGGGCCCTCGCGTTCGGGGCCGTCGAGTCCTGCCGGGCCCTCGCGTTCTGGGCCGTCGAGTCCTGCCGGGCCTTCGCGTTCGGGGCCGTCGAGTCCTGCCGGGCCTTCGCGTTCGGGGCCGTCGAGTCCTGCCGGGCCTTCACGTTCGGGGCCGTCGAGTCCTGCCGGGCCCTCGCGTTCGGGGCCGTCGAGTCCTGCCGGGCCCTCCAAGCAATGGAACGTGTCGGAGCCTTCCGAGGACGCGAGCGCGACGACGATCATCCCGCAGGTGCCGTCGGGCGAAGGTACCGGCGAATCCGAATCGAAGTTCGAGCCCGAGTCGAAGTTCGAGCCCGAATCGAAGTTCGAGCGTGAACCGAAGCTTCTGTCCGGGTGGTCGTCCACGGACGATCCGCTGGGACAGGGCCGCGACGCGGCGGTCGCCGAACCCGATCACGCCCTGACGGACGATGCGAGCGACGCGGACGACGTCGACTATGTGGCCGACGCGGAGGATGCGGAGCTCTCCGACGTCGAACCCGAGGCGAACCGGGTCAAGCAGTGGGCGGTGCTGGTGGGCCAGGGGGCCGTGGCGGTCGTGGCCGGCGCACTGATGTTCAAGGGCTTCGAGAAGCTGTGGGACACGTTGCCGATGGTCGCGCTCGTCCTGTCTGTCCTCGTGATCGTTGGACTGGTCGCGATGGTTCGGATCCTGCGTCGCACTGACGACGTCACCAGCCTCGTGATCGCACTCGTCGCCGGTGTCTTCGTCACCCTGGGTCCACTGGCCTTCCTGCTCAGTACGAGCTGATCGGACGACGACATGACGACATAGGGGGGACGACATAGGGGACGACATCGGGAAGGTCGCGGGGAGGGCACGCATGTCGGATCGGAAGATCCTCGTGGGACTGTCCACCGCCTCGGTCTACCCGGAGAACACGGAGGCGGCCTTTCGGTATGCGGCCGAGGTCGGCTACGACGGCGTCGAGTTGATGGTGTGGGCCGAGTCGGTCAGCCAAGACATCTCGGCGGTCAAACGACTGATCCGCAAGTACGCGGTGCCCGTGCAGGCCGTGCACGTCCCCTGCCTGCTGATCTCACAACGCGTGTGGGGCGCGGACCCAGTCGCGAAGCTTGATCGTTCGGTCGCGGCCGCCGAAGCGCTGGGGGCGTCCAACGTCGTGGTGCATCCGCCGTTCCGTTGGCAGCGTCGGTATGCCGACGGGTTCTCCGACCAGGTGGCCGGACTCGAAGAGAAGACTGGCGCCGTCGTCGCGGTCGAGAACATGTTCCCGATGCGCGCGGACAGCTTCTTCGGGGGGCGGGAGAGGACGGCCGAACGGCTCCGTAAGCGGGGTGGCCCGGGTGCGGCGCTGTCCGCGTTCAGTCCCTCTTACGACCCCACCGAATTCGGGTATCGGCACTACACACTGGATCTGTCGCACACTGCGACCGCCGGCATGGATGCGATGGATCTGGTCCGCCGGATGGGCACTGGTATGTCGCACCTGCACCTTGCCGACGGTCGCGGAGCGTCGGTCGACGAACACCTCATCCCCGGCCACGGGACGCAGCCGTGCGTCGAGGTGTGTGGGCACCTGGTCGAGAACGGATTCAGCGGGCAGGTCGTCGTCGAGATCAACACTCAGAACGCGCGGACCCGGCCCGAACGGGCTTCGATGCTGGGCCAAGCACTGAGCTTCGCGAGAGACAACCTGCGCTGACCCGCTTACAGCGTTGACCTCTAGAGGGCGGCTACGCCCGCATTGATCACGGTTATCCCCGAGATCACCAGCCCCACCACGAGGCAGGCTGCGCCGATCCAGATCGACGCGAACATCGGCCCGGGCTTCGCGGGATTCTGGCCCAGGACCGACAGGAAGAAGCCGGCGGGAATGAAGATCGCGGCGACGAGCACCGCGATCGCCCCCGCCGCCGCCCACCCGGGGCTCGCGTCGACGACCGCGGTGAGAGTTGCGAGCAGGACGCCGAGCGTGACCAGCACACCGGCGTGTGCGTGGCCCGCGCGGAAGAAGGATTTCTGCAGGTCGTTGGCACCCTGGTGGCCGGTCAGAATGCGGAGCAGGAACACTCCGCCGGACGCGATGGTGACGACCGTGAGCACTGTGATGCCGACGACAATGGTGAGGACGGGATTCATGCGGCGCTCCTTGCGTGAGGTATTCTGGCCCAAGATTGGATAGTTCTACTATCCAGTTTGAATTCCATGATCAGCACACGTTGTGGTCGGGTGTCAAGCAGAGGAGGGTCGACATGCGGGTGTCCGAACTGGTTGCGGTCAGCGGTGTGCCCCTCGCGACCGTGAAGTACTACCTGCGCGAGGGCTTGCTGATGCCCGGCGAGGCCAGCAGTGCGACTCAGGCCGAGTACGGCGAGCAGCACGTGCGACGCCTCTCGCTCATCAAGGCACTTGCCGGCGTCGGGTTGCCACTGGCGAAGATCCGCATCATCGTCGGGCTCGTCGATCACCCTGCCGACACCGTCTTCGAAACAATTGGTGGTGCGCTGGCCGCGTTGCCACCGTATTCCGCCGACGCGGACGCGGAGGCCGACGACTACCCGCGCGCCCGTGCGGTGCTCGAGCGTCTCGGCCAGGTGTACCGGCCGGCGTATCCCGTTGTCGCACAACTGGAAAAGGCGCTGGCTGCGGCTGAGGACGTCGGCATACCGATGACCGACGAGCGGCTCGATGTGTACGCGCGGCACATTCGTTCCATCGCCGAGGTCGACCTCCAGCTCATGCCCACGGATTCGGTCGCGTCCGCGATCGAGTATGCGGTGCTCGGCACAGCGATCTACGAACCGGTTCTGACCGCACTGCGCCGCCTGGCACACCAGGACGTCGGCGCCACAATGTTCGCCCGGCGCACCTTCGATGGCTTCGCCACCTCAGATAGACAGGAAAACCCATGACCCTTCACCCGTTTCGGGACCTCACGACCGTCACCCCGCGAGGCGCCGGCCGGTACACCGCCCACATCGACCCGATCTGGACCATCGGGCCCAAGGTCCACGGCGGCTGCCTGATGGCCGTCTGTGCCGCGGCGGCCCGGAGTGAACTCTTCGAAACGGCACCGCCGGAGATGCCCTTGGACCCGGCGGTGGTGCCTCTCGCCGTCAGCGCCAGCTACCTGAACGCACCGGACCCGGGTGAGGTCGACGCGGTCGTGACCGTCCGCAAGCGGGGACGTCAGGTCTCACTCGTCGACGTCGAACTGTCCCAGAGCGGTCGTCCCGCCGTGCACGCCGCGGTCACGATGGGTGTGCCCGACGCCGAGGAGCCGCACTACACCGAGGAGCAGACGCTCGCGCAGTTGCCGGTCGAGCCGCCCGCAGAGGCGCACGCACTGGTCGCGGACCACCCCATGGCGCAAGTCGTGCACGTCTCCCAGGGCTGCGATCTGAGTGTCGACACCTCGTCGGCACACTTCCTCAGTGGCAAGCAGGGTGAGCCGCAGGTGCGGATGTGGGCGCGACCGTGGTCGGCCGACGAGGAGGACCCGGTCACCGCCGCATTGTTCGCGATCATGACCGGCGACGTCAGCGCGCCGGTGACGATGAACCGAGGCATGTTCGGCTGGGCACCCACCGTTCAGCTGACGACCTATCTGCGTCGGCAACCGGCGCCCGGATGGCTGCGGGTGAGGGCGTCCTCGACGGTGCTCGGCGGCACGTGGTTCGAGGAGGACCACACCGTCCTCGACTCGACCGGAGCGGTCGTCGTCCAGAGTCGTCAGCTCGCAATGATCCCGCGCTGACGTTCTGTCACCTCGGGGACCGGGGAAGTTCCCGATTGTTCGTCGTGGCAGGCTGGACCCCATGACGAGAATTGCGGTGATCGGTGGCGGCAAGATCGGCGAGGCCCTGGTCTCTGGGCTGTTGCACGGGGGTCATTCTGTCCGAGACCTGGTTGTTGCTGAGCAGTACGAGCCTCGCGCGAAGGAGTTGGCAGCGGAGTACTCGATCCGTGTCACCACGATCGCGGATGCGGCCGAGGGGGCGGACGTCATCGTCGTTGCCGTCAAGCCTGCGGACGTCGACTCCGTTCTGACGGAACTCGGAAAGGTCGATCTCGACAGCGATCGGGAACAGCTCCTGGTCTCGCTCGCGGCCGGCATACCGACGGCGCGGTACGAGGCGAGGCTGCCCGCCGGCTTCCCGGTTGTCCGGGCAATGCCCAACACCCCGATGCTCGTCGGGCAGGGCGCTGGCGTCATCACGCCCGGACGTCACGTCAAGCGCGGGCACCTGGACCTGGTGCGTTCGGTCCTCGGGACCGTCGGCACCGTCACCACGGTGCCCGAATCCATGATCGACGCCGCGACGGCGGTGTCCGGATCCGGCCCCGCGTACTTCTTCCTCGTGGTCGAGGCGATGATCGACGCTGGGGTCGCACTCGGTCTGACCCGCGCGACGGCGAACGAGCTGGTGGTGCAGACAATGGTCGGCACCGCGGCGATGCTCACCGAGTCCGGCGAGAGCGCTACCGAGCTCCGGGCCGCCGTCACGTCACCCGGCGGCACCACCGCTGCAGCAATGCGCCAGCTCGAGCGCGGCGGTCTGCGGACTGCGTTCTACGATGCCCTGACTGCGGCGCGCGACCGGTCGGCCGAGCTCGGACTGGCACCCGAGTAGATCGCAATTATTGATCGTGTTTGTAACACCCGTCGCACCAACCCCTCTGGTCCCGCTAAGCTCTCGTGTCAGCACGTGCGTGTCTGTTCCGCCGGAGGGGAAGCCGGCGGCGCGACACGTGCCGGAAGTAGGTGGACAAATGGGATCCCCGGATAACCCAGCGAAGCCGGCTAGGCAAGAGAAGTCCGGCAAGCAAGAAAGTCTCGGCGGTGCAGGTCTGGCCGGGACACAGTTCCTCACGGTCGCGGAGGTCGCGGCCCTCATGAGGGTTTCGAAGATGACCGTGTACCGCCTCGTGCACAGCGGTGAACTGCCGGCTGTTCGCGTCGGGCGCTCGTTCCGCGTCCATGCCAAGGCGGTGCACGACTACCTGGAGACTTCGTTCTTCGATGCCGGCTGACCCGCCGCGTGTCGAAGCTGAGCCTCGGTTTTCGTCGCGCGGACCCGTCCCGGTACGATCATGAGTCGTCGTACCAGCCAGCCGGTGTCGTCAGGCGCTGGCGTCGTGAGAACGGCCAGTGGCACGCGGCCTGAACGGCCAGTGGCAACACGGCCCGAAAGGCCTAGTGGCAACTCGGCCCGAGAGGCCTAGTGGCACGCGGCCCGAACGGCCAGTGGCAACACGGCCGAGTGGCAATCGAAGGCCTGGAAGCGCCAGAGGAAGACACAGGCGTACGTGACCGGCGTGCGCTGAACGCGAGAGAAGACTGTGAGGGACGCCCACCATGGGTTCAGTGATCAAGAAGCGCCGTAAGCGTATGTCGAAGAAGAAGCACCGCAAGCTGCTGCGTCGCACGCGGGTTCAACGTCGGAAGCTCGGCAAGTAAGCCCCCAGGTTCTTGTACTCGGATGCCCGTCACCGTTTCGGTGGCGGGCATCTGTGCGTTCGGGGTCGTGTGTTCGGCAGGCGCATGTTCGCCGAAGTTCACTCGGATGTGTGGACGGGAGGTTGCCAGGGTGTAAAGGTGTTGTGCCGAACCCTTGCCCACGTGCCCGGATTCGCTAGGCTCGCCGGAGGGGTGAAGGGACGGGGGCAGATGTGAATTCTGACGATCGCGGCGCGCAGCCACCGAAGGTGGTGCTGGTGACGGGTGCCAGCCGGTTCCCGGGTGGGTTCCTGGTGTCACGACTCGTTCAGCATCCCGGGATAGAGCGGGTGGTCGCGGTCGACGCCGTTTCACCGAGCAAGGACATGATAAGGCGGATGGGACGTGCCGAGTTCGTTCGCGCCGACATTCGAAACCCGCTCATCGGAAAGATAATTCGCGGCGCCGAGGTCGATACTGTAGTCCACGCGGCGGTGCTGGCCCAGGCGCCCAAGTCCGGCAGCCGGGCGGCGATGAAGGATATGAACGTCATCGGCGCGATGCAACTGTTCGCGGCGTGCCAGAAGGCGCCGAGTGTCCGCAAGGTTGTGTTGCGATCCGCGTCCGCGGTGTACGGCGGGAGTCCCAAGGACCCGGCCAAATTCACCGAGGAGATGAGTGCCCGGAGGCCGCTGCAGGGGGGTTGGGCACGTGACTGTATCGAGATGGAGGGCTACGCGCGCCGCCTCGGCAGGCGTCGTCCCGACATCGGGGTGTCGATCCTTCGCCTGGCCCCGCTCATGGGTCCACGGTTGCACGGCTGGGTGGCGCGGTACCTGTCGTCGCCGATCGTCCCGAGCATCCTCGGCCGCGATGCCCGCATGCAGTTGCTGCACGAGGAGGACGCCCTTTCCGCTCTCGAACGGGCAACCGTCACCGGGCCGGCCGGGACGTTCAATGTGGCCGGTGACGGCGCAGTAATGATGTCCCAGGCGATCCGCCGGGCCGGACGGGCCGAGGTACCGATACCGTTTTCCCTGTTCCGGAGCGCGGGTCGGGCCCTGATGGGGTCGCAGATGCGTTCGTTCACCCACGAACAGCTCGACTACTTCCACTTCGGGTGCGGCCTCGACACGACGCGAATGCGCGCCGACCTCCGCTTCGAGCCGCGCTGGACGACGATGCAGGCGCTCGACGATTTCGTCCGGGGTGCACGGCTCAGCCGTGTGATCAAACCCCACTGGGTAGACCGGGCCGAATCTACGGTGCTTGCCGTAGCGGGTGCCGAGTCGCAGATCAGGTGAACACCGATATGGGCAGAAACAAAGGCAGGGGGTTCTAGTGAACGACGTGGCGAAAGTGATTCCGTTGCACGGGCCAGGCCGCCCACCGGTTCATGGTCGCGCGACGAATCGACATTCGTCAGCCCCTGCGGACCGTCGACGGTTCCGCGAACACGAGGTGCCTGGCACTCCGGAAGCTGCCGAGGAATCCGCCGAACAGCCTGCCGCGGACCAGCACGGCGGATCACCGATCGACGACCTGCGCTCGCTTGTCATCGAGCAGGTCACCGGCGCCGCGGGGTTCCTACGCCGCCGCATAACGGGCGACTACGAGGTCGACGAGTTCGGCTTCGATCAGGACTTCGCGGACAATGTGTTCCTCCCCGCTCTGCGACCACTGTTCGAGAAGTGGTTCCGCGTCGAGACCCGCGGCGTCGAGAACATCCCGATGCACGGCGGCGCGCTGGTGGTGGCCAACCACGCCGGGGTGATCCCGATCGACGCACTCATGACGTCCGTGGCGGTACACGATCACCATCCGGAGCATCGAGCGTTGCGGATGCTGGCGGCGGATCTGGCGTTCGAGATGCCCGTCATCGGAAACATCGCTCGCAAGGCCGGGCACACGCTCGCGTGCCATCCGGACGCCGAGCGGCTACTGCGCAGCGGGGAGATCGCGGCGGTGTTCCCGGAGGGGTACAAGGGCATCGGTAAGCCGTTCTCGGAGCGCTACAAGTTGCAGAGGTTCGGCCGAGGCGGCTTCGTCTGCGCTGCGATGCGCGCCGGGGTACCGATCATTCCCTGCTCGATCGTCGGATCCGAGGAGATCTACCCCAAGATCGGCGACATCACGCCCCTGGCCAGGCTGCTCGACATGCCGTACTTCCCGGTCACACCGATGTTTCCGCATCTCGGATTGCTAGGCCTGGTGCCGCTGCCCTCCAAGTGGTACATCGAGTTCGGCACCCCGATCGTCACGGACACCTACGACGCCGCCGAGGCCGATGATCCGATGGTGCTGTTCGAGGTCACCGACCACGTCCGCGAGACGATCCAGCAGACGCTCTACCGCTTGCTCGCGGAGCGCCGGAACGTCTTCATGGGCTGAACCCGGCTCGATCCGGAGGTCTTCTCGGCACGCTGGGCGCGCTCGCGGCGACGGCTGAGGATCGCGCCCACCGCGCCGCCGACCGCACCCAGAAGCAGCGCCGTCGGCACACCGACCTTCGCAGCCTTGCGGCCGGTTCGGAAGTCACGCACCTCCCACCCGCGGTTCTTTGCGAGTTCCCGTAGGTCCGCGTCGGGGTTGACCGCGACCGCGGTACCGACCAGCGACAGCATCGGCACGTCGTTGTAGCTGTCCGAGTACGCCGTGCATCGCTTGAGGTTCAGTCCCTCCCGGATCGCGAGGGTGCGCACGGCGTGCGCCTTGCCGAGCCCGTGCAGGATGTCGCCGACCAGTCGGCCTGTGAACAAGCCGTCCTCGCTCTCGGCAACGGTCCCCAGCGCGCCGGTGAGGCCGAGGCGTTTGGCAATCACCTGCGCCAACTCGACGGGTGTGGCCGTCACGAGCCATACCTGTTGGCCGGCGTCGAGGTGCATCTGCGCCAGTGCCCGGGTCCCCTCCCAGATCTTGTCGGAGATGACCTCGTCGTAGATCTCCTCGCCGAGGCGGGCAAGTTCCGCCGTCGACCGCCCGGCGACGAACGACAGTGCCTTCTCTCGGCCCTCGGCGACGTCGTCGCTGTTCTCTTTTCCGGTGACCCGGAACTTGACCTGCTTCCAGGCGAAGTCGACCAAGTCCGAGGTCTTGAGGTACTTGCGGGCGGCGAGACCCCGTGCGAAATGGATGATCGATGCGCCCTGCACCATCGTGTTGTCGACGTCGAAGAACGCGGCGGCGGTGAGATCCCGGGGGACGACCGGCTCGGCGGGCGGTTCCACTGTTTCGGGCGCAGGAGCCGTTTCCGGGGCCTCTTCCCGGGCCTCGGTCTCGGCGGCCGCGAGGGTAGCCGCCTCGGCCTCGGCTTCCTGGAGAGCGAGCGCTGCGTCGGCACTGGCCTCACCGGCTAGGTTGGCACGCAGCTCGGCCTCGCTCGGACCCAGAAGGTTCCGGATCCGGCGACGTCCGGGGCGCAGAATCCCGGACAGACCCACGCCGAATCCCGCGCCGTTCGGCAGTGATCGCCCAGGCACTCGAACCTCCCGTGTCGCAGACACCTCTGGCTCACCCTAGCCCGACTGTTCGGATGTATCCCGTCGTGACAGGGCACGAGCGACAGCCTGTGATGTTCGTCTCGAAACGGTACGGTCCGCAACTCTCGCGGCCCGGTGTCGTCGAATCGGTACTGGGCGCCCTCGAGGAACACTGGAGCCATGGATCAGTCTCGAAACCGGATCACCCTTCTCACACGGGCAGGCTGCGGGGCGTGCGTTCCCGCGCGTGAGGTGCTGGACCAGGTCTGCCAGGAGTTCGATCTGGAACTGACCTGCATCGACGTCGACGAGGCCGCAGCGGACAACCCCGATCTGCGGGCCGAGTACGGGGACCGGTTGCCCGTCGTCCTACTCGACGGCAAGGAGCACAGCTACTGGGAAGTCGACGAGGACCGGTTGCGCGTGGATCTAGCCGCGGGCTGAAGTCGAGCCCCGTGCAGCGCGGGTTCGCGACGAAGTGGGAAGGGTCACCCCGGACCGCCGGATTCGGCCACTTTGCAGGTGAGAGCACATTCGAGGGCCGTCGATCGACTTTGTGCATGGCTTCACAAGCAGTTACCGTGGTGTGAACAAATTCCCGGACCTTCGACGCGAAGGCCGGGGTACACGGCCGACCGGACGAGGAGCCATCGACGTGACCGAACAGCACCAGACGCAGGGGGCAGGAACCCGTGGCGTCGCCGGGGCTGCTCAGTCCACTGCTCAGCGCAGGAACGCCTCTCCAGCTTCGCAACGTGACATCCCCCAGGCTACGGTGACGCGTCTCGCGACATACCTGCGGGTCCTCGGAGTCCTCGCCGACGAGGGTGTACTCATCGTCTCGAGCGAGGAGCTGGCCACCGCATCCGGCGTCGGATCGGCCAAGCTCCGCAAGGATCTGTCTCACCTGGGCCCCAACGGTGTTCGCGGTGTCGGATACGACGTCACTCGGCTACGGGCGCGCATCGAGTCCGCACTCGGTCTCGATCGTGGGCACCGGGTGGTGCTCGTTGGCGTCGGCAATCTCGGCCGAGCACTTGCCGGGTACGGCGGCTTCGGCCGCCGCGGCTTCTCGATGGTCGCCCTGTTCGACGCGGACCCCGCCCGCATCGGCACCACGGTCGGCGGCCTGACGGTTCGCGACGTCACCGAACTCACCGACGCGTGTCGTGATCTCGAGGCCACCATCGGTGTCATCGCTACCACCGACTCGGCCGCGCAGGACGTCTGCGACCAGCTCGTCGACGCGGGTCTGCGCTGCATTCTCAGCTTCTCCCCGCTCGCCTTGGAAATCCCCGATCACGTAGAGATGCGTCGAGTCGATCTCGCAATGGAGATGCAGGTGCTCTCGTTCAACATGGCCCGGAACAACACTCCGGACGAGCAACGAAATCCCCAGGCTGCCGCTGCACCCACGGCGGTCGCCGCTGCGACCGGAAATGGATCGGTGATACGGCCGTGAGTGTGCTTCTCGTCGGGATCTCGCACCGTAGTGCCCCCGTATCCGTTCTCGAGCGGATCGCGGTTACCGACACCGACCGCCCGAAGCTGACGGACAAGATGCTCGCTTCGGCACACATCGTCGAGGCGATGATCGTCTCGACGTGCAACCGCATCGAGATCTACGCCGTGGTGGACGCATTCCACGGTGCGTTGACCGAGATCAGCAGCCTCCTGGCCGCGCACTCCGGACTCGACCTCTCCGAGCTGCACAAGCACGCCTACGTCCATTACGGCGAGGCAGCAGCCGAGCACCTGTTCGCGGTCGCCAGCGGTCTGGACTCGATGGTCGTCGGCGAGCAGCAGATCCTCGGACAGATCCGAGCCGCGTACGCCGCCGCCGACGCCCAGCAGGCTGCCGGGCGGGCGCTGCACGAGCTGGCGCAGCAGGCTCTGCGGGTCGGCAAGCGTGTGCACGCCGAGACCGGGATCGACTCCGCCGGCGCCTCTGTCGTGTCCGTCGCGCTCGACCGTGCCGCGGGCATCCTCGGTGACGGCGGGCTGACCGGCCGCACGGCCGTGGTCCTCGGTGCCGGTGCGATGGGCAGCCTGTCGGTCGCGCACCTCACCCGTGCCGGCATCGGCCGAATTCTCGTCGCCAACCGCACCCGCGAGCGTGCCGAGCACCTCGCGGCCACAGCGATCGGCAATGGAGTCGACGCGGCCGCGGTCGGCGTCGACGAGCTGTCGTCGGCGATGGCTCAGTCAGACGTCCTCGTGACCTGCACCGGCGCGGTCGGCACGGTGGTCACGCTCGCCGACACTCACCTGGCCCTCGCCCAGCCGGGACGGGACCCGAACCGGCCACTGGTGATCTGCGATCTGGGCCTGCCCCGCGACGTCGAGCCTGCCGTGGTCGGATTACCCGAGGTGGTCGTGCTCGACATGGCTGCGTTGCAACGTGATCCGGCCGCCGGCGCCGCTGCCGCCGACGCCGACGCGGCACGCGAGATCGTCGCGTCCGAACTCGCTCAGTACCTCGCCTCACAGCGACAAGCCGAGGTCACCCCGACGGTCACGGCGCTCCGACAGCGTGCGGCCGAGGTCGTCGAAGCCGAACTGCTGCGACTGGAGACGCGCCTGCCCGCTTTGGACGACCCTCAACGCGACGAGGTGGCGCGGACCGTCCGCCGGGTGGTCGACAAACTGCTGCACGCGCCCACAGTGCGAGTCAAGCAACTGGCCTCCGCGCCCGGCGGTGACTCGTACGCGGCCGCGTTGCGTGAGCTGTTCGAGCTGCGGCCGGGTGCGGCCGAGGCCGTCGCCGCTCCTATCGACCTCGACGAATTCACTACCGGCCCCGGTGCAGCAGGAAAGGATGGGCAGGCATGAGCACGGACGCGGCGTCGTCGACGACGACCGGCCATGTCACGGGTCCGAAGTTCCGCACCCTGCGGATCGGTACCCGCGGCAGCCTGCTCGCGATGACGCAGGCCGGTGCCGTCAGGGACGCACTGATCACGGCTGGTCACCCAGCTGAGCTGGTGATCATCAAGACCAAGGGTGACGTCACGGCCGGTCCGGTGCAGCGCATCGGCGTCGGGGTGTTCGTCGCCGAACTCCGTGAGGCACTGCTGGCCGGTGAGGTCGACGTCGCGGTGCACTCGTACAAAGACCTACCCACGGCGCAACCTGACGAGCTGGTTATCCCCGCGGTCCCGCCGCGCGAGGACCCGCGTGACGCACTGGTGGCCCGGGACGGGCTCGTGCTCGGTGAGCTGCCCCCGGGTTCGAAGGTCGGGACCTCGGCGCCGCGCCGTCGCGCGCAGCTGCGCGCTCTCGGCTTGGGCCTCGAGATCCTGCCGCTGCGCGGCAACATCGACACCCGCCTCGGCAAGGTCGCGTCCGGTGAGCTCGATGCAATAGTGATCGCCCGCGCCGGCCTGTCCCGCATCGGCCGTGCCGCCGAGATCACCGAGACGCTCGAACCGGTTCAGATGCTGCCGGCCCCGTCGCAAGGCGCTCTCGCCGTCGAGTGCCGCGCCGACGACCCGGACCTGATTGCGATTCTGTCCGAACTCGACGACTCGGCCACGCGAGCCGAGGTCACCGCCGAACGCGCACTGCTCGCCGAACTCGAGGCGGGCTGCACCGCGCCGGTGGGCGCCATTGCCGAAATTGTCGAATCGATCGACGGCGAGGGCCGCGTGTTCGAGGAATTGTCGGTGCGAGGTTGCGCCGCATCGATAGACGGTTCCGATGTGCTTCGAGCATCTAAGGTGGGGTCGCCCGAGAGTGCGGACGAGTTGGGTCGCGCGCTTGCACACGAGTTGCTCGAACTTGGCGCACGAGATCTGATGACGATTGCAGAGGACGGTGATGCCGATGATTGATCTGCTTGACCGTCAAGAGCCCGATTTTGCATTTTCTTCCCATCGACATGAGACCGCACTGGAGAACTACCGATGAGCCGAGTCCGTAAGAACAGCCCCGGGCGGATCCTGTTTGTGGGATCGGGACCGGGTGATCCGGCATTGCTCACCGTCCGTGCGCGGGACGTGCTCGAGTCGGCGGCCCTGGCATTCACCGATCCCGATGTCGACAAGGGCATCACCGCACTAGTCGGTACCGCTCTCGGCCGTGACCCCGAGACCGACGAGCCGATCGCCGAGGTCCGGCCCGCGCTCGGCGAGCCGGCCGAGGTCGCCAAGACCCTTGTCGCCGAGGCCCGTGGCGGCCGCGACGTGGTCCGTCTCGTCGCGGGCGACCCACTGACCACCGATTCGGTGATCGCCGAGGTCTCGGCCGTTGCCCGAACCCAGATTGTGTTCGAGGTGCTTCCCGGGCTGCCGTCCGCGTCCGCGGTGCCGAGCTATGCCGGCATGGCGCTGGGCTCGACGCACACCGAGGCCGATGTACGCGGCGAGGTCGACTGGGCGGCGTTGGCCGGCGCCCCAGGTCCCCTGGTGCTGCACGCGAGCTCCGCGCATCTCGCCGAGACCGCGAGCGCGCTCGTCGAACACGGGCTCGCCCCCCAGACCCCGGCCGCGATCACCGTCCGCGGCACCACCCGTCAGCAGCGCACGGTCGAGGCCACCCTCGCGACGCTCAACGAGGTCGGTTCCGAACTGGTCGGCCCGCTGATCGTCACGGTCGGTAAGATCGTCTCGCAGCGCAACAAGATGTCGTGGTGGGAGTCGCGTGCCCTGTACGGCTGGACCGTCCTGGTGCCGCGCACCAAGGAGCAGGCCGCCGACATGAGCAACAGGCTGGTCACGCACGGCGCTATCCCCATCGAGGTCCCGACCATCGCGGTCGAGCCGCCGCGCAGCCCGGCCCAGATGGAGCGTGCCGTCAAGGGACTGGTCGACGGCCGCTACCAGTGGGTCGTGTTCACCTCCACCAACGCCGTGCGTGCGGTGTGGGAGAAGTTCGAGGCGTTCGGCCTGGACGCCCGCGCGTTCTCAGGCGTGAAGATCGCCTGCGTGGGCGAGGCCACCGCAGAGAAGGTGCGCTCGTTCGGTATTACTCCGGAGATGCTGCCGTCCGGTGAGCAGTCCAGCGAGGGTCTGCTGGCCGACTTCCCGCCGTACGACGAGGTGTTCGATCCGGTCAACCGCGTGCTGCTGCCGCGTGCCGACATCGCTACCGAGACCCTCGCCGAGGGCCTCCGCGAGCGCGGCTGGGAGATCGACGACGTCACCGCGTATCGCACAGTGCGGGCGGCGCCGCCACCGGCCGAGACCCGCGAGATGATCAAGACCGGTGGCTTCGACGCGGTGTGCTTCACCTCGTCGTCGACGGTACGCAACCTCGTCGGCATCGCCGGGAAACCACACGCCCGCACCATCGTCGCGTGCATCGGACCGAAGACGGCAGAGACCGCGATCGAGTTCGGTCTGCGCGTCGATGTCCGGCCGGAGACGGCGCAGATGGGTCCCCTCGTCGAGGCGCTCGCAGAGCATGCAGCGCGGTTGCGCGCCGAGGGTGCGTTGCCGCCCCCGCGTAAGAAGTCCCGCGCCCGCCGCTGACCGAAGTCAGGAGGAGAGCCGCCCCGTGTTTCCCACACATCGCGACAACCTCTTTTCAGCCCGCCATGACGGCTTTCCCGCAAGCCGCGACGGGTCTCCGGCACGCAGCGGCGACTTTCCCGCCCGCCGCCCGCGGCGGCTGCGTGGCACCGTCGCGTTGCGCCGGTTGGTTGCCGAGACGTCACTCGAACCGCGCCATCTGGTGCTTCCGATGTTCGTCGCCGACGGCATCGACGATCCGCGGCCGATCTCGTCCATGCCGGGTGTCGTCCAGCACACGCTCGACTCGCTCCGGTCCGCCGCGACCGACGCGGTCGAGGCGGGTGTGGGTGGACTGATGCTGTTCGGTGTGCCCCGGGAGGAGGACAAGGACGAGGCCGGCTCCGGCGCGACCGACCCGGACGGCATCCTCAACCGCGGTCTGGGTGCGCTGAAGACCGAACTGGGCGACGCGACGGTCCTCATGGCGGACACCTGCCTCGACGAGTTCACTTCGCACGGACACTGCGGCGTGCTCTCCGACGATGGCCGCGTCGACAACGACGCCACGCTGGCCCGGTACGTCGAGATGGCGATCGCTCAGGCAGAAGCCGGTGCCCACCTTCTCGGCCCCAGCGGGATGATGGATGGCCAGGTCGCTGCGATCCGCAAGGGTCTGGACGCGGCCGGCCACACCGACGTCGGGCAGCTGGCGTACTCGGCCAAGTACGCGTCGGTGTTCTACGGCCCGTTCCGCGAGGCTGTCAGCTCGTCCCTCGAAGGTGACCGCCGCACATACCAGCAGGACTCGGCGAACCGGCGCGAATCGTTGCTCGAGGTGGATCTAGACCTCGCCGAAGGGGCCGATCTGGTGCTGGTGAAGCCTGCCATGTCGTATCTCGACGTGCTCCGTGAGGTCGCCGACCGTTCGCCGGTTCCGGTGGCCGCGTACCAGATTTCCGGCGAGTACGCGATGATCACCGCGGCCGCACAGAACGGTTGGATAGACCGCGACGCCGCCGTCCTCGAGTCGCTGCTGAGCATCCGCCGCGCCGGGGCCGACATCGTGCTGACCTACTGGGCCGCCGAGGCCGCGGGGTGGCTGTCATGACCGAGCAGTGGCCGGGGCAGAACCAGCAGCAACCGGGGCAGCCCGACCCGTGGCCGGGTACTCCGCGCCACCCGGCGGGACCGCACCAGCCGGCGGGGCAGGATCCAATGCCGCCCACGGGACAGCACAAGCCGGTGCCCGCCGATATCGTCACGGCCTTCCAGCTGTGGTTGGTCGTCGCAGCTCTCGGCGTGGTCCAACTGGTTGCGGCGCTGCTGTTCATCTACAACGACCGGGCCTCGTTCATCGACCAATTGGTGGACGACGTCGCCTCCCAGTCGGGCCAGGATTTGACGCGTGCGCAGGCCGAGCAGCTGATGGCGATCGGGCTCGTCGGCACCGGCATCCTCCTCACAGTCGTGCTGGGCGGATTGACTGTGCTGTTCGCGTTCAAGATGCGCCGTGGCAGGAATTGGGCCCGCATGCTGTTGACGATGGCCGGTGCGTTCGTTCTGTTCTCGGCGCTGCAAACGATTGTCGGTGCGGGGCCGGCCAGCGGGACCGCGGCGCTCGTCATGGGCGGTGCAGGGATCTTGCAGGCTGTGATGGCGGTAGGTGCGATCGTGCTGATGTACCGCCAAGGCTCCAACGAGTACTTCGGGAAACTTCCACCGTCGCGCTGACTGCTGTGGAGGAGGCGCGGATCGCGACGCGGAGATTCGGACCCACCTCTCCCTGTAGTGTGAAGCACGTCACATTGACCCGGTGTTCGGATTCGTTCAGGGAGTAGTGATGCGTGTCGAGCACGGACCAGGAAGACGACGGGAACTGCTGTGGATCGCCCTGTTCGCGCTGTTCGGACTGGTGACACTCGTTCTCCTGGTCGTATCGGGCGCCCTTGTCCGCTGAGCCCTGCCTCGTCGGCGAGCAGTCGATGCACCAGGATGAGGTCGTGAGTGAGTCGACCCCGCGCCTGGTCTCCGTCGCCTACTGGATCTGGGTGGTCTGCGCCGCCGCTATGGTGTTTCTCGGTCTGCTGGCGATAACGACATCCGCCGACGCAATCGAAGAACGGCTCGGATCCGGCGCAGACTCGTTCGTGGGGCTACTGCGCGGAATCGGGATCGCGTCGCTGGTGTTCGGACTCGTCATAGGATTTCTCGCGGCGCCCGTGCGGGCCGGCAATTCGCGCCTGCGCAATATCGTGGTGCTGCTGTCGGCGGTGTTCGCGGTGGCGGCGATTGCACTGTCGGCGGTCGGGGTGATTGCGCCGTTGCTGCTCGTGGTTCCGTTGCTGCTGGTCGTGGCATGCGTTTTGGTGTTTCGGGAGGGTGCGCGTGAGTGGTTCAAACGCCGACAGTCCGACTGAGCCGCTGTTCATCGAGCCCGGCGCCCGTTGGCGGACCGTCGCCTATGGCCCCGTGTTCTGCATCGTGGCCCTCGTGATCGAGTTGCTGACCGGGCCGGTGGTGCACTGGTTCGCATTGACGCTGTTCGCCGTCATCCTCACCGGCATCGTCTACGCGCAGGTGGTCGCCGCGCGTCGGCACGTGAGTGTTGTGTTGGGCGCGGCCTCGTTGCGGCAGGGTACCGAGGAGTTGCTCCTTGCCGAGATCGACGCCGTGCTGCCGAAGGCCGACCCCTACGCCGACGAGCCGCAGCGCTGGGAGTTCGCACGCAGTCTCGGGGAACTGTCGAGTGTGCCTCGGCGGCGCAAGGGGATCGGCCTGAGGCTGCGTGACGGCTCGCTGGTACAGGCTTGGGCTCGCGACGACGACGGCCTGCGGGTGGCGCTCACCGACGCGCTCGCTCGGGTGCGGGGTACATCGTGAAGCGGCCGCTCGCGACGGTCAGAGGGATCGCGGCCCCAGTGGTCCTGGTCGCCGAGGCGTTCGGTGCTGCAGTGGCACTCGTGCTCGCAGTCGTGTGCTGGACGCGAGGCGTCACTACTGTCGAGTTCGAACCCATAGCGCCCGGGACGCCGTCGTTCACGTCAGTGCGGTACTCGGGCGCATGGATTTCGGCGGCGCTCGCATCGGTTCTCGTCGCAGGTCTACTCCTGCTTGCCGTTCTGCGTCGTTACGCGCGGCGATCCCCATAGGGCAAGTACCCGTAGGGGGTATCATAGGACGCATGAACAACGGATACAGCTCGCAGCAGGAGGACCTGCTCAAGCGTCTGCGGCGCATTGAGGGACAGGTGCAGGGCATCTCGCGCATGGTCGCGGACGATCGTTACTGCATCGACGTGCTCACCCAGGTGTCGGCGGCCACGTCGGCGCTGCAGTCGGTGTCGTTGAAGCTGCTCGAGGCACACCTCGCGGGATGCGTCGTCGAGGCCGCGAAGAAGGGCGGCCCGGAAGCCGACGCGAAGGTCAAAGAGGCTTCCGATGCGGTCGCCCGTCTGGTCAAATCCTGACCGCTTGGCGATCGTGGATGAGGAGGCCCCGATGGAGCACACCTACATCGTCAAGGGCATGACCTGCCAGCACTGCGCCTCCGCGGTCACAGAGGAGATCAGCGAGCTGTCCGGGGTGACCGCCGTCGACGTCGACGTGGCGTCCGGACGTGTCGTCGTGACTAGCGATGTGCCGATGGACACCATCGCCGTCGCCGCCGCGGTCGCGGAGGCGGGATACGAGTTGGTCCAGTAACCACCGTGTGGTTCATCGCGTCCGCGATGGCGCTGTCGTAGGCTGTGCACGAATCGGCAGTCGACAGGGAGGCCTATTCGTGCGTGCACCGGTTCGACGGGCAGGTATCGGTGCGATGGCGGTCATCGGAATCGTCGTCGCGCCAACGGCCTGCGCCGAACCGACGCCGTCGTTTCCGGCGCTCGACGTCACCACGGTCATGAACGATCTCGAGAATCCGTGGGACGTGGTGGCAGCCCCGGACGGCGCGATCCTTACCGGCGAACGTGCAGGCCGGTTCGTGGTCAAGCGGGCCGATGGCAGCGTCGGCGAGGTAACCGCGGACCTGTCGGATCTGTACGCCCAGGGTGAGACCGGTTTCATGGGCATAGCGCTGGCCACCGACTTCGCGACCAGTCGGACGATCTACACGTGCCAAGGGCATCGAAGCGACGGTGGCGAATCCGTCGACACCGGCAGCGGCACCGACATCCGCGTCGTGTCGTGGACGGTGGATCCGGGATGGACCGCCCTCACTCGCACCGGCGACGTCCTGACGGGAATGCCGACGGCTGCCGATGGACGTCACGGCGGCTGCCGTATCCTCGCCCATCCGGACGGCACTCTGTACGTGGGCACGGGTGATGCGACGTCACCGACCGCGCCGCAAGATCGGAACTCCCTGGGCGGCAAGGTGCTGCACATCAACACCGACGGAACCCCGGCGGCGGGGAACCCCGACCCCGAAAGCCCGCTGTTCACGCTCGGGCATCGCAACGTACAAGGCCTGGCGTTGCAGCCGGGCACCGGGCGGCTCTACAGCATCGAACAGGGCACCCATCGCGACGACGAGGTGAACCTCCTGCAGGCCGGCAACAACTACGGCTGGCGGCCGGATCGCGAGCCGGGCATATACGACGAGAGCGTGCCCATGACCGACCCGGACCGGGTACCGGGTGCCGTCGCGGCCGTGTGGAGTTCCGGAACGCCGACGATCGCGACGCCCGGCGGCACTTTCGTCTCCGGCGCGAGCTGGGGTGAGTGGGACGGCGCGCTCGCCGTCACCAGTCAGAAGGAGCAGGAGCTGCTGTTCCTGAAGTTGTCGGACGACGGCGAGAATGTCGTCGCGACGCATTCAGCGCTCACCGACGAATACGGTCGCTTGCGCTCGGCCACTCGCATGCCCGACGGCAGCCTGCTGATCACCACCGACAACGGTTCGGACGACAAGGTGCTCCACGTCGCGCCGTCGGGTGCGTAGTCGCGGCGAGGCGCTCGCGAACTGTGTGATTCCGGCCACCTCCTACAGCCTGTCGTTGTCGAATTCGAAAGAACTGGGACACTGGAGGCGTGAGTGCTGCCTCCAGCGGGTCCGGTGCGGGACCCGACTTTCGTGATGCCCGTTCTTCTGAGCTCTTCGGCAGGGCGTCCAAGGTCATTCCCGGCGGTGTCAACTCCCCGGTACGTGCGTTCGGTTCCGTCGGCGGCGCTCCCCGTTTCATCGCAGAGGCATCCGGCTGCACGCTCACCGACGTCGATGGCAACGAGTACGTCGACCTGGTGTGCTCGTGGGGCCCGATGATCCTCGGCCACGCGCACCCGGCCATCGTCGAAGCCGTGCAGAAGGCCGCGACGACGGGGATGTCGTTCGGCGCGCCCACCGAGGGTGAGATCGCGCTCGCCGAGGAGATCGTCAGCCGCGTCGCACCGGTCGAGCAGGTTCGCCTGGTCAACTCCGGCACCGAGGCCACCATGAGTGCGGTGCGTCTGGCCCGCGGCTTCACCGGCCGCTCCAAGGTCGTCAAGTTCTCCGGCTGCTACCACGGGCACGTCGACGCGTTGCTCGCGGACGCCGGTTCGGGGCTGGCCACCTTCGGTCTGCCGACGTCGCCCGGGGTGACCGGAGCGCAGGCCGAGGACACCATCGTCCTGCCCTACAACGACATCGAGGCCGTACGAGCCGCATTCGCCGCGAACCCCGGCGAGATCGCTTGCGTCATCACCGAGGCCGCCGCCGGCAACATGGGTGCGGTCGCTCCGCTGCCGGGTTTCAACGAGGGCCTGCGCGCGATCACCGCTGAGCACGGTGCGCTGCTGATCATGGACGAGGTCATGACTGGGTTCCGTGTCAGCCGTTCCGGGTGGTTCGGCCGCGACGGCGTCGCCGGTGACCTCTACACGTTCGGCAAAGTCATGAGTGGTGGGCTGCCTGCCGCCGCATTCGGTGGCCGGGCCGACGTCATGAGCAGACTGGCCCCGTCCGGCCCCGTCTACCAGGCCGGCACACTGTCCGGAAACCCGGTTGCCGTAGCCGCCGGCCTGGCGAGTCTGCGCGCCGCCGACGACGCCGTCTACGCCGCGCTCGAGCGCAACGCGCGGACGCTCGGCGCACTGCTCGGCGACGCGCTCGCCGCCGAGGGCGTCCCACATCGCGTCCAGTTCGCCGGAAACCTGGTGAGCGTGTTCTTCTCCGCGGACCCGGTTACGAACTACGCCGAGGCCAAGGCCGCAGACACAGGGCGGTTCCCCGACTTCTTCCATGCCCTGCTCTCGCGCGGTGTTTACGCTCCGCCGAGTGCATTCGAGGCATGGTTCGTCTCGTCGGCCCTCGACGACGACGCCTTTTCGAAGATCGCCGACGCCGCCCCGCATGCGGCCAAGGCCGCCGCCGCAGCACAGAACTGAGCCGCAGCGCAGACTGACAACCGCAACTGGCTGACAACCGAAACGCAGGGACCACAACGTGACCGACGCCGACAACGCGAGCGCTGCCGACCACAGGCACTCCGACACCCGCACCATCGTCCACGTGCTCCGGCACGGAGAGGTGCACAACCCGAGCGGAATCCTCTACGGACGTCTCCCGAACTTTCGGCTGTCCACGAACGGTGAAGCGCAGGCCCGTACCGTCGCCTTGGCGCTCGCCGACCACGACATCACTCACGTTGTCGCGTCGCCGCTGCAGCGAGCGCAGGAGACCGCCGCGCCGATCGCGGAGAAGCACGGGCTGCCGATCGGGACCGACGCCAACCTCATCGAGGCCGCCAACGACTTCGAGGGCCTCAAGGTGTCCGTCGGCGACGGTGCGCTGCGCCGCCCACGGCACTGGTGGAAGCTGCGTGATCCGTTCACCCCGTCGTGGGGGGAGCCCTACCTGCAGATCGCGCACCGCATGCTCGCCGCCGTCAACGCCGCTCGTGTTGCCGCGGCGGGTCACGAGGCCGTGTGCGTCAGCCACCAGCTGCCCGTGTGGACATTGCGCCGCTTCCTGCAGGGCGAGCGGCTCTGGCACGACCCACGCAACCGGCAGTGCGGGCTCGCGTCGTTGACGTCTCTGGTCTACGAGGGCGACACACTCGTCGACATCATCTACTCCGAGCCGGCCGGTGCGTCCGACCCGAGGGTGACCGGCGCATGAGGTTCCTTTCTCTACGTTTGGCCGCGGCGGCCTGCTCGGCCGCCCTCGCCGCGGTTATCGCCGGCTGCGCCACTGGCAGTGACGCAGTCGCGCAGGGCGGCACCTTCGTGTTCGTCTCGCCGGGTGGCAAGACCGAGTTGTTCTACGATCCGCCCTCCGATCGCGGCAAGGCGGGCAACGTCTCGGGTCCGGACCTGATGACCGAAGGCAAGACCACATCGTTGTCCGACTACGAGGGACAGGTCGTGGTGCTCAACGTATGGGGCCAGTGGTGCGCCCCGTGCCGTGCTGAGGCCGACGATCTCGAGACGGTGTACCAGAACACCAAGGATCTCGGCGTCCAGTTCCTCGGCATCAACGTCAAGGATCCGACGAAGAGCAAGGCTCAGGACTTCCACGTCAACTACAACGTGCCCTATCCCTCGATCTACGACCCCGAGTTCCGCACGCTGATGATGCTCGGGAAGAACTACCCGACCAGCGTCGTGCCGACCACGATCGTGCTGGACCGTGAGCATCGCGTTGCGGCCGTCTACTTGAAGGAACTGCTGGCCGAGGACCTGCAGCCGGTCGTGGAACGGATCGCGCAGGAACCGCAGGATCAGGCATGACCCAGGACACGGTATTTCTGGCCGGCATCGGTGAGGCGTTCCAGCAGACCGCTTCGACCGGACCGTTGCTGCTCGCGCTGGGCGCGTGTGTGCTCGCCGGTCTGGTCTCCTTCGCCTCACCGTGCGTCGTGCCACTCGTTCCTGGCTACGTGTCGTACCTGGCCGGGGTGGTCGGGGCGGAGGCGCCGGCCGTGACTACGGCGGAGGCGCACACCCGGACCAAGACTCTGCGCGACGGCCGACTGCGCGTCGCCGGGGCCGCCGGTCTGTTCGTCCTCGGATTCACCGTCGTCTTCGTGCTGGCGACTGCGACCGTCTTCGGTGCCATCGAGGCACTCGCGCTCAACCGGGAGGTCCTCCAGCGGGTCGGTGGCGTCGTCACGATCGTGATGGGCCTGGCGTTCGTGGGGCTGATCCCGGTCCTGCAGAAGGACACCCGGTTCGCGCCGCGACAGGTCTCGGGGTTGGCGGGTGCCCCGTTGCTCGGAGGGGTGTTCGCACTCGGTTGGACGCCTTGCCTGGGTCCGACGCTCGCCGGGGTCCTGTCGGTGGCGGCCGGTACCGAGGGCGCGACGGCAGCACGCGGCGTCGCCCTGATCGTCGCCTACTGCATCGGGCTCGGGCTCCCCTTCGTGCTGGTGGCGCTGGGCTCGGCGCGCGCACTGGCCGGTGTCGGCTGGCTGCGCCGCAACAGCCGGGCGATCCAGGTCTTCGGCGGGATCTTGTTGATCATGGTCGGCATCGCGTTGGTCACCGGGGCGTGGGACCTGTTCGTGAGCTGGGTCCGTGACGCATTCATCACGGACGTGGTCCTGCCGATATGACCGCTCGAGACACGCTGAGCGCGGACGCGTCGTCCTCGGACGGGATCGACGAGTCGTCGCCGCGTCCGCCACGGCAGTCGCTGCTCGGCCGTGCCGTCGCCGTGGTTCGCAATACCTGGCGCGGTCTGACGTCGATGCGCACCGCCCTGGTGCTGCTGTTCCTGCTGGCGTTCGCGGCCATTCCGGGCGCCCTGCTTCCGCAGCGCAGCCTCAACGAGGGAAAGGTTAACGAGTACATCGCGGCCCGACCGACCCTCGGGCCGATCATGGACCGGCTCGAACTGTTCGACGTCTTCGGCAGCTTCTGGTTCACCGCGGTCTACGTCCTGCTGTTCGTCTCTCTGGTCGGCTGCATCGTCCCGCGCTGCGTCGAGTACGCGAAGGCGTTGCGTGCGAAGCCCGTTGCTGCGCCACGCAACCTCAGTCGGCTCCCGCATCACCATGTCGAGACCGTCGACGAGACCCCAGAGGCCGTCGCGGGCCGCGTCCGGAGCCACCTGCGCGGGTGGCGCGTCGAGCAGCGCTCCGGCGGGGAGCGCGCGAAGCGCCCGGGCGAGATCACGCTCTCCGCCGAGAAGGGCTTCTTGCGCGAAGCCGGCAATTTGGTGTTCCACCTGTCGTTGGTGGCGCTGCTCATCTCGATCGCAGCCGGCAAGCTGTTCCACTACGAGGGCAATGTGATCATCGTGGCGAACAGTGGGCCGGGTATCTGCACGACGTCCCCCGCAGTCTTCGACTCGTTCCGGGCGGGCAACGAACGGGACGGCACCGGCATGACCCCGCTGTGCCTCAAGGTCAACGACTTCACGGCCGACTACCTCGACAACGGCCAGGCCGAGATGTTCACTTCGAACATCTCGTACCAGACCGGTGAGGACCTGACTTCGAACACATGGCGCGACGCCCAGCTCAAGGTGAACCATCCGCTGCGGGTCGCAGGTGACCGTGTCTACCTGCAGGGTCATGGCTACGCGCCGACGTTCACCGTGACCTTCCCGAACGGCGAGACGCGTTCCGAGACCCTGCAGTGGGCGCCGGAGGACGCGACGACGTTCCTGTCGAGCGGTGCGATGCGTTTCGACCCGCCCGGCGGCTTGTACCCGAACGAGGACGAGCGGCGTAAGAACCAGATCGCGATCGAGGGCCTGTTCGCCCCGACCGCGGTGTTCGATGGGACGCTGCTGTCGTCGGGCTTCCCTGAGTTGATCGATCCGGCCGTCGCGATCGACATCTACAAGGGTGACACCGGTCTCGACACCGGCTTTCCGCAGAGCATTTTTTCGCTCAACGAGGAGCTGATCAA
Source organism: Rhodococcus xishaensis (assembly GCF_004011825.1). Taxonomy (GTDB): domain Bacteria; phylum Actinomycetota; class Actinomycetes; order Mycobacteriales; family Mycobacteriaceae; genus Prescottella; species Prescottella xishaensis. The sequence goes on along the minus strand of NZ_RKLO01000005.1, from coordinate 139,841 downwards.
CCAGGGCCGCCTCGTCAAGCAGGAGCGTGTGAACCTGTTCCCCGGGGAGAGCGCGACACTCGCGGACGGCACGGAGGTGCGTTTCGACGGTGCCGTCGACTTCGTCAACCTGCAGGTCTCGCACGATCCCGCGCAGCAGTGGGTTCTGGTGTCCTCGCTCGTGATGATGGCGGGCCTGCTGGTCTCGCTGGTCGTCAAGCGGCGTCGGGTGTGGGTGCGGATCTATCCGGAGCCTGGACCCGGGAAGGACCCCGGCCCGGCGTCGGCTACATTGACCGCGAATGAACGACGAACCGTAGTAGAACTCGGTGGCCTGGCTCGAACGGATCAGGCCGGCTGGGGCGACGAGTTCGACCGACTGCGCATCCGCCTGCTCGGTCACCCCTCGGCACAACGGACAACACGGGCGCACGACGGGCAGGAGATGAATTCATGACGATCAACGAGACACTCGCGCGCTACAGCGACTGGTCGTTCGAGTCGGCGTTCGCGATCTACGTCCTCGCCACGGTCCTGCTGATCGCCCGGTACGCGTCGATGCGGGCGCGTGAGGTCCAGGAACGCGAACTCGTCAGAGCCGGGAGTGCACCGGTCGCCCCGACCGGTCAACAGCCCGGCCGGGTGGCGTCGACGCCCGGCAAGACGTGGTCGGAGAAGTTCGGCGGCATGGGGTACTCGCTGCTGATCGTGGGCGTGGTGCTGCACATCGCGTCGATGGTGTTGCGAGGACTCGCGACCGACCGCTTCCCGCTGGGCAACATGTACGAGTTCGTGACGATGGCCTGTGCGGCCGCAGTAGTCGCCGGCATCGTCGCCATGCGCAGAAACACCGACCTGTTCGTCTTCCTTCTGGTGCCGGTCTTGGTTCTGATGTTCCTCGCGGCGACCGTGCTCTATTCCGACGCTGCCCCCGTGGTTCCGGCGCTCCAGTCGTTCTGGCTCCCGATCCACGTGACCATCATCAGCGTCGGCAGCGGCATCTTCCTGGTCTCCGGCGTCGCGAGCCTGCTGTTCCTGTACCGGATCCGATTCCCGCAGGGGGAGGAGGGTACCGGGCCCTTCAGCAAGCTGGCCCAACGTCTGCCTGACGCACTGACCCTCGACCGCCTTGCCTACAAGACGACCATCGTGGCCTTCCCGCTGTTCGGTGCCGGCATCATCCTCGGCGCGATTTGGGCCGAGGCCGCCTGGGGCCGGTTCTGGGGTTGGGACCCCAAGGAGACCGTCTCCTTCATCACGTGGGTCATCTACGCGGCGTACCTGCACGCCCGGGCGACATCGGGCTGGCGCGACACCAAGGCGGCCTGGATCAACGTCGCCGGTTTCGTGGCGATGCTGTTCAACCTGTTCATCATCAACATGGTCGTCTCGGGCCTGCACTCCTACGCCGGCCTCAACTGAACGTCACCGCCCGAACGGAGGCGGAAACGCGCAACGGTCGCCGTGCATCTGCACGGCGACCGTTGCACATTCGGTTGTCGTCCGGGCGCGTCGGCCCTACCCGGCGCGGACCGTCACCCCTGGGGAGCGTGGATCAGCTCTCCGGGTCGGTCGGGGTGTCGGTTCCCGACTGGCGGCGATGGTTGTCACGATCCATGCGCCACAAGAACTCGGGATCGTCGTCCGGGCCGACGACTCGGCCGGTCCTGGTCGCCCCGCCGCCCCGAACCATGGTCGTGGCGGTCGGGCCGAACGCCTTCCACAACAGGACAGCGAGCGTTACCAGGCCGATAAAGGCCAACAGGTAGATCACGGTGCACCTCCTGATTACGAGGGTAGCCGTGTCCGGGTCGCCCCGGCATCTACCTGTCCCCGTCGGCGTTTACGCCACTCAGGAGTGGTGTGCCTCGGTGGTGAGGGACGAGAGCAGCGCCATCACCTCGGCCTCACGGAACCTCCGGTGTCCTCCGGGGGTGCGCAGAGATCCGAGCCGGCCGGCGTGCGCCCAACGCGTGACGGTCTTGGGGTCGACATGGAACAGTGCGGCGACCTGGCCTGGAGTCAGCAAGGCTTCCTTGGCGCCGTTGTAGGTGGGTGCGCTCATCGATCCTCCAAGGTTCGGGGCCTACCGCAGGGGTCGGCCGTGGGGATACGGGACCGGTTCGTTTGTCAACCGGCTTCGACATAGTGGCACTCAACCCCCCGGGTACTCGAACGATCTAAAGTTGGTAAAGCGGAGGTAATAGACAAAACGGACTAGTCGGACTCGTGTATTACGGGGTGTGCACGGGAATCGGAAATCCCAGTATGGACGGGGTTGCCAGCACCTAGTGTGAAATCCGTCTGTGTGTTCGCCGATGGCACTTCAGCACGAAATATCGTTTCGTCGATTGAAGCACCTTTTCCCGGTGTCGTCGCTCCGGCCTTCCCTCCTCGCGGCGCTGCTGTGGGGGCCACCGGCTGTCGGTACCCTGATCGTGTGAGTGAAGCAGCGCAGACTCCTCCTGAACAGGATCGAAATGCCGACAGCCCGGCCGGCGGAACCGTAACGACCGGCACCCTTGTCCGCGACGTCCTCGCGTACTCGGCGGCGCGACTCGGTCTCGTGGTCGTCCTCGCCGCCGTCATCCTGTTCGGTGGCGAACTGTTCGGCGTGGAGGTGCCGCTCATCGTGGCCGCGTTGTTCGCGGTCCTCATCGCGCTGCCGCTCTCACTGGTTCTCTTCTCGAGGCTTCGCAAGAGGGTCAACCGCGATATCGCCGCAGTTGATGCGCAGCGCCGCGCCGACAAGGCCGACCTGCAGGCGAAGCTCCGGGGAGAAGACCGGCGGTGACGGTCGTCCTCGACCGGCGGGGCCCGCGTACGTGGGTCGACAATGCAGTCCGTCTGATCGAGGCCGACGCGCAGCGCAGCGCGGACACGCACCTGCTGCGCTATCCGCTACCGCCCCAGTGGAGCGTCCAGCTGTATCTCAAGGACGAGTCCACCCACATCACCGGAAGCCTCAAGCATCGGCTAGCCCGATCGCTGTTCCTGTATGCGATCTGCAACGGCTGGGTCGGCGAGAACACCACCGTCATCGAAGCGTCCTCGGGATCGACTGCGGTCAGCGAGGCGTACTTCGCACAGCTCCTCGGCCTCGACTTCGTTGCGGTGATGCCTGCGAGTACGAGTCCGGCCAAGATCGCGCTCATCGAAGCGCAGGGCGGTCGCTGCCACTTCGTGAAGGACCCGTCACTCATCTACGCCGAGTCGCAGCGGTTGGCGACCGAGACTGGTGGCCACTACATGGATCAGTTCACTCATGCCGAGCGGGCCACCGACTGGCGCGGGAACAACAACATCGCGGAGTCGATCTTCACGCAGCTTCAGCAGGAGGAGAACCCGATTCCCGAGTGGATCGTCGTCGGTGCCGGCACCGGCGGCACTGGGGCGACGATCGGCCGGTACCTGCGGTACCGCAAGTTCGACACCGGGCTGTGCGTCGTGGACCCGGAGAACTCCGTCTTCTTCGATGCGTGGCGGTGTGACGACTGCGCCCTCACCTCCACGTCGGAGCGGGGTTCTCGGATCGAGGGGATTGGCCGCCCACGGGTCGAGCCGTCGTTCATCGGCCAGGTTGTGGACCGGATGGTCAAGGTGCCCGACGCAGGTTCGATCGCGGCCATGCGGCACGCCAGCGAGGTGCTCGGCCGCAAGGTGGGTGGGTCGACCGGGACCAACCTCTGGGGCGCTTTCGGGCTGGTGGCCGAGATGCTCGAGCAGAGGCGTAGCGGCAGCGTCGTCACGCTCCTGTGCGACGGCGGAGAGCGCTACTCCGAGACGTACTTCGACGACGACTGGGTCGCGTCCGAAGGGATCGACCTCGCCGGGCCGACAGCGGTCCTCGACGGGTTCGCCCGCACCGGGCACTGGGCCGACTAGACCTCCGACCGCCGTCCGCCAGTGTCACCCCCGGGCTGGCTCTGCATGTTCTCGGTGGGCACCTCCCGGGGTCCACGCTCTTGGACCCCTGCTCCTCGAAGTACTACTGTATCAACTATCTAATACAGTAGTACTTGGAGGAGTTCATGGACCTGCCCCCGCTGTTCGTCTTGTTCCCGCTGTTCGTCTTGTTCGCCCTTGTTGCGGCACTCGTGCTGGTTCAGGCGGGGTTCAGTGACGCAGTGGCCGCACGGCGCTCAGACATGCCGGCCTCTGCGAAGAACGCGCGTCGCCGCAGTGCGCTGTTGCTCGTGGCTGGCGTCATTCTTGCGCTCCCCGTCGGATTCGCTCTGCTGTGGTGGGACAACTTCGGGCGTGGCGCTGTGACGCTTGTGCCTGGGGTGATCACGTGTCTGGTCATCGGGCTCGCCCTGAGCGCCTTGAGCATCGATCAAGTCGACCGCGATTCGTCCGAACGGGAGGCGAGTCTGGTACCTCGATCGCTGAGATCTGTTGTCCCACCACGCTTTGCCGTTGCCACGGCGGCTGGGGTGCTACTTGCCATCGGAGGGCTGATCGCGACGACGCTCACGGCATCGGCAGACTCCTTCAGTAACGAGATGCGCGCGTTCTCGATCTCGTACGGGGATATCGGCCGAACGTTCTCTCCCTACCCCGGATCCTTCTACTCCGCGCCTCTGATGATTGCGATCGTTCTGGTTCTGGTCCTCGCTCTGGCATGCGTAAAGGGCGCCCAGCGATGGGGTGCAGTCGATACTGGGCTCTATGACATGGCGCTTCGGAGCCGAATCGCGACTCGCGGAGTTGCATGTGCTGCAGCAATTTCGGCGTTCGGGATCTTCGTCGTAGGGATCTCGCTGGACAGAGCAGCAGGCGCGGTCTCGAGTGTTGGTGACTCGAGTTGGGGCTGGAAGGCGGCCGGAATCCTTGGGATGGGAATGATGATCTACAGCGGCGTTCTCGGTCTGTGGGCCATCGTCCGATTTGTTGCGCCTCTGCCGTCGATGTCGCGATGAACAGTTCGCGAGTCGTCGTGCGTTCTGACGATCTGCTGCCCCCCTACGAGCAGATACGTCGACAGATCGCCGCTCTCATCACATCCGGCCAGATCTCACCCGGGGACAAACTTCCATCGTTGAGGCAACTCGCGAAAGACCTCGACGTTGCGATCGGCACTGTCGCGCGCGCGTATCGCGACTTGGAGCAAGAAGGGTGGGTGGAGTCACGACGCGGCAAAGGGACTCAGGTCGCCAGAACGCGACCACGGTCTGCCTCACCACCATCACCCGATCTGCTCGAGCGGTTGGCCAGGGACTACCTCACCGCTGTCGTAGCCGCGGGATTCGACGCCGAGGAAGCGTTGTCGGCACTGTCGGCCATCCAGGCCGAGGATGGTCCTACCTGAGAAATTCGCCCGGCCGTGAAAGGACTCAGGCGTCGGCAGGCACGGCTTCGAGTCGGGCTCGGACATCGCCGAGACCGCGAGCGAGGATGAGCTGCCCACGGCCCGACAGCGGCGCCCACCGTGACGCGGACGTGTCCCACCGGCGTAGCGCCCGCGGATCGGCGGACACCTCGACGTCGGCGGAGGATCCGGCGGCGACTGTCACGTCCTGCCAGCCGACCAGACGCACGGGCTGGTCGCGTTCGACGGGAGCGAAGTACAACTGGACCACCTCGCGGCTCGTTCGGCCCCCGACGTTCGCCACGTTCACGCGCACACTCGAGCCACCGGTCAGGTGGGCGTCCCGGTACTCCCACGAGGAGTAGCCCAGGCCGTGGCCGAACCAGAAGCTCGGCGCCGGGGCTCGACCCGCGTGATGGCCGCGATATCCGATGTAGGGCCCCTCCGCGTACTCGAGGTCGCCGCCCTCAGGTGTCACCGACCAGGCCGCGCTCTGCCCGTCCTCTGCCGGGAACGTGGTGACCAGTCGCCCCGATGGCTCGACGGCGCCGTAAAGGGTTGCCGCAACCGCATGTCCGGCTTCCTGCCCGGGCAGCCCGACCCAGAGGATCGCGTCGACTTCGTCGCGCCAGGGCATGATCACCGGTGTCGCCGCGTTGACCACTACGACGGTCTTGCGCGCAGCCGACGCGACGGCCGAGACCAGGGCGTCCTGATCGCCGGGCAGGTGCAGCGTCGACTTGTCGAACGCCTCGGTTTCCTGTTCTTCGGTGGTGCCGACCACGACCACCGCGACGTCGGCCTCGGCCGCGGCCGACGTCGCCTCGGCAATGGCATCCTCGCTGTTGCGTTGTGCGGGAGCCACTGTCACGGCGAACCTACCGGGGGTCATGGGCCGTCGGATGACGCCGCTGATCGCGGTACCCGAGCTGACCACCGTGGTGTCGCGCCGGAACGGTGGCTGCTGAAGTGCTCCACCGAGAATGTCCTGCATCGACGGACCTCGCCGATCGGTCCCACCGTCGCCGTCGGAGTGGGGCTGGTCCAGGGCGTAGTCGAATGTGTCGTCACCGGCGTGGATCGTCCAGTCGCCGACACCGATCGCACCCACATCGACGGGCCCGTCCAGGGTGGTCACCGCGTGGAACTCGATCGCCGCGACCTCTGCGTCGAGGTCGTCGTCCCAGCCGATGGTCGTGACCGCCGATCCGGTGCGCCGTTCCTCGATCTCGGACCCGTCCGTGGATCGCAACACGAAACGAACTCCGGGTTCACCGGTTTCGGGGTCGAGCAGGACACCTCGCCGCACGGTAGCCGGCCGGGTGCGGACGGCGACGCCGTCGACGACGGTGAGCGATGTGCCCGGCAGCGCAGTCATGCCCTCGGCAATGCTGACCTGATGGGGCGGGCTGACCTCCGACGAACCTCCTCCCATACACACGGTGTCGACTGCATGCCTGCCGATGAGGGCGACGGACTGGTCCGGCTCCAGCGGTAGGATGCTGCCGCGATTGGTCAAGACCGTCATCCCGGTGGCGGCGAGTTGGACGAGTTGGTCCCGGCGCCCGATCGACGTCGGCGCAGGCACTTCCATGTCGTACAGACGCTGCTCACCGAGCGCGCCGACCCGCGCGGCCAGCAGCAGCAGGCGACGCACGTGGTCATCGATTACCGACATCGGAACCTCGCCGGCTTCCACGGCAGCGATCAGGGCCTCACCCCACGGACCGCCGGGGCCGGGCATGACCAGATCCAGGCCCCCGTTGGCGGCGGCCACGGCCGTCCGGGTCGCGAGCCAGTCGGACATGATCAGGCCGCTGTAATTCCACTCGCCCTTGACGATCTCGGTGTTGACGTGCACGTTCTCAGTGGAAGCAACACCGTTGACGTCGTTGTACGCATCCATGACCGACCAGGGGTCGGCGTCGGCGATCGCGACCTCGAACGGCGTCAGGTACAACTCCCGAAGCGTGGCCTCGTCGACGACGCTGTTCATCGTGTGGCGTTCGGTCTCGGACTCGTTGGCGACCAAGTGTTTGAGGCACGCGCCGATGCCCGCGTCTTGCAGTCCGCGCACGTAGGCTGCCGCGAGGAGTCCGGTCAACAACGGGTCCTCCGAGTACGCCTCGAAGAGACGGCCCCCGAGGGGGGAACGGTGAAGGTTGATCGTCGGACCGAGAGCCACGTGAATTCGTTGGGCCAGTGCCTCTTCGGCAAGAAGCTGGCCGACGTCGTAGAGCAGGCGAGTGTCCCAGCTCGAGGCGAGCAGCGTGGCGTTGGGAAGCAGTGTCACCTCACGTACTCCGCTGGAATCGAGCCCTCGAATGCCGGTCGGCCCGTCGGACAGGCGTATCTCGCCCAGGCCGATCGATTCCTCGGCGGCGGTGGTGAACGTCGACGCCCCGGTGAGGAGCCGGACCTTCGATCCAAGATCGAGCGAGGCGATCAGGTCCGCGTAATTCGTTGTCCCTGAATGGACCTCGGCTGGTTTGGCACTGTGACTGTTCACGGTCTTCTTCCTTCGCAGACCCTGCTGATGCGGTGGGACGTTCACCGCACCGATTTGATGGGAATGATTGCCAGTGCTCCGAGGAACACCATCACTGTGGCGACGCCGAGCAACACCGTGTAGTTTTGCCCGCCGCCCCCGACTTCGAGCAGTACCGCGCCGATCAGCGGCGCAAGTGATTGCGGGATGGCGTTCGCCATGTTGAACACGCCGAGATCCTTCGCGACGTTGTTCGGGTCGGGCAGAACGGCCAACACGAGAGCGAAGTCGGAGGCGAAGTAGATCCCGTAGGCGACACCCAGGACTGCTTCGACTATGTAGAAGCCCGCGACGGTATCGACGCCGATCAAGAACATTGTGCCGATGGCAAAGATCATGGTCGATATGAATACCGGCGCCTTGCGGCGATTCAGTCGATCGGCGATATAGCCGGCGATCTGGCTGGTCGCCAGCAAGGCAATCGTGTAGATCAGCACTCCGGTGGCGACAGCGCTGGTTGCGGAGCTCAGGTCGAGACCCACGCGATCTTGCATCCAGAACAGCCGGAAAGTGACGAATAGGTACATGCCCAGGAAGAGCAGCAAGCGCGAGAGCAAGACTAGGACGAAGTCCGGGTGCTTGCGCGGGTTCACCCAGAACAGTTTCAAGAATCCGAAAGCGCTCTGTCGCGGAGGTTTGACGGTGAGTGGCTTGTCGGGAAGCACGATCGCGTAGGCGGTCATGCCGACCACGCCGATCGTTGCCGGCACCATGAACAATGCCAGCAGGTTCGATTCGAAGAAGCTGGCGATATAGGTAGAGGCGAGGATTCCGAGGTTCTGAGTGACGTTGACGAACCCGGAAATACTTGCGTGCCGGTGGGGTGGGATCTGGTCGGCGATGGTTGCGAGATAGGCAGCGAAGGCGGCGTTGGCCAATATCTGTGCTACGAACCAGCCGATCACCAGCATGACGACGCTGTTGGCGAGCGCGATAGCGAGTAGGGCCACGGCCAGCCCTACACTTCCCAGGATGATCCACGGTCGGCGGCGGCCCAACGGTCCGGTGGTGCGGTCCGAGATATGCCCGAAGACGGGATTGGCGATCATTGCGGCGATCGCTCCGACACCGAGTACCAATCCGGTGGCCTGGGGCGCATCGTCTTCGCCGACCAGAGAGATCAGCTTGATCCCCATGCTCACCAGCACCGGCCCCAGCAGCGCCACGAACAGCGCGAACTGCGCGAACCCGAATGCGACCAGAAACGGGATCCGGGGCATCTCAGTTGGGGGAGCGAGCACCGAGCCTTCAGCTGGAGGAGGGTTCGGAGCATTTTCTGCGCTTCCGCGCTCGACGTCGCCAGGACCTGTCGGCGTACCCGCTGACATCAGAACTCCTCTCCGCGTTGGCAAGTCAGCGCGGCCCGAGTTTGGATCAGGGCTTTACCTCACCTTCTTCACCGGTAGGATGGCGACGGCTCCGAGCAGTGCTACTACAGCGCTGACGATGTAGAGGAGCGTGTAGTTCTGGCCCCCCGATCCGATGGCGAGTAGCCCTGCACCGAACAACGGCGCGAGTGATTGGGGGGCGGCGTTGGCGATGTTGAAGATCCCGAGGTCCTTCGCGATGTTCTCGGGATCGGGAAGCACCTCGATGACCAGGGCGAGGTCGGCCCCGAAGTAGATCCCGTACGCGATCCCGAGGATTGCTTCGACCACGTAGAAGCCGGTGACCGTGGTGACACCGGCAAGCATTCCGAAGCCGAGCGCGGACATTGCGACCGAGATGAATACCAGGGGTTTGCGCCGTTTGATCCGATCGGAGACCACCCCGGCAATCTGCCCGGTGATCATCAGGATCACCGTGTATATGAGTACCCCGGTGGCCACGACCGAGGCGGCGGTATCGGTATCGAGACCGATGCGGTCTTGCATCCAGAACAGCCGGAAAGAGGTGAACAGGAAGAGACCGATGAAGAACAGGAAGCGCGAGAGGAACGCCCAGGCGAAGTCCGGGTGCTTGCGCGGGTCAACCCAGATCAACGAAAGCCATTCGCGCGCACCCCGTGACGGAGGCCTCTCGAGCAGCGGCTTGTCCGGAAGTACGAGTGAGTACACGACCATGCCGACCACGCCGATGGCGGCTGGGACCATGAAGATCGCAACGATGTTCGACGACAGGAAACTCACGGCGTAGACGGCGACGAGAATCCCTGCCTGCTGCATGACGTTCACCAACGCCGAGATGCTTGCGTGCCGGTGGACGGGAATCTGATCGGCGATGGTGGCCAAGTAGGCCGCCAAGGCCGCGTTCGCGACGAGTTGCGCTACGAACCAGCTGACGACCAGAACCGGAACGCTGTCGCTGACCGCCATGACGAGCAGACACAGAGCGAGTCCGATGCTGCCGCCGATCATCCATGGCCGTCGGCGTCCCCAAGGTCCGGTGGTGCGGTCGGACAGGTAACCGAATATGGGGCCGGCGACCAGTGCCGCGATCGCGCCGACGCCGAGAACCAACCCCGCTGCCTGTGGTGCGTTGTCGGACCCGACCACTGCGGTCAGTTTGATCGCGATGCTCACTGTCGGCGGCCCGAGCAGTGCAACGAAAAGAGCGAACTGCGCGAATGCGAACGCGGCGAGAACCCGTGGCTTGGGCATCTCGGTCGGCGGACTCAGGGGTTGGTGTTCGGCCAACCCGACGCTTGGGCCGCGGTTCTCACCTTCCCCCGGAGTGCCATCTGCAGTCGTGGCCATGAGAACTCCTCCAGCCGAAGTCGGCGGGATGGCTGATTACGCGATGAGTTACTGTGGCCGTGATTCGCGCCACAGTTCAATGTCCACTGTGAAACCTAGATCCGTTAGTGTGGTATGGCAAGAGTTTCTTTTGCGATCCGATCCTCGCCTGCAACACCCCTACACGGGACACTCTCGCTGCGCGATCGCTGGCGCCCGGCAACCGCGCTGACTAGGCCAAAGACCGCTACCCGTCAGACTTGGAAACGAGCTGGGACACGAGCGCGGTGCTCCCGGCGACAACCCCGACCGAGGGCCAGGCACCGATCTTCTTCGCGAGGGGGTGCGAGCCGCCGAACGCCGCGACGTAGGTGCCGAGGAGTGCTGCGGCCCGCCCCGGTCCCGAGCTCTTGGCCCAGTTGTACGTGCAGACGCCTCCGACTGCCGCGAGCACCGCGCCACCGAGCTGGCGGTTGCCGGTCTGGCGGGCGACGGCATACCCGCCGACGAGTCCCGCGGCGGCGAGGGCGGAGGTGGCAGTCTTGCTCAGCATGAGGGGTTCTCCCGTTCCGGTCGATTGGTCGTTTCGATTCGAGGTTAGGCCGTTGCGGTCACGAGGTTCTTGGCGGTGTGGTGCGTCGGGGTGAGGTGCATTGGCGGACCTCTTTGACATACCTGCCTACTGCCCGCAGTTCTGGGCCGCCGGCCTCGCTCGTCGTGGCAGGCTTGAACCATGACGAACCTCGCGGCGTACTTCGCGGCCCTCGACGAATTGGTCCGTAAGACTCCGCTGCGAATCGACCGTCCGAGGGGGAGTGCACACACGCGGTTCCCGGAAGTCGTCTACCCCGTCGACCACGGCTACCTCGAGGAGACGGCGGGTCGGGACCGGGAGGGCGTGGACGTGTTCCGTGGGTCGGCAGACGGCACGGGCATCGTCGCGGTTGCGCTCACCGCGGATCTGACGAGGCGCGACGTCGAAGTGAAGGTCTTGCTCGATTGCTCCGACGACGAGATCGATCGCATCGAACACTTCTTGCATGAGCGGCTTCGGTTGAACGCGGCCATCGTCCGACGGGAGTGACTTTTCGGCGAGTCACCGCCCACCGCAACTCTCGTGCCGGACTCGTTCGTGCCAGCATGAATCCATGACATTCGTGATTCGTCTGGTGATCAACGCGTTCGCCATCTGGCTCGCCTCGCAGTGGGTGAGTGGTATCGAGATAGCCCGCTCAGGGGAGGGGACCGGCGCGGACGTCTTGATCGTCCTCGGCATCGCTCTGGTATTCACCGCGGTCAACGCATTCGTGAAGCCGATCGTGAAGCTACTCTCGCTGCCCCTGCTCATCCTCACGCTCGGCCTGTTCACCCTGGTCATCAATGCGTTGATGCTGCTGCTGACGTCGTGGATCAGTTCGCAGACCGATTGGGGCCTCAGTGTCGACGGCTTCTGGACCGCAGTGTGGGGAGCGCTGATCATCTCGCTGGTCAATGTCGTGCTCAGTGCCCTCGTCCCGGACAAGCGCTGACGCCGAGGACGGTCTGTCAGGTCAGGCCGAGCGCCAGCCCGGTTGCCGTGGCCCACAACAACATCGACTGGCCGGTGATCGCCAGTGCCGGGATCAGCGCCGGGCCACGGCTGCCGCCGCGCACCGGGGCGTTGGCTCGCACCGCGAGCGGCAGCGCAACGAACCCGACGAGCGCCCAGGGCGTGCGCACGACCAGCGCGGCGGTGACGACGAACGGGACGATCAGCAGGACCAGGTGCAGGATGCGGGTACGTGCGTCGCCGAGTTTGACTGCGAGCGTGATCTTCCCGGACTCGGTGTCGGAAGGGATGTCGCGCAGGTTGTTGGCAACGAGCACGGCGCTCGAGTACGAGCCGACCGCGACAGCGGCCAGCAGGCCGACCCAGTCGACCCGGCCGGCCTGGACGAACTGGGTACCGAGGACCGCGACGAGGCCGAAGAACACGAACACCGCGATCTCGCCGAAACCGCTGTATCCGTATGGTTTCTTGCCGCCGGTGTAGTACCAGGCGCCGAGGATGCACAGCGCGCCGACCAGAACCAGCCACCACGCCGACAACAGCGCCAGGACGAGCCCGGCCACCGCAGCCACCGCGAAGCACAGCATCGCTGCGGTCTTCACCGCGGCTGGCGAAGCGAGCTTGGAGCCGACGAGACGCAGCGGGCCCACTCGCTCGTCGTCGGTGCCACGGATACCGTCCGAGTAGTCATTGGCGAAGTTCACCCCGACGATCAACGAGAGCGACACGATCAGCGCGAGAAGCGCCTTCCACCACACCGCGGCGTCGAGCGAGGCGGCCGCGCCGGTGCCCGCGAGGACTGGTGCGATTGCGTTCGGGAGGGTGCGCGGTCGGGCGCCTTCGATCCACTGGGACACAGAAGCCATGCCTCGATCCTGTCACCTTCAGAGTTTCAAAGTGGCCGCGCGTCGGCTCGTCCAATACGCTCGCCGTTTGTGCAGCCTGTTACGAGAATCCCCGGCATTCCTGCACCTGCGCGACTGTCCGTCGAGGTGGAGGTGGCCGTGCTGGGCGCTGTCGCCACCCGCAGGGACGGCGCCCTGGTCCCACTGGCCGGAGCCCGGGCTCGAAGTCTGCTGGTCGCGCTCGCGCGGCGGCCCGGAAGAAGTCGTGGCGTTGCGGCTCTCGTCGAGGACGTGTGGGGCGACGCGCCACCCAAGTCGCCGGCGAATGCCCTGCACACCCAGATCTCGAGGCTCCGAGCGGTGCTGCCGGACGGCGCTGTCGAGGCCGGGCCTGCAGGCTACCGGCTCACCCTTGCAGCCGAACAGGTCGATCTCACACAGGCGGACCTACTTGCCCGCGCGGCGGGCGAGAAACATGCCGAAGGCGATCATCTCGGTGCCATAGAGACCGTGCGTCTGGCCAACTCGCTGTGGCGCGGCGAGCCGGGGGCGGACCTGTCCGACGGCGACCTTGCGCGGGACCTGGCGAGGGAGGCCGTGTCATACCGCGACGCGCTCGCCGCGACGGAACTCAACGCACTGATCGCCTTGGGTGAGTTCGAGCGAGCGCTCCCGAAGGCCCGCGCCATCACGGATGCTGCGCCCTTGGACGAGGGTGCGCACGCCGTGCTGATGGAGTGCCTGCACGGTGCGGGGCGATCCAACGAGGCGCTGGAGGTGTTCGCGGGTCTGCGGGACCGGCTGGCTGCTCGACTCGGGGCCGACCCGTCGGCGCGGCTCGTCGACCTCAACGCGGCCATCCTGCGCGACGGCGCCGAGCCTGTGATCCGGGCCGTCCGGGATGACCTGAGTCCAACACGCGGATCTGAACCCGCAACATTGCCGAAAGTGATCGGATTGCGCGCCGCGCCGAACCCACTGCTCGGCCGAACGGAAGATCTAGCCGCACTCGAGCGCCTGCTCGAGCGTTCGCGCGTTGTCACGGTGCTGGGGCCGGGTGGTACCGGCAAGACCCGGGTGGCCCATGCGCTCGGTACCCGTGTGGCCGGACGGATGCCGGTCGCACTCGTCGAACTCGCGTCGGTACGCAGCGGAGAGGACCTGGTCGCCGCCATCAGCGGCACCCTGGGCCTCAGCGAGAGCGACCTCAGGCCAGGCACGCTGACGCGCACGCACATCCATGACGTCCGGCAGCGACTGCGCGACGCGCTGTCCACTGGGCCGTCCCTGTTGGTGCTCGACAACTGCGAGCACCTTGTCGACGATGTCGCCGAGGTCGTGTCCGACCTGATCGGGGCGAGTGACCAACTCACTGTGCTCGCCACCAGTCGCTCCCCGATGTCGATCACCGCCGAGGCCGTGTATCCGTTGCCGCCGCTGGCGATCGGCGACGCCGAGTCCCCGGCGGCGGAGCTGTTCCAGACACGTGCGCTCGCGGTCCGGCCTTCGGCGCGGCTCGATCCGTCGGAGGTAACGCAGCTGTGCCGGACGCTGGACGGGCTGCCGCTCGCAATCGAGTTGGCCGCCGCGCGGGTTCGCACGATGAGCGTCGAAGAGATCAACGCCCGCCTCGTGGACCGCTTCGCGCTGCTGCGTTCGGGTGACCGCACGTCTCCTGCACGGCACCGTAACCTGCACGCCGTCATCGAGTGGAGTTGGAACCTGCTGGAGGAGTCGGAACGGGCCGCTCTGCGCCGACTGTGCCGCTTCCCCTCCGGGTTCACCCTCGACGCCGCCACAGCGGTCGCGCAGTGGGACGGCGTCGAGGACGCAGCCGATGCGCTCGAAGGGCTGGCGAATCATTCGATGCTGTCGGTCGTCGAACCGGCCCCGGGGACAGAGTCGTTCGGGCTGCGCTACCACATGCTCGAGACCGTTCGTGAGTTCGGTGAAGAGCAGTTGCTCGCGGATTCGAACGCGTCGGAGGCAGACGAGGTTCGGCGCAGGACGGCGAATTGGGCCGAACAGCTCTCCCGGAAGGCCGTGCGTGATTTCCTTGCCGGCAAACAGATCTCGGTCGCCCACTGCGTCCGAGCCGAGCACGACAACCTACGAGCCGTTCTCCGGCATGCGCTGGCCGAGAGGCAGGCCCGGACCGCGTTGACGGTGTTCCCGGTGCTCGCGGGCGTGTGGGCGGCCTGCGGTGCCCACTCCGAGGTGTCTGCTTGGGCGCCGAGACTACTGGACCTCGACGGATCGGCTCTCTCGCCCGATGAGGTCCCTGGCGACCACCTCGCCATCAGCTACGTGTTGGCCGTCGTGCAAGTGACCGCGGACGGGAACGTCCGCACGGTGGCGATCGCACGGACCCGGTTGCGACGCCTCCTCGCCGCGCGGTCCGACATCTCCGAGCGACTGCGGATCGCAGCGGCGCTGGTACTCACCCCGGCGACGGGCCGGGGGTTGGCGCGGTTGCTCGCGACCGCCGTCCGCTCGGAGGATCCGGACGCCCGCATCCTCGCGCTGATAGCGAGGTCCAGCCTCCGGCAGAACACCGGCGACCTGTACGGCTCCGAGTCGGACGCGAAGCGTGCATTCGCGCTCACGGAGGAACCCGATTCGTGGGATCACGCGCTGCTGAGTCAACACCTGGGCAGCGTCTGCGCTCAGTCCGGGCGTTACGCCGAGGCCATCGCTTACTACCGGCGCTCCGCCGACGGGCTCTGGAAGCTGCATCTCTACGACGAGAACCTGCAAGTGCGGGGGTTCATGGTGGCAGCCATGGTCGGCGACGGGCAGATCGCTCAGGCGCGTTCGGAACTCGAGCAGCTCCGCCCGGCGCATCACGGCGGGCTCGCGCGGGCCGACGACCCGCACAATCAGGCGTCGCTCGCGATGGGCACCGCGGAGGTGGATCTCGCGGCCGGGCTCGTGGACCAGGGTCTGGCCGAGTACCGGCGCGCCGCCGCGTGTGCCGGCGATCTCGAAGTATCGGCGGGGGTCGATCTCTACGAGATCATGTTGGCGACAGCGGCAATCGATGCGCACGCCCTCGCCGGACGGATCGAGCCGATCGCAGATCTGGCGGACCGACTGCCGTCCGTTGCCGTTGCCCGCCTCGGACCGGGAGGCTATCCCGATCTCACACTGGCGGGTGCGGTGGCATGTGCCGTCGGCGCGGTCGACATCGTCGCCGGCCGTGACCCTGACCGGGGACTGCGCCTGCTCACACTTGCCACGAGAGCGGCTGCCCGGCAGGACTGTCCGTCGATGCGGCTGAACCGGCACCTGACCCGGGCGAGGACAGTCCTCGGTGACGCACGCGTCGCGGCGGCGCTGGCGTCCGTGGAGGGGACGCCCCGCGCCGCCGCCCACCGCGAGATCTTCGACATACTCGCCGCACCGAACTCGTGAAGTGTCAGGCCTTCCGCATGAAGGTCCGCACGGTCAGTGGCGCCATGATCCCGACGATCACGGCCGCGCCCACCAGGGCCCACACGGTGTTGATGCCGAAGTGCCCGTCATTCGCGAGTTCGCGGACCGCAGTGACCAACAGCGACACGGGATTGATATTGACGAAGGCCTGAACCCATCCCGGCATCGTGTCGGCAGGAACGAACGCGTTGGACATGAACGTCAGCGGGAACAGGATCAACATGGATATTCCCTGCACGGCGGCGGCGCTGCTCATGAGCACCCCCATCAGGGCGAAGATCCAGCTGATCGCGAACGCGCACAACATGATCAGTAGTGCCGCCGACACCACACCGACGAACCCGCCGTCCGGACGGTAGCCCATGGCGAGACCGACGACGATGGTGATGGTCGTCGCGATCAGATACCGGACGACGTCGGCGAGTAGGGCTCCCGACAGCGGTGCGATTCGGGCGATCGGCAGTGACTTGAACCGGTCGAACACCCCCTTGTCCATGTCGTCGCGCAACTGCGTGCCGGTCACGATCGAAGTCGTGATCACTGTCTGCACCAAAATGCCGGGGATGATGATCGGCAGGTACGACTGCACGTCTCCCGAGATCGCACCGCCGAAGATGTACGTGAACATCGCGGTGAAGACGATCGGAACGAGCACCACATCGACCAGTTGCTGGGGATTGTGCTTGATCTTGAGGATGCCGCGGTAGGCCATCGTGAAGGTGTGGGCGACCGAGTCCCGCACGCTGACCCGGTCGACGGCCTCGATGGTTCGCGTTCCAGTCGTTCCGGCGGGCGAGGTGAGTGTGGTGGTCATGCGACGCTCCGTTCGGACTCGGCGGTGTCGTGCCCGGTGATGGTGAGGAAGACCTCGTCGAGGCTCGGCCTGGAAACGGTGATCTCGTCGACGGCGATCGACCGATCCCGCAGTTGCAGAAGAAGATCCGCGGCGATCGACGGGTCCGACAGCGGTGCCGTGATACGGCCCGATTCGGGGGTGGCAGTAGCTTCGACGCCCAGCGCGCTGGAGATGACGGTTCGGGCCTGCTCGATCTGGTCACGGTCCGCGAGGGTCAGTTGCAGCGCCGATACCCCCACCGAAGCCTTCAACTCGTCGGCGGTGCCGTCCGCGATCACCCGGCCGCGGTCGATGACCGCGATCCGGTCGGCGAGCTGATCGGCCTCGTCGAGGTACTGCGTCGTGAGCAGCACGGTCGAGCCTTCCGCGACGAGCTGTCGGATGGTGTCCCACATCTGTGCACGTGTGCGCGGATCGAGTCCGGTGGTCGGCTCGTCGAGGAACAGCAGCGGGGGCCGGGCGATGAGGCTGGCCGCTAGGTCGAGACGCCGGCGCATACCGCCGGAGAATTCTTTCAGGGGCTTGGAGGCCGCCTCGGTCAGTGCGAACTCCTCGAGCAGTTCGGCGGCTCTGCGCGTGGCGTCTCTGCGACTCAGCCCCAGCAGGCGCGAGAAGATCACGAGATTCTCCGTGGCCGTGAGATCTTCGTCGACTGACGCGTACTGCCCGGTGACGCCGACAAGGGACCGGACGGCTGCCGACTCTCGGACGACGTCTCGACCGAAGATTCGAGCCTTTCCGCCGTCGGGACGCAGCAACGTAGCGAGCATGCGCACGGTCGTGGTCTTGCCGGCGCCATTGGGGCCGAGCACGCCATACACCGATCCGGTCGGCACGGTGAGGCTTACGCCGTCCACCGCGCGCTGCCCACCGAAGGTCTTGACGAGCCCTACGGCTTCGATTGCCGGGGGTGAGGTGTTGATGTTCATGACCTCACGATGAGGGTGGCCGCTTGCACCGGACTGGCATCAGCCTTGCGCCGAACTTGCATGGGCTCTCACCGAGGTGCGCCGGATCCGCGATTGGAGAGGTCACGCGGGCGGTGAGGTCATCGGGCGGTGAGGTCACGCGGGCGGTGAGGTCGTACGGCAAAAGGGGGTCAGGGGCGACTCCAGGCCTCGCGCAGGGCAATGCGGTCGACCTTCCCCGGGCCGCGTAGGGGTATCGCATCGACCACCCGGATCTCGCGGGGAGCCGCGGTGACGTCGAGCACGGAGCCCACGTGCAGGCGCAGGTCCTCGACAGTCGGCACGAGCCCCGGCGCAGCGACGAGCACGGCGACCACTCGCTCACCCAGCCGATCGTCCGGGACTCCGAGTACCGCGCACTCGCGTACGGCCGGGTGCTCGGCCAGCACGGCCTCGACCACTTCGGGGACGACAGTGAGCCCTCCCGTGGAGATCGCTTCGTCGAGGCGGCCGTGGATGGTGAGACGCCCGCCGGCGAGGCTGCCGGCGTCGTCGGTACGGAACCAGCCGGGTTCGGCGAACGCCGAATGCTCGGGCAGCCCGCGATAGCCAGAGGCGACTATCTCGCCACCGAGCAGCACTCGTGAGTCGTCGTCGATTCGGACCGTAGCGACGTCGAGAGGGATGCCGTCGTAGACGCACCCGCCGCATGTCTCGCTCATGCCATACGTCCGGACCACCCGAATCCCGGTGTCGAGGGCGCGGCGCAGCAGCGGCGGCGGGGTCGCCGCGCCGCCGAGTAGAACGGCGTCAAGGGCCGCCAACGCCGCTGTTGCATCCGGATGCTCGAGCACCTTGACGAGTTGGGTGGGGACAAGCGACGTGTACCGACGCGGACCGCTCATCGCCTCGACCGCGGCAGGAAGGTCGCCCGGATCGAATCCGGCGGTGACGTCGACGACGACGGGTGTCTTCCCGGCAAGCAGGCTGCGCAGCAACACTTGCATGCCGGCGATGTGATGAGCCGGCAGCGCCAGGAGCCACGACCCCGGACCGCCCAGGCGTCGGTGCGTGGCCTCACCGCTCGCCCGCAACGCACGCGGTGAGAGCAGCGCCCCTTTGGGGACCCCGGTCGTACCTGACGTCGCCATCACGAGCGCGATGTCATCGGCTACGTCGTCGATCGGTTCACCCGGGCGCAGGGCGCGCGTGAGCCGGTTCGTCTCCTTCGCGTCGCCATCGGGAACCGGCAGCAGCGGGGGGCTCGAGCCGTCCAGCGCTCGCGTGAGTTCCGGCAGGACCGACACCACCGAGCTGCCGGGCGGGATCGGGAGGACGTGCAGGAGCTTGCTCACCCTCCGATGGTTTCACGCGGATGGTTTCACGCGGGCCGCCCCTCTCACCGCAAGTCGCGTCGGAGCGGGTGATCCTCGGGAATCTGGACCAGCACGATCGGAATGTCGTCGGGGTCGGCGATCCACATCTCGTGCAGGCCCCACGGCTCCTCGCGGGCTTCGCGGACGATCGGGACCTGGGCGCGGATCAACTCATCCTGTGCGTCCGACAGGTTCCGGACCTGCAGCCACAGCGCGCCCGGAAACCGGAACTCGAGGTCCGTACCACCGTGCGCGGTCACCTCGATCAGGCCCTGTCCGGCGAAAAACACCGTGCCACCGGGATACTCGCGTGCAATGGCGAGACCGAGGACGTCGCGGTAGAACGACAAGGTGACCTCGTAGTCCCGCGGTCGCAGAAGCGTTCTGCTGCTTAGTATTTCCACGGTGGTTCCTCCCGACTCGATGCCTCTGCTCGTGTCGTCTCCACTGCCGTCCCTTGCCGGTGTCGCTGCCCGGGGTCCGGGCCCAGTGTCACTGCCCGGGGGCCGGGCGCGCCTCGTGCCCGGCGCGGCCCTTCGTGCGCCGGGCCTCCTTCATCTCTGCCTCGTACACGTGCCGGCGTCCAGCGAGCAGTGCCTCTCGGACCACCTTCTCGTGCTCGCGAAGCTCGGCCCAGTAGCCGTCGTCGAACTCCTCGACGATCTGAAACGTCCACCGTCCCTCGAGCACGTTGCGGCCCACCATCGCCGTCTCGAGCAGCTCAGCGGGCTCCGGGTGTCCGGACTCGGCGAGCATCTGCGACGCCGACCCCAGCTGCCGGTCGGCGCGGCCCATCAACTGGTGGAACGCGTACAGGTGGCCGCGAGCTTGTTCGACGGTCTCGAGCGCCTCGGACAGCTTCCCCACCGCCTCGACGGTGGCATCCGCTACCCCTTGCGGGCGGCGGTGCTCCGGTGCGGGCTGCTCGCGGTCGGAGGTCATGGGTCCAGTGTGCATGCCTGGGGCGTTGCTCGAGCTGGGAGCGCCTCGACTGTCCGGAATATGCCATGTGTCGCACCGCGCTGATACGTACTGACCCGGTGAAGAACTGTGGCAACCGTGCTCGTCCAAGGCCGGCGATCCGGTCGGCTTGGGTGCGGATCACCACGCCGGAACCCCAGTCGTGGTGGACGACCCGGGAATCGACGGGGAGCGGTCACCGTTCGAATTATGCTGGTGTGCAGCGGTTCTCGTCGAGCTACCGGGAATTCGTCACGGCATCCGGAACGAATCCCTCACGGGTTGTGCGCATGTGCGACGAACCAGCTCCGAGCGTGATCGGCGACGGCGTCGAGGGTGCCAGGCTCTTCGAAGAGGTGAGTCGCGCCCGGCACGATCACGAGTTCGTGCTCGCACTCGAGCAGTTCGGCGGCCTGCCGGTTCAGATCGATCACCGTCGTGTCGAGGGAACCGACCAGTAGCAGCGTCGGCGCGCGCACCGCCGACAGACGCGACCCCGCCAGGTCGGGGCGTCCGCCGCGGGAGACTATCGCGGTGACGTCGGCGTCGGGTTCGGCCGCGGCGTGCAGGGCCGCGCCTGCGCCAGTGCTCGCGCCGAAGTATGCGATCGACCGCGCCCGGTCTCCCAACTGCATGGTTACCTCGCACAGCCGCGCCGACAGCAGCGGGATGTCGAACACGAGCCGGCGGTCCCCCTCCTCGTCCGGGGCGAGCAAGTCGAACAGCAGCGTTCCGAGACCGACGTCCTGCAGGAGCCCAGCGACGTGGCGGTTCCGGGGACTGAACCGGCCACTGCCACTGCCGTGTGCGAACACCACGACCGGCATATCGCCGACCGGGTCGGTCAGCGAACCGGACAGCCGGACACCGTCGACCCTGAACGTCGTTTCCGCGCTCATACCCCTATTGCACACCCGATCCGGCCCCGAGCCCAGCCCGTCATTTCGCACGGTGAGTGGTGGAGTTAGCCGTCAGTGGCTCCGGTGCGCTCAGCGACTTCCGCAGCACGCGCAGCGAGGGCATCGGCTACGGCGCTGAACTCGGCAAGCGCGGCAGTTGCTGGCGATCGACGGACGCGCCGTGACAGAGCGGACATGTCGGTGCGGGATGTCACACTTCGCCCATGGAGGGGATGTCAGACGGGTGCTTGCACTCGCAGATCCCGAAGAAGTGGGAACCCGCCTAGCTGATTCTCGAATCTCGGTGTAGGAATCTCCGCCCCACGTGGAGCGGAGAGGAGGTCAAAAGTACCAGGGGAACGGCGTCCAGTCCGGGTCACGCTTTTCGAGGAACGAGTCACGACCCTCGACGGCCTCGTCGGTCATGTATGCCATGCGGGTGGCCTCGCCGGCGAAGAGCTGCTGGCCGACCAGTCCGTCGTCGGTCAGGTTGAAGGCGTACTTGAGCATGCGTTGCGCCTGCGGGGATTTGCCATTGATCTTCTTGCCCCACTCGATCGCGACATTCTCGAGTTGGTCGTGGTCTACGACCTTGTTCACCGCGCCCATGTGGTGCATTTCCTCGGCGGTGTAGGTGTCGCCGAGGAAGAAGATCTCGCGGGCGAACTTCTGACCGACCATCTTCGCGAGGTACGCGCTGCCGAAGCCGCCGTCGAAGCTGCCCACGTCGGCGTCGGTCTGCTTGAAGCGGGCGTGCTCGCGTGAAGCCAGCGTCAGGTCGCACGTGACGTGCAGGCTGTGTCCACCCCCTGCAGCCCAGCCGTTGACCAGCGCAATGACGACTTTCGGCATGAATCGGATCAGACGCTGTACCTCGAGGATGTGCAGGCGGCCGGCGCGGGCCTTGTCGACCGTGTCGGCGGTCTCGCCGGACGCGTACTGGTAGCCGCTGCGGCCGCGGATGCGCTGGTCGCCGCCCGAGCAGAACGCCCAGCCGCCGTCTTTGGGGCTGGGGCCGTTCCCGGTGAGCAGCACGCAGCCGACGTCGGAGGTCATGCGGGCGTGGTCGAGCGTCCGGTACAGCTCGTCGACCGTGTGCGGACGGAAGGCGTTGCGCACTTCGGGGCGATCGAACGCGATGCGGACGATCCCCTCCGTGACATGACGGTGGTATGTGATGTCGGTGAGGTTCTCGAAACCGGGTACGGGGCGCCAGAGCTGCGGGTCGAAGGTCACGAAGCGAGGATAGGCGTTGGCGGGAGAGTGGCGTAGGTCACCTCGGGCGTAGCCGACCCGGGCCCGGCGTTACGGTGCAGCTATGAGCGAGCAACTGCAGACCGACACCAACGCCGGGGACGACGTCTACGAACATCACGGCGGCTTCCCCATGTTCACGCCGGTCAAGGCCGGGCCGAACTACGCAGACTTCGTCGAATCGCTGCGCCGCCTGCAGGACCTCGCCGTCTCGACCCACATCCCCGACGACGTCGTCGACGAGGCCATCGCCCGCATCGACGCGCTGAGCGACATGCTCGAGCCGCACCGCGTCCCGGAGGGCAAGTCCCCGGCCGGCTTCAACACACACCTGCCCGGACGTGGCAGCCTGCTACTCCTGCCGTGGCAGTACGAGAAGCGCGGCGCCGACGGTGTCCGCCTGCGCGGCAAGTTCCGGATGTTTCACCGCGGCGGCAACCGGGCCGCGCACGGCGGCACCATCGCGCTGCTTTTCGACGACCTGTTCGGCATGGTTGTCCACGCGTCCGGGCATCCCATTGCCCGCACCGGGTACCTGCACGTCAACTATCGCAATGTCACGCCCATCGAGACCGACCTGGTGGTCGAGGGCCGCGTCGACCGGGTCGACGGCCGCAAGCTCATGTGCACCGCCGAACTCGAGGACCTCGACGGGAACATCCTCGCCGACTGCGAGGCTCTCATGATTCAGTTGTTGCCCGGACAGCCGTGACGGTGCCGGTCGGGGGCCCGTCCCTCGCCGACCTCCTGGCGGGGGCGCAGGTGGTGAGCCTGCCGATGCGGGTTCGTTTCCGTGGCATCACCACTCGTGAGGCCGTGCTCCTCGAGGGCCCGGCCGGCTGGGGGGAGTTCGCGCCCTTCCCCGAGTACGACGACGCCGAGGCCGCCGCGTGGCTGCGCGCCGCGATCGAGGCCGCGTGGCTCGGTCCGCCGACGCCGCTGCGCGAGCGGGTGCCGATCAATGCGACCGTTCCCGCGATCGGCCCACAGCAGGTCCCCGAGATCCTCGCCCGCTTCCCCGGCACCCGCACCGCGAAGGTGAAGGTTGCCGAGAAGGGGCAGACCCTGGCCGAGGACCTCGCCAGGGTCGCCGCCGTTCGTGCGTTGGTGGACAACGTCCGCGTCGACGCGAACGGTGGCTGGAGCGTCGACGAAGCGGTCACCGCACTCGACGCGCTCACCTCCGATGGCCCGCTCGAGTACGCCGAACAGCCCTGTGCGACGGTGCCCGAACTCGTCGAGGTCCGACGGCGGCTACAGGAGGTCACGAACCGGCTCGGCCGGCAGCGAGTCCCGATCGCCGCCGACGAGAGCATCCGCCGCGCCGAGGATCCCCTGAGGGTGGTGCGCGCCGGCGGCGCCGACGTTGCGGTCGTCAAGGTGCCGCCACTCGGCGGGATGCGCCGCCTGCTCTCGCTCTCTGACGACCTCGCCGGGCACGGTGTGCCGGTCGTCGTGTCCAGTGCGCTCGACACCGCGGTCGGTATGGGCGCGGGACTGGCTGCGGCCGCGGCGCTTCCGGGATTGCCGTACGCGTGCGGACTGGGCACCGGGGGTCTGTTCGTCGCCGACGTCGCCGAGCCTCGCCAGGTGTCCGACGGCAGCCTCGCCGCGCATCCCGTCGTCCCGGACCCGGCGCGTCTCGCCGAACTGGGCGCGCCACCCGAGCGGGCGCGGTGGTGGCTCGCTCGGCTGCGGCGCTGCCACGAACTGCTGGCCGTGAGCGGTGACGCATGGGACGAATGAGTCGTATAGTGTCGTGCCCGGCCAGGAATGGACAAATCGATATGGAGGCATGAAAGTGGTTGCAGCGCTGAACGACACCTTGCTGGACGACGCACGGATTCCCGCGGTTCGCGCGGACGTCGAGGCGCTCGTCGATGCGGAGGTCTCGGACAAGACGGGCGCGTCCGGGCTGGCGCTGAAGGGCGGGTACTCGGCTGTCAAGAAGCTCGGCCCGTCGATCGTGCCCGACGCCATCGAGGGACTGCTGCCGGAGTTCGTCGTGCGGCTCGAGCCGTTCTGGCAGGAATTCGGTACCAGCGGTGAAGCGAGCTTCTCGGAGTTCCTGACCGCACGCGGCGACGCCGTCTCGGACGCACTGCTGGGCGTCACCGACGATCGCATCGAGGCCAGCGACCGCGGTGCGATCAAGAAGGTCTACTCGACGCTGCGTCCGTCGGCGAAGAAGCACGTCACCGAGGCCCTGCCGCGCCTGGGTGACCTTGTGCAGAAGCACGCCGCGTAGCGGAAGCGCGACCAAGTCAGCGGGCCCGTCCGGTGTATCCGGGCGGGCCCGCAGTTGTTCGGGCTCCGACTGTTCCGGCCCGTTCCTGTTTCGGTCCGGCCGCGGATGCGGCTCGGCCCGAGCGGAATTCAATAAGAGGCGTGACCGTGACGCCAGTATCCCGTGAATGCGATATCGGACTTCGGCACGTGCCGGTCGGCTACGAGGTGGCGTCGTACGCCCGTCGCCAGGTCGCTCTCGCCGGCGACGAACGCGTAGAACGGGCCCTCTGGCAGGTCCGAGAAATCGGCGTTCGTGATCGCGTCCAGAGCCAGCGCACCCGGACGCGCGGTCGGGGACTTGCGCACCAGCCAGTTCAGGTCGACGTTGTCGCTCACCGGGACGTCCCGGGCGGCCGCGATGTCGTCGGCGTGGGGGATCTCGACGTACACGCGCACCCGCAGTGCGGGGTCGACCGACCGGAGGATTCCGGCGATCGCGGGCAGTGCGCTCTCGTCGCCGACCAGCAGGTGCCAGCCGGCGTCGGGGGTGGGGTTGTAGACCAGCCCCTCGTCGAGCAGGCCCACGGGATCGCCCGCCGCGCACGAGTTGGCCCACGCCGACGCCGGACCCAGGTCACCATGCGAGGTGAAGTCGATGTCGAGCTCTGGGGCCTCACCGAAGACCCCACCTTCGGGGCGGAACTCGCTGACCGTGTAGTTCCGCAGCGCCGGCCGCACGTCCTTCGGGATCAGCTTGAACTGGGCGTACCAGAGGTTGCCGGTGGCGGTCGGCAGCCGGAAGCCCGTCTGTTCGGGTCCGGGAAAGAACATCCGGAACCACTGGTCGAAGCCCATGGGGGTGAACGCGTGAAGGCCGTCGCCGCCGATCGTGACCCGGACGAAGTTCGGGCTGATCTGCTTGCTGCCCAGCACATGCGCCGAGACGATCTCGCGCTGTTCGGGTTTTACGAACTTTGAGCGTTTGGCCATGGCGTTCCGTCCCGTGAATCCGGTGTGAGTTTAGCCAACCCTAATGCGCGAGGGTCGTCGATGTTCAGCCAGGTGGCCCCGGGCGTGGGATCCGCCGTACCGGTGGCGGCGTACCCCATTCGTCGCGTCCGAGTCGGCTCAGCGGGGCCAGCGCCGCAAAGTTTGGAAGTCCATCGTCGGCGATCGCCTCGGGCCGCACCGCGACCGCCAGCACGTCCCCCATCACTACGAACGAGTTCCCCACCTCTATCACCTGCCGCAGCCGACACTCGATCGCGATGGGGGAGTCCGCGACCCGCTTCGGACGGACCCGCTCACTCGGCTCGGTCGCGATGCCGAGAGCAGCGAACTCATCGGTGCCGGGCTCGTATGGAGCCGAGCTCGCATTGACGTGCTCGACCATCGGTTCGGACGCGAGGTTGACGACGAACTCGCCGGTGGCCTCCACGTTGCGCAGGCTGTCCTTGCGGGTGACCGACGTGAACTGCACCACCGGCGGCTCCGCGCTCGACACAGTGAAGAAGCTGTATGGCGCCAGATTCGGCACCCCATCTTCCGACAGCGTCGACACCCACGCGATCGGTCGCGGCAACACCGACGCGGTCAACACCGGGTAGAAGGTGCCCGGATCCATCTCTGCGGGGTCGAAGATCGTGCGCATCATGCCAACCATCGTGGCAGCCCCTCCCGACGCGCGGGCCGCAACACCTGGCACTCTGGAGGACGTGAATCCGTCCACCGCACAGGCCGCAGCCGTAGTCGACGAACTGATCCGCGGCGGGGTGCGCGAGGCCGTGCTCTGCCCTGGTTCGCGCAACGCGCCGCTCGCCTTCGCGCTGCACGCGGCCGCCGCCGCCGGGCGGCTCCGCCTGCACATGCGTATCGACGAGCGCACCGCGGGATTCCTGGCACTCGGTCTCGCGGTCGCCGGCGGACGTCCCGTTCCGGTCGTCATGACGTCGGGGACCGCGGTGGCGAACCTCGGCCCAGCCGTGCTCGAAGCGAACTACGCGCGGGTGCCGTTGATCGTGCTCAGCGCCAACCGCCCGTACGAGATGCTGGGCACCGGTGCCAACCAAACCGTCGAGCAGTTCGGCCTGTTCGGCAGCCAGATCCGGGCCGCGATCAGCCTCGGGCTCGCCGAGGAGGCCGGCGACGAGTCGCTGCGGGGGATCCGTTTCGACGAACAGAACAGCCAGTGGCGGTCGGCGGTGTGCCGCGTTCTCGCCGCAGCCCGCGGCACTCGCTCGGGCAACGCCGGACCCGTCCATTTCGACATCCCGCTCCGCGAGCCACTCGTACCCGACATCCACGCCCAAGGGCCGGTCCCTCAGGGTCGCCCCGACGACGCGGCGTGGACCACGACCGTGCATGCGACGCTCGACGTCCCGATGGAGGTCGACATCACGCCCGACACTGTCGTCATCTCCGGGCACGGTGCGGCGTATCGGGCCGAATTGGCTGAGTTGCCGACCGTTGCCGAACCCACTGCTCCGCTGCATGGACTGCCATTGCATCCGCTCGCGTTGTCGCAGCTCAAGCCGCGACAGGCGATCATCACCGGGCGCCCTACCCTGCATCGTCCGGTGTCGAAGCTGCTCGCCGATCCGGCCGTCGCGGTGTACGCGCTCACCACCGGGCCGCGCTGGCCCGACGTCTCCGGCAACGTCCGCGCGACCGGCACCCGTGCCGTGGTGTCCGGCGCCCCGGACCCAGCGTGGATCGACCGGTGCCGGCACCTGTCCGAGCACGCAGACAAGGCGGTTCGCTCACAGCTCGCCGCGCATCCCCAGACGACGGGCCTGCACGTCGCGGCCGCCGTCATGGATGCGCTCTCGAGCGGTGACCAGTTGCTGCTGGGCGCGTCGAACCCGGTTCGTGATGCTGCCCTGGTCAGCTATCCGCAGCCTGGCGTGAAGGTGCTATCGAACCGCGGTGTCGCCGGCATCGACGGCACCGTCTCCGCTGCGGTGGGTGCGGCACTCGCGTACGAGACCGAGGGCCGCACAGTCGCCCTCCTCGGCGATCTGACGTTCCTGCACGATGCGTCGGGCCTGCTCATCGGCCCCGGGGAGCCGCGCCCGGCCGATTTGACGATCGTCGTCGCCAACGACGACGGCGGCGGCATCTTCGAGCTGCTCGAACAGGGTGATCCACAGTATGCGGGGGTCTTCGAGCGAGTCTTCGGAACACCGCACGGCATCGATCTGGCCGCGCTGTGTGCTGCGTACCGGGTCCCGCACACCCGGGTCGCTCTGGCTGATCTCGGCGCGGCACTCATCGCGCCCGCGGAGGGTATCCGCGTGCTCGAGGTGACCACCGATCGTTCCGGGCTGCGGGAACTGCACGCCGCCGTGCGAGCGCAGCTGTGAGTCCGTCGTGAGCCCCCGGACTGCGCGCCGCGCGCTGGTCGGCGTCACCGCCGTGGCCACCGGCATCTCGGTGCTTGCGGTCCTGCTGGTGCTCGCGGCATGGCGCAACGACCGCACCATCGAGTCGGACATGGGTACCGCGACCGCCGAGGTGCTCTCGGCGGGTTCGCTGCGGTCGGCGGTCAGCTTCGTCACCCCTGACGGCATTACCCACAACCCGAGGCTCGGAGTGCTCTATCCGACCAGGCTCACCGCGGGGCAGCGGATCGAAGTCGAGTACGCGCGCAACGAACCGGATCTCGTGCGTGTCGCCGGTCGCGACGCTCGGGTCGCAATCGTGCCGAGCGGTTCGGTCGTTGTCGGGACATGGCTCGTCGCCCTGCCAGTCCTGCTCGTGTTACGTGGGCGATCCCGCACCGAGAGTTCCTGAGAAATTCACTCAGGAAGGTTTCCTATGCTCGGACGAATGCAAGCGAGTACGGGTAGCGCAGAGGCTTCCGAACGCGCCGGGATGATGCTGATCGGTGCCGCGGTCGTCGTCGTAGCGCTGTACCTGCTGAGGGACGTCAGCGCCGTGATCTACCGCGCGATCGTCCCGCACACGTCGAGCCTGCCGGGCGTCAGCCTGATCGCCGACGGCGGTCTGCTCGTGCTCGTCGCACTGTTCGGGGTCCTCGCTGTACAGATGTGGCGAACTCGCTCGCCCTATCTGGGCGACCTGCTGATGGGTGGCTTCGGCGTGGTCGTCGCGTACGCCCTCAGCGAGGTTGTCAAGGTCTTCGTCGGCGAGAACCGGCCGTGCCGTGCGGAACTCACGCTCCCGGACTGCCCCGCAGTCAGCGACTGGTCGTTCCCGAGCAACCACTCCGCCATCGCGTTCGGTATCGCGACCGCCATCGTGCTCGCCTCCACACGAGTGCTCTCACCAGTGCAGCGTGGACTCGTGATCGGTCTTGCGGCTTTGGTCGGGCTAGCCCGAGTCTTGCAGGGCGCGCACTACCCGCACGACGTCCTCGCCGGGGCCGTCCTCGGTTCCGCCGTCACGACCGCCGTCGTCGTCATGCTCGTGCCGTGGGCCCGGCGAAGGGCGCGCGCTCGTCGTCGGCCCGCGCCGAGGACGGAGCAGCCTGGGGCGGAGGATGCGGCTGAGGCCGTCGAGCAACGACCCGGTTGGTAGCGTCTTCGACCGTGGCAGAAACACACGGATCGCGGGCCTCACTCGACAAGAAGCCGCGTGAGGTCGCGTCGATGTTCGACGGCGTTGCCAAGCGCTACGACCTGACGAACACGGTCCTGTCGTTCGGTCAGGACCGCGGCTGGCGCAAGGCTACGCGGGCGGCCCTCGACCTGAAGCCCGGAGAGCGAGTCCTCGATCTCGCCGCCGGAACCGGCATCTCCACGGTCGAATTGGGGCGCTCCGGCGCGTGGGTGGTCGCCACCGATTTCTCCAAGGGCATGCTCGAGGCCGGCATCGGTCGCCGTGTCCCGATGGTCGCCGGAGACGCGATGCACCTGCCCTACGCCGACGGCGTGTTCGACGCCGCCACGATCTCGTTCGGGCTGCGCAACGTCTCTGACTTCGACGCCGGGCTGCGCGAGATAGCGCGAGTCACCAAGCCCGGCGGCCGTCTCGTCGTGTGTGAGTTCTCCACCCCCGTGTTCGGCCCGTTCCGCACCGTCTACATGGAGTACCTGATGAAGACGCTGCCGCAGGTCGCGCGCGCAGTCAGCAGCAACCCCGACGCCTATGTCTACCTTGCCGAGTCGATTCGCGAGTGGCCCGCGCAGGAGGAGCTCGCGCTTCGTATCGAGGCAGCCGGCTGGAAAGACGTGCAGTGGCGCAACCTCACCGGCGGTGTCGTGGCGCTGCACCGTGCGACTCGGTGAGGGTGCTTGCCTCCAACTGGTGACATATGAGGTGACCCCGCTCAGCTGAACGGCGGCCGGGGATCCAGCCGTAGCGACACCCCACCGGACGCCCGCCAGGCGCGAGCCACCACATCGGCGTCCTCCTCGGTCACGAGATTGCCCATCACCCGCACCGCGACGGTCATTATCCCGCGGGAGCGCATAGCGACCGGGCCCGACGCCGGCAGGAATCGGGCCAGCGTCAGCAGCCCCGCGAGGCGGCGTGCGATCGAGAACGCCCGACCGTAATGGTCACGCAGGATCGATGGCCACACCTGTGTCAAATCGTCTTCGGCGAGTGCCCAGGACACCAACCGCCCGCCCTCGAGCCCGTAGTCGATGCCCTCACCGTTGAGCGGGTTCACGCACGCGGCCGCATCGCCGATCAGTGCCCAATTGCGGCCGGCGACGTTCGACACGGCACCGCCCATCGGCAGCAGCGCCGACGCCACCGAATGCACTCGACCGTCCAACTGCCACTCCGCGCGGCGCTGCGCTGCATACAGTTCGAGCAGGGGTCGCAGCGCGCCCGCCGCCGGACGCTTGGCCGTCGCGAGTGTCCCGACACCGATGTTGACCGCGCCAGTGCCGAGCGGGAACACCCAGCCGTAGCCGGGCTGCAGGGCGCCGGCGTCGTCGCGCAACTCCAAGTGCGATGTGATCCATGGATCATCGTGACGGCCGGACGATACGTACGCGCGTGCAGCAACCCCGTACGTGGTGTCGCGGTGCCACTCCCGGCCCAGCTGCTTGCCGACAGGCGACCGCACGCCGTCGGCGACGATGAGCTTCTCGCACGTGACTGTGTGCGGGCCGGCGGCGGTCTTCAGCGTCACCGCCCGCACCCGGTTGCCGTCACGCTCGACTCCGACAGCCTTGGCGCCCTCTATCATTCGCGCACCCGAATCGATCGCCGCCAGGCGTAGTCGGTTGTCGAGTTCGGCCCGGGGGACTGCGCTGCCGACGGTTGGGAGGGTGCCTCCGGGCCACGGCAACCGCAACTCCCGGCCCCATCCGGTCAGTCGCAGACCCCGGTTGACGGTACGTTCGCGGACCCAGTCACCGAGGCCGAGACAGTCGAGTTCGCCGACCGCCCGCGGAGTCAGACCGTCACCGCACGTCTTGTCGCGCGGGAACGTCGCCGCGTCGGCGAGGAGAACGTCGCGGCCGTCGCGCGCCGCCCAGGCCGCTGCTGCGGAACCCGCCGGACCTGCGCCGACAACCAGCACCTCCGTGCTCGAGGGGAGCTCCGGGATGTCGCTGAACCCAGCGTTCGAGGAATGTTCGGCCACCACCCCAGTATGTTCTCAGGCGAGATGGCCGACTGCGGCGAGGGCAGGTGATGCGACGGCTGGTGATAACGCTAGGTTCACTACCGTGGTAACCGAGGCGTCACCGACTACAGGAATGAGTACTGGCATCGTGAGCACTGAGGAGTCGAGCACTGTCATTGCCGGAGTCGATCTCGGCGACCAGCAGCTTGCCGACTTGGTGCGTGACCGACTCGCCCGCGTCGAGGAGCTTCTGGTCGGTGAACTGTCCGACGGTGAGGACTTTCTCACCGAGGCGGCGCTGCACCTCGCCAAGGCCGGCGGCAAGCGGTTCCGCCCACTGTTCACCGTCCTGACCGCACAGCTCGGACCCAAGGGCACAGACCCGGCCGTGGTCACCGCCGCCACCGTCGTCGAACTCGTCCACCTGGCGACGCTGTACCACGACGACGTCATGGACGAGGCCGCAATGCGCCGCGGCGCGCCCAGCGCCAACGCCCGCTGGAGCAACAGCATCGCGATCCTCGCCGGCGACTACCTGTTCGCGCACGCCTCACGACTGGTGTCCACACTCGGCCCGGAGGCCGTGCGAATCATCGCCGAGACTTTCGCGGAGCTTGTCACCGGCCAGATGCGCGAGACGATCGGCGCCCGTGACAAGAAGGACGCGGTGGAGCACTACCTCCAGGTCGTGTGGGAGAAGACCGGATCGTTGATTGCCGCCAGCGGCCGGTTCGGCGGCACCTGCTCCGGCGCCGACGCCGACCAGATCGCCCGACTCGAGCGCCTGGGCGACGCCGTCGGCACTGCGTTCCAGATCGCCGACGACATCATCGACATCTCGTCGGTGTCCGCGCAGTCCGGCAAGACGCCCGGCACCGACCTGCGTGAGGGCGTCCACACGTTGCCCGTGCTGTATGCGCTGCACGAGGACGGCCCCGACGCCGATCGGCTGCGGGTGCTGCTCGACGGTCCGGTCACCGACGACGCAGATCTCGCCGAGGCGCTCGCCCTGCTCGAGCGATCGCCGGGCATGGCCGCGGCCAAGGCGAAGCTCGGCGAGTACGCCGACCGGGCTCGTGCCGAGCTCGCGCAGTTACCGCAGGGTCCTGCCAACGAGGCGCTGGTCCGGCTCGTCGACT
Source organism: Rhodococcus xishaensis (assembly GCF_004011825.1). Taxonomy (GTDB): domain Bacteria; phylum Actinomycetota; class Actinomycetes; order Mycobacteriales; family Mycobacteriaceae; genus Prescottella; species Prescottella xishaensis. The sequence goes on along the minus strand of NZ_RKLO01000005.1, from coordinate 107,334 downwards.
ACACCGTCGAACGCGTCGGCTGATCACCCGCTGAACAGTCTGTGAACCAGCGCGGGAACCGTGCTCGAGGGCTGGTTCGTTGTAGTGTCAGGGCCGTTCCCGCATTGGGGCGGTGCTGGACAGGGAAGAGGCGAGTGGTGCACGGCTACGCAAACGGTGCCAAGACGTTCGGCCTGCTGGTCGGCATGTCGGCGCTCATTATCTTCATCGGCTCACTGTTCCAGAACCAGACCATCTTGATCTTCGCGATCTTTCTGGCTGTGGCGACCAACGCGTGGGCCTACTTCAACAGCGACAAGCTCGCGTTGCGGGCGATGCGTGCCCAGCCGATTACCGAGGTTCAGGCACCCGTCATCTACAAGATCGTCCGCGAACTCGCGACCACCGCTCACCAGCCGATGCCGCGGCTGTACATCAGTCCCACCGCGGCGCCCAATGCATTCGCGACCGGTCGCAATCCTCGGCACGCGGCAGTCTGCTGTACAAGTGGCATCCTCGACATCCTCGACGAGCGGGAACTGCGCGCGGTGCTCGGCCACGAACTCTCGCACGTCTACAACCGCGACATCCTGATCTCGTCGGTTGCTGGTGCGATGGCAGCCGTCATCTCGGGCCTGGCGAACATGGCGATCTTCGCGAACCTGTTCGGTGGCGGGCGTGGACAGGGTGGTGCCAATCCGATAGCGCTTCTGGTGGTATCGCTGCTGGGTCCGATCGCGGCGACCATCGTCAAGCTGGCGGTTTCCCGTTCGCGGGAGTACCAGGCCGACCAGTCCGGCGCCGAACTCACGGGGGACCCGTTGGCGCTCGCGTCGGCGCTCCGCAAACTCGAACGCGGCACCCAGGCAGCGCCACTGCCGCCGGAACCGAAGATCGCGGCCCAGTCGCACATGATGATCGCCAACCCGTTCCGCGCCGGCGACCGGATGAGCAAGCTGTTCTCCACCCACCCGCCGATGGCGGAGCGCATCGAGCGGCTCGAGCGAATGGCGGGGATGCGCTGACCGACGGTGCGCGCTGAACCGTCACAGCCGGGGGTCGCGCACCGTGGCCGTCGCAGCTGCCCTAGCGATAGTTGACGAACTGCAGGGCGATACCGAAGTCCTCGTTCTTCAGGAGCGCGATGACGGCCTGTAGGTCGTCACGCTTCTTGCTTGTCACACGCAGCTCCTCGCCCTGAATCTGCGCCTTGACGCCCTTGGGGCCCTCATCGCGGATCTTCTTCGAGATCTTCTTCGCGTTCTCGCTGCTGATGCCCTGGACCAGGGATCCGCTCAGCTTGTAGACCTTGCCGGACTGCGAGGGCTCCCCAGCATCGAACGCCTTCAGTGAGATGTCGCGGCGGATCAACTTCTCCTTGAATACCTCGAGCGCCGCCAGGAGGCGCTCCTCGGTCTCAGCGCTCAGTGCGATCGTCTCCTCGCCGGACCACTCGATGCTCGCCCCGGTGTTCCGGAAATCGAACCGGGTGCCCAACTCCTTCGCGGCCTGATGCAGAGCGTTGTCTACCTCTTGACGGTCAACCTTGCTCACCACGTCGAAGGACGAATCAGCCACTTCACACTCCTAATTCACTAGCAGTCGAGCCCACCGCGGGCAGCGGCAGGTTGGTCACGACGCTATCGGTTCGCAACCACCCGTATCCACCTGGTTTGCGTATGCGGGGGGACTTCGTTGTATTCTTCGATACGCGTCAGGGCGCCGAGGTGCCCTGGTTGTGGTCTAGGCAGGTTGCCCGAGCGGCCAATGGGAGCGGACTGTAAATCCGTCGGCTTACGCCTACGTAGGTTCGAATCCTACACCTGCCACCAGCTCAGCCCCGGCACTGAAAAGTTCCGGGGCTGAACTGTTTTCGCTGCCCAGTCGTCGAGCTTCGGAGGCCTTTCTCGTAAGGTCGCCGGCGAGGGAGAAGTCGGGGTGGCGCCGTGGCGTTGTGGCGGGACAGGGATTCCCCTCTCTTGACCAGCAAATTTGGTGCTGGCGTGAAGGTCTGTGTAATCTTCTGGAGGCTTCAGCGCACAGCGGTGCGCAGTGGAGTCACGCCCCCTTAGCTCAGTCGGCAGAGCGTTTCCATGGTAAGGAAAAGGTCGACGGTTCGATTCCGTCAGGGGGCTCGCTGGATTGTGGTGCCGCCGGTTTAGCGCGACACTCGACACCGAGGCGGTGTAGCTCAGTTGGTAGAGCAAACGACTCATAATCGTTGCGTCGCCGGTTCAAGTCCGGTCACCGCTACACAAGATGAATGATCCATCCTGATCGATTTCTGATCAGATTCACGCGAAAGAAGGCGTCCAGTGGCCTCCTCGACAGATGTTCGGCCGAAGATCACCTTGGCCTGCGAGGTGTGCAAGCACCGCAACTACATCACCAAGAAGAACCGTCGCAACGACCCCGATCGTCTCGAGCTGAAGAAGTTCTGCCCGAACTGCGGAACTCACCAAGCCCATCGCGAGTCCAAGTAGTTTCTTCTCGGAGTTGACGCTCACGCGTCGCGTTCACTGACAGACTGCCCTAATGGATGGCGTCGACAGGGGGGTATTGCCGTGACAGAGACAGTCGTGAGAGAGGCCGAATTGACGGTCGATCCAGCCGCACATGCGGCCGCGATGGTTGGACACCACTATCGCGTGAGCGACTTCTACGAAATCGGCCGTGAGAAGATTCGCGAGTTCGCCCGCGCGGTGCTCGACGATCATCCCGCTCATCACGACGAGGAAGCGGCCCAGGGCCTCGGATACGACGGCCTCGTCGCACCGCTGACCTTCCTGTCGGTCCTGGGTATGCTCGCCCAGCGCAGGCTGTTCGAAGAGATCGTCACTGGCTACGACCTCAGTCAGATCATGCAGACCGATCAGCGGTTCGTGTTCCACAGGCCGCTCGAGGCCGGCGATCGCCTGATCGCTGACATCTACCTGGAGTCGTTCCGCCAGGTTGCGGGCAGTGACATCATCGTCACCAAGAACGTCGCCTCCGATCTGAATGGCGAACCTGTCCAGACCACCTGGACCACGCTCGTTGCGCGCTCCGGGGGTGAGGTGGACGAGAACATCGCCCACGCGGTCAAGGATGTGATGATGCATGTCGCTCCGTAGGTTCGAGGACATCGCTGTCGGTGACGAACTGCCCGAACGCGTCGTTACCCTGACTCGGGGCAACCTCGTCAACTACGCCGGCGTCTCGGGCGATCCCAACCCGATCCACTGGAGTGACCACGTGGCCCGTCTTGCCGGCTTGCCGGACGTCGTCGCGCACGGAATGCTCACGATGGGGTTGGGTGGCGGATTCGTCTCGTCCTGGCTCGGCGATCCCGGTGCGGTGACCGAGTACAACGTTCGGTTCACCAGCCCGGTCTATGTGGCGGCCGACAAGGCCGCCGAAGTGGAGTTCACCGGCAAGATCAAGTCGGTGGATGCCGAGAGCAAGACCGCGGTAATCGCGATCGTGGCCCGATCCGAGGGTCGTAGGATTTTCGGGCGAGCCACGGCAACGGTTCGCTTGGCTTGAGCGCCGAGCGGATTGGGTTTGATCCGGACGTTCAAGTACACTACTGTTTCTGGGGTTACTCAGGCGCTGCGCGCTGCCCTACAGTTCCGTCACAGGTTGTTGCTGCAGGCTGTGAACGGTTCGCTGCGGGGTGGCGCGCATGTCATGTGAACCCAGATTGGTCGGCCAGCTCTGGCGGTCGACCGAAGGGGCGTAGCTCAATTGGCAGAGCAGCGGTCTCCAAAACCGCAGGTTGCAGGTTCAAGTCCTGTCGCCCCTGCACCCGGATTGGCTAGCGACTGAGAGGAACGACGGTGAGCGAGGAGCGCGGCAGGCGCGACGACAGCACGACCGGGTCTTGGGACTCCAGCCCCGTCGACGAATCGGCCGTTTCCGATCAGTCCGCAAACGGCAAAGTTACTGCTGAAGAGAACCCCACGAGCGCGGTCCCAGCAGGAAGGCCGAGTGGCAAGCGCAGCGCGCGTCGAGCCGGTGCGGATACCGCGGAGGCGTCGAAGCCGGCGGCCGCGGCGTCCTCCGTCAGGTCTCCGAAGCGTTCCGGCGCCGTCTCGGAGCCGGCTGCGAAGAAGACCCGCAACGGGGACAAGCCCCGCACTGAGAACATCTTCAAGCGGATTCGCCGCTTCCTGCGTGAAGTGATCGCCGAACTCAGGAAGGTCATCTGGCCCAACCGCAAACAGATGATCACCTACACGACCGTGGTGCTCGTGTTCGTGACCTTCATGGTGACGTTCATCGCGGTCCTCGACGTTGTGTTCCTAAGGGGCGTCTCCTGGTTGTTCGGCTAACCCTGGTGCGCCCGCCTGCGCTCCTGAACGATGTGATTGACGAGAGGAAGAGTGCCTCCAGTGAGCACCCCCGAGAACGACTCTGGCGAGACTCTGGCCGATGAGCGTGTTTCGGCCGAGACCGTAGCCGAAGACGGTGTGTCTGACGACGTCGTGGTCGAAGGCGACGCTGCCGGTGGGCAGGTCGAGGACGGTGCCACGGCGGAGCAGGCTCCGGAGACTGCAGACGAAGAGGTCGATCCCGTCGCCGAGTTCAAGGCGGCGCTGCGCAGGGCTCCCGGCGACTGGTACGTCATCCACTCCTACGCCGGCTACGAGAACAAGGTGAAGGCCAATCTCGAGACGCGCGTCCAGAATCTCGACGTCGGTGACTACATTTTCCAGGTGGAGGTTCCCACGGAAGAGGTCACCGAGATCAAGGGCGGCCAGCGCAAGCAGGTCAATCGCAAGATCCTGCCCGGCTACATCCTCGTCCGCATGGACCTGAACGACGAGTCGTGGGGCGCGGTCCGCAACACCCCCGGTGTGACCGGCTTCGTCGGAGCCACCTCGCGTCCGTCGCCGCTGTCGTTGAACGAGGTCATGAAGTTCCTCATGCCGCAGGAGGGGCAGAAGAAGCCCGCGGCTGCTGCTGCCGCCGCCGGCGGCGAGGCCGCAGCTCCCGCTACGGCCAAGCCGGCAATCGAGGTCGACTTCGAGGTCGGGGAGTCGGTCACCGTCATGGACGGACCGTTCGCGACCCTGCCGGCGAGCATCAGCGAGGTCAATGCAGAGCAGCAGAAGCTCAAAGTCCTCGTCTCGATCTTCGGTCGCGAGACCCCGGTGGAGTTGTCCTTCAACCAGGTCCAGAAGATCTAGCGCACATCCCGCGTCGTTCGGTGCTCGACGTCGTGGGGCCGGATATCGGGACCCGCACACTTGCACGCAGTAGGCAAGAAACACACCCAGTAAGAACAAGGAACGAAGATGCCCCCCAAGAAGAAGAAGCTCGCAGGGCTCATCAAGCTTCAGATCCAGGCTGGTCAGGCCAACCCTGCACCGCCCGTGGGTCCGGCGCTCGGTCAGCACGGCGTGAACATCATGGAGTTCTGCAAGGCTTACAACGCGGCGACTGAGTCCCAGCGCGGCAACGTGATCCCTGTCGAGATCTCCGTCTACGAAGACCGAAGCTTCGATTTCAAGCTGAAGACCCCGCCTGCCGCCAAGCTGCTGCTCAAGGCTGCCGGTGTGCAGAAGGGCTCCGGCGAGCCGCACAAGACCAAGGTCGCGACCGTGACCATGGACCAGGTGCGGGAGATCGCGAAGACCAAGCAAGAAGACCTCAACGCGAACGACATCGACGCGGCCGCGAAGATCATCGCGGGCACCGCTCGTTCGATGGGCATCACCGTCGAGGGCTGATTCCGCCTGTGGGAGGGCCGGCCAGGTCCGCAACCACGACTGAACCATTCGCCCGGATCCGTACGCCCGGGTGAGAAGTAAGGACAGAAGAAATGGCAAAGCGAAGCAAGGCATATCTCGCCGCCGCAGAGAAGATCGACGCGACCAAGCTCTACAGCCCCCTGCAGGCTGCAAAGCTGGCCAAGGACACCTCGTCGACCAAAATGGACGCGACCGTCGAGGTTGCGATCCGCCTGGGCGTGGACCCCCGCAAGGCAGACCAGATGGTTCGTGGCACGGTCAACCTGCCGCACGGCACCGGTAAGACCGCGCGCGTCGTGGTGTTCGCGGTCGGCGAGAAGGCCGCAGAGGCCGAAGCCGCCGGCGCGGACGCTGTCGGCTCCGACGACCTGATCGAGCGCATCCAGGGCGGCTGGACGGACTTCGACGCCGCGATCGCCACCCCGGACCAGATGGCCAAGGTCGGCCGCATCGCCCGCGTCCTCGGACCGCGCGGCCTGATGCCGAACCCGAAGACCGGCACGGTCACCCCCGAGGTCTCGAAGGCTGTCTCCGACATCAAGGGCGGAAAGATCAACTTCCGTGTCGACAAGCAGGCCAACCTGCACTTCGTGATCGGCAAGGCGTCGTTCGACGACACCAAGCTGGTCGAGAACTACGGCGCGGCACTGGACGAGGTCCTGCGTGTCAAGCCGTCGTCGGCGAAGGGCCGTTACGTCAAGAAGATCACGGTTTCGACCACCACCGGACCGGGCATCCCGGTGGACCCGAACCGTACCCGTAACCTCCTCGAGGACGGCGAGTAAGTCGCGACACCCCGCAACCTGATCGACCCCGAAGGCCGGCACAGAGCGATCTGTGTCGGCCTTCGGCGTATTCATGCTCCGGGCGCGCGAACCAGTCGGTGATGGGCCGCCGAGGCCGTGCGGTGGTGGGCACGGTCGGCTGACAGGGCAGTGCCGCCGGTTTTGCGCTCGAGAGCCGACTTCGTTACGCTGCTCGGTGGAGTTCGGTGCTAGACGCGAACTCCGCCCCGAAAACTGTTCTACCCAAGACCGTTGGTCACCGTGCCCAGCAATGGAATCGGTTGAAGGTCCGGGATTGCCCGGCGGCCCACGCAGGAGGACGAGGTGGGGGATGTTTGTCTGCGCCCGGCTACGCCGGAAGATGGATCTCCTCGTGTACGCCCCGTGTGCCCTGCACCGGGGCGTTTTGCATGTCACGGCCCACGTCGGACGACTGTCGCGTCGGACGACCGTGTCAACAGTGGAACAACGACTGTCACGAGAGGAGGCGAAGTATGGCAAAGCCTGAGAAGGTCTCCGCAGTAGCGGAGATCACCGAGCAGTTCAAGGAGTCGACTGCCGCAGTGATCACGGAATACCGTGGTCTGTCGGTTACGAGCCTGACCGAGCTGCGACGCGCTCTCGGAGAGGGTGCCACCTACTCCGTCGCCAAGAACACCCTGGTCAAGCGTGCCGCCGCCGAGGCGGGCGTCGGGGGCCTTGACGACCTGTTCGTCGGACCGACCGCTATTGCATTTATCAAGGGCGAGCCGGTCGACGCTGCGAAGGCCCTGAAGGCCTTCGCGAAGGACAACAAGGCGCTCGTCATCAAGGGCGGCTACATGGACGGCGCTGCGCTGTCCGTGGATCAGGTCAACAAGATCGCGGACCTCGAGTCCCGCGAGGTGCTGTTGGCCAAGCTCGCCGGCGCGATGAAGGGCAACTTGGCAAAGGCTGCCGGCCTGTTCAACGCTCCCGCCTCGCAGGTGGCCCGCCTGGCCGCCGCGCTGCAGGAGAAGAAGGCTGCGGAGGGCGGGGCCGAGGCTCCCGCCGAGGCCGCCGCCGAATAGCTGATCCGCACCTGCGCATCACAACCATCACCACCTGTCCGGTCGCGGATCGGCGACACAGGACTTAGAAAGGAAGGACCGCCATCATGGCGAAGCTCACCACCGAAGAGTTGCTGGACGCGTTCAAGGAGCTCACCCTCCTCGAGCTCTCGGAGTTCGTGAAGGCTTTCGAGGAGACCTTCGAGGTCACCGCTGCCGCTCCGGTCGCAGTTGCGGCTGCCGCGGGCGCTCCGGCTGCTGCCGGCGAGGCCGAGTCCGAGCAGGACGAGTTCGACGTCGTCCTGGAGTCGGCTGGCGACAAGAAGATCCAGGTCATCAAGGTCGTCCGCGAGGTCGTGTCCGGCCTGGGCCTGAAGGAGGCCAAGGACCTCGTCGAGGGCGCGCCGAAGCCGATCCTGGAGAAGGTTGCCAAGGACGCTGCCGACGCTGCCAAGGAGAAGCTCGAGGCTGCCGGCGCGAAGATCACCGTCAAGTAAGACGATCTTCCGCTTCGCATGTTGGCGAAGCAACTTGTCTCGTCGAGGCAAAGACGAAAGGGCCGTTCCCGTTCTGGGGCGGCCCTTTCTGGATTCAGGCCTTGATCCGGTCGTGATGTTCGGACATAGTTCTGATCGCAAACCATCTGGTTGTGGATGAACCTTACTCACAGGTCAGGTTCGGTAGCAGGGATGACTGCGCCAATGCGATACAGTGACGCAACCCACAGTGAATCCCACGGTGGGGGCGACTTGCCTGACGCAGGAGGAAAAAGTGGGAGTCGAAGTAGCTGTCGAAGGGCTGACAAAGTCGTTCGGCTCTCAGAAGATCTGGCAAGACGTGTCGCTCACGCTGCCGGCTGGAGAGGTCAGCGCGCTGCTGGGGCCGTCAGGCACCGGAAAGTCGGTATTCCTCAAGTCCCTGATCGGTCTGCTCCGGCCCGAAGAGGGCTCGATCGTCATCGACGGCACCGATATTCTGCAGTGCTCCTCGCGTGATTTGTACGAGATCCGCAAGCTCTTTGGCGTCCTATTTCAGGACGGTGCGCTCTTCGGGTCGATGAACCTCTACGACAATGTGGCCTTCCCATTGCGTGAGCACACCAAGAAGTCCGAATCCGAGATCCGCCAGATCGTGATGGAAAAACTCGAACTCAACGGTCTGGTCGGCGCGGAGGGCAAGCTTCCCGGTGAGATCTCCGGCGGCATGCGCAAGCGCGCCGGGCTGGCCCGTGCGCTGGTGCTCGATCCGCAAATCATCCTCGTCGACGAGCCGGACTCCGGTCTCGATCCTGTTCGTACGACCTACCTGAGTCAGTTGCTGATCGACATCAACGCGCAGATCGACGCCACGATTCTGATAGTTACCCACAACATCAACCTCGCTCGTACCGTGCCCGACAACCTCGGCATGCTCTTCCGCAAGCAACTCGTCATGTTCGGCCCCCGAGAGGTGCTGCTGACGAGCGATGAGCCCGTCGTCCACCAGTTCCTGAACGGCAGCAAGATCGGTCCGATCGGCATGTCCGAGGAGAAGGACGAGGCGCAGATGGCGCACGAACAGGCTCTCGTCGACGCCGGACATCACCACGGCGGTACCGACGACGTCCGCGGCGTGGTGCCGCAGATGCAGGCGACCCCCGGGCTTCCCTTCCGGCAGGCTGTCGCGCGTCGCCAGGCGCGGGTCCGCCAGATCCTCCACACCCTGCCGTACGAGGCACAGCAGGGCATCCTGGCGAGCCTGGACGATGGTGACGACACCCAGGTGATCCCTGCGTACGACGACGGAGGACTCGGGCAGTCCACCTTCGAGCGCGGCTAGTGGGATCGCGTATGGGGGCCACCCGCACCTCGATACCGAAGCCGCTCACCGGGGCGCTGGCGCAGGCCGGCAACCTCGTCCAACTGTTCATCGACGTCGTCCGCAATACCTTCAAGCGGCCGTTCCAGTTCAAGGAATTCATCGAACAGGCCTGGTTCATCGCGAGCGTGACGATCCTGCCGACCGCGCTCGTTGCGATTCCGTTCGGTGCGGTGGTGTCCCTGCAGACCGGCTCGCTCATCAAGCAATTGGGCGCCGAATCGTTCACGGGTGCCGCCAGCGTCCTCACGGTGATCCAACAGGGCAGTCCGATCGTGACCGCACTGCTTATCGCCGGCGCAGCCGGATCCGCCGTCACCGCCGATCTCGGCTCGCGGACCATCCGCGAGGAGATCGACGCGATGGAGGTTCTGGGTATCAACCCGATCCAGCGTCTCGTCGTGCCGCGCGTGCTAGCGATGGTGCTGGTGGCGGTGCTGCTCAACGGCCTCGTGTCGGTCATCGGCATCGCGGGCGGCTACTTCTTCAACGTCGTCCTCCAAGGCGGCACTCCCGGCGCCTACCTCGCATCGTTCTCGGCGCTCGCCCAGCTTCCCGACCTGTTCGCCGCGGAGATCAAGGCCGCCATCTTCGGTGTCATCGCAGGTGTGGTCGCGGCCTACAAAGGCCTGACTCCGAAGGGTGGTCCCAAGGGTGTCGGCGAGGCGGTGAACCAGGCCGTCGTCATCACATTCCTGCTGCTGTTCTTCACAAACCTGATCCTCACGGCGGTTTACCTGCAGATTGTTCCGGCGAAGGGGGCGTGAGCGGATGACGATCGCGCGGAGCCGCAGCGACCAAGCACTGACACGGGTGCGGGGAGTGGTGCGCAAACCATTGGATGTGCTCGACACTGCCGGCGAGCAGATGTCGTTCTATGTGAGGGCCATCGCGTGGACACCGCGGACGCTGCGTCGGTACAGCAAGGAGGTACTCCGGCTACTGGCGGAGGTGACCTTCGGCAGCGGCGCGCTGGCGGTGATAGGCGGAACCATCGGCGTCATCGTCATGATGTCCGGTTTCACCGGCGTCGTCGTCGGGCTGCAGGGCTTCGCGGCTCTGGACCAGATCGGCAGTTCGGTGTTGACGGGCTTCCTGTCGGCGTACGTCAACACCCGTGAACTCGCGCCGGTGGTTGCGGCGCTCGCGCTGTCGGCCACGGTGGGCTGCGGGTTCACCGCGCAACTCGGCGCGATGCGCATCTCGGAGGAGATTGACGCACTCGAGGTGATGGCGGTACCGAGTGTGCCCTTCCTCGTCACCACCCGGATGATCGCGGGCTTCGTCGCGGTGATCCCGCTCTACATCGTGGGCCTGCTCGCGGCGTATCTTGCATCGCGCGTCGTGAGCACCGTTGTCAACGGCCAGTCCACGGGCTCGTACGACCACTACTTCAATCTGTTCCTGCCGCCCGAGGACGTGCTGTGGTCCTTCGGGAAGGTGCTGGTGTTCGCGTTCGTGCTGATCCTTGTGCACTGCTACTACGGATTCCATGCACAAGGCGGCCCGGCCGGCGTCGGCGTCGCGGTCGGTCACGCCGTGCGTACCGCCATCGTCACCATCGCCGTCCTGGACTTCTTCCTGAGCCTCGCGATCTGGGGCACGACGACCACAGTGCGGGTGGCCGGATGATCGAGCCTCCTTCGAAGCTGCGTCGTCGGGTCATGGGACTCGCGTTCTTCGTGGTTCTGGCGCTGTTCATCGGCGGAACCGTTGCGACCTACAACAAGACCTTCAAGCCCGTCGTCGAGGTCGACTTGGTGACAGACACGGTCGGCAACTCGCTGCCGCGCAACGCCGACGTCAAGGTGCGCGGACTGATCGTCGGGGAGGTGCGTGACGCGTCGACCGAGAACGGAGAAGTCACGTCGGTCATGGCGATCGATCCGGACAAGGTCGGGCTGATCCCGTCGAACGCCACCGCGAGGTTGTTGCCGAAGACGCTGTACGGCGAGCGGTACGTCGACATCGTCATCCCAGATGATCCAAGCCCCAACCCGATCCAGGCGGGCGGCACCATCCACCAAGACAAGAGCGGGAACGCGATCGAGCTCGGCCAGCTGTTCGACGACCTGCTGCCGCTGCTGCAGGCAATCCCGCCGGAGAGCCTCGCGTCGACCCTCGGCGCGCTGTCGCAGGCGCTCGACGGCCGCGGTGAGCAGCTCGGGGTCACACTCGACCAGCTCGACACGATCTTTGCGGGCGTGAACACTCGGATGCCGGACGTCGAGGCCGGTCTGCAGAGTTTCGCGACGTTCACACAGACGTACTCGGACGCCGCGCCGCAGTTGATCGACGCACTCGACGATCTGCGCACCACCAACGCCACCATCGTCGAGGAACGCAGCTCCCTCGACGCGCTGATGGCGTCGGTCACGTCGACCGGTGCGAGTACCACCGACCTGCTCACTACCAACCGCGACTCGCTCATCTCGATCGCCGCGGACTCGCGGGAGGCGCTCGAGATCCTGGCGCGATTCTCGGGGACCTTCGGCTGCACGTTCGAGAACTTCGCGGAGGTGATGGAGCGGTCCGGTGAGATCACCGGCGAGGGCACCGGCATGCCGGGCGCGCGGACCACGATCGAGTTGGTCAATCCGCGGGGTCGGTACCTGCCCAACCAGGACGAGCCGCGATTGATCGACACCCGAGGACCGCGTTGCTACGAGCCGCCACCGCTGGGCGTCGAGATCGGCCAGTATCCGGGCGGTTCGATTCATGACGGTTCGTACCAGATTCCGACCCGCAACCCGGGCGAGCAGAACATCCCCGAGGTTCCGGCCCCGCAGTACTCGGTGCTGCCGGCGGCGGCCTATGCCGGCTCGCAACTCGAGCGCGACACCCTGGCTGTCGTCTACGGCGAGGCGACCGGCACCGCTCCGGAGGACCTGGCCTCGTGGACGACGATGATCGGCGCCCCCGCGCTCCGCGGAAATGAGGTGAGCGTCAAATGAAGCGACACCTGCGAGGGGTGGCCGCCCCGCTCACCAAACTGCTGATCTTCGCGGTGATAACGACCGTTGCGACGAGCTTGCTGGCACTCACGATCGCGAATGCCGGTTCCGCGGGGGGAACCAAGTTCATCGCGCGCTTCACTGACGTCACGTCTCTGAACGAGGGTGACGAGGTCCGCATCGCCGGTGTCCGCGTCGGGCAAGTGACCAAGATCGAGATCGTGGACGATCGTGAGGCGCAGGTCGAGTTCACGGTCTCGGATCGAGACTGGTTGCCGGCCACTACGACGGCGACGATCCGGTTCCGAAACCTCGTCGGACAGCGGTACATCGCACTCGAGCAGGGCACCGGTCAACAGGGTCACAAAATGACCGCTGGGGAGACGATCCCGCTTGATCGGACCAAGTCGGCCGTGAACCTCACGACGCTGTTCAACGGGTTCCGCCCGTTGTTCCAGACTCTCAGCCCCGACGACGTGAACAGGCTGTCGTACCAGATCATCCAGGTGTTCCAGGGGGAGGGCGGAACCATCGAGGAGCTCGTGGCGAACACCGCGTCCCTGACCAACACGATCGCCGACAAGGACAGGGTGATCGGCGAATTGATCATCAACCTGGAGAAGGTGCTGGACACCGTCAACCAGCGTGACGAGCAGGTCGACCAGTTGATCGTGAACACCGAGCGCCTGGTCAGCGGCCTCAACGCAGATCGGGACATGGTTGGTCAGTCGGTGCAGTCGCTGTCGGAGCTGACCGCCGCAACCGCGGACCTCATCGTGCCCACGCGACCGTCGATCCAAGGCTCGATTGCCGGCCTCAACACCCTTGCCGGGCACATCAACGAGCGGAGCGACGACGTGAACCAGGTTCTCGCGAACCTGCCGGTGAAGATGGAGAAGCTGGGCCGGGTCGGCAGCTACGGCTCGTGGTTCCAGTTCTACCTGTGCGGGATCGACATCGTTGCCGGGCCCGGCTCCGCGCCTCAGTTGAACCTCCCGACGAATCTCCCGACCGTCAACCAGCCGATCTATACCAACGCGGCTCCGCGCTGCTACGCGGACGGTGAGCGATGACCAAGAAGCGCAGCCCAGCCGTCACTGGTGCCCTCGGCATGGTCGTGATCCTGCTCGCGACCCTGTCGGCGTTGTTCCTCGACAGTCTGCCGATCGTCGGCGCCGCGAACCGGTACACCGCCGAGTTCTCCGAGGCTGCGGGACTCCGGCCCGGCAATGAGGTGCGCGTGGCCGGCGTGAAGGTAGGCAAGGTGACTGACGTGGATCTCGCAGGTGACCGTGTCCTGGTGACATTCCGTACCCAGGACGCGTGGATCGGCGATCAGACCACGGCGTCGATTCAGATCAAGACGATCCTGGGACAGAAGTACCTTGCGCTCGACCCGCGGGGCACCGAGGTCCTCCACTCAGGGGTGCGGATCCCACTCGAGCGCACCACTTCGCCATACGACGTCATCGACGCGTTCAGCGACGCGGCGTTGACGCTCGAGCAGGTCGACAGCGACCAGCTGGCGTCGAGTTTCGAGGTGCTGTCGGAAGCGTTCTCGGGAACCCCTGACGAGATCCGCAGTTCGCTCGACGGTATCGCCCGGCTGTCGGAGACGTTGGCCAAGCGGGATCAGGAACTCGAGCAGCTGTTCGACGCCACCCGCCAGACTTCGCAGATCCTGGCCGACCGTAGTGACCAGTTCGATCAGATTCTGGCGAACGGGGGCACCCTGCTCGCCGAGCTCAACAGCCGGCAGCAGGCGATCGGTCAACTACTGAGGAGCACGCAGACCCTGTCTCAGGAGCTCACCGGGTTGGTCGCCGACAACGAAGAGCAGATCACCCCGGCCCTGACTCAGTTGCAGGGCGTGATCGACATCCTGAACGAGAACCAGGAGAACGTGAGCAAGGCACTCGAGTACGCGGGGCCGTTCTACCGGATCTACGCCAACGTTCTCGGCAACGGCCGATGGTTCGACACGGCGGTAACCAACCTGACCCCGCCCGGGCTGCCGGACATCCCCGGATACCGCGAGCCTTTCCGCACTTTGGGGGGACCCGATGAGTGAGACCCGAGCCGGTCGCCGCAGATGGATTCCGGTGGCCCTGATCACGGCATTCGCGGTCCTGGCCGTCGGAGTGCCGTGGTGGCTGTTCCAGAACCTGGGCACCACCAAGATCACCGCGTACTTCGACCGGTCGGTGGGCATCTACGCCGGCTCCGATGTGCGTGTCCTCGGCGTCAAGGTCGGCACGGTCGACTCAGTGGTGCCACTGGGCGGCGAGGTCGAGGTGAAGATGACCGTCGACCGGGGCATCGACATCCCCGCCGACGCACAGGCCGCGCAGGTGACACCGTCGGTGGTGTCCGACCGGTACATTCAGCTCACGCCCGTGTACACCGGCGGAGAGAAGATGGGCCGACAGGCGACCATCCCGCGAGCGCGGACGGCGACGCCGGTCGAGGTCGACCGGTTGTACGCGAGCGTCACTGAACTCTCGGAGGCACTGGGGCCCAACGGTGCCAACAAGAACGGTGCACTGTCCGACCTCGTCGATACCGCGGCCGCGAACCTTGACGGCAACGGCGAGGTGCTCGGCAACACGTTCGCGCAGTTGTCCGCGGCGGCCCGCAGACTGTCGGACTCCCGCGCCGACATCTTCGACACCGTCAAGAACCTGCAGGTGTTCGTCAGCGCTCTCGCGGCGAACGACGCGCAGGTGCGCCAGTTCAACACCCAACTCGCGGATCTGAGCGGATACCTGGCGGTCGAGAAGGAGAACCTCGGGCTGGCGCTCAACCAGTTGTCGCTCGCGCTCGGAGATGTCGCCCGGTTCGTCGAGAACAACAGGGACCTGCTCGATCAGAATCTCGACGGCCTGACAACCGTCACCGAGACCGTTGCCGATCAGCGGGATTCGCTCGCGGAGGCACTGGTGACGATTCCACTGGCGATCAGCAACCTCGTCAACGCCCACGACGCCGAGTCCGGCACCCTGCACATGCGCGTCGACCTGACCGATCTGCAGGATCCGCTGGGACTGGGCTGCAAGCTCATGGATGTGGCCAAGCTGATGCCGGGTGATCCCCGGTTCGAGGCGATCGGCGAGGAGATGAGGCCACTCATCGACAATTGCAAGCTCATCACGGACCAGATGACCGCGGGCGTGAAGACCCCGACGTTGAACCTGCCACTGGGCATCTTGAGTGGGGACAATCTGCAGCAGGGTGCGGTACCGGGCACGGTTCCGGGGACCGAGTCGCCGCGGTTGGGTGGCACGCCGTGAGGGCGATGAGGATGCGAGCGGCAGCGGTGGCGGCGGGCGTGTGTGCCGTCGCGTTGACGGCGAGCGCTTGCGGTTCGGGGGGTATCTATTCGATCCCGCTGCCTGGTGGTGCGGACATCGGCAGCGACCCGATCCAGGTGACGATCCAGTTCAGCGACGTGCTCGACCTGGTCCCGCAATCGAGCGTCAAGGTCGATGGCGTCCCGGTCGGGCGGGTCGAGAAGATCGAGGTGGCACCAGACGGCTGGACCGCCCAGGTCGACACCCTGATCAACGGTTCGGTCGATCTACCGGCCAACGCGGTCGCCGAGGTCGAACAGTCCAGCCTGTTGGGGGAGAAGTTCATCGCGCTTTCCGCACCGCCCGAGAACCCGTCCGCCGAGCGGCTGGAGAGCGGTGCCACGATCCCGATGGATCGAACCCGGCACGCCACCGACATCGAGCAGGTGCTTGGTGCGATGTCCTTGCTGCTCAACGGTGGTGGTGTCGCGCAGTTGCAGCCGATCGTCTCGGAGCTCGAGGTAGCGCTCGACGGCCGGGAGACCAAGGTTCGCAGTCTCCTCGAGCAGACGAACACCCTGATACGGGGGCTCGAGGAGCAGCGTGACTCGATCACTCGCGCACTGGACGGGCTCGGCACCCTCAATACCCGGGTCGGCGACCAGACCGCCAAGCTCGAGAAGATCCTCGACGAGCTGCCTGAGGGCATCGAGATCCTCGAGGAGCAACGCCCGCAGTTGGTGCAGATGCTCACCCAGGTGGATCGTCTCGGTCAGGTCGGTGCAGACGTCGTCAACCGGTCGAAGGACGACCTGATCGCGGACCTGCGCGCGCTGCGGCCGACGCTCCAGCAGCTGGGCGAGGCGGCACCGGACATCATCACGTCTGCGCCGATCGTTCCGACGTTCCCGTTCCCGGACTCGGTCATCCCGTCCATTCACGGTGGTCAGGCCAACGTGTTCCTGTCCATTGACCTGCAGATAGGGGAGGTTCTGTCGAACTTGGGCGTCGGTAAACCCGACCCGGTGTACTACCCGCCCCAATACGGTCCTCCGGTCCCGGTAGACCCGAGCAATCCGTACTACAACGGCAACGGCCCGCGCCCGGGTTGGCCGACGGTGTCGTTGCTGCCGCTGCCGCCGATCGTGCCGAACCCGGTGCCGGCGCCGGGCACGGCTCCGTTACCCGAGGCGACGAACACGCAGCAGAACCCGTTCGCTGCGTTCCTGCAGCAACTGAAGGTGGGTGGGTAATGGTCTCGCGGCTCGCCAGGTGGCAGTTGGTGGCATTCGTCCTCATCGCGGTGCTCGGTGTCGGCTTCGTCGGCGCCAAGTACGCGCGACTCGACACCCTGCTCGGGTTCGGCGAATACCAGGTGGATGCGCAGTTCGCGACCTCCGGTGGCATCTTCACCAACGCCGAGGTGACCTATCGGGGTGTGCCGGTTGGGCGTGTCGGCGACCTGACGCTGACCGAGGACGGGGTGTCGGTCGCGCTCATGATCAGCGACGGTGCGCCCCGGATTCCAGCGTCGGCCAAAGCGGTCGTCGCGAACCGGTCCGCAATCGGTGAGCAGTACGTGGACCTGCAACCGGATACCGACGAGGGGCCGTACCTGACCGACGGGTCGGAGATTTCCGAGAAGAACACGTTCACGCCGATCCCGGTCGAGGACCTGATCAGCAGCGTCGACCGGTTGGCCCGCTCGGTGCCGATCGATTCACTGCAGACGGCCGTCGTAGAGCTCGGCAAGGCCTTCTCCGGCAAGGGCGAGGACCTGCAGGTGCTCGTAGACTCGCTGAGCCGGTTCACAGACACGGCGAACGAGGCTTTGCCGCAGACGCTGACGCTCATCAGCGACGGCCGGGCCGTTTTCGACACCCAGGCCGCTCAGTCCGGTTCGATCCGCGAGTTCAGCAGTGGCCTACAACAATTGGCAGCGCAGCTGAAGTCGAGCGACCCGGATGTCAGAAGGCTGATCGGCACCGGCACCGATGCGTCGGACACGGTCGGCCTGGTGGTCGACGACAGCGGTGAAGCGTTGACCACGGACCTGACGAACTTGGCGACGACGCTCACCACAGTCGGCCCGAGGTCGATCACGCTCCAGCCGCTGCTCCAGTTCTTGCCTGCTCTACCCTCGGCCGCGTCCGCGGTTGCGCCCAACGACGGCACCATCCACTTCGGTCTCGTGTTCGAGACGAACAACCCGGTACCGTGCACACAGGGCTACGAGGGCACATACGAAATCCTCGAGCAGATGAAGGCCCAGAATCCGAACTTCGACGACACCGTTGACGATTTCCCGTTCAACACCAACGTGCGATGTGCCGTGGAGCAGGGCAACCCCACCGGCGTGCGCAGCGCCGAGCGCATCGTCTACGCCGACCCGCAGACCCCGCAACCGTGGGACAGCAAGCCCAAGACCGACCCCGACAAGCTCAATCTGAATCCGATCGCTACCCAAGTCGCGACGCTCATGGGCGTCGTGCCGATCCGGTAGCGTGCGGAAGCTCAACCACCCGAAAGTAGGGTTGCCGTGTGACGGACACCACGACCAATCGCAGCACCACCAAGAATACGAAAGCCCTGGTCGCGGCCACTACTGCGGTGATCGTCCTCCTCGCCGGCGCAGCGGGCGCGGCGATGGCCTTCGTCCCCGGCTGGTTCGGGGCCGCCTTCGTCGAGAAGCCGAAAGCCGATGCCCGTGAATCGGCGCTGTCCGACGCTCGTCAGGCCGCCATCAACCTCAACTCGTTCGACGCATCGAACCTGGACCAATCGTTCGAGAACATCGAGTCCTCGATCACCGGCGACTTGGTCGATGACCTGAACGCGACCCGGGACCAGCTCACGGAGCAGACGACGCAGACCGGCGCGCGTAGTAAGGCGGAGGTGCTCGGCGCGGCGCTGACGACCCTCAACACCGACGACGGCACGGCGGACGCGCTGGTCGTGCTCGCCACCACCACGACGTGGCCCGACGAGTCTTCACGCAAGGTGCGGGTGACGATGAGATTGACCATGGACGAGGGCGACGACGGGGTCTGGCGGGCCTCGAAGTCGGTGAACCTCGGCAACGTCGGGCTTCTCGACCAGACTGCGGCGCAACAGGCGGATCCGGGTGCCGGATCGGACCAACCGATGCCCGATGCCGGCGGCCGGTAGCGCCGAGATCCGAAGGAGTATTTGCAGTGCCCCCGATTCGCCGTAAGCCCGGGTCCATCACGTCCTCGCGGCGGCGGAAGATTGCCGGCAGTTCGGTTCGTCCGACATCCGAAACCAACTCGGCCACTTCCGAGGCCACGCCTGACGTCCCGGCCGACCCCCCAGTCGTTGCCGCGACGCCTGCTGTCGAGGGGCTCCCGGCTTCTGCGCGGAAGGCTCCGGCCGCGGGCGAGGTGGACTCACCGAAGGCTGGCAAAGCCGCTACGGCGGCAGCCCCGGAAACGGCCAAGGCTGCGGCAGCCGAGGAGTCTCCCGAGACCGCAGCTGACGAGCCTCCCGAGACGGCAGCCGACGGGACTCTCGAGACGGCAGCTGAACTCGCCCCGGCGGCGCCTCCTGGTCGGCTCAGCTGGCGACGTGTCGCCGTGCTCGGTGCTGCCACGGTGGTGATGGCTGCGATCGCGGCCGTTGCGATGTGGCGGCCGGGCACGCAGGTGAGCAACACCGCGTACGTCGACATCGCGGCCACGTCCGAGGTTGCCGAGGCGACCCGGTCCGCGCTGAACACCCTCTACGCGTATGCCCCCGACAACATCGATCAATACCCGGACCGGGCAAGGAGTGTGCTGACCGAAGGGATGCGCGCCGAGTTCGACATGACCGTCGATCCGACGGTATCGGCGGTCAAGCAGTCCGGGACGAGCACGGCCGTGCAGCTGACCGACGTCGGCGTCAAGGTCCTCGACGGCGACCGCGCCGAATTGATCGTGAACATGATCGTCAGCGCCGAGGCGAACGGCGTCGCGCAGGACAGCGCGTCGGGCCCGCTGATCGTTCAGATGGAAAAAGTGGGTGGTGTGTGGTTATTGTCTGATATCGCGGATCAGTAGTCGGGCGTTCGGCAGATCGGCCAGCACCCCGTCGACCGGCGAATGGTTCGAGATCTTCCTGGTGTTTCCGACATCCCTTCCGGTCGGAACATCGGGACCGGGCTTGACGCGGCGATCATCACGCGTCACTCTATGCGTGAACATTAACGCGGCAGCCTCCGCGCGGCACCCACGCGAAGTGTCTTTTCTGTGCCCTACTCGACATCGACTGAGTCTGGGTGTATGTTTGGACGTTGCGCTGGCTGCCTCCTGTCCACCTCTTGACCTCACTGCGGCGAAGTGATCCGCTTCCTGCTTCTGTGGCGAGGTTTCGTTCGGGTTGTGACCAGCGAATTCGCCCCACATGAAGAAGCAGATACAGCGGCGGTCGCACCAGCAGTAGCGACCCGCGTGAGGTGCTGGAAGGACGCATCTTGGCAGTCTCTAGCCAGACCAAGGCAGTTGCCGGAATCCCCGGAGCCCCCAAGAGGATCTCGTTCGCGAAGATTCGTGAGCCCCTCGAGGTGCCAGGGCTCCTCGACCTACAGACTGATTCATTCGAATGGTTGATCGGCGCGCAGGCTTGGCGTGAGCGTGCGGCCGCGCGTGGCGACGGAGCGATCATGGGGGGTCTCGAAGAGATCCTGGCTGAGCTCTCGCCCATCGAGGACTTCTCGGGGTCTATGTCCCTGTCCTTCTCGGACCCGCGCTTCGACGAGGTCAAGGCCCCGGTCGACGAGTGCAAAGAAAAGGACATGACCTACGCGGCGCCGTTGTTCGTCACCGCTGAGTTCATCAACAACAACACCGGTGAGATCAAGAGCCAGACGGTGTTCATGGGCGACTTCCCGATGATGACCGACAAGGGCACGTTCATCATCAACGGCACCGAGCGCGTCGTGGTATCGCAGCTGGTCCGTTCGCCGGGCGTCTACTTCGACGAGACCATCGACAAGAGCACCGAGAAGACCCTGCACAGTGTCAAGGTCATCCCGGGTCGTGGCGCGTGGCTCGAGTTCGACGTCGACAAGCGCGACACCGTCGGCGTGCGCATCGACCGCAAGCGTCGTCAGCCGGTGACCGTGCTACTCAAGGCCCTGGGGTGGACCACCGAGCAGATCACCAAGCGCTTCGGCTTCTCCGAGATCATGATGTCGACCCTCGAGAAGGACAACACTGCGGGCACCGACGAGGCGCTGCTCGACATCTACCGCAAGCTGCGTCCGGGCGAGCCGCCGACGAAGGAGAGCGCGCAGACGCTGTTGGAGAACCTGTTCTTCAAGGACAAGCGCTACGACCTCGCGCGCGTGGGCCGCTACAAGCTCAACAAGAAGCTGGGTCTGAACGCCGGTGCGCCCGTCGAGGCGTCGGTGCTCACCGAGGAAGACATCGTGGCGACGATCGAGTACCTCGTGCATCTGCACGCTGGTGACCCGGTGATGACCGCGCCGGGCGGCACCGAGGTTCTGGTCGAGGTCGACGACATCGACCACTTCGGCAACCGTCGGCTGCGCACCGTGGGCGAGCTCATTCAGAACCAGATCCGCGTGGGCCTGTCCCGCATGGAGCGCGTCGTCCGCGAGCGTATGACCACGCAGGACGTCGAGGCGATCACGCCGCAGACCCTGATCAACATTCGGCCCGTCGTCGCCGCGATCAAGGAGTTCTTCGGAACCTCCCAGCTGTCGCAGTTCATGGACCAGAACAACCCGCTGTCGGGTCTGACCCACAAGCGCCGCCTGTCGGCGCTGGGCCCGGGTGGTCTGTCACGTGAGCGTGCCGGCCTCGAGGTCCGAGACGTCCACCCGTCGCACTACGGGCGCATGTGCCCGATCGAGACCCCGGAAGGCCCGAACATCGGCCTGATCGGGTCGCTGTCGGTGTATGCGCGGGTCAACCCCTTCGGCTTCATCGAGACGCCGTACCGCAAGGTCGAGGCAGGCCGAGTCACCGACCAGGTCGACTACCTGACCGCGGACGAGGAGGACCGCCACGTCGTGGCACAGGCCAACTCGCCGGTCGACTCCAATGGTCAGTTCGTCGAGGCCCGCGTCCTGGTCCGCCGTAAGGGCGGCGAGGTCGAGTTCGTCTCGTCCTCCGACGTCGACTACATGGACGTCTCGCCGCGTCAGATGGTCTCGGTCGCGACCGCGATGATCCCGTTCCTCGAGCACGACGACGCCAACCGTGCCCTGATGGGTGCGAACATGCAGCGTCAGGCGGTGCCGCTGGTGCGCAGCGAGGCCCCGCTTGTCGGTACCGGCATGGAGCTGCGGGCCGCGGTAGACGCCGGCGACGTCATCGTCAGCGAGAAGGGCGGCGTGGTCGAGGAGGTCTCCTCGGACTACGTCACCGTGATGGCCGATGACGGCACCCGCAAGACGTATCGCCTGCGCAAGTTCGCCCGCTCCAACCAGGGCACGTGCGCGAACCAGCGTCCGATCGTGGACGAGGGGGACCGTGTCGAATTCGGTCAGGTGCTGGCCGACGGCCCCTGCACCGCCAACGGCGAGATGGCGCTGGGTAAGAACCTGCTCGTGGCGATCATGCCGTGGGAGGGCCACAACTACGAGGACGCGATCATCCTGTCGCAGCGCCTCGTGGAGGAGGACGTCCTCACCTCGATCCACATCGAAGAGCACGAGATCGACGCCCGCGACACCAAGCTCGGTGCCGAGGAGATCACCCGGGACATCCCGAACGTCTCCGACGAGGTCCTCGCCGACCTCGACGAGCGTGGCATCGTCCGCATCGGTGCCGAGGTTCGCGACGGCGACATCCTGGTCGGCAAGGTCACGCCGAAGGGCGAGACCGAGCTGACCCCGGAGGAGCGCCTGCTGCGTGCGATCTTCGGTGAGAAGGCCCGCGAGGTTCGCGACACCTCCCTGAAGGTGCCCCACGGTGAGTCCGGCAAGGTCATCGGCATCCGCGTGTTCTCGCGCGAGGACGACGACGATCTGCCTCCCGGCGTCAACGAGCTGGTCCGCGTCTACGTTGCCCAGAAGCGCAAGATCCAGGACGGCGACAAGCTCGCCGGCCGCCACGGCAACAAGGGCGTCATCGGCAAGATCCTCCCGCAGGAGGACATGCCGTTCCTGCCCGACGGCACCCCGATCGACATCATCCTGAACACCCACGGTGTCCCGCGTCGTATGAACATCGGCCAGGTGCTCGAGACACACCTCGGCTGGATCGGCAAGTCCGGCTGGAATGTGCAGATCGCAGGTGACGGTTCGCGTCCGGACTGGGCGCAGAGCCTGCCCGAGGAGATGCTGTCCGCGCCGGCCGAGTCGAACATCGCGACCCCGGTGTTCGACGGAGCGAAGGAGGACGAGCTCAACGGCCTTCTCAGCTCGACGCTGCCGAACCGCGACGGCGAGCGGATGGTGGGTACGGACGGGAAGGCGACACTGTTCGACGGTCGCTCCGGCGAGCCGTTCCCGTACCCGGTGTCGGTCGGCTACATGTACATCATCAAGCTGCATCACCTGGTCGACGACAAGATCCACGCGCGTTCGACCGGCCCGTACTCGATGATCACCCAGCAGCCGCTCGGCGGTAAGGCCCAGTTCGGTGGCCAGCGCTTCGGTGAGATGGAGTGCTGGGCGATGCAGGCGTACGGCGCCGCCTACACCCTGCAGGAACTGCTCACCATCAAGTCCGACGACGTCGTCGGCCGCGTGAAGGTGTACGAGGCCATCGTCAAGGGCGAGAACATCCCCGAGCCGGGCATCCCCGAGTCCTTCAAGGTGCTCCTCAAAGAGCTCCAGTCGTTGTGCCTCAACGTGGAGGTGTTGTCCTCGGACGGCGCCGCCATCGCGATGGCCGACGGCGATGACGAGGACCTCGAGCGTGCCGCCGCGAACCTGGGCATCAATTTGTCCCGGAACGAGGCCGCGACCGTGGACGACCTCGCCAACTAGGTTTCCGGTCCTCGGGTCGTGTGGAAAGCACGGCGCACACGGCCCGGGGGCGCTAGAGCACATTTGAATTGGCAGTCAGGAAAAGCGGACCTCCACCGCTGATCCGCAATCCCTCTGGGGAAAGGAAGTTACGTGCTCGACGTCAACTTCTTCGATGAACTCCGCATCGGTCTCGCGACCGCCGAGGACATCCGCAACTGGTCCTACGGCGAGGTCAAGAAGCCGGAGACCATCAACTACCGCACCCTCAAGCCCGAGAAGGACGGCCTCTTCTGCGAGAAGATCTTCGGCCCCACCCGGGACTGGGAGTGCTACTGCGGCAAGTACAAGCGTGTCCGGTTCAAGGGCATCATCTGCGAACGCTGCGGCGTCGAGGTGACGCGCGCGAAGGTTCGTCGTGAGCGCATGGGTCACATCGAGCTCGCGGCCCCGGTCACCCACATCTGGTACTTCAAGGGCGTACCGAGCCGGCTCGGCTACCTGCTGGACCTGGCTCCCAAGGACCTCGAGAAGATCATCTATTTCGCGGCCTACGTGATCGTCGGTGTCGACGATGAACTGCGCCACAACGAGCTCACGACGCTCGAGGCGGAGATGGAGGTCGAGAAGAAGACCGTCGCCGACCAGCGTGACGCGGACCTCGAGGCCCGCGCCCAGAAGCTGGAAGCCGACATTGCCGAGCTCGAGGCCGAGGGCGCGAAGTCCGACGTCCGCCGGAAGGTCAAGGACGGCGGCGAGCGCGAGATGCGTCAGATCCGCGACCGGGCTCAGCGAGAGCTGGACCGACTTGAGGAGATCTGGAACACGTTCACCAAGCTGAGCATCAAGCAGCTCATCGTCGATGAGTCGCTGTACCGCGAACTGGTCGACCGCTACGGCGAGTACTTCACCGGGGCGATGGGCGCCGAGTCGATCCAGAAGCTCATCGAGAACTTCGACATCGACGCCGAGGCCGATGCGCTGCGCGAGGCCATCCGCAGCGGCAAGGGGCAGAAGAAGCTGCGCGCCCTCAAGCGCCTGAAGGTGATCGCTGCTTTCCAGCAGTCGGGCAACTCGCCGATGGGCATGGTGCTCGACGCCGTCCCGGTGATCCCGCCGGAGTTGCGGCCGATGGTTCAGCTCGACGGCGGCAGGTTCGCCACGTCCGACCTGAACGACCTGTACCGCCGCGTCATCAACCGCAACAATCGCCTCAAGCGACTGATCGACCTCGGCGCTCCCGAGATCATCGTCAACAACGAGAAGCGGATGCTGCAGGAGTCCGTGGACGCGCTGTTCGACAACGGTCGTCGCGGCCGGCCGGTGACCGGTCCCGGCAACCGCCCGCTGAAGTCGCTGTCCGACCTGCTCAAGGGCAAGCAGGGCCGGTTCCGGCAGAACCTGCTCGGTAAGCGCGTCGACTACTCCGGCCGCTCCGTCATCGTCGTCGGCCCGCAGCTGAAGCTCCACCAGTGCGGCCTGCCGAAGCTGATGGCGCTCGAGCTGTTCAAGCCGTTCGTCATGAAGCGCCTGGTCGACCTGAACCACGCGCAGAACATCAAGTCCGCCAAGCGGATGGTCGAGCGTCAGCGCCCGCAGGTGTGGGACGTCCTCGAAGAGGTCATCAACGAGCACCCCGTGCTGCTCAACCGCGCTCCCACGCTGCACCGCCTCGGCATCCAGGCGTTCGAGCCGCAACTCGTCGAGGGCAAGGCCATCCAGCTGCACCCGCTCGTGTGTGAGGCCTTCAACGCCGACTTCGACGGTGACCAGATGGCCGTGCACCTGCCGCTGTCGGCGGAGGCGCAGGCCGAGGCGCGCATCCTGATGCTGTCGTCGAACAACATCTTGTCGCCGGCGTCGGGCCGGCCGCTCGCCATGCCGCGTCTGGACATGGTGACGGGTCTGTTCCACCTGACCCGCCAGGTCGACGGCGCGCTGGGCGAGTACCAGCCGGGCACGGCCGATCAGGCGGAGCAGGGTGTGTACTCGTCGCCGGCGGAGGCCCAGATGGCCGTCGACCTCGGCGTGCTGTCGGTACAGGCGAAGATCAAGGTCCGTCTGACCCGTCAGCGCCCGCCGCGCGATGTCGAGTCCGAACTGTTCCCCGAGGGCTGGAACTACGGCGAAGGCTGGACCAGCAAGACCACGCTCGGTCGCGTGATGTTCAACGATCTGCTCCCGGCGGACTACCCGTTCGTCAACGAGCTGATGCCGAAGAAGCGTCAGGCGGCGATCATCAACGACCTCGCCGAGCGCTACCCGATGATCGTGGTCGCGCAGACCGTCGACAAGCTGAAGGATGCCGGCTTCTACTGGGCCACTCGATCCGGCGTGACGGTTTCGGTCTCCGACGTCCTGGTGCCGCCGGAGAAGTCGCAGATCATGGAGAAGTACGAGGCGGACGCCGACCAGATCGAGAAGAAGTACCAGCGCGGTGCCCTCAACCACGACGAGCGCAACGCCGCTCTGGTCAAGATTTGGTCGGAGGCCACCGACGAGGTCGGCAAGGTCATGGAGGCCCACTTCCCCGACGACAACCCGATCCCGATGATCGTGAAGTCGGGCGCGGCGGGCAACATGACGCAGGTTCGCTCGCTCGCCGGCATGAAGGGCTTGGTGACGAACCCGAAGGGTGAGTTCATCCCGCGTCCGATCAAGTCCTCCTTCAAGGAGGGCCTGACCGTTCTCGAGTACTTCATCAACACCCACGGCGCTCGCAAGGGCCTGGCCGATACCGCGCTGCGCACCGCCGACTCGGGTTACCTGACCCGTCGTCTGGTGGACGTCTCACAGGACGTCATCGTCCGCGAGGTCGACTGTGGCACCGAGCGCGGCATCGTCACGCACATCGCGGAGAAGCAGGCCGACGGCACGATCATCCGTGACGCGCATGTCGAGACCTCGACGTACGCTCGCACTCTCGCCGCGGACGCGGTCGACGAGAAGGGCAACGTCATCGTCGAGCGTGGTCACGACCTGGGCGATCCGGCCATCGACGCGCTTCTCGAGGCGGGGGTCACGGAGGTCAAGGTCCGCTCGGTCCTCACCTGCACCACCGCGACCGGTGTGTGTGCCACCTGCTACGGCCGCTCGATGGCGACCGGCAAGCTCGTCGACATCGGTGAGGCGGTCGGTATCGTCGCCGCGCAGTCGATCGGCGAGCCCGGCACCCAGTTGACCATG
Organism: Rhodococcus xishaensis; assembly: GCF_004011825.1. Classification (GTDB taxonomy): domain Bacteria; phylum Actinomycetota; class Actinomycetes; order Mycobacteriales; family Mycobacteriaceae; genus Prescottella; species Prescottella xishaensis. The sequence continues at coordinate 80,581 of NZ_RKLO01000005.1, read as the reverse complement.
CGCACGTTCCACCAGGGCGGTGCGGCCGGTGCGGCCGACATCACCGGCGGTCTGCCGCGTGTCCAGGAGCTGTTCGAGGCTCGCGTCCCGAAGGGCAAGGCGCCCATCGCGGATGTGTCCGGCCGGGTGCAGCTCGAGGATGGCGAACGCTTCTACAAGATCACCATCATCCCGGATGACGGTGGCGAAGAGATTGTCTACGACAAGCTCTCGAAGCGTCAGCGTCTGCGCGTGTTCCAGCACGAGGACGGCACCGAGCGTCTGCTGGCGGATGGCGACCACGTCGAGGTTGGTCAGCAGCTCATGGAAGGCGCTGCAGACCCACACGAGGTGCTGCGTGTGATGGGCTCGCGTCAGGTGCAGATCCACCTCGTCAACGAGGTCCAGGAGGTGTACCGGAGCCAGGGTGTGTCGATCCACGACAAGCACATCGAGGTCATCGTGCGCCAAATGCTGCGCCGCGTGACGATCATCGATTCGGGCTCGACGGAGTTCCTGCCCGGTTCGCTGGTCGAACGCAGCGAGTTCGAGGCCGCGAACCGGCGCGTCGTATCCGAGGGCGGTGAGCCTGCGGCCGGCCGTCCTGTGCTGATGGGCATCACGAAGGCGTCGCTCGCGACGGACTCGTGGCTGTCGGCCGCGTCGTTCCAGGAGACCACCCGCGTGCTGACCGATGCGGCGATCAACTGCCGCTCGGACAAGCTGGTCGGTCTCAAGGAGAACGTGATCATCGGAAAGCTGATCCCGGCGGGTACCGGCATCAACCGGTACCGCAACATCCAGGTTCAGCCCACCGAGGAAGCGCGGGCTGCCGCGTACGCGGTGCCGTCCTACGAGGACCAGTACTACACGCCGGACGGCTTCGGCCAGGGCACCGGTGCTGCGGTTCCGCTCGACGACTACGGGTTCAGCAACGACTACCGGTAGTCGTTCGGCTCGCGTGGGTCGTTGACGAGTCCCGGGACTCGTCGACTTCACGCCGCAGGCAAAGGCCCCACCCCTTTCTCTTCGGGGGTGGGGCCTTCTCCTGTTTCCGTGGCTTGGCGCCGCGACTACCCTCGACGACACCCGCCCGATTTGGGTGGTACGACGAATGGAGACGAGATGGCCGGTAAGAAGATCGATCGAACCAAGGCCGAGTCGGCACTCGAAGTTGTGCGGGAGAGCCCAACGATCGCGCTGATCACCGCGGCACCCGCCCTGGTCGTGTTCGGCGTGCTGTGGTGGCTGCTCGGCTTCGGGACCGCGCTAGTGTTCGCGGTGGTGGTCGCGCTGATCGCCTTTGTCGCCAAGAAGGTGATCTGAGGCCTCGGCGCGGTACGTCGAGTGCCGGTGGGGTCGCCGTGAGCCGAGGGCGGGTGAAGTCACTCGGAGCGCGCCTCCAAACGCTCGACCCGAGCCGTCGCCCGCACCTCGCCGTCGACGAGGAACCACAGTGCTAGCGACGAGTCGTCAGTTCTCGAGTGGAGCATGACCTGATCACGCGCGAAGATGGGGCTCAGGTGCTCGACGACCGCCCGGTACGGCGCCTCGAGCAGATCCGGTCGCTCAGCCAGGCATTCCTCCACCGCGTGCCAGTAGGCAGCGTTGTTGACGTGATTGAACGGGTCGATGTCGGTGACCCGGAGGTGGAAGATCTGGTCACGATCTTCCCGCTCGTCCGTTTCGGGGGGCATCGAGGGTAGCCACGGCTTCCATCGGAGTCGGTGTTCGTTGGAAGTGAGTGCCAGGCGCTCGAGTAGGCCGTCACTGATCCGCGCTGGCATCCCGGTCTCGGTCCCGATGTTGATCCAGAAGGCCTCGGTCTCGATCAGGGCGTTTTCGTCGTTGTTCAGCTGGACCCGCATCGACGACCATCGGGTGGAGTGGGCGGCACACCAGCGGCGCAGGCGGACCCGATCGGGCCACACCGCGGGGCGGTGCACGTCGATCACGGTGCGTCGGACCACCCACAAGGGGTCGGTCTCCTCGAATCCGAAGGCAGCCAGGTTGTCCGTGCCCATGTCCTGCAAGTAGCGGGCGATGCCATCCAGTCGCAGGCGGTACTCGGTGTCGACGTCTCCGGTGCGGATGGGGCGGGACGTCTCGAAACAGAGCTCAGGTGGTGGCGAAGGCGCGAGAACCTGCGCTGCGGTGACGGTCTGCGTTACGGGGGCGATCTGCTCGGAAGCCACGGTTTTCCCATCAGTCTCTGTGGTTGTCGCCAGCGATTGTGGCAGCTGATCGGCCGGCCGTCACCCCGTTCGGTCGCGGGCTGCCCGGCTAGGTAGCGTCGTCGGGAGGGCATCCGGGCCCTACAGATTCGGAGGTGGAAAGTGCGCGCAGTGGTGGTGACGGAGCTGAAGGGGCCGTCGGCGATGGAGGTGCAGGATCTGCCCGAACCGGATTCGGACGGGCTGGTCCTGATCGATGTAAAGGCCAGTGGCGTGTGCTTCCCGGACCTGCTCATCAGCTATGGCAAGTACCAGCATGCCCCGCAGCCGCCGTTCGTGCCCGGTACTGAGGTGGCCGGCGTCGTCATGAGCGCACCGGAGGGCAGCGGGTTCGAACAAGGTCAGCGGGTGCTGGCGGTGTCCAGTCTCGGCGGATACGCCGAGCGCGTTGCGGTCCATCCCGCGGTGGTGCTGCCGATCCCCGACGACCTGAGCTTCGAGGAAGCGGCTTCGCTGATCATCAACTATCAGACGATGGAGTTCGCGCTCGGACGCCGCGCCAACCTGCGGCGGGGGGAGACCGTTGTGGTCCTCGGCGCGGCGGGAGGCGTCGGGACGTCGACGATCCAGCTGGCGAAGGCGCACGGCGCCCGGGTGATCGCGGTGGTGCGCCGTGATGGTGCCGACGACTTCCTGCGTGAGATCGGCGCCGACGACGTCGTCCGGCTGACCGAAGGATGGGCCGGTCGGGTCCGGGAACTCACCGGGGGTCGCGGCGCCGACGTCGTCGTCGACCCCGTTGGCGGGGACGCCTTCGACGACGCCGTCCGGACCCTCGCGGCCGAGGGGCGACTGGTCGTGATCGGTTTCGCGGGCGGGGACATCCCGTCGGTCAAGCTGAATCGGGTCCTGTTCCGGAACATCAGCATCGTCGGCGCCGCGTGGGGTGAATTCCTGCCGCACGATCCGTCCGCACTCGCCAAGACGCATGCTGCACTGCTCGAGCACGTCAGCGCGGGGCTGCGCCCGGTCGTGAAAGCTCGGTATCCGCTGGCGTCGGCCGCGCAGGCTCTCGCGGATCTCGAGGCCGGTCGTGTGCTCGGAAAGGCCGTCCTCGTCCAGGAGTGAGTGTGCTCCTGCTCACGTAGGGATTCGGATCCCGCGAAAATCCGTTGCTGCTTGTCACAGTGGCATGGTGTCGTGAACGGGCCACGGCGGGGTCGCCGAGGGCAAACATGACGATTTCCGAGTGTTCGGTGGGCTGAGCGAGCCGAACCGAAGGCGGTTGCTCGGGATCATTCAACCCTCTCGCGGGCGACGCCTCGCGGGCCCGAAGTCAGGAACTCTGCACATGACGACGCCCAACTCGACGTCCGAGCCCCGATCGGGGGCACGGGAGTCGGACAAGATCGACGGCGCGGTCTTGAAGATCTCATCCGTGGTGGTGCTCGGAGCCATCATGTCCATCCTCGACGTGACCGTCGTCAGCGTCGCATTGACGACGTTCTCGCAAGAGTTCGACGCGACCATGGCTGCCGTCGCTTGGACCATGACCGCCTACACGCTCGCACTGGCCACGGTCATCCCGGCCACGGGCTGGGCGGCCGACCGCTTCGGCACCAAGCGGCTGTACATCACCGCGCTGATCTTGTTCGTGATCGGCTCGGTGGCCTGCGCGTTCGCATGGGACATCACGTCGCTCATCGCCTTCCGGGTGATCCAGGGCCTCGGCGGAGGCATGCTGATGCCGCTCGGTATGACGATCATGACCCGCGCGGCCGGCCCGGATCGGGTCGGTCGGGTCATGGCGGTGCTGGGGATTCCGATGCTCCTCGGCCCGATCGGCGGCCCCATCCTGGGCGGCTGGTTGATCGACGTCGCCAGCTGGCACTGGATCTTCCTCATCAACCTGCCCGTCGGTCTAGTTGCTCTGGCTGCTGCGGTGAGGCTGCTGCCCAAGGACGAGCCGAGCCCGTCCCAGACCTTCGACGTCGTCGGCATGCTGCTGCTCTCGCCGGGTCTGGCGCTCTTCCTCTTCGGAGTCTCGTCGATCCCGGAGGTGGGCACGATCGCCTCGGCTCGGGTGCTGGTCTCGGCGGGTCTCGGACTCGCGCTGATCCTGGGTTTCGTCTTCCACTCACTCAGCAAGGACCACCCGCTGATCGATCTGCACCTGTTCGAGAACCGGCAGCTGACGATTGCGGTCACGACCACGACGATGTTCATCATCGCGTTCATGGGTGCGGGCCTGTTGTTCCCGAGCTACTTCATCCAGGTGCGCGGTGAGTCCGCATTGGCCGCGGGTCTGTTGTTGGCCCCGCAGGGCATCGGTGCGATGGTGACGATGCCGATCGCCGGGCGGCTGGTCGACAAGATCGGCTCGGGCAAGATCGTCCTGACGGGTTTGCCGCTGATCGCGCTCGGCCTGTCGACGTTCACCCAGCTGACTGCGGATTCGTCGTACCTGCTGTTGACCGGGTCGCTGTTCGTGATGGGTCTCGGCATGGGCTGCACCATGATGCCGCTGATGACGGCTGCGCTGGTCACCCTCGAGAACGAGATGATCGCCCGTGGTTCGACCCTGATGAATATCGTCCAGCAGACTGCCGGCTCGATCGGTACCGCGACGATGTCCATGGTGCTGACGAACCAGCTGCTGGACCGGCCCGATGCCGGCACGGCGATCGCCTCCCGCGAGGAGCCGGCGATTGCGGAGCAGGTTCCACAGCCGATGCTCGAACAGGGATTCGGCGCTGCGGCGGATGCGTTCGCAGGCACCTTCACGGTGGCATTCTTAATCGCCGCGGTGACGTTGGTTCCGGCGTTCTTCCTCCCCCGCCGGCGCTCCACGCCGACGACCGAGGACGTTCAGCCAGCGATGATGCATTGACACTGCGGACTCTCACGCGGACTCCCTAGGGCCCCCGAGCGATTCCTCGCCCGGGGGCCCTAGGGGTGTTCGAGCCAGCCTCGGCGTGCCACGTCGATCCTGTCGGCGGCCGGTCCTATCCTGGCCACAGGAGCCTCGAACAGGGAAGGGGCGCATCATGGCTGCAGAGCCTGGCGTCACACACAACCCGGACAATGCTTCGCACTGGCACTACTACGCGGTGGTGGGCACCACCATCGGCGGCGGTCACACGCTCGCCGAGTTCGGCCCGCACGACACCGCACTCTCTGCGCTGCAGGTCGCTGTCAATTCGGTCAACCACACAGCGTTCTCGGTCTTCGAACAGGGCGTCGCGGGGAACATGCTCGCCGAATCGACCACAGTGGAGCGTCTGCCGATCACAAACTTCACCGTCGAGCGGCACGATCGGGTCACCCATGTGCCGGATCTGCAGTGGTCGCTTTCCGGCGGCCGCCGCACCTGGCCCACCACTGCCAACATGACGGCGTGACCCGCACCGTTCGCGAGGAGAGGGTGCGGGCAACAGGATAAACAATCAGCACTGCTTGATTTTTGATCACCCCGGTGTGATGCTGGTCAAGGCATTCGAGGAGGGGTGTGTGGCTGACCTGAACAAGATCGTCGATGACCTGAGCGCAGAAGGCGCAGCGCTCGATGCGCTGGTCGCGGACCTGCCCGACGAGCAGTGGACCCTGACGACACCAGCGGAAGGCTGGACCGTCGCGCATCAGATCGGACATCTCGCGTGGACCGACCGAGCTGCACTGATCGCGGCTACCGATGAGGACGCCTTCGCGGCACAACTCGCCGAGGCATGGAAGAACCCGCTCGGCTTTGTCGACGAGGGCGCCGAAGTAGAGGCGCGGAGGCCTCCGAACGAGCTCCTGGCCGACTGGCGAACCACCCGCGAGAAGCTCGCCGAGGTGCTGCTGAGCGTCCCGGCCGGAACCAAGCTGCCCTGGTTCGGGCCGCCGATGAGTGTGGCATCCATGGCGACCGCTCGGTTGATGGAGACATGGGCTCACGGGCGCGACGTGGCGGACACTCTCGGGTTGACGGTCGAGCCGACCGGCCGGCTCAAGCACATTGCGCGCCTGGGTGTCCGGACCCGCAACTTCGCGTACACCGTCCACGAGCTCACCCCGCCCGCCGACGAGTTCCGGGTGGAGTTGAACGCACCGGACGGAACCATCTGGGCGTGGGGCGAGGAGGAGGCGCCGCAGCGGGTGACCGGTCCGGCAGAGGACTTCTGTCTGCTCGTGACGCAGCGCGTCCACCGCGTCGACACCGCCTTGCAGGCGGTGGGCGCCGATGCAGACCGATGGCTCGACATCGCGCAGGCTTTCGCTGGTCCGCCCGGCTCGGGCCGCAGTGAACACGCTGCGCAGACCGGCGGGTTCGAGGCAGCAGGGGCAGAGGCCGCGCAGTGAGTGTGCGCATCGGCAACTGCTCGGGGTTCTACGGCGATCGGTACTCCGCGATGCGCGAGATGCTCGAGGGTGGCGACCTCGACTACCTGACTGGCGATTACCTCGCCGAACTCACCATGCTGATCCTGGGTCGCGACCGGATGAAGGACCCGTCGCGCGGTTACGCGAAGACGTTCCTGCGCCAGGCCGAGGACTGCCTCGGGCTCGCCCTGGACCGTGGGGTGAAGATCGTGACCAACGCCGGTGGAGTGAACCCGGTCGGGCTCGCCGACGCCCTACGGGAGGTCGCGGACCGGCTCGGGCTCAGCGCACGAATCGCCCACGTCGAGGGCGACGACCTGATCGCGCGGGCTGCGGAACTCGGACTCGACCGCCAGGGCGACCCGGCGACGCCGCCGCTGACCGCCAATGCCTACCTCGGAGCGTGGGGCATCGTGGAGTGCCTGAACGCCGGCGCAGACGTCGTCGTCACCGGTCGGGTCACCGACGCGTCGGTGATCGTCGGACCCGCGGCGGCGCACTTCGGCTGGGCGCGAGACGAATTCGACAAGTTGGCGGGGGCCGTGGTCGCCGGGCACGTGATCGAGTGTGGCACGCAGGCCACCGGCGGCAACTACTCGTGGTTCACCGAGATCCCCGACCTCACGCGCCCCGGCTTTCCGATCGCGGAGATCGACGCCGACGGCTCCTCGGTGATCACCAAGCACGCAGGGACCGGGGGAGCGGTGACCGTCGACACGGTCACCGCACAGTTGCTGTACGAGATCGCGTGTGGGCGCTACGCCGGACCCGACGTCACCGCGCGGATGGACTCGGTCCAGGTGTCCAACGACGGACCCGATCGGGTCCGGATCTCCGATGTCACCGGTGAAGCGCCACCGCCGCAGTACAAGGTGTCTCTCAATGCGCTCGCCGGCTTCCGGAACGAGGCCACGTTCGTACTCACTGGCCTGGACATCGAGGCCAAGGCCGAACTGGTTCGGCAGCAGATGGATTCGTGGCTTGGGCGCAAGCCCCAAGAACTCGAGTGGACGCTCGCGCGGACCGATCACCCGGACGCCGACACCGAGGAGGCCGCGAGCGCGCTGCTTCGCTGCACCGTCCGTGACACCGATCCCAACGTCGTCGGGCGCGCGTTCTCGTCGGCCGCGGTCGAACTCGCGCTCGCGAGCTACCCGGGATTCACGCTCACGGCGCCGCCGTCGAATGGTCAGCCGTATGCGGTGTTCACACCCGGCTACGTCGATGCGGACCAGGTGCCGCACGTGGCGGTCCTGCCCGACGGCACCCGCGTCGACATCGCCCCCAGCCCACAGACACGAGCCCTCGAGGAAGTGCCCGAGCCCGCGGTTCCCGAGGCGCCCACCTCGTCCGAGACCGTGACCGTCCCGCTCGGGACGATCGCGGCCGCCCGCAGCGGTGACAAGGGCGGCAACGCCAACGTCGGCGTGTGGGTCCGTACCGACGAACAGTGGCGCTGGTTGGTCGACGCCCTCACCGTCGACGAGGTGAAGCGGATGCTGCCGGAGGCGAAGGAACTCGACGTCGTTCGACACGTACTGCCGAATCTTCGGGCCGTCAACTTCGTGATCGAGGGCATCCTCGGCCGCGGTGTCGCGTCGCAGGCCCGGTTCGATCCGCAGGCCAAGGGCCTCGGCGAGTGGCTGCGCAGCCGGCACATCGAGATCCCCGCCGACCTGGTCCCCAGTGCCGCCGGAGCCCACCAGGAAGGACACGTATGAGTGTGTGGGAGACGCCCGAGCGTCGGCAGTTGCGCAAGACCGTCCGCGGTTTCGTCGAGCAGGAGATCCTCCCGCACCTCGACGACTGGGAGCGTGACGGCGAGATCCCACAGGAGTTGCATCGCAAGTCGGCCGGGTTGGGCCTGCTCGGCGCAGGCTTTCCCGAGGCCGTCGGAGGCGATGGTGGCGATTTTGTCGATGCCATGCTGATCTGTGAGGAGATGCACGAGGCCGGCGCTTCCGGCGGGTTGTTCGCGTCCTTGTTCACCTGCGGAATCGCCTTGCCGCATCTCATTGCGGCGGGTGACGAGCGCCAGATCGACCGATGGGTACGGCCCACCCTCGCGGGCGAGAAGATCGGTTCGCTGGCGATCACCGAACCGGGAGGCGGCTCGGACGTCGGGCACCTGCGGACGACGGCGGTGCGGGACGGCGACCACTACGTCGTCAACGGCGCCAAGACGTTCATCACCTCGGCCGTTCGCGCAGACTTCGTCGTCACCGCGGTCCGCACTGGCGGTGCGGGCGCCGCCGGGGTGTCGTTGCTGGTGATCGAGAAGGGCACACCGGGGTTCGAGGTGGCTCGCAAGCTGGACAAGATGGGCTGGCGGGCATCGGACACCGCGGAGCTGGCGTTCGTCGACGCCCGGGTTCCGGTACAGAATCTAGTGGGCGAGGAGAACACGGGGTTCGCGCAGATTGCGCAGGCGTTCCTCACCGAACGTATCGCTCTGGCCGTCCAGGCGTACGCGAGCGCGCAGCGGTGCTTGGACCTGACCCTGCAGTGGTGCCGCGACCGGGAGACGTTCGGGCGTCCGCTGATCTCTCGGCAGGGCGTGCAGACCACCCTCACCGAGATGACGCGGCGTGTGGACGTCGCCCGCGTCTACACCCGTACCCTCGTGGAACGTTCGCTCACATCGAACGAGGACTTGGTCGCGGAAGTGTGTTTTGCCAAGAACACCGCTGTCGAGGCGGGCGAGTGGGTGGCCAACCAGGCGGTGCAGTTGTTCGGCGGCATGGGCTACATGGCAGAGTGTGAAGTGGAGAGGCAGTACCGAGACATGCGAATTCTGGGTATCGGGGGCGGGACGACGGAGATCCTTACCTCGCTGGCGGCCAAGCGTCTGGGGTACCAGTCATGACGATTCTGAAGTCGGCGCTGGATACGAACTCGCCGGAGTACCAGTCGGCGGCGGAGTCGATGACGACCAAGCTCGTCGAACTCGAGGCCGAGCACGCGAAAGCCCTTGCCGGAGGCGGGGAGAAGTACATCGAGCGGCACCACGCCCGGGGCAAACTGCTCGCCCGGGAGCGAATCGAACTCCTGCTCGATCCGGACTCTCCCTTCCTGGAACTGTCTCCGCTCGCCGCGTGGGGCACCGAGTTCCCCGTGGGTGGGTCCACTGTCGTCGGCATCGGCGTCGTCAGCGGTGTCGAGTGCCTGATCGTCGCGAACGATCCCACGGTCCGCGGTGGTACGTCCAACCCCTGGACGCTCAAGAAGGGCTTCCGAGCTAACGACATCGCGCTCCAGAACCGGCTGCCGGTGATCTCGCTCGTCGAGTCCGGTGGTGCCGACCTGCCGACGCAGAAGGAAGTATTCATCCCGGGTGGACGGATGTTCCGTGACCTGACCCAGTTGTCGGCGGCCGGCATCCCGACCATTGCGCTCGTCTTCGGCAACTCCACCGCGGGTGGCGCCTACATCCCGGGCATGTCCGACCACGTCGTGATGATCAAGGAACGCTCCAAGGTCTTCCTGGCCGGGCCCCCGCTGGTGAAGATGGCGACCGGCGAGGAGTCCGACGACGAATCGCTCGGCGGTGCCGAGATGCACGCCCGGACCTCCGGTCTGGCCGACTACTTCGCGGTCGACGAGCAGGACGCGATCCGCATCGGCCGCAGCATCGTCCGGCGTCTCAACTGGAAGAAGCAGGGGCCGGCGCCGCGGGCCGAGGTGATCGAACCCTTGGAGGACCCCGAGGAGCTGCTCGGCATCGTCCCGCCGGACCTGAAGATTCCGTTCGATCCGCGCGAGGTGATCGCACGCATCGTCGACGGCTCCGACTTCGACGAGTTCAAGCCGCTCTACGGCTCGTCGCTCGTGACCGGGTGGGCCGAGTTGCACGGCTACCCCATCGGCATCCTCGCCAACGCGCGCGGCGTCCTGTTCAGCGAGGAGTCACAGAAGGCCACACAGTTCATCCAGCTGGCCAACCGATCGAACACGCCACTTCTGTTCCTGCACAACACCACCGGTTACATGGTGGGCAAGGAGTACGAGGAAAGGGGCATGGTCAAGCACGGCTCGATGATGATCAATGCGGTCGCCAACTCGACCGTCCCGCACATCTCGATCCTGCTCGGTGCGTCATACGGCGCCGGCCACTACGGCATGTGCGGGCGCGCATTCGATCCCCGCTTCCTGTTCGCATGGCCCAGTTCCAAGTCCGCAGTTATGGGCGGTGCGCAACTCGCGGGCGTGATCTCGATCGTCGGGCGCGCGTCGGCCGAGGCGCGCGGCCAGGTCTTCGACGAGGAGGCCGACGCGGGTATGCGAGCGATGATCGAGAACCAGATCGAGGCGGAGTCGTTGCCGACGTTCCTGTCCGGGCGCCTGTACGACGACGGCGTCATCGATCCCCGCGACACCCGCACGGTGGTGGGAATGTGCCTGTCGGCCATTGCCAACGCCCCGATCGAGGGCACCGAGAACTTCGGTGTCTTCCGGATGTGAGTAGGACCAGCGTGAGCAATTCAGACATCACTTCCGTTCTGGTCGCCAACCGCGGCGAGATCGCCCGCCGGGTCTTCGCGACGTGCCGCCGCTCGGGCGTCGGAACCGTAGCCGTGTTCTCCGACCCGGACGCCGACAGCCCACACATCGCCGACGCGGACGCGGCGGTCCGACTGCCGGGTGCGGTCCCCGCCGATACGTACCTACGGGCCGACGCGATCATCGCTGCGGCCAAGGCATCCGGAGCCGACTCGATCCATCCCGGATATGGATTCCTCTCGGAGAATGCCGATTTCGCTCAGGCCGTTCAGGCCGCCGGGTTGACGTGGATCGGGCCGCCCGCCAAGGCGATCGAGCTGATGGGCTCGAAGGTCGAGTCCAAGCGCATCATGGCCGAGGCCGGTGTTCCGGTTCTCGCGGAACTCGATCCCGACGCAGTGACCGAGGCCGACCTGCCGGTGCTGGTCAAGGCATCCGCCGGTGGTGGCGGCCGCGGCATGCGCGTCGTGCGCGATCTGTCGAAACTGTCTCACGAGATCGACGCGGCCCGCCGCGAAGCGCAGTCCGCGTTCGGTGATCCGACGGTGTTCTGCGAGCGCTACCTCGAGACGGGACGTCACATCGAGGTCCAGGTGATGGCCGACCAGCACGGCACGGTGTGGGCCGTCGGGGAGCGCGAGTGCTCGATCCAACGTCGGCACCAGAAGGTGGTCGAGGAAGCACCGTCGCCACTCGTCGAGCGGCTTCCGGCCATGCGTGCCAAGCTGTTCGAGGCTGCGCGGCTCGCGGCCGGGGCCATCGAATACCAGGGAGCCGGAACCGTCGAATTCCTCGCCGACGAACAGGGTGACTTCTTCTTCCTCGAGATGAACACCCGCCTCCAGGTGGAGCACCCGGTCACCGAGTGCACCACCGGACTCGACCTCGTGGAGTTGCAGCTTCAGATCGCCGGTGGTGCCGAGCTGCCGGCCGAGCCACCGGCATTTCGAGGACATTCGATCGAGGTCCGCCTCTACGCCGAGGACCCCGCACATGGCTGGCGCCCCCAGAGCGGAACCGTCGAACGCATCGAAATTCCCGGCAACGTAGCCGAATTCGAGATCCTCGACCGGACCGGTGTGCGTCTGGACTCGGGCGTCGAGGACGGCTCGGTAGTAAGCGTCTTCTACGACCCGATGCTCGCCAAGGTCATTTCCTACGCGCCCACTCGCGCACAGGCCGCGCAGGTCCTCGCGTCGGCGCTGACCCGCACCCGCCTGCACGGGTTGCAGACCAATCGCGACCTGCTCGTGAACGTCCTGCGGCATCCGGCGTTCCTGGCTGGCGACACGGACACCGCGTTCTTCGACACCCACGGGCTCGACGTCCTGTCGCGTCCGCTTGCCGACGCGACCGCCGAGTCGTTGTCCGCGTTGGCCGCCGCTCTTGCCGACGCCGCCGCCAACCGAGCTGTCGCCCCCGTCGTCGGTGGACTGCCGAGCGGCTGGCGGAACCTGCCGTCGCAGCCACAGATCAAGCGGTACAGCGGTATTCACGGCGATCACGACATTCGCTACCTGCTGACCCGATCGGGGATGCGAGCCGAGGACTTCGAGGACGTTTCACTGATCTCGTCTGCGCCCGATCGAGTCGTGCTGGACCTCGCCGGAGTGCGGCGTCAGTTCGACGTCTCCAACTACGGCGACGTAGTGTGCATCGACTCGCCGCTCGGTCCGGTGACGCTCACGGCGGTTCCCCGGTTCGTCGACCCGGCGACGTCCGTCGCCGAGGGCTCGCTGTTGGCACCCATGCCCGGCGCGGTCATCCGCCTGGGTGCCGCACAAGGGGACCTGGTCGAGGTCGGTCAGCCGATTCTGTGGCTCGAGGCGATGAAGATGGAGCACACCGTGAAGGCGCCGACGTCGGGTGTGCTTGCCGAACTACCTGTCGTCGTCGGCCAGCAGGTCGACGTAGGGTCTGTCCTGGCAGTTGTGGAAGTCCCCGCGTCGAACGAGGCACGGGCAGAAGGAGAGAGAGCATGAGCAGCTTCATTGAGACGGAGGAACAGAAGGACTTGCGGGCGGCGGTGTCCAAGCTCGCAACGCGCTTCAACTACGTCGACTACGTCCTGCCGAAGGCGCGCAAGGGCGAGCCGCTGACCGAACTGTGGAACGAGGCCGGCAAGCTCGGCTTCCTCGGGGTGAACATCTCGGAGGAGTACGGCGGCGGGGGAGCGGGCATCTACGAGCTCGCGCTCGTGCAAGAGGAACTCTCCGCGCAGGGCGCCGGGCTGCTGCTCGTCGTGGTTTCGCCCGCGATCTGCGGCAGCATCATCGGCAAATACGGCACCGACGCCCAGAAGCAGGAGTGGCTCACCGGGCTGGCGGACGGCTCGAAGATCATGGCGTTCGCCATCACCGAACCCGACGCGGGCTCGAACTCGCACCAGATCACCACGACGGCCCGACGCGACGGCGAGGACTGGATCCTCCGGGGCAACAAGGTCTTCATCTCCGGTGTCGACCAGGCAGATGCCGTCCTCGTGGTCGCACGCACCGAAGACCACAAGACCGGCAAGCTGAAGCCGGCGCTGTTCATCGTCCCCACCGACTCCGAGAACCTCGTCTCGACGCCGATGGAGATGGACATCGTCGAACCCGATCACCAGTTCACCCTCTTCCTCGACGACGTGCGGCTTCCGGCGGATGCCCTCGTCGGTTCCGAGGATGCGGCGCTGATGCAGCTGTTCGCCGGCTTGAACCCCGAACGGATCCTGGGTTCGGCGATGGCGATCGGGATGGGGCGATGGGCCCTCGAGGCGGCAGCGAAGTACGCGAAGGAGCGCACGGTGTGGAAGGCGCCGATCGGCGCGCACCAGGGCATCGCGCATCCGCTCGCGCAGTGCAAGATCGAACTCGACCTGGCGAAGCTGATGATGCAGAAGGCAGCAGCCCTCTACGACAGCGGCGATGACTTCGGGGCCGCCGAGGCCGCGAACATGGCGAAGTACGCAGCAGGCGAGGCCTCGATCAAGGCTCTCGACCAGGCGATCCAGACGCACGGCGGTGGCGGACTGACCAAGGAGTACGGCCTGTCGGCAATGCTCGGAGCTGCCCGCATCGGGCGGATCGCACCGGTGAGCCGCGAGATGATCCTCAACTTCGTTGCCCAGCATTCGCTGGGTCTGCCGAAGTCCTACTAGAGGCAGGGAAGATGACCGATCGTCTGGTTCGCTACGAGGTCGCAGACGGCGTGGCGACTCTGACCCTCGACTCACCGCACAATCGCAATGCGATCTCGACCAGGCTCGTCGAGCAGTTGCGGCAAGGGTTGGCAGACGCGGCGACCGACGCTGCGGTCCGGGCTGTCGTGCTGACCCATACCGGTGGCACGTTCTGTGCGGGTGCGGACCTGTCGGAGGCGAGTGCCGCGACACACTCGACCCCGGAAGGACTCGCCGCCGAACGTACCAAGCAAATGACTGACTTGCTCCGAGCAATCGTCGAGTTGCCGAAGCCGGTGATCGGACGGATCGACGGACACGTCCGGGCCGGCGGTATGGGACTGGTGGGCGCGTGCGACCTGGTCGTCGCCGGGCCTGAGAGCACGTTCGCGCTCACGGAGGTGCGTCTCGGGCTCGCAGCGTCCATCATCTCGCTGACCGTCATCCCGAGGCTCACACCCCGCGCCGCTGGGCGCTACTTCCTCACCGGGGAGAAGTTCGGTCCGCGCGAGGCTGAGGCGATCGGGCTCATCAGTCAGGCCGTCGGGGATTCGAGTGAGGCGGTACGCGAGTTGGCCGCAACGTTGCGGGCGTGTTCACCGCAGGGGCTGGCTGAATCGAAGAAGCTCACAACCATGCGGATGCTGGCCGACTTCGACAACTACGCGAAAGTGCTGGCGGAGCAGTCGGCGGGGTTGTTCGGGTCGGAGGAAGCCATCGAGGGAATGTCGGCGTTCCTACAGAAGCGATCACCGAGGTGGGCGGTCGACAGCTGAGACGCGTCGACAGCTGAGACGAGTGCGGGGCCTGTTCCGATACCGGAACAGGCCCCGCACCCTTGGAGGCTCGATCAGATAGCCGCGAGCGAGCCAGCGATGAAGCTAAGGCCAGCGAGGACGTCACTCATGCCCTCCGCGAAGTCAGCAACTTCTCCGAGGGTGGGGATTTCGGCAGCAGAACCCATAATCTTGCTCCTGTGAGGTGATGTGGTGTGATGGGGCTAAGACGGACGTCCCTTCCCGACACCTTTTGTAATAGGTTTGAGATGCATCCGCAATCGTCATGTGGGCGGGATCACCTCATTTTGCACACTGTTAACCTGCGGAATGTCGGCTGTTCGCTCAGGGGGTAGGCAGCCGCAGCGGATGTGACCACGGGAACGTGGAGAAGACACCGGAGAGGAGGACGACCGAGTGATGCGCGCACCACAACAGGACCGGAGCCGCGTGACCCGGCAGCGGCTCCTCGAAGCGACCCTCGACAGTCTGGTCGAGTTCGGTTGGTCGGCTACCACGGTAGCCGTGGTCGCTCAGCGTGCGGGTGTCTCGCGCGGGGCGGCGCAGCATCATTTCCCTACCCGTGAGGATCTCATCACCGCGGCGCTCGAGTTCATGTTCGACGGCCGCATGGAACAGGCGCGCCGCGAGGTCACCGAACTGCCTGAAGGGGACGGGCGAACCGAGGCGGTGGTTAGCCGGCTCGTCGACTACTACACGGGAACGCTGTTCAAAGCCGCACTGCAGGTATGGACCGCGGCGGCCGCCGACCCCGAACTACGGGCGCGCATCCTTCCGCTCGAGGAGCGGTTCGGCCGGGTTGCCCACCGCGCCGCCGTCGAGAGCCTCGGCGTCGACGACTCGGACCCCGCCGTCCGGCGGCTCGTGCAGGCCACCCTCGACCTCGCTCGCGGTCTCGGGCTCGCCGATATCCTGACCGACGACTCGCGCCGCCGCACCGAGATCGTTCGGTGCTGGGCGGCTCAGCTCGACGCCGCGCTGGGATCGCTCGGAACGTCGAAATCACCCGCGTCCCCCGCGCTCTGACAGGTACGGTTCGTCTCCGTGTCGCGCAGGCGGGTGGGCGTCCCAGCGGGTGTCCTAGTGTGCGTCTCCGTGCTCGTCGGCTGCGGTGCCACCGACGTCGACGCCGAGGCCGATGCGGCCACGACCGCCACCGCCGATGTACAGGGTTCCGGTCCGTTCGTCGGGGAATGCGGTTCGGTCACCGACGGGGAGGTAGCCGCGGCATTCGGCGTCTCAGGGTTCGCGACCGTGATCCGCAATTCAGTGGGCTGCGAGTGGCAGATGTCGGCGCAAGGCAGCCAGGGCGCTCCGCACGTGTCGTTTTCCTGGTACCGGGGCAGTCCGATCGGACGCGAGCGGGCCGGGAGCGAACTGATCGGCCGTCCGGCAACGGACATCGAGATAGGCGGCCAACCCGGGTTCGTCGCCTCCAGTTCGAGCCGGCTGTGCGAACTTGGTGTCCAGTTCGATGACGATTTCGTGCACTGGTCGATCGCGTACGCCGGCCAGATTCCGACGGCCGATCCCTGTGAAGCAGCCCGACGGCTCGCGGAACTGACCGTGGCGAGGGCCGTGCCGTGAGCGGGTCGGGAAGCAAGACCGAGTGAGAACGGCGTAGAGGGACAGGGAGTGAGAAGGATGTCGGGGTGCGCAATCGCGTCGGCGGTTACCTGGCGTGTGGACAGGACTGCTCCGCGCCCGCCGCACACGCTCGGCTCGGTCAACTCGAAGAGAATATAGTGATACCGCGGACGACTATCGGTTCGGCGCCAAAGTGTGCACGCTCCGGACGGAAAGCGTTACCGCGAAGTCTATTTCGTCTTCTTCCCCGGTGTGTGGCGCCATGGCGCCTGGACCACGATCACCGAAAGGGGCGCCGTTCCAATGCACGGGAAATCTGATTCCATCTGAACCGCCACGGAATCCGAATGGGAAGTGCGGACACTTTCCACGTTGGACAAGATTCCAGAGATCGCGGACGCGTTGGTGGTCGGCGTGGATCTTGCGGACGGCGCACATTGGATGCCGCTCGTCGCGGTTCTGTTGGGCGGCACGGAACTAGCCGAAGGCCTGAAAGACCGGATTCGCGGGCAGATTCGCGAGCGGGTGTCTCCCCGGCATCTGGTTCGCTCCCGTCCGCCGCCACTAATGGTTCGGGCCTAGCTCGTTCGACCAGACAAGCGCTTCCAAAGAGGTCGTGTGAGAACTTGCTCTGCTGGCATCAAGACGTGACAGCGCACCGCGCGTAAACTCTCGGAGAGACTGTCGCGTGCTGCGGGGATGCGTGCCCGACGCGGCCGCATGACAACCATGGGGGGCAGCATGGTCACCGACTACAACGAAGGCCTCATCGCCGAGAAGTACGAGAAGACCAAGACCTTTCCTGTCCGATCCCGAATCGAGGCGTATTCGTTCCTGAAGCACGTCGGCGACGTGAAGGGCAAAAAGGTTCTCGATGTCGCGTGCGGTTCCGGGGATTTCACCCGAATCTTGCGCCGGGCCGGTGCGGCCCCCATGGTGGGGCTAGACATTTCCGAGAAAATGATCGGCCTGGCCCGAAAACAGGAGGAGCGGGAGCCGCTGGGCATCGAATACATCGTTGCCGACGCCCGCTCGGTTGTGCCGCAACAGGATTTCGACGTCGCGGTCGCCGCTTACCTGCTGATGTACGCGCGAGACCGCGACGAACTTGGGCGCATGTGTCGCGGATTGGCGTGCCGCGTCAAGTCGGGAGGACGGTTCGTCACCATCACCACCAATCCGGACTTGTACTCGTTTGGGCAGGTGCCCAACTACCGCAAGTACGGATTCGAGATAGAGCTGGCCGAGTCCGTGTTCGAGGGAGCACCGATCCAGTTGACGGCACTCCTGGGTGATTCCCCCCTTGTCATCGACAACTACTACCTGCCGATCGACGCGTACGAATCAGCTTTCCGTGATGCTGGCTTCCGTGATTTCGCGGTGCACATGCCCGAACTGTCGCCCGCGCCCGAGGCCGGCGACGAAGGCGACTACTGGGACGACTACCTGAACTATCCACCCGCGGTCGTCATGGAGTGTGTCCGGGAGTGACGCGGTACGGCACCTGCCCATAGCTGCGCGATAGTGAGGTAGTGGGGGTGAGGAAATGGAAGAAATCGATCTGTGCTACGCCTCGATCTCCGATCTTTCCCGGGACTTCGGCAGCGGGGCATTGTCGCCAGTTGAGGTGACCCGAGCCCACTTGGAGCGTATCGATCGGCTCAACCCTGATCTCGAGGCCTACCTGACGGTCTTGGCCGAGAGTGCTCTCGCCGACGCACAGCGAGCCGAGGAGGAGCTCTCCCGCGGCGAACACCGGGGACCCCTTCACGGCATTCCGATTGGCGTGAAGGACCTTGTCTACACAGAGGGCATTCCGACCACCGCTGGTATGTCAATCCACCGAAACTTCATACCCGCCTTCGACGCAACGGTCGTTTCTCGCCTGCGTCGTGCCGGAGCAGTGCTGCTCGGGAAGCTGAACCTGTGCGAGGCTGCCGGAGGCGAGTACCACCCCGACTTTCCGGCGGTTGTGAACCCGTGGAACGCGAGCTACTGGGCCGGAGCGTCCTCCAGCGGCTCAGCCGTCGCGACCGCAGCCGGGATGTGTACGGCCAGCCTCGGTAGCGACACAGGCGGCTCGATCCGCACCCCGAGCACCATGAACGCAGTCACCGGCATCAAGCCGACATGGGGACGCGTCAGCGTCCATGGCGTGTTCGCGATGGCGCCGTCGCTGGACACTGTCGGGCCGATGGCGCGAAGCGCCGAGGACGCCTACCACGTGCTGCGAGCCATCGCCGGGCCCGACGTGAACGATCCGACCGCCGTCAGAGCGGAGGTGCCCGACTACGCCGTGGCTCCGTCGGACATGCAAGGAATCCGGATCGGGTTCGACCCCACGGCTACGTTCGACGTGGTCGAGCCACCGGTGGCGGAGGTTTTTCGCGATGCGCTGGCAACGTTCGAGAGCCTGGGCGCGGACGTTTGCCAGGTGTCGCTGCCGTCCACGATGGGGTTGGCAGCCGGATGGGGCGCTTACGCGGGGCCAGAGGCGGCAGTCGTGCACGAAGAGACGTTTCCGTCGCGGGCCGGAGAGTACGGTCGGTGGATACGGGAGCTCCTGGGTTCCGCGTACGCAGTGTCGGGCATAGATATAGCCCGTATCGAAGACGAGAGGCGAGTCTTCTCGGGCACGTTCGAGGCACACTTCGAGGATCTTGACCTAGTTGTTCTTCCTGTCCTGCCCGTGGCGGACTTGACGCTCGATCGCTTCGCACAGCTGCTGTACAGCTCCGACGACCTGCCGAACGTCTTCCGGTACACCGCCCCGTTCAACTTTTCCGGAAATCCGACGATCACCCTGCCGGGCGGCTTCGACGGCGCCGGCGTGCCGATCGGCTTTCAACTCGTGGCGCGCCACCTCGACGAGCTCCTCCTGGCCAGAGCGGGAAGCGCCTTCCAGAGTGCAACCGACTGGCATCTTCGGCGCCCCCCTGTCTGAGCCGGTAGATGAGTCGTTGCTGCTGGGTCGACGCCGCCTTCGCAGAGGCGAAACTCGCCGGTGAGACCGACGGGGACGCGACTGCCGCCGCCATCGACACTATGGATGCGGCGGCAGATCACCTGACAGCCGACTTCTGTTGGTCAGATTGCGTGTGGGGATGCGCGTGATCTCGACTGCGAACCGGCCGTCGGGCGTCTCTGTAACCCTGGCCCCTGACGCGCGAACCAAACTTCCGAATAGCCACTGCCCTCAATCGGTGTTGCTGCGCTCCGTTCGAAGCACGGGACCGCAGCTCACCTGCAGGGGAGCCCAAATGTGCACTCCTCCAACAGAACACCTATAGTCCAATACGGGGTCCGATCACGAACGACGTCCACTCCTCCAATGCAACGTCCAGCACACGATTGACAAATGTGTTGTAGATCACAGTCCACTTCCTGTTCCGAGGAGAGCGAGAGGCGGGGGCGCGCTTGCGCGCGCCGTACTGCGGACTGTCGCGCTGCCCTCAATCGCTATCGCTGCGCTACGCTCGAAGCGCGAGACCACAGCTCACGGACAGTAGAGCCCACGGTCGTCGATCGCACACGTGCGAATGGCCGGTCCAAACATCAACTTCTGCAACAGAACACCCAGCCGTCAACCTCCTTCTCGAGTCAACCGGGGAGAGTGCGAGGCGGGGGCCTGTCACACTGGCCCTCAATCGGTGTTGCTGCGCTCCGTTCGACCCGGGGACCGCAGCTCGCTGGCAGGGGAGCCCAAACGTGCAGTCCTCCAACGGAACATCTAGAACGCGAATGGCAGAGATAATCCAATGCGGGGCCCGAACGCAAGCGTCCACACCTCCAATGGAACGTCTAGCACACGATTGATGAATATGTAATTCATAGTCCACTTCTTTCTCCGAGAGGAGTGAGAGGCGGGGGGCACGCTTGCGCGCCGCACCGCGTCCTGTCACGCCGCCTTCAATCGGTGTTGCTGCGCTCCGTTCGAAGCGCGGGACCGCAGCTCACCAGGTAGAGAGCTGAAACGTGCACTCCTCGAACACAACACCTAGCACACGACATATCCACTGTCGTTGATAGCGCACGGGGTCCGCGCAAACGTCCACTCCTCCAACAGAACACCTAGCACACGATTGGCAGAGAGAATCCAAGTCACCGTCCGTCCACCTCCTTCTAGAGTCAATCTTGGGGAGTAAGAGGCCGGGGCGTGCTCACGCGCGCCGCACCGCGGCCTGTCACGCTGCCCTCGATCGGTGTTGCTGCGCTCTGTTCGAGATGCGCGACCGTAGCTCACTAACAGGGGAGCCCGACATTGGGATTACAGTGTTGGGCCCGTCCAAACATCCACTCCTCCAACAGAACACCCAGCACACGACCAATAAGAAGATCCACGGTCAACCTCCTTCTTGAGTCAACCTTGGGGAGCGAGGGGCGAGGGGGCGCGCTTGCGCGTGGCGCTCCGCGGCCTTTCACGCTGCCCTCGATCGGTGTCGCTGCGCTCCGCTCGAAACCCGGGACCGCAGCTCACCAGCTAGAGAGAAAGTAGTCGCCTTACAGAGAGAGACGAGGTCCGTACACAAACGTCCACTCCTCCAATGCAACGCCAAGCACACGATTCAAGAAAAAAATGCAACACATAGTCCACCTCCTTTTCGAGTCAACCGGGGGGAGCGAGAGGCGGGGGCCTGTCACACTGGCCCTCAATCGGTGTTGCTGCGCTCCGTTCGAAACGCCGGACCGCAGCTCGCTGGCAGGGGAGCCCAAACGTGCAGTCCTCCAACGGAACACCTAGAACGCGAATGGTAGAGAAAGTCCAATGGTGTCGCGCCCGGTGGCAACCGGGCCGATCGCAAGCGTCCACACCTCCGATGGAACGTCTAGCACGCGATTGATGAATATGTAATTCATAGTCCACTTCCTTCTCGAGTCAACCTTGTGAACACCAAGAACAACAAATAAGAATCTCCACAGTCCACCTCCTTTCCGAGTCAACCGGGCAGAGCGAGGCACGGGGGCCTGTCGCCCTGCCCTCAATCGGTGTTGGCGCGCTCCGTTCGAGGCGCGGGGCCGCAGCTCAACTGCAGGAGACCCCAAATGTGCACTCCGCCAACAGAATACCTAGCACATGATTGATTGGGGAACGATAAGACGGTCGCTGTACGCGGAAAGATGAGGTCCGGACACTAACGTCCACTCCTCCGATGCAACGCCTAGCGCATGATTGATGATAATAGACTCGTTCACAGTCCACCTCCTTCTCGGGTCAACCGGGGGAGCGTGAAGCGGGGCTCGCTTGTGTGCGCCGCTCCGCGGCCTGTCACGCCGCCCCTAATCGGTGTGCTGCGCTCCCTAATCGGTGTGCTGCGCTCCGCTCGAGATGCGATCCCGCAGCTCACCGGTAAGGGAGGCGAAACATGCACTCCCCCAACACAACAACTAGAACGCGACCAAAATTGGGAACACGGTACTCACCGCCAGCTTCCTCGAAGCCAACCGGGAGGAGCGAGAGGTGGGGCGCGCTTGCGCGCGCCGCATCACGGCCTGTCACGCTGCCTTGGACCGGTGGCGCCGCTGCGATCCTCTCGAAATGCGAGACCACAGCTCACCAGCTAGAGGGCCGAAAGGTACACTCCTCCAACACAACACCTAGTGCACGGCTAAGATTGGGGCACGGTATTCACCGCCAGCTTCCTCGACGCCAACCGAGGGGAGCCAGAGGCGGGGGCGCGCTTGCGTGCGCCGCGCCACGGCCCGTCACAATGCCCTCAACCCGTCCCAAAAACATGCCGCCATGATACCCCGGGACACCCAAAGCGTAAATAGCCCAAACATGGACCGTAACAACCACACTCAGTTCGACGACCACCCTCCGAGAACGGCGGACCCGGTCCGCTCTGCGGCCGACTCGGCTTCCGCTTCCTTGGACTTGCGATCAGCCTTGCGCAGGCTTCGTGGGGACGCGGTTCGGGATCGGTCGACTCCTGGAACCGGTGCCCGAGCCGAACCGGCGGCCAGTTCATATTCCCGCTCCACAGGCAAGCGAACCCCGGACTGCCAGCTTCGAATACCAAGCCGAACAAACCAATCGAGCTCGGAGTCAGTTTCCCGAGACCCTGATCGCGGCGATGCTTCTATCGGGCCTGGTTGCTCCAATGGAGTGGCGAAAACGTTGCTCCACACCGACAGCGCAACCTAGCGGTCTGGAACGCCGACCGTCTCAATGCCGGGGCCTGCGTGAACCATCGCGTCCGCAGGCGGGTGGGGGTACATGGGAAGCTTCGGCTATGACGACCAGGTCCGGCGACTTCGAGCTGACCATCGAGGAACTGCGCGCTGTCGCACGCTACGTGGCGGAAAGCGCTCAGGAAGTCCTACCGGTGTTCGAGGCCGTGAGTCCTGATGATCCTCGGCCCCGCGCCGCCATCGATGCTGCGTGGGAGTTCGTGAACGGCGCGAGAAGGACCGAGCTGCAGCGCGTAGCTTCGGTGGACGCACACCGAGCTGCGAAGGAGGCACCCACCGAGGCTGCGCGTCTCGCTGCACGCTGCGCTGGCGATGCGGCGTCCGCTGCCTACCTTCACCCGATCGCCAAGGCCCACCAGGTCGGTCACATCCTGCGCGCTGCGGCAAGTGCAGCGCGCATCGCCGAGTTGAACGCAGGCGACGATCACGCTGTCGGGAACGAGCTGGTCGCGCAGGCTCGGCAGCGCGCCACACCGACGTTGGCTGATGTACTCAGCCGCTATCCCCTGGCGCCGGCTGGCAAGGGTCGCCTCGCGCAGCTCATGAGCTCGCTCGACGCTTCTCTCCGCGCAGTGAGTGAGTAGGGGTTTCTTCGCCGGTAGCACTTGCTTGGAGGAGCAGCATCGGGGCGCCTCGCTGTGTGATGGTCGTCCGGGGCGACGCCCCGATACCGCGATCGGTGGGGGGATCAGCCAGCTCGCGACGACTCTGGGGAAGGATGTTGTCCATGGCGACCGGTCCGCAGTTGATGCCAACCGAACCTGAGGTACCTCAGGCGGCGTTCCCCGATTTCAACGCGTTCGTCTCACAGCGCCACGGCGATATCGGGTTGGGGCGCCCCGCGGCCCCGGCGTCACAGGGCCAGCACGCGACCATGTCTTCCGCAACGCCGTGCCGACAGGTCGGGTGAGGGCGTGCCAGTCAGAATGATCGGTAGGGACGAACAGCGGGCGCGAGTCTCGTCCATCGCAACCGCCGCGGCCGCGACTATCGGTGTCCTCGTCCTTACCGGGTGTGCAGCGACGGTCCCGGGCGCTCCGAGGCCTGAGGGCGCGGCTACGCCGGGGACGTCGTCGAGGTATGCGGCGCTGCTCACCGAATGCGATGCCGTCGATTCTGATCAGATAGCCCACGCGGTCGGTGGGGGAGCGATCGACCGGGGGTTCTTCGGTGCGATCTGTCGCTGGTCGGTGGCAGGACCGGCCGGTCCGGTTCGTGTGACGTTCAACTGGTTCGAGACCGGTTCGCTCGCTGTCGAGCGCGAAACCTCGCACCGTCTGGGCTACGCGGTCGAGGATGTGAGCGTCGACGGCCGGCGCGCGGTGCTTTCGCGGCAACCGCAGGACCCCGGCACGTGTGGGATCGCTTCGGGCGCACCGGACTCGGGCGTGATCGGCTGGTGGGTGCAGTATCAGGCCGCGGAACATCCCGATCCCTGTGAGGCAGCGGCCACGCTGGTGAAACTGACGCTCGAGCTGAGCGCCTGACCCCCCGGCCGCTTTGACCTCGAATGGAGCCGTTAGGTATTGTTGGGGGTCGTGTCCGACCACCGGGGTCGCTCCACAGGCATTGCTCCGGTGCGCCCGGGCCGATTTGTGTGCCTATGCCGGGGCATCGCCGTGCGCGCGTTTCTGTGTTCTGCAGGTACGAGCATCCGGTTGCCTGTGTGGGGGTACGCGACACGCCCGACCTCGTGTGCACGCGAGGGGCGGGTGCGGGGCAGCAGCGTTCTTGTCCCAACCGATGGATCCCTAATTTCAGAACAGCCAAGGTTGCTCATGTGAGCAGTCTGGAAACAACGAAGAAAGCCGGTACATGCCAACCATCAATCAGTTGGTCCGTAAGGGCCGCCGCGACAAGGCCGCCAAGGTCAAGACCGCGGCCCTGAAGGGCAGCCCGCAGCGTCGTGGCGTGTGCACTCGCGTGTACACCACCACCCCCAAGAAGCCGAACTCCGCGCTGCGGAAGGTCGCCCGTGTGCGCCTGACCAGCTCCGTCGAGGTTACCGCTTACATCCCGGGTGAGGGCCACAACCTGCAGGAGCACTCGATGGTGCTCGTCCGCGGCGGCCGTGTCAAAGACCTCCCGGGCGTGCGCTACAAGATCATCCGCGGCTCGCTCGACACCCAGGGTGTCAAGAACCGCAAGCAGGCCCGCAGCCGCTACGGCGCCAAGAAGGAGAAGAGCTGATGCCACGTAAGGGCCCCGCTCCCAAGCGCCCGCTGGTCGCCGATCCGGTCTACGGTTCGCCGCTGGTCACCCAGCTCGTCAACAAGATCCTGCTGGACGGTAAGAAGTCGACTGCCGAGCGTATCGTTTACGGTGCACTCGAGCAGGCTCGTGAGAAGACCGGCACCGATCCGGTCGTCACCCTCAAGCGCGCGCTCGACAACGTCAAGCCCGCCCTCGAGGTGCGCAGCCGCCGCGTCGGTGGTGCCACATATCAGGTGCCGGTCGAGGTTCGTCCGGGCCGGTCCACCACGCTGGCCCTGCGTTGGCTGGTCACCTTCTCGCGCCAGCGTCGCGAGAAGACGATGGTCGAGCGTCTCGCGAACGAGCTCCTCGATGCGAGCAACGGCCTGGGCGCTTCCGTGAAGCGTCGCGAGGACACCCACAAGATGGCTGAAGCCAACAGGGCGTTCGCGCACTACCGCTGGTGATAGTGCGCCAGGCCGGGGGCCTGACGGGTACGAGACCGTTGCGAACTCCCGGCCTGGCGTCGTCACTACTGTGTCGGTTCCGTCACGGGCCGGCTGACAACGACAAGAGACGTGGCCCCGGAAGGGCCGACACGATTTACGAGCGGGGAAGAATCCTGTGGCACAGGAAGTGCTGACCGACCTGAACAAGGTCCGCAACATCGGCATCATGGCGCACATCGATGCCGGTAAGACCACCACGACCGAGCGCATCCTCTACTACACCGGTGTCAACTACAAGATCGGTGAGACCCACGACGGCGCGTCGACGACGGACTGGATGGAGCAGGAGAAGGAGCGGGGTATCACCATTACCTCCGCCGCTGTCACCTGTTTCTGGAACAAGAACCAGATCAACATCATCGACACCCCCGGTCACGTCGATTTCACGGTTGAGGTCGAGCGCTCGCTCCGCGTCCTCGATGGCGCTGTCGCTGTCTTCGACGGCAAGGAAGGCGTCGAGCCCCAGTCCGAGCAGGTCTGGCGGCAGGCCGCCAAGTACGACGTTCCGCGTATCTGCTTCGTCAACAAGATGGACAAGATGGGCGCGGACTTCTACTTCACGGTGCAGACCATCATCGACCGCCTCGGTGCGAAGCCGCTGGTCCTGCAGTTGCCCATCGGTGCTGAGGACGCCTTCGACGGCGTCGTCGACCTGGTCGAGATGAAGGCCATCACCTGGCGCGGCACCGTCGCGATCGGCGCGGAGCCGACCATCGAGGAGATCCCGGCGGACCTGGCCGACAAGGCGGCCGAGTACCGCGAGAAGCTGCTCGAGACGGTCGCCGAGTCCGACGAAGTTCTCATGGAGAAGTACTTCGGCGGCGAGGAACTCACCGTCGAGGAGATCAAGGGCGCGATCCGCAAGTTGACGGTCGCCTCCGAGCTTTACCCGGTGCTGTGTGGCTCCGCGTTCAAGAACAAGGGTGTCCAGCCCATGCTCGACGCGGTCATCGACTACCTGCCGAACCCGCTCGACATCGGTGAGGTCCACGGCCACGCCGTGAACAACGAGGACGAGGCGCTGACCCGCAAGCCGAGCAAGGACGAGCCCTTCTCGGCTCTGGCCTTCAAGATTGCGGCACACCCGTTCTTCGGCAAGCTCACCTTTGTGCGCGTCTACTCGGGTCGTGTCGAGCCGGGTGCCCAGGTGCTCAACGCCACCAAGGGCAAGAAGGAGCGCATCGGCAAGCTCTTCCAGATGCACGCCAACAAGGAGAACCCGGTCGACGAGGCCGTCGCCGGCCACATCTACGCCATGATCGGCCTGAAGGACACCACAACCGGTGACACCCTGTGCGACCAGGCGAACCCGGTCGTGCTCGAGTCGATGACGTTCCCGGACCCGGTCATCCAGGTCTCCATCGAGCCCAAGACCAAGTCCGACCAGGAGAAGCTGGGTACCGCGATCCAGAAGCTCGCGGAAGAGGACCCGACGTTCTCGGTCGAGCTGGACGAGGAGACCGGCCAGACCGTCATCGGCGGCATGGGCGAGCTGCACCTCGACATCCTCGTCGACCGTATGCGCCGCGAGTTCAAGGTCGAGGCCAACGTCGGCAAGCCGCAGGTCGCCTACCGCGAGACCATCACCAAGCCGGTCGAGAAGCACGAGTTCACGCACAAGAAGCAGACCGGTGGTTCCGGACAGTTCGCGAAGGTGATCATCGCCCTCGAGCCGTTCGTCGGCGAGGACGGCGCGAGCTACGAGTTCGAGAACAAGGTCACCGGTGGCCGCGTACCCAGGGAATACATCCCGTCGGTCGACGCTGGTGCCCAGGACGCGATGCAGTACGGCGTTCTTGCCGGCTACCCGCTCGTGAACATGAAGCTGACTCTGCTCGACGGCGCATACCACGACGTCGACTCGTCGGAAATGGCCTTCAAGGTCGCCGGTTCGCAGGCGCTCAAGGAAGCCGCTCGCAAGGCCGGCCCGGTCATTCTCGAACCGCTCATGGCTGTCGAGGTCACCACGCCCGAGGACTACATGGGCGAAGTGATCGGCGACCTCAACTCCCGCCGTGGTCAGATCCAGGCCATGGAGGAACGCAGTGGTGCCCGTGTCGTGAAGGCGCTGGTTCCGCTCTCGGAGATGTTCGGCTACATCGGTGACCTGCGGTCGAAGACCCAGGGTCGAGCGAACTTCTCCATGGTGTTCGACTCCTACGCAGAGGTTCCCTCGAACGTCTCGAAGGAGATCATCGCCAAGGCGACCGGCGAGTAACCTCGGTTTTCGTCGGCCGCAGCACGACCAACGTAATAACAACCGCACTGCTGCATACCGCAAGCACAATCAGTCCAGGAGGACATTCCAGTGGCGAAGGCGAAGTTCGAGCGGACCAAGCCGCACGTGAACATCGGCACCATCGGTCACGTCGACCATGGCAAGACCACCACCACCGCGGCCATCACCAAGGTGCTCGCCGACAAGTACCCGGATCTCAACGAGAGCTTCGCGTTCGACCAGATCGACAAGGCTCCCGAGGAGAAGGCTCGCGGCATCACGATCAACATCGCGCACGTCGAGTACCAGACGGACAAGCGTCACTACGCTCACGTCGACGCTCCCGGTCACGCCGACTACATCAAGAACATGATCACCGGCGCCGCTCAGATGGACGGCGCGATCCTGGTCGTGGCCGCCACCGACGGCCCGATGCCGCAGACGCGTGAGCACGTCCTGCTCGCTCGTCAGGTCGGCGTTCCCTACATCCTCGTTGCCCTGAACAAGGCCGACATGGTCGATGACGAGGAAATCCTCGAGCTCGTCGAGATGGAGGTCCGCGAGCTGCTGGCCAACCAGGAGTTTGACGAGAACGCTCCGGTCATCCCGATCTCGGCCCTGAAGGCGCTCGAGGGCGACCCGAAGTGGGTCAAGTCCGTCGAGGACTTGATGGCGGCTGTCGACGAGTCGATCCCGGACCCGGTCCGCGAGACGGACAAGCCGTTCCTGATGCCGATCGAGGACGTCTTCACGATCACCGGTCGTGGCACCGTCGTCACCGGTCGCGTCGAGCGCGGTGTGATCAACGTCAACGAGGAAGTCGAGATCGTCGGCATCCGCACGGACACCACCAAGACCACGGTTACCGGCATCGAGATGTTCCGTAAGCTGCTCGACTCGGGTCAGGCCGGTGACAACGTCGGTCTGCTGGTTCGTGGCATCAAGCGCGAGGACGTCGAGCGCGGCCAGGTTGTGGTCAAGCCCGGCACCACCACTCCGCACACCGAGTTCGAGGGCCAGGCCTACATCCTGTCCAAGGACGAGGGCGGCCGCCACACGCCGTTCTTCAACAACTACCGTCCGCAGTTCTACTTCCGTACGACTGACGTGACGGGTGTTGTGACCCTGCCCGAGGGCACCGAGATGGTCATGCCCGGTGACAACACCGAGATGTCCGTCGTGCTGATCCAGCCGGTCGCCATGGACGAGGGCCTGCGCTTCGCGATCCGTGAGGGTGGCCGCACCGTCGGTGCCGGTCGCGTCACCAAGATCATCAAGTGAGCTAGCTCTCGCTGACGCCAATGGCGCTCGCTCCTTCGGGAGTGGGCGCCATTCGGCGTTTCAGGGCATGAATGCGCGTCGAGCGTGATCGAGAAGTTCTCGCAGGGCCGGAGAGGTTGCCGGCTTCCAGACGAGCGCTAGGACCGCCTCGAGATCGGCGTCCACGATGGGGATCGGCTCGAGGTCCGGGTATGACGCTGCCATCGATTCGCTCAGGATCGCCACCCCGAGTCCGCGTCGCACGAGATCCGCGACCGCGTCGGGTGCGCTGGCCTGCATCGCGACAGTCGCGGTGACGTTCTGCGCCGCACAGTTCCGGTCCAGGACGCTGCGGACGCCCGTGCCCGTGGACAGGCAGATCAACGGCTGGCTACACAGCTCGGACAGTCGCAAGGCCGCGGACGCGGTCAGTGGATGACGCGACGGGACGAGCGAGACGAGCCGTTCGGACACGATCGTCAAGGACGCGAGATCGGCCGGTGGACGCTCCGCCACCCCGACGAGGGCTAGGTCGAGCGTGCCCGCCCGGACACGGTCGACGAGCCGGTCGGAGTTGTCCTCGACGAGATCGGTGGCGATTCCGGGGTGCGCTCGGCGGCAAGCCGCCAGGGCGTCGAACAACGGCGTCACGGTGCATGCCGTGACCATTCCGACCGCGAGCCGACCGCGCACCAACTGGTTGACGTCGTCCACGGCGTCACGCACTCCGGCCGCGGCGGCCAGCGTCGCGCGAGCGTGAGGCAATGCGGCTTTCCCCGCCGCCGTGAGCGTCGCGACCCTGGTCGAGCGGTCGAACAACGCTGCACCCAGTTCGCTTTCGAGCTGCCGGATCTGCGCGCTGATGCCGGGTTGGCTGATGTGCACGCGGTTTGCGGCCCGAGTGAAGTTGGCTTCCTCGGCGACGGCCACGAAGTACTCGAGGTGACGCAGTTCCATGAGCCTTGAGTCTATAAGAATTTCTTCTAGTTTCGAGAAAAACTATCTGTTGGACTTCTCTTTCGCTTGCCTCGATGCTGGAGTGACCGATTCCGGTTCACGAGAGGAAGACCATTCATGTCGAAGAGCGAGTTCGAGAAGGCCCGGTTCGAGAAGGCTAAGACCCCGGAGGAGATCACCCGGTTGTTCGTCGAGCGGTCCAACGCCGGGGACGCGGACGGTGTCGCCGCGCTGTACGAGGAGGACGCCGTCATGGCATACCCGCCGGGGTCGGTCACGGTCGGTCGGGCCGCGATCCGGGAGTTGTGGGCGCGGGTCCTCGATGACGGCCCGCGCTTCGAGCCCGAGCCGCCGCTCCCGACGCTCGTCAGCGGCGACCTCGCGTTGACGTCGACACCACCGCGGGACGGCGCCGGAGCCCGTGCCCAAGTAGTCCGGAGGCAGCCTGACGGCAGCTGGCTTCGGGTGCTGGACCAACCCGAGTTCCTACGTCCCGAAGGCTCTCGCTAGTGCTCGACGGCGCGCAGTCCGGGGGCGGCGACACTCGCGGTCTGCGCTGACATTTCACGTACTCGGTCGGTCTGCTCCGCCCGGCGCGGCGGACGGTCGTTCGGGCTCGGGGGCGGGTGGGTGGTCGGCGCGGTCGAGGTGCAGCAGCACGCGAACCGCCACATCGGTCACGCCGGGGCCGCCAAGGGCGGACGTCGTCGCGGCTGCGACCTCCTCCGAGGTGCGGATGAGGGAGTCCGTGTCGCTGTGTGGGTCAGCGTCCAAGGTCACCTGGATCGTCGCGAGACCTCGGTCCGAGAACGCCCGCCCGCGGGCCTGCCGCACTCCGGGCAGTCGGCCGAGTTCGGCGGCGACACCGGTGGCGATGGGACCGAGGTCGATCGCAACGGCGGTTCCGGTGGTCGTCTCGTGCAGTGTGCTCGGTGCCGCTCGTCGTCGCACGAGGTCGACCAGCAGCACTACGGTCCCGAGCACGAAACAGGCGGCGATCGTGGCGCCGAGAGCCCAGTTCCACCACCGCTGGTCCGGGATCGCCGTGACCCAGTCCGGATCGATGTGGGCGGCCGCATCGTGGACCGCCTGGACGTCGCGATCCCACGCGAGTGCGACGCCCCCGGCAGCGGCCAGCAGCAAACCGACGGCGAGTACGAGTATGCGATTCAGGGCCGCCGTCCCGCGCTTCACGTCGGGCCCTTCTTGTGGCGAATCTTCACGCGTAGCTTCAGTTTTCGGTCGAGAAGCGCCAGAGCGTCTTCGACGGTGGTCTCGACGGATGTTCCGAGATCATCGATCGGGGCACCGGGCTGCGCGGTCACGTGGACCGTGGCGCGCCGGCGGTCGACCGTCGTGTGCACGTCGGCCACCCCCGCGACGGCGCCGGCGCGGGTGCTGCACAGCCGGGCAACATCGACCGGGCGAAGCCACACCGTCGGCGTATCGCTGTCGGCACGCACCGGCACGTGGGTGCGGGCGCGGGGCGACAGCGCCAGTAGCACGAGGAGGATGCCGAGTGCCAGCGCGGCGAGCGCGACGATAACGAGCCAGTGGTTCCAGTGCTGTCGGCCCGCCCACTCGAAGGTGTTGCGGAGCCACGGGGCACCCGGCAGCGTTCCCCGGGAGATGAGAAGTTCTCTGGCCGCGACCACGCCGAGAGCGAGCAAACCGAGTGCGATCGAGACAGCGGCGGGGACAGCCGCCGGAGCCGCCGTCGGTTGTCGCGGCGCGTTGACGGTATCGGCCTGTGTGGGGGTCGGGTACTCGACGGCGGCGTCGTCGTCCGTGGTCTCCGCGTCGGTGCCGGCGACGAAGACGCCGAGTTGATGCAGTGGCATACCGGTCAGGTTCTCGACCTGGTCGCCGACCTTGCGGTGAACCCGCCGGGTCAGTTCAGCAACGTCACACGGCCACTGCACGCCGAGATACAGGTTGATGGCCACCGAGTGGCTTCCCGTCGAGACGTCGGCGCGGGGGAGGTCGCGGCCGGTGATTCGGATGAGCCCGCCGCGCTGCAACACGACGCCCGGAACCTCGAGCGCCGCCGTTGTCGCGATCCTCGCGATCGCACGGTCCTTGAGGATCAGCCGTCCCCGTGTGTCCGGTTCGTGGAAGTTGTCGGACGGATGGGTAGCGGTGGCGGCGGTGTCAGCCACGGCCGCGGGACCGGAGGAGGGCGCCGAGGTCGAGGTGGCCGTCGCGGTGGGCGCCGATCGCCATGCCGACCGCCCCGAGGAGGACGGCGAAGACGAAACCGCTGAAACCGCCGAGGATCCCGGCGAGCGCGAGGAGCAGTCCTGCAATCAGTCCCATGGTCGTGCTGGTCATAGTTCTGGTCCTGTCTCGTCGGTGAGGTCCTCGATAGTGACGTCCACCGGGACGCCCACGATTGCGTGGACGGCGGCGCGGACACGTTCGGCGGTCTCGAAGAGGTCGGCCGGGTACCGGAGGGTCACGTGCACGGCACAGCTGTCCGCGTTGATCTGGACACCGGTGACCCGCCGTCCGGGAAGATAGGTGGCGATCGTGCCGAACTCGCCCCCGTGCAGGCCCGCCACCCCCGGCACGGCCAGAACCGCCTCGGCGGCACGCTCCGCCGCCGAGATCGGCGCAGTCACGGGTTCGGTCACTGCACTCGGGGCTTGGTGTCGGTGTCGGTTTCGCCTTGGCCGAGGAGCACGACGTCGAAGACGGTGATGTTCACCTCGGTCACCTCGAGGCCGGTCATGTTCTCCACAGCAGCGATCACGTTGCGCCGGATTCCGGCCGCGAGTTCGTGCAGGGCCACGCCGTACTCGGCGACGATGCCGATGTCGATCGCGGTCTGCTTCTCGCCGACCTCCACCGCGACACCCTGACCGTGGTTGACCCGGGCCCCGGGAATGCGGTCGCGTAAGGCGCCGACGACGCGTGCGGTGCCACCACCGATGTCGTAGACGCCGCTGATCTCCCGGGTGGCGATGCCGGCGATCTTCGCGACCACAGCGTCCGCGATGATCGTCTTGCCTTGCGCGTCGATCAGGTCGTGGGATGCGCTCGTTCCGAATCGGATCCGTTCGCCTTGGGTTCTCATCCGGCCGTTACCCGGATCAGTGGTCATCATCGCTCCTCTTCCGGTGCCGTTCCGTGCCGGCGCCGGTTCCGCTTCAACTCTAGTGAATCGGGTGCTTCGTCGCGCTTTGCCCACCCCCCGCCCCGGCCGGTATCCGCCAGCAGGTGGGTTTGGTAGAACATGTTCTAGCTGTGGCGTGGCTCGCGAGAGTGCGTCTGGTGAAGTATCGAACTTGGTGACGGAGGGTGTGCAGGATGACCAGTAGCGAGAAGGTCGGCGGTCCGGTCGTGATCGTCGGGGCCGGTCTGGCCGCCGTCCGGGCCGCGGAGGAGCTGCGTCAGTCGGGTTACAGCGGTGAACTCGTCATCGTCGGCGGCGAGCCGCACCTGCCTTACGACCGCCCGCCGCTGTCGAAGGAGGTCGTCCGTGGGGAGAGCGACGACACCACGCTGCGGCCACGAGAGTTCTACGACGAGCGCCGCATCGACCTGCGCCTCGGGGTGGCCGCGACCGGCATCGACCGCGGTGGGCAGGTGCTGTTTCTCGCCGATGGCAGCGAGATCGCCTACGCCGACTTGATCATCGCGACCGGGCTGCGCCCACGTCGCATCCCTGGGCTGCCGGATCTGAGCGGGGTGCACGTGCTGCGGTCGGTCGACGAGAGTCGCGCGCTGCGCGCCGACCTGCGCGGCGGTGCCCGCGCGCTGGTCGTCGGCGCAGGCTTCGTCGGTTGCGAACTCGCGGCCAGCATGCGTTCGCTGGGCCTCGACGTCGTGCTCGTCGAGCCGCAGCCGGCGCCGCTCGCGGCGGTGCTGGGGGCGAAGGTCGGAGCCTTGGTCGGGCGCATGCACACCGAGGAGGGGGTCGACGTTCGCGTCGGGGTCGGACTGACTGCCCTCACCGGGGAGGGACGGGTGAGCGGCGCGGTGCTGTCCGACGCCACCCAACTGGAGGTCGATGTCGTGGCCATCGGTATCGGTTCGGTGCCGGTCACCGGGTGGCTCGAGGGGTCGGGTATCGACCTCGGCAGCGATCCCGGCGACGGCGTCCTCTGTGACGAGGTGGGCCGCACCAACGACCCCCACGTGTGGGCCGTCGGTGACGTCGCGGCCTGGCGGCACGAATCCGGTGGGCACAAGCGCATCGAGCACTGGAGCAACGCCGGCGATCAGGCGAAGATCCTCGCAGGAGCGCTGACCGGAACGAGCGATCCGAACGCGCCGACGCAGGTTCCGTACTTCTGGAGCGACCAGTACGGCCTGAAGATCCAGGCCCTGGGAACCGTCTCGGCCGACGATGACGTACACGTGATCAAGGACGACGGGCGCAAGTTCGTCGCCTACTACTCGCGTGGCGGGGCGCTTACCGCGGTCGTAGGACTGGGTTCGGCAGGTGCGGTGATGAAGATGCGCGCGAAGATCGCGGCGGGCACTCCGGTCGCGGAATTGCTCGAATCGGCACCCGCCTGAACCTGCCTGCCAGACCTGGCGCGAGCCGACCGGCTAAATTTGTCGGGTGATCGTAGCGCTCATCGACTCGGGTCTCGGACTGCTCCCGACATCTGCGTGGTTACGCCGGTTGCGCCCCGATCTCGATCTGATGCTCTCGCTCGACCCCGACGGAGCGCCGTGGGGTCCGCGTGACGAACAGTGGGTGATCGACAGGGTCGTCGGCAGTGCCCGCCTGGCCGTCGATAGTGGTGCCGGAGTCGTGGTCCTGCCCTGCAACACTGCCAGCGTCACGGCACTCGACCACGTTCGCGCCGAGTTGGGACCGGAGGTTCCCGTGATCGGCACCGTCCCGGCGATCAAGCCGGCGGCGGCGATGTGCGACTCAGTCGCGATCTGGGCCACGGCGGCGACGACCGCGAGTGCGTACCAGGCGAAACTGGTCGAGCAGTTCGCCAACGGCAGTTCGGTCGTCGGGGTGGCATGCCACGGTCTTGCTGACGCGATCGACCGCGGGGACCTCGACGGGGCACGTGAGGCGATCGCGTCCGCGGCCGACCGCACACCCGTCGACGTCACCGGCATCGTGCTGGGGTGCACCCACTACCCGCTGGTGGCCGACGAGATCGTGACCCAATTGCGCGACGACGTCGTGTTGTTCGACAGCGCCGAGGCCGTCGCGGCCCAGACTCTGCGGCGCATCGACGCGCTGGGTCGAGACTCGACCGGGAACGGCACGGTCGAGGTCATCCTCAGCGGGAGTCGGGGTGTGCTGCCAGCCAGCGCCGCGAGCTTCGACGCCGGACGGCTGCTGCTCACGTCTACGCGTTGAATCTGCCGCTGATGGCTGTCAACCCAGCTGGACCATCCCGGCAGCCACCACCTGTGCGACCGTGCGCAGTTCATCGCGTTGGAGGCGGGGGATGTCGTCGAGGTCGCGCATACGGTCGGCGCCGGCGGCCGAGAACATCGCCGCCACCCACGCGTTGGCGCACGCGCGCAGAGTCCCTGGTTGGACCGGTGACACCGCGCTGGCCTGGAGGATCCACATGGTCGCATCGCGCAGGTACGAGCGAAATCGCCGTAGGTAGTCGCGGACGTCGGGGTGGGTCTCGGCTTCACGCCAGATGATCACGCGCATCACCGACGAGTGGTTGTCGCGCAGATTGAGCGCGTCATCGAGGTTTACCAGGCTGCTCGCCGGATCGCCGGGTGCGATGAGGGGGGAGAGGTCGTCGAGTGGTTCGGTGGGAAGACGTTCGGCAAGCAATGCCGTGAGGATGTCGGTCTTGGTGGGGAAGTAGTAGAAGATCAGGCCCTTGGGAACTCCCGCCGCCTCCGCGACCGCAGCGGTGGACGTGGCGTCGAAGCCGCGGGCGGCAATCAGTGTTTCAGCCGCATCGAGGATCGCCTCGCGCGCATCCCCGTCAATCTTGGCGCTACGCCTGCGATGGTGCATGGGTGCGCTCCTCCTCCAGTCGGACGTCGGTGGGGCGAGCGCGCGTGCGCCCGTCCCACCGACGTATCAGGTTCCGGTCAGTGCGCGGCGACTCCTCCACGTCCGTGCATACGGGCGCTCATCGCCGGCATTCCGGCAATGGCGACCAGCACCATGAGTACGCCGACGACCCAAGCCGTCCATGCCGTTGCGGTCGTGGTGTGAAAGTCCATGACCCACGGCGAGACGAACATCAGGACGCCGAACACGCCTATCGCGTAGTCCGCCGTTGCCATTGCAGGCCGGGCCATGCGGGCCAGGCCGACGAGGGCGACGAGTACACCCAGCACGATCAGCGACCACCGGGCGCCGACACTGGTGTCGAGCCACAGCGGCGAGAGTGCTGCGAAGGCGCCGATGACTACGGCCGCGTAGTCCTGCCAACGAGTTGATGCCTTCATGACCCGCCTCCTCAGGGATAAGGATTTTGCCCTCGACCTCAGTCTCATGCTGACTGACCGCCCGATCAATACTGTCCGTATTGCACTACGGTCACGGGTTCGTGCAGTTCAGGCCACAGATTCCACGTCGACTGTCACAGCTCTTCCTGAACGAATGTGGGTGACCTCCGGTTGGCGCTCCCGGATGAATGCTCCCGGACGCCAAGAAGGGCCCGACCCCACCGGACGGCGGAGTCGGGCCCGTTCTGCGCGGGAACCGAGCGTCAGAACTCGATCTTGAGATGGTCGCTGACCGGCTTGGCCTGGCAGCCCAAGATGTAACCGTTGTCGATGTCTTCCTGATCCAGGACGCCTGCGTGGTCCATCTCGACCTTGCCCTCGAGGACGGTGCAAGCGCACGAGCCGCACTCGCCTTCCTGGCAGGAGTAGGGCACGTCCAGGCCCTTGGACAGCATGACGTCGACGAGCGTCTGCTTGCGCGGCCAGCTCAGGTTGTGTGTCTCGCCGTCCAGCTCGACCTCGACGGTCGCGGCGTCGGCCGCCTCCTCGTCGGTGATCTCCTCGGGGTCGACGTCCTTGAAGGGATCGCCGGCGAGCGAGTTGAAGATCTCGGCGTGGACCCGAGTGCGCGGCATGCCCGCCTGCGCCAGTGCTTCGTGGACGGTGTCCATGAACGGGCCGGGGCCGCACATGAACGCCTCGCTGGACGCGAACGGCGCCGCGAGCGTCGCGATCTGAGCAGCCGTGGGCAGGCCCTGGATCGACTCGACCCAGTGGACGATCGTCAGGCGGTCGGCATACTTCGCGGCCAGCTCGCGCAGCTCGGCGGCGAAGATCACCGAGTTCTCGTCGCGGTTGGCGTAGAAGAGGACGACTCTGCCCTTGCCCTCGGTCAGCGCCGCCTTGAGGATCGACATGACCGGAGTGATGCCACTGCCGGCGCCGAGGAGCAGGAAGTCGTGGTCGAGCGACTTGGGAGTGAAGACGCCGGACGGGGGAAGGACCTCTATCTGGTCGCCCACCGAGATGTTGTCGCAGAGCCAGTTGGAGCCGTAGCCGTCAGCGGTCCGCTTGATCGTCACCTTGGGAGCGTCGTCGGTGAACGGCGAGCTCGCGAGGGAGTAGCAGCGGGCCACGGAGCCGGTCAGGTCGCTGGGGATCCGCAGCGTCAGGAACTGGCCGGGCTTGTAGTGGAACTTGCTCTTCATGTCCGCGGGGACGTCGAAGACCAGCGACCGCGCGTCGGGTGTCTCCTCGATCACCCCGGACACGGTGAGCACCGCGGATCGAGAGCTGTGCGGCACTTCGATAGTGGTCATGCGAACGCGGGTCCTCTCGTGGATCAATCATGATTCTAGAACATGTTCTAGTTTCAGGGTAGCAGCGGAGCGGCGCAACCGAGGATCGTAGTTCTCCGATCCAGCTCCTGCTGACTGGAACGTTCCCGGGAGCGTACAGAGCAGTGGAGAGGGCGGGGTAGTCCAGAGGTCGGGACAGTCGAGAGGTCAGGCCTCGAGGACGAGCCAACCGCCGTGATGGTCGAAAACCTCGAACGGTTGCCCGGTCGATGCGCCGAGCGCGTGCAGCGCACGTGCATCGAAAGTGCGCACATGTCCGTGGCAGGCCGAGGCAACGTCCTCATACGGCACCGCGACGACGACCCGCTCGCGGGCGATCCGCAGCGCCTCGGCGAGCACCGCCGCCCCCGCCGCCTGGTCGACGTGCTCGAGGAGGTGCACTGCGGTCACGGTGTCGGCGAAGTCGTCGGGCACCGGTACGTCCGCGGCATCGCACACGAGTGTCTCGATCTCGAAGCCCAGGGTGGGAGCCACCGCGTCGAGCAACGTCATGGTGCCGGGCAGGATGTCGGTTGCAGTGACCGCGACGCCCGCGCCGGCGAGTCGCAGCGGCAGGAAACCGAAGCATGAGCCCAGGTCGAGGACGCTGCCGCGCACGAGTTCGGCTGCCTTGTCGTGAATCGGGGCGAAGTCCGCGGTGCCGTCCAGGAGTTCGGCGAGCGAGTTGCGGTAGTAGACCGTCCACGACTCCAGCGCGTCCGGCACCGTCGAGCGGACGAGCCCGACCATCGTGAGCTCGAACTCGGTCTGACCGAACCCGGCGCCACCGATCGACGCGGTCACCTCCGCCACCAGCCGTTCGCTCAGTGATTCCGGCCCGAGCGAGTGACGTACGTGCAGGAGGCCGCCCGTGTCGGTGAGGGTGATGGGCCCGCTCGGGACGCGCTCTACGGTTACGTGCTCGTGCGACCATCGGCCGGGCGCACAGGGCGCGAGGGAATCAAGAGTCATGGTGGGCGTCCCCGTTCAGCAGTGGTTCGTTCAGGTCGGACAGACTTGTGTAGAGGAGACGACTGCCCTTCGTGAGCAGGTCGATCAGGTCGGTGGAATTGTCGGTCAGCCACGTTTCGTAGGCAGCCAGCGCGACGCCCAGCAGCAGATAGCCGACGGTGCGTGGCAGTTGGTCGGTGGGCTCGACTCCGAGTCGGCGTGCGACGTATTCGGCGACCACGTTGCGCCAGCCTTCGTACATCACCACCGAGTAGGCCTGCAAGGACGGCACCACGAAGATCAGCCGCATGCGTTCGCGGTGCCCCGTAGCTACCTCGGGCGGGAAGGTGTTGAACGCCAGCAGCGCCGACACCAGGCCGTCGAGCAGGGGTATGTCGTCCGGCAGGTCGGAGAGCATGAGGCGCATCTCCGACAGGTGCGCGTCGAAGTCGCCCCAAGGAACCGCGTTCTTCGACGGGAAGTACCGGAAGAACGTTCGACGTGCGATTCCTGCGGCCTCCGCGATGTCGTCGACGCTGGTGTCGTCGAATCCTCGGGCGGCGAACAGGTCGAGACCCACCGCGGCGATACGTTCGCGGGTGGTCGTCGGCCTCCGTCCGATCTTCGACGACGAGTTCCTACGGGTTTGCAACCTCTGTGACCTCCTTCACTGGTTATTGTGCACTCGATGCCATTACAGTGGTGAGTCGAGTCACAGTGAACACGTCACTGTGGCCGCAGACTCCGATCGGAGTCTGTCGGAAGGCCCGTCTTCGGGGTCTGATGTGAAGACTCCGTCTTCGGGGTCCGATGTGGAGGAGGAATCGATGTCCGATCGCGATGGTGTTGTCTCTGCCGACGAGAACTCGCTCGTCGAGGAGTCGCTCGTCGAGGAGGTTTCCATCGACGGCATGTGCGGCGTGTACTGATCGTGTCCGAACAAGCCGCCGACGGTAGTGCTTCGGCCGGCACGATCGCTCTCGACACGGCGTGGAAGCTTCACCCGCAAGTGGCGCTGCGCCCCGAACCGTTCGGGGCGCTGCTCTACCACTTCGGAACGCGCAAGCTCTCGTTCCTGAAGAACCGGACCATCGTTGAGATTGTCGAAAGCCTGCCCGATCACCCGGACGTGCGGGCAGCGCTCGACGCCCACGGCGTAGGCGAGGACGCGGCCCGACCGTATCTACGCGCCCTCGAGACCCTGGCCGACTCGCACATGATCGTGCCGTCCTGATACCCGCCTGCTCCACATCCTGTACCCAACCAGACATCCCTGAAATTCCAGGCACATTCCGTGCGAGGACGCAGCCTGTTTCGAGGATGCAGCCACATTCGAGGATCCAGCCATGACCTCTGTTCTCGAGCCGCCCGCCCCTGGGACACCTCCGAAGGTGGGCCGATTGGTCGACCAGTTCGAACTCGGTCTCGACGCGCCCATCTGCCTCACGTGGGAACTCACTTACGCGTGCAACCTGTCGTGTGTGCACTGCCTGTCGTCCTCGGGACGGCGTGACCCGCGCGAACTGTCCACCGAGCAGTGCAAGGCGATCATCGATGAGCTGCAGCGCATGCAGGTCTTCTACGTCAACATCGGCGGGGGCGAGCCAACTGTGCGCGCGGACTTCTGGGAACTCGTCGACTACGCCACCTCCCACCAGGTGGGCGTCAAGTTCTCGACCAACGGCGTCCGGATCGACAAGAAGGTCGCCGAGCGCCTTGCGGCCAGCGACTACGTCGACGTCCAGATCTCGCTCGACGGCGCGACGGCCGAAGTGAACGACGCCGTGCGCGGTCCGGGTTCGTTCGCGATGGCGACCCGGGCACTGGAGAATCTGTCCGAGGCGGGCTTTCAGGACGCCAAGATCTCGGTCGTCGTCACCCGCGAGAACGTCAGCCAGCTCGACGAGTTCAAGGCACTGGCCGACAAGTACGGTGCGACGCTGCGTATCACGCGGCTTCGTCCGTCGGGCCGAGGCGCCGACGTGTGGGACGACCTGCACCCCACCCAGGAGCAGCAGCGCGAACTCTATGACTGGTTGGTCGCCAACGGCGAGGGCGTGCTGACCGGTGATTCCTTCTTCCACCTGTCGGCCTACGGCGACGCGCTGCCCGGTCTGAACCTGTGCGGCGCCGGTCGAGTGGTCTGCCTGATCGACCCGATCGGTGATGTCTATGCGTGCCCGTTTGCAATCCACGAGCAGTTCCTCGCGGGGAACGTCGTCGCGGACGGCGGATTCCAGCGGGTGTGGCAGCACTCGGAACTGTTCCGTGATCTGCGGTCACCGCAGACCGGGGGTGCGTGCAGCAAGTGCGATCACTACGACTCGTGCCGCGGCGGCTGCATGGCGGCCAAGTTCTTCACGGGCCTGCCGATGGACGGCCCGGACCCCGAGTGCGTCCAAGGCTATGGGGCGTCAGCCCTGGAGGCCGAGCGGACGGTCCCGAAGTCGAGCCAGGACCACTCCCGCACCGGTCAGCGGCGCACCCCGCGTGCGCCCGTCCCGCTGACCCTGCTGACTCGTCCCCCGGCCAAGATCTGCGACGAGAACCCCCTTGCCGGAATGCAATAAAGCAATCAGCTGAGCTGTACGAGAGGTAGTAGATGGCCAAGAATGCGTGGTTCGAGACGGTCGCCGAGGCACAGCGGCGGGCCAGGAAGCGTCTACCGAAGTCGGTGTACGCGGCGCTGGTCGCAGGTTCCGAGAAGGGGCTGAGCGTCGATGACAACGTCGGCGCGTTCGCCGAACTCGGATTCGCTCCGCACGTGGCAGGCCTGTGCGGCGAACGGGACCTGTCGACCACCGTCATGGGCCAGCCCATCTCGATGCCGGTGTTGATCTCGCCGACCGGTGTGCAAGCCGTGCACCCCGACGGCGAAATCGCCGTGGCGCGTGCCGCTGCGGCGCGCGGAACCGCGATCGGCCTGAGCTCGTTTGCCAGCAAGTCCATCGAGGACGTCGCCGCGGCCAATCCGCAGACCTTCTTCCAGATGTACTGGGTGGGTGATCGGGACACGTTGGTCCAACGCATGGAACGTGCCCGCAAGGCGGGGGCGACAGGGCTGATCATCACCCTCGACTGGTCGTTCTCCAACGGCCGGGACTGGGGCAGCCCGTCGATCCCCGAGAAACTG
Organism: Rhodococcus xishaensis; assembly: GCF_004011825.1. Classification (GTDB taxonomy): domain Bacteria; phylum Actinomycetota; class Actinomycetes; order Mycobacteriales; family Mycobacteriaceae; genus Prescottella; species Prescottella xishaensis. The sequence continues at coordinate 38,867 of NZ_RKLO01000005.1, read as the reverse complement.
GATCTCAAGGCGATGTTGCAGCTCGCCCCCGAAGGCATCGCCCGTCCGAAGTGGTTGTGGGAGTTCGTCAAGACCCGGAAGCTACCGGATCTGACGACACCCAACCTGGCGGCGCCCGGCGAGGAAGCACCGACGTTCTTCGGCGCGTACGGACAGTGGATGGGCACCCCGCTGCCGACGTGGGAGGACGTCGCATGGCTGCGTGAACAGTGGGACGGGCCGTTCATGCTCAAGGGTGTCATGCGCGTCGACGACGCCAAGCGTGCTGTGGACGCCGGGGTCTCGGCGATCTCGGTGTCGAACCACGGCGGCAACAACCTCGACGGCACCCCGGCGCCGATCCGCGCGTTGCCGGCGATCGCAGAAGCCGTCGGTGATCAGGTGGAGATCCTGCTCGACGGTGGAATCCGCCGAGGCAGCGACGTCGTCAAGGCACTTGCGCTCGGGGCGAAGGCAGTGATGATCGGTCGCGCCTACCTGTGGGGACTGTCCGCGAACGGCCAGGCAGGCGTCGAGAACGTCCTCGACATCCTCCGCGGCGGAATCGATTCGGCCGTCCTGGGCCTGGGACACAAGTCTGTTCACGACCTGAGCCCCAAGGACCTGGTGATCCCCGACGGGTTCCGCCGGGACCTGGGCGTGGAATAAGAACCCGCGCCGGACGAGACGCTGTGCCCGACACGCTGACCGAGCAGCTCACCCTGGCCGGGCGCACCGCCCCGTCCCGGGTGATGTTCGGTCCGCACGAAACCAACCTCGGTGACGGTCGAGCGCTCTCGCCGCGGCACGTTGCGTACTACGCACGTCGGGCCCGCGGCGGCGCCGGCGTGATCGTCACCGAGACGGCTTCGGTCCACCCGAGTGACTGGCCGTACGAGCGCGCACCGTCCGCCGACGAGTGCGCCGGCGGGTGGCGAGATGTCGCCGTGGCGTGCCGGCCGCATGGAACCTTGGTACTCGCCGGACTGGGACACACCGGGCTCCAGGGATCCAGCGCCTACTCGCAATCGGTGCTGTGGGGCCCGTCGCGGGTTCCGGACGTGGTTACCCGGGAAATACCGATGGAGATGGAGCGCGCCGAGATCGCCGCGCTCGTAGACGGATTCCGATCCGCCTCTGCCGCCGCGGTGGAGGCGGGTGTCGACGGCGTCGAACTCGACGCCGGACCGTCGAGCCTCCTCCGGCAGTTCCACTCCGGGTTGACGAACCTGCGGGACGACGAGTACGGGGCCGACCCGCTCCGCCTGACCCGTGAAGTCCTTGCGGCGGTCCGTGCGGAACTCGGTCCCGACCGTGTCCTGGCGCTCCGGCTCAGCTGTGACGAACAGGCACCCTGGGCGGGGGTGACCCCAGACCAGGGTGCGGACCATGCGCGGGCTCTGGCCCCCGAACTCGACCTCCTCGTTGTCGTCCGTGGTGGGGCGATGTCGACGAGCTCCTACCGCCCCGACTTCCATGCACCGCCCGCCTTCAATACCGAACTTTGCCGCGCCGTCCGGGCGGCGGTCGCCGGTGTCGTCCCAGTGGTGTTGCAGGGCAGCGTCGTCGACCCTGTCGAGGCCCAGCACGCCCTCGACACGGGGGTCGCCGACGCAGTGGAAATGACCCGCGCACAGATCGCGGACGCGGATCTCGTGGACGTCTGGCGTGCAGGGCGCAGCCCACGCCCCTGCGTGCGGTGCAACCAGACTTGTCTCGTGCGGGACCCCCGCAACCCCGTCGTCACGTGCATCGGGAATCCAGCGGCGGGGCACGAGTCGGTGGATCCGACGGAAGCGGATGCGGAGAGGCTACGTGGGCCGGTCGTGGTCGTCGGCACCGGCCCGGCCGGGTTGGAGGCCGCCCGGGTGCTCGCAGGCCGCGGTGCCCAGGTCACTGCTGTCGAGGCCGAACGGCATCCAGGCGGGATGGTCCGTACTGCGTCGGCGGACGCCCCCCACCTGACCGCGCTGACCGACTGGCTGGAAGACGAATGCCGCTCCAGGGGAGTCGAATTCCGGATGCACTCGCCAGCGTCCGAGTCCGACCTGGACGGCTGGGAACGTGACGGGATTCCCGTCGTCCTCGCCACCGGCAGCGTGCCGAGGCCATTGCCCTTTCCGATCGACGCCGATATCCAGTGCCAGGACGCGGCCGCCGTGCTTGCCGGCACGACCCTCCGCGAAGGCCCGATCGTCCTGTTTGACCCCGTTGGAGGTCCCGTAGCCGTCGCGCTCGCCGAGTGGCTTGCGGCAAGCCGGAGCGAGGTCGCGATCCTGACACCGGACACCGTCACCGGATCACGACTCGGCATGACGGGGGACCTTGCCGACGCGAACGCCCGTCTGCATCAGGCGGGCGTGACGCGCTACCTCACCAGTCGCATCGTCTCGGGAGGGTCCGGCACCCTTCGGGTCCGCAGCCGGTACACCGGTGAGGAGTCAACGGTGCCGTGCGCTGTTCTCATCGACTGCTCGCACCGCCTGCCCGACGATCGCCTGCACACATCCAGGCGCACCGCGGTGCGGGTCGGCGACTGCGTGGCGCCCCGCACGATCCTCGAGGCGATTCGAGAAGGGCGCGCTGCGGCACTCGCCGAATCAGGCCTCGGTTCGGATTCCGCAGTCCACAATCGATTCACGATGATCACCGAGAGTTAGGAATATCCATGGGTCAGTTCGATGGCAAGGTAGCGTTCGTCACCGGGGCCGCTCGCGGCCAGGGACGCACTCACGCGGTGCGGCTTGCGCGCGAGGGTGCGTCGATCATCGCGGTGGACATCTGCGGTCCGGTTTCGGAGTACAACACCTATGAACCGGCCACGGTGGACGACCTTGCCGAGACGGCGCGTCTGGTGGAGGCAGAGGGCGGAAAGGTCCTCGCCGAGCAGGCCGACGTCCGGGACAGTGCCCAGCTGTCGGCGGTGGTCGCTCGCGGTGTCGAGCAGTTCGGTCGACTCGACATCGTGGTCGCGAACGCCGGCATCTGCAATTGGAATCGCTTCTGGGAGATGCCCGACGAGCAGTGGGAGACGCTGATCGACGTCAACCTGACGGGTACGTGGAAGACCCTCAAGGCCGCGGTCCCGGCAATGATCGAGGGCGGCCGCGGTGGTTCGATCATCGTGGTCAGCTCGGTGGCCGGCATCAAGCCCCTGCCGGGGCAGGCGAACTACGCCGCCTCCAAGTTCGGGCTCGTCGGTCTCACCCAGGCGGCGGCGAAGGAACTGGGAGAGTTCAAGATCCGGGTCAACTCCATCCATCCGTACGGGGTGAAGACAGCCATGGGAACCGACGCCGGAAGCCTCGTGCTCCTCGAGAAGCACCCGCACTACCTGTCGAGTTTCGGAACGATCCTCACCGACCACCCTCTCGCGGACACCGACGACATCACCGAGGCAGTGTTGTGGCTGGCAGGCGACGGCTCCCGGACTGTGACCGGTAGCCAGGTCGCCCTGGACATGGGCAATACGAAGGTGTGAGTCCCGCGTACCCACAGCTGTTCAGCCCGCTCCGACTGGGACCCCTGACCCTTCGCAACCGGGTCGTTTTCTCCGCGCACCTCACCGGGTACGCCGTCGGTGGAAAGCCCACGGCCCAGCACGCGGCCTACTACGCCGCGCGCGCGAAGGGCGGGGCGGGACTGATCATCTCGGAGGAGCATGCCACCCACCCCGGTGACTGGCCGTACGAGAAGGTCATTGCCGGGTACAGGCCCGAGGTGGTCCCGGGATACCGACTGATCACCGACGCGGTTCACGAGCACGGCGTCCCGATACTCGCGCAGATAAACCACAACGGCGGTCAGGGCTCGAGCATGTACTCCCGGCGGCCGCTGTGGGCGCCGAGCGCCGTCCCGGACCCGCTGTTCCGTGAAGTTCCCAAGGCGCTCGATCAGCGGGAGATCCGCACCCTCGTCGAGGGGTATGCACGAGTCGCCGAGCACTGTGTACGAGGAGGGTTCGACGGAATCGAACTGCAGTGCTCCCACTCCTCATTGGTGCGGAGCTTCCTCGCCCCCGCCACGAATCTGCGAACCGACGGATACGGTGGATCGCTCGCCAACCGCGCCAGGTTCCTTCTCGAGGTTGCGGCGGCCGTGCGTGAAGCGATCGGTCCGGAGCGTGCGCTCGGAGTCAGACTCGCCGGTGAGGACATGTTCGACGGCGGGGTGCGACTCGACGAGGCAGTGAAGGTCGCCGCATTGATCGAGGCCGATGGCCGGGTCGACTACCTCAACACGTCCATAGGGATGGCCACCGAAACGCTCCACATGATCGAGGCGTCCATGGCGGTGCCCCCCGGCTATGCACTGTTCATTCCGAACGCCATCCGGCAACGGGTTTCCCTCCCGGTCGTGGGCGTCGGCAGATTCAAGGAACCGTGGCAGGCCGAGCGGGCGCTCGCCGAGGGACACTGCGATCTGATCGGTGTGGTGCGGGGCCAGATCGCGGATCCGGACTTCGCCGCGAAAGCACTGGCCCGCGAGAGCACCGAGATCCGCAGATGTCTGGCGTGCAACCAGGAATGCGTCGGCCGCATGGGACTCGGACGGTGGCTCGGCTGCGTCGTGAACCCCCGCGCGGGCAAGGAGTCGACGACTCTGCCCGAACCGAGGATGCCCGGCAGGCGCGTGCACGTGATCGGCGGCGGACCGGCCGGACTGAAGGCTGCCGCGACCGCAGCGCGCCGTGGTCACCACGTGACTCTGTTCGAGCGCGCGAGCGCCGTCGGCGGGCAGATCCGGACGGCGGCGGTCGTACCGGGCCGACGCGAGCTACTCGACCTGGTGCTGGACCTGGAAGCCGAGTGCCGTCGGCTCGGGGTTGACCTGCGGACCGGTACCGAGATGACCGCGGACCTCGTCACGGAGAGCCGTCCCGACGCGGTCGTGCTCGCGACCGGGGCGCTTCCGCAGCGTCCGAACTGGGCGGGCGGGGTGGATCGGGTGGTCGACGTCCGCGACGTTCTGGAAGGTCGTGCGCATCCGTCCGGGACGGTGCTGGTGGTCGACGAACTGGGCTTCCATCAGGGAACGTCCATCGCGGAGTACGCCGCCGACGCCGGGTGCGAGGTCACCATCTGCACGCCGGGGATGATCGTCGGGCAGGATCTCGGCATCACTTTGGACCTCGAGGACTGGAACCGGCGGGCACACCGCAAGCGGATCACCCAGCTGACCGACGTGACGCCGACGGGTTGCGTGGCGAGCGCCGGAGGCGGGCTCGCGGTAACCCTCCGGCATCACCCGACCGGCCGGTCCACGCGGTTCATCGCCGACTGGGTGGTGTCCTCCGCGCATCAGCGGCCAGAGGACGAACTCTGGAAAGTACTAGCCGACAGCGGCATCGAGATACACCGTGTGGGAGACGTGCTGGCGCCCCGACGTGCGCACTCCGCCGTCATCGAGGGCGAGAGGGTCGCGCTGTCGTTGTAGTGGGCGAAAGACGCACGTCCACGGCACTCCACGCTTGTGTTCCCTCCGGTTCTAGAACGGTTCGCGCCTCTTCAACCACCCCACCGGAGTCACCATGTCCGACAGCTGCCGTGCTCCCAAGGCAATCGCCTCATGCGCGAACGCGGGATGCGGGTTTCGAACCACCATCTCTGTGCCATCCTCGGGAATCTCCACTCGGGTGAGCTCCCGGATCGTCGGCACGCTCTTGATTGCAGCTATCGTCACCACTAGTCCGGGGATGACGAGCAGCGGCCGAGGACTTTCCGGTATCCACTCGGTCAGCGGCGAGATGGGGCCGGTGACGAGGTAGGCGGCGAGGGCAGCCAACATGAGACTCAACGTCCATCGAACCAAGCGATACCCCCGACACGACGGGCAGGCCGCCCATCGCATGTCTTCCACCCAGACCATGCGAGCGCGACGTTCTGTGCGACGCTTTCGCCGGTTACTTGGTAGTTGATCGTGAAGGACCTTGCGCGGCCATGACAGATCGTCGTAGGCAACGCGCGGCACGGAAAACAGGCGAGCCCTGAACGTCCATGTTCCGGGTGCGCCGTGCAGCACGCAGACAGACGGCAGCTTCGCATCGAGTTCACGCAGCTGCTTGCGTTGGCGCTCGGTGGGGTCAGGGATAGTGGTGTGACGCAGTGGGAATGAGACGGACGGTTCGGGCACGCTCTTGATGGTGTGACATCGTTGGTCACCTCTGCAAGTCCGGTTGCAGGGGAGAGAGGCCATGCAGCCAGGGTTGCCGGGCTGGTACTTTCATGCGGATCGTCGAGGAGGGGGCGGAATGACTTTCGAGGTAGATCCTGTAGAACTGGAGCGATTCTCACGTCGGACGGGTGAACTGTCCACCCAATGCGTGAATGCTGCCGATCATGTGGAGCAATGGCTGTCGATCGGTGCATCCGATGTGGGGGCCATCTTCCTGCCGGTTCTGTCACAGGTGAACGACATGCGCGAAGCGCTCGTGGCGAACCTTGATTCCCTGCGGCGTCTGACCGACGGGTCTGCGCAGAATCTCGCTGTCGCCGCGTCGAGTTACAGCGAGCAGGAAGCGGCCAACACAGATGGGATTGCCGCGGTGGGGGGTTGGTGTTGATGACCGAGCCCATCTCGGCACTGACGGTTCCCGTTGCGGAGGATCCGGTACCAAACCTCCTCGAGAACGCCCTGGACGGTTCGCTGACGAGCCCGACCTACCTGGTCGGTGAGGCGATGGTCTTCTGCGGAATGGTCGGATCGAACGACCCGTGGGCATTCGTGTCGGACCAGCTTGCCGGAGACTGGCAGGCTCTCCAGGTCGCGGGCAAATCCCTCGAGGGCTTGGCGGAGTTCAGCACCCTTATGGCACAGCAGCTCTCGTCCGCGAAGGATACGGCTCTCAACTCATGGAACGGTGATGCTGCCGTCGAGGCCGAACGCTACTTCTCGGAGCTCAGCGAGGCAGTCGAGCGCCAAAGCCACGCGATTCGTGGGATGGCGACGCAACTCGATCAGACCTCGATGGGTCTGTACGAAGCGTCGGAGGCGATCAAGGACCTTGTAGGTATGCTCGTCGACTGGCTGATCGCAATCGTAGTTGATCTTGCTGCGTCGGCTCTTGCGGGTGCGACAGGGGTCGGGGCTGGCTTATCTGCAGGCTTACTCGCGTCAGCCATGCTGATGGCGAGTAAGGCGTGGGGAGTCGTCACCGACATCTACGAAGTGCTCAGCGTGGCCTGGGCAGGTGCGCAAGCGACCGTCGGTTTGGTGGCAGGTCACCTCGCAACGGTCAAGGACAAGCCGCTGCCGGAACTTCCGTCCTCGGCCTATCAGTTCGGGGGTGCGTGACGTGCAACCGAATCAGGAGCCGCTGATGGGCGTGTTGCGTGACGATCCCGCTCTGGCCGCTCAGTTGAGGAAGTCGGTTCAGGTGCTGGCCGAAAAGTCGCCCGACCCTGCGATGCGCGGAATGCTGTTGGAGGTTCTCGCCGGCAGTAGGAGCCTGCGCGATGTCGTCACGACGACGAACTTCGCCGAGGTGTTCCGGCCCTACACCGAGGCTGCGGTTGCCGAAGCGGCACAGATGACCGAGGACGAGAAGGAAGCGTTGGCTGCCGAGGGGCGCCGTCGGATCGATGCGGAGTACGAGGCAGCCCGCTCGGCCGCCGCTCGCCGAGCATCCCCTATACACGGCGATGACGACGAGTACTTCCGGAACCGTGGTTCGATCTTGGACTCTGGCTGGTAGTCACCACCTGTTCGGAAGATCCGATACCAACACGCTTGGCATCGCTCAATGTTGACGTCCCACCACTCTGGATCTTGAATCTGGTCCAGAGCTGCCGAACAACGATAGGGGGATCAGCATGAACGCACGTAGGTTGAAGCAGGTGCTGTCTACGACAGCGCTTTCTGCGGTAGTAGTCGCAGGTATGGGAGTCCCCGCAGCCGCCGCAGCCAGCGCGAATCCATTAACGCCGATTACCGCGGCCGCGGCGAGTGTCTCGGACGGCGGGACCACCGCATCGACTACGCTGCCCGTCGACGTTCTGATCGCCGCTCGCGACGCGGGGCTCCCAATTTACGAGGTCGGTCGAACAGTGGTCACCCACGCATCGAAGATGGGCGCGGTCTATGCCACCGAATATCGCCGAGTAGACGAGGTCGACGCACTTTCCTCGCCGACAACCAAGTTCGTCGCGGTCGGCGCCGCGGCGCCGGAGAACTTTCACGTTGTTCGTGGAAGCGGATACAACCGGTCCGCGATCGCGGTCAACATGCGCCCGGTGAACGGAATCTTTGACAGCTTCACCTACGACGTGACGCCGCAGACGTGGGTGAACAGCCCGCTTGTCGAGCTCCAAGGAGGCGGTCCCGGCATAGGTATCGCACTTGTTCGCTGAGTGGTGGGGGTGATCGTCGGGCGACCCGATGATTGCGTTCCGGGGTACCGGAGTTCGGGGCCGGCCGTCCGCCTGATGGGTTCCGAGTACGTCGAGACGTTCGACTGGTGTTGTGCGCCACTGGCTGCCGACCAGCGGACCCTTGCGGAAGGCGTTGTTGAGTAGAGCGCCTCTCCTATTCGCGTTGTACCGGGTGAGCGATGCGGTGACGCCACGACGCTCCGACGACGGGCTGCGGAACGGCGCGATTGCGATAGGGTCATCACGGAATCCGCTGTCAGGGAGGGCCTCGTGATCACCATCTATCTTGCGTGCCTCGCTATGGGGTTGGTGGGGATCGTCGGGACTCTGGTCGTCGGTGAGGTCGACGGCGATGTGGGCGCAGGGGACGGCACTGGCACAGGACTTCCGCTCCTGAGCGTGACCACAGCTGCCACCGCGCTGTTCGGTCTCGGCGCCGGTGGCAGCGTAGCGGCTTTGGCCGGTGCACACGCCGTGGTCGCGGCGTTGGCCTCAGCTGCGTGTGCGATCGCTCTAGTAGCGCTTACCCGGGGCGTTCTTCTGCCGTTACTGCTGCGCCAGCAGGCCAATTCGCACATCAGCCGACAGCACTACGTCGGCCAGCTCGGTACCGTCACGCTGGCCATCGCGCCGGGCCAGTGGGGTGAGATCGTGTTCACGGACCCTGAGGGAAACCGTGTCCGCGGCCAGGCCATCTCGCCGGAACCGGACACCCTGCCGGTCGGCGCCGCCGTCTACATCGGCGAAGTCGACGACAAGCACCTGCACGTCGTCGCCATCCCACCCGAAGAATCTTCGGATTCGGCACTGCGTCAATAGGACTGACACTGCATCAACCGAACTAAGGAAGCACATGATCATTCTTGTGGGCGCTGTCATCGTCGCCCTGGTGGTCTTTGTCGGACTGCCGTTGATTTACATCCGCAACTACATCAAGGTGCCGCCGAACGAGGTGGCCGTCTTCACCGGTCGCGGCACCCCGAAGGTCGTCCGCGGCGGCGCCCGCTTCAAGATCCCGGGCATCGAGCGCGTCGACAAGATGTCGCTCGAACCCTTCAATGTCAAGATAGATCTTCAGGCCGCCCTGTCCAACGACGGTGTCCCGGTCAACGTCGAGGCTGTCGGTCTGGTTCGCATCGGTTCCGCCGACGAAGCGGTGCAGACCGCAGTCCAGCGCTTCCTGACATCCGATCTCGAAGAGCTTCAATGGCAGATCAATGACATCCTCGCCGGATCGCTGCGCGGCATCACCGCGACGATGACCGTCGAGGACCTCAACTCCAACCGTGAGACGCTCGCCCGCAGTGTCGTCGAGGAAGCGGGCAGCGACCTCGCGAACATCGGTATGGAGGTCGACGTCCTCAAGATTGCGGGGATCAGCGACCACAACGGATACCTGGAATCGCTCGGTCAGCGCCGCATCGCCGAGGTCAAGCGTGACGCTGCCGTCGGCACAGCCAACGCCGAACGTGACGCACAGATCCAGTCCGCCAGGGCCCGGCAGGAAGGGGCGATCGCCAAGGCCGAAGCCGACACCGCGATCGCCACCGCGAACCAGGCCCGCGACGTCGAACTCGCCCGTCTGCGTGCTCAGACCGAAGCCGAGAACGCCGACGCCGACCAGGCCGGCCCCCTCGCCCAGGCGAGGGCCGAGAAGGACGTCGTCATCGCCCGCCAGCAGGCCGAGGCAGCCCGCGTCGAAGCCGGCATCGAGGTTGAGCGCCGCCGCGCCGAGCAGTCCCAGGCCGCACTCGAGGCGGACGTGATCGCGCCTGCCGAGGCCGAACGTCAGGCAGCGATCGCCCGGGCCGAGGGTCAGCGCCAGGCCGCAATTCTCAAGGCGGAAGCCGATTCCGAGGCCGAGAAGCGTGTCGGCGCCGCCCAAGCCGAGGCGCGCACCCTTGCGGCGAACGCGGTCCGCGCCGAGCAGCAGGCCGAGGCAGATGGCCTCGAGGCTCGCCTGGCGGCCGAAGCTGTGGGACGCAAGGCGGCGGCCGACGCGCTGCGGGCCGAGCAAGAGGCCGAAGCCGATGGTCTGCGTGCTCGCCTCGAGGCCGAGGCCGACGGTAAGCGCAAGGTCGCCGAAGCGCTCAACGCCTACACCCCGGCCGCAGCGCAGATGCTGATGCTCCCCGACATCCTGACCGCGCTCGTCGAGGCCACCGCGGCGGCAGCCAAGCCTGTTGGCGAGATCGACCGTATTTCGATCATCGGCGGCGCCGACGGTGTCTCCGGCTCGGTCGGGTCGATACTAGGCATCAGTCCGTCGACGATCGCCGGGGTGATCGAGACTCTCGAATCGTCGGGCGTCGACATCACCAGCATCCTCAACTCCGTCGGTGAACGCACCCGGCAAGGCGTGTCCTCGGAGACGGCGCCTGCTGGCGGCAACGGTGCCGGCGCAGCCACCGTCGACTGACCGGCTCCACCACGGCCCGCTCCACCAGCACGGTGGGGCGGGCCGTTTGCGACTCCGCACTTCTAGTCGACGGAGCGGGCCCGAGTACCCAGCTCAACCTGAACAGGTTGGGCTGAATGAGTAGCCTGATGGCATGCCCTCCGAGCGGGTGCGTCCGCAGTCGATGGCAGCAACGCTCGCGGTGCTCGATGAGCGGGGTCTCGTCCAGCGCCGCCCCGATCCGAACGACGGACGTCGGCAGTTGATCTCGTTGACCGACGAACGCCGAGAGTTCTTCTCCTACAAACAGCATGCAGGCGACGAATGGCTGACCCGATCGCTCGACGAACGCCTCTCCGAGGAGGATCCACAGGCCCACTCGCCCCGGCCCTGAACCTCGGACCACGAAGGAGAACCCCATGGCTGTCACGACCCTCGACCCCACGACCGCCCTGGTCCTGATCGACCTGCAGCGCGGAATCGTGGCCACACCAACCGTTCCGCACACGGCCGCCGAAGTGATCTCCCATTCGGTCGCACTGGCTGACGCATTCCGGTCGCACGGCCTGCCGGTTATCCTGGTCCGCGTCACCGCAGCGCCCGACGGCTCGGATTGGGCCCCGGGGCGGACGGACGACGGAATCACTCCGGGTGACCGACCCGAGGGCTGGGACGTTGTCATCGACGAACTCTCCGGGTACGACAGTGACATTCGAGTCACCAAGCGGAACTGGGGTGCGTTCTACGGAACCGATCTCGACCTGCAACTGCGTCGCCGCGGCGTGACCCAGATCGTGCTGGGTGGAATAGCGACGAGCTTCGGCGTCGAGTCCACCGCCCGTTGCGGGTACGAGCACGGCTACCACGTCACCCTCGCCACCGACGCGATGGCCGACAGGACGATCGAGGGACATCGCGGCAGTGTGGAACGGATCTTCCCGCGACTGGGTGAAACCGGCACGACCAGTGAGATCCTCGCTCTGCTCGCCGAGAGTCGCTAGCCCTATCATCGACCGATGGATCTCGCCCGCACTCCTTGGCCGGACGTGCCGCGCGACGAACTCACGGTCGCGGTCCCGGTCGGCTCGTTGGAACAGCACGGCCCGCACCTGCCGCTGGACACCGACACTCGGATCGCGGCGGCGGTGGTGGGTGCCCTCACGGGCGTAGCGTGCGCATCCGCCATCGAGTACGGCGCCAGCGGCGAGCATGAGGGATTCCCAGGCACGATTTCACTGGGCAGTGCGGCGCTCGAGTTGCTGCTCGTCGAGTACGGACGGTCGGCGTGTCGTTGGGCTCGGCGTGTCGTATTCGTCAACGGGCACGGCGGCAACGGTCCCGCGCTGGTGAAGGCCGTCGACCTGCTGCGGTACGAGGGGCGGGACGTTGCCTGGATTCCGTGTGCGGTGCCCGGCGGCGATGCGCACGCCGGACGCACGGAAACATCCATGTTGCTGCATCTTTCGCCGGAAGATGTCGCGATGGACCGCGTGGAGGTCGGGAACAGGGCCCCGATCTCCGAATTGATGCCGCGGCTACGGGCAGGAGGTGTCCTCGCGGCCACGGCCAACGGTGTCCTCGGCGATCCAAGGGGTGCCTCGGCCGAAGAGGGCCGGCGGTTGTTCGATGATCTGGTCGATCGCGCCCGTGAGGCACTCTCGGCCTGGGCCCCCCTGGTGGACGGGAGACTGATGTGACGGGTCTGGTGATCGGCCGCCCGTGTCCGGAATTTTTCCAACAAGGTCTGCCTACCTGCCCCGTCAGCTTTACCATCATGTGATGCACGATGCTCGACTGCCCGACGGGTTCGGGATCCGGATCGACCCCATGGTGCGCTCCTACTCCGGCGGCCGCGTTCTGATCGGTGGGTCCCCTACCCGCATGCTCAAGCTCGCGCCTGCCGCTGTCGACATGATCGGCGACGGCTACCTCGAGGTTGTCGACTCACGAACAGCCGTTGTTGCGCGGCGACTGCTCGATTCCGGGGTGGCGAACCCGCGGCCTATGGCCACCCCGTCGCCGAGCGATGTCACCGTCGTGGTGCCGGTTCGGGACAACGTCGACGGAATCGCGCGTTTGATGCCCGTGCTCCGGGGGCTCGAGCTCGTCGTCGTCGACGACGGTTCCGCGAATCCGCTCGAGCTGCCGGACCTTCCCGGGTGCACCGCGCACGTGACCCTTCTACGTCACGACCGCTCCCGCGGACCGGCCGCGGCACGGAACACCGGATTAGAGGCGGCGAAAACGCCTTTCGTTGCCTTCCTGGACTCGGACGTGGTTCCTCAAACGGGGTGGCTCGAACGCATGCTCGGGCATTTCAGCGACCCCTCGGTCGCGCTCGTGGCACCGCGAATCGTTGCCCTCGAGCCGGACGGCGCGATGCTCGCTCGGTACGAGCACGCGCGCTCGTCGCTCGACCTGGGCCGCAAGGAGGCCGCGGTCCGTTCGGGCAGCCCGGTCTCGTACGTACCGAGCGCTGCAATGCTCGTGCGTCGCGAGATCCTGGTGGATACCGGTGGCTTCGACGAGGCTATGCGCGTCGCCGAGGACGTCGACCTGTGCTGGCGGTTGCAGGAGTCCGGCTGGCGCCTGCGCTACGAGCCTGTCGCTCACGTCGCGCACGATCATCGCGTCTCGTTCGGGAAGTGGTTCACCCGCAAGGTGTTCTACGGAACCGGAGCAGCCGAACTCGCGGCACGGCACGAAGGTATGGTCCCGCCGATCGCTATGTCCAAGTGGACGCTGGCGTCCGTGCTGGCCGTCGCGAGCTGTACCCGAACCGGGATCCTGTCAGGGCTGGTGACTTTCCTGATCACCGTGCTGCGGCTACGCCGCACGTTCGCCGACCTCGATCGGCCCACTCGCATCGCCGCGATCCTCGCCGCACGTGGTTTCAGCAGCGGCGCGTGGCAGGTCGCGTCGGCAACGTGCCGGTCGTACTGGCCTGTCACCCTGCTCGCTGTTTTGTTCTCACGTCGGATCAGGCGCCTGGTCGTGGCAGTCGCGATCACCGAAGGCGCGGTGGACTGGGCGACACATCGAGAACCCGGTGGGCTCGGGCCGATCCGGCACACGATGTTCAAGCGCCTCGACGATGTCGCCTACGGTGCAGGCCTGTGGCGAGGGGTGATCCGGGCCCGGGACCTGCGGGCGCTCAAGCCGCGCCTCGGTAGCTGACCGTGGGGTCGGCCGACGGGTTCCCGGAATCTGCAGACGTGGCCATCGTGGGCGCAGGCTCGTGCGGGAGTGTCCTCGCCGGTCGGCTGAGTGAGGATCCCGACCGCCACGTCGCGCTCGTCGAATCCGGCCCGGGCCATCGTATTCCGGAGGAATTTCCACCTGACCTGATCGACGCAGGTGTGCTTCCTGTGGGCCCGGACAGTCGCTGGACCTGGCCCTACCCGGTGGAATTGACGAGCGGTCGATCCGGGTGGATCGCGCGTGGTCGGGTACTCGGCGGATCGGGCGCGGTCAACGGGGGTTACTTCGTGCGGGCTCGAGTCGAGGATTTCGGTGACTGGCCGGCGTCGTGGTCGTACGAGCAGGTGCTCCCGTTCTACCGGGCAATCGAAGCCGATGCGGACTTCACCGGACAGTGGCACGGGACGGACGGCCCCATTCCGGTTCGGCGTGAACAGCCGGAGGCATGGCATCCGATCAGCAGTGCGTTCGCCGATGTCGCGCACGCTGCGGGCCATCCCGACGACCCCGACAAGAACGCACCCGGTTCGAACGGTATCGGGCCGGTGCCGTTGAACATCCGCGACGGAGTCCGCGTGGGGCCGGCATCTGCCTACCTGATCCCCAATCTCGACCGGCCCAATCTGACCGTCCGGTCCGCCACGACCGTTACTCGGGTCCTGTTCTCGGGCACACAGGTCACGGGGCTCGAGGTCTCGACCGACTCCGAGGTGCGGATGATCCGTACCTCGGCGGTGATCCTCACGGCCGGTGCCGTCGCGACACCGCACCTGCTGATGCTCTCCGGCATCGGAGATGCCGACCACCTCGCCGCCCTGGGTATTCCGGTGGTCGCGGACCTGCCGGAGGTCGGTGCGGAGTTCACCGATCATCCCGAGGTCGTGGTGCCCTACCGCTACCGGCGGCCAGTGACACGAACTCGGCAGACACCGGCCTTACAGGTGGCCCTCAACGACGGCGTGATCGAGATGCGCCCTTATACAGCGCCGTTCGGTGACCTCATCCCCGGGGCGGGGGTCGGCAAACCGTGCCTCGGTGTGGTTCTGATGCGTCCGCGCAGCCGTGGTGAGATCCGTCTGGTCTCGGCCGACCCTGGTGACATCCCGCGGGTGTCCTACCGCTATCTCGAGTCGGCCGACGACCGGCGGGCCCTGCGTGACGCGGTGTCGCACGCGGCGGATCTCATGCATGCCGGGCCGATGAGCCGACTGCTCGAGCCCGAGCCGATCGAGCTCTCGGACGCCTGGCTTGCTGATCACCTCGGCACATCGCTACACCTGTCGGGGAGCTGCCGGATGGGCCGCAGCGAGGACGACTCGGTGGTCGACGAGCGGTGCCGCGTCCACGGCGTCGACGGGTTGTTCGTCGCCGACACGTCCATCCTTCCGACCGTCCCCAGCCGCGGACCCCACGCGACCGCGGTCATGGTCGCAGAGCGTGCCAGCACCTTCTTGTGACGGGCGTTACAGTGGCCTCGTGAGCTGGCCTCGCGAGCTCGAGACGATCGGCACGCGAACGGAGGTGTTGATGACGATGCGGGAACCCGCACCCAATCCGTGGATCGCGGTGCGGCCAGGCGAGGACGTCGGCCTGCTCGCCGAGCGGACCTCCGTCGCGCACCAGTCATTCGTCGAGTCGGCCGGGGCTGATGCGGCCGTACGGTCCGTCGTGCGCGACTCGTGGCTGCGCAGCCGCGGGAACGGCGTAAACCCCGACGGGCCCGACGACTCGGTTGCGCTGGGCGGAATCGAGCTCGAGAGGTACCGCAAAGCGCACCAGCTCGCGGCCATACGTCCGGTGGTGCGACGCCTGCTCGTGGACGATGCCGTCGACTCGGGGCTTCTGGTCGCGATCAGTGACGATCGGGGCCGGCTGTTGTGGGTCGAAGGCGATGTCGCCGCGAAGGACCGCGCGCTGCACATGAATTTCGTCGAGGGCGCCGACTGGAGCGAGGACCGGGTAGGCACCAATGCACCGGGTACCGCCCTCGAACTCGACCACGGGGTGCAGATCTTCGCAGCCGAGCACTTCAACCGGGCGGTCCACGACTGGAGTTGCTCCGCTGCCCCAGTTCACGACCCGGTGACCGGCCTCATCCTCGGGGCCATCGACATCACCGGCGGTCCCCGCGTCGCGACGCCGGAGGCGCTGGCGCTGGTTCGGGCCACGGTCGCTGCCGTCGAGGCCGAACTGCGCGTGCAAGCGCTCATAGCGCCGCCGATCGCGTCGGGTCAGGCTCGGCTCGAGGTTCTCGGCCACGGACGTCCGGTGCTGCTCCTCGACGGGGAGCGGCTCGAGGTGTCCCGGCGGCACGCCGAGATCCTGGTGTTGCTTGCCGAGCACCCGGAAGGGTTGACGGCCGATCATCTCGCCGTGCTACTCGACGAAGGCGAACTCGACACGGTGACGGTGCGGGCCGAGATGTCGAGGCTCCGTAGGGTGTTCGGGGCCCATCGCCTAGGTTCGCGGCCCTACCGGCTGCTGGCTCCGTTGGAGTCCGACCTGTCGGATGTGCGTGCGCGCCTCGACCGTGGCGACGTGGAATCGGCCTTGCGCCTGTACGAGGGGCCGGTCCTCGCGGGGTCGGATGCGCCGGGAATCACCGAGATACGCGAGGACTTGTGGGCTCGGGTGCAGGCCACGGTGCTGCGCTGCGGCGACCAGCGTGTGCTGGCGTCCTGGACCACTTCGATCCACGGGCGCCTGGACCGCGATTCCTGGGTCGAATACCTGTCGACGCTCGATAGTCGTTCGCCGCTGCATGCGCAGGCGGTCGCACACCTGCGCACGCTCGACCGTCGGTTCGGAGCCCACTTGTGACCGTGTTTGCAACGTGGTTGCAACGTTTTCCCAACTAGTGTCGAGAATCACATTGAGTGTGACTACACAGACAGGAGACTTCGATGACCGTGTTTGCCCGTCCGGGTTCGTCCAACGCACTGATGGCCTTCGAGTCGCGGTACGGGAATCTGATCGGCGGCCAGTGGGTGGCCCCGGTGAAGGGTCAGTACTTCGACAACCCGACGCCGGTCACCGGTGAATCGTTCTGTGAGATTCCTCGTTCGACGGCCGAGGACATCGAACTCGCGCTCGACGCCGCGCACGCCGCCGCTCCGGCTTGGGGCAAGACGTCGGCGGCCGAGCGTGCCGTCGTTCTCAACAAGATCGCTGACCGGATCGAGGAGAACATCGAGAAGATCGCGCTCGCCGAGTCATGGGACAACGGCAAGCCGATCCGGGAGACGCTCAACGCCGACATCCCCCTCGCGGTCGACCACTTCCGGTACTTCGCCGCCGCCATTCGTGCGCAGGAGGGTTCGCTGTCGGAAATCAACGCCGACACTGTCGCCTACCACTTCCACGAGCCGCTCGGCGTGGTCGGTCAGATCATTCCGTGGAACTTCCCGATCCTGATGGCCACCTGGAAGCTCGCGCCTGCCCTCGCGGCCGGCAACGCCGTGGTCCTCAAGCCGGCCGAGCAGACCCCGGCGTCGATCCTTTACCTGTTCAGCATCATCGGTGATCTGCTGCCGCCCGGCGTCGTGAACATCGTGAACGGATTCGGTACCGAGGCGGGCAAGCCACTCGCGTCGAGCCCGCGGATCCGGAAGATCGCGTTCACCGGCGAGACCACCACGGGCCGACTGATCATGCAGTACGCGTCGCAGAACCTCATCCCGGTGACGCTCGAACTCGGCGGCAAGAGCCCGAACATCTTCTTCTCCGACGTCCTCTCCGCCGCCGATGCCTTCCAGGACAAGGCGCTCGAGGGGTTCACGATGTTCGCCCTCAACCAGGGTGAGGTGTGCACCTGCCCGTCGCGCTCGCTGATCCAGGAGGACATCTACGACGAGTTCCTCGAGATGGCAGCAATCCGCACCAAGGCTGTGCGCCAGGGCGATCCGCTCGACACGGAAACGATGATCGGTGCGCAGGCATCCAACGATCAGCTCGAGAAGATCCTGTCGTACATCGAGATCGGCAAGGGCGAAGGCGCCAAGATCGTCACCGGTGGTGAGCGTGCCGAACTCGGTGGCGACCTGTCGGGCGGCTACTACGTACAGCCGACGATCTTCACCGGCCAGAACAAGATGCGGATCTTCCAGGAGGAGATCTTCGGCCCCGTCGTCTCGGTCACGTCGTTCAAGGACTACGACCAGGCCATCGAGATCGCCAACGACACCCTCTACGGTCTCGGTGCCGGTGTGTGGTCTCGGGACGGCAGGGTCGCATACCGCGCCGGCCGCGACATCCAGGCCGGTCGGGTCTGGACGAACACGTACCACCAGTACCCCGCGCACGCGGCATTCGGTGGCTACAAGCAGTCAGGCATCGGCCGGGAGAACCATCGGATGATGCTCGAGCACTACCAGCAGACCAAGAACCTCCTGGTGAGCTACTCCGAGACGGCTCAAGGCTTCTTCTGATGGAGGGCTCTCGGGCGCCACGGCGCCTGAAGGCAACTGCCGGGGCGGCGGAGCTGCTGCGCCGCCTCGGTAGTGTCCACGGGCCGCTGATGATGCATCAGTCGGGTGGTTGCTGCGACGGTTCCGCCCCGATGTGTTACCCCGACGGTGAGTTCATCGTCGGCGATCGAGACGTGCTACTCGGCGTCCTCGATCTGCGACTCGACGTAGGGGAGACGGCACCGACCCCGCCCGATGCCGCCGCCGCGGTGCCGGTGTGGATTTCCGGCTCGCAGTTCGAGGCGTGGAAGCACACCCAGCTGATCCTCGACGTCGTCCCCGGCCGCGGTGCCGGGTTCAGTCTCGAGAGTCCCGAGGGGCTGCGGTTCCTCAGCCGTGCACGCGCCTTCACTCCCGAGGAGAACGCACTACTTGCCACCGAGGATGTCATCGACGGCGAGGGATGGGAGCGAGGTCGCAGGTACCCGGCTTCGACCGAGCCGCAGATTGTGTCTGAGGCGGTCGACGCGTGCCCGGTTCCGCGGTCGCACACTGACTCGTAACACCTTGCAGGGATTCGTATCTGGGGTTCACGTCGTTGTCACGATCCGTTGACGCGACGGGCACACATCGCACCTAACGTTCGCTGCGGCGCAACCGCGTCGCAGCGAGCGGCCGATATGGGGGACTGAATGTCTCGAGTCGAAGATTCCACGAACGCCGGAGCGGTCCAGCATCACGATGCCGCTGACTTCCACGCGGAAGACAGCAGCTATCTGGAGAAGCGAACGCTCCGTAAGGGATCGGCGGGCTGGCTGTTGTTGGCCGGCCTCGGCGTCAGCTACGTCATCTCCGGCGACTACGCCGGATGGAACAACGGGCTCGCCGAAGGCGGCTTCGGTGGCCTGCTCATCGCGGGTGTGCTCATCGCGGGTATGTACCTGGCCATGGTGCTGGGAATGGCGGAGTTGTCGTCCGCGCTCCCCGCGGCCGGCGGCGGATACACCTTCGCCCGGCGTGCACTGGGGCCGTGGGGCGGATTTGCCACGGGCACAGCCATTCTCATCGAGTACTCGATCGCTCCCGCCGCCATCGCCACCTTCATCGGAAGCTACGTCGAGTCGCTGAACCTGTTCGGGATCACCGACGGATGGTGGGTGTATCTCGCGGTCTACGCCATCTTCATCGGGATCCACCTGACCGGCGCCGGTGAGGCTCTCAAGGCAATGTTCGTCATCACCGTCATCGCACTCGTGGGCCTGGTGGTCTTCGCGATCTCCGCAGTCGGCTTGTTCGACTCGGGCAACCTCTTCGACATCGCCCCCACGGATGCGGTCGGGGCGTCGAGCTTCCTGCCGTTCGGGCTGATCGGCATCTGGGCGGCAGTGCCGTTCGCGATCTGGTTCTTCCTTGCCATCGAGGGTGTCCCCCTGGCTGCCGAAGAAGCGCGAGATCCGGAGAGGAACGTCCCGCGCGGGATCATCATCAGCATGGTCGTGCTGCTCGTGACCGCTGTCACCGTGCTTTTCCTGGCCACCGGGGCCATGGGCGCGGAAGGGCTGTCCACTTCGGGTAACCCACTGGTCGAAGCCCTCGGCGACGGCACCGCGGCCAAGGTTGTCAACTACATCGGACTCGCGGGCCTGGTCGCAAGCTTCTTCTCGATCATGTACGCGTACTCCCGGCAGACGTTCGCATTGTCTCGCGCCGGATACCTGCCGAAGAGCCTGTCGGTCACCAACTCTCGCAAGGCGCCCACCCTGGCCCTCGTGGTTCCCGGAACCATCGGTTTCGTGCTCTCGCTCACCGGCGAGGGGGCGATGCTGCTCAACATGGCCGTATTCGGTGCCGCCGTCAGCTACGTGCTGATGATGGTCAGCCACATCGTGTTGCGTAAGCGCGAGCCTGGCATGCGACGGCCGTACCGGACGCCGGGCGGCGTCGTGACCACGTCGTTCGCCCTCGTGATCGCCACGGCCGCGGTGATCGCGACCTTCCTCGTCGACCCGGTGGCAGCTCTGTGGACATTCGTCGCGTTCGCGGGCTTCATGACGTACTTCGCCCTCTACAGCCGGCATCACCTTGTTGCCAATTCGCCCGACGAGGAGTTCGCTGTTGTAGCAAGGGCGGAGGAAGAACTGGTATGACCACCTACAGCCAACAGGTAGCCGGAGTCGGGTACACATTCGACGGCCTGGTGGACCTCATGGCCAAGGCCACGCCCCTGCGAAGCGGTGACGAACTTGCCGGGTGTGCGGCTTCCTCCGACGCGGAACGTGCTGCCGCGCAGTGGGCGCTCGCCGACGTCCCTCTGCAGACCTTCCTCGAAGACCTGGTCGTGCCCTACGAGGACGACGAGGTCACCCGACTCATCATCGACTCGCATGACCGGGCCGCGTTCGGGGAGATCGCGCACCTCACTGTCGGCGGATTCCGGGACTGGCTACTGCACACCGCGGCGGGGGAGGACGCGGCGGACACCTTCCGCCGCATCGCGCCCGGCCTCACCCCCGAAATGGTCGCCGCGGTCAGCAAGATCATGCGAAACCAGGACCTGATCGCCGTGGCCGGAGCCGCGGTCGTGACATCGGCCTTCCGTACGACCGTCGGTGTACCGGGCCGGCTCGCGACCCGACTGCAGCCGAACCACCCGACCGACGACCCCCGCGGCATCGCCGCGGCCACGCTCGACGGTCTGCTGCTGGGGTGCGGCGACGCGGTGATCGGGATCAACCCGGCGACGGATTCACCACGCGCGACGAGCGAGCTGATCAACTTCCTCGACGACATCCGCGAACGGTTCGACATCCCGGTGCAGTCGTGCGTGCTCTCTCACGTGACAACGACACTCGACCTGATCCACCAGGGTGCACCGGTCGATCTGGTCTTCCAGTCGATCGCGGGCACCGAGGGCGCCAACTCCGGCTTCGGCGTGAACCTCTCCCTGCTGCGGCAGGCCGACGCGGCGGCGCGCGCCCTGGGGCGCGGCAGCGTCGGCAGCAATGTCATGTACTTCGAGACCGGTCAGGGATCGGCGCTGTCGGCGGGCGCGCACCTCGGAACCGGCGGACGCCCCGTCGACCAGCAGACGCTGGAGGTCCGGGCGTACGGGGTGGCGCGGGAGTTCGCGCCGCTGCTGGTGAATACCGTCGTCGGATTCATCGGGCCCGAGTACCTCTACGACGGGAAACAGATCATTCGGGCCGGCCTCGAGGACCACTTCTGCGGCAAGCTCCTCGGGCTGCCGATGGGCGTCGACGTCTGCTACACCAACCACGCCGAGGCCGATCAAGACGACATGGACACCTTGCTCACGCTCCTCGGTGTCGCCGGCACCGCGTTCGTCATCACGGTTCCCGGCGCCGACGACGTCATGCTCGGCTACCAGAGCCTGTCGTTCCACGATGCCCTGTACATCCGCCGGGCGCTGGGACTGCGCCCGGCGCCCGAGTTCGAGGCATGGCTGCAGCGTCAGGGGATGGCCGACGAATCCGGCCGGATCCTGCCCGTCGACCTCGCGTCGTCGCCGCTGCGGGAGTTGGTCCGATGACCGACGCGTGGGCAGAGCTGCGGAACACCACCCAGGCACGTATCGGACTCGGAAGGGCAGGCGACGCACTGCCCACCCGGCGGGTGCTGGAACTCCGAGCCGCCCACTCGGCAGCACGCGACGCCGTGCACGAGCCACTCGACGTGGAAACGTTCGCCGCGCAGATCGCGGATTTGGGGCTCGGAGCTCCCATCGTCGTGCAGAGCCGTGCCCGCAATCGCAGCGAGTACCTGCGCCGACCGGACCTCGGCCGCATCCCCACGACACTCGATTCGCTCGCCGACACCGGCGCCGAGATCGGTGTCGTGCTCGCCGACGGCCTCTCGCCCCGAGCCTTGACCGACCACGGGGCGCCACTGCTCGCCGCGCTCGTCGACGTGCTGGGGGAGCGGCACCGCATAGCGACGCCGGTGATCGCGACGGAGGCGCGGGTTGCCCTCGGCGACCACGTCGGGCAGGCGCTCGGTGTCGGCACCGTGCTCGTCGTGATCGGGGAACGCCCCGGTCTGTCGGTGGCGGACAGCCTGGGGATCTACCTCACCCATCTGCCGCGTCCGGGCCGTGCCGATGCCGACCGGAACTGTGTCTCGAACATCCATCCACCCGACGGTCTCGGCTACCAGGACGCCGCGCTTGTCGTGTCCGCGCTGGTCGACGGAGCCCGCCGGCTGGGACGTTCGGGCGTCGCGCTCAAGGACACCTCCGGAGCCGACCCGCTGGCGTCCCCTGCCCCGATCGTCGAGCTCTAGGTTCCCGAGGGCCGGTTTCGAGAACACCAGGATTCGAGAACACTGGGACGCGACTGATCGGTGCCACCGAGAAGGCGTGATGCGCGCTACCGGGGCTATCGTCCAAGCATGGCCCTGCGCAACCCCCGAGGGGTCGCAATTGTCGCATTGCTTCTGTCCGGTATGGCCGGATTCGTGGATGCGCTGGGATTCCTGACGCTCGGCGGCTACTTCGTCTCGTTCATGAGCGGCAACTCCACCAGGCTCGCGGTCGCGATGGCAGACGGCTCGTTCGTAACGGCGTTGACCGTCGCCGGAATCATCGCCCTGTACGTCCTCGGGGTGATGGCAGGGTCCCTCACAGGCCGGACCGCCGGGCCTCATCATCGCCCGACCGTCATGGTGCTGGTAACCGGGCTGCTCATACTCGCAGCTGCGGCACACGCTCTGGGTGCGACTCCTGTCGCGGTCAGCTTGATGGTGCTTGCGATGGGTGCCGAGAACGCGACCTTCGAGCGCGAGGTCGACGTGAGCGTCACCCTCACCTACATGACCGGGACGCTCGTGAAGATGGGTCAACGCCTCGTGACCGCCCTGACCGGAGGCGAACGCTGGGGCTGGGTGCGGCACTTCCTTCAGTGGCTGGCCATGGTGATCGGCGTCGTCATCGGGGCCGCTGTGTACCGGGTCCTCGGACTGAACGCGCTGTGGCTCGCGGCACTGTGGGGTGCGACCCTCGCGGGCGTCTTGTCGCGGATGCCGCCGTCCGTAGGGCGCATCGACGCCGACCGTAGCGGCGCACAGGGGTGACGGTTGACAGTGACCGGGAAGATCCGCGACGTGGAGATGCACAATTTGTCCGTCGCACTGATCGATCGGACCTGACCGTGACGCGAAAGTCTGGGACGGACTCGCTCGTACAACGATTCGCTTGATCGCCCGGCAGGGCTTGGAGCCGAACCATACCGTCGGGCCAGGGCGGAGGTGCATCCGTCCGAATGGCGGCGGACGGAAGGAGCCCCACATGGGTGAGGTCATCGGCCTTATCATCTTCGGCGCCGTGATCGGCGTGCTCGCCCGTCTGGTGATTCCGGGCAAACAGGCGATAGGCTGGGTCATCACGGTGATCATCGGCATCGCAGGCGCGCTCATCGGCTACTGGGTGTGGGGAATGATCAGCGACACTGGCGATACTCCTGGAATCGACTGGTGGCGTTGGATCATCAGCATCGCGGCGGCCGTTGTTCTCACGCTCGTCTACACGTCGCTCACGAGCCGCCGGACCTGAGTTCGCCGGCTCCCGGTCACCGCACCACGCCCGGCGGCAGTGCGGCCAGTGCCATGCGCCGCAACACCGCCCGGGTCGGGTCCCCGTCCGCTCCCCCCTCGGCGGACGGGGACGCCGCGCTGTACGGGGTGGAGTTGATGAGCCCGAACGTCGCGTGCGCTGCGATCCGGGCACGCGTCGCGTCCTGTCCCGGGTCGATGCGCCGAAGCACCTCCACCCAGATCTCGACGTAGCGGCGCTGGGTCAGCCTGACGCGGTGGCGTGCCTCGTCCGGAAGTGAATGGAGGTCGCGATCCTGAACCCGAATGAGGTCCGGCTCGGCGAGCGCGAAGTCGAGGTGGAAGTCGACGAGTTCCTCGAGCGCGGTCACGGGGTCGGCAGCCCGCGCGACCACGTCCGTGCCCCCGGCGAGCAGGCGCTCGCTGATGTCGGTGAGCAGTTCGACGAGCAACGCGTCCTTGTTCGGGAAGTGGCGGTACACGGCAGGTCCGCTGATGCCGACCGCCGCGCCGATGTCTTCGAGTCGCACACCCGGGAAACCTCGCTTGGCGATGAGTCGAGCCGCGGCGCGCAGCAGTTCGCGCCGTCGGTCGGCCTTCGCGAGGCTGCGGCGGTTCGCGGGTCTGCCGTCGTGAACCTGTTTACGCGTGTCGGGTCCGAGGTCGGTCATGGCGCGTTCCCTGCAGTGTGTGATCTGGACAACTCAGTTAATCATGGATAACCTACGTTCAGTTAGTCGAAATTAACTTGAATGATGTCAACCGGGGAATCTCCGGGAGGACGGTGACGTGACAACCCTCCGAAATCCGCCGCAGTCAGCGAACCGGGAACAGCACCTCGAACTGCTGGCAGAGCTGCGCGAAAAGCTCGAGGTCGCGGCACGTGGTGGCAGCGAGCGCTCTCGCGAACGCCACGTTGCGCGCGGCAAGCTGTTGCCTCGCGATCGGGTCGATGCGCTACTCGATCCGGGCAGCCCGTTCCTCGAACTCGCCCCGTTGGCTGCTAACGGCATGTACGGCGACGAGTGCCCCGGCGCCGGCGTCATCGGCGGCGTAGGGCGGGTCTCGGGCCGCGAGTGCGTGATCGTCGCGAACGACGCCACCGTCAAGGGCGGCACCTACTACCCGATGACGGTCAAGAAGCACCTGCGAGCGCAGGAGATCGCGCTGCAGAACAGCCTGCCGTGTATCTATCTCGTCGACTCCGGTGGCGCGTTCCTGCCGATGCAGGACGAGGTGTTCCCGGACCGCGAGCACTTCGGCCGCATCTTCTACAACCAGGCGACCATGAGTGCCAAGGGTATTGCGCAGATCGCAGCGGTCCTAGGATCGTGCACGGCTGGTGGTGCGTACGTGCCGGCGATGAGCGACGAGGCCGTGATCGTGCGCAATCAAGGCACGATCTTCCTTGGCGGTCCGCCGTTGGTGAAGGCGGCGACCGGTGAGGTCGTCACGGCCGAGGACCTCGGTGGTGGCGATCTGCACTCGAAGGTTTCCGGCGTCACCGACCATCTCGCCGCCGACGACCGCGACGCGCTGCGCATCGTGCGGAACATCGTGTCGACGCTCGGCCCGCGCGCACCTAGGCCTTGGGACGTCGCCGAGACGGTCGCGCCCGTCGCGGACCAGAGCGAGCTCTACGACGTCGTCCCGACGGACCCACGCATCCCGTATGACGTCCGCGAGGTCATCGAGCGAGTGGTGGACGGCGGGCAGTTCCAGGAGTTCAAGGCCGAGTACGGCAAGACACTGGTGGCTGGGTTCGCCCGCATCCACGGGCACCCGGTCGGCATCGTCGCCAACAACGGTGTGCTGTTCAGCGAGTCGGCGATGAAGGGCGCGCACTTCATCGAGCTGTGCGACAAGCGCAGCATCCCGCTCCTGTTCCTGCAGAACATCACGGGGTTCATGGTCGGCCGCGAGTACGAGGCCGGCGGCATCGCCAAACACGGCGCCAAGATGGTCACCGCAGTCGCATGCGCCCGGGTGCCGAAGCTGACGGTCGTGATCGGTGGCTCGTACGGTGCGGGCAACTACTCGATGTGCGGGCGCGCATACTCGCCGCGGTTCCTGTGGATGTGGCCCAACGCGCGCATCTCCGTGATGGGGGGCGAGCAGGCCGCGTCCGTACTCGGCGCCGTCGGGTCCGGGAAGGACCCCGACGAGATTCGCGACCAGTACGAAGCCCAGGGCAATCCCTACTACTCGACGGCCCGGTTGTGGGACGACGGTGTGATCGACCCGGCCGATACCAGAACCGTTGTCGGGCTGGCGCTATCGGCGTGTGCGAATGCGCCACTCGAGCAGGTCTCCTACGGCGTCTTCCGGATGTGAGGGCACGAATGACTGACAATTCGTCCACCCAGTTCTCCAAGCTGCAGAACGCCACGTTCGACACGGTCCTGGTCGCCAACCGCGGCGAGATCGCGGTCCGGGTCATCCGCACGCTCCGACGCATGGGCATCCGCTCGGTCGCGGTGTACAGCGAGGCCGATTCCGGTGCTAGGCACGTCCGCGAGGCCGACACCGCGGTGCTGATCGGACCCGCGCCCGCCCGCGAGAGCTATCTCGACATCGACCGGGTGCTCGATGCAGCGAAGCGTACGGGCGCGCAGGCGATCCACCCCGGCTACGGATTCCTCTCCGAGAACACCGCGTTCGCCTCCGCTTGTGCGGCGGCCGGCATCGCGTTCCTCGGGCCGTCGGCGCGGGCCATCGAGGTGATGGGTGACAAGATCACCGCAAAGAATGCGGTCGCCGCGTACGACGTGCCCGTGGTTCCGGGAATCGCGAAGCCGGGGCTGTCCGACGCCGACCTGATCGCCGCCGCCGACGACATCGGGTACCCGGTGCTGGTCAAACCGTCGGCCGGTGGCGGTGGCAAGGGCATGCGGTTGGTCGAGGATCCGGCCGACCTGTCCGATGCTCTCGTCAGTGCGCGCCGCGAGGCTGCGTCGGCGTTCGGCGACGACACCCTCTTCCTCGAGCGTTTCGTGCTGCGGCCCCGCCACATCGAGGTGCAGATCCTCGCAGACGGCCACGGCAATGTTGTCCATCTGGGCGAGCGCGAATGCAGCTTGCAGCGCCGGCACCAGAAGGTGATCGAGGAGGCGCCGTCCCCGCTGCTCGACGACGAGACCCGCGCCCGCATCGGGGCCGCCGCGTGCGACACCGCCCGCAGCGTCGACTACACCGGAGCCGGCACGGTGGAGTTCATCGTGTCGTCCGACCGCCCCGACGAGTTCTACTTCATGGAGATGAACACACGCCTGCAAGTCGAGCACCCGGTCACGGAGATGGTGACCGGACTCGACCTCGTGGAGTGGCAGGTCCGGATCGCCGCCGGTGAACCACTCGCCTTCGCGCAGGACGACATCTCGCTCACCGGGCACGCCATCGAGGCCCGCGTGTATGCGGAGGACCCCGCCCGTGGCTTCCTGCCGACCGGCGGCACCGTCCTCGGCCTGAGCGAACCCGGCCGGGTGGGCGGAGTGCCCGAGAACGGTGTGCGCGTCGACTCCGGTTTGCACGAAGGCACCGTCGTCGGCAGCGACTACGACCCGATGCTCTCGAAGGTGATTGCGCACGGCGCCGATCGTGCGGAGGCACTGCGCCGGCTCGACCGCGCCCTCGCCGACACTGCGGTGCTCGGGGTCGTCACCAACATCGAGTTCCTCCGGTTCCTGCTCGCCGACGAGGACGTCTGCGCCGGACGCCTCGACACCGGCCTGCTCGACCGCCGCGTCGCCGATTTCCATGCTGAGTCGGCCGGTGACGACGTCCTTGTCGCCGCAGCGGCCTACTACTGGCTCGGGCTGTGGTCGGCGGGAACGCGGACCGGTGCCGATCCGTGGGACGCGCCGACCGGGTGGCGCGTGGGCAACCCGCAGCCGCTGTCATTTCGGCTCCGTGCGGGAGAGCGCACCGAGCATGTCCTGCTGACAGGCACGCCCTCCGAAGGCCAGGCTCGTATCGAGAGTGGCGAGAACCGTTCACTCACAGCACGACTCGACGACGGTGTGCTCGCCGTCGTGATCGACGGGCGCAGCGACACCTACCGCGTGGCCACGTCCTACCGGGACGACGAAACGTTGTGGCTGACGAGCGGCGGCGTTGCGTGGGCCGTCTCGCAGCTGCGTGAGGCCAGTGTCCGCGGAGCCGACGCGCATGCCGGTGAGGCGGAGCTGACGAGCCCCATGCCCGGTGCGGTCATCGCGGTCGATGTCTCGTCCGGCGACTCGGTCGCCGCCGGAACCGCGATCGTGGTCGTGGAGGCCATGAAGATGGAGCACACCTTGTCCGCACCGATCGACGGGGTCGTCGAGGTCCTCGTCTCTGCCGGGGACCAGGTCAAAGTCGACCAACCGCTCGCGCGGGTCCACCCCACCGAATCCGAACAGTCACCCGAACCCGCAACGAAGGATGCCGCGTCATGACTGCCACTTCCGAGTATCTGTCCACCGGCTCACTGCCCGACGAGTACCAGCAGCTCGCGAAGACCGTCCGGGACTTCGCACGCAATGTCGTAGCACCGGTCTCCGCGGAACACGATGCCAACCACACCTTCCCCTACGAAGTCGTGGACGGTATGGCCGAGATGGGGCTGTTCGGTCTGCCGTTCCCGGAGGAGTACGGCGGCATGGGTGGCGACTATTTCGCTCTGTGCCTCGCGCTCGAGGAACTCGGCAAGGTCGATCAGTCCGTCGCGATCACCCTCGAGGCCGGCGTCTCACTCGGCGCCATGCCGGTGTTCCGGTTCGGCAACGAGGACCAGAAGCGGGAGTGGTTGCCGCAGCTGACGAGCGGAAAGTCGTTGGCGGCCTTCGGTCTCACCGAACCGGGCGCGGGTAGCGACGCCAGCGGTACCCGCACCACCGCAAAGCTCGACAACGGTGAATGGGT
This sequence comes from Rhodococcus xishaensis, assembly GCF_004011825.1. Taxonomy (GTDB): domain Bacteria; phylum Actinomycetota; class Actinomycetes; order Mycobacteriales; family Mycobacteriaceae; genus Prescottella; species Prescottella xishaensis. Next base: position 10,047 of record NZ_RKLO01000005.1, on the reverse strand, counting down.
CGTGAACGGCAGCAAGCAGTTCATCACCAACTCGGGCACTGACATCACGAAACTGGTCACGGTCACCGCCGTCACCGGGACCGGTGAGAACGGGAAGAAGGAGATCTCCACGATCCTCGTTCCGACGTCCACCCCCGGATTCACCGCCGAGCCGGCCTACAACAAGGTCGGCTGGAACGCGTCCGACACCCATCCGCTGACCTTCCAGGACGTGCGGGTGCCCGAGGCGAACCTGCTCGGCGAGCGCGGACGTGGCTACGCGAACTTCCTCCGCATCCTCGACGAGGGCCGAATCGCGATCGCGGCGCTGTCCGTCGGTGTTGCCCAGGGCTGCGTCGACGAGAGCGTCCGCTACGGGAAGGAGCGGGAGGCGTTCGGGCGTCCGATCGGTGCCAACCAGGCCATCGAGTTCAAGATCGCGCGCATGGAGGCACGTGCCCATGTCGCGCGGACCGCATACTACGACGCCGCGGCATTGATGTTGTCGGGCAAGCCGTTCAAGAAGCAGGCATCGATCGCGAAGCTGATCGCGAGCGAAGCCGCGATGGACAATGCGCGCGATGCCACTCAGATTTTCGGTGGATACGGCTTCATGAACGAGTACCCGGTGGCACGTCACTACCGCGACAGCAAGATCCTCGAGATCGGCGAGGGCACCACCGAGGTCCAGCTGATGCTGATCGCACGAGAATTGGGGGTGTGAGAAGTGACGGCGCGCAAGATCGTCCAGCGCGGACTGTGGTTCGAGGAATTCGAGACCGGGGTGGTGTACGCACACCGGCCGGGGCGCACCATCACCGAGGCCGACAACGTCTTGTTCACGACACTGACGATGAACGCGCAGGCACTGCATCTCGACGCCGCTTTCGCCGCCGGGACGCAGTTCGGTGAGCGCCTGGTCAACTCGATGTTCACCCTGTCGACCCTCGTCGGCCTGTCGGTTGCGCAATTGACGCAGGGCACGATCGTCGCGAACCTCGGCTTCTCCGAGATCGCCTTCCCGAAACCGCTCTTCCACGGCGACACGTTGTACGCCGAGACCGTCGTGACCGACCTGCGTGAGTCCCGCAGCCGGCCAGGGGAGGGCATCGTGACGTTCGAGCACACCGGGCGCAACCAGCACGGCGACGTCGTCGCGACCGCGGTCCGCAAGACGCTCGTGCGGAAGAAGCCGGCATGAGCAGCGAACCGTCCACCGAAAACATCTGGGCCGGGGTCGTTCCCGGCCCGGCCTGGCTGTTCTGCCCCGCGGACCGGCCCGAGCGATTCAGGAAGGCCGCCGACGCTGCCGACGTCGTCATCCTCGACCTCGAGGACGGCGTCGCACCCGCGGACAAGCCGGCCGCGCGTCGTGCTCTCGCCGACGTCCCGCTCGACCCCGACCGGACGATCATCCGGGTCAACGCGCACGGTACCGATGACTACGCGCTCGACTGTGCCGCACTCGACCGCACGCCCTACACCGCGGTCATGCTGCCCAAATGCGAATCCGTCGATCAGGCCCTCGATCTCGCGCCACTGTCGGTGATTGCTCTCGTCGAATCACCGCGCGGTGCTCTCGCGATCGAACGGGTTGTCGAGGCCGAGAACGTCGTCGGTGTCATGTGGGGAGCCGAGGACCTTGTCGCAGGTCTCGGCGGGGCGTCGAGCAGACGCATCGACGGAACCTACCGGGACGTTGCCCGGCACGTCCGGTCGACCGCACTGCTCGCCGCGAAGGCGCACGGAAGGTTCGCGCTCGACTCGGTGTTCCTCGACATCCCGGACCTGGAGGGACTGGGACAGGAGTGCGAGGACGCGGTCGCCGTCGGATTCGACGCCAAGGTCGCGATCCACCCGAGCCAGATCGACGTCATCCGCCGCGCGTACGCTCCGAGCGCGGAGCAGTTGGGTTGGGCAGAAAGGGTTCTCGCGGCGGCGTCTCGTGAGCGGGGTGTGTTCGCGTTCGAGGGCCGCATGGTGGATGCACCCGTGCTGCGGCACGCGGAGGAGATCGTGCGACGCTCGGGTGTCGCATCCCAGGGGGAGAGGTGACCGCATGACGAGCGACCAGAGAGCCGACAACCGACCCCAGTGGGTGCCGACGGCCGCCGACATCGAGCAGGCCCGGATCACCGAGTTCACGCGCTGGGTCGAGCGTCGCACGGGCTTGTCCCTGCCGGACTACTGGTCGCTGTGGAGTTGGTCGGTCGACGACCTGGGCGGCTTCTGGCAGTCGGTGTGGGACTACTTCGACGTGAAGTCCGCCGCGGAGCCGGGTCCGGCGCTCGCCGACGACACCATGCCGGGGGCCGTGTGGTTCCCCGGCGCGAGGCTCAATTACGTCGACCAGGTGGTGCGTAGCGCGCGCCCCGACCGGGCCGCGATCGTCTACGAGAACGAGGCCGGCGAGCGCGAGTCGCTGAGTTGGGCCGAGCTGATCCGGCAGGCGGGGGCACTCGCCGCCACGCTCCGTTCTATGGGGGTCGGGCCGGGCGACCGCGTCGTCGGCTATCTGCCCAACGTGCCGGAGGCGATCGTTGCGTTCCTCGCGACCGCGAGCCTCGGAGCGGTGTGGGCCGCGTGCGGCCAGGATTACTCGGCTCCGGCGGCACTCGATCGTCTCGGCCAGCTCGAGCCGAAGGTGCTCGTGACCGCGGACGGCTACCGATTCGCGGGCAAGGAGCACCGCAGGGACGCCGAGATTGCGCAGGTGCGTGCGGGCTTGTCGTCGCTCGTGGCCACGGTTCTTGTCCCGCGACTCGGCGGAGGGACGCTCGCGGGCACTCCCTCTGCGGACACTGCCCCCACGGACGCCGTCCTTTGGGGCGACGCGACTGCCGGTGACTTCCCACTCGAACCCGCTCCGGTTCCGTTCGACCATCCGTTGTGGGTGGTGTTCTCGTCGGGCACCACCGGGCTGCCCAAGGGCATCGTCCACGGCCACGGCGGTGTTCTGCTCGAACACCTCAAAGCCATCGCGTTGCAGATGGACCTGGGGGCCGACGACGTCTTCTTCTGGTACACCAGCCCGAGCTGGATGATGTGGAACTTCCAGGTCGCCGGCCTGCTGGTGGGGGCCACGATCGTCTGTTACGACGGCAGCCCGGCCTACCCGGCGCAGGACCGATTGTGGGAGATGGCGTCCGGCCTCGGCGTCACCGTTCTCGGCACCAGCCCGGGATACGTCATGGCGTGTCAGAAGGCCGGGACCGTTCCCAGGGCGGATCACGACCTGGGTTCGCTGCGCACGGTCGGGATCACCGGGTCGACGCTCCCGGCGTCGTTGTCGTGGTGGCTGTCGGACAACGTCGGGCGTCACGTTCCGGTGGCGTCGATCAGCGGAGGCACCGACGTCGTGTCGGCGTTCGTCGGCGGCTGCCGGACGGTGCCCGTCTGGCCGGGTGAGTTGTCGGCGCCCTATCTCGGCGCGGCGCTCGATGCCTTCGACGAGTCGGGAAGCCCCGTCCGTGGCGAGGTGGGCGAACTGGTGATCACACGGCCGATGCCGTCGATGCCGGTGCGCTTCTGGAACGACGACGACGGCACCCGCTACCGCGGCAGCTACTTCGACACCTACCCCGACGTGTGGCGGCACGGTGACTGGATCTCGATCACCGCCCGAGGCGGGGTCGTCATGCACGGGCGGTCGGACTCGACGCTCAATCGGCAGGGGATCCGGATGGGCAGCGCCGACATCTATCAGGTCGTCGAGCGGATGCCGGAGGTCAACGAGGCATTGATCATCGGCGTCGACGGCCCCGAAGGCGGGTACTGGATGCCGCTGTTCGTCGTGCTCGCAGACGGCGTCCGTCTCGACGACACCCTGCGGGATCGGATCCGGGACGAGATCCGTACCCACGCGTCGCCGCGGCACGTTCCCGACGAGATCGTCTCGGCGCCCGGTGTCCCTCACACCCGAACCGGAAAGAAGCTCGAGGTGCCGATCAAGCGTCTGTTCCAGGGCGGCGATCCACTGCGTGTCGTCGATCGCAGCGCCGTCGACGACCCCGCGCTGATCGACTGGTTCGCCCATTTCGGGGCGGCGCGACAGCCCCCTCTTGTCGGCGGTTAGCGGGATCCGGCCACTGCAGGGCCGGCAGTCTCACGGGCCCCGCTCGCACCCTGAATCCGGAACACCCGGACCCGTCTCGGTACCCGGGTGACTGCCGACACCGACGAAATGGTCCGTAGGAAGGCGAGGAAACAACTAAACTCTTGTACTCTTCTGGTGTCGAGTCCGGGCGTGGGTCGGGACCGTAGCCGAGGAGAGGGACAACGTGACGGTCGGATCGAGATCGACTGTGGTGCGGGTGCCCAAGGCGGGCGAGCTCGTGGCCGCCAACCTACGTCGACGGATCATAACTGGCGAACTCGGTGCGGGTGACCCGCTACCGAACGAATCGGTATTGATGGAACAGTTCGGCGTGTCCAGGCCCACGCTCCGTGAGGCATTCCGCATCCTCGAATCAGAGTCGATCATTACGGTGCTACGCGGTTCGCGCGGAGGCGCCCGGGTGATGGCCCCGGACGCATCGGTTGCCGCCCGCTACGCAGGGCTTCTGCTGCAGTACAAGGGGACGCCCCTCGTCGATGTGTACCGGGCCCGGGCCTCGCTCGAGGTGTCTGCGGTGGGCGTGCTCGCCGGACCCGGCCATTCCGAACAGTTGGACAAGCTCGCGGAACTCATCGCCGAGGGTGCCGAACTGGTCGACGACGGGGTGCGGTTCGCGCATCACGATGTCCAGCTGCATCAGAGCCTGGTGGACCTGGCCGGAAACGAGACCCTCACCGTTCTCGCCGGCATGCTCGTCCACATCATCGAGGCGCACAACGAGTTGTTCATCGCCGCGCACGGGGACGGTCACGAGCGTCCCGCAGCACGTGCAGCGCAGCGCGCCTACACCAAGCTGCTCGGGTATCTGCGCAGTGGTGACGCGATCGCGGCCCAGGAATTCTGGCGCAAGCACCTCGACGGAATCGAGAAGTACATGGTGGGCGATTCCGCGACGACGCTGGTGGAGGTACTGTCCTGAGGGCTACGGCCGGAGGCAGCTATCAGCTGGCAACGCGCGAATACGACGAGGTCGGCCGGTCGCTGCAGCACCCGCCGCTACACCCTGACCGTGTGACATCTTCAACGGAAGCCTAACTCCGAGAGCCGCGGTCCTGTAGATTTGCGCGGGTGCTCAACCCAGAAACTCCGGTGATCCATAGCCGCACTTGACCTCCTCGGAAAAGACCGGGGCGCGGCTGGTGTGTTCGATCACGGTGCGAGTGGTTGGCTATCTCATCCTCATCTCGGTGACTGGGTCCGCCTTTGTCTCGGTACTGTAACGGAGCAGGTCGGATCGGCAGATACACACCTAGTACGGGCTATTCCGGCGAATCTCCGGTGTTTTGTCGGGTTCGGAAGCAGAATATGCACGGTGCCTGCCGCGTGTCGATCCGTCGACGCGGGTGAGGGACGTGTGATTGTGGGAAGAAAGGCTCTGAGTTTGGACTCGCTAGGCGTCGGTGGACTAGAGGGTGACAATTCGTTCGGCGGTGAGGCGAAGCTACGGCCGTTCCCACTCTCGCAGGCGCAGCTCGGTATGTGGTTCGCGCAGCACGTCGACCCGTCCGTTCCCGCCAACATCGCCCAGTACGTCGAACTTCACGGCGACCTCGACATCGCGCTCCTGCACAAGGCCTGCGTCGACGCGGCGCGGGAGACCGGTTCCGGTTACGTCCGGTTGCTCGAGATCGACGCCGAACCACACCAGGTGGTCGACACGGCCCTCGAGGGCACGCTCGGGTATATCGATCTGCGGTCTGAGGCGGACCCACGTGCCGCGGCCCTCGCGCGGATGCGCGCCGACTACAGCGCACCGGTAGATCTTCTGCATGATCGGCTCGTGGCCGGGGCCGTGCTCCACATCGAGGACGACGTCTATTTCTGGTACAACCGCGGGCACCACGTCGTGCTGGACGGGTTGGGCGCGGCGACGTACCTCAACCGTGTGGCAGAGCTATACACCGCGGCCGTGGAAGGGACGGCGCCGTCGCCGAATCTGGCGTCGCCGCTCGAGAAGGTGTGCGAAGCCGAGCTGACCTACCGCGCCTCGACCCGCTTCGCGTCCGACCGCGAGTACTGGATCGAACGGCTCAGCGGCGTCGAGGAGACCACGAGCCTCGCGGGTCGTGCGGCCCCGCCCGCACCGCTGAGTCGCGTCGACAGCGCCACGCTGCCGGTGGGCGCCTCCACTCCCGTGGACGCCTTCCTCGAACGCGAGAACACGACCATCGCGACGGTCGTCATCGCGGCGTTTGCGGCCTACCTCGCACAGATGACCGGCCGCGAGGACGTCGTGTTGAGCCTGCCGGTCTCCGGGCGCACGACCGCGGTGCTGCGTCGCTCGGCCGGCATGACCTCCAACATCGTGCCGCTCCGCCTGCGGGTCGGCCTGGACACGACGGTGTCGGAGTTGCTCGGCCGCGTCGCCACCGAGGTCTCGGGGGCGCTACGCCACCAGCGCTACCGGCACGAGGACATCCGCCGAGATGTCACCGGCACGGCCGGACAGGCGTCGTTCTTCGGTCCATGGGTCAACATCATGATGTTCCGCCGCGAACTCCGGCTCGGCGACATGTCGGGCGCGCTGCACATCCTCTCGACGGGCCTGGTCGAGGACCTCGGCGTCAACGTCTACCCGAGTGTCGCCGGCACGGCAACTCACATCGACTTCGAGACGAACCCCAATCTGTACGGTGACGACGAGGCCCGACGCAACCACGAGCGCTTCGTCGAGTTCCTCGACCGATACATCGCGGCCGACGCCGACCGGCCGGTGTGGGAGATCCCGCTCGGCACCGAGAGCGAGCGTCACACCGCCCTGAACGCATGGGTCCGCACAGAGCACAGCTTCCGGCAGCGCTACCTTGCCGAGGCGTTCGAAGAACAGGTTGCCCGTACGCCAAACGCCACCGCGATCGTCTACGAGGGAACTTCGCTCTCCTACGGCGAGCTCGACGCTCGCGCCACCGGTCTTGCGCGCCTACTGACCGAGCGCGGTGTGGGTCCGGAATCGCTTGTGGGCCTTTCCATCCGGCGATCCCTGGATCTGATAGTCGGCCTCTACGCGATCGTCAAATCCGGCGGTGCTTGGGTACCGATCGATCCGGACCACCCCGCCGACCGCACGTCGTACATCCTCGAGTCGGCGCGGCCGGTGTGCGTGCTGACCACTGTGTCCGACCGCGTCGAACTGCCTGCCGGTACCGCCACCATCGAGATCGACACACTCGACTACAGCTCGCTCGACACCCGGCCTCTCACCGACGCGGACCGGTCGGCGCCTCTGCGCCCCGAGAACACCGCGTACGTGATCTACACCTCGGGCTCGACCGGTCGGCCCAAGGGCGTCGCGGTCTCGCACGCCGCGATCGACAATCAGCTCGAATGGATCCAACACGAGTATCCGATGACCGAGTCGGACGTGTACCTGCAGAAGACCGCGACCACGTTCGACGTGTCCCTGTGGGGCTTCTTCAGGCCGCTGCGTGTCGGTGCCTCGATGGTCCTGGCGACGCCCGACGGGCACCGCGACCCGGTGTACGTCGCAAACACGATCGCCGAGAACGCGGTAACCGTCACCGACTTCGTCCCGTCGATGCTGACGGTGTTCATCGCGAACATGCCTGCTGGACTGTGTGATTCACTCCGAGACGTCTTCGTGGCCGGGGAGGCGCTGCCCCCCGAGACCGCCGCCGAGTTCCGGCGGGTGTGTGGTGCCGAGCTGCACAATCTGTACGGGCCCACAGAGGCCGCGGTGTCGGTGACCCGTTACGAGCCCGGTCCACAGGATGTCACGACGGTCCCGATCGGCCAGGCCGTATGGAACACGCGTGCGTATGTGCTCGACCACCGGCTTCGTCCGACCCCGATCGGGCAGCCGGGCGAGTTGTATCTCGCCGGCGATCAGCTCGCCCGAGGCTACGTCCGCCGACCGGACATCACGTCGGATCGCTTCGTCGCGGACCCGTTCGCGGGCAACGGCGGCATCGGTGCCGCCGGTGGGCGGATGTACCGTACCGGCGACCTTGTCCGCTGGCGGGCGGACGGCACCCTCGACTACATCGGTCGTACCGACTTCCAGGTGAAATTCCGAGGTCAACGTATCGAGCTCGGCGAGATCGAGACTGTGCTACTGGCCCATGAGGACGTCTCGCAGGCAGTCGTGCTCGTGGTCCCGACCGCAACCGGAGACCAGTTGGTGGCGTACGTGGTGCCCGCACCGGGACTCGAGATCGTGCCCGGGGAGCTCGCCGAGTTCGCGGGCAGGTCACTGCCGACATACATGGTTCCTTCGTCGGTGACCGTGCTCGACGCGTTCCCCCTCGGCACCAGCGGCAAGCTCGACCGCAAGGCGCTGCCGGAGCCGATGTTCCTGAGCAACAAGGAATTCCGGGACCCACGCACGGAGACGGAGAAGATCGTCGCCGCGGTGTATGCGGAGGTGCTGGGTGTCCCGCAGGTGGGACTCGACGACGACTTCTTCGATCTCGGCGGCAACTCCCTCGTGGCAACCCAGGTCGTCACACGTGTCGGTGCCGCTTTGGGTATTCAGCTGGGTGTGCGCGAGTTGTTCGAGGCGTCGACGGTCGCGGCGCTGGCCGCTCGCGCCGCGGGTGCCGCCACGCAAGGCACCGGCACCCCCGCGCTCGGCTCGGTGGCGAGGCCCGCACCTATCCCGCTGTCGCTCGCACAGCAGCGGATGTGGTTTTTGAACCGGTTCGACTCCAACACTGCGGTGTACAACCTGCCCTTCGCGGTCCGGCTGTCGGGCACGGTCGACGTCCAGGCGCTCTCGGACGCCTTCGCCGATGTGGTCGAACGGCACGAGGCCCTGCGGACCGTCTATCCCGAGATCGACGGCGCCGCGCAGCAAGTGATCCTGCCCGCGGCCGACGTCGCACGAGCGCTGGAACCAGTCGTCGTCGCAGCGGACGATTTCGAGTCGGCCCTGTTCGACCTCGCCTCGCGCGGCTTCGATGTGGCGACCGAGCCGCCGTTCCGCATCGAGCTGCTGGAACTGTCCGACGGCGAGTACGTCGTCGCGATGGTCCTGCACCACATCGCTGCCGACGGTTGGTCGTTCGGACCACTCGCCGCCGACCTCATGAACGCGTACGCCGCGCGAGCGACGGGATCGGCACCGCAGTGGGCACCACTGCCCGTCCAGTATGCCGACTACGCGGTATGGCAACGCGAGATGCTCGGAACCGAGACTGACGCGGATTCAGTTGCCGGACAACAGATCGCGTACTGGACGCGGGCACTCGCAGGGCTGCCCGACCAGCTCGATCTACCGACCGACCGCCCACGTCCAGCAGTCGCGACCAACGCCGGGGCCAAGGTCCGCTTCGAGATCCCCGCCGAAACGCACGCACGCATACAGGGTCTCGCGCGTGAGCACGGCGTCACGCTGTTCATGGTCGTCCATGCGGCGTACGCGCTGCTGCTGTCGCGGCTGAGCGGGAAGTCGGACATCGTCGTGGGGAGCCCCGTCGCCGGTCGCGGCGACGAAGGGCTCGACGGGTTGATCGGCATGTTCGTCAACACGCTCGTGCTGCGAACCGAGGTGGATCCGGCTGCGTCGTTCGCCGAGCTGCTGGCAACGGTCAAAGAGACGGACCTCGAGGCGTACAGCAACGCGGACGTCCCATTCGAATGGTTGGTCGAGGCTCTGAATCCAACCCGATCGCCCGCCCGTCACCCGTTGTTCCAGGTGATGCTGTCGACCGAGGTGACCAGCGTGCGCGATCTGAGCTTTGCTGGTCTGCGGGCGAGCGCGGCCGAGTTGGACGTGCCGATCTCGAAGTTCGATCTGCAGCTTCAGATCTCGCAGGCATTCGAAGACTCCGGTGCTCCGGCGCCGATCGCGGCGGTCCTCGAGTACGCCACCGATCTGTTCGATGAGGCCACGATCGTCTCGTTCGGGCAGCGGCTGGTGCGGGTGCTCGAGGCGGTCACCGTCGATCCGGTGGCGCCGGTCGGTGATGTCGAGGTGCTCGATGGGCCGGAGC
>NZ_RKLO01000004.1:415900-464736 GCF_004011825.1 Rhodococcus xishaensis | reverse complement strand
GAGACGACCAGCAACACCCACACCCACAAAACAAGGGTGCAGGCCACCAAACAAAAAAATTTGGCACTGACATTCATCGACACACTGTTGAGTTCTCAAAGAACACGCACACACCGAAACCAGGAACCCACAAGTCCCTCACCCCGGGGCACCCCGGCACAGCACAACCACCCCCACAAAAGAAGGGGCGATCCAACCAGCCAGGAAAATCAGGCGCTCCCCGTCCAACCTCGTTTACCCACGCCGATCAAACAAACGATCGCGTCCGGGTCGGTGTCCGTGTCGCTCTGACCCGGAATAAGTTACGCGAACCGCCCACAGAACACCAAATCGCCAGGTCACAGCGGAGGAACGAGGTATTTCGCCCAACCGTCCGTCAGGGCATCTCCATGGTCTCGGCCCTCGCGATTTCGCCTATTGCCGCACGGAGATATCCCTCGGAAGCTGCCTCGGCAGCCGCGAGGAGATCGGCCATCACCAGAACGGCGCTGCGGAGGTAGTCCGCCTGCCCGATCTCCTCGGCATCGTCGCTCATCTCCGTGAGCCCGAGCGAACCGGTGAGGACGGCGGCGAGCGCCTCGACGTCGAGGTCGGGCAGCCATGCGATCGCCGAGCCGGCGACGCGCGTGAGTGCACGCTGGATGTCTTCGCCGGAGAGACCGTCGGGGTGGAGTTCTTCGAGCAGCACCCGGACGACACCGGCGTGGACGATCGTGACCTGTTCGAAGGGCAGGGCGATCAGTTCCTCCACAGCCTCGCTCAGGTGCTCACGCGAGGCCGCGCGGGCAGCCGTGATCGCGTCGTCTGTGGCAACGGCGATCTGACGAGCGGGCATCGGCCAGTCGGCGGGCCAGCTGCTCCCGCTGCGCGGTGTCGAGACCATGCCTGGGATTGTGCCCTAGGCGCGTTCTCCCTCGGCGAGGAGTTCGGCCAGGTGAACGCCCCTTCTCCGGGTGAGATCCGCGATCTGCGTCCGGCACGAGTAGCCGTCCGCGAGCACCACCGTGTCCGGGCCCGCCTGGGCTATCGCCGGCAGGAGCTGGTGCTCAGCGACCGCTACCGACACTTCGTAGTGTCCCCGCTCGACACCGAAGTTTCCGGCCAGCCCACAGCACCCACCGAGCCGCTGCACACCGGCACCCGCCGTTCGCAGCAGCTCGGCGTCCGCACCCCACCCCATCACGGCATGGTGATGACAGTGAGGCTGGGCGACAACCGTTGTGCCGGACAGGTCCGGCGGACTCCAGTCACGACGGTCGCCTAGCAGTTCGGCCAGGGTCCGAGTGGAGTCGGCGACCGCCCGCGCAGCCTCCGTGCCGACGAGTTCGAGACCGTCGGCGCGAAGGACGGCCGTGCACGACGGTTCCATGCCCACGATCGGCGATCCCTCGGCCGCCAGTGTGGATACGGTGCGGCCGAGGATACGGCGGGCGGCGTCGAGCTGACCGGTGGTGATCCACGTCAGTCCGCAGCACTGCCGCTTCGGGGTGAGTCGCGGCCGGAAGCCCGCATCCTCGAGCACCCGAACCGTCGCGATTCCGATCTCGGGTGCGAAGTGGTCGGTGAAGGTGTCGACGAACAGCACCACGGGATCGCCGGTGGTACGGCGCTCGGCGGCGGTCGATGCGTACCAGCGACGGAACGACGTCGGCGCGAATTTCGGGACGTGACGTCGTCGATCGGCACCGCCGAGCGTCAACGCGACCGGGGCCAGGCCGGGAAGCCGGGTCACGGCGTTGACCAGGCGGGGCGCCCGTGCCGCGAGCGCTGCCCAACGGGGCAGCCACCCCAGCGAGTAGTGCGACGCTGGACGCAGGCGCCGGCGGTAGCTCTGATGCAGCACCTCGGACTTGTAGGAGGCCATGTCGACACCCGTGGGACAGTCCGAGGCACAGCCCTTGCACGACAGGCACAACTCGAGCGCGTCGTGCACCTCCGCAGATCGCCAGCCCTCACGCACGAGGCTGCCGTTCACCATCTCCTGCAGGGCGCGGGCGCGTCCGCGCGTCGAGTCCTTTTCCTCACGCGTCGCCAGATAGGAAGGGCACATGACGCCCCCCGAGCCGGTCGTGTCGGCTCGGCACTTCCCGACGCCTGTACAGCGGTGCACGGCCTGCGCGAAGTCGCCGGCGTCGTCGACGTAGGCGAGAGCCAGGTCCCGGCGCAGCGGCGAGGTCTGCGGAACCCGTAGGTCGGCGTCCACCGGACGCGGATCAACGAGCACGCCAGGGTTGAGGATGTTGTCGGGGTCGAAGACGTGCTTGACGGCACCGAACAGCCGCAGCGCGTCGGACGAGTACATGATCGGCAGCAGTTCGCTGCGGGCCCGGCCGTCGCCGTGCTCGCCGGACAGCGACCCCCCGTACCGTGCGACGAGTTCGGCGGCCGCGACGAGGAACCGCCGGAAAACGTCGACGCCGTTCGGCCTGTCCATCGGCAGGTCGAGTCGAATGTGCAGACAGCCGTCAGCGAAGTGCCCGTAGGGCAGGCCGGTGATGCCGAAGTCGGTGAGCAGGGCGTCGAAGTCACGCAGGTAGGGGCCCATCTGGTCGGGCGGTACGGCAGCGTCCTCCCATCCGGCGTAGGCGGGCTTGCCGGCGGGGCTACGTCCGGCCAGACCGGCGCCGTCCTCCCGGATTCGCCACAGTGCGGCGATCCTCGCCGGGTCCTCGACGACGAGCGCATCGATCGCGCCGCATCCCTGTGCGAGGGCGGCCGCTCGCTCGGCGACCTCGTCGTGCGAGTCACCGGCGATCTCGACGAACAGCCATGCCGCGCCCCGCGGCAACGGTGGCGCGGCCTGCGGTCCGCGACGATCACGGACGACGTCGACCAGTCTCGAGTCGATGCCCTCGCAGGCCGTGGGCCCGAATCCGAGGACCGCCATCGAGTCGTCGCCGGCTGACGCGATGTCTGGGTAGCCGAGCACGACCAGCACGCGGTGTGCCGTATCCGGTACGAGACGCACTCTGGCCCGGGTGATGATGCCGAGCGTGCCCTCGCTGCCGACGAGGAACCGGAGGGCGTCGAAGCCGTTCTCCGGCAACAGGTGCTCGAGCGCATACCCGGATGCCTGGCGGCCGAAGCGTCCGAACTCGGTTCGGATGGTGGCCAACCCGGTGTTGGTGAGGTCGCGGAGGCCGTCGAGAACAGGCACGCTTGTCGGAGTGGGTAGCGACAGCGCTTCCCCTGCCCCGGTCAGCAGGTCCACTCCGACGACGTTGTCGGATGTGCGTCCGTATCCGAGAGCCCTTGCACCGCAGGCGTTGTTGCCGATCATGCCGCCGATGGTGCATCGGTTGTGCGTGGACGGGTCGGGGCCGAATCGCAGCCCGTGCGGTGAAGCGGCGAGCTGCAGGGTCGCCTGCACGACGCCCGGTTCGACGACGGCCGTGCGCTCGGCGGGGTCGACCTCGAGCACCCGGTCGAGGTAACGACTGAAGTCGAGAACCACGCCCGGGCCGACCGCGTTGCCGGCGACCGACGTCCCTGCGCCGCGTGCCGTGATCGGGATTCCCTCGGCGCGGCAGACGTCGAGCACCGTCGCGACCTCGTCCGGCGAGCGGGGGCACACCACCACTTCGGGCGGCACCCGGTACAGCGAGGCGTCGGAGGAATACATCGCGCGGGTGGTTCGGTCGTCGCGGACGTCGCGGATTCCCGCGCGGCGCAGCGCGGCGGAGATCGGCGTCCGATCCGGCATACGTGCAGCCTAGTGCGGCGCCGTGAGCACCACCGGGCCGTCGTCGGTGATTGCCACGGTGTGCTCGCTGTGCGCTGCGCGGGCGCCGGTACGCGTCCGCAGCGTCCAGCCATCCGCGTCGTGGTGGTAGTCGCCGGTGCCGTCGGCGATGAACATCGGTTCGATCGCGAGGACGAGACCGGGCTGCAACCGCATGCCCCGCCCGGCCCGGGCCTCGTTCGGAACGTGCGGATCCTCGTGCATGACGCGGCCGATACCGTGGCCGCCGTGGTCGGCGAGCAGCCCGTACCCGAGGCTCCGGGCGTACTCACCAATCGCGGCACCGATATCGCCGAGACGGTTCCCGGGTCGCGCAGCTGCGATCCCGCGTCGGAGCGCCTCATCGGTCGCCGCGACGAGCGCCCGGTCGACGGGATCCACGGCGCCGACGACGAAACTGATCGCCGCGTCGCCACACCAACCATCCAAAGTCGCACCGCAGTCGATGCTTACCAAGTCGGCGTCACGTAGCCGGTAGCTCGACGGAATGCCGTGCACGACGGCGTCGTTCACGGACGCACAGATGACCCCCGGGAAGGGACTCGGTGCCCACTCCGGGTGATAGTTCAGGAACACCGGGCGCGCACCAGCGTCGGCGATGGTTCCCGCGGCGACAGCGTCGAGTTCGAGGAGACTCACACCCTCTTTCGCGTGCACACGCACCGCGGCGAGGGCGTCGGCGACGACCTTGCCCGCAACCCGCATCGCATGGATCTCCGCCTCGGTCTTGAGTTCGACCACTACCCACTACTCCTCTGGTTCGAATAACTATACCGGTATTACTATATGGGTCATGGTGCGTGTGCCGCTGACGGCGGAGGAACTGGAGCGGGGTCAGCGACTCGGCGAGTTGCTGCGGTCCGCGAGGGGCGAGGCGAGCATGGTCCAGATCGCTCTCGACGCCGGGATCTCCGTGGAAACCCTTCGGAAGATCGAGACCGGGCGCATCGCGACACCGGCGTTCTTCACGATCGCCGCCGTCGCGCGTGTCCTCGACATCTCCCTCGACCGCATCACCGCGGCACTCGACACCGGCACGGACAGTCCGGATCGGGCGACTCGGCGCGCATCCTGAGCCGCCCCGGAGGGCGCACTCAGCGACCGGGATGTCCTGCTCGTCCGAATTGCACTGTCCGCTTTGACCGCTGCCCGTTCCAGGACGGTCTCTGTCCGCGATTACCCCCCGCTAGCTGCGGTATTCTCGCGTCTGGCCACCGGCGGCTGCGTGGCGTCCTGCCACACCGTCCTGCGAAGCGGAAGGGGGCGATGTGTGAGCGAGACCCTGAATCTGGCCGACGGGAAGCCCGCAGCCTCGCCGCCTACGGCCCCATCGGCGCCGCCTCGCGCGCGCCGACTCGGTCTCACCTGGGCCGATATCGCCGCCACGGCGTTCTTCGTCGCGCTCGCGGTGTTCGTGCTCTGGCGTCAGTGGTGGCACCTCGGCGACGGCTACCTGGTCACCAGCGGCCAGGACCAGACGATGTGGGAGTGGTTCTTCGCGGTCACCGCACACTCGGTGACGCACCTCGAGAATCCGCTGTCGAGCACGCTTCAGAACTACCCGCTCGGCGTGAACATGATGGCCAACACCGCGATGTTCGGGGTGAGCATCCCCCTCGCGCCGATCACCCTGCTGTTCGGGCCTACCGTCACATTCACCTTCGCGCTCACACTCGGACTGTCCGGCACCGCGACCGCCTGGTACTGGGTACTGTCCCGGCACGTCGTCACCTCGAAGTTCGCCGCCGCCGTCGGCGGCGTGATCTGCGGTTTCGCGCCGGCGATGATTTCCCACAGCAACGGCCACCCCAACTTCGTGGCGCTGTTCCTGCTGCCGTTCATCGCACTGCTGGTTATCCGACTCGGCAGCGGCGACCGTCCCGTCCGCAACGGCGTCTTGCTCGGACTGGTTGTCGCGTACCAGATCCTCCTCGGCGAAGAGCCGTTGCTGATCTACTCGATCGCGTTCATCGTCTTCGGAATCGCCTACGGTGCATCACATCCCGGCGAGGCGATCAGCGCGGTTCGCCGCGGCGCGAAGGGACTGTGCGTGGCCGCCGCTGTCGCGCTCGCGATTGTCGCGGTCCCGCTGTGGTGGCAATTCTTCGGACCACAGAGCTACCGCGTGATCGAACACGGACCGGTCGGCAACGACGCACTCGCGTTCACCCGCTTCCCCACCCAGTCGCTCGCCGGTGACCCCGGATCCGCTGCCGGACTGTCGATGAACGCCACCGAGGAGAATGCGTTCTTCGGCTGGCCGCTGCTGCTGCTCGTCTCGATGACCGCGGTGTGGCTGTGGCGGCTACCGATGGCACGTGCCGCGGCCGCCACCGTCGCCGCCATGGCCGTGCTCTCGATGGGCGTCGAACTGAGGGTCGCCCACAACGACACAGGGATCACACTCCCGTGGACGTGGCTCGGGAAGCTGCCGCTGCTCGAATCGGTCCTCGAATCCCGGTTCGCGATGGGCTGCATCCCGGCCATCGCGATCCTGCTCGCGCTCGGCACCGATCGCGCAATCGCCGCCGGTCGCACCGGACAGCGGCCCATGACCCTGCTGTGGGTGGGCTGGCTTGTCGTGGCACTGTTGCCGCTCGCCCCGGCGCCGGCCGCGCTCGCGGACCGCACCCCTGCCCCTGCCTTCTTCGCCGACGGCACCTGGCGCTCGTACGTGTCCGACGGTTCGGTTCTGATGGTCCCGCCGACCCGGCCCGAGGATGCCAGGGCGCTGCAATGGCAGGTACAGCAGGACTTCGGCTTCCCCCTCGCCGGCGGCTACTTCGTCGGTCCCGCCGGGCCCGAGGCAAAGGGCAAGTACGGACCCGACGACCGGCCGACCTCACTCCTGCTGGGCAGGACGCAGCAGAGCGGGGTCGTCCCACCCGTCGACAGCGCTGCCCGCGCCGACGCGCGCGCGGACGTCGAGTTCTGGGACGCCGACGTCCTGGTGCTGCCACCCGGTAAGAACGACCAAATTCTCCGCACCACCGTCAACCAGCTCCTGGGCATCGACGGCACCCTCGTCGACGGCGTCTGGGTCTGGGACGTGCGGAAACTGACCTGATCCGTTTTGCTCACCTAAAGTCGATGAACGTGCCCGACGTCCTCACCGCTCCAGCCCCGGCTGCCGAACGCGCCTCCAAGAAGGACGTGCGGGTCGCGCGCCTCGTCGCCATCGTCAGCGGGCTGCTCGGCGCGATCCTCGCACTCGCCACGCCGTTCCTTCCCGTCAAGCAGGATGTCGCCACCCTGAGCTGGCCGCAGAACGGTGACCTCACGAGTGTCGAGGCGCCGCTCATTTCGTACACGCCGCAGCAGTTGCACGTGACGATTCCGTGTACCGCCGTCGGACAGCTCGCCGATACGGGCGGAGCGCTGGTCGCCACGGCCCCGCCCCAGGCGGGCCGCGCCGAGGCCGACGGCCTGGTAATCAAGGTCGACGCCGCCACCGGAAGCGATCCGGCGACGCTGCGGGCGATCCTGCGCGACACCGCACTGCTGTCGGTGCCACTCAGCGAGCTGCAGGGCTGCACTGACATTTCCGTGACCTCGGACGCACAGAGCACCGCGGCCACCGTTGCCGGACTTCCTGACGAGCAGACCACGACCATCAGCGGCGACGTCCGTCCCCAGATGGTCGGCATCTTCTCCGACCTAGAGGGCACCCCACCGGCGGGCCTGGACGTGCGTGCCGACCTGGACTCCCGGTTCACCTCGTCCGCCACCTCGATCAAGATCGTCACGATGATCGTCGCGGCGCTGTTGACGATCGTGTCGTTGGTCGCGCTGCACCGCCTCGACGGCGTCGATGGCCGCCGCGCCCGGCGCTTCCTGCCCGCCCACTGGTGGAAGTTCACCGCCGTCGACGGGGTGGTCATCGGCGTCCTGCTGCTGTGGCACGTGATCGGCGCCAACACCTCCGACGACGGCTACCTGCTCAGCATGGCCCGTGTCTCCGAGCACGCCGGGTACATGGCCAACTACTTCCGTTGGTTCGGCGTTCCCGAGGCCCCGTTCGGCTGGTACTACTACGTGCTCGTGCTGTTCGCCGAGGTGAGCACCGCGAGCATGTGGATGCGTCTACCTGCGTTGATCGCCGGCATCCTGTGCTGGATGATCATCAGTCGCGAGGTGATCCCGCGGCTGGGGACGATGGTGCGGCGCAACCCTGTCGCGCTCTGGACCGCCGGCTTGGTGTTCCTGGCGTTCTGGCTGCCGTACAACAACGGTCTGCGCCCCGAACCGATCATCGCACTCGGCGCGCTGCTGACGTGGTGCTCGATCGAACGGGCCATCGCCACCGGACGTGTGTTGCCGGCCGCGATCGCCGTCCTGATCGCCGCGTTCTCCTTGGCCGCCGGGCCCTCCGGCCTGATCGCTGTCGCCGCGCTCGTCGCCGGCGCGAGGTCGATCGTGCAAGCAATCGTCCGACGCAGCCGCGAGGTCGGCGTCCTCGGCCAGATTGCGCCGATCCTCGCGGCGGGAACCGTCGTCCTCGTGGCGGTGTTCGCCGACCAGACGCTCGCTTCGGTCCGCGAGGCCACCCGCGTCCGCACCGCGGTCGGCCCCAACGTGCCGTGGTTCGACGAGCGGGTGCGCTGGGACGCGCTGCTCAGCATCTCCCCCGACGGCTCGCTGGCCCGCCGCTTCGGCGTCTTCGTCATGCTGATGTGCCTGGTGGTGTGCGTGATGATGATGCTGCGCCGCGGTGGCCGCATACCCGGCACTTCTCCCGGGCCGTCCCGCCGCATCCTCGGCATCGTCTTCGCATCGCTGCTGCTGATGAGCTTCACGCCGACGAAGTGGACCCACCACTTCGGCGTGTACGCGGGCCTCGCCGGCTCTCTCGCCGCACTGGCCGCCGTCGCCGTGGCCGGTGCCAGCCTGCGTTCCAAGCGCAACCGGACACTGTTCGCCGCCGGCGTGCTGTTCGTCCTTGCGCTGTCGTTCGCGGGATCCAACGGCTGGTGGTACGTCTCGAGCCTCGGCGTCCCGTGGTGGGACAAGCCGCCGTCCATCGGAGGCAAGGGCTTTTCGACGGCCCTGCTGGGACTCACCGTGCTCGCGTTGCTTCTGGCTGCCTGGTTCCACGTGCGTGAGCCCTACGAGAAGAACCGGCCTGCCGGCAACGGAAACGGGAACGGCAACGGCGGTCGTCGCGCGCGGATCCGACGCTGGTCACCGGCGCCGCTCACGCTGGCTGCCGCCGGCATCGTGCTGTTCGAGGTGCTCTCGCTCATCAAGGGTGCGGTGGCGCAGTACCCGTCCTACTCGATCGCGCTGTCGAACGTGCGCTCGGCCACCGGCAACACGTGCGCACTCGCGGACTACGTGCTGGTCGAGAACGATCCGAACGCATCGATGCTGACGCTGTTGAACCGACCCACCAACCTGTCCGGCGCCGCCGCCTTCGGCGCCACCGAATCGACCGGGTTCACCGCGAACGGCGTGGCCGGCGACCTCACCGCCGACGAGGAAAGCGCCACGACCGGCTTCGCCACCGGCACCGACTCCGACACCGACTCGCAGACGACCTCTACCGGTGGCCGCGCCGGCACCAGCGGCGGCACCGCCGCCAGCGCCGGAGTCAACGGCAGCACCGTGTCGTTGCCGTTCGGCCTGGACCCGGCGACCACACCGATCCTCGGCAGTTATCAGGACGGCGCGCAAGAAACCGCCGATCTCGTCACCGGCTGGTACGGACTCCCCGAACGCAGCGACGACACCCCGATCCTGACGATCGCGGGCGCTGGGCGCATCCACTCCGTCGACGCTGACGGCATCGTCACCGACGGACAGTCACTGGAGGTCGAGTACGGCACCCGCACCGCCGACGGCGGCGTCGATGCACGCGGCCGAATCACCCCGATCGACATCGGCCCGGCACCGTCGTGGCGGAACCTGCGGGTGCCGCTCGATCAATTGCCCGCGGACGCGGATGCCGTCCGCCTGGTGGCGTCCGACACCGGCCTCGCGCCCGACCAATGGCTGGCCGTCACCCCGCCACGCGTGCCACGCATGCAGACCCTGCAGTCCGTCGTCGGCAGCGACGCACCCGTGCTGTTGGACTGGGCGGTGGGCCTGGCATTCCCGTGCCAGCGTCCGTTCGATCACCGCGACGGTATCGCCGAGCCGCCCGAGTACCGGATCATGCCGGACCGACCCGGCGCCGTCGGCACCACCGCGGTGCAGGATGCCATCGGTGGCGGACCGCTCGGCTGGACCTCGCTGCTACTCACGGCGCAGACGGTCCCGGCGTACCTGGCCGGCGACTGGCGCCGCGACTGGGGCTCACTCGAACGGTTCACCCCGATCGACTCTTCAGCCCGGCCGGCGACCGTCGATATCGAGCAGACCACTCGCTCCGGTTTATGGTCGCCCGGCCACATCCGGAACGCACCTCCCGCCTGACCGTTCTGTGAACTAGCTGGGAGCGACCGCTTTTTTTCAGATGACGAAAGGGTCTCGCTACTATCACAGCCGTGGCAGATGTAGTAACAGCCCCGGCGCCCGGCCCCGAAGCCCGCGCTCTACCCCTGGCTTCGACGGTCTCCGACGCGGACTTCCGCAGGGCTCGTCTGATCGCCACCGTGACTGGCCTCCTCGGTCTGCTGCTGGCAGTGGCGACCCCGTTCCTGCCGGTCACTCAGACCGCGGCGACGGTGTCGTGGCCCGAGAACGGGATCGCCGCGAATGTCGAGGCGCCGCTGGTCTCGCAGGTCCCGGTCTCACTGTCGGCGACGATCCCGTGTAGGGCCGTCAACGAACTGCCCCCCGAGGGCGGCATGCTGCTCGCCACCGCGCCCGCACAGGGCGAAGGAGCCGCGCTGAATGCGATGTTCGTGCGCGCCTCGCAGGAGTCCGTCGACGTCCTCGACCGCAACGTCGTCATCGGGTCGGCGCCGCGCTCGGACGTCGCGTCCGGGCAGTGCTCGGAGATAGTCATCACCTCCGACGTCGGGAAGACCAACGCGGAGTTCACGGGCCTGACCAACGACGACGGTGAGACCGTCGGCGGTGGGCTCGTCCACGACTACCGCCCGCAAGTGGTCGGCGTCTTCTCCGATCTCGCCGGCAAGTCCGTGCCGGGGCTGAACTTCACGATGGACGTCGACTCGCGGTTCTCGTCGAGCCCGACCCTGATCAAGCTCGTCGCGATGCTCGGCGCCGTCCTGGCAACGGCCGTGTCGCTGGTTGCACTGCATCGCCTCGACGGGGTCGACGGCCGGCGCGCCCGCCGGTTCCTGCCGACTCGCTGGTGGAAGCTCACCGGCGTCGACGCCGTGGTCGTCGGCACCCTGGTCGGCTGGCACTTCTTCGGCGCCAACACCTCCGACGACGGCTATCTGCTCAACATGGCCCGCGCCTCCGAGAACGCGGGGTACATGGCCAACTACTTCCGTTGGTTCGGCGTTCCCGAGGCCCCGTTCGGCTGGTACTACGAGGTCCTCGCCGCGATGGCGAAAATCTCCACCGCGAGCCCGTGGATGCGCCTGCCCGCACTGATCGCCGCAGTCGTGTGCTGGATGGTGATCAGCCGCGAGGTGGTGCCTCGTCTCGGCCGCGCGGTCCGTACCAACGCCGTCGCGCTGTGGACCGGCGGCCTCGTGTTCCTCGCGTTCTGGTTGCCCTTCAACAACGGTCTGCGCCCCGAGCCGATCGTCGCGGTCGGGGCTCTGCTGACCTGGTGCTCGATCGAGCGCGCCATCGCCACCGGCCGCCTGCTACCCGCCGCGATCGCGGCCCTCATCGGGGCGTTCACTCTCGCGGCGGCGCCGACCGGCCTGATGTGCGTCGCGGCGCTGCTCGCCGGACTGCGCCCGCTCATACGGATCATGGTGCGCCGCAGGCACCAGATCGGCACGGTGTCACAGTTGCTGCCGCTCGCGGCAGCCGGCACCCTCGTCCTGGTCGTCGTGTTCGCCGACCAGACGTTCGCCGCAGTCATGGAGGCCACCCGCGTCCGCACGATCATCGGCCCGAACCTCGAGTGGTACCAGGACTTCCTGCGCTACTACTACCTGTTCGTCCCCACCACCGACGGCTCGCTGACCCGCCGCTTCGCGTTCCTGACGATGCTGCTGTGCCTGTTCACCGTGCTGTTCGTGTTCCTGCGCCGCAGGCGGGTCCCCGGCGTCGCCACCGGACCTTCGTGGCGACTGATGGGCATCGTCTTCGGAACGATCTTCTTCATGATGTTCAACCCCACGAAGTGGACCCACCACTTCGGGGCGTACGCGGGCATCGCCGGCTCGCTGGCAGCGCTGACGGCCGTCGTCGTGTCGGCAAGCGCGCTGCGGTCACGCCGCAACCGCACGGTCTTCGCGGCCGGGTTGCTGATGGTGCTCGCGCTGTCGTTCTCCGGCATCAACGGCTACTGGTACGTCTCGAGCTACGGCGTGCCGTGGTTCGACAAGACCGTCTCCCTCAACGGCCGAGAATCCAACACCCTGTTCCTGGCGTTGTTCGGGCTGTCACTAGCCGTGGTGGCATGGCAGTACCTGCGCGAGGGTTATGCGCCTCCGCCAGCCAAGGCGGGCACCGCCAAGGGCCGACGAATCCGCAAGTTCGCCGCCGCCCCGTTGACCGTCGTGGCCGGCGTGATGGTGCTGTTCGAGGTGCTGTCGATGCTCAAGGGTGCGGTGTCGCAGTACCCCGCATACTCGATCGGTCGCTCCAACGTAGAAGCGCTCGCCGGCAACACCTGCGGCCTCGCTGAGGACGTACTGGTGGAACAAGACCCCAACGTGGGCTCACTCACTCCGGTCTTCGATCCACAGAACCCGCTCGCAGATCCGAACGATCCGCTCGCGGGCGCCAAGCCCGTCGGCTTCACCCCCAACGGCGTCCCCGGCGACCTCACCGCCGACTACATCGAGGTCCAGGCCGGAATGGGCAACACCGACAACCAGAGCGTCGGCCCCGCCTTCGCGACCGGCGCGGGCGCCGGGACCACCGGCGGACAGGGCGCCCGCGGCGTCAACGGCAGCACCGTCAAACTGCCGTTCGGCCTCGACCCTGCCCGCACGCCGGTCCTCGGCAGCTACCAGGAAGGCGTCCAGCAGCAGGCGTCCGTTGTCTCCAGTTGGTACAAGCTGCCCGAACGCAGCGACGATGCACCCCTCATCGTGATCTCGGCGGCCGGACGCATCTGGTCCGTCGACGACACCGGCAAGGCCACCTACGGACAGCCACTCGAGCTCGAATACGGCAAGCAGCAGCCCGACGGCAGCGTCGAGATGCAGGGCAGCTACCTGCCCCGCGACATCGGCCCCGCCCCGTCGTGGCGCAACCTGCGCATCCCGCTCGACGAACTACCCGCCGACGCCGACGTGGTGCGGATCAACGCTTCCGACCCCAACCTCACGGGCGACCAGTGGTTGGCCTTCACGCCGCCACGCGTGCCGAAGCTCGAGACGCTGGGCAACGTCGTCGGCACCGAACAGCCCGTCCTGCTGGACTGGGCCGTCGGATTGCAGTTCCCGTGCCAGCGCCCGTTCGATCACCTCAACGGGGTCGGCGAGATGCCGAACTACCGGATCCTGCCGGACCGTCCGCTTGCCGTCAGCTCCACCGACACCTGGCAGGCCCTCGAGGCCGGCGGGCCCCTCGGCTGGACGGAAATGCTCGCCGGTGCCACCACCGTCCCGACGTACCTGAAGAACGACTGGGCGCGCGACTGGGGCTCCCTGGAGCGGTACAACCGGCACTACCCGGACGCCGAACCCGTCGCCATCGAAACCGAGCAGGTCAACCGCTCGGGACTGTGGTCGCCGGGAACGATGCGCGTGTACGAGCCGTAGTTCCAGGCGGCACCGTCTTCGGGCAACACCGGCGGGAGGATGCCGGATGCCTCTAGCGTCGTGACCATGTTCACCACCGAGATCGAGATCCGCACCGGCTCCTCACCGGTCGTACACGATTTGACGCACGACATCGAGAGGTTCCTCGCGGCGGCGGGCGAGAACAGCGGTCTGTCGCCTGGGCTGTTGCAGGGCCTGTTGCACGTGTGGGTGCCGCACGCTACGGCCGGGTTGGCCGTCATCGAGACCGGCGCCGGAAGCGATGCCGACCTGATCGCGGCCATCGACGAGCTCCTGCCCCGCGATGACCGCTGGCGGCACCAGCACGGCAGCCACGGGCACGGCCGCGACCACGTCTTGCCTGCGTTCGTGCCGCCGCACGCGTCGGTACCGGTCGTCGACGGGACCCTCGCGACGGGGACCTGGCAATCCGTCTGCCTGGTCGACACCAATGTCGATAATCCGGTTCGGCGGGTTCGCTTCAGCTTTCTGCCGGGCTGAACGCAGGAGCCGAAGCCGAAGCGGCCGGGACTCATTCGTCCTTCGGGGGCGTCATCTCCAACCGCACACCGAGGAGGCGCACTTCGCGGGTGTGGTCGAACCGCGCTACGAGCGCGGTCGCCGCGTCGGCAATCACATCCGCGTCGAACGTCGGTGTCGGGAGGGCTTTGCTGGTGCTCCGGGTGACGAAGGGCGCGTAGCGCACCTTCACCGCGACCCGCACCGCTGGACGCTGCTCGGCGACGATGTCTTCGCGTACCCGGGCCGCGAGCCGTTTGATCTCGACCGTGACAGCGGTCCAATCATCGAGGTTCTCCTGGAAGGTCGTCTCCCGACTGTGGGATCGCGCGACCCACGGTTCGGCGGTCACCGGCGAGTGGTCGATCCCCCGGCCGAGGCGGCCGAACCACGGACCCATCGTCGGACCGAACCTGGCCGCGAGGTCCTCATCGGCCGCCGACGCCAACTCACTCACGGTGTTCAAGCCCAGCGCGGCAAGCTTATTCGCGGTCTTGCTGCCAACACCCCAAAGCTCACGAGTGGCTCGCTCCCCCATCACCTCGAACCAGTTCTCGGCCGTCAGCCGGAAAATGCCCCGCGGCTTACCGAAGCCGGTGGCGATCTTGGCGCGCAACTTGTTGTCGCCGATGCCGACCGAGCAGTGCAGACCGGTCGCGTCCAAGACCGCCCTCTGGATCTGGTGGGCGAAGGCTTCGGGGTCCGCGGTGTCGACTCCCAGGAACGCCTCGTCCCAGCCCGTCACCTCGACGACGGCGTCCATCGCGCGGAGCGTGCTCATCACGTCCTCGGAGGACTTCCTGTAGGCCTCAGCGTCGACGGGCAGGAACACCGCGTCGGGGATCTTTCGTGCAGCCGTCCGCAACGGCATCCCCGACCCGACGCCGAATTCACGCGCCTCGTAAGACGCGGTCGACACCACACCCCGCTCGCTGGGATCGCCCCGACCACCCACGATGACGGGGCGTCCGCGCAGGTCAGGGTTGCGCAGCACCTCGACAGCAGCGATGAACTGATCGAGATCGACGTGCAGCACCCACCGACGACCCGACGGAGTGCCCATCGGACCAGTCTGA
The DNA here is from genome assembly GCF_004011825.1 of Rhodococcus xishaensis. GTDB lineage: Bacteria > Actinomycetota > Actinomycetes > Mycobacteriales > Mycobacteriaceae > Prescottella > Prescottella xishaensis. The sequence goes on along the minus strand of NZ_RKLO01000004.1, from coordinate 449,593 downwards.
CGCAACAGGGCCCCCTGCTGGTGACGAAACCCGCAGGTTCCGTCGCCGGAGCCGGGTCAGAACGGGAGCAAGTGGTGCTTGCGCGGGTTCTGGAAGACCTTCTTGTCGCGGAGCAGGGTCAGCGCCTTGCGGATCTCGAGGCGGGTGGCCGACGGCTCGATGACGGCGTCGATGTAACCCCGCTCGGCTGCGATGTACGGCGTTGCGACGTGCTCGTTGTAGAAGTTGATGAGCTGCGCGCGGACGGCCGGGGCATTGTCGCCGGCGGCCTCGATCTGCTTGCGCCCGATGATGTTTACGGCGCCCTCGGCACCCATGACCGCGATGCGGGCGGTGGGCCACGCGAGGTTGACGTCGGCGCCGAGCTGCTTGGAACCCATCACCGCGTAGCCGCCGCCGTACGACTTGCGCACCACGACCGTCACCTTCGCGACACTCGCCTCGACATAGGAGAACAGGAACCGGCCACCGCGCTTGATGACGCCGACCTTCTCCTGCTCCACACCGACGAGGAAGCCGGGCGTGTCGACGACGAACACCAGCGGAATGTCGTATGCGTTGCAGACCCGCACGAAGTGCGCGGCCTTGTCCGACGCCGCAGCGTCCAGCGCACCGGACAGGTGCAGCGGCTGGTTGGCGACGACACCGACCGGGCGGCCGTCGACGCGAGCGAACCCGGTGATGATGTTCAGCGCGGTCTGACCGCGGACCTCGAGGAACTCGCCGTCGTCGAAGATCTTGATCAGGATGTCGTGCATGTCGTAGCCGGCGTTGTCGGCGTCGGGCATGAACGAGTCGAGCGAGAGATCGTCCTGAGTGACCTCCGACTCGAGGCCCGGGTTGATGACCGGGGGCTTCTCGGTGCAGCTCGACGGCATGTAGCTCAGGTACTGACGCGCGTACTCGAACGCGGACTTCTCGTCGGGCGCGACGTGGTGCACGTTTCCGTATTCGGCCTGGTGGCGGGCGCCGCCCAGCTCGTCGAGGCTGACGTCCTCACCGGTAACGGACTTGATGACGTCCGGCCCGGTGACGAACATGTACGACTCTTCGGTCGCGATCACGATGTCGGTGTTGATCGGCGCGTACACCGCTCCGCCGGCGCACTTGCCGAGGATGATCGAGATCTGCGGGCACATGCCCGACAGCGGTTCCTGGCGCCGGCCCATCTCCGCGTACCACGCGAGCGAAGTCACCGCGTCCTGGATGCGCGCACCCGCGGACTCGTTGATGCCGACGACGGGGCAGCCGATCTTGATCGCGAAGTCCATGATGGCCGCGACCTTTCGGCCGAAGATCTCACCGGCCGCGCCGCCGAAGACGGTCTGGTCGTGCGCGAACACGGCAACCGGACGTCCGTCGACCAGGCCGTGACCGGTGACGACACCGTCGCCGTACGGATTGGACTCGTCGCCGGGCTGACGGGCGAGCTGCCCGGTCTCGACGAAAGTGCCCGGATCGAGCAGCATCGCAATCCGCTCGCGCGGCGTGGGCAAGCCCTTCTCCTGGCGCCGCTGGATCGCCTTCGGGTTGCCGGGGGCCTTCGACTTCTCGAGCTTGTCGTGCAGTTCCGCGAGCTTCTGCGCGGTGGTGGTGCTCACTCGGTGCTCCGCTTCTCGATGTCGGCCAACTTGTTGGACAGGTCCGCGCCGACCTTGGTGATGTACGGCTCGTCGACGATCTGAATATGGTCGCCCCCGATGTAGACGACCTCCAAGTTCTTTGCCGCGTCACCCCAGCCACCGTCGGGCTGTCGGGTGCCGAACGCAGGCTCGAGAGCGATGGCGTCGTCGTGGTAGCTGTCCGCCATGTACAGCACGACGTCACCGTCGTACGGGTTCACTTCGGCCGTCTGGATGGCCCGGTTGTCGAGCCAGGACGTGCGCTGGTGCTCGATGATGCCGCCGGGGATCTTGGCTCCGCTCAGCTTCAGCAGGTCCATGAGGAGCTGGATCTGCTCCTCGTCGCTGCCGGCCGCCGCCAGCTGATCGAACGGCAGGGGGGCGTCGACGCCGTACGTCTTCTTCGCGAACTTCGCGTACCGCTGCCAGCGTGCCCGGATCTCCTCCGGGGTGTCCTCGACTTTCTCTCCCGCCATCACGGTGTCGATCAGGCCGACGACACGGACATCGGCGCCCTCCTCGCGCAACTGGCGTGCAACCGCGTAGGCGAGCACGCCGCCGAGTGACCAGCCGGCGAGCACGTACGGCCCGTCCCCCTGGATCTCGCGCAGCAGCGGCACATACGCCTTGGCGCGCTCTTCGATCGGGCCCTCGACCCGCTCGAGTCCGTACATCGGGGTGTGCGCGGGCAGGCGCTTCAGCAGTGGTTCGTAAGCCACCGTCGAGCCGCCGGCCGGGTGGAACACGAACACCGGCACGGCGTCCGAACCTTCGGCGCGCGCCCGCAGCGTGCGGACGAGCCCGTCGATCCTCTCGCCGTCCTCGAGGTGCTGGCGCACCGTCTCGGCCAGCTGCTCGATGGTTCCGGCGCCCCGGACGTCGTCGAGAGTGATCTCGCCACCGGCGCGCTCGGTGAGACGCGTGGCCATCTTCTCGGCGGTCTCGTCATCGAGGGTCGGCAAGGTCGCGAAGATGCTCTTGGCGGACTTGCCGGTGACGACGGCCCAGGTCGCGAACGTCAGTCGCTCGGCCGCATCCCGGGGCGGCACGTCGATGCCACCGGATTCGGCGTCACCGGATTCGGCTGGGGCGTCGATGGTCTCGGCGGGTACGGGAGCTGAGAGGTCTCCAGACTCACCGGCCTGCTGCTGCTCGGCCAGCGCCTGCACCTCCTCGCGGTTCTCCACCGCGTAGCGCAGGTACTTCGCGACATCGTGCAGGCTCGCGTCCTTCACCGCCGCCAACTGCAGTTGCGGGATGTCGAACTCGTACTCGACGCGGTTCTTGATCCGTACCGCCATCAGCGAGTCCAGACCCAGCTCGATCAGTGGAATCTCTCCCGGCAGATCCTCGGGCGCGTAGCCCATGGACTCCGCCACGATCAGAGTCAGTCGATCCTCGAGGCTCTGCGAACCCTCCGGGTCCCACCGGTCGCCGTGGACCTCGGCGGGCTCGTCCGCGACCTCGTCCGACACGGTCGGCTTCGCGGGGACAGCGGCGACCACAGGCTCGGGTAGTGCCTCACCGGACGACACGACCGCGTCGTAGAGCAACGTGAACGCATCTCCGTGCGAATTCCCCGTCGCTCCGCTCGCCCGGCCCTTGGCGTGGACCTGCACGGAGGCACCCCCGAGGTGCGGTACCAGCGTCGTGGTCAGGGTTCCCGTCGACGGCACCTCACCGTGCGCGACGGCACCGGTCAGCGCGACATCGGCGAACAACTGCGACGCCGCCTCAGTCACCAGAGCGCCCAGGTCGGACACGGCGGACGCCTGCACCTCCCAGGCGTGCCGGCCGTCCGGAAGTGCGACGTGCGCACCGGGGACGCGGGTGTTGCCCGAGGACGACACGCGCACGTCGATCCAGTGCCGCTTGCGCAGGAACGCGGTCCGCGGCAGCTCCGCGAAGGCGCCGGCCGGCAGCAGCGACGGCAGGTCGACCGCGTGGCCGTGGACATACAGCTGCGCGAGCGCGGTGAGCACCCCGAGCGGCTCGTCCTCCTTGCGCTTGAGCGTCTGGATCAGCTGCGTGTCAGCGACGCCGGCTGCCCACGCGGTGGCGGCGACGGACATCAGCGTGACCGGGTTCGGCGCGAGTTCGACGAAGGTCGTATGCCCGGCGTCGACGGCATTCTTGACCGCGTTCGTGAAGTAAACGCTGTGACGCAGCCCCTTGGTCCAGTACTCGACCGGATGGATCGAGTCGTGCCCCGCCGGGTAGAACGCGTCCTGGTCGACCGACGAGTAGACACCGACCTTCAGTTTGTGCGGCTCGATACCGGCCAGCTCGGCCGCGAGTTCCCCGAGCAGCGGGTCGACCTGAGACGTGTGGCTCGCGCCCTTCGTCTGCAGCACCCGAGCCATCTTCTCCTCGGCTTCGGCACGCGTGACGATCGCGTTCACCTCGGCCTCGGGGCCGCCGATCACTGTGTGGGTAGGCGCCGCGTAGACGCAGACCTCGAGGTTCGGGAAGTCCGGCAGCACCTGCTCGATCTCGGTGGCGCTGTACTCGACCAGCGCCATCAGGCGGATGTCGTCGCCCGAGAGCAGGCCCTCGGCCTCGCCCATGATCCGCGAACGCGCGGTGATGACGCGGACGGCATCCTCGAGCGACAGACCACCCGAGACATATGCGGCAGCGGCCTCGCCCATCGAGTGCCCGACCAGCGCAGACGCGTCCGCGCCGTAGTGACGCAGCGTCTTTGCCAACCCGACCTGGATGACGAAGATGCCGACCTGAGCGGTCTCGACGTCGTATTCGACCGAGTCGTCGAGGAACTTCTCCTTCATGGAGTAGCCGGACTCGTCCTCGATCAGCGCGTCGACCTCGTCGACGGCGGCCGCGAACACCGCGTTCTCCAGGTACAGCTGCTTTGCCATCTTGCGGTGCTGCGAGCCGAAGCCGGAGAACACCCAAACCGGCCCCTTCGTGGCGGGCGCGTCTGCGGTCAGCACTCCCGGCGCGGGCTTGCCGGCGGCGACTGCGCGGAGTCCGGTGACGGCCTCAGCGTGGGTCTTGGCGACGACGACTGCCCGAGACCGGCCGTGGCTGCGCTTGGCGAGGGTACGAGCGACGTCGGCGAGCGGCGTGCGGCTGCCCTCCTCGCTCTCGAACCAATTCGCCAGATCCTCTGCGGCTCGGCGGCGGCGCGACGGCATCGCCGCCGATACCGGCAGCAAGACGGCGGTCGGGGCCGCCTCCGCCTGCGCCTCGGCGAGCCCGACCGACTCGGCGGCGTTCGCGAGCATCCGCGCGGCCTCGGACTCGATCGTGGTGCTCTCGTAGTCGAGGTCGATCCCCGCGACCTCCGGGCTGTCGGCGGCGGGCGCTGGATCCGGGTCCTTGCGGTACTCGCGGACCACGACGTGCGCGTTGGTGCCGCCGAAGCCGAAGCCCGACACGCCCGCGACGGCTTTGCCTGTGTAGCGCGGCCACGGCGTCGCCTCGGGGATGACCTGCAGATGCGCCTTGTCGAACTGGATGTAGGGATTGGGGCCCGCGTAGTTGAGCGACGCCGGGATGACGTCCTCCTGCATCGCGAGCACGACCTTGATCAGGCCAGCGGCACCCGCCGCCGCCTCGAGGTGGCCGAAGTTGGTCTTGGCCGAGCCCAGCAGGGCCGGCATTTCGGCGTCGCGGCCGCGTCCGACGACACGACCGAGCGCGTCCGCCTCGATCGGATCGCCGAGGATCGTGCCGGTGCCGTGGGCCTCGATGTAGTCGACACCGGACGGCACGATGCGCGCGTCCCGGTAAGCGTGTCGAAGGCAGTCGGCCTGTGCGTCCGGGTTCGGTGCCAGCAATCCGTTGGACCGGCCGTCCTGATTGACGGCGGAACCGGCGATGACAGCGAGGATCGTGTCACCGTCCCGCTCGGCGTCCTCGAGCCGCTTGAGCACGACCACGCCGCCGCCCTCGGCGCGGACGATGCCGTCCGCGTCGGACGAGAACGCCTTGATCTTGCCGTCCTCCGTGAGGACACCGCCCTGATCGAAGCCGAGAGTGGCGGGCGGGGCGATCAACATGTTGACGCCGCCGGCGAGGGCCAGTTCGGACTCACCCGAGCGGAGACTGCTCACCGCCTGATGCACCGCGACCAGCGACGACGAGCAAGCGGTGTCGAGCGCCACCGACGGACCTCGGAAGTCGAAGAAGTACGATACGCGGTTCGCGACGATCGAGGTCGACGTACCGGTCAGCGCGTATGGATGCGCCGTCGCCGGATCGCTCACCGCGAGCAACTGGTAGTCGTTGGCCGACGAGCCGAGGAACACGCCGACGTCACGGCCCTTGAGCTCGTTCGCCGGTATGTGGGCGTGCTCGAGCGCCTCCCAGCTCAGTTCGAGCGCGAGCCGCTGTTGAGGGTCAACGTTCTGGACCTCGAGCGGCGACATCGCGAAGAACTCCGCGTCGAAACCCTGCACGTCGTCCAGGTAGCCACCCTTGGTCGCGGCCTTCTCGATCGCGTTGGCCACGTACGGATCAGCGGCGAACTCGGTCCAACGACCCTCGGGTAGGTCGGAGACCCCGTCGCGCTCCTCGATCAGCAGGTTCCACATTTCCCGAGGAGTGTGGCCGGCACCCGGAAAACGGGTCGACAGACCTACGATCGCGATGTCGTGCGACTGCCCGGCCGGGACGCCTCGGTAGTACGCGCCATCATCGACGTCCTCGGGTGCGTCCGGTTCCCCCTCGATGATGCGGGTGGCCAGCGAGGCGATGGTCGGGTGCTGGTACGCGACCGTGGCGGAGAGTGTGACACCCACGAGATCCTCGATCTCACCTGACAGTGCGACAGCGTCGCGTGAGGAGATTCCGAACTCCTCCATAGGTCGATCGTCGGATATCGCTGAGGCCGGTTGCCCGGTGGCCTCTGCGATCCAGTTGCGCAGCCATTCGCGCAGCTGCGCGACCGTCATCTCGTGTTCAGCCATCAACTCACCAAGATCTCCGTTTAGGAAATGGACTCAGTCGGAAACGCTATCCGGGAAAGCGGTCTGGGCGTGACCACCACGCAGCGTCCCCTCGACGTAGGCCGATTTGCATGCTCGACGAGCCAGCTTGCCACTGGACGTGCGAGGAATCGACCCGGCCGGAACCAACAGCACGTCGCGGGCGGTGACGCCGTGGCGCGACGAGATGGCCGCGCGGACGGTGTCCGCAATCGGTTGCGGATCGGCCTTGCCGGCACCCGGCGCTCGCTCCGCGACGATGACGAGCTGCTCGGACGCGTCGTCCGGATCGAACTGCAGCCCCGAGTGCGAATTCTCGAACACCTGGGCGGGCAGCTGGTTCGCAGGCACCGCGAACGCGGCGACGAAGCCGGGGCGCAGCGCGGAGCTGGCCTCTTGCGCGGAGTACTCGAGATCCTGCGGGTAGTGGTTGCGGCCGTCGACGATCACCAGGTCCTTGACGCGGCCAGTGATGTACAGGTCGCCCTCGAAGTAGACGCCGTAGTCACCGGTGCGCAGCCAGTTGGCGTCGTGAGGTGCGCCATCGGCATGCGTGGTCCCCGGGAGCCGCTCGAGCAGCTTGTTGTGGAACGTCTCGGCCGTTTCCTGCTCACGACCCCAGTAGCCCTGTCCGACGTTGTCGCCGTGCAGCCAGATCTCGCCGACGTAGCCATCGGGTCGCTCGGATGCAGAGTCCGGATCGACGATCGCAGCCCACTGGCTGCGAGCGACGGAACCACAGGCGACCTGCGCGACGGCGCCCGGCGCGTCCTGATCGACCCGCACCATGCGGCCGGCATTGAGTTGGTCGCGATCGACGTAGACGACCTTGGCCTCTTCGTCAGGATGCGTGGTGGAGACGAACAGGGTCGCCTCCGCCATGCCGTACGACGGCTTGATCGCCGTCTTGGGCAGACCGTAGGGCGCGAACGCGTCGTTGAACTTGCGCATGGACGAGACCGTTACCGGCTCGCTGCCGTTGATCAGACCGATGACATTGCTCAGGTCGAGGTGCTCGCCATTCTTCGGCAGACCACGAACCGCAGCGTGTTCGAACGCGAAGTTGGGTGCCGCAGCGTAGGTGCCGGCGCCGTCCGAGATTGCGGCAAGCTCACGGATCCATCGGTGCGGCCGCTGCACGAACGCGCGGGGGCTCATGATCGTGATGTACTGGCCGCCCAGCGCGGGCAGGATCACCGTCAACAGGCCCATGTCGTGGTAAAGCGGCAGCCAGGTGACGCCGCGCGAATCGACGGTGAGCCCGAGCGAGTCGACCATCTGGAGAACATTCGTGGCGACACCGCGATGGGTGATCTCGACACCAGCCGGTGTACGCGTGGAACCGGAGGTGTACTGCAGGTATGCGATGTCGTCGAGGCCGACCTCCGGGCGCATCCACGTGTCGCCGACGCTGTCCGGGATTGCGTCGACAGCGATGATTCGGGGCCGCTTGGAGGCGGGCAGCGAACGGAAGAACTGACGCACACCGGCCGCGGACGATGTGGCGGTGAGGATCGCGGCCGGCTCACAGTCACCGAGGACAGCGCGCAGACGGTCCGTATGTCCAGGCTCGTCCGGATCGAACAGCGGCACCGCGATGCGGCCGGCGTGGATGGCGGCGAAGAAGGAGGTGACGTAGTCGAGACCCTGCGGCGCGAGGATTGCGACCCGATCGCCGTACTGAGTGACCTGCTGCAGCCGCGCCGCTACCGCGCGAAGGCGCAGCCCGAACTGACCCCACGTGAGCTCGTGCACCTCACCGTCTCGCTCTCGCGAGTAATCGATGTAGCGGTACACCAGATCGCCTGCATTGTTACGCGTGTGTTCGTCGACATAGTCGACCAGCGTATGACCCGGGATGAGCCGGATCTGGCCCTGTTCGTCGAGATAGTCGTCGAACATCGCGATCATTCCTTCTCCTGTAGAAGCGATCACACAACCATCAGCCAACATGATTGCGCTCCAGACTTCCTTCGCCACGAGGATTAATTTGCATTGTCACTTCTCCGTCGGTACTGCCTGCTATTCGGTACTGCCTGCTTGTTCTTTGCTGTTCGTCCCTGCGTGTGCCCCGTTGCAGCGACACTCAGCCGCCCGGACGCAGACAACGCACCTACGAGTCAGTCCATCGGCTCGAAACCAGCAACATGTTACAGATGCGCATCGGCCCATTCGCCCCGGAGCAGCGGAACTGCTGGCGCGAATGCGTCGACGCGGACGCCTGTAACTGGGTCGGGAACACGCCCACATATGACATCGACGTCTTCTCCCGCTCGTTACGGATCTCGTCCGCGATTTGGTCATATGTACCGATCGCCCGATAAGACGAGTCGAGGTTCTGCTCGACCGGCAACTTGACGTCCACCGCGCTGTACGACCGGAAACGCTGCTCGAGTGCCGCTAGCGCCATCCCTGCCGCCTGCTCGTGGTCGTCGGTAGCCATGATCATCGTGATGGTCCAATTGAGCTCGATGTCCTCGAATTGATCGCCGACGGCATCGCAGATCCGTTCGGCGCGCTTACTCGTTCTCTCCATAGTGACGCCTGACGGATGGTGGCGCCGGACAACACCGTGCGGCCGTCGGCGATGGTCGGGGGCGCCACCCGGCGTACTTGGCCGCCAGTGGAACTCATCTAGCCTTCTTCCTCATTTCACGCATGCCGACGTGGATGACGCCTTTCGGGCGCCAACCCACCAAGCATAGGGGCCTGCTCTTGCGCCCGTCGTCGAGCAACGAGGTCGGACATTACCGCCCTCGTATCGCTCTGGTAGCGGCTTTCAGCAGACTCCGAGCACACTCCGGGCAGACTCCGAGCAGACTCCCAGCTGAGTGGAGAAGGGAAGTCGCACTATTCGTGCGCAGGCGTCGGGGCCTCGTCGATCTTCCCAGCCGCCCAGTTCGTGACCCACTGTGTCGCGGTCGTCCCATTGCCGTCGACGACGAACGAGTTGTACTGCGCATGGGCCGGGTTGTTGTAGTACTCGCCGAGCCGGGCAGCACTGCTGAGCCAGTTCCCGGGCTTGAGGGCCTCAACGGGTGCGTCACAGATGCCGTCACTGGGCGCGCAGATCTGCACGACCCTGTCCGTCAGAGAACCGAAGCCTCCTGGCCGGGCACCGGTCATCGTGATGCCCGGGAGCTTGAGCCCGTCCAGCGAGAGTTCGGCTCCGACACCGACGACTGGGGGCCCAATGGTCGGTGCAGCGGCCGGGTCGCGACGTCCGTCGGCGATCAGGCCCACGCCGAGTACTAGTTCCGACGACACCGGGCCGTCTCCGGCGCCGATTCGGGCCGCGACATCGCCTGCGATCACCGCGCCCTGCGAGAACCCCGTGAGCAGATAGGTCGTCAGCGGGCACTCGGCGTGCCGGCGCTCGATGACGTCCATCGTCGCCGCCGTCCCGGCCGCGCGGGAGTTGTTGTACGACTCCTGGCCGTCCGGCGGAAACGCGACCGGGTTCGAGAACTGCGCCACATACGGAACCGTGTAGACGTCAGCGCGTTGAGGCGAGAACATCTCCTGCAGCGGCCGCGAGACATTGAGCATGAGCGACGCCGGGTTCGACGAAGGGTCGTGCGGGTCGTCGGTGGCGCTCGATTCCCAGGTGCCGGGCACCGAGATCACCTGCACGTCCGGGCAGTGCGCCGGCTGCGCGCTCGGCGGCAGTGGTCCCGGCGGTGTCGGGGGCGTCGGTGGCGGAACCCGCCCCGCCAATAGGTACCAGATCGCCAGGAGCAGCAGGACGAGTATCAGGATCGCCACGACGACGATTCCTGAGCGCCTACGCCCCCGGCTCCCGGACTTCCGCGTTCCGCGGCCGCTGACAGACATAGGTCGCTTTACTGGTTGCAGTACTCGGCCTTCGCCAAGCGGATGTAGATCTCAGCGTTCTTGCCGGCCTGCTCCGGCGTCAGTTCCTGTCCCGCCGCGCTCGCCTCGCTGCCGACTGCAGCGGTGACGAACGTCGTGACAGCGGCGTCCGAGCCGCCCTGCTGCTGGGCCGCGCAGATGTAGTCGGCCGTGGACAGAGCGATCACGCCGTCCCCCGCGGGCGTGATGCCCTCTCGCTTCAGAGCGTCCAGAAACGCCTGACCACTCGAAGAGACCGCGATCTCGGTGGGACCGGGGAAGTCGCTCGGCAAAGCCTGCGGCTGCTCGTCCAACGCGTCGTTCATGGACTGCTCGTCCATGGGCTCCTGAGCCTCGTCCGTCATACCGTCCGTCTCCGGCGCCGTCGAGGGGCTCTGCGCCGCTGCCGTGGTCGTCGGGGACCCCGTAGCTGACGAGTCGTTGCCACAGGCGACGAGCAGGCCACCGGCCACGAGGCTCAGCGCGCCGACGGCCAAGTTGCGGGCCAGCGCGGAACGCGCGGATTTGGGGCGGGGGAAGTGCGACATATCGGTCCTCGGGATTGCTGTGTCGTGTCGTATCGGAACAAGTACTGATTTCGGACTCTTGAAACAGGCTACAGATGACGGGCGGGCGGCGACCGGATCGTGAATCCGCTCACCGCCCGCACAACGTCAACTCACCGTCAATCGATCGACGGCACGCCGTCCCTGATAGTGATCACACCGAACTGGAAGTTCTGCTGAACCCCACCCGGGATGTCGAACTGGTCGGAGATCGGGTAGCCGAGGCGACCGTTCTCGTAGCCCTCCGACGCCCAGGCGTCGAAGATGGGCCCGTTCTGGACGGCCCAGGCGCCGGACGCGGGACTCCAGTAGATGTTGCCGTTCTGGAACCGGTTGAAGCGGCCGTTGTCCTTGATCGGGACCTCACTGGTCTGCGGGAAGCCGAGCCAGCCGTTCTCGAAGCCCATCTCGGCGTACTTCCCCATGATCAGACCCAGTACCGCGTTGGCCCCCGTGTCCCGGGTCCAGTACATAGCACCGATGTCGAAGCCCTGGACCAGCCCGTCCATCTTCGCAGTCTTGACCTGCTCGGCTGCCGGGTAGCCCAGCGGGCCGTTCTCCCAGCCCTGCGCGGCCCACTCGTCGCGGATCGGGCCGCTGACCGCGTTGGCGCCGGTCTGCGGGGTCCAGTAGATCGAACCCTTCTGGAAGTGGTTCAAGCGACCGCGGCCGTCGGCGAGTGCGATCTCGCCCGTGGTGGGGAGGCCGAGAACACTCGGGCCGCCCGCGTTCTGGTACTCGCCGCCGATGCCACCAGCCACCGCGTGCGCACCGGAGTCGCCCCCGTAGAAGATGCGACCGAAGCGGTAGTCCTGCGCGACACCGCCGGCCACCTGGTACTCGCCGGTGACACAGTCGCCGATCCAGCTGTTGCCGTCTGCGACCGGTGCGATGGCGCCGCCCGGGCCGCAGCCCGGCTTGTCGGCCTCGACGCCGATCGCGCCCGCGAGCTGCGGCCACAGCTGGTGCAGCTCGAACTCCCAGTACGGCCACGAGTGCGTGCCCGACGGGCGGAAGTTCACCGTTGCCGGGATGTCCAGCTTGCGCAACTTGGTGATGAACGTCTGCGACGTCAGGCGCGACAGGATCTCGAGGCCCATCCCGGCGTAGTTGGTGCTGATGCCGGGGATACCGGACGGCTGATCGTACTGACCGGTCGTGCCACTACCACTGGAGATGTAGAGGCTGACACCCTCGAGTTCGTCGGCGAGCAAGTAGGGATCGTGTGCCTCCCACGCGTCGTTGCGGGGGCTACCCCACATCGCGTCGGCGTCGAATCCACCCGCATCTGCCATAGCGAGCGCGATGGCCTGCGGCATGCCGAGCGTCGTGGTCGTGAGGATGCCCGACAGCGAGCCGGCGAACTGGAAGAAGCCCGGGTTGCGCGCGGCGAGCATCATCGCCGAGGTGCCACCCATCGACAGGCCCACGACGCCGCGGGTCTGCGTGCTGCGGAAGTCGTTCTCGAGAATCGGCGGGAGTTCCTTGGTGAGGAAGGTCTCCCACATGTAGTTCTGGCCGTTGTTCTGGTCGATCCAGTCCGAGTAGAAGCTGGACTGACCACCGATCGGCAGTACGACATTGACGTTCTTGTCGGCAAAGAAAGACTCGGCGTCGGTCTCGAGGGTCCAACCGTTCTCGTCGTCTCGTGCACGCATGCCGTCGAGCATGTAGACGACCGGGAACGTGGCGTCTGGCTGGGCATTCCAGTCACGGGCCAACAGCATCTGGACCTGGATCGGGACGCCCATGGACGGAGAGTTGATCCAGAGCGCCACTCGGCGATCGGTGAGCCAGTCAACCCGCTCGATCATGCCGGGCCCCGACTGCGACTCAACCGTGTCTGTCGACCCTGGCGTACCGAGCGACTGCGCCCCGGCGGCGCCGGCCGATGTGAGACCTGCAGCTATCGGGAGCACGAGTGCGGCCGCGGCGACACTCAGCGCACGTTTGCGCCGCCCACCGCTGGCGCCGCCGCGGCGCCCGGGCCGCTCGAGACCTAATCGCATCCGGACAACTCTCCTTCGTGATGGCGTACATACCCTGCTGCACCAGGGCATCCGTTCCTTGTTACACGGAACGGGCGCCCAGGTGGGGTTGCCACGCTGGTTGGATGGTGAATTCGTGAAATCAGTTCGGGACGGAGGGATCCGTCCCGGGCGTGGTCAGGTCACCACGCATCGAGGACATCCAGAATCTGCCCTCGGGCCTTCCCCAGCTCTACCGACCAGTAGGGCCACGAGTGGGTCCCGGTGGTGGGGAAGCTGTAAGTCGCCGGAATGCCGAGTCCCTGCAAACGCTCCTGGAATGCGCGGGTGTTGGAGTACGCGATCGTCTCGAGGCCCGACGCATTCTGGGTGTTGAAGTACTCGATCGCCCGCTCGGGGTTGTCGTAGTCGCCCGGCTGGCCGCTACCCGCCGAGATGTACATCGACAAGCCCGCGAGCCTGGGAGCGAAGGCCATCGGGTCGTTGCGCTGCCACGCCGCGCTCCCCGCCGGACCCCACATCGCGTCGACGTTGTAGCCACCGGCATCGAGCATCGCGACGCGGATCGCCTGACGCATGCCGGGCGAATTGATGTCCAGGTACCCGGACAGTGAACCGGCGAACTTGAACTGGTCGCGGTGGTAGGCGGCGAGAGTGAGAGCCGCCGAGCCACCCATCGACGGGCCGAGCACAGCATTGTTTGTCCGCGAGACGCCACGGGTCTCCAGGTAGGCGGGGAGGTCCCGAGTGAGGAACGTCTCCCACTTGTAGGTGATCCGCTGGCCGTTCGTGTTGCTGGGCCTGTACCAGTCGCTGTAGAAGCTCGACTCACCGCCCACCGGCATCACGAGGGTGACGTTGTCGTCGCGGAACTGCTCGAGAGCGTTGGTCTCGAAGCTCCAGGCGTTGCGGTCGTCACGGGCGCGCAGTCCGTCGAGCAGGTAGAGAGCAGCGTTGCCGCCCTGGGCGGCCCACTGGATCTGGACCTTGATCGGACCCATGCTCGAGTCGACAGAGACCTCCTCGTAGCCGCCTGTCGGCGCCTGCGTTGCGAGGGGCGCGGCCGACGCGGTGGTCACGCCGGCGACCCCGGCAGCCAGCGGAACGGCCAGCGCAGCGGCGGAAATGCCGAGTAAGCGTTGCTTGAGGCGCTGCGGCAGCCTTGATCGAGCTAAACGCATGAACACTGCTCTCTTTCTTCATCTCCGGCGTCCGTCGTGCGGCCCGGTGGACTCCGTCGGCGGGCAGATCACCCTGTTCACCGCCCCGTCCAGGGCGGCGAACAGACTGCTCCAGTCACACTGCGCGTCGTGGACTGTATGCGACGGACCGGACTGTGACAAACAGTCCGATTCCGCTTCCGGGTGCCCTTCCGCCTACCCCAACATCGATACACACCTCGTCGTCGTTACAGATCCGAGATGAACGATCCATGAACGGTAATGGGCATGCGACGCGCTGGAGATAGGCGGAAGGCTCAGCCTTCCCGGGACGGGTTTCACGGATGGTTGCTCGCATTCGTTCGCGATGCAGGGACGAGCCCTACCGGCCGGCCCGTGGCTCGGGCATCTCGAGATCGCAGCGCTGGATCTCGTACTTGGGCACGCGGTCGAATCGGTAACCGGCGTATTCGAATGCGTTCAGCAGATTCCGCTCGAACAGCGGCCACGTCAGGGGAGCGCTGTACGACTCCTTCAGTTCGACGGTCTCGGGGCACGTGAGCGCCACCTGGGCCTGCCTCACCCATTTCTCGTCGAGGTACCACGGCAGCCAAGGATGGACCGGCACCATTCCGGTGTCCGCAACCACCCAGTCCGGGTAGAGCACCTTGTCGTGGCCGATACGGCCGCCGTCCAGCCGCTCGGTGTGGGCCGCGATCGGGTAGGCGAGCCCCATCTGGTCCAGGACCTTCACGTCGAGGCCTACGTTCATGCTCGTCATGCCGAGATTCAGGAAGTAGACGGTGTGCCCGACGCCTCCCTCGGGGATCGGCAACGGCGGGGGCACGATGTCCCAGTTGGTGAATGCCGGCGTCGGGAGCAGCAAACCACCGTCCGGGGTGTCCGCGATGGTCTCGACCATCGCGCGCATCCGCGGGTAGTCGAGGTAGTCCTCGGCGCGAATCGGGTGCTGATGCCCGGTGTTGAGCGAGTAGAAAGCGCGCTCGTCCACGATCCCGGACTTTCCGACGGCCGCCCCGTCGGGCATCCCGACGGTATTCGCCGCGATGACCGCCCACCCCATCGTCGCCGTCCACGCCACCGTGGAGACTCCGAATACGAGCGTTGCATTGTTCCGCCCCCATTCCGAGCGCCGGAGAATACGCACCGGCACGACCGAAATCGGCACAAGGAGGCAGAAGAGGGACGGGAGGAGAACGCGGCCGTGCATGAAGTCGCCGCCGACACGTATCGAATAGATTGCGAGAATCAACCCGCACACGAGGATGAAGACGACGATCCCCGCCGGGGTATGCAATCGACGGGAGAAGCGCCCCCAAGCACCTACGCGACTGTGATCCACATCACTTGTCGAGGTGGGGGTGGGTCGTGCGGGCCGGCGCCACCATGCCATCGCGACGACGACAGCCACCGTGAGCAGCGGCAGCCACAGCAGGTAGGGGCCCACCAGGTTCCAGAGGTAGGCCAGCCCCTGAGACCACTTGGCGCCGCCGGCGTCCTTCGAGACCGCGGTGTTCGGGTAGGGCAGACCGTAGTAGCCCATGCGCCAGATCTGGTAGGCGACCGGAACGACACCCGCCGCCGCGACGATCCCCACCCGCAACTTCCATCCGATGGGAGCGAAGAAGATCAGCAGTAGTGCGAGCCCACCGACGATCGCCAACTCGGGCCGGACGAGCGGCCCGAGACCGGCCACGAACGCGAGCAGCAGGACAGAGCGCCACGACGGCGCAGGGTTCTGCGCCCACCGGACCAGCAGCAGCCACAACAGCGCGATCCAGAAGATGACCAGGCACGTCTCCAGTCCAGAGGTCGCGAAGTCCCGGGCGGGCGGTACCGCGATGTAGACGATCGCACCGGCCGGAAGCAGCAGTACGGCACCGCTTCCGAACCGGGCCCGATAGAGACGGGCGGTACCGATCATGGCCAGGACGACGGCGGAAACGGACAGCACGAGCGCCAGCCCCAGCACGACGTACTCGAGCCGGGCCTGCGTGAGCCAACTGAACACGTAGACGAGGTACGTCCACAGCGTGCTGGTGTTCGTCTCCACCCGTTCGCCCGCGTTGAACACCGGACCGTTGCCGGCAAGCAGGTTCCGTACCGTGCGGAGCACGATGAGTCCGTCGTCGGCGATCCACCGTCGCTGCCACGCACCCCACGCGAACAGCAGGGCCGTGAGCACGACGCCGCCGACGAACACCGCACCGGAGATCCGGGCGCCGCGCGGGCGCGGCTCCACGATGCGTTCGTCGATTGTGCGTGTCGGCTCAGACCAGGTAGACAGCGACACCTACTACTCCGATCCAGGCAATAGCGAGGAACTGGAGCACCCGGTCGCCCAGGGCAATCTCTTCCGGCTCCCCCGCCTCGCCCCCGTCGACGTCGACCGCGTAGCGCAGGATCGCGATCGTGAAGGGCACCATTGAGATCGCGAACATGGTGGTGTCATTGGCGCGATCCTGCTCGAACGCCCACAGTCCGTAGCAGATGACGACGGCCGTAGCCGACAGTGTCCACACGAACCGCAGGTACGTACCTGTGTAGTACTGCAGTGACTTGCGGATCTTCGCCCCGGTGCGCTCGGCCAGCTGCAGCTCGGCGTACCGCTTCCCGGCCGCCATGAACAGCGACCCGAACGCCATGATCAGCAGGAACCACTGCGACAGGGGGATCTCGGCGGCGACGCCACCGGCGATCGCCCGGATCAGGAAACCCGAAGAGACGATGCAAATGTCGAGAACGGCCTGGTGCTTGAGACCGAAGCAGTAGGCCAGCTGGATCGCGACGTACACCGCCATGACGACGGCGAGCTGCCAGTTCGCAACGAACGACAGCAGGATCGAAGCAACCAGCAAGACGGTCGCCAAGCCGTAAGCGATGTTGACCGGCAGCACCCCGGCCGCGATCGGCCGGAACCGCTTGGTCGGGTGTGCCCGGTCGGCCTCGACATCCATCGCGTCGTTGACGAGGTAGATGCCCGACGCCGCCATGCAGAACACTACGAACGCGAGCGCGACCGGCAGCAGCACATCGCCTTCGGTGACGGACCCGGCCGCGAGCGGTGCCGCCAGCACGAGCACGTTCTTGACCCACTGCCGTGGGCGGACGGCCTTGACGATGCCGCCGGCCAGGGTTTTCGGGGGTCCGGTGACGACCGCCGGCTCCTCGCTCATTTCACTCCAAACTTCTGCTCGGCCCGCAGCACGGCAGCCGCGGACACGGCGCCGAGCGCCGACCCCGCGAGCACGTCGGAGGGGTAGTGCACTCCGAGAACGAGCCGCGAGAGCAGCATCGGCGGGACCAGTACCGCAGGCAAGGGTAGTCCGGTGAGCCGACCGAGGAGCACAGCCGCCGCCGTCGTGGAGGTGGCATGCGACGAGGGGAAGCTCAGGCGGCTCGGCGTCGACACGTTCACCTGTACCGACGGGTCGTTGGGTCGGGGTCGTCTCACGACACGCTTGATGATGATCGACGCAGCGTGGGCGCCGACGGCACCGCCGGCGACACTGGCCCAGCGACGGCGGCGAGGCTTGTCGAGTACCGCGCCGACTCCGGCGACCGCGACCCAGCCGAGCGCGTGCTCACCGAAGTGCGACAAGCCGCGGGCCGCGCGAACGACGGCCGGCCTGGATCCGACGGTTCCCTGGACGGTCTGCAGGATCCGGACCTCAGATGCCGAAGACACGTTCCCACCTCTCCTTGCTGGTCAGCTCCGGTGCGGCGGCACGGTACGCGTGTTTGAGTTCCGGGAAGCGCTCCGCGAGTTCGCGGCGCAGGCGCAGCGATTCGCTCAACAGCCGGGCGGCGATCCTCGGGTCCCGCTTACGGTAGACGACGCCGCGCCCGTCCGCGGTGGTCACGGTCACCCCGTCGACTTGCGACAGCAGGAACCAGCGCGCGTCGAGCGTCGGCACGTTCAGCTGCGGCGTCTCGAGGTGCTGGGGCTTGGCCTTCTTGACGCTGTGGACCAAACCCTTGACCAGGCGGGTGGCGATGGCCACCTTGTTGGTCGGCAGGCCCACGTTGCCGACATCCTCGCGAGACGGCAGCGGCAGGCTCGTCGACGACGGCAGCACGATGGCGTCGGGGTACTCCTTGCGCAACGCGTGGACGGTGCCGAGGGCAGTCGGCAGCAGGTCGGCGACGTGCTCGGGTCCGGCCAGGAAGTCCTGGATCGCCAGGTTCTGGATCGCGACGGTCGAGTACTCGAGGCACAGCAGGTGCTTGGCGGTGGCCTTCACGGTGTTCGCGATCAGACCGGTTGCGCTTCCGGGCATGTGCAGTGCGGCCACGACCAGCCGGTTGCGTAGGTGGAAGTACGCCTGCCAGTCGATGGCGTCGTCCTTGTCGCTCCACGCCATGTGCCAGATCGCGGCGCCTGGCATGGTCACCGTCGGATAGCCGGCTTCCTTTGCCCGCAGTCCGTATTCGGCATCGTCCCATTTGATGAACAGCGGCAGCGGCTGACCGATCTCCTCGGCGACCTGTCGCGGGATCATGCACATCCACCAGCCGTTGTAGTCGACGTCGATGCGTCGGTGCAGCAGCTTGGACTTGCGCAGCGGCTTCTTGGAGAAGTCGTGGTCGTACTCGACGTTGGGTGCCGCGGTCCACATGAAGTTCTCACGCTTGATCACTTCACCCATCACGTGGAGGTGGCTGCGGTCCTGCAGATTGAGCATTTGCCCACCGACGAGCATGGGGCTCTTGGCGAACCGTGACATCGCGAGCGCGCGGAGAATCGAGTCGGGCTCGATCTCGATGTCGTCGTCCATGAACAGGATCTGCTCACAGTCGGTGTTCTTCAGCGCCTCGTACATGATCCGGCTGTAGCCGCCCGAGCCACCGAGGTTGCCCTGGTCGTGCATCGTGAGCTTGCCGCCGAGCGCGGCCGCAGCCTCGTCGAAACCGGGCTCGTCACGTACCTTGCGGGTGCCCTGGTCGGGGATGATGACGTGTTTGACGACGTCCATCACCAGCGGATCCGACGCAAGCGCCTTCAGCGCTTTGACGCAGTCGGTGGGACGGTTGAACGTCGGGATGCCGACCGCGACGTTCGCTTCACCGGGGGCGTCGATCGGCGCGTACCATCCGGCACTCAGCAGCTCGACGTCGGTGTCGGTGGTGATGTCGAACCAGATCCAGCCGCCGTCCTCGAACGGGCCGAGATCGACCTCGAACTCGAGAGCGCCCTCGCGGAATTCCTTGCCCTCGACGTGAATTCGCGAGCCATCAGCCTTGGAACGGTAGACGTCGACGCGGCCGTGTCCGGTCAGATCGAGTCGCAGCAGGACGGACTCGAGGATGCTCCACCGACGCCAGTAGCTCGCCGGAAACGCGTTGAAGTAGCTGCAGAACGACACCTCGGACTCGGCGCCGATCGACACCGACGTGCGCGAGGTGGCGTGCGCGCGACGCGCGTTGGTCTCGGACTCGTCCGTGTAGAGGCTCCGCACGTCGAGGGGCTCACCGGCGCGGGGCAGCAGGACCCGCTGCAGCAGCGCGCTCACGCGAGGTCTCCAGCCAAGGGCTCACCCGATTCGAGGTGGGGCCGGAGCGTGTTGTCGAACATCGACAACGCACTCGCGATCGCCATGTGCATGTCGAGGTACTGGTAGGTGCCCAGGCGGCCACCGAAGAGCACTGCTGAGCACTCCGTTTCACGCTTGGCGAGGGCGCGGTACGCCTCGAGCTTGGCGCGGTCCTCGGGGGTGTTGATCGGGTAGTACGGCTCGTCACCACTCTGGGCGAAGCGTGAGTACTCGCGCATGATGACGGTCTTGTCCTTGGGGTAGTCCCGCTCCGGGTGGAAGTGGCGGAACTCGTGGATGCGGGTGTAGGGGACATCGGCGTCGTTGTAGTTCATGACAGGCGTGCCCTGGAAGTCACCTGTCGCGAGCACCTCGGTCTCGAAGTCGAGGGTGCGCCAGCCGAGTTCACCCTCCGCGTAGCCGAAGTAGCGGTCGAGCGGCCCGGTGTAGACAACCGGAGCCGACGGGGACTGCCGGCGCAGGTCCTCACGCACGTCGAACCAGTCCGTGTCCAGGCGGACCTCTATGTTCGAATCCTTCGCCATGTTCTCGAGCCACGCGGTGTAGCCGTCGACGGGCAGGCCCTCGTAGGTGTCGTTGAAGTAGCGGTTGTCGAACGTGTACCGCACCGGCAGGCGGGTGATGTTTCCGGCGGGCAGTTCCTTGGGATCCGTCTGCCACTGCTTGGCGGTGTAGTCGCGGACGAACGCCTCGTACAGGGGGCGACCGATCAGGGAGATCGCCTTCTCCTCGAGATTGCTCGCGTCCTTGGTGTCGATCTCGGTGGCCTGCTCCGCGATCAGGGCACGCGCCTCGTCGGGCGTGAAATAGCGGCCGAAGAACTGCGAGACCAGGCCGAGGCCCATCGGGAACTGGTAAGCCTGCCCCTTGTGCATCGCGAACACGCGGTGCTGGTAGCCGGTGAAGTCGGTGAACTGGTTGACGTACTCCCACACCCGCTTGTTCGAGGTGTGGAAGAGGTGCGCACCGTACTTGTGGATCTCGATGCCGGTCTCGGCCTCGGCCTCGGAGTACGCGTTGCCGCCGAGGTGGTGACGACGTTCGACCACGAGCACCCGCTTGCCGAGCTGTGTCGCCGCCCTCTCGGCGATCGTCAGACCGAAGAATCCCGATCCGACGACGATGAGATCGAATCGATCTGGGGACGGCTCGGGCATAGCAGAGGAAGGGCTCGGGGAGGTCACGGAAGACAGGGTAGGCGAAGGAGACGGCTGGGCGCGTGCCCGGTGGCGCGAACCACCGGACACCCGCGCCCCGCCCCTACTGCAGTTCCGCCGCGAAGGCCAGCATGGCATCTCGAACGAATGCGGCAGTTCCAGAGCCGTGGCGGTCGTACTTCTCCGCAAACCTGGGATCTGCCACATACATCTCGCCCAGCCCGGCGAACGCGTCGGCGGTAGGCCTGCGGCCCTGCCAGCCCTCGGTGACCCATTCGTAGTGCCGACCAGTGATCTTGCGCACCTCGGCGCTGTCCGGCGCCAGTCCCGCGGCGTGCGCACGCCCGTAGTCGGCCGCGATGTCGAGTTGCCGTTGCCCGTAGCCGGACTTGTCGTGGTCGGAGAGCGATCGCCACCAGGTGTCGCTGTCCCGGTAGGCCGCTTCTCCCCAGCGCTCGATCACTTCGTCCTTGTAGCGGGTGTGGTCGAATCCGTCGAACATCTCCTCGGCCATCAGTGGCTCACCTTTCCTCGTCTTCTCCAGGGTTGTGCGCACCGACGCGATCATTCGGAGTAGGCGGGCCTGTTCCTGCTCGAGCAACTCCAGATGGGCCCCCAACGCGACCGCAGCGTCGGTCTCGTCGTCGAGGACGGCCGCGATCGCGGTCAGTCCCAGCCCGAGTTCGCGCAGCAACAGGATCCGCTGGAGACGCACCAGCGCCTCCTGGTCGTAGTACCGGTAGCCGTTGGCCCCGATCCTGCTGGGCTCGAGCAGGCCGATGCTGTCGTAGTGCCGCAACGTCCGGCTCGTCGTCCCGGCGATTCGCGCCAGCTGCTGAATCGACCATTCCCCGGTTCGGGTCACGGTTCACGCCTCCTCGATCCTTCGTCGGTACCCCCAGCCTGCAGGTTGACGCAACGTCAAGGTCAAGCCGAAAACTGGGTGGCGGCGATGCCCGGAGGAGCAGAATCGGGCGGACCCCGAGCAGGGCCCGCCCGATTCGAATCTCGGCCGGTCAACGTGGCGGGGCCGACCTCACTCCTGCGACATCTGCTGGAGCACCACGCTCGAGTCGACGACTTGGACGCCCAATGTCGGTGTCCACACGATCGTGCCGCCCTGGTAGGTCCGGAACGTGCCCGAGTCGTCGGCCAACAACAACTCCGGGCCGATCGGCTCACCGAGGCTTCCGGCCGGTCCGCCGAGCTCACGGTACTTCGCTTCGATCAGCGACTCCTGATCGGCGGAAGATGGGACGGCACTCGCATCGGCAGTGGGCTCTGCGACGGGTAGCGGCCCGCTCGACGCCAGCAGGGGCTGCAGGTCGGCCAACGACGGCAGCGGCGGTAGCGGCGGCAAGATCGACTCGATCGAGCCCGGCGGGATTTCCGGCAGTGGGGGCAGCGGGATCAAGTCGAGCCAGTCCTGAGGCAGCGGCAGGCCGGGGATCGATCCCGGCGCTCCCTCACCACCGACGGTGAACCAGTCCGACTTGAGGCCGAGCTTCCACCGTGCGTCCTGACCGGACGCCTCCACGGTGCGCTCCGATCCCACGACCCTGACCTTGGTCACGCGGCCACCGTCGGCGCCCAGACCGTTGCGCCCGATCACGTCGAAGGAAATCAACTCGCCGACGCCGAACGCGTTCGCGATGGCGCCGGCCGTGACGGTTTTGGTCCAGTTCTGGTTCGGGGAAACGGAGTCACCGAGGTCGATGACCGCCGGGAATGTCCCGCCGGCGGTGTAGCCCCCGGTCGAGGACGAGAACTCGGCGGCCATGATCTGGTTGCCCCGCTTGATCACCGTGCCGGCGGTCCGGTTGACCGCGTCGGTGGTCCGGTGATCCTCGCGGGACGAGCCACCGTAGACCTGACAGGACTGGGTATCGCAGGTCTGCGCGTAGGAGTATCGGTGCTCGGCCGCGGCGTAGGAACGTGCGGCTATCGCCTGGGCGCGCAGTGCTTCCCGCCCGCCGGTGTCGGCCCACGACGGGATCGATTCGGTCGGTACGACACCGTAAAGGTAGTCCTCCATCAGCACCCTGTTGACTGTCCGCCAGGCTCCGTTGCCGTCCAGCAGAGCCCCCATCGCGCCGCGATACGGGGCGCCGCCGTCGCACAGTCGCAGGTGCTCGCCCGCCGGACGGTTCCCGTCGAGGTTCACCGGATCGACCCACGGGACATTGGTCCAGGTTCGCAAGAGCTCGCGCCCGTTGCACCCATCGGTGACTACCACTTCGGCCCCACCGGGTGTGGGAGTCAGGTGCGCGGCCGAGTTCGGCCCGAAGAACTGACCGGCGACATTCAAGCCGGCCTGCGAGTAGACGTCGAGTCGCCTGTCGTCGCGGCCTACGAGTCGCACCTCGACCCAGGGGTCGTCTATAGGCCCGAGAGTGGTGTTGCCGTAGTAGTGCCCGACGATCTTTTCCGCAGACCAGCCGTAGTTCTTCGCGTAGCCGTAGGCGCCGTACTGTCCCATGCCGCGGCCGTGCCCGTAGCCGTGGCCGTTGATCGTGATCGGGGTGCCGGCGGCTACCGCGGGCACGATGCCCGGGTCCGCGCCGCTGTCCGCGGCACGCAGACCGATGGCCACACCCACTGCGAGGGCCGGGGTAAGACCCAGCGCGACGGCCTTGGTGAAGGACTTCGACGTGCCGGCGCTGAATCGTTTCCGGTAGGTCCGGACACCACGATTCACGGTCGTGCGGAGGCGCAGTTTCGTCATTACGGCACTCCTCATCACTGAAGGCCGGACATCGTTCGAGCTTCAGGTCGAGGCCTGAACGCTTCGCGAGCCTCAATCTCAGGTTGAGAGTTATTGTTGGTGAGACTAGTGTGACAACTGTGACTGATGTTAGCAACATGTAAACCACAAACACCTGTAGTCACGTTGGTAACATAGGCATCACAAGTTGCAGACATCCTCGGATGATCTATGGACTCCCTCCCGGGGCGGCACCGAGGATTTAGTCCGAACCCCGACCCAACCGGGATCGGTTCAGCCGGAAGGTCGCTCGCAGCGCACGAACACAGCCCGTGCATGAACTCGAGGAGAACCCGCCTTGCCGCACCGTCGACCCAAGAACTCGATCGTTTTGGCCACAGTCGCCGCGGTGGCTGCTGCAGCGCCGTTCGCCATCCAGGCCATCGGAAATGACTCTTTGACAGTCCGCTTCATCGGTGGGACCTCGCCCTCGATCCCGACAGACATTGCCGAGATCGTGCTCACGTCCGTGCCCGACGTCGTCGTCCCGCTCGAGGAAATCACCGGGCTCGACATTCCGGACATCGACCTGCGCGATCTGCAGCTGCCGACCGAGATCCCGCTGCCCGGAGGCGGTTCGATCCCGCTGTCGCCGCTGACCCCGCCGGCCGTCCCCGGAGACATCGCGGCCCCGGCGCCGCCGCCCGAAACCGTGCCTACGCCCGAAACCGCGGTCCCATACCTGGCCGATCAATTCGGCGCCACGGTCAAGGAGATCACGCGTGACAAGCCGTTCTCCATGGTTGCGCTGACCGCCACGGACCTCGAGTCGGTGGTCACGAAGCTACGCGTGAAGCTGGCAGACGGGTCGTGGGGCGAGTGGTTCGCTCCCGAGGGAATCGATAGCCAAACCGCCGACATGGCGACGGTGTCCGGCAAGCAGGGCAGCGATCCTGTCTACGTCGGCGAGACCAACGCCATGCAGATACTCGTGGCACCCAAGGATTCCGGTGCCACCGGCCAGACTGCGGCGGGCGAGCAAGGAACCCCAGCGGCGCAGACCCCCGCACCTGCCGACACACCAGCACCGGAGGCACAGCCGTTGGGCTACGCGCCGGCCGCCGTGTCCAACCCCCTGCCCGCAGCGACGTCCAACCCGCTGCACGCAGCGACCATCACCGCCGACGACATCTCTGCAGTGCTCATCAACCCAGGCACCGGCCCGCAGGATTCGAACCTCGCCGACATCGCCACCCCGGCGTCCGTGAACGGCATCAACATCATCTCGCGCAGCGGATGGGGAGCCGACGAGCGCATCCGCTGCTCGAACCCGATCTATGACGATTCCCTCGGTGGCGCGACCGTGCACCACACCGCCGAGAGCAACAACTACACCAGGCGGGAGTCTGCCGGCATCGTGCGCGGCATCTATGCGTATCACGCGCAGACCCTCGGCTGGTGCGACATCGGCTACAACGTGCTCGTCGATCGGTTCGGCCAGATCTTCGAGGGTCGCTACGGCGGTCTCGACCGTCCGGTTCGGGGCGCACACGCCGGTGGCTTCAACGAAAACACCGTCGGTATCGCGATGATGGGCAACTTCTCGAACGTGCCGGCACCGGCCGCGACGATCGAGTCCCTCGGGAAGTTCCTCGGGTGGCGACTGAAGCTCGCGAACCTGAATCCCAAGGGCTGGACGACGATGTACTCCGAGGGCACCTCGTACACGAAGTTCGCGAAGGGACAAGCGGTGAACCTGCCGATCATCTTCGCGCACCGTGACGTCGGCTACACCGTGTGCCCGGGTGACTCCGCCTACACCCAGATGGACCAGGTCCGTGACATCGCCGCGGCGAACTGGAACGGAAGCAGTGGTAGCAGCGTGCCTCTGCCCACCCCCAGTCCGGGCGGAGGGACCAATCCCGATATCGGGGTGAACGTCGGTTCCCTCGACCTCGAGGCGCAGATCCCGGCGGCTGTGAACAACATTCTGTCGATCGCCGATTCCAACCCGATCGCTCGCCAGTGGCTCGCCCTCGGCGGGAATCGCGGCATGCTCGGCGACGCCCTCTCCGGCTTGCTGACCACCGCGGCGGGACAGCTGTACGCATTCTTCGAGAACGGCGCGCTCGTCACGTCGCCGTACGGCGACGTGGTGACGATGCTCGGCGAGATCTTCAATGCCTGGCAGGCCGCCGGCGGGATCCTGGGCGACATCGGCCTGCCGATCAGTGACGAGTACAGGGTGAACGGGGGCTTCCGCAGCGACTTCGAGAACGGCTCGATGATCTACGACGAAGCGAACCGGGAGATCACGACGATCGTGACCAAACCGGCCCCGGGCGCTGCCGCCGCTTCAACACCGACAACTCCGGCACCGACGGCTCCTCCCGAGGAGACCCCGGTGCAAACCAACTGATCCGCATACGACCGAACGCCTCCGTCTCTCCCGGGAATCACGCCGGCCAGGATTCCCGTCCCACGAATTGCGGAGAACCAGAGGCGTTCTCGGTCGGTCAGTTCACCCAGAACCGTTCGAGGACGCGGGCGACTCCGTCGTCGCTGTTGGTAGCCGTGACCTCGTCGGCCGCGGCCTTCGTGTCCGGATGCGCGTTCTCCATCGCAACGCCGTGCCCGGCCATCGCAAGCATGGCGATGTCATTGGGCATGTCCCCGAAGGCGAGAACTCCCGACTCGCTCACGCCGAGCCGCCGGGCGATCAGCCTCAGCCCCGACGCCTTGGTCACGCCGGGCGCGGACACCTCGATCAGGCCGTTGTTCGTCGAGTAGGTCAGGTCCGCCCGTTCCCCCACCAGCGGCCGCAGCGTCGCGACCATGGCGGCACTGCTCGCGCCGGGGATGCGGATGAGCATCTTGATCGCCGGGGCGGACAGGATGTCCTCCGGCGCCATTTCGACGTGGTCGGGGTTGAGCCAGGCATGCTCGTATCCCGGCGCGCTCACGAACTGCGGGGTCGCGGTGTCGTGCGCGGTCGAGCCGACGCGCTCGGCCGCCAGCCCCGCCCCGGGCAGCTCGTACTCGATCAAGTCGGCGATCCAGGCGAGGGTCTCCACCGACAGCATCGCGGCCTCGAGGACCCGGTCGGCTTCCGCGTCGTAGAGGACCGCGCCGTTTGCACACACCGCGAGCGGTGCGAATCCGAGTCCGTCGACCACCGGGTCGAGCCAACGCGGAGGGCGCCCGGTAGCAAGGACGAACGGCGTGCCGGACTCGACGACGGCGCTTGCCGCCTTGCGGGTCCGAGCGGTTATACGTTCGTCGTTGTCGATCAGGGTGCCGTCGACATCGCTGGCGACAAGGCTGGGGAATTCGTGGTCCACCGGGTCATTCTGCCCTGTCCGATGACATTCGAGGAGCGAGAACGGCTGGATGCGAGGCAACTCACGACGCACGGGGGCGACGCTTGCGGGCTTCGTCCTCGTCGAGCTTGGTGGCCTCGGCGAGCGTCGGCGCCGTTCCCCCGAGACGCCGGGGCACCCACGGCTCGCCGACCGGATGAGGGTAGTCGCGCTGGGCTTCGGCGAGCAGGGCCGCCATACGCTCATGCAGAGTCGCCGTGAGCGACTCCGGTCCGCCCTCGGGAGCGATCGGCTCCCCCACCGCGACCGTGACGGGGATGCGGTGCCGACCCAGGTGCAGGGGTTGCCCCTTGGTTGCGATCCGCTGTGCGCCCCACACGATGGATGGCACGATCGGCACTCCGGCCTCGAGCGCCATCCGTGCTGCACCGGACTTGAACTTCTTGAGTTCGAAGCTCCGGCTGATCGTGCCCTCCGGATAGACACCGACCAGTTCACCGGCCTTCAGCGCCTCGACCGCCGAACGATACGACGCGGTGCCGGCGGCGCGATCCACCGCGATCGTGCGGGTATTACGCATCAGAAACCTCAAGACCGGATTGTCGGCGAGTTCCGACTTGGCCATGAAGCGGATTCGGCGACCCCGACTGCGTGCGGTGAGCCCGATCGGCACGAAGTCGAGGTAACCGGTGTGATTGACGGCCAGCACCGCCCCGCCGTCACGCGGCAGGTTCTCGACGCCGACGCGCGTGAACCGAAGGCCCTGAAAGGTGCTCATGCCTTGCGCGGCCCACTCCACTGCCGCATAGACCGGCTCCACGACTACTTCCCCTCGGTCTCCTTGCTGCGTCGTGCAGCCTTCGCTTCGGCGTCCGCCGCATCCATTGCGTTGGCTTCCTCGAGGGTCGGTGCTCCACCACCGAGTCGGGCCGGCACCCAGTATTCGCCCGCGGGGTGCTCATAGCTCGCCTGCACGCCGCGCAGCAGTTCTTCCATCCGCGTGTGCAGAAGCGCCGTCATCTCCGACCCCGGCTCGAAGGGCGCGATCGGCTCCCCGACGGCGATGGAGATCGGAGTGTTGGTCCGGCCCAGACGCTTCGGGTAACCCTTGGTCCATACCCGCTGCGATCCCCAGATGACGATCGGGAGCACCGGGGTCCCCGACTCGATCGCCATCCGGGCGGCACCGGATTTGAAGCCCTTGAGTTCGAAACTCCGGCTGATCGTCGCCTCCGGGAACACGCCCACCAGTTCACCGTCCCGCAGCGCCTCCACCGCGGCCCGATAGGACTCGCCACCGGCCGATCGGTCGACGGGGATGTGCTTCATTGCGCGCATCATCGGGCCGGAGACCTTGTGAACGAATACCTCGTTCTTCGCCATGAACCGGATGTAGCGCTTGACGGCGCGTGCCGGCAGACCCGCATAGGTGAAGTCCATGTACCCGGTGTGGTTGATGGCGATCACCGCACCTCCCGTTTTGGGAATGTGCTCCTCGCCGGTCACAGTGAACTTCAGGCCTTGGCCTGCGAACACGACGCGAGCTAGGCCGATGATCGTTCGGTAGAAGGGTTCCACAGATTGAAGCCTAGTCGGCCGCTCGTGGCCGAGACACTTCCCGACCCGTCGAACGGTCGAACGTACGACTCGAGGCCCCCGGCATGCGCCGGGGGCCTCGAACTCTTCGCTAGGAAAGGACGGGGAGGCTGCTGTGCAGCCGCCCCGATCTCTCAGGACCCGAAGGGAAGTCCGCCCAGGCTGCTGGTGTCGCCGGGCGCCGGATCCACCGAGGCGACGTCGAGCGTCCGAGGCTCCGAGGTCGAACCCTTCAGTCCCTCGGCGCCGGAATAGACCGCGGTGATCGAGTGAGCACCCGTAATCGTGAACGCATAGTCCAGCGTCGCGGTGCCATCGACCAGATCGACTGTCTCTCCGATCGGGGTCTCACCGTCGAAGAACTGGATCGTTCCTTCAACCGGCACGGACGACACCACCGACGCCCACAACGTCACGGTGTCACCGGGGGCCGCCGACGCAGGCACGGTCAGCGCCGTCGCGGTGTCGACGTCGACCTGCGTAGGCACCGTCACGTTCACGTTCCGAGTAACCGTGGTGGAACCATCGAGCGCGGCCGTACCGGAGAACACCGCCGAGATGGCATGTGTGCCAACTGCAGAGAATGTGTGCGGCAACCGTGCGACACCGTCGCTCACCGCCACCGGGTCACCCAGGTCCTGGCCTCCGGCACGGAACTGGACGGTTCCTCCGTCGACAGGATCCCCGGCTGCGTCGCGGACGGTCACCCACAGGTCGACGACCTCATCGGTCTTGGCCTCTCCGGGAACACTGAGCAAGGTCACAGTATCGCGGGGGGCCACCACCGGGTCGGTGACGGACACCGACTGGGCGGGTGCAGTCGCGGGTGCGAAGCCGGCCGTTCCCGAGTAGTAGGCGGAGATGGCGTGGCTTCCGACGGACGTGAACGTGTGCTCGAGGATCGCTGTTCCGTCCGTGAGTTCGACCGGCGTGCCGATGTCGGCGAGGCCGTCCTTGAACTGCACCGTTCCACCCGTCGGCGTCGGGCTGATCGACGCCGAGAGCGTCACCGGATCACCGGTCTGCGCGGCCTCCGGCACGGTGACGGCCGCGGTCGTCGCCGCATCGGTCACCGTCACCGTCTGCGGCGCCGCGGTCGAGTTCGTGAATCCGAACGCGCCGAAGAATTCCGCGGTGATGCTGTGCTGGCCGGCGCTGAACGTGTACGGCAGGGTTGCCGCACCGTCGACCACCTCGATCTGGTCCCCGATCGGGGCCCCGTTGTCTGCGAACTGCACGGTGCCCTGTGCGTCCGTCGGCGATACCTGCGCCGTCAGATCCACCGTTTCACCGGCCACGGCCGTCCCGGGAACCGACACGACGACATCCGTCGACACCGGGTCGTTCACCTGCACGTTCTGCGCAGCCGACTCCGACGACTTCGCCTTCGCGGTGGAGGGGAACATCGCCTGCACCGACCAGGTGCCCGTCGCCGGAGCCCAGTCGTATGTGGCGACACCCGACGCATCTAGTTCGCCCGAACCGATCTTGGTGTCCCCGTTGTAGAAGTCCACCGGATCGCCCTGCGCGCCACCGGTCACCGTGGCGGTCAACGTCACCAACTGGCCCACCACCAGCGGGCTGGGCACCGCGGCCAAAGACGTCGTGGTGGTGTCCTTCGCCACCGTGACCGTCGGACCCTTGTCCGTGTAGCTGCCGGCGCCCAGACTGCCGTCGTAACTCATCCCCGTCGACAACGGGGTGTCACGAGCGCAATCCTCGGTCACCCGATACTCGAACGTGAAGGTCTGTGAGTTCGGGTTGATGTTCGGCCACACGTTCCACGACCCCGACACCCGGGTGTAGTCCGACTCGACCTGTGGGTTGGACTTGTTGCTGCTGACGAACTCCCAGCACGACGGGTGATGATCCGTGACCTCGTAGATGATTTCGAGTACGCCGGAGCGTTCGAACTTCGTCTTCACCTCGATGATCTGACCCACCGACGCCGTCGTGTCACTCACCGTACGGGTGAACTTGCTGTTGCCGTCCGACCACGTCACCGATTCCGACGCCGCATTGGCCAGACCCGGACTGAATCCTCCGAGGAGGGTTGCCGACAGCGCGGCCACGGCCGCACCGGCGGTCAGCCGCCGACTCGTCCTACCAGTCATCCCGATCGCCCGTCCTTCTCGCACTGTCGCTGCCTTCGAGTTTCGCTGTCGCATCGCCATCTCCGCTCACGAACCGAATGCGACGCTGCCGGCCGGGGTCGCGACCGGGTTGATCACGA
This sequence comes from Rhodococcus xishaensis, assembly GCF_004011825.1. Classification (GTDB taxonomy): domain Bacteria; phylum Actinomycetota; class Actinomycetes; order Mycobacteriales; family Mycobacteriaceae; genus Prescottella; species Prescottella xishaensis. Next base: position 418,867 of record NZ_RKLO01000004.1, on the reverse strand, counting down.
GGGTTCCGGGGATGGACGTCGACTCTGTGAATCCAGCTGCGCCACTGTACTTTGCGGTGATCGCGTGGGATCCGGCCTCGGCGAACGTATGCGCGAGGCTTGCGTATCCGTCGACGAGTTGCACTGCCTCGCCCAGCGGTGTGTCACCGGCGAAGAACTGAACGGTGCCGTTCGGAGTCTGCGGGGCGACGACGCGCGCGTCCAGGATCACGGGATCACCGGCAGTGTTGACGGCCGGCAACCCCAGTTCGGTTGCCGTCGCAAGATCCGCGACCGACGCAACTGTCACGTTGATGTCCTGAGGGTCGGTGGTCGAGCCTTGGAAGGCACCCACCCCGCTGAACTCTGCCGAAATCGCGTGTACGCCAGTCGAGTCGAACGTGTGCGTCAGCTTGGCGAAACCGTCGACCACGGGAACCGGACTTCCGATGAGTGCCTCGCCGTCGCGGAACTGCACCGTGCCCCCGTCCGGCACCGGGGCTCCGTCCCACAGGTCGAACGTGCTCGCCCAAAGGTCCACTGGCTTGTCGGTCTTCGCCTCACCGGGCGCGTTGAGCAACGTGGCGGTGCCGATGTTGGTCGCCGTGACGTCCACGGTCACCGGAGCCGCTGTCGAACCCAGCGAACCCACGCCCCCGCTGTAGACCGCGGTGATGGAGTGCGATCCGCCTCGAGTGAAGGTGTGCGAGAGACTCGCGACACCGTCCACGACCAGGACCGGCGATCCGAGGTTCGTTGCGCCGTCACGGAACTGCACGGTGCCATCGACCGGGGTCGGGGAAACGGTCGCCGAGAACGGCACGACCGTCCCGACCTCCGCGGTGGCGGGGACGGTGAGTTCAGTGGTGGTTGCGACCGCGTCCGGCAGCGGCTCCGAGACCGCCACCACGCGCGCACCCGAGGTCGACGGCGCGTGGGCCGCGCTGCCCAAGAAGGCCGCGGTGATGCTGTGGTCGCCCGTCGTCGTGAAAGAGTGCGATAGCGTCGCGATGCCGCCGGCGACCGGAACGGGATCCCCGATGTCGGTGTCACCGTCCCTGAACTGCACCGTGCCGTCGACACCGGGCGGGTTCACGGCCGCGATGAGGTCCACCGCGAGACCGGTGGTCGCGGTCGGCGGCACCGTGACCGAGGTCGTGGTGCCCATGACTGGCGGCGTCACCGTCACAGTCCGTGGCTCCGACGCGGACGACGCGAAACCTGTTGCGCCCGAGAACTCGGCGGTGATGCTGCGGTCGCCGAGCGCACCGAACGTATACGCCAGACTCGCCGCCCCGCTGATCACCGGAACCGGTGCGCCGATGTCGGTGCCGTTGTCCTTGAACTGCACGGTGCCGGACGCTTCGGCCGGTTCCACCGCGGCGGTGAGCTCCACTGGGGTACCGGTCGTGGCGGTGTCGGGAACGGTCAGCGTAGTGGAGGTGATCACGTCGGGCGCGACGATGCGGATGGTCGTCAGCGGCCCGGCTCCGGCGTTGAGGCCGCTCGACTTCGAATCACGGGGGCTGCAGCGGGTCGGTGCCCACTGGTCACCGAAGGCCGACGCGAGAGCCAACTGCGTGCTGAAGTTCTTGTTGTCGTTGAACTTGCCCGCGTCGCCGCTCGTACGGAGCTTCGGCTCGATGACACCGGACTGACCGGCCACCATCGTCACCTCGATCGCCGGCATCCGGAACCAGGAGTCACCCTTCGAGTTCGGGGTGCCGTCGAGGTTCAGCTTCAATTTCGGAGCACGGATGCCACCCTCTTTGCTGGTGCTGTTGGAGGCACCGTTGCCGATCACCTCGTTGTTGCCGGAGATCCGCAGGATGTTGCCGTTCGGGTCCTCGGTTCCGCTGTCGTTGACCCGGATCACACTCGGCGGTACGAGATCCAGATTGATCCCCGAGTTCGCCACGATCTCCGCACTGACGAATGTGGCGTTCGCCGGGATCTCGAAGTCATTCTTGAGCCGGGACAGACTCTTCGTCGTCGCGATGGATTCCTTGTCGGGATACGACTGGCCGGCGCTCTGCAACCGGAAGGCGAACGTCTCACCCGGCTCCACGGTCGTCGGGGCGTCGACGGTGATCTCGGTGTCTCGCGTCTGGTCAACCGGACCGGCGACGGCGCTGGAGGGAGTAGCCCTGCACGTGTTCTTGAACTCGAGAGTGGAAGTTGCCGCACCTGCTGGGGCGGCAACCAGCATCACGCCCATCGTCAGGGTGGCACCTGTGAGCGCTGCGGCGCAGCGCGTCGCTAGAGAGGAATTCACCGGACTCCTAAATGAACAATCGAAAACTGCTCTGCGGGCTCAACACCCGTGCCCGAGCACGATAACTGTCAAAACTGAAACGTGTGTCAATTCCTCGGATAACACGGATAGTCGCTTTCTTTCGTGGACAACCGAGATCAGGGAGGCCTACGAGCCCGGATGCTCATGTGGTCATGAAGGCTGTGGGCCCCTGCCTGGACAGGGGCCCACAGCCCGTTTCACGCGTCAGCCGTCAGGACCGGATCACTAGTCGCCCAAGCTGCCCAGGATGCCCAGGATGCCCGCGATGCCTGCGATATCCTCGATATCCAGGCTGCCCAGCGAACCGCCGTCCGTGCCACCGGACTCGGTGACCTCGAGCACCTGCACCTGCGAAGTCGAACCCTCCACCCCGGGACCACCGGAGTATTCGGCGCGGATCTCGTGCTGTCCAACGGAATCGAAGGTGTACACCAACTCCGCGATGCCGTCGACCACCTCGACCGGATCCCCGATCTCCGCGTCACCGTCGAAGAACTGGACGGTGCCAACCGCATCCGCCGGCGAGACCTGCGCGGTCAACGTCAACGGCACGCCCGCCGTCGCCGCCGACGACGACGTGATCACTACCGACGACGATCCATCCACCGGATCCGACACCGCCACCGTCACCGGCGCACCGGACGCATTCGTGAACCCGGGCGCACCCGTGAACTCCGCCGACACCGAAGCAT
>NZ_RKLO01000004.1:240782-415800 GCF_004011825.1 Rhodococcus xishaensis | reverse complement strand
CCCCGGCAGCCGCGAACGCGTGCGAGAGCACCGCCGCACCACCGGCCACCTCGACCGGAGCACCGACCGGAGCACCGTTCACCGAGAACTGCACCGTGCCGGCCGCATCCGCCGGCGAGACCTGCGCGGTCAGATCCACCGGCTCACCGGTGATCGCCGCACCCGGCGCGGACACCTCCAGCGAGGTCACCACATCCGGATCCGACACCGCCACCGTCACCGGCGCACCGGACGCATTCGTGAACCCGGGCGCACCCGTGAACTCCGCCGACACCGAAGCATCCCCGGCAGCCGCGAACGCGTGCGAGAGCACCGCCGCACCACCGGCCACCTCGACCGGAGCACCGACCGGAGCACCGTTCACCGAGAACTGCACCGTGCCGGCCGCATCCGCCGGCGAGACCTGCGCCGTCAGATCCACCGGCTCACCGGTGATCGCCGCACCCGGAGCCTGCACCTCCAGCGAGGTCACCACATCCGGGTCGTTGACCTGCACGTCCTGCGTGCTGGACTGCGACGACTTTGCCTTCGCCGTGGACGAGAACTTCGCCTGCAGCGACCGGGTGCCCGCCTCCGACGGCGTCCACTCATAGGTCGCGACACCCGACGAGTTCAGCTGGCCCGAACCGACCTTCGTGCCCCCGTCGTAGAAGTCCACCGGATCACCCTGCGCACCGCCGGTCACCGTTGCACTCAACGTCACCGGCACACCCGTCACCACGGGGCCGGACACCGCCGCCAACGACGTCGTGGTGTTGTTCTTGGCCACCGTGAAATGCGGACCCTTGGTCTTGTAGCTACCGGAACCCAGACTGCCGTCGTAGGCCATCCCCGTCTTCAACTCGGTGTCACGAGCGCAATCCTCGGTCACCCGGTACTTGAACGTGAAGGTCTGCGAGGTCGGGCTGATATTCGGCCAGACGTTCCACGACCCCGTCACCCGGGTGTAGGTCCCCTTGTCCGACGCGCCGGACTTGTTGCTGCTGACGAATTCCAGGCACGACGGACGATAATCGTCCACTCTGGTGATGATCTCGAGAACCCAGTCGCGCTCGAACCTCGTCGACACCTCGACTTCCTGACCGACCGACAACGTCGTATCACTGATCGTCCGCTTGAAGTCAGTATTGCCGTCCGACCAGCTCACCGACCCACTCGCTGCCGCTGCCGGCCCGGCACCCACGGCCGCCGCGAACCCCGCGGCCATCGCGAAAACGCTTATCCCGCCGACTACCCGGCGTAATCCCCTGCCAACCATGCATCTCCTTCTCGACGACGACCAGCGGCCGCCAACTCAACGGATCAGGCCTCGACCCGGGACCACGCCCAACGAATCCACTCCGAAGCGCGTTGCAGGACCCACGCCGACCCCCGCAACCACACCGCGGCCCCGACCCCACGGATGAATGCGCAACGGACTGTACCGGACAAACGTCCAAAAGACGTCGAATTGGACGCATTCGAATTGGCAGAATTCAGCTGCCTGTCCGGGACAAGGCCCGCCGTGATCAATAGATGTCGGATCCCGGCGGTATTGAATCCCAACGGTATTGAATCTCGACTGGATGGAATCCGGGTTATCGGACCCGGTTCGGATCCCAGGCGAATGGCTGTGGCCCCCTGCCACTCGGGCAAGGGGCCACAGCCAGCTCTCACTCTTCGGGCGTCAGGACCGGATCACAGGCCCAAGCTGCCCAACGATCCGGTACCCGCGTCACTCGACTCGGCGACGTCGAGCACCTGCACCTGCGACGTCGAGCCCTCCACACCCGCAGCACCGGAGTATTCGACGTGGATCTCGTGCGGCCCAACGGAGTCGAAGGTGTACACCAACTCCGCGAAACCCTCGATCACGGCGACCGGATCACCGATCTGCACGCCACCGTCGAAGAACTGCACCGTGCCGGTCGCATCCGCCGGCAGCACCTGCGCCCTCAACGTGAACGGCACGCCCACAGTCGCCGACGGTGACGACGTGATCACCACCGACGACGACGGATCCGACGGATCCGACACCGAAACCGTTGCCGCCGACGACGAACCCGCGAACCCTGTGGTGCCCGAGTACTCGGCCGAGATGCCGTAGTCCCCGGCAGCATCGAACGTGTACGGCAGTATCGCGCGGCCGCTGCCGTCGACCTCGACCGGATCACCGACATCGACATTGTTCACCTTGAACTGCACGGTGCCGCCCGATGGAACCGGCGACACCAGCGCCGACAGGCCCACCGGCTCACCGGCGGTCGCCGTGTCCGACAGCTGGATCTCGAGTGATGTCACCACGTCCGACACGGTCACGGTCTGCCCCGCGGTGGACGCATCGGTGAACCCGGGCGCACCCGTGAAGACGGCCGAGATGCCGTACTCCCCGGCAGCCCCGAAGGTATGCGACAAGCTCGCCGCACCGTTCACCACCTCGACCGGATCCCCGACCGGGGCGTCACCATCGAAGAACTGCACCGTCCCCTGGGCCTCGACCGGCGTCACCGCCGCGGTCAGCTCCACCGGCTCACCGGTGATCGCCTCACCCGGCGCGGACACCTCCAGCGAGGTCACCACATCCGGATCCGACACAGCCACCGTCACCGGCGCCCCGGACGCATTCGTGAACCCGGGCGCACCCGTGAACTCCGCCGTCACCGACGCATCCCCGGCAGCCCCGAACGCGTGCGAGAGCACCGCCGCACCGTTCACCACCTCGACCGGGCCACCGATCGGCGCGCCACCATCGAAGAACTGCACCGTCCCCTGGGCCTCGACCGGCGACACCGCCGCCGTCAGCTCCACCGGCTCACCGGTGATCGCCTCACCCGGCGCGGACACCTCCAGCGAGGTCACCGCATCCGAGACTGTCACGGTCTGCGCCGCCGCGGACGCGTTGGTGAACCCGGGCGCCGCCGTGAACTCCGCCGTCACCGAGTACTCCCCGGCAGCCCCGAACGCGTGCGAGAGCACCGCCGCACCGCCGACGACCTCGACCGGATCCCCGACCGGGGCCCCGTCCACCGAGAACGCCACCGTGCCCTGCGCCTCGGCAGGCGAGACCTGCGCCGTCAGCTCCACCTGCTCACCGGTGGTCGCCGTGCCGGGCACCGACACGACCACACCCGTCGACTGCGGCTCGTTGACCTGCACATCCTGCGTGCTGGACTGCGACGACTTCGCCTTCGCCGTGGACGAGAACTTCGCCTGCAGCGACCGGGTGCCCGCCTCCGACGGCGTCCACTCATAGGTCGCGACAGCCGACGAGTTCAGCTGGCCCGAACCGACCTTCGTGCCCCCGTCGTAGAAGTCCACCGGATCACCCTGCGCACCGCCGGTCACCGTTGCACTCAACGTCACTGGCACACCCGCGACCACCGGGCCGGACACCGCCGCCAACGACGTCGTGGTGTTGTTCTTGGCCACCGTGATGTTCGGGCCCTTGGTCTTGTAGCTACCGGAACCAAGGCTGCCGCTGTAACTCATCCCCGTCGACAACGGAGTATCACGAGCGCAATCCTCGGTCACCCGATACTCGAACGTGAAGGTCTGTGAGGTCGGGTCGAAGTACGGACGGACAGTCCACGACCCCGAAACCCGGGTGTAGTCCGACTTGACCTGTGGGTTGGACTTGTTGCTGCTGACGAACTCGAAGCACGACGGGTGGTGTTCGTTCACCTCGTAGATGATCTCCAGAGCCCAGTCGCGCTCGAACCTCGTCTTCACCTCGATGATCTGCCCCACCGACACGGTCGTGTCGCTCACCGTCCGCTTGAAGCTGGTGTTGCCGTCCGACCAGCTCACCGACTCACTGGCCGCGGCCGCCGACCCGACACCCACGCTCGCCGCGAAACCCGCAGCCATCGCGAAAACACTTATCCCGCCGACTATCCGGCGCAATCCCCTGCCAACCATGCATCTCCTTCTCGACGACGGCCACCGGCCGCCAACTCAACGGATCAGGCCTCGACCCGGGACCACGCCAACGAATCCACTCCGAAGCGCGTTGCAGCACCCCACGCCGACCCCCGCAACCACACCGCGCCCCGACCCCACGGATGAATGCGCAACGGACTGTACCGGACAAACGTCCAACTGCCGCCGAATTGCGAAGACCGGCCCAAGTGAGAAGGCTGTGGCCCCCACCACACGGCTGGGGGCCACGCCTGCTTTCACTCCTCCGCCGTCAGGACCGGATCACAGGCCCAAACTGCCCAACGATCCGGTACCCGCACCACCAGACTCGACGACGTCGAGCACCTGCACCTGCGACGTCGCGCCCTCCACGCCCGGACCGCCGGAGTAGACGACGTGGATCTCGTGCGGGCCAACGGAATCGAAGGTGTACACCAACTCCGCGACACCATCGACCACCTCGACCGGATCACCGATCTCCACACCACCGTCGAAGAACTGCACCGTTCCCGGCAACATTGGTGGGCCGATCACAAGCGCCTCCAACGTGAAGGGCACGCCCGGCGTCGCGGACGGCGGCGACGTGACAACCACCGACGACGACGCATCCGACGGATCCGACACCGTCACCGTGGCCGCCGCCGACGAACCCGCGAACCCTGCCGTGCCCGAGTACGCGGCCGACACCGCGTACGATCCGGCGGCATCGAACGTGTACGGCAGGATCGCCCGGCCGCTGGCGTCAACCTCCACCGGAGAACCGACATCGACACCGTCCACGTTGAGTTGCACCGTGCCACCGGATGGAACCGGCGACACCTGCGCCAACAAAACCACCGGCTCACCGGTGGTCGCCGTGTCCGACAGCTGGATCTCGAGAGTGGTCAACACATCCGGTTCCGACACGGCCACCGTCACTGGCATCGCAGTCGCGTTCGTGAACCCGGACGCACCGGTGAACTCGGCCGAGACGGCGTGCCCCCCGGCAGCCGTGAACGCGTGCGACAGGGCAGCCACACCCTCTGCAACCTCCACCGGGGTCCCGATCGCCACGTCACCATCGAAGAACTGCACCGTGCCGGCCGCCTCCACCGGTAGCACCTGCGCCGTCAACTCCACCGGCTCACCCGTGGTCGCCGTGTCCGGTGCGGACACTTCCAGCGAGGTCACCACATCCGCCACCGCCACCGTCACAGGCCCCGCCGACGCGTTCGCGAACCCGGGCCCACCGGTGAACTCCGCCGCAACGCCGTACTCCCCGGCAGCCGCGAACGTGTGCGAGACGCTCGCCGCACCGTTCGTAACCTCGACCGGATCCCCGATCGGGGCGTCGCCATCGAAGAACTGCACCGTGCCCTGGGCCTCGACCGGTGAGACCGCCGCCGTCAACTCCACCAGCTCACCTGTAACAGCCGTGCCCGGCACCTGGACCTCGAGGGAGGTCACCACATCCGTCACCGTCACGTCCTGCGTGCCCGACTGCGACGACTTCGCCTTCGCCGTGGACGAGAACTTCGCCTGCAGCGACCGGGTGCCCCCGTCCGGCGGCGTCCACTCATAGGTCGCGACACCCGACGAGTTCAGCTGGCCCGAACCGACCTTCGTGCCCCCGTCGTAGAAGTCCACCGAATCGCCCTGCGCGCCACCGGTCACCGTCGCAGTCAACGGCACCGGCACACCCGCGACCACCGGGCCGGACACCGCCGCCAACGACGTCGTGGTGTTGTTCTTGGCCACCGTCACGTTCGGGCCCTTGGTCTTGTAACTGCCTCCGCCCAGACTGCTCTCGTAGCTCATACCCGTCGTCAACGGGGTGTCACGCGCGCAATCCTCGGTCACCCGATACTCGAACGTGAAGGTCTGCGAGTTCGGGCTGATGTTCGGCCAGACATTCCACGACCCCGACACCTCGGTGTAGTCCGACTTGACCGTCGGGTTGGACTTGTTGCTGCCGACGAACTCGAGGCACGACGGATGGTAATCCCTGACCTCTCGGATGATCTCGAGAGAGCCGGAGCGCTCGAACCTCGTCTTCACCTCGACGACCTGACCCACCGATACCGTCGTGTCACTCACCGTCCGCTTGAACTTGGTGAGGGCGTCCGACCAGCTCACCGACTCACTGGCCGCGGCCGCCGACCCGACACCCACCGTCGCCGCGAAACCCGCAGCCATCGCGAAAACACTTATCCCGCCGACTATCCGGCGCAATCCCCTGCCGACCATGCATCTCCTTCTCGACGACGGCCATCGGCCGCCACTCAACGGATCAGGCCTCGACCTGGGACGTCAACGCCCAACGAATCCACTCCTGAGCGCGTTGCGGCACCCCACGCCGACCCCCGCAACCACGCCGCGCCCCCGACCCCACGGATGAATGCGCAAGGGACTGTACAGGACAAACGTCCAAAAGGGGGTCGATTTGCGCAGGTCAATCTGAACAGGTCGACCCGCACGAAAGGGCTGTGGCCCCTACCCAACGGGAAGGGGCCACACCTGCTTTCACTCCACAGCCGTCAGATCACAGGCCCAAGCTGCCCAACGATCCGGTACCCATGCCACCAGATGCGGCGACCTCGAGCACCTGTACCTGCGACGTCGCGCCCTCCACGCCCGGACCACCGGAGTAGACGACGTGGATCTCGTGCGGCCCAGCTGAGTTGAAGGTGTACACCAACTCCGCGACACCATCGACCACCTCGACCGGATCACCGATCTTCAAACCACTTTCGAAGAACTGCACCGTGCCGGCTGCATCCGCGGGCATCACCTCCGCCCTCAACGTGAACGGCACATCCGCCGTTGCCGACGGCGACGATGTGATCGCCACCGACGACACATCCGACACCGTCACAGGCACCGGCGCCGCGGACGCGTTCGTGAACCCAGGTGCACCGACGAAAGCGGCCGAGATACCGTACTCCCCGCCGGCAGCGAAAGTGTGCGACACGCTCGCCGCCCCGTCCGCTACCTCGACTGGTTCACCGATCGCCACGTGACCTGCGAAGAACTGCACTGTTCCGACCGCATCCGCGGGCGAGATCTGCGCCGTCAACTCCACCGGCTCACCCGCAACAGCCGTGCCCGGCGAAGACACCTCGAGTGAGGTCACCACATCCGGATCCGCCACCGCCACCGTCACCGGCATCGCAGTCGCGTTCGTGAACCCGGGCGCACCGGTGAACTCGGCCGAGACCGCGTGCTCCCCGGCAGCCGTGAACGTGTGCGCCAGCGCAGCCGCGCCCTCTGCGACCTCGACCGGATCACCGATCGCCACGTCACCGTCGAAGAACTGCACCGTGCCAGGCGCATCCGTTGGAGAGACCTGCGCCGTCAACTCCACAGGGTCACCCGTGTCTGCCGTGCTGGGCGCCTCGACTTCGAGGGCGGTCACCACATCCGCCACCGCCACCGCCACCGGCGCCGCCGACGTGTTCGTGAACCCGAGCGCACCCGTGAACTCGGCCGAGACCGAGTACTCCCCGGCCGCCGCGAACGCGTGCGACAGCACAGCCGCACCGCCAACCACCTCGACCGGATCCCCTACCGGGGCGCCACCATCGAAGAACTGCACCGTGCCCTGGGCCTCGACCGGCGAGACTGCCGCCGTCAACTCCACCGGCTCACCGGTGATCGCCGTCCCCGGCGCGGACACCTCCAGCGAGGTCGCCACATCCGTCACTGTCACGTCCTGAGTGCCCGACTGCGACGACTTCGCCTTCGCCGTCGACGGGAACTTCGCCTGCAGCGACCGCGTACCCGCCTCCGGCGGGGTCCACTCATACGTCGCCACACCCGACGAGTTCAGCTGGCCCGAACCGATCTTCGTGCCCTCGTCGTAGAAGTCCACCGGATCGCCCTGCGCGCCACCGGTCACCGTCGCGGTCAACGTCACCGGCACACCCGTCGGCACCGGGCCGGGCACCGTGGCCAATGACGTCGTGCTGTTGTTCTTGGCCACCGTGACGTTCGGACCCTTGGTTCGGAAGTCGCCGGTGCGCAGGCCGCTGGCGTAACCCATCCCCGTCGTCAGTTGGGTGTCACGAGCGCAATCCTCGGTCACCCGATACTCGAACGTGAAGGTCTGCGAGTTCGGGCTGATGTTCGGCCAGACATTCCACGACCCCGACACCTTGGTGTAGTCCGACTCGACCCTCGGGTTGGACTTGTTGCTGTCGACGAACTCCCAGCACGACGGGTGGTAGTCCCAGACCTCTCGGATGATCTCGAGGGAGCCCGAGCGTTCGAACTTCGTCTTCACCTCGATGATCTGGCCCACCGACGCCGTCGTATCGCTCACCGTTCGGGTGATCTTGGTGGAGGCGTTCGACCAGCTCACCGACTCACTCGCCGCGGCTGCGGACCCGATACCCACGGTGGTCGCGAAACCCCCAGCCAACGCGAAAACACTTATCCCGCCGACTATCCGGCGTAATCCCCTGCCAACCATGCATCTCCTTCTCGACGACGGCCACCGGCCGCCAACTCAACGGATCAGGCTTCGACCTGGGACAGCAAGACCTACGAATCCACTCCGAAGCGCGTTGCAGCACCCCACGCCGACCCCCGCAACCACACCGCGTCCCGACCCCACGGATGAATGCGCACCGGACTGTACCGGACAAACGTCCAAATGGGGTCGATTTGCGAAGGTCGATCTGAACAGGTCACCCCACGCGAAAAGGCTGTGACCCCCTACGACACGGGCAGGGGGCCACAGCCGGCTTTCATTCCTCGGCCGTCAGGTCCGGATCACAGGCCACCCAAGCTGCCCAACGACCCGGTGCCCACGCCACCCGACTCGCTGACCTCGAGCACCTGTACCTGCGATGTCGAGCCCTCCACGCCCAGACCACCGGAGTAGACGACGTGGATCTGATGCGGCCCAACGGAGTCGAAGGTGTACACCAATTCCACGACACCATCGACGACCTCGACCGGATCACCGATCTCCACGCCACCATCGAAGAACTGCACCGTGCCCGGCAACACCGGGGCACCGATCACCTGCGCCTTCAATGTCAATGGCACACCCACCGTCGCCGAAGGCGACGAGGTGATCACCACCGACGACGGCACGTCCGAGGGATCCGGGTCCGACACCGTCACCGGACGCTGCACCGACGTGGACCCCGCAAACCCAGCTTCAGGCGTGAACACAGCCGTGATCTGGTGCGTCCCTACCGTTGTGAACGTGTGTGGCACGCTCGCCGAACCATTGGTCAGGACCGTTGGTGCACCGACCGCCACTCCACCGTCGAAGAACTGCACCGAACCGGCCGGCACTGCCGACCCCGAAAGCGCCTGCACCGTCGCCGACAACGCCGTCTCGACCCCTGTCGTGGCCGAACCCGGAACACCCAACAGCGTTACCGTCGCAGCATCCACGGTGACCGTGGACGGCGGCGCCGACGAGTCCGTGAAGCCTGTGGCACCGAAGAAGTCGGCTGCGACCGCATGCTGCCCGGCATCGGCGAACGTAAACGACATACTCGCCGCCCCGTTCACCACTTCGACCGGATCCCCGACCGAGACCCCGCCGACGGTGAACTGCACCGTGCCCTGCGCATCCGCCGGCGACACCTGTGCCGAGAACTCCACCTGCTCACCCGTCACCGTCGTCTGGGGCACGGTCAGGGTGGTCGACGTCGGAACCACCGGGATACTCACGTTCACGGTCTGAGCGGGGGCGGTCGAACCCGAGAACCCGCTGTCGCCGGTGAAGACCGCCGTGATGCTGTGCGTGCCGTCCGTCGTGAAGGTGTGCTGCATGCTCGCGGCACCATCTACGACGGTGACCGGAACACCGATATCAGTTCCGTTGTCCTGGAACTGCACCGATCCCGCGGCGTTCTGGGGTTCGACGTTGGCCGTCAGCGTGATTTCTTCATCGGTGAGCGCCTCTGCTGGGACGGTCACCGACAGGCTCGTCGCTATGTCTTCGACATCGATCGTCTGAGGCGGCGATGTCGAACCTTCGACGTTGCCGGCACTCGGGAAGAACTGCGCGGTGATCTCATGCGCACCCGGGGCGTCGAACGTGTGGTCCACGCTGGCCGTGCCGTCCGAGACCGGAACCGGAGCACCGATATCGGCGCCGCCGTCCTTGAACTGAATGGTGCCGGCCTTTGCGGGAGTCACGGTCGCGGTAAGTGTGGTCGGGACTCCCACCTGTGCAGTTGCCGGCGCCGAAACCGCCGTTGTCGTGGGTGTCGCCGCGACCGATACCGCTAGGTCCGGCATCGGATTGCCCGTGGTGGTCTCATCCCCGAAAAGGTTGTACATCTGGAAGTCCAAACCAGTTGAACGTGGTCCGGGTGTGGCGTCTTCGGGGACGGTGTACGTGAAGGTGAGCGTGGGGTGTACCGGGCCGTTGTTCCGCTCCACCTTCGCCAGTCGCAACGTTGCGTCGGTCCACCGGACCCGAACCGACCCGTCACCCGCCTGCGTGGCGGTCCCGTCGAACACACTCGGGTCGTTCAGGTCGCCACCCGTACCCCGATAGACGGTTCCGGTTACGCTCTGCAAGACATATCCGGCGGGCGGATAGTCCGTGAGGAAGTTGAGGTATTTGACAATCCCCTCGTTGTTGACGACCTCGATGGTGGTCGTCACGGTGTCACCGGGATAGGCAACAGCCGGCGTGACCGTCTTGGTCGCGGTCAGCCCGGATCCGCTCACCGTTGCTGTCGCCGTGGTGGCGTTCGCCACGGCTCCACCCAATGCAATCTGACCCACTCCTGCCGCGGCCATTGTCATGGCTCCCGCAACCACGGTCGACACGAGTAGTCGCATCCTTGATCGGGACATTCGAAATCCTTTCCCCTCGTGAGGGTCTCGATGACGACCTAAGCCGTCCTTGCTGGTGGGCCACCCGCCCCGACCACGGGTGGTCATCCGACCTACTGCTCGAGTCCTGCTCAGGAGCCGAAGCTCAGGCTGCCGAGGCCGCCACTCGAGACCTGGATCGTGCGCGAATCCGACGTCGAGTCCTTGACGCCCTGGCCGCCGCTGAACACCGCGTGGATCACGTGCGCGTCCGACGTGGTGAAGCTGTGGCTCAGCACCGCCGTGCCGTCGACAACCGCGACGGCGTCACCGATCGGGTTCTCCCCGTCGAAGAACTGGACGGTGCCGCTCACCGGCACGTCTCCGGCACCGGTTACCTGCGCCGTGAGCTCCACGGGACTATCGACCGTCGCGTTGGCGGGCACCGTGATCACGGTGGCCGTGTCGATGTCGATCGGAGTCGGCACCGCGACCTCGACGCCCTTCGCTGCAGCTGTGGAACCGGCGAATCCGGTAGCGCCGGTGAAGGTTGCGGTGATCGTGTGGGCACCCTCGGTCGTGAACGTGTGCGTCAGCGTGGCCAGGCCGTCGTCCACCGGCGCCGTTCCGATCGAGACGCCGCCATCGAAGAACTCCACGGCGCCGACGCTCGGGACGACTTCCGCGGTTGCGACGTCGTACACAGTCGCATAGAGCCGCTCGGGCTCACCGGTCTTGGCGTTGCCGGGGACGCTCAGGATCGTCGTGGTGTCGGCGTCGACCGGAGTCGGATCCGAGACCGTCACGGTCTGCGCACTCGCTGTTGAGTCCCCGAACCCGGTACCACCGGTGAAGACGGCAGCGATGTTGTGCGCACCGGCAGCCGAGAAGGTGTGCTGTAGCGTCGCAACACCGTTCGACACCGTCACCGGCGACCCGATGTCTTCGCCGCCATCAGTGAACTGAACCGTTCCCGTCGCGTGGTCTGGTGCGACGCTCGCCGTGAGCGTGACCTCCTCACCGGTCTCGGCGTTGGCCGGAGCCGACACCGTCGTCGTGGTTTCCACAACGGGATCCACCGGATCGGTCACCGTCACGGTCTCCGCCCCCGCGGTGGAACCAGCGAAGCCGGGCGCACCGGTGAACTCGGCAGTGATCGTGTGGGCGCCCGCGGTTGTGAACGCATGTGACAGCGTGGCCGTGCCGGCAGCGACTGTTACAGGCCCGCCGATGTCGGCGCCCTCGTCCTTGAACTGCACGGTGCCCTCCGCGTTCGACGGAGTCACGTTGGCGGTCAGGTCGACGAGGGTGCCGGTCTCCGCATCCTGCGGAACCGTCAGTGCCAACGTCGTCTCGACATCCACCGGGTCGTTCACGGAGACGACCTGGGCCGACGAGGTGGAATCGGCGAAGTTACCGGTCCCGGTGAACACCGCCGCGACGGAGTGCGAACCGGTGGTCGTGAAGGTGTAGTCCAGGCTCGCCGTACCACCCTCGACCGTCACCGGGGAGCCGATGTCGACGCCGCCGTCCTGGAACTGAATCGAACCTGTCGCGTCATCAGGTGCGACGGTGGCCGTGAGCGTCACCGGAGTACCGGTCTCCGCAGTATCCGGAGCGGACAGCGTCGTGGTTGTCGATACCTGCGAGGCAACGACATTGATCGTCGCCAGCGGACCCGCGCCGGCGTTGAGCGGTGCGGAACCCGAGTCGCGCGGAACGCAGCGGGTGTTGGCCCATTGCGTTCCGAACAGCGATGCCCTCGGCAGGAAGGTGTTGAAGTTCTCCAAGGCATTGAAGTTGGCCGCGATGCCACCCGTGCGGAGCTTGGGCTCGATCGGTGTTCCGGCGTCCCCGGCGACGACCGTGACGTCGACCGCGGGCAGCTGGAACCAGCTGTCACCGTCGGCGTTGGGCGAACCATCTAGGTTCAGCTGCAGTTTCGGCGCGCGGATGCCGCCCTCCGAGTTGGTGCTGACGCTGCCCGAGGGCCCGTTCCCGATCACTTCGTTGTTGCCGGACAGACGCAAGATCTGGCCGGTGGCGGCCGGGTTTCCGGTCTCGTCGACGCGGATGACGTTCGGAGGCACGTTGTCGAGGTTGGTGCCCGAGCCGACCACGGCGGCTTCGACGAAGGTCGAGTTCTCCGGGATCATGAAGTCGAACTTGAGCCGGGAGACGTTCGTCGTAGTCGCGCCGGAATCGCGGTTCGGGTACGAGGACGGACCCGGCTGAATGCGGTAGGTGAAGGTCTCGCCAGGTTCGACCTGGGTCGGGGCGGTGACGCTCACCGAGGTGTCCTGGATCTTCGTCACGTCGATGATGCTGTTCGCCTGGCACGCCGCTTTGTAGCTCGTCACCGTCGTGACCGGGTCGTCTGCCGCGGACGCCGCCGGAGCGGCTATCAGGAGGGTCCCGGCCACAAGCGCTGCGCCTGTGATGGGGGCGGCGCAGTGCCTGAGTAAAGGCCTTGTCATGCACAACTCCTCTTCAAGAGTTTGCCGATGGATGGAGAGAAAAATTCGGGCGGAGCGGGATCACCATAACGACACTGTTACGTCGATGTATCGCTTTTCCAATCAAACGGTCTAGATGTTGCTATAGATTTGCTAGGGGGCAGGTAAGGTTACCGACGAGTATCGGCCTCGATCAGTTCCCCCGGGCGTCCCGCCGCAGTCGCGGCAGGTCTCCATGGCCATTAGCTGAACTAAGGATGTAAGGACCCGCCCGTACCCAGGCTGGTTGCCAGTTTCGGCCTCACAGCGAACGTCCGTTTGGCTGACGAAGACGCAATTGCCCGGGCTTCAGAAATTGAATACCGGCGAGTAGCAATTCCTTCTTACCGAGCAGTAGCGATTTCTTCCTACTGGGCAGTAGTGATTCGCCGACCGCGCCGACTCCTACATCCGGGTACCGTCCGGTACGTGTCCACCGAACGCCAGCGCACCTACACCTGGAACGACCCGGGCCCGATCGCCGAGGCCAACCGGAACCTCAGCGGCCTCGAGTTCGTCCGCGGACTCGTCGACGGCACCGTCCCGCACCACCCCACCGCAAGCACCCTGGGCTTCCATGTCACCGACGCCCACGAGGGCTTCGTCGAGATCACGGCAGAACCGGCCGAATGGCACTACAACGCCGTCGGCAGCGTGCACGGGGGAGTCATCGCCACCATGATCGACACCGCGATGGGCTTCGCCGTCTCGAGCACCCTGCCTGCCGGCGTCGGCTACACCACGCTCGATATGACCGTCCGCTACATCCGCGGCATCAGAGAGGGGGCGGGATCGATTCGCGTACACGGGTTCTCCGAGCACACTGGCCGCACCACCGCGACCGCGCGTGCCGAGGTCCGCGACGACGAGAACCGCCTACTGGCGACCGCATCGACCACGTGTCTGATCCTGCGCTGAGCCACCCCCCGAGCGCCGAGGGGTGACCTACGGCGTGAGCACCTCACGCCCGACGAACGGCACCAAGGCGGTGGGGACCTTGACCGAACCGTCTTCCTGCTGGTGGTTTTCGAGGATCGCGACGAGCCACCGCGTCGTGGCGAGCGTGCCGTTGAGAGTCGCCGCGATCTGCGTCTTGCCGTTCTCGTCGCGGTAGCGGATGCTCAGCCGCCGCGCCTGGAAAGTGGTGCAGTTCGACGTCGATGTCAGCTCGCGGTACGCCTTCTGCGTGGGAATCCAAGCCTCGCAGTCGAACTTGCGGGCCGCCGACGTGCCCAGGTCGCCCCCCGCGACGTCGATCACCCGGTACGGGACCTCGATCGCGGCGAGCATGTCCCGCTCCCAGGAGAGGAGTCGGCGGTGTTCCTGGTCTGCCTCTTCGGGCTTGCAGAACGTAAACATCTCCACCTTGTCGAACTGGTGGACTCGGATGATGCCGCGGGTGTCCTTGCCGTAGCTGCCGGCCTCGCGGCGGAAGCACGACGACCAGCCCGCGTACCGCTTGGCGCCGTCGGAGAGATCCAGGATCTCGCCCGCGTGGTAGCCGGCCAGAGGCACCTCCGAGGTGCCGACGAGGTAGAGGTCGTCGTCGGCCAGGTGGTAGATCTCGTCCGAGTGTTGACCGAGGAAACCGGTGCCCTGCATGACCTCGGGGCGCACCAGCACCGGCGGGATCATCATCGTGAATCCGTTGGCCATCGCCTTCTGTGCCGCCAACTGCAGCATGCCCAGTTGGAGCATCGCGCCGAAGCCGGTGAGGAAATAGAACCGCGACCCCGACACCTTCGCGCCGCGCTCCATGTCGATCAACCCAAGTGACTCACCGAGCTCGAGGTGGTCCTTGGGCTCGAAGTCGAAGGCCGGGATCTCACCAACGGTCTCGAGAGTGACGAAGTCGTCCTCGCCGCCCGCCGGGGCGCCGTCCTGCACGACGTTCGAGATCGCCCGGTGAGCCTCCTCGAGTGCGGCCTGCGCGCCGGCCTCGGCGGCCTCGGCTTCCTTGACCCTCTGGGCCAGTTCCTTCGACCCTTCGAGCAGCGCGGGCCGTTCGTCCGGGGACGCCTGCCCCACCTTTTTCCCGAACGCCTTCTGCTCGGCGCGCAGAGTGTCACCCGCCAGGACGGCCGCGCGACGCGATGCGTCTGCCTCGAGCAGCGCATCGACCAGACCAGGGTCTTCGCCGCGTGTACGTTGCGAGGCGCGGACAACGTCTGGGTTCTCGCGAAGGAACTTGAGGTCAATCACGACCCTAGACCCTACTTGGTTGAGCTCCGCTCACTCCGGGTGCTTCCCCAGTACCCGCGGATAGTCCTCGCGTTCGAACATACGGGCAGCATCGAGCGCCGGCGGATGACCCGCCAGCGCGTCGGCGCCGGCACCGACCAGGGCGTCCACACCCTCAACGTCGCCACTTGTGGCGTCGGCCACATCGAACAATCGACCGGCCAATTCCTGCACGTCGGCATCCGTAGAGGGGCGATGTTTCTCACTCACGCGGGAGAACCTGGGCGCAGGCCTCGGCATCCGAGTCGGTTGCAGGCATCATGGACGAGATGTCCCAGGATGAGACCGAGCCGACATCTCAGTCGGCCGAGCAGCCGAAGCGGCGCCGACACCTGCCTGCGCCGGTCGCCAGACGTGCCCTCGCGCTGGTTGCGATCGGTGCTCTGCTGGCCGCGGGTGCCACGATCTTCCTGTCGGGCGGCTTCGACCGCGGCCAGAACCTGGCCACACCCTCCGCGAAGGTCGGTCCACAGGCCACCGCCGCGGTCGCAGGCGAGGCATTCGGATCGGCCGGCGCCGGTGACTGCCTCGCGTGGAGTGAACCCGACGCCAGCGATCTCGAGAAGGTCGACTGCGTACAGACGCACCAGTTCGAGGTGGCCCGCGACATAGACCTGAGCGCGTACCCCGGCGTCGAGTTCGGGCCCGGCTCCCGGTTCCCGGGCGTGCTGCGCTTCTCCGAGTTGCGCGACGACTACTGCGCACCGGCGGTCAACAACTATCTGAACGGCCGCTTCGACCCCAAGGGCAAGTTCAGCGTCGGCCTTATCAATCCGGGCGAGGCCGGCTGGGCTGCCGGCGAGCGGACCATCCGCTGCGGGCTGCAGTTCTCCGGTGTCACTGGCACGTCGCTACCCATCAAGGGTGAGGTTGCGGAGCAGGATCAGTCGAAGGTATGGGACGTGGACACTTGCATCGGCCTCAGCCAGGGCGTGCCGTCCGATCCGGTCGACTGCACGCAACCTCATGCGTTCGAGGTAGTGGGTGTGGTCGATATGGCCAGCCAATTCCCGGGCGGTATGCCATCGGTCGAGGACCAGGACGAGCTCCTCGAAAAGGCCTGTACCGACGCCAGCACGGACTATCTCGGATCCCCCGAAGCCCTGCGCGACAAGACTCTCACGTTGTTCTGGGACAACCTGGACCTCGACAGCTGGCTCGTCGGGAGCCGTAAGATCAATTGTTCGATCGGCAAGGAGATAGACGGCAACGGGTTCGCGACGATCGTGGGCAGCGCGAAGGGCGACATCCTGATCGACGGTCAGGCGCCGGTACCGCCACCGCCGATCGGGTCGCGGGCGCTGCCGACTCCGCTGCCCGGTGCCGAACCATTGTTGTCGATCCCAGGAGCGTGACGTGACGGTGACCATGACGGACGCCCGATTCGAGGAACTGGTCTCGGAGGCGCTCGACCTCATACCGTCACAGCTCGCGGAAGCGATCGACAACGTCGTGGTGCTCGTCGAACCACGCAACGACGAGGAACCCACACTGCTGGGGCTGTACCAAGGCATCGCCTTGACCGAGCGGGACAGCCACTACGGCGGGTCGCTGCCCGACACCATCACGATCTATCGCGACGCCATCCTCGACGTGTGCCACACCGAAGAAGAGGTTGTGCACGAGGTGATGGTCACGGTGATCCACGAGGTGGCCCACTACTTCGGTATAGAAGAGGACCGTCTGCACGAGCTCGGCTGGGGTTGACCACCCCGGCGAGACTATGCCCGGTTTGTGTGGAACCGACCGGCCTCCCGCTGCGTCCAAGCAATCGAGGAACCGTTCCGCGAAGCTGGTTCCCAGGTTCGTGTCCTCGCCTCCCGACCCCTACACGAGGAGCCTCCGCCATGTCGGATCACGTGTTCGTCGACCCTGACGTCCTTCTCGCGGCCGCCGCGGAACTCGACGCACTGGCGATTCGCCTCCAGACGACGATGGCCGCCGCCAGCCCGGCCCTGAACGTCGCACCGTCGGGGTCCGAGGAGGTGTCGGTTCTGGCAGCAAGCTACTTCAACCGGCTTGCTAGCAGTTTCGGACCAGCTGCGACGCGCGGCATCGAGGAACTGACCGCCGCCGCGGCGATGCTCCGCGCCCAGGCCGCCGCATATTCGAACGAGGACCACGCCCTCGGCGCCACGCTCGCGGCGGGCATGTGACCTCGACCCGCCCGTACCACTCAGCCGACCAGAGGAGAAACGCATAATGGCCATCGGTGTCACCGGCGTCGTCTGGATACCTCGCGGTGCAACGGTCAACTCGACCGCGCTGAGCGCGGGCGCCGGGCCGGTGCCGCTCAGCGGGGCGAGTCCCGCCTGGACCTCGATCGCCGAGAGCTTCGTCGACGCGGGTGCGACCCTGACCCGCGTAATGCAGGAACTGCGTACCGGATGGACTGGCGTGGCCGCCGACGCCGCTCTGGCCAGGCTCGCCCCGTTCAATGCGTGGGCCCAGCAGTCCGCGACGCTTGCCGCCCAGACGGCCGCCAAGGCTTCCGCCGAAGCCGCCGCGTACACGACCGCTGCCATGGCGATGCCGAGCCTGCCCGAGATCACCGCGGTCAAGACCGCCAAGACCGCCGCCTATACCACCGGTGGCGCACTCAACGGGTCCGCAGCCGCCGCCGAAGCCGCAGACCGGGCGATGGACATCCGGGCCGGGCTGGTGATGGAGGCGTACGAGGCGGCATCGAGCATGGTTGCAACACCCGAGTCATTCGCGCCCCCACCACCGCTCACCAACGGTTCGACGGTGGGACTCGAGGCCGGCGACGCTGGTGAGGTGGGCCAGCGCACGCTCGAGAACGACTTTCGCGGCGGCCCGGTCGACACGGTCGCGGCCGCGGCCACCTCGTTCGCGCAGAATCCCGCCGTGGCGAACGCGACGACGCAGGTCGGGGCAGCCACCGGCCTCGTCTCCACCGCCACGTCAGCGGCCTCCGACATCGGCGGCGCCGGTCTCGGGGCGAATAGAGCCGGGACACCGACACTCATGGGGAACACCTCTGCCCCGTCCTCGGGCACCGTCAGGGGCGCCTCAGCCACCGCCGGCGGGGATGGCGGCTCCGCCGTCCCGCGGGCGGCGGGCGCCCCCGACCGAGCCCGCGTCGCGCTACCCGACGGCTGGTCTCAGGCCGGGCGACTCGACGGTGCCGCCCGGCCCGGTGGCAGCACCGGCGGTGCGGATGCGTTGCGTGCCGACGCGTCTGGCACCGCCCGCAACACCACCCCGGTGGCTGGAGCACCGGCCGGCGCGCATCGAGGTGCCGTCGACCTCGCCGAGGACGACCGCTCGGCGCCCGGCTACCTGCGGAGCTTCGAGCACTTCTCCGACGGGCGCACTGTCATCCCGTCGGTCATCGGCGCCGAACTTCCCGAGGACGGGCGGTGATCGACCTCGGGCTCGAACCGATCGACGCGACGCTGCCGCCGACAACGCTGCACGTCGACGAGATCGACCTGCTCGCCCATCTGCTCGATATCGATGTCCTGCCGGTCGTGCTCGACACGGGACCGCGCTTCGATGCTCTCTCCGGGCGGGATGCGGTGTTCCGCGATGCCTACGGCACGCTGGAGTCGGCCGCGCTGATCGAGGGAGTCGGCGGGGGGTTCAAAGTGCACCCGGACCTTGCCGGACAGTTGCGCACACTCGCTCGCCCGCGTGCAGAGATCGCCGTGCGACGGCATGGCGGCGGGACAATCCACCGGGCGTGTCTGGCCCGCGACGAAGACAGCGCCGACGCCGGCGTGCTGGCGCTCCGCAGCGGCGACACGTTCACGATCCAAAGGGTCGAAGGCGCACTTTCAGAACCGCTCGGGCAGGCGCTGGGCAGCGTCGAGCCACTGCTGTTCGGCGCGGTGAATTGCCCCACCGCGGATCTCACTTCAGCGCTCGATCAGATCACCGCCCCGCAGGGGGCGGCACGCCCGCTGACCGCGGTGGGGGTCCGCGCCGAGGAGGCCGCGGTCCTCGGTCCCGCGTTCGCCGACTGCCCGGAGTTCACTGAGATCGTCGGATTCGCGCATGTGGAAGGCAGCCCGCCGGTGATGCACGGACCGGTGACCGTGTTCGACACCTCGGCCGGGCGCATCGTGGGCACCACCAGCGTCGCCACCGACGGCGTCAAGTGGACATCGCTCGGGCCGGGGACACCCGGTCGGCTACAGCAGGCGATCGAGGCTCTGCTCGCTCAACTCGGCTGAGTCGTCGATCAGGCCGGGCCGTCAGCCCATCGGGTGGTCAGCCCATCGGGTCGTCAGCGGCCTCGGTTGCCGTCTCCTCGAACCACGGTCGCCGCGCGGGCGCCACGAACGGCGGATCGTAAGTGCCCCACCGTATGCAGTGCCAACCCCCGGAAGTCGGGGCAAGCTCCACCGTGGAGGTGTTCTCCAGGTGCCGATCGGCCGCGAACGCCCCGGGCACACCGGCCAGGTGGGCGGCCACCAACCGGATCGCGGCGCCGTGGCTGACCACCACGACGTCTCCGCCTTCGCTGCCGTCGAGATACTCGGCGCGCAGCGAATCCACGACCGGCACATACCGTTCGATGATGTCGTGACCGGATTCGCCGCCCGGGATCCGCGCCGACAGGTCGCCTTCGTGCCACGTGTGGAACACCTTCGCGAACATCCGGTGCGAATCGACGTCGGAGCGGTCCTCGAGTTCACCAGCCTGGGCCTCGTGCAGCCCATCCCGAACCTGCAACGTGATGCCCGCCGCCGTCTCGACGAACCCGGCCGTCTCCCGTGCGCGTAACGCCGCCGACGACACCAGCGCCGATGGCGGGAGCTCCGCGTACCGGTCGCCGAGCCTCTTCGCTTGGGTCCTCCCGAGTTCCGTGAGCCGGGCACCGGGCAGTCGGGTGTCGAGGCGTCGCTCGACGTTCGCCTCGGTCTGTCCGTGCCGAACCAGGATCAGCCTGCCGCTCACGCGTCCTCCTCCCCACTGCGCAGTCGCTCGAGCCACGTGACGGCGTCGGCGTCGGACATCGGGGCGCCGCCACCGGGGACCGCCGATGGCCACGACCCGAGGAAGCGCACATCGCTGAAGCGGTGCAGTGCCTTGAGCGCCTCCGCAACCAGACCGTCGTCGATGTGCCCGACACAGTCCAGGTGGAACAGGTAGGTGCCGAATTCCTTACGCGTGGGACGGGATTCGATACGGGAGAGGTCGATGCCGCGCGTCGCGAACTCCGTCATGGCCCGGACCAGCGATCCGGGGACGTTGTCGAGGTGGAGCACGACACTGGTGCGGTCGTTACCGGTGCGCGCCGGCGCAGGCCCAGGCTTGGTCACCAGCACGAAGCGGGTGCGGGCACCCTCGTAGTCGGCCACCCCTGATGCCAATGCGGCGAGCCCGAGCCGTTCCCCGGCCAGCGCCGTTGACACACCGGCGTCCGCGACACCGGCCGCAACATCTTCTGCCGCACCAGCATTCGACGACGCCGGCTCGACGCGAACGTTCGGCAGGTGCCTGTCGAGCCAGCCCTGCACCTGCGCGGTCGCCACTGGGTAGGCGCGGACGGTACGGACGTCGTCGAGCGTGGTACCGGGGCGGCCGACGATCGTGAACGAGACCTCGAGCTCGGTCTCGGCCATGATCTGCAACCGGTCGCCGAGGGCGAGGGCGTCCATGGTCGGCCGGATCGACCCCTCGACCGAGCTCTCGATCGGCACCACCGCGCCGGCGACGTCTCCGCTGCGGACCAGTTCAAGCGCGGCCGACTGGCTCGACGCGGCCACCCGCTCGACGTCGCCGTCGAACGCGCCCGCCGCCTCGAGCTGGGCGAGGGCCATCTCTGTGAAGGTTCCCGTGGGTCCGAAGTAGGCGATACGAGGCACGCCTACGAGGTTACGCAATCATGTGCGGCGCCCTCGGCGTTTCCGGTTCCGGTGCAGGGCCCGCTACTGCAGGCCGGCGTCGGAGAGCATTCGCTCGACGTCCGCCAGGTCTTCGACCTCGACTCCGAGCAGCACGCCCCGCACCGCTTCGGCGGCCTCCGGGGCCAGTGCCGCGAGCGCCGCCGCGTCGGGGCTGGTCAGCGCCGCTCGGACGTCGTCGCCGGACAGCGCCGCGACCGTACCGGCCAGCAGCGACAGCACCTCGGAGCCGTCTCGGGCACGTCCGACGAAACCGACGGACGTGTGCGCGAGGACGGCGAGGAAGTCGGCGACCGCGTCGACGGGCTGACCGGCGATCAGGCCGGGGCTGTAGCCGGCGTCCGCCAGGACCTGCGCCGCCTCGGCGAGGGTGCCGGTGTCCGGTTCTTCCGGTGTGACGAAGACGGTGACGGGCGCGGGCAGGCGCAGTCCGACGGCGTCCTCGACCTGCGTGGTGGTGCAGTCCACGTGGTAGCGCAGCACGCGGTGCTCGGCAGTGCGGTCGAGGTTGTCCGGATCGATGTCGAGTTCCACCACGACCCTGCCGGCATCAGCGTCGGTTCCGGCGGCAGCCTCGAGGACCGACGCGGCGACGATCTGCGGTCCGGCCACCACGGTGTCACCGGCGGCGGCGGGAAGGGCGGATTCGCGTCGCTCGAGGAGCAGTCCCGCGACGAGCGGCTGCGCCGCCCGATCGCCGGCCGCGGGAAGGGTCGGCATCGACAGTGAAACAGGAATCGACACCCCGCCACGTTATCCCGGACCGGGGGGTTCGATTCCCCCGGTCCTGACCACGATCGTCTTCCGGATCGGTCACATCCCGGCCACGGGCGACGAACTTCCTGCCACGACCCCGTCACGGGTGTACAGAGAAATTGAGAAAGGTGGTGGGCCATGGGGTTTATGTCTTGCCGCTACGCCGACCGCCTGGACTTCGGGTTTCTCTCCGACCCGGAATCAGTGCCGGGACTGGAGCGTTTTAATGATGAGACCGAGACCGCAATGGGCGGTCTCGCACGGATACCGGAAGTTCGCTCGACATGACTGCCGCAATGCCTCGTCGTGCCTCGAGCGGGACCCCACGTCGCAAGGCGAACTATCAACCGCCGACGACGATGCTCGTCAACCCGCACTTCGAGGCGCTCGCCACACAGTTCTTCCACATGTTCCGTCGCACCCGCGACGGCGGTGGCGCCCTGGCCGTCTACTTGCATGGAGAGCCGGTCCTCGACGTCTGGGCCGGGTGGGCGTCCCCGATCCGCAAGTGGGACTCCGACACAGTGACGTTGTCGTTCTCGACCGGAAAGGGCGTCGCGAGCACGGTTCTGCACCGCCTCGCGCAGCGCGGCTTGATCGACTACGACACGCCTGTCGCTGAGTACTGGCCCGAGTTCGGCGAGGCCGGCAAGGAATCGATCACCGTCCGCGAGTTGCTCAGCCACCGCGCCGGATTGCACCGCATCCGTGGCCTGGTTTCCGGTCGCCTCGCGCTGCTCGACCACGACCGGGTCACCGCAGCACTCGCGGCGGCGGTGCCGGATCCGCGCCGCACGAAGATGCCTGGCTACCACGCTGTCACGTACGGAACGCTCATCGCTGAACTGACCGAACGGGCGTCGGGTAAGTCGTTCACGGAACTCGTCCGCACCGAGGTCGCCGAGCCACTCGGGATCCCCGAGTTCTGGTTCCAGGTTCCCGAATCGGAGAAGAGCCGTATCGCGAAGGTGTTCCCGCACATCAACCCCTTCGGGGTGCCGTGGGGGGTGACGTCGCTGACGCTGTCGCTGGTGCCGCACCTGAGGGACATCGCAGACGCGGGCATGCCCGAAGGCTTCGACATGCTGGTGCGCGACCCGACGATTCACGACTACGTGATGCCGGGCTGGAACGGCGTGTTCAGCGCCCGCGCACTGGCCCGCATGTACGCGGCGTTCGCGAACGACGGCGTCGTCGACGGGATCCAGTTCCTCGAACCCGAAACGCTCGAGCAGTTGGGCGAGGTGCAGACCCGCGCCCGTGACTACGTGCTCGGTATCCGGATGAACTGGCGCCTCGGTTATCACGCGGCCCTCGTCGCGGCCCGTACCCAGCACTCGGGCGCGTTCGGGCACTACGGGATGGGCGGGTCCGGCGCGTTCGCCGACCCGGAGACCGGACTGTCGTTGGCATTCGTCACCAATCGCCTCGGTAACGCGCTGACCCCGTTCGCCGACCTGCGGCTGCCCAGTCTCGGCGCGAAGGCGGAGTCCATCGCTCATCACATGTAGCAGCGTTTGCGTCTAGCGTCGGCTGGGTGATCACCCGTTCGACCGTCGACTCGTGGCTGCGGCCCGCGCCGCCGCCACCCTCACCGCCGCTCGACGCCCGTGAGCGGCGCGCCCTGTGGTTCGAGGTCACGATCGTCCTGATCGTGACCTTCGGGCTTTCAGGCGTCTACAGCGCGCTGTCGCTGCTCGAATCCGCACTCCAGCCGGGCGGGCTGTCCGAGCAAGCGGTCGCGCTCAACCCGTCCCGGTCGACACACTCGTACATCGACCTCGCCCGACAACTGCTCGGGATCGTCAAGCTCGCCGCGTGGGCGGCACTGGGCCTGTACCTGCTGTGGCGCAGCGGCATGGGCCCACGGCGGATCGGCCTCGGGCGGATGCGGTTCCGGGACGCGGCTGTACCCGGTGTCGGGCTCGCGGCCCTCATCGGCGTTCCCGGGCTGGCGTTCTACCTGGCCGCGGTCGCGCTGGACATGAACCTGACGGTCATGCCGAGCACCATCGACGACCACTGGTGGCGGCTGCCCGTCCTGGTGTTGTGGGCGATCGCGAACTCGGCCGCCGAGGAAGTACTGGTGGTTGCGTACCTGATTTCGCGGCTACGCCGGCTGGGCTGGGGCGAGAACTCGTCGCTGCTCGTGTCGGCGCTGCTGCGCGGCAGCTACCACCTCTATCAGGGCCTCGGCGGCGGTCTCGGCAATGTGCTGATGGGGTTGATCTTCGGCCGGTACTGGCAGCGGACCGGCAAGCTGTGGCCGCTCGTGATCGCGCACGCCCTGATCGACGCCGTCGCGTTCGTCGGATACGCACTGCTCCGCGGGCACGTGTCGTGGTTGCCTTGATCTCGGCCGTTGGTGGTCGTGCGTATTCTCGGTGATCGTGAACGGCGAGACCCCCGACGGACGTCAGCCGGGCCCGCCCCGGCGCGGCCGTCCCCAGCCGCCGCGTAGCGCTCCCCCGCCGCCGCGTGGCGCTCCCCAGCCACCGCGTGGCGTTCCCCAGCCGCCGCGTGGCGCTCCCCCGCCACCGCGTAGCGCGCCCCCGCCACCGCGGCTGCCCCGGCCTGTGCCGGGGCCCGAGGGCTCGCAGGTGATCCGGCGCGACGGCGGCCAGCGCCGACCATCCCCGCATCCGGCACCCCAACAGGCCTGGTCCCAGGCACCGTCCGGACCACCGCCTCACGGGTACGCGCCGACGCAGACACCGCGCCCGCACGCCGACCCCCGCCGCGTCCCGCCGGCGCCGCCGAACAACCCGAGGCCCCCGCGGCCGCCGGCGACCCCCAACGAGCCGCCGAACCAGCGACGTCCGCGCCGACGCTGGCGTTGGCCGCGTCGGGTCGCACTCGTGCTGATCGTGGCCTTGGTGGCGTCCGTCGGCGGCATGCTCTTCCTGGACACCAAGCTGAATCGCGTGAACGCCCTATCCGACTATCCCGGCCGCATCGCCGACACCCCGGGCACCAACTGGCTGCTGGTCGGCTCGGACAGCCGCGCCGGACTCACCCCCGAAGAGGCGGCGGAGCTGACGACCGGTGGTGAGGAAATCGGCGGACAGCGCACCGACACGATCATGCTCGTGCACATCCCGCGGAGCGGTGCCACGACGATGGTGTCGATCCCCCGTGACTCGTACGTCAACATCCCCGGCATCGGCCGAGGCAAGATCAATGCGGCCTTCTCCGAACCCAACGGCGAACAACTGCTCGTGCAGACCGTCGAGGAGGCGACCGGGCTACGTATCGACCATTACGCGGAAATCGGGTTCGGCGGTTTCGCCGGCGTCGTAGACGCGCTCGGCGGCGTGAACGTGTGCGTGCCGTACGCGATCGACGATCCCATGGCCGGCGTCAACCTCCCGGAAGGCTGCCAGGACCTGAACGGACGCGACGCGCTCGGTTTCGTCCGGAGTCGCGCGACCGCCCTCGCGGATCTGGACCGGATGGACAATCAGCGTGCCTTCATGAGCGCGCTGCTGGAGAAGGTGACCTCGCCCGCAACGCTGATCAATCCGCTGCGACTGTGGCCGACGGTGGCGAAGACGGCGGATTCGCTACAGGTCGGCGACGGGGACCATCTGTGGAATCTCGCTGGGCTGGCGTGGGCTATGCGCGGTGACGTGGTGACCACCACCGTCCCGGTCGGCGGATTCGACCTCGTCGCCGGTTGGGGTGACGTCCTGCTGTGGGACCGGGGAAAAGCGAGCGAATTCTTCGATGCGCTCGCAAATGACCGTCAGATACCGCAGAGCCTTCTGACCAGTACACCCTGATAGTTGTGACTCAGCGGCGCGACAGACACGTCGCGGGCGTAGTGTTTCGTTCATGACTGATGCGGCACGCCCGAGCGAGTTCCACCGACTGTTGCAGGAACAGATCCGCAACGAATTCACGGCCTCTCAGCAGTATGTCGCTGTCGCGGTCTACTTCGATTCGCAAGATCTTCCGCAGCTCGCCGGCCGCTTCTATCGGCAGGCGGCCGAGGAACGCGACCACGCGATGATGATGGTCCAGTACCTACTCGACAACGACCTGCCTGTCGTGGTGCCCGGAATCGACTCCGTCGAGACGGATTTCAAGTCGGTTCGCGAGCCCGTCGCATTGGCCGTCACGCAGGAAAAGGCCGTCACCGATGAGGTCACGCGCCTGGCCCGCACCGCCCGCGACATAGGCGACTACCTGGGTGAACAGTTCATGCAATGGTTCCTCAAGGAGCAGGTCGAGGAGGTCGCGAGCATGACGACATTGCTGACGATCGTCGATCGCGCTGGGGACAACCTCTTCGATATCGAGGACTTCGTGGCGCGCGAGATGAGTTCGGCGGTCAGGTCCGACTCCACCGCACCCAAGATCGCCGGCTCCTGATTCGGATTTGCCGCAATTGTCGACAGCTGACAATTGCGGGCACTCGATAACTTTGGAAAGCCCAACCTAATTTAGCCGACGCTAAATTAGTCGACCCCAAATGAGGGAACACTAGCCTCAATTAGGTTCCGCTTGGATGACAGTTGGCCCTGACCAGCGATATCTTTATTGCATGAGTGCTGCAGACGAGTCGCATCGGACCAAATTCCATGCACTTCTCCACGAACAGATTCGCAACGAATTCAACGCGTCGCATCAGTACCTTGCGACCGCGGTGTATTTCGACAACGCGGACCTTCCCCGTTTGGCCAAGCACTTCTACAAGCAGGCCAACGAGGAACGCAACCACGCGATGATGATCATCCAGTACTTCCTGGATCGAGACATCTCGATCGAGCTCAGCGGGATCGACCCGGCGAAGAGCCGCTTCGAGAGCGCCCGCGAGCCCATCGCGCTCGCGCTGGCCCAGGAGAAGGACGTCACCGAGCAGGTCGTCCAACTCGCCCGCACCGCCCGCGACGACGGCGACTACCTAGGCGAACAGTTCATGCAATGGTTCCTCAAGGAACAGGTCGAAGAAGTCGCCCGCATGACGACCCTCCTGACGATCGCCGACCGCGCCGGTTCCAACCTGTTCGATCTCGAGGACTTCGTGGCCCGCGAAATGAGCAGCGTCGACGACGCGTCGGGTGCGCCCGAGGTCGCCGGCGGAAAGATCTGACCCCCGGTTCAGCCGAAGGGCACCGTCACGCGCCTCGCAGCGCGTGACGGTGCCCCTCCGTTCGGTGGGCCGTTCAGCTCAGCGCAGCGTGACCTGGCGCCCACGCAGCCCGTCGCGGGCCCGCAGTTCCGCCGACGTCAGCGGCGCATCGACGGCCAGCGCCTCGGCCAGGCGTCGGCCCAACTCCACGATCGGCTCAGCCCACTCGTCCGGGTGCTTTTCGCGGTCGAGGTCGAAGACCGGGACGAGCAGACCGTGGGTCCGGAAGGATCCCGCGAACCGCGAGCCCTCGCCGAGGTGCAGCCCGCTGGCGGCCTGCAGGCGCGCGAGCGCGAGCATCAGAGCGTCCTCGTCCTCGGGGCGGACCCAACGCAGGTGCGCCCGCTCACCGGCGTCGACCCACCAGGCGGCGTCGACGCCGTCGGCCTCGACCCGCGCCGACGGCATGATCGCCATGTTCGCTTGCTGGACCGATGCGGCGATGTCCGGAGCCGCCTCGACACCTTCCGGAATCCACCAGTCGAAGTCCTGGTGGACGCTGATCTTCGGGCGCGCGTCCGCGACGAGGACGTCGGCCAGGCGTGGGCCGTCGGCCGGCGGGTCCGCAAATGTCAGCGAGGTACCCGGCTGCGCGGCCTGCGCCCAGACCACCGCAGTGCCGAGGTCGGCACCGGGGTCGGCCGTAGAAGCCTGGACCTGCAGGCCGACATACCGTCCGGCGGCACCAGCCTCGTCACGCACCAGTGCCGCGACTGCGCCCGGCAGGACCGTGGCGGCGGTCACCGGCTTGTCGGCGTCGCGGACGGGCAGTTCGACGAGGGCGGACGGCACGAACTCGCGCAGAGCGACGAGATCACACTCGGCGGCCAGGCCCGCGAATGGCCGGGTCGGCGCAGCGACATCGGCCTCACGCGCGAGGCGCCGCTGCTCGAGCTTCGCAGCACGGTTGCTACCGGGCTTTGGACCACTGTTTCTCTTGCTCTTCTTACCCACGAGGCCAAAACCTACACGGACGGGCCCACGATCTCAGCCGCCGAGCAGTCTCTTGGTGCGTCCGGGATGGTTCGTCGCCACCCAGCCCACCCCGAGTTCCTTGCACAGGCTGACGTCGGCGGGTTCATCGACGGTCCAGCAGTAGGTGGCGCGTCCCGCCGCGGCCGCCTTGTCGACGATCTCCGGATGCTCGCGCAGCGTCTTGATCGACGGCCCGACAGCGGTCGCGCCGACGGTGGTGGCGGCAGCCCCACCGCCGAGGTAGCGGGAGGCGTCCCCGAGCAGCACTGTGGGCAGCAGCGGCGCCGACCTGCGGATTCGCCACACAGCGGACGCCGCGAACGACATCACGACGGCCCGTGAGTGATCGGCCGAGGCCGGGGCCCCCAACCCGTAGCGGGCCAGCTCGGCGAGCACCTTGCTCTCGACCAGTCCGCCGTAGCGGACGGGGTGCTTCGTCTCGATGAACAACTTGGTCCGGCGCGACGTCCAGTCCAAGGTGAGCTCGATGAGCTGGGACAACGTCAGCAGCTCCGCCGGCTCTCCATCGGTGCCGTAATCGAGTTCGCCCAGGGTTCGGAGCGTCATCTCGCTGACGACGCCGGTGCCGGAGGACACGCGGTCCACGCGGCGGTCGTGGACGCACACGAGGTGGCCGTCTCGGGTGAGCCGAACGTCGCACTCGAGACCGTCGGCTCCCTCCGCGAGCGCCAGTTCGTACGCCGCGAGGGTGTGCTCGGCCTTCGCGGCCGACGCACCACGATGGGCCACTACGAGAGGTCCGCGCCGATCGGGGCTCATCGGACTGTCGCCTCCTCGGGTTGTGCGCTGCTGGGCACGTTGACCCACCGGGCGCTGCGGTGCGGGCGACCGAACAGGTCTCGGTCGTCGAATCGGCGCACGATGTGCAGCGTGAGCAGTGCAGTCGCGGCGGCGACGGTCGCGGTGACCGCGGCCAGCACCACCCCGTCCGCCTGCGCCTGCAAGGTGTCGCGGTTTCGCCAGAGCAGGCCGATCGCGACGAGTACGCCGTTCGCGACCCACGCGACCCACCAGATGCGGATCGCGGTCAGTGTCCGTCGGTCTCCGCGGGCGATCTCACTGAGGAACACCCCGGGCATCACGAGGTTGACGACGGGGACGAGCACGCCGACGGCGAGCGAACGCGGAGAACGTGGGTCCGCCAGCCCGCGGGCGGCGAGGACCCGGCGGCGGGTGAGGGCGAGTCGGCACACCGAGGCGATCGCCGCAGCGAGCGCAACGAGCGGTGCCGACACTTGAGTCGCCCACACCATCGAGTCCGACAATGCCAGGGTGAGCGGGTCGACCAGCTGGACCCGGTTGAACATGAGCAGTGCGTATCGGAAGGCCTCCGACGCGGCAGCGAGACCGAACACGATCGCGGTGCACGCGAGCAGGGTCGGTGCGAGGTCCGCGGCGGACTCGGTGCGGGTGAAGCGGTCGTCGGGTCGTTCCGGAGGGGGATCGAGGAGGCCCCAACGCGGCACCTGGCTGTAGCGGGGAGTCGGTCCGAGTTCGCGGGCCGCCGGTGGGCGCCGACCCGCGCTCTGCTGGTACGGGCTGCGGGCGACCCAGCGGAAGTTGCGTCCGGACGGTGGCGTGGGACGGTCGGTGTCGAACGGCGAGAGCAGCACTCCCTGGCACCGCGCGCACCAATGCGCCGGTGCTTCGACGACCGGCCATCGGGTCGCGCAGTGAGCACAAACCTGAATGACGCTCATCTAGTAGATCTTCGCTGACCCGGGATCGCCATCGGAGGTCAGCGGCAGTCCGGCCTTTTGCCAGGCGACCATGCCGCCGTCGACGTTGTAGGCGTCGAAGCCGATGCTGTTGAGGTACTCGACCGCGACGATCGAGCGTCCCCCTTGCCGACACACCACGAACACCTCGGCATCGATGTCGATCTCGTCCGTGCGGGCCGGTACGTCGATGATCGGGATGTGCTGCGCACCCGGGGCGTGCCCCAGCTCCCATTCGTCGACTTCGCGCACGTCCAGCAGGACGCTCCCCGGACCCGGCTCCGTCGGGAGGTCCGTCACAGAGACGCTGGGAACGCGCGGCATCGTCACGCCTTGATTGTGGCACGAACGCCCGTTCGGGTAGCGCGTCTCGCGTTATCACCTCGGGGCCGTTCGTGACCGGACCGACACGTTTCGCTCCCGGCGTCAGCCAAATGAGCATTCAAATGTGACCTGAACCACTGATTCCGCCGAGTTATCCACAGTTTCCACAGAATTGTCCCCAGTTCTGCACAACCCTGGTGGGGATCATTCACAGGTCAGCGGCCTGTGGCGGAAGATCCGTTGACAACTGTGCACCACCCGATCCACAGCAATCCACAGGCTGTGAGGAGGTGACTTGCAGAGGTCCGGTGCCCCGGTGCCGGCCCGCCGTCCCGAGATTCCTTCCAAGCGCCGCGCATCCGCGCATGCGACACAGTGAATGCGGCACAGTGGACGGCATGGATCTGAGAATCTTCACCGAACCACAGCAGGGCGCCACGTACGACGACCTTCTAGCGGTGGCGAAGGCTGCCGAACAACTCGGGTACGACGCCTTCTTCCGGTCCGACCACTATCTGGCCATGAACGTCGAGGGTCTGCCCGGCCCCACCGACGCGTGGATCACCCTCGCCGGTCTCGCCCGTGACACCTCCACCATCCGGCTCGGCACCTTGGTGACCGCGGCAACTTTCCGGTACCCCGGGCCGCTCGCCATCTCGGTGGCGCAGGTCGACGCCATGAGTGGTGGACGGGTCGAGCTTGGCATCGGCGCAGGCTGGTTCGAGGAAGAGCACCGCGCGTACGGCATCCCATTCCCACCGACTGGTGAGCGGTTCGACCGCTTCGAGGAGTCACTCGCGGTCATCACGGGCCTGTGGGAGACGCCGGTCGGCCAGAAGTTCAACTACGACGGCGTCTACTTCCCGATCAGCGATTCCCCGGCGTTGACGAAGCCAGTGCAGTCGCCGCGCCCGCCGATCGTGATCGGCGGGCTGGGCAAGCGGCGTACCCCGGCGCTCGCGGCGCGCTACGCCGACGAGTTCAACCAGCCGTTCCAGTCACTCGAGGGCACTGCGGCGGCGTTCGACCGGGTCCGTGAAGCGTGCCGAGCGGTCGACCGCGACCCGGACTCACTCGTTTACTCGAACACGTTCGTCCTGTGCTGTGGGCGCAACGAGGACGAGATCAAGCAGCGGGCCTCGCGGATCGGGCGGGAGGTCGACGAGTTGCGCTTCAACGGGCTCGCGGGAACGCCGGCCGAACTGGTCGACAAGATCGGACGCTACAGCGAGGTCGGAACGCAGCGGATCTACCTACAGACCCTCGACCTGGCCGACCTGGCGCATCTCGAACTCGTCGCAGCGGAAGTCCTGCCTCAGCTCGGCTGAGCGAGTCAGGCGCCCAGACCCACCGGGCAACTCACGCCCGTCGCGTGGACCGGGCAATAGCCGCCGGGATTCTTCGCCAGGTACTGCTGGTGGTAGTCCTCGGCGTAGTAGAACGTCGTCAGGGGTGCGATCTCGGTGGTGACCGCGCCGTACCCGGCGTCCGCGAGCCGCTTGCCGTAGGCCCCCGCCGTCGCCCGTGCCACCCGGTCCTGTTCGTCGGACTCGGTGTAGATCGCCGAGCGGTACTGGGTGCCGCGATCGTTGCCCTGACGCATCCCCTGCGTGGGATCGTGGTTCTCCCAGAACTGCTTGAGGATGCCCTCGTACGAGATCACCTTCGGGTCGAACACCACCAGGACGGCCTCGGTGTGCCCCGTGCGGCCCGAGCAGACCTCTTCGTAGGTCGGGTTGGGGGTGTAGCCACCCGCGTATCCGACGGCGGTCGAGTACACCCCGTCCAGCTGCCAGAACTCCTTCTCCGCACCCCAGAAGCAGCCCATGCCCACTACGGCGGTCTGCATGCCCTCCGGGAACGGCGGCTGCAGCGGATGGCCGTTGACGTAGTGCGCGGCGGGCACCGGCATGGGCGCCTCGCGGCCCGGCAGCGCCTGATCCGGCGTGACAATCACCGACTTGGCGCGAGCGGTACCGCCGTCGAAGAGGTCATCGAGCCAAGACATACGTCGATGCTACGCGCGGTCGGGTGTGTCGGCCGGGGTCCGGCTCGGCGTCGGTTCGGGCGTCTTGGCAGGTCGCTGGCCGATCCATCGGGTGCGCGCGCTCAGCCATCGCGCGGCGGGCACTTCGACCCATCGGTAGAGCACCTCCGATACGCCGGCGGTGACGACGAGGAACGCGAGCACCGCACCGGTCGGGCCGAAGGGTCCGACGGTGTTCTCGTACACCCGATAGAGGATCAGGGTGTGAACGAGGTAGATCGCGTAGCTCCGCGTTGCGGTCCACCGGACCACCGCCCACCTGGTGGGACGGCCGCGGTAGTGGCCCAGCACCAGCACCAGCAGCGCCACGACCGCAATAGTCCACATGTAGCGGTCACCCGCCCAGTAGACGCGGATCTCGGTCGCCAGCCGCACCACCTCGATCTGCGCGATGACACCGACGATCAGCCAGCGCCAGTCGACCAGGCGCGCGATGCCGAGGTAGATGAGCTGACCGAGGAACACCGTCGGCAGGGTTGCCGCCACCTTCGAGAGCATCGGCACCGTATAGGGCTGCGGGACGTACAGGTTGTAGAGGAGCACCAAGGCGCAAACCGCTGCGCCGACGAGCGGAACGACGATCGGACGGGTACGCAGGATCGGTTGCGCGGCAACGCAGAACAGGTAGAAGAGGATCTGGACGACTAGCGTCCACGTCACGCCAAGGACGGCGACCTGTGGCTTGAGGAAGAACCCGCCGAACACGAAGCTGAGTGCGGCCTCGATGTTCGAGATGCCAGGTTGTCCGCTGAACATCCCATTGATGCCGAGCCGGACCAGCAGGATCGCGGCCGCGATCGCGACCCAGAACGCCGGCAGCAGGCGTGCTACCCGGTCGAGCAGGAACCGGCCGGGATGCTTCCGAATCGCCGACCGCGTGATCAGCGCACCGGTGAGCGTCATGAAGATCGCCACGCCGAAGAACGACAGGTGCTGATTGAGGCCCAGTCCCTCGACGAACACCTTGTAGACGGCGTCGATCATCCACCAACCGGAACCGACGTCGTCGATCAGATAGAAGGAGATATGCGAGTAGATGACGGCGAGAACCGCGACCGCACGGAGCAAATCAGCGCCGGACAGCTCGACACGGGGTGC
This sequence comes from Rhodococcus xishaensis, assembly GCF_004011825.1. Classification (GTDB taxonomy): domain Bacteria; phylum Actinomycetota; class Actinomycetes; order Mycobacteriales; family Mycobacteriaceae; genus Prescottella; species Prescottella xishaensis. Next base: position 382,450 of record NZ_RKLO01000004.1, on the reverse strand, counting down.
CAGATCGGCCCGCGATCTTGCGGCAGGCGTTTCGGTCGGCACTTGGAGAGCTTAGCGTTCACTTCCTGGCCCGTACCCATGAGAGGTCCCGGGCGCAGTAGAGCCACGATCGAAGCCCGAATCGCGGGTTCCCGAACATTTTTCTGAGGCAGCTCCCACCTCAGCGCGTTAGTTGCACAGGGTGTACCAATGAGAAGGGGTTGTCCCCGGTTCGACTCATCAAACACGCGTCAGGGCGCCACGCCCCTGAGGAAGGGAATCTCGTGTCTGTTTACACGCTGCCCGATCTCCCCTACGACTATGCGGCCCTCGAGCCTCACATCTCCGGCAAGATCATGGAGCTCCACCACGACAAGCACCACGCTGCCTACGTCGCCGGCGCCAACACCGCCCTCGAGAAGCTCGCCGAGCTCCGTGAGGCCGACGCCGTCGCCCCCGTGGTGAACCTGCACGAGAAGAACCTCGCCTTCCACCTCGGTGGCCACACCAACCACTCGGTGTTCTGGAACAACCTTTCCCCCGAGGGTGGCGACAAGCCCGAGGGCGAGCTTGCCGCGGCGATCGACAACTTCTTCGGCAACTTCGACGCCTTCCGCAGCCACTTCTCCGCCAACGCCAACGCGATCCAGGGTTCCGGCTGGTCCATCCTCGCCTGGGACTCGATCGGCCAGCGCCTGGTCATCGTCCAGCTCTACGACCAGCAGGGCAACATCCCCATCGGCCTGACCCCCCTGCTCATGCTCGACATGTGGGAGCACGCCTTCTACCTCGACTACCAGAACGTCAAGGGCGACTACGTCAAGGCCTTCTGGAACATCGTCAACTGGGCCGATGTCGCCGACCGCTTCGCCAAGGCCCGCACTCAGACCGCTGGACTCATCGTCCCGGCCTGATTCGCACTGCTCCCGGCAGCACCCTCGCACTGCTCCCCCCGGAGCACGCTCGCACTGCTCCCCCGGAGCACGCTTTCGGCGCCGCGCCCGGCACGCCCGGGTGCGGCGCCGCGCGTTTCACCGCCCACTACCCCGACCAACCAAGCATCCAATCGGTATGTTTTCCACGTTTGCGGTGGCGCGATCCGGACCCCGCACAGGATCTTGCCCAGTTCCGGGTGCTGATGCGACCAGTTGGGCGCTGGCACCCGGTACCCCTTGTGTGCCAGCAGCATGAGGGCGCATGCTCGAAATACCGATGAGGGCAGGGGAATCGGGGCCGAGATGAGCGAGCAAGAGTACGTCGGCGTCGCACCCTTCCACGCGCATGGCGATCTGTCCGGCTTCGTGATCTCCGGGCGGTGGCCCGCCACGACGCGGGAGTGGGCGCAACTGCTGGCGCTCGCTGTCCGAGTCGCGTCCTTGCCCGGCCTGTTGGCCACGTCGACGGTCTTCGGCGCGCGCGAGGAGTTGCCCGAGGATCCCGAACCCGGAACCGTCGGTCTCATCGTTTCGGAGGGCCCCGTTCTGGGCGACCGCGTCCTCACTCCGGGCCGGTTCGCCGAACACCAGCCGCCGGCGCTCCTGATGCTGCACCCACCGACCGAGACGGTGCCGTCTCTCCCTGAGTGCGCGGGGGCCGCGTCCGGCTGCATCCTGCTGCCCGGACTGCCGCACCTCGGCCTCGAACACCGGGCGGCTTGGGTCGAGGCGGAAGCCGACGGAACCGTGACCTCGATGGTTTCGCGCGTCGGAATCGATCCGATCAGAGATCCCGACACCGCGGTTCTGGCCATGCTGCTGGCCGCATGACGCCCGCCGGAAATCGAAAGTTCGGATCCCCAAAATTATTGCGCCCTTTGCGCTTTCGCTAAACCAGGACTACCGTTTCCTTTGCGAAGGGGAGTAGCCCGCAATCGCTGGGTCGACATGCTGGCCGGCACATCGAAGTGTCCGCCCGGCCCGCGAACCGGACGGCGTCCGGTGGGCGAGACCTTCGGCCGTGGACACGTCCATCGTGTTCGGGCCGGAGGAAGGTTCCCGACATCCTCCGAGAACTAGAACCGGAGGAGGTCCGAGGAATTGTCAGCCGCGATCCTGCTGAGTTTCGGCGTCATCTTCGTCGCCGAGCTGGGCGACAAATCCCAGCTCATGGCTATGACGTTCGCGCTGCGCCACCGCTGGTGGATGGTGCTCGCAGGCATCACCTTCGCAACCACGGTCGTCCACCTCGTCTCCGTCGGCGTCGGCCATTTCCTCGGCGCATCGCTGCCCACCACGGCGATCTCGATTCTCGCCGGCCTCGCTTTCGTGATCTTCGGTCTGTGGACGTTGCGCGGCGACAGCCTGTCCGACGACGAGCAGCGACGGGCCCAGAAGGTGACCGGGTCAGTGTTCCTGGCCGTCACCTCGGCGTTCTTCCTCGCCGAACTCGGCGACAAGACGATGCTCGCCACCGTCACCCTCGCCGCCGACCACGACTGGGTGGGCGTGTGGATCGGTTCGACTGTCGGCATGGTGGCCGCAGACGCCCTCGCCATCGTCGTTGGCGCACTCCTCGGCAGGCACCTGCCGGAGGTTCTCGTCCGGGTCGGTGCCGCGGTGCTGTTCTTCGCGTTCGGCGCGTGGCTGGTGCTCGAGGCACTGTTCCCGGACACCCCGGCCGGCACGATCTCTGCGGGCGTGGTGGTGGCCGTCTCGGCGGCGATCGCAGGCATCCGATGGCTGACGCGGCGCACGCGTTCCGGCGTACCTGCGGAGCAGATCGACACGGCCCACGTGTCCTCCTAGCTGCGTTCCTGCCTGGTCAGGAAGTTCCTCAGAAGTCCCAGTCGGCGTCCTCGGTCGGCTGCTGGTGGCCGATGACGTACGCGCTGCCCGCCCCGGAGAAGAAGTCGTGGCTCTCCAGCGCCCCGGGATCGAGCGACGACAAGATCGCAGGGTCGACCTCGCAGTCGGCCGGCGCGAACAGCGGTTCGTACCCCAAGTTGGCGAGTGCCCGGTTTGCGTTGAACCTCATGAAAGACAACACCTCCGGGGTCCAGCCGACCTCGTCGTACAGATCGGCGGCGTAGCGGACCTCGTTGTCGTACAACGTTCGCAGCAGCTCGTAGGTGTAGTCGCGGTGCTCGGCACGCGCTTCGGCGTCGAGCTGCGCGAGCGCCTGCCGGCACTTGTATCCGATGTAGTAGCCGTGGACCGCCTCGTCACGGATGATCAGGCGGATCAGGTCTGCGGTGCTCGTGAGCTTGGCGCGGCTCGCCCAGCGCATCGGCAGGAAGAATCCGCTGTAGAAGAGGAACGACTCGAGCATCACCGAGGAAGCCTTGCGTTTGAGGGCATCGTCGCCCCGGTAGTAGTCGATAATGATCTGCGCCTTGCGCTGCAGGTGGGGGTTCTCCTCCGACCAGTCGAACGCGGCGTCGATCTCCCGCGTCGAACACAGGGTCGAAAAGATCGAGCTGTAGCTCTTGGCATGCACCGACTCCATGAACGCCATGTTCGTCAGCACCGCCTCCTCGTGCGGGGTGACGGCATCGGCGATCATCGCGACGGCGCCCACGGTGGCCTGCGCGGTGTCGAGGAGTGTAAGACCGGTGAACACCCGGATGGTCAGCCGGCGTTCGGCCTCGGTGAGGGTCTGCCACGACATGAGGTCGTTTGCCAGGGGAATCTTCTCCGGCAGCCAGAAGTTGCGGGTCAGCCGGTCCCACACCCTGACGTCCTCGGGGTCGGGTACTCGGTTCCAGTTGATCGCCCGGACTTGTTCCATGGTCCTTCCGCTCCCCACGTTCGCCGTGTGGTGCGCGAGGTGATGCCCCCATTATCGCGCCGGAAGACGCCCTGTTCGCCCGGCTCCGCTGGAATCGTCCAGAAGCGCGCCCGGGTCCCCTAGACTCCGGGAATGACTGAAAACCTGCATGTCCATGCCTTCCGTGACGACGCCTTGGGTGACCTCGATGCGACCGGAGTGGCCGCGCGCATCGCGTCCGGCGAGGTGTCGGCGCGAGAGGTGGTCCAGGCCGCGATCGACCGGGCCGAGGCCGTGCAGGGCGTTCTGAACGGGATCCAAACCGAGGACTTCGAGCGGGCGCTCGAGAAGTCCAACGCTCCCCGCCGCGGGGTGTTCTCCGGCGTCCCGACGATCCTCAAGGACAATGTCGATTTCGCGGGTCTCCCCACCGGTCACGGCAGCGCGGCGTTCACGCCCGCCCCGGCACCCCGGAACGACGACTTCGTCGACCAGTTCCTCTCGACGGGCGCGGTGCCGATCGGTAAGAGCCGGCTGCCCGAGTTCGGGTTCAGCGCGTCCACCGAGTATCCGGACGCCGATCCCGTCCGCAATCCCTGGAACCCGGAGTACTCCCCGGGCGCGTCCTCCGGCGGCTCCGCCGCATTGGTCGCCGCCGGGGTGCTGCCGTTCGCCCACGCCAACGATGGTGGGGGCTCCATCAGGATCCCTGCCGCCGCCTGCGGACTCGTGGGACTCAAGCCGACTCGCGGCCGCACGGTGGCCAACTCGCTCGACAAGTCGATGCCGATCCGGATCGTCGGGCAGGGCGTCGTGACCCGGTCGGTGCGCGACAGTGCCCGGTTCTCCGCCGCGGCCGAGAGCTACTACCGCAATCCGAAACTGCCGCCCATCCGACTCGTCGAGGGACCGGGGTCGACGCGCCTTCGGGTCGGGGTGATCGTGGACTCGGTGACCGGGGTGCCCACCGACGACGAGACGCGGAAGGCCATGCAGTCCACCGCCGACCTGCTCGCCGAACTCGGCCACCATGTCGAAGAGGCCACGCTGCCGGTCGGCGAGGAATTCATGCGCGACTTCAAGCTGTACTGGGGCTTCCTGTCGTTTGCGCTCCTCACCGGAGGCAAGCGAATGTTCGGGCCGACGTTCGACGCGGCCAAGACCGACAACCTCAGCCGCGGACTTGACGCCATGTATCGCAAGCACATGATCGAGACACCGCGGATGCTGTACCGGCTGCAGCGCACGGCCCGCATCTACGCGCGGATGTTCCAGAAGTACGACGTCGTGGTGTCCCCTGTTCTCTCACACACCATTCCGAAGCTCGGATACCTTTCCCCCGCACAAGATTTCGAGACGCTGTTCGAGCGGCTCGTGAACTACGTGGCCTTCACCCCGATCAACAACGCGTCGGGCGGTCCCGCGATCTCACTGCCCCTGCACCAGACCTCGACGGGCCTGCCGCTGGGCGCACACTTCTCCGCGAACCACGGTGACGAACGCACACTCCTCGAACTCGCCTACGAGCTCGAGTCCGCCAGGCCCTGGGCGCGGATCCAGGACCCGTCCTGAGCGCTCGAACGAAGTGTCACGGGGTGTCCTGGTCGGCGGCGTCGTCGCCGGCCAGGATCATGTACAGGGCACGACGGGCGTCGGCGAGGATCTTCTCGGCCGCGGCGACCTGAGCCGCCGTGCCAGACATCTGAACCTGACGGGCCGCCCCGTGCAGATCACGCAGCGGCCCACGCAGATCCGGGCCCGATCCCGCGAATGCGAATGGGTCGCCCCAGGATTCGGCGTTCTGCTCGACGTATGCGCGGCCGGACTCGGTGAGCTTGACCAGCTTGCGGCCCCCCTCCGCTGAGGTGTGCACCATGCCTTCGTCCTCCAACTGCTGGAGGGTGGGGTAGATCGCGCCCGCGCTGGGACGCCAGGCCCCGTTGGTGCGGTCGGTGATGGTCTGCATCAGTTGGTAGCCGTACATCGCGTCCTCTTTCAAGAGCAGCAGGACGGCCGCGCGCACGTCGCCTCGGCCTGCGCGACGCGGTCCGCCGCGACCCTGGGGCCCGCCGTGGCCGCGACCGCGACCTCGCCCGCCGCGCCTGCCCGGTCCGCGCGGATCCTCCGCGTCGAACGGGCGGTGATGGTGGCGTCGGCGGCCTGCCCCCTCGCCCCAGGCTCGCAAGGGTGCGTCCGCATCGTCCCGGCCGCGCCGGCGATTCATATTGCTCATCGGTTTCTCCTTCCGTTCTTAACCGACACACTCACGATATATCGTGATCGTATCTTTGAAAACGTGTCGCGCATCACCGCCGGTCACGACGCGTGTCTTCGATGGAACCGAGTGCGGTCCTGATGCGTCTAGTTCGATGAGCGGGGCGCTGTGGAAATCGCGCTGTGGAAATGAGGAGAAGCGTGGGGTTCGTAGGACGATGGGGCGGCGCGGTCGTTGCCGCGGTCAGTGTGTTGGCGCTGGTCGGCTGCGGTTCGGGCGGCGATGGGCAGGCGGAGACGAAGGCGCAGGCCGGGGAGCCAGTGTTCGATCCGTGCAGCGTTCCACAGGATGTACTGCTCGCTATCGGCGTCAACCCGGAGTCGGAAGAGCGCGACATCTTGGGTGTCAAACAGCCGGGCTGGAGCCTTTGCAACTGGAACGATTCCCCCGGCATCTCCTTCTTGGTCACGATCTTCGCCACTGGAAGGCCGCTCGAGGAGATTCTCACGAATGAACGGTTCGTCGACGTCACCCCGGTCGATCTCGCCGGGCGTGAGGCGTTCACGGTTCGGGAGACGTCCGACCGCCGCAACGAGCACTGCGACGTCGTGCTCGCCGCCGGACCGGACACCCTGATGATCCGCACGAGTCTCGCCAAGGGGCTGCCCATGTCGGAAAGCCCCTGCCCGCGAGCGATCGAGAACGCGAAACTCCTCGAACTATCCCTACCCCGCTGACGGAAGGCCGATCATGTGGATAAATCCCTCGTGGAAAGAACTCGGCGAACTGGTCGACGATGGCGAGCTCTACCTCGAGCCGGGCATTGCCGAGAAGTGCGCCGCCCGGTGTGAACAACTGCGAGACGAACTGATAGCACTCCAAGACCGCGCCGGAAGTCTCGCCACCATCGACGGCCTCGGCCACCTACCCTCAGGTATCGCCCTGGCCCACAAGTTCGAACTGAAGGCGTCGGGCGGCGACTACGCCCTCGACCAAGCCCTCGGCGACCACATCGTGGTCGTCGAGCAGATGCAGGCGGTGTTCGAGAAGATCGCTGCGAGGTTCGGCGCCGCCGAGGAGGCGAACGCGCAGGCACTCGGCGGGATCGAATCCGGGCAGTAGACGTTCAGCCCACTCTCCCACCGGGGAACCACGCGTCATCCAGACGCGTCTGATTCGATGAGCCGGGCGCTGTGGAAATGGCGCTGCGGAAATGAGGAGAAGCGTGGGGTTCGTGGGACGTTGGGGCGGCGCGATCGTCGCCGCGGTCAGTGTGCTGGGTCTTGTCGGCTGCGGGTCGGCGAGTGAGGAGCAGGCCGAGACAAAGGCGCAGGCCGGGGAGCCAGTGTTCGATCCGTGCAGCGTCCCGGAGGATGTACTGCTCGCGATCGGCGTCGATCCGGCATCGGAGAGTCGCGACATCTTGGGCGTCAAGCAGCCGGGCTGGAGCCTGTGCCGCTGGAATGAGCCCGACCGTGCCTTCTACTTCACGATCTTCGCCACGGGAATATCACTCGACACGATTCTCACGAATGAACGGTTCATCCACGTCACCCCGATCGATCTCGCTGGGCGCGAGGCGTTCACGGTTCGGGAGACGTCCGACCGCCGCAACGAGCACTGTGACGTAGTGCTCGCCGTTGGCCCGGACACACTGATGGTTCAGACGAGTCTCGGCAGGGGTCTGCCACCGACGGAAAGCCCCTGTCCTCAAGCGATCGAGAACGCGGAACTCCTCGAACCCTCCCTGCCCCGCTGACGAGAGAGGCTCGATCATGTGGATGAATCCTTCGTGGACAGAACTCGGTGAACTGGTCGACGGTGGCGAGCTCTATCTAGAGCCCGGTGTCGCCGAGAAGTGCGCCGCACGCTGTGGACAGTTGCGAGAAGAACTGATGGATCTCCAGCGGTACGCTCAGGGACTCGCCAGAATCGACGGCCTCGGCCACCTTCCCTCTGGCATCGCTCTGGCCCGCAAGTTCGAACAGAAGGCCTCGGGCGGGGACTACGCCCTCGACCAGGCCCTCGGCGACCACATCGCCGTCGTCGAGCAGATGCAGGCAGTGTTCGAGAAGATCGCAGCGAGGTTCGGCGCCGCCGAGGAGGCGAACGCGCAGGCGCTCGGCGGGATCGATGCTGGCCGCTGACACCGCGAAGCAATCCGCACGTATTTGTTGCCGAAGCCCGAGCCCCAGATCTTCCGCCCCCGCGTTATGGTGCAGAACATAGTCGCCGGCCGAGGTCGGCCGAGCCGAGACGAAGGGGAACAGCAGTGGATATCCAGGGAACCGCGGCACTGATCACCGGAGCGGCCTCCGGGTTGGGGGCCGCGACCGCGAAGCGTTTCGTTGACGCCGGTGCCACGGTGTTCGGGCTGGACCTGGCGCCGTCCATCGAGCGGGCCGGCGAGGCGCCCGCGGGCGTGACGTTCATCGCCGGAGACGTCACGAACGAGGACGACGTGCAGGCGGCGCTCGACAAGATCGGCGAGTCGGGGATCCCGTTGCGCGCGGTCGTCAACTGCGCCGGTGTCGGCTGGGCGGGCCGGATCCTGTCGAAGAGCGGCCCCCACCAGCTGGAGCTGTTCCGCACCGTCGTCAACGTAAATCTGATCGGCACGTTCAACGTGATGCGGCTGGCGGCCAACGCCATGCAGCACCTGCCGACGGTCGACGACCACGGTCAGCGCGGCATCATCATCAACACCGCGTCGGTGGCGGCGTTCGAGGGGCAGATCGGCCAGATCGCGTACACCGCGTCCAAGGGCGGCGTGCACGCGATGACGATCACCGCAGCACGCGATCTCGCGCAGGTCGGCATCCGCGTCAACACCATCGCCCCCGGCACCATCGACACCCCGATGCTCGCCGGCGTGACCGACGAGTACCGCGAGAACCTCGAAGCCGGCATCCCGTTCCCGTCCCGCCTGGGCCGCCCGGACGAGTACGCGCAGCTGGCGCAGTTCCTCACCGAGCACGACTACATCAACGGCGAGACCGTCCGCATGGACGGCGCGCTGCGCATGGCGCCGCGGTAGTCACCGACGCACGCCAGGCCCCGGGACGCTCGGTCCCGGGGCCTCGCCGTCTGGGCACGCGGTGCCCCCGAGGTCGGGCGCTAGAGCTCCGACTCGTGCGGGATCTCGTCGACCGCCCGCTCGCTCATCCACTCGCGCAGCACTTTGGTGGCGATGACGTCGTCCTCGTTGTACTCGAGCAGCCGTCGGCGTTGCTCCAGGTCGGGTTCCCCGTCGTAGCCGACGGCCTCGCGGTACCAACTCATCGAGGCCTCCCCGCTGGCCTCGGCGTCGCGCCAGTTGAAGCCGGCGATGGGCGCGATCTTCTTGAGTCCCTTGCCGTTCGGGCACACGAAGTTCTCGTCGACGGCCTGGTAGATGTCCACCCACTGGGGGCTGTCGATGAACTCGCGGACCTCTTCGACGGTGGGCACCCTCTCCACGCCGGCGAAGCGTCGGGCCGAGTCCAGCAGCCACTTGTCCTCCGCTGTACGCGAATAGCAGTACGCGGCAAAGGTTTTTCCGGTAGCTGCTGCGGCGGCGCGCTCGGCCATGAGCCACGTCCAGAACTCGGCGAACGAGCGCGCCTCGTCGACAGTGGGCACCGGATCCCAGCTCACGAAGGGCCGGTACACGGACGTGCCCGCGACGTTGAGCAGCGTCCCCCACAGATAGGCGCCGTGCTCCTGGTAGCTCTCCATGTCGATGTCGACCTCGACGTCGGCGCGGGTCACGGTCACCGTCTCGTTGCGGCGCACCAGCGGCACCCCGGCGAGCCAAGCCTTCGCGTTGACGACGGTGTCGTGGAACGAGTTGTTCGGCCACTCCTCCGGGGCCTCGCCCTCCCACGCGGCGAGCTGGTCGATGGTGCGCACTCCCCGCGCGCGCAGCACTTCGGCGCGCGCCCCGGACGCCACCAGCGACACGTCGCGGGTCTGCTCGAGTTTCTTTCGGCAGCCCTCCCACCACGGGCACGAGCGGCACTCGCTGATCTGCGACGGCACCGTCGCCGCCTCGCCGCGGGCGACGGCGATCCGGTCGGCGAACCGTTCGTCGTAGTCGTCGAGGATCTCGGCCAGGTCGTGGACGAGGACGCAGTCGGCGCCGTAGCCGATCGCACCCCCCTGGAGCGACGGGCTGGCCAGACCGTGCCGCTCGAGCATCCGGTACAGGTGCGCCAACCTCATCTGGTCGCGCAGGTGTGAGCGGACCTTGCGGGTCTCGTCGATCGTCGGCGCCCATTCGAACAGCCCCGACGTGGTCGCTCCGCGGCCCGGATCGGTGACCTTGTGGTTGACGACGATGACGGGGATGTAGCCGCCGAGCTCGGCGTCCCGCAGCAGGATCTCGGCGCCTCCGCGCCGACCTGTGTCACGTTCGGGTGGCAGCGCCGCGCCCCAGATCTTGGTTGCACCGGCCCGGCACGCCTCGAGGGTTGCGTGGGCACGCTGCGGCTCGTCGGGCGCGATCCGCACCCATGCGTCGGGGTCGGCATCCATGAGCCGGATACGCACCGCCTCACGCTGCGCGGCCGCCGCTTCCTGCCGCTGCTTGACCCCGATGTCCTGGGGGGCCGCAGCGAGCTGGTCGGGGTAGGTGGCGTCGAGATGGATCCGGTGTCGGCACCGCGTAAGAGCTCCCGGCTCGAGCAGCACGGGGGCGCCTTCCTGCGGACCGTTGGGGGAACACACGATGTGCAAGATTATGTGCTCACCTAGGGTAAAGCCGAAAGCGGCGATCAGGAACAAGCACAGATAGGCCGTGACGCGGTCCGCGCCTGCACCGAAACACCAGATGGAGGGGCCATTCCAGTGGGGTTGTTCAAGAAACGTACGCGGCGCGCCAGGCGCAAGGCCGAGGCGAAGGCGCTCAAACACAAGGCCAAGCTCGAGGCCAAGCTCGGCGCGAAGAACGACCGCAAGAAGAACCGCGCGGACAGGAAGGCGCAGAAAAAGGTCGACAAGGCCCAGATCGCCACACTCAAGGCACAGGAGAAGGCCGCCATCAAGGCGTCGGAGAAGGGCTTGACGGTCGCGAAGCTGCGCCGCTATCTCGGTGTCGCGCGCCTGCTCGCCCCCATCATCGTGCCGATCGCCTACCGTGGCGCAACGGCTCTGCGCGCCCAGATCGACGCCCAACGTGCCCAACAGATGGGCATCGCGGTCGATCGTCTCGGCGAGTACACCGGTCACGGCGCCAGGCTCAGCGCCCGCATCGCCGGCGCCGAGAAATCCATCGACGAAATCGTCGCCCGTCACCCCGCCGACGCGGAGACCCAGCAGTTCGCATCCGCGATCCGCTCGCGCTTGACCGACCTCGGCACCGCCGTCCGCTCGGCCGAACAGATGTCTCCCGCGCGTCGCAAGCAGGCCCACCACGCCATCTCCGCGGAACTCGACGGCGTCGAGGCCGACATCTTGTCGCGCCTCGGCGTCCGCTAGCGCTCTCCCGATCACAATGCCCACCCGTCGCCCCGAACCCACCGCCGCCCTCCGCGGCGGTGCCGTCGGGGCGACGGCAGCATCTCTGGCCGTGGCCGCCCACGGCTTCGGCGGCGGCACGCTCCCCGCCACAACTTCGCTGACGCTGCTGCTCGCGGTCTGTACCGGGGTCGGCGTCGTCGTCGGGGGTCTACCCGTGCTCACCCGCAGCCGGTGGGCGCTGCTCGCGGCATTGGCCGTCGGGCAGGGCGCGGGGCACCTCGCGCTCACCCTCGCCTCCGATGCCCACGTGCACAGTGGGGCTCCGGAATCCACGATGCTCGCCGCGCACGCTGCGGCCACCGTCGTCTGTGCGGGCCTGATCCTGACCGCGGAACGGCTCTACGGGCCGGTCACCGGTGTCCTGCGCGCTGTCCTTACGCCGCCGACGGTCGGCGTCCAGCCGACGCGGGTCCTCCGGCCGCGTAGGCTCGATCGCGCACCGCGTCTCGCTGTGCTCGCCGTGGGACTCTCCCGGCGCGGACCACCCGTGTGCGCCTGACCAGCGCACCGGTACCTCCGCACAGAAAGACACACGAGGAAGATGAAGAAGACCCCCCTCCGCACGCCTGTCACGGTGATCGGAGCCGTCTCATGAAAGGCCACAGGATCACCAGCCTCCGTGCCGTCGTCGTCGGCTTCGTGGCGATGCTCGCCATGGTGCTCGGTGTCGGCACTGCGTCCGCACACTCGGCGGTCATCGGGAGCAGCCCCGAGAACGGTGCCCAGATCGCGGCCGCTCCCCAACAGGTCAGTCTCCAGTTCAACGAGGCACTCCACCAGAACTTCGCATCGCTCACCGTCGTCGGACCGGACGGCAACCTGTGGTCGAAGGGTGACCCGACGGTCCAGGGCGACACCCTCAGCGTGCCGCTCGACGGTCTCGGACCCGCCGGCGAGTACACGATCGCGTTCCGCGTGACCTCCGCCGACGGCCACCCGATCAGCGGCACCCAGGTGTTCACGCTCACCCAGGAGGGCGTCGGCACGCCGGGTCCGAAGGCCGCCGCGCCGACTGGCAGCTCCGACGAAGTGTCGGACAGCAGCGGGCTGATCTGGGTGTTCGTCGGAATCGGGGTCGTCGTGTTCGGCGGCGGCCTGTGGTTCGCGCTACGCAGGCCGCGCGGCCAGGGCTGACCGTCACCGATGAGAACGGTGCGCTCGGTCGTCTCCGGGCGGACCTGGCTACTGTCCACGATCGTCACCGCGTTGGCCGGGGTGGGCATCGCATGGATGCTCGCCACCCCGGACGGCCCATCCCCCACGAGCGTGGTCCGAGTACTTGCCGTGGGTCTCGGTGCGACGGTGTTCGGGCTCGCCGCCTGGCAGTTTCTGCAACGCGACGAGCGCCGACCCGCCCTTGACCCAAACCTGTTGTGGCAGTCCACCGCGGCGGTGGCGGGCTCGTGGACGGTGGCCGAGGTCGTGCTGGTCGTCGTCGAGGCCGCCGAGGCCGAGGGCCACTCGCGATTCGCGGTTGCGCCGGGCACTGTCATCGATTTCGTGCGCGTGGTCAACACGGGCCGACTCGGTGTCCTCACTGTGGTGTGCGCTGCACTGGTGGCCGTAACCGCGGCGGTCGCGTACCGGCGAAGCCTGCCGTGGCCCGCCGCCCCGGTGCTGGCGCTGTCTGGGCTGGCGCTGATCACCCGACCCGTCAGCGGCCACATGTCGCAGCAGATGCTCGGGGCGCTGCTCGGCGCCGGTCACGTCCTCGCCGCCGCCACATGGTTCGGGATGCTGGCCGCCCTCGCGCTCACCGTCCGTTCACGTGGCGCGTGGGCAACGCTGTTGCCGCGCTATTCGACGATTGCGGGGCGCTGTGTATGGGTGGTAGCGGCGACCGGCGTCGTCAATGCGGCGATCCGGCTGGGCGGCGTGGCCCCGCTCGTCACCACCGGATACGGCCGAGTGGTGCTCGCCAAGATCGTCGCCCTCGCCGCGTTGTTGGCGGCGGGGTGGTGGTTGCGGCGCACCTGGGTGGCCCCGGCGTCGGCGCACCGAACGGGCGCAGACGCGTCGCTGCGTTGGGCGGTCGGTGAATCGGCCGCTATGGCAACCGCACTCGGACTCGCGGCGGCACTCGCAACCACCGCTTGACCCGTCATATCGGTCATATAGGATCGCTCACCGTGACTGCGACAGGGTGGTGGTTCCAGGCCAAGCACGCGCTCGACACCCGCGGCCCGTTCGCGCGACGTCGAGGTCGTACACTCGCCGGGGCGGTGGCCTCCCGCCGTGTCCTGATCACGGGGGCGTCGTCGGGGATCGGGCGCGCGGCCGCCATCGAACTCGGCGCCGCCGGTGCCGTCGTGATCCTCGTTGCCCGCCGCGAAGCCGAACTTCGAGAGGTCGTCGACGCGGTCACGGCCCGCGGGGGGCAGGCATTCGCCTACCCGTGCGACCTGAATGACGCAGAAGCCTCCGAGGCAATGATCGGTAAGGTTCTGGCCGAACACGGCGGCGTCGACATCCTCGTCAACAACGCCGGGCGGTCCATCCGCCGCTCGCTCGCCGACTCGTACGAGCGGGCACACGATTTCGAGCGCACCATGCAGCTCAACTATTTCGCGGCGGTGCGCCTGATGCTGGGGGTGCTCCCGGGGATGCGTGAACGCCGGTTCTGCCAGGTGATCAACGTGCTCTCGGTGGCGAACCTGTTCGGCGGCCCCAGGTACTCGGCGTACGTGGCCTCGAAGGCCGCACTGGACGAAGTCTCCACCTGCTTCCAGGCCGAAACCCTGCACGAGAACATCACATTCACGTCGGTGTACATGCCGCTGGTGCGGACGGCGATGATCGCCCCCAACAAGCAGTACGCCGATGCGCCGGCACTGACATCCGAGCAGGGCGGGCAAGTCATCTGCGACGCGATCGTTCGTCGACCGCGCCGGATGGGCCCGACGTTCGGTCGTCTGGTGCGGCTGACCGACGCCATCAGCACCGAACGAGCCGACGTGGGCCGACACCGGCGGTACAACTCAGGTATCTGAATCCTCGCCCCGCTGGGTGGACTCGCCCTCACCCGGATCGGTCACCTCGTCCTCGCCACGGTCGGTTTCCTCGATCTCGTCCAGCTCGGTGGACTCGTCCACGCCTGGCTCGGTTTCCTCGGTCTCACCCGGCTCAGTGAAATCGTCCTCGTCCGGCACAGTCGACGCGAGCATCCGGTAGGTGCGGTTGCGCATCGACAGGATCACCGCCCCGACCGCCGCGGAAAGGCTCGAACCCACGAGCACCCCGAGCGTCGCATGGGATCCGAACACCGTGCCGGATCCGTAGGCGAGGTCGACAATGAGCAGGGACACGGTGAACCCGATGCCCGCGATTACCGCGATGCCTAACAAATCGACCCGACCCAGCCCCGAATCGAGGCGGCCGGGACCGTAGCGGGCGAACAGCACGGTTGCCCCGAAGACCCCGATCGGCTTTCCGAGCAACAGGCCGAGAACCACGCCCAGCGCTACAGGATCCGACAACGCCGTTCCCAGGCCGGCCAGGCCACCGACAGCGACGCCGGCAGCGACGAATGCGAAGACCGGAGCCGCCAGACCCGCCGATACCGGGCGCAGTAGGTGTTCGTAGCGGGCGCTGAGACTCCTTCCGTGCTGCTCACCGCGGGTCGGTACGACGAGCCCCAGTGCTGCACCGGCCACAGTCGCGTGAATCCCCGAGGAATGGAACAAGATCCACGTGGCGACGGCGATCAGTACCAGCAGCCACCACGGTCGGTAAGCCCTGCGGACGGCCACTGCGAAGATCCCGACGCCCGCGATACCACCCACGAGGGCTCCGTACGAGAGTGCTTCGGAGAAGAACGTCGCGATGATGACGATCGCGAGGAAGTCGTCGACCACCGCGAGTGCCAGCAGGAAGGCCCTCAACTGAGCCGGCAGATGCGAACCGATGACCGCGAGAACCGCGAGCGCAAAGGCGATATCGGTCGGCGCCGGAATGGCCCAGCCTCGTAGATCCCCACCGACCGAGGCCAAGTTCACCGCCGCGTACACCGCCGCCGGCACCAGCATGCCCCCGATCGCCGCGGCCACCGGGACGGCGGCCCGCCGGCGCCCGTGCAACTCCCCCGAGGTGACCTCCTGGGCCAGTTCGAGGCCCGCGACGAAGAAGAAGATCGCCATGAGCCCTTCCTCGGCCCACGAGCTGATTGACAGGTTGAGGTGGAGAGCCGTTGGGCCGAGCTCGAATTGTCCGATCGTGAAGTACGCGGCGGACCAGGGCGAATTGGCCCAGACCAGGGCAACCGCCGCCGCTGCCAACAGCAAGGCCCCACCGACCGTCTCGTCGCGCAGTATCTCCGCGACGCGGGATCGTTCGGTCGGCGATCTCGATGACTGCGGTGCGTTCACTGACGTTCTCCCACCTCAGAATGCCTTGCGACCCCGTCTCGGGAACAGAACACGGCCCTCGGAATCCACGGGACGGGGCCTCGCACCGAACTACTCGAGCCGTACAACCAGGCAGGGAGTGCGCGCCCGGTTGACGGGATTTACGGGACCCGGTTGGCGGGATTACTGTCAGAGTAAGGGCCGGAATCACCGGGTTCGGCCAGGGCATTGACTGACCTCACTGCGGCTGAGCCGAATTGGGTGCTTCCGATACTTGACCGAACAGATCGAACAAGGTCGAGGAGATGATTGCGATGTCGACATCACCGAGCATGTCGATGGAAACCCATCCGGATATTGCCGCCCTTCGCGACAGCTACGACGAACTGGGCGAAGGTCCCGCCCTACAGTTCGCCGGAGGGCTGCTGGTGCTGGCCGGTCTCTACGCTGCGGCGTCGTCGTTCATCGTCGGGTTCAACGGTCAGACGACCCTGATGATGACCAACATGATCGCCGGGCTCGCTGTCGCACTGCTGGCAGTCGGTCACGCCACAACCTACGGGCGGACGCACGGCATCACCTTCGTTGCGCCGCTGCTGGGTGTCTGGTTGATCGTCTCACCCTGGCTGGTGGCCGGTGTGAGCACGAGTGCGGGAATGATCTGGTCCAACGTCGTGGTCGGCGCAGTGGTCGTCGTTCTGTCGGCTCTGGGTTTGGCTATGGCGATGACCCGACGCGGCACCTGATAGCGGTGCCCGGACAACCGAGCCGGCCACCGGTACGAGTAATCCAGGCGGTGGTGGTCGCAGTGCTGTCGATCCTCGTCCTGGGGGTGACCCTCGGCCTCACGGGGTCGCCCTTGATGGCGATCATGTTCGCGGTTTCGTGTGCCATTGCGGCCGCTGCTCTCGTTGTCCTCTGGCAGGTGATTCCACCCACCAGGGGGTGATGGAGCACGTCCCGGGTCTGGTCCACTCCGGTGCCAGTCCGCTGCGGCCGGGCCACTCCACGACCTCCGCGCCCGCCCTTGCCTATTGGCAGGGGCGGGCGCGGAGGTCGTTAAGGGCGCGGGACGTCAGCGCTTCGGCAGGTACTTCATTCCCTTGACGAACGGCGGCAGGATCTTGGCCCAGACCTTCGCCGGAACCCACCGCGGGCCACCGAGATTGAACAGGCGGGTGGTCGCGACGGTCTGTGCCTCGGTGTATTTGAGCAGGCCCTCGGCGCCGTGCCGGCGTCCGACGCCGGACGCGCCCATGCCGCCCATCGGGGCCGCGGTGCTCCCCCAGGTCGGTCCGTAGCCCTCGTCGACATTGACGGTGCCCGCCATGACTCGGGCCGCGATGGCCTCGCCCTCGGCCTTGTTGCCCGCCCACACACTCGCGTTGAGCCCGTACTCGGTGTCGTTGGCGCGCCGGATCGCCTCCTCGACGTTGGCGACGGGGTAGATCGAGACGAGCGGACCGAACGTCTCGTTCCCGTGGCACTCCATCTCCTCGGTGACGCCGGTGAGCACGGTCGGTTCGAAGAACAACGGCCCGAGGTCGGGGCGCGCCTTGCCGCCGGCTACCACGGTGGCGCCCTTGGCGACCGCGTCCTGGATGTGCCCGGACACCGTCTTGACCTGTGCCTCGGACACGAGACTGCCCATCTCGATGCCGAACTCGTAGCCCGGGGCGAGGGAGATGTTCTGCACACGCTCGCCGAACATGCGGATGAACTCGGGGGCGATAGCCTCCTCGACGTAGATGCGCTCGACGGAGATGCACAGCTGGCCGGAGTTGGCAAAGCACGCACGGACCGCCGCGTCGGAAACCTCGCGCAGGTTCACACCCTTGGTCACGATCATCGGGTTCTTGCCGCCCAACTCGGCGGAGAAGCCGATCAACCGGCGCCCGGCCTGCTCGGCTAGCAGACGTCCTGTGGCGGTGGAACCAGTGAACATGAGGTAGTCGGTGTTCTCGACGATCGCCGTGCCGACCACCGAACCGGGGCCCGGCACCACTGCGAACAGATCGCGGGGTAGACCGGCCTGGTACAGCAGTTCGACACACGCGAGCGCGCAGTACGGGGTCTGGCTGTCCGGCTTTAGGACGACGGCGTTGCCGGCGAGCAGCGCTGCGATGGCGTCGGACACCGCGAGCGTCATCGGGTAGTTCCACGGCGAGATGACGCCGACGACACCCTTGGCGTGATGGCGGATGACGGTCTTGGTCGCGACGGGCAGCATGCCCTGAACACGCTTGGGGCGCAGCAGCTTCGGGGCCAGACGTGCATAGTAGCGCGAGGTCAACGAGACATCGAGGACTTCCTCCTGGGCGGACGCCCGCGACTTGCCCGTCTCGGCCTGCGCCATGTCCATCAGGGCGCCACGGCGCTCGAGTACGAGTTCGGCGTAACGCAGGAAGATCTCGGCACGCTCGGCCGGTGACCGCTTCTCCCACGCCTTCTGTGCCACGCGGGCCCGCTCGATCGCGGCGAGCGTGTCGGCCGCGGTGCCGACGGGGACGGTGGCGAGTTCGCGTCCGGTGAAGGCCTCGATGATCGGGCGCGTAGGACGGTCCGCGGCGTCCGGGATCGCGATGAGATCGGCGAGGCGGGCGAAGGTCGCTGCTGACGGAGCAGGCATGGTCGTACCCCTACTGGTAAGTAGATTGCAAGTTACAGACAACCTACCCTTTCCCCGGCATTAGTCACAGGAACCAGGATCCGATCCGCGACCAGTCGGAAACCGGGGCCGACTGGCCATCAGAATTTCGCACTGATGGCACTCAAATTCCGCGAGGGTGGCGTGTGAATTCTTGACCCGATTGAACGGGTGAGCAATACTTTAAACATGTGTTCAGCAAAGGCGGTCTCGCCCGACCACGACCTCAACACCCGGGCTCGAATCCGTGACGCCGCGATCAGAGTGTTCGGAGAACAGGGGTTCGGCGCCGGGATACGCGCCGTCGCGACCGCCGCCGGAGTCTCGCCAGGCCTCGTGAACCACCACTTCGGCTCCAAGAAGGGATTGCGCGCCGCCTGCGACGGCCACGTCCTGGCGGCGATCGCGAGCGAGAAACGGGACATGCTCACAGCGAGTGATCCGGGCCGGATGCTCGCATCCATGAGCGAGATCGAGCAGTACGCACCTCTCGTCGCCTACCTGGTCCGCTCGTTCCAGGCCGGGGGCGAACTCGCAGAGTCGCTGTTCGAAGACATGGTGGCCGGAGTCGAAGAGTACCTGGACGCCGCCGTCGAGGAAGGACGAGTGCGACCGAGCCGCGACCCCACCGGACGTGCGCGGTACCTGGCAATGAACAGCCTCGGCACGACACTGCTGTTCCTGCAGATGCACGCCGATACGAACGGTTCCGTGGACCACGCCCGCGCGCTCCGGCAGTTGAGCGACGAGATCGCGCTTCCCGGCCTCGAGTTGTTCACCGAAGGGCTGTTCACCGATTCGGCGTTGCTCGACGCCTACACAGCCCCACGGCAATCCTCCAAGGAGAAGGAATGACCGCAATCATCGAAGTCGAGAAGCTGGAGAAGTCGTTCGGCTCCACGCGTGCACTCGACGGGCTGGACATGACGGTGCGCGAGGGCGAGGTCCACGGCTTTCTCGGGCCCAACGGCTCCGGCAAGTCCACGACCATCCGGGTGCTGCTCGGGTTGCTCCGCGCGAACGGGGGTACTGCAACTCTGTTCGGGCGCGACGTGTGGCGCGACGCGGTCGACCTGCACCGTGAAGTTGCCTACGTCCCAGGCGACGTCACGCTGTGGCCGTCACTCACCGGTGGGGAGATCATCGACCTGCTGGCGCGGATGCGCGGCGGCTTGGACACCGCCCGTCGAGCCGAGCTCATCGAACGATTCGACCTCGACCCCCACAAGAAGTCCCGCTCGTACTCGAAGGGCAACCGTCAGAAGGTCGCGGTGATCTCTGCGTTCTCGTCGCATGCCCGGCTGCTGCTGCTGGACGAACCCACGTCGGGACTGGATCCGTTGATGGAGAAGGTGTTCCGCGATTGCATCGCGGAGGCCAGTGCGCGGGGTGTGACCGTGCTGCTGTCGAGCCACATCCTCTCGGAGGTCGAAGCTCTGTGCCAAAAGGTCACGATCATCCGGGCCGGCCGAACAGTCGAGAGTGGCTCGATCGCCGCGATGCGTCACCTGAGCCGCACGTCCATCACCGCCGAACTCGACGGTGATCCAGGCGATCTCGGACGAATTCCGGGTGTCGAAGACGTGCGGATCGACGGCCGGACGCTGCACTGCCAGGCCGACGCGGACGCACTCGGCGCCCTGATTCGCACCCTCGGTGACACGGGCGTCCGAAGCCTGGTCAGCACGCCTCCGACACTCGAGGAACTGTTCATGCAGCACTATCAAATCGCGGAAGAGGTGCGGGCATGACCGCCACCGCGACGTCGAGGGCCACCGTTACGGGGGTGACGACGTCGTCGCCTTTCACCGGAACAACGGCGCTGCTGCGCCTCTACCTGCGCCGCGACCGGATGATCTTGCCTGCCTGGGCGATCGTGTTGGGCGTGCTGCCAATGGTGTACGGCAGCTCGATCGCGGGACTGTACCCGACGGAGAGTGCCCGTGCCGCGTTCGCGGCAACGACCGCGGTCGTGAAGTCCCAGATCGCCTTGGTGGGACCAATATTCGGGTCCAGCATCGGCGCGCTGGCGACGTGGCGATCGGGGATCCTGTTCCCGATGCTGGCCATCGCCGTCATCCTGACCGTCATCCGCCACACCCGCACCGAGGAGGAGATGGGGCGCACAGAACTGCTCGAGTCGACGTCGATCGGACGCCGCGCGGGCCTCACCGCGGCGCTTCTCGTCGCAGGCATCGGAACGGTCGTCAGTGCCGCGGCCAGCACTGCGGGCCTCGCCGCGATCGGAACGGGCGCCGCCGGATCGATCGCGTTCGGCGCGGCCATGTTCGGCGCCGGGGTGGTGTTCGCGGGGGTGGCAGCGGTCGCCGCCCAAATCAGCACCGGCGCGCGACTGGCGCGCGGCCTCGCGTTCGCCGTCCTCGCGTTCGCGTTCCTGCTCAGAGCTGTCGGGGACGTCGGATCGGGAACGATGTCGTGGCTGTCACCGATCGGGTGGGCGCAGCAGCTGCGGCCGTTCGCCGACGAACGCTGGTGGGTGCTGTTGCTATCGGCGGTTACCGCCGTCGTCCTCGTCGCCGTCGCCTACCGCCTGCACGACCAGCGCGACCTGGGTGCCGGCCTCATCGCCGGACGCCCCGGTCCCGGCGAAGCGTCGACCTTCTTGTCGGGCCCGATCGGCCTCGCCTGGCGCATGCAGCGCGGACCACTGCTCGCGTGGACGGTGGGACTGGCCGTGTTCGCGGCCATGCTCGGCGCCGCGGCGAGCGGCGTCAGCGACCAGATCGGCAGCAGCGAATTCATCATCTCTGTCCTGGACCGCATGGGTGGGACCAAGGTGATCGAGGATGCGTACCTCGCGATGATTTTCTCCATCTTCGGCCTCGCCGCGGCCGCCTTCTCCATCTCCGCGACATTGCAGTTGCGCGATGAGGAGGAGTCGAGCCGAGCCGAATCCGTTCTCGGCGCGGCGATCGGCCGCCCGCGCTGGGCGAGCAGCCACCTCCTGTTCGCTCTCGCTGGTCCCGCAATCGTCCTCATCGTCGCGGGGCTTGCGGCCGGGATCGCGTACGGCGCGTCCATCGGCGACATCGGCGGACAGATCCCTCCCGTCCTAGCAGCCGCGCTCGTACAACTGCCGGCGGTATGGCTCGTCACGGGGATCACCGTCGCGCTGTTCGGTGCGTTGCCGCGTCTGGCCCCGGGCGCGTGGGTCGTGTTCGCAGCGATGCTCGCTTTGTACATCATCGGGATGGTCGCCGATCTCCCCCAGCTGCTGCTCGACCTCGTGCCGTTCCTGCACTTGCCCCGGCTGCCGGGGGCCGAGTTCCAGGCCGCACCGGTCGTCTGGCTGCTGCTGATCGCGGTGGCGTTGCTGGTCGGCGGTCTCGCCGGGCTGCGCCGCCGCGACCTCCGCTGACCCTCACCGGCCGGCGACGCCCCGCCACCGCCGCCCATGCCCTGAACGGGAATTCACGTCATGCCTTCGCGGCGGAACCGTGACATGAATTCCCGTTCAGGGCATCAGTGGGGTTCATAGACTCGGGTCATGACAGCTTCGCGCGCGTCAGACGAGGTCGTGGACTGGTCCAAGATCGAGGACAGGGCGCCGTCGGTGGCCCAGCTGTTCATCGACCGGGTGGCGGCGACACCCCGATCCGAAGCCTTCAGATACCCCAGCGGCGACGAGTGGGTGAGCGTCTCGTGGGCCGAGGTCGGTGAGCGGGTCCGCACCCTGGCCGCGGGGTTGATCGCGCTCGGCATCGAACCCGAACAGCGCGTCGCTGTCGCATCCAGTACTCGGTACGAGTGGGTGCTCGCGGACCTCGCGGTCATGTGTGCCGGCGCCGCAACGACCACCGTCTACCCCACCACGACGGCAGCCGACGTCGCGTTCATCGTGGCGAACTCGGGTAGCCGGGTCGTCGTGGCCGAGGACGAGAGCCAGCTCGCCAAGCTCCGGGAACACCGCGACGAGATTCCGGACGTGCACCGCGTCGTGCTCATCGACGGCACCGTACCCGACGACGAGTGGGTGATGGGTTTCGACGAGCTCGCGGAGCTAGGCGACCGCACGCTGCGGGAGCGTCCCACCTGCGTCGACGACCGCATTTCCGGGATTTCTCCCGACAGCCTCGCGACACTGATCTACACGTCCGGCACGACGGGACGGCCGAAGGGCGTGCGCCTGCCACACTTGGCGTGGACGTACGAGGCTGCATCGATCGACGCGGTCGGCATCTCCGAGGGCGACGACCTGCAGTACCTGTGGCTGCCGCTGTCGCACGTGTTCGGCAAGGTGCTCCTGACGCTGCCGCTGCAAATCGGATTCCCGACCGCCATCGACGGGCGGGTCGACAAGATCGTCGACAACCTCGCGGTGGTGCGGCCGACCTTCATGGGTGCGGCGCCCCGGATATTCGAGAAGGCGTACGCGCGCATCGTCGCCACGGTCAAATCCGAGGGCGGCGTGAAGAAGAGGATCTTCGACTGGGCCATCGGCGTGGGGCTGGCCGCTTCGAAGGCGCGCCAGGCCGGCAAGCCCCTCTCGAGGATCCAGCAGGCCCAGCTCGCCCTGGCCGACCGGCTCGTGTTCCGGACGATCCGAGATCGGTTCGGCGGCCGGTTGAAGTTCTTCATCTCCGGGTCCGCTCCCCTGGATCGTGATGTGGCGCAATGGTTCGACGCCATCGGTATACCCGTCCTCGAGGGCTACGGGCTGTCCGAGACGAGCGCCGCGTCGTTCGTGAACCGACCGACCGCGTACCGGTTCGGTACCGTCGGCTGGCCCATTCCCGGCACGGACGTCAAGATCGCCGACGACGGCGAAATCCTCCTGCGTGGCCCCGGGATCATGAGTGGCTACCACAAGAACCCGGACGCCACCGCCGAGTCCCTCGAGCCGGACGGCTGGTTCCACACCGGAGACATCGGCACGATCGACGCCGACGGCTACCTGCGGATCACCGACCGCAAGAAGGACATGTTCAAGACCTCCAACGGCAAATACGTGGCCCCGTCGGCGATCGCAGCAACCTTCAAGGGCATCTGTCCGTTCGCAGGGGAGCTCATCGTGCACGGCGAGGGCAAGTCGTATTGCGTCGCCCTCATCAGCCTCGACGGCGAAGCGATCGCCGAGTGGGCGGTAGAGAACGGGATGGGTGAGATGCCCCTGCGCGAGATCGCCGCCGCCGGTCCGACCGTCGCGATGATGAGCGCCTACGTCGACCAACTCAACGCCGGGCTCAACCGCTGGGAACAGATCAAGCGGTTCACGATCCTCGAGCGTGAGCTCACCGTGGAGAACGGCGAGATCACCCCCAGCATGAAGCTCAAGCGCAAGAAGGTTGTCGACAACTTCGCCGACCGCATCACCGAGCTGTACAGCTGACGGCCCTCGCGCTGTTCCTCCTCGTTCCCTGCCCGGACTACGTTTGGCGTCACGGTCGCAGCTGACCGGCACAAGTTACCGATCGGTAAGCTCGGGTGCGACCGGCGAACGAACGAAAGGGCAGTAACCATGAGTGAACCGGTGGCAACCGCCGATCTGGCCGACGAGATCGGTCCGGAAATCCGCAGCTGCGACACCCAGTTCATCCAGTTCGGTGCACGGAGCGTGTTCTCCGGCCCGATCACCACGATCAAGTGCTTCCAGGACAACCTGCTGGTCAAGCAAACCCTGAGCGAACCCGGCAACGGCGGTGTCCTCGTCGTCGACGGCGACGCGAGCGTGCATACGGCCCTCGTTGGCGACATCATCGCCGGCCGTGGTGTCTCGAACGGATGGGCGGGCGTCATCGTCAACGCGGCGGTGCGCGATTCGGCGATCCTGCGCACCCTCGACATCGGCATCAAGGCGCTCGGCACGAACCCCCGCAAGAGCACACAGACCGGTTCCGGCGAGAAGAACGTGCCGGTCTCCTTCGGCGGTGTCACCTTCAACCCGGGCGAGACCGTCTACAGCGACGACGACGGCATAGTCGTCCGTTGACATCGGGGGCCGTCCGATGACCCCGGGAGCCGCCCGCTGACAACGAAGGCTCACACGCGTCGCAGGTGGCCGGCGGTCCAGTCGGCCACCAGCGACAGCAGCTTGTCATCGACCGGTTCGCGCACCAGCTGCCGGTAGGCACGCAGGGACGGCGGGTTCGGATCCCGGCGCAGCAGGTGCGTCAGATCGGGAACCCGGACCGTGTCGACCTCGTCCGGCACCAGGTCGGCGATGGTCGTGAGGTCGTCTGGGTCGACCTGGATATCTTTCCCGCCGGTGATCGCGAGGACGGGTGAATAGTTCTCTCGTAGAAACGGTTTCGGATCGAAGTCGAGGAACTCTCGAAACCAGCGCGCGTTGACCTTGCGGCTGCCGAGTCGTGCGACGTCGCCCTCGCTCCGATACAACTTGTCCAGCGCCTTCATCTGCTTGGTACGCACGTTGATTCGCAACACCCGCAGGATCGCTCGCACTGCGGCCGGCAGGCCCGCGACGGCTTTGCCTGACTGCCACAACAGCACCTCTCGGCCGGTCGCCGCCGGACCTGCGAGCAGCACCACCGCGGCCGGATCCGCGGTCCGGTCCGCGCCCAGCGCGACGGCCTGGCACGCACCCTCGCTGTGTCCGATCACGGCAACCTCGTCCCTCGCGAATCCTCCTGTGGAACGGAGCCATTCGATAGCAGCTGCGGCATCGGCGACGTTGTCGGCGAAGCCCGCGGTCAGAAAGCTGCCGCCCGACGCACCGACCCCACGCTTGTCGTATCGCAACGACGCGACGCCATTGTGGGCCAGGGCGTGCGCGAGCGCCCGACTGACACCGATGGCCATCTTGCGATGATCGCCGTCCCGGTCGATCTCACCGGAGCCGCTCAGGATCAACGCCACCGGCCCGGGGCCTCCGCCGCTCGGCACGGCCAGTGCCCCGACCAACTCGGTGCCGTCGCCCGAGACGAACGACACCTCCTGTTCGGCGAACTCGGGACGGCCCGTCGACAGCGCGTCCCGAACGCGTTGAGCGTCGGCTGTCGCATTCGGGGTACTGACGATCACCTGGTCGAAGTTCGCACCTGCGGCGACGCCGACGGTCCGCACCCGCACGGCCGGCACACCGCGACGGGCGACGACGAACATCCGGGATCCGCGGCCCCGCCAGGTTCCGATTCGGACCCGGCCCGGAAACCCGAGGCCGGGCGCGCGGAATCCGCGCATGTTCGCGAACGCGTCCGCGACGACGTCGACGCAACTGATCTGCTCGAGCGGGATGGTGATGTCGCCGTGCAGGCTCGCGACCTTCTCCCCACGCGAGAGTGCGATCGTCAGTGCGGTCGAGGTGACCGTCAACTTGGCCATGGTGCTCCTCCCTAAGTCCGTTGAGGAGTATCATTCTTACAAATGAGAACGTTGTCAATAATGAGAATGGTTGGTGTTCGATGAGTGTCAGCGCAGATCTTCTGCTCCACCCGATCCGCTTGCGCATCGTGCAGGCGCTGCTCGGTGGACGACAGCTGACGACGGCCGCACTGGCGGCCGAGCTGCCCGACGTCACGTCGGCCACGCTCTACCGTCAGGTCGCGACCCTCACCGATGCCCGCGTGCTCGACGTGGTCGCCATGGAGAAGGTGCGCGGTGCCGTGCGCCGGACCTACGCCCTGCGCTCGGAGGCTGGGCGGATCTCCCCCGAAGAACTAGCCACGATGTCCCCGGACGAACACCGTCAGGCATTCATGGCGTTCCTCGCCGGACTTCTCAGCCCGTTCGACGCCTACCTCTCCCGGCACGATCGCGATTTCACACAGGACGGCGTCGGATACACGCAGACCGCACTCTCGCTGTCGGACAGCGAGTTCGAGCAGTTCCTGGACGAACTGCGGGGCGTGATCGAACGCTGGGGCGAACTCGGCCCCGCCGAAGGGCGGACCCGGCGGCTGTTCTCGACGATCGTGATGCCGACCGAGTAGCTGTCGTCCGCCGCGCCCGCTGGGTCAGGCGTTCAGGACGAGTTGCAGTAGTTCGCGCAGGGACTGGCGTTGCTCGGTGGCGAGTCGGGCCAGCGGGGCCGCGGCGAAGGGCATACGAGCGCGGAGGTCAGCCGCGACGGCGAGCCCGGCCGGGGTGGCGGCGACGAGTTTGATGCGGCGGTCGCCCGAGGCGGGGCGGCGCTCGACCAGGCCGCGTGACTCCAATCGATCGATGATGGTGGTGACGTTGGAGGGTTCCGCGTGCAGGCGGTTAGCGATGTGGCGCATCGGGACCGGTGCTTCTGCGGCGAGTAGTGCCTTGACCTGCAATGGGGTTAGGTCATGTACGGCGGCGGCGGTTTCTGACTCCTGCGCGTAGCGGCGGTTGATTGCGGCGAACAGGCCCACGACATCGTCGACTGGATCATCCGAACTGCTTTCCATGGGGTCCATGCCTACCAAGATGCTTGACAGAACGGAATTTTACAAAACATAGTTATGGTGCATAATAGCTATGAACGATAAGCAATGAAGGGTTGAGAAGATGAGCAGCAAGACCGTCCTGATCACCGGCACCTCCTCCGGAATCGGCCTGGCCACCGCCGTCGCCGCCGCGCAGAGCGGCTGGCATGTGGTGGCCACCATGCGCGACACCACCAAGGCGACCGCGTTGCTGGCGGCAGCCGAGCAGGCTGGGGTGTCCGTCGATGTGAGGGCCTTGGATGTGACTGACCCGGCTTCGGTCGCGGAGTGCCTGGCCGGGCTGGATCGTCTCGACGCGCTGGTGAACAACGCCGGTGCGGGTCACCTCGGCACGCTCGAGCAGGAGAGTTTAGACGACGTGCGCGCCGTGATGGAGGTCAACTTCTTCGGTGTCCTTACCGTCACCAAGGCGGCACTGCCACTGCTGCGCGTGAGTAAGGGGCGGGTGGTGACCGTCACCAGCGTCGGCGGTGTGGTGGGGCAGCCGTTCAATGAGGCCTACTGCGCGGCCAAGTTCGCGGTCGAGGGGTTCATGGAGTCGCTGGCGCCGGTCGCGGCGACCGTCGGTGTGGCGATCAGCGTGGTCGAGCCGGGTGCGGTGGCCAGCGAATTCGTCAGCAATGTCGGTGTCATCGATGCCGTGATCGAGCAGGCCGGACCGTACGCGCCCGCACTCACCGCCTACCTGGCCCACACCAGCGGTGTCTTCGCCAACGCCCAAACTCCACAGGACGTGGCCGGCCAGTTGGTCGAGGTGCTGGCGGCAGAGCGGCCCGCCTTCCGAGTGCTGACCTCCGACGCTGCACGTGCTTTCGCCGGAGTGAAGCTCGCGGACCTCGACGGTGCGGTGGTGCAGGGGCTGACCGGCTCATGGATCGCCTAGCTGTAATTCCTGGGGACGTTGTGAACGCCGACACGTTCGATGGGTGACTTGCCGCCGATCCCGGTGTGGGGTCGGTGGCGATTGTAGTGATGGATCCAGGCTTGGTATGTCGATGAACGTGCCTCGTCGCTGCGGTAGGTGTCGGCATACGCCCACTCGGCGGCGAGGGTGCGATTGAAACGCTCCACCTTCCCGTTGGTCTGCGGTCGGTACGGGCGGGTCCGCTTGTGCGCGACGTCGGCCCGAGTGCGGCAGCGAATGCGTGTGAGCGGTAACAGGATCCATTGTCGGTCAACACCAGGGTGACAGTGATGTGGTGGGCGGCGAAGAAGGCTTTCGCCCGGGTCCAGAAGCCGGCCGCGGTCTCCTTCGTCTCGTCACCAAGGATTTCCGAGTAGGCGAGCCGGGAATGGTCGTCGATCGCGTGGTGCAGGGACACGTACCCCCTGCCGGAGCGGTTCTTGCGTCCTGCTGCGCGGCCGAGTTTACGGTGACCGCCGCCGTGAGGGATCCGGCCGAGTTTCTTGATGTCCACGTGGACCAGATCTCCGGGCTCGGCGTGCTCGTAGCGTCGAGCGGGCTCCCGGCGCACGGGCAGGCCGGTGGCCTGATCGAGGTGAGCGAGCCGGGGCATCCGGTACCGGCGCAGCACGGCCTCGACGGTGGAACGGGCCAGGTGCAGGTGGTACGCGATCCGGTGTGGCCCCCACCTGCGAGTGAACCGCAGCCCGACGATCCGGCGCTCGGTACGGGTCGGTGTCCGGTG
This sequence comes from Rhodococcus xishaensis, assembly GCF_004011825.1. Lineage (GTDB taxonomy): Bacteria > Actinomycetota > Actinomycetes > Mycobacteriales > Mycobacteriaceae > Prescottella > Prescottella xishaensis. The sequence goes on along the minus strand of NZ_RKLO01000004.1, from coordinate 354,020 downwards.
TGGACACCGGTGTGGGCGTGAAGATCGATCCCGCATCGACCGGTCGCCGGCACGGTAGCGGTCCACCCATTTCGTCGCCGTCGCCTTCGAGCACTGGAACCGTTCGGATACCCGCGCCACCGACCAGCCGTCGATGACGACGAGTTCGGCGAGGGTCAATCGTCCACGAGGAGTCAGGAAGGCATTAGCGTGTGTCATCGAGGACCTCCGATTTGTCGGCGTGTGTGTGGTAACCACACCGATACCGGAGGTCCTCACCTACTCCGCCACGCCACGCCGTTCACAACCTGCCTGGGAACTACAACTAGCGCACGTCCCGGTAGCCGGTGACGATCCGCGTCACGACACCGTCACCGACAGCGAGTGCCATCCCGTGGCACCGTCGGGGACGGGCCCTGTCTGCACCTCGGTCTGGGTCACGCCGTCGAGGTCGGTGGCACGCACCTGGAGAGTATGAGCGCCGGGAGTCGCCTCCCACTGCCACGTCCACTGCCGCCACGTGTCGACGGTGTACTGCGGGGCCAAGGTCGCGGTCTGCCACGGGCCGCCGTCGACCCGGACCTCGACCTTTTCGATGCCGCGGTGCTGCGCCCATGCCGTCCCGGCGACGAGAACCGGACCGGCGTCGAGTCTCGCGAACGCGGCGGGCACGTCGATCCGCGACGCGGTCTTGATCGGCCCCCGCTCGGCCCAGCCGCGTCGCGTCCAGTACGCCTGGGCCTGGTCGAATCGGGTCAGCTCCCAGTCGACGACCCACTTGGTCGCCGAGACGTACCCGTACAGACCGGGAACCACCTGCCGGACCGGGTAGCCGTGGTCGAAGGGCAGCGGCCTACCGTTCATAGCGACGGCCAGTATCGCGTCCCGACCGTCACGGAGGACCTCGATGGGCGTGCCGGCGGTGAAGCCGTCGTGGCTACCCGACAGGAGCATGTCCGCGTCGGGAGGCACACCCACCTCGTCGAGCAGGTCCTTGATGGGATAGCCGATCCAGGTCGCGTTGCCGGCCAGGTCGCCGCCGACCTCGTTGGAGACGCAGGTGAGGGTGATCGTTCGTTCGATCGGGGTGCGGGACATCAGGTCGTCCCAGGTGAGCGTGATCTCGCGGTCCACCATGCCGTGGATCCGCAACCGCCAGTCGTCGGTGGTCAGCATGGGGACCTGCAGCGCGGTATCGATGCGGTAGAAGTCGTCGTTCGCGGTCAGGAAGGGCGTCGCGCCGGGGACCGCGATGTCGGTACCGGCCGCGATCGCGGGTGCCGAGTCCGCCGCGGCCACGGTGGGCACGGTAAAGGCGCTGCGATTGCGCACCGCACCGGCAACCCTCTCCGCGAGCTGACGTCCCACAACGCCCGCCGCGGCGGCGACCGCCGCCGTGGTCGCGGCCAGCCCGAGGAAGGTTCTGCGGGAGATGCCGCTATGCTCGCGCGGGTCGCCGGTCTCCGGCTCCCATAGCTGCGCGGTGAGTAGGCGGAGAGCCAGCACCCCCGCGAGGACACCGACGATCGTCGGGACGGCGTACGTGGCCGTGGCATCGGGACGATTCACCGCCGCGTACACCCCGATCGCGCCGAGTCCGACGAGAATGGCGCTGCCGTAAGGCCGCCTACGTTGTTCGACGATGCCGGCGATCGCCGCGAACACGACGATGAGGATGCTCATGCCGATGAAGAGGGCGGGTTTGTCGTTCGTGCCGAACGTGCTGATGGCGAATTCACGCGCCCACGCCGGGCTCCGGTCAACGGTGGTGCCGCCAACCGCGAAGAACGGCGAGGACGCGCCGCCAACCGGCACCGACATCAGTTCCCCCACACCCAGCACCAGGGCCGCCGCCAGCACCCCCGACGCGGCTCGCGCCGCCAGGTGCCTGCCGCGCCATCCCGCCCGAGGGTTCGCGAATTGCTCAGTCGTCACGTTCCGCCCATTCCTTCCGAAGTCCTACTCCTTCAAGGCACTCGAAAGATTCGGCGCAGTGCGGCGATCGGATGGGTCCGTGGCCAAAACCCGGATGACACCGAACGCCGGATATGGACATACGGAAACTACGAGGTCGGGGCCGCGACCCGCGCGGACATGCCGCCGATCTCGACGAGGTCGCCGCCGTGCAGCTGCCGACCGCGTCGAGTCTCTACTTCACCGTTGACGCTGACCAGACCGTCAGCGATGACGCCCTTGGCCTCGGCTCCCGACTCGATGAGATTCGCGAGCTTGAGGAACTGACCCAGGCGGATCGACTCGTCACGGATCGGGACCTGGTCCACAGCGTCAGACATGCCCCCATCATCCTCCTCGGCCCAAACCTCTGTTCGACGCCTCACACTGGAATCAGACGCACCACCAGGACGGAGAGGACTCTATGGCCTCGGGCAGCGGGCTCCCGGCAGAGACGGCGGACAAGCGAGAGCACGACAGCACCGCCGTCCCGGTCGGACGCGGGCGTCTCGCGGAGGTTCCGCACGTCGCGGGTCTGGTGCTGGGGGTGTTCTCCGTCCTGGTCTTCCTGTGGAGCCTGTCGCCCGTGCTCCGGAATCTCCTCCATACCCCCCGCGTCTACGTCGACGACTACTACTTCGCCGCACCCGATACGAGCCTGTCGTGGGCGGTTGTGGTCGGTCTGGTCGCAGCGGCCCTCGCGAGTCGCAAACGCATCGCGTGGTGGCTGCTGACCGCCTACATGGCCGCATTCGCGGTCCTCAACGCGATCGACGCGGTGACCGACAGGAACGTCAACTCCGCGATCGCCTGCCTGGTTCAGGTGGCCGTGGTGGGCGTTCTCATCGCCTCCCGCAAGCAGTTCTACACGCGGGTCCGTCATGGCGCGGGCTGGAAGGCACTGTCCGTACTGCTGGTCGGGCTCGCGGTCGGCACCCTGCTCGGCTGGGGGCTCGTCGAACTGTTCCCAGGCACGCTGCCTCCGGACGAGCGGTTCCTGTGGGCCCTCAACCGTGTGATCGCACTCGTCGCGATCGGCAGCGAACAGTTCGACGGTCACCCAGACGTGATCGTCGACATTCTCCTGGGGCTCTTCGGCGCAATCGCGCTGTTGGCCGCGGTGATCACCCTCTTCCGGTCGCAGCGGGTCTCGAACGCCCTGACCGGCAACGACGAGTCCGCCCTGCGCGGTCTGCTCGAGCCCTTCGGCGCGAGCGATTCCCTCGGGTACTTCGCGACCCGACGCGACAAGGCCGTCATTTTCGCCCCCAGCGGCAAGGCCGCGGTGACGTATCGCGTGGAGGTGGGGGTTTGCCTGGCGAGCGGCGACCCGATCGGGAACCCGGAGGCGTGGCCGCACGCGATCGACGCCTGGCTCGCCCTGTGCTCCAAGTACGGCTGGGCGCCCGCGGTGCTCGGTGCGAGCGAAGCGGGCGCGACCGCGTACCAACGCGCGGGACTGTCGGTTCTGGAACTCGGTGACGAGGCGATCCTCGAGACCCGGGACTTCACGCTGAACGGCCGCGAGATGCGGCAAGTGCGGCAAGCGGTCCACCGCCTCCGCAAGGAGGGTGCGACCGTCCGCGTCCGACGCCACCGCGACATCCCACCGGACCAGCTGGCCGAGGTCATCTCCCGGGCCGACAAGTGGCGTGACACCGAAACCGAGCGGGGCTTCTCGATGGCACTCGGCCGGCTCGGCGATCCACTCGACGGCGACTGCCTACTGGTCGAGGCGATCGCGGCGGACGGCGCGGTGCTGGGCATGCTGTCGTTCGTGCCGTGGGGACCCAACGGCGTCTCGCTGGATCTGATGCGCCGGAATCCTAAGGCCCCCAACGGCGTTGTCGAGTTGATGGTCAGCGAACTCGCGACCCACGCCGCCGAGTTCGGCGTCGCCCGGGTATCGCTGAACTTCGCAACGTTCCGCTCGACATTCGAGGAGGGAGCCCGTCTCGGTGCCGGCCCGGTCCTCCGGATCTGGCGATCGATACTGCTGTTCTTCTCCCGCTGGTGGCAGCTCGAGGCCCTGTACCGGTCGAATGTGAAGTACCAGCCGGAATGGACGCCGCGCTACCTGTGCTTCGACGACAACCGTCACCTGCCGCGCGTCGGCATCGCGTCGATCATCGCCGAGGGTTTCCTCACGCTGCCCACTTTCGGTCACCGGGCGAACGCGCCCACCCACACCGGTCGCCGGGCCGCCGTGCCGAATGCGCTGGCGGGCTCCGGAATTCTGCACGCCGACGGCAGTGCACCGGACGTTGCCGAGGGGGCCCTGCCGCCCACCTCCCGTGACCTCTCGACCGCAGAGGAGCCGACCGGACCGCATCGTCCCGAGCAGGTGCGGGTGCGACTGGACAAGCTCGCCCGGCTCACCGAGGCCGGCATCGACGCGTACCCGCCGGCCAGTCCCCCGACCCACACGGTCGCCGCCGCGGCGGCCTCACCCGAGGGCACACACGTACGAATCGCGGGGCGACTGTTACGGATCCGCACTTACGGCGGGATCGCGTTCGCGGTGCTGCGGGACTGGTCGGGCGAGATCCAGATACTCATCGACCGCACCGCCGTCGGGGACCGGCTGGACGCCTTCTCCACCGAGTTCGACCTCGGCGACCTCATGGAGGTCAGCGGGACCATCGGTCGCAGCCGCCGAGGCGAGCTGTCAGTGCTCGCGACGGACTGGCGGATGAACGGCAAGTGCCTCCACCCGCTGCCGGACAAGTGGAAGGGGCTCACCGACGCCGAGACGAAGGTGCGCCAGCGCTACGTCGATCTCGCGATCAACCCAGAGTCACGCCGTCTGCTCGCCGCGCGCACCGCGATCGTGCGATCGCTGCGCGACTCGCTTACCGACCGCGGTTACCTCGAGGTCGAGACGCCGGTCCTGCAGCGCACCCACGGCGGCGCCAACGCGGCCCCGTTCGTCACCCACATCAACGCGTACGACCTGGACCTGTACCTACGCATCGCACCCGAACTCTTCCTCAAGCGGCTGTGTGTGGCGGGCGTGGAGAAGGTGTTCGAGATCGGCCGCGTCTTCCGCAACGAGGGTGTCGACTTCAAGCACAACCCGGAGTTCACGATCCTCGAGGCGTACGAGGCGCACAGCGACCACGAACGCATGATGGTGCTGTGCCGGGAGCTGATCCAGGGCGCCGCCGTCGCCGCCCACGGCAGCCAGACTGTGATGCGGCCCGGCGCGGACGGCGAACTCACGGAGGTCGACATCTCCGGCGAGTGGCCCGTCAAGACGATGCACGGAGCGATCTCCGAGAAACTCGGAATCGACATCACCCCCCAGACCCCGCTCGACGACCTGCGAAAGCTGTGCGACGCCAACAAGGTCGAGTACCGGAAGCGCTGGGACTCGGGCGCCGTCGCCCACGAACTGTACGAACAGTTGGTCGAGGCGCACACCGAGTTCCCGACGTTCTACACCAACTTCCCGATATCGATCTCGCCCCTGACCCGTCCGCACCCCACGCTCACCGGCGTCGCCGCTAAGTGGGACCTGGTGGCGTGGGGAACGGAGCTGGGCACCGCCTACAGCGAGTTGACCGATCCGATCGAACAGCGGCGGCGGCTGACGGGGCAGTCCCTGCTCGCGGCCGGCGGCGCCCCGGAGGCCATGGAACTCGACGAAGACTTCCTGCAGGCTCTCGAGCACGGGATGCCGCCGACCGGCGGACTCGGCCTGGGCGTCGACCGAATCGTCATGCTGATCACCGGCGGCAGCATCCGCGAGTCACTCGCGTTCCCGTTCGTCAAGCCCCGAAACCCTTAGGCGGACGAGCGTCGGGGAGGGGCTCTTCGACCGGTTCGGTTCCCTGTCAGGATCGGTAGTCGAGTCGGGTCATCATCCCCGCTTCCAGGTGATACCCGTTGTGACAATGGAGCATCCAGTCACCGGGATTGTCGGCCACGAGGTCGACGGCCACGCTTTGCATCGGCAGCACGTTGACAGTGTCCTTACGAGCACCCGGGGTGCCGTCGGGGTTCACCACCTGAAAAGTGTGTCCGTGCAGGTGCATCGGGTGCCACATCATCGTCTTGTTCGTGAAGGTGAGCCGCGCCCGCTGCCCCTCCTTGACGGTCAAGGGCTCCGTCTGGTCGTAGGTGCGGCCGTTGATGGTCCATCGATAGCTCATCATGTCTCCGCCGAGCTCTGCGCTGAGATCCACGTCCGGCGGACCCTGCGGGAGCATCACTTCGCCTGTGGCGGTGAACATGTCGACGGTGCCGACGCGCCCATCCAGTTCACGTGGGCGCACATCCGGGCCGGGTGCGGATCCGGGACCGCTACGAAGGAGCGCGAAAGCCTGCGCGTTCTTTCCTTCGGCCGAAGCGACCAGTGGGAAAACGCCCTCTCCCACTGTCACAATAACGTCGTACCGTTCCGCCATCCCGATCAACACGGCATCGACCTCGGTGGGAACGACCGGGAAGCCGTCGGTGTGCGTCACTGTCATGCGGTGCCCACCGAGGGCCACACGGAAGGCGGTGTCGGCCCCGGCGTTGATGAACCGGATCCGGACCCTCTGGCCTGGCTTGGCATCGAACGAGGTGGGAGCGGATGGCATCCTGCCGTTGATCAGATAGGTGGGGTAGATGACATCACCTGGGTCACCTCCGAGCAGTTCGCTCGAACCTTTCCCGGACCCTTCCTCGTCGGAGTGCTCGACCGCGCCCATACCAGGCATGTCCATACCCGGCATGTCCATGCCCGGCATGGAATCGTGCCCCATCTCGCCCATTCCACCTGAACGAAGGTCGTCGAGGATCTGCTCCGGATCGGCGCCCATGCCGTCGATCCAGTCGTCGAGGGTGACGACCCATTCGGCGTCGTAGTCCAGGGGTTCGTTCGGATCATCGACGATCACTGGGACGTAGAGGCCGTAATCGGTCTGCATGCCCACGTGAGGATGCGCCCAGTACGTGCCCGAATGCGGCACCGAGAACTTATAGGTGAACGACTCCCCTGCCGCGATGTCGGGGGTCGCGGGAGCGGCGCCGTCCATGTCGTTGCGCAACGCGATGCCGTGCCAGTGCAGCGAGGTCGTGTCGGACATTCTGTTGTGCACGGTCACAGCGAGCTCATCCCCGATGTTCGCGCGGATCGCAGGGGCGGGCACGGAATCCCCGTAGGCCAAGGTGCGTACCGTTTTGCCGCCGAGATCGATGTCGGTGCGGTGGGCGGTGAGCTCGGCGGCCACCGTTCGTCCGGTGTGCGGTCGTTTCGCCTCGGCCGCGAGGATCGCGCTCTCGTCGACACCGGAAGCGGTGGTGCTCATCGAGGTTGAGGTGTTCGTACTGCATGCGGTCAATGCCAGACCGCCGAACCCCAGTGCTGTAGCGCCGAGGAATTTGCGCCTGCTGAGGGCGGGGCCGATGTTAGCGAAGGTATTCAAGGAACTCTCTCCAGAAGTGTGTGCTGCAGCCAGAGGAAGTGCAGCATGGGTGGAACGTGCTTCGAGTCCGTACCGGCACGAAAGTGGAGGTACGGGTGGGTCGAATCACGTTCGTAGGACACACTTCAGGCGTAGGACGTCGACTCCGGAGGATGGAGGCCCCCGCCGGGTTTCCGGGTGCGTCCTGGCCTGGCCCTTTGCCGATTCTGCGCTCGCTCCGAGCGCGACCAGGACAAGGAAACCGAGCATCAGGGGACTGACCGCGGCAGCCTGGCGCGGAAGGGTTGCCACGCAGCTCTCGCCCGACATCTCCATGGCAGTTGCTGGTCCGGCGCCCTGACTGATGGATCGAGGCGAGGTGGACGGATGCTCCTTCTCCAGGTACGCCGTCTCCGAGTCCACCGCCGCCTTCTTGGGCAACGCCGTCCCGCTGGATGAGTCGGGTCCGGGGATCGGCAGCACGGTGCTGGCCCCTGGGCATACATTCGTCCCGCCGGCGGTATTGGTCGCGGCGTTGGCGAGGCCGTGCATTGTCAGCAAGCCCGTCAAGAGCACCAAGCAGATCACCGCACGGCGCCAGCTCCTGATCAAAGGTGACAGGAAGCTCATCACGGGATCCTTCAGCAGTAGACAACCGCCCGAATCGTACCCCCCAGGGGTGTGTCACACCAATGCTCAACGGAGTGATGCTCGTCGCTCCTACGAGCGTCCACCGGGGGCGCCGGAGGGCGGCGCACGCCCCCCCGCGGGCCCCGTGGTCAGGCAATCGGGCGCAGCGGGTGAATACCCGGGGCCCCGGCGAGGTGCGCACCGAACGTCGATGCGGCCTCCTGGAAATGAGGCATCTTTATATGGGCATCGAGGGCGTGCTGGTCCGTCCACACCTCGACGACGACGAACGTGCCCGGCGTCGACGTCGACTCGTACAGGTCGTAGGACACGCAGCCATCCTCTCTGCGACTGGCGTCCACCAGAGTGGTAAGTGCGGTACGCACTGTGTCCTCGGAGCCGGGCTTGGCCGGAATGGTCGCTACGACATGCAGATTCGACATCGAATTCCCTTCTGTGAGCGCCGCCACAGTACGCGGCATCCCCAACGGTACCCCGGTTCAATGAGACAAACGCCGCAGGTAGGCCTGTGCCCGCTCCGAACTCCAGCCGAATACCTCACCGAGACCCGTCGCCATCGTTGCCAGATAGGCGTCCGACGGTTCGGTCCGGACCACGTCGGCGCCACAAGCAGCAGAAGTGAACGTCGACATCGGTACGCCGTCGCGAGCACCCACGTGGAGGATGCGGTCGTAGCACGACGGTTCCTGTGCATGGATGTCGTCGAATTGCTCGACACTCACGAGGTAGGCGCACGCGGCGGTATCGCCGGGCAGGTCGGGATCGTAGAACGCGCGTCCGCCGCCCCACACGCGCGATTCACCCGCGAAGTAGACGGTGCCGGGCAGGCGCAGCGGGATGCGGGCCGAGGGCCCGCGGGGATCTCGCGCCCCGGGATACGCCCACGAACCACCGACCGGGCGCCCACCGCGCAGGTAACACTCGAGCCGCGCCCGGGACATGTTCGATCCGTAACTCACGTACCAGACCTGCACATTCGCGACACTACGCGCCGCAACATCGGATACAGTTTCGTATCGGATGGCCCGCGACACCGGAAAGAGGGGTGACCAGCACACATGTCCGACCTGACGACGGATGCACCCCGCCCGAGACGTGTCACGAAACGCCGCGCGGAGACGCGCCAGCGCCTCCTCGACGCCGCCGGCGAGGTGTTCGCCGAGGAGGGATTCGGCCGTTCCACCGTCGAGCAGGTCTGCGAACGGGCCGGCTACACGCGCGGCGCGTTCTACTCGAACTTCACCTCGCTCGACGAACTCTTCCTCGCGATGTGGGAACGTCAGTCGGCTCGCATGCTCGACAACATCCGCGCCTCTCTCGCCGATTCCGGCGTACAACCGAGGCCCACGACGGTCGAGACCGCGGTCGAACTCGTGCTCGCGGCAATCCCCGTGGACGACGCGTGGTACCGGATCACCGCGGAGTTCACCGCCCACGCGCTGCGGAACCCCGCCCTCAAACGTGTGATGGCGGCACGCGAGGACGCCATCTTGCACACGATCCTGCCGATCGTCGAGGACGCCCTCGCCACCGTGGGACGCCGGGTCACCGACCGCGAAGCCCTCGGCCGCGCCCTGGTCGCGCTCCACGACGGCACCACCGTGCAGATCCTGATGGAACCCGGAAACGAGACGGTCCGGCAAGCGCGCCAGCGCCTGTTCGTCACCGTCGTCAGCAATTACAGCAGCACCGATACGGACAGGAGATAGGCCGTGGCAGAACAAGCCGACGTCATCGTCGTAGGAGCGGGACTGGCAGGTCTGGTCGCGACCCACGAACTGGTCAAGGCCGGCCGCAAGGTCCTCGTCGTCGAGCAGGAGAACGTAGAAAACCTCGGTGGACAGGCGTTCTGGTCGCTCGGCGGGCTGTTCTTCGTCGACAGCCCCGAGCAGCGCCGCATGGGCATCAAGGACTCCCGTGACTTGGCCCTGCAGGACTGGCTCGGCAGCGCCGGTTTCGACCGTGATCGCGAGGACCACTGGCCGCGCCAATGGGCCGAGGCATACGTGGACTTCGCCGCCGGCGAGAAGCGCGCCTACCTCCACGACCTCGGGCTACGCGTCATGCCGAACGTCGGCTGGGCCGAACGCGGCGGCGGCCTCGCCTCCGGCCACGGAAACTCCGTGCCCCGCTTCCACATCACCTGGGGCACCGGCCCCGAGGTGGTCCGGGTGTTCCGCGACCCGGTGCTCGACGCGGCCAGCCGCGGCCAGGTCACCTTCCGGTACCGGCACCAGGTCGACGAGTTGATCGTCGAGGGCGGTGCCGTCGTGGGGGTGCGCGGCACCGTGCTCGAAGCGTCGAACGAGCCGCGCGGTGTCAAGTCGTCGCGCACGCCTGCAGGCGAATTCGAGATGCGCGCACAAGCGGTCGTCGTCACGTCCGGTGGCATCGGCGGCAATCCCGAACTGGTGCGCAAGAACTGGCCGGTCGAGCGGCTGGGTCGCGCACCCGAGCGGATGATCACCGGTGTGCCCGCGCACGTCGACGGCAGGATGCTCGAGATCACCGAGAACGCCGGCGGCAACATCGTCAACCGTGATCGGATGTGGCACTACACCGAGGGCATCGTCAACTGGGACCCGATCTGGCCCAACCACGCCATCCGAATCATCCCGGGTCCGTCGTCGCTGTGGCTCGATGCCACCGGAAAGCGCCTGCCGGTGCCGCTGTTCCCCGGCTTCGACACCCTCGCGACCCTCGAGCACATCCTGGGTACCGGACACGACCACACCTGGTTCGTCCTAACACAGTCGATCATCGAGAAGGAGTTCGCGCTCTCGGGTTCCGAACAGAATCCCGATATGACCGGCAAGGACTTGAAGCTGCTGCTCGGCCGCGTGAAAAAGGGAGCACCCGGACCGGTGGAAGCGTTCAAGCGCCACGGCGAGGACTTCATTGTCCGCGACAACCTGCGCGACCTGGTCGACGGCATGAATGCCCTGACACCCGACGCGAAGCTCGACTACGAGCAGGTGGAGCGCGAGATCGTCGCCCGCGACCGCGAGATCGAGAACACCTTCTCCAAGGACATGCAGATAATGGCGATCCGCAATGCGCGAACCTATCGCGCGGACAAGGTGATCCGCGTCGCCAAGCCACACCGCCTGTTGGACCCGGCGCATGGACCGCTGATCGCGGTGCGCCTCAATCTACTCACCCGCAAGACTCTCGGTGGGCTCGAGACCAACCTGGACTCACAGGTGATCCGCCCTGACGGCACCGTCTTCGAGGGCCTGTACGCCGCCGGTGAGGTCGCGGGCTTCGGCGGTGGTGGTGTGCACGGCTACAACGCGCTCGAGGGCACGTTCCTCGGCGGCTGCATATTCTCGGGCCGGGCGGCCGGACGCGCACTGGGCCGGAGCCTCCGATGAGCGGCCGTACCGCGCTCGTGACGGGCGCGTCGTCGGGTATCGGCCTCGAGGTGGCCCGTGCGCTGGCCACTCGCGGCTATCGCGTCCTGGGGACCACGCGCAACCCCGATGCACTGCAAGATAGTTCGCGGATTGCAGGAGTCGAGTACGTGGCGCTCGACCTCATGGACCGGTCGAGTATCGAGGCGTGCGCGCGAACCGTCGGCGACGTCGACATCCTCGTCAACAACGCGGGCGAGAGTCAGATGGGTCCACTCGAGGAGTTGCCACTGGACGCCATGGATCGGCTCTTCCGGGTGAACGTACTCGGCGCAGTGCAGTTGACGCAGCTGCTCCTGCCGGGCATGCGCGAGCGCGGCTACGGCCGCGTGGTGATGGTGGGTTCCATGCTCGCGAGCTTCCCGCTGGCGTTCCGGTCGTCTTACGTGGCCTCGAAATGCGCGCTGAAAGGATTCGCGACGGCCGCCAGGCGCGAGCTGAGTCCGTTCGGCGTGTGGCTCACCACGGTCGAACCTGGGACCATCGCCACCGGCATCGGTGACCGCCGCACCCGGTACATCGGCGACGATTCGCCGTACACGGCCGACTACGCGATCGTCTCGAAAGGGATGCGGCGCAACGAAGACCTCGGCATCCGGCCCGACCGGGTCGCTGCACTAGTGGTCAAGGCCATCGAGGCGAACAAGCCGAAACCCCTGTACGCGGTCGGGAACAAGGCACCGCTGGTGTTCACCGCCCGCCGGCTCGCCCCACGAACGGCCGTGGAGAAGATGATGGCGAGGTTCCACGGGTTGAAGTGAGCCTCAGGCGAGGGAGTTCAGCCAGTTCGCCAGCCACGACGTCGCGGTCGCCCCGTTTTCGTCGACGACGTACTGCCGGTAATCCTGATGGACCTGGGACCCATAGAACTCGCTGAGCCTGTCGACGCGGTCCTGGTTGGCGCCGTCCGACGACTGCGCGTCCAGGGCCGACATCCCGCCGGCCGCCATGAGATCATCCGCGATCACCATCGCCTCCTGCATGGTCTTCCCGGTCAACGGCGCCACCGGTGACGAATTCTGCGCCAAGAACCCGGCCAGCCGGGTGACGAAGTCGTCTTTGGGGGTGGAGCAGTACAGGTCCCCGGCCACGCAGAAGGTGCGGGTCTGCGGCGTGACCATTCCGAAGCCCCCGATGCGTGGTCCGCCCGAACCATTGCCCACCACCGGCGGTCCGATCAACGTGTCGCCCTCCGACCGGCGGGGGTCGGACAGCAGTCCCACCGCAACCATCCGCGACGACGGCACCACGCCCAGACCGGTACCGATCTCGGCGGCCAGATCGCCTGCCGCATCCGCACCCTGGCTGTAGCCCACGAGTGCGAAGTTCGTGTTGTCGCAACGCTGCGCAACGTCCGCGATGATCCCGCGGGCGTTGTCGACGGCCTGCCGTTTCGACGCCCCGTACACCTCGGTCTCCCACGGGAACGCCGTCGCCGCATAGGTGACGTAATCGACGCCTACCGAGTCAGGCAGAGGATCGGTGACCGCACCGAGCATGCCCGGACCGCGATGCGCACCCGGATCGGTCGTGGTCTCCCAGGTCCCCGGGATGGCGACGACGTGCAGGTCCGGGCATGCCGGCGCGGCCTGAGCCGTCCCCGCTCCGACCGCGACCACGGAACCGAAAACCGTTACGACACAAGCCCCAAACCCGGACAGAACCCTCTTCACACGCATCGACACCGCACCCCACTCGCTCGATCGACGTGGTCACTTCCCTGACCACGGCCGTAACGTCCCTACTGTGACAACGCCTGCGACAGACGCAACATATCGTATGTTGGCAGGTCCACGTTGCGCGACGATGCACGTTCGGTAAACGTACGTTACCCAGGGGTGGGCGAAACGTACTTCCCTCCTCCCGAGAACAACACACCGGTGGGGTGTCGCCGCAGTCCGCGGTGACACCCCACCGGTGTTGTCAGTGCTGCTTGTGGCAGCTATCAGCGATCGGGAACCGGAGGATCAGGAACCGAATCCCTCGAGGCTACCGAACGGGTTGGTCGTCGGTGGCTCGGGCACCACCAGTTCCTGTGGCTCCGAAGCCGAATCGACGAACCCGGCGGATGCGACGAATTCGGCGGTGACACTGTAGGTTCCGGCGTTCAAGAACGTCGTCGGTAGCGTCGCGACGCCGTCGACGACGTCGACCGGCGCACCGAGCGGCGCGTTACCGAGCTTGAACTGGACCTTGCCGTTCGCGTTCGCCGGATCGACGGTCGCGACCAGCGTCACCGGGCTGCCGTTGGGCACCGTACCGACCGGAGCCAGCGTGGTCGTGGTGAGCACGTCGGCCGGCGGCGCATTGGTCACGCTCACCGGGAAGGCCGGCGAGACCGATCCCAAGAAGCCATCGGTACCCGAGTACCGCGCGATCACCCGGTGCGTACCAGTGCTGGTGAACGTGTACGGCGCGATTGCCGCACCATCCGAGCCGACCTCGGCGGTCAGGGTCTGACCGTCGACGACGAACTCGACCGTGCCACCCTGCACGGCAGGGGTCACCTGCGCGGACAGGTTCACGTCCTGGCCCACGTACGCCTTGTCCGGCGACTCCACCGCGATGCTGGTGGCAACGTTGTCGGTGCTGACGTTGATCGTCTTCGGCCCCGAGGTGGATCCGGTGAAGCCGTCGCTGCCGGAGAACACGGCCGTGATCGAGTGATCGCCCTCGGAGTCGAATGCGTGCTCGATCGACGCCGAACCGTCGACCACGTCGGCCTCACCGATCGGGGTGCCCCAGTCCAGGAACTCCACTGTGCCACCCGACGGCGCCGGGTCGATGTTCGCGGTCAGGGTGACCGGGGCGTCGATCTTCGCCGCGTCCGGACCCGAGATCGTCGTGGTGGTCTCCCTGTCAGCCTCGATGATCGGCACCGATGCCAGCGGGCCCGCACCCTCATTGAGGGGTGAACCCGCGTTCGCAGCATTCCGCGGGGTGCAACGGGTCGGCGCCCACACGGTGCCGACCAGTGGCGCGGATAGCTTCGCCGTGAACGTCAGGAAGTTCTTGTTGTCGTTCCAGTTCCCTGCGGCACCGCTGGTGCGCAGCTTGAGCTCGACGGTGCCCGAGTCGCCAGCCTTCAATCGTGCCTTGACCTGCGGGAGCTGGAAGTAGGTGTAGCCGTTGGAGGTGGGGTTGCCGTCGATATCCTTTCCAGTCGCGACGACCCTGATTCCGCCCGTACTGGTGGTGCTCGACGACGGGCCGTTCCCGATGACCTCGTTGTTGCCGGACAGCCGCAGGAGGGAGCCGTTCGGATCCACGTTCCCGTTGCTGTCGACCCGCAGGACGTTCGGGGCGACGCCGCTCAGCCCCACTGACGTGAACGGCACGACCTCGGCGCTTACCAACTCCGCGTTCTGCGGAACATCGACGTCGATCTTGACCCGAGAGACGTCCGAGATGGTTGCAATCGACACGTCTCTCGGGAAGCCGATCGGCCCGGGCTGGATGGTGACGTCGAACTCCTCACCGGCGTTGACACTGGCCGGCGCGTCGACGATGACCGAACCGGTCTCCACGAGCGCCTCCGGACCAGCCAACGAAGTATTCGGTGTGGCGAGACATGCCGTCTTGAACGACGTCGTTATCGGTGCTGCTTGAGCGGGTATTCCGCCCGTCATGGTGAGGCCGGCGACCAGAGCTCCGATACCGATCGGAGCGGCGAGCCGGCGAATTCTGCTCTGCTGCACAATTTCTCCTGATTGATGGTGGTTTCGGATACTCAGCCGAAGAGTCCCTCGAGCGAGCCCAGCGGGCCCGGTCCGGAATCCTCACCGACGGTGAGGACCGTCGGGCCCGACACCGAGTCCGCGAAGTCCGGACCGCCGACGAAGCTCGCCGTCACCGCGTGGGTGCCGACCACGTCGAAGCTGTGGGTCAGCGTCGCGACACCGTCGACGACCTCGGCGGTGCCCAGCACCGTGGTCCCCGAGCGGAACTCGACCGTGCCATCGGCGGTGCCGGGATCGACGGTCGCGGTGAATGTCACCTGCTGGCCGACCGCGGTCTTACCGCTCACCTCGAGCAGGGTCCGGGTCTCCGTGCGCGCAGGCTCGGGATCGGTGACGGTGACAGTGAATCCGGCCGACGCCGACGGCTCGAACCCGGCGGTGCCGGTGAACTCGGCGACCACGTTCGCCGTGCCCGCGACCTCGAAGGTGTGCGGCAGCACCGCGACACCGTCGGCGGTACCCACCGGCGCGGTCCCGACCTCGACACCGTCGACCAGGAACCGCACGTCACCACCGGACGGGATCGGCAGCACCGTCGCCGACAGGTTGACCGGCGTGCCGGTCACCGCGGTCACCGGCTCGACGACCGTGGTGGTGGTGCCCCAGTCGGGATCGTTGACGGTGATCTCGGCGGGCGAGGAAACGGAGTTGAGGTAGCCACCGGTGCCGGCGAATTCGGCGGTGATGCTGTGTGACAAGGCCTCCGGGAAGGAACGGGTGAGGCTCGCCGCGCCGTCCACGACAGCGACCGGCTGACCGTAGTTCTCGCCGTCGACCTTGAACTGCACCCGGCCCGTGGCCGTATCCGGAGTGATCGATGCCGTCGCGGTCACGTCCTCACCGACCAAGGCGGTAGCCGGAACCTGCAGCGCCGTGGAGGTATCGGCGGTCACATCCACCGTCGCCGGCGCCGACGTCGAGTCGTAGAAGCCCGAGTCCGCCAGGAAGTTCGCGGTGATCTCGTGCGCGCCGACCGTGTCGAACGTGTGCGACAGTGTCGCGACACCGCCCACCACATCGACCGGCGAACCGATATCGGCGCCACCGTCCTTGAACTGCACCCGGCCGTCCGCGTTCGACGGATCCAGGGTGGCCGTCAGCGTGGCCGGCTCACCGGTCTTCGC
Source organism: Rhodococcus xishaensis (assembly GCF_004011825.1). Classification (GTDB taxonomy): domain Bacteria; phylum Actinomycetota; class Actinomycetes; order Mycobacteriales; family Mycobacteriaceae; genus Prescottella; species Prescottella xishaensis. Next base: position 337,767 of record NZ_RKLO01000004.1, on the reverse strand, counting down.
CGCCGCCGGCGCATCCAGCGTCGTCGTCGTGTTCACGGTCGGATCCTCGACCCGCACCCACACACCGAACGGGTTGCTGCCCGCGTCGTCCCACACCCGGACCTCGGCGAATGCGCCGGAGTCGTAGTCTCCGAACTGCGCATTGGCCGGCACCCGGTAGGACGCCTCGAGGGTCAGCGTCTCGTTGTTCTCGAGGTCGAAACCACCGACCAGGAAGGTGCACCGGTCCTTGCACGTCGCGGTCACGCCGCCGTCGGAGTTGTAGGCGATGTTGTGCTTGTCGGTCCACGTGGTGTACGTGACCTTCACACTGCTGCGGATCAGCTCGAACCCAGCCGGGGGCATGTCCCGCAGATGGGCGATCGACAACCGGACCTGGTCGTCGTTGTGCTTCCTGACCGTTGTCTTGTAGGTGACGATGTCACCGGGGTTCACCACATTGCTGCCGACTACCTCCTTCGTCAGCAACAACCTGCCCGTGTCCTGGGAATTGCTCGAAGGCGGCGGCGGCGCGGCCGCGGCGGTGCCGACACCGGCACCGAGTATCAATGCGATCACAGAGCCTGCGGCGAGTACCGGACTCGCGACTCTGCGCAGGGTTGACGAAAACACTCATCCTCCTTGGGGGAACCCGCCTCCCGACCCGGCGGTGTTGTATGCATCACACAAAGCTGCACCCTAGCCTTTGCAAGTTCGTTGCAAAGGCGTTTTCTGGTCATCCGTTCAGTTAGACGTCCGACCATGAGACACCGGGGGTGTCACCGCAGTCTGCGATGACACCCCCGGGGTCAGTGCTGCTTGTGGCAGCTATCCGTGCTCAGGAACTGAATGCTCAGGAACCGAATCCCTCGAGGCTGCCGAACGGGCTGGTCGTTGGTGGCTCGGGCACCGTCAATTCCTGTGGCTCCGAAGCCGAATCGACGAATCCAGCGAATGCAACGAATTCGGCTGTGACACTGTAGGTTCCGGCGTTCAAGAACGTCGTCGGCAGCGTCGCGACGCCGTCGACAACGTCGACCGGCGCACCGAGCGGCGCGTTACCGAGCTTGAACTGGACCTTACCGTTCGCGTTCGCCGGATCGACGGTCGCGACCAGAACAACCGGGCTGCCCGGAGTCACCGTGCCGACCGGATCCAGCGTGGTCGTGGTGAGCACGTCCTCCGGCGGCGCGTTGGTCACGCTCACCGGGAAGGCCGGCGACACAGATCCAGCGAAGCCATCGGTGCCGGAGTAGCGAGCGATCACCCGGTGCGTACCGGTGTTGGTGAACGTGTACGGCGCGATCGCCGCACCGTCGGCGCCGACCTCGGCGGTCAGGGTCTGACCGTCGACGACGAACTCGACCGTGCCACCCTGCACGGCAGGGGTCACCTGCGCGGACAGGTTCACGTCCTGGTCCACGTACGCCTTGTCCGGCGAGACGATCGCGATGCTGGTGGCGACGTCGTCGGTGCTGACGTTGATCGTCTTCGGCGCCGAGGTGGAGCCGATGAAGCCGTCGCTGCCGGAGAACACGGCCGTGATCGAGTGATCGCCATCGGAGTCGAACGTGTGCTCAATCGACGCCGAACCGTCGACCACGTCGGCCTCCCCGATCGGGGTGCCCCAGTCAGAGAACTCGACGGTGCCACCCGACGGCGCCGGGTCGATGTTCGCGGTCAAGGTGACCGGGGCGCCGTTCTTCGCCGCATCCGGACCCGAGATCGTCGTGGTGGTCTCCTTGTCCGCCTCGATGATCTGCACCGATGCCAGCGGGCCCGCACCCTCGTTCAGCGGGCCGCCCGCACTGTCGCGCGGGCTGCATCGCGTCGGTGCCCATGCGGTGATGATGAGGCTCGCCTTGGGAAGGAACGTCAGGAAGTTCTTGTCGTCGTTGAAATTTCCTGCACCCCCGCTGGAACGCAGCTTGAGGTCGACTGCACCCGACTCGCCGGCCTTTAACAGAACCTTGACCTGCGGGAGCTGGAAGTAGGTGTAGCCGTCGGGGTTGGTGCTGCCATCGATGTTCTTGCCGGTCGCGACGACCTTGATGCCGCCCTCGCTGTTGATGCTCGACGACGGGCTGTTACCGATGACCTCGTTGTTGCCGGACAGTCGCAGGTAGGGACCGTTCGGATCCACCTGTCCACTGTCGTTGATCCGCAGGACGTTCGGGGCGACGCCGCTCAGTCCCACCGACGTACCTGGCACCACCTCGGCACCCAGATACTCCGCGTTCTCCGGAATTTCTATGTCTAGCTTGATACGAGAGACGTTCTGGATCGATGCGCCCGACGCCGAGTCGGGGAAGCCGACCGGCCCCGGCTGGACGGCGATCTCGAAGTCCTCACCGGCGTCGACGCTGGCCGGCGCATCGATGGTTGCCGAGGCTTCCTGTGATTCCGTGACAGGACCCGCCACCGCCGACGGTGTCACCTGGCAGGTGGTCTTGAAGGTGGTCGTTACCGGTGCTGCTTGAGCGGGTATTCCGCCCGTCATGGTGAGGCCGGCGACCAGAGCTCCGATACCGATCGGAGCGGCGAGCCGGCGAATTCTGCTCTGCTGCACAATTTCTCCTGATTGATGGTGGTTTCGGATACTCAGCCGAAGAGTCCCTCGAGCGAGCCCAGCGGGCCCGGTCCGGAATCCTCACCGACGGTGAGGACCGTCGGGCCCGACACCGAGTCCGCGAAGTCCGGACCGCCGACGAAGCTCGCCGTCACCGCGTGGGTGCCGACCACGTCGAAGCTGTGGGTCAGCGTCGCGACACCGTCGACGACCTCGGCGGTGCCCAGCACCGTGGTCCCCGAGCGGAACTCGACCGTGCCATCGGCGGTGCCGGGATCGACGGTCGCGGTGAATGTCACCTGCTGGCCGACCGCGGTCTTACCGCTCACCTCGAGCAGGGTCCGGGTCTCCGTGCGCGCAGGCTCGGGATCGGTGACGGTGACAGTGAATCCGGCCGACGCCGACGGCTCGAACCCGGCGGTGCCGGTGAACTCGGCGACCACGTTCGCCGTGCCCGCGACCTCGAAGGTGTGCGGCAGCACCGCGACACCGTCGGCGGTACCCACCGGCGCGGTCCCGACCTCGACACCGTCGACCAGGAACCGCACGTCACCACCGGACGGGATCGGCAGCACCGTCGCCGACAGGTTGACCGGCGTGCCGGTCACCGCGGTCACCGGCTCGACGACCGTGGTGGTGGTGCCCCAGTCGGGATCGTTGACGGTGATCTCGGCGGGCGAGGAAACGGAGTTGAGGTAGCCACCGGTGCCGGCGAATTCGGCGGTGATGCTGTGTGACAAGGCCTCCGGGAAGGAACGGGTGAGGCTCGCCGCGCCGTCCACGACAGCGACCGGCTGACCGTAGTTCTCGCCGTCGACCTTGAACTGCACCCGGCCCGTGGCCGTATCCGGAGTGATCGATGCCGTCGCGGTCACGTCCTCACCGACCAAGGCGGTAGCCGGAACCTGCAGCGCCGTGGAGGTATCGGCGGTCACATCCACCGTCGCCGGCGCCGACGTCGAGTCGTAGAAGCCCGAGTCCGCCAGGAAGTTCGCGGTGATCTCGTGCGCGCCGACCGTGTCGAACGTGTGCGACAGTGTCGCGACACCGCCCACCACATCGACCGGCGAACCGATATCGGCGCCACCGTCCTTGAACTGCACCCGGCCGTCCGCGTTCGACGGATCCAGGGTGGCCGTCAGCGTGGCCGGCTCACCGGTCTTCGCCGCCGCCGGCGCATCCAGCGTCGTCGTCGTGTTCACGTTCGGATCCTCGACCCGCACAAACACACCGAACGGGTTACCGCCGCGGTGGGGGTCTCCCCAGGTCCTCACTCCGACCAGCGTGCCGCTGTCGTAGTCCCCGAACTGCGCATTGGCCGGCACCCGGTAGGACGCCTCGACGACCACCGTCTCGCCGTCGACGAGGTCGAAACCACCGACCAGGAAGGTGCACCGGTCCTTGCACGTAACGGTCATACCGCCGTCGGAGTTGTAGGCGATGTTGTACTTGTCGGTCCAGTTGACGTACGTGACCTTCACACTGTTGCGGATCAGCTCGAACCCGGCCGGGGGGATGTCACGGATCTCGGAGATCGACAACCGGATGCCGTTGTTGCGGTGCCTGACCGTTGTCTTGTAGGTGACGACGTCACCGGGGTGCACCACATTGCTGCCGACGACCTCCTTCGTCACCCCCAACTGGTCCTCGTTGTAGGTATTGCTCGACGGCGGCGGTTCAGATGCCGCGGCGGTGCCGACACCGGCACCGAGTAACACTGCGATCACAGAACCTGCAGCGAGTACCGGACTCGCGACTCTGCGAAGGGTAGACGAAAACACTAATCCTCCTTGGGAACCCGCCTTCCCGACCCGGCGGGCTGGCGTGGTGATGCATCACACAAGGCTGCACTCTATCCGTTGCAGGATCGTTGCAGAAGGGTTTTCTGGGCGTTTGTTCAAGAAGAGCTCATGGGAATCTCATGGGAATGGGGAAAGGCCCCGTTTCACGCGAGGCGAAGCGTGAAACGGAGCCTTTCGGATCCGCGAGAAGTGCGGGGACGACGCTGGCGGCCCCCGCCGTGATCAGCGCTGCGGAGCGCTGGTCGGCACGATCGGCGTGGGTAGCGCCGTCGAGCCCTCCAGGAAGTTGTCGACTGCGGCCGCGCAGGAGCGGCCCTCGGCAATGGCCCACACGATCAGCGACTGACCGCGGCCCATGTCGCCGGCAACGAACACACCGGGAACGTTGGTCTCCCACCCGGACGAACGAGCCACGTTTCCGCGCTCGGTGAGGTCGACACCCAGGTCGGTGAGCAGTCCCGGCTTCTCTGGGCCGACGAAGCCCATCGCCAGGAAGACGATGTCGGCCTCGAGCTCGAAGTCGGTGCCCTCGACCTTCTCGAAGCGGCCGCTGACCATCTTGACCTCGTGCGCCTCGAGTCCGGCAACTACCTGTCGCCCTTGCTCGTCCGTTCGGCCGATGAACTCCTCGGTGTTGACCGCGAAGACGCGCTCGCCACCTTCCTCGTGTGCGGACGAGACGCGGTACATCAGCGGGTACGTCGGCCACGGAGTGGAATCGGCACGCTCTTCCGGCGGCCGCGGCATGATCTCGAACTGGTGCACGCTCTCGGCACCCTGGCGGTGCGCGGTACCGAGGCAGTCGGCACCGGTGTCACCGCCACCGATGATGACGACCTTCTTGCCCTTCGCCGTGATCGTGGGCTCCGACATGTCACCCAGCTGCACGCGGTTCGCGATAGGCAGGTACTCCATCGCCTGGTGGATGCCCTCGAGCTCGCGCCCCGGGATCGGCAGGTCGCGCGCCTCGGTGGCACCACCGGCGAGGACGACCGCGTCGAACTGCTCGCGCAGCTGCTCGGCGGTGACGTCGACACCGACGTTGACGCCGGTGCGGAACACCGTGCCCTCGGCCTCCATCTGCGCCAGACGGCGGTCGATGTGGCGCTTCTCCATCTTGAACTCGGGGATGCCGTAGCGGAGCAGACCGCCGATGCGGTCGTCGCGCTCGAAGACCGTCACCGAGTGGCCGGCGCGCGTGAGCTGCTGTGCGGCAGCCAGACCCGCCGGCCCGGAGCCGACGACGGCAACCTTCTTTCCGGTGATGTGCGACGCGCGCACCGGCTGGACCCAACCCTCGTCGAAGGCGCGGTCGATGATCTCGACCTCGACCTGCTTGATGGTGACCGGGTCCTGGTTGATGCCGAGCACACACGACGCCTCACACGGCGCCGGGCACAGTCGACCGGTGAACTCGGGGAAGTTGTTGGTCGCGTGCAGCCGATCGATGCCCTCGCGCCACTGACCCTTGAAGATCAGGTCGTTCCACTCGGGGATGAGGTTTCCGAGCGGGCAACCGTTGTGGCAGAACGGGACACCGCAGTCCATGCATCGACTGGCCTGGGTCCGAAGGGTCTCAGGGCTGAAGTCTTCGTAGACTTCCTTCCAGTCCATCAGGCGCAGCGGCACCGGACGGCGGATGGGCAGCTCGCGCGACGTGTGCTTCAGAAAGCCGCTTGGATCACCCACGAGCTGCCTCCATGATTGCGTCGTCCACGTTCGTTCCGTTCTTCTTCGCGGTCTCGATAGCGACGAGAACCTTCTTGTAGTCGCGCGGCATGACCTTCGCGAAATGTGCCTTCTGGTGGGACCAGTCGGCGAGGATCCGAGCCGCAACCTCGGATCCGGTCTCGTCACGGTGGCGCTCGATGGCGCCCTTCAGCCACTCGAAGTCCTCGACGCTGAGATCCTCGAGATCGACCAACTCGGTGTTGAGGTTGGCCCCGAAATCACGGTCCGGGTTGAAGATGAACGCAACACCGCCGGACATGCCGGCACCGAAGTTGCGTCCGGTCTTGCCGAGAATGACCACCTTTCCGCCGGTCATGTACTCGCAACCGTGATCGCCCACACCCTCGACGACAGCGGTGGCGCCGGAGTTGCGGACTGCGAAACGTTCACCGACGATGCCGCGGATGAGGACCTCACCCTTGGTGGCACCGAACAAGATCACGTTGCCGCCGATGATGTTCTCCTCGGGTACGAAACCCTCGGCCGTCTGCAGCGGCGGGCGGACGATGATCCGCCCACCGGACAGCCCCTTGCCGACGAAGTCGTTGGCATCACCGTGCAACCGCATCATCATGCCCTTGGGCACGAACGCACCGAAACTGTTGCCGGCCGAACCCGTGAAGGTGATGTCGATCGTGTTGTCCGGCAGGCCTTCCGCACCGTAAGCCTTCGTCAACTCGTGGCCGAGCATGGTGCCGACAGTTCGGTTGACGTTGGTGATCTCCGACTCGAACGCGATGGCCTCGCCCTTGTCGAGGGCCGGACGCGCCTGCTGGATGAGCTGCTGATCGAGCGCCTTCTCGAGGCCGTGCTCCTGCGTACCCGAGCAGTACAGGTCCTGGTCCGCGAACGCGGACTCGACCTTGTGCAGGATCGGCGACAGGTCCAGCTTGGACGCCTTCCAGTGCTCGATCGCCTCGGTGGTGTCGAGGAGATCGACTTGGCCGACGGCCTCCTGCAGTGTGCGGAAGCCCAGCTCGGCGAGCAGCTCACGCACCTCCTCGGCGATGAACATGAAGAAGGTCTCGACGAACTCGGGCTTACCGGTGAAGCGCTTGCGTAGCACCGGGTTCTGCGTCGCCACACCAACCGGGCAGGTGTCCAGGTGGCACACACGCATCATGATGCAGCCCGAGACCACCAGCGGCGCGGTCGCGAAACCGAACTCTTCACCGCCGAGGAGTGCCGCGATCATGACGTCGCGGCCGGTCTTCATCTGACCGTCGACCTGGACCACGATGCGGTCACGAAGCCCGTTGAGCAGCAGCGTCTGCTGGGTCTCGGCCAGGCCGATCTCCCACGGGGCCCCCGCATGCTTGAGCGAGGTCAGCGGCGACGCACCCGTACCACCGTCGTGACCGGAGATCAGGACCACGTCGGCGTGGGCCTTCGACACACCCGCGGCAACGGTGCCGACACCGAGCTCCGAGACCAGCTTGACGTGGATGCGGGCCGCGGGATTGGCATTCTTCAGGTCGTGGATCAGCTGTGCCAGATCCTCGATCGAGTAGATGTCGTGGTGCGGCGGAGGCGAAATGAGGCCGACGCCCGGGGTTGAGCCACGCACCTCGGCAACCCACGGGTACACCTTGTGCGGCGGCAACTGGCCACCCTCACCCGGCTTCGCACCCTGCGCCATCTTGATCTGGATGTCGGTGCAGTTGCTCAGGTAGTGCGACGTGACACCGAAGCGGCCCGACGCGACCTGCTTGATCGCCGACCGGCGCGAGTCACCGTTCTCGTCCGGCGTGAACCGCGACGGGTGCTCGCCGCCTTCACCGGAATTCGATCGGCCACCGAGACGGTTCATCGCGATCGCGAGCGTCTCGTGGGACTCCGCCGAGATCGAGCCGTAGCTCATCGCTCCGGTCGAGAAGCGCTTGACGATCTCGCTGGCGGGTTCCACATCGTCGATCGAGATGGGCTCGCGCACACCGGTCTTGAACTTGAACAGGCCACGCAGCGACGCCAAACGTTCCGACTGGTCGTCGACGAGCTTCGTGTACTCCTTGAAGATCTCGTACTGGCCGGTGCGAGTGGAGTGCTGCAGCTTGAACACCGTGTCCGGGTTGAACAGGTGGTACTCGCCCTCGCGACGCCACTGGTACTCGCCGCCCACCTCGAGCTCACGGTGCGCCCGCAGCTCGGGACGGTCCAGGTACGCCTTGGCGTGGCGCGCGGCGACATCCGCTGCGATCTCGTCGAGGCCGATGCCGTCCAGGTTGGAGCGCAGGCCACTGAAGTACTCGTCGACGAGCTCCTGCGAAAGTCCGATGACCTGGAACAGCTGGGCGCCGGTGTACGACGCGAGCGTCGAAATGCCCATCTTGGACATCACCTTGAGCACGCCCTTGCCTGCGGCCTTGATGTAGTTCGCGACGGCCTTGTCGAGCGTCACCCCCGGCAACTGGTTGCCGCGCAGCAACTCGTCGATCGTCTCGAAAGCCATGTACGGGTTGACCGCGCCGGCACCGAAGCCGAGCAGCGCAGCCATGTGGTGGACCTCGCGGGCGTCACCGGCCTCGACGATCAGGCCGACCTTGGTGCGGGTCTTCTCACGCACCAGGTGGTGGTGCACCGCCGAGGTGAGCAGCAGCGACGGGATCGGCGCGTACTTCTCGTTGGACTCACGGTCCGACAGCACGATGATCCGGGCACCGCCGGCGATCGCCTCGGAGACCTTCTCTCGCACCGTGTCCAGCGCCTTGCGCAGCCCCTCTCCGCCCTGTGCGACGGGGTACAGGCCACGGACGATGACGCTGCGGAAGTGTGGGTACTGGCCGTTGTCGTTGACGTGGATCAGCTTCGACAGGTCGTCGTTGTGCAGGATCGGCTGCGACAGCGCGATCTGGTGGCACGACTCGGCCGACGGGTGGAGCAGGTCGGACTCCGGTCCGAGCGTGCCGCCCAGGCTGGTGACGATCTCCTCGCGGATCGCGTCGAGCGGCGGGTTGGTCACCTGCGCGAACAGCTGCTGGAAGTAGTCGAACAGCATCCTCGGGCGTGCCGAGAGGACCGCGATCGGCGTGTCGGTGCCCATCGAGCCCAGCGCCTCGATACCGCTGGCGGCCATCGGCTTGACGAGGAGGTTCACCTCCTCGGTGGTGAAACCGAAGATCTGCTGACGCAGCACGACCCGGTCGTGGGTCATGTACGTGTACTTGTTCTCGGGCAGGTCCTCGATCCGGACCAAGTTCTCGTCGAGCCACTGCTGGTAGGGGTGCTCGGCGGCGAGCTCCGACTTGATCTCGTCGTCCGAGATGATGCGGCCCTGGGCGGTGTCGACCAGGAACATGCGGCCGGGCTGCATACGCATGCGGCGCACGATCTTCTCGGGGGCGATGTCGAGGACACCGACCTCGGATGCCATGACGACCAAGCCGTCCTCGGTGACCCAAACACGCGACGGGCGCAGGCCGTTTCGGTCGAGCACGGCGCCGACGACGGTGCCGTCGGTGAAGCACACCGATGCCGGACCGTCCCACGGCTCCATGAGCGTCGAGTGGTACTCGTAGAACGCCCTGCGGGCCGGATCCATGCTCTCGTGGCGCTCCCAGGCTTCCGGGATCATCATCAGCACGGCGTGCGGCAGGCTACGGCCGCCGAGGTGCAGCATCTCGAGCACCTCGTCGAAGCGGGCGGTGTCGGACGCGCCGGGAGTGCAGACCGGGAAGATCTTCTCGACCGCGCCCTCACCGAACACATCGGACTCGATGAGCGCCTCGCGGGCCCGCATCCAGTTCTCGTTGCCACTGACGGTGTTGATCTCGCCGTTGTGGGCGACGCGGCGGAACGGGTGCGCCAGCGGCCACGACGGGAACGTGTTGGTCGAGAAACGCGAGTGGACCAGGCCCAGCGCACTCTCGAGGCGGTCGTCCTGCAGGTCGAGGTAGAAGCCCTTGAGCTGCGGCGTCGTGAGCATGCCCTTGTAGACGAAGGTCTGTCCGGACAGGCTCGGGAAGTACACCGTCTCGCGGCCCGGGCCGTCCGCGCCGGCGCCGCGGTTACCGAGCTCGTGCTCGACGCGCTTGCGGACAACGTACGCACGACGCTCGAGGTCCATCCCGGTGACCGAGTCGTCGATCGAGCCGATGAACACCTGACGGAACGTCGGCATCGCGTCACGCGCGAGCGTGCCGAGCGACGAATCGTCGGTGGGGACCCCGCGCCAGCCCAGAACCGTCAGGCCCTCCTCGGCGACGATCTTCTCGACACTCGAGGCGGCCTCGTCCGCGGCGGCCTCACCCTGGGGAAGGAACGCGATACCCGTGGCGTACGCGCCCTCGGCAGGCAGCTCGAAGTCGACGACGGCGCGCAGAAAGCGGTCCGGGACCTGCAGCAGGATCCCGGCGCCATCACCGGTGTTGGGCTCGGAACCCGCGGCACCGCGGTGCTCGAGGTTGACGAGCGCCGTGATCGCCTTTTCGACGATGTCCCGACTACGACGACCGTGCATGTCGACGACGAAAGCGACGCCACAGGCGTCGTGTTCGTTTGCCGGGTGATAGAGCCCCTGGGGCCCGGGAAGATGCTTCATACCTACTGCCTTCGTATGCGTAGATGCACCGACGACCAGCGGCACTGATGGTCATCCAACTGCAGAGCATGTGCCGACACGACGTTGTGTTCGGCACCGACCGAGAGGGGCTCTCCGTTGAGCCTCCGTGCTGGACTGAGGTCTGCCCCGGCAACGTTGCTCTGGGCATTTCAGACGCTTGTGAGTCCAGCGTGTTGTGAGAAGGTTAATTCACACCCCTAGGAGCAGCGCAAGCCAGCTTTCCCTCTCCAAGCCGTGACCTTTGTGTTTATCCCCTCACGCAGGGGGAATGCAGACGCACGTCACAGCTTGGAGCTGTGTTACACGGGCGAAGGGCGTGGCGAGTCACGGCACGGACGCGATCGTTTCACCGCGGTGCTGCGGTCGGATGTCGCTGCGGTGTCGGGTTTGTTTCGGGCCGTATGCCCCATTCCTAGTCGACGCCGGCTGAATCCCGCACGGAGCCCGAAGGAATGGGCGGCCAGGCTCATCACGAGTGACGAAACGACTGAGGCCGCGGTGTTCCGGAGAACCCGCGGCCTCAGTATGTGTGGTGGGCGAAGGGGGACTTGAACCCCCACGTCCCGAAGGACACTGGCACCTGAAGCCAGCGCGTCTGCCATTCCGCCACTCGCCCGAGCGACGCCGCAAACATTAGCACGCAGCTCACCAGGACGACGATTCGCGCAGGCTGGGCACGGAGGAAGGGGGTCCGGCACGCGACCGAACCCCCGCGGTGGTGCTGTCCAGATATCATGCAGAGGCAAGCGGCCACGCCGCGACACGCAGATTGACCGCGAAAGACAACAGCAAGGTTCATGCCGTGGGGATCGTTCAACGCTTCGAGCGCAAGCTTCAAGGTGCTGTTGGTGATGCCTTCGCGCGAGTCTTCGGCGGGGGCGTGGTACCTCGAGAAGTAGAGGCTGCGCTGCAGCAAGAAGCTGCTGACCGCGTTCAGCGACTCGACGGGGGCCACCAACTCGTACCCAACAGCTACGTGATCACGATCAACGAGTCCGATCACGAGAAGCTGGCATCGGATCATGAACTGACTGCGAAGTCCTTCGCCCGACACCTCGAGGGATACATTCGTGACCAGGGGTGGCAGACGTACGGTGACATCGACATCCGTTTCGAACCGTCGACGACGCTACATACCGGGCAGTTTCGAACCAGGGGATCGGTCGATCCGGACGCGAGTCGCGGTACGGTCGGCGCGCCAGGACCAGATCCCCGCGCGAGACGTACCCCAGTCCCCGATTCACCGACCCCAGGAGCAGGCCCCATGACGCAGAACTCCGGATACGAACCTGGCCGCGACCCCCGGGATCGCACCCAGGAGCACGAGCAGCCACGCAACGGCAACGCGCACCCGGGTCCCGAACCGACACAGGGGTACCAGCAGGACTACCCACCGGGCTACGCGCAGCAGCCTCGCTTCGACCAGTCGTACGGCGCGGGGCAGCAGGGCGGCTACCCGCAGGACGCCGGCTACCCGCAGCAGGGCGGCTACCAGTCCGATTACCAGCAGCAGGACTATCAGCACTACGACGCCCAGCAGCCATACCCAGGCCAGTACCCCGGGTACCACCGGGACTACAACCAGCAGGGTTACGACCAGCAGGGTTACGACCAGCAGGGTTACGACCAGCAGGGTTACGACCAGCAGGGCTACGACCAGCAGGGCTATCAGGGGCGCTACGACCAGCAGGGCTACGACCAACAGAGCTATGCCGACTACCGGCAGGGCGACGACCAACAGGGCTACGACCAGCAGGGCTACGCCGACTACCGGCAGAGCGACTACCAGCAGGGGTACGACCAGGGCGGGTACAACCCGGCGTACGGCAGGCAGGGGTACGACCAGGGCTACCAGGCCGGCTACGCCCCCGATGCGGGTCGTACCTTCACCGCGACGTTGCAACTCGAAGACGGCAGCGGCCGTTACTACCAGTTGCGCGAGGGCAGCAACGTCATCGGACGCGGGCAGGAGGCACAATTCCGACTGCCGGATACCGGCGTCTCACGCCGCCACCTCGACGTCCGCTGGGACGGTCAGATGGCGATGCTCGCCGATCTCGGTTCCACCAACGGCACCACGGTCAACGGTGCACCGGTGCAGGACTGGCAGCTCGCCGACGGTGATGTGATCCGCGTCGGCCACTCCGAAATCCTGGTACGCATCCTCTGACGACACCACAGGCCAATCGAGCCGCCACACGAGACCGTCGCCCGGAACACCGGGCGCGACGGTAGGTCATGATCACTGCCAGTGAATTCCCACATATGATGCAAGCGAGCTGAGTAAGCCCCGGCCACGCAAGCGCGCGGCCCTGCCCCCGAAGGAGGTGTCGAGCAGTGCAGGGACTGATTCTCCAACTGACGCGAGCCGGCTTCCTGCTGTTGCTCTGGCTCTTCGTGTGGGCAGTGATTCGCACACTGCGCAGCGACATCTACGCGGGCACCGGCGGCCGAGTGGCAACCCGGTACCAGCGCCGATCGTCGATGCTATCGTCGCTCGGCAAGCAGAAGGTTGCGAAACACCTGGTGGTGACGCAAGGCGCGCTCGCCGGGACCCGCATCACCCTGGGCACCCAACCGGTCCTGATCGGTCGGGCCGACGATTCGACGCTGGTACTCACCGACGACTACGCGTCGACGCGCCATGCACGTCTGTCCCAGCGCGGCGCCGACTGGTACGTCGAGGACCTCGGCTCGACCAACGGCACGTACCTGGACCGCGACAAGGTCACCACAGCTGTCCGCGTTCCGCTCGGCACACCGGTGCGCGTCGGCAAGACTGTGATCGAGCTCCGACCGTGACCCTGGTTCTGCGCTACGCGGCCCGCAGCGACCGCGGCCTCGTCCGCGCCAACAACGAAGACTCCGTGTACGCGGGGGCGCGTTTGCTTGCGCTTGCCGACGGCATGGGTGGCCACGCGGCCGGCGAAGTCGCCTCGCAGTTGATGATTGCCGCACTGGCGCATCTCGACGACGACGAGCCCGGCGAAGACCTGCTCGGCAAGCTGGACGCCGCCACCCGTGAGGGCAATGCGACCATCGCCGATCACGTCGAGGAAGACCCCGAGCTCGATGGCATGGGCACGACACTGACGGCAATACTGTTCGCGGGCAGCAAACTGGGCCTGGTCCACGTCGGTGACTCGCGGGCATACCTGCTGCGTGACGACCAGATCACCCAGATCACCCGCGACGACACGTTCGTCCAGTCCTTGGTCGACGAGGGCCGCATCACCGCCGAGCAGGCGCACACGCACCCGCAGCGGTCACTGATCATGCGGGCGCTCACCGGCACCGAGGTCGAGCCGACACTGACGATGCGTGAAGCCCGAGCCGGTGACCGCTACCTGCTCTGCTCGGACGGGCTGTCCGACGTCGTCAGCGACGAGACGATCGCGGACACGATGCGTGAAGGCACGCATGACGATTGCGCTGACCGGCTCATCGAATTGGCGCTGCGCGGCGGCGGACCCGACAACGTCACGGTCGTCGTCGCCGACGTCATCGACCTCGACTACGGCCAAAGCCATCCGATCGTAGGCGGTGCCGCCTCCCGCGGGGAGGAGGACCCGCCGCCGCCGAACACCGCAGCGGGCCGTGCCGCAGCGATGCGACCACCGCCCGAACCCCGAGAGTTGGAACCCGTCCCCGAAGAGGCGCCCAAGAAGTCGCACCGGCTGCGGTGGGCGACGTTGGTTGCGCTCGGGTTGATCGTTGTGGTGGCCGCCGGTCTGTTCGTGGGCCGGGAAATGATCCGCAAGAACTATTACGTCGGCGCCTACGACGACCGGGTCACAGTCCTGCGTGGGATACCCGGGTCAGTCCTTGGCTACTCACTGCAGGAAGCCGCGCTCGTCGGTTGCATCAGCGACGACGCCTCGTTGATCGTCGTGGAAGCCGGCCAACTCCCGAACTGGTGCCAGGTGTTGATGGTGCAGGATCTGGCCCCGTCGGCGCGCGAGCAGGTGCGTACCGGTTTGCCGTCGGGTACGGAGATCGAAGCCACCGCGCAGATGCGCCGCCTCGCTGCGAATGACCTGTTGCCGGTGTGCGCACCGACGACACCGGAAGTCGAGCCCTCGCCCGATGCGACGACCGGGGGCCCGCTCGCGCCGGCCATGCCGATGCCGACTCAGGTCGAACAGATCCCCGGCCAGAACTGCAGGATCGGTAGCTGATGTCCGAAGCACCGTTCCCCACCCCGGTCGGTGGTTTCGCCGCCGCCCCTGCCCAGCCCAACCGGCGGAACACGGAACTGGTCCTGCTTTGCTTCGCGATCGCTGTCACGACGATGTCGCTGATACTGGTCGAGGCCAGCCAGGAACAAGCCATCACATGGGATCTCGTGAAGTACGGTCTGGCGTTCGCGGTGATGTTCCTGGTAGCGCACCTCGCAGTGCGTCGCTTCGCGCCCTACGCGGACCCATTGCTGCTGCCGATCGTGGCCCTGCTCAACGGGCTCGGCCTGGTCCTGATTCATCGGCTCGACATCGCCGACGCCGACGCCGCAGTTCTCCAGGGTCTCCCGATTCCGGCTCCGGACGCCAACCAACAGGTGCTGTGGACGGCGCTCGCACTCGTCGGATTCGTCACTGTGCTGGCAGTGCTACGCGACTACCGCCTACTCGCCCGCTACAGCTACACGGTGGGCTTGGCGGGTCTGGTGCTACTCGCGATCCCCGCACTGCTCCCGTCTCGCTTCTCCGAGGTCAACGGCGCCAAGATCTGGATCAGGTTTCCTGGTTTCAGTATCCAGCCGGCCGAGTTCGCGAAGATCCTGCTGATCATCTTCTTCGCGGCGGTGCTCGTCGCCAAACGTGACCTGTTCACCACTGCCGGTCGGCACTTCTTCGGCATGGACCTCCCCCGCGCCCGCGACCTCGGCCCGATCCTCGTGGCGTGGATCGTCTCGGTCGGCATCATGGTGTTCGAGAAGGACCTGGGCATGTCGCTGCTCATCTTCGGCACCGTGCTGGTGATGCTGTATATCGCGACCGAGCGTGTGGGTTGGCTGCTGATCGGTGGCGTACTGCTGATCATCGGGTTCTTCTTCGCGTATCAAGGGTTCGGCCATGTCCGGGTGCGAGTGGACACCTGGATCGACCCGCTCAGCGACTACCAGGACACCGGCTACCAGATCTCGCAGTCGCTGTTCGGCCTGGCGACCGGCGGCGTCGCCGGCACCGGCCTGGGCAGCGGACGCCCATCACAGGTTCCGTTCGCAAAGACCGACTTCATCGTGGCCACCATCGGTGAGGAGCTGGGCCTGATCGGTCTGGCGGCGGTGCTGATGCTGTTCCTGATCCTCGTGGTGCGTGGGCTGCGGACCGCTGTGGCGGTTCGTGACAGCTTCGGCAAGCTGCTCGCCGCCGGCCTGTCATTCACAATTGCGATCCAGGTGTTCGTGGTCGTCGGCGGTGTCACCAAGCTGATCCCCCTCACCGGTCTCACCACTCCGTTCATGTCGTACGGTGGGTCGTCCCTGCTCGCGAACTACCTGCTCCTCGCGCTGCTCATGAAGATCTCCGACGCCGCCCGCACCCCCGCGGTCCCGAAGAAGAAGGGCCCGACCCGCATCGCGGAGGCCCCGACGGAAATGTTGGGCCGCCAATG
Source organism: Rhodococcus xishaensis (assembly GCF_004011825.1). Taxonomy (GTDB): domain Bacteria; phylum Actinomycetota; class Actinomycetes; order Mycobacteriales; family Mycobacteriaceae; genus Prescottella; species Prescottella xishaensis. The sequence continues at coordinate 321,515 of NZ_RKLO01000004.1, read as the reverse complement.
AACACATCCCTTCGCCGCGTCGCTCTGGCCGTCATGGTGATGGTCGCAGCGCTGGTTGCCAACGCCACGTATGTGCAGGTCATCAAAGCCGACGACCTGCGGCACGATCCACGCAACTCACGTGTGCTGCTCGACGAGTACTCGCGCCAGCGAGGCCAGATCTCCGCCGACGGTCAGGTGCTCGCCGTGTCGGAGCCGACCGACGACCGCTACAAGTACCTGCGGGTGTATCCGCCAGCCCCCCAGGCGCCGTCGAGCCCGCTCGCGAACGCACCGGTCACGGGCTTCTACTCGATGCTGTACGGCAGCGCGGGGGTCGAGAGGACCGAGGATCCGATCCTCAATGGCTCCGACAACCGACTGTTCAGCAAACGATTCTTCGACATGGTGGCGGGCCGCGATCCCCGCGGCGGCAACGTCATCACCACGATCAACCCGGTGATGCAGCAGGTTGCGTACGATCAGTTGACCGCGAAGGGCTACACCGGTTCGGTCGTCGCGATCGAGCCGAGCACCGGGAACATCCTCGCGATGGCCAGTACCCCCAGCTACGACCCCAACCTGCTGTCCGGACACGACGGCGCCGCGACATCGGCGGCATGGGATGAACTCAACGCCGATCCGGACAAGCCAATGCTCAACAGGGCGGTGTCCGCGACGTACCCGCCGGGGTCGACATTCAAGGTTGTCGTCACCGCCGCGGCGCTGGAGAACGGCGCCAACCCGGACGAGCAGCTCACCGCGGCACCGACCATCACGCTGCCCGGCACGACGACCACGCTCGAGAACTACAACGGCTCCGCCTGCGGCACTGGTGAGACGGCGTCGCTGCGCGAAGCGTTCGCGCGTTCGTGCAACACCGCATTCGTCGAGCTCGGCATCCGGACCGGAACAGACGCACTGACCGAGCAAGCGCGGGCATTCGGCATCGGTCCCGACGCACCCGCCATCCCGATCCCGGTCGCGAACAGCACCATCGGTTCCATTCCCGACGCCGCCGCCCTCGGCCAGTCGAGCATCGGCCAGCGGGATGTCGCGCTGACCCCGCTGCAGAACGCGGAGATCGCCGCGACCGTCGCCAACGGCGGCGTACACATGGAGCCGCATCTGGTGTCGCAACTACAAGGTCCGGACCTGTCCAATCTCTCTACCACCACGCCCACACCACTCGGGCGCGCGGTGTCGCCAGACGTGGCAGCGACGTTGACCCAGCTGATGATCGGGTCCGAGAACAACACGGCCGGCGCCGGCGCGATCCCGGGTGTGCAGATCGCGTCCAAGACCGGCACCGCGGAGCACGGGACCGATCCACAGAACACGCCGCCGCATGCCTGGTACATCGCGTTCGCGCCGGCCCAGAACCCGACTGTCGCAATCGCAGTCATCGTCGAGGACGGTGGCGACCGTGCACTCGCCGCCACCGGCGGGTCGGTCGCAGCCCCGATCGGACGAGCTGTCATCGCGGCCGGATTGCAGAGGGGGTAAGGCATGTCGTTGACCAACGGATCGGTAATCGGCGGCCGCTACCGCCTGCAACGGCTGATCGCGACCGGCGGCATGGGCCAGGTGTGGGAGGCAACCGACAGCCGTCTCGACCGCCGGGTCGCCGTGAAGGTCCTCAAAGCCGAACTCTCATCGGATCCGGAATTCCTGGAGCGATTCCGCACCGAGGCCCGCACCACCGCCCAGCTCAACCACCCCGGCATCGCGGGCGTCTACGACTACGGCGAGACCACTGACACGTCCGGCGCACCCACCGCCTATCTGGTGATGGAGTTGGTGTCGGGCGAGCCGCTCAACGCGGTGCTCGCGCGCGTGGGCCGGCTGTCGATCGAGCATTCCCTGGACATGCTCGAGCAGACCGGACGCGCCCTGCAGGTCGCACATTCGGCGGGTGTCGTGCACCGGGACGTCAAGCCCGGCAACATCCTCATCACCCCCACAGGGCAGGTGAAGATCACCGATTTCGGTATCGCGAAGGCGGTCGACGCATCCCCCGTCACCCGGACCGGCGTGGTGATGGGCACCGCGCAGTACATCGCCCCCGAACAGGCGCTTGGCCAGGAGGCCACCGCGGCGAGCGACGTGTACTCGCTCGGTGTCGTAGGCTACGAGGTGTTGTCGGGCAGTCGCCCGTTCGGCCGCGGCGGAACCATCACGGTAGCGATGAAGCACGTGCAGGATCCGCCGGAGCCGCTGCCCGCCGATCTGCCCGCGCCGATTCGTGAACTCATAGAGATCACGTTGACGAAGGACCCCGCCAGCCGCTACGCCAGCGGCGGTGAGTTCGCCGACGCCGTCGCGGCTGTTCGGGCCGGGCGCCGTCCGCCGCCGCCCGGCCGGGCGGCGGCTGGTGCGACGCGAGGGAACCTGCCGGTCCCGCCGGGTGCGCCGACTGCGATGATGCCGACGCAAGACCACGGCGACGGCGATGACCCGGATCAGCCGCAGGACGACGGCGGTTCCGGCTGGACACCCGGCCAGAGGGCGATCGCCTGGGCTGGCGGTAGCCTTCTTGCACTCGCGGCAGCGACCACGGCCGGCCTCGTGCTGCTCAATAATGATGGATCGAGTGAACCGCCCGGTCTGCCTGCCGTGACGACGACCTTGCCGGCGCCTGTAACGACAACCACCCCGGAGGCGACGGAGCGGGCGACGGTCACCACAATCGAGCCGACGACGACCACGACGACACCGCCGCCGGCTACGACCACGACAACCGAACCCACCCCGACCACGACCACCACCACGACGACCGAACCCACCACGACCACGACCACTGAACCGACCACGACCACCACCACGACGACCGAACCCACCACGACCACGACCACCACAGCCCCGCAAGGACAACCATGACGACGCCGCGTAACCTCTCCTCCCGGTACGAGCTGGGCGAGATTCTGGGCTTCGGCGGCATGTCCGAGGTACATCTCGGGCGAGACCTGCGGCTGAGCCGCGACGTCGCGATCAAGGTGTTGCGCGCCGACCTGGCCCGCGACCCCACGTTCTACCTACGTTTCCGGCGCGAGGCTCAGAACGCGGCCGCGCTGAACCATCCGGCAATCGTCGCGGTCTACGACACCGGCGAGGCCGAGACGGACGCGGGGCCGCTGCCGTACATCGTGATGGAATACGTCGACGGCGAGACACTGCGTGACATCGTCCGCACCGAGGGTCCGTTGGCGCCGCGACGGGCGATCGAGATCATCGCCGACGTGTGCGCGGCGCTCGACTTCAGTCATCGCCACGGCATCGTGCACCGGGACATGAAGCCCGCCAACATCATGATCAACCGCGCCGGCGCGGTGAAGGTGATGGACTTCGGTATCGCGCGGGCCATCGCGGACGGCTCGAGCTCGATGACTCAGACCGCCGCGGTAATCGGCACGGCACAGTACCTGTCGCCGGAGCAGGCCCGCGGCGACCAGGTGGATGCCCGCTCGGACGTCTACTCGCTGGGCTGCGTGCTGTACGAGGTGCTTACGGGTGAGCCTCCGTTCCAGGGCGATTCTCCAGTCGCGGTGGCATACCAACACGTCCGGGAGGATCCCCGGGTGCCGTCACATGTGAATCCGGCGATTCCGGAGGCGCTGGATGCGGTGATTCTGAAGGCGATGAGTAAGAACCCGGCCAACCGCTACCAGAGCGCCGCCGAGATGCGCAGCGATCTGGTGCGCGTATTGAGCGGCCAGCGGCCGAGCGCGCCGATGGTGTTGACCGACGAGGAACGCACCACGATGTTCGGCACCGTCGACGACGGTACCGCGAATACCGCCTCCGGCTACCGACCCGAACCGGCCGGCACGGCGACCGTGACCGCCACTCCCGAGACGATCGTGCCGCCGAAGAAGCCGCCGAAGAAGAGCCACACGGCCCGCAACGTGCTCCTCGCGGTCGCGGCGCTCGTGGTAGTCGGCATCGTCGGCGCCTTCGCCATGTCGTACTTGTCTACGCCGTCGAAGGTGCCCATCCCGAACGTCGCGGGTCTCAGCCAGCAGGAGGCCGTGGCAGAGCTGCGCAACGTATCCCTCGATTCGACCATCCAGTCGAGACCCGACCCTGTGGTCGCCGTTGGCAACGTCATCGGGACCAACCCGTCGGCCGGCACCTCGGTGGACGAGCAGGCCAGGGTCACCCTGCTGGTGTCGTCGGGCCCCGAGCAGGTGCAGGTGCCCAGGCTTGACGGCTTGACGCAGGAAGAAGCCGAGAAGGCTCTCGGTGCCGCCGGTTTGCGCCTCGAACCCGAAGTCGCCCGAGGCCCGTCCGAGGAGGACGAGGTGGACAAGGTGACCGAGCAGGCTCCGGCTGCTGGCGCGAGGGTCAGCTTGGACTCGACTGTGGCGATCACCCTCGGCGAGGGCCCCGAGCAAGTGCGGGTTCCCAACGTTGTGGGTCAGTCCCTCGAGGTCGCGCAGCCCAATATCGAAGGCGCGGGTTTCAAGGTGGAGGTCGAGGAGATCGACTCGAGCAAGCCCGAAGGCCAGGTGGTCTCGACTTCTCCGGAAGGCGGTGAAGATGCCGCGAAGGGCGACACAATCCAGATCCGGGTGTCGAACAGCGAGCTGTTCGAGATGCCCAACCTGAGCGGGATGTCGAGGTCGGAGGCACTGCAGGCCCTACGCCAGGCCGGTTGGACGGGGTCGTCGAGCCGGCTGACCGAGAGGGATGACCCGACGCTCGACCCCTCTGAGGTGGGCAAGATCACCGCTCAGCAGCAGACGGCAGGCACCGAGGTGGCGAAGGACGCTACTTTGCAGGTGATGGTGGGTGAGCTGGGAATTCCGCGCTAGGCGCCCCAGAAGCCGCAACGACAGAAAGCGCTGAGCGGGTCCCCGCGTGCCGGGGACCCGCTCAGCGGTCTGATCAGCAAACGTCAGCGAACGAGTGAATCTCCGAGCGACCGGGCGACCTCGTCTTCGAGTGCCGCCACGAGAGTCTCGGCCGGCGCCTGCCCGCACACCCCGAGCCAGTTCGCGAGCATTCGGTGACCGCCCTGGGTGAGTACCGACTCCGGGTGGAACTGCACGCCGTGGATGGGCAGCTCACGGTGCCGCATCGCCATCACGATGCCGCTGTCGGTGTGGGCGATGACCTCCAATTCGCCAGGGATGGTGTTCTCGAGAACCGTCAGCGAGTGGTAGCGGGTGGCCGTGAACGGATCGGGCAGTCCGGCGAGGACCCCTCCGTCGTTGTGGTGGACGATGCTCGTCTTGCCGTGCAGCAGTTCGGGTGCTCGGTCGACGGTGGCACCGAACGCGGCGCCGATCGCCTGGTGTCCCAGGCACACACCGAGCAGCGGGGTCTTCGCGATGGCGCACGCGCCGACCAGCGGCATCGTCGCGCCGGCGCGCTGTGGGGTGCCCGGTCCAGGGCTGAGCAGGATGCCGTCGAATTCGTCCGCGGCGACCGCGATCGCATCAGCCCCGGTCAGTCGGGGGTCGTCATTGCGCCACACTTCGGCGTGCGTTCCGAGTTGGCCCAGGTACTGGACCAGGTTGAACACGAAGCTGTCGTAGTTGTCGACGACCAGAATGCGCATGTGACGAGGGTAGTGCCTGCGGGACCCTGCACGGTGCGTCGGGATCAGGCGCCCGCGTCCGCGTGCTCCGTGTGCAACTGGCCGGTGTAGGCGGGAACGGCCAGGCGGTCCGATTCCTGCTGGGTGTATCCGAGGCCGTACCGGACGGCGTACTGCTTGTACGTCTTGATCCCGGGCTCATTGGCGAGAGTCGCCACGAGACGAGCGGGGTCACCTATTGCCGTCACCACATACGGCGGACTGTAGGTGCGTCCGTGTAGCAGCAGGGTATTGCCGATGCATCGCGGCGCGGATGTGTTCACGAGCCGCTGGTCCTGCATGGCGATCGCCTCAGCCCCGCCGGTCCACAGCGCGTTGAGGACGCTCTGCACATCCCGCTGGTGCACGACGAGATCGTCGGGCGACGCACCTGCGGGGTAGTTGCCGTCCGCGTCCCGCGGCGCATCCGTCAGGGTGACGACGACACCGGGCCCACTGAGCGAGGTCAGGCCCAAGGTATCGGCGAGTTCACGGCTGTCGGCCAGTACCTCGGCGACCCGGCTGTCCGTGCCGGCAGCAGTCTCCTGGAGTTCCTGTACCCGGGCGGAGAGGCTGTCGTGGATGGCTGCGGCATCGTCGACATCGTCCTGCGCGCCGCGGACGAGGTCGGACAGGCGGGTCGAATCGGCCGCTCGCAGCTCGTCGCCGTGGGACACCTGCCGCGTCGTCGCCAGCAGCAGTCCAACGACCAGGCAGACCACGAGTACGGACACCGGCCAGAAGCCGAACTTCGGGTTCGCGGCCTCGGGTTGCGATTCGACGTCCGGCACGTTGACCACCCCCACGACGGACTATTGGTACGCGACCGGTCCTGGCTGCGCTTGTTTGAGATAGCGTGTAATTCACGACAGACAGTGCGAATGTACCCTGTCCGCCCGGTACGGGTACCCGACCACGTTCCCCATCCACACAAGAACATCCACACGAGAACAAGGACGTCATGCCTAAGTCGAAGGTCAGGAAGAAGACCGACTACACGATCAACCCGGCGAACCGCACCCCGGTCAAGATCAAGGCCGGCCCGTCCAGCACGCTGTACATCTCGGTGATGCTCGGTTTGATGCTCCTCGGCCTGCTGTGGATCATTGTGTTCTACTTGGCCGGCGAAAACCTCGCGTGGATGAACAGCCTCGGGTCCTACAACTTCGCCATCGGCTTCGGATTCATGATCGTGGGCCTGATCATGACCATGCGATGGCGCTGACCTGCCGTTTCGCGACCATCCCGCGTTACGCACAGTTCTGCAATTACACACATGTCATTCATCCCCAGCGTTGATAACACCTGTGGATAACCAAGGAAGGCTGTGCACATGCCTGAGGATGAAGTGGATCACGAACCATCACTGGAGTGGTCCACTCCCCTCAGTGCAGTAGCGGCACTGACGGTCGGCGGCGTCGCAATGCTCGCCGGCGCGCTGCTGCTAGACGTCGATGCGCCGGGGCGGTTCCTGGCGATTCTGGCGTCGCTGGCCCTGTTCGTCCTCGCAGGACTCGCTGCCCGTCAGCGTCCGAAACTCGCGATCGTGGACGCCGGGGGCGAACCAGCGATCACCGCCACGCGCTTGCGGGGACCGCGCGTCTACGCCCGCGGCGACATCGCTCGGATCCGGATCGTTCGGTATCCGCGGCTGGGCAGGCGGGTGCCGATGCTCGAGATCGACGCCATCGACCCTGATGGCACCGAGCGACTCCTGATCTTCGGACGATGGGACCTGGGCACCGACCCGACGGCGGTGTTCGACGCCCTGTCCGTGCGTGGACTAATCCCCCAGGAGAGGTGAGGGCCTGGGCCGGTCAGGCGATGTTCAGCTGATCGCGCAGGCCGACAACCCGCAACGCGATGACGCCGACGACTAGAACGCCGATGGCGGCGATTCCAGCCCAGCCGAGTTGCCGCGCGCGTGCGACGTCGGCGGGCGTTCGCTGCCCGGTGGGTGCGTACACCAATACCGCAGTCGCGGCGGCACCGGCGACAAGCCCGCCGAGGTGTCCCCACAGCGAGATACCGGGCACGGTGAGACTGATGACGATGTTGAAGCCGATGATCGTCAGGACCGGCCCGGCGCTGCGGCGCATTCGAACGAGCAGGACTGCCTGCGCACCCATGATGCCGAAGATGGCACCGGAGGCACCGGCGGTGAAAGCCCCGAGGGATTCGAAGGCCAGCGCCGACGCCGAGCCACCGAGTAACGCGACGAGATAGACCGCGAGATAGCGGCTGCGGCCAAGGACCATCTCGGTGTCGCGGCCGAGAATCCACAGCACCAACATGTTGATGGCCAGGTGGATGAGACCGAAGTGCAGGAATCCGCTCCCTACAATGCGGTACCACTCCCCCTGCGCGACGGCGAGCGGGTCGAGAACCAAGTGGCCGAACAGCGACGAGTCGAACGTGGCCGCGCCGGTGAACCGGTTGACGACGCCCGCGCCGTTGTTCATCAGGGATCCCGCCTGGATGGCGGTGACCGCGAAGAAAAGTACGTTCAGCGCAATCAGCGCATACGTGACGACCGGCATCGGGGACCCGGAACGCATCGTCGCGCCGGCGACAGTGCGCGCCGACGGCCTGTCCCGCCGTCCGGCCGCGACGCAGTCGACGCATTGATGCCCGACAGGCGCCGAGCGCAGGCAGTCCGGGCAGGCGGGACGCCCGCATCGGCTACAGGAAAGTACGGTGGGGCGATCTGGGTGGCGCGCGCACCTCGACTGAGGTGGCGGGGTGCCCTCGCTAGCCGCACCACCCCAGCCGGGGTTCGTCATCCGTGAGTCCTTACGCGATGGTGATGCTGTTGATCACGACGTCGTCGACCGGGCGGTCGGCCCGGTCCGTTGCTGTGGTCGCGATGGCGTCGACAACCTTCTTCGAGTCCTCGTCCTGCACCTCACCGAAGATGGTGTGGCGCCGGTTGAGATGCGGCGTCGGGCCGACGGTGATGAAGAACTGCGAGCCGTTGGTGCCCGGGCCGGCGTTCGCCATCGCCAGCAGATAGCCGCGATCGAACTGCAACTCCGGGTGGAACTCGTCGGCAAACTTGTAGCCCGGACCCCCGCGGCCGGTACCGGTCGGGTCGCCGCCCTGGATCATGAAGCCGTCGATGACCCGATGGAAGATTGCGCCGTCGTAGAACGGGCCGTCGGCGCCTCCCTTTGCGTTCTGCGTGGTGTACTCCTTTGAGCCGTTCGCGAGGCCGACGAAGTTCTCGACGGTCTTCGGCGCATGGTTACCGAACAGCGCGATCTTGATGTCGCCACGGTTGGTGTGCAGCGTTGCGGTAGCAGTCTGTGAAGTCACCCCTCTATCGTGCCACTGCCCTCGGTCGCCCCGCCCACGACGTGTGCAAAAGTGATGTCATGACGCGTACCACCAAGAGTGCTGTTACCCCGACGTCGGCAGGTCGCCGAGTGCTGATCGGCGTCGGTGTCGCCGTAGCCGCGGCCGGTGCCGCGGCGATCGCACTCACACGGCGCCCCGAGATGCCGCCGGTGGCGCCGCGTCCGCCGTCACTGAAGGATCCACGACCGCAGTAGCCCTCCGCGGGACGGTGAATGCCGTTGCCGTGATACATGATTCAGCTGTAGCCCGGAGATCCCCGACCCGCTACTCCAGCAGAATCGGGGACGCCCCGGACGTCCTCCCCCTATGGTTCCGCTACTTCGGTGAGGCGCCCCACAGGACGGTCTCGAGGTTGTACCTGGTCAGGCGTTCGGTTGAGATCCGCGACACTGCATGGGTGGACCACAGGATCTCCCCGAGGCACTGAATCACCAGTCGGGTCGAGGCGGGCATCGTGATGCTGCCGTCACGCACGCCCGCCGCGCACGCCCGTTCCCACACTCGGTGCGTCTTCCGACGGTCTTGCTCGAGGAAGTCGAATTTTCCGGTGGCGACGAGCATCGCCCACGACTTGAGGATCGACACCTCGGGTTCGAAGCGCTTGCCTGCAGCAGTACGTACCCGGATGAGCGCATCGATGGTCTCGAGCGGGGTGCCGGCTACTGCCCCGATCGCCTCGTGCGCCTCCCTCATGCGGGACGAGAACCCCTCGAGGATCGCGACGAGAATCGCGTCACGAGAATCGAAGTGGTGGTAGAGGCTGCCCTGGGTCAAGCCGACCGCGTTCGCGATGTCGCGAGTGGTCGTGGCGTCGCAGCCACGTTCGGCGAAGACGTGCCGGGCGGCCTCGAGAATGCGATCTCGTCTGTCGGACAGCATTCTGGAGTCTCCGCGATCCCACGAGGTGATCACTTCACGAGCAACCCGAGCTGCCTCGGAGTCGGAAAGGTCATCATCCGCCGGCTTGGTCGCGAGACCGTGGAACAGCATGTCCACCATGCAATCCGCGACCCTGCGGGCCGATGATCCGGTCGGCGCAACCGTCGCACTGTAAGTCAGCGCCACCCGCAAGACCTCACGCAGTATCCGCGTATCTACCTCGGGGCGAACCAGACTGGCATTCTCGGCGTCGCCAACCAACGCTTGCCACTTCTTGTCCGACCATCGCGGCTCGGAGCTGAGTAGCGTCTCCAGTTCCGCGTTTCGCATCTCCGGCACGCCATGACACACCTGCAGTGCACCAGGGTGCCGTGCGGACACCTCCGCGATCCTCCGTGCGAACCGGCGGATCGCATCCAGCGGCGAGTCCGTCGGAACCTCAGGGCTCTGTGTGGCCGCCACGACGTCGTCACGGAGCGCGCGGACCATCGTCGCGGCCAGCACCTCCTTCGAAGCGAAGTGGTAGTAGAGGCTGCCGGCCAGCATTCCGGTGTCAGCCGCAATGTCCCGCATCGACGTGCCCGTGTATCCCTTGGCGGCGAACAGATCCGAAGACACCGCGAGGATCTCGGTGCGCTTGTCCTGCTTGCCACGCCTACCAGTGTCGGGCGCCAACGCGGCGCTTCCCATTCGAGTCATTCCCATCCCCCTGCTTCTATGGCCAAACGGCCCCTAGTCAGACCAGTCCGTCGTGTGCTCAGACACCCACTGCCTGGTTTCCGTATTCGGCGCGCCCGATCACCAACGGACGCACCAATGTCGGCACCCCCTGCCACATGCCGCGATCGACCTCAACCTCCCCGAACGTCAGCCCGATCGAAGACAGCGTACGTCGGTTGGATCGACCACCCTGTCGCAACACCGGACTAGGGCCCCCTCGCCGCGATCCTGCAGCCCGCTTCAGCCGGATCATTTGAGCGCACGTGCGCGTAGAGTGGGAACTTCGATTTGGTTCGCCCGACACGGGTGTTCGGGGTGAGCACGACCCTCAGTGCACCGACGGTGCCCGAGCCGATCCCGATGTGGCGCCCCTCCGTAACTCCGCGAGAGCTCCTCCGGAGTCTGCTGCGTGGCAGTTCGTCCACACCCACGTGTTCATTGGAGCGCCAATCGAACGTTCGTGTCCCCGTTTTCGCTGGAATACACCTGCTTCCACATCGATCGGCGCCCTCGAGTACGGATGTGCGGCGAAGAAGGCCAGATTTCACGGACTTATGAACTCAAAGAAGGCCTCTCGCATGGGCGGGCCACCTTGGATGTCCATTCCGATCACCGCACCGACGACGCCACCCACGATCAGTCCCGGGATACAGCCGCCGATGACGCCGATGACGCAACCCACAGCGAGTCCGACGATGGATCCGACGACGTTGCCAATGATCGCGCCCGCCTGGTTCTTCTGTACTTCTTCCATCAGCTTCTGCTGTGCGGCTGGATCGTCGATGCGAACCTGTTCAATAGGCAGCGGATTCTGCTGCGGCGTCAACGTCAGTGTCCGACCGTCGTTTCCTACGCTGCCTGCGATGGGGAACATCCGACCGTCGAGGCGATAGCTGAGCGGGAGCGCGCCGACGACGGCACCATCGCTCCGCACGACGGAAACCTGACGGCCGTCGGCCTCGATGCGGAATGTTCCGGTATCGAGCACGGTGGTGACCGTTCCATTCGACGGCTCTGCGGTCGCGGCGTATTCCACTCCCTGCGCGCTGCCTTGTGCCATGGAGGGGGTGCCGACGATCGCGGCGGGATCGGCGGAGGCGGTTCCCGATCCCACGGCGACGGCCATCGTGGCGAATGCGGCTGTGGCGACTATCTTCCCGAGCTTCATCGCAGCTCCCGACATGACTTGTCGAAGTGGGCCTTGCGTCACATTAGCCAACAGGATGTGATGTCAACCCACTTTCGGGGCCATTCCCACACCGAACGAGCGGTATGAGTGGGTACCGAAAGGGTGTGTTCCGAGGAATGTCACTGGGATACCCTCAACTGAAACACGTTCTACCTATGGAGGGTCACAATGCCTGCGTCACCCGAAAGCATCCGGAATACCGTCGAGCGCTACATCAAGGGCGTGGCGACAGGCACCGCGGACGACATCCTGGCGCTCTATGCCGAGGGCGCCACGGTCGAGGATCCGGTAGGTACCCCGGTTCGCACCACCCGCGAGTCGATCCGCGAGTTCTACCAGATCATCGAGCCGCTCGAGCAGGAGGCCGAGCTGGTCACCCTGCGCATCGCGGCCAACACGGCAGCGTTCCATTTCCGTCTGATCACCAAGATGGGGGACCAGACGTTCGAGATCGCGCCCATCGACGTCATGGAGTTCGACGACGACGGCAAGATCCTCAGCATGCGTGCTGTGTGGTCCCAGGAAGACATGATCACCGGTTGAACCGGGTCTGATCGCAGCCTCGAGAAATCTCGAACACGAGCCCTCTCGTATAACGAATTGGTGCAAATCGAGGTGGTCTGCGGTAGCTTGCCATAGCGCGGAGCGCGTCCACCACATCTCGAAGAGGAGTAGCCATGGGCTCATCACCAGACCAAATCGATCAGATCGATCGGGCCGCTGATTTTCTCGGCAACGTCGGCAGTGCAATTTCGGGTATCGGCACGGCTCTCGGCTTGATCAGCCTGGTGGCCACAATCCTGTGATCTGAGAGATCGCCTGCGCGCTCGCGCGGACTCCGAAATTCTGGAGCAGTGCCCCACCGTCTCACGCGGCGGTGGGGCACTGTCGCAGCGGGCGATCCGAACCACCGGAGCGCCCAAGCACACGTACGAGAAAGAGCCACCTACTCGCTACCGAGTAAGTGGCTCTGTTCTGCGGATCAACTTGTGGAGCCTAGGAGATTCGAACTCCTGACATCTGCCTTGCAAAGGCAGCGCTCTACCAACTGAGCTAAGGCCCCGTCTGCACTGCTCCGGCAGCCGGATCAGCGACTTGTGACCTCGTGCCAGACGTCGGTACCGCGTCGCTTGTCGAGCAACTTGGCGATTCCGAACGCAACCAGCAATCCGGCTCCTACTATCAGGACAACCTTCATGTGGTACCCCTTCGTCGGCACGTGGAGTGGGCCTAGGAGGACTTGAACCTCCGACCTCTTCGTTATCAGCGAAGCGCTCTAACCGCCTGAGCTATAGGCCCTCGAACCAGGCAGAACAGTACCCCACCGGAGCGGTGGACACCAAAACGAGTCCGGCGGAGCACTGTTCCTCCTGATCAGTCCGGGTCCGCCAACGTAACCTGCACACCGCCGACCAAGTCGGAGCATAGGTTGTAAATGAACGAACCAATTGTCGCGAGTGCTGTCAACAGCACCATATTCATGAGCCCGATCAAGGCCGAGTAACCGAACACCTGTCCGGACGTCACGAGTCCGCCACTGCTCGCGTCGGTGACGATCGAATTGAAGGCAGTGTTGAGTCGGTCCCAGACACCCATGCCGTCAAGCACGAGATACAGGAGACCGACGGCCACCATCCACACGAAGAACAACGCGATCGAGATCACGAGCGACACTTTGAGTGTCGACCACGGGTCGATGCGGCGCACCTGAACGGTAGCTCGCAGCTTCTTCCCCTCCGCGGGCGCGGAGACGGTGCGCGGGGCTGCGGTCGGCTTGCTTACCCCGGCCGGCGCCGAGGATCCGGTAGGTGCTGTGGCTCGACTGGGCGCCGGATGCTTGACCGACGACAGGTCCGGCATGTCCTTCGCCAAGTCGGTGCGCGCGATGTTCCGGGTCGGCCCGTCGATGACCGCAGCCTTCATTTGGGCAGCTGCCCTGGCTTCCGCCTTTGCCGCACCCCTGCCTCCGGTCTCGGCGCCGCCGCCGGGTGCCGGAGTCGGCTGTTTGGGCGCGGCCGCGCCGGCAACGATGGGCGTGTCGGCGCTGCCAGTCTGGGCGGGCGCAGGCTGTGCCGGCGTCGACGGAGGCTTCGGTGCCGCCGTGCCGGTCACGACCGGCCGGGTCTCGGCGGGCGGCTTCGCCGCACCGTTCGTACCCGGCTGGGAGGGTACGACGGGAGGCTTGGGCCCTCCTGCCGGACCGCCCGGAGCCGGCTGGCCCAGCCGATTTCCGTCGGCCTCCTTCGCCTCAGGTTGCGCCGGCTGCCCGGACGTCTCGGCCTGCGGGCGCTTCGGTTCCGGTCCGTCCTCGACGTCGGCCGGACCGGCCTCCACGTCTGCCGGACCGGCGACGGGCTTCCCGTCGTTCACCTCGACGGACTCCTCCGACTGCTGGCCCGGCTTCCCGTCGGCCTCCTGGTCGCCAGGACGCTGCGACGCCTGGGATTCGACGGACTCCTCCGACTGCTGGCCCGGCTTCCCGTCGGCCTCCTGGTCGCCAGGACGCTGCGACGCCTGGGGCTCGACGGACTCCTCCGACTGCTGGTCCGGCTTGTCGCCCCTGTCTTGCTCACCGGACTTTTGGGGAGTGCTCAACTACGACTCCTTCGCTCCATCGGAACCTGAAGCACCTTCCTCTGGCTCGTCTGCATTTCGTGCGATCGCGAGCAGGGTGTCACCCTCCCCGAGATTCATCAAGCGCACGCCCTTCGTTTGTCGGCCGGCCTTGCGCACCTGCCTGGCCGCGGTGCGAATGACGCCGCCACCCGAGGTGATCGCGTACAGCTCGTCGTCGTCGTCGACGATGACCGCACCAACCAGGGTGCCACGTCTCGCGTCGTACTGGATTGTCAGAACACCCTTTCCACCGCGACCCTGTGCGACGTAGTCCTCGATGGGGGTGCGCTTGGCGTACCCGCCGGACGTTGCCACCAGTAGGTATGTGCCGTCGCGTACCACGTTGAGCGACAGCAGTTCGTCGTCCTGGTTGAACCGCATGCCCTGCACACCGGACGTCGCGCGGCCCATCGGGCGCAGCGCGTCGTCGGTCGCGGAGAAGCGGATCGACTGGCCCTTGGCCGAGACGAGCAGTAGATCGTCGTCGGCCGAAGAGAGCACGGCGCCCACCAGCTCGTCTTCGCCGCGCAAATTGACCGCGACGATGCCGCCACTGCGGTTGGAGTCGAAATCGGTCAGCTTCGACTTCTTGACGAGGCCGTTGCGGGTCGCGAGGACCAGGTACGGCGCATCCTCGTAAGACTTGAGCTGGATGATCTGCGCGATCCGCTCGTCCGCTTGGAACGCCAACAGATTCGCGACATGCTGGCCGCGGGCGGTGCGGTTGGCCTCGGGCAGCTCGTACGCCTTGAGGCGGTACACCCGACCCTTGGTTGTGAAGAACAGGATCCAGTCGTGCGTCGAGCTGACGAAGAAGTGCTTGACCAGGTCGTCCTGCTTGAGGCCGGCGCCCTGGACGCCCTTGCCACCGCGCTTCTGTGAGCGGTAGAGGTCGGTCTTGGTGCGCTTGGCGTACCCGGTCTCGGTAATCGTGACGACCACGTCTTCGCGGGCGATGAGGTCCTCGTCGGTGACGTCGCCGTCGGCCGCGATGATCCGGGTGCGCCGGTCATCGCCGTACTTGTCGACGATCTCCGTGAGTTCGTCGCGGACGATCGCGCGCTGCCGCTCGGGCTTGTCGAGGATGTCCTTCAGGTCGGCGATCTCGCGCTCGATCTCGGCCAGCTCATCGATGATCTTCTGTCGCTCGAGGGCCGCCAGTTTGCGTAGCTGCATGTCGAGGATGGCCTGCGCCTGGACCTCGTCTATCTCGAGCAGCTCGATCAGGCCTGTCCGGGCGTCTTCGACGGTCTGCGACGCTCGGATCAGCGCGATGACCTCGTCGAGGGCGTCGAGCGCCTTGACCAGACCGCGCAGGATGTGGGCCCGCTCCTCCTTCTTACGCAGCCGATAGCGGGTGCGCCGGACGATGACCTCGAGCTGATGGGTCACGTACAGGCGGATCATCTGGTCGAGCCGGAGGGTGCGCGGCACGCCGTCGACGATCGACAGCATGTTCGCACCGAAGCTCGTCTGCAGCTGCGAGTGCTTGTACAGGTTGTTGAGCACCACCTTCGCGACGGCGTCGCGCTTGACGACGACGACGATGCGCATGCCCACGCGGTCGGACGACTGATCCTCGATCTTGGAGATGCCGGCGATCTTGCCGTCGCGCACCTGCTCGGCGATCGACGTGATCAGGTTGTCCGGGTTGACCTGGTACGGCAACTCGGTGATGACGATCTGGGTGGCGCCGCGATCGGCTTCTTCCACCTCCACGACACCGCGCATGCGGATCGAACCACGGCCGGTGCGGTAGGCATCCTGGATGCCCTGTCCGCCCACGATGAGGCCCGAGGTCGGGAAATCCGGTCCCTTGACCCGCTCCATGACGGCCTCGAGCGTGGCCTCCTCGTCGGCCTCGTGGTTGTCGAGAGCCCAGTAGATGGCCTCGGCGACCTCGTTGAGGTTGTGCGGCGGGATGTTGGTGGCCATACCGACGGCGATGCCGCCGGATCCGTTGATCAGCAGGTTCGGCACGCGGGACGGCAGGACCGTCGGCTCCTGCGTCTTGCCGTCGTAATTCGGAGCGAAATCGACTGTCTCCTCGTCAATTTCACGCGTCATCTCCATCGCGAGCGGCGTGAGTCGACACTCGGTGTACCGCATCGCGGCCGCGCCGTCGTTGCCTCGGGAACCGAAGTTGCCCTGGCCGTCGACCAGCGGGTAGCGCAGCGACCACGGCTGCGCCATACGCACAAGGGTGTCGTAGATCGAGGAGTCGCCGTGCGGATGGTAGTTACCCATGGTGTCCGCGACCGGACGGGCGGACTTCACGTACCCGCGGTCCGGGCGGTAGCCGTTGTCGTACATTGCGTACAACACGCGGCGGTGAACGGGCTTGAGGCCGTCACGCACGTCGGGCAGCGCCCGACCCACGATCACGCTCATCGCGTAATCGATGTAGCTGGACTGCATCTCGTGCTGGATGTCGACCGGTTCGATGCGGTCGTGCGACGGCTCGTCGGGGGGCAACGTCGTGTCGGTCATGAGCTCACTTTCTGATCAAAGACTTCGCGAGCGGGGAGGGCCCGTGCGAGCGGTCCGTAAGAGTGCACGGGCCCGGCCGCCCTACACGTCGAGGAAGCGGACGTCCTTGGCGTTGCGGGTGATGAAGCTACGACGGGCCTCGACGTCCTCGCCCATGAGGACGCTGAACAGCTCGTCGGCGGCCGCAGCGTCGTCAAGGCTGACCTGGCGCAACACGCGGGCGGTCGGATCCATCGTGGTCTCCCACAGCTCCTTGGCGTTCATCTCGCCCAGACCCTTGTAGCGCTGGATGCCGTCCTCCTTGTTGATCTTCTTGCCAGCGGCCAGACCCGTTTCGAGGAGACCGTCTCGCTCACGATCGGAATACGCGAACTCCGGAGCGGCACCCTTCTGCCACTTGAGCTTGTACAGCGGCGGCTGCGCCAGATACACATACCCCTGCTCGACGAGCGGACGCATGAAGCGGAACAGCAGCGTCAGCAGCAGCGTCGCGATGTGCTGGCCGTCGACGTCGGCGTCGGCCATCAGCACGATCTTGTGGTACCGCAGCTTGTTGATGTCGAACTCGTCGTGGATGCCGGTGCCGAACGCCGTAATGATCGACTGGACCTCGGTGTTCTTGAGAACACGGTCGATACGCGCCTTCTCGACGTTGATGATCTTGCCGCGCAGCGGCAGGATCGCCTGGTACATCGAGTCGCGGCCGGACTTGGCCGAACCACCGGCGGAATCACCCTCGACGATGTAGATCTCGCACTTGCTCGGATCATTCGATCGGCAGTCGGCGAGCTTGCCGGGCAGTCCCCCGATGTCGGTGGCGCTCTTGCGGCGGACCAACTCACGCGCCTTGCGGGCCGCGGTGCGCGCTTGGGCCGACGACACCGCCTTGGTCACGATGGTCTTGGCATCCGCGGGGTTGGACTCGAACCAGTGCGAAATGTTCTCGTTGCACGCCTTCTGCACGAAGGACTTGACCTCGGTGTTGCCGAGCTTGGTCTTGGTCTGCCCCTCAAACTGCGGCTCGGCGACCTTGACGGAAATGATCGCGGCGAGCCCCTCACGGATGTCGTCGCCGGTGAGCTCCGGATCCTTGTCCTTGACGAGCTTCTTCTCCTTCGCGTACCTCTTCACCACCGAGGTGAGCGCGGCACGGAAGCCCTCCTCGTGGGTTCCACCCTCATGGGTGTTGATGGTGTTCGCGAAGGTGTGCACCGACTCCGAGTAGCCGGCGTTCCACTGCATCGCGATCTCGAGCTCGTGGCCGGTGCCCTTGGCGGTGACCCCGACCACCGAGTTGTGGATCGGCTGCTTGGTGCGGTTGATGTACCGGACGTAGTCCTCGAGCCCGCCCGGGTAGTGGTACACACGGGACTTGACCTTGGGTGTCGGCGCGGCGGCCTCGGCCTCGGCCTCGGTCGCTGTCTTGGGTGCCTCGGCCATCGTGCTGACGACCTCGTCGGTGATCTCCTCCTCGGCGACCCGCTCGTCGGTAAGGGTGATGGTCAGGCCCTTGTTGAGGAACGCCATTTCCTGCAGACGACGCGCGACCGTCTCGAAGTTGTAGATCGTGGTCTCGAAGATGGCCGGGTCTGCCCAGAATCGGACGGTGGTGCCGGTCTCCGACGTCGGCGCACCCTTCTCGAGCTCGCCCGGCTTGGCGTAGTCGTATATCTGCGACCAGTTGTAGCCGTCGCGCATGATCTCGACCTCGACCTTGGTGGACAGCGCGTTCACGACCGAGATACCGACACCGTGCAGACCACCGGATACCGCGTACGCATCGGAGTCGAACTTGCCACCGGCGTGCAGCTGGGTCATGACGACCTCGACAGTCGGGGCACCGGAGGCGTGCATCCCGACCGGGATGCCACGGCCGTCGTCGACGACCTGGATGCCGCCGTCCTCGAGCATGGTCACCTCGACCTTGCTCGCATGACCGGCCATCGCCTCGTCGACCGAGTTGTCGACGACCTCCCAGATCAGGTGGTGTAGGCCGCGTTCACCGGTGGAACCGATGTACATGCCCGGTCGTTTACGGACGGCTTCCAGCCCCTCTAGGACAGTGATGGAGGAAGCGCCGTAGTTCTTGTTGGAAGTGCTCTTGTTTGACTTCTGGGCAGCCACGGGTTGGTAGCTCTCCTTCTCCGTCCAGGGCCGACACGGCTCCACACTGCGCCTCGAAAGAGGGTGGCCAGACGGTGTGGCCACCGCGCCCCGCGAGCGGTGTGTCGAGATTCGCCGCTAGTTACCCGGCCATCTTACTTGTAGGTACGACATACAGGGCACCTAACACACCCCTGGCTGCCCCGTAGGCGCGATTTCTCGGCCCGGGGCGAGTGAATTGCTTGAGAGACACTCGCGGATGCGCTGTCTTGTGCTCGCCCGGATCAGCCGTAGGTATCACGCGGGCCACGACCCGGGATGTGCCGCTCGCCCTTACGCCAGCTAGGCGCAGTAGGGCCAGTTATCCGCAGCGATTTCACGACGCCCTGCCCGACCGCCGCAGCGATCTTCTGGAGGATTTCCGACTGCATCATGCGCAGCTGCGTCGCCCACGCCGTCGACTCCGCCGACACGCTCAGCACCCCGTCCCGCAGGCCGGTCGGCTCGGCGTGGGATGCGATATCCGGTCCCACTACGTCCACCCACCGCCCCATCACGGTGCCCTCCGACACGCGCGCCGACCAGCCGCGTTGCTTGGCGACAGCACCGGCGACCACACCGAACGGCTGTGGGTCACGATCGTCGGGGCCCGACCCAGACCACGACCGGCGCCGTGACCGAAGGGCACGAATGCCCCCGGTGCGGGGCGACGCCCTCCCCTGGCCCACTGACTTGCCGCTCGCCTTCGCGGCCGCCCGCGCCTCCTCAAGCGCGCGCCGGGCCAGGTCTACGCCTTTCAGCTCGGGGCCCTCCGAGTCGGGGCCCTCCGTCTCGGGCTGCTCTTCGGTCATCGGTCACCTCCCACGGTGATGGGGCCTTCCATCCCGGTGATCAGCGAGATCCGTCCACGCTCAGTGTCGTGAGCCGCCACACCGAACCTGGTGGCCGACAGCTCGTCGGGCACGTCCTCCGGCACCGCTGCGGTGATGAGCACCTGCTCGGCACCGGCTGCAACCTCCGCGAGCGCGGTCCGACGCTTGCCGTCCAGCTCGGCGAAGACGTCGTCGAGCATCAGGACCGGGTCACCGCCGTCCGCACGCAACAGGAAGAACGCACCCAACCGCATCGATAGCGTGAACGACCACGATTCTCCATGACTCGCAAAGCCTTTTGCAGGCTGATCGCCGAGGTGCAGTTCGAGGTCGTCTCGGTGCGGGCCGACCAGGCACACCCCGCGCTCGATCTCCCTCGAGCGCATCACCGACAGTTCGTGGAGGAAGCTCGCCTCCAGCAGTGCGGCGTCGTCACGCTGAGGCTTCCGTGCCGGATCGAGGAGCTCGGGCGGTAGCGAGGTCCCCAGACTGCTGCGATAGCGTGCCGACGCCGGACGCGACTCGGGAGCCAGCGACCGGTACGACGTCTCCAGGTGCGGGGCCAGGTCGTGCACCAGTCGTAGACGGGCCTCGAGTAGTTGGGCACCGTGTGCAGCCAGGTGGCCATCCCAGACATCGAGCGTTGCAAGAACACTCGCCCCTTCAGACGACCGGGATCCCCGACGGAGCGCACCACTCGCGGTCTTGAGCAGCGCCGACCGCTGACGGAGCACCTTGTCGTAGTCGGCCCGGACCGCGGCCATGCGGGGGATCCGAGTGATCAGCAACTCGTCGAGGAAGCGCCGGCGGTCTCCCGGGTCGCCGCGCACCAGTGACAGATCCTCCGGCGCGAACAGCACCGTCTGCAGGATGCCCACGATCTCCCGCGGCCGCCCCGTCGGTGACTGATTGACCCTGGCGCGGTTGGCCCTGCCGTCATTGATCTCGATGTCGACGCCAAGTTCTCGGCCCTGATTGACCACGAGCGCCCCCACGTAGGCCTGCGCCGCGCCCACGCGGATCAGCGGTGCGTCGCTCGACACCCGGTGCGACGACAGCGTCGACAGGTAGCCCAGCGCCTCGAGCAGGTTGGTCTTGCCGTGCCCGTTGCGCCCGACGAACACGGTGCAGCCGGGCGCGAGATCGACCGTGACGGCGTCCCACGACCGGAAATCACGGAGAGAGAACTTGCGAACGAACACTAGGTTTCGGTCACCGTTCCCGACCGTTGGTATCAGACTGGCCGGCTGGCCGGACGGCATGTCCGCCGAACTGATTGCGCAGCGCCGACACGGCCCTCATCGCTGGCGCGTCCGGCTGTCGTGACGCGAAACGTGCGAACAGTGCCGCCGAGATGACCGGCGCCGGAACCGCGTGGTCCAGGGCTTCCCGCACCGTCCACCGTCCCTCACCGGAATCCTCTGTGTACCCGGAAATCTCCGCGAACCCAGGATCCTCGGCAAGCGCCTTCACCAGCAGCTCGAGCAGCCAGGACCGCACGACGGTGCCGTGCGTCCAGGCCTGCAGCACGCCGTGGACGTCGGTGACCAAGTCCTCGGCCTCCAGGAGTTCGTACCCCTCGGCGTACGCCTGCATGAGCCCGTACTCGACGCCGTTGTGGACCATCTTGGCGTAGTGACCGGCCCCGACCGGGCCGGCATGGACGAAACCTCCGGCACGCTCGCCTTCGGGACGCAGTGCGTCGAAGATCGGCATCGCCCGGCGGACATCCGCGTCCGAGCCTCCGACCATCAAGCCGTATCCCTCCGCGAGCCCCCAGATTCCACCGGAGACACCGCAATCCAGATAGCCGACGCCCGACGCGGCGAGAAGGTCCGCGTGACCGGGATCGTCGGTGTAGGGGGAATTCCCGCCGTCGATCACCAGATCCCCGGACTCGAGCACGGACGCCAGTTCACTGATCGTGTTCCGAGTGATCTCCCCGGCCGGCACCATCACCCACACGAGCCGGGGTGCGGTCAGCGACGCCACCAGGTCAGCGAGCGAACCGACATCCGTGACCTCGGGGCGAGGGTCATAGCCGACGACCTCGTGGCCCCGATCCCGCAGCCGGGCCCGCATGTTGAAACCCATCTTGCCGAGTCCGACCAGTCCGAGCTGCATCGTGAGATGTCCCTCCACTAGTGGTGATTCGAGCTGGCTTCGCGGCCTCCTCCAAATAGCGGTCGACGCCCGTCAGCCCGGCAGACGCACCGGCATCAGCAGGTAGGTGTACTCGCTATCGGGGGCCGGGAAGGTGCCGGACTCGCCTTGCACAGGCTCTTCCTCGCCGACTGGACGCAGCACCGCAGGTCGGCTCGACGTAGTGAAGCCGAAGGACACACGGTCCGAATGCAGCGATGTCAGACCGTCGATGAGGTAGCCGGGGTTGAACGCGATCGTCAGCGGCTCGCCCTGGAAGGCGGCCTCGAGGGACTCCTCGGCGCGACCGGCGTCGTCCCCGCCCGCCGAGAGCAGCAGGCCGTCCTCGTTGAACTCGAGTCGCACCTGGGCGCCGCGCTCGGCGACGAGAGCCACGCGCTTGATCGCCTCGACCAGCGGTGCGACCTCTACGGTCGCCATCGCGGTGTGCTCGGCCGGCAGCAACTGACGGAACTTGGGGAACTCGGCGTCGAGCAGACGCGTCGTGGTGCGGCGGCCGTCGGCGACGATGCCGAGCATGCCCTCGGTACCCACCGTCGAACCGGCGCCGAGTGCCAGTTCGACCGGCGAGAGCGTGCTTCCACCGAGCGTTTTCGCGGACTCGGACAGTGTCTTGGCCGGGACCAGCACCGCGGCCGAAGTGTCACCCGCGGTCGGCATCCACTCGAGTCGACGAACCGCGAGCCGGAATCGGTCGGTGGCGGCCAGCACGACATTGGTGCCCTCGATCTCGACGCGGATGCCGGTGAGCATGGGCAGCGTGTCGTCCTTGCCGGCGGCAACGGCGACCTGACTGACGGCCTCGGCGAACAGATCCACGGGCAGCGATCCGGTCTGCTGCGGCATCGCGGGCAGCTGTGGGTAGTCCTCGACCGGCATGGTCGGCAGCGAGAACTTGGCGCTACCGCAGGTGATGAGCACATGAGTGCCGTCGACGGTCACATCGACCGGCTTGTTGGGTAGCGCTCGAGTGATGTCAGCGAGCAGTTTGCCGGACACGAGCACCTGGCCGGGGCCAGCGACCTCAGCGGAGACGCGGACCTGCGCGGAGACCTCGTAGTCGAAGCCGGAGACGGTCAGTCCTTGGTCGTCAGCGCCGAGCAGCACACCGCCGAGCACTGGCACGGGCGGCCGAGACGGCAGGCTCCGCGCGACCCATGCCACGGAGTCGGCGAAGTCCTCCCGAGCAACGCGAAACTTCATGCTTCCAAGCTCCATCGCTCAGGTATTCCTCTCGGTAGGCATGGACGGGTCGGCAACGGCTGCGCTAGCAGTCTGACACAACGACCAGGGGACACCGTATGCGTTCGGACATCGTGTTGGAAAGCGAGCACCGGCTCCTCGAGACACCTCGAGCGGGCATGAACAGGCAGGGCGCACCGGATGTTCACAAGGCCTGTTTTTAAGGGATCTCTCTCGAGAAGATTTCAATCGTAGTAATAGGCACTGTGGAATCTGTGGATCGAGGCAAGCATCCGCTGGTCGCGACCCCTCGAGACATGGGGAGTTCTCGAGGACGTTCTCGAGGACAAATCCGGCGCGGGTGTGGACATCTCGAGATGGCTCGAAGTTGTCCTACCGTTCTCCACAGCGATCACAGCTTATACACACGCCTATCCACAGGTGTGAGTTCAATGGAATTCGTGTCTCGAGTGCCTGACAAAACAGCGACACCACACGGCGTTCCCGTGCTCGATGGAGACGCCGGATAACATTCGGGCGCCTCGAGACTTCCTCGAGGCGCCCGAATGGTCAGCTCAACGCTCAGCTCTTGGAGCGTTGCTTGATGCGGGCCGTGAGCTCCTGCACCTGGTCGTACACCTTGCGGCGCTCGGTCATCTCCTTGCGGATCTTCTTGTCCGCGTACATGACCGTGGTGTGGTCCCTGCCGAACGTCTGGCCGATCTTCGGTAGGGAGAGGTCGGTGAGTTCACGACACAGGTACATAGCGATCTGGCGGGCCTGCGCGAGGGGGCGGGCCTTGCCGGGGCCGCACAGGTCGTCGATCGACGTGTTGAAGTACTCGGCAGTCACCGCCATGATCGTGGCCGCATTGATCTCGAGTGTCGCGGAATCGGGCATCAGGTCACGCAGCACGACCTCGGCGAGCTTGAGATCGAGTGCTTGCCGGTTGAGTGACGCAAACGCCGTCACCCGAATCAGTGCACCCTCGAGTTCGCGGATGTTGCGTTCGATGCGGCTCGCGATCAACTCGAGGACGTCGTACGGGACGTCCAGCCGGTCCATCCGGGCCTTCTTCGACAGGATCGCGATCCGTGTCTCGAGTTCGGGCGGCTGGACGTCGGTGATGAGGCCCCACTCGAAGCGAGTGCGCAACCTCTCCTCGAGGGTGGCCAACTGCTTCGGCGGCCGGTCCGACGACACCACGATCTGCTTGTTCGCGTTGTGGAGCGTATTGAAGGTGTGGAAGAACTCTTCCTGGATACCTTCCTTGCCCTCGATGAACTGGATGTCGTCGACGAGCAGGATGTCAGTCTCACGGTAGCGGCGCTTGAACGCGACCTTGCGGTCGTCACGAAGGCTGTTGATGAAGTCGTTCGTGAATTCCTCTGTGGAGACGTACTTGACCCGCATCCCGGGGAACAGGCGTTGTGCGTAGTGGCCGGCGGCGTGCAGGAGATGAGTCTTGCCCAAGCCCGACGCACCCCAGATGAACAACGGGTTGTAGGCGCGTGCGGGTGCCTCCGCGATCGCGACCGCGGCCGCGTGAGCGAATCGATTCGAGGCGCCGATGACGAACGTGTCGAACGTGTACTTCGAGTTCAGGCTGTTGCCGCCCGAGGATTCGGTCGACGGGCCCTTCGGCGGCTGCGTGAAGTAGGACGGCCACGACTCGTGGACGCTGTCGAGCGCCTCACGCTCGTCGTCGACCTCCTCCTGCTCGGCCGGGTCCGTCACGGCTGGTTCGGCCGTACCCATAGCGAGGTGACGTCGGCGCAGCGGGCCGGGGTCATCGGCGACCGTCGTGCTCGAGTACTCCGACCCGGGGTACTCAGGGTGCTCCGAGTCCTCGGCGGGGCCCGAGTCTCGAGACCCTGATTCTCGAGAGGCAGATTCGCTGGACACTGGCTCGGCGTCGTCGACCTTCACCGGCGCGTTCTGCTCGTGGGTGTCTTCGGGTGGGGCGATGCGGACTCCGAGGCCCTCGACCCTTTGGCCGAGATGCAGGTTGAGGGCCCGCAGAATCGGTTCCCGCAGGTCTCTTTCGATTGCTTCCTGTGCGAGTGGCGACGGTACCGACAGCAACGCGAAGCCCTGCGCGTACGTCAGCGGCCTGACGAGTGCGAGCCACGCTTTCTGGGCCTTGCTCAGGGTGGTGTCGTCCTCGGAGCCGGAGGTCAGTTCTGCAACGACGTCGCGCCAGACATTCGCCAAGGCGTTCGGATCGTCGTTCACTGTGTGTCCTCCCCGGGCCTGCGTCGGCCCGCCGCGACGGTCGTCTGTCGGATGAGCTCCCCCGGAGAGGCCAGACCCCCTACTGGGCAACGAATATGCCACCCGAGCTGTGTTTCCACATAATTATCCACAGATGTGGACAACGACTCGAGTCCGGGGTCTACGGGTCCGGACCCGAGTCTTTCGAAGCCCTCTAGGCTTTCACCTGGCGGAACGCCTTGGTGAATGAAGAAGTTCGATGTTACCCGCGTCGGTTCGGTCCGCGCGCGCGTGTACTGGTTCTGGTCCAGACACGGTTCTCGTGCCGCGGTCGGGGATTGCTGCCGCGCGCCACACGACGTCCATGTCGCAGCGCGAGCGCCGGAACCTGTGGCTGTGCCATGCAGGGACGGTAACAACCAAGAGGTTGGTTTTCAGCATTTCCCGGGGATTTCATGGAAATCGGTCGCGCGGACCGCACAGAGGCCCTCTCGGCGCAAGGATCCTGGCGATCGTGGCGTGTCACTAGCAGCTCGAGGGCCGATCTCGGTTTGACCTCACTCGGGCGTGTCAGTACCCTCGAACAGTCACCCAATGGTGAAGGATGCGTGCTGGCCGGAGGTCGGTGCCTGGCCCATCGTGTGACCACCAATTTTCCGTTCAATGTCAGACCGATGCCGACTGGCGTCAGAACTTCGAGGAGTGTTGACCGTGGCCAAGGGCAAGCGGACGTTCCAGCCGAACAATCGCCGCCGCGCGCGCGTTCACGGCTTCCGTCTCCGTATGCGGACCCGGGCGGGCCGCGCAATTGTTTCGGCGCGTCGCCGCAAGGGCCGCGCTTCGCTCACCGCCTGATTCCGAACCTGCCTCCGGGAGCTCGGGGTGTTACCTGAGCCGTATCGCCTTCGCCGCAGCGCGGACTTCTCCGCAACGGTGCGTAGTGGGCGGCGAATGGGTAGGCGAGATCTCGTTGTTCACGTCCTCGAGCGTGACGCCGCAGACTCGTTGGTGAGTGTCAATGGGCCCCGTTTCGGGCTCGTCGTAAGCAAGGCTGTCGGGCCGGCGGTGATTCGACATAGAGTCGCTCGCCGGTTTCGGCATATCTGCGCCGGGTTGATCGACACCGTTCCGGTCGATACCGACGTGGTGATCCGCGCGTTGCCGGGATCGGCAACCGCAAGTTCCCGGGAACTCGATAAACAGCTGCGATCCGTGCTCCGGAAGCTGGATCTGCTGGCTGGCGAAGGTGATCCGGCATGAGCAACGAACACGATGTCACGCGAACCGAATCCGGTTCGCGCTCTTCGCTGTTCGCGGCAAACCTGTGGACGTCGCTGCGAAGTCTTCCCGCGCGCGTCCTGATCTTTCTGATCGAGCTGTACCGAACCTACGTGTCCCCACTTCGGCTGCCGACATGCCGTTTCACGCCCACTTGCAGCGAGTATGCGGTCGATGCGCTACGCACGCACGGTGCGATCAAGGGTTCGGCGCTCACCGTGGTGCGATTGGTGAAGTGCGCGCCCTGGCACCCTGGTGGATGGGACCCGGTCCCCGAACGTCGAGGTCGGCATCTCCACCATGTGAGCCGGGAATGATGCGCCCCGCTCGCCCAGAACTTGCCCAACACCACGGTGTGGTGAACGTGGACGAACAGAGGAGTGCTTAGAGCCGTGCTCGACTTCATTTACTATCCGGTGTCCGGGATCCTATGGGTCTGGCACAAGGTGTTCGGAGCCGTTCTCGGTGCCGACAACGGCTTCGCGTGGGCGTTGTCGGTGATGTTCCTGGTGTTCACGCTGCGCGCCATCCTCTACAAGCCCTTCGTGAGGCAGGTACGTACGACGCGGCAGATGCAGGAACTGCAGCCGCAGATCAAGGCGTTGCAGAAGAAGTACTCCAAAGATCGCCAACGCATGGCGACGGAGATGCAGAAGCTCCAGAGGGAGCACGGCTTCAATCCGGTGATGGGCTGCCTGCCCGTCCTGTTGCAGGCCCCGGTGTTCATCGGTCTGTTCCACGTCCTGCGCTCGTTCAACCGCACCGGTACCGGCTTCGGTGGGCTCGGGATGTCGGTGGAGGAGAATGCGAACACCCCGAACTACTTCTTCAGCGCTGACGACGTCCAGTCGTTCCTGAGTGCGCGCCTGTTCGGCGCTCCGATCTCCTCGTACATCACGATGCCGAGGGAGACACTCGAGTCGTTCGGTGCCTACGGCTCTGTGCCGACCATCGCGACCATTGCGGCCGTTTCGATTCCGCTCATGATCCTCGCGTCGGTCGCTACGCACTTCAACTCTCGGGCGTCGGTGGCACGCCAGAGTCCCGCAGCGGCCGCCAACCCGCAGTCCGCGATCATGAACAAGCTCGCGCTGTGGGTGTTCCCGCTCGGCGTGCTCGTCGGTGGCCCCTTCCTGATGATCGCGATCCTGCTGTACTGGGTGGCGAACAACATCTGGACGTACGCGCAGCAGCACATCGTGTTCCGTCGGATCGATGCGGAGGAAGACGCCAAGAAGCAGGCCGCGATAGAGCGCCGCGCCGACACCGCGCCTAAACCCGGGGCCAGGCCCACACGGGACAAGCGCAAACGGCAGGCGCCACCGAAGTCCTCCCCCGCCGCCGAGTCGAAGTCCGGGGCCACCGATAAGGGGGCCACGGACAAGGGGGCCACGGACAAGGGAGACACGGACAAGGGAGACACGGACAAGACCGAGAGTGCCGACTCGTCCGGCGAGAGCACGAACGGGGACGGCTCGAAGCCCCGGCCTCAGAAACCGCGGCCCTCCACCAATCGCCCTAGGAGCAACAAGCGCAAGCGGCGCTGACCTCGAGAAGAGAGAACGACGATGACCAGTGAGCAGGACACTGCCCGGGACGGGGAGAGCGGAGAGCGCGCAGACGTGGAACTCGAGACTCAGGATGCCGATCAGAAGGTGGACACCGAGGGCAAAGCGGACACCGAGGTTGAGGACGACCTGATCGAGGAAGGCGAGATCGCCGGCGACTACCTCGAACAGTTGCTCGACATTCTGGACTTTGATGGCGACATCGACCTCGACGTCGAGGGTGATCGCGCGATCGTGAGCATCGACGGCGGCAAGGACCTGTCGAAGCTGGTCGGCCGAAAAGGCGACGTTCTCGACGCCCTCCAGGAGTTGACGCGGCTTGCGGTCCAGCAGGCCACCGGGGTGCGCAGCCGCCTGATGCTCGACGTCGCAGGCTGGCGCGCCGGCCGTCGCGCAGAACTGAGCGAGCTGGGTAAGGCTGCGGCCGAGCGCGTACTCGCGTCCGGTGAACGGGAGGAACTGGCGGCGATGACGCCGTTCGAGCGCAAGATCGTGCACGACGCCGTCGCGAGCGTCGACGGCGTCTCCAGCGAGAGTGAAGGTGCAGAGCCGAACCGACGCGTCGTCATCCTCAAGGACTAACTCTCGGGCAGGCGCACGCCAGTGCGGCATGCACAGGGCCTCGGATCCCAGTCGTGAGACTGGGGCCGAGGCCCTCTCTTGTTGTTGCGGGGTGGTGGGTTGGGGAGGATGTTTCACGTGGAACTGGTTGATGAGCAGTGGGATGTTGTCGGCGCCGCGGGGCGGGTGTTCGGTGACCGGGTGGAGTTGGCGCGGGCGTATCACGCGTCGTTGGCGTCGGATGGTGTGGTGCGGGGGCTGATCGGCCCGCGTGAGGTGCCGCGGTTGTGGGTGCGGCATCTGCTCAACTGTGCGGTGTTGGGTGAGTTGGTGGGGGTCGGCGAGTCGGTGGTGGATGTGGGGTCCGGCGCTGGGTTGCCGGGGATTCCGTTGGCGATTGCCCGGCCGGATGTGCAGGTGACGTTGGTGGAGTCGTTGTTGCGTCGGTCGGTGTACTTGCAGGAGTTCGTGGATTCGGTGGGGTTGTCGAATGTGAGGGTCGTGCGGGGGCGCGCGGAGCAGGCGGGGGTGGTGAAGGAGGTGGGGGGCGCCGATGTGGTGACCTCTCGTGCGGTGGCGCCGTTGGAGCGGTTGGTGCGGTGGTCGCTGCCGTTGGTGCGTGTGGGTGGGAGGATGTTGGCGGTGAAGGGTTCGAGTGCGGCGGAGGAGGTTTCCCGGGATCGTGCTTCCCTTGCGCGGTTGGGGGCCGGCAAGCTCGAGGTGGTCGAGTGTGGTGGTGGTGTGTTGCCGGTGCCGACGATTGTGGTGCGAGCAGAACGCGTCGCACACCACCGCCATCGTGGTCGGCGCTGATGTCGTGACCGTGAACCCCTACCCCGCCAGTCGATCCGCCTTACGTTCAGAAGGGCGAGGTCGAGCCTTCGGATCCTGTCGAGGATGCGCGGGGCGGTAACTCCGTTCGGATCGAAGTGCGTACCCGGAACGGGACTCGGCTTCGGCGTGACGTGCGGCGGATCCTGGTCAGCAGGCCGATCGATGTTTCACGTGAATCACGATGCACGGCAAGAGAGCTGTAGATCACCGGCGGCATCATTCTGGGACGCAGTTTCTCCCCATATCTGGACTCCAACGGATTTCGTCACTGTGACGGCGACTACGATTGCACAACTCTCATCCGCGCGCCCCCAGTCGGAGCGGGGTCTCGCAGCAGAGAGCGTCCATCCCATCCGGTTGTCGCGATGGACGATCTGTAGGCCGGGTGCTTGCGGGAAATTCTGCCGTGGCCGTGATTCACGTGAAACACTCGCATGAGGTGATGTACCGGACCGCCACACGCGGCGGCACCGCGAATCATCTCCCTATCGCGTCTTCGAGATAGCTCGTGCGCGCGTCGGTCCGAGTTGCTGTTTCACGTGAAACTGCCCAGGCCCGTGTGATTGTCAGATCTGAAGCGCCCCTGGCGGGCGCCGACGAGGAAAGCGAATACCCGCATCTAGGATCGGCGTCCCGAGTTGGTTGCGGGGTGGTGGGTTGGGGAGGATGTTTCACGTGGAACTGGTTGATGAGCAGTGGGATGTTGTCGGCGCCGCGGGGCGGGTGTTCGGTGACCGGGTGGAGTTGGCGCGGGCGTATCACGCGTCGTTGGCGTCGGATGGTGTGGTGCGGGGGCTGATCGGCCCGCGTGAGGTGCCGCGGTTGTGGGTGCGGCATCTGCTCAACTGTGCGGTGTTGGGTGAGTTGGTGGGGGTCGGCGAGTCGGTGGTGGATGTGGGGTCCGGCGCTGGGTTGCCGGGGATTCCGTTGGCGATTGCCCGGCCGGATGTGCAGGTGACGTTGGTGGAGTCGTTGTTGCGTCGGTCGGTGTACTTGCAGGAGTTCGTGGATTCGGTGGGGTTGTCGAATGTGAGGGTCGTGCGGGGGCGCGCGGAGCAGGCGGGGGTGGTGAAGGAGGTGGGGGGCGCCGATGTGGTGACCTCTCGTGCGGTGGCGCCGTTGGAGCGGTTGGTGCGGTGGTCGCTGCCGTTGGTGCGTGTGGGTGGGAGGATGTTGGCGGTGAAGGGTTCGAGTGCGGCGGAGGAGGTTTCCCGGGATCGTGCTTCCCTTGCGCGGTTGGGGGCCGGCAAGCTCGAGGTGGTCGAGTGTGGTGGTGGTGTGTTGCCGGTGCCGACGATTGTGGTGCGAGCAGAACGCGTCGCACACCACAATCGCCGGCACCGCGAGGCTACGGGGACTCGAGGGTTTGATAGTTGAGAATTGCGTCATGGATGGTCATCAAGTGAAGGAGCAATAGATGTCGGCTGGAGCTGAATCCGCCGTTTCACGTGAAACTGCAACGCCGCCGGACTCGACGGACGACAGTCGAGAAAGAGACTTCACCCACGCCCCCTACGAAGAAATCTCGCTCGCGGACACCCCGATCGGGGCCGCCGCGCAGCGGGCAAGTCAGGTGCTGCATCCCGGGGCGGCCACTCTGCCCAAGCCAACGCAGCGTCGCGTATTCACGGTCGCAAATCAGAAGGGTGGCGTCGGCAAGACGACCTCGACGGTCAATCTGGCAGCGGCGCTCGCGGTCCAGGGGTTGACCGTGCTGGTCGTCGATCTCGATCCACAGGGCAACGCGAGTACCGCGCTCGGCATCCCGCACACATCCGGAACGCCGTCGAGCTACGAACTGCTCCTCGGCGAGGTGACTGCCAAGGAAGCGATCCAGCAGAGCCCACACAGCGAGCGCCTCTACTGCATCCCCGCGACCATCGATCTGGCCGGCGCCGAGATCGAGCTCGTGTCGATGGTGGCACGCGAGAACCGACTCAAGAATGCGTTGTCAGAGACGGCGCTCGCCGATGTTGATGCGGACTTCATCCTCGTCGACTGCCCGCCGTCGCTGGGGTTGCTGACCGTCAACGCATTGGTCGCGGCGAAGGAGGTGCTGATTCCGATCCAGTGCGAGTACTACGCGCTCGAGGGCGTCGGACAGCTACTCCGAAACATCGAACTCGTGCAGGCACACCTGAATCCGGAACTGCACGTTTCCACTGTCCTGCTGACGATGTACGACGCGCGGACCAAGCTCGCCGACCAGGTGGCCGACGAGGTGCGTAACCACTTCGGG
This sequence comes from Rhodococcus xishaensis, assembly GCF_004011825.1. Taxonomy (GTDB): domain Bacteria; phylum Actinomycetota; class Actinomycetes; order Mycobacteriales; family Mycobacteriaceae; genus Prescottella; species Prescottella xishaensis. Next base: position 289,690 of record NZ_RKLO01000004.1, on the reverse strand, counting down.
GACGCTGTCCTACGTGCCGTGATTCCGCGTTCGGTCAAGGTATCCGAGGCTCCCGGCTACGGTATGACCGTCCTCGACTACGATCCTGGGTCGAGGGGGGCGCTGAGCTATCTTGACGCCGGCCGAGAACTCGCAGCACGCGGGATGACCACCACGACGCAGGAGCAGTAGAGATGGCGCAGACACGCAAGGGAGGACTCGGCCGGGGACTTGCAGCACTAATCCCCACCGGCCCATCCAACGGAGGGCCAGGGCTGGGCGATGCTGCCGCGGATCTCATCATCGGATCCTCCGTTCCGGCGGTCACCGAGCCTGCCAAGTCAGAGAGTGAAGCCGCGTCCGAGTCGGTGAAGGGGAAAGCGGAGAGTAAGACAGGGACGCACAGTGACAACGCCGTGACGGACAACGCCGTGACGGACAGTGTCGTCGCGGTCGCTGCGGCTCCGACGCCGTCTGCGGGAACCGATGAGGAAACGCTCTCTCCCACCGGTGCGGTGTACCACGAGATCCCTCCGCACCTGATCGAGCCGAATCCCAAGCAGCCACGGTCCGTCTTCGACGAGGAGGCACTCGCCGAGCTGGTGCACTCGATCCGTGAGTTCGGGCTGATGCAGCCGGTCGTGGTCCGTCGGATGGGCCCCGAGCAGTATCAGCTCGTCATGGGTGAGCGACGTTGGCGGGCGAGCCAGATCGCGGGACTCGAGGCGATCCCGGCGATCGTCCGCGAGACGGCCGACGATTCGATGCTGCGTGATGCGCTGCTGGAGAACATCCACCGGGTCCAGCTCAACCCGCTCGAAGAGGCCGCCGCATACCAGCAGCTTCTGGAGGAGTTCGAGGTCACCCACGAGGAGCTGGCTGCCCGGATCGGTCGCTCGCGTCCTGTCGTGACGAACATGATCCGGCTACTCAAGCTCCCCATCCCGGTGCAGCGCAGGGTGGCGGCCGGGGTCCTGTCTGCCGGACACGCGCGGGCACTGCTCTCACTCGAGGCCGGAGCCGACGCGCAGGAGGCCCTCGCGGCCCGGATCGTCGCGGAGGGGATGTCGGTCCGGGCAACAGAGGAGGCGGTGATCCTCGCCAACCGGGAGGGCCCCTCCCCTACCCCACCGGCCAAACGGCAGCCCATCCAGATGCCGGGTCTGCAGGATGTCGCCGAGCGGCTCTCGAACTCGTTCGATACTCGTGTCACGGTGAGCCTCGGCAAGCGGAAGGGCAAGATCGTGGTCGAGTTCGGCTCGGTCGAGGATCTGGAACGGATCGTGACGATGATGGAGACGCAGGCAGGCGACTGACGCTCTTCCCGAACCGCCTAGTTCCCGCAATCAATACGTCACAGTGACGATCAAGGCGGGCGAGATCTTAGATGGGCGAGCAATACAGGTAGGCGTAGGAGCCACCGACGCAGCGGCCCGGTCGAATGTCGCTGCTGCGCTGGCGACGGAACTATCCCCTATCCTGGAGGGTAGTTCCGTCGAGGCGCGGGTGAGACTCCCCGAGTGGTATGGAGGCTGGGGGCATGGAGGCTGGCGAACACGGTGTCGACTAGCATCACTTCACTTACCCTGGAGGGTCTCGACAAGCTGTCATCGCACGCGCGGCGGTGCGTCTTCTGGGAGATGGACCCCGCGGTGCGCACCTCTCCCGAGTTCCGCGATCTCCAGGATCCCGAGTTCGAGAAGGAAGCATGGCTGTCGATGGTCATGCTCGAATGGGGATCTTGCGGACAGGTGGCGCTGGTCGATGACAAGCCCGCGGGCTGCGCCCTGTACGCCCCGCCGAGCATGGTGCCCCGGGCCGACCTTTTCCCCACTTCCCCTGTCAGCGCTGATGCCGTCCTGCTGACGACGATGCGACTCGAACCCATCGGTGAGGAGCACGGCCTGGGCGCGGCGCTGATCCAGGCCGCCGTCGGTGATCTCATCCGACGCGGCGTCCGCGCCCTCGAGGCATTCGGGATTCGCGGCGCCGAATCCTCCAGCGACGTCCCTTCCGCCACGGCAGCCTTGGAGTGCTCGCCGCAGGAGTGCATGATCAATGCCGACTTCCTGGAGGACGTCGGATTCGAAGTGGTCGCACCGCACCACCGGTTCCCACGCCTGAGACTCGAACTCGATCGGGACCACCTGTGGAAGGCGGACGTCGAGGCAGCCCTTGAACGGCTACTGGAGGTCGCTACCTTGTCAGTGGTCGATATCGGCGAACGAAGTGCCGTGGGGGCCTGCTAGGCCTCGTTTCGGGCCTTGTCCAACCCGGCGCGAAGAGCGGTGGCGTGTCTACCCGAGCCGCTGAGCGCTGGACAGTTCCTCAGCGAGCAACTCTGCGAAGGTGAACGTTCCCGTGGGTGCATCGTCCTGCCCCAGGAGGTACAGGCGCTTGACCGAGATGAGGATAGCCTCGGCGATCGTGTCCCGCTGTCGCGGATCGGTGAGCACCGCGACATCGAAATCATTTGTGAGATAACCGATGTCGACCTGGACGGTCGGCATCTTGGTGAGTCGCAACAGGTCCCAGGTTCGTCCATGAGTTCTGCAGTCCCGCAACGGAGTTCGCGCCACGATCTCACGCTGGATGAAACCAGTGAGGATCTGCCCGATCGTCGATGTCGATCCGTGCGAGTTGCCGAAGTGGAAGCTGGCGACACCGCTCGCAGCGGGACTGGTGTGGTTGTCGCACCGCAGCGCGATCATCAGGTCGGCGTCGAACTTGTTGGCTGTCTCGGCGCGCTCGGCATCGCTCAGGTCGGCGTACTGCGGACGTGACAGGAAGGTCTCCATGCCCGTCGCGGCCATTCGGCCCTCCAGCCGGCTGGCGAGATCCCATAGAATCTCGGACTCGCTAATATGACCGCGCCGCGTGTGCACGATCGAGCCGGTATTGGGGCCACCGAGGCCGGGGTCGATCACGATCCGCTTTCCGCTCAGCTGCGGGCCCGATCGACGGACCAGTTCCTGCTCGCTGATGGCGTGTGGAGAACCGCCCGAGACACGCGTGCCCAGTAACTGCAACGAGCGCAGCGTTGCTGGGCCACAAATACCGTCGGCGGCAATGCCGATCTCACGCTGGAACGAGCTGAGCGCCTCATGGGTCTGCGGGCCGAAGAAGCCGTCGACGCGCCCGATGTAAAAGCCCAGGTCCTGAAGACGAGTCTGGAGAGCGGCGACGTCGTCGCCGTACAGCGGGGCGGACAGCTGGTAGATGAGGGTGCGGGCGCCGAGTCGGTACGACGCTTCCTTGAGGGATCGATATGTCGCCGGACCGACGATGCCGTCGACAAGCAGGCCGCGCTGCTGCTGAAACGCGCGAACCGCGGAGTCGAGATGGTGATCGAACACAGCATCGGGTGCCACCCAGTGCGAGCCCTGCACCGCCTCGCGGTGGGTGTCCGCAACACCGTTGTGGAGGAAACCTAGGCCAGTCAAAGTACCCCGAATCTCGGCGACGGCGGGGCCGTGATCGCCGTGACGGAGTAGCTGCATGCTCGTGGCCTTTCGTTGCTGACGTCGTTTCGATTCTCTCAGACTGCTCCGGGAGGTCGGCAGTCCAGTAGGCCACAGTGTGACAAGGCTGTAGTGGCGGTCAGGTCACACTGTGGCCGAATCGAGGCCCATCGGGCCGAACGGAGCGGGGTGAGATCAGAGCACGTCGGCGAGATCCTTGAGCAGGGCCGCCTTGCCCTTCGCGCCGACGATCGTCTTCACGGCCTTGCCGCCCTCGAAGAGGATCATCGTCGGGATCGACATCACCTGGAAGTCGCGGGCTGCTCCGGGGTTCTGGTCGATGTCCAGCTTCGCAACCGTGAGCTTGTCAGCGTGCTCGCCGGCGATCTCGTCGAGCACCGGAGCCACCATCTTGCATGGGCCGCACCAGGTGGCCCAAAAGTCGACCAGCACGGGCTTCTCGGAATCGAGAACCTCCTGCTTGAACGAGTCGTCACTGATCGTGATTGTGTTCGCCACGGATCCTCCTGGACCTTGAGTAGAAGACTGGATGTCGAGTAGAAGACTGCTGGAGGGGGTACTGGTCAGACGCGGGAGTCGACGGGCTTGCCGGCAGCGTCGAGGGTGTTCGCAGTTATCTCACCCTGCTCGGCCAGCCAGCGCTCGGCATCGATCGACGCCGAACAGCCGGTGCCGGCGGCCGTGATCGCCTGGCGATAGGTGTGGTCCACCAGGTCGCCGGCGGCGAAGACACCCTCGACCGAGGTAGCGGTGGTCGGCAACTGCACCGTCACGTAGCCGGCTGCGTCGAGGTCCACCTGGCCCTTGACGAGTTCGCTGCGCGGGTCGTGGCCGATCGCGACGAACATGCCGGTGACATCCAGCGTGGACTCCTCGCCAGTGACGGTGTCGCGAATCACCAGGCCGGTGACACTGTTGTCGCCCAGCACCTCGACCGGCACGGCGTTGGTCACGAAGCGGATCTTCTCGTTCGCCTTGGCGCGCTCGAGCATGATGCGTGACGCGCGGAACTCCTCACGCCGGTGCACCAGAGTGACGGTACGAGCGAACTTGGTCAGGAAAGTGGCCTCCTCCATCGCAGAGTCACCACCCCCGACCACGACGATGTCCTGGTCACGGAAGAAGAAGCCGTCGCATGTCGCGCACGCACTCACACCACGGCCGAGGAGCCTCTCCTCGCCCGGGATGCCGAGATAGCGAGCGGCAGCGCCCATAGCCAGGATGATCGCGCGGGCGTAGTAGGTCTCACCATTCGCCACAACCTTCTTGACCGGACCGTCCAGCTCGATCTCCTCGACGTCTTCCGTACGGATGTCGGTGCCGAAGCGCTTGGCCTGCTCCCGCATCTCCTCCATCAGGTCGGGGCCCATGATGCCCTCACGGAAGCCCGGGAAGTTCTCAACCTCGGTGGTGGTCATCAGAGCTCCGCCGAACTGCGTTCCCTCGAAAAGGAGGGGCTCGAGTTCCGCGCGGGCGGCATACACGCCGGCGGTGTATCCGGCGGGTCCCGAGCCGACAATGATGAGGTCACGGACCGTGGTCGGAGTAGTCATGCGGGCCTTTCCTGTCCTCTGGGGCCGTCCGCTAGACAGCCTTCGTTGCTGTGGTCGCGCGGGTGCAACGCTGACGGTGCATCTCGCGGGGTTGGTCAGCTCAACACCAGATTAGTTGGTGTTGTTCCCAGGGCTTCGGGGGACGCGCACGACCGACCACGTAGACCGTTTCACGTGGAACCGACGGTGTGTACTGGGTCATACCAGGGCGGACCAGGGCTTCGCCTTGCGCGGGAGCAGCTCGGCGTTCCCCGCAGCACGTGCCACGTGGCCAGGTCCGGGACACGAACTCGCTCAGCGCGTCGGACACGAGGCGGACATCGTCGCGCAGTCCTGCGGCTGCCGGCAGCTCCGGTGATCGCAGTAGCGACTTCGCCGAGGGGCGGGACCTGTGGCGCCTCGCTGCCCTCCGACGCTCGATAGGCCCCATGGATGCCGCTCCACCACGGATGCGGGCGTTGGCAGTCGAGGTGCGGCGGATCCACCGGTGAGCTGGTCGCGTTCTCGGGACCGCCGCGCACCAACCAAAGCTGTAATCCGTTGTCCAGCACCTCTTCCCAAGAGAATGCTGTCCCCGGAGGCGGGCTTCGCTGGGGAGTCGTGCGCACTCCGTCCCTAGCCGGTCCCTCGCGCGCGCAGTGGCGGGGTATGCGCAAATGGGCGGAAAGCTCAGTTGCATCGGGTTTGCGGTTGTTAGCCTCTTTTCGGCTGGTGTCTGGGTCCAGCCGCCGATTTTGTCACTGCATGGCCTGCGTCTCGTTCCTCTGCGGTGGGAGAGAAATGTGAATTGGCTCAGCGATTTTCGTGGTCCACACGCGACTGGGGGACGTGCCGCGCGTCTAGCGTTCTTCGCGGCGGCTGTTTCGGCGATGGTGCTGGGTGTGGCCGGGGTGGGCGTGGCAGCAGCGAACACGGTGGTCGACACCATTCCGGTTGGGGGCTCACCGAGCGGTGTGGCGGTGTCTCCGTTCGGGGCCCGCGCCTACGTCGTCAACCGTGGCGACAATTCGGTGTCGGTGATCAGCACTTTCACGAACACGGTGGTCGACACCGTCACGGTTGGGGACTTCCCGGTCGGGGTCGCGGTGAACCCGCTTGGCTCCCGTGTCTACGTCACCAACCAGTTCGACGACACGGTTTCGGTGATCAGCACTTTCACGAATAAGGTGGTCGATACCGTCACGGTGGGGATCGGACCGTCCGGTGTGGCGGCGAGCGCGGACGGGTCTCGCGTGTACGCCACCAACAGCGGCGACGACACGGTGTCGGTGATTGACACCGGTACGAACACCGAGGTCGATACCGTCACCGTCGGGGACGCCCCTAACATGCTGGCGGTCACACCTGACGGGTTCCACGTCTACGCTTCCAACGCTTTCGACGGCACGGTGTCGGTGATCGAGACCGCCGGCAACACCGTCATCGATACGGTCACGGTCGGGGCCGGAGCGTTCGGTGTGGCGGTGACCCCAGACGGGTCTCGCGTCTACGTCACCAGCGCTTTCGACGACACGGTGTCGGTGATCGAGACCGCCGACAACACGCTGCTCGATACCATCACGGTCGGAGACCTCCCCCAGGGGGTGGTGGCGAACCCGGACGGGTCCAGGGTCTATGTCGCCAACGGTATTGATGAAACGGTGTCGGTGGTCGAGACAGCCGGCAACACCGTGGTCGAGGCGATTCCGGTGGGAAGCGACGCGTTCGGTGTGGCGGCGAGCCCGGACGGGTCCCGGGTCTACGTCACCAACCGTTCGGACGACACGGTGTCGGTTATCGCCGTCCAGAAGTGCCTCGGATCGCTGTGTATCGCCACCGGGTCCCTGGTCGGTGGTGGTTCGCTGGTGGGTGCCGGATCGCTCGGGAGAGGGTCGTTGGCCGGCGGTGGGTCGTTGGCCGGCACTGCTTCGACGGGCAGCTTTACCAGCTGATTCTGGTAGTTAGGCTGACTACGACTTCACTACTACCGCAACCGGTCTGGCCGCGCATTGGGTTGTGTGTCGCCCCCGGCGAGTCTCCGGTTGCATCGGGTTTGTGCTTGTTAGCCTCTTTTCGGCTGGTATCTGGGTCCGGCCGCCGGTTTGTGTCACTGCATGGCCTGTCCGTCTTGATCCTCATTGGTAGGAGAGAAATGTGAATTGGCTCAGTGGTTTTCATGGTCTGCATGCGGCCAGGGGGCATCCCACACGTCTGGTGCTCGGCGCGGCAGCGGTTTCGACGATGGTGCTGGCTATGGCCGGTGCGGGAGCGGGGGCCGCAGCCGCGGACACAGTCATCGACACCATTCCCGTTGGGGCCGATCCGGTCGCAGTGGCGGTGTCCCCCCTCGGGGCTCGCGCCTACGTCGCCAACAGCGGTGACGGCACGGTGTCGGTGGTCGACACCGCCTCGAACTCGGTGGTCGACACCATCCCGGTAGGAAACAGTCCGTTCGGGGTGGCGGTGTCCCCGTTCGGGGCTCGCGCCTACGTCGCCAACCAGGGTGACGGGACAGTGGATGTGATCGACACCTTCACGAATGCGGTGGTCGACACCATTACGGTCGGGGCTGGCCCGGCCGGGGTGGCGGTGTCCCCGTTCGGGGCTCGCGCCTACGTCGCCAACCAGGCTGACGGCACGGTCGATGTGATCGACACCTTCACGAATGCGGTGGTCGATACCACCACGGTCGGGGCTGGCCCGTTCGGGGTGGCGGTGTCCCCGTTCGGGGCCCGCGTCTACGTCACCAACCAGCTCGGCGGCACGGTGTCGGTGATCGACGCCTTCACGAATGCGGTGGTCGACACCATTACGGTCGGGGCCAACCCCGTCGGGGTGGCGGTGAACCCGTCCGGGTCCCGCGTCTACGTCGCGAACCAGCTCGGCGGCACGGTGTCGGTGATCGACACCGCCACGAACGCTGTCATCGATACCGTCACGGTCGGGGTCTTCCCCCGGGGCGTGGTGGTCGCCCCGGACGGGTCCCGCGTCTACGTCACCAACGCCGGTGACGGCACGGTGGATGTGATCGACACCGGCACGAACGCGGTGGTCGACACAATCACGGTCGGGGACGACCCGTTCGCGGCGGCGGCGAACCCGTCCGGGTCCCGCGTCTACGTCGCCAACGCCGGTGACGGCACGGTGTCGGTGATCGCCGTCGAGAAGTGCCCGGGCTCATTGTGCTTCGGTGCCGGTTCGTTCGCGGGTGCCGGGGCCGGGTCGACGGGCAGTGCCGGTTCTTCGGGAACGGGGTCGTTCGCGGGTGCCGGGGCCGGTGCCGGGTCGGCCGGCAGCGCTACCAGCTGAACCGCCACCCAGGTGACCTGAGGCGCCGTCACCCCAGTGTGGGGGTGGCGGCGCCCAACTCCATTGACCGATCTGCTGCAGCAACCGGACTAGTGCTTGTGCTGGGTTTCGGTGTTTCTCCGGCTGTTTCGGGTTTGTGGTTGTTAGCCTCCCCGCGTCCGGCGTCTGGTCCGGGTGCCGGTTTGTGTCACTGCATTGCCTGTCCGTTTTGTTCTTCTACGTGGGAGAGAAACGTGAATTGGTTCAGTGGTTTACGAGAACGCCGCACCATCGCGGGGCGTGCGACGCGTCTGGTGTTCGGTGTGGCAGCGGTGTCGGTGATGGTGCTGGGTGTGACCGGTGCGGGAGTGGGGGCCGCAGCCGCGGACACCGTCATCGACACCATTCCCGTCGGGAGCGAGCCGATCGGGGTGGCGGTGTCCCCATTTGGGTCCCGCGCATACGTCACCAACAACATTGGCGGTACGGTGTCCGTGGTCGACACCGTCACGAACACGGTGGTCGACACCATTCCGGTCGGAAACGCTCCGTTCGGGGTGGCGGTGTCCCCGCTAGGAGCCCGCGTCTACGTCACCAACCAGAGTGACGGCACGGTGTCGGTGATCAACACCTTCACGAATGCGGTGGTGGACACCATTGCGGTCGGGGCTGCCCCGTCCGGGGTGGCGGTGTCCCCGCTCGGGGCCCGCGTCTACGTCTCCAACGTGAGTGACGGCACGGTGTCGGTGATCAACACCTTCACGAACTCGGTGGTGGACACCATTGTGGTCGGGGCCACCCCCGCCGGGGTGGCGGTGTCCCCTCTCGGGTCACACATCTTTGTTGCCAACAGTGGGGACGGCACGGTGTCGGTGATCGACGCCTTCACGAATACAGTGGTCGACACCATTCCGGTCGGGGCCGACCCGTTCGGGGTGGCGGTCAACCCCGACGGGTCCCGCGTCTACGTTGTGAACCTGGCCGACGGCACGGTGTCGGTGATCAACACCTTCACCAACACCGTCATCGACACCGTCACGGTCGGGAACCTCCCTCGGGGCGTGGCGGTCACCCCATCCGGGGCCCGCGCCTACGTCACTAACCGCCCTGACGGCACGGTGTCGGTGATCGACACCCTCTCGAATACGGTGGTCGACACCATTCCGGTCGGAAACGCTCCGTTCGGGGTGGCGGTGAACCGGGACGGGTCCCGCGTCTACGTCACCAACACCGGCGACGGCACGGTGTCGGTGATCGCCGTGGAGAAGTGCCCGGGCTCGTTGTGCTTCGGCACCGGTTCTTTGGCGGGCGCGGGGGCCGGTTCGACGGGCAGTGGCGGTTCTTCGGGTACGGGGTCGTTCGCGGGTGCCGGGGCGGGTGCCGGGTCGGCGGGCAGCACATCCAGCTGAACCTCCACCTGGTGAGCTGGGGCGTCGTCACCTCGAATGTGGGGGTGGCGGCGCCCAGGTCCATTGACCGATCTGCTGCAGCAACAACCGGACTGGTGCTTGTGCTGGGTTTCGGTGTTTCTCAGGGTATTTCGGGGTTGTGGTTGCTAGCCTCCCTGCGTCCGGTGTCCGATCCGGGTGCCGGTTCGTGTCACTGCGTTGCCTGTGCGTTCTGTTCCTCGACGGTGGGAGAGAAATGTGAATTGGCTCAGTGGTTTACGAGAACGCCGCACGATCGGGGGGCGTGTAGCGCGTCTGGTGTTCAGTGCGGCAGCTGTTTCGGCGATGGTGCTGGGTATGGCCGGTACGGGGTCGGGGGCCGCGGCCGCGGACACCGTCATCGACACCATCCCGGTCGGGGCCCGCCCGGCCGGGGTGGCGGTGACTCCAGACGGGTCCCGCGTCTACGTCGCCAACAATAGCGGCACCTCGGTGTCCGTGATCGACACCGCCTCGAATTCGGTGGTGGACACCATTGCGGTAGGGGCCGGTCCGTCCGAGGTGGCGGTGTCTCCGGACGGGTCCCGCGTCTACGTCACCAACTCCAGTGCAGCCTCGGTGTCGGTGATCGACACCGGTACGAACACGGTGGTGGACACCATTGCGGTCGGGATCGCCCCGTTCGGGGTGGCGGTGTCCCCGGACGGGTCCCGCGTCTACGTCACCAATCTCTTCGATGGCACGGTGGATGTGATCGACACCGGCACGAACACGGTGGTCGACACCATTACGATCGGGGCCTTCTCGTTCGGGGTGGCGGTGTCCCCGCTCGGGTCCCGCGTCTACGTCACCAACCAGTCCAACGGCACGGTGGATGTGATCGACACCGCCACGAACACAGTGGTCGACGCCATTGTGGTCGGGCCCGCCCCGTCCGCGGTGGCGGTGTCCCCGTTCGGGTTCCGCGTCTACGTCACTGTCGCCGGAGACAGCACGGTGTCGGTGATCAACACGTTGACCAACACGGTGGTCGACACCATCCCGGTCGGGGCCGGTCCGACCGACGTGGCGGTGTCCCCGACCGGGACGCGTGTCTACGTCCCCAACCAGGGCGACGACACGGTCTCGGTGATCAACACGCTGACCGACGCGGTCGTCGACACCATCCCGGTCGGGGACTTCCCGGCCGGGGTGGCGGTGTCTCCGGACGGCTCCCGTGTCTATGTAACCAACCAGAACGACGACACGGTATCGGTGATCGCCGTGGAGAAGTGCCCCGGATCGTTGTGCTTCGGCACCGGTTCGTTCGCGGGCGCGGGGGCCGGGTCGACGGGCAGTGCCGGTTCTACGGGTGGCGGGTCGTTCGCGGGTGCCGGAGCGGGTGCCGGGTCGGCGGGTAGCACCACCAGCTGACATCGGAGCGCCGTCAACGATTGCGCCGCTACCCTCACGATGAGGGTGGCGGCGTAATACATTGCGGGAAAGGGAAATCGCCCTTTCGATGATCTCGGAGCCTCGTCTCCTCGAGACGCTCAGCCGATTTCGGTTCGTGAGAGCAACTCGGGGTTGGCTGAATCGCAGCCAGCGCCGACGACAAGCGCTGTGAGTGCCGGCGGACGGGGTCCGGGGAGGAGCAGGAGCACGGCGTCGTCGCCGCGGAACCGGACTTCCCGCATTCCGAGAACGGGGGTCGACCGGTCGATGCCGTTGGCCTGCAGGCAAGCAGCGCGGACTTCAGGGTCGGCGAGGTGCCCGACACCGTCCGCGCTCGACGAGTCCGAGTCACCCACCAGTGCGAGGACCTGGCCGCCGTCGATGTCGGCCCCGAGGTCGACGACTGGGGGCTGTGGCGTGGCCGCCGTGGGTGTTGCGAGCACCGTGGGTGCGGCCGGTTCTGCGGGGTCGATTCGGTCGAGCGTGAACACCACACCGGCCGCCGCGGCCGTCGACGCGACCGCCACCGCGATCCAGGTGCGAGCTGAGGGCCGGGTCCGAACGCCCACCAGCTCCGTCACGCCTACACTCGAACACGAATCCTCTTTTGCCAGAGCTTCATTGATACGAGTCGCGATCTCCGGAGGGACGCGTGTCCCGAGGCTGTGGTCGCGGCCCGCCTCGCCGAGATCGGCAGAGACGGCGTCGAGGGCTTCGATCACGGCGAGCGCGGCCGGATCCTGGCGCACGAGCGGCCACAACCGAGTGCTCTCGTCGTGCGGTAGGACGCCGGCATGCAGGTCGGCGAGCAAGTCCGTCGAGAACGGGGGGCTCAGCGTCTCGTCACCGTCGTGGACCGCCATCCCCACCTCCTACCTGCAAGTTTCGGCACGCCTTTGTGCCTTCACTTGGTTCAGACGCGAGGAGGTCAGGATCGGTTCCCCACCTCTCGTAAGTATTCCAATTGTGATGCGAGCTTGGTCCGCGCACGGGCACAGCGACTCTTGATGGTCCCCTCGGGCACGCCGAGCCGCCGGGCGGCTTCGGCGACCGAATAGCCCTCCATGTCGACTGCGACGATCGCGGCGCGCTGCTCGACCGGCAACCGCAGCAGGGCCTGGTCGACGAGCAGGCTGACCTCCCGCTCCGCGACGTAGTCCCGCTCATCGCGCGGATCGACCGCGTCGTCGGACGACAGGGATACCGTTGGCCGGACACGGTTCCGGCGGATCCGGTCGAGGCACGCATTGACCACGATCGTGTGCAGCCAACTGCGCACAGCCGCGTCCTTCCGAAACGACCCCGCTGTGCGGTGCACGGACAGCAGCGCCTCCTGCAGCGCGTCTGCAGCGTCCTCGACGGTGTAGCTCGTTCTCCTCGCAACGTGCCAAAGGTGGTCGTAGTGCCGACTCAGCAACTCTGCGAACGCGCCCGCGTCACCCGACGCGTGTGCTGCCAAGAGTTCCGAATCCGACGGACCGGCCTTGGCGACCCCCCTGAAGATTCGCACCGGGCGGATGTTAGCCCATCAGTGGGTGACTGGCACGTCGAGCGTCCGGCTGATCTCGTCGGGCCGTATCGGACGTTCGGTCCGCCGGATCAGGGTGCGGCGGTGAACGACACCCCGGCGATGGCCGACTGGTTCTTTCCGTCTGCCGTACTCAGATCAGTGATCCACACGAGAACGTTCTTGGTTGCGCCGTCGGGCGTCAGGGGGATCTCGGTCGCGCCCTCTCTCAGGGTGGCGTTTCCGATCACGTGGGTCTGGTCGAGCGTTGTGTCCGGCGCCGGCGCCGACCGGATCTCGACCTGCGTTCCAGGCGTCGGCGAAACGATCTCCATGCTCGCCAGCTGCGCGGTGTCAGGCAGCGTCACCATCAGGCCCACGCCGGGCTTGAGCGCCGGGAACGGCTGGAAGTACGTATCGGTTTCCCAAACCGTCTCCGGGTTGCCGTCGATCGCGAGATCTGCGGTGGCGGCGTTGTCCGGCGTGCCCTGCGGCGAGAACGCTGAGGCCGACGAAGGGATGATGATGGACGCGGCCGCGGGTGGCAGAGGAGCCGGAGGCGGGACCGCGGCCGTCGGCTCGGGCGCCTCCACCGACGTCGTCAGACCGATGTTCTGGTTCGTGAGCGATTCGTCGCTGTTGCCACCGGCCAGCAGGTTCGCCAGCCACCAGCCGATCAGAGCGAGCAGCACCACGGTGAGGGCACCGAGCGAGACCAGGGCGACCAACGTGCGGTTCGACTTCCGCTTCTCGGCGGCTACCGCCTCGGGATCGGCCAAGCCGTGCTCGTCTTCGCTTTGCGCCTTCTGCCCCAGCCGCAGGGCCGGCATGAGTTCGGTCTTCTGGTCGACGACTGTCGCCTGTTCGAGGATGTGCTGAACCGTCGCCGCGGCACGGATACCACTGTCACCCCCGAGCGCTCGCACCGCGACCGCGGAGATCTCGAACGGAACCTCGGGACGCACGGCCCGCGGTTCGACGGGGCGGCCGGATGGGTCTCGCTGGGCGGGGTCCATGCCGCTGGGTTCGTCCGCGGTCTCGGTGACCGGCCAGTGCGCCGTGATGAGGGCATAGAGCATCGCTCCGAGTCCCTTGACGTCGGAGGCAGGGTCGGCGTCGGACAGGGTTCCGGGGAATGCCAGGACTGCGTCACCGGCGGTGCTGATGCGGATCCGGTCGGGCTGGTCGATCGACAGCGCGCTGCCGCTGCGGTGCGCGGCCTCCGCAGCCGCGGCGAGTGCCCGTACAGCCCGGGCCGCCCCGATCGGCGAAGGCTCGGTCGCTGCGATCTCCTTCAAAGACCGGCCGGGGGTCCACTCCGCGACGACGATGCCACCGGAACTTCCGCGCACCACGTCCAGGACGCGGGCCAGACCGGGCGAGTTGAGTCGCCCCAGCCGGAGGGTGCGGGACAGGATCGCTTGCGGACCGTCGGGGCCGGTTGCGGCGGCACCCTCCACCTGCTGGTCGGCATCGACGAAGGTGAGCGCCACCTCGCGGTCGAGTTTGATGTCGAGAGCTTGCCAGAACTCGAGCCCGCGGGCGCTGCCGTGCGGCGCCAGGAGCCGGTAGCGCCCTCCGGCCACGGACACGCCCGGCATCAGCTGGGGACCACGCAGCGGCCGACGAGGTTCGGGGGCCGGGCCGGTCACGCGCAGCGGTGGTAGTTGCGGCGAGCCGATCGGAAGCACGCCGGTGTCGACGTTCGGGTCGCGTCGGCGAGTTCGCTCGGTCGGATGATGTGCGGAATCGTAGTCGGAAGTTGCTGCAGCAGAGCCATTTTCGTCCGTGTCGTTTGGGGTGGAGGGGGTCAACTGTTGGTCCGCCGGATTCACATCCGCGACGCCAGTAGCGCCAGTAGCGCCCGTTGCATCGGTGACGTCCGCGACGTCAGTGACGTCAGTGGACGTGCCGGTCTTCCTGTCGGCAACGTCGTCGTCGCTCACACGCGCTCCTTCCATGAACTCGTCGGGTATATAATCTCCACCGACGTCCGCCTCGCTGCGTCCAGGGTACGGGAGCCCGTCCGGTCGATCGATAGACCGGGGGATGTTGCGGATCACCGGGATCAACTCGGTTTCAGGTTCGTATGACAATGCCGCCGCCGCCCTCGCCGCTGGCGCCACCCCTTCCGCCTCGGGCGCAACGCGGCCACGGAGTCCCGGGATCTTCCGCTGGAGAGACACCGTGATCGCCATGATCTCCGGGACCTTCGCGAGCCACAGAAGGACGAACGTAACGACGAGCATCAACGCGCCGGTGATCGCGACGCGGATGATCGCGCCCGGGCCACCGAACGACTCCGACAGCCGGTCCAGACCCAGCAGTCGGTCCGCTGCGAACATCGCCACGGCACCGGCCGCGGACGAGAGCAGCACCACCCACACCGTCTTTCCGACGTTCGCCATCTGCAGGTTGCCGAGGCTGCGGTGCAGCAGGTAACCACCGATGAACGCGCCCGTCACGAACGCGAGCCCGTTGGCCGCGCCGAGCAGGATCACCACCTGCTGGGCGTCCGAAGCGATGTACGGCGTCAGCGCCGACAGCGCCACCTTCACACCGGTGATCCCGAGGATGATCCACGTCGGGGTCCACGCCTGTTCGCGTGCGTAGAACACCCGCAGATGAATCAGCACCAGCGAGTACGGGATGAGCGTGAACGCTGACCAACTGACGGCTTCGCCGAGCCGTTCGGCATCTCCCGCGAAGTTGGCGTACCCGAACAGCGCCTGGCCGACCTGCGGGCCCGCGAATGTGAGGAAGGTGATGACCGGGATGAGCGCGATCATCGTCAGCCGTGTGGCTACCGACAGATCGTCGACGACGGCGGGGGTGTCGTCGGCGGCTGCGTTGCGGCTCAGACGCGGCATGATCGCGGTCAGCACGGTGACGCCGAGAACGCCGTAGGGCAACTGCAGCAGCAACCAGGCGTTGTTGTAGATCGCTGGGCCGGCCTCGTCGACTTGCGCCGAGACACGGGTAGCGAACACCATGCCGGCCTGGCTGATCAGCACATACAACACGATCGCGGCGGCCATGCCGCCGAACTGCTTGAGGCGGTCGTCGATGCCCCACAGCGGTCGCAGCGAGATGCCCTGCCGGCGGATCGCCGGGACCAGGCACACGGCCTGGGCCACGACACCCACGGTCACGCCGAGACCGAGGAGCAGCACGTGCGGATCGCTGACCCGGACCGGGTCGAGCGAGATACCCCCCGGTATCAACCAGTACGCGGAGAGGATGCCGAGTACGACCACGTTGTTCAGGACGGGTGCCCACGCCCCGGGTTTGAAGTCCTGCTGCGTGTTCAGGATCGCCGTGAACAATGCCGAGAGCCCGTAGAACAGGATCGCCGGCAGCAGCAGCAGTGTCAGCGCTGTGGCGAGTGCAATGTTGACGTCGCCGTTCTCCGGGAGGAATACATACTTGACCAGGATCGGGGCGGCCGCGGTCGTCAGCAGAGCGGCCGCACCCAGCAGCGTGATGGACGCGGTGAAAAGCCTGCGGACGAAGGCCGAGCCGCCGTCCGGATCCTCACTCTCAGCCCGGACCAGGACTGGCACGACGATCGCGGTGAGCACCGCGCCGAGCACCAGCTGGGAGATCATGTTGGGGATCAGGTTGGCGACGGTGAAAGCGCTGGCCACGGCGGGACCGAGCGCTGTGAGCAGCAACAGCTGCTTCAGGAACCCGGTAACCCGGCTGACCAGCGTCGCGAACGCGATCGAACCGGTCGCGGCCAGCAGGCTCTTCTTCTCCGGTTCCTCGCTGGTCTTCTCCGGTTCCCGACCGGCCGGGGGACCCGGCGGGGGCGGTGGTGCGGCGACAGGACCTGCGGGCATCGGTCTCGGCGGCCGAGGCGGCGGACCACCGCGCGGAGCGGGGCGTGGTCCGGCGGGAGGCGTCGGGCGCGGACCGTTTGCAGGTCCGGGGCGCGGCGGCATCCGAGGCGGGACACCCGGTTGCGGCGGGCGGGGGCCGTTCGGTGGGACGGGGCGGGGTCCGGCGGGGGGCATCGGGCGCCGGGCACCCGGTGGCCCCGCACCCGGTGGCACCGGGCGCGGTGGCTGCGATGGTGCCGGACCTCGTCCCCACGGAGCCGGCCGTCCTTTCGGCCGATCGCCCTCGCCGGGAGAGTTCTCGGTCATGGACGTTGGTACCCTTCGTCGGCTCGGTCGGGCTGGCCACGGAACCGGTGCCAGAGCCGTCGTCCCGCAAGGAACAGCAGTAGTGCACCAGCGCCCGCGGTAATTATCGCCAAAGCTTGACCGTACGCGTTCGACCGAACAGTGACCGAAGTTTGCTCACCGAGGTTCTGGCCGTTCTCGGTAGTCAGAGAGAAGCTGACGACCATCGTCCGTGAATCCGAGATCTCCGCGGGTACCTGGAGCGACCGGCTGCCGCGAGGTGGCAGCTGCTGTGGCCCGATGTCGGTGATCTGCATTTCCTCAGGGGCGTCGACCTGCAGTTGCACCGTGATCCCGACCGGGAGGTCGTTTCGTGCCACCAGCAATAGGGGGCTCTGCTCCGACGCGAGCGTGTAGACCCCGCCGGGGGCCAGGATCGTGACCGCCCGGTACATGCCGTCGATCGCGGTGGTGACGTTTCTCACGCGTGTGTGAGCAGCCTGGTCCACCGCGCCGGAGGAGCCCCCGTCCATCGCGTCGGAGGCGCCCTCGTCGCGCCGGTTCGACAGGCTCATCGCCCGTAGCAGGTCTTCGTACAGCGGCGCCATGAACTGGGTCGGCGTCAACGGCACCTGCGGGTCGTCGACCAGCGTCGTGACCAGCTCGTCGATGCGCGACGCCTGCGCCTCCACCCCCAACTCGACGGACTCGGGGATGCCGTCGAGAATCGCGCGCTGTGGATAGACCAGGTCCGCCACGGCGGGTTTCGTCGGCGGCTGCGCGACGATCGCCGTCAACGGCTGCGGGGTCGCGAGACCGGATCGGAGCAGTGTCGAGATCGTCGACAGGACGGTTGCGGCCTCGTCACCGTCGGCTGACCACTGTTGCGGCGGAACGATGAGCATCGACCGGTCCCCCGCCCGGTTCACGCCGCCCAGTTCCTGCAGCGACCGCCAGGTGACGGCGCCCAGCGCATCTTGCAATCGGGCCGTGCGTGAGTCGCGGTCGAGGTCGTAGCGTGCCTGTTCGGGAACGTACGACGGAGTCTGCGGAGCCGAGCCGACGGCGGCCAGGGCGGTCGCGGCCGAGACGTCGAACAGAGCGGCGTCGAGGGAGTCCTCACCCTCGCCAATGAGGGTGATCTTCCGGCCCGGCGCAGGTGTCGCCTCGACCGCGTTGGCCGCGAGCAGTGTCATGGCGGGTCCGAGTTCGTGCAGCATTTCCGCGGAGGTCTCGTCGAGGACGCCGGCGTCGGGCCAGGTGATGTTCCGCAGTGAAGTCACGCCGAGGATCGAGTCGACGATGTCGGCCGGCGCCAGCAACGCGCTCGAGGTGAGGGATTCGTCGTCGACAGTGCTCAATGCCGCGAGATCGACCTGCGCGAACGGTAGTGCGATGACGCAGATCCTCCGGGTGAGCGACTCGAGGCGCTGCAGCCACGCGGCGGCCGCGTCGCTTCCATCGCCCTCGCGGGCGGGACCGGTTGGGTTCGCCGGATCCTCGACCACCAGGTAGCCCCTGGTCATGTTGCTGACCGTGATCAGAAGGTCCGGATCGATGGCCAGGCACAGACTGTCGGTGAGTTCGCCGTCCCGGTCCACGTCCGGCTCGGTCGCGAACTCGGCGGCGGCGAGCAGTTGGTCGAGGCGGCCTCCCTGGGACAGCGAGCGAGCTAGGTCGTCGTCGACGAGCCGGACCTGCTCGTTGATCGATCCGGGGATCCCGGCGGCCAGCTGCGGCTCGTCCGCCAGCGGCCACAGCATCGTGACCGGGACCGGGTTCGAGGTGTCGGGTGGGACGGGCGCGGTCGCGGACGCGGAGTCCGAACCCTGCGGGGCGGTGTCGGTGGCGCCGTCGGCCTGCGGCAGCCCCAGCACCGGGAGCAGGAAGCGGGCGTCGTCGAGACGGGCCTGACCGCCGTAGTCGGGAGTGCCGTTGACGTTGACGAGCATCGGATAGACACCAGGTTCGGTGATGTCGAGAGACCAATCGGTCTGCGAGCGTAGCGGCAGCGACAGCGTGAACTGTTCTTGCTCACCTTGCTCGAGGTTCGACGCGACCTGGACGAAGGGCCCGACCGTGTCGAACTCGCCCTGATACAGGTCGAGTGAGGTGCGCAACTCTTCACTCGAGTCCACTGCGGCGGCCCGCTGCAGGCGCACCGCGATGTCGGCGACGGGGCGGTCGCCGACATTCGCGACGGTTCCGGTGACCGTGACGGTGGGGGCGGTCGTCGTGGTCACCGCAGTCGGGGTGACGCGGTCGATGCTGAGTTTCAGGAACTGGGGGTGTTGTGCCGTCGCGTGTGTGTCGGTCTGGGCCGACACGGTTCCGGTACCGATCAGGACGGCGCTGAACAGCATCAGGACGAGCGTCAGCGCCGTAAGGATCGTGGCACCGGAACGTCGCCATGCCGGACGCGATGCCATTGTCATTCCGTGCCGGTCCCCCCGACGCGTGTGTGTTCCATCTCCGCGATGAGCTGCCCGGCGATCCCGGCCAACTTGCGCTCATCGGCGTAGGCGAGCCGTGAGTCCAGTTCCGACAACGGAACCCAGGCCACCTCGGTGACCTCGAGGTCGGCGTCGGACAGCTCACCGCCCAGCGATCGCATGAGGTAGTGGTGCACGGTCTTGTGGACCCGCCGGCCCTCGGTGACGAACCAGTAGTCGATGCTTCCGAGTGCCGCGACGACGGCGCCGCGGATGCCGGTCTCCTCGGCGACCTCACGCATCGCCGTCTGCTCGGCGGTCTCGCCCTTCTCGATGTGCCCCTTCGGCAGCGACCAAAGCAACCGGCCGCGTCGATCGGTGCGCCCGATCAGGGCTGCGCACAGTTTGTCCTTGGGGCCACCGAGGCCGTCGACGACCAATCCCCCGGCTGACGTTTCGCGCACGGTTCGCATGCGCGGTGCGCCCGATTGCGTGCCTGAGCCGCGCCGCCGCGAAGGGCGGCGGTTGCGGTTTGCGGGCTTGGCTGCGGACACCCCATTGATCGTAGTTGACAAATTCAGGGCGGCCGTACTTCCACTCCAGGGTGGCGGCGGTGTCGCCGTATCGCCGCCGCGTACGCGGCGCTCCAGCATTTGTCGGCCTCGGTAAGGTCTGCTGACGTGAACGCCACCCCTCCCGACGCCGAACGGCGTGCCCGACTGCTCCGCGGTGCGCATCAGACCCTGGGCGCCCTGTCGGACGTGCTGGCCCCGCTCGGGGCCCGGTTTGCCGAGGCCGGACACCAGCTGTACCTGGTGGGTGGCAGCGTGCGCGACGCCGTCCTGGGGCGCCTCGGCACGGACCTCGACTTCACCACCGACGCCCGCCCCGAGCAGGTGCAGGAGATCTTGCGGGGGTGGGCCGACAACCAATGGGACACCGGCATCGCGTTCGGGACCGTCAGTGCCTCCAAGGGCGACGATCAGCTGGAATTCACGACGTATCGCACCGACACGTACGACGGGGTCACCCGGCACCCGGAGGTGCAGTACGGCACGACGCTCGACGAGGATCTGGTCCGACGTGACTTCACCGTCAATGCGATGGCCGTGCGGATCGACCCGGACGGCACCGTCGAGTTCGTCGACCCACTCGGCGGCATCGACGCGCTGCTCGCCGGCGTGCTGGACACGCCCGTGGCACCGGAGATCTCGTTCAACGACGACCCGCTGCGCATGCTGCGGGCCTGCCGGTTCGTCTCGCAGCTCGGGTTCACTCTCGCGCCCCGGGTGCGTGAGGCGATCGTCGAGATGGCCGGGCAGATCGAGCGGATCACTGCGGAGCGCGTGCGCGCCGAACTCGACAAGCTGATCCTCGGCGAGTACCCGATCGACGGCGTCAATGTCATGTGCGAGACCGGGCTTGCGGACCGGGTGATTCCCGAGATTCCCGCGATGAAGCTCGAGATCGACGAGCACCACCAGCACAAGGACGTGTACTGGCACTCGCTGACCGTTCTCCGGCAGGCGATCGATCTCGAGGACGGCGATCCGGATCTGGTACTGCGCTGGGCCGCATTGCTGCACGACGTCGGCAAGCCCGATACCAAGCGCAACGAGCCCGGTGGCGGCGTCAGCTTCCATCACCACGAGGTGGTGGGCGCCAAGCTCGTCCGCAAGCGGATGCGAGCCCTGAAGTACTCCAAGCAGATGGTCGACGACGTCAGCCAGTTGGTGTTCTTGCATCTGCGATTTCACGGTTACGGCAAGGGCCAGTGGACGGATTCGGCGGTCCGCCGCTACGTCACGGACGCCGGTGACCTGCTGCCGCGGCTGCACAAGCTGGTTCGCGCGGACTGCACCACCCGCAACAAGCGGCGGGCGGCCGCCCTGCAGTCCACCTACGACGACCTCGAGGCCCGGATCGCTCGGATCGCCGAGCAGGAGGATCTGGCGCGGGTGCGCCCCGACCTCGACGGAAACGCGATCATGGATCTGCTCGGCATCCCCGCTGGACCGCAGGTGGGCCAGGCGTGGCGGTACCTCAAGGAACTGCGTCTGGATCGCGGTCCCCTGAGCCGGGAAGAGGCGGAGGCAGAACTGCTGAAGTGGTGGGGAGAGGGCAAACAGGCGCAGGAGTAGCCGCAGATGCGGACAATTGCTATTGGATTGTCCGTATCTACGGTTATAGACTCTGTCGCATGCCCGACGTTCGGATCCGCGACGCGGCCCAGCTACTCGGCGTCAGTGATGACACCGTCCGGCGGTGGGTCGACGCCGGCACCCTCGCCTCCCACAAGGACGACGCCGGACGCATGGTCGTCGACGGCAAGCAGCTCGCCGAGTTCGCGCGCGCCAACGCCGCGCCCGGGCCGGAGAACCCACTCGGAGTGGGCAGTTCAGCGCGCAACCGCTTCGTCGGCCTGGTCACCCGGGTACGGATCGACGGCGTGATGGCAGAGGTCGAGATGCAGTGTGGCCCGTTCTCCGTCGTTTCGCTCATGAGTGCCGAGTCGGCAGAGGCGTTGAAGCTCGAGCCGGGCAGCGTGGCAGTCGCCGTGGTGAAGGCGACGACCGTGATCGTCGAGACCCCGGGATCACAGGCGTGAGACTGCTGCATGTGGTGGCCGTCGGGATCGCGGCGGCGATACTGGCGGGCTGCAGTGGTTCCCTCGACGCCGACACCACGGAAGGGCAGTCGATCACCATTCTTGCCGCGGCGTCGCTGCGTTCGACGTTCACCGAGGTGGGCCGGCTCTTCGA
Organism: Rhodococcus xishaensis; assembly: GCF_004011825.1. Taxonomy (GTDB): domain Bacteria; phylum Actinomycetota; class Actinomycetes; order Mycobacteriales; family Mycobacteriaceae; genus Prescottella; species Prescottella xishaensis. Next base: position 267,759 of record NZ_RKLO01000004.1, on the reverse strand, counting down.
GGCCCAGCATCCCGGGACTCGGGTCGTGTTCAACTTCGCCGGATCGTCCGACCTGTCCACACAACTCGACCAGGGAGCTCCGGGAGACGTTTTCGCATCAGCCGACACGGCGAACATGACCAAGGCGACCGGTGCCGGGCTGACAGCGAGCGAACCTGTGAACTTCGCCACCAACGTGCTGACGATCGTTGTCCCGCCGGGTAATCCGGCGAACATCGTGTCGTTCGAAGATCTCACCAGGCCGGAAGTGAAGGCGGTGGTCTGCGCGCCGCAGGTGCCGTGCGGTACGGCGACCCGGCGGATCGAGGACGCTACCGGAATCCACCTTTCGCCCGTGAGCGAGGAGTCCTCGGTCACCGACGTCCTGGGGAAGGTCGTCACCGGTCAGGCCGACGCCGGTCTGGTGTATGTGACCGATGCCGCAGCTGCGCGCGACAAGGTCGCCACCGTTCCGTTCCCCGAGGCGGCGAGGGTCGTCAACACCTACCCCATCGCGGTGTTGCGGAGATCCGGGAACGTGGACACGGCAGAGAGTTTCGTCGCCTTCGTGCTCGGTCCGGAAGGGCGCCGAGTACTGTCCGACGCAGGGTTCGGGACACCGTGACCGCTCGGCCGACGGCCCGGATTCCGGCCGGACTCCCCGCCTGGATCTTCGTCCCCGCGGCCGTGGGCAGCCTTCTGGTGGTGCTCCCGCTCGTGGCGATGCTCGTCGAGGTGGACTGGCCCAATTTCCTTCAGCTCGTGACATCCGAATCCTCTTTGGATGCATTGGCATTGAGCATCAGGACCGCGTCGGCGAGTACGCTTCTGTGTGTTCTTCTCGGGGTCCCGATGGCACTGGTGTCGGCGCGGTGCCGCTTTCCCGGTCTCGCCGCACTTCGGGCCCTGGTGCTGCTGCCGCTGGTGCTACCGCCCGTCGTCGGCGGCCTCGCGCTGCTCTACACCTTCGGACGACATGGGTTGATCGGCCGGCACCTCGAGGTCGCGGGCATCCAGATCGCGTTCTCGACCACCGCGGTGGTGCTGGCGCAGACCTTCGTGGCGCTGCCGTTCCTCGTGATCAGCCTCGAGGGGGCCCTGCGTACCGCCGGACGCCGGTACGAGGACGTCGCCGCGACACTCGGGGGCCGTCCGACGACGGTGCTGAGAAGGGTGACCGTGCCACTGGTTCTGCCCGGCCTGGTGTCGGGCGCGGTGCTCGCGTTCGCCCGCGCGCTCGGGGAATTCGGTGCCACACTCACATTCGCCGGCAGCCTCCAAGGGGTGACCCGGACGCTGCCGCTGGAGATCTACCTACAGCGGGAGACAGACCCGGAGGCTGCCGTGGCGCTTTCTCTGTTGCTGGTCCTCGTGGCCGTCGCGATCGTCCTCGGCGCCCGAACCCGACGCGCGGCAGGCGCGCTATGAGCGGGCTCACGGCTCGGGCGAGAGTCGGGTCGAGGGGCCTCGACGTCGAACTCGCGGTCGCGCCGGGCGAGGTTCTCGCGGTCCTCGGGCCCAACGGCGCCGGCAAGTCGACGCTCCTCGATGTCGTCGCGGGTCTGCTGCGCCCCGACGACGGACGTGTGGTGCTCGACGACCGCGTTCTCACCGACACCAAGACAGATGTTGCGGTGCCGCCGCATCAGCGGTCGGTCGGGCTGCTCGCCCAGGAACCGCTGCTGTTCCCGCACCTGACCGTTCGGGAGAACGTCGCCTTCGCGCCGCGCAGCGCCGGGCGAGGCAGGCACGAGTCCTACGCAACAGCGACACGCTGGCTCGACGAGGTCGAGATGGCAGGCTTCGCGGATCGCCGGCCCCGCAGGCTGTCCGGCGGCCAGGCGCAGCGGGTGGCGGTGGCCCGTGCCCTGGCCGCCGAACCCGGGTTGCTTCTGCTCGACGAGCCGATGGCTGCGCTCGACGTCGGTGCCGCGCCGGCCGTCCGAGCGCTGCTGCGACGGGTGCTACGGAGCGATGACCGTACTGCGATCCTCGTGACTCACGATGTGCTGGATGCACTTTCGCTCGCCGACCGCGCGGTGGTGATCGACCGCGGGAAGATCGTCGAGGAAGGTCCGGTCGAGCGGGTGCTGACGCGTCCGCGCAGTACCTTCGCGGCGCGGATCGCGGGCATCAACCTGCTGTCAGGCAAGCTCGGCGCCGACGGGGTAGAGACCGTTGCAGGCCTGGTCCACGGCACCACCGAGGACGCGTGCACGCCCGGCGACGGTGCGGTCGCCGTCTTCGGCCCCACCGCGGTCGCGGTCCACCGCGCTCACCCGGAAGGAAGTCCACGCAACGTGTTCCGCGTCCGGATCACCGAGATCACCGGCATCGGTGGGCACACGATCCGTGTCCGTGCCGAGGACCACGCCGACGGCTCCCCCGGTCTGATCGCCGACGTCACCGCCGGTGCTGTCGCCGAGCTCGACCTCGCGACCGGTGAGGACGTGTGGTTCGCCGTCAAGGCGACCGAGGTGGCGGTGTACCCGACCGCGTGAGCGAGTGTGGCGGGAGACCGTACGCGACCGACGGAACCGATTGATCTCTCCCGACGTCCACCCAGATATGGGAGCACTCGAGTACTGGTTCGGCACCGGCGACGGCGAGCTGAGCACCTGGACCTCGGCTGCCGATCTGGACCTCGACGGTGACGGCGTGTTCGATGCGGTGCGCCTGGACTTCGACGGCGACGGTCTGTTCGACGACGCCATGTGGGATGTCGACGGCGATTCGGTGGTCGACCGAGCGGTCTTGGACGCCGGGCAGTCGACGGCCCGCTACTTCGCCGACCCGGTACGCAACGGGGTGTGGGCTCAGGAGGTCTCACGTGAGCGGGCTTCTCCGCCCGCAGCGCCGTCTCCGTCCGAGTGGCGGACGGTGGACTACGACGGCGACGGGGAGTCGGACGACGCCGTCGCCGACTTCGACGGTGACGGCACACCAGACGTTGTGCTGACCTCGACCCGCGACGGTGGCCGCTACGACACGGTCCTGGTGGCTGAGGAGGACCCTGGTCGACTGACGGTGCGGCTCGGCGACACCGACGCCGACGGGCGTCTCGACACCGTGTGGCGAGTCAGGGCCTGACCTGTCACGCGGCGGCGCGGCGTGAGTTCAGGCCGATCGCGAGCAGGGCGAGGGCGTAGGTTCCAGCGCCGACGAACACCAAACCGAGTGAGCGCCCATCCGGTGCGACGACCGTCGCCGCGGCGGCCAGTGCAGCACAGAAGGCGGCGTTGAAGACGGTGTCCTGCAGTGCGAACACCTGCCCGCGACGGCCGTCGTCGATCTCGATCTGCATCGCCGCATCACCTGTGAGCTTGATGGTCTGGCCGGCGAATCCGAGCAGCAACGCGCCGGCGAGCAGCAGCGGTTGTGACAGCGACGCGACGAGCGTCGCCTGTACGAGCGTTGCGAAGACGAGTGCGAGGGTCACGGTACGAGGGCGTCCGAGGCGGGGAATCAACCATGGCGTGGCGAGCGCCGCGAGCAGCATCCCGACGGCGGTGGCACCCACTGCGACACCGAACCCGGCCAGGCCGCCGGGCAGTGCACCGCCTGCTGCTGGATGACGCAGGATGAGCACCATCAGCAGCGTGTTGATCCCGAAGACGATGCGGTGGGCGCCGATTCCGATCATCGGCGTGGTCACACCGGGCGCCTGCCAGACGGCTGTCGCGCCGATGCGCAGACCCGACAGCACGGCGGCCACGACGCCACGTGTGCTCGGCCTTCTGGTCCCGGGCTCGGCCGGTCCGAGGGCGTTGAGCGCGAAACCGCTCACGGTCCACGCCGCGATCACTGATCCGGTGGCGCCGACGGCCACCGCGATGCCCGAGCCCAGGTTCCCTGGGCCCACCACCCCGATGATGGTCAGGGCTGTGCCGGCGCCGAGGGCGGAGAACACCGATCCCACGGTTGCGAGCACGGAGTTGGTTGGTACCAGCCAACTCTGGCGTACCACGTGGGGAAGGGACGCGGACGCTCCCGCGAGGACGAAGCGGCTCACGCCGATCGCGGCGAGAGCCAGGACGAGCAGAGGTGTTTCCCCCGCTCCTGCGATCAGCAGGGCTGCGATCACGAGGATGAGGCTGCCACGCAACAGGTTTGCCCACAGCAGGACCGCGCGTCGATCCCAGCGGTCTAGCAGGGCACCCGCGAACGGGCCTATCACGGAGTACGGCAGGAGCAGCACCGCGAACCCGGCCGCGATCGCCAGTGGTTCGGTCTCGCGTTCTGGATTGAACAGGATGGCGCCACCGAGGGCGGCCTGGAACAGCCCGTCACCGTACTGGCTCGCGAACCGGACCGTCGTCAGACGCGCGAGTCCCGGCGAGTGACGCAGCGTCGTGACGGCGATCGTCCACGATTGCCGAATCGACCTCCGTCTGCGCACACCGTGACCCTATCGGGCGGTCTTTGCCGCCAGCTCGTTCTCCCACCACCGGACGGTCTGCAAGGCCGCCTCCTCGAGTGGGGTCGGCGCGAGTCCGAGCAACCGCTCGCTTCGGCGCGAATCCATGACGTACGGGGCCTCGAACTGGTAGAGCATCTCGGCCAGCTCCCGGGTGGGGCCGTGCACCGAACCGATCGTGCGCAGCAGCCAGCTCGGCAGCGTTCCCACCTTCGGGGCGGGGACGTCTGCGGCGGCGGCGAAGCCCTCGACCATCTGCCGCTGGGTCACCGCGGGGCCGGTGGGTGCGTGCAGCACTGTGTTCCACAGCCGCTGGTCGTGTGCCGCCGCGATCATCGCCGCGGCGAGATCTGGCACGTAGGTGAACGAGTGCACGACGTGGGGCCGCCCCATCACCCGAATGGTCTTCCCGTTCAGGACCGCTGGAACCATCCGTTCCCCTGCGTGTGCGTCGCGGACTCGCGGCCCGAAGAAGTCGGACGCGACGACGCTCACCGTGGGCACCGGGTGCGCGGCGCGGGCCGCGAGCAGTCGGGTGCGGACGCCGAGCTTGCCAGCGGTGGCGTCGCGTGGGTTGTCCTCGGTCATCGGGCCGTCGGGGCGGCCGTACGAGTACAGGCTCTCGGGGAACACCACCACGGCGCCGGTCCGCTCGGCGGCGTCCATCACCACCCGCTCGGCGCCCGGAAGTTCCCGTTCCCAAGCGCGAGCGTCGTACGCGGAGCCGTGGATGCAATGGAAGACCGCGGCGGCCCCGTCGAGCGCGGGGGCGAGGGCGGCCGGATTGGAAACGTCCACCTTGCGACGTTCGATCCGGGGATTCACCGGCCCGCTGCCGGAGCGGGTCAGCACCAGAACGTCGTGGCCGGCGTCGGTCAGCTGCTCGGCGACTGTCCAGCCGACGGGTCCTGCTCCGGTCACTACCTGCAGATTCGACATGTCGGGCCCACCTTCTCGAGAGTTTTCGGATTCGAGAGCGCTGCTCTCCTTTTCAGGATGTGGCTCGCACCCCACATTGTCAAGAGCGCTGCTCTCTTTCGTTGACAGTGCTCTCGCGTGTCGGGCAGGGTGGAACCATGACGTCCACCCCACGCGAGCGCGCGCGTGAGCAGACCCTCGCCGAGATCACCCGCATAGGACGCGAGCACCTGGTGGCGCATGGTGCCGCGGCGCTGTCGCTGCGGGCGGTCGCGCGGGATCTCGGGGTTGTGTCCTCGGCGGTGTACCGGTACGTCGCAAGCCGTGACGAGCTACTCACGCTGCTGGTCATCGACGCCTACAACGAACTGGCTGCGGAGGTGGACGCGGCCATCGACGCACTGCCCGAGGCGGACCATCGGGGGCGACTGCACGCCCTCGGCCGCGCGGTCCGTGCGTGGGCGGTGCGCGAACCGGCTCGGTATGCGCTGCTGTTCGGCAGTCCGGTCCCTGGCTACCACGCCCCCGCTGAGCGCACGACAGGCCCGGGCACCCGGGTCATCGTCGCGATGGTGACCATCATCGAGTCTGCCTACCGGGCCGGTGCGATCGAGGTTCCCGAGGCCGAGTTCGAGCCAGGCCTGGCCGTGGATCTGGGGCGGATCCGCAGCGAGATGGGATCGACGTTGCCGAACGAGGTCCTCGTCCGCGGAGTGATGGTGTGGAGCGCGCTGTTCGGGATGGTGAGTTCCGAGGTGTTCGAGCAGTTCGGCGCCGACACCTTCACAGAGCCGGCGGTGCTGTTCGAGCATCACCTCGAGGTCCTCGACCAGATCCTGGGCCTGGTTCAGCGCGCCGGACGTGGTCGACGACACGTCGACTAAATACCCCACGGGGTATACAGTTCGGATCGTGCCGGCCCGACGGTCCGGACGCACCGCTGCCCGCAGCGCGTCCGGCACCGACGCGGGCACGGGACGCAGCCCCTCGACACCACGAATCGCAAGGAGATCCCCGCCGTGGCACTACCGAAGCATTCCGGCTGGTCCATCGAGCGCATCGTGCCGCTGCTCGGTGGATCGGTGGCGGGCGCGAGCCTGCTGCTCGGCCGCAACCGCTCGCCGAAGTGGCGCGGGCTGACCGCGTTCGTGTCGGCGAACCTGGTCCTGTACGGAGTCGCCGGTTGGTGCCCGATGAGCCTGTTCCTGCAGAAGCTCGGCGTACCCCGTACCGCCGCCTGTCCGGTGAAGGCGTGAGCCGTCGGACGCGATTCCCATCTCCCGCCGGGGCGTCGTCGATGAGATGATGACCCGGTGGCGCACTCGGAGGAACCTGAGGACCGAACGGCGTCGGCACAGCCTGTGGTACGGCCGGGCAGTTTGCTGGTGTCGTCAACCGATCTGTTCGAGCCGACGTTCCGTCGGACCGTCGTGTACATGATCGAGCACAATGACGCCGGCAGCCTCGGTGTCGTCATCAACCGCCGCAGCGACACCGCGGTACAGGAGGTGCTGCCGCAGTGGGCCGGCCTAGCCGCCGACCCGAAGTCGATCTATGTCGGTGGTCCGGTCACACGTGATGCCGCGCTGTGCCTGGCAACGCTCCGGACCGGTGCTGATGTCACCGGTGTTCCCGGGCTACGCCGCGTCGACGGTCGTGTCGTGATTGTCGACCTCGATGCGGACCCCGAGCAGATCTCCCCCGCCATCGACGGGCTGCGGGTCTTCGCCGGCTACGCAGGCTGGACTTTCGGTCAGCTCGATTCCGAGATCGAGAACGACGACTGGATCGTGTTGTCGGCCTTGGCCTCCGACATCGTCAGTCCGCCCCGTGTGGACGTCTGGGGTCAGGTGCTGCGCCGGCAGCCCATGCCGCTGACGCTGCTCGCGACGCACCCGGTCGATATCGACCTGAACTGACGGCGTCCCGACCGGACCTGGGTCTCCCCCACCGCCTTCACGTCAACCCCTGAGATCTTGTTCAACGCTCGGACGAACGAGGGCTATCTGATTCTCTCTCCCACTCGCGCATCTCTAGAAATACAGTGGGCGAGTCGAGATCCAGCTCGTCTCCTGTTGCCAAATCGACTCGGGTCACCCTCTTGCTTTCTCGTTCCTCCACGACGTTCTGTGTCGAAGGGGAGAACAGGGTGTTCATGTACTCGAGCGCTCCCGGCGAGCCGCCAGTCCCCTTCTTCTTTCGCCAATAGATCCATCCACGACGTTCCGCCCACAGACCGAACTGGTCGAGAATGATGGCTCCAGCCAATACGGCTGCTACGAAGATCATTACACCCATTGCATCCCATCCTCCCCGAACTAGTGCAATGTCGCAGCTTCATCGTCCACGAACCTTGTTGTAACCGTCCAGGATTACCACCCGGCGGGGTCAGTGCGCGAAGTGTCGAGCCTCCGGGCGGTATGCGGCGCCCCGGCGAAGGTAGCCGCAGACCGTGACGATGTCATCGAACAGCAGACGGGCGAGGTCGGCGTTGAAGCCCTCGCGTACGACGATGCGCAGTACCGCTACTTCCGTGGCGGCGGCGGGCATTGTGTAGGCGGGGACCTGCCAGCCGCGGGAACGCAGCTCGTGGGAGATGTCGAAGACGGTGAAGCCCAGCTCCTCGGCGAGTTCGAATGCGATGACCGGGATCGCCGAGCCATCGCTGATGACGTGGAAGTCGCCTGCCTCGGAGAGCCTGTCACTCAACCACATTGCGGTACCACGCAGAGCCCTCATGATGCGCCGGTACCCGGCGTGGCCCAGCCGCAGGAAGTTGTAGTACTGCCCCACGAGCTGGCTTCCCGGCCGCGAGAAGTTGAGAGTAAACGTCGGCATGTCGCCACCCAGGTAGTTGACCCGGAAGACCAGTTCCTCGGGTAGGTGTTCGGGATCGCGCCAGACTACGAACCCGATACCGGGATAGGTGAGGCCGTACTTGTGACCGCTCACGTTGATCGACACGACACGAGGAATCCTGAAGTCCCACAACATATCCGGATTCACGAAGGGGACTACGAATCCGCCGCTGGCGGCGTCCACGTGTACCGGGACGTCGGGGCCGCCGCCCGCGGCGAGTTCGTCGAGCGCCAGGGCGATCTCCTCGACCGGTTCGAGTTCGCCGGTGTAGGTGGTTCCGAGAATCGCGACCACGCCGATGGTGTTCTCGTCGACCGCTGCCGTCACCTGTTCGGGCGTGATCACATACCGGCCCGGTTCCATCGGCAGGTATACCGGTTGGACGTCGAAGTAGCGGCAGAACTTCTCCCAGACCACCTGAACATTGCTGCCCATCACCAGTTTCGGCTTGGACGCGTCCCGTCCGGCGCCCTCGCGCGCCTGCCGCCAGCGCCACTTCATCGCCAGCCCGGCGAGCATCACCGCCTCGCTCGAGCCGATCGTCGAGACGCCGGTTGCCGCCCCCGGATCGGTGTCCGACAGCCCCGGTGCGTTGAACAGCGCGGCGACCATGTTGACGCAACGCTGTTCGATGGCCGACGTCGCCGGATACTCGTCCTTGTCGATGAGGTTCTTGTCGAACGTCTCCGCCATCAGAGCTGTGGCCTCGGGGTCCATCCACGTCGTCACGAACGTCGCGAGGTTGAGGCGAGAACTGCCGTCGAGCATCAGTTCGTCGTGGATGAACCGGTGGGCGGCCCGTGGGTCCATCGAATCGTGGGGCAGGCGAAGCGCGGGAACCGGGTTCGTCTCGAGTCGACCCGTGTAGGCGGGCGCGATGACGTCCTGGGGTTCGCGATGGTGATGGTTCTCGCTCATGCTCGCCTCCGATACACAGCTGCCTGGGACCACCCGAACAGCGCGCACCTGAACAGCGCAGGCGCGCCCGCACTCATTGAACCGCAGCCATCGCTCAGGCGGGCGTGAACTCACGGTTCGGTCAGGAGGTGACGGCCTCGGGATCCGAGCGCTTGGCGAGCCGCTGCGCGAGCGCGGCGCACACGATCAACTGGATCTGGTGGAAGATCATCAGTGGTAGCACTATCAGACCGATGGGCTGCCCCGCGAACAGCACCGACGCCATCGGCAGGCCTGTCGCCAGACTCTTCTTGGAGCCGCAGAAGATGATGACGATGCGGTCCGGCAGGGAGAATCCGAGCTTCGCACCGGCGAACGCGGTGATCCCGAGCACCGCCGCGAGGATCAACACGCACACCGCCACCACGGCAACGATCTCGATAGCGGTCACGGTGCTCCAGATGTCGTCCGCCATCGAAACGCTGAACGCCGAGAACACCACGAGCAGGATCGAGCCGCGGTCGACGAGTTTGGTCGGTTCGGCGTGCCTCATGAGCCAGTCGATGACGAGCGGCCGAATGAGCTGTCCGACCATGAACGGTAGTAGCAACTGCAGCATGATGTCGATCACCGAGGAGGGGTCGACGGTGGCCTGACCGGTCGTGCTCATCAGCAGGATCACCAGCAGTGGGGTGACGAAGACCCCCAGAAGGTTGGACAGTGACGCGCTCACGATCGCGCCTGCGACGTTGCCCCGCGCGATCGAGGTGAACGCGATCGACGATTGAACCGTCGACGGCACCAGGCACAGGTAGAGGATGCCGGTGTACAAGTCGTCGCTGATCACGGTCGGCGCCAGGATCCGCAGCGCCAGGCCGATGAGCGGAAACAGCACGAAAGTCGCAGCGAGCACCACCGAGTGCAGTCGCCAGTGCTTGAGACCGTGCAGTGCCTCGGCGGGGGACAGTCGCGCGCCGTAGAGCAGGAAAAGGAGTCCGATCGCGATCTTGGTGGTCCAGTCCAGCACCGTCTGGCCAGTGCCGGAGACGGGGAACAGGCTCCCGAGGATCGCGACGGCCGCGATCGAAAGGATGAAGCCGTCGATGTAGAGCCTGTTCAGAAACTTCACCGTCAAACGGTATACGTTCCAGGACCAGGCCCGCAGCACGGTGCCGTACGGCGTTCAAGCCATCGGGCGGTCGCGCGGCGGCGGTCAGGACCGGGTCAGGCGCTGGTCGGCGAGGGTGTTGAGGGCCCCGGCGATCTCCTCGGCCCGGGGCGTGGTGACGGTGAGTCGATCGCCGCACGCGAAGGTGATCACGACGGCCGGTCCCGTGCGTGTGACGACGCCCTGGTCGCCGCGCCCCTTCGACTTGAAGCCCCAGCCGCCGAAGTCCTGGAACGGGCGCACCTGCGCGACCTTCGCGCCGAGCACCTCTTCGGTGCCGTACTCGATCGCCGACATGCCCATGTTCTGCACGCGGATGCTCTCCGCGTCGACGACGAGGCGGAACTGCAGGATTGTCATCGCGAGTAGCACGAACGGCAGGTACATGCCCAGCGGCCACCATGTGTCCGCCAGCCAGCACACCAGCGCCGCCGGTGCGACGAGGGCCGCGCCCGTGGCGGCGAGTTCGCCCGCGCTCATCCCGACCTGGCCGGTGATGGGCAACTCGACGGCGCCCCGGGGCAGATCCGCCGCCGGTGCCTCGGTGGCGGTGGTACGGACGCGATGGTCGCGCAACAGCGAAGCGCCGACCAAGCCCACGATGGCGCCGACGGCGAGGCCGAGACCGATCGCGCCGACGTGCAGGGGCGCGTCGACCACCGTCGTTGCATCGAGTTGCCGCACGGTCGTCGCGACGGCGGCGGCGAGAAGACCCCCGACGATGGTCAGCCCGAGCAGCAACATGATCCGGCGCATCATCAGCCGGGCCTGGGCGAGTGCGGCGATGGCGCCGCAGCCGCCGCCGACGATCAGCACGATCGCCGCGAGGGACCATGCGCTCGTGGTGGGGCTCACGAGGGCTTCCGGCGCGCTACCGGACCAGGGGGTGGCAATCAGTTCGGGCAGGCGGGGTTCGAGGACGTATGTCACCGCGACGCCCGCGGCCGCGGCCAGCACCGGAACGGCGAGACCGAAGATGGCGCCGGCGTGGTCGACGACACGCGGGCCGGTTGGCGGGGTGGTCACACTCGAAATTCAACCAGTCAGGCAGGCTCGCAGGCGCCCTGGAGGCTGCAGGCGCCGCACGAGGTGCCGCAACCGCTGGTCTCCTCGGGCAGTGCACCGGCGGCGCGTGAGCCGAGGGTGCCGCCGACGGCGGCGGTGAGGAGGGCGGCGACGACGGAGACGCTCACCGCGAAGATCGGCAGGATGCCGTCGAGCAGGGTGGCGGCGACACCGCCGATCCCCAGGACCACGGCGGACGCCAGTATCGTGGGTGCTGCGACCTTGTTGGCCAGCGCGAACGCCTCGTCGTCGCGGAGCGATTCGGGGGTACGCACCCCGGCCCAGCGGTTGCGACTGAGCCGACCGGTCAGTCCGGCGATGCCCAGCGCGGCGAGGCCGACAGCGGCGAAGAACAGGACGACAGCGACAATGAGCACGCATCCACGATAAGCCCGGTCCGACGGGCATGTGCCCCCGGGGCCGACCAGCCTTTACCCTGGTTTGCGGAATTTCCGTCATCCAAGTAGATAGCGACCACATTGACCGAGCCAGTTCAGCAAGCCGCATCGACCGACGACTCGACGCCGCAGCACCGCTATACAGCCGAACTCGCCGGCCGTATCGAGCGGCGCTGGCAGGAGCTGTGGAGCGAGCGGGGGACGTTCAATGCCCCCAACCCGGTGGGTCCGCTGGCGCCGCAGGCGAGCGATGCGACGGGGGACGCCGTCAATGTGCCCGCCGACAAGCTGTTCGTGCAGGACATGTTCCCGTACCCCTCTGGTGCGGGTCTGCACGTCGGGCACCCGCTCGGCTACATCGGCACCGACGTGTTCGCGCGCTACCACCGGATGCAGGGCCACAACGTCCTCCACGCCCTCGGCTACGACGCGTTCGGTCTGCCGGCCGAGCAGTATGCGGTGCAGACGGGCACGCATCCGCGGACGACGACAGAGACCAACATCGCGAACATGCAGCGTCAGCTGCGCCGTCTGGGTCTCGGTCACGACGAGCGTCGCAGCGTCGCGACGACGGATGTCGACTTCTACCACTGGACGCAGTGGATCTTCCTGCAGATCTACAACGCCTGGTACGACACCGCGCAAGGCAAGGCGCGTCGCATCCCCGAGCTCGAAGCCGAATTCGCCTCGGGTGAACGCACTCTGGACGACGGACGCAGCTGGGCCTCGTTGGACGCTGTCGAGCGCAGCAGGGTGCTCGACTCGTACCGCCTTGTCTACCATTCGGATTCGATGGTCAATTGGTGTCCGGGCCTGGGGACGGTGCTGGCCAACGAGGAGGTCACCGCAGACGGTCGCAGCGAGCGCGGGAACTTCCCGGTGTTCCGGAAGCAACTGCAGCAGTGGATGATGCGGATTACCGCCTACGCGGACCGTCTCGTCGACGACCTCGAGCACCTGGACTGGCCCGAGAAGGTCAAGACCATGCAGCGCAACTGGATCGGGCGCTCGTACGGAGCCCAGGTCAAGTTCGCGGTGCGGGGCGAGCGGAGTGACGAGCGATCGGGCACCGCCGGCCACGACATCGACATCGAGGTGTTCACCACTCGTCCCGACACCCTCTTCGGTGCCACGTACGTGACGCTGGCGCCCGAGCACGAGCTGGTGGACCGGCTGGTGGCGGCCGAGTGGCCCGACGGTGTCGACCCGCGCTGGACCGGCGGCAAGTCCACCCCGGCCGAGGCCGTCAAGGCGTACCGTGCCTCGATCGCGGCCAAGAGCGATCTCGAACGCCAGGAGAGCAAGGAGAAGACCGGCGTCTTCCTCGGCGTCCACGCCGTGAATCCGGTGAACGGCCACGAACTACCTGTGTTCATTGCCGATTACGTGCTCACCGGCTACGGCACCGGTGCGATTATGGCCGTCCCCGGCCACGACCAGCGTGACTGGGAGTTCGCGACCGCGTTCGACCTCGACATCGTCGAGGTCATCAAGGGAGGCGACCTGTCCAAGGCCGCGTTCACTGGCGACGGACCGCTCGTGAACTCCGACTACTTGAACGGCCGTGGCGTCGCGGATGCCAAGGAGGCGGTCATCGAGCGGCTCGAGGCGGATGGTCTCGGCGTGGGCACCATCCAGTACAAGCTGCGCGACTGGCTGTTTGCGCGCCAGCGCTACTGGGGCGAGCCGTTCCCGATCGTGTACGACGACCAGGGCGTCGCGCATCCGCTACCGGAATCGGCTCTGCCGGTGGAACTTCCGGAAGTCGAGGATTATGCGCCGGTGTCGTTCGACCCGGACGACGCCAGGTCCGAGCCCTCTCCCCCGCTCGCGAAGGCGGCCGAGTGGGTCAATGTCGAGTTGGATCTCGGCGACGGGCTGAAGATCTACCACCGCGACACCAATGTGATGCCGCAATGGGCGGGCAGCTCGTGGTACCAACTGCGCTACATCGACCCGACGAACAACGAGCAGTTCGTCGCCTCCGAGAACGAGGCCTACTGGACCGGTCCGCGTCCAGACATCCACGGCCCCGACGATCCCGGTGGCGTCGACCTGTATGTCGGCGGAGTCGAGCACGCGGTGCTGCACCTGCTGTACGCACGGTTCTGGCACAAGGTCCTGTTCGACCTGGGTCATGTCAGTTCGAGTGAGCCGTACCGCCGCCTCTACAACCAGGGCTACATCCAGGCGTATGCGTACACCGACGAGCGTGGCGTGTACGTGCCGGCGGCCGAGGTGACCGAGGAGGACGGCAAGTTCTTCTACGAGGGCGCCGAGGTCAAGCGCGAGTACGGCAAGATGGGCAAGAGTCTCAAGAATTCCGTTTCGCCGGACCAGATCTGCGACGAGTACGGCGCCGACACCCTGCGCGTCTACGAGATGGCGATGGGGCCGCTGGACACGTCCCGGCCGTGGGCGACGAAGGACGTCATCGGTGCGCACCGCTTCCTGCAGCGCGCATGGCGTGTAGTCGTCGACGAGGAGAGCGGTGATGTGCGGGTCACCGACGCCGAACCGTCGGAGGACACGCTGCGTGCGCTCAACAAGGCGATTGCCGGTGTCAGCGCGGACTACGCGGCGCTGCACGACAACACCGCCGTCGCCAAGCTGATCGAGTACACCAATCACCTCACCAAGGAGTACCCGGCAGGTGCGCCACGCTCAGCGGTGGAGCCGCTGGTGCTCATGCTGGGTCCGGTCGCGCCGCACCTAGCGGAGGAGCTGTGGTCGCGTCTGGGTCACTCCGAGTCGCTCGCGCACGGACCGTTCCCGACCGCCGACGACAAGTGGCTGGTCGAGGACACCGTCGAGTATCCGATCCAGGTCAACGGCAAGGTCCGCAGCCGCATCAACGTCGCGGTCGACGCCGCCCGTGAGGACATCGAGAAGGTCGCTCTGACGGACCAAAAGATCGTCGCGCTGCTCGACGGCAAGGACCCCCGCAGGGTGATCGTCGTTCCCGGCAAGATGGTCAACGTCGTTCTCTAGAGGTAACCGCTGACGGGTTCCGTCACGCGCAGTGAGCGGGTGATGGAACCCGTCGGTGGTGCTCTGTTCGTCGGAGACGTTTCAACAGTCGGATGGTGCGGGTTCTCCGGCAAGCCGGGCGTCGATCCAGTCGAACGCGCCGGGGGTGCCGGTGAACGGGGCGATGATGTGCTCACCGGGGACCTGCCGGTACACAGTGTCGACTCCATACCCGCACTGCTCGTCGAACAGGTTGCGCGCGCCCAGTACGGGGACCCAGAACTCCTGCCCGCCGTGGAATATGTACAGCGGGGTGCCGGACTTGAGGTCCTCCATTTTCAGGTCCGTGTAGATGTCGTGTGCGACAGGAGTATTCAGTGCACTCTTGACGTTCGCGAGGGCTTCTACCGGGATGTGCAGGACGCCCAGGAGGGCGAGATCGCTGATGCACTGGTCCTTCAGGGACGAGATGAGCAGGCGCTGTCCGAGATCGTTGATCAACGGGAGGGTCTCGGGGTGTTCCCGCATGACCCCGAAGAGTGCGGCGAGGAAGTACCCGCTGGCGAGATTGCCGTTCATGGTGCGCCCGAGCATCTCGAAGTCGGCCGGCAGTCCCCCGAGTGCGGCGCCGACGATATCGTCGGCGAGTTCGGGTGCGTACGAGTCGATCAGCTTGACCGCCCCGTGCGTGGCGATCGAACCCCCCGAGTAGCCGGTCAACGCGAGCTTGCTGTCGCCGAACTCCGCCGGGTACAGGTTTCGCATGCCGCGGATGGTGTCGAGGATCGCGCGTCCGGCGACGATTGGTTCCCCGTAGGCCATCCGGGGGCCTTCGTGATCGGTGATAAGCACTGCGTAACCGCGTTGTTCTGCCTGCGTCGTGACTGGCCGGAGTCGTTCGTAGGGGTTCGTCGACGGGGTGATGCCGTGCGCGAGGGTGTACGAGGGCGTGCAGGCTCGCCCGAGTCCGTTGATCGGCACGTTGTTCACCACGACCGGTCGGGGACCGGGACCGGGCCACGGAGCGGCGGGGACGATGAGCGTCGCGGTCGCGAACGACGGCTCGTCGGCCGCGTCGGTGGTCTTCACCTTGAACTGCCGGACCTCGCGTACCGGTTCGCTCAGGAGTTGCCGTGCGACCGGCGTCACGTCGCGGGTCTCGATGACCTCGCCGTTTTCCATCGCATCCAATCCAGGCGGGTACTCGTCGAAGAAGGGTTCACCCAACGGGGAGGGCATCATCTCCGCGCGGAGTGTCTCGAGTCCCGGTGGGTCAAGATCAGGTTCCGAGATCAACGAGCCGACCACGCCCGGCATCCAGGAGCCCAGCGGCGATCTGGCGTACGACGCTGTCCCCAGTGAGCCGGTGACAGAGGTGGTGCCGTTCGATGCGGTTCCGTCCGAGCCGGTTCCGTCCGTCCAGGAGCCGGTGCCGACCGAACCCTCTCCACCGGCGCTGCCGGTGCTGCCGATCGACTGGGCCGCAGCCGTGCCCGTCGAGCCACCCCCGATCGCCCCGCCCCCGATCACCAAGATCACCGCGAGCATGGTGACGACCATTCTGTCCCGGAATCCCCCCCGATTTCCTGGCATGCGCGGCACGCTAGCACCGCCGAGGTGCCGAACAGCGTGCTTAGGCGGATTGTCGGGAGTGTCCGCGAGTCGGGATCACTGCCCTCTGTGGTCACTTCCGACGCGGTATCGGCCTCAACACGATCTCGGTGGGGTGTGCGTCCCCTGGCGTTTCGATGGCGTTGCGGACGGCGCGCGCCACAGTCTGCGGAGTGAGGAACCGGTCGGCGTCGTATTCATCGCCTTCCGTCGCGACGAGTGCGCGCTGCATATCGGTGTCGATCCGTCCTGGGTGGATCGACGTCACCCGCAGCGCCGGCTCTTCGAGCCGCAGGGCGTCACCGAACGCGCGCAGCGCGAACTTGCTCGCCGCGTACGCGCCCCAGCCTGCGTTCACGCGCAGGCCCGAACCTGAGTTGATCAACACCACATGCCCATATGACGCCCGCAGCGCGGGCAACAGTAGCCGGGTCAGTTCGGCGACGGCAATGACGTTGGCCTCGAACGTCCAACGCCAAGTGTCGACCGACGTCTCCTCGATGGTCCCCAACTCGGCGACGCCCGCGTTGTGTACCAACACGTCCAGCCGGTCGATCTCGGCGACGGCCTCCTCAACGGCCGCGTAGTCGGTGAGGTCGACTGGCCACGGTGCCGCGGCCAATTCCCCCGCGATCGGTTCGAGCGACTCGGCGCTGCGCCCACCGAGGATCAACTGGTGGGTGGGGGCGAGCTCGCGGGCGATGGCGGCGCCCAGGCCGCGGCTTCCACCGGTGACAAGTGCTATCGGACGCTGAGGCGGCATGCCGTCAGCGTAGACCGATGATCAACCTGCCGGTGTCGCTCGCAGCCGAGGCCGCCCGGTTTGCCTACAGCAAGCCGAGCAGCGGGGCCTGCTCGAGTAGCAGCCCCTCCTCGAGCAGCAAGGGATCGGGTCCGGTTCGCTCCTGGGGTTGGGTGCTGGGTGCCGAGGGAGTCGATTCGAACTCGCCGGCGGATGCGGTGGCCGCACCACCGACACCGATCGCCAGGGTTAGGGCGGCTGCGGCCGCGACCATCCGGGCGCTCTTCCTGAACTCGTGCCTCATGTCCCTGCCTTTCGATTCGTCCCTGCCTTTCGATTCGTCAGCGCGGATGCCACCCAGGCCGCCGCTTCCGTTGGTGACCAGGGCTGACAAGGGCTATCGACGCTGAGGCGGTTTGCCATCAGCGCAGGCCGATGATCAACCGACGGTGTCGCGTGCACTCGGGGCGCGTGCTTCGCCTACAGCAGCGGGAACCCGAAGTTCACGCCATCGCCGCCGATCCCGAATCCATAGAACAGCCCCGCACCCTCGTCGAGGATCAGCTCGTCCTCGAGTAGCAGGCCCTCCTCCAGCAGCAAGGCATCGGGTCCACCCTGCTCGGGTTGGGTGCCGGGCACCGAGGGAGTCGATTCGAACTCGGCGGCGGATGCGGTGGCCGCACCTCCGACACCGGTCGCCAGGGCTAGGGCGACAGCTACCGCCGCCACCCGGGCGTTCTTCCTGAACTTCTGCCTCATGATCCCCTGCCTTTCGATTCGTCCCTGCTTACGAGTCGTCAGCGCGGGCAGTAGTCCCGTGTTCAGTTTGTTCAGTTCGGCGTCGGGGTCGATTCCCTCGCGATCGGGTAGAGGGATTCGGCGCTGCGTCCAACGGAGATCAATCGGTCGGTGGAGGCGAGCTCGGGGCGATGGTGGCGCCCGGGCCGCGGCTTCCATCGTGGGAAGGGCTATCGGACGCTGAGGCGGCGTGCCGTCAGCGTGGACCGATGATCAAACCGCCGGTGTCG
Source organism: Rhodococcus xishaensis (assembly GCF_004011825.1). Classification (GTDB taxonomy): domain Bacteria; phylum Actinomycetota; class Actinomycetes; order Mycobacteriales; family Mycobacteriaceae; genus Prescottella; species Prescottella xishaensis. The sequence goes on along the minus strand of NZ_RKLO01000004.1, from coordinate 249,707 downwards.
TTCGCAGCCGGGGCCGCGCGGTTTGCCTACAGCAGGCCGAGTAGCGGACCCTGCTCGAGTAGCAGCCCCTCCTCTAGCAGCAAGGGACCGGGTCCGGTTTGCTGCTGGGGTTGGGTGTTGGGCACCGAGGGAGTCGATTCGACCTCGGCGGCGGATGCAGTGGCCACACCACCGACACCAATCGCCAGGGTCAGGGCGGCTGCGGCCGCGACCATCCGGGCGCTCTTCCTGAACTTGTGCCTCATGATCCCCTGCCTTTCGATTCGTCCCTGCTTTACGATTCGTCAGCGAGGGTGGCACCCAGGCCGCGGCTTCCACCGATGCCAAGGGTCATCCGACGCTGAGGCGGTATACCTTCAGCGTAGACCGATGATCAACCGACCGGTGTCGCTTGCACCCGGAGCGCGTGCTTTGCCTACAGCAGCGGGAACCCGAAGTTCGTGCCACCGCCGGGCCCGCCACCGGGCCCAAAGAACAGCCCGCCACCATCGTCGAGGATCAGCCCCTCCTCGAGGAGTAGCCCCTCCTCCTGCAGCAACGCATCGGGTCCACTCTGCTCGGATTGGGTACCGGGCACCGACGGAGTCGATTCCAACTCAGCTGCGGATGCGGTGACTGCGCCGCCTAGACCGCTCGCCAGGGTTAGGGCGGCGGCTACTGCGACCACTCGGGCGGTCTTTCTGAACTTCTGCCTCATGATCCCTGCCTTTCGATTCGTCCCTGCCTTCGAGTCGTCAGCTTGGGCAGCAGTCCCGTGTTCAGTTTGTTCAGTCCGGCGTCCGCGACGGGGTCGATTCCCTCACGATCGGTTCGAGCGATTCGGCGCTGCGTCCAACGAGGATCAATTGGTGGTCGGAGGCGAGCTCAGGGGCGATGCCGGCGCCCGGGCTGCGGCTTCCACCGGTGAGAAGAGTTGTCGGCCGCTGAGGCGTCATGCCGTCAGCGTAGACCGATGATCAATGGACCGGTGCGTGTTGCACCCGGGCGCGCGCCTCGCCTACAAGAGGAATCCGCCGAACGGCATTCCGCCGAACGGCACGGCCCCGAACCCGCCTCCGCCGAACCCGCCTAGCCCGCCTAGCAGCGGAGCCTGCTCGAGTAGCAGCCCCTCCTCTAGCAGCAAGGGATCGGGTCCACTTCGCTGCTGGGGTTGGGTGTTGGGCACCGAGGGAGTCGATTCGATCTCGGCGGCGGATGCGGTGGCCGCACTGCCGAGGCCGGTCGCGAGGGTTATGGCTGCGGCAACCGCGACCACCCGGGCGCTCTTCCTGAACTTCTGCCTCATTGGTCCTGCCTTTCGATTCGTCGTGGGCAGTCCCTTATCAGGATGTCATCAAATCCTCAGGTTGTCACCAAACACCCAGAAGCGTCGAACAATATTGTGCACAACAGAATTGTGGTCTACATTAGTCGCCGTGACCGACGACCTCGCTCTGGACCGGCAGGTGTGCTTCGCGCTGTACTCGGCGTCGCGCGCCACCACCGCGGTGTATCGGACTCTGCTCGCCGAGCTGGGCATCACCTACCCGCAGTACCTGGTGATGTTGGTGCTGTGGGAGAAGGACGGTCGCGGCGTCCAGGAGATCTGTGATGCGCTCGAACTCGACACCGGCACGCTGTCACCGCTGCTCAAGCGGCTCGAGGCTGCCGGGCTGATCGAGAAGCGGCGGCTAGTCACCGACGAGCGGCGGGTGACTATCCGGCTCACCGAGTCGGGTGTCGCGATGCGTGCCCAGGCCTCCGACATCCCGACCCGCCTTGCGCGGGCCACCGGGCTTGCTGCCCCAGAGCTGGAGGACCTTCGTGGCGTCCTCCTGAACATCGGTCGCAATATGCACGCGGCCGAGTCGGGCACACCATCGAACGACGATCGAGAAGAGGCACCATGAACATCCTCTACACCGCCGAAGCACTGGCAACCGGTGAGGGCCGCAACGGCCGCGCCGCGACGTCCGACGGACGGCTCGACCTGGATCTTGCGATCCCGAAGGAGATGGGTGGCAGCGGCAACGGCACCAACCCCGAGCAGCTGTTCGCAGCCGGATACGCAGCGTGCTTCCATTCCGCGCTGCAGCTGGTGGCCCGCCAGGCCGGCGCCGACACCACCGATTCCGCGGTCGGCGCACGGGTCGGTATCGGCCCCAACGATTCCGGGGGCTTCGGACTGGCAGTGACGTTGGAGGTCTCGTTGCCGCACCTCGAACGCGGCGAGGCCCTCGCGCTCACCGAGAAGGCGCACGAGGTGTGCCCGTACTCGAACGCCACGCGCGGCAACATCGAGGTCACCCTGACCGTCACAGACGAATAGGGATGTTCCCGCCGGCCCCGGAGGCACCATGGAGACATGGCGAATCCGGGGCCGGTCGAGGCACTGCGGGAGGTCGCGTTCTGGCTCGAGCGCGGTCGGGCCGACACATATCGGGTGCGCGCCTACCGCCGCGCCGCGGACGTCGTGGCGGGACTGACCGCCGAACAGCGCCTGTCGCGTCAACGTACCGGCGGCTGGACCGCTCTTCCGGGTCTGGGTGCGAAGACCGCGGCGATCGTCGAGCAGGCCATGGCCGGAGACGTACCCGAATACCTATTGGAACTGCGCGATGCGGCACAGCCGATCGGGTACGGCGGCACGCTGCAACCGGCGCTGCGCGGGGACCTGCACGTGCACTCGGACTGGTCCGACGGCGGCAGTCCAATCGACGAGATGATGCACACTGCTGCCGCGCTCGGCCACGAGTACTGCGCGCTCACCGACCACTCCCCCAGGCTCACGGTCGCGAACGGGCTGTCCGCGGAGCGTCTGCGGGACCAGCTTGCGGTGGTGCACGACCTGAACCTCGAGATGGCACCGCTGCGCATTCTCACCGGCATCGAGGTCGACATCCTCGACGACGGTGCGCTGGACCAGGATTCGGGTCTGCTGGACGAACTGGACGTGGTGGTGGCGAGCGTCCACTCGCATCTGCGAGCGGATCGGGGCGAGATGACCAGTCGGATGCTCGGTGCCGTCCGAGATCCGCGGGTGAACGTGCTCGGTCACTGCACCGGCCGCCTCGTCGAGGGGAAGCGCGGCACCCGCCCAGAGTCGAAGTTCGACGCCGAGCGGGTCTTCCAGGCCTGCCGGGACCACGATGTGGCGATCGAGATCAACTGCCGACCCGAACGGCGGGATCCGCCCAGTCGGCTGATCGATCTGGCAGTCGACGTCGGGTGTCTGTTCGCGATCGACACCGACGCGCACGCGCCCGGCCAGCTCGCATGGCAGGGGCTCGGCTGCGAACGCGCGATCCGATGCGGAGTCGACGTGGACCGGGTGGTCAACACGTGGCCGGTCGACGATCTGCTCGCCTTTACACGCGCGTTCGCCGGGTGAGTCGCAGAATAGGACGATGATCGACCCCGGATTCACGCCGACCCAGCTCGCGGCGCGTGCCGCGTACCTGCTACGCGGCAACGACCTGGGGACGATGACCACGGCCGCGCCCCGCCTTTATCCACACATGTGGAGCTGGGATGCGGCGTTCGTCGCCGTCGGGTTGGCGCCCCTGAGCGTCGAACGCGCGGTCACCGAGCTCGACACGCTGCTCTCGGCGCAGTGGGACAACGGGATGATTCCGCACATCGTCTTCGCGAACGGCGGCGACGGGTACTTCCCGGGTCCGAGCCGCTGGAGGTCTCGGGAGCTGGCCGCCCACGCGCCGGTCGACGTCGACACATCGGGCATCACTCAGCCACCGGTGCACGCGATCGCGGTGCAGCGAATCCTGGACCACGCCCGCCGGCACGGGCGCAGCACCCGGGCGGTCGCCGAGGAGTTCCTCGACCGTCGCTGGGCCGACCTCATGCGTTGGCACCGCTGGCTCGCGCACGCGCGGGACCGGGACGGGAACGGGCGCATCACGATCTATCACGGGTGGGAATCCGGTATGGACAACTCACCCCGATGGGATGCCGTGTATGCCAACGTGATTCCGGGTCCGGTGCCGCCTTACCGCCGCGAGGACGTTTCGGTCGTCACCGACACCGCGCAACGTCCCACCGACGGCGAGTACGACCGGTACCTGTGGCTACTCGAGGAGATGGCGAGCGTCAACTACGACGACGAGGCGCTGGCCGACAAGATGAGCTTCGCGGTCGAGGACGTCTTCGTCAGCGCGATCTTCGCACTTGCGTGCGATGTGCTCGCGGTGATCGGCGAGGAACACTCGCGCCCACATGCCGATGTGCGCGAACTGCACTGTTGGGCAGACCGATTCCGGGCGGGTGTCGTCATGACGACGGACGAGCGGAACGGGACTGCACGTGATTTCGATGTGCGCGGTGGGCGGTGGATCGAGACCGAGACGATCGCGATGTTCGCGCCCCTGCTGTGTGGCGGGTTGGACCGGAACACGGAGCGGGCGCTGTTGCGCACGTTCGAGGGCCCGAAGTTCTGTACCCATCCCGACCTGCGGTATGCGGTTCCGCCGTCCACATCGCCGGTTTCCGCCGACTTCCGTCCCCGCGAGTACTGGCGTGGCCCGGTTTGGCCGGTGATGACGTGGCTGTTCTCGTGGGCATTCGCGCGGCGCGGGTGGGCGGAACGGTCGTCGATGCTGCGCGCGGAGGGGTTGCGGCAGGCCGCGGACGGGACTTTCGCTGAGTACTACGAACCGTTCACCGGGGATCCGCTCGGGAGCATGCAGCAGTCCTGGACGGCGGCCGCGGTACTGGACTGGCTCGGTTAGCATGCGATTTAGAAAGATCACCCGGTTTAAAACAATTACCCGGTTTTGAGAATGCTGAGAACTATTTGGGAATGCTGAGAACTTGCTGGCACAATTCTGAATTCCGCTCGAAATCCGCTCGTTCGGTATTTGCGTCGTCTAGTCTTCGGCAATGCCGAGCAACCTCCATCGCTCTATACCACGTGCCGCTGCACTTCTCCTGGCTGGGGCACTGACGTTGACGGCTCCCGCGGTCGCTACGGCCAGCCCGGGTGTCGATGTGGCCTCCTGGCAGCACCCGGGCGGTGCGCCGATCAACTGGGGCCAGGTGCGCGCGGCCGGATACGAGTTCGGGTTGGTCAAGGCCACCGAGGGCCTGTACTACACGAACCCGTACTTCGCGCAGGATTCGTTCGCGATGCGCATCGCCGGCGTCGCGCGTGGTGCCTACCACTACGCCGACCCGTCGACATCCCCCGAGGCGCAGGCGGCCTTCTTTGCGGCCAACGCACTGGCGGTCAACCAGCTGGGCGGGCTGCCGCCCGTGCTCGACATCGAGACCACCGGTGGCCTGGCGCCGCAGCAGTTGATCGACTGGACCCGCCGCTACCTCAACACGGTCCAGCTCCTCACGGGCCGTACACCGATCATCTACACGTATCCCTACTTCTGGCGCACCGCGATGGCCAACACCACCGAGTTCTCGAACTACCCGCTGTGGATCGCGGACTACAACGGTGGAAACGCTCCTGGCCCGCTGCCTGGTGGATGGACGAACTGGGCGTTCTGGCAGTACACCGACAGCGGCCGTATCCCGGGAGTCGCCGCCAATGTCGACCTGAACGTCTACAGCGGCGCGATGGGTGACCTCGACGCGTACGCAAACAACTTCTTCGGCAGCTGACGACTCGGTCTGGCGTTGCGGCCCATCAATCGGGAACAGTCGACGGCATGACAAACCAATTGAGCAGCAAGACCGCCATCGTCCTCGGTGTGACACCGGGCAACATGGGACACGCCATCGCCCGCCGCTTCGTCGACGACGGCGCCGCGGTGTTGATCGCCGGACGGCGCAAGGACGCGCTCGTGTCGGTGGCCGAAGAGATCGGCGCCCAGTGGCACCAGTGCGACATCACCTCGGAGCAGGATCTCGATTCGCTCGTCGCCACTGCGCGAGACCTGTTCGGACGCATCGACGTGGGCGTCAACGCGACGGGGTGGGGGCTGCTCGCACCCTTCGAGGAGACGTCGAAGGACGACCTCGAGAGGATGGCGGCTACCCAATTCGTCGGACCGTTCCAGTTCTTCCAGCGCCTGGTGCGGAACATGACGGACGGCGGGTCCATCATCCAGATCTCGTCGGTCACCGCGTCGATCATGTTCGAGAACCACGCCGCATACATGGGGACCAAGGCGGGAATCGACCACGTCATCCGTTGCATCGCCAACGAGTACGGGCACCGCGGAATCCGGGCGAACTCCATCGCACCCGGCGGCGTCGCGGACGCCCCGATGTCGGCGGGCGGGCTGAACTACCCGCCGATCCGGTCTCTCTATCTTCGTGAGATCCCGCTCGGACGGGTCGGTGTCTCCGAGGACGTCGCGAATGCGGCGGCGTGGTTGGCCGGTGACGAATCGAGCTTCGTCACCGGTCAGGTTCTGCACGTGAGTGGCGGGCAAACCCTCCGCCGCAACCCCTCCATCGCCGACTTCGTCGGTGCGCACGCGGCCGAGCAGGCGTAGCCCGACACGGAGATACGACACAGGGATGGGGTGGGAGACGCGACTCCCACCCCATCAGCCATTGGGGGCTTCTCGGACGTCACAGCCCGATCTGACCCCCACCGGACTTCCACACCGCAACGACGGATGGCCGCGGCTGAGCGCTACCGCCGTCAGGCCAGTGCGACGACGGCGAGTCGATGCTCCCATCGTCGGTCTCGCCGGGGTGCTGGACGCAGACGACGACGCGCTTGTCGTCGATGATCGGGCCGCACGTCTCGGCGCCGACCGGCACCGTGAGGAACTGCTTCGTCTCGCCGCGACGCTCCCCCTCGAGCACGACGGAGAACAGGCCGTCGTTGGACTTCAGGGCGTTGCCGTCGGTGGAGATCCACAGGTTGCCGTACGGATCGAACGCCAGGTTGTCCGGGCACGAGATGGGGCTGACCTGCGACTTGTCGAAACCGCCGAAGTAGGTGTCGGCGGTGGCGGGGTCACCGCACACCAGCAGCAGATTCCACGTGAACGACGTGCCGGCGTGCTGGTCGTCGATCTCGAGGACTTGGCCGTTCTTGTTGTTGTTGCGCGGGTTCGCGGAGTCGGCCGGCGGCCGGCCCGAGGCCCCGCGCTTCGAGTTGTTCGTGAGCGCGACGTACACCTTGCCGGTGCGCGGGTTGGGCTCGAAATCCTCGGGGCGGTCCATCTTGGTGGCACCCACCTTGTCCCCCGCCAGACGCGTGAACACCGCGACCTCGTCGGCGGTCATCCCGTCGACCAGCGACTCGCCACTGCCGTCCTCGCCGGTGCGCAGCAAAGGAATCCACTGCCCCGTCCCGGCGAACACGCCCGATGGCGGGAGCGTTCCCGAGCCGTCGATGGCGTCGGGTTCGTTTCCGCTGAGCTTCGCGACGTACAGGGTGCCGGCGTCGAGCAGGGTCATGTTGTGCCGCATCGCTGCTCGGCTGTGGCCGGGCTGCATCTTGCGGGACGACACGAACTTGTACATGTAGTCGAAGCGCTCGTCGTCGCCGGAATACGCCACGACAGTGCCGTCGTCGGTGACGTGGATGGTCGCCGCCTCGTGCTTGAAGCGTCCGAGGGCGGTGTGCTTGACCGGCGTGGACTCCGGGTCCCACGGATCGACCTCGACGACCCAGCCGAAGCGATTCACCTCATTGGGCTCGGCCGCGACGTCGAAACGGTAATCGAACCACTCCCACTTCCGGCGCGATGCGTTGCCGCTGATGCCGTAGCGCTCGAGACGGGCCGAGGTAGTCGGATCGGCCACCTGTGCGCCGTTGGCGAAGTACTGGTTGAAGTTCTCCTCACCAGAAAGCACTGTGCCCCAGGGTGTTACACCCCCAGCGCAATTGTTGAGTGTGCCCTTCACCCGGGTACCGGTGGGATCGGACGACGTCTTCAGCAGTGCACTGCCCGCGGCGGGACCGGTGATGACGAACTCGGTGAGTGCGGTGATGCGTCGGTTGTACTGACCGAACTGTGGCGTCAGCCTGCCGGAGCCCGTTTCGCCCTGTACCTGGACGACGGACAGGCCGTGGTTGGCCCAGCCGATGCGCACCTGCTCCTCGGTGGGGTTCTCGGCGTTGTAGCCACGGAACATCGACGGCTCAGTGGTGTACTCGTGGTTGACCACCAGCAGGTAGGCGTTCGGCTGACCCGGGATCGGGAGCAGGCCCGCGAAGTCGTTGTTGAACCCGAACTGCTTTACGGCGGCCTCGGCGGTCTGGTTGTCGAACTCGAACGCCGGGGCGTCGTCGAAGATCGGATCACCCCAACGGATCACCACAGCCTGCTCGTATCCGTCGGAAACGACGACGGCGTCCTCCTCGTTGGGCGCCACGGGTGCGAAGACAGTGCCCGGGACCGGCGGTTCCGAGAGCGATCCGGAAGCGGAACCTGTACCGAGCGATCCGAAGTCGAGCCAGCCCGGCGCGGCTGCAGCGTTACCGGGCAGGACAGCGCCCGCACCGACAGCGAGAACCGTCGCCGCTCCCCCACGCAGGACGCCGCGACGTGAGACGGCGGCACGAACGATGTCGCCGAAGTACTCCCCATCCGAGGTGTTGGGAACATCGTGGGCACAGGCATTTCCACACTTGTACTGGCAGGTGATCGTGGCACGCGACGACATTCCGTCGTGCTTGACGAACAACGCGAGGGGTTTCAGGTTCACCGTTGGACTCCCGAGGTCGAGTACGGATACCGGCGGTAGGTTGCCGGCAACGCACGCACCGTAGAAGTCGGGAACGGAGTTCTGGTGACATCCGGATGAACTGCCGGACAACGGCGGTCGGAGGTTCCGTGCCCCGAACGAATGGAAGTCCGATCGAACGGCCGAAGGCCCCGCCAAGCGGCGGGGCCTTCGGTGTCTTGGGGTCAGCTAGCTCAGGATGCCGAACGCGAGGCTGCCGAGCGCGAGACCTGCGAGAGCCAGGCTGCCGTTCGAGATGCCGCCGTCGTCGCCGTCGCCGTCGTCGGA
>NZ_RKLO01000004.1:0-240682 GCF_004011825.1 Rhodococcus xishaensis | reverse complement strand
GCTGCCGAGTTCGAGGCTGCCGAGCAGGCCGCCGTTGTCGTCGTCGGAGCTGCCGAGTTCGAGGCTGCCGAGCAGGCCGCCGTTGTCGTCGTCGGAGCTGCCGAGTTCGAGGCTGCCGAGCAGGCCGCCGTTGTCGTCGTCGGAGCTGCCGAGTTCGAGGCTGCCGAGCAGGCCGTCACTGCCACCGACGTCCTCTAGGCTGCCGAGCAGGCCGCCGTTGTCGTCGTCGGAGCTGCCGAATTCAACGCTGCCGAGTAGGCCGTCGCCGTCGCCACCGACGACGTCCTCCACGCTGCCGAGTAGGTCACCGGCGCCGGGCTCGTCCTCACCGCCTGTGCTGCCGAGGTCGATGTCGATGGGGATGCTAATTTGGATACTGCCAGTTCCTTCTTGGGCGTTGGCCGGTGCAGCGAACGTGGCGGTGAGGAGAGGCGCAGCGAACAGGGCAATCGCTGCTGTACGAACGGACTTCTTCAACGGAAACTCCTTCGGTCAAGTGACCGCACACGAACGTATGCGGTTATCGCGACAGCTGGCTGTATTCGCCGCAGAGCCAGATCGGAATCCCCCCCGACAGGACATTTCGGTTCCTGCTGTGCCGCTGCAGGCTAACACGCTCTCCGTAGTCGTGGGGAGAAACGACACGCCTACCGACCGCCGCCAATGCAACCGCCGGGCCCGCACGGGAAGTGCCACTGTGCCGGAGGATTGGGAGTCAGTGACATCCTGTCCTGACGGCGTCCGGTTCCGGAGTTCGGCATACTCGCACAACAGGTTCGCGCGCGCTGGACTCTTGACGGCTGGCGCGATTCCGGTGCGCCGCCACTACTTGCGAATGAGAACCCGAATGAACGGCCGAAGGCCCCGCCAACCGGCGGGGCCTTCGGGTGTCTCTGGATCAGCTGAGGCCGCTGAGGATCAGGCCAATGCCGCCGAAGGCCACGCTGCCGAAGAACAGGGTGTCGCCAGACAAGCTGCCCTCGCCGGACCCGCTCATACTGCCTTGTCCTTGGTCGGAGCCGCTCATACTGCCTTGTCCTTGGTCGGAGCCGCTCATGCTGCCTTGTCCTTGGTCGGAGCCGCTCATGCTGCCTTGTCCTTGGTCGGAGCCGCTCATGCTGCCTTGTCCTTGGTCGGAGCCGCTCATGCTGCCTTCGGCAGAGCCGCTCACACCGCCAAGGAGTTGTTCTATCGAGCCCATCCCCAGCGAGCCCAGCGGTTCGCCTAGCGATTCGGTTGCGTGGGCCGGCGCGGCGACGACGGCGGCGAGAAGCGGGGCGGCGAGAACCGCTGCGGCGGTGGTGCGTACTGACCTCTTCATCGATTCCTCCTTCGTTCCTTCCCGGACGCGATTCCGCGTACGGGTTGCTGCGCCGGTCGGTATCGAAGGAGCGAAGCGTGATCGAACCCCCGGGGCAGATCCTGCTGTTTCCTACTTGCGGCTGAAAACTAGCAGGGTCTGAGCGTCCGCATGGGGAAGCGACACGCCGTATGAACCTCCACGTTTCTCGAGAGCGGTCAATGATGCGGGACAGTCTGCGCGGTTCTGCGAGATCTGCTGCGCCATGGGTTCGTCTGCGAGGAGGGAGAGAACGCCATTGAACGGCCGAAGGCCCCGCCGTTCGGCGGGGCCTTCGGTGTGTTTCTTATGTGGATCAGCCCAGGAGGCCGCTGAGGATCAGGCCGCCGATGGCCAGGCCGCCAATGGCCACGCTGCCGACGAGCAGGGCGCCCTCGGAGCTGCCGCCCGCGGAGCTGCCGTCCGCGGCCGTCTCCGTGACGTCGAACTTCTGCAGGTCGGTCGCATCCGACTCGCCCAACACGGTCCCGTCGACGTCGGTGCACGTGTAGGTGAGCTCGTAGGTACCGACCACGGCGGGATCCTGCTCAACCTCTTCCGTGCCATCGACGGTGCCGTCGTTGGCGGCGACCGCAACGTCCACACCCGTGTAGACCTCCGCCACCTCGTCGTCTGCGGCGTCATCGGGGAGAATCTGAGTCGCCGTCCAGTCGCATTCTGCAGCCGTCGTGGTCGGGTTGGTGAACGCAACCGTGAAGGCCTTTACGCCACCGGTTGCCGTGGCGGAAGCTTCGGTGGCGGAGTCTTCCGCGTCCGAGCCGAGGAACGAGCTTCCGGTCGAGCTGGGGAACGAGCTTTGCGCCTGGGCCGGAGCAGCGAACGCGGTGGCGACGAGGGGGGCCGCGAGCAGCGCGATCGCTCCGGTACGAACAGACTTCTTCATGGGTACTCCTAGGGTTCAACGGACCGCACACGACGGCGTGCGGATATGCGCAGCTGGCTGGCTGGTAATTGGCCACAGAGCCCGATCGGAATCCCCCCGAACAGGTCATTTCGTACCTGCTGTGCTGTTAGAAGCTAACACGGTCTTTACGATCTGATGGTCGGAACAACACGCCCACTGATCTCACAAGAACGGCTGGACGGTGGTCAAAAGTGTTGTTGCGCTGGCGCAATAGGGCAGATGTGAGACTAGTCACAGGGCGGTCGTGGGAGAGTCGACGGACGGAATCTGCATCCTGTGGAACCTCGGCGACGCCGGAGACCATCAGTTCGTCCTGCGCTCGCGGTTTCCGCTACAGCGGTACGGCAACTGGAGCAATTGCCTCGCTCGTGTCGAGTCGGTCGGGCGGTGTGATTTTGTCCGCCAAAGGTTTCCACGGGTTTGCGTGAGCGGTACCTCGCGGGTCTCGTGGACGGCTTCATGCCGTGGAGGGTGCGATGGCCGACGCGTTTCCGGTGCGGGGCCGCTTGCGAATTGAAGCCTTTGAACGGCCGAAGGCCCCGCCGTTTGGCGGGGCCTTCGGTGTCTCCGTCTGGATCAGCCCAGGACAAGGCCGCCGATGGCCAGGCCTCCGAGGACCAGGCTGCCGACGACCAGGCCGCCGGTGACCAGGCTGCCGGTGTCGCCGCCCAGGCTGCCCTCGCCCAACTCGTCGTCGCCGATGGCGAACGCGTACGGATCAGCCGTCGGCTGGTCGCCTTCCGTTCCCCAACGCTCGTCGGTCTCGGAAGAGGTGCAATCCCAGTTGATGAGGTAGTCGCCGTCGACGTCGATGGTCGCCTTCTCTTCCCGGGGACCCGGCTCGACGATGTCGTGGAAGGCGGCGGCCGGATCGTCGCCGTCGGCCGCATCCTTGCCCTTCGCGTGCCAGGTGCAGACCAGGGATTCGTCGGTGTCGTTGTCGATGGTGACGGTGACTTCGTTGCCGTCGACGACGGCGGCGGAGAGGGTGACTTCCTCCTGCGAACTCGACCCGGCCGAACCGAGCGAGCCGGTGCTGGCCGCCACCACGTGTACTACCGCGCAGCGGTCGAAGAGGCTGATCGCGCCGAACCTCGGCGACGCTTAAGCGCACAGGGCGCCCGTAGTCCTTTGGACTTCAGCCGTCTTGGCCGTATCGGCACCGCCGCAACGGAACCGTGTCACAGCCTGCGATGCTGCTCCTGGGTACCAGTTGAAGTCTTCCTCACCGGAAAACACTGTTCCCCAATCGGTCACGTCTTCCGTGGGCAATCGCTTGTGCCCCTGGAGAACCTTGCTTGGAGAGCCCGGCTAGAGTGCCTCGAACGGGAGGCAGGTCACGCGGGCGAGCGCAGTATCGACCGCGCAATCTGGGAGACAGCGATCGTCATCGAATCGCCGACCGTGTCATTTGGTGCACGATTTCCGGGACCAGATCACTGGATGCTTGTCCCGTAGCTGACACCTGCCGTGCTCCAGCGCTGGCCAACCTGTCCAGCACCGGAGCCCCGGCATCCTGCGCCAAGCCAGTAGGGAACCTCCGACCAAGAAGCTCTGGAGCCGAGGCGTTTCGGGATTGTCGAAGAGTTGCTCCGGAACCCCCGATTCGACCACCGTGTCATGATCCATGAACACAACAATGTCCGACACCGACCGCGCGAATCCCATCTCGTGGGTGACCACCACCATCCTCATGCCGCTTTTCGGGAGGTCGCTCATCAGCGCCAGCACGCGTTTGACCAGTTCGGCATCGAGCGCCGACATCACGTCGTCGAAGAACACCACCTGCGGTTCCGTCGCGACGCGATGCTGTTGTCCGCCGGACAGATTGCCTGGACGCGAGTCGCTCTTGTTCACCGGAGTGCCAAAGCACCATGCCGATCCGCGGCCGCAGTTGGTCCGGGTTGTCTCGCAGCACCGATCGGCCTTCGAGGAGGAGGTCGCCCGCGTCGGGTCTGTGCAATCGGCTCAGTATTCACAGCAGTGTGGACTTTCTCGATCCCGCGCGGCCTGATCAACTCGGAGGCCGGCACGGGCCCGGTGCCCAACTTCCATCCGGACGGTGGTTTCGGGTTGGCTGTCTCATGTGACGCCTAGCGCGCATGGTTGTTGAGGTCTGAGCTAGTTCTGCACGACGGGGGTGGGTCTGCCGCTGCCACACACGGGTGCCGAACCTGACCGACTCCATAGCGGATGGAGCCAGATTGAACGGCCGAAGGCCCCGCCATTGGCGGGGCCTTCGGTGTGTCACTGGATCGGCTAGCTGAGGAGACCGAAGGTCAGCCCGCCTAGGGCCAGACCAGCCAGGGCCGCGCTGCCGGTTGAGATGCCGGTGTCGCCGCCGGTGCAGGAGCAGTCGCCCTCGCCGTCGGGCCCACCCAGGGGCACAGTGTTCTCGGTGGCCGGGGCACCAGCCTCCGTCGGTATGGTGCTCCCCGCCGGCATGGCGCCCGCCGCCGGAATGGCGTCCACAGCCGGCAGGGCGCTCCCCGTCGGCATAGCGCTCGCCAGAGGTGCGCCGAAGCCGCCAGCCGCGAGCCCGAGTGCCAAGCTGCCGAGTGCCAGGCTTCCGGTGCTGGCCTCGATGGTGCTCAGCGAGCTGGTGCTGACGTCGATGGAACTCAACGAGCTGGTACTGACCTCGATGGTGCTCAGCGAGCCGAACGCGTCGAGGTCGCCGGGGTTGCCGCCGCCGGGGTTGCCGCCGCCGTAGCCGCCGCCGGGGTTGCCGCCGCCGGGGTTGCCGCCGCCGGGGTTGCCGCCGCCGGGGTTGCCGCCGCCGGGGTTGCCGCCGCCGGGGTTGCCGCCGCCGGGGTTGCCGCCGCCGTAGCCGCCGCCGGGGTTGCCGCCGCCGTAGCCGCCGCCGGGGTTGCCGCCGCCGTAGCCGTCGCCGGGGTTGCCGTCGCCGGGGTTGCCGCCGCCGGGGTTGCCGCCGCCGGGGTTGCCGCCGGGGTTGCCGCCGCCGTAGCCGTCGCCGGGGTTGCCGTCGCCGGGGTTGCCGCCGCCGTAGCCGTCGCCGTAGCTGTTGTCGCGGTCGCCGTAGCTGTTGTCGCGGTCGCCGTAGCTGTTGTCGCGGTCGCGGTCGTTGTTGTCGCCGTAGCTGTTGTCGCGGTCGCGGTCGCGGTCGTTGTTGTCACGGTCGCGGTGGCTGTAGCCGTTACCGCGGCTCTCGTTGCCGTAGCCACGTCCACCCGACTTCTCGGTGGTCTGCGTGGCCTGGGCGCCAGGCTTCCCCGGCGTGGCGCTCGCCTCGGCGACGCCGAAGCCACCGGCGACGAGGCTGACGGCAGCGGCGACGCCAATCAGGCGCTTACGGACGGAATGAGACAAGAAGTCCTCCTGAAGTACAGTGCTGGGTTCCCCCGACTGGTAGCCCCCCGGGCCGACATGGGTACATGGGCACCCGCGGCGCCGAGAAGCTTACAGGGGAACGTATCTCGTAGGGCAACGTGTCCCTCGCACGTTGAGATCGCCGACTCTGTCTCGGAATCCTGCGTTTTCGAAACCGTATGCAATACAGACGGTTCGGACGCAGTAGTCGAGTCATCCACCGAGATCCAGCAGGGTTGGACTGGTCTGCTCGGCGGCCGCAAAGATGAGACAAAATACGGAAAGTGTCTTACGCCAATATGTCTGGCGCAGAAGGCCCGTCGTTCAAGGTTCGTATTTGAGGTAGTGTTGTGTGGCTGGAGCTCATGTTTGGACGTCGCTGGAGTCTTGCGCTGCACCACCACGGGCGCCAGCGTCAGTGACTGAGCTACCGTCGTGTTCCTCTACTGGTGTCCACCTTGATATCTGGCGGTGGCTAGAGAACTTCCGACAGGAAGCTCTGGAGCCGGGGCGTTTCGGGACTGTCGAAAACCTGTTCCGGCTCACCGGATTCGACCACCGCGCCGTGATCCATGAACACGACCGTGTCCGACACCGACCGCGCGAATCCCATCTCGTGGGTGACCACCACCATCGTCATGCCACCCTTGGCGAGGTCGCTCATGAGCGCCAGCACGCCTTTGACCAGTTCGGGATCGAGCGCCGACGTCGCCTCGTCGAAGAACATGATTTGTGGTTCCATCGCGAGCGCGCGGGCGATTGCGACGCGCTGCTGCTGCCCGCCGGACAGATTGCCCGGACGTGAGTCGGCCTTGTTCGTCAGGCCGACGAGCTCGAGTTGGTCGAGTGCGACCTGGCGGGCAGCTTCCTTCGACATCTTCTTGAGCTTGCGTGGACCCAATGCGATGTTGTCGGCGACGGTGCGGTGCGGGAACAGGTTGAAATGCTGGAACACCATGCCGATCCGCTGCCGCAGCTGGTCGGGGTTGTCCCGCAGCACTGATCGGCCTTCCAGGAGGACGTCGCCCGCGTCGGGTTCGTGCAGCCGGTTGAGGACCCGCAGCAGTGTCGACTTCCCCGATCCCGACGGCCCGATCACGGTGACGGTCTTACCGGCGTCGACGTGCACATCCACCCCGCGCAGCACCCTGTTGGACCCGAAGGCCAGGTGCAGTCCGGTACCGGTGAGGGAGACGGAATCGGTCACGGGTCAGCCTCTCTCCACGACGATGGCCTGGTCGAGCTCGTCGAGCGTGCCTTTGTCGGGGCGGCCGTGCCGCAGCCGCCGGTCAATGTAGTTCACCAGGTGGGTGAGTGGGACCGTCAGCGCCAGGTAGAACAGTCCGGCGGCGACGAGCGGCGACAGGTTGCCGGTTTGTGCATTGAGGTCTCGCCCGACGGCGAACAGCTCCCGCTGGGTGGCGAGCAGCCCTAGGAAGTAGATCAGCGACGAGTCCTTGATCAGTGATATGAACTGGTTCATCAGGGCCGGCAGCACCCGTCGTACACCTTGCGGGACCACGACGAGCGCCATCGAGCGACGGTACGAAAAGCCCAGGGCGCGAGCCGCTTCCATTTGACCAGGCTCGACGCTCTGGATGCCGGACCGGAAGATCTCACCGATGTATGCGGCCGCCAACAGCGCCAGCGCGGCCGCACCCAACCAGTACGGATTGTTGCCGGTCAGCCCCTGGACCACCGGACCCACGCCCAGGCCGACGATCAGGATGATCACCACGGCGGGCAGGCCACGGAAGATGTCGGTGTAGACCCGGGCGGGCCAGCGCAGCCAGCGGGTGCGGGAGATGCCGGCGACAGCGAGGAACATGCCGATCACCGTGCCTGCGATGCCCGATGTCAGCGCAAGGATGAGAGTGTTCGGCAGGCCGGTGCGCAGCAACTCCGGGAAGGCCCGCTGGTACAGCTCCCAGTTGAAGAACGTCTCACCGAGCTGCTGCAGTGTCGATTTCGATTGCGTTGTAGACGGTTCGGACGTGGCCGGCCTCTGCGCGGCGAGGGCCGCGAAGTCCGGCAGCTCGGGGGTGGGCGCGGCCCTACTGCCCGGCTTCCATCCGGTCGGTAACGCCCGAGGCACCCAGTCCGAGTACAGCTGCGACCAGGTCCCGTCGGCGATCACGGCGTCGAGTCCCGAATTGAGTGCGTCGATGAGTAGCTGGTTGTCCTTCGCGACCGCCCAGCCCACATAGTTGTCGAGGCTGAAGGTGTTCTGCACGATCGAGGTCGGATCACCGGGAACGACCGCGCCCTCGGCCTGCTGCGACGGCGCCACCCACGCATCGATCTGTCCGGTCTTGAGGCTTGCGTACGCCGTGTTGTAGTCGGGGAACTGTACCGGCGTTATTCCGAGGGTGTTGGTGACGTAGTTGTCCTGCACCGTCCCCTGGACTACGCCGATTCGCATGGACGAGTTCAGGTCCGAGAACCCCTCGATGGGGCTGCCATTCAGCACGACGAGTGCGTGATAGCCGAAATCGTAGCCGTTGGTGAAGTCGACCGTCTGGCGTCGGGCGTCGGTGGTCACGATCGACGACGATCCGACGTCGAAGCGATGGCCCGCCACCTGCGCGAGCAACCCGACGAACTCGGTACCGACGAACTCGACCTGCAGTCCAAGTTTCGCGGCGACGGCCCGCAGCAGCTCGTTGTCGAAGCCGGTGAACACGTGCTGTGAGTTGACGCAGACGCTCGGCGGCGCGTCCGACAGTGTCCCCACCGTGAGCGTGCCGGGTCTGATGAGGTTCAGCCTCGAGGTATCGATGGCGGTGAGTGGCAGCGTGTCCTGGGTCGTGTATGTGTCCTCACCGACGGCGGCAGTGTCGAGGTTGGTCGGCAGCGCGGTGGCACTGTCGACACCGGGCGGCGCGCACAGGTCGGTCGGTGCCGCCGTGTTCCGGCCGGGAGAGCACGCCGCGAGCACGAGCACGGGCAGCAAGACCACCAGCACCGCCACCGCGCGGAACCGGGAAGCAGCGGAGGCGGCCACGAGCATCCTCGGAGCTACGCGAGCCCGGACAACTGCGGCGGTGTGTACTCGTCGCGCCACGCGAGTGCCTCACGGAGCGTGGTGAGGTCGTAGTCGGGTCCGCCGACGTGGTCTGTGAACAAGGTGACGCCCGCTTCGACGTAGGCCGGCGCGAGTTCTGTCCCCGGCCACCAGGTGGAACGTTCGATCTCGAGCGGGTCCCGCTGCACGTCCCCGCAGTGCTCCCCGAGGATCGCCGATTTGCGGACGAACTCGTCCCGCTCGCCGAAACCGTGCCAGATGTCGGCGTACTCGGCGACCAGACGCAGCGTCTTCTTCTCGCCGCTACCGCCGATGAGGATTGGAATACGTCGTGTCGGAGCGGGATTGAGCTTGCCGAGCCGAGATGTGATGCGCGGCAGATACTCCCCGAGAAGTCTCAGCCTCGATCCCGCGGTGCCGAATTCGTAGCCGTAGGCGGCGTAGTCCTTCTCATACCAGCCGGAGCCGATCCCCAGGATGAGTCGCCCGCCGCTGATGTGGTCGACGGTACGGACCATGTCGGCCAGCAGGTCCGGGTTGCGGTAGCCCGCGCAGCTGACGAGTGAACCGATCTCGACGCGTTCGGTCTTCTCGGCCCACGCGCCCAGCATCGTCCAGCACTCGAAGTGCGCGCCGTCCGTGTCGCCATAGAGGGGGTAGAAGTGATCCCAGTTGAAGACGACGTCGGCGCCGGCGTCCTCCGCGCGCAACACGGCGTCGCGGATCTTGCCGTAGTCGGGGGCATGCTGGGGCTGCAACTGGACGCCGATACGCACGGGACGGGTCATGCGAACTCCCTTTTGTGACTCCTTTTGCACCGTGACTCTCATGCCACCGTATCCCCGCGATCGACGTGTTGCACTGGTTGTTGGTTGACACATGGGTGGTGGAGCAAACTGAACCCATGAGGATCACCTCGCGTCCCGCCCCACCCACCGGCTGGAAGCGTCGGTTTCTTCGCATGCCCATCGCGCTGTACCGGTGGCATCTCGGATGCCTGCTCGGCCACCGCTTCCTTCTTCTCGAACACATTGGCCGTCGCAGCGGGCAGACCCGTCGGGTCGTTCTCGAACTCGTCAACCACGACGCGGTCGGGCGCGGTGGCGAAGCACCGGACGGGTACGTCGTCGCGGCTGGATTCGGGACGAAGTCGGACTGGTTTCGCAATCTCGAGGCGAATCCGCGGGCGAAGGTCCAGGTGGGCAGCCGACGGGCCGCCGTCGAGGCCGAGTTCCTCGATTCCGATGCCGGTGGCGACCTGATGGCGCACTACGGCCACGTCCACCCGAAATTCGCTGTTCGGCTGTGCTCCACCATCGGCTTCGAGGTCGACGGCAGTGAGGCCGACTTCCGGGAGGCGGGCCGAAACATCCGGTTCGTGCGGTTGCGGCCGATGCGAGGGTGATGATTTCGGACACTTCGGGCGCTTATGCTGTCCGCACGCTCGTACACCCTGACTCGGATCGTCCGGCACGTTCCTGCCGGTGAAGGGACCGCTCCTAGATGGCTTCGGTGACATTCGACAAGACAACGTGCCTGTTCCCAGGCGCGACGACCCCCGCGGTCGACAAGCTGGATCTGCACATCGAGGACGGCGAGTTCCTCGTGCTCGTCGGCCCGTCGGGCTGCGGCAAGTCCACATCGCTGCGCATGCTCGCCGGGCTCGAGGAGGTGTACGACGGGCGCATCCTCATCGGCGACCACGACGTCACCGCCCAGGAACCCAAGCAACGCGACATCGCGATGGTCTTCCAGAACTACGCGCTGTATCCGCACATGTCGGTAGCGGAGAACATGGGTTTCGCCCTCAAGCTCGCGAAGATACCCAAGGCCGAGATCAAGAGCCGCGTGCAGGAGGCGGCGAGGATGCTCGACCTCGAACCGTTCCTGGGCCGTAAGCCCAAGGCGCTCTCCGGCGGCCAGCGACAGCGCGTCGCGATGGGCCGCGCCATCGTCCGGCAGCCGCAGGTGTTCCTCATGGACGAGCCGCTGTCGAACCTCGACGCCAAGCTGCGGGTACAGACCCGCACCCAGATCGCGCAGCTGCAGCGGCGGCTGGGCACCACCACCGTCTACGTCACCCACGACCAGGTCGAGGCCATGACGATGGGCGACCGGGTCGCGGTGCTCGAGGGCGGGATCCTGCAGCAGTGCGCCCCACCGCGCGAGCTCTACAGCCGCCCGGTCAACCAGTTCGTCGCCGGTTTCATGGGCTCGCCGTCGATGAACATGCTGACGTTGCCGGTTGTGGAGGCCGGGGTCGTGCTCGGTGAAACGGTTATCCCGGTTTCCCGTGAAACCGTCGCCGAGATCCCCGAGCGCCAAGTCGTCCTCGGTATCCGGCCCGAGCACCTCGAGCCGGCCCCGAACGGGGAGGGCATCCCGATGGAGGTCGACGTGGTCGAGGAACTAGGCGCCGACGCCTTCGTGTACGGCCGCACCGGTTTGGGCGGTCCTGGCGAACACCAGCTGATCGCCCGGGCCGACTGGCGCAATCCGCCGCCTCGCGGCGCGCGTATAAACCTGCACGTCGACCCGTCCGAGGTGCATCTGTTCTCGGTCACCGACGGCAGACGCATCGGGTGAGCCCTACTGATCCAGTGTGGGGGTTATGACCGAAGTCATAATCCATTCGTGCCAGAGTAGGCGGGGACATACGTCACACTCCGGCAGCGAGCACGTCCGCAGCGTCCCTGCGCCGGGACCGGATACGTCTATATGAAAGGTGAACCATGCGTTCTTTCAATACCCGTTCGCGGGTTGCGGTCGCGGCTTCGGCCGTGGCGCTGCTCGCCCTCGCCGGCTGCGCGAGCGACAACGGTGGCGGCAGTGCCAGCGCCGACGATGCTGCGACGCAGAACCTCGATGGCCGCGGCCCGATCACGTTCGCGATGGGCAGGAACGACACCGACAAGCTGCAGCCCGTCATCGAAAGGTGGAATGCGGCGAACCCGGACGAGCAGGTGTCGCTGATGGAGCTGCCCGGTGAGGCCGACGACCAGCGCAACAGGCTGGAGCAGTCGCTGCAGGCCGGCAACGACGACTACGACGTGATGGCGCTCGACGTGGTCTGGACCGCGGGCTTCGCTGCGAACGGCTGGCTGCAGCCGCTCGAGGGTGAGCTGGCGATCGACACCGCCCCGCTGCTGCCGGCCACCGTCGAGTCCGCCACCTACCGTGGCACGCTGTACGCGGCTCCGCAGAACACCAACGCGCAGCTGCTGTACTACCGCACCGACCTGATGCCGGAGGCCCCGGCGAACTGGAGCGCGCTCACGGACAGCTGCCAGGTTGCACAGGAGAACGGTGTCCAGGACTGCATGATCACCCAGCTCAAGCTGTACGAGGGTCTGACCGTCAACGCCACCCAGTTCATCAACTCGTGGGGAGGCGCGGTCGTCGGAGCGGACGGCAGCACGCCCGAGGTCGAGTCGCCGGAGTCGAAGGCGGGTCTGCAGGCCCTGGTCGACGCCTACCAGGCCGGCCAGATCGCCGAGCGCTCCATCGGCTTCACCGAGGAGGAGACCAACCTCGCGTTCGTCGGCGGTGAGGCGATGTACGCCTACAACTGGCCGTACATGTGGGACAACGCTCAGGCCGATGAATCGTCGGTGAGGGGCAACGTCGGTGTGGCACCGATCGTCGGCCCGGACGGTGCCGGTGCGTCCACGCTGGGCGGCTACAACAACGGCATCAACGTGTTCTCCGAGAACAAGGCGACCGCACGTGACTTCATCGCGTTCATCCAGAACGACGAGAACCAGATGGCGTTTGCGGACGAGTCGTTCCCGCCGGTCCTGGCGTCGGTCTACGACGACCCGGCGCTGGTCGAGCAGTACCCGTACCTGCCGGCGCTGAAGGCGGCCCTCGAAAACGCCAAGCCGCGTCCGGTCACGCCCTTCTACACCGGAGTCTCCAAGGCGGTCCAGGACAACACAAGCGCGGCACTGAACGGTGACGTCACGGTCGATCAGGCGACTGCCGACATGACCGCGGCGATCAACAACGCCGTTCAGTAGGCACGTTCCGAACACGAGAGATCAGGTAACGCACGATGGCTGACTCTGCTGAGCTGAGGCGAGCAGACGAGGCCCGCGCCGTGGTCGGGGTCGACGACTCCGACCACGGCGGTCGCGCTCCAGGGCGCACGGGTCACGATGACGAAAAACGGACGATCGTTCCGCGCAAAAAACGCGACTTCCGGCCGATCTGGCTGATCGCCCCGACGATGGCGATCCTGGCCGTCGTCATCGTGTACCCGGTCATCCGGGCGGTGTACCTGTCGTTCCAATCGAACAGGGGCATCGATCCCAACACCGGCCGCTTCGTCGATGGCGGGTTCGCCGGGTTCAAGAACTACCTGCTGTGGCTGGTGCAGGACTGCGGCGGCGGCGCGGGGACGTGTCCCCCCGGCACCCTGGCCCACGACTTCTGGTCCGCCGTGGGCGTCACGTTCTTCTTCGCCGTCGTCACGGTCACGATCGAGGTGATTCTCGGTCTGTGGATGGCAACGGTCATGGGCAAGACCTTCTGGGGTCGGTCCCTGCTCCGCGCGAGCGTGCTGATCCCGTGGGCCATCCCGACCGCGGTCACCGCGAAGCTGTGGTTCTTCATCTTCGCTGAGAACGGCATCGCGAACCGCCTGCTCGGCACCACCATCGCGTGGACCACCGACCCGTGGGCTTCGCGGTTCGCAGTCATCATCGCGGACGTGTGGAAGACGACGCCCTTCATGGCGCTGCTCATCCTCGCGGGCCTGCAGATGATTCCGCAGGACGTCTACGAAGCCGCGAAGGTCGACGGCGCCAGCGCATGGCAGAGGTTCACCAAGATCACGTTGCCGCTGGTCAAACCGGCCCTCATGGTGGCGGTACTGTTCCGCACCCTCGACGTGCTGCGCATGTACGACCTTCCCGCGATCCTGTCCGGCACGTCCGGTGCGGCGCCGAACACGACGATGGCGATCCTGGTGATGGCGGACATCCGCCAGGGCAACTTCCAGAGCGCATCGGCGCTGTCGACCGTGGTGTTCCTGATGATCTTCGCCGTCGCGTTCGTGATCGTGAAGTTCCTCGGCGCCAATGCCGTGCGCACGCAGGACGAGCAGCGGAAGGGAGCTGATCACTGATGGGACGTCACAACAAGCCCCAGGACTTCGACAGCCCCGGTGCCCTCGTCGAGCCGATGCCTGTGTCTGCGCCGCCCGTGGCCGTCTCCGCTCCGGCCGACGCCGCCGAGCAGGGGGCGACGGCCCCGATGAAGCCGCGGCGTCGCACCGACCGCGCGAAGCTGACCCGCACCTACCTCGGGGTCGCGATCATCCTGATCTGGGGATTGGCGCCGTTCTACTGGATGGTCGTCACCGCGTTCCGTCAGGTCGAGTACACCTTCGACACCACGCCGTGGCCGACGCACGTCACGCTCGACAATTTCCGCGACGCGCTGGCGACGGACAAGGGCAACGACTTCCTCGGTGCGATCTTCAACAGCCTCATCATCGGTGCGGTGACAACGGCTGTCGGTCTGCTGCTCGGCGTGTTCGCGGCCTACGCACTCGCCCGCATCGATTTCCGCGGCAAGTACGTTGTCACCGGCGTCATCCTGGGCGCGTCGATGTTCCCGACCGTCGCGCTCATGACGCCGCTGTTCCAGCTGTTCGGTGACTTCGGCTGGATCGGGCAGTACCAGGCCCTCATCATCCCGAACATCTCGTTCGTCCTGCCGTTGACGATCTACACGCTCACCGCGTTCCTGTCGGATCTGCCGTGGGAACTCGAGGAGGCTGCCCGGATCGACGGTGCCAGCCGGCTCCAGGCGTTCCGCCTGGTGATCCTGCCGTTGGCCGCGCCGGCACTGTTCACGACCGCGATCCTCGCGTTCATCGCGACGTGGAACGAGTTCATGCTCGCGAGCCTGCTGTCGAACGAGAGCACCGAACCGGTCACTGTCGCGATTGCCCGTTTCGCGGGCGCCAACTCGTGGGAGCAGCCGTACGCGGCGATCATGGCGGCCGGCACGATCGTGACGATCCCGCTGGTGATCATGGTGCTGGTGTTCCAGCGCCGTATCGTCTCGGGCCTGACCGCGGGCGGCGTGAAGAGCTGACATGCCACCCGGTAGACCGTCGCGGGGGCGTCAGCCCCTCGAGATGCTCGTCGGAATCCTCGGCTTCTTCACATTCATGGCGTTCGTCGCCGCGGTCGTTCCGATCGTGCGCGGCGAGCCGTCGGTCACGGCATCGCTGGTGCTGCTGGTCTGTGTTGTGCTCCTGGGCGGCGTGATCGTCCTGCATCGGCGCAGCTGACCTCCCCTCCCGCGTGCGGGGAGTACCCGGTCCGTCACTGCCCCAGGGGGCTCGGTGTGCCGAGCGCTTCGCAAGATGGGACCATCGGGGGACGACCGGATTCGGCTGATCCCGGTTGGGACTCGGTCGGATCGCCGATTGCGGACCGGAAGTTGCGCGCGTGAGTTCCACGAGCAGCCCGAAACCCAAGAATGTCGAGTCGCCCCGGCGGGGATCCCGATATCGCCGCCGCATCGTCGTGCGCATCCTCGCGGTGCTGGTGACCGTCCCGATCGTGCTGGCCGGCGTGGCCTATCTGTTGGTCGATGTCCCCAGCCCCGAGCAGATGCGGTCTAAACAGGTGGCCACGATCCTCGCCTCCGACGGTTCGACGGTCGTCGCGAAGGTGGTGCCACCGGAAGGGAACCGGACTGAGGTCCCCCTGGACGCCGTCCCCGGACACGTCCGGAACGCGGTGCTGTCGGCGGAGGACCGTGACTTCTACTCGAATCCCGGGTACTCGATCTCCGGGCTTGTCCGCGCCGTGCGGGACAACCTGCTGGGCCGCGAGAGCGCCGGCGGCGGCTCGACGATCACGCAGCAGTACGTCAAGAACGCGCTCGTCGGTACCGACCGCAACGTGGTCCGCAAGGCCCGTGAGTTGATGGTGTCGGCGAAGATGACGCGGGAGTGGTCCAAGGACGACGTTCTCGACGCCTATCTGAACACCATCTACTTCGGGCGCAACGCGTACGGGATCGGGGAGGCGGCGCAGGCGTTCTATGACAAGCCTGTCGAACAACTGACCCTCGCCGAGGGCGCGGTGCTGGCGGCGGTGATCCAGAGCCCGTCCGCGCTCGATCCCGACACAGACCCCCAGGGGCTGAGGGAGCGGTGGAACTACGTGCTCGACGGCATGGTCGAGATGGGAGTGCTCGCGGGGACCGAGCGAGCGAACACCGAATTCCCGAGGGTGCTGCCGGAGGCGCCGCCGGAGCCGTCCGAGGTAGCGCCCGGCCCGGAGGGGCTGATCCGGACGCAGGTGGCGCGGGAGCTCGAGGCGGCAGGAATCAGCGAACGTGAGCTCGACACGGGTGGACTGCAGATCACCACCACGATCGACGCGACGGCCCAGCAGGCCGCGGTGGACGCGGTCAGCCGCACGCTCGACGATCAGCCGGACCAGTTGCGCGCGGCGGTCGTGTCGGTCGACCCGCACTCGGGTGCGGTGCGCGCGTACTACGGCGGCGCCGAGGGCGCCGGTTTCGACTTTGCGCAGGCCGGGTTGCAGACCGGTTCGGCGTTCAAGGTGTTCGGTGCGATCGCGGCCCTCGAGGACGATGTGCCGCTGAGCGCGCAGTTCAGCAGTGCGCCGCTCACTGTCGGTGATCTGACCATCGAGAACGTCGATGGTCAGACATGCGGAACGTGCAGTCTCGCGGTGGCGCTCGAGCGGTCGCTGAACACCGCCTACTACCGGTTGACGCTGTCGATGGAGAACGGCGCGCAGAAGATCGCCGATGCCGCTCACCGGGCGGGGATCCCCGAGCGGATTCCGGGTCTCGACCACGACACGCTCACCCAGTTCGGTGGCCCACCAGAGACGGGAATCGTGTTGGGGCAGTATCAGACTCGTCCGATCGACATGGCGTCGGCGTACGCGACGCTGGCCGCCTCGGGCAGGTTCCACGAGCCGTACTTCGTCCAGAAGGTCGTCGATGGCGACGGCCGGGTGCTGCTCGAGCGGGAACCGGCCGATGGCGACCGGCGGATCGACCCCGCCATCGCCGACTCCGTCACGCGGGCGATGATCCCCATCGCGGCCTACTCGAACAACCACGGCCTGGCCGGCGGGCGTCCGTCGGCCGCGAAGACGGGCACCGCGCAGTTGGGTGACACTGGCGAGAACAAGGACGCGTGGATGGTGGGCTTCACGCCGTCGCTGTCGACCGCGGTCTGGGTGGGTACCGCTGACGGTTCGGCCCTCGAGACTAGTTGGGGTGGAGCGGTATACGGATCCGGTCTGCCGTCGGACATCTGGAAGCGAACGATGGACGGAGCGCTGGCCGGTACACCGAACGAACAGTTCGGCGCGGCGGGTACAACTGCCGAGAGCGGGAGTTCGTTCGGTACCAACGACCGGGTCGACACCAACCGGGCGCCGACGCGACAGGGACCGGGGCAGGCCAACCAGGACGGGGAGACCGAGCGGACCGCCCCTACACCGCGCACCGACCCGCAGCAGCGGGAGCGTGCGCCGCGACCGCAGTCGCCGACTCCTCCTCCCGCGACCCCGGCTCCGGGGATCGAGATCTTCCCCGGCGTGATCATTCCACTGCCGGGCTGAGTTCGACTCGGTGAGTGAGGAACTCCGGGGAGTTCGCCAGCTTCGAGACACTCCGAGTACTTCATCAAGATCAAATCGGTAGCACCAGCTATCGATGTTGTCGATATATGTCATCGGGCGCTCGCTGTCTGTTCACTTTACGTTCCCCGCAGCGAATCCCGGCTGCAACGCTCCGCTGTCTAGTCTTCGTAACCGTGTGGGCTGCAACGTTCAGGCATGGCCGCGTCGCGTGCGCGGAGAAAGGTGACTCCTGATGGGAATCAGTAACTTTCGGCGCACCAAAGTGGTCGCCGGAATGATCGCTCTGCTGGCGCTGCCGCTCGTGGCGTGCGGCGTCTCGAGCAACGACTCGACCGAGACCATCCGGTTGGGCCTCTCCCCCGACGAAGACTCGGCGGCGGTGCTCGCCAGGTATGAACCGCTCGTCGAGTATTTGAGTGATGCCACCGGTCTCGAGGTCGAGCCTTACGTCGGAGCCGATTACACGGCCGTCATCGAGGCGCTGAACTCGGGGCACCTCGACCTGGCCTGGTTCGGCCCCTCGGAGTATGTGCTTGCAACTGAGCGCGTCCACGGTGGCGTCGAGCCGTTCGCATCGGCCATCCAGACCGACGACAGCGTGCCGTACCGCTCGAGCTTCATCGTGCGCTCCGACTCGGGCATCGAGGGACCCGAAGATTTCCAGGGCAAGATCGTCGCGTTCACCGACCCGGCGTCGACCTCCGGACACGTCTTCGGTCAATATGCGCTTGCCGAAGCCGGCTATGACGCCAACACCCTGTTCTCGCAGATCGTCTACTCGGGCAGCCACGATGCGTCCCTGCTCTCGCTGCTGAACGGGCGGGTCGACGTCGCGGCCATCTCGAGCCGCAAGATCCCCGAGTTCATCAGGACCGGCGTCGCCGGCAATGACGAGATCAAGACCGTCTTCGAATCCGAAGAGATTCCCGCAGACCCGATCACCTACCGTGCGGACTTGCCACAGCAGACCAAGGAGCTGCTCCAGCGCGCGTTCCTCGACGAGACCCCCGCGCTGTCGGCTGCCTTGGAGGGAACAGGCTTCGCCTCGTTCGGAAGGGTCAGCGACTCCGACTACGACGTGGTCCGCACCGCCTATAAGGTGTCCGGCCTGGAGCCCGAGCTATGACCGGCGTAGGTGAGGCCGTCAGTTTCAGCGACGTCCACCTCACCTACAGGCAGAAGGACGAGGCGGTCCTGCGTGGCGTCGACCTCGAGATTCCAGCGTCGGACTTCTGCATCTTGTTGGGCCGCAGCGGCACAGGCAAATCGACGTTGCTGCGCTGCATCAACGGGCTCGTCGCCCCCTACCAGGGCACGGTCTCTGTCGGCGGTGAAGAGGTTCACACCACCCAGCGCAACACGCTACGAGACATCCGCCGCAAGGTCGGCATGATCTTCCAGGGATACAACCTCGTCAACCGGCTCACCGTCATGCACAACGTGCTGGCCGGCATCCTTCCGGATGTACCCGCCTACCGATCGCTCCCGGGGATCTTCACAGCGGGGGAGCGTGAGCAGGCGCTGTCGCTGCTCGACACCGTGGGGCTTGCGGACTACGCCAACCAGCGTGCGGACCAACTCAGTGGCGGACAGAAGCAGCGGGTCGGAATCGCGCGAGCGCTCGCGCAGAACCCCAAGGTGATCCTCGCGGACGAGCCGATTGCAAGCCTCGACCCGGTGACGGCGGGCGAGATTCTCGACCTGCTCAAGAGAATCAACGAACGCGACGGCATCACGGTCGTGCTGAGTCTGCACCAGCTGAATTTCGCGCGCACTTACGGTGAGCGGATCGTCGCGCTCCTCGATGGCCGGATCGGGATCGATACCACTCCCGGTGGACTTTCGGAGGGTGAGATAGACCGAATCTACGGACGAGGTGCGGAGAAGGCGGCCTGACATGTCGGTGGACCACAAGGCCTCGCCAGCGGCCGCGCCGAGGCCTCCTTCCCCGCAGCTCGAGTCGAGCGGGCGACGCAACCTCTTGTGGGCCCGGAACATCGTTGTCGTGCTGCTGGTGCTTGCCTTCCTGGGATGGAGTGCCAGCGACCTCGGTCTGAGCCCCCAACGGTTCATTCAGGGCATCCCGCGCCTGGTCGAGTTCCTCCTGCGGATGTTCCCACCAGACCTGACGGTCATCCCCGGTCTGTGGGACGCGATACTCACGACGGTGGCGGTGGCGCTCTGGGGCACCCTGCTGGCGATGTTCATCAGCTTCTTCCTGGCGCTCGGCGCGGCGAAGAACCTGCTCGGCCACAACCCGTTCGTCTACGCCGCATCCCGAACGATCTTGAGTATTCTGCGCTCGCTGCCCGACCTGATCTGGGCGCTCATCTTCGTCGCGGCCGTGGGCCTCGGCCCCTTCCCCGGTGTGCTCGCGCTGACCGTGTACTCGTGCGGTGAGCTGAGCAAGCTCTACGCCGAGGCAGTCGAGAACATCGATCCGGGCCCGCGTGAGGCACTCGAGTCGACGGGTGCCGGGTTGTTCACGACCCTGCGTTGGTCCGTCATCCCGCAGATCCTTCCCGAGGTGATCACCTACAGCCTCTACCGTCTCGAATCGAATGTGCGCCATGCATTCGTCCTCGGCATGGTCGGTGCTGGGGGACTCGGCTTCGAGTTGTCGGTGTCGATGAGGCTGTTCCAGTATCACAAGGTCTCGGCCATCCTCATCGTCATCATCGTCACGGTGGCAACGATCGACTTCATCTCCTCTCGTATCCGCGCGCGGGTCATTTGATGGCCCCCAAGCTCAGCCTCCAGCGGCTCGAGACATTCGTCGCTGTCGTCGAGCACGGGGGGCTCTCCGCCGCAGCCCGAGCGCTCGGCATTGCGCAGTCCACCGTTTCGAGCAATCTGCAGCTGCTCGAACGCGAACTGGGCGTGGTCCTCGTCGACCGATCCGGCCGTGCCGCCCGGCCCACCGATGCGGGGGAGGTTCTCATCGACCACGCCCGCGCGCTGCTCTCGCTCGCCGCCGAGGCGGCCGACCAGGTGACGCGGCTGCGCAGTGCTCCCATTTCCGGCGTGCTGGAAGTGGGCGGCACGGCCACGGTGACACAGCAGGTGCTGCCGCGGCTGCTGACGTCGTTCGCGGGCAGGTACCCAGGCATCGAGATCGATCTGCACGTCGACAACTCGGCCGGGGTGGTCCGGGCAGTCACCGATGGTCGCCTGCCGCTCGCCGTCATCGCCGCAGAGACCGACAAGCCGTCACTGGAAGCGACTCGAGTGGGCAGCGAACCGCAGACCATGATCGTCGCCAGTGACCACCCACTCGCCGGGCGTGAGGCCAGCCCCCACGAACTGCGCGGCAGCCGCATTCTCCTACGCGAGGAAGGGTCGGCGAGCCGTCGATACCAAGTCGCTCTGCTGGAGAAGTGGCGTATCCCGCGCGCCCACACCAGCACCATCGCGAGCAACGCCGCCATCATCGGTGCGGTTGCCCACGGCCTCGGCATCTCCTGCCTCCCCCGAAGTTGCGCCGCGGATGCACACGAGCTGGGTCGCATCTCCGAGGTCCATCTCGAGCCGGCCCCGCCCACTCGCCCGATCAACCTGGTCCGGCTGGCAGAGCGGCCGTTGACCCTCATAGAAGAACTCTTCCTCGGACACGTTCGAGAAAAGGAAGGTGTGGAATGACCGTCGTCACCGCGAACAACCGCGCATATCGAGTGCCGGTTCATCCCGTCGTCGTCATCACCGTCGACGGCGGCGACCCCAGCTACTTCCACGACGGGCTCGAGCGGGGCATCATGCCCCGTCTGCAACGGATGCTCGAGGAGGGCGGCGTGTTCAGTCTGGGCGCCTCCGAGGTCCCGAGCCTGACGAACCCCAACAACATCTCGATCGTCACCGGTGTGCCGCCCGCTATCCACGGGATTCCCGGCAACTATTGCCGGACGCCCGAGGACGGGCTCGTGCTCCTCAACGATGCCAAGTACCTGCGCGCACCCAGCATCCACGCGCGGTTCGAGGAGGCCGGCGTGCCGACCCTGATGGTGACGACCAAGGATAAGCTGCGCCAGCTACTCGGCAACGGCGGCGTGCCCAGCGTCAGTGTCGAGCGGGCTGCCGGCGCCGGCATCCCCGAGTACGGCATCGAGTCGATCGAGGAACTCGTCGGCGACCCGGCGCCAGGAGTCTACGACCCGCTGGCCAGTCACTACGCGATGCGGATCGGCTTGAGTGCGCTGCGCGTCGCGCCACAGATCCGGCTGCTGTACGTGTCGCTGACCGACCGTGTCCAGCACGCACACGCGCCGGGTGAGGATGTCGCCGACCTGTTCTTCACCGAGTTCGACGCGCTGCTCGGCGAGTACCTCGACACCGGCTGCACGGTGGCGGTCACCGCCGACCACGGCATGAACGCAAAGCACGACGCGAACGGCGAGCCCCGCGTTCACTACCTGAAGGACGTGCTGGAGGCGGCCGGTATCCCGGTCGAGGGGGTCGTGCTGCCGATCACCGACCCATACGTGAAACACCACGGCGCCCTTGGCTCGTTCGCCTGGCTCCACCTGTCCGCCGAGCACCGCGAACCCGCTCGCCGGGTACTGAGCGCACTGCCCGGCGTGGAGGAGATCTGGGACCGCGAGCAGGCCGCCACCGTGTACGAGCTACCCCGCGACCGGATCGGCGACTTGGCGGTGACGGCCTCCGCCGACACCGCGCTCGGAAGCGCGGCCGCCGACCACGATCTGACCCAGCTGCACGGGCCCCTCCGGTCGCACGGCGGTCGGCACGAGCAGCCGGTGCCGCTCATTCTGAGCGGCAGCGTGGACGGTCCGCTCGCCCACCCCTTCGAGGCCGGCATCCTGCGCAGCCGTGACATCCACGACCTCGTCCTGAACCACGTCGGTGCCTGACTTCGACGACGTTCAGCGGGACGGCGAGACGCGAGTGACCACCGGGCGGGCGTCAACGTCCGTGGGGGACCGGGAGCATCTGGATCGCCCGGTCGACGATGTCGTCGACGGTGAAGACGGGATCGACAGTACGGTCGATGGCGAGGCTCTCGACCATGGACCACCAAGCGCGGAGCAGCACACGGTTCGCGGGCGACGACTCGGCGCCTGTGGCGTCGAGGGTGCGTTCGACCATGGTGTTCTGCAGGTTCTTCCGGATCTCCCGGATCTGCGGATCTGCGCCGAAGCCGCCGTGGAAGAACGATTGGTAGTGCGCGCCGTGCCGGTCGATGAAGGAGACGAACGCGCGCACCACGGCCCGCAACGGCTCGCCGGATGCGTCGCCGGGGTCCGCCTTCGCGGCGCGGAGCAGGCGCCGCGCCGCCGCGCCCACGACGGCCACGTAGTAGTCCTGCTTGGTCGGGAAGTACCGGAACAGCAACCCGCGAGAGATCCCGGCCTTCTCGGCCACCCGGTCGATGGACAACGCGTGGATGGGCCGGGTCGCCAGCTCCTGCAGGCCGATCGCGACGAGTTGCCGCTTGCGCTCTTCCGCTGGGAGCCGCCGCCTGTTGGTGGCTGCTCCGGGTACTGAGGTTTCGGTCGACACGGGATGGCACCGTCCAGGATCTTGATTGCCGGGCAAGTCTACGTTTAGGTTAACTGAGCAATGCTTAGTTAGTTGCAACGTCATGGAGGAAGGCATGGATTTCGCCCACAGCGCGCGGTCGAGGGAGTACCTCGACCGGTTACGTGCATTCATCGCTACCGAGGTCGCCCCCGTCGAGGAGCGCCTGCGGGCCGAGCGGGTGGAGCCGTTCGCGCAGCGTTCCGACGTCCCCGGCGCCGCGATGTGGCAAGTGCCCGAGGAGCTCCGGCAACTCCAGTCCAAGGCTCGGGCGGAGGGACTGTGGAACCTCTTCCTGCCCGACGCCGAACTCGGTGCCGGCCTGAGCAACGTCGATTACGCGCCACTCGCCGAGGAGATGGGGCGCTCCCCCTTCGCGCCCGTGGTCTTCAACTGCAATGCTCCCGATACCGGCAACATGGAGGTGCTCTACCACTACGGCAGCACTGAGCAAAAGGAGCGTTGGCTGCGCCCGCTGCTCGACGGCGAGATCCGCTCCGCGTTCTGCATGACCGAACCCGGCGTCGCGTCGTCCGACGCCACCAACATGGCCGCGACCGCCGTCGTCGAGGGCGACGAGGTGGTGCTGAACGGCCGCAAGTGGTGGAGCACCGGCGTCGGCAACCCGGACTGCAAGGTCCTCATCTTCATGGGCCTGACCGACCCGGAAGCACACAGGTATCAGAGACATTCGATGGTTCTCGTGCCGATGGACACACCCGGTGTCAAGGTCGAGCGAATGCTCTCGACAATGGGCTTCTACGACGAGCCCTTCGGCCACGGCGAGGTGTCGTTCACGAACGTGCGGTTGCCTCTCGACGCGATCATCGCAGGTCCCGGGCGGGGATTCGAGATCGCCCAGGGCCGGCTCGGTCCCGGCCGGGTGCACCACTGCATGCGTTTGGTCGGTCTCGCCGAGTCCGCGCTCGAACTCGCGATCCGCCGCGGCACCGAACGCGTCGCGTTCGGAAAGCCGCTGATCAACCTCGGCGGCAATCGCGAACGCATCGCCGACGCCCGTATCGCGATCAACCAGTTGCGGCTGCTGGTGCTCAACACCGCGTGGCTGCTCGACACGCAGGGCATCGCCGGGGCGCGCTCGGCGGTATCGGAGATCAAGGTCGCCGCACCTCGGGTGGCACAGCAGGTGATCGACTTCGCGATCCAGATCCACGGCGGCGGCGGTTTGTCCGATGACTTCCCGCTCGCGGGCGCGTGGACGTCGGCGCGGGCGATCCGGCTCGCTGACGGCCCCGATGAGGTGCACCAGGGGCTGGTGGCCCGCTTCGAGTTGGGTAAGTACCAGTGACCTCGAACATGCCGGACAACGCCCGAACCGTCCGTGACGAGGATGCTTTCGATGTCGAGGCCGTGTCGAACTGGCTGCGCGAGAACGGGTCCGGCGATCTGACCGCAACCCCCGAGGTCCGCCAGTTCGCTGGGGGTGCATCGAACCTGACCTACCTGTTGCGCTACCCCGATCGCGACCTCGTGCTGCGCCGCCCGCCAGCAGGGGCCAAGCCGTCGTCCGGGCACGACATGGTCCGCGAGTACCGGATCCAGTCGTTGCTCGCACCGGTGTACCCGCACGTGCCGACGATGGTCGGGCTCTGCACCGATCCATCGGTGCTGGGCAGCGACTTCTACGTCATGGAACGTGTCGAGGGCACCATTCTGCGCTCTGCTCCCCCGGATGAATTCGGCCTCACCCCCGAGAACACTCGGGAACTGTGCCTGCGGGTGATCGACCTGCTCATCGAACTGCACGGTGTCGACCCAGCGTCGTCCGGGCTTGACGAGTTCGGCCGTGGCACAGGCTATGTCGCCCGACAAGTGGCGGGATGGACGAAGCGCTACGCGGCCGCCCGGACCGACAACGTGCCAGACTTCGCGCGGGTGACGACCTGGCTCGCGGACAATCAACCGGCCGATGTCGCGTCCGCGGTCATCCACGGCGACTTCAGGCTCGACAATGTCGTCCTCGGCGACGACCTGCAGCCGCGTGCGGTCCTGGACTGGGAGCTGGCGACGATCGGTGACCCGCTCATGGACCTGGGGTCCAGCCTGGCTTACTGGGTGGAGGAGGGCGATCACCCAATGATGCAGGCCACCAAGCGGCAGCCCACCGACCTGCCAGGAATGCTCACCCGCCGCGAGATCGTCGAGTATTACGGTCAGCGCACGGGACTGCCGATCGACAACTGGCGCTTCTACGAAGTGTTCGGGCTGTTCCGACTCGCGGTGATCGCCCAGCAGATCTACTACCGGTTCCACCATGGACAGACCACCAACCCAGCCTTCGAGAACTTCTGGATCGCCGTGGGATACCTGGATACCCGCTGCAACCAGCTGATCGACGGCCTTGACACCGATACGGAGGGCGACGCTTGAGCCGGCGCACGACACGCAAGAACATTCTCATCACGGGTGCCAGCTCGGGACTCGGACGCGGCATGGCCCGCGAATTCGCTTCACGCGGACGCAATCTCGCGTTGGCAGCCAGGCGCACCGAGCGGCTCGAGGAACTGCGCGACGAACTGTTGGCCGCGCACCCGCAGATCAAAGTCGAGATCCGCAAGCTGGACGTCGACGTGCACGACGAGGTCTTTCGCGTCTTCGCCGAACTCGACGAGGAACTCGGTGGTCTGGACCGGGTGATCGTCAACGCGGGTCTCGGCAAGGGGCAGCCGTTGGGTACCGGCTACTTTCACGCCAACGTGCAGACCGCGCGCACCAACTTCCTCGGCGCGCTCGCCCAGAGTGAGGCGGCGCTCGAGCTGTTCCGGCCCCGGAACGCAGGCCACGTCGTGCTGATCTCGTCGGTGAGCGCGATGCGTGGCATGCCCCGGAATCTCACGACCTATGCGGCGTCGAAGGCCGGGGTAGGGGCGCTCGGCGAAGGTATGCGCGCCGACCTCGCGAAGACCAATATCGACGTCAGCACCATCTTCCCCGGCTTCATCCGCTCGGAGATCAACGAGAAGGTGAAGAACGTGCCGTTCATCGTCGATACCGAAACCGGTTGCCGTGCACTGGCCGCGGCCATCGAGAAGGAACCGAGCAAGGCCTACGTCCCCGCGTGGCCGTGGGCGCCGCTGTCCGTGGCGATGAAGGTGCTGCCCCTGTCCTTGGTGGCGAAGATGACGTAGCGCATCTCCCTGCCCGAGAACACCTGTGGCGGTGGGCGAGTCCTCGGACTCGACCACCGCCACAGCGTATTTGCGGGCTACCGCCGCGAGGCTCACGCCTACAGTGCAGCCGCCGAGGCTCACGCCTACAGTGCAGCCGCCGAGGCTCACGCCTCGATGATGAAGGCCTCGAGCGCCGAGCGAGCCTTGTCGTCGGCCATCTGGACCGGCGGCGACTTCATCAGGTACGCGGAGGCCGGCAGGATCGGGCCGCCCAGGCCGCGGTCCTTGGCGATCTTCGCGGCGCGGATGGCGTCGATGATGATGCCGGCCGAGTTCGGGGAGTCCCAGACCTCGAGCTTGTACTCCAGGTTCAGTGGGGCGTCACCGAAGGCCCGGCCTTCGAGGCGGACGTACGCCCACTTGCGGTCGTCGAGCCACTCGACGTAGTCCGACGGGCCGATGTGGACGTTGCGGTCGTAGACCTTGCCGGACAGCGGTCCGTCGAGGTTCGAGGTCACGGCCTGCGTCTTCGACACCTTCTTGGACTCCAGGCGCTCACGCTCGAGCATGTTCTTGAAGTCCATGTTGCCGCCCACATTGAGCTGGTAGGTGCGGTCGAGTACGACGCCGCGATCCTCGAACAGCTTCGCCATCACCCGGTGGGTGATGGTGGCGCCGACCTGGCTCTTGATGTCGTCGCCGACGATCGGGACACCGGCAGCGGTGAACTTCTCAGCCCACTCCGGGTCGGAGGCGATGAAGACCGGCAGCGCATTGACGAACGCGACGCCGGCGTCGATGGCGCACTGCGCGTAGAACTTGTCAGCCTCCTCCGAGCCCACCGGCAGGTAGGACACGAGGACGTCGACCTGGGCGTCCTTGAGGGCCTGGACGACGTCGACGGCCTCGACGTCGGAGACCTCGATCGTCTCTGAGTAGTACTTGCCGATGCCATCGAGCGTCGGACCGCGCTGGACGGTGACGTTCAGCGGCGGGACGTCCGCGATCTTCATGGTGTTGTTCTCGCTGGCGAGGATCGCCTCGGAGAGGTCGAACCCGACCTTCTTGGCATCGACGTCGAAGGCGGCGACGAACTGCACGTCACGGACGTGGTACTGGCCGAACTTGACGTGCATCAGACCGGGGACGGTGGAGTTCTCGTCAGCGTCCTTGTAGTACTGCACGCCCTGGACCAGTGACGAGGCACAGTTGCCCACGCCCACAATGGCTACGCGCACCGCAGTGCTGTTGTCACCCATGGTCGGGTTCTCCTTCTTTTTTCTCGGGTGCTGCTGTTGATGATTGTTCTGCGGCGATCAGCTCGTTCAGCCACCGCACCTCGCGCTCGCTCGACTCGAGGCCGAGCTGGTGGAGCTGACGGGTGTAGCGGTCGAACGATCCGGTAGCCCGCCCGACGGCGGCGCGTAGGCCTTCGCGGCGCTCCTCGACCTGGCGTCGCCTGCCTTCCAGAATTCGCATCCGCGCCTCGGCGGGGGTGCGGCTGAAGAAGGCGAGATGAACGCCGAATCCGTCATCCGTGTAGTTCTGGGGTCCCGTGTCCGCCACCAGCTCGGAGAATCGCTTCCTACCGGCCGGTGTCAGTTCGTACACGCGGCGCGCACGACGCCTGACGGTGCCGTCCTCACTTGCGCCCTCGACGATCAGCCCATCGGCCTGCATGCGACGCAGCGTCGGATACAGCGAGCCGTAGGAGAAGGCGCGGAACGCCCCGAGCAGACCGGTCAGCCGCTTCCGCAGCTCGTAACCGTGCATGGGTGACTCGAGGAGCAGCCCGAGTATCGCCAGCTCGAGCATGCACACACCCCCTGAGTGTCCCGAACATAACTGATTGATGCGAGTACCAACTATATCGCACCGATATATACGGAAACAGGGTGGGGCAAGTGGCTGATGACGACACACGGACCGGTATGGAAAATTCCGAGGACGGAGCCGTCGAAACGGCCATCGTCAGTAGGAGGCGGCGGGTCCTGGAGGGCGGGCCGGTTGCTCGCCTGAATCCGATCCACTCCCGTTGCCGGCCCTCCTGACAAGGTGTCGTCTGCCACACACGCAGCCCCTCCCGGCCCGCCCGATCGGCGTCGAACGCACGTACTCTGGTGTCCGTGCGGATACAGCGGCAGGTCGTGGACTACGCGCTGCAGCGACGGTCTCTGCTCGCCGAGGTTTACTCGGGGCGGACCGGCGTAAGCGAGGTGTGCGACGCGAGCCCCTACCTGCTGCGCGCGGCCAAGTTCCACGGCCGTAGCAGTTCGGTGGTGTGCCCGATTTGCCGCAAGGAAGAACTGACTCTCGTGTCCTGGGTGTTCGGCGAGAAGCTGGGCACGATCTCGGGCTCGGCGCGAACACCGGAGGAACTGGTTCGGCTAGCCGCGACCGAGGAGGAATTCTCCGTTCACGTGGTCGAGGTGTGCCGCACATGCAGCTGGAATCATCTAGTCCAGTCCTACGTTCTCGGTGCGGTGCCGGTGCCCAGGCAAACGAGGAGGTCCTCGTCGAGCCGTTCGCCGCGCCGCCGCACCGCGATCGAGTAGTTAGGACGCCGACAGCTGTGCCGACCGCCCGACGCAACCGAGGACTGCCCACAGTCGCCTGACTACTGGAGATTCGTACGTGACTTCCCCCAACAACCCGCAGGGTGGGTGGCCCGACGGACCGCGCCAACCCAACGGGCCCCAGCAGAGTGGACGACCGGCCGGGCAGCAGCCCGGCCGTCCCGTCGGTGGGACCGGTTCTCCGGCTCCCCGCCGCAACCCGGGGCCTCCGCCCGCCGGCCGTCCAGGGCCGCAGCAGGGGCAGGGTGGTCGTCCTCCACAGGGTCGTCCGCCCCAGGGCGGTCGCCCGCCGCAGGGTCGCCCACCGCAGGGGGGAGGACCTCCTCGAGGACGCCCCGCTCCAGGGGGCGCACGTCCGGTCCAGGGTGGGGGCCGCGGACCGGGTGGACGCCCACCGGGCGGTCCGCCTCCCACCGCCCGCAAGCCCGGTGGTGGTTCGGGTGATGAGCCGCCGAAGCCGCCCAAGAAGACGACGTCCAAGAAGTCGAAACGGTGGAAGATCGTTCGCCGCACCGCCTACGTGGCCGTCGCTTTGGGCCTGATCGTGCCGATCCTGACGTTAATGATCGCGTACACCGTCACCGACGTTCCGCGCCCCGGTGACATGACGACCAACCAGGTCGCGACGATCCTCGCGTCCGACGGGGAGACCGAGATCACCCGTGTCGTGCCACCGCAGGGCAACCGCACCGAGGTCGCGATCGACCAGATCCCGGTCCACGTGCGCAACGCCGTGCTCGCGGCCGAGGACCGCGACTTCTACAGCAACCCTGGCTTCTCAGTGACCGGTTTCGCGCGCGCCGCACGCGACAACGTGCTCGGACGCGACAGCGCCGGCGGCGGTTCGACGATCACCCAGCAGTACGTCAAGAACGCTGTCGTGGGTTCGGAACGCTCCCTCACCCGCAAGATGAAAGAACTCGTGATCTCGTCGAAGATGGCCCGCGAGTGGTCCAAGGACGAGATCCTCGCGGCGTACCTGAACACCATCTACTTCGGCCGGGGCGCGTACGGCGTAGCGGCCGCGTCCGAGGCATACTTCGGCAAGCCGGTCGAGAACCTCACCGTCGCCGAGGGAGCGTTGCTGGCCGCGGTGATCCAGCTGCCTTCGCTGCTGGAACCTGAGACCAACCCGACGGGTGCCGAGGCGCGGTGGAACTACGTTCTCGACGGCATGGTCGAAAGCGACACGCTCAGTGCCGCCGACCGTGCCGCGATCCAGTTCCCGCCGGTTGTCCCGCTCGCCGAGGTCAACGCCGGTTCCGGTGGTCTCGGCCCGGAGGGCCTGATCAAGCAGCAGGTCCTGAAGGAAATGGCGGCGATGGGGATCAGCGAACAGGACCTCAACACCGCCGGACTGCAGATCACCACCACGATCGACCCACAGGCACAGCAGGCCGCGCTCGACGCGGTCGAAACCTCCATGGAAGGCGAGCCGTCCCAGCTGCGGACCGCGGTCGTCTCGATCGATCCGCGCACCGGAGGCGTGCGCGCCTACTACGGTGGGGAGAACGGCACCGGATTCGACTTCGCGCAGGCCGGCCTACAGACCGGATCGTCGTTCAAGGTCTTCGGCGTCGCCGCCGCGCTCGACCAAGGCATCCCGCTGTCGCAGATGTACGACAGCTCGCCGCTGACCATCAACGGCCTGACAATCAACAACAGTGAGGGTGTGTCCTGCGGGACGTGCACCCTTGCCGAGGCACTCAAGCGGTCGCTCAATACCCCCCTGTACCGGATGCAGCTGGAGCTGGACGCCGGCCCGAACGACATCGCCGACATGGCCCACAAGGCCGGAATCGCGGAGGAGATCCCGGGCGTGGGTAAGACACTTACCGAGCCTGACGGACGGGGTCCCAACAACGGCATCGTGCTCGGCCAGTACCAGACACGGCCGATCGACATGGCGTCCGCGTACGCGACGTTCGCGGCGTCGGGCGAGTACTACGAGCCGTACTTCGTCGAAAGGGTCGTCGCCTCCGACGGCACGGTTCTGCTCGAC
Organism: Rhodococcus xishaensis; assembly: GCF_004011825.1. GTDB lineage: Bacteria > Actinomycetota > Actinomycetes > Mycobacteriales > Mycobacteriaceae > Prescottella > Prescottella xishaensis. The sequence continues at coordinate 210,171 of NZ_RKLO01000004.1, read as the reverse complement.
CGTGGCGCGCCGGCCGGTGAGACCCGTATCGATGCCGCGGTGGCCGACAACCTCACCGCCGCGATGGAGCCGATCGCCGGGTACTCGCGAAATCATGACCTCGCGGGTGGACGGGCGTCGGCCGCGAAGACCGGAACTACCCAGCTCGGCGATACCGGATCCAACAAGGACGTGTGGATGGTCGGATTCACGCCGTCGTTGTCGACGGCGGTGTGGGTCGGCACCGAGCAGAATGAGCCGCTCGTGGACAGTTCGGGCGCAATGATGTGGGGGTCGGGGCTTCCGTCGGACATCTGGAAGGCGACGATGGACGGCGCACTGGAGGGCACTGCCATCGAGAAGTTCCCGAAGCCGGACGCGATCGGCGGGCAGGCGGGTGTTCCCACGTTCACGGGCCCGCCGACGACCACCACCCCTCCGCCGTCGCCGGAGCTGACGTTGCCGGGGCTGCCGCTCGAGATCACCACCAGCAACGTGGAGATCCTGCCGGGTGTCACGATCCCGATCCCGGGCATCGCTCCGGGACGGAGCCCCGATGAATCGACACTCGAGTCACCGAACCTGACGACGACGCAGCAGCAACCCCCCGCGAACGGTGCAGTTCCGCATGCGCAGGGCCAACCCGTCCCGCAGCCGGTGCCCGCCGGGTAAACGATCCCGGTAGCCTCGCGGAGTGGCCGACAGCACAACGGGTGGTACGGAAACCCGAGACGGCGGCGAGATGGTGTCCCCGGCACCTCTCGCCGCCGATCGGCGTTCCGCGGACTGGCGCGACGTGCCAGGACACACCGATCCGCTCACGTCACGGCTCTCGTCGACCATCGGAGGTCCGGTCGGGCGGCACGCACTGATCGGCCGGAACCGATTCTTCACCCCGATGCGGGCGATCCTGCTGCTCGCCGTGCTGTTCCTCATACTCGGCTGGTTCACCAAGGCGGGCTGCATCCAGCAAGCTCCGGTCGGCGTGAACGGTGCGCTCGGCCTGGACTGGAGCGGGAACCGGCAGTACGTCGCGATGTGCTACTCGGACACCGTCCCGCTCTACGGTGCCGAGCGCCTCGACGAAGGCGCCTTCCCGTACAAGAAGTCGTGGGAAGAACCCAGGCCTGACGGCTCGGTGCAGCAGCGGTACATGGAGTACCCCGTGCTGTCCGGCCTCTACCAATACGGCTCGATGTTGGTCGCGAAGGCGTGGCACTCGTCGACGTGGCTGCCCGGCGGCCTTCAGGTGGCGATCTACTTCAACGTCGTCGCCTTCGGCTTGGCCGTCGCTTGGCTGGCGACGGTCTGGGCGAGTGCGCTGCTGGCCGGCCGCCGTGTGTGGGACGCCGCGTTGATCGCAGGCTCGCCGCTGGTGGTTGTGCACGCGTTCACCAACTTCGACCCGCTCGCGACGGTGTTCGCAGCCGGAGGCTTGTTGGCTTGGGCGCGCAAACGTCCGGTGCTCGCGGGAGTACTGCTCGGGCTCGGGGGTGCCGTCAAGCTGTATCCGCTGATGCTGCTCGGCCCATTGCTCGTGCTGTGCCTGCGGGCCGGACGGATCCGCGTGTGGGCCCAGACCGCGATGGCCGCGATCGCCGCGTGGTTGGTCGTGAACCTACCTATCGCACTGCTGTTTCCGCGCGGTTGGGCGGAGTTCTTCCGCCTCAACTCCGAGCGGGGTGCGGACCCCGACTCGATCTACAACGTCATCTCGTCGTTCACCGGATGGGCCGGGTTCGACGGACCACTCGCTCCCGGCGAGTCCCCGAACGTGCTCAACGCGGTGTCACTGCTGGCCTTCGTCGCGGTCTGCGTCGGCATCGGCTACGTCGCGCTGACGGCGCCGCAACGTCCGCGGGTGGCGCAGCTGTGCTTCCTCCTGGTCGCGGGCTTCTTGCTCACCAACAAGGTGTGGAGTCCGCAGTACTCGCTGTGGCTGGTGCCGCTCGCGGTGCTGGCACTGCCCCACCGACGGATCCTGTTGGCGTGGATGACGATCGACGCCTTCGTCTGGGTGCCGCGGATGATGTACTACCTCGGAGTCGGCAACAAGGGGCTGCCCGAGCAGTGGTTCACCGGCACCGTGGTGATCCGGGACCTAGCCGTCCTCGTCCTGTGCGCGCTCGTCCTGCGGCAGATCTACCGGCCCTCGGAGGACCTGGTGCGGTTCGGGTTCATCGACGACCCGGTCGGTGGCGTCCTCGACCAGGCCGAGGACGCGCCGCCACGGTGGCTGCCGGGATGGTTGCGGCCGCGGGTGGGCGTCAGGTAGAGGTCGATTCGCTCACGCTATTTGTCGGGGGGCTCTGCGACGATACTTGGCGTGACGGAGGATACCGGCTATCGATGCGATGCAAAGCGATCGACGCTGTGGGCTCACAGCTCTGGCGAAGCCGGTCACCGGCATCTGCTGGCGGACCATCTCCATGGTACGGCTGAGCTGGCCGCAAGGTTCGCGAAGCCGTTCGGCGGAGAGGCTATCGCACACCGTCTGGGGCTGTTTCACGACGCGGGAAAGGCTTCGTGCGCATGGCAAGCGGGTTTGTTGCGCGCCGAGGCAGCCGGCGGCCGGGTCGGTATCGATCACAAGCTACTCGGAGCCCAACTCGGGATAGACTGTGGCCTGCGCCCGTTCGCGCTTGCCATCGACGGACACCACGGGGGTCTGAGCGCTTGGAGAGACCTCAGGGGCCGACTCGATGGGTTGGATCCCGCCTCACGAGAACGCAACCGGGAAGCTGAGCATCTGCTGCGTTCGGTGCTTCCCGAGCTGTTCAGCGCCGGACCTGTCGAGATTCCGGACGCCTGGCGCGCAGATGAGCTCGTCGCCGAGATGGCATTACGTCTGCTGTTCAGCACGCTGTGCGACGCGGACTTCCTCGATACGGCGGCGCATTTCGCAGCCGCTCCCGTCGCGGTTCGCCCCGATGCGGACTTCGCGGCGCTAAGTGTCCTCTTCGAACACGAGCGCAAGAAGCTGCTCGAGCACCGACCGGCGGCGGCGATCGATTCTGTGCGCGAAGAGGTCTACCGCGAGTGCATCGCTGCCGCCGCGGATCGTCCGGGCATCTATCGTCTCGCCGCTCCCACAGGCGCGGGCAAGACACTCGCATCCGCGGGCTTCGCGCTGCACCACGCCGCCACCCACGGGGCTGGACGCGTCATCGTTGCTGTCCCGTTCCTGACCATCACGGAACAGAACGCAGCGGTCTATCGCTCACTTCTGGACGTAGCCGGAGCCGAGATCGTGTTGGAGCACCACAGCGGCGTGGACCTCGACAGTGGGCAGCGATGGCAGCGGCTGGCCGCGGAGAACTGGGACGCTCCGTTTGTAGTCACTACGACCGTGCGACTGTTTGAGGCGCTGTTCGGACGAAAGCCAGCTGCGATGCGGCGCGTTCATCGGCTCGCTGGTGCGGTGATCATCCTCGACGAGGTGCAAGCTCTGCCGCATCGTCTGCTCGTCCCGATCCTGGACGCGCTTCGCACCCTGGTCGAGCACTTCGGGACCACTGTGCTGTTGACCTCGGCCACTCAACCCGATTTCTGGCACCTTAGCCCGTTCCGTGACCTACCAGCCGTCGACATCATCCCAAAGCCAGCGAAGCTGGTCGCGCAGCTGCGGCGCGTTGTCTTTGATTGGCGCATCGACCCGAGCCCGACGCTGACCCAGGTTGCCGACGAGGCGGCGGAGTGCGGCCAGGCTTTGGTCGTGGTCAACACAACCGCCGACGCCGCAACCGTGTTCAACAGGTGGCGTGAAACTGTCTCGTCTGCCGCGGTGTGGCAACTGTCGACGCGGATGTGCCCCGACCACAGGCGCCGCGTTCTCGCCGCGGTCCACGCATCCCTTGGCGCCGGTGAACCGACACTGCTGGTCTCGACGCAGCTCATCGAGGCCGGGGTCGACGTCGACTTTCCCGTCGTGTACCGCACCCTCGCCCCAGCCGACTCGCTGTTACAGGCGGCCGGACGTGCGAACAGGGAAGGAAATCTCGGCAGGCCGGGCCGGGTGGTCATCGTGGATCCGCAGGACGCCGGCATGCCGCCGCCTTACAACACGCTTGTCAATCTCACCCGGACGCACTTCGGACCGGGCCGGGCCGATCCCGACGATCTCGACGCTCTCCGCAACTACTACCGGTCGGTCTATGGGTCGCTGAACCTTGAAGGCCGTGGCCACCTTGGGCAGCAAATCCAGTTCCATCGCAGGGGGTTTGACTTCCCAGCCGTCACCGACGGACCCCGCGATCCAATCACCCAGATTCCCGACCGCACACAGGCGTTCCGGATGATCGAGGACGACTCGATCGCGGTGGTCACGCCGCAGGCCGTAGCTGACCCGACAACCCGAGAGAACATCGACCGGCTGATGCAAGCGCTGCGAGAGGGCACTCGGCCCGAAAGATCCTGGTTGCGACAGCTCCAGCCTTACGTCACGACCGTGCACCGGTCCGTGCTGCGCCAGCCGGGCGTTATCGCGCTGCTGAGGCCCGTAATAGGTGAACCCGGCGGGCGCGGTGGCCTCGCCGAATGGGTCGGAAGCTACGACCCTGATGTCGGCATTGACCTCGATCCCCGTCCTGAGGAGTTCATCCTGTGAATGTTCCTACCCCTGCACTCGCCCTGCCCCGCAGCTCCGAGGGCCACCCGCCCGTGGTGGTTCAGGTCAAGGGCGATGCTGCCCTGTTCTCCCGGCCGGAGCTGAAGGTTGAACGGGTCACCTACCCGGTGATGACGCCGCCTTCTGCCCGAGGCGTCCTGGAAGCGATCTTCTGGAAGCCCGAGATGCGTTACCGCGTGGCGGCAATCGAGGTCCTCGAGCCGATCCGCAAGTTCTCTATCCGCCGCAACGAGACCTCCCAGATTGTCTCGCTCGACGACGCCCGCCGAGGCAAACGTGTCGACACCGCCGCGCACCGAGATCAGCGCAACGCGATCTGCCTCCGCGACGTCGCCTATCGGATCCACGCCCACATCGAAGTCACGGACCGGGCCACCAAACCCGCCGCCGCCTATCGCGATCAGTTCCGCCGGCGAGTTGCGCGAGGTGCATGCTTCCACCAGCCCTACCTGGGCACCCGCGAGTTCAGCGCCGACTTCGGCGAACCGGACGACACTCCGGCAATCGACCACACCGAGGATCTTGGCGTCATGCTGCACACCATTCACTTCGGCCCGCCCGTGCACATGGAGTGGTTCACAGCACGCCTTGACCGCGGGGTGCTGCACGTGCCGCTTCGTGGTATCGAGGTGCCCGGCGCCAGCGCGAGTGGTGAGGCCTGATGCTGCTCGCCCGTCTCGTGGAGTACGCGCGAACCAGATCCAGTGTTCGTCCGCCATCGTTCTACAGCCCGGCCATTGTCCGCTGGGTCGTCGAGCTGGACGCCGACGGCACCTTGGCCTCCAGCCAGCTCACGCCTCTTTCGGACCCATCCGATCCCGCCCGTCGGCGGGGTGTGGAACATCTCGTGCCGCTCATATACCGCTCCGGCACGGCTCCGCAACCGAGGCTGCTGGTCGATACCGTCGAGTACGCCCTCGGCTGGGCCGCCGACGAGCGGGGCGATAAGGCGGGGAGATATCACGCCACCTTCAGGGATCTCGTCGACCGCTGGTGCGACCACGAGCCGACCGATGCAGCCAAGGCCGTAAGAAAATTCCTGTCCGGCCAGGAGAAAGACCGACTACTCGAGCCAGAGCAGTGGGTGCACAGTGATCTTGTGGCCTATCGGGTCGGCGGGCAGTTCCTCCATGAGACAGAGTCCGCCAAGTCCTTCTGGGCCGCCGAGGCCTCCGGACGCAAGGTCAGCAATCGCGAAGGGATATGCCTGGTATGCGGACGCCAGGAACGGCTGCTCAAGACCATCCCCAAACCACTGCCAGCCCGCTCGGTGCCGGGGACCAGCAGCCAGGCTGCTTTGGTCAGCATCAACAAGGCTACGCACGGCTTCGACCTCCAGAAGCAGCTGGTTCACACCCCGATCTGCATGACCTGCGGGGAACTGTTCATGCATGCTCTGGGGGAACTGCTCGCCGGTTCCTCCAGCACCCCCATCCCCGGCCAGAACACCCGGCTGGCCTGGTGGGTCACCGGGGGTGTCGAGTTCAGTTTGGACGTGCTCGATGATCCCGATCCGGCTCAGGTGGCCGATCTCCTCGGTTCGGCCGCTCGCGGGCGGCCATCGGCTGATCAGGACGTTTCCAAATTCTGTGCTCTCGCGATAGGCGGCAACATCGCCCGAGTCGTCGTCCGCGAATGGATCGAGCTGCCCCTGCCGCAGATCCAGGAGAATTTGTCGAATTGGTTTGGCGACCACGCCATGGTCGACACCTGGACTGGGGAGGTCCACCACAAGGGACTTCGTACACTCGCGTCAGTTTCCGGCCGCTGGATCGCCGGACGCGGAGGGGAGAACGGATCCTATGCGAGGTTCGATGCCCCCGGCGCGGACCGGCCCGAAGGCATCTACGCCGCTTTGACCCGCACAGCTCTGCTCGCAAAGCCGCTGCCGCCGAAGCTACTTGCCCACCTCGTCAACCGCATCCGCAGCGATGGGCGGATCGACACCAGTCGTGTCGCACTGATTCGCCTCGCTTTGCTCCGCCGACCCGGCATCCGAAATCCGGAGGTGTACATGCCCGAACTCAATACCGACAATAACCAACCCGCCTATCTGGCCGGGCGACTGTTCGCAGTGCTCGAGGACATTCAACGATCCGCGGTCCGCGCCCGCGGCGACCAAGCACTCAACGTCACCTTCACCGACCGCTACTTTGCTCGCGCCGTCACCAGCCCCCGGGTCGCTCTGGTAGCCGGGCGCCGCGATGCCCGAGCATGGCTTAAACAGCTCAGGCGGTACCGCCCAACCTGGGCCGCGAAGGCCGAGCAGCAACTCGACGAGCTGTTCGCCCAGATAGCAGACGACGGGATTCCCCACGCCCTCGTCCTAGCAGACCAGGCGACGTTCATCCTCGGTTACCACCAGCAACGCGCAGACACACGGGCTGGCCGCACTTCCCGGGCCGACCGGGTCACCGCAATCGACGATTCCATTGCCGCCAACGAAGGAGCTTCCGCATGACCGCCCACCTCGACCCCTCCGTCCGTCACGATGTCGTGCTGCTGTTCGACGTCACGGACGGCAATCCCAACGGCGACCCCGACGCGGGTAACCAGCCTCGCACCGACGACGAAACCGGCCATGGGCTGATCACTGACGTAGCTATGAAGCGGAAGATCCGCGACATCGTCCCAGAGATCAAGTCCGGCGATCCCCGATACGGCATCTTCGTCGAGGCCGGGCACGCGCTGAATACCCGTATAGAGGAAGCACTCACAGCAACCGAGGGCATCGACGATGCACAGCGCTGGCTGTGCGACCACTACTTCGACGTCCGCATGTTCGGCGCAGTGCTGAGCACCGGCAAAGCCGGCGGAGCCGGCCAGGTCCGCGGACCCCTCCAGCTCACCTTCGCCCGTAGCCTCGACCCCGTTCTACCGAGCGACCACACCATTACCCGGGTCACCCAGACTCGCCAGGAGGACATCGACAAAGGCGAACGCACCGAAATGGGCTCGAAGTGGACCCTTCCCTACGGCCTGTACCAGGCACACGCCTACTACTCCGGGAGCCGCGGCACCAAGACTGGCATCACCGACCAGGACCTGCAGACCCTGTGGACAGCGTTGCTCAACATGTTCGACCACGACCGTTCCGCCACTCGGGGCGACATGAAGATGTGCGGGCTATACGTCTTCAGCCATCAAGACGCCTTCGGCGCGGCCAGCGCGGCCAGTCTTACTAGCCGCGTCCAACTCCGCCGCACCAATGAGGAAAAGCCACCACGACACCACACCGACTACGAGCGAGTCATTCACAACGACGACCTCCCCGATGGTGTCACTTTCACCAAACTCGTCGATCTGTGGCCATGACAGGAATCGCCGACGACGCCACGGAACTGCGAAGTGTCCCACTCGCAGGCCTCGAACACGTCGAGTACTGCGAACGACAAGCTGCCCTAATCCAGATCGAAGGGATCTGGTCGGAGAACATCCACACCGTGCGCGGCGATTTGGTCCACAAAGGCGTCGATCTCCCCGGTGTACGCAGCCGCAAGGGCATCAACGGGATTCGTGCGTTGCCGGTGTTCAGTTCAGAACTCGGTTTGCACGGAGTCTGCGATCTTGTGGAGTTCAGCGGCAACCACGCCGTCCCCGTCGAGTACAAGGCCGGCGCATACCGCGCCGGTGGACCAGCGGACGTTCAGCTCGCGGGACAGGCAGCCTGCCTGACTGGTGCTGGCTTTGCGGTGCCAGTCGGATACGTGTACTCCGCGGCCGATCGACACAGGCACGCCGTGCCGATCACCGATGACCTCCTCGACCGGATGCGCCGAGCCGCCGACCGCCTGCGCGCTCTACTCGAACATGACCAACTCCCGCGAGCACGGAACGACGCACGATGTCGACGCTGCTCCCTCCGGGACGACTGCCTGCCAACCCTTACGCATCGTGCTGACCCGCCAGTGGACCTGTTCACTCCGCGCCCACTTGGGGGTTGGCATGACTGAGTTACTCAACACGCTATACGCGCAGACACCGGGAACCAGTCTTCAACTCGATGGCGACACCGTCAGGATCCGTCACCCCGACCATCCAGGTCGACGGATTCTCCCTCTAGCACGTATCGACCACCTCGTCCTATTCGGTGGAGTCACGACCACCAACGAGTTGCTGCTGCGGTGCGCCGACGACCGCCGAACTGTCAGCTGGCTCACCAGCTTCGGCCGATTCCGTGCCCGGCTGGACGGCCCCACTGTGGGAAACCCTCTACTCCGTCGGGCGCAGCATCGAGCACACGAAGATTCTCAACGTAGGCTCGAGATCGCCCAGGGGATGGTTGCCGGGAAGATCCACAACTCCCGGCAAGTCCTGCTCCGAGCCGCGCGAGACGTTGCGGGACAACGACAGGACGTGCTGAGGGCTGCGGCACAACGTCACGCCGAGACACTTCGTGCCGCCGCACTCGTCCCGCACATGGAAGCGCTGCTCGGAGTGGAAGGTACCGCGGCTCGTGACTACTTCGGTGCCTACCCGGCTCTTTCGACTCGCATCTCTGCACCGTTCGAACGATCGCGACGGCCACCTGTCGACCAGGCCAACTGTGTGCTGTCGTTTCTGTACGGGATGCTGCGGGTCGCCGTTCACGGTGCGTTAGAGCAAGTCGGGCTTGACCCGTACATCGGCTACCTGCACTCCGTCCGAGCTGGCAAACCCGCACTCGCCCTTGACCTCATGGAAGAATTCCGCCCCCTTCTCGCCGATCGACTCGCTCTCACCCTTCTCAACCGCAACGAGGTGCAAGAGAGGGACTTTGAGCACCTACCGAACGGGGCGGTGCGGCTCACCGACGCTGGTCGGCGCACCGTTCTGAATGCGTGGCAACACAGCCGAGAACGTATGTGGCCACACGCACAACTCGACCGCGAGATCCCCGCTGCACTAATCCCTCTCGTTCAGGCACGATTACTCGCCCGGCATTTACGTGGCGACCTCGCCACATACCGACCTTGGACCGTGAACTGACATGGATCTTCTCGTTACTTACGACGTAGACACCACAACTCGAGAAGGGCAAAGACGTTTACGACGGGTCGCCAAAATATGCGAGGCCTATGGGCACCGAGTTCAGAAATCAGTGTTCGAAGTCGTGTGCCGTGATACCGACGAATTGCGCCTGATCGCTACGCTCCGCGCAACAATCGACCACGAGCGTGACAGCATTCGCCTCTACTCACTGCCATCTGGTGCACTCGACGAAGTTGAACACCTCGGAGTATCACGGGAGATCGACCCGCGGGGACCCATAGTGATCTAGGAACCGGAAGTGGGCGCGCAACCGGCGGGGGCGCCTAGGCAAAGAGCGGACGATTCGGGCGCCAGCAGGCGCTAGAGGCCAATATCATATGAACCCTGACGTGACCTCGCTGGTCACAGACGGCAGCATCGGTCCCTCGGGGCCGATGAGGATCGCAACGAGGTCTCGGTGGTGCCGATCGGCGCGAACCAGGAGACGCAGCATCGGTCCCTCGGGGCCGATGAGGATCGCAACGCGAAGTCTTCGCAGGCCAAGAACTGCACATCCGTCATGCAGCATCGGTCCCTCGGGGCCGATGAGGATCGCAACTTCGGGCTCTTCGACCACAGCAGGCCGAGGCGTTCTTCGACCACAGCAGGCCGAGGCGTTTGGCCCAGCAGCATCGGTCCCTCGGGGCCGATGAGGATCGCAACCCTGCTCGATCGCGGCGAGGAGCACGGACCCTCTCACTGCAGCATCGGTCCCTCGGGGCCGATGAGGATCGCAACACCTGGGGGACCGGCCCGGAGAGATATGACAACGACTGCAGCATCGGTCCCTCGGGGCCGATGAGGATCGCAACCGGTGGTGGGGTGAGGGCCTTGCCTGCACGCTCGCGTGCAGCATCGGTCCCTCGGGGCCGATGAGGATCGCAACACCAACGGCGACGGCGATTGGACACCGGAGTCCCCGAGCAGCATCGGTCCCTCGGGGCCGATGAGGATCGCAACCTCTATCCGATCCCGGCGGGGCAGCGGCGGACCGACTTGCAGCATCGGTCCCTCGGGGCCGATGAGGATCGCAACCACAATGCTCACGTCCATTGCGCCACCATCCAATCCAGCAGCATCGGTCCCTCGGGGCCGATGAGGATCGCAACGCGCCCCCCTGAGGGTCCGTGTACCACCCCGCGTTCGGCGGCAGCATCGGTCCCTCGGGGCCGATGAGGATCGCAACGGGCACAGCGACACGCATGTCCCACTCCAGATCGCAGGCAGCATCGGTCCCTCGGGGCCGATGAGGATCGCAACGGTGACCTGCTGGTCGGAATGATGCCGGGTCTGACTGCAGCATCGGTCCCTCGGGGCCGATGAGGATCGCAACCGCAGTCGCACACGAGCATCAGGCCACCTCCTCGATGAGGAGCAGCATCGGTCCCTCGGGGCCGATGAGGATCGCAACCCCCGGAGAGTGCGGGAGTTGATCGAGGCCCGTGCGGGCAGCATCGGTCCCTCGGGGCCGATGAGGATCGCAACGCCGAGCCAGCCGTTGTCGCAGTCATGCGATGGGGGGCAGCATCGGCCCCTCGGGGCCGATGAGGATCGCAACCGGTGCCTCAGCCCACGCTGCCGGGTTGACGATCATGCAGCATCGGCCCCTCGGGGCCGATGAGGATCGCAACGCCGAGCCAGCCGTTGTCGCAGTCATGCGATGGGGGGCAGCATCGGCCCCTCGGGGCCGATGAGGATCGCAACACAATCGCTGGCGACAACCACAGAGACTGATGGGAAGCAGCATCGGCCCCTCGGGGCCGATGAGGATCGCAACGTCGAGGGTGTCAACCTGGTGGACGGGAGTGTCGAGGGCAGCATCGGCCCCTCGGGGCCGATGAGGATCGCAACGCATGGCCCGCTTCCCTCAGGCCACCGCGCAACGATGCAGCATCGGCCCCTCGGGGCCGATGAGGATCGCAACTTTGCCGTCTGACCTGCGGTTCAGCTCGATTCGGCGGATGGCAGCATCGGCCCCTCGGGGCCGATGAGGATCGCAACCGTGAAGTTCCTCGGCGCCAATGCCGTGCGCACGCAGGCAGGCAGCATCGGCCCCTCGGGGCCGATGAGGATCGCAACGATCACTTCGACAACCGTGCGGGAGACCCGAACCTGGCAGCATCGGCCCCTCGGGGCCGATGAGGATCGCAACTCGCGGGTGTATTCGTGCCCTTGCGGGCAGTGAGTGAGCAGCATCGGCCCCTCGGGGCCGATGAGGATCGCAACCCGATTCTTCTGCGGCGACGGACTAGCGTCGTCGGCCTGCAGCATCGGCCCCTCGGGGCCGATGAGGATCGCAACGTCGTTTCCAGACCCCATTCTTCCGGGACACCCAGCGCAGCATCGGCCCCTCGGGGCCGATGAGGATCGCAACGCGCAGAACCTGTCCGTGGTCGGCTACCGCACCGCCAGCAGCATCGGCCCCTCGGGGCCGATGAGGATCGCAACCTGGGGGAGTCGAAGAAGGCCACCTACCGCGGCACGGCAGCATCGGCCCCTCGGGGCCGATGAGGATCGCAACGCGGTCGTTTGGCGTTCTGGACGCGGAAGTGCTGGCAGCATCGGCCCCTCGGGGCCGATGAGGATCGCAACGAATCACCCTGGCTCAAAGTCCCCGAGGCCGCACAGGCAGCATCGGCCCCTCGGGGCCGATGAGGATCGCAACGAGGCCCGCGAGACCGTCATGAATCACACGTGGGGATGCAGCATCGGCCCCTCGAGGCCGATGAGGATCGCAACACCGTCGTACGAAACGACTTACTCAACAACGATGAACGCAGCAAGATCGGCGGCACGGGGCACGCGACTACGCGGCTGGCGCAGCATCCCCGGCCCTCTAAGCAAGCGTGAAGCCCCTTTACCCCGTCCCCCGGGACGTCGGTAGCGCTGGCCAGTGCGGCCATTCGGACGGCCAGGTCTGCCGCGCCAGCGGGAAACCGAGACAGTCCCCTCACGCGCCTTCACGCGCGCCCCTGAGTGATTGACACCCCAGCCTCGTGGCAAAATCTCGCGCTTACCTCGAAGTTGCGCACCAGGGGAACGTCCCAAACATGAGCAGGGGCCTGTTCCGCCAGCGCGACGTCCGGGTGCTCCGATTCCCTTGACCACTTCCTCTTGGGGTGGGTCCGGAGATCAATTTCCCAGGTCACAGGGCCCTCGTGTAGCCTGCAAAGGTTGCTGACGCAACGACCCTCCTGCCACGGACAGCCCGTGGCCGTTTCACAGTCCATAGGAGGTGATGAGGTCTTATGCGTCATTACGAATTGATGGTCATCCTGGACCCCAGCCTGGACGAGCGCACTGTCGCCCCGTCGCTGGATACGTTCCTCAACGTCGTCCGTCAGGACGGCGGCAATGTCGACAAGGTCGATGTGTGGGGCAAGCGGCGTCTCGCGTACGAGATCGAAAAGCACAGCGAAGGCATCTACGCGGTCATCGACATCACTGCCGAGCCGGCCACCGTCAACGAGCTCGACCGTCAGCTCGGTCTGAACGAGTCGGTGCTCCGCACGAAGGTCCTGCGCCAGGGCAAGTGATTCCCGTTTGATTCGGGCCTGGGCGTCGGGGCAGCTGTTTGTCCCCGCGAGCACCTAGGCTCTCGAACAACAGGAACTCCACACACTGCAGGAGGAACCACATGGCAGGCGACACCGTCATCACCGTCATCGGAAACCTGACGGCTGATCCCGAGCTTCGTTTCACCCCGTCGGGTGCAGCGGTCGCGAACTTCACTGTCGCGTCCACGCCTCGCATCTTCGACCGTCAGACCAACGAATGGAAAGACGGCGAGGCTCTGTTCTTGCGTTGCAACATCTGGCGCGAGGCGGCGGAGAACGTGGCGGAGAGCTTGACCCGCGGCTCGCGAGTGATCGTGAGTGGACGGCTCAAGCAGCGCTCCTTCGAAACTCGTGAAGGTGAGAAGCGCACTGTCGTCGAGCTCGAGGTCGACGAGATCGGCCCGTCGCTCCGTTACGCCACGGCGAAGATCAACAAGGTCAGCCGTGGTGGTGGCGGGGGCGGCTTCGGTGGCTCCTCCGGCGGATCCGGCGGCGGACGTCCGGCATCCAGCAACTACAGCCAAGGCGGAGACGATCCGTGGAACACCGCTTCGCAGGCGGGTTCCTACGGAGGCTCCCAAGGCTCCGACGACGAACCGCCGTTCTGATCCGTACCCGATCGGAACATCCAGAAAACGAGGAAAGACATGCCGAAGGCGCCGCTGCGCGACAAGGTTATGAAGAAGAAGGTCTGCACGTTCTGCAAGGAAAAGAACACGCAGATCGACTACAAGGACACGACGCTGCTGCGTAAGTACGTCAGCGACCGCGGCAAGATCCGCGCACGCCGTGTCACCGGCAACTGTGTCCAGCATCAGCGGGACGTCGCGGTGGCCGTGAAGAACTCGCGTGAGGTGGCCCTGCTGCCTTACGTCTCGACGGCTCGCTAAGGAAAGGGAGGACGACATGAAGCTGATCCTCACCGCTGACGTGGACAACCTCGGTGCGCCCGGCGACACCGTTGAGGTCAAGGACGGCTACGGCCGCAACTACCTGCTCCCCCGCGGCCTGGCCATCGTTGCCACCCGTGGTGCCCAGAAGCAGGTCGACGGCATCCGTCGCGCCCAGGAGGCGCGCGCGGTCCGCGGTCTCGACCACGCCAAGGAGCTCAAGGCCGCGATCGAGGGTCTCGAGGGCGTGTCCCTGTCGGTGAAGACCTCCGCCGCGGGCAAGCTGTTCGGTTCCGTCACCGCTACCGACGTCGCGGGCGCCATCAAGGCTGCCGGCGGCCCGGTTGTCGACAAGCGGAACCTCGAGCTGCCGAAGGCTCACATCAAGAACACTGGCAAGCACTTGATCGTGGTCAACCTCCACCCCGAGGTTGCCGCCAAGTTCCACCTGAACGTCGTCGCCGCGTAGGCGACACTTTCGGTCGAAGGGCCCCGTGGACATCGCGTCCACGGGGCCCTTCGTGTGGCTACGAAAGCCCTGTGGATAGACTCACCACCCAGGTGCACCTGCAGTGACCCCGGTCATACTCCGTTCAACTGTTCGTCACCCAACACGCCCGGGTTGTCAACTCGGGCGACACGCCGGAGGGACTTAAATCCACAGGGGTGTGATTGAAAATACCCCCCACCACCTGCGGATTCTTCCCGCGGGTCTTCGTTCGTCACCAGTTCATCCCCAGTTATCCCCAGACGGTCAACACTCGTTCGAGCCGCGTCCCCAATTCATCCACAGTGGTGTCCACAGGGCGGTTTGGCGAGAGGCGTTTCCGGTCCTACCGTCGTCGCGAGTGTGTCTTTCGAACCGTCCGCGAGGCGGCACGGTTTTGTCGGGGTATGCGGGTACAAAGAGTGTGGAGACAGCGACAGACAGTGTTTGACGCAGTCCGTGCCATTGTTCGAGCTGCGCGCAGATCGGCGTCGAGTGCTCGTCGCGGGGAAGGCGGTCGCGTTGGCGGTTGTGGATGATCGTGGTCATTCCGAGTACCCGGGACCCCCGGGGGAGTCGAGCGAGGAGTTCGGTCGGCAGCCTCCGCACGACATGGTCGCCGAGCAGTCGGTGCTCGGCGGCATGCTGCTCAGCAAGGACGCAATTGCCGACGTCCTAGAGGTGCTACGCCCTGGAGACTTCTACCGTCCCGCGCACCAGGCGGTGTACGACTCGATCCTCGACCTCTACGGCCGCGGCGAGCCGGCCGACCCGGTGACTGTCTCCGCGGAACTCGAGCGACGCGGAGAACTCCGGCGCATCGGTGGTGCCCCCTACCTTGTCACCCTCACACAGACAGTCCCCACCGCAGCGAACGCGGCGTACTACGCCGAGATCGTGGCCGAGAAGTCGGTACTGCGCCGGCTGGTCGAGGCCGGCACCCGCATCGTGCAGTACGGGTACTCCGGTGCCGACGGTCAGGACGTCGCCGAGGTCGTCGATCGGGCGCAGGCGGAGATCTTCGAGGTCACCGAGCGGCGCACCACCGAGGACTTCATCCCGCTCGAGGAACTGCTGCAGCCGACGATGGACGAGATCGACTCCATCGCCAGTCGCGGCGGCATCTCCCTGGGTGTTCCCACCGGGTTCAGCGAACTCGACCAGGTCACCAACGGCCTGCACCCTGGGCAGATGATCATCGTGGCGGCGAGGCCGGGCGTCGGCAAATCTACAATCGGATTAGATTTCATGCGTTCGTGCTCGATCAGGAACAGCATGGCGAGCGTCGTGTTCTCGCTCGAAATGAGCCGGACCGAGATCGTGATGCGACTGCTGTCGGCGGAGGCGAAGATCAAGCTCGCGGACATGCGTTCGGGCAGGATGTCCGACGAAGACTGGACGCGGCTGGCGCGGCGGATGAGTGAGATCAGCGAGGCGCCGCTGTTCATCGACGACTCCCCCAACCTGACGATGATGGAGATCCGCGCGAAGGCGCGCCGGCTCAAGCAGAAGCACGACATCCGCCTCATCGTGATCGACTACCTGCAGCTGATGTCGTCGGGCAAGAAGTTCGAGTCCCGCCAGCAGGAAGTCTCCGAGTTCTCCCGTAGCCTCAAGCTGCTCGCGAAGGAACTCGAGGTGCCGGTGGTCGCGATCTGTCAGCTCAACCGTGGTCCCGAACAGCGAACCGACAAGCGCCCCCAGGTCTCCGACCTCCGCGAGTCCGGTTCGCTCGAGCAGGACGCGGACATGGTCATGCTGCTGCACCGCCCTGACGCGTTCGAGCGGGACGATCCGCGCGGCGGCGAGGCCGACATCATCCTCGGCAAGCACCGTGGCGGACCGACGGCGAATATCACTGTCGCGCACCAGTTGCACTACTCGCGTTTCGTGGATATGGCGCGGGGCTGAGGTAGATGGCGGTGTTTTCGCGCCGTTAGGTGGCGCGCAAATACCGCGACCGGGGCATGAGTGCCGTCGAGATCGGAAAGCTCACAGGCATGTCCCGCGCCACCGTGTACCGGCTACTCGCCACCGTCGAGACGGAAACTACCAGCCGACCTCTAACTGGAAATGGGTGCGGGCCGATACCGAAACTATTCACGGCGGCGATCACCCCGCAGGCTCCTCGCGGTTGAGTGCGCGACGGACGAGTCGGTTGAGTTCGGCATACCACGAAATCCGTTTCCACTGAGGTGATCCCATTCGAAACTCGCCGATCCTGAGACGATCAACACCCGAACGCCCGGCCCGTACCCCTTGCGGCCGGGCGCTCGTCTCCCCACGACCCAGCCACGGGATAAGAGGGCAAGCCAGCGCGTAGCGGTGGCGCGGCAGCAGTGACGCACATCGCCGACCGGGGTCCGCACGCTTCCGGTCCCGAGCCACACTTCCGCGGGCTCCGAGGTCCACTGAACCCGAAAACGACTCTGGAACCAGGTGGACTCAGAATCGAGAACCGGTCACCTGCTCTGTTTTTGCTGCCTTGGGGTGCACACTTGTGTGATGGGAACCGGGGCGGGGCGTGTGAACCCGAAGTGGGAGTTCGAGCACTACACCGCCGTCGTCCCCACACCTGAGTCCCGAAAAGGCATCGCAGCGTTCCCCAAACAGATCCGGGCCGCCAAACCTTGGCTCGCCGAACTCGAACAACGGGTCAAAGCCAACCTCAGCGACAAACCCCTGGTCCTCGTATGGGGCACCAAGGACCCCGTCTTCCGCGGCATCCTCCAGCACTGGGAGACAGCGTTCCCCCAGGCCGCGGTCATCCGGCTGGACACTGCCAGCCCCTATCTCCAAGAAGACGAACCCGAACGGATCGCCGAGGCCATCGCCAACGCCTACAGCCCCAACAACACCTAGGAACCAGCATGGAACTCGCAATGCGAATCATCGTCGGCCTACTCGCCGTCCCCCTCGTCGCCCTCGGCCTCAGATCCATGTTCATGCCGACAAACATGGGCGAGGCCGTAGGACTGTCACCGGTCGGGATACCCGGACTCAGCGAGATCCGAAGTGTGCTCGGCGGGTTCTTCCTGGCCTGTGTCACGATGCTCGTCGTGGGGCTCGCGGCCGATGAGACCCTCTGGTTTCTCGCAGTCGCAATTCTGATGGGGGCTGCAGCAATCGGTCGCATCGTAGGGATCGTGGCCGACGGGTTCGACAAGGCAGTCCTGCCACCGCTGCTCATCGAGCTCGTGATCGGCGCCCTGCTCGTAGCCGCACACTTCGTCCTCAACTAAGGTTCGCCTGCCCAGCAAACCAGGCGCCCGCTGGCGGCGAAGGCCGCCGTGATCGGAGAGCGGGAACGACGGGTCGGTCGCATCACCGCCGACGTTGTCGAGCCCGGGCCGCAGCACGCTCGTCGTTGGCGCCACTTGACGACGTGAGAACACCGCCACCTATCGCCGCGAGTCACATCGCCCAGATTTGTCTCTCACGGTTCAAATTCGGTCGTTTACGGAACACCCTCGCCGCGACGCGCACTCACAGGTCAATCTCGGCGTCGCGGGCCGCCGCCCGCCGCTGTCGCCGCGGCCTCCCCCGCCGCCGAGGAGTGGTCCGCTCCCAGCAGGCAAACGCCGGGACCCTACAACGGGTCATTGGCTCGTTGTCAGCACCCTGGCATCACCTCGAGGTTGGCTCTCCTGATTTGATGCCCTCATGGAATCCTCACGGCCCGCTGGCTGGTATCCCGACCCCTCCGGCAAGCACGACGAGCGGTACTAGGACGGCACTCGATGGACCAACGGCACGCGCTCCCGCCCACAGCAGCGAAACACGAAGTTCTTCAAGGTATACCGCGAGAGCCCGTCTTCGAACATTGAGACGGCTCTCGGCGCACTAGCACTCGTTGGGATATTCCTCCTCCCTATAGTGCTGCTCCTCCTCGACGTCACGGCCGGCCCGATCGCCTGTGGCAGTGTGTCCAACGGCTTTGACACGCCTTTCGCCAACACCCAGCTCTGCGCGGATGCATGGGAGAGGCGCATCAACTGGGTGATCGTGTCCGTGGTGGCCGGGATCGGCTGCTGGATCCTCGGCGCGTTCCACGCATTCTTGAGGCGGGACTCAACGAAGGAGGAGCAGGCTTGAGAGTGGCGAGGGCACGCTGCCCGAATTTCGCGAGTAGCTACGCGCGGCGGCGTTCAGCTCCGCTCGTTGCACCTAGATTAGCGAGACCCCTCGACACGCCCGAGGTCCGTCAAACTGCACCGGCGAGTCCCGTTAATCTTCGCTGCATCTCGACATAGTTGTCGAGATGCAGCGAAGATTAGCGAGACACGCCCTGCTACTTTGACGGATCCCGCGCCAGTCGCCGACGCCCGTCCAAGTAGGTGCACGGTGTGCGGCCCGGGGGTTGGAGTTTCACGTGACAGGCAGTCTCGGTGGCTGTGGCCAGGTCCCCTCAGCCGGCTTGGATCTCGGTGAGCTGTGTCACTCGTCGTTCTTCAGTTGCTAGCGTTTCGGCGAGGCCAGGAGACGAACCGCCACAAGCGTTGCAGCTAAGAAGATTAGCCCCACGAGGAACATCAGCACGAAGTTGGTCCAGGACTGGTTCGCCACACCAATGGCGACCGAACTTATCGTCAGACTCACCAACCCAGCGGTCAGGCCGCGGACCTCGTTCTTCCTCAATGCACGCATTCGAACGAGGGTAGGGGGTTGGGCCATCCATGTAGTTGATCTCGAGCTCGCCATTCTCTTCAGTCGAATCTGTAGAGCGTGCGCAAAAGCCATTCACGGCAAGGTGCGCGGCGCGAACATCGCGGAACTCGACAGCGGCGGCCGGGCGCAATTGTCGAGGTGCAGCGAAGAGTAGGCGAAATGCGCGTCCGGCCGAGACAATCGAGCACGTGGTGGCCGGTGAGCGAATCAAACCGGGACGACGCACCGCGGATCGACACCGGTTACATCCCGGGGTCCGGATAGTGTGAGGGTCCATGAGCGCCATTCCGAGTCACTGGATTCCACACCGCCGTGAGGACGGTGAAGTTGTCGGTTGGATCGACCTGGACTCTCAGGCGCCTGACCTGATCCCCGTCGATCGTCTGGGCCGGCCCCTCGAACCAGTTCCCGACTGGCCCGCCGCGGAGGAAGCACTCGAGAAGCGTGGCATGGGTTTTCTGCTGAATCGGTTCCACTACCGCGGACACACTGTGAGAATCCGGCAGCTCTACGAGGACCGTGTCATTGTGTCTACCGCAGTCTCCGATGCCGTCGGCGATGTCGGCGAAGAGTTCACGCTTCCATTCCCTGCTGGGACAGAGCTCACCGATATGCAAGCTCGCTGAGGGGACCTGGCCACAGCCGCCGAGACTGCCTCTCCCGTGCATCTCGACCACAACAACGGCACCGCGAGCGGTGACCCATCCATCTCGCGGTGCCGTCGGCG
The DNA here is from genome assembly GCF_004011825.1 of Rhodococcus xishaensis. GTDB lineage: Bacteria > Actinomycetota > Actinomycetes > Mycobacteriales > Mycobacteriaceae > Prescottella > Prescottella xishaensis. The sequence goes on along the minus strand of NZ_RKLO01000004.1, from coordinate 190,226 downwards.
CTGGAGCTCACTGCCTCCTACGAACGGAACTCTCCAGTTGCGCTCTCCAACCATTCCGCTGCGGCAGCGTGATCGGCTGTTCGAGGAGCGGTCAGAATGATGCGGTTGCCGTCGGGATCAGTGATCGTGAGATCCGTCGTGAACCAGGGGGTGTCCGTCGGGCCCTCGACGGTCCCCGCGAGGTCAGGCATTCCTGCCAGCGCATCCGCCCGGGCGGCGAGGTCGTCGGCGCCGGCAGCGAACGACACCGTGACGCTACCGGTGACCGCCTCGCCCTGCGTGAGCAGCACATCCTGGTACTTCTCGCGCCGCAGGTGAATCAACTGAACTCCGGTGGGTCCGGGAATCGAAGCCAGGGTGATGAACCCAACCTGGTTGTAGAACCTCGCGCTGGTGTCGAGATCGCGCACCAGGAACGACGCGAACATGGGCATGGGATAGATCGAGCGGTCGATAGCCGCTTCCGTTGAGATCGTCATGACTCCAGCCTCCAACTTGACGCCGCGTAAAGGTCAAGTCCCGCAGCGCGGGCGTCGGTGAAGATTCCGAACAGCGGCGAGCCCGAGTGGGAAGAGTCGAATCGTCTCCTGAACTGCTGAGAAGTAGGTCGATCGGGCTTCGATGGCGCCAGCCGCGACCGCTTCGGTGCATTGATCCGACCGCGACGGAATGAGAATCTTTCCGAAACTCGGTCAGGCGGAGCCCTCTTAGCGGTTAAATCTAACGACCAACGAACGAGCGCAAGCCAACTCGGACAAGACAACTGGGAGGTAATCCATGCCTGCTGCCCGCATGAAGAGGTTCGCCGCCGGTGCCGTGACCACGGCGGCTACCGTCGCGACCATCGCGCTCGCCGCGCCGGCCACCGCATCGGCCGCCGTTCAACCGCCGCTAGTGGAGGCGTCGTCGTCCGGCACCACGATCAACATCTCGATCACCAACCCGCACGCGCCTATCGAGCTAGCTGGCTGCAACGCGATGATCGTCGACGCCTCGAGCATTCCCGCCATCGTCGACAATCCCCTCGAGCTCCTCCAGCCCGGTGTCGTGGTCTTCCCGCTGTTCGACACCGTCGAGTCCCTGTTCGGCGTCCTTCCAGGCCAAACGAGACACTACGAGGTCGAGGACGTGGAGCCCGGCCTGTATGGCGTCGTCGGTGGGTGCATATCGTTGTTGGACCTCGTCGCGGGCCCGACGATCACCGAGCCCGAGGTTCTTGCAGTGGTGGACTTGGACACGGGCAGCCTCGGTAGCTCCGGCAGTGCCGAGGTCCCTGCTTTCGGCAGCTCCGGTAGCTGAGGGACCCCTGCTTTTCGGTAGCTGACCCGGCACCTGCGCTCAGCTCCTCACCGGTTGTCGCCTTCCGGTGGGGAGCTGAACTACAGGCGATCATCTTCCCGGGCCAGACGTCGGGTCACGCTGACTCGGCGCCCGACCCCAGCCTTGGAAACGGCTCGGTGGAGAACACGACCTCCACCGCCACCTCGAAGTAGGCGGCGATACGCAGCGCCAGGTGCAGGCTGGGGCTGTACTCGCCGCGTTCGAGGTAGCCCACCGTCTGGTAGTGGACGCCCAGCGCCTCGGCCAACTCCCGCCGCGAGATGCCCCGCTCGGCGCGCAGCATCGCGATGCGGTTGTAGATGACCTCAGAAGGCACGCTGCATCGCCCTCTCACGTCGTGCGGCCATACTCGATCCCGATTCGTGACGCACCATGCGCCGCAACACTACCGGCGCGATCAGCAGTCCCGCGACAGCCCAGGCGCCCAGCACGGCGGCGGTCTCGGCGTGCCGCCAGGACTCGCCGATCTCGACCGCCACTGCATCAGGGGGAAGCAATGCCGAGCGCATCCCCAGGCCGCTCCAGTAGATCGGGAACATCTGGCCGATGGCCTGCAGCCACCCCGGCAGCGCCGTGATCGGGTAGAAGATCCCCGAGATGGCGACGAGCCCCATGAGCGGCATCGTCAGCAGGAACGTCGCGCGGGGGCCGTCGAGGACGGCGCCCAGGATCGCGCCGAGCGGCAGGGCGGCGAGCAGGCTGAGCAGCAGAACCCAAACGAAGGTCGCCCACACGCTGAGGCCGCCCAGCGACGCCCCTCCGATTACCGCCATACCCACCGCGAGCACCACCGCCACCTGCACGACGACAGATCCTGCGGCCGAGACGATCTTGCCGACCACGTAGCCGATCATCCCGCCCGGCACCGCCTTGGCCCGCAGTAGCGTGCCGTCCTCGCGGTCCAGGACAAGCACATTGGTGATCGCGAACAGTCCGTTGAACACGATGATCGACCCGATGAGACCGGGGACCGCGAGTTCGGCGATCGAGAGGTCGCTGCCCGCGTACTCACGATTGCGTAGGAGGTAGAGCACGACCAGTGCGATGGCCGGGCTCATGAACTGACCGATCAGGTCGGGACCGGTGGTGAACAGTTGGCGAAGTTCGATCCAGCCGCGGGCGAGGCCGGCGCGGACTGCGTTGGCAGTGGGGTTCATCGTGCAACCTCCGCGAGAGTGACTGCGCTGGTCTCGACGTCGCCAGTCTCGTGGCGGCGGACCAGCGCCATGTAGGTGTCCTCCAGCGAGGCACGGCGCACCTCGAGCTCACCGATGGAATCACCTTGTTGCCTGAACAATTCGTGGACGAACTTCGTCGACTCGGTGGTGGTGTGTACGAAGCGCTGGCCGTCGACGGTCCAGCGCACCTCGGCCTCACTCGCGATCTCGCGACCCAACGCATCGGGCGAGCCGTCGGCGACGATGCGGCCGCCGGCGAGGATCAGGATCCGGTCGGCAATCTTCTCCGCCTCGTCGAGGTCATGGGTGGTGAGCAACACCGTTGTCTCCTCGAGGTCGGCCAGACGATGCACGAGATCATGGAAGTCTCTGCGAGCCGCGGGGTCGAAGCCGGCGGTGGGTTCGTCCATGAACAGCACCTTCGGTCGGCCTACGATGCCGATCGCGACGTCCAGTCGGCGGCGCTGACCACCCGAGAGATTCGCGATCTTGGCTCGTGCCTGCTCGGTGAGCCCCACGAGGTCGAGGAGTTCGTCTGTATCCCAGGACTGTTGGCCGTCGACCGTGGAGTACGGCCGATAGAAGGCGGCGAGATGGGCGAGCAGGTCACGCACACGCCACTTGGCGTGGTCGCGCCAGGATTGCAGAACGACGCCGATGCTAGCGCGCCAGTGTTCGTCGCCGTCCTGGGGATCGACGCCCAGCACCGTGACGCGGCCCGCCGAGCGGTTGCGGAACCCTTCGAGGATCTCGACGGTCGTCGTCTTGCCGGCCCCATTGGGACCGAGCATCACCAGTACCTCGCCGCGCCGGGCCTGGAACGTCACGTCGAGCAGAACATCGTTGTCGCCGTATCGCATCCGCAGTCCGTCGACGTCGAGCACGATCCCACTTCGCGAATTCATGAGCCTCCCCATCATTACTCTTAGACGCTTCGTAGCATATGTACTACATAGCGTTGTGGCAATACTCATGGGGAGATGGCAGGCCGTTCGTGCTCGTCACGCCCGGATGGACTGGGCACGCGTGGGAACGAAAGCTGTTGCAGAACGCAGCAGCTTTATGACTACTTGGCGCCGTCGAGCCGGCCGAGTTGCTTCAGGTCGGCGACGTACTTGTTGATCAGCGACGACGTCAGGTGCGGCACATCTCCGGTCTCCCCTATCCCGGCGGATTGCACTGCTGCACGGAACCTTTCCGCCGACGGCTGCACGCTTTGCGTCGGCGGCTCCGGAGCGGCGTAGGCGTTCAGCAGCCGGAGCACGGAGCGCCGGCGTTGCTCGTCCGGCAACGATTCGATGGCCGACCGGAATCGGCGCAACCATTCGTCATAGTCGTCGATCCGCTCGATATCGTGCCCTGCCTCGATCAGCCAGTCGACGATCCGGTCCATCGAGATACCGTCGTCGTGTGTGTTGAGCACGTTGTAGGTGTGGTACCCGGACGTCGCGCCGGCCCCGAGCGTGGCGATGGCCTCAGCCGCGAAATCGGCGGGTAGGCCGTCGTAATGCGCGCGCTGTCGGTTGCCCTCGGCGTCGAGACGATAGAACGAGCGCGGCGCGAGTCCCGTCACGACAATGCTGAAAATCAGCCGGGTGAGCCGGTCGTGCACGTTGAGCTGCCCAGAGTATCGGCCGTGCGCAAGGATCATGGAAGGTCGGAACACTGCCACCGGTAGTCCACACAGGTCGTGCGCCTCGCGCAGCATGACCTCCCCAGCCCACTTGCTGGTCCTGTACCCGTTGGCGTACGAATCATCGAGCGGTCGAGTCGGAATCGCCTGCCGGACGTCCTCGTCCTCTCCGATCGAACCGCCACCGGGCAGTAAGGCGGCCGCGAAGGTCGAGAGGTAGTTCACCGGCTTGAGGCGCGTCGAGAGGGCGAGTTTGACGATTTCGGCGGTACCGACGACGTTGGGGCCGAAGAGTTGGCGGTACGGCAGCACGTGGTTGACGAGCGCCCCACAGTGCACGATCTGGTCCACCGATTGCGCGAGCCGATCCCAGGTTGCCGTGTCGAGGCCCAGATCTGCCTCGGCCAGATCACCGGTGAGCACCTCGAGGTGAACGTCCGCGAGCGCACGGAAGTGCTGCGACAGTTCTGGATCGCCACTGTCGATTGCTTCCTCGATACGTCGTCGGGCCGTCTCGGCGTCGGCGCCGCGCGCGATGCAGATCAGCTTTCCGCCGACCTGCGCGAGGCGTTCGAGCCAAGACAGACACAGGAAGCGGCCGAGATACCCGTTCGCGCCGGTCATCAGCACGGTCCGGACAGTGCCCGACGGTGCGGGCAGTGAGGGCGCGGCGGCCAGAGTCGGGGCGTCGATGAACTTGCCGAGCTCGAGATCGGCGGCACGGAGGACGTCCGCGTCAAGGCCGTGCACCGACTCGAAGGTGGGACGAGTGGACGTCTCGAGACGTTCACGATCAAGGTAATGCGAAATGGTCGCGAGGTCCGCGGTGGGACCGGTGATGGACTGCACAGGCACCTCCAAATTGAACAGCTTTCCCAGCAGGGTCGAGAACGAGAACGCCGACAGCGAGTCCCCACCCAGGTCGATGAACCGCGCGTCGTCAGGCAAGTCCTCCGTCGTCGACAGTCCGAGCGTGGCGGCGGCCGCCCGGCGCACCGTCGTGAGGGTCGGCAAGGTGGCGGCGTCGGCCCGCAGCTGTTCGAGCTCGGCGCCCTGTCCCTCGGCGATCTCCACGTACATGCGCTCGAGGCGCTCCCCGTAGCGGGCCTTCAACGCCGGGCGCAGTAGCTTGCCCACCCCGGACAGCAGTCCGTTGTCGGGGCTGAACGGCTCGGATTCGATCACGAAGTCTCGCGGAATCTCGTACGGGTTAAGGGTATTCATCTGGGCGACGTGCCGCAGCTCGGCGGTGATCAGGGCGTGCAGGTCGCCGTCGCTGGTGCCGCCAGGATTGGGCACGATCACTGCGAGCAGGAAGGAGCGTTCGCTGCTGCCGTACAGGAAGATCTGCCGGACGTGCGGACACGTGGCGTACGCGGCCTCGAGTGTCGACACCGCGACGAACTCGCCCTGGGAGAGCTTGAGGACGTTCTTCCTACGCTCGAGGTAGATGAGGTGATCGGGTGCAATCTCCTCCATGATGTCGCCGGTGCGGTAGAAGCCGTCCCGATCGAAGATATCCGCCGACATCTCAGGGTGCTTGTAGTATCCGGGAATCATGCTGTCGCACTTGACGAGTAGCTCGCCGCGCGGGTGCGGTTGGTCGGTTGTGTGGTACTCGAGCTCCGGTACGTCGACGAGCTTGTAGTCGGTGACCTGCGGGCGCATGATCGTCCCGTTGCGCAGCACCGAGACGGCGGTCTCGGTCGCGCCGTAGCTTGTGGTGACGGGGATCTCGAGGGTGGACTCCACGAACTCACGCATCTCGTCGGATAGTGGGGCGGTCCCGCACAGAGCAGCGAGGACACGTCCGCCGAGAACGTCGTCGCGCAGTGCCTGCTTGACGTCCGCGGAGTCGCCATCCCCGCCGGGCCGCCGGTCCATCTCAGTGCAGTACCGGCGAAAGATCATGTCGCACACGCGCGGAACCAGATTCAAGGCGGTCGGCCGGGTGAGGGAGAGGTCGTCGAGCAGCGTCGACATGTCGCTCTTCGCCGCGAAGTAGCCGGTGCCGCCGGAGGCCAGGGTCGTGGTCAGCCAGCCCAGCCCGAAGATGTGGCTGAGCGGCATGTACTGCAGGTAAATCGCGGGTAGTTCGCCGTCGAAGCCCTCGATGGGGTTCGGCGGTTGCACCCACATCCGCGTCACCATGTCGGCGGTGTATATCGCCCCCTTCGGGGCGCCCGTGCTACCCGACGTGTAGATCAGCGATGCCAGCGGATCGTCGCCCGCGGGGGCGACGAAGGGTGGCACCGCGGACAGCGTCTCGCCGATGTCGAGGTCGTCAGAGAGCGGGCCGAGCTCGACCACGAGCCTGGAGTGGGCGGCGCGGGCGCGTGCGGCCTCGTAGCGCTCGCGCTGCTCGTCGTCTCCGGCCTCGTAGTCCAAGATCACCAGTCGTTCGATGGACGGTGTGGCGGTCGTGAGGTCCACGGCTGTGTCGATCGAGTCGATCCCGGCAGCGAGGATCCGCGGTGACGTCTCGGCGAGGATCGGTGCCAGTCGGGCGGCCGATGCGCTGCTCTGCAGCGGGACGAACACGGCACCGAGGTGAAGGCAGGTGAGGTAGACCACTGCGTAGTCGATGCTCGTGAAACCGAGTACCGCGACGAAGTCCCCCGGTGTGATCCCGGCCTCGGTGCGCCACGCGGCGGCCAGCGACGCGACACGGTCGCGCAACTCGCGATAGGTGATGGTCTCGAAGCTGGGAAGCAGTGTCGAGATCGTGTGGCCGTCCGCGTCCCGTGTCAGTGTGCGGCTGCGGCGGCCCAGCGCGGGCCGGTCGGCATACCCATCGAAGTACGCGTCGAGGATCTCCGTGAGTCGCAGACCCGGTTCGTGTGCGGCGGCGATCACAGCTGGCAACGGGGCCGCTGCCCGGAACTGGGGATCGGTCGCGTACAGCTCGCTGACGCGTCCGGCGAATCGTGCATCTCGGGAAGTGTCTGTGGTCATGACCGCCCTCCGGACGCCAGTGTCTCTTCGACAAACCCCAGGGTCTCTTCAAGAAGCCATTGTCCTCTCGCGACACCGGGTCAGGTGCGCGATGTAACGCATCAGACTCACCGCCCGACATTCCGCCTGACATAAAGCGCGGTGCGGGGGACGGGACGCGCGTCATCTTTGGGTTGGTCTGGGGAGAAGTTAGGTATGACAATTCGACGGTTCTTCACGCAGCGTGGACCTGCTGCCCGGGTGCTCACCTCGGCCGTGGTGGCGGTTGCGCTGCTGGTGACCTTGACGTGGGCGTTGTGGTCGTCACCGACCCGCACGGTCGACACTGCGCTGGTGGCGTCGACCACCGACTGCAAGGACATGGTGACCCTCTCGATCGCCGGTCGTGGTGACACACCGCGCCCGGGCACCACGAAGATGCTCGTCGATGAGAACGGCAACGAACTGCCCGCGGCATCTGCGGACGACTACGTGAGCACGTGGATCGATCAGGCATCCAGTGCTCCGCTCGCCGAAGTCGGGCGGGACTCGTACGCAGCGATGTACATCGCCTACCCGGCGGACATGTCGAGCTACGAGGATGCGGTGAACACCGGTGTCGCGAACACCGAAGCGGTGATGGAGGCCATTCGGGTCTCGTGCCCGGACACCCAGTTCGCGATCGTCGGCTACAGCGAGGGCGCCGACGTGGCACGCCGCGTCGCCATGAACGTCGGCCACCAGGAACCGAACGAGGACGGCACGTACGGGATCGTGGATCCGACCAACGTCGTCGGTGTCGTGATCCTCGCCGACGCCGGCCGCGTCGACGGCCAGGGTCCGTTCCCGGGTGCTGAGAATCCCTTCACCAACCCGGACGGGTTCGACCTGGAGTACCAGGACGGCACGGCCGCTGTTCCGGGCCAGGGCGCCCTGCCTGACACCGGCGGCGACGACTTCGGGGCCCTGAATGGACGGATCGCTTCGTTCTGCGCCGACGGTGACCTCACCTGTGCTGCACCAGAGAACATTTCGCTGCTGCAGCTGGTCGTCAACGTCGGCCGGCAACTCGACGTCGACGCACTCGAACGGGAACAGCTGACCCCCGCGACGGGAATCGACGTGGCGACGGTGATGTCCCGGATCGCGCTCGACGCATTCGCGGACATCCGCTCGCAGCCGGACTGGATTCGCAGCGACGAGACGTTCCTGGAGGTGCTGCTCAAGGTGTCGGATCCGTCGTACGACGGGCCGACCGCGGCACCGGCAACGCCCGAGACCGACGCCTCGGACATCTCGGATATGACTGCGGTCTCGGGAGAGCAGGACTCGATCTCGACCGAGGAGATGTCGCCGCTGGCGTACCTGCCGCAGAAGCTGTTCAAGGAGATCGTCGGCCTGATCGTGACGAATCAGAACACCATTCCGGTGATCATGAGCGATCCCTACCAGTTGACGCTCGGCCCGGAGATCGGGCACCACTTCGACTACTGGCGTGACGCCGATCCCGAGAACGGGAAGGACCTGACCTCCGCCGACTACGCGGCAGCGTGGTTGACCTACCTCGCACAGCAGGCTCAGGCCGGGGAGCCGGTGGATCCGAAGGCGACGCCGAGCGCGGCCGAACTGTCCGCGGCCCTCGAGGAGTTGGTCCTGGAGGAGGCTGTGACCACCTTGTCGGAAGGTGCGGCGCCGTCATTGGCTGCAACGCCGTCGGGTGCAGTGCAGCCGGCCGAGACCACACCGGCTCCGACGCTCCCCACGACCACCCCGGGAGCTGCGCCCACCACCACCCCGGCACCCAGCGACGCCGCCGAGACCGCTACTGCAGAGCCGACCCAGACCGCGGTCACACCCGAGACCACGGCGACACCCACCACGAGCACCCCCGCGGAGACGACGGTCGCGTCCGAGGCGACCACGCCCGTCACCGCCCCGGTGCCGACGCCGGCGGGATAGCCCCAATGCCGCTCAGTTGTCGGCAGGAACTCCGTTGCTCTGGTCTCCCGTGACGGTGTCGTAGCGGCGCTCGGCTTCCGCGGCGGCCTTGGCTGCCCGCGGTTGTCGAGTCGAGAGTCGTTCTGTGGGGCACAGGTGCCGATTGTCGACAGGAGCCCTCGCTGCTCGCCGGAGGCCACGGGTTCGCATGCACGAAACCGCGTACATCGATCTCCCTGTGCGCCACCTTTCTCAGGGCGTCGGCGGCGTCGGCATCAATGTCTTCGTCGAGTGCACGCTCCGCTACGAGACGCAAGGCGTATCGACCACTGAGCGACTCGGCGCCGTGACTGCGCGAGCCGACCAGACCAGACCGTCGCCCGCATTCTCGTGAGGAGGTGGTTCCGGCATCGAGTGTCCGCATATAGACTTCCTGCGCGGCATACGGACGCAATGGGTAGTGGCACGACGCGGTGCCCCGCTGTCGACAGGTGGGGCCGGGCAGTCGGCGGGAAGGGTTCACAATGGCCGACCGCGATACACGAGGACTTCTTCCGCTCTTGACCGCGGCCATGGCCATAGGTCCACTGCTGACCTACGCGTTGAGCGCGACCAGTGCACTGGTCATAGATTCCCTCGACATCACAGTCGCCCAGTTCGGGATGCTCTCCACCCTCACATTCCTGACCGCAGCCACCCTGGCTCTTACGTTCAGCCACGTCGGCGACCATTTCTCCACTCGTGGCCTGCTCGTTACCGTGTTCGTCGGCGCCGCCATGTCCTACGTCCTCGCCGCTCTGTCCACCAACTATCTCTGGCTGTTGGGCGCCATGGCGCTGTCCGGAGCCGCTCAGGCGCTGTCCAACCCCGTGACGAACCGCGTGATCAGTGAGCGCGCTCCGCAACCCAAACGGGCGCAGTGGATCGGGGTGAAGCAGTCGGGGGTGCAGGTGGCTCAACTCGTCGCCGGTGTGGGCTGTCCCGTCCTGGCGCTGGCGTGGGGCTGGCGCGGAGCCCTGTGGATCGGCGCCGTTGTCGCGGGTGTGTCGGCACTGGTCGCATGGCGACGATCACCGTCCCCCCATTCCCCGCAAGCGTCGACGCAAGTCGCGACGTCCGTCAACGCGCTACGCACGACCGGCTCGAAGGCGCGATCGATGCCTCGGGCGGTATGGGTGCTCGCCGCCTATGCCCTGTTTTCGGGCACCGGCGTGCAGGCCACCAACGTCTACCTCCCACTGTTTGCACTCGAAGGAATGGGGCTCACACTGACAGTGGCGGGCCTGACCGCGGCAATCGCCGGCGCGATCGGTGTCACCTCCCGAATCTTCTGGGGTCGCGCGCTCTCCGGCAAGATCGGCACGTTCGTGCTCTTGCTGATCTTGGCCTCCGGTTCGACCCTGGGTGCACTCGCATTGCTCATGGCACAACTGGTGGGATGGCTACCGTTGCTGTGGCTCGGCGTCACGCTCCACGGTGCGACCGCTCTCGCGGCCAACGTCCTGCTGATGGCTGGCGTACTCCGCGTGGTGGGGAGGACCGCCGTGGGTCGCGCATCGAGTCTGATCGCCGTAGGAATGTACCTCGGATTCGCGGGCGGTCCAGCGCTGACGGGCTTCCTGTTCGACGTGACCGCAGGGTTCGCGGCCGGCTGGATGGTCGCAGCGACGATGTACGCTGCGTGCGCCCTTCTCGCCATCCTGGGCGTCCGGACCACTCCGGCAGACGTGGAGCCGGCGATGACGGTCGAAGCGGATAGGTTGACTCGGTGAGCAAGAACAATGCGGACACGAAGTCTCCGGAACAGAACCGCGACCACGTTCAGGCGCTGGGGCGCGGACTGGAGGTGCTCAAACTCTTCGGCCGGGAACGGCGGCCCCTCTCCGTCACCGAAGTTGCCACCCTTTCGGGAATCACCCGGACCGCCGCGAGGCGGTTGGTGCTGACCCTGGAATACATGGGCTATCTCTCGTATGACGGCACGGCCTACGCGGTTCGGCCTGCGGTATTGGAGATCGGCGACGCCTATGTGCTCAGCAGCGGACTTCCCGCCGTCGTACATCCCTACCTGGAACGGCTCGCCGAGGAGACGCAGGAGACGGTGTCCCTCACAGTGCTTCACCGCGACAAGATCTTCTACGTCGATCGGGTGCAGGCAGACCGGGTCCTCACGGTCGCGATCGTGGTCGGCACCAGCTTGCCCGCGTATGCGGTGGCTACCGGGCGCGTACTCCTCGCGGACCGTTCCGACGCCGACATCGACAAGTACCTCGCAACCGTCGATGCACACAGTTTCACCAAGGCGACGACGATCGACGCGGCGGAGTTGCGCGCGAAGATCCTCGCTGCCCGGGAGCAAGGCTGGTCTCTGGCCGATGAGGAACTCACCGAGGGGATCCGGTCGATCGCCGTGCCGGTACGCGACGCCGATGGCCATGCAATCGCGGCCCTCAATGTCTCGGCCCAGGCATCACGGGTGTCGCTCGACCACATGCGCGGATCCATTCTGTTCGCACTGCAGAGAGCGGCGGCACGGATCAGCAAGGATATTGCCGCCGTCTGAACACCGACGGGTGATCGTCAGGCGTCGAGCACCAAACGCGTTGTGCGGGAACGCCCGACGCAGATCATCATCGACTCACCCTTCTCCCGCTCCGCCTCCGTGAGAATCGAGTCGTGGTGCTCCGGGACACCCTCGAGTACGAGGGTCTCGCAGGATCCGCAGAAACCTTCCTCGCAGGAACAAAGGATATCCGGGTTGACCTCGAGCGCTACTTCGAGGAGAGACCGGTCTGCAGGAACCTTGACGGTGCGCCCGCTCCGGCGCAACTCCACTTCGAACTCGGCTGGGCCGTCGCAGGTGTCGGTGCCGGAATCGACCGGCAGCTGAGTGGTGGTGGGTGCGGCGAACCGTTCGAAGTGCAGGGCATAGGCACCAAGGAAACGGTCACAAGAATCCTGCACTGCGTCGAGCAATCGCGTTGGGCCGCAACAATAGACGGAGGTTCCGGACGGCACGTCGGCTAGCGCCGACTCGAGATCGAGGGCGTCGCCCCGGTCCGACGCGGCGATCGTAACGTTTCCACCCAGGGCAGCGAGCTCGTCGACGAAGGCCATCGACGATCGAGATCGGCCGCCGTAGAGCAGCGACCAGGACGCGCCTTCCTTCGTCAGTTGGCGCGCCATCGAGAGAAGCGGGGTGATGCCGATACCGCCGGCAATCAGCACGTAATGAGCGGCCGGCTCGAGCGGAAAATGATTGCGTGGACCTCGTACCGTCACGGTATCGCCGACACGGAGCACCTCGTGAATCTCCCTGGAACCGCCACGCCCGTTCGCTTCGTTCAACACCGCAATCCGATAGCTTGCGGTGTCGGCGGGATCCCCGCACAGACTGTACTGACGCACAGCCCCCGACGGGAGGATCACGTCGATGTGGGCGCCCGGCTCCCATGTCGGCAGATCACACCCGTCCGGACTTTCGAGCTGCAGCGACAACACTCCGTCGGATTCGAGTCGCTGTTGGCGCACCAGCGTCGCTCGCCCCGCCTCCGCCATCTCAGTTCCTTCCCGCGGTGATCAGTGGGGCATAACGCTTTTCCGTGCGATAGCCGCCCTTGAGGACGTCGATGAACGCGGTGGCCATTGACACCTGGCTGATCGAGACCAGCATGTCCAGTTCCATCCTCAGCACCGCCAGCGCTTCGGCGCCGAGCGAGGACTCCCAGTCCTGCTGGTCGACGAGGACTCCGGCGAGTAGGTTGCCCGATCGGCGGGCACTATCGGCCATGGCCGATGCGAACCTCACCGGTACTTCGGGAAGCCGGGACCCGATCAGGATGACCATGTCGGACGCCGCGACCAGATCGTCGAGGGATTCCGTGCTCTCGTCGGTGGCATCGATGGCGCGTACTGCCACCGACGACGCCCCTTGTTCCGTGACAACCCGGACCCCGGTCAGCCCTGCCGAGGCCATCTGCTCGACGGTTGACAGACCGGAAGAGCCCAAGGGGACCAGGAGAATTCGCGCTTCGTAGGAAACCCGGCGCGGGGACGTATCTGTCATGACACTCTACTTTCCTCGGTCCGGCCGGCCGACTCCGCGAGAACCGGTTGCGGACGGACAACGACATGGGGGCTCGAGGGACCGCGCCCTTCAACCATCCGGGCGAACATCTCATCGACCTCGTCCAGAGGGACGGCAACCGTCGGCACGACGTCGAGTCCGGAGCGTCCGGAGGCGAGAATATCGATGCTGCGCGTGACCGCCGATGGTGATCGGCCGCGCACGCCGACAATCGAATGCGCACCCTGTACCAGCGCTTTCAGGTCCAGATTCACTGGCGTCGATCCGAGGCCCGAGACCACGAGACGTCCCCCGGTGCGCAGGCTCCGCGCGGACGCCGCCACGGCCGAGCCCTCGAGTCCGACGGTGTCGACAAGCACGTCGGTACCCTGACCCGCAGTGGCCCGGAGAATGACCTCGCCCAGATCACCGCCGTCGTGGACCACCGGAGTGGCGCCGAGCACTTCCGCAATCTCCAGACCCTCGAGCGAACTCGACAGCCCAATCGCGACGATCTGTGCCGCCCCGGCGGCCCGGGCCGCCGCCACCGCGGCAATTCCGTGATAGCCGGGGCCGACGACGACGACCGTCGTCCCTTCCTGAGCGCCGCCGACATTGATCGTCCAGTCGATCGCGTTGGCGAAGGGCTGGGTCCAAGCCGCCAGGTCCGGGTCGAGATCAGCGGGCAACTTGTGCACGATACTGTTGGCCGCCAACTGCATGAACTCGGCGTTGCCGCCGTGCAGTCCGGAGCCTTCCTCTGCGGAGACGAGACCGACGCGACGCTTCCCCTTCCACAGGTCGGTCTGCGGGCACATCCGGTAGCAGCCACTGCTGCAGGCCGCGCACGCCGCATCCTGACAGGGCAGGTACTCCTCGAGGGCCACACGGTCCCCGACGGCGACACCCCAGGCCTCGGCTTGCGCGGCGTCGAGGGACACGATGGAGCCCACCACGTGGTGTCCGAGAACTGTCGGACCGTCGAGACCAGACCGGTACAGGCCGATGTCGGTGCCACACACCGCGGACGACTCTACTTCGAGCCAACCCACTGCGTCGATCGCGAGGTCGGCGTCGAGCATCCGCACCGTGGTCGTGGCGTCGGGCAGCGAAACCGCCGCACGAACCAACCGCGGCCGCCTCTGTTTCGTATCGGCGGCAATGGATTTCACAGAAGCGCCTGCGTCCTTGTTCACGCGATCTCCTCGTCGATCTTTGCGGCAGCCCCTCAGATGGAGACGAAGTCCTCGCCCTCGACCATGTGCAAGGCCTCTCCGGCACCTTCCTTGAACGGAGTGGCCTTCGGCAGCAAAATCGAGGTCGACCGCACTCGCTGGTGCTCGGTCTCGAGGCCGGGCAGCGACTCGTCCTCGAGATTGTCGAGAACAGCGAGGAGGCGTCGGCGGGCCAGAATGATGCCGGCGTCGGAGGTGCCCAGCCGCTCCTTGGTGCGATCGCAGATCGCACCCATCGACTCCTGCAGGGAGAAGTCCTGAGCGGAGATGCCCTCGATTCCAGAGAACGTCTTCTTCTGCCGCTGGGCCTCTCGATCCATCAGGTAGTCGTTGTCCTTGTTCGCCAGAGGTCGATAGGTGCCAGGAACGTACTTGGAGTGGATCCCGTCACCGTTTTGCATCGCGGCGAGTTCGTCCTCACGCAGTTCGCGAGTCGGGTGGTAGTTGATGCTCCACGCCCAGCAGGTCGTGTCATCGATCGGCACCCAAGCGTGACCGCCGAGCGGATTGTGTGTTCCGAACGGAGGAATGATGGTGTACCACGGCATGATCCATTGTGTGATGCGCCAGTAGTACTCCTCGTCGTTCGCGTTCCGCCGGGCCCCGATCACCAGACCACCGTCACTCTCCGCGACCTCGAACTTCGGGCGGGTGTCCGCCTTGAGGTATTTGTTGCCCTCGGTTCCGGAGTGCATCGGGTCGTCGTCGAGGTTGAACCGGTGCGCGAACGAGACGTGGCTCGAGTCGATGCCCCCCTCCATCGCCTGGAGGTAGTTGGATTCCTGCAGACGCTTGGAGACGAAGCGTTGTCCGTCGCCGAGCATCGCCCACTCGAGCTCGGGTACTTCCGGCTTCAGTTCCGGCGGACCCATATAGGTCCAGATGACGCCCCCACGTTCGACACACGGGTAGGCCTTCTGCTTGATCCGGCTCTTGAACTTCGAATTCGCGGGCTCCGAGGGCATGTCTACGCAGTTGCCCTCGACGTCGTACTTCCAGCCGTGGTAGGCGCAGCGCAGTCCGCACTCTTCGTTACGCCCGAAGTACAGCGATGCCGTGCGGTGGCTGCAGAATTCGTCGAGAAGGCCGATCCGGCCTTCACTGTCGCGGAACGCGATCAACTGCTCACCCAGCAGCTTGACCCGCACCGGGTCGCAGTCGGGCCCAGGCAACTCTTCGGCGAGAAGGGCCGGTATCCAGTACCGCCGGAACAGGCGTCCCATCGGCGTATCCGGTCCGGTCTGAACAAGCAGTGTGTTCTGGTCTCGGGTCAGCATGACGGTCCCTTTCGGATGGGTATCTCGAGCGGAGGCCGGTAAACCACGGCAGTGTGTCCGCATAGCGCGCAGGCGCGCGAATATTGAAACGTTCGCACATCCGGCTTCTCGACGTCAACCGTCCGCCGGATCCAGCGAGGGATCTCCACCCGTCCGGTCAGAGATCGCGACCGTGCGATCTGCGACAATTACCGAGTCGATCGAAGGTGCGCGCCATGCGGACGGATGCGTGCCCGGCCGGTCTCACCGCCTACAGGAGTGCACATGCCTCAACCCACGAACTCGTCCGATGGGGACGAACCCCGATCCATCGGAGTGGGTGCGCGCCCGAAGGACGTGGTTCAGTCCCTCGAGCGAGGCATCATTGTCCTTACGGCCTTCGACGCCGAACACCCCTCGCTTACGCTCACGGAAGCGGCCTCGCGATGCGGTTTACCCAGGTCGGCAACCAGACGATTTCTCGTGACTCTCGTCGAACTCGGTTACGTGACAGCGACAGGGCGCCGGTTCGCCCTCACGCCGCAAGTGTTGGAACTGGGGTACGCGAACGTCTCGAACTTCACGTTGGCAGATGTGTGCCAACCGCATCTGAATTCACTTGTGCGTTCGCTGCGGTCGTCCGCCTCCGTCACCGTGCTCGCCGACTCGGACGTGCGATACGTCTGCCGGGCATCCGTCGCAGGGGCGATGTCCATATCCATCAAGGTCGGCAGCCGTATCCCGGCGCACCTGACGGCCGGCGGGCGGGTATTGCTTGCCGCCCTGCCCGAACCGGACCTTGCCGCCCACCTGTCGTCGGCATCGCCACCTCCCACTGGTGGAGCCACCCCTGACCCACGGGGGGACAGGCTCCTCCGAGAACTGGCCACGGTCCGCAACCAGGGGTGGGCGCTCGCAGATCAACTCCTCGACGTGGGCGTCCGCGCCCTTGCGGTTCCGATACGCACGCGCTCCGGGCGGACGATCGGTGCGCTGAGTGCATCGGTGGTCGAGTCCCAGGAACCCTCCCGCGCATTCGTCGCACGCTGCCTTCCACGCCTCCTCGAAACAGCGGGAGCGATCTCCCTCGAGTTGCGCAACGGAATCGAGCTGCAGCACACATAAGCGTCCGCTTTGCGCGCAATCCGGCTTCATACGGACTTTTTTCTTGTGTGGGCACGATCACCTAGGTAGAAAATGTGTGGTGCTTGACTGAGTCCTGAGCGCCTCGTGCTTCACGCGAACCGGCCATTGTTTCGCCGTTCGCACTTCGGGCTCGGACACAGCCTCGAGGGCGCATCGCTGTCCAACCGAGCGGCAGCGCCCCACCTGGAGCATCTTCGGGATTTCGGTTCCAACTTCGGCCTGCGGCAAATGGTCGAGCAGACTCAGACGGGAACGAGGACGTGGAAGCGACTTCAACCAAACGCGGACAGCAGGTCCGCAGCGGTAACCGCTGGATAATGCTCCTGTTGTGCTGGCTCGCCTTCACAATGACCTCCGTGGATCGCTCCACCTGGGGTCCGGCTTCGGTCTTCGTGGGCGAAGATCTCGGGGTACCGCTCGCAAGCCTCGGCGTGTTCGCCACCGCGTACTACATCGGATATGTGTGCTCGAACGCCATGACCGGCGTGCTTTCCGATCGGTTCGGTGGCCGAGAAGTAGTCACCGCCTCTCTCTCCGGTGCGGGCCTCTTCATGATCGTCTTCGGAAGCACCACCTCCGCGGTGGTCGGCGTAAGCGTGCAGGCCGTCATCGGCTTCTTCGCCGGCGCGGACTACGCCGCGGGCATCAAACTCATAGCAAGCTGGTTCCAGCCCAAGGATCTCGGCAAGGCGATGGGACTGTTCACCTCCGCAACCTCCCTCGGCACTGTCATCGCCAATACGGTGGTTCCCTGGATGATCAACCACTACAGCTGGCATGCGTCGTACCGCTTGTTCGGCGCTCTCTCCATCGTCACCGCGATCACCTGCTACGTGATCCTGCGTCCGGGACCAGTGGTCAACCAGGCGCACAGGACCCACGACCAAAAGCGACCGTCCGCCTGGAAAACACTGATCACCAACCGTGATCTGATGCTGGTCTCCCTCGCGGGCTTCGGCGGCTTCTGGGGCACCTACGGCTTCGTCATATGGTCGAACGCACTGCTGATCGAGGGACATGGGGTATCCGGGACCGCTGCGGGGTTCATCGTCGCGGTCTTCGCGGGCACGGCGGTGGTCGGCAAACCCCTCATCGGGATGCTCGGCGACAAGATCAACAGTGCCCGAAAGCCGGCCATCGTGATCCTGGTGCTGTTCGCCGGCATTCTCGTCTTCTTCGGCACGCTGGACCACGTCCCGACCCTGCTGATCGTCGCTCCTGTGCTCGGTCTGGTCGGGTACGGCTACCTACCCTTGCTCGTCGCGATGATCCCGCGCCTGGTGTCGAGCGACATCACCGGCCGTGCTGCCGGCGCAACGAATGCGTTCTGGCAAGTCGCCAGCACCCTCGTCCCACTCGCGATCGGAGCAGTCTTCGCCGCCACCGATTCGTTCCTGGCGGCGTTCTGCGCTCTGTCCGTCGGACCGCTCGCCGGGGCGGTCATCCTCTATTTCGTCAACGAGAACGGCGGAAACAAGGCCGACCCAGGTTCGAGGTCGGAGTCGGAGAAAACCCTTTCCCACTGACGCGTGCCCTGGGAACCGGTTTGCCGGCCGTACCGGGTCAGGCTCGGCGCGGTGTCCGGCACGCCATCGTGATGCCGTCGATCGCGCGGCCCACGACCGGCGTCAGCTGTTCGACGTGGCGTCCGGCACGGGGGCGAGGGTGAAGTAGTTCTCCTCCTCCTGCACGAAGTGCAGACGCAGCACCGCGTGCAGACCGTACAGGCACGCCAGCAGGTCGTCGACCTGGTCGGCGGAGATACCGCCGGCCGCGTCGGCGTGCACGAGGTGCGTGCGCAGACGCCGGGCGAGGCGGTCGATCTCCGTGTGCATCCGGCTCATCGTGGCGGTGGCCTCCGAGTTGCCGAGCGGCGTCGCGAGCGCTGGATAGAGCTCGCGGTCCTCGGCCTCTTCGTGCGGTAGGAGGGTGTCGAAGAGGAAGGTGTCGACGCGGCGCAGAGCATCGTGCGTCGCAGCGAGGTCACCGGTTGCGAGAAGCCCCGCGGTGTCGCGCAGGATCGAGAGCTGGTCCCGCAGTTCGTCGTGTTCGGCGGAGAACCGATGCAGCATCGCGGCAGTTTCCACCGGCACGTGAACCTTCTTGCCACGAAGGGCACGCAGCGCGTTGAGGATCACCGCCACGTCGATCCCCTCCTGCAGCAGTGCGCCGGCCGCGGGCGGCAGCAGTCCGAATGCGGCAAAACCCATGGCCACCAACGACAGTCCCATCCCGACAGTCGCGCTCTGCACGGCGATGCGCCGCGCGCGACGGGCGATCGCCATCGCATCTGCGAGGTGGTCGAGGCGGTCGGTCGTCAGGACGACGTCCGCCGCCTCGGACGTCGCCGTGGACCCCCGGGCGCCCATTGCGACGCCGACGGTCGAGGCCGCGAGGGCGGGCGCGTCGTTGACGCCGTCGCCGACCATCACCGTGACCGCGCGCTCCCGCTCGGCACGAACTCCGGCAACCTTGTCGGCCGGGGACTGCTCGGCGTAGACGGCGTCGAGACCGAGGGCGGACCCGATCTCTTCGGCGGGCTCGCGTCGGTCGCCGGTGAGCATGACCAGTCGGTTCAGCCCGGCCGAGCGGAGGCGTCGAATGGTGCGGAATGCGTCGCGGCGCATCGGGTCGGTCAACAGGATCGCCCCGGTGAGCACACCGTCGACGGTGACCCAGGCGATCGCGGCGCCGTCGAGTGCGGCCCGCCCCTTGGCGGACCGTGCCCACCCGGGTGCGTCGGCAGGAAGGTCCAGGGTTCCGACGGTGACCCGTCGCTCGTCGACGATGGCGGTGACGCCGGTTCCTACTTCCTCGTCCGCCTCGGTAGGCAGCGACAATTCGAGTCCCCGGATCCTCGCCTCCTGCACGATGGCGTCGGCAAGCACGTGCGGGGAGAGTTGATCGGCGGACGCGGCCAGCCGTAGCACCTCGGTGGGGTCGCCGTCGGGGGCGGTGAGCACCTCCGCCCCGGTGGGTCGGCCGGTGGTGAGGGTGCCGGTCTTGTCCATCACCAATGATGTTGCGTGCCCCAGATTCTCGAGAGCACTACCGTCGCGGATCACGACGCCGAGGCGGGACGCGCGGGAGAGCCCCGACACGATCGCAACGGGGACGGCCAGCAGCAGTGGGCACGGCGTGGCGACTACGAGCACGGCCACTGCGCGGGTCGCCGAACCGCTGAGAAGCCAAGCAGCACCGGACACCGCGAGTGCGAGCGGCAGGAACCAGCCGGCGATGCGGTCGGCGACCCGCACGACGGGAGCGCTCTCGGCCGCGGCGTCCTGTGCCAGCCGCACGATACCGGCGTACGTGCTCTCCTCTGCGGTGGCGCGGGCCTGCATCTCGAAGACCGGACCGGCATTGACGATGCCGCTGCGTACCGCCTCACCGCGTCGCCGCGAGACGGCAAGTGGCTCACCGGTGAGGGCGGATTCGTCGAGCACGGCCAGCCCGGAAGTGACCCAGCCGTCGACCGGCACCACTTCGCCCGCGCCTACGACGAGTGCATCGCCGACGATGATGTCTTCGAGGGGAACGGTTTCCACGCCGTCGTCGATCCGTCGGCGCGCCGTGCGAGGAGCGCGGTCGAGCAGCGACCGCAGATCCTTGGTAGCGCGCCGGCCCGCCGCGGCGTCGAGGGCCTGGCCCGTCGCCAACATGATGGCGATCAGCGCCCCCGCAAGGTACTCCTCCACCAGGAGCGTGCCGATCAGGGACAGGAGGGCGATGACGTCGACTCCGACGCGTCCGTTTCGCAACGCGTCGACCACCCACCAGGTGGCGGGGACTATCGCGACGACCGTGCCGGCTATCCAGCAGGCATCGGCGACGTCGCGCGCGCCGGCGAGCCACGCGACCCCGCCGGCGACGAGCGCCAGGCCCGTAACCGCCAGAAAGGCCGGCTCCCTCGAGCGGCGCAGCCGCTCGATCCACCGAGGTCGAGTGTCGAAAGACGCCACAGTCACGATGCCACTCCCCTACGGAAAGCGGGCCACACCTCTAGGGTGTCGTGCACGCACGATCCGTCAGTCCGGCCGGGCGAGGTCGCGTTGCGACCGCGTCGGCGCCGGTTCCGCCTTCGCGAACGTCAAGGTCCCGTCGTCGACCGGGGTGTCTCGCAGTACGACGACGTCCCTGTAATAGTCCATCTGCAGGTTCCACGGATCCTCGGTGCCGGCCTGCGGCCACAGGCCCAGAGACCGCTGGATGTACCCGGCAGCGAAGTCGAGCAGCGGCCGCGTCTGCATGTCGGGCCGGTCGTTCTCGGCGACCGCTACGGTGGCGCCGCGGCGATCCATCTGGGTCAGCAACCGGCACAGGAACTCCGCGACGAGGTCGACTTTGAGTGTCCACGGTGCGTTGACGTAGCCGACGGCGAACGAGAAGTTCGGGATATCGGAGAGCATCGTTCCCTTGAATGCCAACCGTTTGGTGATGTCGATGAGCTCGCCGTCGATACTCAGTTCGACACCGCCGAGCGCGAGCAGATCGAGCCCGGTGGCGGTGATGATGATGTCGGCATCGAGGTGCTCACCGGAGCTGAGCGCGATGCCGGTCTCGGTGAACGTCTCGATCGTGTCGGTGACGACCGATGCTTTCCCCTTGCGGATCGTCTTGAACAGGTCGCCGCCCGGCACGACGCACAGGCGCTGGTCCCACGGGTCGTACCGGGGATTGAAGTGGGTGTCGACGTCGAAGCCGGCCGGCAGCATTCGCTTGTTGAGCCACCGGATGATGGCCCGCATCTGCCGAGGGAAGCGTCGGCACAGCTTGTAGAGCCAGACGTTCTGCGCGATGTTCTTCTTGCGGGTGAGCCGGTACCCGCGTTCGTCGCCGAGGATGCGCCGGAACAAATCGTAGAGTGCATCCTCCGCGGGCAACGGAATGATGTACGTGGGCGAACGCTGGAGCATCGTGACGTGTTCGGTGGCGTCGGCCATCGCCGGGATCAGCGTGACGGCGGTCGACCCGGACCCGATGACGACGACCTTCTTGCCGGCGTAGTCGAGGTCCTCGGGCCAGTGCTGGGGATGCACGATCTGTCCGGCGAACCGGTCCGCGCCCGGGAACTGCGGGGTGTAGCCCTTGTCGTAGTTGTAGTAGCCGGCGGCGCAGAAGAACCAACTCGCCGTGAACGTCGCCGTCTCGTTGCCGTCGCCGACGCGGGCGGTGATCGTCCAGCGCGCGTCCGCTGGTGACCAGTCGGCGCGGATCACCTTGTGGTGGTAACGAATACACCCTTCGATGTCGTACTCACGAGCCGTCTCGCGGATGTAGCCGAGGATGTCGGCGGCCGGGGCGAGGGCCTTACGGCCCTTCCACGGCTTGAAGTCGTACCCGTAGGTCTGCACATCGGAGTCGGAGCGGATGCCCGGGTACCGGAACAGGTCCCAGGTGCCGCCGGAGGCCGCGCGGGACTCGAGGATCGCCAACGTCCGCTCGGGGTGTTCCCGGCGCAGTCGTGCCGCGACCCCGATCCCGGACAGCCCGGCTCCGACGATGAGGACATCGACGTGGGTGGTTTCGACCGCGCGGGTCTTGGTCCGTCGTGCGGGACGTTCGGGGCTCATCGAATCCTCCGGGTGCGCTTGCTGGTGAACCTCGTCTGTTCTGCACGATATCCCGATCGGTCGCTTTGTGAGACCGACGCGAACAGATTCTTTCGGAGGGGTACCGTTTGCTCCCAGCGATGATTCCCATTGTCGTTCCTATCCCCACCAGGGACAACGGGACTGTCCACCCGGACCAGGAGAGGTGCCGTGACCACCTTCGCCACCCTCGACGTTTCCGAGCAGCCCGACCGTGTAGTCGTCACTCTCGACCGACCCGCACAGCGCAACGCCATCAACGCCGAGATGATCGGTGAGCTGCACGAGGTCTGCGCGCGCCTCGAGGCGGAGCCGAGGCTGCTGCTGCTCACCGGCCGCGGAGACCACTTCGCCGGTGGCGCCGACATCGCCGAGCTGCAGGCCCGCGGCCGTGACGACGCGCTCGCCGGGATCAACCGCAACTTGTTCGACAGGATCGGACGGCTGCCGCTGCCGACCATCGCCGCCGTGAGCGGCTTCGCCCTCGGGGGCGGGGCCGAACTGGCCTACGCCTGTGACATCCGCATCGCGACCTCGACCGTGAAGTTCGGCAACCCCGAGCCGGGGTTGGGCATCATGGCCGCGGCGGGGGCGAGCTACCGCCTCCCGCAGCTGGTGGGCACGTCGGTAGCCAAGCAGGTTCTGCTCGGTGGGCATGTGCTCGATGCCGACGCCGCCCTGCGCACCGGCTTGGTCCTCGAGATCGTCGATCCCGGAACCCACATGGAGGCGGCACACCGGCTGCTCGACCGGATCGCCCGCTCCGCACCGCTCGCGCTGCGCCTTACCAAGACGATCGTCGACGCCCCCGGCACGCACCCGTTCGCCGACGACATCGCCCAGGCCGTGCTGTTCGAAACCGACGACAAGCAAGACCGCATGACCGCATTCCTGGAGAGGAAGAGATGACCGAGATCCCCGCCCCGGCTCGAGTGGCAGTGGCCGGTGGCGGCCGCATGGGCGCGGGCATCGCGCAGGTGTTCGCCACCCTCGGCAGCGAGGTTGTCATCGCCGAGACCGGCGATCAGGCGGCCGCACGTGCCCGGGTGGCCACCGGCCTGCACCGCGCCGACGAGCGCGGCAAGCTGATCGGCTCCACCCCCGACGAGATCCTCGAGCGGATCTCCACCGTCGCCGCCCCGTCGGATCTCCCCGGTGACGTGGACCTGGTGGTCGAAGCGGTCCCGGAGAATCCGGGGCTGAAGATCGAGGTGTTGGCGGCGATCGACAAGACCGTTCGCGCCGACGCGGTGATCGCCAGCAACACCAGCTCCTTGTCCATCACCGAACTCGGCACCGCCCTAGGTGATCCGAGCCGGTTCCTCGGGATGCACTTCTTCAACCCCGTCCCCGCGTCGGCGTTGGTGGAGATCGTGACCGCGCCCGCGACCGCCGATGCGGTGGTCGACAAGGCGGTTGCATGGGTGGCTCTGCTGGGCAAGACGGAGGTGGTGATCAACGACTCACCCGGCTTTGCCACCAGCCGCCTGGGCGTGTGCCTGGGGCTGGAGGCGATCCGCATGCTGGAGGAGGGAGTCGCCGACGCCGACGCGATCGACCGCGCCATGGAGCTGGGTTACCGCCACCCGATGGGGCCGCTGCGCTCCACCGACCTGGTCGGTCTCGATGTGCGTCTGGCGATCGCCGAACACCTGGCCGCCACCCTGGGTCCGCGCTTCGAGCCGCCGAGACTGCTGCGTGAGAAGGTGGCGCGCGGTGAACTCGGACGCAAGTCCGGCCAGGGCTTCTTCGCCTGGACTGCTCCGGGGCTCTGACGTCCGGGTCTCCGGCAGCCGCCACCACCAAGCCGACCCGAGGCGACGGTCAGCCTTCGATCGCCGCCTTGATCCGTAACGCGAACGCAGGGGCGTCCTTTCGGGCCGCACGCACCGCGAGCGGTGCGATGATCTTGCCGATTCCGTGACCCTCGAGCTCGTTGAAGATCGTCACCTGTGTCCCGTCGCCGGATGGTTCCAGGTCGTAGCCGCCCGCGACCGCGGTCACGACGTTCTTCGACCGCTCGGCCCACCGAATGCGTCGCGGTGCTTCGAATTCCGTGATCTCGAACTCGCGCTCGGTGGTCACGCCCGCGTCCTTGACCGTGCTGGCGAAGACGGTCCCTACGCCGGGCGGTCCGGGCGTTCTCTTGGCGATCGTCTGAACTCTGGGGCTGAACTTCGGATCGTTGATGCCGGCCGCGAGGAATTCGAACACCCTGTCGATGGGCCGATCGACGACCGTCGTGCCTTCGAAACGTGCTGACATGTCGGGCCCCGTTCGATGCGGTTGACCGGAGACCGTTCGGACTCTACTAGCGGTGGCAGGATCAGGGGCGTGAGTATCGCGAATCTGACCCGTGCCGAAACCGCAGCGCGATCCTCGGCGGTGACCGTCCGCTCCTATCGGGTGGAACTGGACGTAACGGGCGCACCCGACAGTACCGAAGCGGGATTCCTCACCACGACGACGGTGGAGTTCGACTCCTCCGCACCCGAGAGCTGGCTCGACTTCATCGGCCTCGAGATCCGTTCCGTGATCGTCAACGGCCAGTTCGTGGATGTCGAGTACGACGGAACCCGGATCACGCTGCACGGGTTGCGGCGGTCCAACACCGTCGTGGTCAGCGCCGTGGGCGAGTACAGCCGTTCCGGTGAAGGCCTGCACCGATTCCACGATCCGGTCGACGGGCAAACCTATCTCTACACGCAGTACGAACCGGCGGACGCGCGACGGGTATTCGCGTGCTTCGAGCAGCCGGACATGAAGGCGCCGTTCACGTTCGCGGTCACCGCACCGAGTGGATGGGACGTGACGTCGAACCGGTCGGCGGCGATCGTCGAGGACGACGGGGACGGTCAGACGGTGGAGTTCTCCCCCACCCTGCCGATCTCCACGTACATCACCTCCGTCGTTGCCGGTCCCTATCATCGTGTCGGATCCGACTGGCGTCATGGAGATCTCGAAGTTCCCTTGGGGATACTGTGCCGAGCGTCGCTCGCGAAGTACCTCGACGACGACACGATCTTCGAGGTCACGAAGCAGGGCCTCGACTTCTTCGCCGAGCACTTCGACTATCCGTACCCGTGGGGCAAGTACGACCAGGTGTTCGTGCCCGAGTACAACCTCGGCGCGATGGAGAACCCAGGCTGCGTGACGTTCACCGAGGCGTACGTTTTCCGAGGTGCTGCCACTGCGGCCCAATACGAGGCGCGCGCCAACACGATCCTGCACGAGATGGCGCACATGTGGTTCGGGGACCTCGTCACGATGGTGTGGTGGGACGACCTGTGGCTGAAGGAATCCTTCGCCGACTACATGGGCACACTCGCGAGCGCAGAGGCCACCGAGTGGAGCGATGCATGGGTGGCCTTCGCGAATCGCCGTAAGGCATGGGCATATTCGCAGGACCAACTTCCGACGACACATCCGATCGTCGCCGACATCGTCGACCTCGA
Organism: Rhodococcus xishaensis; assembly: GCF_004011825.1. Lineage (GTDB taxonomy): Bacteria > Actinomycetota > Actinomycetes > Mycobacteriales > Mycobacteriaceae > Prescottella > Prescottella xishaensis. The sequence goes on along the minus strand of NZ_RKLO01000004.1, from coordinate 164,453 downwards.
GGCCGCGAAACTGAACTTCGACGGCATCACGTACGCGAAGGGTGCCAGCGTTCTCAAGCAGTTGGTCACATACACGGGACGGGACGCCTTCTTCGAGGGAGTGCGCCGCTACTTCCGAGACCACGCCTTCGGCAACACGACACTTGCCGACCTGCTGGCGGAACTGTCGGCGGGCTCGGGCAGGGATCTGGGGTCCTGGGCTGGGGCGTGGCTGCAGACCACGGGGGTGTCCACCCTGACACTCGAGCACGGTGCCGACGGGCACGAGATCGTGCAGACCGATCCGCGGCCGCACCGACTCGCGGTCGGCCTCTACGACTTCGATGACACCGGCGACCTGATGCTCCGGGAGCGGGTGGAACTGGACGTGGACGCCGAGCGCACGCCGGTCTCGTTGCCGGACGCGGCGCTGCGCCTGCTCAACGACGGCGATCTGACCTACGCGAAGGCGCGCCTCGACGCGCAGTCGCTCGATACGGTGGAGCGCTCGTTGAGCCGGGTCGTCGATCCGCTCGCCCGTGGCCTGATCTGGTCTGCACTGTGGAACGCCACCCGCGATGGTGAACTCGCTCCCGCCCGGTACCTGTCGATGGCAAAGGAGTTCGTGTCGGCAGAGACCAACACGGCGTTGTTGACGACTGTCCTGACGAATGCGTCGTTCGCGATTGGCCACTATCTGCCCCTCGCCGAGCGGGTGTCGTGGAGAAGTGCCTGGCTCGAGACCAGTTGGATTGTGATGGGCGAATCAGATCCCGGTTCGGGTGCCCAATTGGCATGGGCGCGTGCGGTAGCGGCAGCGGCTGTCTTCGACGACGGCCGAGCTACCGACATCCGCGAAATTCTCACCGGTGACCGTCCGGCACCGGATGGCCTGGCCCTGGACCCCGACCTGAGGTGGGCGCTGTGGACGGCGTTGTCCGCGACCGGGCACGCCGACCCAAGTGATCTCGACGTCGAGTTGACGCGCGACGACACCGCGTCGGGTCGAACCGCACAACTCCGCGCTCTCGCGGCGCGCCCGGACGCAGAGGTGAAGGCGCGGGCCTGGACCTCCGCGCTCGAGGACACGGCGCTCAGCAACGACCACCTCGACGCCGTCATCGGCGGATTCCGGGCGGGGGAACGACGCGACCTGATCGCCAGCTACGACGACGCCTACTTCGCGGCGATCCGCGACGTGTGGGCGCAGCGCAGCATCGAGCTCGCACGCCGGGTCGTCCTGGGGCTGTTCCCGGCCTCGGAGTCCCTCGACCCGGTCGACGCCTGGCTCGACGCGAACTCGGACGCGCCCGGTGCTCTGCGCCGTCTGGTGATCGAACAACGCGATCACCTCCGCCGGGATCTGCGGGTTCGGAGCGCGTGAGGTTAACAACGTATAACGCCGCTTTTGCATGAATAAGACGAGAGTTTCCTTCCTGTAATAGCTTGTGTTTCAGCGCTTTCCGGGTTTGTAATCCGCTCCGACGCTCAGCTACACATGAATTGGCGCCAAGAACGGCGACACGAGGAAGCACTCGCTTCACAGCTGGAAAGAGGTATGAAATGGAAACCGGTTCGGTCGACATGGATACGGTCGTCGCGGGTGCGGACGCGGTGGCAGCGGTGGCTGGAGTCGTTTCCGCTGTCGGTTTGCTCGCTGGACTTTTCGTCTAGTACGCGTGGCCGGCAACGGCCAATCAGCTCGGGCCCGAAGCCGTTCGTCGGCTTCGGGCCCGAGCCGTGTTCGGCATGTGGTGTGGTGAGTCCTGCTGAGGCGGCATTCTTGCGCGCGTCCTGAACGGTAGGCTGGCACCGGTCACGCCCCCGAGTGGGCTCGAGTGCAAGCGCTGGGAGGCGCGTCATGAGCACCGCCCTGGCGACTCCCGGTCTCGCCTTGTTCATGTTGTGTGTCGTCATGGTCGCGCTCACTGCGGTCGTTTACCAGTTCGCGAGCCTCGGCAACCCCCTGACCGCGCCCTGGGCGGCAGCTCGCGGTGCAGTGCAGCTCACTGTGGTGTCACTGATCTTGGCCGCAGCGCTCATCCATCTCTGGTCGTCGTTGCTGGTTCTAGCCGCGATGTTCGTTGCGGCAGCGTTCACGGCAGGCCGACGAGCGAAGGCCGGTCGGTCTGCGGCGTGGCTGTCGATAGCGCTCGTGTGCGGTATCGGGTTGGTGATCCCGCTGATGCTGGTCAGCGGGGTGGTGCCGATGACGGGCGTCGCACTCGTGCCTATCGGTGGCATCGTGCTGGGCAACGCGATGGTCGCGACGGCGCTGGCAGCCAAGCGTGGTCTGGACGCGATCGACCTACGGACCGGTGAGGTCGAGGCCGGCCTCAGCCTGGGCCTGAGCGTGCGGGATGCACGCATGGAGGTGGTCGGATCCGCCGTGTCGGATGCGCTGCTGCCCGGGGTCGACCAAACCCGAACGGTCGGACTGGTGACATTGCCCGGCGCATTCGTCGGAGTGCTGCTCGCGACCGAGTCCGCGGTCCAGGCGGGCGCCGTGCAGATCCTCGTCCTCGTGGGCTTGCTCCTCGCGCAGACGTGCTCGGTGGCGGTCGCGATCGAACTCGTCGCTCGCGGGGTAGTCCACCGGCCCGGGACTCGCGCGCTGCGCTGAGAACCTTCTCAAATCGAACATCGCGTGAACACTCGAGAATTCACCTGGATGAGAGTTGAACCACGTTGCGAGTTGTGCTGTGATCCTCCGGTGCTAGATAACAACGAGATCACTGGCGTGAGCCGACGCGGCGTGTTGCGTGGGTCGATGGTGCTAGCGGGAGCCGGACTGGTCGCCGCCACGACTACGGGACAAGCCTCGGCGCAGGCCCCGGCCGAGGGCTCGGCACCAGGGTTCTTCCACGGTGTTGCCTCGGGCGATCCGCTCCCCGACCGGGTAATCATCTGGACCCGGATCACCCCGTCCGGTGACGCGCTACCGGGCTCGGGCGTCGGTCAGGTGGTTTCGCTGTCCTGGCAGGTCGCGACCGATTCGGAGTTCACGAACGTCGTGCGCAGCGGCACCGCGAGCACCGGCCCCGACGCCGACCACACCGTCAAGGTCGATGTCACCGGGTTGCGCGCCGGCACCGGGTACTTCTACCGGTTCACGGCGCTCGGGCTGACGTCTCCGGTCGGACGCACGCGCACCGCCGCCGCAGAGGACGCTGATCTCACCGCCCTGAGGTTCGGCGTCGTTTCGTGCTCCAACTGGGAGGCCGGCTACTTCGCGTCCTACCGGCACCTTGCCGAGCGTGACGATCTCGACGCCATCGTGCACCTGGGCGACTACATCTACGAGTACGGTCCCCACGAGTACGGCGGCAGGGATGGCTCCCCCCGACTGCACGACCCGGCGCACCCGATCGTCTCCCTCGCTGACTACCGGATCCGGCACGCGCAGTACAAGACCGACCCCGATCTGATGGCGTTGCACGCCAAGGTGCCGTTCATCGTGACGTGGGACGACCACGAGAGCGCCGACAACTCTTACCTCGGCGGCGCCGCCAACCACGACCCGGCCACGGAGGGCGACTGGGGCGCACGTAAGGCCGCGTCGACTCAGGCCTACTTCGAGTGGATGCCGGTACGCGTCAACGGCACCGGCAGCGAGCCCGCACTCTACCGCCGTTTCCGGTTCGGCAATCTCGTCGAACTCTCCATGCTCGACCTGCGCACCTACCGCGACGAACCGGCCTCCGCCGGCGCCGGGTGGCGCACGGTCGACTCCCCCGATCGGACGATCACCGGTCGTGAGCAGATGGAGTGGCTGACCGGCGGTATCGTCACCTCGCCGACGCAGTGGAAGCTGGTCGGCAACCCGGTGATGATCGCGCCCGTCGTGTTCCCGCCGCTCGACCGCAATACCACCGCGGCGGTCACCGAGTTGGTCGGTCTGCCCGACGACGGTGTCCCCTTCAGCACCGACCAGTGGGACGGCTACAGCGCCGACAGGCGCAGACTCTTCGACTCGATCACCGGGAACGGGGTCCGCAACACCGTCTTCCTCACCGGTGACATCCACACCTCGTGGGCGTCCGACCTGCCGGTGGATGCGGCCAACTACCCGGGCTCGGGCACGGTCGGCACCGAGTTGGTGGTGCCGTCGGTGAACTCCACGAACATCGACGAGATGCTGGGCGTCCCGCCACGCACCGCCACCGTCCTTGCCGAGGAAGCGATCAAGACGACCAACCGTCACGTGCGGTACGTCGAACTCGACTCCCACGGATACACCGTGTTCGAGGTGAACAAGCAAGGGGCGCAGATGGACTGGTTCTACATCAGCGATCCGGCGGATCCGAATGCCACGTCCCGGCACGCGATCAGCTACCGGGTCGCTGACGGCACCCAGCAGGTCCACCCGGTCGCTGCCCCGCTCGATCCCGCGGGCTACCATCCGGGGGCGGGCGCATGAGCGGCGCGCTGAGCCGCCGGAACGTGCTGATCGGCGGCACTGCGCTCGCCGGCGGCATCGGACTCGCCGGATTGGCCAGGTCGGGACCGGCCGGTGCTGAGGTCACCACCACTACGGCCCGTACGGACCTCGACGTCCACGTGCTGGTCGTCGACGGCATGCGTCCGGACGAACTCAACGCATCGCTCACCCCGACACTCACGGGTCTCGCTGCGGACGGTACGCGGTACCTGGACGCGTCCGCGATCATGGTCGCGGAGACGCTGCCCAACCACGCGGCGATGATGACCGGAGTGCTGCCCTATCGGAGCGGCGTTCCCGCCAACAAGATCTACGACCCGGAGGTCGGCGACGAGCGGGAACTCGGTCGTGCGAGCGACCTCCGGGCGTCGACGGTGCTGGGCCGGCTCCGCACCGAGATGGGGCTGACCACCGCGAGCGTGTTGTCCAAGGACTACCTGCACGGACTGTTCGGCGGCCAGGCGTCGGTGGAGTGGGATCCGTTCCCGCTGATACCGATTACCGATCATGCGCCCGACTACTTCACCACCGAGGCGCTCATCCAGATCGTGGGTGAGCATTCGCCGCGAATGACGTTCACCAACCTCGGCGATGTCGACCGGGTCGGCCACATGGACATTTCGGGGACCTCGCTCCGGATCGCGCGCCACGCGGCCCTGCGTAGCACCGATGCCGCGGTGCAGAAGTTCGTCGACTTCCTGCGCGCGTCGGGACGCTGGGAGCGCAGCGTGCTGATCGTGCTCGCGGACCACTCGATGGACTGGTCGGCGCCCTTGGGTCTGATCGGTCTCGATCACCCGTTGAACACGGATCCCGTTCTCGCCGGACGGATCCGGATCGCCCAGAACGGCGGCGCGGACCTGGTCTACTTCGTCGGCGACGACGCGGAGCGCGGCGACGCCATCGAGCGGATCAAGCGCATCGCCCTCGGAGTCCCCGGTGTCGAGTCGGTCCATTCCCCAGCGGAGTTCGATCTCGGTGACCGCGCCGGCGACGTCGTGGCGCTGTGTGCTCCGGGTTGGCGGTTCAGCGATCCGACGCCCTTGTCGAACGTGATCCCGGGCAACCACGGTCACACCGTGACGATGCCGATCCCGTTCTTCGTCGCCGGCGGTCATCCGATGGTCGGCCGAGGCCGGGAGGTAGCGGACGTGCAGGCCCGCACCATGGATGTCGCACCGACGGTCGCCAGCCTGTTCGGCCTTTCTGCGCCGCAGGGCGGGTGGGACGGCGCGAGCCGGATCGAGGGCCTGGTCGTCGCCTGACGGCCCAGCCCCCGGCGCCCACGGCCGCAGCCCGACGTTCCGGCCTGTTGAACCCTGATTCGATATCTGTAAATATAGATATGTGTCGAATCAAGGCCAGAAGGACGGTGGACCGTGCTGCTCGCCGCTGGTGCGGGAGCCGCTGACAGAAGACTGGGCCGGGGATCTGGCCCGGATGTTCAAGGCGCTCGGGGATCCTGTGCGTCTGCGGCTGCTGTCGCTGGTGGCCTCCCACGCCGGGGGTGAAGCGTGCGTGTGCGACATCTCCGACTCGTTCGACCTGTCGCAGCCGACCATCTCCCATCACCTGAAGGTCCTGCGCGATTCGGGTCTGCTCGACTGCGAGCGCCGCGGCACCTGGGTCTACTACTGGGTGATCCCGTCGGCGCTGCGGCAACTGTCGGCGGTGCTGCTCCCCGAAGGTGTGCCGGCGGTGCCGTCCGCCGCGTCCACGGAGGTGACGGTATGAGCGACATCGCCACCACCGCCGAACATCCGGCCGTCGTCGGCAGGCTCTCCACCCTCGATCGGTTCCTGCCGGTGTGGATCGGCGTCGCGATGGTCGCGGGTCTGCTGCTCGGCAGGCTGATCCCCGGCCTCGGGGACGTGCTCAGCGCCGTCGAGATCGACGGGATCTCGCTGCCGATCGCGCTCGGTCTGCTGATCATGATGTACCCGGTGCTGGCGAAGGTCCGCTACGACCGCCTCGACACCGTCACCGGCGACCGCAAACTCTTGGTCGGGTCGCTCCTGTTGAACTGGGTGCTCGGCCCTGCGCTGATGTTCGCCCTGGCCTGGATCTTCCTGCCGGACCTGCCGGAGTACCGGACCGGGCTGATCATCGTCGGCCTGGCCCGCTGCATCGCGATGGTGATCATCTGGAACGACCTTGCCTGTGGTGACCGTGAGGCCGCCGCCGTCCTCGTCGCGATCAACTCGGTGTTCCAGGTGATCATGTTCGCCGCCCTCGGTTGGTTCTATCTCTCGGTCCTGCCCGGCTGGCTCGGCCTCGAGCAGACCACGATTGACGCCTCGCCCTGGCAGATCGGGAGATCGGTGCTGATCTTCCTCGGTATCCCGCTGCTCGCCGGTTACCTGACTCGCCGTTACGGCGAGAAGGCCCGCGGACGCGCCTGGTATGAGGAGCGGTTCCTGCCACGCATCGGGCCGTGGGCGCTCTACGGCCTGTTGTTCACGATCGTGATCCTCTTTGCCCTGCAGGGCGAACAGATCGCCGCGCGACCTCTCGACGTTGTTCAGATCGCGATCCCGCTGCTGGCGTACTTCGCGATCATGTGGGGTGGCGGCTACCTGCTCGGCGCTTCCATGGGGCTGGGGTACGAGCGCACCACCACCCTCGCGTTCACCGCCGCGGGCAACAATTTCGAGTTGGCCATCGCGGTCGCGATCGCCACCTACGGCGCCTCGTCCGGGCAGGCGCTTGCCGGGGTCGTCGGTCCGCTGATCGAGGTTCCGGTCCTGGTCGCCTTGGTCTACGTCTCGCTTGCTCTGCGCAAACGCTTCGCGCCCGTCCACACCGCCACCGTCTGACCGACGTTCACTTCCCCGCTTCGCTCTCCTCTGAAAGGACCGTGCATGTCCGCCACACCGAGTGTGCTGTTCGTCTGCGTCCACAACGCGGGCCGTTCCCAGATGGCCGCTGGCTTCCTCACGACGCTGGCCGGGGATCGGATCGAGGTGCGCTCCGCCGGCTCCGCGCCGGCCGACGAGGTGAACCCCGCCGCGGTCGAAGCGATGGCCGAGGTGGGTATCGATATCTCCGCCGAGAACCCGAAGATCCTCACCGTCGACGCGGTGCAGGCCTCCGACGTGGTGATCACCATGGGCTGCGGCGACACCTGCCCGGTCTTCCCCGGCAAGAGCTACCGCGACTGGGTCCTCGACGATCCGGCCGGTCAGGGCATCGACGCCGTCCGTCCGATCCGCGACGAGATCAAGACCAAGGTCGAGGCGCTGATCGCCGAGCTGATCTCGCAGCCCGCCACTTGCTGACCACTCGCCTCACGGCTTCAGCAACAGGACGCGTCGGCGGTCGCCTTCTCACCCGCCGCGGCGGTGCCGCAACACACGCCACCTTCGGCGTCGGCTGAATCCTCGGGGTGCTGGGGGCTGGATCCAAACGTTTCGGAGTCGGCAAGCACGGTGTAGACCTCCCACTTTTCCCCGGCCGGGCCGGTGACCCACACCTTGTCCTGGGTCGCGAAGCAGCAGGTCGTGCCGATCTCTTCGTCGGTGAACAGGCCCTCGCCGGTCAGCCGGGCAATCTCCGAATGCACCTTCTCAGAGGACTCCACCTCGACCCCGAGGTGGTTGACCGTGCCGCCCTTGCCGGGGTTCTCGAGCAACACCAGCTTCAGTGGCGGCTCCGCGATCGCGAAGTTGGCGTACCCCGGCTTGAGCTTCGCGGGCACGGTGCCGAACAGCTTGGAGTAGAACGTGACGGCTTCTTGCAGGTCGTCGACGTTGAGTGCGAGTTGAGCGCGTGACATGACATCCTCCACGTATGTGACATATGTCGAATCGCTTTCGCCCTCAGTCTCCCACCTTTTCCACATATGTCAAATAACCGGTAGGATTGGATCATGCCCAAGGCCCTACCCATTGTCGATGTCTCCGAGCCGATCTGCTGCGCTCCCGTCTCGGCCGCGCCGATGGCCGACGACGCGGCCCTGCAGGTCGCCCTTCGGCTCAAGGCGCTGGCCGACCCGGTCCGGATCAAGCTGATATCGATCCTGCTGACCGCCGACGACGGCGCGGTCTGCACCTGCGACCTCGCTACCGGCGTCGGTCTGGCCGAATCCACCGTCAGCCACCACCTCGGGCAACTCAGGAAGGCCGGCATGGTCGAACCGACCCGCCGCGGGATGAACGTCTACTACAGCGCCCGCACCGATGCCCTCGATGCACTCCGCGTGGTTCTCGACCCGAACTGCTGCTGATGAATCGTCCGTCGCCCCGGCTCATGAAGTCGCCGCGGTGCCGACGAAGAGGCGTATGAAGAGTTGAAGGAAGCGGAAGCCGAGTCCCGTAAGAAGCGCTGACCCGCAACGTGATCGACTACATTCGAATGTATGAGCGCACAACCTGTCGACCGCCGTCGCCGTCGCCGACACGCCGCCTGGATCGCCGTGGTCGCGGTGCTGGTGGTCGCTGCGGGCGCCGTACTTCTGTGGGTGCCGTCGAGGTACCTGCCCTGGGATACGGCGGCGTTCCCCGATCTGGATCGGACCGCGCTGACGACGACGCAGGCCCGGATCGTCGATCTGCTCGAGGTCGAGCACAGCGAGCAACGGCCGGGCACCTTCTATTCGGACGGCGTCAAGGAGCCGTGGTGCGCGAACTTCGTCAGCTGGATCATGCGCGAGGCCGGTAGGCCGCTATCGAACCCGAACTCCGGGTCGTGGCGCATCCCCGGCGTCTACACGCTGCAGGAGTACTACGAATCCGAGGGTAGGTTCGAGCCGATCGGCAACGGCTACCGGCCCACGACTGGCGATGTGGTGCTGTACAACAACGAGTTCCGGGTCGGCCAGCACACAAATTTCGTCGTCGCCGTCGACGGCGACACCGCCACCACCGTCGGTGGCAACGAACTGGGCAAGATTCGGGTGCACAACCTCGACTGGAACTCGGACAACGCGGTAGTCGGGTTCGGGCGCCTGGACTGAACGCCCGAGACGACGACGTTGCGGTGGGCGTCGTCAGAACGCCCAACGCAACGCCGCGGCGATCTCCGTGTCCGTCGCGCCGGCGAACCGGGCGATCTCGGCGCGATGCACGTCGACGATGGTTGCCGACAGTTCCGTCCCGAACGCGTCGGTGAGCACGGCGTCGGATTCGAATGCGTCGGTGGCCTTGGCGAGCGTCCTTGGCAGACGCAAGATTCCGCGGCGGCGACGTTCGTCTTCGGCCAACGAGGCGGGGTCGACGTCGACCAGCTCCGGCAGAGCCAGGCCCTCGCGGATACCGGCCATGCCTGCGAACAGTAGCCCCGCCATGCACAGGTACGGGTTGGCCGACAGATCCAGCACCTTGACCTCGAGATTGGCGGCGCGATCCTCCTCTCCCCCGCTGCCGGTCACCAAACGCACTGCGGTCTCACGGTTTTCGTGACCACACGCTTGGAAAGACGCCGACCACAGGTTCGGAAGCAGCCGTAGATAGCTCGCCATCGAGGGTGCTCCGACCGCGAGCAGACCGGGCAGGTGCTCGACGATACCGGCTGCGAACGCCTCGGCCGTCGCGGTCAGCCCGCACGGGCCGTCACCGCCGCTGTGCAGGTTCCGGCCGTCCCACCACAGTGACAGGTGGACGTGCCCGCCGCTGCCGACCCCGCTCCCATCCACGCTGGGGGAGAACGACACCCGCATCCCGTGCCGGATCGTCACCGCCCGGATCGTCTCCCGTACCAACAACGAAGTGTCGGCGGCCCCGAGCGGATCCTCGGTGGCCACCGACACCTCGAACTGACCCGGCGCGTACTCGGGGTGTACCTGCTCGACACCAACGCCCTGCTGCTGCAGCGCGGAGACCAAATCGACCAGATAGTCGGACTTCTCGACCATCCGCGTGAACCCGTAGGCGGGCCCGCGGGTGGCGGGCACGAAATCGTCGCCGTCGGTCCCGACCACCCACTCGATCTCGAACGCCGCCTTCGCGGTCAGGCCCTCGTCAGCGAGCTGCGCAACGGCGCGGCGGACGAGGGCGCGCGCGTCCTGAGGGTGCAGGTCCCCATCCTGGGTGTAGCGATCGACGGGCACCCAAGCCCAGCCTGGCTGCGCCGCGAGCACCGTCAACCGGTCGAGGTCCGGGACGAGGCGCAGATCGCCGACCGGGCTGCCCGCGTACCGTCCGGCGACGATCGTGTCGTCCGGGGTGAAGGCGTCGAACACCGGCGACGCCCCCACGCCCCACGTGGCGGCCCGCTCGAAACGGCCGATCGGGACGGCCTTGGAACGCACTACGCCGCTGTTGTCGACCCACGGCAACGCGACCAGGGTCACGCCCTGTTCAGCGAGGCCGCTGGACAGGCGCGCTGCTTCGAGTGCTCGATGGTCGCGTTCGCGCTGATCCATCGCAACTCCCTCACATCGCGGTCGGTCAGCGGCAGAATGGCAGGGGTGGCACCATTCTCAGACGATACGCCGCGGGCTCCCGGTGCAGGTTCGATTGCGGAGATGGTCGAGGCTCTGCCGCTTGTCGACCATCACTGCCACGGGATAGCGCGCGCACCACTCGAGCGCACGGCCTTCGAGTCCCTGTTGAGCGAGGCCGCTGCACCCGGGCGCTGGCACGGCAGCCTCTTCGACACGCAGGTCGGAGTTGCGGTGCGCCGGTTGTGCGGACCGGTTCTCGACCTGGATCCGCACGCCGAACCCGACGAATACCTTGAACGGCGTGCAGAACTCGGCGTCGACGAGGTCTCCCGACGCTTGCTGCACGCAGCCGGAATATCCGAATTCCTGGTCGACACAGGGTTTCAGCCCGAGCAGCTGACCACGCCGGACGCGTTGGCCGCGTACGCCGGCACGACCGCGCGCGAGGTGGTTCGCCTCGAACGGGTGGCCGAGGAGACGATCGCCGTGTGCAGTGCCGGCACGTTCGCGCAAGAGTGCCGCGCTCGGCTCGGTGAAGCGGCCCGCACCGCGATCGCCTTCAAGTCCATTGCCGCCTACCGAGTGGGGCTCGATCTGGCACCGGAACGACCCTCCGACGCAGCGGTTTTCACCGCTGCAGCGCGATGGCTGTCGGGCGTTGCCGCCGGAAGGCCGATACGTCTCGCCGACGAGACCCTGATCCGGTTTCTGATCTGGACCGCCATCGATCTCGGGTTGCCGATCCAATTCCACGTGGGATACGGGGATACCGACATCAACCTCGCCCGGACGGATCCGTCGCTCCTCACGCCGCTGCTGCGCGCTACCGCCGATCTGGGTGTGCCGATCATGCTGCTGCACAACTACCCGTTCCACCGGCACGCCGGCTACCTTGCGCAGGTGTTCGACCACGTGTTCGTCGATGTCGGACTGGCTGTACAGAACGTCGGCCGTGGGGGAGCGGCCCGCATCCTGGCCGAGCTACTGGAACTGGCACCGTTCGGTTCGGTGCTGTTCTCCACGGACGCCTACGGGCTGCCCGAACTGTTCCATGTGAGCGCCGTGCGGTTCCGGGAGGCCCTCGTGACGGTGGCGGAAGCGGAGGTGGCTTTCGGAGATTGGTCCGAAGGCGATGCCATGCGGATAGCCCGCATGATCGGGTCCGGGAACGCCAACCGCGCCTATCGCCTCGAACAGTGAGAGGACCGATCGGTCTGAAACGCCCAAAGGGTGGGTAGGTGACGTACTTCACTTCCATGGCGTATTTTTCACGTCGACACGCCGCCACACCGACACGCATCGAGCCAGGAGTAGTCAATGTTGAGTACGATGAATGATTTACCTCTTTCCATTGCGCAACTGTTGCGATATGGCAGTACCGTCCATGCGGACGCAGAGGTGGTCACCTGGACGGAGTCGGGTCCACGTCGACGCACGTACGCGGAGGTCGGCCGCCGGTGTGCCGCGCTGGCGCACGCGCTGCGTGGGCTCGGCGTCGACGGCGACGATCGGGTGGCCACCTTCATGTGGAACAACGCCGAGCACCTCGAGGCGTATCTGGCGGTTCCGTCGATGGGCGCGGTGCTGCACACACTCAACATCCGTCTCTTCCCGGAGCAGCTGACCTACGTCGCCAACCACGCGGAGGATCGGGTGGTCATCGTCGATGCCACCTTGGTCCCGCTGCTGGGTCCGCTGTTGTCGCAGATGAAGACGGTCGAGCACGTCATCGTCACCGGCGATTCGACGGCCGGGCTCGAGGCGCCCGAGGGCGTCCAGGTGCACACCTACGAGGCCCTCATCGCGGGCGAGCCGACCGAGTTCGACTGGCCGGAGCTCGACGAACGGTCGGCTGCAGCGATGTGTTACACGTCGGGAACCACCGGCGACCCCAAGGGGGTCGCCTACTCGCACCGTTCGATCTACCTGCACTCGATGCAGGTGTGCATGTCCGACGGGTTGGGCCTGGCGGCGGGCGACCGGGTGCTCGCGGTGGTGCCGCAGTTCCACGCGATGTCGTGGGGGCTGCCGTACGGGGCGTTCATGGCCGGTGCGTCGCTGGTCATGCCGGACCGGTTCCTGCAACCGGCGCCGCTGGCCGAGTTGATCGCGGCCGAGCGTCCGACGTACGCAGCCGCCGTCCCCACGATCTGGCAGGCACTGCACCTTCACCTCGAGGAGCATCCGCAGGACATCTCGTCGATCCGGGCAGCGCTCGTCGGCGGGTCGGCGGTGCCGCCGTCGCTGATGCATGCGTTCGAGAACGACCACCAGGTGTCCGTCCTGCACGCGTGGGGTATGACCGAGACGTCGCCGCTCGGGTCGGTCGCGCACCCGCCGGCTGCCGCCACGGGAGAGGAGCGGTGGAAGTACCGCTACACGCAGGGACGGTTCCCGGCCTCCGTCGAGGCGCGGCTGATCGACGACGACGGCAACCGGGTGCCGCACGACGGCACCAGCGTCGGCGAACTCGAGGTGCGGGGGCCCTGGATCACCGCGTCCTACTACGGGGCTGACGCGCCGGACAAGTTCCGCGATGGTTGGCTGCGGACTGGTGACGTCGGCTCGATCACCGCCAACGGCTACCTGACCCTGACCGACCGGACCAAGGACATCATCAAGTCCGGTGGCGAGTGGATCTCATCGGTCGACCTCGAGAACGCGGTGATGGGGCATCCGGCTGTCGCCGAAGCCGCGGTGATCGGTATCCCGGACGAGAAGTGGGACGAGCGGCCGCTCGTGGCCGTGGTGCTGCGCGAGGGCAGCGAGACCACACTAGACCAGTTGCGGGACTTCCTGGCCGACAAGGTCGCCAAGTGGCAGTTGCCGGAGAACTGGGCGGTGATCCAGGAGGTGCCCAAGACCAGCGTCGGAAAGTTCGACAAGAAGCGGTTGCGCGCCGACTTCCACGACGGGAATCTCGACGTCACCCGGCTGTGACGCGCTGGGTCGGCGCGCTACGCCTTCGAACTTCGCCGCCCGCGCGGCTATGACGCGCTGCCGAAATGGATCGGGGACGGGGTGACGTCGAACTGGAGGGTGGTCGTCGCCGGCTCACCCTGCGGCGGCGCGAAACGGAAGACAGCGGTGTATCGGCCCGGTTCGTTGATGGGGGTGGCGACCGTGGCGAAGCCCAGCGTCAACGGAACCGTCCTCGTCGTCTGCTCGCCGTCGGGTTCGGTGACCTCGAGCACGACGGGGGTGGTGGCATCTTCGCCGGTGGGGGTGGGCATGACACTGACCGCGAGGGTGGTGATGTTGTTCGAGTACACCGTGCCGATCGGCGGGTAAGCGGTGATCTGGTACGTCGTCGCGGCGGCGGCGGTCGGAGCGAGCGCGAGACACAGGGCACCGGCCAGTGCGGCGACGGCTAGGGACCTGGATTTGAGGCTCATACGAATCCCTTTCGTTAGCGCCGCCAACGGCGGTGACGCGTTAACGGCGGTGACTCGTTGAAGACCGCAAGGCTATCGACGCGATCGGCCGCGTTCAGGAGGACTCGCGCCGGAGCGACGGTTTTCACCCGAATCGGGTGAGTTGGACTCTGCCCGCAGAGTACGTCAGACCGATCGGTGGTCGCCATCCCCGTGGGGCTCCGCGAGGATCCGTGCCATGCTCCGGTCGGCCTTGAGGCCGGAGCCACTCAGAACCGCGACCACAATGCTGCTTTCGGAGATCGAGCCATGCCGCAGGAAGTCGGGGAGGGCGGCGATGACGGTTGCACTGGTTGGTTCCGCGTACAGGCCGTGGGCGGCGAGGAATCGGACGGCGGGCCCGATAGCTGTCTCGGGGACGGCGACCATGTCGCCCCCCGAGGCACGAACCGCGTCGAGCACCTCCCGGTCACGGACGGGCACCGGGATCGACGTTCCCTCAGCAATGGTGGGTGACCACCGACCCGGTTCCCGCGAGACCTCGGTGCGGCCCGCCGTGAAGGCCTCCACGAGCGGGCTGCAGTTCTGGGGCTGTACGACGAGGATGCGGGGCGGCTTCTCGATCGCACCGGAGCGCACGAGTTCGCCGAAGCCGATCGAACACCCCAGGGCCAGACTTCCGGCACCGGCCGGCAACAGGACGGCGTCCGGGACGCCGAAGCCGAGATCCTCCCAGATCTCGTACGCGAGCAGCTTCGTTCCCTGAAGGAAGAAGGGGTGCCAGTTGTGGCTCGCGTAGAAGAACTCACTGGAACGTCGGACCGCCTCGACGGCGGTCGCCTGGCGGTCGCCGGGAACGAGATCCACTCGGGCGCCGTAGAACCGGCTCTGGAGCAACTTCGCATCCGAGGTCGACTCGGGAGCGAGGATGGTGGCGTCGATTCCTGCTGCGGCGGCGTACGCTGCCACCGAAGCGCCTCCGTTGCCGCTACTGTCCTCCAGGATCTCCTCGATGCCCTGATGAGCCAGGACCGACACCATCACGGATGAGCCCCGGTCCTTGAAACTCCCTGTGGGATTGAACCATTCGGGCTTGACGTGCAGAGTGATGCCCTCGACCGTCAGATCGAGCATCGGTGTGCAGCCCTCGCCGAGACTCACCGGCCGCATCGCGAACGGCAGCGCGCGGGAGTATCGCCACTGCGAGCGCACCGAGGTGTCGACGTCACCGCGTGCGATCCCGGGGAGCGGCGACACCAGCAGTGGTGACCCGTCCGCTGCCCGCCATCGGGGAGTGTCGATCGGATAGTGGCTGCCGTCGCGGCCAACGAGGGTGCTGGGCGGCACGGATCAGCGCTTCTTGCCGAACCGTAGCTTCCACGGCACCAGCGCCGACTCGAGTTGGACCGCCAGGCTCATCTTCGACACACCCTCGGTGCGCTCCTCGAACCGGATCGGGACCTCCGCGATCCGCATCCCGCGGCTGGTGGTGCGGTAGTTCATCTCCACCTGGAACGAGTAGCCGTTGCTGTCGATCGAGGCGACTTCGATGGCCTCGAGCGTGCGGGCATGCCACGCCTTGAACCCGGCGGTCGCGTCCTTTACCCCGAGTCGCAGGATCGCGTTGACGTAGAAGTTGGCCCAGGCCGACAGAGCCTTGCGGTGCCACGGCCAGTCGCTCGCAACCGCACCTCCGGGGACATACCGGGAGCCGAGGACGACGGCGGCGTCGGTCGTGGTGAGGATTCGGAGCATCGTGGGGATGACCTCGCACGGGTGCGAGAGATCGGCGTCCATCTGGATGACGATGTCGGCGCCGCCTTGGAGCGCACGAGTCATACCGGCGACATAGGCGCGTCCGAGTCCGTCCTTGGCGGTGCGGTGGAGCACACCGATCGGAAGTGCGGAGTCGATCGCGAGCTTCTCGGCGACCTCGCCGGTGCCGTCGGGCGAGTTGTCGTCAACCACCAACAGGTGCAGATTCGGTACCTCCAACGCGGCCAGCTGCTCGACGAGTTTCGGTAGATTGTCGCGCTCGTTGTACGTAGGTACAACGACGGTCGTCTTCGGCGAACTGCTGTCCATGGTGCCTTCCTGGTGATCACACGCTTACGTCTGCGCAAGAGCGAGTGTGGTCATGAATGCAAGCGAAGGCAACTTACCTGGGGTTTTCTCGTGCTTTACCTGCCTACCCGGTGATGTTCACCATCCACGAGACGCCGAAGCGGTCGGCGCAGGCCCCGTAGGTGTCGCCCCACACCTGCTTCTCGAGGGGCATCTGGGTGACGCCGGACTCCGACAGTTTGTCCCAGTAGCGACGGAGTTCTGCGGCGTCGTCGCCGCTGAGGCTCACCGCCATGTCGGAGCCGACGTTGTGTTCCGCGCCGGGCGGGGTGTCCGCAGCCATGATCGTGTAGCCGCTGTCCGTCTCGAGCATCGCGTGCATGATCTTGTCGCCGTCCACGGGCGAACCGAAGTCACCGTAAGTGATCATGTTCAGGTTGCCGCCGAACACACTCTGGTAGAACTCCATCGCCTCGCGGGTGTTGCCGGCGAACAGGATGTACGGGTTGAGCAGAGAGGCCATGGGACGCTCCTGGGCTCGTCGCGGTACGTGCCGATCGATGACACGAATACTGCTCTTCGCGATCTCACGTTACCGCTGATCACCGCCTGCCGAGGCGGTTCGACGAGACCGCCGAGGCGCGGGAATCCTGTCGGACCCCGATCGCCCATCAGGGGGCGACGTCGCCGACACTGGCGAAGCCGTACCGATCGCACGGGCCGATGATCGCGATCTCGAACAGTCCGGAGCCGACATGGGTGTCGCCGTCTTCGGTGAGGGTGAAACGGGTGAGGTTGTCGACGGGGCACAGCATCTTCTTCCACGGCTCGATGGCGGGGACCTTCTCGCGCAGACCCTGCACGACCAGGTCGCCCTGCCACATGCCGTGCCGCCAGTCCTGCTCGAGCCCGTAGCCGGTGCCCACTCCGAGGTAGTGGGGTAGCAGGGGTTCGCAAGTGACGGTGAGAATCGTGTCGGGCTTGCCGTACCCGCCGGGGCGGTGGAACTCGAGGGTTCCTCGGGCGACCTCACGTGTGCCGGAGACGAACGTCAGATCGTGTTCGGGTCGGCCCAGCCACTCCGGCTCGCGGTTGCGATCGGCCCACACCTTGGTGGCGTCCTCGACGATCCGGCGGCCCCGACGATCCTCCTGCATCATCACGATGATCGAGAACTCCTCGAACTGCATGACCGTATAGATCCAGAAGAAGCTCTGTTCCCCGGCGAGCGCCGAATCGGCGCGCCGACCGGGCGGCTCCGCCTCGCCCACCGGTCGCACACCCCATGAGCGGTCACGGTTGCCGCGCCACGTGTCGTCGGTGACGGGGATCGCCTCGCCGTCCACGGTCAGCGTTCCGCTCCACCTGCCGGTCTGGACGAAGCGCTGCGTGTCGAACGTGACCCTCTCGAGCTGACGGTGGAAGTGCCGCGCCTCGAGCGAAGCCGGAACATCCGATTCGAAGACCAGGTCGAAGGACAGGTCCGGCGTCTCAGCAGCCGGCTCGAGCACCACGCGCAGTCGGTGCAGCCCCTCGAGGACCTCGATGCGCAGCGGCCCCACTGTGAGGTCCATGCGGTCCGATCCGAGTGCCCTCGACGCGCGAGCCACGATGTGATCGTCACCGTGGCGGAGCACCGCGAATGCGTCCGCTACACCGAGGTTGGGGTACTGGCCGAGGCCGATGATGAGGAACAGCGGTTCGCCGTCGGCGTCGAGGCCAGGGTGGCAGTTGAAGTAGTAGCGGTCGTAGAAGTTCCGGTCCGAGGTACCGACGCGACGAATCGGCTCGGCGATCTGGTGGATCGGGAAGTCGTCCATGGGGGAGAGCATCACGCGACTCCCTTCTCGTCCAAGCCGTTCCAGTAGGTGCCGTCGAGCATTCGTTCGAGGGTCGTTCGGTGCAGGATCATGTCGTCCGGGTCCTCCGGGGCTTCGGCCTGGCCGAACGCCACGGCTCGACTCTGCACACGGAACATGATGATCGCGTGGCGCAGTGCGGCGTACAGGGTGAAGAAGTCGAGGTCGGTTGGGGAGTAACCGCTGAGGTTGCGGTACGTCTCGGCGACGTCGCCGCGTCGCAGGAAGTCGGGCACCCCAGGCAGTCCCGCGACGCCGGCGAGATCCTCGAAGAAGCGGTGGAGGAAGACCATCCAGCCCAGATCCAGCTCGCGGGGACCGAGAGTGGCCATCTCCCAGTCGAGGACCGCTACCGGTTCGAAGTCGCGGTAAATGATGTTGCCGACGCGCGCGTCGCCCCAGCACAACACGGCTGGTCCGGTGACGGTGGGCCAGTGCTCGTCGAGCCACTCGAGCCCGCGGTCGATCAACGGCGAGCGCGGGCCGGTCTCGACGACCCAATCGTAGTAGCGGTGCAGGCCGTTCACGTGCGCGCACAGTGCCACGTCCGCGGTGACGTCGTCGGATCCTGGTTCGGGTGAGAGCGCCGGAAACAGCTGTGCGGGTTCGGGTATCGAGTGCAGTTCGGCGAGCACGCGAACCGACGAGTCCTGCAGTCGGCGTCGGTCCCCGGGGGAGGCCTCGGACAGCCATGAGCCGAAGGTGTACGGCATCACGTCCGGTGGGATCTGTCCGTCGACTCGCTCCATCACGAAGAACTCGCCACCGAGCGCCTCCGCCGAGGTCTCGGACCAGTAGACACGCGGCACCGGGACCGACGAGAGGATGCCGACGGTCTTGATGACCTGGTATTGCTGGTCCATGTCGTAGGAAGGGAAGACTGGTACCGCAGACGGGGCGGGAGCGATGCGCGCGACCAGGCCGTGGTGACGAATCTCGCCGTTCTCGCGCCACAACGCGTCGAACAGGATGGTCTCGCTCGACATGCCGTTCGCGTCCGGGACCTGCACATCGGTGACCGCGGGCTCCGCGTCGGCAGGCAGTTTGTTTCGGAGCCAGCGCTGCAGACGATTGGCGATCTGGGCGGGGTCGGTGCGGGATTCTCCCGGCCTGGCCATCTCGGAATAGTGCCGGTTGTTGGTCGTGTGGTCGAAACTCATGGCTCCCCTTCCATGGTGGTTCATCGAGTATCGGCTACGACATGCCACCAAGGGGACCGATCTGGCGTTTTGGACTGGATCTCGGGGACGGCCGCGACCGGTGTCACGGCCGCCCCCGAGGGTCTTGGCGGGCGAGCTAGTCGCGATCCCACTCCACGAGAAGTGAATTGGGGCCGCGCAGGGCGACGCCGACCTGGCTGGTGACGCGTGCCTGCTCGGCGGCACCGTCCTGTAGGCGTAGACCGGGCAACCGGTCGAGCAGGATCGTGAGGGCCGTGTTCAGCTCGGCCAACGCGAGCCAGCTGCCGGCGCAGCTGTGAGGACCCTGCCCGAACGCGAGCATCGACGTCGCGCGACGGGTTATGTCGAAGCGGTGGGGGTCCTCGTAGACGGCGGGGTCACGCAGGGCCGCGTTGATCGAGAAGATCATCGGGGTCAGTGCGGGGATCTCGATCCCGTTCCAGGTGGTGGCCTCGGGGCAGGCGCGCGGGAGCAGACCGACCGGCGGCTCCCAGCGCAGGCCCTCCCAGATGGCCCACTGCACGTGTTCGGCCGGATCCGAGCGCAGCAACTCCATCTGATCGGGATGGGTCAGCAACGCGGACAGGGTGTTTCCGAGTGCGAGCATCGTCGTGTCGGCGCCTGCCGGGAACAGCAGACGCAGGAAGGACAGGATCTGTTCATCGTCGAGCGTCTCGCCCTCGGACGATTCGGTGACGAGCATGGAGATGAGGTCGTCGCCCGGGTTCGCCCGTCGCTCCGCGAGAATCGGGGTGACGAAGTCGGTGAACTCCTGGGAGGCGCGCTTCGCCGCCTCGGGATCGAGCGGGAAGTAGAACAGGTCGTGCGCCCACCGATGCACCGTTGCCTCGTCCTCGACCGGCAGTCCGAGCAGTCGACTGATGATCAGGACCGGGTAGCGGGTAGTGAACTCGGCGACGAGGTCGACGCTGCCGCGGTCGACGAACCGGTCGATCAGTTCGTGTGCGAGGGGTTTGAGGATCGGTTCGATGTACGCCGCGATTCTGCTGCGCCGGAACGGTGGCGAGACGATCGCACGGTTGATCCGATGTTCGCGACCAGCCATGCACTGCAACGTCTTTCCGAGCACGGGGCCGGTCGTCATCGAGTAGATGGCGGACGCGGGGAAGGTGTCCTCGTCCTTGAACGCTGCCGATACCAGGTCATTCGTGAGCAGGAGGACGGCCTTCACCCCGGCGAACGGAACTACTGCGTAAGGCTTTTCGGCGCGAAGACGTTCGAGGATCGCGTGGATTTCGGGAGCGTCCTGGAACGCAAAGTCGACGCCCTCGATGTCGACGGTGTCGAGCAGTGTCGGTGCGGTCATCGGGGTGAAGCCTCTCAATCTGTGATACGAATATTCGTGTCACATGAGTCGAATATCGGTTACTGTGGCGAGTGTAGGAGGAGACGTGAACCGTGACAAGGGCGCTGCGGCGTCACCGCCGACCGATCGCGTGGTGTCGGTGATCGAGATGCTGGCCCGGAGCGAGACCTCGTGCAGCATCGCGCACGTTGCGGACTCCCTGGAGCTGAGCCGGTCGACCGTCGCATCCATCCTCGCTGCACTCGACGCCCGCCGTTGGGTGCGTCGTGAGCCCGATCTGACGTACCGTCTCGGTCCAGCCCTCGTCGGCATGGGGGATGCCGCACGCGAAGCACTAGGCATCCCGACCGGCTTGGACGAGGCACTCGCCGCCCTAGCCGAGGAGGTCGACTGCGGTGCGGCATTGGGGACCGTCGGCGCCACCGACCTCACGTTCCTCGCGGTGGACGCGGGCCGGGGCCGACTGCCGGCAGGCATCACGGCCGGCACCGCGCTGCCGCTGCGCGCACCCGCGGGTGCCGCGGTGATCGCGTTCGCCGACCAATCGCGGCAACGGGCGTGGCTCGAGAGTGCACCGCCCGAAGAGCGCGCCGGGTTGTCTGCAGCGCTCGGGTGCATCAGATCCAAAGGCGTCGGTGTGTGGGGCATCGGAGCGGCCGACCCCGGCATGCTCGACGTCCTCGCTGAGGTGGTCGAGCACCTCGCGGAGGATCCCACCCGGCACAACCTGCGTGCGCGGGTGCTCGCACTGCTCGGTGGGATCAGTGGGCGTCCCTACGCCGCCGCCGATCTCGGCAAAGACGCGTCTCTTCCGGTCAGCTACCTCGTGGCGCCGGTGTTCGACACCGACGGCCGGGCGGTGTGGGAGTTGCAAATCGGGCCCTTGAAATCCGCCGTAACGCGCGCGGAACGGACACACTACATAAAACACCTCACCCGAACCGCTCGGGAACTGGAGATGAGACAAGGAGCGAACACATGAGTGCTGCTGCGGACCTGGTCACGGAGTTCTGTGCGCTGTGGGCCAAGCCGGATCCCGCCGTGATCGCAAGCTACTTCACCGAAGATGCCGTGTACCACAACATCCCGATGGAACCGGTGAAGGGTCGCGAAGCGATTCGGGAGTTCCTCGAGGGCTTCCTGGCCACGTTCGAGGGAATCGACTTCCAGATCCACAAGCAGGTCGAGCAGGGCGGCATCGTGATGAATGAACGCACCGACGTGCTCCGCGGGCTCGGGAAGGAGACCCCACTGCCGGTCATGGGGGTGTTCGAGGTCGTCGACGGCAAGATCGTGGCGTGGCGCGACTACTTCGACATGGGTGCGATCACGGCCGCGTTCGGAAGCTGAGGACCCGCGCTCGTCCCCCGCGAATCGCAAGATGGCCTGGTCGATGTCGCGCCGGCGGATTTCGGTCGGCGCGGTGTCGCGGCGGCCTCCGTCAGCGAGTGACGGCGGTGCACGCCGCGGCGGGTATCTCGAGGCCGACCTCGGTGCCGACGGGGGCTGTGGTTCCGGTGGGTAGTTCGACGTGCACCATCACCGACCCGATCCGCACGTCGGCGATCGAGCGCAACCCCGCCGGGCGGGCACCGCAGATCACTCCGCGCGGAAGGTCCGGCGAGCCGTCGACTATCCGGATCATCTCGTGTCGGATCAGCAGAACCGCGGGTCCGTCGTCGGGCACCGGGCCATCCGGAGGAAGGTGCAGCGCCCCGAGGTCGGAATGATGAACACCTCTCTCGAGGTGCCCGTGAATCTCGTTGATGCCGCCCATCAACCGGTTGACCGCCCTCGTCGACGGTTGGGTGTAGGCGGAGCTCACCTCCGAGTGATGTTCGAGAACGCCGTCGATCAACACGGCCACGGAGTCTGCCAACACGGCAGCCTCGTGCCGATCGTGGGTGACGAGAACGATGGTCGGCGACAGCTCTTTCCGGATCTCCCGGACCAGTTCGTACATGTCCTCGCGCAGCACGGAATCGAGCGCACTGAACGGCTCGTCGAGCAACAGCACGCGCGGGGCGTTGGCCAGGGAGCGTGCAAGCGCCACACGTTGAGCCTGCCCACCGGAGATCGCGCCGACGGGGCGATCGGCCAAGTCCTCCAGGTGTACCAGTTCGAGGTATCGACGGGCACTCGAACGCGAAGCCGAACGTGACTGCCCGGACGCGCGGGCCGCAAACCCCACGTTGTCGATGACAGACAGGTGAGGGAAGAGCAGTGGTCGTTGGAATACCATCCCGACGCCCCGTCGTTCCGGCGGCAGCGCGGTGACGTCGACGCCATCGAGGGCCACCGATCCGCCTGTCGGGGCATCGAGTCCGGCGATCAGGCGCAGCGCGGTGCTCTTCCCCGACCCCGACGGACCGAGAATCGCGGTGCACGCACCCGCCGGCACCTCGAGGTCGATTCCGGCGAGCGCAGGATGCTGCTCACCTGGGTGATGACGCGCAAGGCGAGTCAATGACAGCGTCGCGCTCACGAGGCCGACCCCCGTACGGTGCGGGACAGGGTTATCAGCAGAACCAGGGGTGGGATCAGCGCAAGCATCGACAGGGCGGCCACCACGGAGTCGTTGCCGGTTCCCGAGGCGAACGAGGCCACGAGGATCGGGACGGTGATCAACCGTCCGCCCCCGATCAGCAAGGTCACGATGTAATCACTCCATCCGACCAGGAACGCCAGGAAGGCGGCACCAGAGAGTGCAGGCGCGAGCAACGGTATCTGGACACGCCGCAGCACTGTTGCCCGGGACGCACCGAGGGTGCGCGCCTCCTCCTCGTACCCGCGGTCGTAGGCGCCAAACGCCACCCGCATCACGTATGTCGTATACGGCAGGGCGGCGACGGTGAGGATCGCAACCACCGCGACACTGCTGGCAACGCCGGATCGAAGGACCAACACATCCAGACCTAGAGCGACGGCAAAGGGCGGCAAACACACCGGCGCGAACAGTATCGCGGCGACGACTCCGGGTAGGTGCACCCGACCGGAGAACAGTGCCCGCGCAGCGAGCGCGCCGAGTGGAGTCGCAATGGCAGACACCGACAGTGCCAGGGCTGTCGACGTCGCGAACGCGCGTGCCGCACCTGCGTCGGCGGCGCTACGCATACCGTCCAATCCCCACTCCTGCGGGAGGACGTCGGGAAAGGTCCACCGGTTCGCGAAGACCCACAGCACGAGCGGGACGAGCGGCACTACGAACCAGAGCACCAAGAGTGCGCGGACCGACGCCGCGGCCGCCCGTCTACCCAGGCGTATCACTGCCACACCGCCGAACGGCGCAACGCCCTCAGGGCCACCGCCGCGGTTGCCAGCGCCAAACCTGTGGTGACGATCGCGACCGCGGCCGCCTCGGGTCGCGTGGCGAGGTCGATCGAGGTGAACAAGCGAACCGCCATCACCGGCAGTGGTTCGGGATACGCGCGGCCCAGAATCTTCGCCACCTCGTAGGAGCCGACCGTGTAGGCGAACGCGATCGCCGACGCCGCGATCAGGGCGGGCAGGACCAGCGGCAAAGTGACCAGCCGCAACCGCGCGCGCCGTCCCGCCCCCAGCGTCGCGGCGGTCTCGTCGTACCGGGCCACCCGGGTGGCGAGCGTCCCGGCAACCACCAATGCGATGAATGCCGATTCCTTCCATGCGTACTCCGCGATGACGGCGATCCACCATCGACCTCCGACGAGGGCCGGCCATTCGCCCCCGTCGAGCCCCAGCAGTCGGGGGAGCAGTCCGGAATCGGCCAGCAGCAGCCCAATGGTGGCGGCACCGATCAGGTGCGGCACCGGAATGGTGAGGCTGGCGGCGAACATCGCCGTTCGCCGGCCGGACAGGACCGACAATGCCGCGCACAATCCGATCGCGGCGGCGAGAGCGGTCGAGACGACCGCGATAGCGAGCGTGAGCAGGGCAGAGGTGAGCAGATCCTCGGAGTTGGCGGTGTACGCCTCGAGGGTCAACTCCGGATTGCCGACCAGCGGCATCAGGCCGAGACTCTGCAACAGTGCGGTGCCCAGACCCGCACCGACGACCGCGAGCACCGGAATCACGGCGGGCAGCACCCACACGGTGTAGCGCCAACTGCTTCGACCTGGCACGCGGGCCTGGGCGCCGTCCGCCTTCACCGGCATAGGTTCATCATCGGCCGGCCTTCATCGACCCGCGAGGACGTTTCGCCGCCAACCATCGTCGAGCGGGGCGACCCACTGCGCCGACAATTCGGGGTGCGCGTTGCGGGAGAGAACATCGTAGGTCGGGACCACAGGCGACGACGGTAGCGCAGCGAACGCCTCACGGTCCGCCGGTGACAATCTCTCCAGGTCGAGAACCGTGAACTGCCCCCAGACATCGGGGCGGGCCGACGCGAGTTGCTGTTCGGGTGAGAGCGCGAGGTTGGCCACCACGCGGGCGGCGGCCGACTGCCCAGACGTCGAGGGGATGGCCAGGAAGCTGGCGTTGCCCACGGTGCCCTCGTCGAGCTGCAGCACCTTCGTCTGCGGTGGGTATGTTCCCTGCGCCACCAGATCAGTCAGTGTCGCCGGTCCGTAGGTCATCGTCATGTCCACCTGACCGCCCGCGTACAGGGCGTCGAGCTCGGACGAGGTCTGCGGATATGTGGTCCCCCCGCGCCACAGGGACGGGGCGATCTCGCGCAGCCGGTCGAACAGGGCCGGCGTCAGACGGTCGTAGTCCGCCTCGCTGAACTGGGCCGGCACGTTCTCCGCGCCGCCCGACACACTGGCCAGCACCTCGCGGACGAACACCGATCCGGTGAAGTCCGGCGGCGCCGGATAGGTGAATCTGCCCGGGTTCGCCTGCGCCCAGTCGAGGACACCGGCAAGGGTCGTCGGCGGGTCGGGGACCGCCGCGGCGTTGTAGACGAGGGTGAACTGCGCCTTGTGCCACGGCGCCTCGCAGCCCTCGACCGGGGTCCCGAAATCGTCGTTGAGCAGGGGATCATCCGGATCCGTGAATTTCATGTTCGGAAGGGTCGAGGTCCACCCACACAGCCAGGCACCGGCCTGCTTGCCCGTACTGAAGTTGTCGCCGTTGACCC
Source organism: Rhodococcus xishaensis (assembly GCF_004011825.1). Lineage (GTDB taxonomy): Bacteria > Actinomycetota > Actinomycetes > Mycobacteriales > Mycobacteriaceae > Prescottella > Prescottella xishaensis. The sequence continues at coordinate 138,787 of NZ_RKLO01000004.1, read as the reverse complement.
AGACCAGGTCTACATCGCCGTCCGTGAGACCGGCCTGCCTTTCCGACAGAATCCGGTTGACGGCATCGGACGTGGACGCGACGGGCACCCGACGTAGCGTCACCCCTGCAGCCCGCGCCGCCGGGATGAGATACTCGTCGACGTAGCTGTTGCCCTGTTCGTCGCCGCCGTACATCCACACCGAGACCGTCTGCCCCTGGGCCTGCTCCTCGATCTCACTCCACGGCAGGTTCTCCGCGACCGGGGCTTCGGGGCCAGGCGCGGCGCACCCGGCGAGCAGCAACCCGACACTGAGCCCTGCTGTGACCAACGCGCGCACAGCAACGCGTGATCCTGCGGGTCGCGGTCGTGAGATCGATAGGCCTCTTGGTCGAACGAAATGCTTCACAGACACCCTCCGGGCGGTCCACCGCTAAGGATGGATCGGACGAATTCTTCGGTTCGGGAACACAACGACACCGCCGATGCCTTCCCGTTGAAACGGATCCAGGGCATCGTGGTGTCTCAGGGTGCTTCACAGCGAAGGTTAGAACAGAAGACAAGAACGAGGGTATGCGGTGGACATCGAAGAGAAGGTCCCGGCGGGCGGACGAGCGGGCTGGGACTACCGGCTCAAACTGGGAATCCTCGCCGTCATCATCCTCGGCGGTGCCCTCGTGGCCCTCAGTATCGACGTGCCGCATCCGGAGTCGCTGCGCGACCAGGTGGCCGCGGCAGGTGCGTGGGGGATGGTTCTGTTCGTCCTCCTCTACGCCGTCACGACTCTCACTCCCTTCCCAGCGAGCGCGCTGACCGTGGCCAGCGGTCTGCTGTTCGGCCTCGTGGCAGGGGTCCTCGTCGTGATCGTCGCCGCGACCCTCGGTGCCTGGATGGCCTACTGGGTGTCGCGGTCGCTCGGCCGCGGCGGGGTCGCGCGGATCGAATGGTCCAAGGTCCGCGCGATCGACTCATTACTCGAGCGCCGCGGATTGACCTCGGTGCTGATCGTGCGACTCGTTCCCCTGTTCCCCTTCGGCCTGGTCAACTACGCCGCGGGGCTGAGCGCCGTGAAGCAACGCGACTACGTCATCGGCACCGCGATAGGGATCGTTCCGGCCACCATCGGATACACGGCGCTCGGGGCGTACGGCACGTCACCGCTGTCGTGGCCCTTCGCTCTTGCAGTACTCGCGATCATCCTCCTGAGCGTCGGCACCGGTTACCTCGCGCGGCGGATGGGATTCACCCGAGTCGCCAACAACGTGAGCGGCGCGGGCGCCTAGAGCACGATGGCGGGGGGCCAGGATGATCGACCAGTATCTGCGTAGGAAACTCGACCAGCCACTTGCCCGCTGCGCCGCGTTGATCGACATTCCCGCGATCACCCCGGATCGGATCACCGGCGTGGGTCTGGTGCTCGGGCTCGGAAGCGCCGTCAGCGCCGGGCTCCAATGGTGGTGGGTGGCGCTGGTCCTGTGGCTGCTCTCCCGTCTCGCCGACGGGCTCGACGGCCCCCTCGCGCGCCGCCGCCGCGCCCGCACACCCACGGCCGGCGATGCGGGAGCGGGAGGATTCTTCGACATCACTGCGGACTTCATTGTCTACGGAAGCACGGTGGTCGGCGTTGCTGTCGGGGCCACCTCCGCATACGGTGCGCCCTGGTGGCCCTTCCTTCTCGTCCTCCTCGCCTACTACATCAACGGCACCGTTTTTCTCGCCTTCTCCTCGATTGCCGAACGCAGCGGCCGGACCCTGGACGACGGTCGGTCGCTGTCGTTCCTCGGCGGCCTGGCCGAGGGGGCGGAAACCGTTGTGGTGCACGCACTGTGGTTGGTGTTCTCGGCGTTCGCCTGGCAGATCGCGGTGGTCTGGGCCGTAGTGGTCGCGGTGAGCTCGGTCCAGCGGATCATCGCCGGGTACCGGGCCCTACGCTGACCGCCCCGACCGGACTGTAGCGCCTGCCGCGGGTACAGACTTTCAGCCCGGATTCGACCCAGATCCAGCGGTCTTGTTTTCTCGGCGTGTTGGGGATCGCGAGCGCTATTAGACGGTTAGCCTCCGATGGGCTGTCGGCATTCGCATCCGACCGCCAGTTCTCCCGCAGCATGGTTGATCCGTTTTGGTCCTCGTACGGCAGGAGAAAAATGTGAATCACCGCAGTAGTTCTCGCGCCCAGTCCACGGTCCAGGCGCGTGCCCCACGTCTCTTGCTCGGAGCGTTGGCCACGTTCGCGATGATGCTCGGCATCGCTGGGGCAGGGGCGGCGACCGCGGCGGCGGACACCGTCATCGACACTATCCCCGTCGGGAACGCTCCACAGGGGGTGGCGATCACCCCGGACGGAACCTTCGCCTACGTCGCCAACGCCCAAGCCAATTCCGTGTCGGTGGTCGACACCGGCACGAACATGGTCGTGGGCGCCCCCATCCCCGTCGGGCCCAGCCCGTTCGGGGTGGCAATCACCCCGAACGGGACCCGCGCCTACGTCACCAACAACTTCAGCAACTCAGTGTCGGTGATCGACACCGGCACCAACATCCCGATCACGACCGTCACAGTCGGAAACTTCCCGGCCGGGGTGGCCATCACCCCGGACGGGGCCCTCGCCTACGTCGCCAACTTCGGTGACAACACGGTGTCGGTGATCGACACCGGCACCAACATGATCCTGGGCGTACCCATCCCGGTCGGCAACGGCCCGGTCGGGGTGGCGATCACCCCGGACGGGGCCCTCGCCTACGTCACCAACAACTTCAGCGGCACGGTGTCGGTGATCGACACCGACACCGACACGGTCGTGGGCGCCCCCCTCCCGGTCGGAGGCTTCCCGAACGGGGTGGCGATCACTCCCGACGGCACCCGCGCCTACGTCACCAATTTCGGCGACAACACGGTGTCGGTGATCGACACCGGCACCAACACGGTCGTGGGCGTACCCATCCCGGTCGGAAGCAACCCGCAGGGGTTGGCGATCACCCCCGATGGGAAACGCGCCTACGTCACCAACCTCGGGAGCACCACGGTGTCGGTGATCGACACCGGTGCCAACGCGGTGGTCGAGACCGTCTCGGTCGGGAACGAGCCCTTCGGGGTGGCGATCACACCGGATGGAACCCGCGCCTACGTCACCAACCGTGATGACGACACGGTGTCGGTGATCGCCATCAAGAAGTGCCTCGGATCGTTGTGCTTCGGCTCCCTTGCGGGCGCCGGATCGTTGGTCGGCGGTGGTTCGACGGGCAGCGGAGGCACCGGCTCGGTGGCCGGTGGTGGTTCGTTGGCGGGCGCCGGTTCGGCTGGTAGCGCCGGCAGCTGACATCCGCATGGTGTAGGGCCGACCGGCACCGCGACCTCGACTGTGAGGATGGCGGCGCCGGTCGGTTCGGTGGTGGTCAGGATTCCAGATACGTTTGACGGCAGGGCAAATCGCGGTGGTCTGGGTCGCGGTGAGTTGGTTTCTCGGCGTGTTGGGGTCGATATAGCTATCTGACGGTTAGCCTCCGATGGGCTGCCGGTGTCCGCATCCGACCGGCAGCTCTCCCGCAGCATGGTTGACCTGTTTTGGTCCTCGTACGGCAGGAGAAGAATGTGAATCACCACAGTAGTTCTCACGCCCCCTCCGCGGTCCAGGTGCGTACCCCACGTCTGTTGCTCGGAGTGTTGGCCACGTTCGCGATGATGCTCGGTATCGCCGGGGCGGGGACGGCGGCCGCGGCCACCGTCGTCGACACCATCCCGGTCGGGAACAGCCCGCGCGTCGTGGCCATCACCCCGGACGGAAGCCGCGCCTACGTCCCCAACCAGATAGACGGCACGGTGTCAGTGATCGACACCGGCACGAACACCGAAACCACTACCGTCACCGTCGGAAATCAACCGATCGCGGTGGCGATCACCCCCGAAGGGACCCGCGCCTACGTCACCAACATCGCCGACGACACGGTGTCAGTGATCGACACCGGCACCAACACGGTTGTGGGCGCGCCCATCCCGGTCGGGAACGGCCCGGTCGCGGTGGAGATCACTCCCGACGGGTCCCGTGCCTACGTCGCCAACCTCTTCAGTGATTTGGTGTCAGTGATCGACACCGGCACCAACATCGAGATCGCGACCGTCACGGTCGGGAACAACCCGGAAGGGTTGGCGATCACCCCCGACGGGTCCCGCGCCTACGTCAGCAACTCCGATGACGACACGGTGTCGGTGATCGACACGGGCACCAACATGGTCGTGGGCGCACCCATCCCGGTTGGGGAGGTCCCGGTCGGGGTGGCGGTCACCCCGAATGGGTCCCGCGTCTACGTCACCAGTGTCGTGGACGACAAGGTGTCGGTGATCGACACCGGCACCAACACCGAAATCATTACCACCACCGTTGGAGATGCACCGTTCGGGGTGGAGATCACACCGGACGGGGCTTTCGCCTACGTCACCAACCAAAACGACGGCACGGTTTCGGTGATCGACACGTACACCAGCACGGTGGTCGAGACAATCACAGTCGGGAACGACCCGTACAAGCTGGCGATCACACCGAACGGGGCTTTCGCCTACGTTGCCAACCTTAGCGACGACACAGTGTCGGTGATCGCGATCGACCGATGCCTCGGGTCGCTGTGCAACGGCTTCGGCTCGCTGGGGGGTGCTGGGTCGGTGGTGGGCGGCGGTTCGACGGGCAGTTGAGTCAAGCGCTGTAGCGCGTTCCGCGTGTGCGGACCTTCGGCTCGGATTCGACCCGATCCAGAGGTCTTCCGGGTTCGCGTTTCCCGGCGTGTTGGGGATCGAGATGGCTTTCCGATGGTTAGCCTCCGGTGGGCTGCTGGCATTCGCATCTCACCGCCGGCTCTCTCGCAGCACGGTCGATCCGTTTTGGTCCTCGTACGGCAGGAGAAAAATGTGAATCACCGCAGTAGTTCTCACGCCCACACCCCGGTCCAGGCGCGCACTCTACGTCTGTTGCTCGCAGTGTTGGCCACGTTCGCGATGGTGCTCGGCATCGCCGGAGTCGGGGCGACGACCGCGGCAGCGGACACCGTCATCGACACCATCCAGGTTGGCGACAGCCCACAGGGGGTTGCAATCACGCCCCTCGGTATCCGCGCCTACGTCACTAACAACTTGGACGACTCGGTGTCGGTGATCAACACCGCCACCAACACGGTCGTGGGCGCGCCCATCCCGGTTGGAGATTCCCCAGTCGGGGTGGCGATCACCCCGAATGGGAAGTTCGCCTACGTCGCCAATCGTTTTGACGACTCAGTGTCGGTGATCAACACGGGCACCAACATGGTGGTCGCCACCGTTGCGGTCGGAAACAGCCCAAGGGGGGTGGCGATCACCCCCGACGGAACCCGCGCCTACGTCACCAACTCCACCTCGGTCTCGGTGATCGACACCGCCACCAACATGGTCGTGGGCCTGCCCATCCCGGTTGGGGACGACGCGTTCGGGGTGGCGATCACCCCGAACGGGTCCTTCGTCTACGTCACCAACGTCGATGACAACACGGTGTCGGTGATCAACACCAGCACCAACATGGTGGTCGCCACCGTTGCGGTCGGAAACGGTCCGCAAGGGGTGGCCATCACCCCCGACGGAACCCGCGCCTACGTGACCAACCGACTCGGTGACTCGGTGTCTGTGATCGACACCGGAACCAACGTGGCCGTGGGCCTGCCCATCTCGGTTGGGGACGGCCCGCACGGGGTGGCCATCACCCCGTTCGGATCCCGCGCCTACGTCACTAACAGCTTGGACGACACGGTGTCGGTGATCGACACCGCCACCAACATGGTGGTGGACACGATCACGGTGGGGGACAGCCCGGAGGGGGTGGCGATAACACCGTTCGGAACCCGTGCCTACGTCGCCAACCGCAATGACGACAGCGTGTCGGTGATCGCGATCGACCAATGCCTCGGGTCGCTGTGCATCGGCTTCGGCTCGCTGGTGGGCGGTGGTTCGACGGGCAGTGGAGGCACTGGTTCATTGGTCGGCGGTGGTTCGTTGGCCGGCGGCGGTTCGGCGGGCAGCGCGGGCAGCTGACACTCGCACCGTGTAGCGCCGGTCGGCGCCGTCACCCGATCGTGGGGGCGGCGTCGGCCGACCCGGATCAGCCGCCCTTCGGGTTCGCGGCCTGCGGCGTGTTGGGGATCGAGATAGTCGTCCGATGGTTAGCCTCCGATGGGCTGCCGGTACTCGCATCCGACCGTCGGCCTCCCGCAGCATGGTTGATCCGTTTTGGTCCTCGTACGGCAGGAGAAAAATGTGAATCACCACAGTAGTTCTCACGCCCACACCACGGTCCAGGCGCGTGCTCCACGTTTGCTCGGAGTGTTGGCCACGTTCGCGATGGTGCTCGGCATCGCCGGAGTCGGGGCGACGACCGCGGCAGCGGACACCGTCATCGACACCATCCCGGTCGGGGGCGGCCCGTCCAGGGTGGCGATTACCCCGGACGGTTCTTCAGCCTATGTCGGCAACCAACTCGACGATTCGGTGTCTGTGATCGATATCGCCACCAACACCGAGATCACGACTGTCGCGGTCGGCGACGGCCCGGCCGGGGTCGCGGTCACCCCGGACGGAACTCGCGTCTACGTCACCAACGTTGGTGATGATTCGGTGTCGGTGATCGACACCGGCACCAACACAGTCGTGGGCCTGCCCATCCCGGTCGGCGACAACCCGCGCGAGGTGGCGATCACGCCCAACGGTAACTTCGCGTACGTCACGAACTTTGCGGACGATTCGGTGTCGGTGATCGACACCGGCACCAACATGGTGGTCAGTACCATCACAGTCGGCGCCTTCCCGCTCGGAGTAGCGATCACCCCCAACGGTAACTTCGCGTACGTCGCCAACTCTACGGACGCTTCGGTGTCGGTGATCGACACCGGCACCAACATGGTGGTCGATGAGGTCACGGTCGGCGCCGGCCCGCGCGTGGTGGCGATCGCCCCGAACGGGAAACGCGCCTACGTCACCAACCTCTTTGACGCTTCGGTGTCGGTGATCGACACCGGTACCAACACTCAGGTCGACACCATCCCGGTGGGGGGCGCCCCGACCGGGGTGGCGGTCACCCCGAACGGGAAGCGCGCCTACGTCACCAACAACGATGACAACACGGTGTCGGTCATCGACACCCTCCGCAGAACCGTCATAGAGACCATCCCCGTCGGGGGCGGCCCGGAGAGGGTAGCGATCACGCCGAACGGCACACGCGCCTACGTCACCAACAACTTCGACGACACCGTGTCGGTCATCGCGATCGACCAATGCCTCGGGTCCCTGTGCATCGGCTTCGGCTCGCTGGTGGGCGGCGGTTCGACGGGCAGCGGAGCGGGAACGGGCGCTGGGTCGGTAGCCGGCGGTGGATCGTTGGCCGGCGGTGGGTCGGCGGGCAGTGCTGCCAGCTGACACCAGCACCGTGTAGCGCCGACCGGCGCCGTCACCCGATCGGGGAGCGACGCCGGTCGATTCGCGCCGTGAGGATTTCAGAGGCATTCGAGAGCAGAGAGCAGGCTGTCGAACCTTCAGATGGGATCTGGCTCAGATCCAGTGGCTTTGTCGGTCTTCGGCGTGTTGGGGATCGGGATGGCTATCCGGCGGCTAGCCTCCGGTGGGCTGTCGGTGTCCGCGTTCTGGCCGCCGGTTCCGCTACGCACGGTTGATCCGTTTTGTTCCTCGTAGGGTAGGAGAAAATGTGAATCGCCACAGCAGCTTTGACACACCACCCACGGTTCCCGCGCGTGCGCGACGCCTTGGCTCGAGCCGCGTGGCGGCCACGTTCGCGATGGTGCTCGGCATTGCCGGGGTCGGGTTGCCGACCGCGGCCGCGGACACCGTCATCGACACCATCGGCGTCGGGGAATTCCCGTTGGGGGTGGCGATCACCCCGGACGGAGCCCGCACCTACGTCAGCAACTTTGGTGAAGACACGGTGTCGGTGATCGACAACGCTGCCAACGCCGCCATCGAAACCATCCCGGTCGGGGACGGTCCGTTCGGGGTGGCGATCACCCCGGACGGAACCCGTGGGTACGTCGCCAACTTCTTTGATGGTTCGGTGTCGGTGATCGACACCGGCACCAATATGGTGGTCACGACTATCACGGTCGGGGAAGACCCGCGGGGGGTGGCGATCACCCCGGATGGAACCCGCGCCTACGTCGCCAACGGTGTTGATGATTCGGTGTCGGTGATCGATACCGGCACCAACATGGTGACCACGACCGTGACGGTCGGGGACTTCCCGCGGGGGGTCGCGATCACCCCGGATGGAACCCGCGCCTACGTCACCAACTTCTTGGACGGGTCGGTGTCGGTGATCGATACCGGCACGAACATGGTGACCACAACCGTCACGGTTGGGGGCGGCCCGACCGAGGTGGCGATCACCCCCAACGGAACCCGCGCCTACGTCACCAACTTATTCGACAATACGGTGTCAGTGATCGACACCGGCACCAACACGGTGGCCACGACCGTCACGGTCGGCGAAAACCCGCGGGGGGTGGCGATCACCCCGGACGGAACCCGCGCATACGTTGCCCACGACATTGGTGATTTGGTGTCGGTGATCGACACCGGCACGAACATGGTGACCACGACCGTCACGGTTGGGGGCGGCCCGACCGGGGTGGCGATCACCCCCAACGGAACTCGCGCCTACGTCACCAACACAGTGGACGACACCGTGTCGGTGATCGCGATCGACCGATGCCTCGGGTCGCTGTGCATCGGCTTCGGCTCGCTGGTGGGCGGCGGTTCGACGGGCAGTGGAGGCACCGGTTCGTTGGCTGGCGGTGGTTCGTTGGTCGGCGGTGGTTCGTCGGGCAACGCTTCCAGTTGACACCCGCATGGCGCTGCCGGACATGCAGGGAATGCGGATCGGGTTCGATCCCGAGACTGCGTTCGACGTGGTCGAGCTCGCGGTGGCGGAAGTTACGCGGGGCATGAGGCGGCAGTCGTGCACGAAGAGACGTTTCCGTCGCGGTCCGGAGAGTACGGCCGGTGGATACGGGAGCTCCTTGCCGTCGGGCGTCAATTCGAACCTGGACCCTGACGTGCGACCCAAACTTCCGAATGGCCACGTTCCTTCCACGGCGCTCCACGCTCCGAGTCCGGGGCGGGACCCGCTGCGCACCCGGGAGCCGTTGCGTGGCTCCCGGGGAAGCGTTGTGCTGCCTCAATTGGTGTTGCGGCGGTCTGTTCGAAACGCGAGACCGCAGCTCATCGGCAGGGGAGCCCAAACATGCACTCCTCCAACACAACGCCTAGCACACGATGAAGAGGTATCACCGTCCACCTCCTTCCAATAGTCAAACTGAGGGGAGCGAGAGGCGGGGGCGCGCTTACGCGCGTCGCGTCACCGCCTGCCGCGTTGCCCTCGATCGCTGCGGTCCGCTTGAAACGCGAGACCGCAGCTCACCAACAGGAGAGCCCATTGTCATCGATAGCGCACGTGTGTGAGGCCCGACTGAACATCCACTCCTGCAACACATCACCTAGCACACGACCAACAAAGATCTCCACCTTCAACCTCCTCGAGTCAACCGGGTGGAGCGCGAGACGGGGACGGGCTTGCGCGCCGCTCCGCGGCCTGTCGCACTTGCCCTCAAGCACATGGGAGCCCGACATTGGGACAATGGGGTGCTTGTGCAAACGTCCACTCCTCCAACAGATCATCTAGCACACGATTGACGAATATGTAGTTCATAGTCCGCCTTCTTTTGCGAGGGGAGCGAGGGGCGGGGGGCGCGCCTGCGCGCGCCGCTCCGCGGCGTGTCACGCTACCCTCAATCGGTGTTGGTGCGCTCCGCTCGAAGCGCGGGACCGCAGCTCACTGACAGGGGAGACCGACATTGGGATTACAGTGTTGGTCCTGTCCAAAGATCCACTCCTCCAACAGAACACCCAGAACACGGTTGATATGTGTGGACTTCATAGTCCACTTCCGTGTCGAGTCAACGTTGGGGAACGATAACGCGGTCGCTGTAGGGGGAAAGGTAAGGTCCGGAGACCTGGATCCACTCCTCCACTCCAACGTCCAGCACACCATTGAGGAAAATAATGTGATTCACAGTCCACCTCCTTCTCGAGTCAACCGGGGGGAGCGTGAGGCGGGGGGCGCGCTTGCACGCGCCGTGCCACCGCCTGTCACGCTGCCCTCACATCGCGAACGTGGCCGCCGCGCCGCTCAACAGGCGTCGCGCACACACGGGAACCGTAGGTCGTGTGTCAAAGCTGCTGCGGCGATTCGCCCTTTCTCCTATCCGGAACAAAAAAACGGACCAACCGTGCATAGCAATGCAACGTCCAGCACACGATCAATGAATATGTGATTCACAGTCCACCTCCTTCTCGGATCAACTGGGGGAGCGCGAGGCCGGGGGCGCGCTTGCACGCGCCGTACCGCGGCCTGTCACGCCGCCCTCACTCGGTGTGGCTGCGCCCCGCTCGAAGCGTGAGACCGCAGCTCGCCAGCAACAGAACCGAAACCTGCACTCCTTCACAACACCGAGCACACGGTTGAAAGAGAGCAAGAGAACCGAAATATGGCATGGTATTCACCGCCAACTTCCTCGACGCCAACCGAGGGGAGTGAGAGGCGGGGGCGCGCTTGCGCGCGCGGCTCCGCGGCCTGTCACATTGGCCTCACTCGGTGTCGCTGCGCTCCACTCGAAATGCGAGACCGCAGCTCACCGGCAAGAGAGCCGAAACATACACTCCCCCAACACAACACTTAGCACACGACTAAGATTGGGGCACGGTATTCACCGCCAACTTCCTAGACGCCAACCGGGGCGAGAGGCGGGGGCGTGCTTACGCCCACGGCATCACGGCCTACCACTCTGTCTTGGACCGGTGACGTCGCTGCGCTCCGCTCGAAATAGGAGACCACAGCTCACCAGTTAGAGGGCCGAAAGGAGCACTCCTCCAACACAACACCTAGTACACGACTAAGATTGGGGCACGGTATTCACCGCCAGCTTCGTCGAAGCCAACCGAGGGGAGACAGAGGCGGGGGCGCGCTTGCATGCGCCGCACCACGGCCCGTCACACTGCCCTCAACCCGTCCCGAAAACATGCCGCCATGATACCTTCCAACGCTCACATGGTAAATACGTCCAAACATGAACCACAACAACAATACTCAACTATTGGACGCCCTCGGAAAGCGGCGGACGCGGGCCATTAGGCCAGCCCATGCGGCCTCAGCTGCTCCAGACTTGCGGTCAGCCTTCGCATCAAGCACGTCGACCACGTCCTGCTGGCGGGCGATCTTGTCGGCCTCTACTCGGCCGCCGACCGGTAGGTGTCGTCGATCTCGATTTCGAGGTGAACCCGGCGGCGCACAGCACAGCGGCGATCGAGATGATGGCGGCGTCATCGTGTAGCGCCGGCCGGCGTCGTCACCCGATCAGGGGCGGCGCCGGTCGGTTCGGTGCCTTGTGAGGACTTCAGATGTGTTCGAGAGCGGAGAGCAGACTTCGAGCTCGAGGCGGCGACCTCCGCGAGAACGAGTGCACCCCGCCTTGCGATGACCGCTCCAGCGGCGCTGTAGCGCGTTCTGCGCGCGCAGACCACTAGATCGGATTTGATCCAGATCTAGTGGCCTATTCGGTTTCGGCGTGTTAGGGATCAAGATCGCTATCCGGCGGTTAGCCTCCGGTGGGCTGCCGGTGTCCGCATTCGATAGCCGGTTCGTTACGCACGGTTGATCCGTTTTGTTCCTCGTAGGTAGGAGAAAAATGTGAATCACCACAGCAGTTTTAGCTCTCGTCGCACGGAGCGAGTTCGCACCCGACGCCTACTTGTCGGGATGATGGCCACGTTCGCGATGGTGCTCGGCAATTTCGGCGGGGGGGCGGCTACCGCGGCAGCGGACACCGTCATCGACACCATTCCGGTCGGGACCAGCCCTACGGGGGTGGCGATCACCCCGGACGGAACCCGCGCGTACGTCGCCAACACCTTCGGCAGCACGGTGTCGGTGATCGACACCGGCACCAACACCGAGATCATGACCGTCCCCGTCGGGCCCGGTCCGCTCGGGGTGGCGATCACCCCGAACGGAACCCGCGCCTACGTCGCCAACACCTTCGGTAGCACCGTGTCGGTGATCGACACCGGCACCAACACCGAGATCACGACCATCATGGTCGGAGCCAATCCGGTCGGGGTGGCGATCACCCCGGACGGAACCCGCGCCTACGTCACCAATTTCGGTGCCAATACGGTGTCGGTGATCGACACCGGCACCAACACCGAGATCACGACCGTCCCCGTCGGAATCCAACCGCAAGGGGTAGCGATCACCCCGGACGGAACCCGCGCCTACGTCGCCAACAATGTCGGCAGCACGATGTCGGTGATCGACACCGGCACCAACATGGTAGTCGCCACCGTTAATGTCGGAAACGGCCCGCAAGGGGTGGCGATCACCCCGGACGGAACCCGCTCCTACGTCACCAATTTCGGTGCCAATACGGTGTCGGTGATCGACACCGGCACCAACACGGTCGTGGGCGGGCCCATCATCGTCGGGACCGACCCGCGCCGGGTGGCGATCACCCCGGACGGAACCCGCGCCTACGTCACCAACGAGGGGAACAGTACGGTGTCGGTGATCGACACCGGCACCAATACGGTGGTCGAGACTGTCACGGTCGAAAACAGGCCGTTCGGGGTGGCGATCACCCCGAATGGAAGCCGTGCCTACGTCGCCAATTTTGGTGACGATTCCGTGTCGGTGATCGCGATCGACCGATGCCTCGGGTCGCTATGCTTCGGCTCATTGGCGGGCGCCGGGTCTCTGGTTGGCGGCGGTTCGACGGGCAGTGGAGGCACCGGTTCATTGGCCGGCACCGGGTCGTTGGTCGGCGCTGGTTCGGCGGGTAGTGCCGGCAGCTGACACCCGCGTCGCGTAGCGTCGGCCGGCGCCGCCAAACGAGCCGAGGATTCGGAACCTTCGTTCTGGCGGCGTCCGTCCACATCGACGAGGGTATTGCGTGCTGTCGTCGGCGGATCGGGCCAGACCTTCGCCGAATCACGCTCCCGAGGTGGTCGATCATTCCTCGAACAGCGTTGTTGCTGAGAGATTTCCACTCCTAGTAAGACGGGAGAAAGATGTGAATCACCGCAGCAGTCTTCGCAACTACTCCATGATCAAGCCCCGCGCTCGCCGCCTGTTCTTCGGGATGGCGACTACAGCCCTGATGGTGCTGGGCACGGCCGGGGGAGGGGCGGCGACCGCGGCCGCGGACACAGTGATCGATACCATCCCGGTCGGGGACGGCCCGGGAGGGTTGGCGATTACCGCGAAAGGAAACCGCGCATACGTCGCCAACAGCTTTGACGACACGGTGTCGGTGGTCGATACCGTCACCAACACAGAAATCACGACCGTCGCGGTTGGGGACTTTCCGTTCTGGGTTGCGATCACCCCGAGCGGCACCAGCGCCTACGTCACCAACCAGTTCGACGACACGGTGTCGGTGATCGACACCGGCACCAACATGGTGGTCGACACCGTCACGGTCGGGGACGCGCCCCGGGAGGTCGCGATCACCCCGGATGGGACCCGCGCCTACGTCCCGAATCTTGTGGAGGACACCGTGTCGGTGATAGACACCGCGACCAACATGGTGGTCGACACGATCACGGTCGGGGATGAGCCCTCCGGGATAGCGATCACCCCGTTCGGGACCCGCGCCTACGCCACCAACGCCGGGGACGATTCGGTGTCGGTGATCGACACCGCGACCAACATGGTGGTCGACACCATCCCAGTCGGGAACCGCCCGTTCGGGGTGGCGATCACCCCGTTCGGAACCCGTGCCTACGTCGCCAACGGCTTCGACGATTCGGTGTCGGTGATCGACACCCTCGCCAACACCGTCGTCGACACCGTCCCAGTCGGGAGCCTTCCGTTCGGGGTGGCGATCACCCCGAGTGGAACCCGTGCCTACGTCGCCAACCGGGACGGTGACTCGGTGTCGGTGATCGACACCCTCACCAACACCGTGTTCGACACCATCGCAGTCGGGGACGCCCCGCTGGGGGTGGCGATCACCCCGTTCGGAACCCGTGCCTACGTCACCAACCGGGACGACGACACGGTGTCGGTGATCGCGATCGACCAGTGTCTCGGGTCGCTGTGCATCGGCTTCGGCTCGTTTGCTGGTGGCGGTTCGACGGGCAGCGGAGCGGGGACGGGCGCCGGGTCGGTGGCCGGCGGTGGTTCGGCGGGTAGTGCTGGCAGCTGACACCCGCACCGCGTAACCCCGGCGAATATTCGTCCCGTACATCGAAGAGGAGGAGAATGTGAATTACCACAGCAGTTTTCGCTCTTATGGTGCGGGACGAGGTCGCGCCCGACGACTAATCGTCGGGACGGCGGCCACCGCGATGACGGTGCTCGGTATGGCGGGGGGTGGGGTGGCGACTGCGGCTGCAGACACCGTCATCGACACCATCCAGGTTGGGAACACCCCGCTGGGGGTGGCGATCACCCCGGACGGATCCAGCGCCTACGTCGTTGAGTTTTCCGACGAATCGGTGTCGGTGATCGACACCGGCACCAACACCGTGGTCGAAACCATCGCAGTCGGGCAGGGACCGAACGTGGTGGCGATCACCCCGAACGGAACCCGCGCCTACGTCACCAACTTTGGTGACAACACCGTGTCGGTTATCGCGATCGACCAATGCATCGGTTCGCTGTGCATCAACCTCGGCTCGCTGGTGGGCGGTGGTTCGCTGGTGGGCGGCGGTTCGACGGGCAGTGGAGGCACCGGTTCATTGGCCGGCGCTGGGTCGCTGGCCGGCGGTGGTTCGGCGGGCAGCGCTGGCAGCTGACGCCCGCACCCTGTAGTTCCGACCGGTGCCTCCGCCTCGTCCGCGAGGGTGGTGGCGCCGGTCGGTTGGGTAATGGTGAGGATCTCAGAAATCAATTGGTCAAGCGCCGCTGCCACATCCGGCGCACGCGAGCCAGAGTAGTGATGGTTCCGGACACGATTGGACGGGCCAGCTGCGAGCGCACGTCGGCGATGGAGGCGTTCCACGGTGCGTCGTTGTAGGTCGGGTAGGGGTGAGTGGTTCCGGCTAGATCGCGCGTGCGCAGACCCTGTTTGACTGCCAGCACCATTTCGCCGATCGTCTCCCCCGCGCGGGGGCCGACGACGGTCGCTCCCACTATCCGATGCTTGCCGTCGACGACGAGCCTGGTGAATCCTGTTGTCTCGCGCTCGGCGACAGCGCGGTCGACGTGCTCGTGGCCGAGGGTGTGCACGCGCAGACCGGGAATGCGTCGCGCGGCCTCGGTATCGATTCCGGCGACCGCGATCTCGGGGTCGGTGAAGGTCACGCGCGGGGTTCCGGTCCGGTCGACGGTACGACGAAGCCCCAGGATTGCGTTGGTGGCGGCGATGCTGCCGTGCATTCCTGCCGTATGGGTGAACTGGGGGTGACCGGTGAGATCGCCTGCGGCCCAGATCCTCGGGTTGGTGGTGCGAAGGTGGTCATCGACGGTAACGAAGCCGCGCGGATCGACAGTAACGCCGGCGACCTCCAGCCCGATCGACGTCGTCCGCGGCTTGCGCCCGACAGCGATGAGCAGACTGTCGAATTCGAGGCGGCGACCGTCCGCGAGAACCAGTGCCTGACCAGTGACGGACTCTGCCGTCGTTCGCGTCAGAACGTCGACTCCATCGTCGATCAGGCTCTGGGTGACTAGTGCGGCGGCATCGCGGTCTTCCGACGGAAGGAGCGATTCCGCGGCTTCGACGATCGTGACAGCCGATCCGAGTCTGGCAAAGGCTTGGGCGAGTTCGCACCCGACGCTTCCACCGCCGAGCACCGTCAACCGTGGCGGAAGTTCGGTGAGCCCCCAAACCGTCTCGCTGGTGAGGTAGTCGACCTGGTCGAGTCCGGGCAGCTTCGGCACCGCCGGGGCGGCCCCCGTGGCGATCACTGCCTGGCCGAAGGTGATGGTGTGTGTCCCGAGAGCCAGGGATCGGGGACCAGTGAAGCGGGCTGTGCCGCTGACGACGTCCACGTTCGCGGTACGGAGTGTGTCCGGCGAATCGACGGGTGCGATGGTCTCGATCGCGCCTTGGACATGACTCATCACCCGGGAGAAGTCGACGGTGACGTTCGAGGCGTCGATTCCGAATGCCTGTCCACGCCGCATCGCCGCGGCCACGGATGCCGCCGCGAGCAATGCTTTCGACGGGACGCATCCGGTCCAGAGGCAGTCACCTCCGGTGCGATCACGTTCGACCAAAACAACTTTCGTGCCGAATCCCGCCGCTGTCTTGGCAGCGACGATCCCCGCGGATCCTCCTCCGATCACGACGAGATCGACAGATCGGGGAACGGACGGTCCTCTCTGCGGTGCCGCGGTGGCGGTCTCCACCTCGGTCACTGGATGTCACCGCGAACGAGGCGGTCGACAACTTGACGCATGTGAGCGACGCTGTCTTTCTGAGGCATCCGCCGAGCTGCCCACCGCGAGAGGGCCGTGTTGATCTGGCGGTACTCGGCCGCCGCGGCGCTGCACTTCTCGCATTCGGCCAGATGTGCCTCCAAACGGTGGATCTCGTTCTGATCGAGCAACGCTGCCGGGTCCGAATCCAGGTAGCGCTGGATTCGTCGCGCCGCCCAATGGCACGTCAGCATGGTGCGCACGGATTGGATCACCGTTCCTCCTTCACGCTGGTGGCGAAGCCTGGTCGCAGGTGTTTACGCACACGGTCACGTGCGCGACTGAGTCTCGACATCACCGTCCCCACCGGAATGCCGAGGGCGTCGCCGGCCTCGCTGTAGGTCAATTGATCGACATCGATCAGGAGCAGTACCGTCCGGAACTTCGAGGGCAACGCGTTTACTGCCCGTTCCAGGTCGTCGGGCAGGATCGATGCCATCACCTGGTCCTCGGTACCCGGTGGGTCGACCCCGAAGGCAGGTCTGGCGTCGGGGTGGACAGCGAAGTCCTCGACCGTGTCGGGCCGCCGGCGCCGGTGCATGTTCATGTTCGTGTTCCTCAGGATGGTCAATAACCACGCCCGCGGGTGACGCCCGTCGAAACGATCGACACTGCGCCACGCCCGTACCAGGGTTTCCTGGACGAGATCCTCCGTGTCAGCTGGACCGGTCAGCGTCCTCGCGACCCGCAACAGGACCTCGACCTCGGGTTCGACATACTGGCGGAACGCATGGGCCCGCTCGTCGTCGCTTCGCTGGGGTGGGTGCACACTGGGGTAACCCGGCGAGGATGTTCGGGTGTTCCCGTCTCGAACAAGTTGTCAGACCGCCGACGAAATGGACCGCCCGTGAAACGAACTGCAAGTTACCGCACCTCGGCTCGTTTCTATGACCTCATCTCGGCGGAATGGCCGGTGTACCGCTCTGGCCGTGTTGCGGCGATCGATCTGCTGGCGCTCCAACCGGGCGAACATGTCCTCGACGTCGGCTGCGGCACCGGCCTGAACTTCTCCCACCTACAGCGTCAGATCGGTCCGTCCGGGTCGATCACGGGGATCGACACCAGCGCGCAGATGCTCGAACAGGCACGCAGACGTACCCGTTCGGCGGGATGGGACAACGTGAGACTCATCGAAGCCGACGGCACCGACCTCGACCCGGCAAACCTCCGGACGGGCAGACGTTTCGACGCTGTCATCAGCACCTACGTGTTGTCGCTCATGCCGAATTGGCCGCGAGCGCTCGCGACGATGATCGAGTTGACACGTCCTGGTGGTCGAGTGGCGGTCGTGGACATGCAGAGGCCGATCGGGCGCGCCGCCGCATGGACTCCGCTCGCCCGGTTGGCATGCCTGCTGGGGGGGTCGGACATCGAGGCGCACCCCTGGAAGATGCTCGACTCCGTGCTGACCGACGTTCACGCTGCCTCCGTCCGCGGCGGGCACATCCAGATTCGAGTCGGCTCCGTCGGCGGGACGTCCCGGCGCAGTGGTGACCCGGCGATCGGGGTTGGTCATCCGGACGGCTGACCACTACGAACACGTTCGATCGCGACCATCCACCGTCCTGCCGATCGAGCAACGACCAACGCTGAACCCAGCAGAGCGAGGACGGCTATGAGGAGCTGGAGCAGCCATTGGGGCAGCCGGAACAGCCGTGATGAGCCGTCGAAGGTCAGGGTGGCCACCGGGAACACACTGGCGTGGACCCGACGTGGGTACTCGCTTCGATGTCAATTCGCACGGGCGGCGCGTTTAGGGTGGCCAGGATGCACCGCGATCAACGAGGCGCCACTGCTGCGGTGGCAACACTGCTGGAGTCCTTGTGGGCCAAGCGATCTCACTGACGACGGACGGCGCCGGAATCGCCGACGGGCGTTCCTGGAGTTCGGATCGTGAAGAACAGGGCATCGATCGCGTCCGTAACCGCTGAGTCCACGGAATCGTCTTTCAGTGACGTGTGTAGTCGTGACCAGTGTTACGAAAACGACTGTGACGTGCGAGTTTTACCCAGAGTCCGTGGTCTTGTCGGTTCTCGATATTGGGCATACTCGGGGTCCAGATCGGGTATCCGGTCGGTAGCCTCCCTTGGGTTGTCGATGTTCGTACCCGACCGTCGACTCGCCCGCGGCACGGTTGATCCGCTTTGTTCCTCGCACGGCAGGAGAAGGATGTGAATCACCACTGCAGTTCTCCTCACTCCGCCCGGATGCGTACGCATCGTCTGCTACTCCGAGCGTTTGCCACGTTCGCAATGGTGCTCGGCATGGCCGCAGCGGGCTCTGCGACCGTGGCTGCGGACGTCGTCATGGACACGGTTCCGGTCGGGAACGGCCCGATCGGGATCGCCGTCGCCCCGGACGGGAAACGTGCCTACGTCGCCAACAACGAAGACGATTCGGTGTCGGTGATCGACACCGGCACCAACGTGGTGGTCGACACCGTCACGGTGCGGGACGCCCCCGAGGGGGTGGCGATCAGCCCGGACGGGTCCTTCGTCTACGTCGCCAACGCCTTGGATGAGACGGTGTCGGTGATCGACACCGGCACCAACGTGGTGGTCGACACCGTCACGGTCGGGGACACCCCGCAGGCGGTGGCGATCAGCCCGGACGGGTCCTTCATCTACGTCGCCAACGCCTTGGATGATTCGGTGTCGGTGGTCGACACGGGCACCAACATGGTGGTTGACACCGTCACAGTCGGGGACACTCCGGAGGGGGTGGCGATCAGCCCGGGCGGATCCTTCGCATACGTGACCAACAACTTCGATGATTCGGTGTCGGTGATCGACACGGGCACCAACATGGTGGTCGACACCGTCATGGTCGGGAACGGCCCGCAGGCCGTGGCGATCACCCCGACCGGAACCCGCGCCTACATCACGAATACCGTGGACAATTCGGTGTCGGTGATCGACACCGGCACCAATATGGTGGTCGGCACTGTCACGGTCGGCGACGATCCGCGGGGGGTGGCGATCACCCCGAACGGCAAACGCACCTACGCAACCAACTTTGGTGACGGCACGGTGTCGGTGGTCGACACTGGCCCCAACGTGGTGGTGGACACCGTCCCGGTAGGGAATGACCCGCTAGGGGTGGCGATCACCCCGACCGGAAACCGCGCCTATGTCGCCAACTTGGGTGACGGCACGGCGTCGGTGATCGCGATCGACCAGTGAATGGATCGCTGTGCACCGATTTCGGCTAGCTGGTGGGCGGCGGTTCGACGGGCAGTGGGGGACCGGGTCGTTGGCTGGAACCGGGCCGTTCGCTGGCGCTGGTTCGGCGGGCAGCGCTGGCAGCTGAGATCCACACGTGTAGCGCCCGACCGGGAAGCACCGACTCGTCGAAGGACTGACCACCGGAGATCACGGCACCCCGAGGTGGTCTTCGGGCGATGACCGGCGCGACTCCTGAGCGCTATCGTTGTCACCGTGACCAGTGCTTTCCCCGGTCAGGATCTCGACGCCTCGGCTGCCGCGTCGCGCTGGTCGGATGTACGGGCCGCCGCCCGTGACACCGTCTCGGTTGGGTTCGGATTGTTCCCGCTCGGTATGGCCTTCGGCCTGCTGCTGGTCACGTCGGGCTTCGACTGGTGGTGGGCCCCGATCTTCTCGATGATGATCTACGCGGGCTCGCTCGAGTTCCTCGCGATCGGGCTCGTCCTGGCGGTGACTCCGCTTGCGTCGGTTGCGATGACAACGCTGCTCGTCAACTTCCGGCACGTCTTCTACGCGTTGTCGTTCCCGCTGCACCGGGTGCGGGGGAAGGTTGGCCGGATCTACAGCATGTATGCGCTCATCGACGAGGCGTACGCGGTCGCAGCGAGCAGGCCTCCCGAATCGCTCAGCGGTCGTCGCGTCCTGCTCATCCAGGTGCTGTGTCAGCTGTACTGGGTGCTCGGCGGCGTGACCGGCGCGCTCGTCGGCCGCTTTTTCCCCATGCAGCTGACCGGGCTGGACTTCGCGCTCACCGCACTGTTCGCGGTGTTGGCGGTTGACGCGTTCCGCGCCCGGCGGGACGTCCCGGGCCCGGTCCTGGCGCTGCTGAGTGCACTCGTCGCCCTCGTGGTCGCACGCGATCAGATGCTCGCAGTAGCGATGAGCCTGTTCGTCGTCGCGCTCCTCGTTCGCTATCTGTGGCGGCGCCGCAGGAGGCCGGCGGATGCCTGACGTCTCCTATGTTCTCGCTGCTCTGGGCGTGATCCTGGTAGTAACGTTCGCGCTGCGTGCGGTGCCCTTTGCCGTGATCGCACCGCTGCGTGCGTCCGCTTTCGTCCACTACATCGGCGCCCACATGCCGGTGGGCATCATGCTCATCCTCGTCGTCTACACCCTGCGTGACGTGCCGATCGAGCCCGCGGCGATGGTGGCGGCGGGCGTTGCGCTTGCCGTGACGATCGGTCTGCACCTCTGGCGATCGCACGCCTTACTCAGCATCGTCGGTGGCACCGCGGTGTACATGGTGCTCCAGAGCTGGGTGTCGGGCTGAACTCCGGCGGTGACCGGGGCCGTCAGTCGGCACCGGAATCGCCGACCGGCGTGCGCGGAATACGACCGGCGAAGAACAGGGCTCCGACGGCCAGAAGCGCCGCCACCGAGAACGCGCCCTGCAGGGCTGTCAGGCGGGCGCTGGAATTCGCCTCGACTACCGCGTCCGTGACCGCCGGGTCCACAGAAGCGTCTTCCAGTGCCGTGCGTAGTTGGGTGTCGCTGAGGAACGGGACTCCGCTGGCAAGGTCGACGGTGGCCTGTTCCTGGACGGACGGAGGGACGCGGGGGTCGTCCTGGATGCCGGCGACGATGGATGCGCTCAGCGTCGCGATCAGCACCGAACCGATCAGTGCGGTGCCGAGGGAGGCGCCGAGATTGGTCGCGGTGTTCTGCAACCCGCCCACCTCGGCGCTGCGCGAATCGGGGACCGCGGACACGGTGACCGCGCCGAGCTGCGACGCGAGGGCGCCGAGCCCGAGTCCCATCAGCAGCATCGGGAGCGCGACGATGCCGGCGTTGGCGCCGGGTTCCATTCCGGCTGCCAGGATGAAGATGCCGACCGTCATCGACGCCAGACCCAGCCGGACGACGCGCTGGGGGTTCGCTCGGGGCCACACCTTCGGGATGCCGACTGCGGCGATCAACAACGCGACCGACAGCGGCAGCAGCCGTGCGCCTGTCTGGAGTGCGCTGAGCTCGAGCACGACCGACAGGAAAAGCGGCACCGTGAAGAAGACCCCGGCCTGGATCATGAACTGCGCGAAGAACATCGAGAGTCCGCCGGATAGCTGCCGGTTGCTGAGCAGGCTCGTGTCGAGCAGCGGTTCTCGTCCTCGGCTCGAGAGGTAACTTTCCCACCTCGTGAAGCCGTAGACGACCACGAGTCCGCCCAGGATCAGCCAGGGCACCGGCGAGAGTCCCAGTAGTTCGGGTGCGCCGGGCCGGCTGCGCAGCCACCCCCATTCCCCGGACCGGAGCACGCCGAAGACCACCAGCCCGAGCCCGATCACCGACAGCACCGATCCGACGATGTCGAGTTGCACCCGCGACGGTGGTGCATCCTCGATCCGCCGGAGTACCAGCAGGATCAGCAGGACCAGGACGACCTCCCCGGCGAAGACGTACCTCCAGGATGCGAACGTCGTGACGGCCCCGCCGACCAGCGGCCCCGCGGCCACCGCGACAGCGCCCGACGCTGCGATCAACCCGTACGCGCCCGGACGTTGTTCGGGAGCGAAGTTGGATGCGACCAGCGCGACGATGGCCGGCATGATCAGCGCGGCCCCCACCCCCTCGAGCAGGGACCAGCCGACGAGCAGGACGGTGAGGTTCGGCGCCAGCGCGGTAGTGAGCGACCCCGAACCATAGATGACGAGCCCGATGGCAAATGCCCGCCGCCGTCCGACGATGCTGCCGATCTTGCCGCCGGTGATCATGAGCGTCGCCATGACGAGGGTGTACAGCGTGATGGCGGTCTGGATCCCGGTGATCGTAGTGCCCAGATCGGAGGCGACCATCGCCATCGACACGTTCATCACGGAGCTGTCGAGGGTCATCAGGAACTGTCCCGCCGACAGCGTCACCAGGACGAGCGCTCCGCCCGTCCCAGCCCGCGACCCGGTGCTTGCCGGCATACCTGATTCAAGCAGGGGCGAGACGCGGGCCGCGACCGATCGATCCAGAAGGCCGCTCTTGTGTCCCAGGGGCGACTGCCTTTACCGTTCCTTGATATTTATGATCCGTCGGAAGGAATCGCGGATGGCCATGGAGATACGACGCCGGCGCGGGATCGGCGGCCCGGTCGCGCGTGTGTTGGCAGCGTCGCCGATCGTCGTCGCTGGACTGGTGGCGCTCGCCGTTCCGGTAGCGGCGGCACCCAACGAGGTGGACGAGCCGACGTCCACCGCGGTCTCCAACGTTGAGCCCTCTGACGTCGAGCAGGGTGCGCCGGTAGTCGACACGACCGAAGAGGAATCCACCGAAGACGAATCCGGGGACGACTGCAGCGCGGCGGGCTTCGGATCGTCCGGGTCTGTCGGGTCGGGGCCGGGTTCGGCGGTGTCCTCCCCGGTGTCGTCCGCGACCTTCGGGTCTGCGTGCGCCGGTTCGGTGGTCGGGCTGGACCTGGGTTCGCTGGGCTCTTGGTTCGTCGGTAGCTGACCGAGACGGGTGTCGCGGGCGGGGCCCGCTCAGCGTCCGACGACGGCACCGAAGCCCTTCTCGGTCAACCACTCGAGCACTGTGTCGGCGACCTCCGGCCATCCGTGGTCCACGGTCAGCGAGTGCCCCCGATCGTCGAACACGACGTAGTCGTTGTCGGTGCGCGCCTTGCGGTACCGGTGATGCGTGGAGCGGCTCACCGATTCGGGCACAGTGTGGTCCCTGCCGCCACCGAGGATCAGCAGGGGACCGCGTTCGACATCCGTGTCGACGTGTGCCGGTGAGTCGGGCTGCAAGTTCGCAAAGGCCGCCTGGAACAGCGGCCGACCCGGCGACGGAATCGACCAGTGCTCGTACAGCTCGTCGGACTCGGTGCGTTCGAGCGTGTTGCCGAGCCGGTACGCGAACGCGTCCGGGGTCAAGGTGACGCACCTCTTGGCGTTCGCGGGGTTGCCGAGGACGGGGAACGAGGACCTCAGTTGGGCGAACGGCAGCGCCTTGACACCCTGGATCTGTGGGGAGTCGATGGCCACGGCGGCGGCGACGACGTCCGCGGCCAGGAGTTTCTGCGCGATCAGTCCGCCGAACGAGTGCCCGATGACGATCGGTTTTTGCGCGAGCGGCGCGATGGCCGCCGCGAAGTGTGCGGTGATTTCGTCGATGCCGTTGCCTGCCTGGTCCTCGGCGTGCCCGCGGGTGTCGGCGACGTTCACCGACTCGCCGGGCCAGGTGGGAGCAAGCGTTCGATACCCGGCCTCGCCGAACTTTGCTCGCCATGCGTCCCACGAGGAAGCGGCCAGCCACAGTCCGTGGATGAACATGACCGGCGGCACGTTCGATGTCGAGGGAGTCGGAGGCTCAGCAGCGGGGAAATCTGGCATCGTCGGGTCCTTCCGGGCGCAGTTCGTACCCAGTGCTGTTCTCCACCATGCGCTCCTGCCCGGTCGCGCCGGCCAGTTGTCGTCATTTCGATACCGACCGAGATCGATACCGGCCGTGACCACGGACAGGAGCAGCTCTACGTTGCCGTATGCGCACCTCGGCCATGGTCTCCGGGGAATAAACGGGAAGCATTCGGTAGTTTTGGGTCGTGGTGAAGACTGTCGTGGCGAGCGCTTTCGGCGGGCCGGAGGTTCTCGAGGTGATCGACGAAGACCTACCGGCCCCCGGGCCGGGACAGGTCGTCGTGCAGATGCGGGCGATCGGCGTCAACCCCGTCGACTACAGGCTCTACAGCGGGGAGTTCGGAGCAGATCCGACGCTGCTCCCCGTTCGTCCGGGGATGGAGGGGTCCGGTGTCGTCGTCGAGGTCGGCCCGGATTCTGAGGAGGACGGTTCCGAGGAGAGCGCTTCCGAGGAAGGTGGCGTCCAGGTCGGGGACGAGGTGATCGTCTACACCGGCACCGGTGCGTATGCCGAACGGGTGCTGGTGTCCGCGAAGGACGTTCTGCTCAAACCTCAATCGGTGGCGTGGGATTCCGCGGCATGTTTGTTGACGGCGGGTGGCACCGCGGTCGATGCCGTGAGAGCGGCGAAGGTCGGGGAAGGCGACGTGGTCGTCATTTTCGGTGCTGCAGGTGGTGTCGGAGAGGTAGCAGTTCAGCTCGCGGCGGCATGGGGAGCGCGTGTGATCGGGGTGGCGCGGGAGAAGCACCACGACTTCCTGCGGACACTTGGTGCGGTACCGGTGGCGCCTGGCGAAGGGATCTTGGATCGCGTCCGAAGGATCGCACCGCGCGGCGTGGACGCCGTGATCGATACCATCGGCACGGAGGAGATCGTCGATACCGCCATCGCCCTCGGCGCCGATCTCGAGCGGGTTGTCACCGTCGTTGCGTTCGAGCAAGCCAAGCGCGACGGGTTTGTCGCAGTCGGTGTGGGAACCAAGCCCAGTGACTGGAGCCGGCGAGAGACCCGCCCGATCCTCGTCGACCTGGCCGGTCGTGGCGGCCTCGACGTATTCGTGGGCAGGAGATTCCCGCTCACCGAGGCAGCGGAAGCGCACCGGGCGCTCCAGCAGCCGCATCCGCGTGGAAAGTTCGTGCTCGTCCCCTGAGATCGGTGACTGCGTGGTTCTCTGCCGACCCTATTCGGCGAACCTCAGGATGGCTGCTGCCGGAACCGCGTCCGGCACGTCGCCGGAACGTACTGCGAGCACCTTCGCGCCGGTCAGCAGGGCGCGCCGGGCGATCTCGTCGACCACGCCGTACTGGTGGTTGTCGTTGAACTCGGACAGCGTTACCGTCCCGCTGTCCGGGTCGATCGTGCCCGGCACGACACCTTCGATGTCGACCAGCAGCGTCTCGATCCGGCCGAACGTCGCCGACCGGGCCACGTCGGAGATCTCCACCTGCGCTCGACCCTTCGACCGAAGGTCGTCGAACTGTTTCCGAGTCTGGGCAAGCTGCTGGGCGTAGTAGCCGTCGAGCACGCCGCGGGTAGCCTGCGCGATCAGATCGTCGCTCATTTCCTCCGGATTGCCGTGAATGCCGTCTTCGAGGAGATTGTGATAGTTGTTCACCATGCGGTACAGCGATGCGGTCGGTTCCGCGGCCGCGAGTATCAGCGGGGTCTCCCGTCCGGCCAGGACACTCCGCAGTGTGTGATCGATAGCCCGGACGTATTCGTGGACGCGGAGCTTGCGTCCCTCGTCGCCCTGCACCCGCCCACGCTTCGGTCCCGGCGGGGTACGGCCGAGCGACGGAACGCCCGCGTAGCTCGCGGCGTCCTTGGGCAGCCCCGGAACCTCGACCTGGGACGGAGCCTGGTCAGCCGTGACCTCGATCAACCGGACGGATCCCTCGGCGAGGGCCAGCACGAACGCGGTTTGCGGGAAGGTCACCGCCCGAAGCAAGGGTTTTATGTAGAAGCGGTCGCTTGCGATGACACACGATCCGAGTCGGTTGGGTAGTCGATAGCGGCGGACACGGTCCGCGGTGGCAAGTACGACGAGGCTGCGTGCCTGGTAGCGCCAGAAGGCCTCGTCCTCGATCAGGTCGTCAAACGCTTGCTCGAATGTCACCCGTTCCTTCGGGTCGTCCATCTGTTCGAGTCCGGACTTGACCTGGTTGCTGAATTCGATGCGACTCTTGCCCGGATCCTGGATGTCGTCTTCGGTGGGTGTGTAGATCGAGATGCAGGTCTGGCCCTCCACCCCCGCGAGCCGTCGGATCTCGGCGTGACTCGGAATATCGCTGTAGAGCATTCCTCGACCTCCCGGTAGTTGGTCGCCTCTCAGCGTACCTACGAGGGTGTCGTCCGGGGAGGGATCAAATCGGGCTCCTTTGCCCAGCTGGAGACGCTGAAATGTCTCCCCTCTGCCCCGAAGCGATCTTGGATCCACGCACAAGCTCGAGTGGTAATGATTTGGGGCAGTTGAGACTTGGAGGCGAGGAGGGCAGCACATCGAAGACCGGCGGCCCTTCTGAGAACTGTTCATTCCGGATGTCGGGAGAAGCTTGACGCGGGAGACCGCCGACTCCCGCATTCCTTCCGCCCGATCCACCCAGCTCTTGCTGATCTTGATGCTATGTTCCCCCCGACGCAGACGTTGGACGGAGTACGCGTGTATTGACGGATCAGGGGGATCCATGTCGATCAGAAGTACGGCGCTGGCTGCAGTCGCTCTACTCGGGTCTGCAGTGATGCCGGGTACCACCGCTGTCGCCTCGGCCGCCCCGCTTCCGAACGGTGTGCCGGGCAGCGGGTCCTGTGTGTCCGATCTGTCGCACGAGCTCGAGCCGATCATTCCCGAGCGCCTCGAGATCCCTGTTCCGTCTCCGATGATCACCACCGTGCCCTACCCGGCTCCGGAGCCCTCGACCACCCGGATCGAGTCCGAGCCGCTGCCGGCAGACCCTTGCATGGACCCGTGCCCGGACCTGACGGACGTGCCGCCGCCGTCACCTCCGCCGTCGTTGTCGACCGATCTGCGGATACCGCAGATCGGGGTGAAGCCAGTGCCGTTCTACTTCGGAATTCCGGTTCCCGGACCCGACCCCGGACCGCTGCCTCCACCACCGTCCCCGGCCGACCCCGCCGTCGAACCGGCCCCGCGCACCCCGGCGCCGCCGACGCCGCGGATCGGCAAGGTCGAGCGGGTTGCCAAGCTGACCGGCGCCGGGTCGATCAACCGGACCGACAAGCGCTGGCAGGTGGAGGGCACCGACCTCGGCATCATGTGGGAAAGCGCGCCCGGTCAGGTCGCGATCGCGTTCGGGGACACCATCGGGAAGGGGTTCCACCCGCCCGGCGGTCAGGGTGGCGACTGGCGCAGCAACGTCCTCGCGTTCAGCACCGACCAGAATCTTTCCGACGGAATGAGTTTCGACTCGATGGTGCAGGACAGCCGGTGTCATGCCGCGGAACTGCTCAGCAGCCGGAAGATGGACAACGTCGAGATCACCACCATCCCGACGTCCGGGTTTGCGATCGGGAACCGGCAGTACATGTCCTACATGTCGATCCGGACGTGGAACAGTATTCCCGGTACGTGGTACACCAACTACGGCGGGATCGCCTACTCCGACGATGGCGGATCGACGTGGGTGAAAGATCCGTATGCCCGATGGGACAACATCTTCGGTGTCACCAATTTTCAAGTCGCCGCGATGGTGCCGGCTGGTGACTTCGTGTACATGTTCGGTACGCCCAACACCCGGCTCGGGGCCGTCGGACTCGCCCGGGTTCCCAAGGACGAAGTACTCAACAAGACCGCGTACCAGTACTGGCAGGACGGGTATTGGACGCCGGTCGGCGGGTACACCGCCGCGACGCCGATCGTGCACGGGCCGGTCGCGGAGTTGTCGGTGCGTTACGACGAGTCGACCGGCAAGTGGCAGATGTCGTACCTCGATACCGCGAAGTTGGCGATCGTTCTACGCGAGGCGAATTCGCCGCAGGGTGAGTGGTCCGACGGCGCGCCCACCGTGTCGGTGCTGGACTATCCGGAACTCTACGGTGGCTTCATCCATCCGTGGTCACGGGGCAGCGACCTGTACTTCACGATCTCCACATGGTCGGACTACAACGTCTTCCTGATGCACGCCCGCGTCAACGAATAGCGAAAAGGTCCAGAGCAGTGGCGACCGTGCGGTCGACGACGTCGCCGCGCTCGGGTTCGAGTCCGTGACGTCCGCCCTCGACGAGTATCAATCGGTGCTCGGCCGGTATCAGGTCGAGGGCGGCACGGATCTCGTCGGGCGTGCCGAACGGGTCCCGGTCGCCGTGGACGAACAGTGAGGGCGTCCGCAGCTGCGGCAGGTGCTCGGTGCGCTGCTTCTCCGGTTTGCCCGGTGCGTGCAGCGGATATGACAGCAGTACAAGGCCGTCCGCGACGTCCGGCCGCTCGGCAGCCAGCATCGTTGACTGGCGCCCGCCGTACGAGGTTCCGGCGAGGATCGTCGGGCCGCCGGCGAGGTCGCGGATCGCGTCGGCCGCAGCGACGATGCCGTCCCGGTCCTCACCGGCGCGAGCCCGGTTGGGTGGCCCGGCAGCCCGTTGCTGACGGAACGGCAGGTTGTAACGCAACACCAGAAAGCCTTGCCTCGCAAAGCCGGAGGCCATGGCATGCAACAGCTTTCCGTTGAGATCTCCCCCGGCGCCGTGCGTGAGGACTAGTTTTCCCACCGCCTCGCCGGCCGGCCGGTGCAGGTAGCCCTGCACGCCGCCGGTATCGATGTCGAACGTTTCGTCCTGCGCGGTCATGATCACAGACGTTACCGTGGGGTTGTGCAGGGGCTGCGGGTGCTGGTCACCGGGGCCACCGGCTACATCGGTGGCCGCTTGGTGCCGCGCCTGCTGTCGGCCGGCCACGATGTGCGCGTTCTGGCCCGTTCGCCCGAGAAGCTGCTCGATGTTCCCTGGGCCCGGAGAGTCGAGGTCGTGCGGGGTGATCTCGGCGACCCGGATTCGCTTCGCGCCGCAACCGCCGGCATGGACGTCGTCTACTACCTCGTGCACTCGATGGGTAATGCGTCCGAGTTCATCGAGACCGAGCGGATCGAGGCGTCGAACATGGCGGCCGCGGCCCAGGCGAACGGTGTGGGGCGATTCGTCTATCTCGGCGGCCTGCATCCGGAGAACGTCGAACTGTCGCCGCACATGCGTTCGCGTGCGCAGGTCGGCCGGATCCTGATGGACTCCGGTGTACCGACCCTGGTGCTGCAGGCCGGGGTGGTGATCGGCTCCGGTTCGGCGTCGTTCGAGATGATCCGCCACCTCACCAACCGACTGCCGGTTATGACGACCCCGAAGTGGGTGAACAATCGGATCCAGCCGATCGCCGTGCGTGACGTCCTCTACTACCTCGTGCGGGCGGCCGACGCGCCGTTGGAGCGCAGTCGTGGCTTCGATATCGGTGGGCCCGACGTCCTCACGTACGGGGACATGATGAAGGTCTACGCCGAGGTCGCGGGCCTTCGGCGCCGGCGCGTGCTGGTGCTCCCGGTGCTCACCCCGCGCCTCGCGGGGCTGTGGATCGGGCTGGTCACGCCCATCCCGGTTCAACTCGGGCGGGCACTGATCGAATCCCTGCACAACGATGCGGTCGCCGCTGACCATGACATCGACGCCGTCATCCCGCCGCCGAAGGACGGCGCGACGCCGTACCGGCAGGCTGTCCGCCTGGCGCTGCGTCAGATCGGCGATGGCGAGGTGGAGACGAACTGGGCCAGCGCGTCACTGGAGGGGGCACCGTCAGATCCGTTGCCGTCCGACCCCGACTGGTCGGGAGCGGCCGCCTACATCGACGAGCGCAGCGTCGGATGCGACGCCGACGCCGAGACTCTGTGGCGGGTCGTGGAGAGCATCGGTGGCGAGAACGGTTGGTATTCCCTTCCTCTCGCTTGGGTGATCCGGGGGTGGCTCGATCGCCTCTTCGGCGGTGTCGGCCTCCGCCGGGGCCGGCGCGACGCCCGTCATCTCAACACCGGTGACCCACTGGACTTCTGGCGGGTCGAACGGATCGACCGCGGATCCTTGCTTCGGCTGCGGGCCGAGATGCGCACCCCCGGCGGAGCATGGCTCGAATGGCGCGTGAGCCCGGACGGACCACACCGTTCACGCCTGGACCAGCGGGCAATCTTCTTCCCGAAAGGTCTTGCCGGACAGCTCTACTGGTACTCGATCCTCCCGTTCCACGGGATCGTCTTCAAAGGCATGCTCACGAACATTGCAGGGGCCGCGGCACGCGAGTACACGGCCGCCGAGTGAGTCCTACACGGTGCACAGCGGTGTGATGTCGTCGCGGCCGCCGGTGGTGGGGGAGGTGAGCAGCAGGCACGAGTCGTAGCCGCGGGACTCGACGACGCCGCGGATCTGCTGCCACTGCGCATCGCTGACCGCTGGAGTGCGGGAGAGCACGAACCCAGAGGCACGGGCCGGATCACCGACCAGGGCCCACGAGTAGTCGTCGGCGATGTAGGTGACGACGTAGTTCGTCGGGCCGTCGGGGGATCCCTGGGTGGGAACCGACGGGAAGCTCACGCGTAGTTGGGCATTGGTCACCGGATCGGTGACGCGGGCATTGCCGGTGACGCCCATGGTCTCGCCCGACCAGGTGGTGCACGTGTTGTTCACGCTGATGTTCGATGCGTCAATCAGCTCGTACACCGCGCGGGTGTCGCGGGCGCAGTTGACGTTGAACGGCTGCGGAATCGCCGCGAGCTGATGCCAGGTTCCGACATACCGGGCGATATCCAGTGACGGGACTGGGGCAAGTGGCTGCCAGGGACCTGGGGAATCGGTCGGCTGAGCCGACACGGGGGCGGCCGTGGCGACACCTGCGGCGACCATCGCGGCGAACAGCCCGGTGAGGAGCCTTCTCGTACCAGGCAGCCTGCTGGTGACAGACAGCCTTCTCTTGATAGACATGGCGGTCCTCCTGGTAGCTGGTGACAGGAGCCATCGCTTTGTATTCGGAGCCGCCCACGTCAGAGGATGGGCGAATCAGCTTCCTTGTAGTAGATCAGCTGTGCAGGAGGTTGGCACCGGCAATGATTGCGGAGAGCGACGACAAGATGCAGTCGTCACCGATGGCCATCGCCCAACGACGGTCTCCGTCGTGGTCGCACAGGACGAACGTGGCGATTCCTCCCGACGTGCGCTGCTGGTGGAACGAGAGGATCTCGAGCTGGAAACCCGCGTCGTACAGCATCGACGTGAGTGCCGCGATCGGTCCCGTCGCCGTCGCCGATGCCGAGGTGATCGAGTCGCCGAGCGCGAGTGTCGCGGTGTAGGCGCTGCGACCGGCGCCGAGGTCGGTCGACTCCCAGCTGCCGAGGCGGACGGGGCCGCCGGTGGGACTGAAACGCTGGGCGAACTCGGCCCAGCTCAAGCCCTGAGCCTGAGCTCGCATCTCGCGGGGCAGGTGCATAGCGAAACGGTGAAAGAAGGGATCGTCGGAGAAAGTGGTGGCTTGCGAGGCGCGCATTTTGCGAGGTCTTCCTGAAGTGGAGGAAGGACCGACGGTAGCTAGCTCAACGACCCGCAGCGAGGGGTCGGTCCGAATCAGACCCCGCTACGGCGGTGAACTACTACCTCGATGCGCTGCATGACCGAGGAGTTTAAGCGCGACCTCTCGGCATGCGCAACCCTCGGCCACGTCTTCACGCGACCTCGTCCTCGCCTCCCGGCTGGACCTTCCGCAGGCCCCGGTAGGCGTCTGCCGGTGTGCGACGACCCGCCACGACCGCCTCCACCTCGGCGGCGATCGGCATCTCGACGTTGTAGTCGCGGGCCAGTTCCATCACCGTCGGTGCCGTCTTGACACCCTCGGCGACCTGCCCGAGCTCCTTGACGGCCTCGTCGACGGTGAGCCCGCGGGCGATGGCCTCGCCGACGCGCCGATTGCGTGATGCCGGGCTCATACAAGTCGCGATCAAGTCGCCGATGCCTGTGAGCCCGGCGAAGGTGCGTGGGTTCGCGCCCATCGCCTCGCCGAGCCGAGTCATCTCCGCGAGACCGCGGGCGAGCACCATCGCGCGGGTGTTGTCGCCGACGCCGAGGCCGTCGGCCATCCCCGACGCGATGGCGACGATGTTCTTGAGCACCCCCCCGAGTTCGCAGCCGAGGACGTCGGTGTTGCGGTAGACGCGAAAGACCCTAGAGGCGAACAACGGTTGTAGCGCCGCCGCCACGGCCTCGTCCTGTGTAGCGACGACTGACGCGGCAGCGAGACCGTCGGCGATCTCACGGGCGATGTTGGGCCCGGCGAGCAGCCCGACGGGATGGCCCGGCAGGCACTCCGAGATGATCTCGGTGGGACGCTGCCGGGTGCCCGGTTCGAGGCCTTTCGCGAGCGAGAGCACCGGCACCCACGCGCGGACCTCATTGGAGATCTGACTGAGAGTGGTGCGCACCGCGTGCGACGGCACCCCGACCACCAGGACGTCGGCCTCGTTCGCGGCCTCGACGATGTCGGACGTCGCCCGCAGGTTGTCCGGTAGCACGTGGTCGCCGAGGTAGCGGGAATTGCGGTGCTCGGTGTTGATCTCGTCAGCCGTCTCGGGCCGACGCGCCCACAGCAGGGTGGGCGTGTTGCGGGCCGCGAGTCCGGCCACTGTGGTGCCCCACGATCCGGAGCCGAGCACCACGACGCGGACTGGTCGGGCCATCAGCGATCACCTCGCACTCGGACGTTTTTGTGCTGATGGATTCAGGTTGGCACTCCGGGCCACTCCACGGTGCCGATTCCGTTGGATGAGTGTGCGAATTGGGTGGCGGTGTTGAAGTTTCCCGCGTGAAACTGGTCAGGGGACCCGTTCACGATCAGGAGCCGAGGTTCGATCCGGTGCGTCCGACGACGACAATTGACCTCACCGATCCGGCAGTCGTCACTGACCCCTACCCGTACTTCTCGCAGGAGCGCGCCCGACACCCGGTGGCGTGGCACGAGGAGTCGGGCATGTGGTTGACGTTCGACCACGCGAGCGCGTCGGTGGTGCAGCGTGACCGGCGACTCGGCCGACTGTGGCGCGACTTCGAGCCGGCGTCGTACCTCGAGCCGTTCAATCTGCTCCACCGCAACCGGATGATGGATAACGAGCCGCCGGCACACACGCGGCTTCGGCGCCCGGTTGCGGCGGCATTCGGCCGGGGTCACGTCGAGCGGCTGCGACCGCGGGTGAGCGAACTGGCAGCGTCCATGTTGGACGAGGTGGACCCGCACGGTTTCGACGTCGTCGGTGAGTACGCGGAGCCGCTGCCGGTCCTCGTCATCGCCGCGCTGCTCGGTGTCCCGGCGTCGATGGTGTCCTCGCTGCGGTCGTGGTCGCAGGCCATCGTGCGCATGTACGAACCGGCGCCGGACGCGCCGGTCGTCGACGCAGCGGTCCTGGCAGCACAGGAGTTCGCGGACTACGTGCGGGCGTTGGCCGCGGACCGGCGCGGTAACCCCAGGCAGGACCTGATCTCCGACCTCACCACGAGCGAACTCACCGAAGACGAGATCGTCGCCTCGGTGGTGCTGCTGCTGAACGCCGGGCATGAGGCGTCCGTGAACGCCTTCGGCAACGGGCTTGTCGCGATGCTCGGGGCAGGGCAAGTCCCAGCAACGGCGGTCTCCCTGACGGTCGAGGAGATGCTTCGTTTCGACCCCGCACTCCAGCTCTTCGAGCGCACGGCAACCGAGCCGGTCAAGTTGGGTGGCATCCGGATCGAGGTCGGTGAGAAAGTCGCCGCCATGCTGGGGGCGGCCAACCGTGACCCGGCGGTCTTCGAGTGCCCCGACCGATTCCTGGCCGATCGTGACCCCAACCCGCACCTTGCCTTCGGTGTCGGGGTGCACTTCTGCCTCGGGGCACCGCTGGCGAGGATGGAGTTGGCGGAGTCGCTGTCGGCGCTGTTCGACCGGTTCCCCCGGATCGCACTGTCGGGCGACCCCATATCGAGGGGCACATTCGTGCTTCGCGGCTACCGCTCGGTGCCCGTGGCGGGATGATCCGAGTTGCTCACCGGCACGAACAGGGAAACCTCGAACTCGAGCCCGGATCGCGCCTACAGTCAGGTACGAGGCCAGTACATCGAGCAACGATTGCGAGTGCCAGCAGTGTCGGATGACCTTCCGCTGCGTGACGTGTACACCGAGCCCACGCTCGCCGACGTGCTGCCATCGGTGCTCGCCGCATCAGGGGTGCCCGGCGAGGCCAACCAACTGCAGCTGACCGAGGCCGATCGCACGGTCGTGCTGTTGATCGACGGCCTCGGTTGGAACCTGCTGCGCGGCAACGTCGATGCAGCCCCCTTCCTCAACAGCGTGGAGGCGCGTCAGATACGGGCGGGGTTCCCTACGACCACCGCGACATCGCTCGCGTCATTCGGCACCGGTCTGCCGCCGGCCCGGCACGGCGTCACCGGCTACGTTTCCGATGTCGCCGAGGCGGGCGGAGCGTTCAACTGGCTGCGTTGGCAGCGCGTCGGTGATCGCAGGGACGCGCTGAGCAGGGTGGAGCCGGAGCGGATCCAGCCGCTCCCCACCGCGTTCGAGCGAGCGACGGCCTCCGGCATCGCCGCGACGACGGTGTTGCCGCGGGACTTCGCGGGCACCGGGCTCACCCGTGCCACGCTGCGGGGGGCGCGATTCGTCGGCACCACCGCCTACGGTGACCTGCTGCATTCCACGGTGCACGCCGCGTCGGCCGGTGATCGGACGCTTGTCTACAGCTATCTGGGTGAGATCGACACACTCGGGCACGTCTACGGGCCCGGAAGCGACGCTTGGCTTACGCAGCTGACCATCGTCGACCGACTCGTTGAGGACCTGGTGACCCATCTCGGCCCCGACGTCCGGGTGCTCGTGACCGCCGATCACGGGATGGTTTCCGTCGGCGCGCCTGACCGAATCGACTTCGACACGACGGCTGAACTGTCGGAGGGCGTCGTGGCACTCACCGGTGAGGCGCGTTGCCGATATGTGCACGCCGAGCCCGGCCGCGCCGAGGATGTGCTGCGGCGGTGGCGCGAGGTGCTCGGGACGCGGGCCTGGGTGGGGACCCGCGACGACGTCGTGGCGTCCGGGCTACTGGGTGCCGACCCAACGCCGGCCGCGCTGCGCCGCATCGGTGACGTCGTGATGGTCGCCCGCGATGGAGTGGCTGTGGTTCGCGGCGAGGCCGAGCCGCGGATGTCGATGCTCGTGGGCCAACACGGCGCGCTCACCGACGACGAAGTGCTCATTCCGCTTCTGCAGGTGTGACATTGCAGGCGTGACGTGCCGGTGGCTGCGAGGCCGGGCGTCGGACTCTAGGGTGGCCAACAAGGCGGGTCGAGCCGCCTCGTGAGCGGATGACGACTGGGGACGGGATGCGAACACGAGAAACGACGATCATCAGGCATTGGAAGGTCAGCTGGCGGGCGTGGTTGGTGTTCTGGATCGCCCGCATCTTCGTCAAACCACTGTTCAGGGTGTGGCCGGCGACGGACCGTGGCCTCGAGACGCTCGCGCATCTCGAGAGGTTCGTGGACCGGCTCCCGAGACCGAACGGCGTCACCATCGAGCAGACGGCGCTCGGCGGTGTGCCCAGCGAACTGATCACCCACCACCGCAAGGCCGCGGACTCCCTCGCAGGCGCGACCGTCCTGTACTTCCACGGTGGTGGATTCGTGTTCTGCGGCTTGGCCACTCACCGCAACCTGTGCGCGTTGCTGGCCGCGCGGGCCGCGGTCCCTGTGATCTCCGTCGAATACCGGCAGCTTCCCGTTGGAGGCATCGGCACGTCGATCCATGACGCGATGGCCGCCTACGAAGACCTGCTGGGCAAGTGCGAGGACCCGACGAAGATCATCCTGGCCGGTGACTCCGCCGGCGGCTATCTCGCGATGAAGGTCGCCGAACTCGCCGCGTCCCGGGGCATGGTGACACCAGCCGCGGTGATCGGGTACTCGCCGCTGCTCAACCTGGCGCTCGAGAAGCACGACCCCGATTACATGCGCCGCGATGCCTACCTGCCGATAGACAAGGTCGACTCGTTGAAGGACCGGTGGGCGGGCGGACCGGAACCGATCGTCGGTGCCGACTCGCCCATCGAGGCAGACCCGCGCCTGTTCCCGCCGGTGTTCTTCAGCGTCGCGCAGTACGAATTGATGCGCCCCGACGTCGAAGCGATGACCTGCAAGCTCGAGGATGTCGGACAGTCCGTCGAAACCCACGTGTGGAGCGGGCAGATCCACGCCTACCCGGTGTTCGGCACGGTCTTGAACGAGGCCAAGATGACGATTGCCTTCAGCCTCGACTTCGTCCGGCGCGCTCTCGGGTACCGGGGGCGGCACTCGGCCTGAACTCCATGTCGGGCCTCGGGAGCGGGTCCTCGAGGGACCCGCTCCCGGGCTCCACCATCGCCACCCTAGGGGCGGCACACGTTCTTGAATGGGCGAAGGCCTCGCCGGCAGACGAGGCCTTCGCGGTCTGGATCAGCTGCCGAAGCTCAAGCTTCCAAATCCCCCCGCATTGGTCGAGCTGGGCGTGGTGAACAAGATCGGCTCGGCCGTTGGGGGCTCTAGGAGCGTCCCCCACATCCAGTCTCTGCCGTCCATGCACCTCCACTCGACACGGTGAGGCCCGTCGCCGACGACCGCCGCGGTGCTACTCACACCCCCGGAGCGGAGGCCAAACACCGAGCGGCCAGCCACATCGGCGTCGAAAGGATCAGTGGCCCGCGGTGCGTACCACTCACACGCCACCATTCCGTCGCTGTCGTTGACGATCGTGATCACGACGGTGTTGCCGCGGACGTCTGCCGAGACGGTGATGCCCTCGGGTGCGGCGTTGGCAGGTGCCGCGAACAGGGCGGCGCCCAGGGCCGCGAGGGCCGCGGCCAGGGCAGTGCGAACTGACTTGCTCAAGGAATTCCTCTCTCGTTCCGGTGTTCCCTGCACGCGAGCGGCGTGCGGGTATTAGTGCTGGCTAGTCGCAGAGTCGTACAGCCCGATCGAATTTCCCCCAGGTACTAACCAGTGCCCTGTCGTGCCGGCACGGTAGCCCACTTTCGCATCCACGGAGACGAATGACAATCCGGCTACGACGCAGTCACTTTGCGAGCGTTGACCTTCGCCAGTTCCTCCGCAAAGCATCGGCTCGATCTCGAGAGCGTATTCTGTCGAGCCAATTCAAACGCGGCATCAACTTTCATCGTTGCGGAATCCGTGGGCCCGCTACCGAGTCGCACCCGTCACTGACGCTCCGAGAGCCGGAACTCGGCGATCTCTCGGGCGTTGTCGATCGCGTCGGCAAAGGCCTGGTAGCGCTCGTCCGCCAGCGCTGCCGCCAGCACCGCGTAGCGGTCCGCGGCACCCATCGGGACCCACGATGCGATCGCGTACAGATGGTCGCCGGGTCGTTCGAGCACGTCGAGCAGGCTGGGCGGCGCGGGCGGGGGATCTTCCCGCTGTTCGCGGATGCGGTTGAGCACAACGTACAACCCGGTGATCTTCTCGATGAGCTGCTGGAGCTGGCGGTCGGAGACCCGCCCGGCCGGGCTCACCGGCCAGACCTCGACCTCCGCGCGGGGGTACGGATCGTCACCGAGCCAGTGCCGCACCCGGATCCGTTCCTCGCCGATGCAGTCCAGCGCGTACCGTCCGTCGCCGATGTCGACGTGCGAGACGATGCGCACGGTGGTGCCGATGTCGTTACGTACGTCGCCGCCACCGACCTCGTGGCCGCGTGCGATGAGGACGGTGCCGAACAGCGGGCCTCCGGTCGCGGTCAGGCAGTCGCGCACGAGCGCCTGATACCGGGGCTCGAACACGTGCAGCG
Organism: Rhodococcus xishaensis; assembly: GCF_004011825.1. Taxonomy (GTDB): domain Bacteria; phylum Actinomycetota; class Actinomycetes; order Mycobacteriales; family Mycobacteriaceae; genus Prescottella; species Prescottella xishaensis. Next base: position 100,905 of record NZ_RKLO01000004.1, on the reverse strand, counting down.
GTAGTCGTTCCCCGGGCAGCAGTGTCGAGCCGAGGGGGAACATCGGCATGACAGTCATCTGCTCAGGGTTCGTCATCAGGGCATCCGAAGGCGGGGGACAGGCACCGCATCCGGCGGGTTGTCGCGGTCCAGTTCCATGATCAAGTGGTCGGCCCACGCGACCAGACCGGTGATATCTAGGGCGTGCGGCGGATCCAGCTCGTACGGAACGATCCGGTGCCGGCCCTGACGTAGTACCGACACCGCGCCGGCGGGGTTGCCGCGCATCTGATGGGTGACGCCGACCGCCAACTGCGCCAGGCCCTGCCACAAGCCGCGTTCCTCGTTCGGCGCCTTCTTCCAGGCGGATTCGAGGACCTCGTGCGCGTGGAACGGTAGCTCATGGTCGAGCAGGCGCTGCGCCTCGGTGATCGCCTCGTCGGGGTCGAGGTCCAGGTCGTCCGGCACCGTCGGAAACCCTTCCTCGCCCCACTCGAGTGGCCTGCCCAGGCGATCTCGAGGCCGGGCATTGCGCGGCTTGCCGAGGGTGTCCCGATCGCGGTCGGTCATACACGAAATGTAGTCCCGACGCGGTCTCGCGGAAACCGGGAGACATGCGCCGCCGGTACGGTCCCGATACTTCTGCCGCGATACTTGACCCTCACACAGGAGCTCGCCTCGATAGATACAAGGTGAGATACAAGGTGCCCGCGGGGCCGAGCCGACGGTAGGACAGTATCGATTCGAGTTGGCGATCGGCGCCGACTGGAACGGGGGGATGATGCGCTGGCTGATCTCGATACTCGCGGTGGTCGGGCTGGCGGGCGTACTTCCGCTGTCCACGCCCGCCCCGGCGTACGCCTGCTCATGCGCGTATGCGCCCGACGGGCCGCAGATCATCGAGCACGTCTCGCGTGCTGCCTCGGTGTTCACCGGTACCGCCACCGCCGAGCGCATCTACGATCAGACCGCCTTCTACGAGTTCGAGGTCCGCGAGGTGTTCAAAGGTGACATCGGGACGACGACAACGGTGTCCTCCAGCGTGCAAGGCCCTGCTTGCGGGCGCAGCTTCGAGGTCGGCACCGAGTATCTGGTATTCACCTCCACCTACCAGACTCATGGTGCCCGGTGGTCGGTCAACAGCTGTTCGGCAACAACGGAATCGTCGAACGACCGAACCCGCGAGGCGGCGGTGACTGTGTACGGCGAGCCCGGGCCACCGAATCCGGGGGCGGCAAGTTTCGCGATGGATGCATGGTCCACAGCCGGAATCTGGATCAAACGTAATGCGCTACTCCTGTGGGCTGTCGTAGCGATCGCCGTCGCAGCTCCCCTGGTAGCTATCGCGCGGGATTTGCGGAAGCAGTCGCGCTCACAGCGGTGACGTGGATGCCCTGCCTGGGGAGATCCGCGTCTGAGGAGCAGTGGACGGTCATGAACCGAGTCTGGTCAGATGGAAAAAGAAAGAACCACGGCCCTTGAAAGGGCCGTGGTTCCAACATTTGGTAGCGGGGACAGGATTTGAACCTGCGACCTCTGGGTTATGAGCCCAGCGAGCTACCGAGCTGCTCCACCCCGCGTCGGTGCACTTAGACTACACGACATCGGGACGTGGTCCTCACCGGGATCGGACGGATTCATATGGCATTGCTCGACAACCGGGTCGCCTTCATCACGGGTGCAGCACGCAGCCAGGGGCGCAACCACGCGGTGCGCCTCGCCCGGGAGGGCGCCGACATCATCGCGTTCGACATTTGCGCCCCCGTCTTCGACGACATCGGATACCCGGCGCCGACGCCCGCAGATCTCGAGGAGACGGCTCGCCTCGTGCGCGCCGAGGGACGCGAGATCATCACTGCGATCGGCGACGTGCGCGACCAATCCGCGCTGCAGGCCGCGGTCGATGCCGGTGTGGAACGCTTCGGCCGACTCGACATTGTCGTCGCCAATGCGGCCGTCTCGATTTGGAACCGCTTTTGGGAGATGCCCGAGGAAGAGTGGACGACGACCATCGACATCAATCTCAACGGTGTATGGCGCACCCTCACCGCCGCTGTTCCCGCGATCATCGCAGGCGGCCGCGGCGGCTCGGTCATCGTGGTCAGCTCGGTGCACGGCATCAAGGCCAGCCCCGGCGCGGCCGGCTACGCCGCGGCCAAACACGGGCTGGCCGGCCTGACGAAGACCGCCGCGATCGAATTGGGCGAGTACGGCATTCGCGTCAACTCGATCCACCCGGGCGTGGTGGACACCCCTATGAGCCGGAGTTCGCGTGCTGCGGAGATCCTGTCTCAGTACCCGCGTTACGCCGACAGCTACAGGTGGCCGCTCGCCGGGCTGAACCGGTGCAGTGTCGATGACGTCTCCGAGGCGGTGCTCCATCTCGCCAGCGACCGTTCCCGCGCCGTCACCGGTTCGCAGATGGTGCTGGATCTGGGCCTCACCGCGATCTGAGTATGCCGGGAACGGCGCGTCACAGGTTGCCGCGCCGTGCCTGTTCCCGCTCGATCGCGAGGAAGAGGGCCTGGAAGTTTCCCTTGCCGAACCCGAGCGAGCCGTGTCGCTCGATGAGCTCGAAGAACACCGTCGGACGATCGCCGATCGGTTTGGTGAAGATCTGCAGCAGGTAGCCGTCCTCGTCGCGGTCGACGAGGACGCCGCGACGCTGGAGGTCCGCGATCGGTACCCGTACCTCGCCGATGCGGGCCCGTAGTTCCGGATCCTCGTAGTACGACGCCGGCGTCGGCAGGAACTCGACGCCCGCCGCCGTGAGGCGGTCCACCGCCGTGAGGATGTCCGAGGTCGCGAGTGCCAGGTGCTGTGATCCTGGCCCGCAGTAGAAGTCGAGGAACTCGTCGATCTGCGACCGCTTGCGCCCTCGCGCGGGCTCGTTGAGTGGAATCTTGATCCGGTGGTCGCCGTTCGAGACCACCTTGCTCATGAGTGCCGAGTACTCGGTGGCGATGTCCGAGCCGACGAACTCGGCCAGATCGGTGAAGCCCATGACGCGGTGGTAGAAGTCCACCCACTCGTCCATGCGGCCCAGTTCGACGTTGCCGACGACGTGATCCAGTGCCTGAAACACTTGTGGTCCGGTTCCGGACGGCATTGTGCGGGAGACGTATCCGGGCAGGTACGGACCTGCATAGTCGGATCGGTCGACGAGGGTGTGCCGGGTGTCGCCGTAAGTCGCGATGGACGCGATGCGGACGGTTCCGTGCTCGTCGGTCAGATCGTGCGGTTCTTCGAGGATCGTCGCGCCATGGCGGCGGGCGTGCGCCACACAACGGTCGACGTCAATTACCTCGAGCGAGATGTCGGACACCCCGTCGCCGTGCCGGCGGTGGTGGTCGAGCAGGGGGCTGCCACTGTCGACGCCGCCGCAGAGGACGAACCGGACTCCACCGCTGCGCAATACGAACGCACGATGGTCCCGATTACCCGTTTCGGGACCGGAATATGCCTCGAGTTCCATCCCGTACACCGTGCGGTAGTAGGACGCTGCCTGCGTCGCGTTGCCGACAATCCAGACGATCGCGTCCCATCCCACCACCGGAAATTGGTCGGTCGACGGATCGTGTTCCACGAGCCCGAGGAGTTGACGCTGCACTTCGTCGTCGAGGTGACCCCGCGACTGGTCGATCGTCATGGCAGACCTCCAGTTTCGGATCCGTTTCCATCGCACTCCCGTGTCGGCGTGTTCGCAACCTCGACCCGAATCGCTGGCCGGATTGATCATCCGGGGTGGTCGGAACCGGCGTCACGGTGGGCAATTTGTGCAGCGGTACTGCTGCAACCGGGTGGACGGCGCGTGCCGACGAGCGATCGAATCTAGTCTGTAACCAGCGGGCGGCGCAGGGCCGGGCCGTGCAACATGAGCCGATCGGAGTGGACGATGTCATCAGCGCACGAGAGCAGGCCGGTCGTCGTGGGGGTCGACGGATCCGACGCTTCCCTCCACGCGGTGAGGTGGGCTGCTGCGGAGGCGCACGCGCGGAAGGTGCCGCTGAAGCTGGTACACGTCATCGACACCGAGAACGACTTCCCGTTCGTCGCAGACGACCTCGAGGAGGAAGAGGCGTTGGGCCGGGAGGAGCTCAAGGCTGCGCGAGAGATCGCCACCAGCGAGGATGACTCCCTCGAAGTCGAGCGGGAGCTGCTGCGGGGGCGGGTGAACCGGGCATTCGTGGACCTGTCGGAGCAGGCGAGCCTGCTGGTACTCGGGTCGGTCGGCGCCGGATTCTTCACCCGCATGGTCCTCGGCTCGACAGCGTTGTCGCTGGCGCACCACGCCAAGTGCACGATTGCGGTGATTCGTGGCGCCGAGGGCCACCCGGTGCCACGGACGTCGGGCCCGGTAATCGCGGGCGTGGACCATACCGACAGTGCCGACATCGTCGTTGGGACGGCGATGCAGGAGGCGTCGATTCGGCAGACCAACATGATCGCCGTCCACGCGCGACGCCGGCGTGGCAGTCACGAGGCCGACGAGGAGGCCCGGGGCCGCATCGACCGGCTCGTCGCGACATGGGGTGCGAAATTCCCCGCCGTGGAGGTCGAGACCGTAATCGCAGAGGCCGGCCCAACCAAGCATCTCGTTGCGCTCAGCTCCTCCGCCCGCTCGATCGTCGTCGGCAGCCGTGGACGTGGCGGCTTCGAGAGCGCGTTGCTCGGTTCCACCGTGCAGTCACTGCTGTTTCACGCGGAGTGCCCCGTCATCGTCGCTCGTTCCCGCGTGGCGCCGTGACGGTCGGGTGAGTAGTCGTGGACCGGGGTGGGCACCAACTCGACGCGCTCGACGTCGAGTTGATCGCGCGCCTGCGTGACGAGCCCAAGATGGGGATGCTCGAGCTGTCGCGTCGGGTCGGTGTCGCGCGAGCGACAGCGCAGGCGCGGCTGCGACGGCTCGAAGAAGCCGGCGTCATCACCGGCTACGGGCCCGAGATCGATTTACGGACAGCGGGATACCCGGTCCAGGCGTTCGTGACCCTGGAGATCGCCCAGGGCTCACTGAACCAGCTCACGTTGGAACTCGAGGAGTTCCCGGAAGTGGTCGAGGCATGGGCGACGACCGGCGACGGTGATGTCCTGTGCCGGGTGGCCACCGCGTCGCACGACGACCTCCAGGCACTCTTGATCGATCTGCACCACTCGTCGACCGTTGCCCGATCCGTCTCGGTGGTCGTGCTCTCGCAGGTGGTGCCGTATCGCACCCAGGCCTTGCTCACGAAGTCCGTCGAGAGCTAGCTGTCGGTGGGTGCCGGGAGACTCGAAAACGTGGAGCTCGAAAACGTGGAGACAGTGCACACCGTCGTCGACTCGCCTCTCGGGCCGCTGACCCTGGTCCGCACCGCCGATGCGGTGAGCGGGCTCTACATGGACCAGCAGCGCCACCTGCCCGACAGCACCCGCTTCGGAGCCCGGGTCGACGCAGGCTTCGATGGCGTGACGTCGCAGCTCGCCGAGTACTTCCGCGGCGAGCGAACCGCGTTCACGGTGCCGATCGCGCCGGACGGGACCGAGTTCCAGCGGCGGGTGTGGGCGGCGCTGCGAACCATCCCGTACGGCGCGCGCTGGACGTACAGGCAGCTCGCCGAGCATCTCGGCCACCCGGCCGCGATCCGCGCCGTCGCCGCGGCGAACGGGCGCAACCCCATCGGGATCATCGTCCCCTGCCATCGCGTCGTCGGCAGCGATGGTTCCCTGACCGGGTACGCGGGCGGACTCGAACGCAAGCGGTACCTGCTCGACCTGGAGAATCCATACCCGCCCGGGACCCAGGATGGGCTGTTCTGAATCGGGCACGCCCCGAACCTCACGTTCCGGTGCTCCAGAGCGTCTACCAAGAGTGGGACTGAAACCGTTCGAGAAGATCGTCACCGAGCACGGGCCGGTGGTGCTGCGGGTGTGCCGCGCCCTGCTCGGTCCCGTCGACTCGGAGGACGCCTGGTCGGAAACGTTCCTGGCGGCCCTGCGCGGCTACCCCGACCTCGATCCGGGTGCCAACGTCGAGGCGTGGTTGGTGACCATTGCGCACCGCAAGGCGGTCGATGTCCACCGAGTCCGGCAGCGAACGGCGATCCCGACGGACGACGTGCCCGAGCAGGAGTCGCGGCGCGACCTGCCCGGGGAGTGGAACCACGAACTGTGGGACGCGCTCGCCGAGCTGCCGTTCACGCAGCGGGCTGCGGTCGTCTACCACCACCTGGCGGGTTTGCCGTATGCAGAGATCGCGAGGATCCTCGGCAACAGCACCGATGCCGCCCGCCGCGCCGCCGCCGACGGTATAGCCCGGCTTCGGCGCACCTACCCGCCGCGATCCGAATCGCTCGCGCAGGAGGGAGCTGTCAGATGAGCGTGATCCCGACACCGACCGTTCGTCCGTCCGACCTGAGCCGCTTGCATGCTCGCCTGGCAGCCACAGCGGACCGAGACCGCCTGCTCGACATCGCGTACCGCGTCGCGGACACCCCCGTCGGACGGTTGCTGCTCGCGGCCACCGACGTTGGACTCGTCCGGGTCGCGTATCCGCGGGAGGACCACGATGCCGTACTCGAGATGCTTGCCGAACGGGTGAGCCCGCGCATCCTGGAAGCGCCGGCCCGCCTGGACGACGCCGCCCGCCAGCTCGACGAGTACTTCGCCCGGCGGCGCAGCCGCTTCGAAGTCCCTCTGGACCTGCGGCTCTCGCGTGGCTTCCGCCGTGAGGTGCTGACCCGGCTGCCGGGCATCGCATACGGGACGACGGCGAGCTACGCGGAGGTCGCCGAGGCCGTCGGCAGCCCCCGCGCGGTCCGGGCCGTCGGCACCGCGTGTGCCACCAACCCGCTGCCGTTGTTCGTTCCGTGCCACCGGGTGGTTCGCAGCGACGGCAGCATCGGGCAGTACGCCGGAGGCGCCGAGGCGAAGCGGGCGCTGTTGACCATGGAGGCGGTATGAAGGGGTTGGAGGACCGCGTCGAGTCGCTCGACTGGACCTCGCTGCTCGACGAACTCGACGAGGTCGGCGGGTCGCAGAGCACTCATCCGATCCTGCACCCGTCCGAGTGCCGAGCGCTCGCCGACCTCTACGAGCACGAGACCCTGTTCCGGGCCACTGTCGACATGGCGCCGCGCCACTACGGCTCCGGCCAGTACCGCTACTTCGAGTACCCGTTGCCGGGTCCGATCGCGCAGCTGCGGTCGATGTTCTACGTGAAACTTGTTCCGGTCGCTCGGGAATGGGCGGAGCGCCTCGGCCGGCCGGCGCCGTGGCCGGACACCCTCGACGAGTGGCTGACGATGTGCCACAGCGCCGGGCAGCTGCGGCCCACCCCGCTGCTCCTGCGGTACGGACCCGGCGACTGGAACGCCTTGCACCGGGACCTGTACGGCGAGTTGGTGTTTCCGTTGCAGGTGGTGATCGGGCTGGACGAACCGGCCGCCGACTACGAGGGCGGGGAGTTCCTTCTCGTCGAACAGCGGGCGCGGATGCAGTCCCGCGGCACGGCGACGATGCTGCGCCAGGGTCATGCGTTCGTGTTCACCACCAGTGACCGGCCGGTGGAGTCGGCGCGGGGGTGGTCGGCGGCCCCGATGCGGCACGGCGTCAGCACGGTGCGCTCGGGTGAGCGCCGCACGCTCGGGTTGGTGCTGCACGATGCCGAGTGACGGGGAGGCGATGGCGCTCATCCCGAGACCCCGCCGCACCGTCGCCCCCGGCGCGGTGCTCGTTCCGAACTGGCTCGATCCGGACCGGCAGCGCATGCTGGTCGCCGCGTGTCGTGAGTGGGCCCGCGGTCCGGTACCGATGCGAGCCGCTCGGTTGCCGACGGGACACTCGATGTCGGTCAAGACCGTGTGCCTGGGCTGGCATTGGCAGCCGTACCGCTACAGCCGCGTCGCCTTCGACGCCGGCGGAGGCCGGGTCCTTCCCGTGCCGCAGTGGTTGGCACAGTTGGGGAAACGTGCCGTCGCCGATGCCTACGACGACCTCCAGGCGGGCAATGCCTACCAACCCGACGCGGCGCTGATCAACTTCTACGACGACGCCGCCCGCATGGGAATGCACCGAGATCAGGAGGAGCGCTCCGCGGCACCGGTGGTGTCGCTCAGCATCGGGGACAAGTGCACGTTCCGGTTCGGCAACCCCGAGACCCGGGGCAGGCCGTACTCCGATGTCGAGTTGTGCTCCGGTGATCTGTTCGTGTTCGGGGGACCGTCCCGGTTCGCGTACCACGGTGTGCCGAAGGTGTTTCCGCGGACGGCTAACCCCGAATGCGGACTGCCGTCGGGGCGACTGAACATCACCCTACGGGTGACCGGATTCGAGGATCAGCCCTGAGCGACCGATCCGCGCGCCGTCTGGCGGCGGCCGCGCAGCGCGCACGCTCGCGCGACGCGGGTCTCGACCGTCACTTCTGTCCGGCGCGCACCCCCTCTTCGATACGGTCGCCCAGATCCTTGTCGACGTTGCGCCAGTAGTCGAATGCCCGAGCCAGCACCGGTTCGGTCACGCCGTCGAGCAGATGCCCGACGATGTTGGATACCAATCGGTCGCGTGCGGCGTCGTCGAGCACCCGGCGGACCATTGTGCCCGCCTGACCCCAATCGTCGTCGTCCTTGCGGAGCGTGTAGGCCTGCCGCACCATCTCGCCGTCCGTGTACCAGCCGGGGGACTCGCCGGACACCGCGACATCGGCGTGCGGCCCGCCCTTCGAATTCGGCACATACACCGGATCGCCCGCATTGTGGTGTCGCATCCGTCCATCCTTGGTGTAGGAGCCCAGCGGTGCCGCGTGCGGCGAATTGACGGGCAGCTCCTTGTAATTGGAGCCGATGCGGTAGCGATGCGCGTCCGGGTAGGAGAACCACCGGCCGAGCAGCATCTTGTCCGGGCTGGGCCCGGTGCCGGGTACGGAATTGCTCGGCTCGAACGCGGCCTGCTCGATCTCGCAGTGATAGTCGGTCGGATTGCGATCGAGCTTCATGGTGCCGACGTCGATCAGCGGGTAGTCCCCGTGCGGCCACACCTTGGTGAGGTCGAATGGGTTGAATCGGTAGGTCTTGGCCTCCTCGTACGGCATGATCTGCATCTTCAGCGTCCAGGTGGGGTATTCGCCCCGCTCGATCGCCTGCCACAGGTCCCGCATGTGGAAGTCGGTGTCCGTGGCGGCGATCCTGTCGGCCTCTTCCTGGGTGAGGAACTCGATGCCCTGGTCGGTCTTGAAGTGGTACTTCACCCAGAAGCGCTCGTCCTTCGCGTTCACCCACATGTAGGTGTGGCTCGAGTAGCCGTTCATGTGGCGCCAGGTTCGGGGAATCCCACGGTCACCCATCAGCCACGTCACCTGGTGTGCGGACTCGGGCGAGAGCGTCCAGAAGTCCCACTGCATGTCGTGGTCTCGCAGGTTGTTGTCGGCCCGCCGCTTCTGCGAACGGATGAAGTCCTGGAACTTCATCGGGTCGCGCACGAAGAAGATCGGGGTGTTGTTGCCGACCATGTCGAAGTTGCCCTGCTCGGTGTAGAACTTCAGAGCGAACCCGCGCGGATCGCGCCACGTGTCCGGGCTGCCACGTTCACCCGCGACGGAGGAGAATCGGGCGAGCATCTCGGTCTTCTTGCCGGGCTGGAACAGGTCGGCCTTCGTGTAGGCGCTCACGTCGTTCGTCACCTCGAAGGTGCCGAACGCGCCTCCGCCTTTGGCATGTGGTTGCCGTTCCGGAACGCGCTCGCGGTTGAACTGGGCCATCTTCTCGATCAGGTAGTAATCCTGGAGCAGGATCGGCCCGTCAGGACCGGCGGTCAGCGAATGCTCGTCGCTGGGGACCGGGATTCCGGAGTCGTCTGTGGTGTAGTTCGACATCGCACACCTTCCCTGCGAAGTCACGTGTCCGTGCAGTAGAGACGACGCCCCGAAAGTTATTGGGCTGCAGGGCATCATCGGTGGAGTGCTCACCCGGGACGTGACGCGCGCAACCTTCCACGGAAGGTGCCGCTGTTGCAGTCACCGCATTTTGATGCGGCGCGTACCGAGCGCGCCATCCATCACCTACCACCCGACCACTTCCGCGCTGATCCGTCAACCGATCTGGCGGGTCCGGACGCTATGACGGCCGCCGTGCTTTCTTTCGGGCGCCTCAATCTCGAGCACGCGCCAGTCTCGACGGCCACCAGATCGGTTTCCCGATGTCGTGGGAGAGCGCCGGAACCAGCACGCTGCGGACGACGATCGTGTCGAGCAGGACGCCGAACGCGACAGCGAACCCGATTTGGGCGAGGAACACCAGTGGCAGCACGCCGAGCACCCCGAACGTGGCGGCCAGCACGATGCCCGCGGACGTGATCACCCCACCGGTCACCGTGAGCCCGCGCAGAACCCCGGCGCGGGTGCCGTGGGTCTGCGTCTCTTCGCGGACCCGGGTCATGAGGAAGATGTTGTAGTCGATTCCCAGCGCGACGAGGAACACGAACGCGTACAACGGGAACGACTGGTCCGCTCCCGGGAAATTGAACACGTACGTGAAGAAGAGCCCGCTCACCCCCAGGGCGGCGGCGAAGCTGAGCACCACGGTCGCGATCAGAATCACCGGGATCAGCAGGGCGCGCAGCAGCAGCGCCAGCACCACGAAGATCACGACGAGCACGATCGGGATGATCAAGTTCCGGTCGTGCACCGAGGCGATCTGCACATCGAGGGTCGCGGCAGAAGTGCCGCCGACGAGCGCGTCTGCGCCGGGCAATGCGTGCAGGGTGTCCCGGAGTCGCTGGACCGTTTGCAGTGCCTCGGGTGAGTCGTACGAATCGGCGAGGTCTGCGTTGATCATCGTCCGTCCGTCGATCGGATCGACGTTCAACGCGGCCGGTGGGCAGCCCGGAGGCAACTGCTGCGGGGCGCCGGGGCCGAGGCCCTGCAGCAGCGCCCGGACCTTCGCCTCGTCGACCTGAACGCACACCGATCCCGGACTCTGGTTGACGCCCTCTACCCCGCTCGCCGCCTCGATCACCGCGTCCACGCTCGACGCGTTCGCGGTGATCACGGCGGGTGCGCCGGCGCCCCGGTCGAACTTGGCGTCGTAGAGTTCCTGCCCGCGAACGGCGTCTGGCTTGGTGGTGAAGAACTCGGTCGAGGTCAGCCCGTCGGTTTGCAGGCTGCCGATGCCGACCGCGAACAGGACAGCCAAGAGCGCTGTAGCCCCGATCCACGCGGGTCGGTCACGACGGCCGACGACCTCAGCGATCCGGCTCCACAGGCGGTGGGTCACCATGTCTGTCGCGCTGTCTTCCGCATGATTGGCCTTGGGCTTGCGTGGCCAGAACACCCAGCGGCCGGCCGCCGACAGTGCCACGGGCAGGAACGACATCATCACGAGGTACGTGCACGCAATTCCGATCGCCGCGACCGGGCCCATGCTCTTGTTCGAATTCAATTCCGAGAAGCTCAGACAGAGCAGGCCGAGGATCACGGTGGCAGCGGACGCGGTGATGGCGGGCGCGGACTCCCGCCAGGCTTTGATCATCGCGTCGAACCGATTCTCGTAGAAGTGCAGTTCCTCGCGGTAGCGGGAGATCAGCAGCAGCGCATAGTCGGTTCCGGCGCCGATCACGAGGACGAACATGATGCCCTGGGACTGCCCGGTGAGCGTGAGGATTTCGTTATCGGCGAGCAAGTAGACCAGCATCGACGCCACCCCGAGCGCCAACAGCGCCGAGAACAGCGGAAAGAACCACAGCACCGGCGACCGGTACACCACGAGCAGGATCAGGATCACCACCGACAGGGCGACCACAAGCAGGGTGCTGTCGAGTCCCTCGAACGCGTCGATGAGCGCGGCCAGCAGACCGCCGGGCCCGGCCGGAAGCACCTCGAGGTCGGTGGCCACGGCGTTCCTCGCGGCATCGAGCACTTCCTGCTCGACACTGACAAGATCGGGGCCGACCACGGTGGTCCCGTTTTCCTCGGCGATCAGCGGCACGAACACAGATGCGGTGGTGTCGTCGGAGGAGAACTGGGTGGGGGTGACGCCGTCCGTGTCGACACCCTCGATCGATGCCATCGAGATCCGAGCCTGCTCGATCGCGTCCTTGTCTGCGTCCGTGAGCCCGCCGTCGCGATGGAACACCACCACACCGGGAATCGTCTCCACCTCGAGGAACTTCGCACTCTCGTTCGCAACGATCGTCGATTCCGAGGAACTGGGCAGGTAGGACGCATTGTCGTTCTTCTGGACCTCGGCGAGCTTGCCCTGGAAGGATCCGCCGAGCCCGCCGAAGATCAGCGCCGCGATCGCGAACGCGACGGCTGTGAACACCGGCCAGCCGCGGCGGCTGGAGCCGGCGGTGCCCGGCGAGGTCCCGCCAGTGGACTGCACACGTGTCATCGGTGCTCCTCGTACGCGATCGCGGCCGGCAGCCAACGCAAACCAGTACAGCACGGAAGAACGGCACGGGTGGGAAGATCGGTTCGACCGGTGACGGCGAACGGGACGCGCCCTGCGCGATAGTCTCGAGGTGTGGACGCAGCTGCGTTCAGCGAGGTGAAAGGGACATGAACCGCCACCGACGCATGAATCGGCGGTGTTGGCCGTGACTGGCGACACGCTCCTGGACTTCGTTCTCGTCGTGGCGTTCATCCTGGCCGGTGGGGTTTTCGCGGCCACCGAAATCGCCCTCGTATCTCTGCGGGAAGGCCAGATCCACACCCTCGCGCATCGCAGTCGCCGGGGTGCGCGAGCGGCCAGTCTGGCTCGGAATCCGAACCGCTTCCTTTCCTCGGTCCAGATCGGCGTCACCGTCGCCGGCTTCTTCTCGGCGGCGTACGGCGCCGCGTCGCTCGCCCCGAGCATCGCCCCGACGTTGCGGGGATGGGGGATGTCTGTGGGCGCTGCGGACGTAGTGGCCCTGGTCTCTACCACTCTCGTGATCTCGTATCTGTCGTTGGTACTCGGTGAGCTTGTCCCCAAGCGCATTGCTCTTCAGAACGCCACCGGGGTGGCGTTGGTGACGGCGCCGTCGCTGGACCGCTTCGCGACGCTCGTTCGTCCGGTGATCTGGCTGCTGTCGGTCTCGACCAACGGTCTGGTTCGTCTTCTCGGCGTGGACCCGTCCCGCAAGCGGGAGGAGATGACGCCCGCTGAGTTGCGGGAACTGGTCCTCGGTCAACGAGGCATCGAGGACGAGGAGCGTCGCGTCCTCGCCGAAGTCTTCGACGTCGGCCAGCGGACTCTGAACGAGGTGATGCGGCCACGGACCGAGGTGGACTTCCTCGCCGAGGACACCCCGGTCCGCAAGGCACAGGACGAGACCCTCGCGATGGGACACAGCCGATTCCCGGTCGTCGGCACCTCTCGCGACGATGTCGTCGGCTTTGTCCATGTTCGTGATCTCCAACTCGCCGATCCGGCCCGGGTCGCCACCGTCGGGGAGCTGTGTCGGCCGATCCTCGCGTTGCCCGGATCCAAACCAGCACTGGCGGCGCTGGCACTGATGCGCCGTGACAGCGCGCAGATTCTCCTCGTCGTCGACGAGTACGGCGGGACGGCCGGCATCGCGACCCTGGAGGACATCGTCGAGGAGGTCGTCGGCGAGATCGGTGACGAGTTTGCCCCGTTGCACGAACCCGATGCTGTGGACGAAGACGGGCAGGAACAGGAGATCGACGGGTTGCTCCTCGTCGAGGACTTCGAGAAAGACACCGGGACAACGGTTCCCGACGGGCCGTACGAGACCATCGCCGGCTACGTGCTGCACCGCCTGCAACGGATTCCCCGACTCGGGGACGTGGTCGACGTCGACGGCCACCGGCTCACCGTCAGCGAGATGGACGGACGCCGTATCGCGGCCCTGCACCTGTCGAAAGACGGTCCCGGGGAGCGACCCCAGGCCCACTGGCCGATATAGTTTACAAATGTACTAATTTCGGGTGGGTTGTCCAGGCTCCGACGCGGCCTGCATCTGCCACCTGCCGCGATAGGGTGGGCCGATGAGCGGCGACGACAGGCGCGATGCGCCGGTGGCGCAGGAGCCGGCGGAGGCCGGGCCCGGCTCGCTCGACTTCTGGTCGTTCATCGACCTGGCGAATCGTCGGCTGAGCACCGAGTTCGGATCTACCCACCAACTGGCGACCCAGGTGCTGCTGACCCTCAACCGCGCTGCGAACGTCGTCACCTACGATCTGGAGTCCTCGGTGCATCGGCCGCGGGGGCTCTCGTGGTCGGCGTTCCGGCTGTTGTTCGTCACCTGGCTCGCCGGGCCGATCGAACCGAAGAGCGCGGCCAAGCTCACCGGTATGAGCCGCGCCGCCGTATCGAACCTGACGAATACGCTCGAAGCGGTTGGTCTGCTCGAGCGGACGCCGGACGAGCACGACGGGCGATCGGTTCAGCTGTCCCTCACGGAGAAGGGGCGGGCCGAGATCGCCGACACGTACCGAGAACACAATGAGCGCGAGTACGCGTGGACGAGCGTCCTCACCGAGCCTGAACAGCGCATTCTCGTGATGTTGCTCGACAAGTTGATCACCAACCGCAGTCAGTTCGACGTCCGCGGGCGCAACTGACCCCCGCGTTTCGCCCTCTCCGGTGGTTCGCATCGAGTGGTTGCGCCCATCGGCCGAAACTAATTAACCTATTTACTAATAGGAGAGCGCGTCGGTGGCTGTGAGGCCGCGGTCGCGCCGCGGTTCCACCGACGGTGACGACCACAGCCCGGGGCGCGACCAGGTCAGGAGGGCCGGTCATGGCGTTCTACCGACAGCTCGGCGATGTCCCGCCGAAGCGTCACACCCAGCACCGGGACGAGAACGGTCAGCTGTACTTCGAGGAGTTGATGGGCGAGGAGGGTTTCACGTCCGACTCTTCGCTGCTGTACCACCGCCACATCCCGTCGGCCATCGTCGATTCGACCGTGTGGGAACTGCGTGACCAGACCACCACCCCGAACTACCCGCTCAAGCCGCGACACCTCGAGCTCCACAAATTGTTCTTCGAGGAGACCTGGGCCGAGACGGACGTGGTCACTGGTCGCCGGCTGATCCTCGGCAACGCCGACGTACGCATCTCGTACGTGGTCGCCGCGAGGGGCTCGCCGCTGTACCGCAACGCGGTCGGTGACGAGGTGGTCTACGTCGAGTCCGGTGAGGCGATCGTCGAGACCGTGTTCGGTGCATTGCGCGCACACCAGGGTGACTATGTTCTGCTCCCGATGTCGGCTACCCATCGTTGGGTGCCACATGGGCCGGAACCGTTGCGCGCGTATGTAATCGAGGCAAGCGGCCACATCGCTCCGCCGAAGCGCTATTTGTCCCGCTTCGGCCAGTTCCTCGAGCACGCGCCGTACTGCGAGCGGGACCTGCACGGCCCCAGCGAGGTGTTCGTCGCCGAGGGCACCGATGTCGAGGTGCTGGTCAAGCACCGCGCCGGCGGTCGGATCGTCGGCACTCGCATGGTGTACCCGAACCACCCGTTCGACGTCGTCGGCTGGGGCGGTTGCCTGTACCCCTACACGTTCAACATCTACGACTTCGAGCCCATCACGGGCCGCTTGCACCAGCCGCCGCCGGCACACCAGGTGTTCGAGGGCAACAACTTCGTCGTCTGCAATTTCGTGCCTCGCAAGGTCGACTACCACCCGCTGGCGATCCCGGTGCCCTACTACCACTCGAACGTGGACTCCGACGAGATCCTGTTCTACTGCGGTGGCGACTACGAGGCACGAAAGGGTTCGGGCATCGGCCCCGGCTCGATCTCGGTCCACCCAGGCGGTCACGCGCACGGTTCGCAGCCGGGAGCGTACGAGCGCAGCATAGGTGTCGAGTTCTTCGACGAGCTCGCAGTCATGGTCGACACGTTCCATCCCCTAGAGCTCGGTGAGGGTGCGCTCTCGTGCGAGGACGAGGCCTACGCCTGGTCGTGGTCCGGGCGGGGGCCGAGCACGTGACCGTCATCTCGATTCCCGCCGGTTCGCTGTTCGGCGTCGACAATCTGCCCTACGGCGTGTTCTCGACCGCCGACACCGGCCGGCGGGTCGGTGTGCGCGTCGGAGGCAGCGTCGTCGATCTCTCGAAGGCGCTGAGCGACCCTGCGGCTGCCCTCTTCGCCCATCCGACGCTCAACGCGTTCATGGCCCAGGGCCGCGACCGTTGGGTCGAGGTGCGCGCGCAGGTCACCGAACTAGTGTCCGGCGAGATCGCCGACGAGGCAGTATTCGCCATCGACGACGTCACGATGCACATGCCGATCGCGGTGGCCGACTACGTCGACTTCTACGCGTCGGAGAACCATGCGACCAACCTCGGCAAGCTGTTTCGCCCGGACTCGGCTGCGCTGTTTCCGAACTGGAAGCATCTCCCGGTCGGCTACCACGGTCGGTCGAGCACAGTCGTGGTGTCGGGCACCGACATCGTTCGCCCCTGCGGTCAGCGCAAGGCACCGACCGACGGCGCCCCCACGTTCGGTCCGTCGGTGCGCTTGGACATCGAAGCCGAGATAGGCTTCATCGTCGGTGTCGGCTCACCTATGGGTAGCTCGATCACCCCGGACCAGTTCGCCGAGCACTGCTTCGGCGCGGTGGTACTCAACGACTGGTCGGCACGCGATATCCAGGCCTGGGAGTACGTTCCACTGGGCCCGAATCTCGGCAAGAGTTTCGCTACCTCCATCTCCCCGTGGGTGGTTCCGCTGCAAGCACTCGAGGCAGCGCGTATCGACACCCCGGTACAGGATCCGACTCCACTGCCTTACCTGCGGGGCGAAGAGAAGTGGGGCCTGGAAATCGATCTCGCGGTCGAGTGGAACGGCGACTACGTCTCCCGTCCGCCCTACCGCCAGATGTACTGGTCGCCGGCACAGATGCTCGCACACATCACCGTCAACGGTGCGGCGGCGAGCACCGGCGATCTGATCGGCTCCGGCACCGTCTCCGGCCCCGAGAAGGACCAGCGGGGCGCATTCATCGAGCTGACCTGGAACGGCACCGAACCCGTCACCGTTGCCGGCGAGCAGCGCACCTTCCTCGAGGACGGCGACGAGATCTCGATCTCGGCGACCGCCCCCGGCCCGAGCGGCGGACGCATCGGCTTCGGTGAGGTCCGCGCCCGCGTCTTACCCGCCGCGGGTGAGACGCGGCAAGCGAAGAGCAATCGGCCGGGTGTGCAGCGACGCCGCCACGGCCGAGCGTGAGGTTCGCCAGTCCGCCATCAGGCTCGAGACGACACGGATTCGGCGGCGTAGCGAGCCGCCTTCCCGAAACCGTCTTCGAGGTCGTAGTCCCGGTCCTGACGCCAGCTGCGGATCGTCGAAATGTAGATCGCAGAGACCATCTCCGCGAGAAACTTCGGCGAGTAGTCGGTACGGACCTCGCCGCCTTCGATGCCAGGCTCGAGGATGCGCTGAATCTGTTCGTTGAAGTGTTCGGTGCGCTCGACGCTGACCTCCGGCGAGGCGAGGTCGCGCACTTGTTCACCGGTCACCACGCGCAGGTACCCGGGCAGATCCTTCGCGGTCTGGACGAAGTCATCGAAGAGGCGGATGATCCGGTCACGCGTCGTCAGGTCCTGGGTGAGAAGGTCGTCGATCACGCCCGCCAGCGCGTCCATGTGGTTGGTGTGCAGGGCTGCGAGCAGCTCGTCCTTGCTGGGGAAATAGTTGAAGAACGTCGCGCGTGAGACGTGGGCCCCGTCCGCGATGTCCTCGACGGTCGTACCGTCGACCCCTTGTGCGGCGAAGAGCCCGCGAGCGACAGCCAGCAGTCGTGAGCGGGTTTGGAGTTTGTTCCGTTCGCGACGGTCGAGCATCGTGTGCTTATCCATCTTCTCCAGCTCCCATTCGTACCCATCACCCGAGGTCGATGACCGGACGCAGATGTACCGCCGGGGTGATGCGTAGATTCCGGAGGGGATTCCGACCCTGCTCACCGTCGGTTTCGTCGGGGCAGGGCGGGCCGCAATCAGGCTTGCGGCACTCTAGATGTCGAAAAGTCGAGGTGGTCTGTCCTCCACTGCAGGCGTTCGTGAGGCCAAGGCCACGACCAAACCCTGTTGTCGCACCGATCAGGACTCGGGCGGTCGCGACGTTCGAATCGTCCCATCATCCGATGACTTCTGTCTACCCGGTCTTCCTACCTGAATTTCACGGACTCTGCAGAGCGCGAGACGTTCGGCGGCATCCAGGCGAACAAGAACACGTTTCAGTTACGATGCGGCATGCGTATCGCCAAGATGTCGACTCTGTCCCTGCTCGCTGCAACGGCGGTGGCCGTCGCAGTCCCCGCTGCAGCCTCGGCGGCCCCGAACCCGGCAGACACCCCTAACGAAGCGATGGCCCGGGCGTACATCGACGCTCTCGTCAGCCACGACGCAAGCGATGTTGTATTCACACCGGACGCCACACGAATCGAAGCCGGCATCCAGACGGGATTCAGCGGGGAACAGTTGACGAACGATCTGAACAACGGCATCCAGTACAGGGTGATCCAGGGGGTTCGGGACCTGGAGATGACCGAGTCCGGCGACACCGTCCACACCACGTACCTGCTCGACGCGGGGATCGGCTCGATGACGCTGATGACCGTCGAGATCGAGGAGACCTTCGAGATGGAGGACGGCGCGATCGACCACATCGTCGCCACGATCTCCCCCGTCTCTTCCGTCTCGTCCGTCTCCCTGTCCTGATCGTGGTCGGGCCCGCGTAGCCTCGCCGTAGGCGTAACGGATGGTGCGGACGGCGGAGGAGTGGCAATGACGGACGGCAATCAACGGGTGGCTGTGGTCTCGGGCGCGGCGCGGGGGATCGGCGCGGCGGTCGCGAAGCGTCTCGCCTCCGACGGCCTGGGGGTCGCGGTGCTCGACCTCGAGGAATCGGCGTGCGCCGATACGGTCGACACGATCCGTGAAGCCGGTGGCCGTGCGCTCGCGGTCGGTGCGGACGTGTCCGACGAAGCCGGGGTCGAGGCCGCCGTCGCTCGGATCGTCGACGAGTTGGGTGCGCCCACTGTCCTCGTCAACAACGCCGGGATCACCAGGGACAATCTGCTGTTCAAGATGAGCGTCGACGATTGGGACGCGGTGATGTCCGTCCACCTGCGCGGCGCCTTTTTGCTCTCGCGGGCCACGCAGAAGTACATGGTGGAGCAGAAGTGGGGACGGATCGTCAATCTGTCCAGCACCTCTGCGCTCGGAAACCGCGGTCAGACCAACTACTCCGCAGCCAAGGCGGGCATGCAGGGACTGACCAAGACGCTCGCGCTCGAGCTCGGCCCGTTCGGGGTCACTGCGAACGCGATCGCGCCCGGCTTCATCGTGACCGAGATGACCGCAGCGACCGCCGAGCGCGTCGGGGTCTCGTTCGAGGACTTCAAGGCAGCCGCGGCAGCCGAGACCCCGGTTCGCCGGATCGGTGTCCCCGAGGACATCGCCCACACCGCGTCGTTCCTGGTCAGTGAGGGTGCCGGCTTCGTCTCGGGACAGGTGATCTACGTGGCGGGCGGCCCGAAGGCCTGATGCAGCTAGTGCCAGCGATGATCGACGAGCGGCGTTCGGGGCCCGAATCGGGGTTTCCGGGCCTGTCCGCTCACCTCGAGCAGACGGATCGCGCGATACCGGTGCGGGCGTAGGTCGGCGAGGTACTCGACCATCGCAGCATCGTCGAGGGGCCGTCCGAGGAGGGTCCACCCGACGATCGAGGCGAGGTGGAAGTCGCCGACCGACAGCGCGTCGGCGTCGCCGAGTGCCCGCTGGGCGACCTCGGCGGCGGTCCATGCCCCGAAACCGGGTATCGCGCGCAGCCGGCGATGAGCCGACTGCCGGTCCATGCCGACGACCTCCTCGAGTCGGTCGGCGACCCGGGCGCTGGCGACGACGGTCTGGGCCCGCCCTGGGTCGACGTTGGCACGGTGGAACTCCCACGACGGGACGCGTCGCCACACGTCCGCGGTCGGGGGGCTACGCATTCCGTCCGGGGCGGGTCCCGGCGCGGGCGAGCCGAACTTCGTGACCAGCCGCCGCCACGACGCGTGTGCGGCGACCGTGTGCACACGCTGTTCGAGGATCGCCGGCACCAACGACTCCATGACCCGCGCGGTGCGCACTATCCGCAGGTTCGGAAACCGGCGGTGGGCATCGACGAGCTTGGGATGTTCGGGCGCGAAGGCCGCGGCACCGTCCGCGTCGTACTCGCCGAGCAGGCCGGGCAGGAACTCGTCGAACTCCTGGGCACCCGGGCCCCATGCCCGGGCGTCGACGACGCTGGGGCCGAGTTGACGCAGCCGATAGGTGACTGCCCCCGAGGGCAGCAGCGAAGTACGCCAGATGGTTCCGTCGGGCTCGTGACGGTGACACGGGTCGAAGCGTCCGCGGCGTAGCGGCGACAAGGTCGTCGAAAGGTCCACTGGACTCTTCGTGACTAGCTCGAGCTGCACTGTCGGAACGGTACCGGTCATCTCGGGCAGCCTATCCCCGACCTGCCCGGCAAGGGCCGTGGCGGGCACGTATTGTCCGAAGTCATGATCACCGTGAGCACCGATGGATCGTGTCTGAAGAACCCAGGTGGAGCCATCGGGTGGGCATGGGTCAATCACGCAGGCCCGAGCATGTCCGGCGGTGAGATCTCCGGCACCAACCAGATCGCGGAACTGAGGGCGCTGCTCGAGGCGGTCATCGCACACCCCGGCTCGGAGGCGCTGCTCATCGAGTCCGATTCCCAGTACGCCATCAAGTGCGCGTCCGAGTGGCTACCGGGGTGGAAGCGCAGGGGGTGGAAGACCGCGTCGGGAGGGGCGGTGCAGAACCTCGAGCTGGTACAGGGCATCGACCGCGCGATCACCGAACGCTCCGGTCCGGTGCGGTTTCGCTGGGTGCGCGGCCACGTCGGCAACTACTTCAACGAGATGGCGGACAAGCTGGCCGGTGAAGCCGCACGGGCCGTCGCCGCGGCGCCGGAACCCGCCGCCCCGTGGCGTGGTTCCGAGTCGCCGTCGCCGCAGACCCGCCCGAAAGGTCTCGAGCCCGAACCAGACTTGACCCTCTTCTAGAGCAAGGCCGTTCGATCAGTTCTGGCACCGGCCGGTCAGGTGGCGCTGTCCCGTTCGCTCTCTTGTTCTTCGCTCTCCTGCTTGAGGGCGTCGGCCATGCCGCCGATGCCCTTGCGGAGCTGTTTGTCGGTGGAACCCTTCGCCACACGGCCCAGCAGGTTCGGCGTGTAGCTGTAGTGCAGCGTCAACTCCGTGCCGCCGTCATGCGGCGCGATGTTGAAATCGGCTACACCGCCGGAGATCGGCAGCTTGAACGTCTCGTAGAGATTCACCGTCATACGTTCGTTCGGAACGTACGTGTCGATCCGTTCCTCGACACCGCCGAGGGGTGCGAGATCGCAGTGCCGGGTCGATCCCTCACTCACCGGCCCGTCGGATGTCAGCTCGGATCGCTTGACCCCGGGGTTCCATCGGGCGATGTTCCCGAAGTCGTTGAGTACGCTCCACACCTTTTCCACCGGAGCCTGAATCTGACGATTTATCGTGAAATCGGGCATCGCACACTCCTAACTTCTCACTGTGGTGGGTGAAGAACTCACGGAACCCGCACCCCGGGTCACGGAGCAGGTTCGGACTGCATCACGCTGAACACCGCCCCCTGAGGATCCGACAGTACGGCCATCCGGCCCAGCATGGGTAGGTCGTAGGGGTCCGCCATCAACGCTCCACCCTTATCGACGACGTTCGCGACGGTGGCGTCCGTCTCGTCGACGCTGAAGTAGACATGCCAGTGGTTGGGTACCTCCGGCCGTGGTGGTGTGGTGCATCCACCCACTCCGTCGCCGTTCACTTGCAGGACGGTGTAGCGGCTCCGTCCGGGCATCGGGGCCGAGCCCAACCCGACGACCGCCTGATAGAAGGGGAGTGCGGTCTCGGGGTGGTCGGTGATGAGTTCGTTCCAGATCAGGGTGCCCGTCTCGTTGACGAGCGTCGCGCCGACGTGTTCGCGGGCCTGCCACAAGCCCACTTCGGCACCCGTCGGGTCGGCGAGGAAAGCCATCCGCCCGGCGTCGCCGATGTCGAACGCCTGGAGGATCAGCTTTCCTCCTGCCGGCGCCACTCTTGCCGCGGCCGCGTCGACGTCGTCGACGGTGATGAAGGTGTTCCACGTGGCCGGAGTGTCGACCGGTGAGGAACCGGCAGGTAGCGGGGCGATCGCGGCGACCCGCTCGCCGTGCAGCATCGCGATCGAATACACCGATCCGTCAGGGTTCGTCAGATCGTCGTAGGACCAACCGAACACGTCCGCGTAGAAGTCCTTGGCCCCCAATTGGTCCGAGGTTTGCAGATCCACCCAACTGGGCGTCCCCGCTGGATAGCTCGAGCGTTCAGACATTGCGATGACCTCTCCTTCATCGTCGACTCGTCCCAGTCGACTCGACTGCTCGTCGCCCGATGTGGTGAGAGGGGGCGGACGGGACCCGTCCGGGAGATCACTGCGACACGCGGTCGAGCATGGGTTGAGACTATCGCAGAACGTCGACGGCCGCGTTCCCGTCGACAGACGCCGGTATCGACGGGAACGGGGGCAGTCGGCCCTGGCTAGGCGAGATCGGTGGAGATGATCTGGTCCATGTTGCGCTCGGCGAGCGCGGTGATCGTCACGAATGGGTTGACACCGACGTTGCCGGGAACGAGAGATCCGTCGACGACGTACAGGCCGGGGTATTCGGAGAGGCGACCGTAGTTGTCGGTCGCCTCGTTCAGCACGCAGCCACCCAGTGGGTGGTACGTGAAGTCGTCGCCCCACCTCTTGTACACGCCGAACAGGTCCGTCCGGTAGATCGTGGCCTCCCTCCGGTTGATCTTGTCGAAGACCTTCTTGGTCATGTCGATGCCCACCTGATTCTGGGACACGGCCCACGAGAGATCGACCTTGCCGGTGCCCGAATCGAACTGGAAACGAGCACGTTCGGGATTCTTCGTGATGGCCAGGTACAGGCTGACGTACGTTTCCAGGCCGGCGGGCAGGGGAGCGATCTCGGCGAAGACCGGCGCGGCCGGGTCGGACCAGTTGTCGATACCCATCGAGGGGATGGTGGCCTGCTTGGACCCGGTGGGGTGCCACATATGGTTCGCGCGGCCGAACATGATGTTGCCGTTGTTGCCCCAGCCCTCGCCGACCTGCGACGACAGGTTCGGCAGATGCCCCTGCGCCTTCATCGAGACGAGTAGCTTGCTGGTGCCGACGCTACCTGCGGCGAAGAACACCTGGTCCGCGGTGACAACCTTGGTGGCAATGACGTTGCCCCGTTCGTCGATCTGCTCCATCGTCACGTCGTAGCCGGCGCCGGAGGCAGGCGCGACCCCGGTGACCTGGTGCAGCGCGGTGATCGTCAGCTTGCCCGTGGCCGCGGCCTGCGCGAGATAGGTCTTGTCGAGTGACTTCTTGCCGGCGTTGTTGCCGTAGATGACTTCGCCGCCGAGTCCGGACGCCTGGACCTCGCCCGCTTCCTCCTTCTTCATGTACTCGAAGTCGTACACGTTGGGCACGAAAGTTGTTGTGAATCCTGATCTTTCAGCAGTTGTGCGGCCGGTACGCGCGAACTTGTACCACGGCGTCGACTCGAACCAGTCCTGGTCGATGTGGTTGACACCCAGACCCGCGTTCGCACGCGGGAAGTACGTGTTGTACATCGCGTTCGGGTCGACCGACGGCAGGATCTCCTCGAAGTAGTCGCGCTTCGGGGTGACCGCCATCCCGCCGTTCACAAGGGAGCCGCCGCCCACGCCGCGGCCCTGGTAGACCCTGATGCCGGAGAACCGCTCGGAGTCGAGGACGCCGACGTACCTGTCGATGTCTCGGTTGATGTTGAAGCCTATGAAGTTGGAGACCGGCGCATCGGTCCTGTCGGCCAACCAGAACGAGCGCTCGTCGGGATTGAGCATCCCGCAGAAGATCTGGCCGTCCGAGCCGGGTGTGTCCCAGCTGCGCCCCATCTCGACGATCTGAGTGGGAATACCGGCCTGCGTCAGGCGCAGGGCGGCCACGGCACCGCCGTAGCCGCTGCCGATCACAAGGGCCGGGACCCGGTCTCCGTCGGAGAGGGCACGGCGGGGGGATGCGGAGGCCGCGGTCGACATCGACGAGAGCATGAGTGCTCCCGCGGTCAGGCCCGTTCCCGCGAGGAATCGGCGGCGTGATACGTGTGTAACTCCCCGAGTTGCGCCACCTCGGTTCGTCCGTCTATTGGTCATGGATCTCCCCTGTCGCAGTATGGGAGGCAGCGTGTTGCTGCCACGGCTAGCTGGCCAGGGTTATACCGTCGACGGTGGTCGCTACGGGTCAGTTCCGGAAAATTGGCGCATCTCGGACAGGGCTGGTGTGGTCTGGGTTGCCGCACCGAATGCCGTGAGTCGCAGGCGGTCGGGCCGCAAGAATGGACAGGCGGCACTACAGCGTCGCCGGAGCACAGAAACAGGGTCGTCGGAGCACAGAAAGCTGGAAACTATGGGTCAGGTTCTGGAAAACATCGCGCAGTTCGCGGACGAGATCCGCGCCGAGGGCGCCGAGGGCGACAAACTCATGCGCCTGACGGACAGCAGTGCCAAGCGCCTGCGCGACGCCGGGGTCATCCGCATGCTGCAGCCGAAGGAGTTCGGCGGCCTCGAATGCCACCCGCGAGAGTTCGCCGAGACCGTGATGGGGATCGGGGCGATGGACGGCGCGACCGGCTGGGTCGCCGGCGTCGTCGGTGTCCATCCGTGGGAGCTGACGTTCTTCGACACCAAGGCGCAGGAGGAGATCTGGGGCGAGAACCCGGATATGTGGATGGCGTCACCGTACGCCCCCATGGGCGTTGCAGTTCCCGTCGACGGCGGCTACATCCTCAACGGCCGGTGGTCCTTCTCGTCCGGTACCGACCACTGCGGTTGGGTCATGATCGGCGCTGCCGTCGGCGACGAGGACGGCAACCGCACCAACAGGATCATGCACGTGCTGTTGCCGCGCTCGGACTACGAGATCGACCAGGACAGTTGGAATGTCGTGGGTCTGCGCGGGACGGGCTCCAAGGATTTCATCGTCAAGGACGCATTCGTGCCCGCGCACCGTACGCTCGACGCCGACATCGTGATGAGTGGCAACGGCTGGCGTCACGCCGGCCGCGACGAGACTCTGTACAAGTTCCCGTTCTCGTGCATCTTCCCGCTCGGCATCACGTCCTCGTTGATCGGAATCTCCGAGGGGGCGCTCGCCTGCTACATGGCGGCTCAGAAGGAACGCGTCGCGGTCACCGGAATCCCGATCATGCAGGATCCGCATGTCCTGTACGCGATCGGTGACGCAGCGGCCGAGATCAATGCGTCTCGCGTGTCGATCCTCGAGACAGTCGACCGTTTCTGGGACAAAACGGAGAAGGGCCAGGAGGTCTCCTTCGAGGAGCGTGCCATCGGTCGCCGTATCCAGGTCTCCGCGGCATGGCGCGCAGTGCGCGCCGTCGACGAGGTCTTCGCGCGCGCCGGCGGCGGTGCCATGCACCTCAAGTTCCCGATGCAGCGGTTCTGGCGTGACGCCCACGTCGGCCTGACGCACGCCATCCACGTGCCAGGCTCGATCTTCGCGTCCTCGGCCCTGACTCAGCTCGGTGGCGAACCGCAGGGCGTCCATCGAGCAATGATCTAGCGATGATCTAGTGATCGACCCCCATGCGTCTCGCGGATGGGGGTCGACTTCTTTTTCTCACCTTCCTTACCTCACCGCTTGACTGTCCTCTGTGCCTCGTACGGTCACCTACCGGGCTTGGCCGGCGGGTGCGCAGACCGATTCCACGAACCGGCCGACGGTGCGGTCGGGGAGGTGACGAGCAAGGTCGGCCTCGCTGATCATCCCCACCAGTCGGTGCTCGTCGATTACCGGTAGACGACGGACCTGATGATCCTGCATCACTGTGAGGACGTCGTCGATCTTTGCGTCGGCATCGACGTGGTAGATCCGGCCCTGCGCGAGATCACCCACGGTCACTTCCGCGGGATCTGCATTCACAGCAATGCATTTGAGGACGATGTCGCGATCGGTCACGATTCCCTGCAGACGGTCGTCGTCGCCGCAGATCGGGAGCGCACCGACGTCGAGATCCCGCATGCGCTGCGCGGCAGTAGTCAGAGTTTCGTGCTCGCCCACGCAGGTTGCGCCGGTGTGCATGATGTCCCTAGCGGTAGCCATGGTCTCTCCTTTGTATGTGAGCGGGTTGTGCGGTTCGCCGAGCATTCGGGTCCCGGCGGTAGCGCATGCGGACTGATATCGACGCTGGCTATTCGACTTGCGGCACCTACTTTCGGCTCATCTTCTTGACCTCGACGTGCCTTTCCTGGGAGCTCGACGCGGCGAGTGGGATCGAGACCGTCAAGATCCCGTCGCCATAGGTGGCGTCGATGGCGTCCTCGTCCGCCCCCGTCGGCAGCAACATCGAGCGGTAGAAGTTCCCGTACCGGAATTCCGATCGCGTGCCCTCTTCCTTCTTCTCCGCACGCTCGGCCTTGATCGTCAACTGGCCTTCCCGGACACTGATGTCCACGTCCTTGGCTGGATCCACTCCTGGCAGTTCCGCCCGGACGGTGTAGCGGTCGGCATCGAGATGTTCCTCGACGCGAATCATGTGCCCTTCCACCGATGTCCAGGGCGGCATCGATTCGAACCGGGCCACCAGGTCTGACCAGTCGGGCATCATCGGCCAATTCGGCATGAGAGCCTGCGTCGGTCGGTGCGGTGAGTGAACACTCATGTCTGTCGATCTCCTTTCGAGGGAGAATAGGTCTCGATTCCTCGCCTCCCCTGGCCTACCGCGAGCTGCGCATCGATTCGGCGATCCCGCGTCATGGGAGGGCGGACAGCGCAAGAGGCGACACCGCCGAGCTTGGCGACACCGCAGAGCTTGCCCGTCATGCGGCACCCACTACCTATCGTCCCCGCGGTCAGCGAGGCCGCAAACAGGCTCCGATCACGCGAAACTTGGTATCGGAGTGGGTGGAATTCGCAATTGCCAATGCTACTCACCGTGCGTGGGGTGTCAACGACACAACATCACGGTTCCCCGTGGGGTGGTGGGCTTCGGATTGATCGCTATCCATGACGTAATCAACGAGTCATGCTGAGGCATAGCCTATTTCGTACATCACGGTTGAGAGCCAGACTCGGGTCGGTGGTGTAGTCGAATGTCTGCCCACACCACGGCTGCACACCTATCGGATCACGCTTCGGCCACAGTCGGAACCGAGAAGCCGGCCCCAAGAATGTTGTTCGGTAGCTACGAACTCCATTGTGTGACACCGAGTCCCTTCTGTGTGACACCGAGTCCCTACTGCGTGACACCGAGTCTCTTCGGGGCCCGCCGTCCGAAAGGCAATGCGCTGTTGCCCCACTCCCTGTCGTCGCGGCGACCTGCTGTCTCAGTCCCTCCGCTGATCACTTCCGAAGACGCGATACTCGTTCCACCCCACGGCATCGCCCGCGCAGGGGAGGATTGAAGACATGACGGAGATCCGGGGCCTCGGATACCTCAGGATTCAGAGTCGGCACGTGGCTCGCTGGCGTGAGCTCGTCGTCGACGGCCTGGGCATGGCGATCGGTTCGGGACCCGATCCGGACGGGCTCTATCTGCGAATCGACGAGCGGCCTGCCCGCCTCATCGTCCTGCCGGGCGATTCGGACAGGGCAGTGGCGGTCGGCTGGGAGGTGCGGGACGAGTTCGCTCTACGCCGCGTTCGCGAGGCCGTCGAGGGCGCCGGTATCACGGTCGACGAGTTGTCCGTGGAGGGGGCCGACTACCGCGGGGCCGAGAAGGTCATCGCGTTCGACGATCCGGTGGGCACCCGCCTCGAGGTCTTCTCCGGCGCCGTTCTCGACCACAGCCCGCTCGTCACGCCGTACGGCGGCCGCTGGGTCACCGCCGAGCAGGGCCTCGGTCACCTCGTGCTGCCGACCGCGAAGTTCGCGGAGTCTTACTCCTTCTACACCGAGGTGCTCGGCTTCATGCCCCGGGGTGCCTTGCGGTTGCCGGACGGGGTCTCGCGCGTCCGCTTCCTCGGCGTCAACCGGCGTCACCACAGCCTTGCGCTGTGTCCGGCGCCGCCGACCGAGCAGCCCGGCTTGATCCATCTGATGACGGAGGTCGACACCCTCGACACCGTCGGTCAGGCGCTCGACCGTGTCACCAAGCTCGGCTTCACGATCTCCTCGACCCTCGGACGCCACACGAACGACAAGATGGTGTCGTTCTACGTGCGCGCTCCAGGAGGCTGGGATCTCGAGTTCGGTACCGACGGCATGTTGGTCGACGAGACCTACTACACGGCCGAGGAAATCACCGCTGACAGCTACTGGGGCCACGACTGGTCTGCATCGGAGCCG
Source organism: Rhodococcus xishaensis (assembly GCF_004011825.1). Classification (GTDB taxonomy): domain Bacteria; phylum Actinomycetota; class Actinomycetes; order Mycobacteriales; family Mycobacteriaceae; genus Prescottella; species Prescottella xishaensis. The sequence continues at coordinate 72,575 of NZ_RKLO01000004.1, read as the reverse complement.
TTGGAGGCATTCGTCCCGAAGGACTGATCGTCGGAAGACGACATGTGCCCCGGGCCCAGGAAACCGGGCCTTACCTGCCACTGACCGGGGCTACACTCCGGCGCATGGCGGACGTCCGTGTGGGCATCTCCGGGTGGACGTATCCGGGGTGGCGCGGCGACTTCTTCCCGGAGGGACTCGTCCACCGCGAGGAGCTGCGGTACGCCGCCGAGCACGTGACGTCGATCGAGATCAACGGGTCGTTCTACGCGCTGCAGAAGCCATCGAGCTACGCGAAGTGGCGTGACGAGACCCCCGACGACTTCGTGTTCGCCGTGAAGGGCGGACGCTACATCACCCATGTACGCAGGCTCCTGGACGTCGAGACGCCACTTGCGAACTTCTTCGCGTCGGGGGTGCTGGCGTTGCGCGGCAAGCTCGGCCCGATCCTGTGGCAGCTGCCGCCGAACATGCACTTCGACGCCGAGCGTCTGGATGAGTTCCTGGATCTGCTGCCGGAAACGACGGCGGCCGCGTGCGCCCTCGCCGCGCGTCGCGACGACAAGCTTCCCGACGACCGGGTTCTCGCCGTCACCGACGCCGAACGTCCGATCCGGCACGCGCTGGAGGTGCGGCACGCGAGCTTCGCGGTTCCCGAGACCATGTCGATCGCCCGCAATCACGGTGTCGCCCTTGTCCTCGCCGACACAGCGGGGCGCTACCCGCGCATCGACGAGCAGACGACGGACTTCCGCTACGCGCGGCTGCACGGCGACGCCGAACTGTATGCGAGCGGCTACACCGACGCGGCGCTCGACGACTGGGCCGCGCGGGTCCGGGGATGGTCCACCGAAGGGCAGGACGTCTTCGTCTACTTCGACAACGACATGAAGGGGCGGGCACCGTTCGACGCCATGGCGCTCCTGCACCGACTCGGCGAGGACCGCCGTTCGATGCGGTGAACTTGATGCGGTGAACTTCTTGAATCCGCAATGTGTGGCGACCACAGGTGGTACGACCAATGGGTTGTTCAACATCTGGGTTGTTCGACTTCGCCGGCGAGCGGATCCTTTAGTCCGCCGCGCCTGAGTCCCGAAAGTGAGTTCGACGCATGAGCAATCGCACGTTCGTCATCGGCGTGGGCATGACCAAGTTCGAGAAGATCGAGTCTCGGGACTGGGAGTACCCGGACATGGTGACCGAGGCGGTGGGCTCGGCGCTCGTCGATGCCGGGATCTCGTACGCGCGGGTGCAGCGCGCGGCGGTCGGCTACGTCTTCCAGCCGTCGGCGGCCGGGCAACGCGCACTGTACGAGATCGGTCTGACCGGGATCCCCATCGTCAACGTCAACAACAACTGTGCCACCGGTTCTTCGGCGCTGATGCTGGCTCGTGAGTGGGTGCAGGCCGGCGTCGTCGATGTCGCGCTCGCGGTGGGATTCGAGAAGATGACCAAGACCGCGCTCGCCGGCACCGGGGAGTTACCGAAGGTCACCACCCTCGACGACCACCTGAAGGTGATGACCGCGAAGTACGAGTGGGGTCGTGGCCCCATGACGGCGCAACTGTTCGGGAACGCAGCTCTCGAACACATGGAGCGTTACGGCACCACCACCGCGCAGATCGCTTCCGTCGCGGTCAAGAACCACAGGCACTCGGTGAACAACCCCTATGCGCAGTTCCGCGACGAGTACACGCTGCAGCAGGTGTTGGACGACAAGATGATCCACCCGCCGCTCACTCGATCGCAGTGCTCGCCCACCTCGGACGGGGCGGGTGCCGCGGTCGTCGTCAGCGAGCGGTTCGTGCGGGAGCACGGGCTCGAGGCCCAGGCCGTCGAGATCGTCGCGCAGGCCCTCACCACCGACACCGCGAAGGCGTTCGCCGACAGGTCGATGGTCGACGTGGTCGGTGCCCCTATGACGCGTGCAGCCGCCAACCAGGTCTTCACCGAATCGGGGCTGACGATCGACGACGTCGATGTGATCGAGCTGCACGACTGTTTCGCGATCAACGAGATCATCACCTACGAAGGCCTCGGATTATGCGAGCCTGGCGAGGGCGGCAAGCTCGCCGAGTCGGGTGCCACCACCTACGGCGGCAGGGTCGTGGTGAACCCGTCGGGCGGCCTGATCTCGAAGGGTCATCCACTCGGGGCAACGGGCCTGGCGCAATGCGCCGAGCTGACGTGGCAGCTGCGAGGTGAGGCCGACGCCCGCCAGGTCGACGGCGCCCGCGTGGGTCTGCAGCACAACCTCGGCCTCGGTGGCGCGTGTGTCGTCACGCTGTATCGGGCCGGGACCATTTCCAAGGGGTCGTAACGGCCCGTCGCACAGGAAGCTCGTCGAGATCCAACTGTCCGAAAGATCCAATAGGGGCCGTCCACCGGCTCCATAGTATCGGCGACATGACTCCTCAGCTGAAGGCGATCGGCCTCGTCACGACGGATCTCGCCGCGTCCCTGCGGTTCTATCGCTTGCTCGGCCTCGGCATCCCTGCCGACGCCGAGACACAGCCGCACGTCGAAGTGGTCGCCGGCGGTATGCACCTGATGTGGGACACCGTTGCGGTGGTGGAATCGTTCGGCGGCCCGTACACCGCGCCGACCGGTGACTCCCGCGTCTCGCTCGCGTTCGAGTGCGGCAGTCCCGATCAGGTGAACGAAGTGTGGGCGCGGCTCGCCCAGGCCGGGCACGGCAGGGTCGAGCCGTTCGACGCCCCGTGGGGGCAGCGCTACGCGACGGTCGCCGATCCGGACGGCAACGGTGTGGATCTGTTCGCGTCGCTGCCGGCTTGACGCAACGCGCCGAATGGGCGGCCCGTGATGCGGCGGGACTCACGGATGAGATGAGCCTGGTCGGCGTAGCCGCACTCGGCGGCTACGACGGCAGACGCGACGCCGCGCGACGCGAGATCCTGCGCCCGCTGCAGGCGCAGGATCCCGGCGAGGGTCTTGGGCCCGTAACCGAAACTGCGGGTCGACAGCCGGTGCAGGGAGCGCACGGACAGTCTCGTGGCGATGGCGACGTCCGCGACCACCGACCCTGTCCGGAGAAGGTGCGCCGCTGCCCCCACGACCGGGTCCGGAGGCCCCATCGCGGTCAGTCGAGATCGGCCGAACGTCTCGAAGGCGTCTGCAACGTCGGCCTGGTCCAGGCCGACGACGCGCGCTGCCTCGCGTCCGCCGATGACGTCGGCGAGCGGAACCCGGAGATTGCGCAAGTGCGCCGCCGGGAGACCCAGCAGATGGGGCAGCAGACCGGGCGGGAACCGCAGCCCGACCTGGGGAGCAGACGACGCGGTGACCGTGAACGGGCGGGTGTCGGGTCCGGCGACCATGACGTCGCCGTCGCGCCACACGAGGTCCATGCAACCGTCGGGAAGAACCTCACCGAAGCTCGTCCGCGCGCTGTGCCAGACGGTGGCCCCGGGGACCACCGATGACGGGTACTCGTTGTACACCGCCAAATTGGAGCACGCGGGGCTGACGAGCTGACACGCGAGCGACACCTGATCCGACTGCTTGTAAACCACAAACGTGTTATCTGATTGCGTCGGTCACACACCCCGGGACCTGGCCGCCGGCGCTGCTACAGTCGCGGAAATGGCACTTGCGATACGCCCCGCGGGTATGCGGATGGTCGTCGCTGTCGCCGCTGCTCTCTATCTGCTAGCTCACACGATCGCCCAGTGTGGAATCTTCTTCGGCGATGACTACGCCGGTGACAACGATCACGTCGCCTCGTCCTCGTCCGCGCTGCTCGCCCAGGAAGTAGCACCTGGGCACGCGCACATCGACGACGGCTCGGCTCCCCTCTCGCACGAGGCTCTCACGGTCGTGGCCATGCCTCGCTCGGACAATCAGCTGCGGACGCTGACCCTCGCCTTAGTCGGCGCGGTCGCGCTCGCTGCGGCCGTCGTGTTTGTGCTCACCGCCTGGACACCCCTGGCCCCGCGTGGCCCACCGTCGCCCGCCCGGCCCGGCCGGACCATCTTGAACGACCTCTGTATCAACAGGTGCTGATCGGCAGCCGGAGGCCCGGGGAGAACTTCTCCGCAGGGCCTGACCGTGCTGCCCATTTCACCCATGCACTGCAACTGATGCAGTCGGATACAGAGATCATTCCCATGAGCAATTCCCTTTCCACCACACTGGTTCCGCCCTCCCCCGCCCACCTGCTGACGACCGCGAACCGCTGTCCCCAACCGAGCACCATGGTCGGCAACACCCCGGTCCTGTGGATCGATCAACCCTTCGCCGACGCCGGTCGCGGCTTCTGGGCGAAACTCGAAGGCGCCAATCCCGGCGGCATGAAGGACCGCCCCGCCCTGCACATGGTCGAACAGGCCAAGGCCCGCGGAGACCTCGCCCCCGGCGCCATGATCATCGAATCCACCAGCGGCACGCTGGGTCTGGGCCTGGCGCTGGCTGGGGTCGTCCACCACCACCCGGTCACCCTCGTCACCGACCCGGGACTCGAACCGATCCTGCACCGGATGCTGTCCGCCTACGGCGCCAACGTGGAACTGGTCACCGACCCGCACCCCACCGGCGGCTGGCAACAGGCCCGGCGCGACAAAGTCGCCGAACTCTTGGACACCCATCCGGGATCGTGGTGCCCGGATCAATACACCAACCCCGACAACGTCGACGCCTACCACTCGCTTGCTGTCGAACTCATCGCCCAACTCGGCCGGGTCGACGTGCTGGTCTGCTCCGTGGGCACCGGAGGACACTCCGCAGGCGTGGCGAGGAAGCTGCGGCAGTTCTGCCCGGATCTGAAGCTGGTCGGGGTGGACACCGTCGGGTCGACGATCTTCGGGCAACCCTCTCGCAACCGCCTCATGCGCGGGCTGGGCTCGAGCATCTACCCCGACAACATCGATTACGCCGCCTTCGACGAGGTGCATTGGGTGGCTCCCCACGAGGCGGTTTGGTCTTGCCGCACCCTGGCGTCCACCCACTACGCCAGTGGGGGCTGGAGTGTGGGGGCGGTGGCGCTCACGGCCGGGTGGATCGCCCGTACAAGCGCACCGGAGACCCGGGTCGCGGCCATCTTCCCAGACGGCCCCCAGCGCTACTTCGACACCGTCTACAACGACGACTACTGCGCCGAGCATGGCCTGCTCGATGACGACCCGCCCACCGAGCCGGCCACCATCGACCACCCGGCCGAACAGGTCGTCCAGTCCTGGACTCGGTGCGCCAACGTCATCAACCCCACCGAGGCCGCTGCATGACCAACCTCGTCGCTCAGTTCCGGAGCTTCGACCGGCCCGCCCAAGTACTGATGGTGAACCAGTTCTCCATCAACGTCGGCTTCTACATGCTGATGCCCTATCTGGCCGGATACCTGGCGGGCCCACTCGGGCTCGCTGCGTGGGCGGTCGGGTTGGTGCTCGGAGTGCGCAACTTCTCCCAGCAGGGCATGTTCCTGGTGGGCGGCACCCTCGCCGACCGGCTCGGGTACAAGCCGCTCATCGTCGCCGGCTGCGTGCTGCGGGTAGGCGGGTTCGCGCTTCTCGCCGCGGTCGAGTCGTTGCCCGCGATCCTGATCGCGTCGGCGGCCACCGGATTCGCCGGCGCCCTGTTCAACCCTGCGGTGCGCGCCTACCTCGCCGCTGACGCTGGTCCGCGCAGGGTGGAAGCGTTCGCTGTTTTCAACGTCTTCTACCAGGCCGGGATTCTGCTCGGACCGCTGATCGGCCTCGCACTGACCGTCCTCGACTTCCGGATCACCGCGTTGGCGGCGGCCGCGGTCTTCGGTGTCTTGACCGTGGTGCAAATCTGGGCGCTGCCGGCCCACCGGGCTGAACCGGTCACCGAGAAGTCCTCGGTGCTCGACGACTGGCGGGTGGTGGCAAAGAACCGGTCCTTCGTGCTCTTTGCGGTTGCGATGATCGGGTCCTACGTGTTGACCTTCCAGGTCTATCTGGCGTTGCCACTGCAGGCAGCGGTGGTGGTCGGCGACGGCCGCTCGGACACGGCGCTGGTGACCTCGCTGTTCGTGGTCTCCGGCATCGTGGCAATCGTCGGCCAGTTGCGAATCACCGCCTGGTTCTCCCGCCGCTGGGGGTCGGGGCGGTCCCTGGTGATCGGCATGATGATCATGGCGGCGGCGTTCGTGCCGCTGATCCTGGTTCCGGGGCCGGCCGGCGGTCCAGCCGCCGCGGGTGCCCTGATCCTGACCGCGGCCTTGCTCGCCGTCGGCACGGCGGCGGTGTTCCCGTTCGAGATGGACACCGTCGTAGCTCTGTCAGGGGGTCGGTTGGTGGCCACCCACTACGGGTTCTACAACACCATCGTCGGGATCGGGATCTTGCTCGGCAACCTCGGCACAGGTGCGGTCTTCGGGTTCCTCAGCGGTGCTCAGCTGGGGTCTCTGATCTGGGTGGCCCTTGCCGGTGTCGGCGTCGCCTGCGTGACCGTTCTGTTCTTCCTCGAGCGGTCCGGAGGGCTGCGCCCGAACCCGGACGGGGCTCTCGACAATCAGGACGCGGAAGAGGTCACAGCCGCTGGCGACGCGGTGGCGTCACGTCCTCGGTAGAAGCCGACCGACCGGCCGCCCACTCGGCTGGACCGATTCGACAGAGGGAGGGGCCCTTCCCGCGATCGCGGGAAGGGCCCCTCTGGTTCCGTGCTCGAATGCCCGGGTGATCAGCTCTCCGGGCCGTCGACCACGCTGCCGTAGTTGCTGCCCGCGCTGCCGCCCCCGGAGCTGCCGGGTGTGATGATCACGCTGCCCACGCTGCCCACACCGCCCGCGCTGCCCAGGCTTCCCGTGGCGCCAGGATCCATGACGGGGAAATCGAACAGTTCGATGAGCGTGGCCACGATGTCAGGGAGGGGGAAGGGCGAGTCGAGGACCGGGAGGCTGGGCTCCGCGGACGACGACGCTGTCGCTGTGGCTGGAGCGACTGCCATCATTGCCGCCGCTCCCGCGGCCACAGCGGCTGCCGCAACCGCCGGCCGCATCCGCGATCGGCGGGTCATCGAGTTGTTCTCCACTGCCATCGTTCGGGCTCCCCTCTGTGGACGTGGAAAGTATCAATTACGGACCTCAGAAGTATGAAATACGACAACGGCGACCTCGGTGGGCAAAACGGGACACATTCACCTTCGTGTTAGCCCCGGAGGTATCCGCAGGTGTCAACGCGGATGGATCTTCATCGGGGGGAGTGAGTCTTCCCTCACAGCCGCCCGCGGCGGCCTACGCCGCGTTGCGGCGACGGAATCCTTCCGTAGGGTTGACGGGGATGACGTACGAAACGGCTGCACTTGAATGGACTGACACCACACGAATGTGGTTGATCGAGCGACCCATCCAAGTCGCGGTCTACGCCGTGCTTGCCTTGGTGCTGCGTTTCGTGCTCCACCGCGTTATCGATCGTGCCACGCGGGATGTACCCGACCGAGAGCCTCGGCTGCTCCGCCCGTTCAAGGAACGGATCCCTGCAGGCGCTCGAGACACCGTCATCGGGCAGCGGCGGTCCCAGCGAGCTCGGACCATCGGGTCGGTGCTGAAGTCGGGCATCTCGATAGTCACGCTCGCCTGGGGCGTGCTGCAGATTCTCACCGTCTTCGACGTCAATGTCGCACCGCTCGTTGCGTCCGCTGGTGTCGTGGGGGTGGCTCTCGGTTTCGGCGCGCAGAATCTGGTGCGAGACTTCCTGACCGGCATGTTCATGCTCCTCGAGGATCAGTACGGGGTGGGCGACATCGTCGACGTCGGTGACGCGGTCGGCACGGTCGAGACCGTCGGGCTGCGTGTCACGACGATCCGCGATCTGAGTGGAACCTTGTGGTACTGCCGGAACGGCGAGATCGCACGGGTAGGCAACATGAGCCAGGGCCATGCTGTCGCGGTGATCGACGTGCCGATCGCGCACAGCGCCTCCGTCCCGAATGCGACCGAAATCGCGCTCACCGCTGCACTCGCCGCAGCCGAGGACGACGCGATCGCCGATTCGGTGCTCGAACCGCCGGAGATGCTGGGCGTCAACGGTGTGACGGCGGAAGCGGTGATGCTGAGACTTACCGTCCGGGTCAAGCCAGGCCGCCAGTGGGCTGTCCGACGGCATATCACCCAGGCGGTGCTCACCGCGTTCGACGAGCACGACATCGCGGCCCCGTTTGCGTTGCTGTCCTCTCTACAGGCGAGCTTGCAGGACTGACCGCAACGGCCGTGATGGTCGACTCAGGAGTTGCCGCGTCGAATTTCCCCAAAGTGCTTCGTCAAGCAAATGCTTGGTTGAGAATAGAGGTCTTTCACCACATCTTCCCAGTTCACGAGACTTTGAGGGCGTACACACATGGGCAAGCTCGACGGCAAGATCGCGCTGATCACGGGCGCTGGACAGGGTATCGGTCAGGGCATCGCGCACGCGCTGGCCAAGGAGGGCGTCGAGATAGCTGTCGTCGGCCGCACCGAGTCCAAGCTCGTCAAGACGGTTGAACAGATCGAGTCATACGGCGGCAGGGCGACAGCAATCCGGTGCGACGTGAGCAACGCCGACGACATCACCGCAGCGGTCGAACGCACCCTCGAGCACTTCGGCGGTATCGACATTCTCGTCAACAATGCCAACGACATTGGCCCGGGCCCGTTGCTGTCGGTCAAGGACGAGGACTTCGAGCGTGGGTTCGCTACCGGCCCCCTCGCGACGCTGCGTCTGATGCGCGCGTGTTACCCCACGATGAAGGAGCGTGGCGGCGGATCGATCATCAACCTGGTGACCTCGGCCGCGGTGCGCTGGGACGCGAGCAACTACGGCGCGTACGCCGCGACCAAGGAGAGCATGCGGGCATTGACGCGAGCCGCCGCCTGCGAATGGGGCGTCGACGGGATCCGCGTCAATGCCATCGCCCCGCATGCCTTGTCGCCGGCCCTCGAATGGTGGATCAACAAGTTCCCGGAGGAGGCCGAGGAGTTCCGGGCCGGTATACCCCTGCGTCGCATCGGTGACGCAGAGTCCGACATCGGGCGCGCCGTCCTCTTCCTCGTCGGCGACGACGCCGGGTACCTCACCGGCGCGACGATTCCGCTTGACGGCGGGCAGTCCCGCTGGGGGTGACGGCCCGCCGTCGCATCACGGGACTGCCCGCCGGCGAGTGGTGGTGACGAGACGTCGACACCAGCCCCGCAACGGCTGTCGGAGGACTGTGGAAGAGTGTCCGATGCTTGAACTTTCGGTAGGTATCAGAATTTTCGGTAGGTATCAGGAGGAACACCATCATGCCGCCCCGCAGCCGTTCCGGGACGCCGGAACACCTAACCGCGGAGAACCTCGAGACGCTGGCCGCGGCCGTGGCTGAAGGCAAGCGCGCCACCGTTTATCTGCGTGAGGCCACCCCCAGCCTCGGTATCGAGGCCGGATGCTCGGCCAAGGTCGTTTCGGTCGAAGGGAAGACGGTCGTCATCCGCCCCAAGGGAGTCAATGACGAACTGCCCTTCGAGGCCGAGGAATTGCGCATGACCCGCATAGCCCCGGAGCCGGTCGCGTCGCCCAAGTCCGCCGCACGCCCAGCGGCGCAACGCAAGCCCACACCTGGGCCGGACGCCGGGGCGTCGGCGCCAACCTCGGCTCCGAAGTCTCCATCGAAGCCTGCCGCGTCCACCTCGGCTCCGAAGTCTCCATCGAAGCCTGCCGCGTCCACCTCGGCTCCGAAGTCTCCGCCGAAGCCTGCCGCGTCGACGCAAGCTGCGATCTCGACGGCGACGCCGAACTCGCGGCGCGGGAAGAAAGCACCGAACGGAGTGAGCGTCACCATCCACGCGGGATCTGACAACGATTGGACGGTCACCGTCGTAAACGGCGCGAAGCGGCCGGGCAAGGGCGTTCCCGTTACCGCGGAAGCGGTCGACCGGGCCGTTCGCGAACTCGGGGAGCCGACTGTTATCGAGGCAGTCCAATCGGTCATCTCGGCGGCCCGAGAGGCTGCGGAGCAGCGAATTGCGACGTTGTCGAAGGAACTCGACGAGGCGCGCCGGGCGCTCGAGGCGCTCGGAGCGACGTCCTAGTAGGCGATTCGGTGACGATCGGATCAAGGGCGCCCAGCGACTGACCGTCCGGTGGGAAAGTTGCGGATAGAGTGTCCCGCCTACTCGACGCTGTTGGCGTCGAGGGCGTGCAGGCAAAGGTGACAGCAGGCATGTGGCGGTGATCGACCGAACGGCACATTCGCATCGCCAACCGGGAGGGGCGACATGCTCAAGCGACTTTCCTTGATCTCCGCAATTTTGGCGCTGATTGTCGCCACTGTCGGGATCGGCACTGCGACCGCTGCACCGCCCAAGACCCCAATGGGCGGCGGATCCGGGATCGTGATCGACGAAAAGTTCGAGTGCACACTCACCACGATTGGACATGACAACGCCGGCAGGCTCGTCGGCATTACGGCCGGGCACTGCGGCGAGGTCGGGTGGCCGGTGATGTCCGAGTCCGATCCTGGCGCCGGTGTCGTCGGCGAGTTCGTGGTGTCCAATTCCGACTACGATTACGGGGTCATCGAGTTCGACCAGTCGAAGGTCGCTCCGGTCGACACCATCGGACGGGTCACCATCGACCGCATCGGGTCGCCTGCCCAGTTCCCGACGGTCGCTTGCAAGCAGGGCCGCACCACCGGCTACACATGTGGCGTCGTCTATGGCGATCTGCTGCAAACCCAGGAGACCTGGACTCAGATGTGCGTGGTCGAGGGCGACTCGGGATCGCCGGTCGTCGTCGGCGACACGCTGGTTGCGATGGTGAACGCCTACCTGGCCATCGCGTGCTTCGGACCTGAGTTGGGGACGAACATTCTCCCGATTCTCAACGACCTCGATGCAGCTGGTGGAGTGGGGGCAGGCTTCACGCCGATCTGACCTGATCGACGCTCCGACGGTGCCGTGTGCAGGTTCATCCGCACACGGCACCGTCGGACGCGGACCCTACGAGTTTGGTGTACTTGGCCAGCACACCGCGGGTGTAGCGGGGAGGCAAGGGCTCCCAATTGCTGCCGCGGGAGGCGAGTTCTTTCTCGTCGACGAGGAGGTCGAGGACGCCGTTCGCGACGTCGAGGCGGATCCTGTCGCCGTCGCGAACGAACGCGATCGGTCCGGCGTCCACCGCCTCCGGCGCCACGTGCCCCACACACAGGCCGGTGGTACCGCCGGAGAACCGGCCGTCGGTGAGTAGCAGCACGTCCTTGCCGAGGCCGGCGCCCTTGATGGCGGCAGTGATCGCCAGCATCTCGCGCATGCCCGGACCGCCCTTGGGACCCTCGTAGCGGATCACGACGACGTCACCGGCGGTGATCGTGCCGTCCTCGAGCGCGTCCATGGCGGCTCGTTCACGATCGAAGACCCTCGCCGTGCCCTCGAACACGGACGAATCGAAGCCGGCGGATTTCACGACCGCGCCTTCCGGCGCCAGGGATCCCTTCAGAATCGTGATGCCGCCGGTCGGGTGGATCGGTGATGAGAGCGCGCGTAGCACCTTGCCGTCCGGGTCTGGTGGCGCGATGTCGGCGAGGTTCTCGGCGAGGGTCCGCCCGGTGACAGTGAGGCAATCGCCGTGCAGCAGGCCGGCGTCCAACAGTGCCCTCATGATCACCGGTACGCCACCGATCCGATCGACGTCGATCATGACGTGTTGGCCGAACGGTTTGACGTCCGCCAGATGGGGGACGCGGGCGCCGATGCGCGAGAAGTCGTCGAGCGAGAGCGGGACCCCCGCCTCACGGGCGATCGCGAGCAGGTGCAGTACCGCGTTGGTGGAACCACCGAACGCCATGACGACGGCGATCGCGTTGTCGAACGCTTCCTTGGTGAGGATATCGGCGGTGGTGATGCCCCGCCTGAGCAACTCCACGACGGCCTCGCCGCTGCGTCGGGCGAATGCGTCGCGGCGTCGGTCGGTGGCGGGGGGAGCGGCGCTGCCGGGCAGGGACATGCCAAGTGCCTCGGCGGCGCACGCCATGGTGTTCGCGGTGTACATGCCGCCGCACGCACCCTCACCTGGGCAGATGGCGCGCTCGATCGCATCGACGTCCTCGCGGCTCATGAGCCCCCGCGAGCAGGCTCCGACGGCCTCGAACGCGTCGATGATCGTGACTTCCTTCTCGGTGCCGTCGGACAGTTTCGCGATGCCCGGCAGGATTGATCCGGCGTAGAGGAACACGTTGGCGAGGTTCAGGCGAGCGGCCGCCATGAGCATGCCCGGCAGTGACTTGTCGCAGCCGGCGAGCAGGATCGATCCGTCGAGGCGTTCGGCCTGCATGACCGTCTCGACGCTGTCGGCGATGACCTCCCTGGACACCAGCGAGAAGTGCATGCCCTCGTGGCCCATCGATATCCCGTCGGACACCGAGATGGTGCCGAACTCGAGCGGATAGCCGCCCGCCGCGAAGACCCCGTCCTTGCATGCCTCCGCGAGTCGGTCCAGCGACAGATTGCACGGGGTGATCTCGTTCCACGACGAGCCGATTCCGATCTGCGGCTTGTCCCAGTCGTCGTCGCTCATGCCGACCGCCCGCAGCATGCCGCGGGCGGCGGTTTTCTCGAGCCCGTCGGTGACGTCTCGGCTGCGGGGCTTGATGTCCGGTTTGTCCTGCGCGGTGGTCACAGCGATGCTCCCAACGATTGACGGTCACGGATGGGTGCCGTGGTCCATGTAACCACTGCGCGGGGGTCAGGGGGAGTGTGGATTGTCAACTGATGCGCTCAGCGCGCTCTGCATGGTTGTGCTGTTCCCTGATCGGGAGGCACCAGCCGGGTCCTGCCAGGTAGCTTGGCCGGGCTGATCTGGCGCACCGCGCTGGGCCGATATGGCGCACCGCGCTGGGCCGATATGGCGCACCGCGCCGTGGGAATACCGTTGGCTCTCTTGCGTTGCACCACGAGTCTGCATTGCCGAATTTAAGGATCTTCCATGACGCGAGTGTTGTTCGTTGTCACCGCAGCCGACCACTGGACGTTGGCCGACGGAACGGCCCATCCGACCGGGTACTGGGCGGAGGAGCTCGTCGAATCCCACCGTGTATTCGAGGAGGCGGGGTATGACGTGGTGATCACGACTCCTGGAGGCAAGGCGCCGGTGGTCGATCAGACGAGTCTGGCAGCGGAAGTGAATGGGAGTGAGGAGCGTGCCGAGGAGTTGAGGGAGTACCTCGCCCGGCTGAAGCCGGGTCTCGATTCCCCCGCGGTCCTCGAGGACGCCGACGTCAAGGACTTCGACTTGGTTTTCGTGCCCGGCGGCCACGGTCCGATGGAGGATCTGGCGGTCTCCGAGTCGTTCGGTGAACTGCTCGTCGAGTTCTACACCGCGGGGAAAGTGATCTCCGCCGTCTGTCACGCGTCCGCCGCACTCTTGCCGGCCAAGAAGGCCGACGGTTCTTGGATCTTCGACGGCTACGAGCTCACCGGGTTCACGAACGAGGAAGAGACGCAGGCCGGTCTCGCCGACAAGGCCGCTTGGCTTCTCGAAGACCGTTTGCGTGAGCAGGGGGCGGCCTTCGATGCGGCTGCTGCCTGGGCTCCGCACGTGGTCGTAGACCGCAAGCTGTACACCGGCCAGAATCCGGCGTCGTCGCGGCCGCTGGCCGAACGCATTGTCGCCGACCTGTAGACGCTAGTTCGTCATCACTCCGGAGGTGGCTGTCACCGCTGTGGAGGCGGCTGCACGGCGGGCGCGGTGACGTCGCAGCGCGGTTTGCACGCGACGGTCTCACCGAGCGTTTCCTCCAGCGCCTTCTCGGGTTGGGGTTCCCCGGGCCGGGGCTTCGCGGTCCGGGGAATCATGACGAGGGAGATCGCCGCGCCGGCCACGAGCAGTCCCGCACAGATGCCCATCGCGATCCGGAAACCGGATGCGAACGAGGTGGGGTCCGCGAGCGCGCCCGTCCCGATTCCGGCCAGTGCCGGCAGCGCGGCCACGGCGAGCAACTGGCTCGTCCGGGCCACGGCGTTGTTGACGCCGGACGCGATGCCGGCCTGGTCGGTGGACACCGACCCGAGCACGGCAACCGTCAGGGGCGCGACGAGCGTGGAGAGTCCGAGCCCGAATACCAGAACGGCAGGCAGGACCTCCGTCAGGTAGGGAGCGTCGGGGCCGATCCGCAGCATGAGCAGCAGACCGGCGGCAGCCAAGAGTGGCCCGACGGACATCGGTACAAGCGGTCCGTGGACTTGGGCCCACCGTCCTGCTCGCGACGACAGCAGCAGCATCAAGATCGTGATCGGCAGCGACGACATCCCCGCGGCGAGCGGAGAGTAGCCGGACACGATCTGTAGCTGCAGCATGAGCAGGAAGAACACACCGCCAAGGGCTGCGTACACGGCGAGGGTGACGAGGTTTGCCGCGACGAAGACCCGTGACGCGAAAAGCGAACTCGGTACCAGGGCATACGGAGATCTCCGCTCGACCAGCACGAACGCAAGCATCAGCACGGCACCGGCGATCGCCGTCCACGTGACCTTCTCGATCAGCCCGTAGGTGAGTGCACCCAGGCCAACAGCGGCGAGCGCTGACCCGGGAATATCGAGTCGCTCCGGCGGGTGTGGATCGCGCGTCTCGGGCACGTGCCGGGCCGCCACCCACACGACCGCGACAGCGAGTGGCAGGTTGATGAAGAACACCGAGCGCCACCCCGCGAAGTCCACGAGCCAACCACCAAGCATGGGTCCAACGGCCGCCGCAACTCCGCCGAGACCGGACCACAGCCCGATGGCCGCACCCCGATCGTCTTCGTCGAACGACGCGGAGATGATCGCGAGGCTCCCGGGTGTGAGCAGGGCTGCACCGACGCCCTGCAACACGCGCGCGGCGATGAGGACGTTCACGGTCGGTGCGAATGCGCACAAGGCGGACGCGATCGCGAACCACACCGTTCCCCAGACGAATACGCGTCGTCGGCCCAACCGGTCACCGAGCGCACCGCCGAGGAGGATGAACGACGCCAGGGTCAGCGTGTAACCACTCAGCGTCCACTGCAGGCCCGACACCTCGGCACCGAGATCACTGCCGATGCGGGGCAGCGCGACGTTGACGACAGTGCCATCGAGCATCGCGAGCGACGAACCCAGGACCGTCGCAGCCACGACCCACCGGCCACGTGGCGAGCTCAACGCGAGCGCTGAAGCGGTCATGTCATAAATCGTGCGCGCAACCGGCCACTTAGGCAAAGTTGGTTTGTCCGAATCGAGCTGTCTTGGTTATGTCTGTTGAATCAGAACGCATTCTCTCCGTGGTAAGACACCGAAAAGGCAAGCACTACCGAATAGCGATCACCAGGGAGAAGAGATGGCTCATATCCTCGGCCCCGTTGAGTCATCACATCGAGCTTGGCAGGCCAAATGGTCTTCTACGAGGTGCTTGCGCAGGGGTCGACATGCTGCGCCAGATCGCCCAAGAATCGTGACTGCGCCGCGCTGCTGGGCGTCGTGCTCAGGTACGTTCGAGAGCGTCGTCTCCCCTGGCGAGGAGACCGTGAGCTGACCCGATGGGTCGAAGTAAGGATCTCCGGATGCCTGATTTCAAGCCCTATTTCAAGCAAGTGCAGTCCCACTATGACCTGGCCGATGACTTCTTCCAGCTGTTCCTCGATCCGAGCATGACCTACAGCTGCGCTTACTTCGAGCGTGAGGACATGACACTCGAGCAAGCGCAGCTGGCCAAGATCGATCTCTCGCTCGGCAAGTGCGACCTGCATCCGGGCATGACGTTGCTGGACATCGGCTGCGGCTGGGGCTCGACGATGCTGCGTGCTCTCGAGAAATACGATGTCAACGTCATCGGCCTCACCCTCAGCGAAAACCAGTACCGGCACACAAAGAGCCTCCTCCGCTCCAACCCGCGCGCTCCGCGGACCGCGGAGGTCCGACTGCAGGGCTGGGAGGAATTCCACGAGCCCGTGGACCGCATCATCAGCATCGGCGCATTCGAGCACTTCCGGCGCCACCGGTACGACACGTTCTTCGGCAGGTGCCGGGACCTCCTTCCCCCGGATGGGCGCATGTTGCTGCACTCGATCGTCGCCTACCAGCGAGGATCCCTCGAGAAGATGGGCATCCCCGTCACCGAGGACTACATTCGCTTCGCCGTTTTCATCGTTCGAGAGATTTTTCGCGGTGGTCAGCTACCCGAACCGCAATGGGTTACCGCCCCGGCCGAGCGAGCGGGGTTCGCTGTCGATCGGATTCAGCCCCTGCAGCCGCACTATGCCCGCACATTGGACCTGTGGGCCGCCGCGCTCGCTGCCCATCATGACGACGCCGTCCGGATCGCCTCGGAAGAGACCTATGAGCGGTACATGAAATACCTGACGGGCTCTGCGGAACAGTTCCGCAGCGGACGTGTCGACGTTATGCAGTTCTCCCTGGTCAAGAAGGGGTCGGCGTAAGCCGCGACATCCTCGAGTCGTTGCCGGGTCACGCGAACATAACTCGTAGAGGTTCGGGTGCCGGGGAGCGAAATCGACTGTCCCGCAGAATCTCTGCCGAGGTGAATTTGCGTTCTCCGTGAGCGCCGTGCGCTTGACGGACGCGTAGTCCAGACCGCTTGCTGTCGGTGCCGCAGGCGACTACGTCGGGATCTGGGCCGTAGCCTGTCCGGGCCCGGCTGCCCCGGGGAGGGTGACAGTGCCCCACCGTCTTCGAAGACGGTGGGGCACTGTTGTACGGGACTACTTGTAGCTGTAGAAGCCCTGGCCGGTCTTGCGGCCGAGATGCCCGGCGTCGACCTTGCGGCGGAGCAGGGCCGGCGGCGAGTAGTGCGGTTGACCGAACTCGGCGTGCAGCGACTCGGCGGCCGCGAGCGCGACGTCGAGGCCGACGGTGTCGAGCAGCGTCAACGGCCCCATGGGGTAGCCGCACCCGCCCTTCATGGCCTCGTCGATGTCCTCGGCCGTCGCATACCCGGACTCGAGCATCCGGACCGCGTCGCACAGGTAGGGGATGAGCAGCGCGTTGACAATGAAGCCGGCGCGGTCGCCGGCACGGACGGCCTTCTTGCCGAGGGTCTCACGCGCGTAGTCGGTGACGGCCTTGACCGTCTCCTCCGACGTGACCAGGCTGACCACGATCTCCACCAGCGGCATGACCGGCACCGGGTTGAAGAAGTGGACACCAACGACCTGCGACGGACGCTGGGTCGCGTTCGCGATCTTGATGACCGGGATCGACGACGTGTTGGTCGCCAGGATCCCGGACGGCTTCACGATCTTGTCGAGCCGGCCGAAGATGTCTGCCTTGAGCGCCTCGATCTCCGGAGCGGCCTCGATGACCAGGTCGCGGTCGGCAAACTCATTGATATCGAGGGTCACGCGAACACGGGCGACGGCGGCGTCCGCCTCCTCCTGCGTGATCTTGCCGCGGGCGACGCCCTTGCCGATCGAATTAGCGATGCGCGCCTGTGCGGCGTCGGCGAACTCCTGCGTGGTCTCGAGGACCAGGACGTCGCTTCCGGCCTTGGCACACACCTCAGCGATGCCGGCACCCATCGTGCCGCCACCGATCACGCCAACTAGCTCCACGGTGATTCTCCACTGTCGTCTCTTCACCTCGCCTGTCGGGCGAAGTGCTGTCTTTGGTCAGATTTCTACTCGAGCAGGACTGCTGTGCAGGATTACTTCAGGAGCGCCCGCGACATGACTACGCGCTGGATCTGGTTGGTGCCCTCGTAGATCTGGGTGATCTTGGCGTCACGCATCATGCGCTCCACCGGGAAGTCCGTGGTGTAGCCGGCGCCGCCGAACAGCTGGACAGCGTTGGTTGTGACCTCCATCGCGACGTCCGAGGCCAGGCACTTCGCAGCGGCGGAGATGAAGCCGAGGTTCTTCTCGCCGCGCTCGGCGCGAGCTGCGGCCGTGTAGACCATGAGGCGGGCCGACTCGATCTTCATCGCCATGTCGGCGAGCATGAACTGGGTGTTCTGGAACTCGGCGATCGACTTGCCGAACTGCTTGCGGTCCTTGGTGTAGGCGACGGCCGCGTCGAACGCGCCCTGCGCAAGACCGAGTGCCTGGGCACCGATGGTGGGGCGGGTGTGGTCGAGGGTCTCGAGGGCGGTCTTGAAGCCGGTGCCGGGCGCGCCGATGATGCGGTCGCCCGGGATGCGGCAGTTCTCGAAGTACAGTTCGGCGGTCGGGGAGCCCTTGATGCCGAGCTTGTGCTCGAGCGGACCGACGATGAAGCCCTCGTCGTCCTTGTGGACCATGAACGCGGAGATGCCGTTGGCGCCCTTGTCGGGGTCGGTCACGGCCATGACGGTGTACCAAGTGGAACGGCCGCCGTTGGTGATCCAGCACTTGGAACCGTTCAAGATCCAGTCGTCACCGTCGGCCTTCGCGCGGGTGCGCATGCTCGCGGCGTCGGAGCCGGCCTCGCGCTCGGAGAGCGCGTACGACGCCATCGCGCCACCGGCGATCTCGGGCAGCACCTTCTTCTTCAAGTCCTCGGAACCGTTGAGGATGAGTCCCATCGTCCCGAGCTTGTTGACGGCTGGGATGAGCGAGGACGAACCGCACACGCGAGCGACTTCCTCGATCACGATGCATGCGGCGACCGAGTCCGCGCCCTGGCCGTCGTACGCCTCGGGCACGTGGATGGCGTTGAAGCCCGATGCAAGGAGTGCCGACAGAGCCTCTTCGGGGAACCGCGCCTGCTCGTCGACATCCTTCGCGTGCGGCGCGATCTCCTTCTCCGAGAGTGCGCGGATCGCGGCCCGCAGCTCTTCGTGCTCCTCATTCAGTTGGAAGAGGGGGAAATCGGGGTTGCCGGCCATGGAAACGCTCCTCGGGTGTACGCGACGGTCAAGTGTTTTGCAAACGGTCTGATGACAGCAAGTTCTAGGCACTCAGTGCCACCGAATTCGGTCGTGCACCAGTGTACCTGCGCGGCATGTTTCCGCCGCTTGTGCATGCCAGTTCGCGAACAGTCCCAATAAGGCGAGGCACTAAGTGCCGGTCATGGATCGGGTTGGTCGAACGCCTCGAGCTGCGTGCGCACCCTCCGGACCACCTCGTCCACGGGTGTTCCGGCCGGGTAGGTCACGACCGCCACGGCTGAGCTGCCCGGTGCCGCGGCCGGGGCCTCTCGAGCGGCCACCCCGAACCTGCGTCGGATCTCGACCAGGGTCCGCTCGAGTTCGGTCGGCGTCGCGCTCTCGTCGCCGCGGATCATCGCGCGCAGCAGGTAGTTGTGGCACGCCGTCACGGAGGCGGCGAAACCTACGATGTCCAGGGCTTTGGCCGACGGCACCGCACTCCGCAGATAGTCGGTGAACAGTCGCTCGTAGCGGTATCCGGTGACCAATTCGCGGTCACGCAGCGCCGGCACCCGCTGGACCACCTGGTACCGCCGCACCGACAGTTCACGGTTCTCCCGAAAGCGGTCGAACACCAGATGGGCGGCCGCGCACACCGCCTCCCACGGCTCCTGGGTCGCGGTCGCGAGGTACGCCGACGCCTGTTCGAGCAGCGACTCGTGATCGGCGAAGATCACGTCCTCTTTTGACCGGAACTGTCGGAAGAACGTGCGTCGCGAGACCCCGGCAGCCGCCGCGATTTCGTCGACGGTCGTCGCCTCGTAGCCGCGTTCGGCGAACAGGCGGATGGCTTGCGTCGCGACATGTACCCGGAAGTCCGCCGCATCGCCGTTGCTGTCGGGCCCGATCCCCTCGGCTCGCTCACTCATCGGGCACCGCCCGGGAAGCCCCCGGCTTCAGCCGTGGGGAGGGAGGGCGGTCAGGTTGTGCGTCCAACATGCGGCTGCTCCTGTTCTGTCGGTGGGGTCGGCTAGGTTTCCGGTCGTGGGGGCAGAGGTGGTGCGGTACACGTATCGGCTGCGCCCCGGCGCGGGGGCCGAGCGGGCGTTGCTCGACGAGTGGCATCGCTGCCGGTTCCTGTGGAACAAGGCCGTCCACCACCACAAGTCCGGGCAGAGGCCGACGTTCGGGAAGCTGTCGAGACTCCTCACCGCCGCCCGCAGCTCGAACACGTGGCTGCGGTCGGGTTCCCAGGTCGCCCAGCAGCAGACGCTCCGCACCTACGGCCTGGCCCTGGACCACTCGTTCACGGTGAAGGGCCGTGGCCGGCCGGCGTTCAAGGCTCGGAAGAAGACGCTGCCGTCGCTCGAATACACCACCCGTGGGTTCTCGATCCGGGACCGATGCTTGGTGCTGCCGAAGGGGGTGAGCGTGCCGGTGGTGTGGTCGCGGGAGCTGCCGTCCGCGCCCACTTCGGTCCGGGTGTACCGGGACAGTCTGGGGCACTGGTACGCCTCGTTCGTCGTACGCCGTGAAGCCCGAACCGCTCCGGACGTGGACGGCGGAATCGGTGTCGACTGGGGTGTCACGACCACGGCGACCACCACCGACGCACACCACGACCTGCCGTATCTCGGCCACCGGAGACGGTGCGCCGCCGAGCTGGCGAAGGCGCAACGCCGCATGGCGCGCCGCCACCGCAAGGGTGGCCCGCCGTCGAACGGCTACCGGCGTGCCCGCAGGCAGGCCGCGAAGCTCCACAAGAAAGCGGCCCGGCAGAACCGGCACGATTCGCGCGTCTGGGCCAAGAAGGTCGTCGACAACCATCAGTTGATCGCGGTGGAGGACTTCACACCGAAGTTCCTGGCCCGTTCGACGATGGCCCGCAAGGCCGCCGACGCGGCCATCGGGGCGGCGAAACGAGAACTGATCGACCGCGGCAGGCGGGCCGGCCGGAAGGTGGTGATCGTCGCGCCCGCGTACACGACGATGACGTGCTCGAGTTGCTTCGCGAGAGCCAAGCAGCGACTCGGACTCGACGAACGCACCTTCCGGTGCCAGACCTGCGGACACACCGGTGGTCGGGACCGGAACGCCGCCAGAGTGATCCTGGCTGTGGCAGAACGGGGCCACACCAGCGTCGACGACGTCAGACATGCGCGGCCTTCCCCCGGGTCGGTTGTGTGTGCGGTCTGAGTTGGAAATCCCCCGGCTTCGGCCGTGGGGAACCGTTAGGGGTGTCAGTATCCACGCCCCACGCCCCGCCCGATCCCGCCTGTTCGATCGTCCTCTTGCACCTCTCCACCTTGCCCGCGTTTGTCTGACCTGCCAATCTGGACCGTATTGCACCTCTGGCGGATACTTCACGTAAGCGCTCGTCGTCGGGACCGGCTCATCGAGGGAAGTGCTCGTTCAACGGCGGTGGCGTGACATGCCGCTGGCGAACCAACCTCCTTGGGGGTGATACATGGACTCCGCCGACCCTTTGCCCGAATCGCCCAATACCGGATCGGCCTGTTCCGGATCGACTGAGGCCGAATCGCCCTCGATGGAGTCGCGCTCGGTCGGATCCCGCTTCCAGTTGTCTGAGGCGCAGCGTGCACTGTGGTTCGCGCAGCAACTCGCGCCCGACGTCCCGCTGTTCATCGCGCAGTACGTGGACATAGAGGGCCCCCTCGACATCGGCCTGCTCCGCGACGCAAATGTGCGCGCGGCCCGCGAATTCCAATCCCCTTTCCTGAGGGTCATCACGACAGGCGATGAGCCTCTGCAGTACGTGGATCCAGGGCGGGACACCTCGATTGCGCTCGTGGACCTACGCGCCGAGCGCGACCCGTCGGCAGCTGCCCACGAGTGGATGAACCGTGATTTCGCGACCCCGATCGACCTGTCCGTCGACCGGCTCGTCCAAACTGTGATCCTTCAGGTCGGTGATCGACATTTCTTCTGGTACAGCAGAAGTCACCACATCGCCCTCGACGGGTTCGGTGCCGCGACGATGCTCTACCGTATCGCCGACCTGTACACTGCGGCGGTCCGAGGACAAGAGCCGGATCCACCACGGGCGGCGGACCTGCGTGCACTCCTCGAAATCGATGAACGTTATCGGGGATCGAAACGTCACGATGAGGACCGGGAGTACTGGTCGCAAAAGCTGTCCGGGCTGAGCGGGATCACGCTGGCGGGCTCGGTGGCACCCGCGGTCGCGGAGAGTCGGCTCGCGAGTGGAGTATTGTCGGCCGAGACCGTTGAGGCGCTCGAGCGTGATGAGGAACCCGGCGGGGGCGGAGCTTCCGCGGCCGCACGAATCGTCGCCGCGTTCGCGTGCTATCTCGGTCGGATGACCGGGAGACGGGATGTGCTGGTCAACATCCCGGTCTCGGCGCGCACCACCGCGGTGCTGCGCCGCTCCGGTGGCATGACGGTCAATCTCCTACCGCTGGCGGTCGAGGTCTGTGACGACGACACCGTCGGTACGCTGGTCGAGCGGGTCCAGCTCGAGCTCCTTGCGGCCCTGCGGCATCAACGTTGCAGCCGCGCGGACATCCGGCGTGATGTCGGTAGTGAACTGGCCGCGCCGATCGTCAACGTGATGTTCTTCCATCCCGAGATCGTGATGGGGGATCTGCAGACGGAGTTCTGTATCCTGACTTCCGGCCCCGTGGAAGACCTTCTGGTCAATGTCTACCAATCCGGTACTCCGGTGAAGACTTTCGTCGACTTCCGCGCGAATCCGTTTCGATATCAGGCGGACGAGCAAGGGGCCTACCACCGGCTGTTTCTCGAGCTGCTCGAGGAGTTCGTCACCGCCGACCCGAACATGCCGCTCGGTGACTTGCGCGGCGCTGAGGCGCCGCCGGCTTTGCACGCAGCCCCGGAACCTGCGATGACGATCGGCAAATCCGATATCGAATCCGTTTCGGGCGCAGCAGAGGAGCGCCCGGACTCCGCCGTCGAGATGGCGATCGCGGACGCGTTCGTGACCGTACTCGCCCCAGGGCGGACCGTCGAGCCGTGGGACAGTTTCTTCGATCTGGGCGGGGATTCCCTGGTGGCCACGAAGGTGATCGCCCGGTTGAACGCGGCCCTGGCAACGGCATTGACCGTGCGCGATCTGTTCGAGAGCCCGACTGTGCGGAGCCTGGCGCGCCACGTCGAGGCCTCGCTCGTCGACGGCGGATCCCCGCCGCCGCCTCTCGTGCCGCCAACCACGCACGAACGCCCCGACCGGATCCTGCTCTCGCCGGCGCAGCAGCGTATGTGGTTCGTCAACCAACTCGATACGGCTTCCCCGGTTTACAACATTTCCTTCACGGTCAGCCTCACCGGCGAACTGGACCTCCATGCGCTCCGGGCGGCACTCGCCGACGTCGTCGACCGGCACGAGGCCCTGCGTACCGTGTTCCCATCCGACACGCTCGGACCGCGACAGGTGATCGTTGCAACTGAGTCGGCTCTGCCGGATCTCGCGCCCGTCGCCGTCGATCCGGACGAGCTTTCGGATGCCGTACGGTCTGCGGCGTCGACAGGATTCGATGTCCGCGAGGATCTTCCGCTGCGTGTGCGACTGTTCCGGATGGGTCCGGACGTGCATGTACTGGCCGTGGTCGCCCACCACATTGCCGCGGACGGTCAATCGATGGTGCCCCTTGCGCGGGACATCATGGTGGCTTACGCTGCGCGCCGGTCGGGTCAGGCTCCAGGTTGGGCTCCCCTCCAGCTCCAGTACGCGGACTACGCACTGTGGCAACAAGACACGATGGGCACGTCGGAGCAGACGGACACGCCAGGGGCGGAGGACACGCCTACCGCACGCGAGCTCAGGTACTGGACGTCTCGTCTGGAGGACCTGCCTCCGGTGATCGCACTTCCCCTCGACCGGCCTCGGCCGCCCGTAATGTCTCCGACGGGCGAAAGGGTCGAGTTCGACATCGGCCCGGACGTGCACCGCAGGTTGGTGGAGCTCGCGCGCGAGCGGGACTGCACGCTGTTCATGGTGCTGCACGCCGCCTTCGTCACGCTGCTGTCGAGGCTGGGAGTCGGCCGAGACGTCGTGATCGGCACGCCAGTTGCCGGTCGCACGACGCCGGAACTCGACGACCTCGTAGGCATGTTCGTCAACACCCTCGTCCTGCGTACCGACGTCGATCCCGCGGTGTCGTTCGTCGGCCTCCTCGCGCACGTGCGGGAGGTCGACCTGGGTGCGCTCGCCAACGCCGATCTGCCGTTCGAACGGCTCGTGGAGGAGTTGGCGACCGAACGGTCGCCCGCACACGCGCCACTCGTCCAGGTGCTGCTCGAGTTGCAGAACACCGAGGCGGCGACGCTGGAACTCCCCGGGCTCGATGTCGCAGTACGCGAAGTTGATCCGGGGGTCGCGAAGTTCGAGTTGCAGCTGAGCCTTCGTGAGCGGGTCGACGACGCGGGTGAGCCGGCCGGCATGTCGGCGGCGATGCACTTCGCCACCGACCTGTTAGATCGGGAGACGGTCGCTCGATTCGTCGAGCGGTTCGGACGGGTCCTGGCCGTGGTTACCGCCAACGGGGACGCCGTCGTCGGGGACATCGATGTCACCGAGGCGTCGGAACGCGCGCTGTCCGAGACGCGCGCGGACCCGGTCGGCATTGCGGACACCCTCCCGGATCGGCTCGCGCGAGTGTGCGCGGCGAGGTCGGGCGCCACCGCGGTGGTGGCCGGTGCCGAACGTATCGCTTACCGCGACCTCGCGGAACGTTCGAATCGTCTGTCCCGGTGGCTGATCGGGCGTGGTGTGGGACCGGAGAGCCGGATCGCGGTCGCGATGACCCGGTCGGTGGATCTGCCGGTGGTGCTCGCTGCGGTGGTGGGGTCGGGAGCTGCCTACGTTCCCGTGGACGTGGAGTACCCCGACGAGCGGATTTCGTTCGTGCTCGCCGACGCGGCACCAGTGTGTGTGCTCGCCGACGCCGCTGGTGCGGCACGGCTGGCCTCGGTCGCGGTCGATGTCCCCGTAGTGGATCTGGACAGCTCGTCCGTGGCAGCGGATGTCGCCGGGCTGTCGCCGGACCCCGTCGCCGACCATGAGCGGCTACCGCTGCGTCCCGATTCGACTGCCTACGTCATCTATACGTCTGGCTCGACCGGCCGTCCCAAAGGGGTTGCCGTGCCCCACCGCAGCGTCATGACGCTGATGGACCGCACTCGAGCGCTGTTCGGTTTCGACGAAGACGACGTGTGGACGATGTTCCACTCGTATGCCTTCGACTTCGCGGTGTGGGAGTTGTGGGGTGCGCTCCTGCACGGCGGCACTGTCGTGGTCGTCGGTCGTGACACCGCGCGGTCGCCCGGGGACCTGCTGGGACTGTTGCACCGCGAGAGGGTGACGGTGCTGAGCCAGACCCCCAGCGCGTTCGGTCAACTGGACGAAGCGGATCGGCAGGAGACCAGCGGCGACGGGGTGCCGGCGCTGCGGCAGGTGATCTTCGGTGGTGAGTCGCTCGACTCGGCGCGGCTGTCCGGGTGGTTCGAGCGGCACTCCGGTCCCCTGCCACTGCTGACGAACATGTACGGGATCACCGAGACTTGCGTCCACGTCACCTACGACCCGCTCCGTCCGGACGCTGTCGCGCGCCCCCCGGCGGATTCGATCGGGACCCCCCTGCCGGGGCTGGCCGTTCGGGTTCTCGACGCCCGGCTACACCCGGTGCCGCCCGGCGTGGTGGGCGAGCTGTACGTCGCGGGGATCCAGTTGTCGCGTGGGTACCTCGACCGACCGGCCCTGACGGCCGGGCGCTTCGTGGCCGATCCGTACCAGCCGGGTGCCCGTATGTACCGAACGGGGGACCTGGGCACCTTCACTGTGGAGGGCACGCTCCGCTACTTCGGCCGCGCCGACCGCCAGGTACAGGTACGCGGGTACCGGGTCGAACTCGGCGAGGTGGAGTCTGCACTGGTTGCGACGCCAGGGGTGGGGTCCGCTGTCGCCGTCACCGACGAGGGGCCGGTCGGCACCAGAATCTTCGGGTATGTCGTGCCCGAAGCCGGAGCGGTTGATCCGGTCGACGTGAAGGAGACTGCGGCACGGCTGCTACCGAGCTACATGGTGCCCTCTGCGGTAGTGGTCCTCGACCGGTTGCCGACAACGGTTCACGGCAAGGTCGACCTCACCGAGTTGCCGACGCCTGACGAAGTTGATCGGCGGCCCGTCCCCGTCCGCGACCCGATCGAGCAGACGGTGGCCGCGGAAGTCTCCGATCTGCTCGGCTTGGAATTCGTCGGTGCCGACGACGACTTCTTCACACTCGGCGGCAACTCCCTGGTCGCAGCGCAGCTCGCGGCGAGGGTCGGTGATGCCCTCGGGGTTGCGCTCGGTGTCCGGGACGTGTTCGACGACCCCACGGTCTCCGGGCTAGCGCGGCGCGCAGCCCATGCCGGTGAGCCGGCGCGGCCCCCACTGGTCGCCCGCGAGCGCCCCGATCGTATTCCGCTCTCGCCTGCCCAGCAGCGCATTTGGTTCGTCAACCAGTTCGACACTGCGTCGCCGACGTACAACATCTCGATGTCGGTCCGGTTGTCCGGGGACCTCGACGTCGACGCGCTGCGCGCCGCGGCGGCGGACATCATCACGCGGCACGAATCGCTGCGGACGGTCTACCCGCTCGATGACGCCGGACCGCGACAGGAGATCCTGCCGGTCGGATCGGTGGACGCGGCCCTCGACATCGTCCAGGTCGACGACGAGAACGACCTACGACACCGAGTCCGCGAGGTCACTTCCGTCGGATTCGATGTCACGGCACGGATACCGTTGCGTGCCAGGATGTTCCGGATCAACGACACGGAACACGTACTGACGGTGGTGCTCCATCACATCCTTGCCGACGGCTTCTCGCTGGCCCCGTTGGCGCGGGATCTCGCCGCCGCCTATGTGGCCCGGCGGGACGGAGTGCCGCCGGTATGGCCGGCATCCGCCGTCCAGTACGCGGACTACGCGCTGTGGCAGGCGGCCTGGCTGGGCGATGCAGACGACCCGGATTCTCCCCTGGCGCGGCAACTCGACTACTGGACAAAGACTCTCGCGGGTGTGCCGGAAGCCCTCGACCTTCCGTCCGATCACCCGCGCCCGAACGTGCGTACGCAGCGTGGCGATCGGGTCGAGTTCGAGATCCCACTCGACCTGCACGAGCAGATCGTCGCGCTGGCTCGCAGCCAGGGCGTGAGCGTCTTCATGGTGATGCACGCAGCGCTCGCGGTGCTGCTGTCCCGCCTAGGCGGCGGCGATGACATCACGGTCGGCACCCCCATCGCGGGTCGCGGCTCTGCGGCACTCGACGACATGGTCGGCATGTTCGTCAACACCCTCGTGCTGCGGTGCGACGTCGGTCACTGCTCGTTCACCGAGTTGCTCGAGCAGGTGCGCGACACTGATCTGGGTGCATTCATGCACGCCGAGGTTCCCTTCGAACGTGTTGTGGAGGCGGTGGATCCACCTCGTTCGACCGCACATTCGCCGCTGTTCCAGGTGATGCTCGAGTTCCGCACCCTCGCGCCTGCGCGTTTGGAGATGCCAGGCCTGCGAGTCGAGAGACTCGACGCCGGGGACGAGGTCGCCAATTTCGACCTGCAACTGAGAGTGGCCGAAGAGTTCGCCGACGACGGTACCCCCGCGGGGATGTCCGTTGGGTTCGTCTTCGCGACCGACATGTTCGAAACGGAAACCGTTCGCGGCCTTGCCGGCCGTCTCTTGCGTATCCTGCAGGCCGCCACCAGAACGCCCGACACGCTCGTCACGGACATCGAGCTCCTGGGTGCGGAAGAACGTTCCGCGTTGACCCCGGTCCGCGGGGATCCGGGAACCGAGCCGTGCTCGCTGGTTGACCTCCTCACCATGGCCGCCGAATCGGACCCGACGCGAGCCGCGATCCGGTACGAGGGAGCCGACACGACCTACGGCGAACTGGATCGGGCCTCGACTGTGTTGGCTCGCGAGATGATCGGCGCGGGCATCGGCCCGGGATCGGTAGTGGCGTTGGGGATGGCCCGATGCCCCGAGTACCTCACCGGGGTGTGGGCGGTTGCGAAGACCGGTGCGGCATTCGTCCCGGTGGACCCGGCCCACCCGGCCGATCGGATCTCGCTGATGCTGAGCGACTCCGGGGCCTGCCTGGGACTTACCACGAGACCGTTCCTCGACGTGTTCGCCGAAGAGATTCCCTGCTGGGTACTCGGCGAGAGACGTTCCACCACAGACGTGTCCGACCGTCCCATCCGGGACGACGAAAGAACGGTGCCGCTGCGCCTCGACGAGACCGCCTACCTCATCTACACCTCGGGCTCCACAGGTGTCCCCAAGGGGGTCTCCGTCACGCACCGCGGGCTCGCCGATTTCGTCGGACACATGCACGATCGGTGCGGGACCGTGCCGGAGTCGAGAGTTCTGCAGCTTGCATCGCCGAGCTTCGATGCCTCGATCCTCGAACTCGCGCTCGCGGTCGGGGCGGGCGCGACGTTGGTGATCGTCCCGCCCACCGTGTACGGCGGCGAGCAGCTGCGCGAGTTGTTGACGTCCGAGCATGTGACGCACTGCCTCATTACACCGTCGGCGTTGGCGGCTACGGACCCCGATGGTCTGGATGACCTCGAGTGCGTGATTTCCGGTGGCGAGTCGGTGCCGACCGATGTCGTCGACCGTTGGGCACCCGGCCGGAAGATGCTCAATGCCTACGGCCCGACCGAGACGACGGTCGTAGGGACCATGAGCTCGGCTCTGACTCCGGGCAAGACGATCTCGATCGGAGGCCCCGCCCCGGGGTTCCACGCGCTGGTCCTCGACGCGCGGCTGCAGCCCGTGCCGGTCGGTTCCCCCGGCGAGTTGTACCTCGCCGGACCCGCCCTGGCGCGCGGCTATCATCGGCGCCGCGCGCTCACCGCGTCACGGTTCGTCGCCGATCCGAGCGCGGCACCCGGCGGACGCATGTACCGCACAGGCGATCGAGTGAGGTGGATCGCGACCGGAACCCTCGAGTACCTGGGCCGTATCGACCGGCAGATCAAGCTTCACGGGTACCGGATCGAACTCGGTGAGATCGAGGCGGTGTTGGCGCAGCACCCGGACGTCGGGATCGCCGTCGCGGACATCCGTCGGGTGGGCCGGATCGGGGAACGGTTGGTCGCCTACGTCGTTCCGGCGGCCGGCGCCGACGTCGACACCGCGGACCTGCACGAGGCCGTGGCCGCTCGGCTGCCGTCGTACATGGTGCCATCCCATATCACCGTGCTCTCCGAGCTCCCGATGACCGTGCACGGCAAGCTCGATCGTGACAGGCTGCCGGACCCGGACTTCGCCGCCGAGGTCTCGCCCGCACGGGCTCCGGCCACCGACGTCGAGCGGACGCTCGCCGGTGTGTTCGCGGACGTGCTGGGGCTGGACACGGTCGGTGTGGAGGACTCCTTCTTCGGTCTCGGTGGCGACAGCATCATGTCGATCCAGTTGGTCGCGCGCGCGAAAGCGGCGGGGCTGTCCGTAACGCCCCGTCAAGTGTTCGATCACCGCACCGTCGCCGCATTGGCGGCGGTCGCAACCCCGACCACGGAGGCAGCAGAGCTGCTTCCGGAGTTCACCGGTGGTGGCGTGGGGGAGGTGCCGCCGACCCCGATCCTGGCGTGGCTGTTGCGACGTGCCGGCCGGAAGATCGGCCGATTCTCCCAGGCGGTGCAGCTGAACCTGCCTGTGGCCGTGAGCGAACGCGACCTCGTCGACGCGATACAGGCCGTGCTGGACCGGCACGACATGCTCCGTGCACGGCTGGTCCGTGACGAATCCGGGTACGACATCGATGACGAATCCGGTTGGCGGATGGACGTTCTCCCGGAGGGAGATGTCGATGCTCACGGAACTCTCACGCAGTGTGCCGTGGCGGCGTTCGACGCCGCAGCGGTCTCTCGTGTCGCGGAGGAACTGGATGCGGCGGCGGACCGGTTGGATCCGGCCGCGGCGCGGATGGTTCAGTTCGTTTGGTTCCGCGGGCCCGATGACAGCGGGCGGCTGCTGATCGTTGCCCACCACACGGTTGTCGACGCGGTGTCCTGGCGGATCATCGTGCCCGACCTTGCGTCCGCGTGGTCGCAGGCCGCCGAGGGGCGGATCCCCGAGCTCGATCCGGTCGGCACCTCGATGCGGCGTTGGGCGCACGCCCTGCACGACGTCGCCGACGCGCGGACCGAGGAGCTGCCGCTGTGGCAGAGCATCGTCGATGAGGACGAACCCCCGATCGGGCGACGGGCACTCGACCCGGAACGAGATATCCACGCGACCGCGGAGGAGGTCCGTGTCGCCGCGTCGGCCGCGGACACCGCGACGTTGCTGACGGACCTGCCCACCGCGGTCCACGGTGGCGCCCTCGACGTCGTGGTGGCGGCGCTCGCGATGGCGGTGGCGCGCTGGCGCGCCGAGCGCGACGGTGACACAGACACGATGCCCGGGGCCACGATGATCGGGCTCGAAGGCCACGGACGCGAAGACAGCGTCGTCCCCGGAGCCGACCTGAGCCGAACGGTGGGCTGGTTCACCACGATCCATCCCGTGCGGCCCGACCTGTCCCGGATCGACCTCGACGACGCCTACGCCGGCGGACCGACTGCGGGGACCGTCGTCAAACTCGTCAAGGAACACCTGCGGGCGATCCCCGACCACGGCATCGGGTACGGACTGCTCACCGAACTCGGCGGCGAGGGACGTCTGCTGCGGAGCGCACCTCAGATCGTGCTGAACTACCTCGGCCGCCTCGCCGTCGCCGCTGACGGCGGTTCGGAATCGTCTCCGTGGATGCCGGTGTCGTCAGGCGCCCTCGGCGGCGCACACGATCCCGACATGCCTGTGACGGCACCCGTCGACATCTCCGCCGGGGTGCAGGCCAACCCCGACGGGGCGGTCCTGGAGGCGTCCTGGTCGTTCGCCCCGGGAGTTCTCCACCGCGCCGACGTCGTGCGGCTCGCGGACCTGTGGCTGGACGCGCTGCGCGGCCTCGCCGCGTACGCGCGCACCCCGGAAGCCGGCGGGCTCACCCCGTCCGATCTGGACCTCGTCCGTCTCGACCAGCACGCGATCGACGTTCTCGAGGCCGGATGGCCCGGATTGGTCGACGTGTGGCCGACGACGCCGCTGCAGGCGGGTCTGCTGTTCCACGCGCATCTGGCGTCGGATGCGCTCGACGCCTACCTGGTTCAGCTCGTCGTGGAGTTGCGAGGCGAACCCGATCGCGCGCGACTGCGCTCCGCCGTCAGCAAACTGCTCGACCTGCATCCCAACCTGCGAGCCTGCTTCGTCGATGATGTCGGCGGCGAGACGGTCCAGGTGATCGAGTCCGACGTGCCGGTGCCGTGGCGCGAGGTCGACCTGCGTGAGGTCGACCGGTCCGGGGACGGAGCGGAAACCGGCGAGCGGCGGTGGCGCAACCTGATGGCCGACGACAGGGCGACACCGTTCGCGATGGACCGGCCACCGCTGCTGCGGTTCACCCTCGTGTGCGTGGGGCCCCGGTCGTACCGGCTCGTGCTGACCCACCACCACATCCTGCTGGACGGCTGGTCGACACCGCTTCTGCTGCAACGGCTCCTGATGCTCTACGCCGTGCGAGATCCCGCCGCCCTTCCCCCCGCCGGTGACTACCACGACTACCTGGCGTGGCTCGCGGGGCGTGACCGCGACGCGTCGATCGCGGCGTGGGGTCGGGCGCTCGCCGGAACGGACGAGCCGACGTTGCTCGCCGCACCGGACGCGTCCGCCGTGGACGAGCAATACGAACAATCGCGTGATGTGGAACTGGCGCTGAGCAAATCCGAGACGGCGGTGCTCACGCGCGTGGCCCGCGATCACGGGGTCACGCCCAACACCGTCGTCCAGGTGGCGTGGGCCCTCGTGCTCGCGGTCTTCACCGGACGAACGGACGTCGTGTTCGGCGCGACGGTGTCGGGGCGGCCTCCCGACGTTTCAGGCATCGAGTCGATGATCGGACTGTTCATCAACACCGTGCCGGTGCGGGTGCGGCTGGATCCACGGGAAACTCTCGGGCACCTGCTGCGCCGTGTGCAGCACGAGCAGGCCACGCTTCTCGACCACCACCACACAGGGCTCGCCGACATCCAGCACGCGGCCGGTGCCGGTGCCGTGTTCGACACGCTGACGGTATTCGAGTCCTACCCGGTCGACCGGACCGCGCTCGAACGCGGCACCGACATTGCCGGGCTCCGGGTGACGGGTGTGCGTGGGCTCGACTCGACGCACTACCCCCTGACACTGCTGGCCGGCCTGACCGATCGCCTCCACCTGACGCTGAAGTATCGAGCGGATGCGTTCGACGCCCCGACGATCGAATCTCTCAGGCGGAGACTGCTTCTGGCGCTGGACCGCGTGAGCCACCACCATGGGTTGCCGGTGGCCGAAATCGACCTGCTGACGACACGTGAGCGCGCCGAGTTCATCGTGGACGGCGGGGAGCCGTCTGCGCCGCGGCTGCTTGCGGAGATCCTCGACGAGGGGGCCGCCGCGAACCCCACCGGTATTGCCGTCGACGCCCCCGACGCGCAGCTGTCGTACCGCGACCTCGACGCACGGTCGAACAGGTTGGCGCGACAGCTGATCGGCGTGGGAGCTGGCCCCGGCACCGTCGTGGCATGCGCAGTGCCACGATCGGCGGCCTCGGTACTGGCGGTGTGGGCGGTCACAAAGACCGGCGCGGCGTTCGTCCCCATCGACCCCTCGTACCCGGCGGCGCGGATCGAGCACATGCTCGGCGACTCCGGTGCGACGGTGGGCGTCACCTGCGCGGCGGCCCGCGAGGGCCTGCCAGAAACGGTGCACTGGCTTGTGCTCGACGATCGGGACGTCGTGGAGGCCTCGATCCCGACGACGGCACTCACCGGCCGGGACCGCGCCCGTTCGGTGCACGTGGACGACATTGCCTACCTGATCTACACGTCAGGGTCCACGGGGCAGCCGAAGGGGGTGAGCGTCACCCATCGTGGGCTGGCGAGCCTGCTGGACGATCAGCGGCAGCGGTATCCGATCACGAGTTCGGCGCGATGCCTGCACGTCCTTACTCCGAGTTTCGACTACTCGTTGTTCGAGGTGCTACCTGCGCTTGCTGCCGGGGCGACGCTCGTGGTGGCGCCCCCCGACGTCTACGGGGGACCGGCGTTGGCCGAACTGCTTGCCGGGAAGCGCATCACGCACGTCTGCATCACACCCGCGGCGCTCGCGACGGTCGAACCGGAGCCGCTCGACGCGCTGGAGGTCCTGGTCGTGGGGGGCGATATCCTCGGGCCCGAACTCGTCGCCGCGTGGGCGCCGGGTCGTACGATGCTGAACGCCTACGGCCCGACGGAGTCGACCGTGGTGTCGACGATCAGTGGGCAGCTGGTTTCCGGCGCCGACACCCCGATCGGCACCCCGGTCAGGGGTACCGAACTGGTGGTGCTCGACCCGTTGCTCCGTCCCGTTCCGCCGGGGGTGCCGGGAGAGCTGTACATCGCGGGCGCGGGCATGGCCCGCGGCTACCACCGGCAGCCGGGGCTGACCGCCGCACGGTTCGTGGCGTGCCCCTCCAGCAAGGCCGGCGACCGCATGTACCGCACCGGTGACGTGGTGCGCAGACGGTCCGACGGTGCGCTGGACTATCTGGGACGCAGCGACTTCCAGGTGAAGGTGCGCGGCTTCCGGATCGAACTCGGTGAGATCGACGCGGCGTTGGTGGCGCACCCAGCGGTGGCGCATGCGATCACCGTTGCGCGACGGCGTGACGCGGGCGATTCGCTTCTCGTCTCGTACGTGGTGCCGATGGCGGACGGTGGCGTCGAGGACGCCGAACTGACCGATTTCGCGGCTCGCAGACTACCTGGCTACATGCTGCCCGACAGGATCATGATCCTCGACGAACTCCCGCTCACCCCGGTCGGCAAGTTCGATCGGGACCGGTTGCCGGCACCCGACCTCGCCTCCGCGACCTCGCAGTTCCGCGCCCCGACGACCCACGCCGAGGAGGAGGTAGTGGCGGTCTTCGCGGACATCACCGGTGTCGAACGGGTGGGGGTCGATGACAGCTTCTTCGACCTCGGTGGCAACTCGCTCAGCGCGACGCGGGCGGTCGCGCGGATCAACCGTTCACTCGGGTCCGACCTCGACGTCCGGGACTTGTTCGACTGCGGAACCGCAGGACGTCTCGCGTCGCGTGCCGATCACACGCGAACGGTGTCCACACCACGGCTGCGTGCCGGCATCCGGCCGGATCGGGTGCCGCTGTCGTGGGCGCAGGAACGCATGTGGTTCCTGAACCAGTTCGAGCCCGAGTCCGCCACCTACAACGTGCCGATGGTGCTGCGGTTGTCGGGAACCCTCGACGTGCCGGCGTTGCGGGAGGCGTTGATCGACGTGGTGCGGCGGCAGGAGTCGCTGCGGACGGTGTACCCGTCGGCGCCGACCGGGCCGACCCAGATGGTTGTGGCAGCCGAGGACGCGGTGGGCGCCCTCGAGCCGGAGTCGGTGCAGCCCGGTGGCCTCGAAGCCCGGGTTGAGGAACTGATCGGCGCGGGATTCGATGTGGCGCAAAGCGTCCCGGTACGGCTACAGGTGCTGCGACTTCAGCCCGACGAGCACGTTCTGGTGCTGGTACTCCATCACATCACCGCCGACGGGTTCTCGATCGGGCCCCTCGTGCGTGATGTCGTGACCGCCTACCGGGCGCGCGTGACGGGCAGCGCACCGGACTGGTCGCCGCTACCGGTGCAGTACGCCGACTACGCGCTGTGGCAGCGGGAGATTCTGGGCAGCCCCGACGATCCGAGTTCGCATCTTGTCCAGGAGGAGTCCTACTGGCTGGACCGACTGTCGGGTGCGCCGCCGGTGACGACGCTACCGCTGGATCGTCCACGGGGCGCCCGGCGTACCACTCGCGGTAGCCGGGTTCCGTTCGCGGTTACTGCGGAGGCGCACCGAGCGCTGGTCGAGATTGCACAACAACATGATTCGACGCTCTTCATGGTGGTGCACGCCGGGCTGGCAGCACTGCTTGCGCGTGTCGGTGGGACCCGTGACGTGGTTGTAGGTACGCCTGTCGCCGGGCGTGGGGAGGCCGAACTGGACGACGTCGTCGGCATGTTCGTGAACACGCTCGTGCTCCGGACCGACATCGATCCGGCGGCCTCGTTCTCGAGTGTGCTCGACGCCGTACGGGAGAGCGACATCGACGCCTTCGCCCACTCGGATCTACCGTTCGAGCGCTTGGTGGCGCGCACCGGTGCCGCCCGCAACACGTCGTTCGCCCCGCTGTTCCAGGTCCTCCTCGAGTTCCGCAACGTCGACCGGCCGCAGGGGCACCTGCCCGGCCTGACCGTCGAAGGCCTCGACATCGACACCCGGGAAGCGAAGTTCGACCTGCAGTTCGGGATCGGTGAGAGCCGGACCGACGACGGGGCGCCGGCTGGGTTGAACGGTGAGATCGTCTTCGCGACAGACGTGTTCGATGACACCACCGTCGCCCGTCTCGCCGCGATGCTGTCTCGGCTGCTCACCGCGGCCGCGGCCGACTCCTCGGTCGCCGTCGGCGACATCGAGTTGGCGGAGCGCCCCGAGGCTGGTCCCGAGCCGACCGAGCAGGACGGCACGTTGGCGGACCTGTTCGGCTCAGCTGCCGCCGCGACACCCGGCGCCGTGGCGGTCACCTGCGGTGAAACACGCCTCACCTACCAGGAGCTCGACGAGCGATCGAACCGGCTGGCGCGCTGGCTGATCCAGCGTGGGCTCGGCCCCGAGTCGGTGGTCGCCGTCGCGATGGACCGGACCGTCGACCTGGCGGCCACCCTCGTGGGCATCGTGCGCGCGGGCGCGGCCTACCTCCCGGTGGACCCGGGGTATCCGACCGACCGCATCCGGTTCGTCGTCGAGGATGCCGGGGCGGTGTGTGTCCTCGCCGACGATTCCGTTCCAGATGAGGTCTTCCCGGAAGATGTTCCGGTCGTCCGCACCGAGGCGCCCGACATCCGCGCACGGATCGACGCCCAGCCGGCGTCGACGGTCACCGACGCCGACCGCGTCGGTCCGCTGCGCCCGCAGTCTCCCGCCTACTTGATCTACACGTCGGGATCGACCGGGCGACCCAAGGGGGTCGTGGTGACCCACCGCAACGTGCGGACACTGCTCGCCGGTGCGTGCGAGGTTCTCGGCTTCGGCGCGCGCGACGTGTGGACGATGTTCCATTCGTACGCATTCGACTTCGCTGTCTGGGAGTTGTGGGGGGCCATCGGATTCGGGGGTCGCGTGGTCGTCGTGGACTACCACACCGCACGGTCGCCGTCGGACATGCTGGAGCTGCTGCGGGCCGAGTCGGTGACGATGCTCAGCCAGACCCCGTCGGCCTTCTACCAACTCGCCGACGCCGATGCCGATGCCGATCCCGAGACGGAGGGCGCACTCGACCTCCGCTGGGTGGTGTTCGGCGGTGAGGCGCTCGACGCCCCGCGACTGGCCGGCTGGGTGGACCGTCGCGGCACCCACCGCCCGGCGCTCGTGAACATGTACGGCATCACCGAGACGTGCGTCCATGTCACATGGCATCGGATCACCGCGGAGGAAGTGCTTGCCTCTCCGACTCCGGGGTCGGCGATCGGGGCCGGACTGCCCGGGATCGGCGTCCGTGTCCTCGACGATCGCCTGCATCCGGTGCCCGTCGGCGTCGCGGGCGAGCTGTACGTGTTCGGCCCCCAGCTGGCGCGGGGCTATCGGCGACAGCCGGGCCTGACCGCTACCCGGTTCGTGGCCGACCCGTTCGCACCCTCGCAGCGGATGTACCGCTCAGGTGACCGGGTCCGGCTCACGCCAAGCGGTGGACTCGAGTACCTGGGACGCACGGATTTCCAGGTACAGGTCCGCGGATTCCGGGTCGAACCCGGGGAGGTCGAGTCCGTGCTGGCCTCGATGCCGGGCATCGCCTCGGCACTGGTGCTCGCCCGCCCCGACGGCTCGGGCGCCTCCACGGGTACGACCCGACTGTTCGGCTACGTCGTTCCCGAGCCCGGGGCGGACGTCGCGGCCGACGCGGTGATCGACGAGGCTGCGGGGCAGCTACCGAGCTACATGGTGCCGGCCGCAGTCGCCGTGCTCGACGAGTTCCCACTGACACCGAACGGAAAGATCGACCGTGCGGCCCTGCCGCACCCGCGCGTGGCCGGCGGGACCGGTCGACGTCCCGCGACAGGCCTGGAACGCACCCTCGCCACACTGTTCGGTGAGGTTCTCGGGGTCGAGACGGTGGCCGCCGACGACTCGTTCTTCGGACTCGGCGGGGACTCGATCATGTCGATCCAGCTGGTATCCCGCGCGAAGACTGCCGGTGTGGTGATCACCCCGCGCGAGGTGTTCGAGCGCCGCACCGTCGCCCGACTCGCCGAGGTCGCGCGGATCGAGCGGGCCGACGAGCCCCTGCCGGAACTGCCCGGCGGTGGTGTCGGCGATGT
Source organism: Rhodococcus xishaensis (assembly GCF_004011825.1). Lineage (GTDB taxonomy): Bacteria > Actinomycetota > Actinomycetes > Mycobacteriales > Mycobacteriaceae > Prescottella > Prescottella xishaensis. Next base: position 35,370 of record NZ_RKLO01000004.1, on the reverse strand, counting down.
TGTGACGACCCCGATCGTGAACTGGCTCGCGGAGCGTTCGGGAGACTTCGGCCGATACTCCCAATCGGTCCTGTTGGACGTGCCGATCGACCTGGACACCGATGTCCTGTCAAGGGCAGTGACCGCGGTGCTGGACCACCACGACATGCTCCGGGCCTCGCTGCGCCGCGACGACCGCTCCCGTAACGGCTGGCGCGTCACGGTTTCACCTCCCGGGACGGTCGACGGGTTGGAGGTCGTGCGGTCGGTCCCCGTCGAGACGGTGCAGGGATCCGAATTCACCCAACTCGCCCGACGCGAGCTGGAAGCGGCTGCGGATCGATTGGACCCGTTCTCGGGCAAGGTGATCCAGGTCGTGTACTTCGCCGGCCCAGACGGTGCACGGCTGCTCGTCGTCATTCATCATCTCGCCGTCGATGGGGTGTCATGGCGCGTCCTCGTCCCCGATTTGGCCTCCGCGTGCGGGCAGGCCGCGGCCGGCGAGGACCCGGTGCTCGAACCGGTCGGCACGTCGATGCGGACTTGGGCGAACTCCCTCGCGGCCGCCGGTCGGGACCGTCGCTCCGAACTCGGGTTGTGGCGGGCGATGCTCGAGCCGTCGGGTCCGTGCCTCGGTGCGCGCGAACTGGATCCGCGAGTCGATGTCGGAGCCACCACGGACCGCGTCACCGTCGAACTTCCGGGTGAGGTGACTCGCGGGCTCACGACCGCGGTCCCGCAAGCGTTTCACGGCGGCGTCGACGACGGGCTGCTGAGCGCGCTCGTCCTCGCGATCACGCTGTGGCGCCGCGAACGCGGTGCCGATGCCGACGCCGTGTCGATCGTGACCGAGGGGCACGGCCGGGAGGAGCAGGTGGTGCCCGGCGCTGACCTGTCCCGGACCGTCGGGTGGTTCACATCGCTGTTCCCCGTGCGATTCGATCTGTCGGACATCGACGTCGACGCCGCGATGGCAGCCGACGCACCGGCCGGCGCCGTGGTGAAGACCGTCAAGGAACGGATGCGGTCGATCCCTGACCACGGCATCGGGTTCGGTCTGCTCCGCTATCTCGACGACGACACCCGACCCGAACTGTCCACGCAGCCACTGCCGGAGATCAGCTTCAATTACCTCGGTCGGACCGACACCGTTGCGAGGGATCGCGAGAGCGGAACGTGGCTGCCGGTAGAAGATTCCGGACTTCGCGGGGTGGTGACGCCTGATCTGGCGGTGACGTCGGTGATCGACGTCAACGCCGCGACGGTGGCCGGTCCGGACGGACCGCGAATCGCCGCGACATGGGACTTCCCGCGTGGAGTCCTCACCTCGGGTGAGGTGGAGCGCTTGACGCATTGGTGGATTCGAGCGGCGCGGGCCCTGGTCGAACACGCGACCACCCCCGGAGCAGGCGGGCTGACACCGTCCGATCTCAACCTGGTCGAGCTTGATCAGGAGACTATCGAGGGACTCGAGCACCGATTCACCGGCTTGTCCGACGTGTGGCCGCTCTCTCCGATGCAGCGGGGCATGATGTTCCACGCGGAACTGTCTGCAGCAGTGGAGGATGCGGCGGACGCCTACATGGTGCAGCTGATCCTGACGCTGCGCGGGACCGTCGACGTGCCTCGGATGGAGTGGGCAGTGCGCGCGGTGCTCGACCGGCATCCGAACCTGCGCGTCGCATTCGTCCGTGGACGAGGCGGCGACGCCCTGCAGGTGGTGCAGGATGCGGTCGAGGTGCCGTGGACCGAACTCGACCTCGGCTCCCTCGGGGAATCGGCAGCGGAGGATCGACTCGCCGAACTCCTCGACGCCGACCGCGCGACCCCGTTCGACATCGCCCGGCCACCACTGTTGCGAATCATGCTGCTGCACATGCCCGATGGACGGCACGAGCTGGTGATCACCAACCACCACATCCTGTTCGACGGCTGGTCTACGCCACTGCTGCTCGAGGAGTTGTTCGCGGTCTATGCCACCGACGGTGAATCGGCCGTCCCTGCCGGGTCGGGCTCGTACCGCAGGTTCCTCGAGTGGCTGGCCGGGCGGGACTCGTCGGAGGCGATCCGGGCGTGGACCCAGGCCGTTTCCGGGCTCGACGACCCCACGTTGCTGCTGCCTGAGCGGTCGGGGGGCCCGACCCGATTCACCGAATCCCGGGATCTGAGTTGTGAGCTCGACGCCGAGACGAGTGACCGGCTACGCGCGGCGGTCCGGGACCGGGGCATCACGCTGGGCACGGTCGTCCAGGCTGCTTGGGGAATCGTGCTCGGGATACTGACCGGCCGCGAGGACGTCGTGTTCGGGTCTACCGTGTCCGGCCGGCCACCTCATCTCGCCGGCGTCGAGTCCGCCATCGGACTGTTCATCAACACCGTGCCGGTGCGGATTCGGCTGGACCCGTACGAGACTCTCGGTGAGTTGCTCGACCGAATCCAGGCCGAGCAGTCGGCGTTGCTCGACTACCACCATGTCGGACTCCCGGACATCCAAAGGGCGGCGGGTCCGGCTACCGCATTCGACACGCTGACCGTCTTCGAGTCGTACCCGGTGCGCGGGGACGGAACCGACATCGATATCGGCGGCCTGCGGATCGTCGACATCGAGGCCCGTGACTCCGCGCACTACCCCCTGACCGTCGTTGCGTCCGCCCCCGACCGATTGCGGGTGACGTTGAAGTTCCGGCCCGACCAGGTGGACGAGGATCGGGTCTCCGACATCGCCGATCGATTGTTCCGGGTACTGCACCTGTTCGCCGACGAGCCCGACCGCCGACTCGCGGATCTCGACCTGCTCACCGTGGCCGAGCGGCGCGAATTGGCCCCGGTGCGTTCGGGTCCGGGATCGCAGCCGCGCACCCTCGCTGCGATCTTCGACGTGGCGGCAGCCCGGGATCCGGACGCCACGGCCCTCATCGACGGGGTCCAGCAGGTGACCTACCGCGAGCTCGACGGTCGATCCAACCGGCTCGCGCGTCATCTGATCGAGCTGGGGATCGGTCCCGATTCGTTCGTGGTGCTGGGAATTGCACGATCGGTCGAGTCGGTCCTCGCGGTCTGGGCGGTGGCCCGGACCGGAGCGGCCTTCGTGCCCGTAGACCCGGACTATCCGGCCGAGCGGGTCGCGAACATGCTCGCCGACTCCGGCGCCGAGATCGGCGTCACCACGCGGATGCATCGGTCCCGCCTGCCCGGCGGGGTGCGCTGGTTGGTGCTCGACGACCCCGAGTTCACGCGCGGGTACGAGGCGCGATCATCGGCGCCGGTGACCGACGCGGACCGGACGGCTCCGGTCCGCATCGAAGCTCCCGCCTACCTGATCTACACCTCCGGCTCCACCGGACGCCCCAAGGCGGTCGTCGCCACCCACCGCGGTCTGGCGAACTACGCCGACATCCAGCGCGAGCGCAGCGGCGTGACCTCCGAGGCACGGACGCTGCACTTCTCATCCCCCAGTTTCGACGTGTCGGTCCTCGAATACCTGCTGTGCTTCGCGGTCGGGGCGACGATGGTGATCGTGCCGCGCTCGGTCTACGGCGGCACCGAACTCACTGCTGTGCTGCGGAAGCAGCGGGTGACCCACGCATTCATCACCCCGGCCGCGCTCGCGTCGGTCGATCCCGCAGGACTCGTCGACCTCGAGTGCATCCTCGTCGGAGGCGAATCCTGGCAGCCCGACCTCGTTGCCGACTGGCTGCCACGGTGCCGGGTCCTCAACGTGTACGGCCCCACCGAGACCACGATCGTCGTGAACATCGAGGAATACACGGGCGGGCCACGACTGACGCTGGGTGGGCCCATCCCGGGGGTCGCGGAGACGGTGCTCGACGCGCGCCTGCAGCCGGTACCGTCCGAGGTCGCCGGCGATGTGTACATCGCGGGCCCCGGGTTGGCTCGCGGATACCACCGTCGGCCCGGGCTCACGGCCACCAGGTTCGTCGCGAATCCGTTCGGGGCTCCCGGCGAACGGATGTACCGCACTGGCGACGTCGGTGTATGGACCAGCGACGGCGGCCTCGAATACCGTGGGCGCAGCGACTTCCAGGTCCAGATCCGCGGTTTCCGCGTCGAACTCGGAGAGATCGACGCCGTACTCACGGCGCACCCCGATGTCCGGTTCGCCGCAACGCTGGGTCGCCGCGGTCCGGGCGGCGACAACGTGCTCGTCAGCTACGTCGCGGCGGCGCCACAGCGCACGGTCGACGTCGGTGCACTCCGCGCCCGCCTGACCGGACGGCTCCCGGACTACATGGTGCCGGCGGCGATCGAGGTGCTCGACAGCGTCCCGCTGACTCCGGTCGGCAAACTCGATCGACGTGCACTGCCCGACCCCGAGTTCGGCGCCCCGGCGCGGGTCTTCCGGGCACCCACCGACCCGATCGAGGAGGCCGTCACGGAGGTCTTCGCCGATGTTCTGGGCGTCGGCCGGGTAGGGGTGGACGACAGCTTCTTCGATCTCGGCGGAAACTCGCTCTCCGCAACACGGGCAGTCGCCAGGCTCGACGAGGCCCTCGGTGTCGACCTCGGTGTCCGGGCACTGTTCGAGGAGCCCACGCCTGCCGCACTGGCAGAACGGATCGAGCACCAGGACACCGGACCGTCCGGCCGGCCGGCGCTCGAACCGGTCGTGCGGCCATCCCAGGTGCCGTTGTCGGCTGCGCAGCAGCGGATGTGGTTCATCAACCAGTACGACCCGTCGTCGCCGGCATACAACGTGCCGATGGTGGTTCGGCTCAGCGGAGCGCTGGACACCGCGGCTCTCGCAGCCGCGGTCGACGATGTCGTGAATCGGCACGAGTCGCTGCGCACCGTCTTCCCGATCGGCGATGACGGGCCGGTGCAGGACGTCCGCGCGGCCGCCGATGCGGCGATCGAGCTCACACCGATCCGCGTGCCGGACGAGTCCGAGCTCCGGGACCGCGTGCGTGCGGTCGTCACGGCGGGATTCGATGTGACCGAGCAGATCCCGATTCGCGGCGCGCTGTTCTCGGTCGGCCCGGACGAACACGTCCTGGCGTTCGTGGCCCATCACATCGTCATCGACGGATACTCCAGCGGGCCGCTCGCCCAGGACCTGATGCGTGCGTACGCGGCGCGGGTTGCCGGGCACGCACCGGACTGGGCGCCGTTGCCCGTGCAATACGTCGACTACACGGTGTGGCAGCGGGAACTCCTCGGCGACGGCGACGATCCGCACTCACTGCTCGCCCGGCAGCTGGCGTATTGGCGCCGGACTCTGTCCGGAGCGCCGGACCTGTTGGGGCTGCCCGCCGACCGGCCTCGTCCGGTCCAGCAGTCCTTCCGTGGCGGGCAGGTTGAATTCACGATCGACGCCGATCTGCACCGCCGACTGCGGTCGTTCGCGAGAGATCGCGGTGCGAGTCTGTTCATGACGATCCACGCCGCGCTCGCGGTTCTGCTCAGCCGTCTCGGCGACACCGACGACATCGTGATCGGGACGCCGATTGCCGGTCGCGGCGAGCGGGTGCTCGACGATCTGGTCGGCATGTTCGTCGGCACGCTGGCGCTGCGGACAAGAGTCGATGCCAGGCAGTCTTTCTGGCAACTGGTGGACCTGGCACGGGAGGTCGACCTCGGAGCCTTCGCGCACGCCGACGTCCCGTTCGAGCGCGTCGTCGAGGAGCTCGATCCGGCGCGTTCGACCGCCTACTCGCCGCTGTTCCAGGTGGCCCTCGAGTTCCAGGACGGCACCGGTGCGCGACTCGAATTGCCCGGCCTGACGCTCGACGCTCTGGCCGACGGCGTCGAGGTGGTCAAGGAGGACCTCGAGTTCGTCCTGGGTGAGCAGTTCGACGACGCCGGAGAACCCGCCGGAATGGACGGCGGCATCATCTTCGCCACCGATCTGTTCGATCCGGGGACGGTGCACGGCTTCGCCGAACGGTTCGTCCGAATCCTCGACTCCGCGCTCGCCGATCCGGGACGGGCCGTCGGGGACCTCGAGATGCTCGACGCGAGTGAGCTGAGCGGTCTCGCGCCTGCGCGCGGCGGACCCGACGCTCCGCCGATCAGCTTGGCGGACCTGCTCGCATCCGCGGCCGCGCGGAATCCCGCGGCGGAGGCGGTCACGTTCGCCGGTGCCGACCTGTCCTACCGAGAACTCGACGGACGGTCGAACCAGCTGGCGCGCTATCTGATCGGTCGGGGCGCGGGGCCCGAGACGTACGTCGCCCTCGGCCTGTCACGCTCGCCGGATTCGGTGACGGCGGTGTGGGCGGTCGCGAAGACCGGCGCGGCCTTTCTTCCCGTCGACCCCGACTATCCGGCGGCGCGGATCTCGTGGATGTTGACCGACTCGGGCGCGGCCCTCGGGCTGACGGCCAGTTTGGGGCGCGAGCGGCTGCCCGACACAGTCGACTGGTTGGAGCTCGACGACGCGGCGACGGCCGCAGCGATCACCGCGACATCACCCGCCCCGATCGATGCGTCCGAGCTGATCCGCCCCGTCCGGGCGGACAATCCGGCGTACCTCATCTACACGTCGGGCTCGACCGGAACCCCCAAGGGGGTCGTGCTGACCCATCACGGATTGGCGAACCTGGCCGCCGAGGAGCGCGACCACCTGCAGGTGACCCCGCGGGCGCGCACCCTTCACTTCGCGTCTCCGAGCTTCGACGCCTCCGTGTTCGAGACAGTGATGGCGCTGTGCGCGGGTGCCACGATGGTCGTGGTTCCACCGCACGTCTACGGAGGTACCGAGCTCGCTTCGTTGCTCGAATCAGAGCGGGTGACGCACGGATTCGTGACTCCTACCGCCCTCGCGTCGGTGGACCCGACGGGGCTGGACGAGCTCCGGACGCTGGTGGTGGCGGGTGAGCCGTGCCCGCCGGAACTGGTGGCTCGCTGGGCGCGCGGCCGCACGATGCTCAACGCGTACGGACCCACCGAGACGACGATCATGGCGAACGTCAGTGCTCCGATGCGTCCCGGGGAACCGGTCACCCTCGGCGGCCCGATCCGCGGCGTCACCGAGCTCGTGTTGGATTCGCGTCTGCATCCGGTGCCGCGCGGCGTGGTCGGGGAGTTGTACATCGGCGGGCCCGCCCTGGCCCGGGGATACCACGAGCGCCCGGCCCTGACCGCGTCCCGATTCGTCGCCGACCCGTGGGGTCGGGGGGGCGACCGCCTCTACCGCACCGGAGACCTGGTGCGGTGGCGCTCCGACAACACCCTCGAGTACATCGGGCGCAGCGACTTCCAGGTCAAGGTGCGTGGGTTCCGGATCGAGCCGGGCGAGATCGACGCGGTGCTCGCCGCCCAGCCGAACGTCGGGTTCTCGGTGACCCTCGCGCGTCCGGGTCCCGCGGGCAACACGCTGCTCTGCTCGTACGTACGTCCGGTCGAGCACACCGACGTCGGTCCTGACGACCTCCGTCGCGCGGCCGTGCGGCACCTGCCGGCGTACATGGTTCCCGCGTCGGTCACCGTCCTCGATCAGATCCCGCTGACACCGACCGGCAAACTCGACCGGGACGCACTGCCGGAACCGGCGTTCCTGTCCGTGTCGGCGGAGCACCGCGAGCCCGCCGGACCGGTGGAGTCGGCGGTGGTGCAGTCCTTCGCCGACGTGCTCGGAGTCGGCCGGGTGGGGGTGGACGAGAACTTCTTCGACCTCGGCGGCACCTCGTTGCTCGCGACGAAGGTGGTGACCGACCTCCGCGAACGGCTCGGCACGACAGTTCCGCTGCAGGCGTTGTTCCTGGCCCCGACTCCAGCCGGAATGGCGCGGAGGATCACCTCGGTGGGGATTGGCAGCATCGACGAGGCACTGGCCGTACGGATCGACTTGCGCGCGAACGGCTCGGGTAGACCGCTGTTCTGCGTGCATCCCGGGATAGGTCTGTCCTGGGGGTATGCCGGACTGGTGCGCCATCTCCCGGAGGATCGCCCCGTGTACGGGCTCCAGCTACCGTCGATCGCCGGCGGACCCCGGTACTCCTCGATCGAGGACCTCGCCGGCAGGTACGTCGACGAGATGACGGCCGTAGCACCCGACGGACCGTATGACCTGCTCGGCTGGTCGCTCGGCGGGGTCCTCGCGCATGCGATGGCCGTCGAACTGCAACGTCGGGGACGGAAGGTTGCGACGCTCGCAGTCATGGACGCATATCCCGACGACGGTTCGGACGCGCTCCTCGGCGGGCTCGAACTGGCCGAGTTGCTGCGCGGACTCGGGCTGGACGAGGTAGCGACCGAGGATCTCACGTACGAGACCGCGGCTCGGGCGCTCAACGATCGGCTGGGGCTGACGGACGGGGTCACCGCCGAACACCTCGAGCGGATCAATGACGGATACGCGAACTCCCGACTGCTGGTGCATCGCTTCGTGCCCGAAGTCTTCGACGGCGACCTGTTGGTCTTTCCGGCGGTCGGTGCCCCAGAGGGCGCGCGCCGCTCCCCGCAGGAGTGGCGTCCGATCGTCACCGGTGGCATCGACGAGTGCCCCGTCGACTGCGATCACAACGACATGATCGAGCCGGACTCTCTCGAGGTGATCGGCAGCGTTCTCGCGGCCTACCTCGAACAGGGGTAACCGTGGGGCCGCGGCCCGTGCTCGGGTTGTCGCCGTCGGCGTGTCGGAGTAGGGTGGCGGCGTTCGTCGGTCCGCGCCCGTTTACGGGCTTCGAGGAAGAGGAGGTGAGGCCAGCGATGAGTGGCCAACCTCCGAGAGCCAGCTGAACAAGGCTGTCCACGCCATCCGAGCGGGTGGCGTTCGACTGGTGTCTGAAGGCCTGTCTGAAGGCCGATGGCCTTTATGTCCTGCCTGCGAACCTTCCCGAAAGCCGTATTTGCCATGCCTCAGAAGCGTCCCATTCGTTCGATCCTGCCCCGCCGCGACGCCGGCACCGCCAACGACACGGTCTCACCGGAGCACTCGATGGCTCCACGTCACCCCGGTCAGGGCGCCGCGCCGCAGGCCAGTGCCGTCGAATCGAGCGTTGTGAACAGCGCCGTCTACCGCGACGGCCGGCGTATCGCTACGCCTGCGACGCCGGCGGAGGCGCTCGCGCACCTCCCCGACGCCTCGTCGATGGCCTGGATCGGGCTGTACCGCCCGGACGAAGCGCAACTGCATGCTGCAGCAAGTCAGTTCGATCTGCACGAACTGGCGGTCGAGGACGCGATCCACCGGCACCAGCGGCCCAAGCTCGAACGCTACGGGGATACGTTGTTCGTCGTGCTGCGTTCGGCGCGCTACCACGACGAGTCGGAGACCGTCGACTTCGGCGAACTCCACATCTTCTGCGGCCCGACGTTCGTGCTGACGGTCCGGCACAGTGAGTCACCGGAGCTGTCGAGCGTCCGTGAGCGCCTGGAGAGCGAACCGGAACTGTTGAAGCTCGGCCCCGAGGCCGTGCTCTATGCGATCCTCGACGCCGTCGTCGATGGTTACGTCCCAGTCGTCGACGGCCTGCAGAACGACATCGACGAGATCGAGACCGAGGTGTTCGGCGGCGACCCGATGGTCTCGCGGCGCATCTACGAGCTCTCTCGCGAGGTCATCGAGTTCCAGCGTGCGACGAAGCCGCTGCTCGGCATGCTCCGGGCACTGTCGGCGGGGTTCGAGAAGTATCACACCGACGACGAACTACAGAGGTACCTGCGCGACGTCAGCGATCACGCGACGAACGTCGTGGAGCGGATCGACGGCTTCCGGGACCTGCTCGCCAACATTCTCGCCGTCAACGCGACGCTGATCTCGCAGGAGCAGAACGAGGAGATGCGCAAGCTCACACATGCCAGCATCGCGGAGAACGAGCAGCTCAAGAAGGTCTCCTCGTGGGCGGCAATCCTGTTCGCGCCCACACTCATCGGCACTGTGTACGGCATGAATTTCGAGAACATGCCCGAATTGGAGTGGGCGGGTGGCTATCTGATTGCACTCGCAGCGATGGGGCTTACCTGCTTGATCCTCTACACGGTCTTCAAGAGGCGTGGATGGCTGTAGGGCCCTAGGAGACTCGCAGACGCAGATCGCCAGAGATTCACAAGTTATGGCCTGCTCGACCAGGTAGTCCTTGATTCAGTCGGCATCGGGTCCAATTGTTCGTTAGGCTGCTCGGGTTCACATGTCTCCAAAGTGGAGTCCCATCGCTCATCTCTAGGAGTTCTGTAACCCGATGTCACGTACCGTTGCTGTATCCAAGCGCGTCACTGCGACGCTCGCTCTGGCTTGTTCCCTCGCCTTATCGGCCGGCACCGCCACCGCGGCCGCCGCGTCATCTCCCTTCGATCTGCTGTTTTCGGGATCGGCTGGAGGCGGATCCACCGCTACGGTGGATGCCACGGTTGTTCAACAGATCGTCTCGGCCACCAATGCCGAACGCCGCATCCGCGGGCTGCGGCCACTCGCCTACGATTCTGTTCTCACCGGGGTCGCGCAGAGGTGGTCGAACACGATGGCGACAACAGGCAATTTCCGCCACAACCCGTCGTACACGCGGGAGATGCGGCCTGGATGGACCCGGGCGGCCGAGAACATCATCAACGGACGGCCTCCCGAATCTGGTACTGACCTGGTCAGGCGGTGGATGAACAGCCCCGGACACCGTGCCAACATCCTCAATCCGGATTTCACTCACCTCGGAGTCGGCTACGCGATCTCCGGGCGTGACGGCCGCCACTTCGCCACTCAGAATTTCGGCACCTACTGAAACCCGATCCACTGATCAGGGCTGAACGAATGGTGTTCACGGGAACCGCACCTCGCCGATAGTTTGTCGAGGTGCGGTCCCGTGCACTCAGCCGCCTTGCCGACGGCGGAGGCAGGCCGCCTACCTGCATCTTTGACCCGGGTAGCGCCGACACGCGGGACACGCGGGACGGAATCGGTGCGAAGTCGGTGTCGGGTGTCACTATGGACCCCGTGGACCTGCCGATCGCGCCACCCCTGCAACCGATGCTGGCCAAGGCCGCATCCGGTGTGCCCGAGCAGCCTGTCGGCGAGCTCGTGTGGTCGTACGAACCGAAGTGGGACGGCTTCCGTGCCATCGTGTTCCGGGACGGCGGGGAGGTGGCGTTCGGTTCGCGCGGCGGCAAGGACCTGGCACGCTACTTCCCCGAAATGGTCGACGCGGTTCGCGCCGAACTGCCGCCGCGCTGCGTCGTCGACGGCGAACTGGTGGTGCCGCGCGAGATCGGTGGTCGGACCCGGCTGGACTGGGGGGCGCTGTCCGAGCGAATCCACCCCGCCGACAGTCGTGTGCGGTTGCTCGCGAAGAAGAGCCCGGCGCAGTTCGTCGGATTCGATCTGCTGGCGCTCGGCGACGAGGATCTGACGTCACTCCCGTTCTCCGACCGCCGCACCGCGCTGCTCGGAACCGTCGGAGGTGGGACCCGTTGCCACGTCACGGCCGCCACCCGCGACGCCGCGACCGCGCAGCGCTGGTTCGAGACGTTCGAGGGCGCCGGATTGGACGGTGTCGTCGCCAAACGACTCGATGGCCGATACCGTCCGAACAAGCGGGAGATGTTGAAGGTCAAGCATTCTCGCACCGCGGATGTAGTGGCGATCGGCTACCGACCGCACAAGAGTCAGCCAGGCATAGGGTCAATCCTGTTGGGCCTGTACGACGGTGGCGAACTCCGCATGGTCGGGGGTGCGTCGGCCTTCACCGCGAAGCGTCGCGTCGAACTGCTCGCCGAACTCGAACCCCTGCGGGTAGGCGACGACGTGGTCGCGGAGGGAGAGGCGACCCGGTGGCGGTCGAGCGCCGACCGCAGCTGGATTCCATTGCGGCCCCAGCGAGTTCTCGAGGTCGCGTACGACCAGATGGAAGGAGAGCTCGGGGAGGTCGGGAGCCAGGTGGGCGTGCGCTTTCGGCACGCGGCGCGATTCTTGCGTTGGCGGCCGGACCGGGCGCCGGAGTCGTGCACGTTCGAGCAACTCGAGGTCCCGCTGCGATACGACCTCGCCGACGTGCTGGCGAGAGAGCGCTGACCATGGCCGGCGCCAACCGTGGCAGCACGGAGGAACTCGACGTCGACGGTATCGCCGTGCGATTGTCGAATCCGGACAAGATCTACTTTCCACGGCTCGGGGCCGGGGGCGGAACCAAGCGGCACCTGGTCGAGTACTACCGCAAAGTGGCCACCGGTGGCGAGCTGCTGCGCGCCCTGCGGGACCGACCGACGCATCTGGAGCGGTACCCGGACGGCGTCGAGGGTGAGCAGATCTACCAGAAGCGGGTGCCGGCCAAGCGTCCCGAGCACGTCGCGTCGTGCGTGGTCACGTTCCCGTCGGGGCGCACCGCCGACGTCCTGCGAGTACGCAGCGCCGCCGACATCGTCTGGGCGGCGAATCTGGGCACGATCACGTTCCACCCGTGGGCCGTGCGCTGCGCGGACGTCGAGCATCCAGACGAACTGCGGATCGACCTGGATCCGCAACCGGGCACCGACTTCGACGACGCCCGCGGGGTCGCGCTCGACATCCTGCAGCCGCTGCTCGACGAACTGGGGCTTGTCGGGTTCCCGAAGACCTCGGGTGGTCGTGGGCTGCACGTCTACATCCGCATCGAGCCGCGATGGGACTTCGTCGAGGTGCGCCGCGCCGGCATCGCGCTGTGTCGGGAGATCGCGCGACGCAGTGACGACAGAGCGACGACGGCCTGGTGGAAGGAGGAACGCGGCAAACGCATCTTTCTCGACTTCAACCAGAACGCCCGCGACAAGACCATCGCCTCGGCGTACTCGGTGCGCCGCACCCGGGTTGCGACCGTCTCCACCCCGGTGACCTGGGCGGAGCTGGCATCGGTCGAGCCCGACGACTTCACGATCGCAACGGTCCCGGCTCTGCTCGCCGGCCGCGGCGATCCGATGGCGACGCTCGACGACGTCGCGCATTCGCTCGACGGTCTGCTCGAGATGGCCGAGCGGGATGCGGCCGCCGGACTGGGGGATCTGCCCTATCCGCCGAACCATCCCAAGATGCCCGGCGAGCCCAAAAGGGTGCAGCCGAGCCGTGACCGCGACCGGAAGGAGAACTGATCGAATCGTGTGACCAGGTTGGATGCCGGTCCCACTGATCCTGTTTGTCCGTTTGGCTCGCCCGGGGGCTCTTCCACCCGTAAGCTGCGCCAATCACAATGGTCTCAGGAGCGGAATCGGAGGTCGCGATGACGATCCAGGTGGAGCGTGGACTCGAGTTGCGGGCGGCGGCGCCCGCGCAGCCGCACGTAGGGGCACCGATCACACCGGCGCGCACAGAGATGCTGGTCGACCCCCGATTCCTCTCGCTCGCGGACCGCTTCTTCTCGATGTACCGCCGGCCGCAGAACGGCGGCGGTGCGCTCGCCGCCTACGTGCACGGAGAGAAGGTCATCGACATCTGGGCCGGCTACGCCGACCGCGACCGTCGGTGGGACCGCGACACGGTCGCGCTGTCGTTCTCGACCGGCAAGGGCGTCGCCAGCACGATCGTCCACCGCCTGGCCGAGCGCGGCATCGTCGACTACGACGCGCCGGTCGCCACGTACTGGCCGGAGTTCGCGGCCGCCGGCAAGGAATCGATCACGATTCGCGACGTGCTCACGCATCGAACGGGCCTGCACAAGGTCCGCGGTCTCGTGCCGGGTCGGCTCGGACTTCTGGACTACGACACCGTCATCGAGGCGCTGGCCGCATCCGTTCCGGACCGACGCCGACACCGTGGGCCGGGCTATCACGCCGTCACGTTCGGCTGGCTCGTTGCCGAGACGATGTCGCGTGCCACCGGCAAGCCCTTCACCGAAATCGTCCGCGAAGAGATCGCCGAACCGCTCGGGGTGGACGAGTTCTGGTATCAGGTGCCGGCCGATCAGAAGCCGCGGATCGCGAAGCTGTTTCCGAACATCAATCCTGGCGTCGACTGGCGACTGACGTCGTCCCTGATGTCCCGCATGGGACCGCTGCGCGGGCTCGCGGAGGCCGCGATGCCCGACGGGTTCGACGAACTAATCCGCAACCCCCTCGTCCATGACGCGGTCATGCCCGGATGGAACGGCGTGTTCAGTGCCCGGTCCCTCGCTCGCATGTACGCCGCGATCGCGAACGACGGTGTCATCGACGGCACCCGCTTCCTGCAGCCCGAGACCCTCGAACAGATGGGTGAGGTGCAGACCTGCGACCGGGACTACGTGCTGGGCATCAAGCTGGCGTGGCGTCTCGGCTATCACCCGCCGATTCTGGCCAGCCGAGCCCAGCCGACCCGAGGGCTCGGCCACTACGGGGTCGGTGGGTCCGGCGCGTACGCGGACCCGGAGACGGGCCTCGCGCTCGCGTTCGTGACCAACAGGCTCGGCAACGCTGTCACCGCCTTCGGTGACCTGCGGCTGGCTCGGCTGGGTGCCGAGGCCCAGGCAATCATGCGTTCGTGAGGAGGTCCGCCGATGAGTAGCCATGTCTATCGGGTGATCAAGGTGGTCGGGTCGTCGCCCGACGGCGTAGACGCGGCGATCGCCAACGCGATCGACCGCGTTAGCGCGACGATGCGAAATCTCGACTGGTTCGAGGTGGTGGAAACTCGCGGCCACATCGAGAATGGATCGATCGCTCACACACAGGTGACCCTCGAGGTCGGGTTCCGGCTCGAGTAGCGGGGACGGCGGTGTAGCCCACCGGATCACGTGCCCGTCACAGGCAATCTCGACCGAAACTGAAACACGTTATAGTCTGGGCGAGTACGACAGTTTCGGTCGGGTACAGGTAGGGAAGAACTGTGGCTTATGTGATTACGCAGGCGTGCTGCAACGATGCATCGTGTGTGGACGTTTGTCCCGTGAATTGCATTCATCCGACACCGGACGAGCCGGAGTTCGCGACCACGGAGATGCTCTACATCGATCCGCAGACGTGCATCGACTGCGGCGCCTGCGTCGACGAATGCCCCGTTGACGCGATCTTCGGCGACAACGAACTCAGCGAGGCCGATGCGGTCTACGCCGATATCAACGCGAGCTACTACGAGAAGCATCCGATCGGCCCCGACTGGCCCGAGCTGCCCGAGCCGCGCTCGCTCAGCGCCGACCTGGGAACCCTGCGAGTCGCGATCGTAGGCTCGGGTCCAGCCGCGTGCTACGCCGCGATCGAACTCACCTCGCGCCCGCGGGTCGAGGTCGACATGTTCGACCGCCTCCCGACGCCGTACGGGCTCGTCCGCGCCGGTGTCGCGCCCGACCACCCCGGTACCAAGGGGGTCGCCGACGTCTTCCGCTCGGCCCTGAGCAAGCGCTCGGTGCACTGCCACTTCAACGTCGACGTCGGTCAGCACGTCAGCCACGAGGAGCTGCTCGAACACCACCACGCGGTCATCTACGCCGTCGGTGCGGCCAGCGATCGGCGTCTCGGTGTGCCCGGCGAGGATCTGCCCGGATCGCACGCCGCCACCGAATTCGTCGCCTGGTACAACGGCCACCCGGATTACGTCGACCACGCATTCGACCTCTCCGGTGAGCGCGCGGTCATCATCGGCAACGGCAACGTCGCCCTGGATGTTGCCCGCATCCTCGTCACCGACCCGGACGAGCTCGCCAAGACAGACATGGCCGAGCATGCCCTCGAGGCGCTGCGTCACAGCAACATCCGTGAGGTCGTCATCGTCGGACGACGCGGTCCGGCACAGGCCGCGTACACCAACCCCGAGCTCATCGCCCTCGGCCAGATGGCTGACATCGACATCGTCGTCGACCCGGACGAGGTAGTCCTCGACTCGGCCAGCCGATCCTGGATCGACGGCCCGGATTCGGAGCCTTCCGAGAAGCTCAAGGTTCGCCAGGTCGAGGAGTTCGCGAAGCGAACAAGCTCGGACGGCCGCAAGCGGATCGTGCTGCGCTACCTCAGCTCGCCCGAGGAGATCCTCGGTGACGGGCGCGTCGAGGGCATCCGTCTCGTGCGCAACGAACTCGTCGCCGACGCCGACAACCCGGCCAGGCTCAGCGCGCGCCCCACCGATCACACCGAGGCCCTCGAGGCAGGGCTGGTGTTGCGGTCGATCGGGTACAAGGGCCTGCCGGTGGCGGATCTGCCGTTCGACGACCGCCGAGGCGTCGTCCCGAACGAGAACGGCCGCGTCATCGATCCCGAGACCGGCTCCCCCATCCACGGCGTCTACGTCGCGGGCTGGATCAAGCGCGGACCCACCGGTGTCATCGGCACCAACAAGCACTGTTCCGCGGCCACCGTGGACCTGCTGCTGTCCGACTTCGCGAGCGGCCTGCTCACTCAGCCCGGTCGCGACCAGGAGCACTTGACCGCGCTGATCGGTGAGCGCCAGCCGGACGCCATCGACTTCCAGGGGTGGCAGCGCATCGACAAGAAGGAGCGTGTGCTCGGCTCCGAGAGCGGGCGTGCGCGTACCAAGATCGTCGACGTGGCAGCGATGCTCGAGGCGGCGCGCGGCGAAGCCGGCTGAGTTCGGGGACGGGCGGGTGTTGTCCGTCGCATCCTTCTATGTCCTAATGGGGTGACCGGGCTCTGCCCGCGGGGCGTCGTCGAGCTGGGGAGTACCGCAACATGACCGAGACGTCGATCGCAGAGGCCGGTAGGCCCCGCCGTCGATTCGCCCGTGCCGCCGCCCTCGTCGTCACCGCCGCCGCGGTCGGGGCCGTTCTTGCGGCCCCGGCTCAGGCCGCGCCGCTATTCTCCGGTGGCTCGCAGGTCCCCGAGACCGCCATGCCAGCCGGATCGGCCACGCCTGCGATCGTGCCGGCGAACTTCTCGGCTCCGTCGCTGAACCCGGCACCGGGCGAGGTTGTGGGCATCGCCCAGCCGGTCATCATCAGCTTCAACGAGAACATCACGGACCGTGCGGTCGCCGAACGTGCCATTCGCGTCGCGACCGACCCTCCGGTCGCCGGGCACTTCTACTGGCCGGCCGACAACCAGGTCCGATGGAAGCCCAACGAGTTCTGGCCGGCCAACATCCGGGTCAGCGTCGACGCCGGCGACTCGCACTCCACGTTCTCGATCGGTGACGCGCTCGTCGCCGTCGCCGACGACAACACCAAGCAAATCACCGTCACCCGCAACGGCGAGGTGGTCAAGACGATGCCGACATCGCTCGGCAAGCCCGGCTACGAGACCCCGAACGGCACCTACATCGTCGGCGAGAAGCACCGCGATATGTACATGGATTCGTCGACGTACGGCGTGCCAGTCGACGCGCCGGAGGGATACCGGACGTACGTCGAGTACGCCACGCGCATCTCCTACAGCGGCATTTTCGTGCACGCCGCCCCGTGGTCGGTGGACGCGCAGGGGCACCGGAACGTCAGCCACGGCTGCCTCAACGTCAGCACGGCGGACGGCAAGTGGTTCTACGACAACGCGAAGAAGGGCGACCCGGTGATCGTGGTGAACACCGCCGGCGGCACCCTCAGCGGCTACGACGGGCTCGGCGACTGGAATCGCTGACCCGGGTGCTTGATTTCGAGAAGGCAGCTGAACTCAGCGTTGTGGCTTGATGAGGAGTGCGTCACGACTTGATTCTCCTGCCTGGCAATCGATCGCCAGGACGGTGGGCGTCCGCGAGGGCTTGGTGCCGAGGGCGCGGAACGTGATAGCGATGGCGACGGTGACGATCAGGGCGAGGCCGAGCCAGGTGTTCGTGTACCCCACTGCGGCCACGGCGATGCCTGCCAGGACTGGGGTCGATGCTTTGGAGATCGTTGTGATCAGCTGAACTTCGCCGTTCTTCGTTGCGAAGCCCTCCTTGCCGAACAATTCGGCCAGCAGAATGGGGCGGAGCACAGTGAGCGAGCCGGCGGTGGCGCCGAACACGGTGACCATGAGCAGCGAGGCAAGCGTCGTGTTCCAAACCAAGGGGACGGTAAGGGCTACGGCTTGGATCCCGAGACTGATGCGCAGCATCGTTGTCGAGCTGAGCCGGCTTCCTGCCGCGATCAATACGCGGCCCGCGACTTTGCCGATGCCCGCTGCGCCGGCGATAGAGGCTGCGGCAGCGGCACCATGGCCATTGTCGATCAGGAACGCGACGATGTGGACGGCGAAGGCCGTGGAGACGCCCGAGGTGAGTGTCCAAACGACTGCGACCCACCAGAGCGCTGCCGGGCGCTGCTGGGCGTTGCCCGTTCGTTTGGCGGCTGGTTCGTTGTTCGTTGCGGTGGCGTCGCGGTTGTCATCCTGGGGGAGGCTGTAATTCAGGGGGAGGACGGTGAGCGCGAAGCCGATGGTGAGAACGAAAAGCCCAGTACGCCAGGTGCCTTGATCGGACAGGATCTGGGCGAGCGGCGAGAATATGGTCGAGGCCAGTCCGCCCGCGAGGGTGATGGTGATGATTGCCGAGCGGCTGTTCGTGGGGTGATGGCGAATGACGGTGGCGAACGCCGGGGCGTAGAGGGTGGCGGCCTGGGCAAGGCCGATGATGGCGAGTGCCAGGTAGAAAACCGCGAGATGATGAGCTGCTGACCAGAGGCCAAGCCCGGCGATGCCGACCGCGGCGCCGAGAGCCATGATTGTCCGCGAACCCGAGCGATCGATGATACGGCCGACGAGCGGAGCGGTGATGCCTGAGACGAGGGTGGCGATCGCGAAGCCAGCGGAAATGGCCGGGATGGACCAGCCGAGGTCGGCATGCATTTGGGGCATGTATACGGCGAAGGAGTAGTACAGAATGCCCCAGGTGATGAGTTGGCTGACCGACAGGACTGAGGTGGTTCGTCGCCACGAGCCGTCATTGTGTTCGCCGTTGACGGCAGGGGTAGGTGCGTTGGTCGTCATGGTCTCCAACCGGGGTAGCGGATGGGCGATGTCTTTTTTCTTTTGACGTAGCAGTCGGCCGTTGGACGCACAGATTTTGCTGATCGTTCGTTGGTCGCTTCTTGATAAGGTCAGCGCGTGGTGTCGAACGGTTCGGCAGACGGGAAGGCGACTGCCGGGGATCTGTGGCGCGATTTCGGGGCTTCTCTACGCCAGTTCGTGGCCCGCCGCGTCAACAACGCCGACGATGTCGATGAGATCGTGCAGGAGACCTTTCTCCGGCTGCACGCAAAGATCGACGACATCGACGACCCCGCTCGTTGGATCTACAGGGTTGCGCGAAACTCGATCATCGACTTCTACCGATCTGCACCACGCCGCCGCGAGGTCCCGTCCGATCCGGCGGTGACAATCGATCTGTTGCCCGAGTTGGACGACGCAACCAACGACGATGATGTATGGCAGGAGTTCGTGGCCTGTGTGGACCCGCTCCTGAGCGGCCTGAGCGATGCCGATCGCGAGGCCGTGTCGTTGGTTGACATGCAAGGTCACTCACAGACCGAGGTTGCGGGCGAGCTGGGGTTGAGCGTGTCGGGGATGAAGTCTCGGGTCCAGCGCGCCCGCCGAAAGATGTTGAGCGCCCTCGAAGAATGCTGCGAGATCGAGATTGACGCCAGGGGCCGTCCGATCGGGATGACTCGTCGTCCCGATGGCGAGTCTCCGTGCTGACTCTTACTGACCCGAAGACGTAATCTCAGCGCCATAGCCGTCAGATCCCGAAGCCGCGCCGGGACCGCCTCGAAGATTCCTCGGAAGATTCTGCGTCCATGTTCGGTGAGCGTCGTCTGTAGAGACGAGAACCTCACGAGTGACGCAAGGAACCACACCATGGAACAGAACAGCAATCTTCCGGTAGTAGTAGTCGGCGCCGGTCCGATCGGACTCTCAGCCGCAGCAAACGTTCTCGATCAGGGCATGACCCCGATCGTCCTGGAAGCAGGCGACGCGATCGCAGCGAACATCCGGGACTGGGCTCACGTGCGGTTGTTCTCACCCTGGCGGTACCTGGTCGACCCAGTCGCTGAAAAGATGCTCGACGCAGCTGGTTGGAAGCGTCCCGCCGACGGCGGGCACCCAACTGGCGGAGAACTCATCGAGGAGTTCCTCGAGCCGCTCGCCGAGTTACCTCAGATGGCTGAAGTGATTCGATTCAGCCACCGGGTGAAGCACGTGACCCGCCAGGGCGTGGACAAGGTCAAGAGCGACGGTCGAGACGGTCGTCCGTTCGTCGTTGTCGCTGACACCCCTGACGGAGAGGTCCGTTTCGTCGCCCAGGCCGTGGTTGATGCCAGCGGCACCTGGAATCAGCCGAACCCGATCGGTGCTGGTGGAGTTCCCGCCGTTGGCGAGGAACGAGCCGCGACTGACGGCGCGATCCGCTACGGCATGCCGGACCTGTTGGGTTCTGACAAGGCGAAGTTCGCCAACAAACGAGTTGCCGTGATCGGCTCGGGCCATTCGGCTCAGAACGTTGTTCGCGATCTCGCCACTCTCGGAACGGAAGCTCCGGACACCCGGACGACTTGGCTGGTTCGCCGGGCCGAGGCTGGTCAGATGTTCGGTGGCGGCTCGAGTGACCAACTAGCTGCCCGCGGCGCTCTCGGTGCCGACGCCGAACGACTCGCGACCGGCGGAGCGGTCGACTTCGTGACCGGGTTCCGAGTCGAGGAAGTGATCAACAAGGGCGACGGCGTCTATTTGATATCGACCGATGGCGTGAAGGCCGGCCCATTCGACTACATCGTCGCCAATACCGGCGCCCGACCGGACTTCGCGATTTCACGCGAGCTGCGATTGGACATCGATGCCGGCATCGAGTCCACGACCACGATGGCGCCGCTCATCGATCCGAACATCCACTCTTGCGGCAGCGTCCGGCCCCACGGCGTCGACGAGCTTGCCCATCCTGACACTGGTTACTACCCGATCGGCATGAAGTCCTACGGGCGGGCCCCGACGTTCCTGCTGATGACTGGCTACGAGCAGGCCCGCTCCGTCGTGGCAGAGATCGCGGGCGACCACGAGGGCGCTCGACGCATCGAGTTGATTTTGCCCGAAACAGGCGTCTGCTCCAGCACGTCCGTCGGCGAGGCCCCTCGAGTCGAGTCCAGCAGTGGCGGCCCCAGCGAGATCGAGCTCTTCGACGACGTCGACCTAGGTGGTTGTGGCGTCCCCGCAAAGGTCGCCGAGACGGCAAGTGCTTGCTGCGGTACCGCCCCAGCGGGGGCGACAGCCGCGGCCGCCGCCAGCTGCTGCTGATAGCTGCACTCCTACCGGCATATTCGACCCTGATCGGCTACGGGCTCTAGGTGCGGCGAGCTTCGAGCGCGTCGAGGATCACGTCCAGGCCGTAGCCGAACTCGCCGGTGTGGTCGTAGCCGGGTCGCAGGGCGTGGTCGGTGATCAACTCACGGAGGTACGGCAACTCGTTCGCCGGTAGCTGCTCGAGGATGTCACCGGCCAGCTCCTCGACATCGTCCGGTGTCGTCACCGGGAGGTTTGCTTCCTGGAGGACGAACCCGCTGATGTAGCTGTCGATGAGCGAAACTGCGTGCGCGGCCATCGACAGTGGGAATCCGGCCTCTCGGAGGACTCCGAGGGCGGCGTTGTGGTGGCGCAGCGTCGCCGGTCCCGGGTTGCGACGGGAGTCCATGAGCCCGAGGGCCCAACGGTGCTGCGACAGCACTGCGCGCGCGGAGGAAGCGCGGGTGCGTATCGCATCACGCCAGTCGTCGCACCCCGGGCTGGGCAGCTCGATTGCCGCGAACACCGCGTCGACCACACCATCGAGGATCGCGTCCTTGTTCGGTACGTGGTGATAGAGCGACATCGCTTCGACGCCGAGTTCCTGCGCCACCTTGCGCATCGTGATCGCCTCCACGCCGCCACGATCTGCGACCTCGATCGCGGCCGCGAGCACGCGATCCCTGCTCAGTGGCGGTCGTGGCGGCTGTGATGGTGACACAGGGCTCCCCTATGGACGTGCTGACAAAGATGCTGACCCATTGACAAACTTACATCCGTAAGACAACCTTACCGGTGTAAGGGAGTTCAGGTGACGGAAGGAGACCGTGATGGCCATGCCGAAGTGGTGGGGACACGTGAACAAGCGGGTATTCAACAATCGCGCGATCGCGGGCGGGAAATGGCCTGTGCTCATCCACGTCGGTCGCGCGTCCGGCGCGACGTACCACACTCCGCTCGGGGTGCATCCAGTCGACGCCGGCTACATGTTCGTGCTGGTGTACGGATCAGGCGCGGACTGGGTGCAGAACGTCCTGGCGGCCGGCAGTGCACGGCTACGCGTCGACGGGCGAGAGGTCGAACTCGCGGCCCCACGCGTGGTCGGAAGGAGCGAGGCGGTCGAGGCCCTCCCGGACGATGTGACACTTCCGCCGAAACTGCTTCGCGTCAACGAGTTCCTCCGGATGGATCTGGTCGCTGGCTGACGATCGGACGGCCGGCGCGGCACCCTTCGGCACTTGGGCGGTTCGCCGGCTGTGGGACCGGCGAACCGCCCGGTCGTCACTACCAGATCTTGACGCGCTTCTCCGGCTCCAGGTACAGGGTGTCACCCGGCTCGACCCCGAAGGCCTCGTGGAAGCTGTCGAGATTGCGGATCACGCCGTTGCACCGGAACTCCGGCGGTGAGTGCGGGTCGACCGCCAATCGCCGCAGTGCTTCTTCCTTGCGTGCCTTCGTCCGCCACACCTGAGCCCAGCCGAAGAAGACCCGCTGCAGGCCGGTCAACTCGTCGAGTACCGGGGCCTCGGTGTCATCGGTGGCGATGCGGTAGGCCTCGAGTGCGATCGACAACCCACCCAGGTCGCCGATGTTCTCGCCGATCGTGAACTCGCCGTTGACGTGATGGCCCGGCAGGTCCTTGGGCTCGAACTCGTTGTACTGCTCGATCAGGGCCTTGGTGCGCTTGCCGAACTCGGTGCGGTCGTCGTCTGTCCACCAGTCGACCATGTTGCCGTCGCCGTCGTACTTGGCGCCCTGATCGTCGAAGCCGTGCCCGATCTCGTGGCCGATGACCGCGCCGATACCACCGTAGTTGGCGGCGTCGTCGGCGTCCGGGTCGAAGAAGGGCGGCTGCAGAATCGCTGCGGGGAAGACGATCTCGTTCATACCCGGGTTGTAGTAGGCATTGACCGTCTGCGGGGTCATGAACCACTCATCGCGGTCGACCGGGCCGCCGAGCTTGGCGATGTCGCGGTCGTGCTCGGCGGCGTAGCCGCTGCGATAGTTGCCCACCACGTCGGTCGGGTCGATCACGACGGCCGAGTAGTCACGCCACTTGTCCGGGTAGCCGATCTTCGGGGTGAACTTCTCGAGCTTCGCCAGGGCGGCCTGTCTGGTCTGTGGGCTCATCCACTCGAGGTCAGAGATGTTGCGCCGGTACGCCTCCTGCAGGTTCGCAACCAGCACCTGCATACGTGCCTTGGACTCCGGCGGGAAGTGCCGATCGACGTACAGCTTGCCGACCGCCTCGCCCAGCAGGTCTTGCACCAGCGAGACCCCCCGCTTCCACCGCTCCCGGTTCTTCTCGGTACCGCTGAGGGTCTTGCCGTAGAACGCGAAGTCCTCGGCGACGATCGCCTCCGTCAGATACGGGGCCCGAGCGTGCAGGATCCGCCACGTGGCCCACGCCTTCCAGTCCTCGATCGGACGCGAGGTCCACAGCTGCGTGAACGACTCGACGAAGCTCGGCTGACGCACGACGATCTCGGCCAGCTGCTCCTCCGTGGCCTGCAGGCCGGAAATCCAGGCAGCCCAGTCGAACCCGGTGTGACGCGATTGCAGGTCGTCGAGCGTTGTCAGGTTGTAACTCAGCTCCGCGTCGCGGCGCTTGACGACGTCCCAGTGGCCCGCGGCGACCGCGGTCTCGAGGTCGAACACGCGCTGGGCGTCGTAGCGGATTCCTGCCAGTTCGAACATGTTGCGGATGTGCGTGATGTACGCCTCGCGGATCCCGGCGTACTCGTCCTCGCGGTAGTACGACTCGTCGGGCAGGCCGATCCCGGACTGTGTGAAGTGCACCAGATAGCGCGCCGAATTCTTGGCGTCGGTGTCGACGTACTGGCCGACCGCGCCGCCGACACCGGTGCGCTGCAGACGCCCCATGATCTCGGCGAGCACGGTCAGGTCCGCGGCGTTCGCGATCGCCGACAGTTCCTCGGCGATCGGGGACAGTCCCGCCGTCTCGACCGCGTCCGCGTCCATGAAACTCGAGTACAGGTCGCCGATCTTCTGCGCGTCCGTACCGTGGGCCGCGCCGGACCGGGCCGCCTCCTGGATGAGCGTCTTGACGTCCTCCTCGGCTTTGTCGTACAGGGTCCGGAACGCACCGTCCACCGCACGGTCGGCGGGGATCTCGTACTCGTCGAGCCACTGGCCGTTGACGTGTACGAACAGATCATCCTGTGGTCGGGTGCCCGGATCGAGATGGGTGAGGTCGATGCCGGAATGCTGCGCAGTCGTCATCGTTCCATCTTTACACCGACTCGGCGGCGCGGGCCCGTCCTCGAAATCTCGTCTCGGATGCCGAGCGGGGCCCGAACCCGAGGAACCGGTTCACTCCGATTCGGACCTCACCCCCCGAGCCGTGCGTGCATCTCCCAGATGAGGATTTCGGCGCCGGTCTCGGAGGTGATCGTCTGGCCGCCCGAAGCGCTCAACCGGACCGCATCCCCCTCGTACAGGGTTCCGACGCCTGCCATCTCGGCGCTGCCTCGAGCGAGGAACACGTGCACGAACGGCGCCTCGGGGATCTGCACCGCTTTGCCTGGCTGTAGGCGTGCCGCGTGCAGCGACGCGTACTTGTTCTTGATGCGGATGGCGGCGTGATCCCGGTGCTCCGCCATGCCCGACGCGACCGGAACCAGCCCGCCGGCCAGTAGTTCGTCCTCGATCTCGAGCTGCTCGTATCCGGGGGTGATGCCGGCCTCGTCAGGCATCACCCACATCTGGATGAAGCGGACAGGGTCACGATGCTCGTCGCCCTGCATACGCCACGAGTCGTTCTTCTCGGAGTGAAGGATCCCGGTGCCGGCACTCATCCGTTGAGCGAGTCCCGGATAGATGACGCCGGAGTGGCCGATGGAGTCCTGATGCACAAGGGACCCGCGCAGCACCCAGGTGACGATTTCCATGTCCTTGTGGGGGTGGGTGTCGAAGCCCTGACCCGGCTGGACGATGTCGTCGTTGTTCACCAGCAGCAGTCCGTGGTGAGTGTTGTCCGGGTCGTAGTTGTGACCGAACGAGAACGAGTGCTTCGAATCCAGCCACTGGATCCGGGTCTTCAATCGGTCGCCGGCACGGTGGATGTCGATGTGCGGGGTGGTGAGAGCTGGCATGTGGTCCTCCTCGGTGGCAGTCGCGGGCAGGGTGTCCGCATCGCCGTCCAAATACAGATGCGATCGGTTGTCCGGCAACGACATCGACATCAGCCGAGTACATCGTGCGCAGCGGGGATCGACCGACTCGGTGCGCGATTTCTGATTGTCCGCGGCCGCGACAGCGATCGTACCGCCGCGGGCGAACACCGCGGTCTGGCCAGTCGGCGTCGGCTGACGCTCGGGCCGACGAAGCCGTCCGGGCCGGACACCTGTGCGTTGTCTACGGTCGAGTCGGGCATGGGGTTCTCCCGATCATCCAACTAGTTGAGAATTCAATCAAAGCTACCGTAGTCAACGCGAGGCGCGCGAACCTATTCCCGCCCCATCCGGTTCCGTGTCGTCAAGCCTCCGGTTCCCGAGTGATCAAACCCAAATGAGTGGCCGTGAGCAGCGCGTCCGCCCGCGAATGGACCCCCAGCTTGCGATAGAGACTACGAAGCTGAGTCTTGACCGTGTTCTGGGAAACGAAGAGTTGCTCCGCGATCGCGGCAACTGACGGGGTCGCCACGAGAGCATCCAGCACCGCCGATTCTCGGTCGCTGAGGTTGACGAGCTGAATCCGGTCCGGATACACCGCCGCGCCGGGAGCAGGCACCGCTGACGTCCAGGCGGGAGGGAGTTCGACATCCAACTCCGACAGTCGGGCTATCCAACCGGCGGGCATCGACACGAACGGGCGGACCATCCCGGTCTGGTCGAACAACGCGACGGCCCGGCGCAGCATGGTCCGTGCCTGTATCTCGTTCGTGAGATGAAGGTGTGCGGCGGCCTGGAGCAGTGCGGACTCCATTCGGATGTGCGGGTACGGGCACTCCGAGACAGCCGGACGTGCGCAGTCCGCAAGCACCTCGTTGGGACGATCGCTCGACAGTTCCATACGTGCGTGGGCGATCGTCGTCCACGGGCCGCGTCCCCGCGCGTTCTCGAGCGTCATCCATGTCTCGTTGCCGTGACCGAGGGCCAAGTGCAGCTCGGCCTCGGCGGCAGCGAGCAGTGGTGCCGCAAGCGAACTCGTGGTGAGCCAGCGGTCGTATACCGCGGTCGTCCGACGGATTCTGTCCAGCCCCGTCTCGGGCTGGCAGGTGACGAGTGCCAACTGGCACTGCGCGTAAAGCGCGAACGCCCACAACTCCTCGTCGTCGGGCAGGTCGCCGAGCACGGCGAGGACTTTCGCAGCGGCGTCGAGCTCCATACGGTCGATCGCGACCAGGGCGGACGCCACAAGACCGCCGACGCGGACCATCTTGGTGACCCAGGCGGACTCGTCGTTGTACCGGCGTTCCTTGTCGAGCCAGGCTTCGGCATGGCCCAGTTCGCCGGACAGGGCGTAGTTCAATGCCAGGTTTCCCGCGGCGTTTCGTGCGACGAAGTCCGATCCAATCGACCGGTTGCTGTTGAAGGCGCGGCGGAACTGTACGGACGCACCTCCCAGGTCGCCGTGCAACTGGTGGGTGACTCCCCACTGCACGCGCAGCAGTGGGAGGCACCAGGCGACCTCGTCGTACTGTGTCGCCATCAAACGGTCACCCAGCGCCGACATCCTCGAGCTGATGTCCGCGGCGTCCGCGTAGTTACCGTCGACGCGCTGAATCAGCGACTGAACGGTGCCGACCGCCAGCGCGTCGGCGGCCCCGCCTGGGTCGGAAGACCGTGCACCGGTCACCGGCAGCGGTACCGGATCGGGGAGCTGTGTCGCATCGGAACCGAGCCGGAGGAAGAGTTCGCGCCCGGCTCGGATCGACAGGTCCGCTTCGGCCGCGGCCGCGGGGATCGAGGTGAGGGTTTCGCGGACGAGGTGAAACCGGCGCGCGACCAACTCCACCCAATTCGCCTTGAGAATCCCGACCGCCAGATCCCAGTCCTGTGCCTCGACCGCGTGCTCGAGCGCGGCGGTGGGGTTCCCCCCGTCGCGGAACCACTTCGCGAGGTCACTCGAAGCCCGCAGGGGTCCTTCCGGTGCGGCGCGGCGAACCGCGCGCATCAGCGAGTCGCGGACTGGCGCAACGAAGGTCCACTCGTCGTCCCTGGGCCACGGCGACCTGATCAGCACACCCGCGGTCTCGAGTTCACGCAGCCGCGCGACATCGTCGGCGCTGGTCAGCACCTCGGCGGCTGTGGCGGTGACGGTACGGGCTGCGGCGATCGTGTGGATGAACTCTCGTAGATCGGTGAGTTCCGGATCGTCCAGGATCGCGTGCTCGACGTAGCGATCGATGGCCCTTTCGAGAGCGGGGCGTGTCAGTTCCTGGCCGTGGTCGAGTTCGCCGAACGAACGGATGACGGCGATCGCCGCCTGAACCATGGGCGGGAAACCAGAGGTGACGTCGTGCACGGTCTTCCACAGATGTGGCGGTAGCTCGATGCCGCGTGCGAGCAGTGCCGCTCGGCACTCCTGGGCCGTGAACAGCAAATCGTCGGGAGGGACGGCCACGTGATCGAGGTCGAGCAGTCCCGTGCCGCTGAACACCTCGGCGGAACGGGTGGTGACGACCACGTGCAGACGTTCGTGATGGTGCAGAGATGCGAGGATGCGTTCCTCGGTCGTGGGATCACCCAACCGGTCGACGTCGTCGAGGGTCACGACCGCGCGTTCGCCGGGCGACGTGAGGGCGGCATCGATCCGCCTTTCCACCTCGGCCCAGTAGGAGTCCGAATCGGAGGTCGGCTGCGGTGTCGGCATCGTGACGATCGGTTCCGGTCCTCCCCGGGCCGACGCGATCCACGTCCTGAGCAGGCTGGTCTTGCCGGAACCCCGAGGCCCTCGAATGACGGTGAGTGCAGCGCACTCGGACAGCATCGCGAACAGTCTCGGCCGGTCGAACAGTTTTCGGCGCCTGCTCGCTGGCGGGCCATCGCGTTCGGGTCCCCGGTCAGGCTCCACAACCACGCTCCCCTCGTCCACCGACACCGTCGGCCTAGGCGGTACTGCCCCATGAAACCCCGGCGCACATCGTGACTCACTGAGGTCACGTGCACGAACAGCAAAGTCTGGCACAACATCCATGTCGTGCGAGGGGCATTTGCGGACTATGCGAGGGCGTATCCGAGATTGTCGGCCCGCAGCTGTGCGACCTCCGAGACCGGGTCGGTCGTCGACGCGATCGGGTGGTGGAGGCCGGCTCGGGTGACGAGACGCACCAACGCGTGCGCCACCTCGGCTGCCTGGTCCAGGATCACCGAGTGCCCGGCGTCGTGGAGACGGACCAATTCGGCGGAGTGCAGGTTGGCCGCGATCGCGACGGAGTGTTCGAACGGCGTCAGCAGGTCGGCGGTGCCGCCAAGTACGAGGGACGGGATGTCGCCGAGTGCGGCGAGCGACTCGGACTCGTCGAACCCGGCGAGCGACCGGAGGAATCCGTACATCGTGACCACGGACGTGTGATTGTCGAGCGCAATCGAGGCGACGCGCTGAGCGAATCGAGGCATGCGCTCGGCGCCGAACCGCAGCGCCGAGACGAGGGGATGTCGGAGGAACCGGCCGAGCCCCGAGCGGGTAATGCCGCTCGCGGCCGTGGACAGCAGACCCACTCCCACGACGCGGTTGCCGACGACCTCGGGATGCTGACGCGTGTAGGCCAGTGTGGCCATGCCACCCATCGAGTGCCCGACGAGAACTATCGGTCCGTCGGGTGCGACCGCCTGGATGACGGTGTCGAGGTCGCGGCCCAATTGGTCGATCGTGTACGTGTGCGCGGGCGCGCTGTCGGATTCGCCGTGCCCACGGTGGTCGTAGAACACCATCCGGATCGACGGCCCCCACTCGCGGGTCAGGTGCGAACGCAATCGCGCCCACGAGTGGGTGTGCAGGCAGTGACCGTGGACGAACACCACCGTCACCGAGGCGTCAGGGTCACCGTACTCGCGGACGGCCAGAGTGACACCGTCGTCGGCCTCGACCACCCGGGGGCGGCCCTGCTGGTGGATGCGCACAGTGGTCGGCATGACACCCTCCAGGTGATCGAGACGGGAAGTGCGGTTTCGGTACCGCACGTCCCAATCTCGTCGCCCGCGGAGCCCGTCACCAGCGCCCCACGGAGTCGCGGCAGATCACCGAGGGTGCTGATTTCGCCACCCCAGGGGGTCGACGCGAATGCCATATACGTGCGGGAAAGCCCCCAGTGGGAGACAATGCGGAGGAGGCCGTCGCCCGTCTCGTCTGGCGACGAGTCGACGCAGTACGACGAGAGCGCAAACGGAATCAACCGGGAGCTTTTGTGAGCTACTTCGACGATGGACACCATCCGGTCAACATCCCGCGGGACCATCCGGGTGAGGCCATAGAAGACAGCCGTAACTGGCCCGGGTACGGGCTGATCGGGATCGCGATCGTGACCCTTGGCATGACACTTGTCGCGGCCGGCTACGGGTTCCGGGGCTGGGCACTGATCACCGGGGTGATCTGCGCGGTCAGCCTCGTGCTGGGAACCACGTGGGTCCTCATCGAACATCGCCGGGTCAAGCGGCTGGACGCCGCAGGTGTGCTCTACCCGTACGGGCACTGACGTCCCGGCGACCGGTCGTCAGGTCGGTTGCCGCTGCGCCCAGTCCTTCTCGATCTCCGGGTAGCCCGCCGCGATCTCGTCGATGCGGGCGGGCGTCGCCGACTCCAGTTCGGCGCGGTGCCGCTGTGCCTCGGCGAGCGAACCGGTGAACCCGTGCGCGGTGGGCACCGGAGACGGCTCGTCCGCTGTTGGTGCGTTCAGTTCGAGCGTGTGGATGAGTCCGTCGAGGCGGCTCGCCACGAAGTGTCGCTTGTCCTCACTCATGAGTTAATGACACCACCGGACGGCCCGCGTGCCTACCCCTGATCGGCGTGAGGCAGATTCGGACGCCGTTCGCCGGAGGGGGGACCGCCTGTTGAAGCAGGCACCTTCGACGGGGTCGTTACGTCATCTTGCGGCGACAGTCGACGCCGGTGCGGGAGCGACGGGTTCCACACTTCGCAAGAGAGATGGAGGCGTCCCTAGGGTCAGCATGGTGCACAACGCTCGGACCTCTTCCTTGCCGAGAGCGCCGATCGCCGTCACACGGAGGTGTTCCAGCTGGCGGATGACGTCTTCTGGCTTTGAAATCTGAAGGTTGGTTGGCCAGGTCGAGAGGGTACGCGAGAACCTTCTGCCGCTCGGCAGGACACCTCGGAACGGGCCGTGCAGCCTATTGTGGTTGCCGATTACCAAGTTTCCGGCGAGCGTCGCACTTCATCGCAACAATCCCGAAGAGTACGGAGAGCGCTCCGTAGATCAATCCCCGATAGAAATTTCCTGCAGGGAAGAACCCGTAGACGAACGTCATGATCCCCAGCAGACACATCAAGGATGCAGCAAGTTGGCAGATCAATAGCAGTGTGTTTCTCATACTGTCGGACTCCCGGTGAAGACGGCAGATTCGTGCAAAACGTCAACCGTACCTTCGCGCACGCGGCGGCTAGGAGAAGCAGGAGGCTGGCGCGGGGGTGCGCGTCACCCACCCGAGGGTGCCTGGCGGACCTTCCGATCCGGGCCGAGGATCGATGTCAATGGGATGGCCGAGCGTGCCGCCCGGCGAGGAGACCGACATGTACGGGAACATGTGCACCGCAACGCGACCTGACGAGATGTCGCCGGCGCGCGCCCGGGAGGTGCTCGACGAATGGGTGCCCCGAGCGGTCGCGGGTGACCGTGACGCGAGCGAAAGGGTTCTCGCCCTGGTGTACCCGCTCGTGCGGCGCTACTGTTTCGCGCGGTTGGGGCCTGGTGAGCTCCGGTCCGTCGCCGAGGACGTTGCCCACGAAACGTGCCTTGCCTTGATGACGGCACTGCCTCGGTACAGCGACCAGGGTTCGTCGTTCCTGACCTACGTGTACGCGATCGCCGGGCAC
Organism: Rhodococcus xishaensis; assembly: GCF_004011825.1. Classification (GTDB taxonomy): domain Bacteria; phylum Actinomycetota; class Actinomycetes; order Mycobacteriales; family Mycobacteriaceae; genus Prescottella; species Prescottella xishaensis. The sequence continues at coordinate 4,356 of NZ_RKLO01000004.1, read as the reverse complement.
AAGGTCGTGGACGCACGGCGCGCGACTCGTCGCGCGTGCGCGCCGCTCGAGGATGCCGGCGAGCCGGTCTGCCCGAATTCTGGCCCGGAGGATCGGGCCATCGCGATCGAGAGCGGCGAGCAGGCGCGGGAACTCGTCGAGTCCCTGTCGCCGCGCCATCGGCAGATCGTGGTGATGCGGTTGGCGTGGGGGATGTCCGCGGCCGAGACGGCAGACGCGCTCGGCACGACACCGGGTGCGGTCCGGATCGCCCAGCATCGTGCACTCGGCCGGTTGCGGACCCGGGCGCGACCGGCGTCGGATGCCGCGGCCTGACTCGTTCAGTTCGACTGCAGCGCTGTGTCATTCGGCGGTGACGGTCAAGGGAACGCTACTTTTGCGCCACCGCAGCCTTCGCGTGTGCGCTCAGATCGTCGAGGAGGATCGGGTAGCGCGGTGGGCGATCGAGTATCACTTCTCGGCTCGTACGGAGTTCTCGATCGACGTGGAGGAGTTCACCTGACCGCAACGGTGTCCACCCAGGGTCCTCATCCATCTGCTCACTTGCCACCACGACCGCCGGGCGCTCAGCGAGGTTTTCGGACCGGGCGCGAATCCTACCGGTCCCGCTCGTCTGCTGAAGATGACGGCTGCCGCTCGGACCGCCTGGGTGACGTTCGAGAAACAGCAGGTCGTGTGTATCCGGGTAGCGCAGCGCCCACAGTTCGTCAGGGGTAGTCAGGATGAAGTTGAGGGCGTGAGTCGGCACGTTGTCGGCCAACCAGTCAACCGCCGCGGTGATCCCTGCGGTCACGTCGCCGCTGCTTCTCTCGATGTGTCGGGTGATGAGGGCGAAGATGCGCTCGGAGTCGGTGTCGCCTCGGACCAGGCCGAGGTCGGACCCTAGTTCGGCCTCGAGCCGGGGCAAGTTCTGAACGACACCGTTGTGGGCGAAGAGGCGGCCGCACTGAGCGAACGGATGGGTGTTTCGTGGACGCAGATCACCTGTTGTCGCGAACCGGATGTGGGCGACGAACGTCGTCGAGTACCGATCTTTCGCCTCAGTGGCAAACTGCTTGTCTTCGTGCGCGGCGAGTGGTCGCTTCTCCACCACTGGTGCTCCGTCCGCCGCAAACGTCCCGAGTCCCGTTCCGTCCGGTTCTCGCCAACTTTGCTCAACCAGGCTGTCCGGTGCATCGAGCAGCCAGAAGGACGCGCGGACGCGGTACGGGGAGGCGGACAGCCCGAACAATCGGCACAAGTGAATTTCCCGTCGATCGGTGAAGCAACGGTTGGCCTGACCCGCCTGCGTTCTTCAACATCGCAGCGGTGTGCATCGGATTCGGTGTGCATCGAATTCTAGGTCATGAAAGTCGTGTTGCGGTTGGGAAAGTCGTGCTCGGGGCTGCCGGAGCCTTCGTCCACGTACGACGGAGCGGCGGCACCGTCAAAGGGGCTAGTTGGTATGCTCTGTTACACCCCGACCTGAAAACGATCTCGCTTGGCTAGGGGGTACGCAGGTGTAGGTCCTCGCACGAGTAAATCAGGCGGTACTGGGTCCGCCGGGGCACAACCCAGGTTCCCAGGCTCGCGCATACGTAGCGGTGGGGAACAAATCAGTGTCATCGTCGGACGATCTCGATTTCGGCTACGCCCTATGGGGAGTGTCGAGCGCTGACATCCCGACGCAGTCAGGTCTGTTTCCTCTTTCTGCTGCTCAACGCGGTATCTGGTTCGCTCAGCATCTCCTCGATGATGTTCCGATCCTGATCTCCCAGTACATTGAGTTCACCGATCTCGATCTCGACGTCGACTTGCTGGTGGAGAGCGCGCTCACCGCGGCGCGCGAACTCGGAACCGGCATGCTGCGGATCGTCGAGAGAGACGGTGAACCGTTCCAGCTGATCGATGAGTCGCTCGGCCTCGAGTGGATTCACCACGACTTCCGGGCCGAAGAAGATCCACGCGCGGCCGCCCACGCCTGGATGCGGGCCGACAACAGCACCCCGATCGACCTGCTGAGCGATCGGCTGGCCCGCGCCGCAACGCTGCGCCTTGCCGACAACCACTACTACTTGTACTCGCGGATCCACCACATCGCGCTCGACGGCTTCGGCGCAATGACGTTCATGAACCGGGCCGCGGAACTGTATGCGGCAACGGTAGAGGAACGCGATCCGGCGAGGTTCCTGGCAAGTTCACTCCGCGAAATCGTCGAGGACGAGGCTCGATACCGCACATCCAGCAGATTCGAGAAGGATCGCCGATATTGGTCCGAGCGCAGCCGCGACTTCCCGGACCCGAGCAGTCTTGCAGGACGGTCGGCAGCCCCCAGATTGCCTGCCCTGGTGATCAGCGCACCACTGCCGCGCGCCACCGAAGTCGCGGTGCAGCGGCTACTGGCCAGGCAACCGGGCTCGATGTTCGCTGCCGTGACAGTGGCCGCAGTGGCGGCGTTCTTGTCCCGCCTGACCGGTGAGGACGATGTCGTGCTGAGTCTTCCGGTCTCGGCCCGAACCACCGCGCGACTGCGCAACTCCGGTGGCATGGTTGCGAACGTCGTGCCGGTCCGTCTAGCTGTACGGGACGAGACGACCGTTGCCGACTTGATGCGGTCTGCGCAACTCGAGTTGGCGGGTGCGCTGCGCCACCAGCGGTACCGGTCCGAGGACATTCGACGGGACGCCGGGATCGGCGGGGGTCATCTGGGCCTCTTCGGTCCGTCGATCAACATCATGCTGTTCCAGAACGAGTTTCGGGTCCGTGACTCGGTCGGCCGCTACAACGTTTTGGGCACCGGTCCTGTCGAGGATCTGACCGTGAATCTGTACCCCAGCGTCGCGGGCCGGGTGGCGCAGATCGACTTCGAGGCCAATCCGAACCTGTACACCGAGGAGCAGTTGCGCGGACACCACGAGCGATTCCTCGAATTCCTGGCCGCCTTCGCCGTTGCTCCGCCCGATCGTAGGGTCGTCGACCTCGAGATCCTGTACGAGGATGAGGTCGCGCACCTGGTCCCCGCGCACGGGCCGGAGCCTGAACCGGTGTGTCTGATGCCCGATCTGCTGGCCGATGGTGTGGCCGCCGCCCCGGACGGTATCGCGATCCGTGCATCGGGAACCGAGATCACTTACCGGGATCTCGACGCCCGTTCCAACCGATTGGCGCGGTTGCTGATCGAGCGTGGTGCCGGCCCGGAGACCTCTGTCGCATTGAGCCTGCCGCGATCGACGAATTCGTTGGTCGCGTTCTGGGCAGTTGCCAAGGCGGGCGCCGCCTTCGTGCCGATCGACCCGACTCTGCCGACCGACCTGATCGCGCACATACTCTCCGATTCGGTTGCGCTCGTGGGTATCACGCTGAGTGAGATGGTCGCGTATCTGCCCGATACCACACACTGGATCACGCTCGACGCCGATGCAACTATCAGGCAGTGTGCGGGTCTGACGGACGCGCAGATCATGGATGGGGAGCGCACTTCGGTGTTGCGACCGGACAACACGGCGTACCTGATCTACTCGTCGGGCTCGACCGGTGTCCCGAAAGGCGTCCTGGTCACACACGCCGGGCTAGCGAATTTCGCGGCCGCCGCCCGCTCGGAACTCGGTGTCACCGCGCAATCGCGGGTGTTGTGCTTCTCGTCGGCGAGCTTCGATGCCTCTGTGTTCGAGATGATCCCGGCATTCAGTGCCGGTGCCACCATGGTCGTTGTCCCACCGGAAGTGCGCGGCGGGAACGAACTGATCGACCTCCTGCGAAACGAGATGGTGACACACATCATTTCGGCTCCTGCGGCGCTGAACACCGTCGACCCGCGGACACTCGAGCATCTCGAAGCGGTGGTGGTGGGCGGGGATGTGTGCACACCAGATCTCGTTGACCGGTTCGGAATGGTGTGCCGGTTCACCAACAGCTACGGGCCGACCGAAACGACGATCGTTGCGACCGTCGGCGAACCGCTGTCGCGGGGTAGCCCGATTACCGTCGGCCGACCCCTCCGGGGGGTGAGCGCCGTCGTGTTGGACCGCAGGCTGCAGCCGGTCCCGGCGGGGGTCGTGGGCGAACTCTACCTGGGCGGGCAGGGCCTGGCGCGCGGGTATCACGACCGTCGGGGGTTGACGGCGGAGCGTTTCGTAGCCAACCCATTCGGGGAACCGGGACAGCGCCTCTACCGTACTGGTGACGAGGTGCGCTGGGTCCCTTCGCTCGGCGCCGAGGGGTACTCGCTCGAGCTCATCGGCCGATCCGACTATTGGGCGGGTGTGTTGGCGGGGTTGCCGGATGTGTTGGCGTTGCCGACGGATCGGCCGCGGCCTGCGGTGCGGTCGGGTGTGGGTGGTTGTGTCGAGTTCGCGGTGTCTTCGGTGACGGTGGGTC
>NZ_RKLO01000003.1 GCF_004011825.1 Rhodococcus xishaensis | reverse complement strand
TCGGTGGGCATTCGTTGTCGGCGACGCGGTTGGTCAGTCGTGTCCGGTCGGTGCTGGGTGTGGAGGTGCCGATTCGGGTGGTGTTCGAGGCTCCGACGGTGGCGGAGTTGGCGGCCCGGCTCGGTGACGGGGTGGCGCCTGACACACCTACCGGGCTGGAACCGATCCTTGTGTTGAACGAACCGGGGGATAGGCGGCCGCTTTGGTGCGTGCACCCCGCCGGTGGACTGAGCTGGTCGTATGAGCCAATTGCCCAGTATCTCGCAGAGCGGCCGGTATTCGCTGTTCAAGCGCGTGGTCTAGATGGTGGAAGCGTCGCTAGTTCGGTAGATGAAATGGTCGTTGACTACGTTGAGAGGATTCTTGAACGCGAGCCTGAAGGCCCCTACCACCTGCTTGGATGGTCGTTTGGTGGGGTCGTGGCTCATGCAATAGCTGCTGAACTGCAGCAAAGGGGGTACGAGGTCGGCGTCCTGGCCTTGATGGACAGCTGGCCTTCGACTGGAGAAGCGCCGCAAGATGTGGACGTTGACGAGGTGCTCCTCCGTTGGGTCCGCGACCGGTATGGAGACCTGGCGGACGCACCGGAGATTACTCCAGTGATGTCAAATATTCTGCGTGTCTATTCGAACAGCGTGGAAATCATGCCGAAGTTCATACCGCCCACTTATCGTGGAGATGTTTTGCTCTTCCGTGCGACTCTCGACGAGGACGGTAGTCAGCGGGTGGATGATCTGCAGCAGCTTTGGCTGCGGCACATCATCGGAGATATTGAGGTCCATGACCTGGAGTTCGTGCACTCAGATTTGGATATGCCCGAAGCTGTTCGCGAAGTAGCCGGCGTCGTGGGCGATGCGCTCGACAGGTGGGATGGGATGAACGGCTATCTATTGTCCAGTGAGCCTGGTTGAGGTGCTTGAAGGGAGAGTTTTCAATGAACCCATTTGACGATGACGAGAATTAATTTCTTGGTTCTGATGAATCCGGAAGGTCAACATTCTCTATGTCCGGACCCCGCGCGATTTCCGGATGGTTGGCGAATCTGTATTTTGTAGTGCTTAGCGCGAGTCATGTATCGAGCACGTCGTGGCCAATTGGGTTGATCTGCGACCACGGAGCCTGGTCAAGGCCATGGAGACTGACTGACTGCGGTTCGGCTGCAGGGAAGGATTCAGTCTCCGGGTGAGGGCAGAGGCCGTGTTCGCTGGTTCTCATGCTCGAGCCTTCGTACGGTTGCGGAGTTCCGTTCTGATAGAGGGTCCGTGGTCATAGGGGACTCGTGTCGGGTGGCCGGTCATGGATAGATCACTCGGCACGGGGCAGATGGAATCCGCATCTTGCGTCGACGGGCGGACCTTACTATGAGGCTGCAGCGAGAGTTCAAATCCGGTCCTTGTAGGATTCTTTCGGACTATCTTGGCAACGCCGCAGACGCGGAACTGGGTGGAGGCGCCGCCCCGGCGTGCGGGATTGATGGATCGTCGAAGTCCTCGTCAAAGAAGTGGCCAGACCTTTCTAGTCGGGAAGTGTTCATGCGCAATGCTGCGGAGTTCACTGCTGATTGCATGACTATGGTTCGACACAAAATGAACCGCCTATGAGTATTTGCAGCCGTGGCGAGTCCATCGCCTTCCCCTTGCAGGGCCTCATCGCCGGCTGGCAGGAAGGCATCCCCGGCATGAGGGTCGGCGGTTGTCGCAAGCTCACGGTCCCGCCGAAGCTCGCGTACGGTCCCGCCGGTGGCGGCCATCAGCTCTCGGGTAAGACGCTGGTGTTCGTGCTCGAAGGTCAGGACCGGCGGGCCAGTGCGATGACCGGCAGGAGACGGTCGGTCTTCTGCTCGTACTGAGCGAACCGGGGAAAGGTCGCCTTGATCGTCTCCCATATCCGGTCCCGCTCGTTGCCGTGCAATTCCCGTGCGGTCACGGCTATCGACTGTCCGGCCATCTCGATCGTCACCTGATCAGGGTGTGCAGCCAGGTTGTGATACCAGGCGGGGTTGGAGCGAGCCCCGGCGGCGGAGGCGACGACGACCCAACCGTCGTCCAGCCCGCGGAACCAGCTGACGGGGGTGGAGTGCGGCTGCCCACTCTTGCGGCCGACGGTGGTGAGAATCAGTGCGTCCGCGCCCATGAACTTCCCGCTGCTGCGCCGTATGCGCCTCATGGCGAACTTGTTCACCCAGCGCATCAAGCGTCCACCCGGCTTCCGTGCACCCCGGGTTCCGCGGGGATGGGTAAAGCTCATTGCCGATTCCCTCCGTTCGACATCAGTTGACAACCGCAGTATGAACCGCCGAGCGGTCGACTCGAGACAAAAGGGCGCCCCGGCCGAAGCCGAGGCGCCCTGTCGTCAGTTCGTGCGAGCTACGCCGGGGTGTTCATCGACGCGGCCAGCATCGGCCAGGAGTTGTGTAGATCGTCCTCCCAGTAGCCCCAGGAGTGTGTGCCCGCCGGCTTGAAATCGACAACAGCCGGGATCTGCAGGTCGGCCAGACGCCGAGCCATGCGAAGGGAGCACTCGTTGGTCGCGGCTTCGATGATGCCTCCGACGATCACACGCTCGGCCAGGCGCGGGATGCTCCCGTTGATGCCTTCGCTGTCGAGGGTGTCGTGGGGACCCGGCAGCCCGGTCGCTGACGAGAGGTAGATATCGGTACCGCGCAGCTTGTCGGCGTTGATGATCGGGTCATGCTTGATCCAGTCTTCGCTGCCGATCGGCCCCCACATGTTCTCGACATCGGCGTCGCCGCGGGCCCCGATCACGATCTGAATGTAGGTCTGGCCGGCGGGCTCCATGGTGCTCGCACAGCCGCTGTAGGCGCCGACGGCCTCGTACAGGCCGGGCTTGGCGATCGCGAGGTTGAACACCGAGGTGCCCGACGTGGAGATGCCGGCGAGAGCGTTGACGCCGGTGGTGCCGAGCGCGGAGTCGATGACCGGGGGCAGTTCCTCCGTCAGGAAGGTCTCCCAACGGTTGACGCCGTGCAAGGCCTCCTCGGGCCTCTGCCAGTCCGTGTAGTAGCTGAACGCGCCCTGCATCGGCGTGATGACGTTGACCTGCTTGTCCTTGAAGAAGGTGGCCATGTCGGTCCGCAGCTGCCACGACGCCGAATCCTCGCCGCCGCCAGCGCCATTGAGCAGGTACAGCGTGGGTGCCGGCTTCGAGGTGTCGGCCGGGCGGATGACCTCGAAGGGGATGTCGCGGCCCATCGACTCCGACCGGACGACCAGTCGCATCTTGTTGCTCGCGTTGCCTGGCGTCGCAGACACGAGCTCGGTTCCGCCGTTCGCCTGCGCGGAGGCTTCGATCCGGTCAGCGTCGTTCTGCGCCGGCGTCTCCGCCGAGGCCACGCCGGCCCCGAAGAAGGCGGGGAGCGCGGCGACCGTCGCGGTGGTGGCGCCGATCAACGCTTTCAGCTGACGAGACTTCTTGGTCACACGCATTCCTTCTCTCCTTCGATGTTCCGCCGGGAGCAGGATCAGCCCCACGGTAAGGGCGCCCCGGCTGAGGCCGGGGCGCCCTTTCGTCAGTTCTTGCGAGTTACACCGGGGTGTTCATCGCTGCGGCCAGCATCGGCCACGAGTTGTGGAGATCGTCCTGCCAGTAACCCCACGAGTGGGTGCCGGCCGGCTTGAAGTCGAACTGGGCCGGGATCTGCAGCTCCGCGAGGCGGTTGGCCAAGCGGTGCGTGCACTCGTTGGTCGCTGCCTCGATGATGCCGCCGACGATGACCTGGTTCGCCAGGGTCACCATGTTGCCGTTGATGCCCTTGCTCTCGAGCGTGTCGTGCGGGCCGGGCAAGCCGGTGGCAGTCGAGACGTACAGCGGGGTGCCGCGTAGCTTCTCCGCGTTGATGATCGGGTCGTGTGCGATCCAGTCCGGGCCGTCGACCGGGCCCCACATGTTCTCGATGTCCGCGTCGCCGCGGGCCCCGATCACGATCTGAATGTAGGTCTGGCCGACCGGGTCGGCAGTGCCGGCGCAGCCGCTGTATGCGCCGACGGCGTTGTACAGACCGGGCTTGGCGATCGCGAGGTTGAACACCGAGGTGCCCGAGGTCGAGATGCCGGCGAGAGCGTTTTCACCGGTGGTGCCGAGCGCGGAGTCGATGACGGGCGGCAGTTCCTCCGTGAGGAAGGTCTCCCACTTGTTGACGCCGTGCAGAGCGGGGTCCGGCTTCTGCCAGTCGGTGTAGTAGGTGAACGCGCCCTCCATCGGCGTGACGACGTTGACCTGCTTGTTCGCGAAGAAGGTGACGATGTCGGTCTGTCGCTGCCACGACGCCGCATCCTCGCCGCCACCGGCGCCGTTGAGCAGGTACAGCGTGGGTGCCGGCTTCGAGGTGTCCGCCGGGCGGATGACCTCGAGCGGGATGTCGCGGTCCATCGATTCGGAATGGACGACCAGCCGCATCTTGTTGCTCGCGTTGCCAGGCTTCGCGGACACGAGCTCGGTTCCGCCGTTCGCCTGCGCAGAGGCCTCGATTTGCTCAGCGTCGTTCTGCGCCGGCGTCTCCGCCGAGGCCACCCCGGCCCCGAAGAAGGCGGGCAGCGCGGCGACCGTCGCCGTGGTGGCGCCGATCAACGCTTTGAGCCGGCGGGACTTCTTGGTTACACGCATTCCTACTCGCCTTCGATGGTCGGCCGGGAGCAAGGATCAGCTCCACAGTCTCCGGATGTGTATATCACTTTTGGTATCGGCTATATGTCGGGTTTTGCTACTGGTTGTCCGAAATTGGCGTGCTCTTTTGGGACTGTCAGGTATGTCGCGGTCACACCATGTCGTTTCTCTGCAGCCAACGCAACGTCGGCCAGCCGCAGAACACCGGCAGCCAGCAGGTGAGAACGCGGTATAGCAGGACTGACGGTACCGCGACCCCTACCGGCAGACCGAATGCGGTCAGGCCACCGATGAGGGCGGCCTCCACCGCCCCCACGCCTCCCGGGGTCGGCGCAGCCGACGCGAGAGTGCCACCGATCATCGTCACGATCGTCACCGTTACGAACGTGGTCCCGCCTCCGAACGCCTCGACACTGGCCCACAGTGCCAGTGCAGCGCCGAGCGTCGTACCTACGCTGCCGAGCACGATCAGCAGGAACCGGCCCGGGCTCCGGGCCAGCTGGGCCAGCGATCCCAGTACCTCCGTGAGCTGCGGCCGTACCTCGGTGCGCAGCCAGCGCCGTGCCTTCGGGATGAACATGAAGGTTCCGATCGCGCCGAGTGCGATGCCGACGATCAGGTAGAGCAGGGTGCCTCTCGGGACGAAGTGCGATAGATCGGCATCCCGTCCGGCCGCGACACTGAAGAGGATCAGTAGCGCGACGTGGGTGACGACCTGGACGGTTTGCTGCAGCGCTACCGCGGCAGTCGCGCGGACTGCTCCGAGGCCGTTTTTCTGCAAGAACCGCACACTGAGCGCCAAGCCGCCGACACCGGCCGGGGTAGATGTGGCCGCGAACGTGTTGGCGATCTGCATGATCAGCAGATACCGGTATCGGACCAACTCGAAGGCGCACGCCCAGAGCGCGGCCGCGGCTCCGACGTAGGTCAGCGCGGACACGAGCAGGCCGGCGAGCGCCCACCACCAGTTCGCGGACCTCAGTTCGGTGACGAAGGTAGGGACCTGGCTGATGAACGGGTAAGCCACGTAGACAAGGCCGATCAGCAGGACCAACTGGATGATCTGATTGCGAGTGAAGCGTGTGACCTGCTCAGGGGTGATCTTCTCGATGTCCGTCTGCCGGGTCACCTCGTCGCGAATCGTTCCGAGTAGCGCCGAAGAGTCGGGGATCGGCTTGCGCAGGCGCGCGGGCATGGCGGACCTCGTGAGGCGCCCGGAGGCAGCCAGGACCCGGTCGCGACCGCGCGCGGCGAGCGCGGCTTTCACGGCCGGTTCGACGCCGAACAACGACGCGGTGGTCAGCAGCAATTGAGCGGTGTCGGACTGGATCTGCGCCTCGGACGCGCCGAGCTCCGCATGCGTGAAGCCATCGAACAGGGCTCGTCCGTCGTCGATCCGGATCTCCGACGCCCGCAGATCGCCATGCGCAATCTGACGGGCGTGGAGGTCGACCAGCGCCCCCCATACCTTCTCGAGCAGCGAGTCGTGCGGACGCGCCTGGTCCGAGATGAGCGCGTGCAGGGAGGTGCCGCGCGAGAAGGGCCGGACGAACATCTCCCATCCGCGGTCGAGGGTCGTGACGGCCATCGGCTTGGAGGCCGCCAGATCCAGATCCGCCACGGCGATCCCCATGAGCGCGCGGTGTTCGACCGCACGAGCGAGCGAGGCGTGGGCCGGCACGCTCTCGCTACTGCGGAAAGCGAGCCATCGGGAGACCTGGCGGATCACCCCGCGGCTGCGCTGATTCTTTCCGTACAACTCCACGACCAACTCGGGTTGTCCGTCGCGGGACGCCCCGAGGATCAGTGGTCCACTGCCCGCCGGAGCAATCACCCGGAATGCGGTGACCCGGTGCCCCAGGCGCTCGAGGGCCTCGACCGCCGATACGAGGGGAACCTCGAGGGCTGGGGTTCCAACAGCGAGCACGATGATCGCGCCGACGAGATACCCGACGGCCAGGCCCAGCATGGAACGAGCCGGCACGATCGAACTGACGACCAGGTGGATGGGAGCGAAGAGGAGCAGCAGAGCCCACCACAGGCGGCGCCAGCGTTTCGGCAGCCACGGCCCCGACACCGTCAGGACCGCCGCGAGCATCGCGATCCACCGGGGGTCGTCGAGGAACTGGGAGAGGAAGGTATTCAACTGTGCGGAGACGTCGAGGTGCCATTGCGGGGCCGCCAGACCCGACCCGGTGAAAGACAAGGCCACACCCGCGACGAGGGCGGCTGCCGCATAACCCGCGAGCAGCCTCCAGTGTCGGCCGACGATGAGCTGGATCAGGATCGCGAACGGCAGCGCGAGGATCGCGACGCCGTACAGGAGATAGACGGTATCCGACAACTCCGGTGGCAGGATGCCGACGATGTCGGACACCGACGTTTCGAGCGCCTCCCACTCACTTCGGGTGATCAGCGAGCCGGCGATGACCGCCGCGAGCAGAATCAAGGCGATGAAGACGCGCAAGATATCGCTGGTCCGTCGGACCAGCGGCTGCAGCAAGCTGCCGGTGACCGGGATCTCGCGTCCGTCAACTCGCAAGAGACGTCACCAACCGTATGTCGCCGATGGGATCCGGTTCGAGTTCCCTCTTGGTGAGGGGGGTCTCACTGGAGTGCTGCCAGTCGCGGCGGTATGCGCGGGCGGCGTCCGCGACCATTGCAATTGTGGTCACCTGAATATTGTGCCCGTCGACTATTTCGGTTCCACGCATCCTTGTCACTCTCCAGTCCGCGGGATCGAGTTCGCGTAGTGGTCGATCAGTCTGTCGGTGACCCGGACGAAGGCGTCGAGGTCCCGCGGGGCGACCCCGTCGAACAGGCGTCGTGCAGTGTCCGCCCGTAGCTGGCGTACCCGATCCGCGTGGCTACGACCACGCTCGGTCAGGGCGACGATGTGGGCGCGTCGATCCCTCGGATGCGGGTCCCGGCGCAGGTGGCCCGACTCCTCGAGCGCGTCGACGAGGGCCGTCACCTGCCGTTTGCTGCACCGTAGGGCGGCTGCGAGATCACGCTGCGTCATCGGCGGGTTCTCCAGGACACACAGCAGCGCCCGGGTGCGCGCCGTCGTCAACCCGAACAGCCGAGTGCCCGACTGCAGAGATGTGGAGAGGTGCTCGGCGAGCACGTAGGCGCGTGCGAGCGCGTCGCCGACGTCGTAGTGCTCGGGATGAACGGACATATCGGTGATGCTAGTTCATTGTGAATGCTATTCACCGATCCGTATCGGCCCGGCGGCCCTGTGAGTTCCTCCTGCACCGGTTGCAAGCCGACCGCGATGGAAGCCACATTCGCGCGTACCTGGTGGCCAAACCGGCACCGACGGTGAGTGATCCGCGCGTTGTGTCGGAATTCGTTCCAGCGATGGCGAATTGGTGGTGATGACGAAATGCGGCCTTCGAGAGCTTTTGGTCGACAGTAACTTTCACCAAGCTCGACCAGGAGGCTGCGGGCGCGACGATGGCCCATCCTGATCGATGATGAACTGCGGATCCCCGTCCAGTCGGCGGTGTCGGTAGTTCAGGAAATTATGAGTAGATGCAACGGAATTCCGAAACTTGACTCCCGTTTCGGAACGGCCTGTACTTGCGGCATGGCACCGGTGAGCGGCACCCGCGCAGACGGGGTCCATGCGCGCTTGCGTGCCGACATCCTCTGCGGCGCGTTGGCTCCGGGCGAGAAACTCGCCTTCGGTCGCCTGCAGGAACGCTACGACGTGAGCACCGGCGTGTTGCGCGAGGTACTCCCACGGCTCGTCGAGCAGGGGCTCGCCGTCTCAGAGGCGCAGATGGGCTTCAGGGTGGTCCCGGTATCGGTGCTGGACCTGTTGGAGCTTACGGAAACCCGCGTTTTCATCGAGACGGAGGCGCTGCGGCGTTCGATTGCGCATGGCGATCTCGAATGGGAATCGGCGGTGCTCGATTCTCGTCACACGCTTGCGCGGACGCCGGCTGTGGACGCCGATGGGCGAGTCGCCGAAGAGTGGCTCTCGGCGCATAGCAACTACCACAGTGTCCTTCTTCGGGCGTGCCCGAATACCCGACTGGTGCGGATTGCCGAGAACCTCAGGGATGTGTCGGAGGTGTACCGCTGCTGGGGTCTCGGCGACAACAAGTCGGCGGACCGCGATGTCGATGCCGAACACGAACGCATAGCGGCAGCTGCAGTCGACCGGGACGCCGACCGCGCGGTAGACGAGTTGCGTCGACATATCGAGTTGACGACGACATTGCTGATTGCCGGGGTCGAGGCGTGACCAGGAGGCGACGTGACCGAATCCCTCGTGTGGTTCCGGCGCGACTTACGCCTTGCCGACCTGCCGACGTTGAACATCGCGGGGGAGCGCGCGTTGGCACTGTTCGTCCTGGACGATCGGTTGCTCGGACCCTCGGGCAGCCCACGGCGAGACTTCCTGTACCGCAGCCTGTCTGCTCTGGATAGCCAGTTGGCGGGGCGCCTCCTGGTGGTTCGTGGCAATCCGGTCGAGGTGGTCCCATCGGTCGCGAAGACCGTTGGCGCGCGAGAAGTACACGTCAGCGCCGACTACGGGCCGTACGGGCGGAAGCGAGACACAGCGGTGGCGGAACAGGTGGAGTTGGTGGCCACCGGCTCGCCGTACGCGATCACCCCGGGCCGGGTGAGGAAGGAAGACGGTACCGCGTACAAGGTGTTCACGCCATGGTTCGAGCGGTGGCTCGAGCATGGCTGGCACGCACCCGCCCGGACCGGCACCGACACGCTCGAGTGGATCGACCCCGACGACGTCAGTGGGTTGACGGGGCGCGTAGATGTTCCGGCGCCGTCTCAGCCCGGACTTGCGGCGGGCGAGACAGCAGCGCTTGCGCGGTGGCGAGAATTCTGCGCCGACGACCTGGTTCGCTACGACGCCGAACGCGACCGCCCGGACCTCGACACGACCAGTCGGATGTCGGTGTACCTGAAGTTCGGCAACATCCACCCCCGGACGATGCTGGCAGACCTGGGCGACAGGCGCGGCCGCGGCGCGGAGCAGTACCGGCGTCAGCTCGCCTGGCGAGACTTCTACGCGGACATCCTGTTCCAGCGCCCGGACAGTGCGCGTTGCAACTACGACGCCAAGTTCGACGCAATGCGTTGCGACACCGGACACGACGCCGACGCGCTGTTCGAGGCCTGGTGCACGGGCCGCACCGGATTCCCCATCGTCGACGCCGGCATGCGCCAGTTGGTCTCCCAGGGGTGGATGCACAACCGGGTCCGTATGATCGTGGCGTCGTTCCTCGTCAAGGACCTGCACCTACCGTGGTGGCGCGGAGCACGGTACTTCATGCAGAAATTGGTCGACGGCGACCTGGCGTCGAATCAGCACGGCTGGCAGTGGACGGCCGGTTCCGGCACTGATGCCGCACCTTACTTCCGCGTGTTCAACCCGACTGTCCAGGGTGAGAGGTTCGATCCCACAGGCGATTACGTGAGACGGTGGGTGCCCGAACTGCGTGGGGTAGGCGGAAAGGCGGTCCATACCCTCAAAGGTGCTCGGCCCGAGGGGTACCCCGACCAGGTCGTCGATCACGCCGAGGAGCGGCGCGAGGCCTTGGCGCGATTCCGCGAACTGGGGTGACCGGCTGCGTGGCCATGCCTATCCGAAGGCGTTGCCCAGCAGCTGAACTTGCTCCGCGGCTCGGTGCGTCTTAGATGCAGTCCCAAGCGAACTCGACGGCATCGTGGATGTCGTCGGCCCACGCCGACCAGACCTCGTCGGCCGTGAGCGGACCAGCGACGCCGCACAGGGAATCGGTTGCGGAACGAATGATCTCGAGAACCAGGTGGAACTGGTAGCCGCCGATCGTAGCCAGGTGATCGTAGTCGGTCTCGTGTGGGGAGCCGTCCAGGGGCAGCACGCCCAGCGGGCCGCCGCTGCGGCTGGTTGCCGCACCCAGTTCGACGAGCTCGATGAGGTCCGCGATCTCTCGCGTGGGCTCCGGCAGGGTCAGCACACCGGGCTCCTGGGCGGGGGTGCCCACCGATTCGACGGCAGGGGAGAGTCCGAGGTCGACGTTGTCGGCCGCCGCGGCTGTGAACCGGGCGCGGGTGTGCGCCGATGCGGCTGCCAACTGCCGGGCCACCTCGTTTCCGGCCGGTGACTCGAGCGCGGTGAGGATGCGTAGCCGTTCCGCAGCGCCGCCGAGCAGGGTCCACGCGGTGCTCATGCGTCCGCGCTCGGTCAGCGTGGCCATGTCGAGCAGTGTGTCGAGGATCTCCTGGTACTGGGCGATGGCGGCGATCAGCTGTATCCCCGGGCCCTCGGCTCGGCGCGGGTCCGTGGACGGGTCTGTGCGCGCAGCCTCCCGGATAGCGGCAAGGTCCGGTTCCAGACAGGTCTGGATAGTGATCACGACCTCGCGCAGGAGGGCCGCTTGGTTGGACAGCTCGATCCCTTCAGGGTCGTGCAGGAAGTGACGCCGCTGGCTGCTCGCGACGAGATCGCGCAGCGTGGTGCGAACGGATGGGGTGACTACGGACAATTCTCCCCCTCGGGCGGTGCGAATCAGTGGGCGTCGAATCGAGGATTGAGCGATTCCTGTTCGTAAATTTACCGTGATCGTACCGTGATAGTCAAGAGTGGAAATTGTGCGCTGACCTGCTGGTTTAGGTAAGCGAACTCATCTGTCGTTTGGTCAAATTGGTGAGGGTGACCCGTTTCCTGCCGAATTGGAAGGGCTCCGCACGCTCGGCGCGTGCGGAGCGCTCCACCTACGCCGCGGCTATCCCCGCAGCAGCTTCTCGAGTGCGTCGAGAACCGAGGCGTCCTCGATGGTGGACGGCACGGCGTACTCGACGTTGTCGGCGATCTGGCGCATCGTCTTGCGCAGGATCTTGCCCGAGCGCGTCTTCGGGAGCGCCGGGACGACCGTGACATCGCGGAACGTGGCGACCGCACCGATCTGCTCCCGAACCATCGCGACGAGTTCCGTGCGCAGAATGTCTTCTTCGATCTCGACGCCGGCCTTGAGTACGACGTAGCCGCTGGGCCGCTGACCCTTAAGGTCATCGTGGATGCCGATCACGGCGCACTCCGCCACGGCGGGATGGGAGGCGACGACAGCCTCCATGCTGCCAGTCGAAAGTCTGTGTCCGGCAACGTTGATGACATCATCGCTGCGGCCCAGGACGAACACGTAGCCGTCATCGTCGATGAAACCGGTGTCGCCGGTGAGGTAGTAGCCGTCGAACGCCGACAGGTACGACTTGACGAAACGCTCCTCGTCGCGCCAGAGTCCGGCCAGCGTGCCCGGCGGGAGCGGCAGGGCGATCACGATGTTGCCCTCGGTCCCCGACGGAACCGGGACGCCCTCGCTGTCGACGATGCCGACACGGTAGCCGGGCGTGGGGACGGTGGAGGAGCCCGCCTTGATCGGCATCGGATCGAGCCCTCGCAGATTCGCGCAGATCGCCCAGCCTGTCTCGGTCTGCCACCAGTGGTCGACCACGGGGACGCCGAGCTTCTCGGTGGCCCACGAGTACGTGTCTGGGTCCAGGCGCTCGCCGGCGGTGAACAGTGTCGCCATCGACGAGACGTCGTACTTGGCGAGCTCGACTGCGTCCGGGTCGGCCTTGCGGATCGCACGGATCGCGGTCGGCGCGGTGAACAGCGCAGACACGTTGTGCTCCTCGATCACTCTCCAGAACGCACCCGCGTCGGGTGTGCCGACCGGCTTACCCTCGTACATCACGGTCGTCGCGCCGACGAGTAGTGGTGCGTAGACGATGTAGGAGTGGCCGACGACCCAGCCCACATCCGATGCGCTCCACATGACGTCGCCGGGCCCGATGTCGTAGAGGTTCCGCATCGACCAAGCCAGCGCGACCGCATGACCGCCGTTGTCACGGACGACGCCCTTGGGCTTCCCGGTGGTGCCGGAGGTGTAGAGGATGTACAGCGGGTCGGTCGCCGCGACCGGGACGGGGTCGGCGTCCGCGGCGTCGGCAGCTAGGTCATCCCAGTCGGACCACAACGCGCCGCGGTCGCGGTAGTCGGTAGCGGAGCCGTGGATGCTCGGGCGCTTCTTGACGATGACGGTGTGTGGTGGATACTCCGACATCTCGACCGCCTGGTCGACGATCGGCAAATACTCGACGGTGCGCCCGGGCTCGAGGCCGCCGGACGCGGTGACGAGGACGACCGGCTGAGCGTCGTCGATGCGGGTGGCCAGCTCCTTGGCGGCGAATCCGCCGAACACGACCGAGTGAACGGCGCCGATGCGGGCGCACGCGAGCATCGCGATCGCCGCCTCGGGGATCATCGGCATGTAGATGACGACGCGGTCGCCGGCTGCGACGCCCTGCCCGGCCAGCACGCCGGCGAACCGGGCGACCTCGGCGAGCAACTCGGAGTACGTGTACGTCCGCTTCGTGGGCACCATCGCCGAGTCGTAGATGAGCGCAGGCTCGTCGCCGTGCCCGTCGCGCACGTGCCGGTCGAGTGCGTTGAAGCACGTGTTGAGGGTGGCATCAGGGAACCACCGGTACATCGGGGCGTTCGAGCGGTCCAGAGCGAGTGTCGGCGCGGAGTCCCACGCGATAGCGTCGGCGGCCGCGAGCCAGAAAGTGTCCGGATGCTCGAGGCTCTCCTCGAAGGCGATGGCATACGCTTCGGCGCGCGTGCCAGGTGCGTGCTCGGTTCGGCTCATCTGTTCGTGTCCTCTCGTGTTCCGAAGGACACCCTATGTGAGCTTCGCCTCATCTGCGGTCCGGTTGTGACCGGTGCAACCAAGAGCATGGATCGTCCTGAGCGCCCACTTCTGGGCTCGGGGAACGGGAACCCGCGCGAAATCGGAAGGAGTGGGCGCTCAGGCCGGAGGGAAGCCGAGGGTGCGGTAGCGCGCCAGGCGGGAGGACATCCGGTCGTCGTCGGCGAAGTCGCGTAGTGCGACGATCTCGCGCGCGATCGCCGCGCCGACGCGTTCGGAGAACTCCACCGGTTCGAGGGCGGCATCCGGTCGTTCCGGGATGACGGTGTCGACGACGCCGTCGCGCAGGAGATCCACCGACCGGATGCCCTGCGCCGCCGCCATCTGCGGGGCGTGGGTGGTGTCGCGGTGCACGATCGCGCTCGCACCCTCGGGGGGAAGCGGTGCGAGCCATCCGTTCTGGGCGGCCAGGACACGGTCGGCCGGCAGCAGCGCGAGTGCGCCACCACCGGTGCCCTGGCCCAGGATCACCGAGACGGTGGAGGTGCGAAGGGTGACGAGATCGGATATGCACCGGGCGATCTCGGGGGCCAGGCCGCGTTCCTCGGCCTCCTGCGACAGCGCGGCCCCGAGCGTGTCGATCACCAGTACGAGCGGCATTCGGAGCTCTGCGGCCATGCGCATGCCACGGCGGGCCTCTCGCAGCGCGGCCGGGCCCATTGTGTTGAGCGCCGACTGGCCCGCGCGGTCCTGGCCGAACAGCACACAAGGCTGGCCGCCGAAACGCGCGAGGGACAGCAGCACTGTCGAGTCCACCTCGCCCTGCCCGGTGCCACTGAGGGCCACGCGTGTGGAAGAGGCGTGGCGCACCAGCTGGCGGACGCCCGGACGGTCGGCACGACGCGATGCAATCACCGACTGCCACGCCGGTACATCCGGGATGTCCTGTGCCTCACGCTCCGGGATATGGATCGTGTCGTCGGCCGGATCGCTCAACACGTGTAATGCTCGATCGACCAGCTCACGCAATTGGTCGACGGATGCCACGCCGTCGATGACGCCCTTGCGGTAGAGGTTCTCCGCCGTCTGCACACCGGCCGGGAACTCTGCGCCGTACAGCGCCTTGTACACGCGGGGTCCGAGGAAGCCGACGAGTGCCCCGGGTTCCGCGATCGTCACGTGCCCCAACGATCCCCACGACGCGAATACGCCCCCCGTGGTGGGGTCGCGCAAGTACACGAGATATGGCAGGTGTGCGGTCTTGTGCGCGGCGATGGCGGCGGTGATCTTGACCATCTGCACGAACGCGATCGTGCCCTCTTGCATGCGGGTTCCGCCGGACGTCGGTGACGCCAGCAGCGGCAGTCCCTCGGCGGTGGCCCGCTCGATCGCCGTGACGATCCGCTCGGCGGCGGCAACCCCGATCGAGCCGGCGAGGAACGAGAACTCGCATGCAATGACCGCAACCCGACGACCCTCGAGGGCGGCGGTGCCCGTGATCACGGATTCGTCCACCCCGGACTTCGACGCGGCCGTGTCGAGTTCGGTGCGGTACTTCGCATCCGGAGACACGTCGACCGGGGTGACATCCCACGACACGAAGCTGCCGACGTCGAATACCCGTCCGATCAGTTCCCGAGCCGAAATCCTGGTGCGGGACATGGTAATTCCTTACGTCCGACGACTGCCGCCGGCGACCGTGGCCGACGGAGGACGGTCGCCGCGACCCAGCCTAGTCAGCGGGCGAGGGCATCTTCGGCTGAGCACCATGTCTCATTGCTCGGAACCGAAGTGATCGATCAGCCGCGATCGGTCCTGTTCGGCCGCATGCTGACCACGAACTTGCAAGCCCCAGTGATCGTTCCGTCTTGGTCTGTCAACGAGACGTCAACGTCGACGTCCTGACCCTCCCCAGCTTGAAGAGCTCGCTGTATCTCTGCAGCCACCGACGGATCGACCTTGC
The DNA here is from genome assembly GCF_004011825.1 of Rhodococcus xishaensis. Classification (GTDB taxonomy): domain Bacteria; phylum Actinomycetota; class Actinomycetes; order Mycobacteriales; family Mycobacteriaceae; genus Prescottella; species Prescottella xishaensis. Next base: position 566,485 of record NZ_RKLO01000003.1, on the reverse strand, counting down.
CGCTGGCGGTGATACCTCCCTGCGCGGGCCGCTGATACTCGATCGTCGCGCTACGGATGACAATGTACGCACTGGTTGCGGCCGCGCCGGCAGCCATTACCGCCGCGCCGGCTCCCGCAACTTCGGCCACGCCGTAAATGACTGGAGCATTGACGTGCCCATTGTGGTTGATGTGCTCGGGCTTGGGGCGGCGCAGTATGGACCTCACCGATCCGTCCTCACCGAGTTCGGTGTCCAAGTCCAGCCACTCGATCCAGGGCATTGTCTTCATCGCATCTGTCGCGGCCACCGATCCTCCTGCATCCGACTGTTCACTGTGTAATGGCGTACCCGCGGTGGATCAGCGTTGCAGTGCTGGTAAACGCTGCCCACAAGTTGTGTGTCCAGCATTTGTCTCACCGCGGGTCCGCAGGGTAACACGGCCAGGAGGCGCAGCCCGGCCGGGGTGGGAGCAAACGAATTTCGACGCTGTGGCGTCGGGTTCGGGGCCGAAATTCTGTTGCCGGACATGGGCCTTCCTTCACCCGGGGAACCGCCAACGGCGACCGCGCCCCAAGTAGGGGACGGTCGCCGTGGCCAAGCCTGGCTACCGGGCGAGGGCCTCGCGCCACGAAACGGTCTTGCCCATCCGAAGGATCGAGCGCTGGTAGATCCGGGCGGCAACAGCAGACATCGCGACGGTGACCACCAGCATCAAAGCCACCGTGGTCACGACCTGAGTTGGGGTTGCGACACCGGCAGCAATGCGCAGGGGCATGAGTATCGCGGAGAACGGCGGAATCCAGCTGAGCACGTTCGACAGCGTGCCCTCCGGGTCCTGCGACGAGAAGAACGCGGCGAAGAACATCCCCATGACCAGGATGGTCAGCGGCATCGCTGTGGAGTTGACGTCCTCCTGTCGCGACACCATCGAACCGGCAGCGGCGTAGAGAACGGCGAAGAACGCGAAGCCGAGGACGAACCAGCCGAGCGTGCCCACGAGCGTGCCCCATGCGGTGCCACCCAGGGTGAGGACTCCCGTCGAGGTGCCGGCGCTGACGCCGACGACACCGTAGACGGTCAGCTGCGCCAATCCCACGGCACCGATCCCGATCACCTTGCCCCACAACAACTGCAGCGGTCGAAGCGTCGACAGCAGCAGCTCGACTACCCGGGACGACTTCTCCTCGACGACGCCCATGGCCACGTACATACCGAAGGCGAGAATTTGCATGTAAAGGAGCACCACGACGGCCATGGAGAGCGCAATACGTTGTCCGCGTTCGGGGTCCGGCGGGTCGATGGCGTCGACGATTACAGCGGCGGAGCTTGTGTCCTGGGCCAACTGTGAGGCATCGACTCCCTGCGTCGCGAGTGCCTCGGTCTGTGCCTGCGCGGCGACCGCGCCGTCGAGCACGATCCGCAGCGGTGCGTCGATCTGTGACTTCGTGATCGCGGTGACGGCTCCGTCGGCGCCAGGAAGCAGTGCGACGTCGAGGTGGCCGTTCTCGACCTGGCGCCGGGCGGCCTGCTCGTCGCCCACCTCCGTCACTTCGACGGGGTTGCCGACTGCGTCCCCGGCCGCGACGAGTGCCTCGCTGAGCGACTGGTCACCGACGATTCCCACCTTCGAGCTCGACTCGTCGTCGGTGCCGGAGAGGACCGAAGCGGCGACGATGCCGCCGATGATCACCAGCAGGACGACCGCGTTGCTTATCAGGAAACTCTTCTTCTGCACCTGGGTCACGAATTCGCGCCGGGCTACCAGGGCGATCGCGCGGACTGAGGGGAGCGTTGCCCGGTCGCTCATGCGGACACCACCTTTCGGAACAGTTCGGTCAGGGTTGGCTTGTGTACTGCGAATTCGCGCACAGGCCCGGTCTTCAGGGCGGCGTGCAGCACAGCCTGATCGTCGGCACCCGCACCGAGCGACAGCACCGTGCGTCCGTCGGAGTGACTGACGGTTGACACTCCCAACAGGTGATCGGCCCACCCGTCCGGAGCCTCGGGTGCGTGCACCTCGAGGAGTACTTCACCGGTGCCGCGGAGCTCGTCGACGGTGCCGATCGAGTTCATCCGGCCCTTCGTGATGATCCCGACCCGGTCGCACAATTGCTGCACGAGATCGAGTTGATGGCTCGAGAAGATCACGGGGACACCGGTGTTCGCCTTCTCCGCCAGGACGTCGCTCATGACGTCGACGGCAACAGGGTCGAGTCCGGAGAACGGCTCGTCGAGAATGAGGACTGACGGGTCGTGGACCAGGGCGGCCGCGAGCTGGACGCGCTGCTGGTTGCCCAGGCTCAGCGCGTCGACGGTGTCGTTCATGCGCTCGGCGATGCCGAGGCGCTCGGTCCACCGGTGCGCCGACTCGGTTGCCTCACGATGAGAGAGCCCGTGCAATTCGGCTAGGTACGTGAGCTGCCGTCCCACCCGCATCTTCGGGTAGAGGCCCCGCTCCTCGGGCATGTAGCCGATCGAGCGCCGCACCTCGAGATCGACGGTTCGGCCGCCGAGTCGGACCTCGCCGGCGTCGGCGGCGAGGACTCCGAGCGCAATCCGCATCGTGGTGGTCTTCCCGGCGCCGTTGCTGCCGACGAATCCGAAGATCTCGCCGGGGCGGACGTCGAAGCTCAGGTTCTCGAGTGCGACGACGTCGCCGTAGCGTTTCGAGATCGCGTCGAAGGTGAGGGTCTGGCCGGTCATGCAGGCTCCTGGTGGTCGTCGGGGTCGGTGTCGGGGTCGGGTCGGGTCCAGGCCAGGATCATCGTGGGCACGCAGGCGCCGAGGGTGAGTGTGGTCACGACGAACAGGCCGCCGGCATAGGCGAGGTTGGGGCGGTCGATGTCGAGGTCGTATCCACTCGCGACGATGAGGAACATCGCGGGGAGGACAGTGAGCGACTGGGTGACTGTGAGTCCGATCGATCGGGCACTGTCGCGCTGCTGGATCTCCCATTCGTCGAGGGCGTCGCGCGGCGCATCGCCCTGCCGACCCGAGACGATCTGCAGAACTGCACGGGTAGTCACAAAGGCCAGGACCGCCGACGCCACCAGCAGGGGGCCGGTGCGCATGTTTGTCAGGCACACCGCCGCAGCCGTCGCCAGGTACACCAGCGTCGCCGCGAGTGCGACGACGAGGATGCGCCTCCGTTTTTGGGTCCGCCACCGGGGAAGCCAGTGCCGGTAGCGCTCCGCGTGGCGAAGGAAGCGCCTCGTGCGGAAGTCCTGATACCGCTCGAGCAGGCCGATGTCAGCCATCGTTGTCGACTCCTTGTGATCGGACGGGTCGGTACAGCTCGGTGCTGAGGGGGCCGAACTCGGTGCGCGAGAACACAGCCTCCACCGGCAGGTCGAACACCGCGCAGATCCTTAGCGCGAGGTCGAGGCTGGGGTAGTGGTCGCCCCGCTCGAGTGCCCCGACGGTCTGCGGATTCACCTCTATCAGTTCGGCGAGCTGCGCGCGGCTCATCCTGCGTTCCGCGCGCAGCACGGCGATTCGATTGAAGATGGGGAGATTCGCCCCACGTCGCGCCGGACTCATGCAAGGAACTGTTGTAAAAACACAACAACTTGTCAAATCGAGTAGACGGACGAGGATTCCGAATCACATCCCGTACGACGGCCTGTAGTAACCTCTGGCCATGCGGAACGGCCCAGGTGGAGAGCTCGCCCGCCAAGTGCGTGGCCTCGCCGTGGCCGGGTCCGCGATCGCCCTTGCGATCGGTGCCCACGGACTGGCGGGCGGCGCAATGCCGAAAGTGGGCACGCTCCTCCTGCTCGTCGGCGTCGCCGCTGTACTTGCCGCGGCCGTGACTGCGGTGCCGACCCTCGCCGTTCGGAGGAGCTGGCTCGTTCCTGTGCTGGGTGCCGGGCAGGCGGTATCGCACCTGACGTTGTCTCTGGGAGACGCCCACGGCGGGATGCACGCCGGATCTCACCTGACCGGGCCGATGCTTCTGGCGCACTCCACGGCGGTCCTCGCGTGCGCGGCACTCATCGCCGCAGCCGAGCGCATCGGTCCGCGCGCCTGCGCCGCGCTTCGCCGGATCCTCCCGCAGATGGTTGCCTCGATACCGGTGCTGATCGAGCCGGCTGCGCCGCGTGTCCTCGCGGATGTGCGCCCAGTGGTATCAGATCCGTGCTTGGGATCGATTGCACGCCGCGGTCCGCCGGCGTTCTGCTGACTTCCCACACTTCACCGCGTCGCGAAAGCGTCGTCGACGCGCATTCCCCCATCCGGGTTACCCCGGACACCCTTGCCGGGCAGCGCCCGCACCTCTGAAGGTTGCCGCGCGCCCGCATGCGAAAGGCACACTTAGATGAAGGCATTCACCCGAGCCCGCATTCTCACGATCGGCGTCACCCTTGCGGCCGGTCTCACCCTCGCCGGATGCAGCAGCGGCTCAGACGACACGAGATCGACCGGTACGGACACCGGAGTCTCACTGCGGGATTCGTGGGTCAAGGCGGCCGACAGCGGGATGACCGCCATGTTCGGCACGATCGTCAACGATTCAGACAGCGCCGTGACACTCACGACGGTGGCGACCCAGGCGGCTCCGCGAGTCGAACTGCACGAGATGGCTGCCGACGGCACCGGCGCAATGAAGATGCGCGAGAAGGATGGCGGCATCACCGTGGACGCCCATAGCTCGTACGAGCTTGCGCCGGGCGGTGACCACATCATGCTGTTCGATCTCCCGGCCCCGATACAGGCCGGTACCGACGTGGACTTCACGTTCACGTTCGCGGACGGATCCAGCGCGGGTTTCACGGCGCAGGTTCGTGACTTCACGGGTGCCCGTGAGGAGTACGACTCGCACGGTGAGACCCGGGGTGAGACGGACGATCACGGGTACGAGACGACGGACCACGATCACAGCGACAGCGAGGCGCACAATGGCTGACATCAGCCGACGGCAGTTGTTCGGGTTCGGTGCCGCCGCGGTCGGTGGTGCCGGGCTCGGCCTCGGTGCGGGGGTCGTGATCGCGCGTCCGGCCGGGGCGGAGCAGATTTCGGAAACCGTTCTGTTCCACGGCGATCACCAGGCCGGGATCGAGACGCCACCGCAGGCGCACACCACGTTCGTCGGCCTCGATCTCGTGCCCGGGGCCGACCGCGCGGCGTTGGTCCGGTTGATGCGGGTCTGGACCGATGATGCCTCACGGCTCACCGAGGGCCGGGGTGCGTTGGCTGACACCGAGCCCGATCTGGCAACTGCGCCTGCCCGGCTCACCGTCACGATCGGGTTCGGTCCAGGGGTGTTCCGGGCGGCGGGCCTCGAAGACCGTCGCCCCTCGTGGTGCAATCCGCTGCCACCGTTCGAGATCGACCGGCTGGAAGAGCGGTGGAACGACGGTGACCTGCTGCTGCAGGTGGGTTCTGACGACCCGGTCTCCGTCGTACACGCGTTGCGGGTGCTGCTCAAGAATGCTCGGAACACTGCGACGATCCGATGGGTGCAGCGCGGGTTCCGGCGCGCGCGGGGCAGTGAACCCGAGGGCACGACCATGCGCAACCTCATGGGGCAGGTCGACGGCACGATCAATCCACGGGCGGGCAGCGATGACTTCGCGCGGGTCGTGTGGAACGACGGCGTCGAGCAACCGTGGATGGCAGGGGGAACGTCTGTCGTGATTCGACGGATCCGCCTCGATCTGGACGGGTGGGATGAACTGGACCGTCCGGGCCGTGACGAGGTGATGGGACGTCGAATGTCGGACGGCGCGCCCCTGACCGGCGAATCGGAGTTCGACGTGCCCGATTTCGATGCGGTTGGACCGGGTGGGCTCAAGATCATCCCGGAGTTCTCGCACATCGCCCGTGCCCGGCCCCTCGCGCCGCGGGAACGGTTCCTGCGGCGGGGCTACAACTATGACGAGGCACCGGACGGAATCGGGGTATCGGACTCCGGTTTGATCTTCGTCGCGTACCAGGCCGACGTCGATGTCCAGTACCTACCCGTGCAGCGGCGGCTCGCGGAGGCCGACATGTTCAACCAGTGGTCGACGCCGATCGGTTCGGCGGTGTTCGCGATCCCTCCCGGGTGTCGTGAGGGCGAGTACCTGGGGGAAGGGCTCCTCGGGTGAGGAAACCTGGGCGACAGCCGGTTTCAGGTGTCGTATCGGCTGAGCCGATCAATGCTGGTACTGCCTGAGCCGATCAACGCTGGTACTGCCTGAGTCGGCCTTCGCTCATCCGTGACCGCCGGGTGTGACACATCGTGTCAGCACCCGGCGGTCGCGAGTGACCAGGTAGAGCCCTTGCGGCCGGCCGGGTCACGAGGATTCGTCAGGGGCCGTCACCCGGTGTGCTGGGCGGCGGATGCCTGCGACGAGGAGAGCAAGTCCGAGCATGGCGACAGCTCCGACCGCCGCGCCGTAAAGAAATAGCTCACCTGTCGATCCGGTGATGTCGATGCCCAGAACTTCGAACTCGCGGGGAAGGATGTGCTCGTCCGCACTGTTCGCGGACACCGCCGCGACTACGACGACCACAGCGGCGATCAGCAGGATCAATCCGACGATGACAAGCATGGCGGCCTCCTGGTTCAGGTGCTGTCCCGTCGGGAAGGTTCAGCACTGGCGGTCTTGTAGGCGTTGCGCAATTGCCATATGCGTGCCCCTCCTATGAACGCCATGACCAGCAGACCGCCGATCGCAGCAAAGAGCAGTGCCACCCCGAGAGGGAGAGTGAAGTTCCAGCCGAGGAAGGCAATAGCGATCTCCTCGGTGTTCTGCAGGATGAAGATCAGCATGCCGACCACGATGATCGCGCCCACCGCCACAGCAGTCCATGCCATCCCAGCCCGCGTGGGTGCGAGATCGGGGCCGCGATGCGGCGTCGAGTCTTTGTTCTGTTCGTTGCCGGGCGCCTGCTCGTTGTCCGGCTCCGGACCGGCGCCGGCGACTGGATCGTTCATGGCCGTCTCCTCGCACCCCACATCGACCACAGGCGACGCGTTGGCCGCACCCGCCCCGCTCTCCAGCTTAGTGGGCGGCTGCCCGGCAGACAGGCTCATCACAGTTATGAGGTATGGCCGCCGATTACCGAGCTGACCGACATCGGTGGCGGTCAACTCCGGACGAGGCGGAAGAACCGGGGGTCGGCCTTCGCGAGTAGGCCGAGCGACGCGTCGGCGTCGATCGGGTAGTCGCCGACGACGGTCCAGCCGTCCAGTGCCTGCTCCACGTCGAGCTGGGACGCTCCACGTGGCAGCGGTCCGCGCCAGCCCGGCGAGAACGAGAACATCAGCAGTTGTGCACCGGGATCGGTGACCGCGGTCAGTCCACTGCCGTACGCGGTGCGCTCGGCGTCGGTGAGTCCGTGGAAGCAGCCGATGTCGAGCGCGAGGGTGTACCCGCGTTCGACGTACGCGGGCAGGTTGGTGACGTCGCCGAGGACGAATCTCACGTCGGCGCCTGCGATTGGCAGTTTCGCGCGGGCCCGGCTGATCGCCAGGGGTACTGCGTCGACCGCGGTAACGGACCAACCGCGTAGGGCGAGTTCGATCGAGTGGTCGCCGGTGCCGCAGCCGAGATCGAGAGCCTTCGCGCCCGGCGCGGGCGACGCGGCGCCATCTAGCAATCTGTCGAGCTGCCTGCCGAAGATGCTGCGTCCAGCCTGCCATGGGGTGACGCCGAGTCGATACGCCAGCCGGTAACCGAGGTTCATCGCCCGCCCCTTCCGACCAGACAGCCTGGATCGAACGTAGGCCCCGCCGCCGTCGCGGCGCAACGGATTCGCCGGTGTCCACGGTTGCTCGCTTCGGAGCTGTGGGAACTGTCCGGCGGTCGCTCTCGTTGCCCGAGTATGACCTCGATCGATCCGGTACCGGACATTGCTCTCAACGACGGCAATTCGATCCCGCAGCTAGGATTCGGGGTGTTCCGGGTGCCCGACGACCAGGCGTACGTCGCTGTCTCGGAAGCGTTGACGGTGGGGTACCGAAGCGTCGACACCGCGAGCGTCTACGGGAACGAGACCGGGACGGGGCGAGCGCTCGCCGACTCCGGCATCGACCGTGAGGATCTGTTCGTCACCACCAAGCTGCGGAACGCCGACCAGGGGTACGACTCGGCGCTGCGGGCGTTCGACGACAGTCTCGCCCGATTGGGGCTCGAGTACATCGACCTCTACCTGATCCACTGGCCCGTCCCTGCCAAGAACCAGTACATCGACACGTTCAAGGCGTTCCAACAGTTGAAGGCTGACGGTCGGGTCCGGTCGATCGGCGTCTCCAACTTCACCGAGGAGAACCTCGAGCGGCTTGTCGAGGCGGTGGGGGAGACCCCCGCCCTCAACCAGATCGAGTTGCACCCCGAGTTCGTGCAGTCACACCTGCGCTCGGTCCACGCCGACATGGGCATCGTCACCGAGGCCTGGGGCCCCCTCGGGGAGGGGACCAGCATTGCGAACGCGACGATTCGCACGATCGCCGACATGCATGGCCGCACGCCGGCCCAGGTGATCCTGCGCTGGCACATCCAACTCGGGAACGTGGTCATTCCGAAGTCGGTGACGCCGGACCGCATCGCATCCAACTTCGATGTATTCGACTTCGAGCTGACCGCAGACGACATGTTTGCGATCTGTTCGCTCGATCGACCCGACGGTCGGCTCGGGGGGAACCCTGAGACCTTCGGCTGACGGCCGCCGGTGCGGTGCGAGCCAGCCGTGGGGAACCGTTAGTATCCCGTTCTTGTACATCCGGGTGATGACGCGGGCCGAACTGGATTGGGTCCGACCTGCGCCGGTCGCGTCCGTGCGGGCGCCGTTCCGTGGGTGACCGAGGAACTCCTCGAATCACTGAAGCTCGATGATCGGAAGGGCAAACGATGAACACCGAAATCCGGCCGTGGCCGGCCTTGTGGGCGCTCTGCCTGGGCTTCTTCATGATCATCGTCGACAGCACGATCGTGGCGGTCGCGAACCCGGTCATCACGGCCGACCTGAATACCGACGTCAACGCGGTCATCTGGGTCACGAGTTCCTACCTGTTGGCGTACGCGGTGCCGCTGCTCGTCACCGGGCGCCTAGGTGACCGATTCGGGCCCAAGAACCTTTACCTGATCGGTCTGGTCGTATTCACCCTCGCGTCGCTGTGGTGCGGGCTGTCCGGCGACGTCGCGATGCTCATCGTCGCCCGCGTGTTCCAGGGCCTCGGCGCCGCGATGATGACGCCACAGACGATGGCCGTCATCACGCGAATCTTCCCAGCTAACAAGCGTGGTGCTGCGATGGGTATGTGGGGTTCGGTGGCCGGTATCGCGACCCTTGTCGGCCCGATCCTCGGCGGCGTCCTCGTCGACAACCTCGGCTGGGAGTGGATCTTCTTCATCAACATCCCGGTCGGCGCCATCGGCTTCCTGCTCGCTTGGCGCCTCGTCCCGTCGCTGCCGACCAACAACCACAAGTTCGACACGGTCGGTGTTGCGCTCAGTGCCATCGGCCTGTTCTGCATCGTCTTCGGTCTGCAGGAAGGCGGGTCTTACGACTGGGATGGCCGCACCTGGGGCCTGATCGCCGCAGGACTGGTGGTCATGGGTGCTTTCGTATGGTGGCAGAAGGTCAACCGGGACGAACCGCTGGTGCCGCTCGGGTTGTTCAAGGACCGAAATTTCTCGGTTGCGAACGTCGGCATCGCGACGATGGGGTTTGCCGTCACCTCGGTAATGCTGCCGTTCATGTTCTACGCGCAGAGCGTGACCGGACTGTCGCCGACCCGCTCGGCGCTGCTGATGGCCCCGCTGGCCGTCGTCACCGCCATCCTCGCGCCCTTCGTCGGACGGCTGGTCGACAGGACCCACCCGCGGTACATAGCCGGTCCAGGCTTCCTGATGTTCGCTCTGTCCATCGCCTGGCTGGCGACACAGCTGACCCCGTCGACGCCTATCTGGCAGATCCTGGCATCTACAACCGCGATCGGCGCATCCAACGCCTTGATCTGGGCGCCGCTGGCCGCCACGGCGACCCGCAACCTGCCGCCCGCGCACGTCGGCGCCGGATCCGGTGTCTACAACACCACCCGTCAGGTCGGAGCCGTTCTCGGCAGCGCCGCGATGGGTGCACTCATGACGTCGCGGATCACTGTGGAAGTGTCCAGCGCCGGTGTCGCCGGTGGCGCTGGTGCAGCTCCGGTGGGTGAGGGCTTCCACGTCGGTCAGCTACCGGAACTGGTCCGCGAGCCGTTCTCGACCGCGATGGCGCAGTCGACGATGCTTCCGGCGGCCGCGCTGCTGCTCGGCTTCGTAGCCGTGCTGTTCTTCGTCGATCCCCGCAAGGGCACAGGCACTCAACATGTTTCGGTGTCGCGTGGCGACAGAGAACCGGCCCCGGCCCAGGGCTGACCGGACCGAGGCTGTCGTTCTCCTGACGGGCTACCCCGGTCGTGTCATCACGCCGACAGTCGACACATGCAGTAGGTCGTGGAAGGCTCGAATGTAGGAAGAACCCGTGAAGGAGGATGCACGAAATGATGCGCGCAATCTGGAACGGCACGGTGATCGCCGAGGCGCCGTCAACGATCGAGGTGGAGGGCAACCAATACTTCCCGCCGGAGTCGCTACGCCGCGAGTACTTCATCGACAGTGGCACCGAAACGGTGTGTCCCTGGAAGGGGCTTGCCAGCTACTACCACGTCACGGTCGGCGAGGAAACGAACGAGGACGGGGCTTGGTACTACCCCGAACCGAAAGAGAAGGCCAGCCAGATCCGCGACCACGTTGCATTCTGGAACGGCATCCAGGTCGAGGGCGAACCCGAATAGCGCGGTGTGCGGTACCGCGCTCGAATGTCGGCTCCGGACGATTTCGCCGGTGCCTCAGGGCGAGTGCAATTGATCTGCCAGCGTGAGAATCTCGTCGACCGACCATTGGTCGTCGGCGTGCGTGCCGTACTTGCGAGCCAGGATGCGGCCGTCGGAGGCGATGAGAAAGTCCGCGGGCTTTCCGAAGTGGTCCTCACCCCGGCCGAGGGCAGAGCTGATCGAGCGCTGGCGAGCCGCACCGAGTGCCGCGGCAAGCCAAACCCGTGGGTGTGCAATCGCGGTGGGGTCCGATTCGACGCCGACTTCCGAGTAGAGGCTCCGCTGCGGATCCGCTACTACGGCGAACGGCATGTCGGCCAAAGAGCGGCGCAGCGCCTCGGGGGCGGAATGGAACACCACGACCTCCGTCACACCAGCGGCCGTGATCTCCTTGTACCGCCTCAGAATCGACTGCAGATGCAAGTGGCAGACCGGGCAGCCCGCATAGCGGCGGAACTGCAAGTGGATCAGCCGATCTGGGCTGGGCACTGCAACGGTGTCCCCGTCAATGGTCTCTAGGCGGTGGGGTGCAAAGCGGTCGCCTATGTTCAGCTTCGCCATGAGTATCAGTCAAACACAGACCCATCCGCGCTACCCGTCGGCACCATCTGGACTCACCCGGATCTGGTCTGTCCGAGGGCGCGCAACCGGTCCGGATCGGCGATGTCGATGGCGGCATAACGTGTCGCGATGAGCCCCTCCCGCTCGAAGTCCTTGAGGATCTTGTTCAGCGACGGCCGCTGCACGCCCAGCATCGCTGCCAGCGTTCGCTGGGCCAGTAGCACGGTTCCGTCGATCGCCTCGTCGTGCAGCAGTTGAGCTACTTGCATCGACAGTGAGCATCCAAGGATGCTGATCAGCCGTGTCTGGGTGGCGGCCGTGCGCTGCGCGACACTCGATAGCCAGCGGCGCGCGATCGCCGGGTGCCCGGCCAGCAGTTTCTCGAACGCCATCTGGGACAGGAACAGGCACTTGGAATCGGTCAGTGCTCGCGCGGTGTACATCAACGGCATGTCCAGCAGCAGTGGAATGTCGCCGTCGACGTCGCCAGGCCGCAGCACGTCGACCACGGCACGACGACGCCCCGAACCGACCGCAAGTTCCACTTGTCCGGCCCGCACGATCCATACCCCTTCGGCCGAACGGCCGGCCGTGAACATCACCGACCCGGTCGGCAAAGACTGAACCTCGAGCAGATCAGCCAACGCCACCAGGTCATCGGCGCGCAGCGGCGCAGTGGCACCGCGGCCGACGCAGCGTGAGATCCAGGCCGCCTGACGCAGCTGATCGTCGCTGAAAGACTCTCTGCCTAGCGCGCGCATCAAGTGCGCGAACGGCCTCTGTGTCCGGTCCATCTCAGCCTCCCCTACCACTGGACCCATCCTGTCAGCACGCTGACAATCTTCGCTCGTTAATCGTCACGACGGGATTGACTACGGGTGAGAGAAACGTCCTTCCCAAGACGAAAGGATCTCCCATGACTTCTCCAGCATCGAGCAGTTCGCTACCTGAGAGCGCCGCAGGCGGTGGAACTGTCGGCGTCGCCGTGGCACGGGGAGCCCTTGCCGGTGTCGCTGCATCGATCGTGATGGCGGCATATGCGATGATCGCCGCAGCGACGTACCAGGACTCTGGCTTCTTCACGCCCCTGTATCACATCGCGGCTACCTTCATCGCCCCCGACGCGATGATGAGCTCGATGCAGAGCGCCGCTGGTGGCGACTCCTTCTATTTCTCGGCTGGCCCGGCGTTGCTCGGTGCCGTCATCCACATGATGGTCGGCGCTGTGTACGGGGCGATCTTCGGCCTTCTGGTGTGGGTCGCCAAACTGCGCGGCATCAGCGTGTTCGTCTCCGGAATCGTCTGGGGCCTGGTTGTTTTCGCGGCTAGTGTCTGGGTCGGCCTACCCATTGCGGCCGCACTCTTCGGCGGCGGCGACCCCATCCGGACCATGGCGAGCATGGTCGGATACCCCACCTTCCTCGTCGAACACCTGCTCTACGGTGGTGTCCTCGGCGTGCTGCTGGCGGTGCGTCCCAGCCACCGCTGATCCGGATCGTTGCGTCTAGAACTGCGATGGTGAGGGCATCGGATACTCCTGCCCCTCGACACGGAAGTCGGCGAAGTCGAAGCCGGGGACAACGATGCAACTGACCAGCCCGGCCTCGTCCTCGATCGGCCGAGCCCGCTGCCAGGAGCGTGGTGGTATGACGACCTGAGGGCTCTGGCCGGACGAAATGTCCGGTCCGAGAACGTGTGTCGTCACGGATCCAGGTTCATCGCCGTCGCCGGCGAGTTCGAGTAGGAGCGGACTGCCGCGGTGGTACAGCCAGATCTCGGTGCCACGCACCGTGTGCCACGCGGACTGCTGCCCGGGCTCCAGGAGGAACAGGATCGCTGTGCCGGCCGACCGCGACCCACCGTACATGTTTGGCAACGCGACGCCAGGCAAATCGATGTCGCTTCGCCAGGTCTCGCGGTACCAGCCGCCCTCTTCGGGGTGCGGGGTGAGATCGAGGGCTCTGGCCCACTCAGGGAAGGAGGTCACGAGACCATGATGAACCGAATGTTGGCGTAACGCGAACGTGGCTGGGTCGCCGATGGTGGAATGATCGCCATGACCCACCCGAGTGGAGATTCGGTAGTCGGTTCGAATTCGGCGGTCAGCATCGAGGCGGTCGTCAGGGCGTTCGTCTACGGGTTCGCTCCGGTCTTCAACCTGCCTCGGGTGGAGCGGTTCGTGACGACCGGGGTGGGTGCGAGTTCCGCTGTCCCGTTCAATTCCTTCAGCCATCCAGGTGGCCTGGCCGGTCCGGACGATACGTTCGTCTCGGTCAAGAACGACACGATCTGCTCGATCGCACAGCTCGACCTCGGCACCGGTCCGTTGGTCATGGATGTGCCGGATACCGCCGCAGTCTACTTCGTACTCCAGTTCGTCGACGGGTGGGCCAACAACTTCGCGTACATCGGCAAGCGCGCGACGGGCACCAAGGCCGGCCGCTTCGTCTTGGTTCCGCCGGGATGGCCGGGTGCACTACCCGCCGACGCCACCTCGATTCACTGCCCGACCCGCATCGTGTCGATGGTGGGGCGGTGGGGATGCGACGGCTTGGACGATATCGGTCGCGCCCGCAAGCTCCAGCAGCAGATCTCGTTGAGCCCGCTCTTCGCGAACGACTCGGCGGGCTTACCAGTGCCAGATCCCGCGGTGCCGGACGAGCTGATGTTCTGGGAGAAGCTGCGCATGTACCTGCAGGCCTTCCCGCCGGCGCCGCGAAACATCGCATTGCAGCAGACGTTCGAGCCGTTGGGGCTGCTGAACGCGGGTCCGTCGCCGTACGCGAACGCCGATCCCGCGCTGGCAAAGCTACTGGTGGAGGGCGCGGCCGAAGCGCGGGACCGGATCGAGGAAGCTCTGAAGTCCGGCGCGGGTGCCCGCGCCAGGAACGACTGGAATCAGGCGTTCGAGTTCTTGGACTACAACGACTTCTTCGAGTTCGGGACGATCGGCAGTCCTGAGTGGCGAATCAGTGAGAATGCCAAGGCAATCGGGGTACGTGCCGCCGCGGCGATGGGTGGGCTGTGGGGTAGCCACGGGAATGAGGCCCCATATACCCCGATCTGCGCGGACTCCGACGGCGACCAGTTGACGGGCGATCGCCGCTACACCATCACTCTCGCGCCTATGCCGCCCGTCGACGCTTTCTGGTCGATCACGATGTACAGCATGCCGCACTTCCATCTCGTGTCGAACTCCATCGAGCGGTACTCGATCGGGGATCGCACAGCGGGACTGGTCTACGGCAACGACGGGTCACTGACCATGACATTGAGCGCCACCGAGCCGTCGGATCCGGCCGCACGAGCCAACTGGTTGCCCACCCCGACCGGTCGCTTCCGGCCGTTGCTGCGCATGTACTCCCCGCGCGAGCGCGTATTCGACGGCAGCTACGTGATCCCGCCGATCGTGAAGGCCGAAGCCTGAACTGCCGCCGTCAGTGCCCGAGGAACTGCGTCAGCTCCCGCGCCGCCGCACGTCCGGCTCGGTTGGCGCCGATCGTCGACGCCGACGGCCCGTAGCCGACTAGATGGACGCGCGGGTCCGCGGCGACCTGCGTCGCGAGTCGGCCGGTCATGGCGATCCCGCCGCCAGGGCCTCGGAGCCGTAGCGGCGCGAGATGGTCTAGCGAGGAACGAAACCCCGTACACCACAGGATGACGTCGGCCCGTCGCTCGGATCCGTCGAGCCATCGGACGCCGGTTTCGGTGATCTCCGAGAACATCGGCAGCCGGTGTAGGACACCACGGTCTCGTGCGGCCCGAATCGCGGGGGTCACGGGCAGACCGGTCACCGACACCACTGAACCCGGTGGAAGTCCGCGGCGAACTCGATCCTCGACAAGTGCCACGGCGGCACGGCCGAGCTCGGGCGTGAACGGTTCCTCTCGGAACTCTGGCTCTCGGCGGGTCACCCAAGTGGTCTTCGTCACGAATGAGATTTCGTCCAGCAACTGGATGGCCGAGATCCCGCCCCCGACCACGATCACGTGCTTTCCCTCGAACTCGTGCGCCGAGCGGTAGTCGCGTGTGTGCAGTTGCCGGCCCTCGAACCGTTCCGCGCCGGGCACGGCGGGGATGAACGGTCGCTCCCACGTTCCCGTCGCGTTGACGAGGCCACGGGTCAGGTACGTCCCCTCCGGAGTTTCGACGGCGAGCCGCTTGTCGCGATGGGACACGACCGTGGCGTGCACCGGTCGATGTACGGGCAACTCGAACCGCTTCTCGTAGAGGGCGTAGTAGGCGGGGACGGCGTCGGCGGCCTGCACCGTGTCGGCGCCGGGCCCGAGGATCTCGGCGAACCGCATTCCGGGCAGGTCGTGCACGTTGTTGACGGTCTGGAGCGTCAACGACGGCCAACGGAACTGCCATGCCCCACCCGGGCCGGGAGCGTGGTCGAGGACGACGAACTCGCGTTCTGGTGCCAGACCTGATCGACGCAGGTGGTAGGCCGTGGACAAGCCGGCCTGACCGGCTCCGATCACGACCACTTCCAGCTCGCTGTCCATCCCACTCCGTTCTGCCCATTTCGTTCTGTCATAGCCTGAATTTGCCGTCCGACTTTGCGGCAACGCCCGCAGCGGTTCCGTTGTTCCACGGGGCTCGGTCGGTGGGTCTCGCGTTGCGGGTACTGTTCGGATCGCACCCGCCGGGGACCGTCCACGGTGGACGGCGCCCGCGTCCGAGAAAGCGAGTGAGGTCAGATGATCGGGACCAGCCGTGACGGGCACGTGGTCACGCTCGAGTTGCAGCGCCAGGATCGCCGCAACGCACTCAATGCCGAGTTGTGCATTGCGCTCCGCGAGGCTCTCGAGAAGGCAGTAGCCGATGGGGCCAGAGTGGTCGTGCTGACCGGACAGGGCACCGCGTTCTGTGCTGGCGCCGACCTCTCCGGTGATGTGTATGCCGAGGGGTTCACCGATCACCTGCTCGCCATGTTGCACACGATCGATGCGATCCCGGTCCCGGTCATTGCCGCGATCAACGGGCCCGCGGTGGGGGCCGGCACCCAGTTGGCGCTCGCATCGGACCTGCGCGTGGTCGCGCCCGAGGCCAGCTTCGGTATCCCTGCTGCGAAACTCGGCATCGCCGTCGACAAGTGGACGGTGCATCGCTTGGTGTCCCTCATAGGCGGCGGCCCGGCTCGTACGATGCTTCTCGGTGCCGAGATGCTCTCGGCGGAAGAGGCTTTCGCGCGCGGTCTAGCGAACAAGATCGGTGACATCGGTACCGCGCAGAAGTGGGCGCGAAGCATCGCGGAACTCGCGCCGCTGTCTCTGCGGCACCTCAAGCTGGTCTTCAACGACGACGGCACCCGCGAACCACAGACAGAGGAGCAGCTCGCCGCAATGTTCGCAGCATGGGGCAGCGAGGATGCGCAGGAGGCGCGGGCAGCGCGCCTCGAGAACCGCGAACCCGACTTCCGGGGTCGATAGAGGGGACGACGATGATCGCCAGAGGAGCAATCGTCGCGGCGGCGGCGGCAGGTGTGGGATGGGTGGCACGGGCCGCGTGGGGAACCATTCCGGCGCTCGGAGCGTCCCGTGCGGACATCGAACCGTATGCGTCGGCGTCACCGCGATACCGCGACAACCGGTTCCACAATTCCGACCCGGGTTCGTCACTGCCGTCCGGCTCGCAATCCGGCCTCGCGAAGGCCGTTCTCACGCGCGGAAGTACGGGTCGGCCGCGACGCACGATCCCACTCGCGACGCCGCTGGCGCCAGCCAGCGCCGGCGAACTGGCGGTGACCTGGTTCGGGCATTCGAGCGCGCTGGTCGAGATCGATGGCCGTCGAGTGCTGACGGATCCGGTATGGAGCGAACGGGTTTCGCCGTCCACCGTCGTGGGGCCGGCGCGCATGCATCCCGTACCGATGGCGCTGGCGGACCTGCCCGCGGTCGACGCCGTCGTCATATCCCACGACCACTACGACCACCTGGATCAGGCGACGATCACGGTCCTAGCCCGCACCCAGGACACCATGTTCGTCGTGCCCGTCGGGGTAGGCGCCCACCTGCGACGGTGGAACGTCCCAGAGGCCAGGATCGTCGAACTCGATTGGGACGAGAGCGCCGAGGTGGCCGGCCTGACCCTGACCTGCACCGAGGCTCGCCACTTCTCAGGTCGAGCGCTCGCGCGCGACATCACACTGTGGGCGTCGTGGGTGATCGCCGGACCACGCCGAAAGGTCTTCTTCGGCGGCGACTCCGGGTACACGCCACGCTTCGCCGACCTCGGCCGCCGGTACGGTCCGTTCGACGTCACCCTGTTGCCGGTCGGTGCCTACGACGAGCGCTGGCCGGACATCCACATGAATCCTGAGGAGGCGGTCCGCACACACCTCGACGTCGGAGGTGCGCTGCTGATCCCGGTCCACTGGGGCACGTTCAACCTCGCATTCCATCCGTGGGGTGAGCCGATCGCTCGTCTGATCGACGCAGCCACCGCCGCCGGCGTGGAGATGTCGGTTCCGATGGTCGGCCAGCGCGTCGACGCGATGCGTCCGGGCATGCAAGAGAAGTGGTGGAAAGACCTGGGTTGAGTCGCGTCGTGGTCACCTGACCCGCACCACCGTGCCGAGGCCCGGGTGATCGTGTGATCGACATGACCGCGCCGGAACGCAGCTCATCGGTGGCGGCTGCGGCAGGTTGGCATAGCCTTCGTGTCATGGCAACGGACGAGCCGATCGAAGGTGCCGCTGTCGGCACCTTGGACACCGATCCTCGACACATCGAGGACGGCCTCACCGCAGATCAGGTGGCGAAGCGGGTCGCGAACGGGCAGACCAACGATGTGCCCGATCGAGCGAGCCGCTCGGTCAAGGACATCGTCCGGGCGAACGTGTTCACCCGGATCAACGCGATCCTCGGTGTCCTGCTGATCATCGTGCTGTCGACGGGGTCGATCGTCGACGGGATGTTCGGTCTACTGATCATCGCCAACAGTGTGGTCGGCATGATCCAGGAGATCCGCGCCAAGCGGACGCTCGACCGCCTTGCGATCGTCAGCCAGGCCAAGCCGGTGGTTCGCCGTGACCGGGCGGCGACGCCGTTGCCGCCCAAGGAGGTCGTGCTCGACGACATCATCGAGCTCGGCCAGGGCGACCAGATCGTGGTCGACGGCATCGTCGTCGAGGCGTCGGTGCTCGAGGTGGACGAGTCGTTGCTCACCGGCGAGGCCGATCCGGTGCCCAAGACAATCGGCGCCCGGGTGCTGTCGGGCAGTTATGTCGCCGCCGGCAGCGGCGCCTACCGGGCGACCAAGGTGGGGCACGAGGCGTACGCTGCGAAGCTCGCCGATGAGGCCAGCAAGTTCACGCTGGTGCACTCGGAGTTGCGCTCCGGCATCAACAAGATCCTCAAGTTCATCACCTACCTGATGGTCCCGGCGGGTCTGTTGATCATCTACAACCAGCTGTTCTCGAGCGGTCAGGCACTCGCACCGGCGCTCACCGGCATGGTCGCAGCCCTTGTGCCGATGGTCCCCGAGGGCCTGGTGCTCATGACGTCGATCGCGTTCGCGGTCGGCGTGGTCCGGCTCGGACAGCGCAAGTGCCTGGTGCAAGAACTGCCCTCGATCGAGGGCCTCGCCCGGGTCGATGTCGTCTGCGCCGACAAGACCGGCACCCTCACCGAGACCGGCATGAAGCTCGCCGAAGTGCGCACCGCCAAGCCAGACGACGAGCAGGCCGCCCGTGCACTGGCCGCGATGGCCGCGGACGATCCGCGTCCCAACGCGAGCATGCTCGCGATCCGGGAGTCGCTCACCGATGATCCGGGCTGGGAACCGACGGCGGTGGCACCGTTCTCGTCGGCCAAGAAGTGGAGCGGCCAGTCCTACGGCAGCAACGGCAACTGGGTCCTCGGTGCCCCGGACGTCCTGCTCGACTCGGACAGCGACATGGCGCGGCAGGCCGAGAAGATCGGCGCGCGGGGCCTGCGAGTGCTGCTGCTCGGCAGCAGCGACCGGCCGGTCGACGCCCCGGATGCGCCCGGTGCCGTCGCACCGCGGGCACTGGTGATCCTCGACCAGAAGGTGCGCCCCGACGCCCGTGAGACCCTCGATTACTTCGCGAGCCAGAAAGTCGAGGTCAAGGTCATCTCCGGTGACAACGCCGTTTCGGTGGGCGCGGTCGCGACGACACTGGGCCTGCCGGGTGGGGAGAACGCGGTCGACGCCCGCCAGTTGTCAGAAGAACCCGAGGTACTTGCGGACACGCTCGACGAGGCCACCACCTTCGGCCGGGTGCGCCCCGACCAGAAGCGCGCGATGGTTGGCGCACTGCAGTCACGCGGCCATACCGTCGCGATGACCGGGGACGGTGTCAACGACGTCCTGGCGCTCAAGGATGCCGACATCGGAGTCGCGATGGGTTCAGGGAGCCCGGCCACCCGCGCGGTCGCGCAGATCGTGCTGCTGGACAACAAGTTCGCGACGCTGCCGTACGTGGTCGCTGAGGGCCGGCGCGTGATCGGCAACATCGAACGGGTCGCGAACCTGTTCCTCACGAAGACCGTCTACTCGGTGCTCCTCGCCTTCCTCATCGGCGTCTCAGGCATCGTGGCGCAGATCTTCGACTTCGACCCGCTGCCGTATCCATTCCTGCCGCGACACGTGACGATCGTTGCCTGGTTCACGATCGGCATCCCCGCGTTCATCTTGTCGCTGGCGCCCAACAACGAGCGTGCTCGCACCGGATTCGTCGGCCGTGTCATGCGGCTGGCGATCCCGTCGGGCGTCATCATCGGTGTCGCGACATACGTGTCGTATCTGTTCGCATACGCGGGCCCCGAAGCCAGCGAGCAGCAAGTGGAGCAGGCCGGAACAACGGCGCTGATCACCCTCATCATGATCGCGCTGTGGGTCCTGGCCGTCGTCGCCCGCCCGTACACGTGGTGGAAGATCGTGCTGCTCGTGTGCTCGGTGCTCGGGTACGTCGTTCTGTTCGGATTCAGTTTCACCCGCGAGTTCTTCAAGCTCGATCCGTCGAACATCGCCGCGACGACGGGCGGGTTCGTGATCGGGCTGTTGGGCGTGCTGTTGGTCGAGGTCGCCTGGTGGGTGACCGGACGGATCCACGGTGAGCGCCGTCGACTGTTCGCCTCGAGCGACGACCTGCCTGGCGTGCACTGATATGGCGTTTTAGCAGGTCATGACCATCTGACGCCCACCGTAGCCGCCGACCGGGCGAAGTTGGCGGCACAATCGACAGGTGAGCTTGAGCCTGGTACTGCTCGTCATGATCGCCGCCATCGCGGTGACGAGCCTGGCGAAGCGGCGGGATCTGCAGGTCCCCCTCGTCCTCGTAGCGTTCGGGTCCGCGGCATCGTTCATCCCCGGCATGCCCCGGCTCGAACTCACGCCCGAGATCCTCCTCGGGGTCGTGCTCCCTCCGCTGCTGTACTCGGCCGCACTGGACTTCTCGATCGCGAGCCTGCGCCGTAACATCGCCCCGATCCTGCGGCTCGGCGTCGGACTCGTGCTGGTGACGGCCTTCGTCGTCGGGTTCTTTGCGAACTGGCTCGTCCCCGAATTGACGCTGGGGGCGGCCCTCGTCCTCGGCGCGGTCGTCGCGCCCACCGACGCGGTCAGCGCGGTGAGCGTCGGGCGCAAGCTGGGCCTGCCGAAACGCGTACTGGCGATCCTCACCGGCGAAGGACTGCTCAATGATGCGACCGCACTGACCCTGTTCACCGTCAGCGTCGGCACCGTCGCCGGAACCCGCGTGCTGGTCGAGCAACCAGTGCTGTTCTTCCTCTACGAGGTCGCCGGCGGCGTCGCGATCGGTGCCGTGATGGCCACTGTCGTCCGGCTCGTCCGGGACCGCATGTTCGACTCACCGCTGGAAACCGTTCTGGGGTTGGTGCTGCCGTTCGCGGCCTACCTCGCCGCGGAAGAGATCGACGCCTCCGGTGTGCTCGCGGTCGTGGTGGCGGGCTTCATGATGGGCCATCACGCGACCAATGCCTCGATCCCGACGAGGATCCAGGAGCGTTCTCTGTGGGAGACCCTGGACCTGCTGCTCGAGATGTTCGTCTTCGCGTACATGGGGCTGCAACTCAAGTTCGTCATCGACGACGTCGCTGACGAGGGACTTCCCGTCTACCACGTGTTTGCATACGGGTTCGCGGTGCTGCTGGTCGCCATGCTCCTGCGGCCACTGTGGGTGTTCGGTAACTGGGGTCGACTGAGAAGTCGCACCGACCCCGGACAGGGGGCGGCGGTGCAGGCCGGGATGACCTGGCGGCAGAAGGCAGTCGTCTCCTGGGCCGGCATGCGTGGCGTCGTCACCCTCGCCGCCGCCGGCGGTGTCCCGGTGCTGACTGCGTCCGGCGACCCGTTCCCGGGACGCAGCGTCATCCAGGCGATCGCGTTCACCGTCGCGGTCGGCACGCTGCTGATCCAGGGCTCGACGATCCCCTTCCTGATCAAACGGCTCGATGTTGCGGACCACGAGGAGGCCGAACGCGGCCGCCGGGAGGTACAGTTCGCGCGCCGCATCTCGGCCGTCGCCGCCGATCGGGCTCTCGCCGAAGCGGCAGCCAGTCCGCCCCCGGGAGTCGACCCGGAGGAGTTCGCGCACGCCCTCGACCGGGTGCGCGTGTCGATCCGCGCCCAGGCGCAGGTCGAGGAGGCCGAGGGCGACGACGACGGCAGTGGGGACGACGGTAGCGACGACGGGAATACGACGACGCTGCACCACGCCGGGGCACTGTTCGACACGGTGCGGCGCCGGGTGCTCCAGGCGCAGCGCAGCGCACTCATCGCCGCGCGTGACGAGGGATACCTCGACGACGAGGTCCTGCGCGCCGAACTCGAGTCGCGCGACATCGAGGAGGCGGCGGCGGAACAGCGCGTGCGCCGGTGGAGGGGATGAGGGGCACAATCGGAGCAATGACCCTGACCCGGACGGCGCTCACCCTGCTCGTCTGCGCCGCGACTGCCGTCGGCTGCGCGACGACGGCACCGGAGTTGGTGCCCGCGACCGCCGCCGGCACCGCGAACGAGCTGGCAGTCCCCGCTCTCAGCCCTGCCGAGCGCGGCCTCGTCACATCCGCTGAGCCGTTCGTCGGCACCGGGCTGTCGGGGCAGCGGATCCTGTACCGGTCCACGTCCGGGATCGACGGCCGCGGAACCGAGGTGTCGGGTACGGTGTTCGCCCCGCCCGGGCAGCCTCCGCCCGACGGCTGGCCCGTGGTGACCGTCGGGCATCCGACGACTGGTCTGATCGACGAGTGTGCGCCCTCGCGTGCCCCCGACCTGTTGGGGTCGGCCGGACTCGTCCGAGACCTGCTGGCCCGCGGATTCGTCGTCACCGTCACCGACTACCAGGGGCTGGGCAACCCGGGTCCGCACCCTTACCTGGAGCCGATCACCGCCGCGTACAACCTGATCGACGCGGTTCGGGCGGCCCGGTTCCTCGTTCCGGACACTTCCCCGCGGTGGGCGGCGATCGGGGAGTCGCAGGGCGGGCAGGCGTCGTGGGCGGCCGCTGAGCAGGCCGCGGCGTACGGTGACGGCCTCGACTTCGTCGGGGCCGCGAGCCTGTCCCCGCCCGCGGACCTCAGCCCGGTCGTGGCCGACGGACCGCCGGTCCTCGACGTTCCGCAACAGATGTTCCTGCCGATGTTGCTCGACGGGCTGGCGGTGGCGCACCCCGATCTCGACGAGAGCAACTACATCCACGGCCCGCTCCTCGAGAATCGCGACGTGCTCCGTACGTGTACGCGCGACCTCGTGCCCGAGAAGGTGGCCATCGCACTGAGCCTCACCCCCGCCGACACAGCCCCGAACAGCAACGCCGACGTCGAGAGAATGCGCAAGTGGCTCACGCAGGACGCGCTGCCACAACGACCGGCCACGGCGCCGATGCTGGTGGTGGTCTCCGGCCGTGACGTGCTCATCCAGCCGGACTGGACCGTCGACGCTGTCGACCGTGCGTGCGCTCTCGGTGACACGATCGAGCTGCGGTACCGCGCCAATGACGCCCACGCCGACTCGCGTGCCCTGCCGGGCGCGATCGACTGGGTTGCGGGGCGGTTCGCGGGTGCGCCGATCGCGGACACCTGCGCCGGAGCGGCGACGCCGTGAGCGCGGCACTGTGGACCGCGCTGGTGGCCTCGGTGGCCTCGGTGGCTACCTCTGTAGGGCACTGTTGTGCACGTCACTCTCGGGATTGGCTACCATCGGTGCCCAAGTCGAAGGTGCTCGTCACCGTCCACATCTGATCGGCGGAACCCGCGCAACACGCGCATCGCCGCCTCGCGCTTACCACGGAGGTCTCTAAGTCCATGGCCGGTCGCCACAGTGCCCCACGGTCGAAATCGGTCCCGCCCGTCGTCAAGTACACGACGGTAGGCCTGGCCATTGCGGTCGTCGTCGGCGTCGGAGGCTTCGCCATAGTCGGCGGCCTGGTCGGCAAGAAGTGCGAGTCGGTGAGCGACTACACAGTGGCCGCGGATCCCTCGATCGCTCCCGTTCTCAGCGAAGTCACCAGCGGAACCTCGGCAGAGGACCTCGGCTGCCGCAGCTTCTCGATCCAGGCCGCGTCCGGAGTCGACGCCCTCGGAACTCCGGGCCGTGAGGATGGCCCTGAGCTGTGGATTCCGGATTCCACACAGTGGGTCGCCCGTGCGGGCGGCGTGTCGGGCACCCAGTTCGACTTCGCGACCCCGTCGGTCGCTACTACGCCGATCGTGATCGCGGCACGCGACGGCGAGATGCCGTTCTTTGCGAACTGGGTGAGTGCGCTGCAGGTTCAGGGGCTGCGGACCGGCGACCCGCTCTCGAGCAGCGTCTCGAGCGGGCCGATCGTCGGCGCACTAGCCGAGGCGGACACGGGCCAGATCCCCGCCGACTCGGTCAATGGGGCGCTGGTCCCACTCGCGCAGACGCAGGCCGCCAACATGCTCGACGCCGACGCCGCGAAGCGTCTCGAGGCCGTCGTGTCGGACGGCGGCACCGCGATCGCGACGGAACAGCATGTAGCCGAGAACCAGGGGGACCAGTCGGCAGGGTTGACGGTCACCGCACCGAACACGGGGGCCGTGTTCCTCGACTACCCGATGGTGGTGACCGCGCCGGACTCCCGTCAGGACGAGGCGAAGGAGGCCGGTGTCGCGCTGGCTGAGGTGATGCGCTCCGACGCCGGGCAAACAGCACTGTCGGCGGGTGGCTTCCGGGGGCCGGATCGCGCTCCGCTCGACGCCGGTCGGGGAGTCGGGGAGATCGCAGTGTTGACGGTGACGGATCCGGAGGCGGCGTCGCAGTTGCTGAAGCGGTACGCCGTGCTCGCGCTGCCGTCACGAGCACTCGTGGTCGAGGACGTCTCGGGATCGATGTCCGAGACAGCCGGCACGGAGACACGGATCGCTTTGACGGTCCAGGCAAGCGAGACCGGGGCGACGTTGTTCCCGGACAACGCCCAACTCGGTCTGTGGGCGTTCTCGATCGGGCTCGGTGAGGACGGGCAGGACTACAAGGAACTTGTGCCCATCCGCCGTCTGGACGAGAAGAGGAACGGCGTCAGCCACCGGGAGCGACTCACCGATGCCGTGCGCGAGCTGCCCACACTCGTCAACGGTGGCACCGGGCTGTATGACACGACGCTCGCGGCTTTCCGCAAGGTCAAGGAGAGCTACGACCCCGCCGCGATCAACAGTGTCATTCTCTTCACCGACGGCTCCAACGAGGATCCATCGAGCATCTCGCTCGACGAATTGCTCGACAGGTTGGAGAAGGAACAAGACCCCGCACGTCCGGTCATCATTGTCACGATCGGCATTACCGACGACGCAGACGCAGAGGTTTTGCAGCAGATCTCGGCCGTGACCGGCGGAACCAGCCACATCGCGCGCACACCCGCCGAGATTCCCGGTGTCTTCGTCGACGCGATGCGCAGTCGCGCCACCGCCTGACTCGGAGCACGACCAGGCGACACATGTGACGTCGGGACAAACGGTTTTCGAAAGTTGAGCCCGCGGACTGTTTCGACTCGGCCAAGACCCCTTTAGTGTGGTGATCGGCACCGTTGTGTCCGAGACACTACGGAAGGGTGATGTTGTGTCGGATGTCAACTACTTCGCGTGGGACCGAGCCGCGGAACGTCCCGACAATCCGTGTGTCCGCGACGACCATGTCGAATTGTCGTATAGCCAGTTCGCCGATCGTGCGCTCGCATTCGCCGAAACTTTGGCGGACCGAGGTGTCGGTGCCGGTGACGTCGTAGGCGTGATGTTGCCCAACCGTGCCGAGCTCCTGATTGCGTTGAATGCCGCCTGGCGCATCGGCGCGATTCCGACTCCGATCAACCCGGCGTTCAGTGCTTCGGAGGTCCAGTACCAGATCGACGATGCCGGCGTGATGCTTGTGGTCAACGAAGGACCGCAGGCACCCGACGGCGGGCGGCCGGCCATCTCGGTAGGCGAGATGGCGACCACCCCATCTCCGGATCGGACCTGGGGCGAGGCGCCGGTCGGGGCTGACTTGGCCATGCTGATCTACACATCGGGTTCGACGGGCCACCCGAAGGGCGTCCAGTTGACCCACGCGAACCTACAGTTCATGGCCGATTCCGTTCGGAGCCATTTGCGAGTGACCGAGAATGATCACTGCTTGCTGATCCTGCCGCTCTTCCATGCCAACGCGATAGTCATCAGCTTCCTCGCACCGATACTGGCGGGCGGACAACTGACCATCACCGGCCAGTTCTCACCGGAGCGCTTCCTGGACGACGTCAGCCGCCTGCGTCCGACCTACTTTTCTGCCGTCCCCGCGATCTATGCACTTCTGGCGGCTC
Source organism: Rhodococcus xishaensis (assembly GCF_004011825.1). Classification (GTDB taxonomy): domain Bacteria; phylum Actinomycetota; class Actinomycetes; order Mycobacteriales; family Mycobacteriaceae; genus Prescottella; species Prescottella xishaensis. The sequence continues at coordinate 540,335 of NZ_RKLO01000003.1, read as the reverse complement.
TGCCCGCCGACACTGCAGCCGACACGTCGTCGTTGCGGTTCGGGATATGCGGCGCTGCTCCGATCTCGAAGGAACTCTTGGATCGGGTGGAGAGGCGGTTCGGCCTGACCGTAGTCGAGGGCTACGGGCTAACCGAGGGCACCTGCGCCTCGGCGTGCAACCCGGTCGACGGCGTGCGCAAGATCGGGACCGTCGGGCCGCCGATGCCCGGCCAGCAGGTTGCCATTGCCGGGCCGTCCGGAGAACATCTGCCCATCGGCGGAACCGGTGAGGTGCTCATCAAGGGACCGAACGTGATGCCCGGATACGTGGGGCGTCCGGAGGAAACAGCCCGCATGGTGGTCGACGGCTGGCTCCACACCGGCGACGTGGGACGATTCGACAACGACGGCTATCTCACGGTCCTCGATCGTATGAAAGACATGATCGTTCGGGGCGGAGAGTACGTGTACCCCAAGGAAATCGAGAAGGCTCTCGCCTCCCATCCCGCGGTGGTGGAGGCCGCCGTGATCGGCGCCGAGCACCAGATTTTCGGGGAGGTCCCCGTCGCCTACGTCGTGACCTACCCCGACAGCGTGGTCACCGAAGGAGAACTGCTCGCCCACGCCGCCGAACGGGTGCCGCGAACCAGGGTGCCCACGAAGGTGTATCTCGTCGACGCTGACAGCCTGCCGCGGAACCCCGTCGGCAAAGTGGACAAGCCCGAGTTGCGCAAGCGTCACACATCGAAGCCGCTGAGCGCGCAAAGCTGATCCGACCGGCACTGCGACGGACGCGCCTCGTCGAACACCTGCAGCCCACCACCGCGGCGCTGGAGTACGCGCTGCGAGCCCTGGAGGTCTGTAATAGCTCAGTTCCGTGCTGTTGGGCAGTCGACGGCGCACAATGTGCGTACAGCGTGTCGGTCCAGGGGAGGTGCTCGCATGCCCACACGGACGATCGACGGCCGTCGGGTGGCTGTGAGCAGGTTGGACAAGGTGCTGTACCCGGCCACGGGTACGACCAAGGGCGAGGTGATCGACTACTACACGGCGATCGCACCCGCCATGCTTCCGCACGTCGTCGACCGTCCTGTCACCCGCAAGCGTTGGCCGAACGGGGTGGACGCGCCGTCATTCTTCGAGAAGAACCTCGCAGCGTCTGCACCGAAGTGGCTCACCAGCCACGCCGTTCACCACAAGGACCGCACCGTCCGCTATCCCATCATCGACTCGACGGCCGCCCTCGCCTGGATCGGACAGCAGGCCGCGCTGGAAGTGCATGTCCCGCAATGGCGATTCGTCGATGGAGAGCCGGGGCCGGTAACCCGGCTGGTCTTCGACCTGGACCCCGGCGAGGGCGCCGGCCTGCCCGAGTGTGCACGGGTGGCAATCGCGGTGCGGGATCTCGTCGCGACACTCGGGTGGACCGCATACCCGGTCACGAGTGGTAGCAAGGGGATTCACGTCTACGTGCCGCTCGACCGTACGCTCGCCCCCGGCGGTGCATCGACCGTGGCGCGCAAGGTCGCCACCAGTCTCGAACAACTGCATCCGGATCTCGTGACGGCGACGATGTCGAAGTCGGTGCGGGACCGAAAAATCTTCCTGGACTGGAGCCAGAACAATCCCGCCAAAACCACGATCGCGCCCTACTCGCTGCGCGGCCGAGCCGCGCCCACGGTCGCCGCGCCCCGCACGTGGGAGGAACTCGAGGATCCGCTGCTGCGTCATCTGAGGTTCGACGAGGTCCTGGAACGCTACCGGCGCATCGGTGACCTGCTCGCCGATCTGGACGCGAAGATGGACGCCCTGACCGAGTACCGGCGCAAGCGTGATCCTGCGCGCACTCCGGAGCCGATGCCGCGAACGGAAGCCGAAGGAGGTGAAGGTAATTCGTTCGTGATCCAGGAACACCACGCCAGGCGTCTGCACTACGACTTCCGGCTCGAACGTGACGGCGTCATGGTTTCGTGGGCTGTGCCGCGTGGTGTTCCGACCTCTCCCAAGGAGAACCGACTGGCCGTGCAGACCGAGGACCATCCCCTCGAGTATGCGACGTTCTCGGGGTCGATACCCAAGGGCGAGTACGGCGGCGGAACCGTGAGCATCTGGGACGCAGGCACTTACGAACCGGTCAAGTGGCTCGACGACGAGGTGATCGTCCGTCTGTACGGTCAACGCGTCGAGGGGCAGTTCGCGCTCATCCGGACCGGTGGCGACCAGTGGCTGATGCACCGGATGAAGGACGGCGGAGACGTCGGGGACCTGCCGCGCGCGCTGCGGCCGATGCTCGCCACCGGCGGAAGTATCGACGGTCTCGATCCCGCCGAGTGGGCCTTCGAGGGGAAGTGGGACGGAGTCCGGCTGATCGTCGAGTTCGACGGCGAGAAGATCACCCTGCGAGGCCGCGCCGGCAACGATGTGACCGACCGGTACCCGGCGTTGCAGGCCTTGGCGGCCACGCTCGACGGGCACCGGGTGGTGCTCGACGGTGAGGTCGTCAGCCTTGACGATGCCGGCCACACGAGTTTCACCGGCCTGCAGGCTGGGGGAGCACCAGTGTTCTGGGCGTTCGACATCCTGTATTTGGACGGTGTGTCGTTGGTACGCAAGCGTTACGACGACCGTCGACAGGTCCTCGACGCGCTTGCGGCGGCGGTGGACGGGCTCGTCGTCCCACCGCAGCTGACGGGCTCGATCGAAGACGTCGTCGAGCGCAGCCGCGACCTCGAGGGTGTCGTCGCAAAGCGCCGTGACTCGATCTATCTACCCGGCAGGCGGGGATCGGCGTGGATCAAGACGAAGAACTGGCACACCCAGGAGGCCGTCATCGGTGGGTGGGTCCGTGGACGCGGCGCACGAGGCGGGCGGTTCGGCTCGTTGCTGCTCGGGGTTCCCGACGACGACGGCCTGCGCTACATCGGCCGCGTCGGCGCCGGGTTCAGTGAGCGCGAACTCGACCGGGTAGGCGCGGTGCTGGCGCCGCTCGAACGCAGGACCAGTCCCTTCATCGGTGACGTACCCGCGGTCAGCGGACGCGAGACCGTTTGGGTGACACCGAAGATCGTTGGTGAGGTCCGGTTCCGGGACCGCACCGATACCGGCCGGCTCCGGCACCCGAGTTGGCGGGGATTGCGTGAGGACAAGTCACCCGACGACGTCCGCGACGAGCCCGGCTGAGTAAGTCCGCCTCCGCATGAACACCGCGTGAGTCGCGGTCTTCCGGCGGCATCAGCCTTGTGGACCGCGCCCATCCAGCGGGTTGAGGCGTAGCGGCAGTGCGAGCCCCGACCGGTACATGGTGGCGGCGACCGAACGGGGCCGCAGTCGTGCTTCGGTCCGCATGGCTGCGAGAAATTCCTGCTGGAACCCGTTGCGTGGATGGGCATCGAGCACGCGGGTGACGAAGGTTCGGGTGAGTTCGCGGAGCCGGTATCCGACGACGTCGAGGTGCGCTGCGTCGTGGAGTGCACGTTGCTCGGGCGCCGGGCCGGGGGTGGGGTCGAAGTGCCGGAGGATGGCGGGCTCGACCAGATCAGCCAGTTCGGGGCGTCCGGCATCACGACAGAGCCCAGCGGCGACCGCGCCGCTGGCGGTGACGAAGCACCCGACGCCGGGTTCGGTAGTCCCGAGTTCGATGTCGTGGAGCATGCAGGCGACGAACAGTGCTTCCGCGTCAGGGGTGATCTCGTCGATCTCGGCCAGCGCACAAGCCCATTGCCAGCAGCGTCGACTGTGCTCGTAGATGATGGGCGTGAGCGTCTGCTTCGCCAGCTCGTCGGCCTCGGCGCAGACGGGCGTGTCAGGCGCGCTCGTGAGCGGTCGATCGGTGCCGACGCGGGGGCCGAGCGTTGCTCGCGGGACTTCGAGCGTCGCGTTCAGCAGTGCGCGGGCGCCGAGGCGGACTCGCTCGCCGCGGGTCTTCTCACCGGGTTGCATTGCCGCTCCTATCGGTTTGGGTCAGGCGGGACAGGGAGGTTTCGACGGCCGCGGCCAGCAGGTCGTCGGCTGTCTTCGCGTCGATCAGGTTCTGTTGAAGCAGGCTCAGAACGCCGTTCACGGTTGCCCATGCAAGCAGTACATCCGTCCGGACGTCGGCCTCGTCGGCCGGAGTTCCCGATACCCGCCGCACGACGTGGTCGACCACACCACCGAGTCGGACAGCGACCTCTGCCCGCGCCCGCCTGGCTACGTCGGCCCCGCTCGATTTACCCCTCGATGCGGTGTCGGCGATGTCGGTCAAGCCGAGCAGTCGGAAGGCCAGTGGGTAGTCCCGGTGGAACCGGATGTACTCGATCAGCGCAGCGCGGGCAGCGGCCGCGCCGTCCGGCGCGGCGTCGACGACATCGGACATCCGGGCCGCATGATCGCGCGCGGTCCGGCATCCCAGTACCGCGTAGACCTCCGCCTTGCCGCCGGGGAAGTTGCCATAGACCGAGGTCACCGCAACGTCCGCGGCCTTCGCGAGGTCCTCTACCGAGGTTTCGCGGTATCCGCGTTCGGTGAACAGGACTTCTGCCGCATCGAGCACCGATGTGCGCGTGCGCCGCCGTCGCCGGTCGCCCTCGCTGTCGAGTAGGGACTCCATGAACGAAACTGTAGTCCAATTTCAGAAATGAAGTCTAGTTTCACTTTCGCAAGGGTTCCAACTTGCGGACCAAACTCGTAGGAGGCCTCTCGGTCGAGAGGAACTGGGGCGGTCGCGGGTTCAGTACGGGAATGCCCATCAGGTCAACAGGTCTGGCTGCTCGTGGACAAGGCTCTCGTAGATGGGTTGAAAATTGAGCCACCCCATATACGGGGTGCCGAAGTGGCGGCGGGTGTGCCGCGCCGCCTCCGGTGAGACCGGTTTCGGCGGAGTTGCCGATGCCTCGATCAACAGCTGTACCCGGCAGGCGTGCTCGAGGGCGATGAACCACCAGGCCGCTTCGTCGATGCTGTGCGTTCCGGCAGAAAACAACCCGTGGTTTTGGTGGATGACGGCTTTGTTGTTCCCGAACCTCGAACCGACAGCCTTTCCCGCATCGACTTCGACGACGATCGCGCCGGCTTCTTCCTCGATGACCGCGTGGTGCTCGAAGAACACACAGACATCTTGAGTATTCGGTGGTAGCAGCCGCCCCATGGCGGCCCAGGCCGCCCCGTGAACCGTGTGGGCATGGCACGATGCCACGATGTCGGGATTCGCCTCATGGATTGCCGAGTGCAGGACGAAGCCAGCCCGGTTCGCAGCGTAGTCACCTTCTACGACCCTGCCGCCGTGATCGACGAGGATCAGGTTCGACACTTTGACGTGCGCGAACGGCACGGCGAATGGATTCGTCCAATAGAGGTTGGGGCTTTCCGGGTCGCGGACCGTAAGGTGGCCGCCGGTTCCGTAACTGAAGCCGAACTTGTCGAACGCGCGGCACGCCGCCGCGAGACGTTCCTTTCGATGCTTGCGCTCTTCCTCCACATATTTGAACTTTGGTAGCTCGGGGAACTTCAGCCCCTGTTGCTCGGGTTGGTAGATGGATTGGCGCTCCGCCGTCTCGGTCATGACGTCTCTCCTTTTCGGCGGCTCGATGTCGTAGTCGCAACCTGTCTCGGATGCCTAACTGCAATCGTCGGCGCGAGTGGCGGAGCGTACAACCGCGGTTTGTCGCGAGATGAGACAGCGACTTTCACGGTTCGTAGCAATGCCCTGGTCGAGCTGTTCGCATCCAGGCTGTGGGATCGATGAGGCAGTCGTCCAGCTCACCTGTCTTGTAGGCGGGTGTACGCGTCGAGCAGTTCCATCGCTTTGAGTCCGAGGTGGAGAACTTGGCGTACCTCGCCATCGTGGAGGCTCATCTCGAGCTGCATCTCAATCTGGTTCAGGCGGTAGTAGAGTGACGTCCGGTGCAACCTAAGGCGTTGGGCGGTAACAGGTATCGATCCGCCCGAGGCTAGGTACAACGTCAGTGTCTCGCCGAGAACACCGTGAGAGTCGTCCTCGAGAAGTCGGCGCAGATTTGACGGAACTACCTCTTCGAGATCCTCGCGCTGTAGCCGCAAGAGGACGGAAAACACCCCGAGATCGGAGTACGTCGCGAACGGCCGGAACTGGGGGAGCAGCGTTGCAGCCTCGGCGGCCAGTCGTGATTTCTTCCGCGCCGTGCGCATCATGCTCAGCGGTGCCGGGGTATCGCACAATCCCAGTGTGCAGCAAGATCTCTCGCTGACAAGTGAGCTCACCGACTCAAGGATGCGCCTGCCTTGCTCACGAATGCCCTCCATGCTCGAGGGGTGTTCGGTGACTGAGCAAATCGTCGCAATTCCGTCCTGGTACAGGTGCGCCAGTCGAGCGCCCTCCCTCAGCCCCGCGTTTGCCAGTCCGGCATCGACCTCGAGGCCAACCTCAGCGCCGCAAAGCCCGGGGCTCCTGATCTTCATCGTCATGACCACGGCCTGTTCGACGGGACCGCCCATGATGTGGGCGGCTTGGGAGCGAGCATGCTCCCGGGCGGCGTCGTGATCACTGAGAAGGTCGGAGAGAAGTTTGGACCGTTGCTCGCGGCACCGCCTCTGGTCTGCTTGATTGCGATCGAGAATGCCGACCATCGCTCGAGCCGTTTGCATCGCGGCATCAAGTTCGACGTCGGTGAGGCCGCTCTCGGCCCGATCGATAATCATGAGCAGGGCCAGCAGGGTTCGTCCTTGCCGGATCGGGATCACGAATCGTTGCTCGAAGCCCAACTCCGGTGCGGCAGCAACGGTACCGGGTTCACGCCAATCTCGGACCCCAAAGGAATGGATGTGTCGATAGACCTCGGGTAGCGCCACCCGAGCCAACACAGCCCGAACCCGAGCCTCGTCCTCGTCTCCGTAGTGAGCGCTAGTGGCGAGGATTCGAATCTCCGGGTCGGTGACCGTGACGGATCGTTGCAACCGCGCCGCCAGGCGATCGGCCAAGTCCTGCAAGTCGTGCGTCGGCAACACCCCACTCCTCAGTAGGTGGTGGCGCACGACAGGGAAATGCATGCGCAACGCCACCCGGCCAACAATCAACCCACGACCGCTCTTCGGGTCGAAGCAACGCTCCGGCTCATCTGATATCTGTTTCGGACAGTTGTCAATCCCTCATCATCAAATGGCTGCTGCCCAGGACGATCACCCCACCTGGCGTCGACCCGCGATGACCACTGCTACCGGGTGAACTCGACGTTGCTGGACAGTGTGCCGGTGGTCTTGGAGACGGTGCAGGTGTAGGTGACCGTCGCGGTTTCGGTTCCGTATTTGCTTGCGCCCTGGGAGGTTCCGGTGGCCGTCCACCTGCCGTCGGAGCTCTCCTCGGTGCGTTCGTTGGCGATGTCGACGGGTAGCTGCTGGACGACGTACTTCTCCTCGATGAATTCGCGGCAGAGGTCGTTGACCGCATCGGCGTCGAGGGGAGCGTTGCGATCGACCTGGGACCGGTAGCCGGGGTCCTCGCCGCAGCGGGCGCCTGGCACGTAGTCGATCCAGCCCGTGCCGGAATCGATCCCGGTCTGCGCGGCGCCGAGCGATCCGACCGCGACCTTGGCGGTGCCCAGGAGGGGATTCTTGCCGGGTGCTGGGTCGGCGCACGTGAAGTTGACGAAGTACCCGCCGTCGGGTTTGGTGTCGAGAAGTTGACCGCGAATCATAGTCCAGGCCGCGTCGATCGAGTCGGTGTCGGCGGTGGTGACGGTCGCCGTGTATCCGTAGTCGCCGATCTCGCGCAGCGTGTAGGTGGCAGGGCGAGGGACTGCCGCGGCCTCCGTGATGGAGATCGAATTGCCATCGGTGTCGGTGTCGGTGTCGGTGCTGGCGCAGGCGGTGAGCCCGACTGCGCATATGGCGAGGATTCCAATTGTGGTGGTGCAGTGCATTCCAAATGTCCGGTTCATACCGGGATCAAACCATGCGTACTGTTCTGCGCCCTACCCTGCGCACAAAGGCGCCCACCCTCTCCGGGCGGGGCGCCTTCGCCGTGTCAGGATTTACGACCCTGAGGAGCCGACCACCCCCGAAGACCCGGCCCACCCCAACGACCCGAGGGATCCCAAAGACCCAGTGGGCGGCGTCTCGGTGATGTCGAGGACGACGGGCAAGTAGGCGTCGGCACCGGCGCCGTTGGTGGCTGTGACGATGAACGCGAACGGTCCGGCGGTGGTGGGGGTGCCGGACAGAACACCGTCTGCACTGAGAGTCATCCCGCCGGGCAGGGTGCCCAAGGTGACGGTGGTAGTGGGGGAGGGCTGCCCGGTGAGGGTGAGCGCGTACTCGTAGGGCTGCCCGACGGCACCGGCCGGGGGTGTGCCGGTCAGGGTCGGTGCCTGCTCGATCGCGATCACGGACACCGTGTCGCTGCCGGAGTTGGTGACGTAGGCGTGGGTGCCGCCGGGGGTGATCGCCACGCCGGCCGGGTCGGCACCGACGTCTGTGGTGGTGGCAATGGTATTGGTGGTGGTGTCGATCACCGACACCGATCCGTCGACGTTGTTGACTACGTAGGCGCTGGTGCCATCGGGGGTGATCGCGACCCCGGCCGGGCCGTCACCGGCGCCGATGGTGGTGGTGATGGTGTTGGTGGCGGTGTCGATCACCGACACCGTGTCGTCGGCGAAGTTGGTGACGTAAGCGCGGGTGCCATCGGGAGTGATCGCCACTCCGAACGGAGCGCCTCCGACGCCGATGGTGGTGGTGATGGTGTTGGTGGCGGTGTCGATCACCGATACCGGGCCGCCGTCGAAGTTCGTGACGTAGGCGCGGGTGCCGTCGGGGGTGATTGCCACCCCGGGCGGGTTGGCACCGACGTCGGTGGTGGTGGTGATGGTGGTGTTGGTGGTGGTGTCGATCACCGACACCGATCCGTCGGTGCTGTTGACTACGTAGGCGCGGGCGCCGTCGGGGGTGATCGCCACCCCGGCCGGGCCGTCACCGACGCCGATGGTGGTGGTGATGGTGTTGGTGGCGGTGTCGATCACCGACACCGTGTCGTCGGCGAAGTTGGTGACGTAGACGCGGATGCCGTCGGGGGTGATTGCCACCCCGTACGGGTCGTTGCTGTCGTCGACGGTGGTGGTGACGGTGTTGGTGGTGGTGTCGATCACCGACACCGTGTCGTCGGCGAAGTTGGTGACGTAGGCGCGGGCGCCGTCGGGGGTGATTGCCACCCCGAACGGCGAATCTCCGACTGGGATGGTGGTGGTGACCGTGTCGGCGTGCGCGGGCGGGGCGGCAGCGAGCATCAGTCCCGTCGCAAGGGCGGCAGTGAGCCCTGCCGTGCGCCGTTGCCGGGCGCGGGGCCCCGAAGCTGGCTGACCCCAGAGGCGAGGCGGGGCAATGATGTTGTGAGGCATCGTGATCGGACTCCTTCGACTAGGCGATGGATATGCACGACATCTCTGCGGGCGCAGCACCCGCAGGGCAAATAGAAACCGAGTGGTCTCCCACGCCGGTGCGGACTATACGGGGCATGCGGACAACCTGACCGGATCGACACGACGTGTTGGGGAGCGGGATCGCCTGTTCCAGTGGCTGCCGGGGCGCGCTGCCGCCGCCTGTGAAAACCGATCGTTGAGCTGTGAGTCCAACCACGCACGGACACAATCGAAACGGCAGCGATCCGAAGCCAGCTGCAACCGGTACGGCGGGGCTATCGGATGAGTGCTTCACTTGTCCGCGTTCACCACACCCTGGGGGCACCGCGTCGACTCGCGGAGGAGGTAGCGGCGACCCTACGCTCCCGTCAGCACAAGCTCGATCGGCGTAACGCGATCTTCGCTGGATTCTGTCCGGCCTCGGATTTCGATGTCCCGGATCAGCAGCTCGGCCGTCGTCGCCCCGAACATGTTTCGCCCATGCGTGTTCGCAAGAGCCGGATGATCCCGCGGGACTGAGCGACGGCAACACAACCCGATGGCCTGGCGAGCGTGCCGCGGGGCGGGCCCAAACCAACACGAACAAAAGCGGGCCCGAAGATGCTTCTGGCCCGACACCGTGATGGTGCCGGGCCAGGAAGGGGCGGTTAGGAGAAGCCCAGGACGCCTTCGAGGCTGCCGGACCCGAAGGTCCCTAGGAAGCCCTCGCCTTCGAGGTCGATGCTGACGGAGTCGAGGTTCCCTAGGACGGCTTCGAGGTCGATGCTGCCGAATGGGCCAACCGGGGTGGTGAACCGGATCGGCTCGGCTGTCTTGTCGTCGTGAAGAAACTCTTCCGTGCCCCAAACCTCCGGACTGTCCCAGGACATGCACCCCCAACTGGTTACGTAGTTGCCCTCGTTGAGGTACCGCTGGATGCGATACTCCTCATCCGGGAGGATGTAACCGGTAATGGTTGAACCGGGCGTGCGGCCGTCGTCAGTCACGACCTGCCAGTCGCAGCTGATCAGATCTCGAGAGTTGTTGGAGATGGCGACTTCAACGAAGTTACCCCTGACGTCGACCGAGAGGGTGACGTCTTCGGGTGCGGCGTTGGCCGGCGCAGCGAACGCGACGGACAGGAGCGGGGCGGCCAAAGCTGCTGCGGCGGCGGTACGTACTGACTTGATCAAGGAGTTCTCTTTTCTTGTTCTCCGCATAGGAGGCCCGTGTGCGGGTGGTGGTGCACCTAGGGGGTAACTCGAAAGGGCGCGAATGTATCCCCGCCCAAGCGTGAACGAAGTTAGCACTGGAGGCCGCTCACCTCGAGGGTTTCGGGGGAATCGGCGTCGAATGCTGACCCGAGTATCTGCCGTTGATGAAACCACAACGCCCGCAACAACTGACGGAAACACACGCTGGAAGCCGAGCTACGGGGCGACCGAACGACTGTGCCGTGGGACGGACCCAAACCATCACGAAACACCGGGCCCGAACATGCGTCTGGCCCGACACCGTGATGGTGCCGGGCCAGGAAGGGGCGGTTAAGAACTGCCGAGGAGGCCGCTGCCCGCATTGATGGCTGCGACGACAGGTAGGAGCCAATCGGGGGCGAGGTGCCAGCCGTCGCCGGTGATGCCGTCGGTGGCAGCAGGGGTGGTGAAGGAGATAGGCTCGGCTGTCTTGACGTCGTAAATCCAATCCCCTGTCCCCCAGGTCTCGGGAGTGTCCAGAGAGTAGCAATACCATGCGGTGAGGTAGCTGCCATCTTCAAAGGTCCACCTGTCGCGAACCTCGTCACCGGGGTCGACTTCCAAGCCGTAGCTCGCGAGAGTGTCTAACTTGTGGGACGTGAGTGACGAGGTCGCCGGGAGGCCCTCACGTGTGACCATCCAGGCGCAGTCGATCTGCCCCTCACTGTTGTTGGTAATGATGACTTCGAGGTCGTTGCCCTGCACCTCGGCGGTGAGGGTGACGTCTTCGGGTGCCGCGTTGGCCGGCGCAGCGAACGCAACGGCCAGGAACGGAGCGGCCAAGGCTGCGGTGGCAGCGGCACGTACTGACTTGATCAAGGAATTCCCTTCTCTCGTTCTTCGTATGCGGGCATGCACCGGTGGCATCTCGAAGGAACGTGAGGAATCCCCCCCCGGCGTGAAGGAAGCTACACCAAGGAGGTGCCGTGAAGCCGATCGACGCGATCACCGCCATCGCGGCGCACGTCCTGCGCGTATCGCCGACAGCATCGACGTGCAGACGGCCGGGACACCCCGCCGCTGAGCCCACCCCCCGTACGCGCGGCACACCGCCATAGCGGCACGTCCCGGTATCCCATGTGAGCAGCACGCCAGCGCCCAGGGGAAAGCGCCCGCCGACACTCCCCCGATCGGCGAGCGCCCGACTTCCTTCCCGCGGCAATACAACCCATTGGCCTGACGAGCGTGCCGTGGGACGGACCCAAACCAACACGAAACACCGGGCCCGAACATGCGTCTGGCCCGACACCGTCATGGTGCCGGGCCAGGAAGGGGCGGTTAGGAACTGCCGAAGCTAGCGCAGAGTTCATCGAGCCCCGTCGCTTGCAAAGAAAGGTTGTCGGTATCGGCAACGGCCTCGCACGCCACCCAGAAGAATGGGTACACGAAGGGGAGCATCACGGAGCCTACGACGTGTTCGAGGGAGCCGGTGTCTGCGCCGGTGTCGGCGATCGTTGCGGTCGGCGACGTCATAGCGGATACCGCCTGGACGCTGGGCTCGACCGACGCAGCCTGGGCGATACCAGATCCGCCAGCGATGAGTCCTGACGTGACAGTGATGACGGCCATCGCCTTCCGAATGAAACCCATTGTGAGAATCCCTCCCTAATGTGGACCGGACCGAGACCCGGTAGGGCTGTGGTGAATTGGCAACCCTATGGAAGGCTATCGACCACTCGACAGGCGGCGTTAACAAAGCCATTTCGGGCACCCGTGCGATCAGCCAGGGAGGTGCCGATGGCCGGCCAGACCCCCCGGCGGATACCTCCTCATACCGAACGCGGTGCGCGACGCTGGTTTCCATGGCAACACAACCCATTGGCCTGGCGAGCGTGCCGTGGGGCGGACCCGATCCGACAGGAACGAACAGTTACGTTTGGGCCGGTGGATGCGGGTTCCTACTCCACCAACTTCCAAATACCACAGCCCTTGGAGGTGAATCCACTGTCGGTTGGTGCGATTGTGACCGTCACTGACGGCGCGAGGGTGACGAAGTTGTTGTCGATGATGTTGCCGTTGGCGTCGGAGCGCTCCCAGTAGCAATCCGTGACAGGCTTTTCCGTTTGGTAGGTGCCAGGCGACAGGTAATAGCCCCCCAACGGCGATAGCTCTAGCCCGTTGCCGATGAGCCGCTTGCCGCCGCGGAACGTCGTTTCCCGAACGTCACCGGCTATGGCTTGGTCCACGATCGGTTGCTGATCTGGACACAGGATTGGGACCATCAGGATGCTCCGGCGGCCCTCGTTGGCGTCGGTCGGACGGTAGACACCGTATCTGGTTGCGAAGTCATATGGGTCCAGCTCCCCGGAGCGCAACTCTTCGCAGGTGAGTTTGTCCCAGTACATCGTGCCGTCGGAGCCAGGCCGGAAGTCGATTCCGGCCGCGGTAAGTGCGCTCGAGTACTCCGAGTACAGCGCTTGTTCGGGGCTGACCGCCGTTGTCGGCGCCGGGGTTGTCGAGGTGGGGCTGGTCGACAACGATGCCGCGACGTTCGCTGAGTCTTCGGTCGACCCGCTCCCGCACGCGGTAGCCAGCACACCTACAGCGGCCAAAACTAGAACACGTTTCATCATGCGCCAACAGTATTCGACAGACCCCATCAGCGCTGATCCGGTTCCGGCACAATCGAGGTCGCACATCTAGAGGGATTCCGTGGAATCGACGTCGACCGCGTACCTTGGAACAGCTGGCGGTAGCACACGCGGGAAGCCGAGGTGCATGGCGAACGACCGGACAGCGTGCCCGAACATGCTTCTGGCCCGACACCGTGATGGTGCCGGGCCAGGAGCGGGCGCTTAGGAACTACCGAGGACGCCGCTGCCAGCGTTGATGGCTGCGAAGACAAGTTTGACCCAGTCTGGGAGGAGGTGCCAGCCGTCGCCGGTGATGCCGCCGTCGGTGTCGCCGCTGTTGTTGGTGATGATGAATTCGACGTCGCTGCCCTGGACCTCGGCGGTGGCGGTGACGTCCTCGGGTGCGGCGTTGGCCGGCGCGGCGATCACGGCGGCCAGGAGCGGGGCGGCCAACGCAGCCGCGGCGGCGGAACGTACTGACTTGATCAAGGAGTCCTCTTTCGCTCGTTCTCTGTATGGCGGCATGCACCGGTGGCGACTCGATAATGTGAGGAAGCCCCCCGGAGCGTGAGTGAAGTTAACACCGAAGACGACCATCTCGAGGGAAGTCACGCCATCGACGTTGTGCGAACCCCAGTACTCGCGTTGAGGAGGCGCTGTGAACCCGATCGACGCAATCACATCCATCACCGCTGGCGTCCTGCGGCGCATCGCCGACAGCATCGACGCACAGGCACCCAGCCAGCAGCCGAGCAGCGACATCCACATCCACATCACCGACGACGAACCCGGTAGCGAACCGAAGCCGAGCGGTCGGGCACGGCTGAAGCGATGAGCCGCACCGGACACCGCACCTATTGCCGCAACCGCGACCGAATACTGCGCACCACGGACGTGTGCCCACCGTGCGGTCAATGGATCGACCCCGAGCTGCACTACCCGAATCCAATGAGTGCCAGCGCCGACCACGTCATCCCGGTTTCCAAGGGCGGTTCGAACACCGGGCCGCTGGAAGCCACGGCGTTCGATGCGAACTGCGTCGCGGCAACTGAAACCGACATGGGATGTTGAAGAGTTTGTGTGCCCCTGGCAGGATTCGAACCTGCGACACCGGCTGTCGTAGGGCAATCAATGCATTACCGCTGGTAGAAGCCCTGCAGGCAGGTGATTGGTGTGCGAACTCTCCACTTACTCTCCGCCAATGCCTCCGGAAACTGCCCGGTCAAGAGCTGACGCCACCTCGGCGCGCACTCTCCCGCGCGCCATGTAGACGTCCTGAGTCATCGACGGGCGGGCGTGTCCGAGTTGGTCAGCAGCCACTCGCGGCGACAGCTTCTGCTCGTCGATGATCGACGCGACCGTACGACGGAATGTGTGACCGGTGACCCCGTAAAGACCGAGCGCATTGCGCACCCGTCGCCACTGTCCGTTGATCACATCTGGATCGCGCAGTGTCCCAGTGCGACTCGGGAAGATCGCATCGTGTTCGTTGGGGGGCATCGCCATCTTGCGCGCGCGGAGCATCGTCAAGGCGAAGTGGGGGAGTGCTAGAACGCGCCGGCGCGACTTGGGGTCGGCGGTTCCCGCCATGCGCTGCAATCCCTCGCCTGGCACACGAACAACCTTCCCGTCGATCGTGATGGTCTGTGCGTGGAAGTCCACTCCGGTCCATTGCATCCCGAGCAGTTCGGACATCCGGACACCTGTGGCGGCGAACATCGTCACGAGGTCGGCCAAGTCGGCCTTCGCGCAGTACTCCGCAACGGTCGGTGTGTGGTACTTGTTGGTTCCGCTGCCAGGGCACGGGATGGTCGAGGATCGAATTTCGGCGAGGAGTTGGGCAAGCCTCTCCGGCGTGAGGGTGACCTTCTCATTCTTCTCGTGCCGCGTGGTCGTCGCCCTGGCGTCGCGGGTGAGGTTGGTTTGAATCGCGCCGAGGCGCACGGCGGATGACAGCATCCCCGAGAGGACAGAGCGTGTCGTCTTCGCGTTGCCCGGACCTCGAGTTCCCTCGATTGTCCGCAGAAACGCATCGATCCGCTGCGTGGTGATCTCGCGCAGTCGGACGCCGCCTAGGCCGTCGCGAATGAACGACGCCACCTCGTCGTAGCGCTGGAGTGTGCGCGGTGCGCGGCCGAGGTCGACAAGCTCAGCTCGATAGTGAACCCAGAGCTGCGCGATGGTCGTCTCTGTGGTGATCTCGTCGCTCGCGCCGACACGCACGCGTTCAGTGAGGTGGGTGATGAGCTCACGTTCGGCGGCTGCGCCCTTCTTGTCGGCGACCCCCGGGGGCGTGTAGCGCCGGGCGCGTCGGGTGACGCCATCCATGTCGCGAACCCTGCAGTCGGCATACCAGTGGCCGGCTGAGACCTCGACGCGGGTGATGCTTCCCCAGGTTCCTATGCGCATCGGCGGACGTGCCATCAGACTCCTTCGAGAATCACATGATTCGGCTCAGTCCCACTCTGGGCTGACGGGGGCTTGGCGTCAGCGTAGTGCGAACTCGGTTGTCAGGGCAGCCATCCCAGTGCAGTCTGTCCGCTCGCTAGATCGAGGACGAGCATGGTCATACTCGTCCGCCCTCCGTCGGGGCGGGTGATCGTGGTTCGCAGTGCTCGCATCGGATCGCTGAAGTTGTCGCGTTCCCATCGAGAACGGAAGGCGTCGTTGCCGCTCATGCGGTTGAGGAGCGTGTGTGCCCAGCGTCGTCCTTTGCGTTCGTGCGTGGCGGCGATTTGCCAGCGCATCAGGTCGACTGCGAGAGTCGCCACGGCCGCCCACGACTCTCCGAACACCTGCCTGGACTCGTCGCGCTCGAAGACCCAGATGACGAAGTTCTGGTCTTCGCCGAAGCCGGGCAATAGTTCCTCGACTGCCCTCGTGGCATACGTGATCGTCAGTGAACTGCTGAGCACGGCAAGGGCGTGCCGATCCGAGATCGTTGCCAGTGTCGACATCGGACGCCGCGGGAGTTTCGAGAGGACGCGAAGGTAGTTCTCCTCGCCTATATCCAGCCTCAGCGCCTCCACGATGGCGTCGACCACTTCCTCTTTGGGGGGGCGCCTGTTCAACTCGAGTGACTGGATGGTGTGGGGCGAGAGTACGGCGAGGACTGCGAGTTCGCGTTGGGTGACGCCTCGTTTGGTTCGGAGTGCTTGGATGACAGATCCTGTCGTGTGGGGTTCTAGCGGATCCACACCAAGAAGTCAATACATTCGAGGTGTACAAATTTGTACGTCCTTTGAACTCGCATAACCCTCGGTTTCTTCTTTACGCTCGTGGAGACGGTCGAGGTGTTGCTCGGCTCACGGAAGTATCCCTTACGTCGAGAGGGCGTCGTCGGAGGGTCACGAACCGAACGTTCGGTTGTTTGGTTGTTCAACCAGACCGGGCATGAGGATTGAGAGGAGTGCTCGTGGAATCTGTACGGCAGCGGCCGCCGAGAGTCGATCGGGCACCCTTCGTTCCTGCTTCCCGTACGAAAGAACGCTGTCTGAATACAGCAACGCCGACCAGCGGATCGCTGGCCGGCGTTGGAGTCAAGTGTGGGGATGTGTTTGCGTTGCGCGAAGAAGGGTCTGCTGATCATCTAGGTATGCCGGTGGAGCGACTTGTCGCAGAAGCGACCGAGCGGGGGGTTCGGGCGTCAGAGCTCCTGGACCTGCTGTTGAGCGAGGTCAAGGATTTGGCCGGCATCGGCACCTAGGGCCGAGCAGATCTTCAGCAGCTGGAGGATGTCGATGGAACGTTCGGCGTTCTCGAATCGCATGATCGTCGCATGTGACATCGACGTCCGCGATGCAAGTTCCTTCTGTGAGATCCCCACGCGGGCCCGCGCTGCCCTCAACTCTGCGCCAACGATCTGCCTCACGCGCTGATCATCGTCGAATGTGTCCATAGTCGCGCATCGTATCGCCGATTGGTTACTACTGACAACCGATTGGTTACTATTCCCATTCGCAAATTTCTGTACCGGTTTTGTTGCGAGGTTACCGTTTGGTGACTATCGTCCACCGTATGGTTACTCCGAATCCTCCAGATCTTGATACCGACTGGATCCGCCACGTTGAGAAGACGGTCACGGCTGCTGTAGCCGCGTCTACCCACAGTTGGGAAAGCCTGTGCGCTGCCATCGGCATGTCTGAGAAGGCGCTCTTCGGCCGCTTCAAGGGCAAGCCGCCGTTCAAGTTGCCTGAACTGGTCGCTATCGCCAACGAGCTTCGCATCGAGGCGGGCTCGCTCGTACCCCCAGCACTTCGCGTCTTCTCCCACGTCGGGAGGAGGTCGGAATGATGCGCGCGCACTGCGGGGTATCCGACGCCCAGATCGCGGAGTTCATTGCTGCACACGTGCAATCGGACGCATGAAAAGACCGCCAGTTGTTGGCGCAACTGGCGGCCCAAGTCCAACCGACCAACACCCACTGAAGGAGGCAGACGTGACAGATCATACGACACAGCTTGAGCCGTTCCACCACGAGGACGCGCAGGTCCGGGTCATCAACATCGACAGGGAACCGTGGTTCGTCCTCGTTGATCTGTGCTTGATTCTCCGGTTCGGAATCCCTCACGAGGTCGCTGAGCGTATCGACTCCGATGCCCGGAGTCTGGCTCCGGTCATCGATTCTCGCGGCCGGGCCGTACTCGCCGACAGCTACCGCACTTCGTCGGCCGGCAGCCGTCTGGTCAGTGAGGCCAAGAAAACCTTCGGAATGAACGAGGAGGAGCTACGTGCGCTCCCGCTCGAGCAGAGACGGGTCTTCGCCCGGCACGCCGAGCGCGGGACCCGGATGTGCGACCAGTACTCGGAGTTCGGGCCACACGTCAATGCCCGCGAGACAGTCATGAACCACACGTGGGGGTCGCGCAATCACTGCACGTTGAGGGTCACCCCGCGCGGGCGAACAGCAGATGGGGATGTGGCATGAGCGACGTCGTTCTGAACATCCATCAGGTCAGCGCCCGCACCGGGCACTCAGCTGACCGTATCCGCCACCTGCGCGTCGACGGACACGAACTCTACTCGCTGATGTGGAAGAACGGGCCATCGCACAACTCGCCGCTCCTCCTGGAGGAGCGACTGGTGGAGGAGTGGGTGGCCTCTCAGCGTGCGAGAACGATCCGCCCCGAGGCTGCAAGGTATCGGACGGTCGCATCGTCATGAGCCACTTCCCAACGGGCGCGGCACGGGCCGAGGCGCCACGACACGTCTTGCCACGTCACCACGACGGAGTGTGCGTCAGCCTGTCGCTTGGCAGCACGCTGCTCATGTCGATGTTGACCCACTGCGAGGCGCGGGCCTTGGGGAAGCAATTGCCACCCGAAACCAACTAGTTCCAGGCGGTGGTGGGCGCTCTGCTGCGTTCCTGCTCGCAGTCCGGCTGCGCACTCCCCGCTACCGCTGGCATTCGTACCATCCGACGCGAAACCCCTGGACGGGTTGTCGCGCAGACGACTACACCCTCTTGGAGCCTGACATGAAGCTCTTCAAACGCAATCAACCCGGCCTCCGACCGGATGCGGGGATACCGCCTTCCCGGACACCGATCTTCGTGCGTCTCGCGGCCGAGCTGCCGCTGCCGTCGTGGGACGACTTCGAAGAGGTGGCAGCATGACCCCGATCGTGGACCGAGGTGAGCTGGCTTCCGACATCTGCATGCACACTCGCACCGTTGTCCGTACCGACAGTGTCGGCCCATTCGAGAGCTGCTTGGACTGCAGCCGGGCTGTTGATGGCTACGGCCAGTTCGACGCGGTCGACGAACTCGACGAAGTGACTTGGATTGTCGTGGTGTGGATCTCGATGATCCTCTTCACCGCAACGGTCGGCGTCGGCTTGATCGTCTGGCTACGGCTCTCATGAGCGGCGCCTGCGACCGAGCCCCGTTCGATCCGGCCATCGACGACCCCTGCCTGCTGTGGGACCGCGACGACGAAGCCTGGGATCGCGCGTTCGAGCAGCACCGAGATCAACAACTGGAGGCCACCGAATGATGTTGTGGGACTGCAGTCACTGTGGTGCTACCAGGTACGCCGCGTGCGGGCAGGTGTGTTTGCCGGCACAGCGCATCGACCCGCAGGAATTCCGCGCCAAACGTATCCGGCGCGATCGGGCACAGCGAGATATGACCGACGCCGCGGCGACCGCGGCATGGGCCGAGGAGGCCGGACTGTGAACATCGAATCCGACGCCGAATTGGGGTTCGTACCCGACACGCCCCCGGTGATGGCTGAAGCCGCTACCCGGACCGTGTGGCGCAACGCTCTTGACGTCGATGATGCGCGGATGCTGTTGCAGATGCTCGGACTCCCCGATGGACGGGAGGTGGCGTCGTGAGCGCATCGACTCGTGTGTTGGTGGATGGGACCGAGGTCTGGAATCTGCCGGAGGGCACCCGGTTCCGTGAGTTGGGTTCGCTGGGGCGCACGTTCACCGTGGGCGTCCGCCAGGGGCATCTGTGGCACGGCGAAACCCCATGTGGTGTCGAAGCTGTCGAGTTGCCAGTGGTGATCGTGTGATCGAGATCCGCGACGGGCACACTCGACTCTCCGCGTTCGGGACGCCCGCTGGTTGGCCCCGCACCGACCGGGTTGTGCGTCTGCATCTGGCCGATGACCGGACCGAGCTGGCAATCGAGCTTTCCGGTGGGCAGCTGCGGCAGATTGCCAGCCTTCTCGACGACCCGAAGGACGACTGATGTTGCCGACGCTGGCCGAGGTGCAGGCCCGGTACGTGCCGATCACTCCGAAGACCACTCTCGAGGAGACGCGATGAGCGAGATACAAGTGTTCGCGGATGCCGACCTGGCATACCAGGCGGTAATGTTGAAGGCGCTGGCTGACACGGTCCTGGACGCGCAGAAGCGGGTCCGGCACGAGTTGGCGCAGCGAATGGCGAAGGGTGACCGCCTGACTGCGCGTGACGGTGACGCCAAGTTGGGCAGCGTCAACCTGACGGATCCGAAACCGAAGGCGACGGTCACGGATGAGGCCGCCTTCGCTGACTATCTGACGGCCAAGTACGGCGACGAAGCCACCGTCACAGTCGAGCTGGGCGACGTCGGGGAGATTTGCGCGGTCCTCGCCGACTCGGGACATGAGGATCTGTTCACGGTACGTCAGGTATTTCCGGCGTGGGTTCGGGAGCAGGCGATCAAGGATGCGCTGCTGCCGAGGCACACGGTACCGGGTGTGACGGTGACGGTTCCGGCGGGTGTGGTATCGGCGCGCACTGAACAGGCTGCGGTTGAACGGGTTCGGGCGGTGTTATCGGGTGGGGACGTTCGGGTGCTTGCCATCGAAGGCGGCGCACAGTGACGAACCTCGAAGGATTGAAGAAACTTCGTGAACCGTTCCCGGACCATCAGGTCAACCAGCTACCCAAGCCCCTCCAGAAGAATGCAGAGAAGGGAAGGTGCCGGGAGTGCGGCGGCTGGCACGGTCTCCCCGCCCTGCACCTGGACTACGTCGGCCACGCGGCCCTCACTGATCGATTCCTCGAGGTCGATCCGGAGTGGTCATGGGAGCCGCTGGCGATCGGCGCCGACGGGCTGCCGGTGTTCGACCGCAACGGCGGCTTGTGGATTCGGCTCACGATCTGTGGTGTGTCTCGCCTCGGCTACGGAGACGCTGACGGCAAGTCTGGCGGAAACGCGATCAAGGAAGCGATCGGAGACGCGCTCCGCAACGCGGGAATGCGATTCGGTGCCGCGCTCGAGTTGTGGCACAAGGGCGATCTACACGAGGCGGCGGAAGCCCAAGGGCAGACGCTGTCACCGGCGGATGAGGCCCGCGCCGCGCTGCTCGAGACCCTTCGGTCCAAGGGGATCGACCCGAAGGACGCTGTGGCGCAGTTCCGACAGGATCACGGAGTCGAGCTGCGTGACTCGGCCGACGTCGATGCAATCAAGGCGCTGGCCGAGCAGTACAGGGGGCAGCGATGACGTTCGATCCAGTGTCGATCGAAAGGGCGATCGGGGAGTGTGCCAACAGGATCGCGAAGGGTGTCACCGTCTGCTCGAACACCTACTCGGCGTTCCTTGACGCCGATCGCGGCTACGACCAGGCGTACGCGAAGGCGTACCTCGAGGCCGGTGGCGCCGCGCACGAGCGCAAGTATGTCGCCGAGCTCGCAACCGTGGAGGAGCGGGAAGGGAGAGACCTCGCGGAGGCTGCATACCGGTACGCCGATCGGCAGGCTCGAGCGCTCGAGGCGGAGCTACGGGCGTGGCAGTCGGTCGGTGCGTCGGTCCGGTCGATGTACGCGGTGGCTGGACGGGGCGAGTAGTGAGCGCGAGGTTCCCGAAGATGGTGCGGGAGTTGATCGAGGCCCGTGCTGGTGGGCGGTGCGAGGCGATGTGGGCTGGCACCTGCAACGGCCGCGTCGAGGAGATTCACCACCGCCGACCCCGCGGTGCCGGTGGAAGCAAGGCGCCGGCGGTGAACCGGGCGGGGAACGGGATCGCGATCTGTAGTCCGTGTCACCGGTTGATCGAGTCGCAGCGGGACGCGGCCCGCACCGCGGGCCTGTTGGTGTCGCTGCACGAGTCGCATCCCGCGAACGTTCCGGTCGTGCGGCGACATCGGCTGGTGCTACTCGACGACTTCGGCGGCATCCACGACCAGGAGGTGCCGTTTTGACCAGCACCTATGACCTGTACGGATTCAACAGCTACGACCCGGACATTCTCGATGAACGGCACGCTCTGCTGTGTTCGGGGTGTTCGAAGTGCAAAGACGTTTTCTGAGAAGAGGTTCCAAGAATGGCGAATGAAACTGTGCTGACGATCATCGGGAATCTGGTGGCTGATCCGGAGTTGCGGTTCACCCAGTCAGGCGCGGCGGTCGCGACGTTCACTGTCGCCTCGACCCCGCGCATGTTCAACCGTCAGGCCAACGAGTGGACGGACGGGGACGCGCTGTTTCTGCGCTGCAGCGTGTGGCGTGAGGCGGCGGAGAACGTCACCGAGAGCTTGACCCGCGGCTCGCGAGTGATCGTGAGTGGACGCCTCAGGCAGCGTTCGTATGAGTCCCGCGATGGAGAAAAGCGCACGGTGAACGAGCTCGAGGTCGACGAGATCGGGCCGTCGTTACGGTACGCGACGGCGAAGCCGAGCAAGGTCACCCGCGGTGGCGGGCGAGCGGATAGCAGTCAACGTACGAGTACCGATGACCCGTGGGGCGCCACAACGTCTACTGACGAAGTGCCGTTCTGACAAAGGTCGCAGTTCCGACAGGAGAGGAGGCAACGTGAGCGAATTGACCTTCACGGCACCGGTTCTGGTACTCGAAGACCCGGTGCTCGAGCGTGCCAGGATCACCACCCTGATGGAGTGGATGGTGGCGCAATGGGCGACGTGACCTCCGATGTCCGCGCCGAGCCGCGCAGCCGCCCGTGTGACGGATTCACCCTACGGTTCGGGGACAACGGCGCCGACGTCACGCTCGTTTTCGAAGAGGTGCTGCCGCAGCTCGTGTGACTGCCACCCCGGCCGAACAGGACAGGAGAGCTGAGCCTGTGGTGATCCGCTGCCCCGTCTGCTGGCGGCACGTGCCTGTCAGTACCGGTAGGCGTGCTTGGCAGCACCAAGACACGAGCGGTCGCCGGTGCCCGATGAGTGGGTGCTGGTGCCCGACCGAACACGAGAAGGAAGGAGGTGTGTCTGTGCGGATTCGATCGATCAAGCCAGAGTTCTGGTCGTCCCCCAACTTGCCCGAAGATCCGTGGGCACGCCTGCTCTACATGGCGATGTGGAACTGGGCTGACGACAACGGGGTCGGGACCGCGAACGCCCGGGAGCTGTTGGGGTTTGCATTCCCGAACGACGAACACATCATGCTCGCGGATGTTCGCCGAATGCTCGTGGAAATCCATCGAGTGTTCGGCGTGAAGTTCTACACCGTCGCGGGGCGCCCCTACTACGCGATCCCCTCGTGGGAGAAACACCAGAAGTTCGATCGTCGCTCGAAGGGCAAGCATCCCGGACCCGACGAGGCCGAAACATGGCTCTACCAGGACGAACATCAGGATTCGGCGGAGGCTCGCGGAAATCCCACGAGGCCTCGGCGGGATTCAGTCGCTGGAACAGGGGAACAGGGGAACAGGGGAACAGGGGAAGAGAAGACTTGCGCAACTCCGTCGCGCGACTCCGACCCGCCCCGCTTCGATGAGTTCTGGGCGGCATACCCGCGGCGTAGGGACCGACGCAAGGCCGTCAAGGCGTTCGCGGCCGCGACCAAGCGCGCCGAGGTCGGCACGATCATCGAAGGCGCGCTCCGGTACGCCCGAGACCCGAACCGACTGGAGCAGTTCACCAAGTACGCCGAGGGCTGGCTGAACGGTGACGGGTGGCTCGACGAGCCGCTGCCGTCCCGCACCCCGCAACACTCGCCCGTCTCCCGCGCTGACGAGAAGGTCCGGGGCTACCTCGACATCGGCGATCGCCTCACGACCGCACCGAAGGAGCTCGCATGATCACCGATGACGACAAACGCACCGCAGCCCTGGTGCTGGCGAAGTGCGCCGCGAACGATCCCTGGTTTCCGAACGGTGGCGACTCCACCGTGCTCGCATGGGCGGATGTATTCGCCGACTCGGGTCTCTCACGGGATGACCTGCTGGCCGGGGTGTCCCGGGCCTACCGTGTCTGCGAGGACGGGTTCAAGCCACTACCGGCGGCGATCATCAAGCACGCCCGCCTCGCGTACGTCGAAGCTCTGCAGGGGCTGTCGAAGCAGGACCGCGAGGCAATGGACGAAGCCTGCCACATCCTCCAGGACATGGGCTGGCGGCCACCCGAGGCGCACAGGTGGGTGCGTGCGGTCAAGGCCGGCCGCCGCAAGCCGTTCGAGTTGACGGCGGAGCAGGAGGCGGAGTTCCGGGAGCGGATCGCTCAACGGCGTGCACTGCCAGTCAGCCCGGGTGAGGTGCGGGCAATGCTCGAGCAGTCGGGGGTCCGCGATGGCTAACGCGAACAAGCGCAAGGGTGACCAGGAAGAGCGTGAGGTTCTCGCGGTCCTGCGTGCCAACGGCTTCCCGCACGCCGAACGCACCCGGCCTGGCCGCATGGAAGATCAGGGCGACATCTTCGTCACCCGAACCACCGGCCTCGCGCCCGGTGTCGTCGTTCAGGTCAAGAACGTTCAACAGCCACGCTGGCGGGAGTGGGTGGCCCAGCTCGCGAACCAGAGAGCCCACTCGGGAGCCTTGATCGCCTTCCTGACCCACAAAGTCCGGGGGAGCGGGGGTAGGCCTCCGATCCGGCTCGCAGTCATGGAGCTGAGCGCATTCACCGACCTACTCCGCGCCGCCGGGCACGGCGACCCTGTCGACACCGACAACCACCGATAACCACGGCCACAACTCCTGCCACCGGAGGATCCGATGAGCAACCAGTTCTTCATCACCCGCGCTGACATGCAGGCGCTGACATCCCTGTTGCGCGAGATCCCATCGCTCGTAGAGGATCTGGCGATCACCCTCACTCGTCAAGACAAGACCGCTCGCTGTGGAGCCCGGATCGGCACCCACAGCGACGTACAACCGCTCCCGATGAATCTCGCAGCATCAGAAGCACACGAACTGCTGAACTCGACCCTCACAGCATGGGCACGGCACGCGTGCGAGTCACGAGCGCAGGTGTACACCGGGTCGGCTGCCACGACAGGTGTTGCGCGGTGGCTGGCCGATCACGTCACCAGCCTCGCCATGACCGAGGGATGCGAGGAGGCTCACGATGAAATCGAGTACGCCATGCGCGAATGTAGAAGAGCTTGCGATTTCACCAACGACAGATCGGTCCGCCACATCGACCCCAATCTCATCCCGGAACTTGAAGCCCTCGAGCTAACTTCGGCGCAGTGTGCCCGAACCGCATCGGATGCGGGAATCCCGCTGTCGAAACGGCGCGTCGCCTATCTCGGCGAAACAAGGAAGGGTCGGATCCGCAAGAACAACAACGGCGACTGGCTCTATAGGTTCGGGGATATCTTGGACGCCAACGGCACACCGCTTCGTCACGACCTGGGACGGGAGCAGTATGTGGTAGGCTGACGCCCAGCAGGCGCGAGAGTTGTATCCACAACATCGCGCCTTTGCTGTATCCGGACCATCCTTGTTCTTCCGGGACATCCCAGCCCGCTGCAGCCCCTAAGTGCGCGCGGCCTGCCGCCATCGCGGCCCGTCCCGGCCCCTGTGAGCAGCACGCCAGCGCCCAGGGGACAGCGCCCGCCGACACCTCCCCCCATCGGCGGGCGCCCGACTTCCGTCCCAAGGCAACACAACCCATTGGCCTGGCGAGCGTGCCGTGGGGCGGAGCCAAGCCAACAGTACGTGTTCTTACTCGACCAACTTCCAAGTGCCACAGCCATCTGAGGTGAATCCGCTGTCGGTTGGTGCGATCGTGACCGTCACTGACGGCGCGAGGGTGACGAAGTTGTTGTCGATGATGTTACCGTTGGCGTCGGAGCGCTCCCAGTAGCAGTCTGAGACAGGCTTTTCCGTTTGGTAGGTGCCAGGCGACAGGTAATAGCCCCCCAACGGCGAGATCTCCAGTCCGTTGCCGATGAGGTGCTTTCCGCCGCGGAACGTCGTTTGCTGAACGTCACCGGCCATGGCCTGGTCCACGATCGGCTGCTGATCTGGACACAGGATTGGGACCATAGTGGTGATGTGGCGACCGCTTTCGGTCTGTTTGAGGACCCCAAATCTGGTTGCGAGGTCGTATGCGTCCAGTTCCCCGGAGCGCAGCTGATCGCACGTGAGCGTGTCTCCGTACATATCCCCGCCTGGACCGGAACCAGGCAGGAAGTCGATTCCGGCCTCAGTAAGTGCGCTGGAGTACTCCGAGTACAACGCTTCTTCGGGGCTGACCGTCGTTGTCGGTGCTGCGACTGTCGAGGTGGGGCTGGTCGACGAGGATGCCGCGACAGTCGCTGAGTCTTCGGTGGACGGGCTCCCGCACGCGGTGGCAACCACGCCTGCTGCCACAAGAACTACAACACGTTTCATCATGCGCATACCGTAGTCGGTAGACCCTGTCAGGTATCGACCTGGTTCCGGCACAAGTGAGGCTGCACACTCGAGGGCTTTCGCGCATTCGGTGTCGAATGCGAACCCGAGTATCGGCCGTTGATCGAAGCCACATCGCCCGCAACAACCGACCGCCGAGGAGGCGCCGTGAATCCCGTCGACGCGATCACCGGCATTACCGGTCACGTCCTCATCCGCATCGGTAGCGCAATCTTGGGCAACCAGCCCGGCAGCGACTTAGCTGCGCCCTTCCACATCGGCGAACTCCACATCCACTGCGCGCAGCCAGCAGACACCGACAGGCAGGAAGCCAAGCCCCGGACTTGGATGCGCAGAGCCAGGGAAGATTGATGCCGCGCTCAGGCAAGCGCGTCTGCCGGATACCCGGATGCCCAGCCATCCAGGGCGACTCCCTGTGCGGAGACCACAGACGCGAACACGACAGACACCAACACGCCACTACCCCTACCAAGACCACCCGCGACTGGCAAGAACGGCAACGCCGGGCACGTGCCGTCCGTGACCATGTCGCCCAGCACGGCAACTGGTGCCCAGGCGTCGGCCGGCCACCTCACGCCGCCGCGGACTTGACCGCTAACCACGTGGTACCGATCGCTCGCGGAGGCGACCCGCGTGGTCCGCTCACTGTGGTCTGTCGGCCGTGCAACTCCCGTCAGGCCGACCGATTCTGACTCCCGCAGTTCGGGGAGGGCGGAAGACCGCGCGGAGGGTTCAGAACCTCCGAAGATCCACGCTGCCGGCGCATTGCCGAGGGCCTGTCTGCGGTGGCGTAACGCTGTTCGAGGAGTGATGGAAATGGCGCGTGGAGGTTCGCGCAATCGTTCCGGTCCGCAGGCTGACCCGAACTCGGGCCGATCGGATCTGCGGGGGCTGAGTTTCACCGATCTGCCAAGCGAGGGGTACGCCGGGAAGCCACCGGCGTGGCCGTTCCCGAAGGGCTCGACCCGGGAGCGCGCTGTGTGGCGGAAGGTGTGGACGTACCCGCAGGCCGCGCAGTGGATCAGGGAGCCGTGGCGGTGGGAGACGATCGCGATGTGGGTGCGGCGGAAGGTACTCGCCGAGATCCCTGAGGCGACAGCTGCCGATGTCACCGCGCTGCATCGCCTCGCTGACCAGATCGGTCTGACCCCGGCTGGTCTGCGGGAGAACGGTTGGCAGATCGCAGCCGACGAGGTCACGTCGAAGCGCGCGGAGAAGCCGGTGCAGCCTTCGAAGTCGGCTCCGGCACGTAGGCTTCGGGCGGTGTCCGATGGCGGCAGCTGATGGGTTCGTTGTCGATTTTCCCACCCTCGGAGACATCGGTGACGCCTGGGTTCGGCAGCATTGCCGTATCCCCGACGGCTACCGGCGCGGCGCGGAGTTCGTGTGGTCGGACTGGCAGTTCTGGTGTGCCGCTAAGTACTACCAAGTCCGCCCAGGTGTGCGGTGGCAGATCGGCGAGTCCGGTTCCCCGGAGCCATTGTTCAACCAGGCGTTCGTGTATCGGCGAGCGCAGATCGTGGCTCCGCAGAAGACGGGCAAAGGCCCGTGGGCTGCGTCGATGGCCTGCCTAGAGGCGGTGGGGCCCTCGCAGTTCTACGGTTGGGCCGACTCTGGTGACGGGTACGCGTGCTCGGACTGGAGTTGCGGCTGCGGTTGGGAATACGAGTATCAGCCGGGTGAGCCCATGGGGATGCGTCATGCGTCGCCGGTGATCCAGTTGACGGCGAACAACGAGGACCAGGTCGGCAACGTGTACCGGCCGCTGACGGCGATGATCAAGCTCGGTCCGCTGTCGGATCTGTTGTTCCCTCGCGAGGGGTTCATTCGCGTCGCCGGCGAAACCGGTGGTGACGATTTCGATCGGATCGACGCCGTCACCTCGAGTGCGCGAGGCCGTCTCGGTAACCCGATCTCGTGGGCGTTGCAGGACGAGTCGGGGCTGTACACCAAAGGGAACAAGATGGTGGCTGTCGCCGAAACGCAGCGCCGCGGTGCCGCAGGTATGAATGGACGCACGATCGAAACCACGAATGCGTGGGACCCTTCCGAGAACTCGACTGCACAGCGGACCTGGGAGTCGCAAGCCCCGGACATCTTCAAGTTCTTTCGGATTCCCCCGAAGGGCCTGTCGTGGGGCAGCAAGCGAGACCGGCGCAAGATCCTCGAGTACGTCTACGACGGATCCCCTTGGGTGAACCTCGATTCGATCGAGGCCGAGGCGACGGAGCTGAACGAGACCGATCCCGCGCAGGCCGAACGCTTCTTCGGAAACCGCCTGGTCTACGGGCGAGGTTCGTGGCTGCGGGATGGGTTGTGGGAGGACCGCTATGCCGCCGATCTGGCTTCCTAGCCCCGACCCGGGCACCAGAGTTTGCCTCGGGTTCGACGGGTCGGAGAACAACGACTGGACCGTGATTCGTGCCGAAACCCTGGACGGGCAACAGTTCACGCCCCGCTACGGGCCGGATCGACGGCCGACGATCTGGAACCCTGCCGAGTGGGGTGGCCAGATCCCGCGTGGGGAGGTAGACGCGGCCGTCGACGAGCTCTTCTCGACGTTCGCTGTCGCTCGCATGTACTGCGATCCGCAAGACTGGTACTCGGAAATCGGCGACTGGTCGCTCAGGCACGGCGACGAGCACGTGCTCGAGTGGCCCACGAACCGGATCGGATCGATGTACGACGCGATCAGACGATTCGAGATGGACCTGGCGACGGGCCGCATCAGCCAGGACGGCTGCCCGCTGACCGCAACGGCAATGGCGAACTGCCGGAAGGTCGCCAAGCCGGGACAGAAGTACATCCTCGGCAAGCCGGCCGATCACCAGAAGATCGACCCGGCGATGGCATCGATCCTCGCCCACGAGGCCGCTGCCGACGCCCGAGAGTCCGGCTGGATCGAAGACTCCGACACCCGCATGTTCTGCTTCTGAAAAGGAGGGGCACCTGTTGACTGCTCCACTGTTGCGTTCCGCCCTGTCCGACGACGAGCGGGACATGATCGCCCAGATGAGCGCGAAGCTGCGCCGGAGCGCCCCACTCGACAAGCTGAACGACGCCTATTTCGAGGGCGATCAGCGGCTCGAGCACATCGGCATCGCGGTCCCGCCCGAGTTGCAAGTATTCGAGACGGTGGTGAACTGGCCCCGCACCTACGTCACCGAGGTGGCACGGCGGCAGAAGCCGAAATCGATCATCATGCGCGGACAGTCGTCGAAGAAGAAGGCACTCGAGGCTGCCGCGGCGCTGCAGGAGGGGTTCGATGCGAACAACCTCACCTCGGAGATCCGGCTGCTGAACACCGAGAAGATGGTGTACGGGCGTTGCTTCATGACCGTGGGGGCCAACGAGGACGACGATGAGCATCCGCTGATGTCGGTGGAATCGCCCACCCAGATGTCGTGTCTGATCGACCAGCGCCGTCGGCGGATGGATGCCGCGTTCCGGCAGTACCACACCGAGGACGGGACCCGAGTCGGCACACTTTTTTTGCCGGACAAGACTGTTCAGGTCGTCGCGGGACGCAAGGGCTGGGAGGTCGACACAGTCGGGGGAGACAACGGCGTCGACGAGCACGGTCTCGGTCGGGTTCCGGTTGTGCTGTTCCTGAACCGTCGCCGCCTCGCCCGATGGGATGGCGTGTCCGAACTCAAGGACCTGATTCCGCTGACGGATGCGGCCGCCCGCGCGCTGACGAACCTACAGGTTGCGCTGGAAACCCATTCGGTGCCACAGAAGTGGGTTCTGGGCATGTCCCGGGGTGACTTCGTCGACAAGGACGGCAGCCCGATCCCCGTGTGGCAGTCCTACTACACAGCGATCTGGGCGAACCAGGCCTCACCGGACAAGGTGAAGGTCGGCCAGTTCACCCCCTCGGATCTGAAGAACTTCCACGACACCACGAACCACTATGCGACGCTCGCCTCGTCGGTGACCGGGCTGCCGTTCCGCTACTTCGGCCAGAACACCGCGAACCCGGCCGCCGAGGGTGCGATCCGCGCGGACGAGTCACGGCTGATCGAGAACGCCGAAGAGAAGAACGACGAGGTCGGGGTCGGGCTCGGCTGGGTGCTCGCCCTGTATGAGCGGGTGCGGACCGGGCAGTGGCCGGAGGCCGGCAAGGCCATCGCGTTCGAGTGGCGCGACCCGGCGACCCCGACGAAGGCCGAGGAGGCCGACGCGATCGTCAAACTCAACGGCAACACCCCGGTCCTCTCTCGAGAGGGCTCGTGGGATGAGCTCGGCTGGGACGAAGCTCGAAAGGACCGTGAGCGTAGGTACTTCGAGCAAGAGTCTGTAGATCCGATGCTCTCGTCTGCGGCCGAGGAGCTTCGCGAAGGCGTCGATCTGAAGGGAGACCAGGAATGAGCGCACTGTTGCCGCTTGTCGAGATCGACGACATCGAAGCGATCTCCGGGGAGACCTACAGCGTCGCGGAGACCGACCAGATCCAGCGGTTCATCGGCATCGCGCAAGCGAAACTGCGCAACAAGGTGCCGCGTCTGGACGAGCGCGTGGACTCGCAGGAGTTGTCGAAGGAACTGGTGGTCGGGACGGCCGCGTTCGCGGTCATTCGCGCCTTGGATACGTTCCGGACCGGGATCAGGGTACGGCGGCAGCAGTATCCGGAGGTCTCGACGGACTATGAGGCCGCGGCGAGCCCGTCCCTGGTCTACTTCACCGACGACGAGATCGACGAGTTGATCGATCGCACAGATGTGGCCTCGTCGGACGCGTTCACGATCAGGATCGGATGATGAAGCCGCTTCCAGAGGCGTGGACGCTGCTGGTCGAGAACGAAACGGTGCAAGACCCGTCGACCGGCAACTTGTTTCCCTCCCCTCCGACGGAGGTTCCGTGGACGGGACTGCTGCAGCAGCGTCAACTGTCACCGGCTTCGGCTGTCGGCAACACCGAGTTCACCGCGGGTCACGTCGTCAGCTCCTACGTACTGCTGCTCGATCCCGGCATCGAACCGTTGCCCACATCGAAGGATGCTTTCCGGGACGCCGACGGGGCGATCTACCGGATCCAGGGCCGACCCAGGCAGCGGCGCATGGCCAGTGGCTCTCGTCGTCCCGCCTATATCGCCGCAAACGTGCGGATGGTTTCCGACATGAAGGAGTAACCAACATGGCTAGGAAAGCCGGCCACGACAACGATGGCGTCGAGTACACCGAAGGCGGGCGCAACCATTGGGCTGCACGCGGATCCCGCGCCTACCAGAACCACAAGCAGGACAAGCCCACGGCAGGCAGGGCGGTCCCGGCGGGTGGTGGCATCGCCCGTGCGAAGACCGCCACCCTGAAGGACTGACCGTGCCGGCACGGGCACGGGTCTTCCGTGACATCGCTGCCCGTGAAGCCCGCCGTGCCTCCGCCAAGGCGCGACGGGAGATCGCCGAGCAGATCGCCGAGGGCGCGCGCGCCGCGGCCCTCGTCCACGCGGGTGACGACCGGGACGGGATCGCGGTCGAAGTGGACCATGATCGGGTGTTCGTCGTCGACGGCGACCCGGACGCAATGGTCAACGAATTCGGCACCAGCGAGACATCAGCCCACGCGGCCCTGACCGACGCTGCGCGTCAGTACGGTCGCTACGACGGGCGGCGATCGAAAGGCAGGAGATAGCGGATGACTTCGTCGATGACAACGTCGATCCCGTTCGCGCCGGGCGCTGTTCGGCAGTTCCTGCTGTCGAGACCGGAGTTCACCGATCTGGTTCCCGGCACATCGATCTCGACGCGGAACGTGCCGGACCCGATCAGCGGGCCTTACGTGACCCTCGCGGCTCCCGGCAATGTCGGTGTCGATCCGATGCTCCGTAAACCCCTCGTCCAGATCAACGCCTGGGCACCGAAGATCGAGATCCTGGGCGGCACAACCGATCCGGAAGAACTCGCCTGGGATATCGCGGCGATGGCGGGTCAACTCGTCGGCCGCGCCCGAGCGATCGAGTTCCGCGGGTCGGCTTGGTCGGGCCGGTGGGTGGACGGGCCGATCACGATGGTCGACACCCAGCGCGGTATTGACTTCCCCTTGTTCCGCGCGGTCGCTCGCGTGGAGTTGAAGATGCGCGCCCCCCGCCAATAGGAGCAGCGCGCCCCAGAATGTCCCACCCCGGGTGCCTGCCTGGCGTGCCCGGGGTGGGGCTCCCCATGCGCTCACTACTTTCGTGAGCCCAGATCAGGAGGAACTAATTGTGAGCACTCACGCAGATCCCAACAAGGCCTACGTCTGGCTCGACGGCGACGTCTACCGCGCGGCGGCCGGCACGGCGATGCCCGAGGACCCTTTCGCCATCGCACCGGTAACCGGCTCCGATCCTGTGGTCGCCTGGGATGCGTTCGGCGGCATCGAGGCCGGATTCGAGGTCAACCCCAGCCGTGATCTGAAGACATTGCCGGTGTGGAACCGGCGTGCGGCCCCGTACAAGGCGGTCAAGGGCACCCTCGAGGAGCGGATCAAGCTGCGCGCCACTGACTACTCGAAGGCCACCGTGCTGACCGCCCTGCAGGGCGGTGACATCGCCGAAACGGCCACCGGCGTCTTCCAGTGGAACCCGGGCGACGACGAGGACTTCGCAGCGATGTTCATCCTCCGTGACGACGAGGGCTCCGCAGGCTTCTACTGCAGCAGGGTCACCCTGACGACCCCGCCGCCGCGTGTTTTCGGCGGGGAATCTCTCGACGGCTTCGAGTTCGAACTCCTCGCCCTCGACAAGGTCATCCCGCTGACCAGCTTCGACCCCCTCGCCAACTAACCCGATCCGCATACGAACGGAGTAGCACCACATGCCAGGCACCCGAAAGACGGCGGCGAAGAAGGCCGCCCCGCGAAAGGCCGCCTCCCGCACGGCTCATCCGGCCCCGGATGCGCCTGCGGGGGGTCCGGCCGCCACCCCCGAGGCCGAGGCCAACCGATTCGACCTACTGTCCGTGCTCGATACCGAGAGTCTCGAGCCGATCCAGGCGACCTTCCGCGGGATCGACGTCGATATCCGGCGCTCGTTCACCGGCGAGGAGGCGGTCCGCTTCATGGCGCACGTCGCTGCGACCCGGTTGGACGCCGCTCTCGAGATCATCGTCGGTGAAGTCGCTTCGGAGTTGTTGCAGGCCTTGGCCGAACTCTCGGTCACCCACTGCTCTGCGCTGCTCAACAAGGTGTTCGAAATGAGCGGTCTCACCGAGGGGGAAATTGTCGCGCCCTTGCCTGCCTCCTACACCGGGATGGCTGGGGCGCAGCCCTGACCGGCTTCCGCCGGTACTACCAGCTGGACTTGCGCGTCGCGCTACGGGAACTTCCCTGGCGCGATGTGGCGCAGCTCGCCGCAGGGGTAGTCGAGTACGACGCACGCGATGTTCGGGGTGCCGAGAACCTGGCCATGCTGGTCGATCGTGACGACTACTGGCTCGGCTCCGAGTACCGGCAGTGGACTACGGACCCGGACGACCCCGAGGTCAAGGCCGCGCGGGCACGGTGGAAGGCGTCCGGCCGCAAGCCGCCGCCCCACCCACTGCTCGCACCCGTTGCGCTCCGTCCGCCCCAGACGCACGCGAAGCTGGTCGAGAAGTACCTCGCCGATGTCGCCAAGCATTCCACCCCACCCTCACTGCAGGCGGGGCTGAGCCCCTCGCGCAAGCTCGCCGCACTTCTCGGCCGGGACTGATCGGTCGTTCGCCCGAACCGAGACCGACCGTCCGACCGCACGCCCTCACCGCTCCTTGCGGCACACACACCTTGGAGGCCCTGATGGCCGGTGGCCAGATTGACATCGAGGTCGTCCCCGACACTCGCCGCTTCTTGTCGACGATGGAAGGCGGCCTGCGCGGTGCCGTGGACAAGGCCGCGCAGCTAGGTGACGCCTTCGGTGTCGAATTCAGCGTCGCCGCCGGCGCGAAGGCCGTAATCGATATCGGCAACGAGTTCACCAACAGCATGAACTCGATGCAGGCCGTCTCCGGCGCGACGGCCGAGGAGTTGGCCCGGGCTTCCAAGCTGAGCAAGGAACTCGGCAAGGACATCCAGCTGCCTGGAGTGTCCGCCAAGGGGGCGGCCGACGCCATGACCGCCCTGGTCAAGGCGGGGTTCACGGTCGACGAGGCGATGTCCGCTGCCAAGGGGACGCTGCAGCTGGCCACGGCCGCTCAGATCGATGCCGCCGACGCCGCGCAGTACCAGTCCGCCGCACTGCAGGCGTTTGGCCTGGATGCTGGGAACGCCGCAGAGGTGTCCGACATCCTTGCTAGCGCGGCGAACTCCAGCTCGGCTTCGATTCCTGATGTGGCAGAAGCGCTTCAGCAGGTAGGTACCGTAGCGAACCAGTTCGGCGTGGACGTCGCCGACACCACCACGGCGTTGGCCATGTTCGCCAACGCGGGCATCGTCGGTTCCGACTCCGGAGCCCTGCTCGAGAGCGCCCTGCTCGCGCTCGCCGACCAGGGCAAGCCGGCCAAGGCGGCGATCGAAGAACTCGGTCTGACGGTCTACGACGCCGAAGAGAAATTCGTCGGCCTGCCCTCGCTGTTCGCGCAGCTCGAGACAGCTTCCAAGAGAATGTCTCCGGAGATGTATCAGGCCGCCGCGGCGACCTTGTTCGGCTCCGAGGCCATGCTCCTGGCCGAGTTGGCTGCCGAGCAAGCCCTATCCGGGTTTGACGCCATGTCGACCGCAATCGACAAGGAAGGCACCGCTGCCGAGGTGGCAGCCGCCAGGTGGCAGGGTCTGCCGGGCGCCATGGAAGCGGTCTCCAACTCCGCCGAAACTCTCGGGCTCGAGATCTACCAACTCGTCGACGGCCCGCTCGAGTTCTTCGCCCGCGGTGCTGCGGAGGTAATCTCCGGTGTGAGTGAGGTCGTCGACCTCTTCCAGGATCTACCCGCCCCGGTCCAGATCGCGACCGCCGCACTGGTCGCCCTCCGGGTGACCGGATTCAGTTCCGCGCTCACTACATCGATCTCCAGTGCCGGCGGGGCATTTCAGCGGCTCGGCCAACAGATGGCCGTTCAGTCGACCCTGGCTGCCGCGAGTGGTCAGTCGATCTCCCGACTCGGGGCCTCTGTCGCCGTGCTCGAGGCGCGCTCACCGGCGATCGGTCAAATGGGCTCGGCCTTCCGCACCACGTCCGATCGGATGAAGGCCTTTGCCGCCAACCAGCGGAGCCTCGCCACCACATCCAGTGGCCTTGTTGCGCCCCTGCGGAACGCCACCTCGAGCGCGGCCAACTTCGGCGCGGTCGCCGGTGGCACGGCCGCCGCAGGCATCTCCGGGATGAAGCTCGCAGCCGGTGGTCTACTGACCGCGCTCGGCGGGCCCTGGATGATCGGCATCGCAGCCGCCGCGGTTGCGGTGACCAGCATCATAGGTGCCGCTAACTCCGTCAAGGAGGCCGAGGAGGCCGCGCGAAAGACGGCTCTCGAATTCGCTGCCGCGCAACGTGATGTCGGTGCTGCCTTCCAGGAATCCGGGGGCCAGATCGACGGCGACGTGATGACCGCCCAGGTCGCCGCCCTCGACGTGGCTCTCAACGGCCTGAAATCGACCGCCGAGAACGCCCCCTCATGGTGGGACGAGCAGTGGGCTTTCCGCTGGGACAAAGAGGAGGTCCGGAACGCGCGCGAGATGGGCGAGGCGGCCGAGCGCACCTCGACGGCGCTCGAGCATCTCAAGGTCGACTCCGAGGTGCTCGCCGAGGCTGTGGCCGGTTCGGACGCCGAGTTCGCCAAGTTCCTGGAAACTCTGGAAACCGCCCCCGAGGGCGGGGAAGACGCCATCGCCTTCGCCAGGGAGCAGCGTGAAGAATTCGATCGGATGCGGGAGTCGGCGAAGAACCTGACGCCCGGCATCTTTGACATCGTCGAGTCCATCGAAACCCTGGCCGACTCCTCTTCCAACGCGGAGTCGAAGGCTTCGGCCCTGCTGACCGTGCTCGACACGATCGCCGGCCGCGACGTCTCGCTCGCCGAGGCGGTGGCCGACTACGAGGAGAAGATCGACGAGCTGTCCGAGGTCCCCACAGAGGAGAACCCGATCAACCAGTCTCTGGGTTACGGCACGGAGGGCCCGAACTCGCTGGTCGTAGGTGACAACAACGCCCTCAACCTGGACCTCGAGAACGGTCGCAGGTTGCAGGAGGACCTCCTCGCTCTACGTGAGGCGATGGTTACCGCGGCCCTCAAGGGCGAGGACATTGACCGGCTGTTCGCGAAGAACGAGGAAGCATTCGCGGCACGAGCCCTTACGTACGGCGTCGATACAGGTCAGGTCCGCGAGTGGGCTACCGGGCTCGGGTTCGACAAAGAGGCGATCAAGCTCCATGTCGCGCTCGAAGGCGGCGACAAGGTGGCCCAGGATCTGGTCGCGGTAAAGAACGCGTTCGATTCCCAGCCTGGAAAGAAAGAGATCGAGGTCCTCGCCATCGACGAGCAGGCCGAGAACATGCTCCGCGCAGTCGGCTTCGAGGTGGAAGACATCCCCGACAGCAAGGATGTGAAGATCACTGCCGACAACAGCCTGTCGATGGCCAGCATGGATGCCGTGCTGGCCCGGATCACAGAACTCGACCTCCAGGACGCGACACCGGAGATCTCGGCGGACGACACCAAGTTTCGGCTGACGAACCAGGAAGCCATCGACGCACTCAAGAGCATCGACGAATCCAAGATCACCCCGGAGATCGAACTGATCCTTAACAAGCTGAAAGAAGGCACGGAGGTCAGCCTCAAGGAGCTGCAGGAGATCGACGAAGCCAAGGTCCACCCTGACGTCAAGGTTGCCATCCAGGATGCCCTCGGCGATGCCGAGCTGCTCAGCGAGAAGCTTGACAAGGCTGCCGAACAGAGGACCGCGGAAGTCAAGGTCGTGGTTACCGGCGACACGAACGGCTCCGGCGACACGAACGGCTCCGGCGACAGCCGATCCAGCGGGAGCACCGTCGGGAGGGACGGCAGGGGGTATGTACCCGGCGGCAAGGCCGCGGGCGGCAGGTTGCCGACGACCGGGCCGGGGACGGCCACCGTCGACGGCATCCTGGGTGTCGCCGCGAGCGGCATGCCCATCGCCCGCGTCGATGCCGGGGAGTGGATCATCAATCGCGGCTCCTCGGAGCGCTACGACCGGGAGCTCGCCGCGATCAACGCGGGCACGTTCCCGAAGCTTCCGGGCTACGCCGAGGGCGGCCGGGTCAACCGCACCCAGTCGTTCCCGGGTGCGGAATCGGACCGGGAATGCCCGTTCTGCTGCGATGGCGACCGGTCATGCGATTGCTCAGGGTCTGCCTCTGCCGCGAACGCGATGCCCCAGGGGCAAGCGAAGAGGGATCTCACCGAGTCCCAGGCAAAGTTCGACAAGAGCAAGCCAGAGAGTCCGGCGCCGCAGGCCCCCAGTCTCACAATGAGTTACACCGAAGAGGAACTCGATCAGCGCAAGCTCGAACGTGCGGTAGAGAGGGCGAACCTGCGCCGCAACGAGGTGTATGCAGATCCCGAGTCGACCCAGCTCGATCGAGACGATGCCGACGATGCGCTGCAGATCGCTCACAACAACCTGACCGAGCCGAGGGGTAAGGGTTCGTCCGACTCGATGTTCACGGCGGCTGATCCGGTGGACCTCGTGGGAAACGTGGCGAAGTCGTTCGTCACCGGCTACCTCGATGACACCCTCGGTGTCATCGGGCTGGACTCGGGGCTCGGCGCGGTCGGCGCCGCCATCACCAGCGGTGCCAGTCTGGCCCGGTACATGCAGGAGCAGCAGCAGAAGCCGGCCACGCCGGGCAGCCCCTTCCAGCCTGGGATGGCGGCACAGCACCCCTTTGGTGACGTCGAACAGGTCTGGGCGGCAGCTAAAGAGGCGGACTACCGGCGGGTGATGGCCGGCAGCGGTTCAGGCCCCGGTGGCGCCTCGGCCTGGCCAGCCTTCGACGAGCTCGCCGAAGAGGTTCGCCGGCTCGCCTCACGCCCGAGTGCCACCTACGTGTTCCACACCCGGGACGTCGAAGAGAACGAGCGCCGCGTGCGCCAGATCAACAACCTGAATGCACTCGGTGCGGGATCGAGGTTCTGACAGTGGCGGACACCAATGGCGCGAAGGTCGAGATCTTCGGGGCCGACGGCAGCTACTTCTGCATTTCTGGTGAAGGGCAGGGCGAGGAGGGTGTCCTGCTCGGCACCGACATGCAGGGCTTCTACGACGCGCCGACGAAGGTGATTATCAAAGAGGGTGCGTTCCAGATCGGAGGGAGCCTGCAGGGCACGAAACACCCGGTGCGCAGTGTGCAGTTCGGGTTGCACGTGTTCGGGGAGAAGACCAGCCCGTGGGAGGTTCGGGACTCGGCGATCCGCAAAGCGTTCAGCTACCAACGCGACCCATGGAATGCGGCCGCCGAGCTGGCGAAGATGCAGATCACGACGGAGCTGTCCGGGTCACGGAGCCTGCGGCTGATCCTCGGCGAATCCATCGGATTCCAACCGGAATTCGACCCGATCTCTGAAGGCAACGGGCTCATCCCGATGTCCACGGTCGCACTCGACCCGATGTGGTTCGAGGACGACTTTCTCGGCAATGAACAGTTCCCGTCGCATTGGGAGTTGACCTCGGGCACTTCGGGTGAGGGCAAGGTGTGGATTTCGAATCCCACCGATCAGCCGATGATGCACACCTGGGTTGTCAACGGTCCCGCGGGCGCCGTCTTCGGTCTTCCGGATTTCTCTTGGACCGGTCCGGAGTACGCGCGTGTTCCCGGCGTCGATTTCGCTACCGGCCGCGATGATTCCGAACGCATCTACACCCTGCCCGCACTCGTCCCGGAAGACGGCGGCGGTGCCACGGTCGAGGTGGACCGGATGAAACTTCCTGTTCGTGCGTTCGCGGACACGAACATGGTGGGCCGCACCAACGGTAGACGACTGCTGTACAAGGTGCCGCCGTACACGCCGCCCACCGAGGTACCCGTCTACGTCACCAACGCGGCACCCGGTGCCGGTGTCCTGCTTCGTCAACCGCGACGGTGGTCGCGGCCATGGGGATTGGAGTAAACGCATGACGACACCCGTCCTCGAGGGTGACACCCTCCTCGAACGGTGCGAGGCCATCTGGCAGGAGACCCGCGAACACGAGAAACGCGAGGCCCTGCGCCGCCTCGAGCCGCCCCTGACTCGTCTGTGGGACGGCGAAGGGAACTGGCAGGGCGAGGTCGCCGCCGAATACCTAGGCCGGTTCGAGTGGGTCAGTAACGACACCGGCTCGGGCCTGCTCGAGATCCCGTTCGACCACTACACCGCACGGTGGATCTGGGACGAGCAGGGACGCATGGATCGCGGCGAGAAGCGCACCGTCCTCGTCACCGTCGATAAGGACGGCGCCCGCTGGTCCGGACTGATGGAGGACGCCTCGGTCGAGAAACGCGAGGACGGCACGGTCGTGCTGGTGGTGCGGTTTCTCCATGACTACGAGTTCGTCAAGTGGTACACGGTCTGGTCCAATCCGTTCCTTCCTGCCGCGCTGCAGTTTCCGCGGATCTTCATGCTTGCCGGCGGTGCCCGGTGGGCGCTGCTGCTGACTTTGTTCCTGCAGGTCATGCGGGAGCAAACGTCCCTGTGGTCGCTGCCCGACGATCCCCTCGATCCGGCGTCGTGGACCTCGGGACTGGACATGTCGAACTGGTCGGTCGTCGTCGCCCCGCACAGCTTCATGTCCGATCTCGAGGACGGGATTCTGTGGGGGTTTGTCGCCTCCCGGTGGCAGAACTGGCACGACGTCGCCAAACCCATCCTCGAAGACGCCGAACTGTCCGTGGTGTGCCGCAGGTGGCTCGACGGCGACGACCCCCCGTGGGAGGGCGCGAACCTGCGTAACGGCTGTCTGGTCATCGACATCGTCGATAAGTCGGGCTACTACACGGGTACCGCGAAGGGGGGCACCCTGTGGGACGGCCTGGCCCGGACGATCGCGAACTTCACCGACGGTGGCCCCGACGGTCACGACCACATCGACACGGTCGAATCGCCGATCGACGACACCGACATGCCGTCGGACTATTCGGTACCCGGCAAGAAGAGCACCGACAAGCGCGCCCCCTACGTCTTCTTCCCGGAGGGTGAGGAAACCGGGGTGCAGACAGCGAGATTCACTCGTATCCAGGGCAAGGGCGTCCAGGTCAACTGCGGTGGACACTCGATGCCCGGGGTGAACGAGGCGATTCGCGCCACGATCCAGATGGTCGGTGACCTGTCGGCGATGGTCCCCCTCGTACCCCCGCTCGGCGGGGTCGCCGACGCGGTCATCTCACCGATGTTCATGGACACCGTCGGCGCCTGGGTCTCGGCCAAGAGCGCCCGGCGAGCACAGGAATCGGGGTGGATCCGATACTTCGAGTCCTTCCAGGACGGCGCAGACCGCGCATACACGCTCAGCTCGCTCATGGTGCTGCGGGCCGGCTTCTGGGCCACACGACCCCGGTTCACGCACGAACTCTCGATCGCGGACGCCAGTCCTTGGCTCGTTGGCGACCAGGGTCTTGGCCACTTCTTCCTCGACGACCGCATCAGTGCGCAGGCGCCCGGTGATTGGACTGGAACGGTGCACGTCGACCGCGTGAGATCGCTGACGCTCGCGTGGGACCGCGACAGCCCGGCCGAGTGGATGCCGATCATCGGCGACAGCTCCGCACTGAAAGACCCCGCCCAGCGCGCCATGGAGAAGCTCGAGGGCGTGCTCGCGTCCATCCACGCCCTCGGTGTGTTCTGACCTCCCAAAGGAGAACCTGCACATGGCCCTACGTGAGGGGGAGTTTCCCACCTCGGAGAACTGCGATATCACCGTCCCCGAAGAGGCGTGGCTCCCGGCGTTGATGGCCATCCCCGGCATCAAGGGTGCGCCGATGCCGTTTCCGGTCGAATACCTCAAGGTCCTGTCGAAGCGCTTGTACGAGTACGGCGGGCCGCCGAATGTCGAGGTACGGACGACGTGGTACCACCCACCGCGGTCCGGTGACCTGTCCCCGATGTTCGCCGCAGGGGAGTGGAAGGACCACCCGCCGGACCCGAACGAGGCACAGGGGATCGACCTCAAGTCTCTGTCGAAAGTGATGCAGGACGAGGTGCGGCGTCAGGCACTCGAACTCGACGGAGAATCGACGCCACCTAGGGAACCGGCACCGGCGACGGTGACCGAGCCACCGAAGTGGCCCGAGAAGATCCGTGTCCATTTCCTCGCGAAGAAGGTCGGTCACACCAGCAGTGAGGTACTCGCCATCTGCCGTGAGATGGGCGTCCCCGCCAAGTCGGCGCAGTCGTCCATCCCCGGAAGTCGGTGTGCGGCCATCCGCGACCAACTGCGCATCAAGGCCGCGCTCGCACGCCGAGGAGGTGCATCGTGACCGCACCCGACGGCGGGTCCCATGACGACGCGCTGGCCCCCGGCGGCTTCGCGGCCTGGCAGGCGATGACCGAGGACGACGTTCGCGCGAAACAACGCGAACTGTTGGACGGATACATCGGTGCCCAGGACAACTTGATGGGGCAAGGCGGGATCCTGCGCGGCTTCGAGAACATCCGCGCAGCCATCGAGAACCTTGTCTCCAGCGACTACGTCGGAGACCTGTCGATCATCAGGGACCACTCCGGCCGTGTCGAGAATATGGAGGCGCTGATCGACCAGATGATCCTGCAAGGCAACGCCACCAAGTATGAGGGCAATAACGAGTTCACCCCCTCGCCCGGGGTGGTCTCCCTCGAGCTGATCCTCATCGGTGGGGGCGGAGGCGGCGGGGCGGGAAAGGGGGCCACACTTGGGCCCGGCCGTGTCGGCGGTGGTGGCGGCGGTGGCGGCGGTGAGG
Source organism: Rhodococcus xishaensis (assembly GCF_004011825.1). Taxonomy (GTDB): domain Bacteria; phylum Actinomycetota; class Actinomycetes; order Mycobacteriales; family Mycobacteriaceae; genus Prescottella; species Prescottella xishaensis. The sequence goes on along the minus strand of NZ_RKLO01000003.1, from coordinate 498,321 downwards.
TGCACGCCACGATCCCCGCCGTGCTGCTCGAAAAGAACGCCGATGGTGTGTACGACCCGATCCGCGTGGAAATAGGTGTGGGAGGCGAGGGCGGCCAGTCCGCAGGAGACCACGGCCACGGCGGCGGCGACACCGTGTTCGGGGACTACTTGACCGCAGGCGGCGGTGGCGGCGGTATCGGCGGAAGCACAAGCATCTTGCCCGCGGGCGGTGATTCCGGGGCGGGCATGATCCCCGGCGGCGTCGGCGGATACGGTGCGGTGTACGGAGAGGGACCCGCGTTCCCGGGCGGCCACTCGACCAGCCCATATGCTCTCTACGGCGGGGGTGGCGGGGGCGGCGGCGGCGCGACCGACGACCCGGGCAACAACGTTCCCCAGTCCGGCGGTATCGGCGGTATCTCCGCCGGCGGCGCCGGAGGTGGCGGGGACGGCGCGAAACCGAACAAAATCATCGCCACCGGTGGCGGCGGAGGAGGGGGCGGCACCTACTCGGCGCGCGGCGGTCACGGGGGATTCCCGGCCGGGGCGGGCGGCGGTGGCGGCACCCACAGCTCCTACGTGCGCGGTGGCAATGGGGCCAACGGCCTGGTGTTTGTCATCGAGAGGATGGCCTAACCCATGGGCCGGTCGAACCTGGTGGTATTCACCGCATCTGACACCTGGTACAAACCCCCACGCTTGTATGCGATCGATGTCGTGGTGCGCGGCGCCGGTGGTGGCGGAGCCTCCGGTGGTGGTGGGGATTGGGAGCGAGGCGGCCCCGGCGGCGGTGGCGGCGGGGCTGTGCGCGGTCCGCGAATGGTGGCGTCGCAGCTGCCGGATTCGGTACCGGTCACCGTCGGTGCCGGCGGTGACCCTAGTCCAACTCCCCCGGAACAGGATGGGTATTGGTACCGAGGCCAGGACGGTGGACCGTCCACCTTCGGAGACTTCGTGACCGCGGCGGGTGGTCGCGGCGGCGGGCTCGCCTTCGACGACGTGGCTGTGCCAGGCCGCGGCGGCCTCGGCGGGTTCTCCGTGATGCGCGGCGGAGCAGGCGGCGATGCCACCTCGGAGGGTGTCGGGAATCCCGGTGTGGCCACTTCCTCAGGCGTCGTCGACGTCATGGCCGGTGGCGGCGGAGGCGGCGGGGGCGGCACGAACGTCTCCGGCGCGGGAGGCCGGTCGGGGTTTGCGAGCAGCGGCCACCCAGTGTGGTGGGAAGTATCCCAGTCCGGAGCCGGAGGCGGCGGCGGTAAGACACGACAATCTCCGCAAGCAGGAGGATTCCCCGCCGGCGGCGGTGGAGGCGGCGGTGGCGGAGCGGGCACCGGTTCGGTGTACGGCGCGGGCGCAGCAGGCGCCAGTGGCGCAGTCACGATCATCGAATACCTACACGACTGAGAGGAAGTTCCGACTATGCCCACTGCCACGCTCGTGGTTGTAGAAGTGCCCGGCTTCGCGGGCCCGGCACAGTGCTACAAGCTGTCGGCGCCACTGAGGGACCGGACACAGAACCGGTCACACGACTACGTAACCGTGTTCACCACCAACGGTTTCGGTGCCCCCGAGACGATCATCGTCCCCGCCCGCCCATCCGGAGCCGCAGTGGTGATGAATCGACTGGCCGGGTCCATGGTCGGCATCGCAGATCCCGCAGGAGCGCTCTGGGCGGCGGGAGGATTCGAGCACGGGCAGCCGTACGAGGTCGTCACTGCCGAACCCGAACCAGAACCAGAAGCAGAGTTCGAACCAGAACCGGACGCCTGAACCGTTCACAACCCTTAGGCGACAGGGGCATCACCGTGCAGGAAATCAACCACCTCGGCATCGCGAATGCAACGAGCTAGAGAGGCCGGACAATGAGCTTCCGAACCGCCTACGGTAACGACTACTCCGAGAACGGGTGGCGCATGGTCGACCGCGACATGTGTGTGGTCGCGAACGTGCTGCCGTACACAAACACCGCACCAGTGCGGGTCGGCGATGCTGCGACGATCCTCAACGCGTGGCTGTTGTGGTACCACCACAACGTCGAGCTACTGTCATCTCCGGTGTGGGGCTGGTCAGCGACGAACGATGTGCGTACCTCAAATCACCTGTCCGGCACCGCTCTCGACATCAACGCGCCGCGGTACCCGTGGGGTCTGCGGACCATGCCCGCGGCCCGCATCGCGAAGGTCCGCGAAGGCCTTCGGCTGTTCGAGGGGTCCATCTTCTGGGGCCGGGATTGGAACAGGCCGGATGAGATGCACTACCAGATCGGCTGGCGTGAAGGCGATCCCCGGGTCGCCGAGTTCGCCGCGAAGTTGAACAACAACCACCTCGGGATCTACGGGCCCGCACCGGCGCCCGCTCCCGCCCCGACTCTTGGAGAATCCGTGACCCCCGAGCAGTACCACGAGATAGACCGCAAGCTCGACCTGATCCTTGACCAGCTCGGCCCGTGGCCGCAGCTCGGGAAAAACGGCAAGGGCGAGAACCTGACGCTCGTCGACGCCGTATCGGCGATCAAGAATTTCCAGGAGGGCAACTGACATGTGGACCATCACCTTCTGGAGCGACGCCGCTGAGCGCGCCATCAAAACCGCCGTTCAAGCGTTCGCCGCGCTGCTCGTTGTCGGCACCACCGTCTTAGACCTGGACTGGGGCAACGCCCTCGCTGTCGTGGGCACCGCGGCGTTGGCATCGTTGCTGTCCTCGCTGGCGTCGGGCGGTGTCGGTGACCGTGAGACGGCTTCCCTGCTTCGCCGGGGGTAGGTGTGTCGACGCTGGTGCAGCTCGTGCTGGCCATGCTGACCGGCGGTGCATTCTCGACGATCGTGCACGCGGTGATGAATCGTCGCCGATCGAACGCCGAGGCCGCACAGATCATCGCCGAAGCCGCGGCGTCACTCGTCGGCCCGCTCAACGAACGACTAGGCCAGCACGAGCAACGTATTCAGGTTCTCGAAGCTGAGAACGCCCACAAAACAACGCTCTTGGATGAAGCGATCGGTTTCATTCGCGACCTGCTGGCCTGGGCAGGCCGTCTCCTCCCAGGTGAGAGAACGCCCGATATCCCCGACACGCTGCGAGATGAGTTGCAGCTATGACCGAACCACTGGTTTTCGTATCGAGACTGCGATGGATCCCGTTCGACGACCACGGCTTGTACAAGAAAGACGGAGGCCAACATGACTGATGTTGTCGGTGATCTCTTCGACATCGCCGGACGGCGCGGCAACGGAACGGCGACCGTCAGATCGACGGCGATCCGGCCGTCGGTGGATCGCACCGGCACGGTGACCCCGGTCGAGCACCGCTTCGACATCGTCGACGGGGTGCTGTCCATGCCGGGCTTGGAGCCGGGGCCAGCGAAGTTGCGGATTCAGTTGGGCTCCTGGGTATTCCGACAAGATGTGAACATCCCCGAGTCTGACGATGCCGTGGATGTGATCGATCTTGTAGAACAGGTTACGGAGCTTCCGGAACCGCTTGTGTCGAAGGCGTGGGCGGCTGCGACCGCGGCGGAGTCGAGTGCGTCGCAGGCCGAGTCAGCTCGCGGCGCGGCCGAGACCGCCAAGGTGAAGGCGGAGACCGCGAAGACGGATGCGCAGTCTGCCCGCCAGGTTGCGAGCGCCGCCGAGGCTGGAGCGGAAACCGCGAGGGCGGGAGCCGAAGCATCCCAGACCGCTGCCGCAGACTCCGCAACAGCGGCAGCGTCGAGCGCATCGGCGGCGAGCACGAAGGCTGACGACGCGGCGAACTCTGCCACGACCGCCCAGGACGCCAAGGCCGCCCTGGAGGCTGCCCGCGACGCCGCGTCAGCATCGGCTTCCCAGGCCGCGTCGAGTGCGGATCGTGCCCAGGCGTCCGAGGCGCTGGTGCAGAGCGTGGTCGAGGAGGGGGCCGCCGTGGTGCGCGCCGAGGTGGAGGCGCACGCGGACGCGGCGCAAGCGCACGCGGACGCGGCGCAGGCGTCGTCGGAGGTGGCGGCGGATGAGCGCGCGGCGGCAGAGCAGGCGGCGGACGATGCGGCTGAGTCGGCACGACAGGCGGCGGAAGTTATCCCGGCAGCCACGGCGAGCACGCTCGGGAAGATCAAGTTGGCCGGGGACCTGAGCGGAACCGCGGATGCGCCCACGATCCCGGCAGTGCGGTCGGCGACTCCGGACGCCACGGCTGGGGCGCTTGCGAAGCGTGACGATGTCGGTGCCTTGTCGGTGGGCGCTCCGACCGCGACCGGACACGCGACCACCAAGGAGTACGTGGACGAACGGGTCGACACCCGGCTCACCGAGGCTCAGGTGGATGCCCGCGTGGATCTCGGGATTGCCGATCTGGTCGGCCAGGCGCCAGAGGCTTTGGACACCGTCTACGAGCTGGCGGATGCTCTTACCGATAACGCCGACACTGTCGGCGAGCTCACGAGCTTGATCGGAACCAAGGTCGCCTCTACGTCCAATACGAACCAGGTCTACACCACTGGTGACACAGGCTCGGACACGACTGTGTCCTACACCGATGGGAACACCGCGAACACGATCATGTACCGCGACAACAACGGGCGAGTCAAAGTCGCCGACCCGAACAACAACAGCCACGCGGCGACCAAAAGGTACGTCGACGACAAGATCGTGCTTACTACTTCGCTGCCGTCGAGCCCGTCGACGAACGTCCTCTACTGCATCCCGGACTGAGCGCCATGCCTATGCATTTCGGGAGCGAGTACGTCAACCACCTGTATGTCGGGGATCGACGGATTGACTCCGCCTATCTGTGGGACGGGTCGAAGTGGAATGTGGTCCACAAGTATCTTCGGTCCGCGTCCTGGGGGGAACAGTCCAGTGTCCTCGTTGCGGACTCCGATGCCAGCTCGGGCGGATGGCTTCTCACGAAGCTTGCCTCGTTCACCGTCTCCGGCAACGGGTCCGGAGTTTTCGCGGTTGCTCATAGCTGGAACTCGACTCCGATTCATATTTCGTGGGCCGAGCGACGGCTTTACATACGGGTTTACGACTCGCGCGGCAACTACAAGTACGACGCAGGCTACGAAAGTCAGGATCACCGAGCCATCGGGTGGGACGCCGTGATGACGCGGACGCTCGAAGGCCTTCGGGACGGGGACGAAATCAGGATCTCCGGCGCTGCCACCTCCCCCAATACCAATATCCGCACCGCCAGGATCTTGGAGGCCAGTCTCGTGCCACACCCGGCCCCGGACTAGCCTCACGTGCACAAGGAACTCATGCCGACGACACCACGAGCAACAAACGTGGCGATCCGGATCTTCAAGGACGGACCGGAGATTAGCTTCGTATGAATATACGCAGGCAGCTCCTCAGCCAAGAAGACAGTAGCGGCTTTCATCACCGATGGCGATGAGGTCGAGCTTCGTGCCCTGGCCGGCGATCTGTTCTCGAGTTTGACCTAGACACGACCAACGCCCTCACCCTTCGCTGGGTGGGGGCGTTTCGTCGTCTCGGCGCCGCTGGCTACGGCTCCGACTTCGATAGCTTTTGTCGCTGAACTGTCGCGACGATCGTCAACGCGATCAGAACCAGCATCACCACGACAGCGATACCGGCCTGGTCGGCTCTATCGTTCAATGCCTTGGCACACTCAAGGTTGTCGTACTGGGAGTTCATGAGCGTTCCGCAGTTCCTGTACCCGGCGTCTACTCCCATACTGAACATCACGATCGTGACGATGACGCTGATGCCCGCCAGGATCGCGAGGACCCACTGGAGCATCGCAAACCCCGCCCGGGCGCCCTCGGTAGCAGTGGCCGGCGGCGCTGCACCTTTCGTGGTGACTGGTGGACGCGGGCGAGTGGCGGATGTCCAGTTCGCCCCGTCCCAGAACCGCTGGTCTGGATACCAACCAGTTGTGATCTGTTCAGGCATGGCGTTGATCATGTCAGGTGTCTCCGAGTCGCGCAGTCGATGCGCGTCCCGAGCGATCGAATCCGTCTGAGGTGGTCGCTACTTGGGGTCGCTCTCGTGGTCACGAAGCGGAGCGCGCGCCGCCTCGGGGTCGGCTGCGGCAACGGAGAACTCCAGTTCAGTCGCAGAGCGCTCAGCGTCGGGCTGCTCCTTCGTCCTGGGGGTGCATACGACGGCAGCGCCGAGGGCGGCGGTGGTACGAGAAATTCTCACCCCCAACGTCAAGGAGCAGAAGTTGCGCCCGGAAGCGGATAACAGTGCCTCGGACTCAACCACCCAGACGGGTCGAACTCGATTTACCACCTGGACGCCTGGGCTTCCAAGTCGTGGAGCGTCGAGGAGCTGTCACTCTCCGATTACTCTCCACTTTGAGTCCCAGAAGGCCCGATCGCTCGCCATATCGGGACAGATCTCAATCTGGATTTCAGCTGGTCAGGCCGGTCCTCAAGAGGTGGGATGTTATGGGATATGTGCCCCCGGCAGGATTCGAACCTGCGACACCGGCTTTAGGAGAGCCGTGCTCTATCCCCTGAGCTACGAGGGCGGAGCGGACCGAACTCGGTTTCGCCGAACCGCAGTTAGGGAGTGTAGCCGCCGGGGGGCCTACGCGCTGAACCGGTCGTGTCGTCGCACGATAGACGGGCTGAAGGTCCGGCGGGCGGTTGTTCGGCGAGCGGAGTACGGGCGGCGTGGGCCACGACTCCCGTCACCGAGTCAGAGCAACCGATGCCTCGCCGGTGTAGGAGAGGAAAGTCAACGACTCCTGGAAATACAGTTCGACGCTCTCGGCGTCGTGCGACAGGTAGCCGATCGACAGATCCTGGCCGATCTGCAGGTCGAAGTCGCCGCCGCGAGTAGTCAGCACGAACGCCCCGTCGATCGCAGGGGCCCAGATGATGTCGCCGTCGACGAGACGCCGGATGTGCTCGCGGATCGGGTAGCCGTGGTCGGACGTCTCACTGACCTGTGTGTACGCCTCGGCGCTCAGCAGCACCGAGTACGGTCCGTCGACGCCGGCCAGACGGAGCCCGGACAGGGCCTGGCTGATCGCCTCGGGTACGTCGCGAACGTCCTCGGGCAGACGCAGCGGCGGATTCGACGAACTCGCACGAATTCCCTCGATACCCGCGGCGGCGTAGCCCTCGAAGATCGTGCGGTCCTCGGCGAATGCGATCCTCTTCGCGGCCTCCTTCACGGCGTCCCAGTCGGCGTCCTGTGCGCCACGCTCGACGTTGTCGATCTCCTCGCGTGACAGCGTGAACGGCACCCGCAACTCCACGAGCGGGGCCACCCTACGTTGGCGCGCCTGCACGCCGGCCGCTGGAGCATCGATTGCGGTGGTCCGCCCCAGCCCTACCGCGGAGAAGTCGTCGCCGTGCGGACCCGAGACGTCGACGACGGTGCGTCCGGCGATGTGCCGCTTGAAGGTTCGGGTCGCCTCCTCCTCGATCGACGTCCAGGCGGCGTCAGTGATGGGGGCGAGACCGCGATAGAGGTTGTTCATCGTGTGGAACTCCTTCTCAGACTGCCAATTCCGAGCGATCCGTCGGCGGCAAGGGACGGGCTCGTGTCTTCGGTACCCACGTGTCGGGCATCCGGCGCAGGTGGGAGGTCGTCGAGGAACTCGACGGCGGGGGTGAAGAACAGACCGCCGGTGACGGCCGTGGAGAAGTCAAGGATGCGGTCGGTGTTGCCCTCGGGTTTGCCGATGAACATGTTGCGCAGCATCTCCTCGGTGACCGAGGGCGTGGCCGCGTACCCGATGAAGTAGGTGCCGAATTCGCCGGCGCCGAGGCTGCCGAACGGCATGTTGACGCGCACGATCTGGCGCCCGGCTCCGTCGTCGCCGGTCACGGTGTTCAGGGCGACATGCGAATTCGACGGCTTGACGTCGTCGTCCAGCTCGATGTCGTCGAGCTTGGTGCGGCCGATGACGCTCTCCTGCTCCTCGGTGGAGATCGCGTTCCACGAGTCCAAGTCGTGCAGGTACTTCTGCACGATGACGTAGCTGCCGCCGACGAACGCAGGGTCCTCGTCGCCGACCAGCACAGCCTCGGCCGCCTCGACGCCCTCGGGATTCTCGGTGCCGTCGACGAACCCGAGCAGGTCACGCTGTTCGAAATACCGGAACCCGTGCGTCTCGTCCACGACGGTCGCCGCGCCGCGCAGCCGTCCGACGATCTTCGAGGCCAGCTCGAAGCACAGGTCCATCGATACCGCGCGAATGTGGAACAGGAGATCACCGTCGGTCGCCGGGGCTCGATGCCGACCACCGTCCAGTTCGACGAAGGCGTGCAGCTCGGCGGGCCGGGGGCCGTCGAACAATCGGTCCCACGCGGACGAACCGACGGAGGTCACACACACCAGTCCCGAGCCGGGCACCCGGAATCCGACGGCCTTACGCAGACCGTCGATGTCGGCCAGCAGCTCTCGGGTGGTGTTCTCTCCACCCTCGTCGATGGTGAGCACGAGGAAGATCGCCGCGGGAGACAGCGGGGTCAGAATCAACTGCGGTCGGGCCACACCTCACGCTAGAACACTCTCGCCCCGCTCGCCCAGAACCCGGGTCGTCGACGACGTGAGGTCGCCGACAACCCGGGTTCGGGCGTCTACGCGGCCGCGCCGGACCAACTGTCCGGGCCGAACACCTCGTAGTGGATGTTCTCGGCAGGCACGTCACGCGCGATCAGGGATTTCTTCATCGCGAGCATGAACGGCAGCGGACCGCACAGGAAGGCGCGGGTGCCAGGTTCGAGGGTGATGTCGGTGAGATCGACTCGGCCCAGCTGGGTTCTGGCGAAGGACTCGCGCGCTCCCAGATCCTCGTACCAGCGGTGCATAACGCCGGACGGCAGTCTTTCCACCAGTTCGGTGAGTTCGGCGCGGTGTGCATGGTGTGCGGCGGAGCGGTCCGCGTGTAGCACCGAAACGTTGCGCTTGTCGTCGGTCGCGGCGAGGTGCTCGAGCATGCCGATCATTGGTGTGCAACCGATTCCGGCCGAGATCAGTACCAGCGGTGCGTCATCATCCGGCAGGACCAGATCGCCGAACGGTAGCGATACGGTCAACTCGTCTCCCTCGAAGACGTTGTAGTACAGGAAGTTCGATACTTCACCGGCGGGGGCGGTGGAGCCGTCGGGCAGGGAGTGGGGAGTGATCCGCTTGACGGTGATTCGCCACTCGTCCTCGGTGGGACCACATGCGAGGCTGTATTGGCGGATCTGCCGGGCGCCGTCTGGCAGATGCACGGCGACCGAAATGTACTGGCCCGGTGTGAACGTCGGTAGCGCGGATCCGTCCGTCGCGGCGAGCGTGAACGAGGCGGTGTCGGCCGATTCGAGGGTTCGGCGCGTCACCCGAACGGAGTGCCACACGTCACCGGCCTCGACGCCGGCCTGCTGGTACAGGCGGGCCTCCATCGAGATGAGGCTGTCGGCCATCAGCCAGTAGACGTCGTCCCAGGCAGACGCGACCTCCGGCGTCACGGCCTCGCCGAGGACCTCGACGATCGCCTCGAACAGGTACTTGTGCACGATCTCGTACTGGTCTGCGGTGATGCCCAGGGAGGCGTGCTTGTGCGCGATGCGCGACAGGATCATCTCGACGCGCGCTGGGTCGGGTTCCAGTTGCAATGTCGCGAACGCGGCGATGGCCCCGGCGAGCGCCTTCTGCTGCTCGCCCTGACGCTGGTTGCCGCGGTTGAACAGATCGCGCTCGAGTTCCGGGTGGGCTGCGAACATCTTGCGGTAGAACAGCGGCGTGATGTCGCCGATCGCGGCTCCCACAACGGGCAACGTCGCACGGACGATTTCCTTCGAGGCCTCGGTGAGCATCGGATTCTCCTGTCGGTCGGGTTCTACGGTCTTTCGGGTACTCAGGGCTTGTTCGCTGTCGGCGCGGTGAGCGTCAGCAGCAGGTTCTCGGGGGCAGATCCAGCGGTGGTGAGGTCGTGGACCGTCAGTGCGTCCAGGGCGTCGTAGAAGGCGTTCTGAGCGTCACGCAGGGCGGAGCGGAGGCGGCATCCGTGGCGTAGGGGGCAGGGGCTGTCGCCCTCGCACGTGACGACCTCGGCATCGCCCTCGAGCTGTCGCGTCAGCCAGCCGAGTGCCGCCGTCTGGCCCAGCTCCGTGATCGCCAGTCCGCCGCCGCGGCCCCGGCGGGTGGTGACGATGCCGAGTTCGCTCAGTCGCGCAACCACTTTCGCAGCGTGGGTATACGACACGGCGAGCTGATGCGCGATCGCCCGAGTGCTGGGTGCAGATCCCGCGTCGGTGGCGGACCCGGCCGCCAGGCGCATGACGATCCGCAGGCCTAGGTCGGTGAACTGCGTCAGCTGCATGGGCTCGACGGTAAAAACTGGTAAATGCGATTCCAATTAAATGTGACGGGGCTCGCGCCCACCGCCCGGAGGTCCCGACCTTTGGCCTGAACGGCAGGGACTTTGGTCCTGAGCAGTGCGGGACTGACTGACCCCCGCGTACCCCCGCGCGAGTGACTAACGTCGAGGGTGGCAGTGCGATCGGCTCGATCAAGGGATCGACCACGACTGCCGCACCGCTTCAGGTACACGGGAGAGGGTGAGCGAGATGACCTCAGAGGGCATGGAGTACAGGGTCAAGGAATCGTCGGCCGCACGGGACGCGAACGCCGTTGTGGTCGGGGTCGACGGGTCGGACGCCGCGCAGGCGGCGGTTGTCTGGGCCGCACGGATGTGCGCAGACCGCAATCTGTCGCTGCGGATCATCCATGCCCTGAACTTCTCGGCCTATACGTACGGAGCGCCCTATCTCGACGTCGCCGGCATCTTCGACTGGATGGAGGACGAGGGCAAGGAGATCCTGGCCCGCGCGGCCGCCGCGGCGCGCGAGGTGTCGCCCGATCTCGACATCTCCACCGAGATCTCCAGCCTCGGCGGTGCGCGTTGGCTCGTATCGCTGTCCGAGGATTCACGGGCGCTCGTACTCGGCGCGTCGGGAAGTGGCGCGGCCGGTGGCATCGGCTCGACCGCGGTGAACGCGGCCAGCCACGGCGTGTGCCCGGTGGTCGTGGTCCACCAGCGCAACGGCGAGGTTCCCAGCGACGGCCCCGTCGTCGTCGGAATCGACGGCAGCCCCACCAGTGAGCGCGCTACCGCGGTGGCCTTCGATGAAGCAGCGCAGCGGGGTGTACCGCTGGTGGCGATCCACGCCTGGAGCGACACCCCTCACGGCACCCTCGCCGGCGGGCGCAGCGCGATCCGTGACCCGAGGGCCTTCGAGGATGCAGAACAGGTGGTGCTCTCCGAGCGTCTCGCCGGATGGAGTGAGCGGTACCCGGACGTCAAGGTCAAGCGCGAGCTCTACATCGACGGCCCGCGCACCCACCTGCTCGCATGGTCGCAGAAGGCGCAGCTCGTGGTCGTCGGCAGCCGTGGTCGGGGCGGGTTCCGTGGCCTGCTGCTCGGGTCGACGAGCAACGACCTGGTGCAGAAGGCGCACTGCCCTGTGATGGTGGTTCGACCGGAGCGGTCGTAGAGTCCACTGTGTCGTAACGTCCGTTACTTGTATCACGGAATGGGGTCGTAGCAGTGCGCATCGGAATGGGCTTGAACTACAGCGGAGGATTCGCGGAGGTCGTCGATGAAGTCGCGGATCTCGAACGGGCGGGCCTGGACATCGTCTTCGTCCCCGAGGCATATACGTTCGATGCGGTCAGCCAACTCGGCTACCTAGCAGCGAAGACCTCGACGATTCAACTGGCCTCCGGCATCTTCCAGATCTACACCCGCACCCCGAGCCTGACGGCGATGACGGCGGCGGGCCTGGACTACGTCTCCGACGGGCGATTCGTGATGGGCATCGGGGCATCGGGTCCGCAGGTGATAGAGGGGTTCCACGGCGTCAAGTACGACGCCCCTCTCGGCCGTACCCGCGAATTGGTCGAGATCTGCCGCCAGGTGTGGCGCCGTGAGAAGGTCCAGTACCAGGGCAAGTACTACCAGATCCCGCTGCCCGCCGATCAGGGCACTGGATTGGGCAAGCCGCTGAAGCTGATCAATCGTCCTGTGCGCGAACGGATCCCGGTCGTCATCGCGTCGTTGGGACCCAAGAACGTCGCGCTCACCGCCGAGATTGCCGAGGGCTGGGAGCCGATCTTCTTCTACCCGGAGAAGGCGGAGTCGGTGTGGGGTGAGGCGCTCGCGGCGGGCAAGGCCAAGCGCGATCCGAGCCTCGGTGAGCTGAACATCTACGCCGGTCCAGCGCTGGCGATCGGTGACGATGTCGAGCCGATGCTGCAGTGGGTCAAGCCCCATCTCGCGCTGTACATCGGCGGAATGGGTGCCAAAGGCAAGAACTTCTACAACGACCTCGCCTGCCGCTACGGCTACGAGGAGGACGCCGAGAAGATCCAGGATCTCTACCTCGCCGGAAAGAAAGAGGAGGCGACTGCGGCGGTTCCCGACGAACTCGTGCGGGCGGTGTCGCTCATCGGCACCGAAAGCTTCGTCAAGGAGCGCGTCGCGGCGTTCGACGCGGCTGGAGTGACGACTCTGACCGTGGCCCCGCTGGCGGCAGACCGGGCCGGTCGGCTCGCGCAGGTCGAGAAGCTGCGCGCGATCGTTGACTGACGAGTACCGGGCGCGTGTGAAGGAGGATCCGAATCCATGAGCGCAACCGAAGCGATCGTCGTTGCCGTCGACGGATCCGAAGCGGCCTCGAACGCGGTGGTGTGGGCGTCCCGCGCCGCCGCGGTTCACCAGCGTCGCCTGCACATCGTCACCGCCGTGCACATCCCGGCGTTCTACTACTCCGAGCCGTACCTGGCGCGGAGTTTTCAGGACGAACTACGCGACACCGCACGCTCGCGTCTCGACAGCGCGCACGTGCTCGCTCGGCAGACCGCCGAGGACATTGGTTCCATCGACATCACCACCGAACAAATCGACGGCCGCCCCGCCCCCACCCTGATCGAACTGTCGAAGCAGGCCTGGATGGTGGTTCTCGGATCGCACGGACACGGAGAGATCGCCGGGCTGGTCGTCGGTTCCGTCACTGCCGCGGTCGCTGCGCACGCCGAGTGCCGCGTCACGGTGGTCCGCGGCCGGACCCTCGACGGCCTCCCGCCGACGGAGGGCCCGATCGTGGTGGGTGTCGACGGCTCCGAGTCGTGCAAGCCGGCGGTCGCGGCCGCCTTCGAGGAGGCAGCGATTCGGGGCGCAACTCTCGTCGCGGTCAACGTGTGGAGCGATGTGAGCGTGCAGCCGTCCCTCGGTGCCACTCCCGACGACCCGCAATGGAGCCGGATACAGACCGGCGAGGAAGTGGTGCTGGCCGAGCGGGTCGCCGGATGGAAGGAGCGGTACCCGGATGTCACTGTCGAACGGGTCGTCGCACGGGACCGGCCTGTGCGCGTTCTCAGCGAATACGCCGAGCAGGCCCAGTTGATCGTCGTCGGCACCCGCGGACGCGGTGGCTTCAGGGGGATGCTGTTGGGCTCGACCAGCCGGGCGATGCTGCACACGGCAGATTGCCCGGTGCTGATCGTGCCTTCCGGCACCTAGGTTCGGCACTTTCCGGGACCGCGCGGCTAACCGCGCGGTCCCGGCGTCGTTGCGGTCAGGTGTCGACTCGATCTCGACCTCTCGATCGAGTCTGACAGAACGGGAAATGCTGCGAGGGTGGGGCGGAAGAACTTTCGGAGACACTTTCGGAGGCACTTTCGGAGGAACTTTGGGGGGCAATGTGTCCGGTTCCTCCCCTGCTCGCCGGTCGTGTCCCCGAGCCTTTTTCGCCTTCGCGTTTCCTCTTCTCCGGGGACGGGATCGGAGTTAGACGGATTCGCGCAAACGCAACGGATTTCGACAGGAGCAAGCACAGCCCAGTCCACCGCCCACCCGCTCCGGTTCGGTGTCACCCTGCGGGAGGCCGATCGTTTCGGGGATGCGCGATGAACGAAGCAGCCTTGGGAGTCCACGCCAGCACCAGCGAGCCCACCGCTCGATCGGAACCGCCTGAACCGATCGATGACGACTCGGGTGGTGACTCTGCCGGCGTCCCACTTCCGACGCTGCTCGCCTTCACGAGGCTGACGCCGGAGCAAGCTGCGCAACTGGTTACGGACATGGCCGGCCAGCTCGAAGTGGCAGGCGGCGGGGGTCACAGTCAGATCACCCTTCGGGATGACGCCGTGATGGTGTCCGACGGTGGACGGCTCACGATCGACGGCGTCGGGAACGCCTCGTCCTCGATCGAAATGAACGATGCGATCGCGAGTCTGCTCCGCGACATCGCGACGAACTGTCGAGGACCGGAGTTCGGCGATCTTGTAATCGAATCGGTATCAGAGACAACAGATCTGAAAAATCTGGTACGCCGGGTTCGTTTGGCAATTGCTCCCGAGCTCGACCCGGACGACGAATCCCGGCGGAGGAGCCAGATCGGCGAACTCGTCAGAGCGACGATGGAACGGCCCGTTCCGGATAGTCGGGCGGTGGAGGATCCGACCAACGTGCCGGCCGGGTCGCTCGCGCCGAACACTGGCTGGTATCCGCCGGTCCGAAGCGCTTGGCACCGCCGTCGGAGACGGCCGTCCCGGAATCAGGTTGCGTTCACTCTGGTCGCGATCGCCGTTCTCGTCACGGCGACAGTGACGGGTCCCCGCGCGTGGACAGAGCTCAAAAAGGGCTGGGACACCGTCGTCAATCCGGTGGACCTCTCGGAGGAAAGTACCCTTCGGCCGGTCTCGCCGCCGCCGGTCGTACCGGCGGACCCGGCCATGGCCGCGCCGGGCGTCGTCGAGCCGGCCGTCGTCCAGACTGGTGCCCCGGCAAGCGCGGGCCAGATCACCAGCGTCACAGCGAGTTTCGCTGACGGATCGTGTAGCGCCGGACAGCCGTGTGCTGTACGAGTGGACGTTGGTCTCGATCCGTCGGCGACCGTTGACACGGTCACCTGGAAGCTGAACGTGTACGACCGCTGCTCCGGTGAAGTGCACGCGGGTGGTGACGTCACCATGCGCGTCGAACCGGGTCGGGACGAGGTGTACGGCCTGAGCAAGACGTTCCTGCCGCCCGGCTTCGCCCTGGCTGTCGCTGCGGTCACGAGTGCCCCGGCAGTTGCTGCTTCGGAGCCCTTGTACGTGCCGGCCGAGAAAGCGACCTGCTGATGAGTGGGGACGGTGGTCGTGTGCAGGGACACGACCGGGAGTCCGATCCCTGGATTGTCACGGCGGCGGTCGTTCTCACGATCTTCGGCCTTCTCAACTTGGTGTCTATCGGACTCACATCGCAAGCGGTCCGTCACGCGGGTTTTGCCGTCGTCGGCATCGGGGTGATGTTCCTCGTCTCGCGTATGCGGGTGAGCAACCTGCGACGATTCGGATTAGTGACCCTCGGGGCGTCAGTCGCGATGCTGGTGGCCGTGCCGCTTGTCGGGGTATCGGTCAAGGGCGCGCAACGCTGGCTGGATTTCGGTGTGTTCACCATTCAGCCGGCCGAAGTCACCAAGCTCGGTCTGGTCATGGTGGCGGCGACCGTACTGGCCGGCGGATACACGATCGGTCGATTGGCGGCGACGTTGGCGATTGCGGGTGGCGTAGTCGCACTGGTCGCCCTGCAGCCCGACCTGTCGAGTGCCGTGGTCCTGGCAGCGGTAGCGGCGCTGATGCTGGTCCTCGCGAGGGTGCCGATGTTGCCGCTGCTGCCGCTGTTCGCGCTGGGACTCGCCGCACTCCCCATTGCCGCGCTGTTCCTCCGCCCGTACCAACTCGAACGGATCCAGGTGTTCGTGTCCAGCGATGCCGACCCGAGTGGGTCGGGTTGGGCATCGCTTCAGGCCGACATCGCGATAGGCAGCGGTGGGCTGTGGGGGCTGGCGCGAGACCCCGTGTATGAGCTGAGGGCTCAGTACCTCCCCGAAGCGGAGCACGACCTCGCGTTCGCGAGCGTCGTGTACGGGTGGGGGCTGTTCGCCGGCATCGCAGTCGTGGCGGCCAGCTTGGTGATCACCTGGCGCGCCGCGCTCGCCGCACGACGGGCACGAACCAAAGAAGCTGCCCTTGTGGCCGCGGGCATCGGCGGGCTGTTCGGGATCCACGCAGTGCTGTCGATCGGTGCGAGCCTGTCGCTGTTGCCCCATACCGGAATGCCGCTCCCGATGTTCAGCTACGGGGGCACGGTCGCACTCGTCGGGTTCGTGGCGATCGGGCTGGTGCTCGCTGTGCGCCGGGACGGTGTCGCTCGGCCACTGTGGGTTGAGCCGTCCGTGCGCCGGCGCCGGCCCCGGGGCATGACGGCGGGTACTGCCGCGGTCACCGCGCTCCTCGTCGCGATGTCGGTGTTCGCCTGGCAGTTGCAGAGCGATCGCGGCCCGGAGTTGCGTGCGTTGAGCGATTCCCAGATGAATCGCTGCATCCGCCTGCCCGCCGAGCGTGGTCAGATCGTCGACCGCAACGGCGTGCCATTGGCGGTCAACGTTCCCGAGTACGCCATTTCGGTGGTCACCGGAATGTTCGACGAGAACGACTCCGGTTCGCGCGGAGCGCTCGTCGCGTTGCTCGGGACTTCCAATGACGAGCTGACGAACACCTTGGGTGAACGCGGTGTAGGGGAGATGCAGACCGTCGTCGGCAGGGTCGCGCCCGATCAGGCTCGGCAGATCATCGATGCACAGATCCCCGGCGTGCTCGTCGTTCCCTCCGGCCGTCGGCACTACCCGTACGGGGATGCGCTCGCATCCGTCCTCGGATACGTCAGCATCGGCGATCCGGACGACATGGAACGCTGGCCGGAGCTCGCACTCGGGTCGCGGGTCGGGAGTGCCGGGCTCGAGAAGCAATACGACGCGCTGCTGCGCGGTACCGATGGCAAGCAGTGTGTGTACGTAGACCCGAACGGACGTCCGGTCGGTCCGGGAGAGCGCGTGGATCCGGTGCCGGGCCACGACCTGCGGCTGCACCTGGACATCGGATTGCACAACCTCGCGACGGAGAGACTGGCCCAGGCGGTCCGCGGCAGCGGGGGCGACCTGGGCGCGGCGCTCGTGATGGACGCGCGCACCGGCGCGGTGCTGGCGCTCGCCAGCGTCCCCGGGTACGACAACAACGTCTACGGTCCTCCCGTCGACGCCGTCGCGCTGGCAGCCCAAACAGAGGGCCCCGGGCCCAGCCGCATGCTCAACAACGCCTTCCAGACCGCCGCGCCACCCGGCTCGACCTTCAAGATCGTTGTCGCCTCGGCGAACGCGGAGGATCAGGTACTGGATCCTGACCTGGCGATACCGACCGGTGGCGCTTTCACCTACGGAGGGCACACGTTCGCGAACTGGCAGCCGATGGGTCCGAACAACCTGTTGCGGGCGATCCAATGGTCGGACAACGTGTACTTCTACAAGCTCGCCCTAATGCTCGGTCCCGAGCAGATCGCTTCGGTCGCCAACGAGCTAGGTGTGGGCCGGCGCTCGGGGATCGATCTGCCGGGTGAGTCTGCGGGTTTCCTAGGGACCCCGGAGACGGTGGGGGACATCGGGGCCACCTGGTATCCGGGCTCGACGGTGCTGATGGGCATCGGGCAGGGCACAGTGACGGCGACCCCGCTGCAAGTGGCAGGGTGGACGTCCGGTATCGCCACCGGGGCGATGGTCACTCCGCAACTCGCCGCCGCCTACGGAACCGGGGAGGGCGCGCCGATTCCGACGGCGGAGCCTAATCCGCTTCCCTTCGCCGATCGGCTCGATCCGGTCCGCGCCGGGATGCGGGCTTCGGCCGCTGCCGGTACGGGCGGGCAGCTCGCCAGTCTGCCGGTGACGGCCGGCTCCAAGACCGGAACGGCGGAGGATCCGTCCGCGCCGGGCGATGGTCTCGACGCCTGGTTCTCCGCGGTGGTGCCCTTCGAGTCTCCCGAAATCGTCGTCACGGTAATGGTCCGTGGCGGGGGCTTCGGATCGGCGACGTCCGGCCCCGTGGCCATGTCGATCCTCGAGCGCTACCTCGCGGAACGTCCGGTCGGTGCGCCGCCGCGGTGATTCAGAGCGAGGCGCCGCCTCGGTGACCAAAGGCGAGGCGCCGCCTCGGTGACCAAAGGCGAGGCGCCGCCTCGGTGGCTTCCGTCGAGGCGTCGCCTCGGTGATCAGCCGCTGTAGGCGGCAACGAGCTCCGGGTGATCCAAACAGGCCGTGGCGCCCTCGGCGACACAGGTCAGCGGCCGTTCGGCCGTCTTCACCGGGAGGCCGAACGACTCTTCGAAAAGGTGAGCCAGTCCGCGGAGCATTGCGCCGCCCCCGATCACCAGGACCCCTTCGGACATCACGTCACTGATCGCCTGCGGGGGAAGGTCGTCCAGGCAGGCGGTCAACGTCTGCACTATTCCGGTCGTGGTCGGCCGCAGCGCCTCGACTACCTCCTCGACGTCGAGGGAAATCATCCGCGCGCGGCCCGTGACGCCGTCGAGGCCCTCCACCACGAGCGACTGTCCCTCGGCGGTATCGGCTGCGCCCATCTTGGCGCGTTCGGCGGTGAGCTCGCCGACGATGATGTGATGCTCTTCGCGTACGTAGTGGTGCAATGCCTCGTCCAGATCCTCCCCCGCCAGTTGGCAAGTGCGGTGCGAGATCACGCCACCGAAAGAGACGGCGGTGACCTCCGAAGTGCCGCCGCCGATGTTCACGACGAGATGGGCGCGAGCCTCGAGTGGATTGATGCCACACCCGATTGCACCCGCCACCGGTTCCGGTATCAAACCGACCTTTCGCAGGCCTGCCTCATGCCCGACCTCGAGCAGCGCGCGGCGCTCGAGTGGGGTGGCCCCTGCGGGAGCCGAGAAGATGGCCTTCGGTCGACGGCGGTACCACCTGCGCGGAGCAGCCCGCTCGATGACGGCCGTGACGAATGCTCTGGCCGAGTCCAGATCCACGACGACGCCGTCGCGCATGGGGCGAACCTGCGTGATTCCTGCAGGCGTGCGGCCGATAAGGGCCCGCGCATCGTGGCCGATCGCGAGGGCGCGGTGCGGATCTTTGTTCCGAACCAGCATGAAAGACGGTTCGTTCAGGACGATCCCGTCTTCGAGGGTCCCGACGACAGTGTTCGTGGTTCCGAGATCAATGCCAAGTCCGCGCACGCCGGCCTCCCGAAGGGAATCGAACGAGATGGTCTGGACAAGATGGTCTAGATGCTACGCACACCAGGGAGATTCATGGCCGGTTTCGCGAGGTAGCGCTCGGTAGGAGGTGTCGTACGCGGCGGTTTCGGCGGTATGCTGCCGAGTTTGTCGGGAATGCGGCGGTTCGCAAGCAGATTCGCGAAGTGCGCCGGATCCTCCAGCTCCCGGCCGTCGGCAAGAAGCGCCGGCCGTAGAGCCGATCGCCCATCTCGGCGAGACCCGGAATGTCGCCGCGCTCGGGGTGCATCAAGCCGCGCCAACGTCGGGTGATCGCGGTCGGGGTACTCCCTCATCCCTGATCCGGGTGTAGTGGGAAAGTGATGGTGAAGGTGCTTCCCAATCCACGACCTTGGCTGCTCGCAGTGATGTGACCCTGCTGCGCCTCGACGAGCGCCTTGGCGATCGCGAGACCAATCCCTGCTCCTCCATGCTCTCTGTCACGAGCCGCATCGACCCGATAGAACCGCTCGAACAGGTACGGGAGATGTTCTGCCGAGATTCCGTCGCCGTTGTCGGTCACCGCGATCGTGAGCTCGTGGTGTTTCTGCTGCGCGGTCACACTCACTCGGCCACCCCTAGCTGTGTGGCGCAGAGCGTTGTCGAGCAAGTTCCCCAGTACCTGCCCGAGCCTTACTGGGTCGGCCCACAGTCTTGGGACGTTCGCGGGAACGTGGGAGGTGAGCGCCACTTCCTTTGCTGCGTAGCGGTCGGCTGCGGCAGTGATTGCAGTGGATATCACTGCTTCGGGGGCCACCCACGCCGGCTCGATCGACTTCAGGCCCCCTTCAGCATGGGAAAGCGCGCTGACGTCATCCGAGAACCGGGCGAGTCTGTGGATCTGAGCACGGAGCATCGTCATCGTGTCGGCGTCGAGTGTCTCGATACCGTCCTCGACAGCCTCCATGTACGCCTCGAGCACCGATACGGGAGTGCGAATCTCGTGTGCGAGGTCGGCGAGCAGCTGACGGCGGGTGGATTCCGCGGACTCGAGCCGTGCAGCCATTCGGTTGAACGCATGGGCGAGTGCGCTGAAGTCCTCACCCAGGTGCGGTGGTGAGACCCGAATGCCATAGCGACCGTCGGCCACTGCGGTGGCAGCGGAGGAGACCTCGGTCACCGAGTGCTGCACGCGTCGACTGAAGTACCAGGTCACGACAAGCACAACCAGGACAGCCGCCCCGATGGCCACTGCCAGGGAAATTGCCGTGGCGGAGCGATACGCCTGCTCAGCATGGAACTGCTCATTGGACGTGTCCGGTAGACCAGTGCGCTCCAAGTGCTCACGGAACAGCGAGGGGCCGACCAAACCTGCGACCAACCACGAGGTCGCACCACCGGCCACGACCACCATCGATTGCGCCAACAGCAGACGCAGACCTATGCCTGGGCCTCCACTCACCCGACGGGAAGTGAGAGAGCGCGCTGAGTGCGGCGCCTTCATTGCCCGGTACCCATCCGGTATCCGATCCCGCGGATGGTGGTGACATACCGGGGCGAGACCGGGTCGTCGCCGAGCTTGCGGCGCAGATTCCCGACGTGCACGTCTACGAGGTGTTCGTTGCCCACCCAGGATTCCCCCCACACCGAGTCGATCAACTGCCGCCGACTGAAGGCCATACCCGGCCGAGACGACAACGCCGCCAGCACATCGAACTCGGTGCGGGTCAACATCACCGGACGCTCGCCGAGACGAACCTCCCGACCCGCGACATCTATCTGTAGCGCCCCGAACACCCGGGGTGGAGCCTCGCTCCGACGCGGGTCGAGTGACCCGGGCACCGGCGACCGCGACTCGTCTGCAGGCGCATTCCGGGGTCGACGCAACATCGCTCGAATGCGGGCAACCAATTCACGCGGGCTGAACGGCTTGGTGACGTAGTCGTCGGCGCCGACCGACAGACCGATGATCTTGTCCATTTCCGCAATCCGAGCGGTCAACATCACCACATAGGCATCGGAAAACGTGCGTAGCTCGCGGCACACCTCGATTCCGTCCATGCCTGGCAGCCCCAGATCGAGGATCACGACGTCCGGGTCGAACTCCCGGGCACGCGCAAGTGCATCCACCCCGTCGTAGGACACTGCTACCTCGAAGTTCTCCCGTTCGAGGTAGCTCACGACGACCGCAACCAACGGGCGCTCGTCGTCCACCACCAACGCCCGATGTTTGGCGGCGTCCGTGAGTGGTTGCGGGGGCGTGTCGTCCATGCTCTCCATCGTCACCCTCGATCGTCGGTTGTGCCCTCTCGATCCTGTGCTGACCACCCTGGACCGGCATTTCTTCAGCGAAACTTCACAGAACCCTCATCGATTCATCGGGTTCGAAATCCACGCTGGACGGCTAGAAGCACGAACTCCGGCAGACAAGGTGAACGAGCATGATGTGGAACGACGGGATCGGCTACGGATGGAGCTGGGGTGGCTGGGTACTGATGGTCCTGGCGATGGTCGCGTTCTGGACATTGGTCATCGTCGCGGTGATGGCACTCTTCCGCAGTATCCGTACGGACCGCTCTCCGTACGGGACCAACGACACCACCAACAGGCGCAGCGCAGACGAGATCCTCGACGAGCGCTTCGCACGCGGGGAGATCGACGTCGACGAGTACCGCATCCGCCGAGACCATCTTCGTGCCGCGCAGGAACACTGACAGGTGACACCGCAGTGGGAGGAGCGGTGCCACCCGGCCGTGTCGGTGCCTGCCGAACATGCACCCGGTAGGGCAGTGCCAGAAGGAATCTCATGACCAGCTCATCCGATCCCGATTTCGGAGCGATCTACTACCTCAGTTGAGAAGAGCAGTTCACGGAGAGGAGGTGAGGATTGTGGATATGGACATGATGGGGATGGACATGGACATGATGGAAATGGGGCAGATGTGGATGATGCATCTGCAGCAGATGGGATTGATTCCACCCATGGACATGTCGTCGCCTTGACTCGTGGATCGTCCCCCACTGGCAATCATCGACCCCGGCCCACTCGCGGGATGGCACCTGTTGCAACGGAAGTGCAGGAAGCCACCGCGAGTGGGCCGCGCCGAACGTGCGCGGAGCCGCCTGTGGGCGGTGTCTAGAGGGTGCGCGCCAGGCGGTTCGCAAGCAGTTTCGCGAAGTGTGCGGGATCCTCCAGCTCGCCACCCTCGGCGAGAAGTGCTGTGCCGTAGAGCAACTCGGCCGTCTCGGCGAGACCCGGATCGTCGCCTCGTTCGGCGTGCGCACTGCGCAGACCCTCCACCAGCGGGTGAGTGGGGTTGAGTTCGAGGATGCGCTTGAAGTGCGGCACCTGCTGGCCGGACGCCCGGTACATCCGCTCGAGGGCGGGCGTCATGCCGAACTCGTCGCCGACGATGCACGCGGGGGAGTCGGTGAGGCGCGTCGACAGACGCACCTGCTTGACCTGTTCCTCCAGTGTCGTGGTCAGCCAAGACAGGACGCCGGCGAACTCCTTGTCCTGTTCCTCCCGTTTGGCCTCGGCATCCTTCTTCTCCTCCTCGGTATCGAGGTCCACCTCTCCCTTCGCGATCGACTGCAACGGCTTGCCGTCGAACTCGGGGACCGACGTCACCCACATCTCGTCGACCGGGTCGGTGAGCAACAGCACTTCGAGACCGCGGGCACGGAACGCCTCCATGTGCGGGGACGCCTCGAGTTGCTGGCGGGACTCGCCGGTGAGGTAGAAGATCTGCTCCTGACCGTCCTGCATGCGCTCGACGTACTGCGCCAGCGTGGTCTGCTCGTCATCGCTGTTCGTGGACTGGAAGGACGAGATCTCGAGCAGGGTCTCCCGGTTGTCGAAGTCCGAGAGCAGGCCCTCTTTGAGCACCCGACCGAACTGTGACCACACCGTCCGGTACTTCTCCTGATCGGCGGACATGATGTCCTTGATCGTGGTGAGCACCTTCTTGGTGAGGCGACGGCGGATCGCGCGGATCTGCCGGTCCTGCTGAAGGATTTCACGAGAGACGTTGAGCGACAGATCCTGTGCATCGACCACGCCCTTGACGAAGCGCAGGTACTCGGGCATGAGTTCCTCGCAGTCGTCCATGATGAACACGCGCTTGACGTACAGATGGATACCGGCGCGATGTTCGCGCGAGAACAGGTCGAACGGCGCGTGCGACGGAATGAACAGCAGCGCCTGGTATTCGAACGTGCCCTCGGCCTTCATCGGGATGACCTCGAGCGGGTCGTCCCAGGAATGGCTGACGTGCTTGTAGAACTCGTTGTACTCGTCCTCGGTGACGTCGTCCTTCGGGCGGGCCCACAGCGCCTTCATCGAGTTGAGCGTGTCGGTCTCGATGACCGTCTTCGGTGTGTCGGTTTCCGTCTCGGTTTCATCCTCGCTCTTCGGAGCGGGACGCTCGATGTCCATCCGGATCGGGTACGCGATGAAGTCCGAGTAGCGCTTGACGACCTCGCGCAGTTTCTGTTCGGCCGCGTAATCGTAGAGGTGGTCCTCGACGTCCTCCGGCTTGAGGTGCAGCATCACCGTCGTGCCCTGGGGGGCGTCGTCGATGGTCTCGATCGTGTAGGTGGATTCGCCGCTCGACTCCCACCGTGTTCCATGCTTCTCGCCGGCCTTGCGCGTCAGCAGTGTGACCTTGTCGGCGACCATGAACGTCGAATAGAAGCCGATGCCGAACTGTCCGATCAGCTCCTCCGACGCCGCGGCGTCCTTGGCCTCTCGCAGTTTGCGACGCAGCTCGGCTGTTCCGGACTTGGCGAGCGTGCCGATCAGGTCGATCACCTCGTCATGGGACATGCCGATGCCGTTGTCACGCACCGTGAGCGTGCGTGTGGCCTTGTCGACCGCCAGCTCGATGTGCAGGTCCGACGTGTCGGCCTCGAGGTCCTTGTCGCGGAACGCCTCGAGCTTGAGTTTGTCGAGCGCGTCGGACGAGTTCGAGATGAGCTCGCGGAGGAAGGTGTCCTTGTTGGAATACACCGAATGGATCATCAGATCCAGAATCTGGCGAGTCTCCGTCTGGAACTCGCGCTGTTCGATACCCGTGGTCATTCGTGGTTCCCTTCGGCAGCACAACTGTCGACAAAAATGTTAGGACGGTTGACTCGGCCTCCGCGAGTTAGGTCGTAGCGGATGTGCCCAGACCACCGTCCGGGCCCGTTGGGTCCGCGCGGTAGCGTTCTTCCGACAAGTAAGGAAGGTGGCACCGATGACGCGAGTCTTCCTGGTCGATGATCACGAAATCGTGCGACGGGGGCTGGTCGATCTCCTCGGCAGCGCCCCCGACCTGACCGTGGTGGGTGAGGCTGCCTCGGTCGGTGAGGCGCTGGCACGAATTCCGTCCAGCGGCGCCGACGTCGCGGTCCTCGACGTGCGACTTCCCGACGGCAACGGCGTCGAATTGTGTCGCGAACTGCGAGTCGTACTGCCCGACCTGCGCTGTCTCATGCTCACGTCGTACGCCGACGACGAGGCCCTGTTCGACGCCGTCATGGCGGGTGCCTCCGGATTCGTCCTCAAGCAGATCCTCGGTACCGATCTGATCTCGGCGGTACGGACGGTCGGTGCGGGTGGGTCGCTGCTCGACAGTCGCGCAACGGCCGCGCTGATGCAGCGGATCCGGTCCGAACGCACCACCGACCCACTCGCCGAGCTTTCCGACCAGGAGCGAGCCGTCTTCGACCTCATCGGCGAGGGCCTGACGAACCGCGAGATCGCCGAGCGGCTGTTCCTGGCCGAGAAGACGATCAAGAACTACGTCTCCAGGTTGCTCGCCAAGCTCGGCATGCAGCGCCGCACCCAGGCAGCGGTGTTGGCGACCGAACTGCGGAACAACCGGCGGGACTGAGCCTCACTTCAGCGGCACCCGCCAGATCAGTTCGGTTCCGTGATCGACGCCCGGCAGCACCGAGCAGGAGCCGCCGCACTGCTCGGCCCGTCGGACCAGGTTGTCCAGGCCACTGCGCCTTGGGTTGTCGGGCACGCCGACGCCATCGTCACGGATGCGGATCGTCAACTGGTCGGCGGCATCGATCGCGACGTTGATTGTCGACGCCCCAGCATGACGGAGTGCATTGCTCAAACCCTCGCGCAGCACGGCCTCGGCGTGGGGATGAATCCGCGCCGGCACCAGCGTGTCGATCGCGCCCGTGAACTGCACGTTCGGCGTCAAGGCCGACCGGGTGGTCAGGTCGCCGATCGCGTCGAGCAGCCGTCGGCGCAGACTCGTCGGAGCCTGCTCGCCCGCGGTGTGCAGGTCGAAGATCGTCGTGCGGATCTCTCGGATCGTGCGGTCGAGTTGGGCCACCGTCTCCGCGAGCGTGGCTGCCGCCGGCTCCGAGACGGGGTGGGTCTCGTCGAGCAGCAGACTCTGCAAGCTCATGCCGGTCGCGAACAACTGTTGGATGACGTTGTCGTGCAGGTCCCGAGCGATGCGATCCCGGTCGGCCAGCACGTCGAGCTGTCGCCGTTGATGCTGCTGATCGGCGAACTCCACCGCCAGTGCCGCTGAGTCCGCCATCGAGATCAGGCGGGTGATCTCGTCCGGCGTCCAGCCCTGCGCCTCCCGGGTGACCACCAGCAGGCCCGCGACCCCCGACGTCGTGGACAGCGGCAGCGCGGCTACCCGGACGTCGTCGGCCGCGGCGAACGGGGCCATCCGATCCCGTGCGGTGAGCAGGGCTGGCCGACGCCCACGGACGACCGCGAGCAGGTCCGACTCCGACAGGTCGAGGTGGTTACCCGCTCGGGGACCGTCATTCGACGAGGCCGCCTCGATGGTTGCGCCGTCGTCGTTGAGAACCATCACGTACGCGCCGGATGCGCCGCACAGGTCGCGGGTACGCGTCACAAGCAGGTCGAGAGCCTCGTCGATCGAACCTCCGGAGAGCAGCCGGGAATTGAACGACGCGAGCGCGATGAGCCAGCGTTCGCGGGTGCGAGACTCCTCGAACAGGTGCGCGTTGTCGATCGCGACTCCCGCCGATGTGGCGAGCGCGTCGAGGATGGTCTCGTCCTCGTCGGTGAACTCCGGGCCGGACCGCTTCTCGGTGAGGTAGATGCTGCCGAACACCGTGCCCCGCACGATGATCGGCATGCCGAGAAAGCTGTCCATCGGCGGGTGGTTCGGCGGGAAGCCGACCGACGCGGGGTGCTGACCCAGGTGCGCGACACGCACCGGCCGCGGATGCTCGATCAGCAGCCCCAGCAGTCCCCGGCCCTCCGGTTGGTGACCCATCCGGGATCGCTCGTCCGGGCTGATGCCCTCGTACACGAACTCGAGTAGTCCGCCGCCGTCGGGATCACGCACCCCGAGTGCGCCGTAGCGCGCATCGAGCAGGGTCGTCGCGGCCTGCACGATCCGCTGCAGGGTCGAATCGAGTTCCAGCCCGGCCCCGACCACCAGGGTGGCCTCGATGAGCTCGCGCAACCGGGCGGGCGTCGCGACGCTGGCAACGAGCCGACTGCGCATGTCGGCGAGGACCTCCTCGAAGTTCTCGAAATCCTCGAGGTCCCAATTTGCGCCGTCGACCATGCAGGCAGCATAGGCCGCCGTGCAGCGCCTCTACTTCGCGACGGTCAGCAGGAAGGCGACGTCCTCGAGCGCGTCGACGCTGTGCCGGGCCGCCGGGATTATCAGCATGTCACCGGTGGAGCCCTTCCAGGAGTCCTCACCGCAGATCAGCGCAAGCTTGCCGCTGAGCACCAGGATGGTTGCCTCACCGGGGCTGTCGTGTTCGGCGAGGCTGTGCCCGGAGGTCAGCGCGATCACGGTCTGGCGCAGGTGACGTTGGTGGCCACCGAAGACGGTCTGCGAGCTGCGTCCGCTCGACATTGTGGCGGCCAGCTTCAGCTGCTGGCGGGCCAGGGCCGTCAATGAGGTCTTGTCCATCACATGCTGCTCCGATACCTCTGGGACGAAGGGGACGCTCCTCACGAAGTATGACCCACGACGACGGCCGAGGCCCGGCAATCGGGCTAACGGTTCGGCCACCGTCGGAGCCTGACGGTCAGGCGCGCACGTACGTCAGGAAGCGGTACCGCAGGCCGGACGGATCGGAGATGCGCCAGTCGCCCTCGTCGCCGACGACCCACTCACCCCCGATCTTTGGAGCGAACGCGTCGCCGTCGATGTCGGCGTCGATCTCGGTCACCGAAAGCAGGTCCGCGAACGGCATTGCCGCCGTATAGATCTGGGAACCACCCATGACCCAGGCGGTGTCCCCCGCGAGTGTGAGAGCCTCCTCGATCCCGTGTGCGGTCAGCGCGCCGTCAGCCGCCCACTCTTCCTGCCGGGTGATGACGATGTTCCGACGTCCCGGCAGCGGGCGGAACCGGGACGGGAGCGAATCCCACGTGAGCCGGCCCATCACCACAGGGTGTCCAAGGGTGGTCTCCTTGAAGTGGGCCATGTCCTCGGGAATCTGCCACGGTATCGCGTTGTCCTTGCCGATCACCCCGGCGAGGGTCTGGCCCCAGATCAGTCCGATCATCAAACGGCCACCGGCGCTTTGATCGCCGGATGGTGCCGGTAGTCGACGATCTCGACGTCCTCGAAGGTGTAGTCGAAGATCGAGTCGCGCTTGTTCAGCTTCAGCGTGGGGTAGGGGTACGGCTCTCGAGAGAGCTGCTCGGTGACCTGCTCGACGTGGTTGTCGTAGATGTGGCAGTCGCCGCCGGTCCAGATGAACTCGCCCACCTCGAGCCCGGTCTGCTGGGCCATCATGTGGGTGAGCAGAGCGTAGCTGGCGATGTTGAACGGTACGCCGAGGAACAGGTCTGCGCTCCGCTGATACAGCTGGCAGCTGAGTCGACCATCGGCGACGTAGAACTGGAAGAACGCGTGGCACGGCTGCAGAGCCATGTCGTCGAGGTCGGCGACGTTCCACGCCGAGACGATGATCCGACGCGAATCCGGGTTGGTCCGCAACGTCTCGATTGCCTTGGTGATCTGGTCGATGTGCTCGCCCGACGGTGTCGGCCACGACCGCCACTGCACGCCGTACACCGGACCGAGTTCGCCATTGGCGTCGGCCCACTCGTCCCAGATGGTGACCCCGTGCTCCTGAAGCCACTTGACGTTGGACTCGCCGCGCAGGAACCACAGCAACTCGTACACCACTGACCTCAGATGCACCTTCTTGGTGGTGATCAGCGGGAAGCCCTCGGCCAGATTCCAACGCATCTGGTGCCCGAAGACACTGCGCGTCCCGGTTCCGGTGCGGTCCGCCTTCGCGGTGCCGGTGTCCATGACCACGCGCAGAAGATCCTCGTAGGGGGTGTGCACGATGGTCAGTCTAGACGGGACAGTCTGCTCCGCGGTCCCGACATCCGACCCGTGCCGGTAGCGTCCCACGCATGCGTGAGCTTCTCGTGATCGGGATCGGAGCCGGCGACCCCGACCAGGTGACCATCCAGGCCGTCAAGGCCATGAACAGGGCCGATGTGTTCTTCGTCATCGGCAAGGGTGAGGAGAAGCGGGAACTGGTCGACCTGCGCGCCACCATCCTCGCCGAGCACATGGACCACGAGTACCGGGTCGTCGAGATCGTCGATCCGCCGCGCAACCGGACCCCGTCGGATTATGCAGGCGTCGTCGACGATTGGCATGACCGCCGCGCACAGGTGTTCGAGGAGAAGTTCGCCGGCGTGGAGGGGATCGGCGCGATCCTCGTGTGGGGTGACCCGTCGCTGTACGACAGCACGCTTCGGATCGTCGAACGCGTTCTCGCCCGTGGCAACCTGTCGTTCGAGTACACGGTGATCCCCGGTGTGACCAGTGCGCAGTCATTGGCGGCGCAGCACCGGATCGTGCTCAACAGGGTCGGCGAACCCGTCCACATCACGACCGGTCGGCGGCTCCGGGAGGGCCTGCCCGACGGCGTCGACACCGCGCTGGTGATGCTCGACGCCGAGTGCAGCTTCACCCACGTGCCCGGTGACCAGGTGCAGATTTGGTGGGGCGCCTACCTGGGGCTGCCCGACGAGATCCTGATCTCCGGCAACCTACGCGAGGTCGAGGACGACATCGTCCGGGTGCGTGCAGAACTGCGGGAACACAAGGGCTGGATCATGGACATCTATCTGATCCGCCGCTGAACACCTGCCGAGCGTCGGTGCCCGTGCATACGCTGAGCGCATGCCCGAACTTCCCGAGGTGGAGGCCCTGGCACAGTTCCTGCGCGACGACGCCGTCGGCGCGGTGGTCGGCCGTGTCGACCTCGCCGCGCTGAGCGTCCTCAAGACGGTCGATCCGCCGATCACCGCGCTGCAAGGGAGGAATCTGACGGGCGCGCGGCGGTTCGGCAAGCACCTGGCGATCGATTGCGACGGGCTCTGGTTGATCACCCACCTGTCTCGTGGTGGATGGCTGCGCTGGACTGACAACCCGAGCGCCACGCCGCCGAAGCCGGGAAGGGGCCCGCTCGCGCTGCGCGTACACCTGTTCACCCCCGATGCGCAAACGCCCGCGTTCGACCTGACCGAGGCCGGGACCAAGAAGCGGCTCGCGGTGTGGGTGGTGGCGGACCCACAGGACGTGCCGGGGATCGCCCGGCTCGGTCCCGACGCTCTCGAGGTGACCCGCCCAGAGTTCGGCGAGATACTTGCCGGGACCACCGCCCGGATCAAGACCGCACTGGTGGATCAGTCGCTGCTCGCCGGGATCGGCAACGCGTACTCCGACGAAATTCTGCACGCAGCCCGGTTGTCACCGTTCGCGACGGCGTCGAGGCTGACACCCGCTGAGGTGGACGCGCTCTATGAAGCGATGCGTGCGGAGCTGGCGGACGCGATCGAACGATCGGTCGGTCAGGAGGCGGCGCGGCTCAAGGGCGAGAAGCGTGCGGGGATGACAGTGCACGCGCGCACTGGGCTGCCGTGCCCGGTGTGTGGGGACACAGTACGGGAGGTGGCGTACGCCGAGCGATCGTTCCAGTACTGCCCGACGTGCCAGACAGGCGGGAAGGTCCTCGCCGACCGGCGGATGTCACGTCTGTTGAAGTGATCGCATCCACGCTCAGTGTCTCAAGTGATCGCATCCGCGCTCAGTGTCTCAAGTGATCGCATCCGCGCTCAGTGGCGGTGTCGGAACCCAAGCCATGCCTCTCGTCGGCGCCGCCGGGGATCGAACTCGATACGGCAGATCTCGTCGATGATCAAGGTCTCGCGGCGTTCGGGCGAGTAGCGCGGCCACCCGTCGAGGGGGCGCCCGGTACGGGCGAAGGCGAGCCAGTGCTCCTGCATCGTGTCGGTGACCGCACGCATACCCCGCCGACCGCCGAGGGCGGTGAGCGCACGGGCCAGGGGAGTGCGCGTACCGAACACCGGAACCAGGTCGGTCGCGTGGGTGGCGCCCAAGCCCGTTAGTCGTAGCAGCCGCGGCGTGAAATCGTAGCGATACATGAAGGTGTCGCCGTGGCGGGCGTGCGCCTGCGCGAACCGCAGCGTCGGGACCCAGAGCACCACGTCGCCGCCGAGGTCCGCCGCGCCGCGCCGCCCCGGGTATCCGGGGTAGGCGTTGATCACGCGAGTCTTGACTTCCGGATGATCCGTTCCCGCGAACATCTTCTCGATCCGATGCCGGTTCGTCGGCAGGATGTCCAGAAACCGCTGGTAGTGCCGGCCCTCGTACGCGGTGGTGCCCACGAGGAGCGGCACCCGGTGTTCGGTTCCGGCCTCGAATGCCTCCAGCGGGCACTGGGGGAGCAGGTCACCGTCGGCAACGGGCGCAAATACCCGGACGCCGGGGGCCTCGTCGGCGCCACGGGCACTGAGCCTCGTGGCGGTGCGGACGAGCAGTTGAGGATCTGCTGCCGCGAGGAAGGCGGCCGCCTCGGGCGTCGTCACTCCCGCGATGTCCAGAAATTCGCGTGCCCACTTCGAGGCGAGTTCCGGACCGTTGCAGGCCGCCGAGGGCGGACTCTGCGCGATGGCGCGTGCGAACAGTCCTTCGGCGGCCGGGGTACTCATCAGCGTCAGAGCGGCGTTCGCACCGGCGGATTGGCCGACCACTGTGACGTTCGCTGGGTCGCCACCGAATTGGGCGATGTTGCGCTGAATCCATTCGAGGGCGGCGATCTGATCCCGCAGACCCACGTTGACCTCGAAAGGGTAATCGGACGTGGAGAATTCTCGGAAGTCGAGGTAGCCGAGAGCGCCGAGCCGATAGTTCAGCGAAACGAACACCACGTCGCCGCGACGCACGAGGGAAGCTCCGCTGTAGGCCGGCGATGACGCCGAACCGGCCATGTAGGCGCCGCCGTGGATCCAGACCATGACAGGGCGTGGGGCCACGCTCGGGGCCGCGGGGCGAAGAACGTTCAGTGTCAGGCAGTTCTCATCACCATTCCGGTTCTGCTGTGGGGCAACGGGACCGAATGCGGTGGCGTCGAGGACGCCGGTCCACGGGATGACAGGTTCGGGGGCGCGCAGCCGAAGCCGTCCGACGGGAGGTTTCGCATACGGAATCCCGCGCCACGACAACAGATCCGGTAGACGTCGACCGCGAACGACTCCCTCGACGAGAGTCACGTCGATGTCGTTGCTGCTCACGGACGCCGTCCGCTGTCCGGTGAAGCCATACCGCGGTAACCGTGGTACCCGGACCACGCCAGACGACGCTCCCGGTAAGGGTCCCGCTCGATTCGGGTGGACGCATCGAAGATGAGAGTCTTGCGATGGCGGGTCTCGTACCTTGGCCACCAAGGTGCAGGAACTCCGTTGTGGGCAAAAGAGATCCAGTTCTCCTGCACTCTGTCGGTGACGGCGCGCAACCCGCGGCGCCCTCCGGGAGCGGTGAGTGCGCGCCCAGCGGCGGACTCGCCGTACGCGAACACTGCGAACAGCTCGAAGGCGTGGGTGGCGCCGAGATCCAGCCTGTGCATCAGTCGTGGCGCAAAGTCGAAGCGGTAGCTGTAGGTGGCGGCATGGACCGCGTGGGCCTCGGCGATGTCGACCGACGGCTTCCAGAACGTCGCATCGCCACCAAGGTCGACCGCCGCAGTTGTGTCCGGGTACCCCGGATACGCGGCGATGACACGGTCCCGCGCCTGTGGATCGGTGACTTCGAACATCGTCTCTATGCCAGCCGAGTTGGTGGGCAGGCCGCCGATGAAGTTGTGGAACAGTGTGCCCTCGCGGGCGTTGGTGCCGATGATCAGCGGCACCGGGTGCGCGCGTCCGGACTCGAACGCGTCCAGTGGGAACTCGGGCAGGAACTCGCCGTCGATGACGGGACCGAACGGATGCAGTCCGGGCGTTTCGGCGACCACCATTGCGTTCAAACGGTTTCCGGCCCTGCCGAGCTGAGCGGGAGTAGCGGTCTCGAGCGCTCGGGCCACGGCGGACGGATCAGACGGATCGCTGCCGAGGACCGTCACGAACTCGCGCGCCCACTGTGCCGCACGGTACGCGTCGTACACCATTGCGGGCGCCGGACTCTCGGCGATGGCGCGGGCGAACAAGTCGCGCGCGGACGGGGTGGCCATGAGTGTCGTCACCGATGTGCCGCCTGCAGATTCGCCGAAGATCGTGACATTGGACGGATCGCCGCCGAAAGCGGCGATGTTGCGCCGAATCCAGTGCAGTGCAGCGACCTGGTCCCGCAGCCCCAGATTGGAGTCGAACCGTCGATCCGGTGTCGAGAACTCGGTGAAGTCGAAGTATCCAAGCGCCCCGAGGCGGTAGTTCGCGGAGACGTAGACGACGTCGCCGCGCCGGACGAGGCGATCGCCGCGGTAGATCCCCAAAGCGGTGGTGCCCATTGTGAACGACCCGCCGTGGAGGAACACCATCACCGGCCGCGGGGTCGAACTGGGCGAGGCGGGGGCGACAACGTTGAGCGTGAGGCAGTCCTCCGAGGTCGGCTGGTACTTGCCCGGCCGTAGGGTGGTGCCCGCTCGACGTTGCGGGGCGGCATCGCCGAACATTGTGGCGTCGCGGACTCCGGTCCACGGCTGCACAGGCAGCGGTGCCTGCAGGCGACGCGGCCCCACTGGTGGCGCCGCATAGGGAATGCCGCGCCAGGTCAGCAGATCGCCGATCCGCCGGCCCCGGACGAGGCCTTCCGCTGTGCTCACTTCCAGGTTGGGGGCCATGATCGCGACTATACGACGACCGGGCCTCTAGCGGACGATGGTCGGCAGGCCCGATCAGCGAGCCAAGTTCACGACGGTTTCCTTCGTTCCTCGAGCAGTCGCAACCACACTTCGCTCACCGTCGGGAAACTCGGGACCGCGTGCCACAGGCTCTCGAGTGGAACTCGGCCCACCACCGCGACGGTTGCGGCATGGACGAGTTCAGCGACGCCCGATCCGACGAACGTGGCACCGACGATCGTGTCGGTGGGGCGGTCGATCACCAGGGACGCTCGGCCGGAGTAGTCGTCGCGGGACAACGCCGATCCGGCTACGTTGATGTCCACGGTCACGACCTCGACGTCGAGTCCATCTGCACGGCACTGGCTTTCGGTGCGTCCCACCGCGGCAACTTCGGGCATCGTGAACACCACCTGCGGCACCTGACCGAGGTCGGCGGACGCGACGAATCGGGGCTCGTCGAGCGCTCGGCCCTGCGCGCGTGCCGCGATCACGTCTCCGCACACTCGGCCCTGATACTTGCCCATGTGCGTCAGCAGTGCCCGTCCGTTCACGTCCCCCACGGCATAGAGCCAGTTGCCGTCCATCCCCGTGACTGTCAGGTGATCATCGACGGTGACGTAGCCGTGGTCCGATAGACCGACGTGCTCGAGCCCGAGACCGCCGGTGGCGGGGGTTCGGCCGGTCGCGACGAGCACCTCGTCGACCGTCAGGTCGGGATCACCGGCCTCGCCACCGAGCGTCAGCGTGACCGGGCCTCCGTGGACGCGCCCGATGCCGGTGGCGGCGGGTGTCTGGCGGGTGACGGACTGCACCGACGTCGCGAACTGCACGTTCACTCCGTGCTTGCGCAGTTTCTCGGCGACAAGTTCCCCAGCGAACGGTTCGTTGCGCTCGAGCAGCCCCGACCCGCGCACTACGAGCGTGACCTCCTCGGCGCCGAGTTCGTGGAGCCATGTCGCGGCCTCGCACGCGACGACACCGCCGCCGATGATCGCGAGACGTTTCGGCACCTCACGGACGTTCGTCGCATCCCGAGACGTCCAGGGCAGCGCATCGCGCAGGCCAGGGAGGTCGGGCACGCTCGCGGTGGTGCCGGTCGCCAACACCACCGCATGGCGGGCGCGGAGCACGCGCCCGCCGACCGTGACCTCCCGGACGCCGGTGAGCGCGGCGCTGCCCCGGATCACGTCGATGCCGGCCGCATCGGCCCACAACACCTGCGACGAGTCGTCACGGTCGTGGGTGAAATCGTCCCGGCGTGCGAGGACGGCCTCGACGTCCAACCCGTAAGCGTTGACCTTCTCCTCGACACCCGGCATGTGCCGAGCCGTACCGAGCACCTCACCCGGCCGCAGCAGCGCCTTCGAGGGAATGCACGCCCAGTACGAGCACTCGCCGCCCACCAGCTCGTGTTCCACCAGGGCCGCGGTGCGGTCGCTTCCGGCGATGGCGTAGGCCGCCGCATTCTCTCCCGCCGGGCCGCCTCCGATCACGATGACATCGAACTCTTCGGGAGCCATGAATCAACGGTAGGCCGGGGCGAACGGTTTCGCGCCCAGACCGCCGGGACCGAGACGACCTAGCGACCCACGCGCCGGTGGCACTGAGCGCACCGCGCTCCTATGACACGGTGCCATTCGTGTTCGCTTGGTCACCACGGCCGCGCCGACAGCCCCCACTTCCCGAGTTGTGCGATCGCGAGATCACGCAACCGCTCGGGGGCGTCGAAGAACTGCTGATCCATCCCGACCAGCGACAACGTGTACTTGTCGCCGTAGGAGCAGAGGTAGGCCGATAGCCGCGTCGTCGTCGTTGCGGTCCGCTCCGCAGATAGTCGCGGATGCATCGCGCGGGTGGCGACGCCGGTGGTCGGGTACGGCCCGAGCGACGTGAGCGTGTCCGGAAGGTGGCCGATGTTCGAGCAGAGAGCGTCGCGTTCCCCGGCGCCGGAGGTCAGTCGGTGGGCAACCCGGTCGGTGAGGATCTGCAAGGTCTCCGCCGGGAATCCGGGCGGAGCGCCCATCGGCGGGCGGGCGAACGCGTCCCGGTTCAGCCGACGGATGTCGGCGAGGGAATCATCCGGTGTCGCAACCACTTCCGTCATGACCACTGCATTGTCCGCAGCGCCGTGGTCCACAGCGCTCCTGTCAACCGTGTCGATGTTGCGTGTATCGACCGGCACGCTGATGCGCAGCGGCATCGGGACACCGGCTGCACCCGCGATCCCGGTGACGACTGCGATGAACAGCCCGTTCGCGGTGCCATCCTCGGCGGTCGCGGCCGCTTTCCATTCGGCCGCGTCCACGTCGAGGATCGCGGTGCACGTGCCGGTCACGACGTGGGTACGGCCAGGTTGCGGCCTCGGGTTGGCGTCGGCGTGTTCGCGAAGTTCGCGACGCCGCTTCGCGCTGAAAGCGAGCCTCGAGGACGCCCTTGCGCCACCGATGAGGACAGTCCCGACGGTGCGTACCGCGTCCGCGACGTCCGAGGTCCGCGGGGGAGTGGGGGCAGGTGGGCGACCGCTGAGGGCAGTCTCGACCGCCGACACCAGTCCACGAGCGTCGGCGACGACGTGCGAGCACACCAGCGAGATCACGGTCCCGCCGCCCGTCACCGGCGCGGCGGACAGCGCCCACGCCGGGCCGACCTCCGGATCGACGTCGACATCGGACTGGTTGTCAGCCCACCGCACGACGTCGTCCACCGGATCCGTCTCATAGCGCAGGGGGTGGGCCGTCGTGCTCGCCTCCCATCGGAGCCGTGCACCCGGAACCCTGGGACGCACGACGCGGCGACCCAGCGCGCCGAGAGTAAGTTCCTCGTGCACCGACCCGAGGACTGCGGCGTCGACGGCGTCAGCGGTGCGCCAAATGCCCTGCATCACGATCGGGACGCCGTAGCCGTGATGCCTGCGTAGGAAGATCTCGTCCACCGTGGTCAACCGGTCCATGCGGACGGACGCTACTGGTCTCACTGATCGAATCGTCCGTGTCGTCCCTCGCCGGCCGTGAACCGGGCTGCGCCTGTGAGCGCATCGACCGTCACAGCAACCATTCCGTGCCGGAACTCCGACGCCAAGGCCTCGTCCTCGCACATGCCCTCCTGTTCGAGGAGGGACATCCGGTCCTCCCGCAGGCACGTCTGCGGGAAGCGAGCAAGTTCAGCGGCCAACTCCTCGGAAGCCGTTCGGGCCTCCCCGGTCGGAACCACACGATTTACGAGGCCGATCGCGAGGGCTTCGTCAGCGCCCACCGCGCGCCCTGTCAAGACCATGTCCATTGCCCGTCCGGCGCCGACGATCCGCGGTAGTCGAACGGTCCCACCGTCGATCAGCGGAACGCCCCACCGTCGACAAAACACTCCGAACACACTGTCGGACTCTGCGATTCGCAGATCTGCCCACAACGCGAGCTCGAGCCCACCGGCGACCGCGTGACCGGAGACAGCGGCGATCACGGGTTTCGACAACCGCATCCGGGTAGGACCCATCGGACCCTCGCCGTCCGGGGTGACCTCGTTGGAGCGGTCCGTGCCGAGTGCTTTGAGGTCGGCACCTGCACAGAACGTGCCACCTTCACCCCACAGGACCGCGACGGCCGCGCTGGAATCGGCGTCGAACGCGCGGAAAGCGTCGACCAGCGCCGCGGCGGTGGGGCCGTCGACCGCGTTGCGCGCCTCGGGCCGTGACAACACGATCGTCGTCACCGGCCCAGACCGTTCGCTGCGCACCGGCATGTTCTCGACGCTACCCGCGCTCGCGGGTCGGGCTGGGTGGAATCGCGAGTTCGCTGCTCGTGCTGGTTCACTACTTACATGGCCTACCGTCGAACGCCCGCCGTCGAGGCGCGACTCGCGGCTCAGCGGGAAGCAATCTTCCAGGCAACGGTCGCGCTGCTGTCGGAGTCGGGCTATCAGGGGCTGACGATCGCCGCCGTCGCCGCGCGCGCTGGCGTGGCGACAGGCAGCGTGTACTCGCACTTCTCCGGTAAGTCGGATCTGGTCGTCGCGGTATTCCGGGAGATCGTCGGTCGGGAGGTGGCGGCGGTGAACGCCGCGGCGGGGCCCGGACAGTCAGCAGCTCAGCGGATCACCGCGGTCATCGAGACATTCGGCAGACGCGCGATGCGGAACCCGAAACTGGCGTACACGTTGCTGGCGGAGCCAGTCGACGCGGCCGTCGACACCGAGCGGCTGATCTTCCGGAAAACGTTCGCCGACGCCTTCGAGGCTGCCGTCGTCGACGGGATGGCAGATGGCGAACTCGAGCCGCAGAACGCGCCGCTCGTCGCGGCGTCGTTGGTCGGCGCCACCGCTGAGGTGCTGGCCGGCCCGCTCGCCTCCGGTCGGGACGATCCTGGCGTGATCGACGACTTAGTACGATTCGCCCTCACGGCGGTCGGCGACAGAATGACCTGACCAGGACATTTGTGACGTAAGCGCATACTGGGTGCAGCACAGTTCCGATAGGTACGGAGCACGGCCATGCTGGTCACCACCCGATGGAGCGCCTGGAACGAGGAGATCGAAGTCCAGGTGACCGAGGGTGCTGCACTGGGACCCGCGGAGGGTCTTGTGGTGACGGTGCTTACCGAGGCGGAGTCCGCGTGCAGTCTGCAACGAGGCGACGCCGAGATCCACGCGGTCAACCTGGCGCAGGGATCACCTGTACGGGTGAGCGTGCGGTTGGCCCGGTTGTTGCGGTCTGCCCTGTGGGTGGCCCGGATGACCGATGGTGCCGTGAACCCACTCGCGGTCGAGGATTCGCCTTCGGGCGTCCCGCCGATTCACCCCGAACCCACGTTCGCCGACGTTCAGGTCGATGAGGCCACCGTCCTCGCGCCGTGGGGAGTGTCCTTCGACATCGCCGACACCGCCAGGGCGGACACCGCGGACCGGGCGGCCGCGCTGGTCGCCAGTGACCTCGAATGCGGTGTCATGGTGCGGATCGGATCCGTCGTCGCCACAGCGGGGCACCCCCCGGCCGGCGGCTGGCAGATGCCCGTCCCCGGAGACGGAGCCGTGGAGTTGCCCGCCGGGACCGCCATGGCGACGGTCCGCTCGGATGACGGCGACGGGCGGGACGAATCGGTCGGCGGGGAATGGCAGCAGGTGTCGGTGATCGCCGAAGACGCGCTGTGGGCGTACGGGGCGGCAGCAGCGGCGATCCAACGCGGTGTAGGTGCCGTGAACTGGCTCGAGGAGCAGGAACTCGCCGCCCGCCTGGTCGATCGCCACGGGCGGGTCTACACGACCGATGGATGGAGCCGCCCGTACGCGGCGTAGCTGTGCGATTCGGCGGACCGGCCGGGGCGATTCAGACGGCCCGGCCGCGCTGCGCGCGGTACCAGCGCACCAGGGCATCGGTCGACGAATCGTATTGTGGACGAGGCGCCTGCGTCGACGTCAGCACCGGACCGAGCTCGAGCGCCTGAGCCTTGCCGAGTTCCACACCCCATTGGTCGAACGAGTCGATACCCCAGACCGTGCCGGCCACGAACACCTGGTGCTCGTACAGCGCGATGAGTTGGCCGATCGTCGACGGTGCGAGCTGCGAGGCCAGGATCGTCGTCGACGGACGGTTGCCCGGCATTACCTTGTGCGGCACCAGTTCCGCAGCGGTGCCCTCGGCCGCGATCTCCTCGGCGGTCTTCCCGAACGCGAGCACCCTGGTCTGCGCGAAGAGGTTACTCATCAATAGGTCGTGCATGCTGCCGGTGCCATCGGACGTGGCCAGGTCGTCGGTCGGCTCGGCGAAACCGATGAAGTCCGCCGGCGCCAGGCGGGTGCCCTGATGGAGCAGTTGGTAGAACGCATGCTGGCCGTTGGTGCCCGGCTCGCCCCAGAAGATTTCACCGGTCTTGGTGGTGACCGGGGTGCCGTCCGCGCGCACCGACTTACCGTTGGACTCCATCGTCAGCTGCTGCAGGTACGCGGCAAACCGCGCCAGATCGTTCGAATATGGGAGCACGGCACGGGATTCGGCGTCGAAGAAACTCGAGTACCAGACCCCGATCATGCCTAGGAGCACCGGCGCGTTCTGCTCGAGCGGCGCCGTCCGGAAGTGCTCGTCGATCGCGTGGAAGCCGCCCAGGAACTCCGCGAACCGCTCCTTGCCGATCACCGCCATCACTGACAGGCCGATCGCCGAGTCCACCGAGTAGCGCCCGCCGACCCAGTCCCAGAAGCCGAACATGTTGGCGGTGTCGATGCCGAACTCGGCGACCCGATCCGCGTGTGTGGAAACCGCGACGAAGTGTTTGGGCACGGCTTCCTCGCCAAGTTCGTCGACGAGCCATCGTCGGGCCGCCGACGCGTTCGTCAGCGTCTCGAGCGTGGAGAAGGTCTTCGATGCGACGACGAACAACGTCGTGGCCGGATCGAGGTCCGCGAGTGTGGCCACCAGGTCCGCTGGGTCGACATTCGAAACGAACCGGGCCGAGATGCCGCCGTCGGCGTAGTGGCGCAGTGCGCCGCACACCATGGCCGGTCCGAGATCGGAACCGCCGATCCCGATGTTGACGACCGTGCGGATTCGCTCGCCGGTCGCACCGCGCCATTCGCCAGACCGCAGCCGGTCGGTGAACTCGCCCATGCGCCGGAGCACCGTGTGCACGTCGGTGACGACGTCCTGGCCGTCGACGGTCAACTCAGCGTCTGCGGGGAGCCGAAGCGCGGTGTGCAGCACCGCGCGGTCCTCGGACGTGTTGATGTGGGCACCGGCGAACATCTCGTCGCGTCTCTGCTCGACCCGTGCAGTGCGCGCCAGATCGACGAGCAGAGCAACGGTTTCGCGGGTCACGCGGTGCTTGCTGTAGTCGATGTACAGGTCGCCCGCGGACACCGTCAGCTCGGTTCCACGCTGGGGATCCTGAGCGAACAGGTCTCGCAGGTGGGCAGATTGGATCACTCGATGATGCGCATCCAGGGTCGTCCAGGCCGCGGTACCGGTGATGTCTGTGCTCATGGAAGAGCAGCCTATCGGCACGACACCCGACATACTCGGCAACTCTCACCGGACCGGGAGCTGGCGCATGATGGGGAATATGGACCCAGCCCAATTGATTCGCGCCGTTCCCACCAAACTCTGGATCGGAGGAACCCCGGTCGATGCCGAGAACGGTGCCACGTTCCCTGTACACGACCCCGCGACCGGACAGGTCCTCACCGAGGTCGCCGACGCCAGCCCCGCTGACGGGGTCAAGGCACTCGATGCGGCCGCGGCCGCGCAGCCTGGCTGGGCTCGGGTCGCGCCTCGTGAGCGCGCCGAACTGCTCCGCTCGGTGTTCGAGAAGATCACCGCCCGCGCTGAGACGTTCGCACAACTGATGACGCTCGAGATGGGCAAGGCCCTGCCCGAGAGCCGAGCCGAGGTGAAGTACGGCGCCGAGTTCTTCCGCTGGTTCGCCGAGGAAGCCGTGCGGATGTCGGGCCGGTACCAGGCGGCCCCGGCAGGCAACGGGCGCATTCTCGTGAGCAAGCAGCCCGTCGGACCCTGCCTGGCGATCACCCCGTGGAACTTCCCCCTCGCCATGGGCACCCGGAAGATTGGGCCGGCTCTCGCCGCCGGTTGCACGATCATCGTCAAGCCCGCGGCGGAGACGCCACTGACAATGCTCGCGCTCGCCGAACTGTTCGTCGAGGCGGGGCTGCCGCAGGGCGTGCTGTCGGTGCTGCCGACGTCGCACTCGGGTGCACTCACCGAGCCGCTGCTCGCGGATCCGCGGCTGCGCAAGCTCACGTTCACCGGATCCACGGCCGTCGGTCGGCTGCTGGTGGAGAAGTCCGCCAAGGGACTGTTGCGCACTTCGATGGAACTCGGCGGCAATGCGCCGTTCGTCGTCTTCGCCGACGCCGATGTCGATGCGGCCGTCGAGGGGGCGCTGCTCGCGAAGCTCCGCAACGGCGGCGAGGCGTGCACCGCGGCGAACCGTTTCCACGTCGCAAACGCCGTACTCGAAGAGTTCACCACGAAGCTCACCGAACGGATGGCGGCGGCGAAGCTGGGGCCCGGAATCGACCCCGAGACGACACTCGGGCCCCTGATCAACGCCGACCAGCTCGCCACCGTCACCGAACTGGTCGACGACGCGGTACAGGCCGGTGCGAAGATCCTTCTCGGCGGGACAGCTCCCGGCGGCCCGGGTTGGTTCTATCCCGCGACCGTGCTGGCCGACGTGCCCGCGTCGGCGCGGATACTGCGTGAGGAGGTGTTCGGTCCGGTCGCGGCGATCTCCGGTTTCGACACCGAAGAGGAGGCGATCGCGGCCGCGAACGACACCGAGTTCGGGCTCACCGCGTACATCTATACCCGCGACCTCGATCGTGCGCTACGGGTCTGCGACGCCCTCGAGACCGGGATGGTCGGCGTCAACCGTGGCGTCATCTCCGACACCGCGGCGCCGTTCGGTGGCGTCAAGGAGTCCGGTTTCGGTCGGGAGGGCGGTAGCGAGGGCATCGCAGAGTATCTCGACACCAAGTACATAGCGCTCACCTGACCGGATCGCCGGATCGGGAGTCCAGTGAAGGAGGCTCTGGTCAGTGCCCCAGCCGCCCGCGTCCGAGGCGCAGCAGCAGCATCGCGAGGGTGTGGCCCTCCTGGCCGAGCTCGCTGAAGCGCTCGATGACCTTCATCTCGCGGCTGTGCACCAGACGCGGGCCACCGGACGCCATGCGGGTGCGGCCGATCATCTGCGAGACCTCGCTGCGCCGCTTGATGGCGGCGAGGATCTCGGCGTCGAGCCTGTCGATCTCCTTGCGGAGTT
The DNA here is from genome assembly GCF_004011825.1 of Rhodococcus xishaensis. Taxonomy (GTDB): domain Bacteria; phylum Actinomycetota; class Actinomycetes; order Mycobacteriales; family Mycobacteriaceae; genus Prescottella; species Prescottella xishaensis. The sequence continues at coordinate 456,449 of NZ_RKLO01000003.1, read as the reverse complement.
CGTTGATTTCGGCCTTGCTCGACGGCACCGGTGATTGGGATGAAGGAGTTGCGGTTCGGCTGCTCATGGTTTTCTCCTCGTGTCAGAACTTTGGTTCGTTCGAGTCCCTCGGACCGTTACGAATCCGGGTCCCGTTCACACAAGAACGCCCCGGGATCCGGTGTGGACCTCGGGGCTCGCGGGGGATCAAGCCGCGGGCACCGTCGGTCGGTACCCGCTGAGAAATCGCCGGTGCTCCTGGGGCGAGCACCATCGGGCACTCGGCTGGGGTTCCTGCACAGCGGAGATCATCGCTCCAGTTTGCCACGCGAACGAGTCCAACCCAAGCGGGTTGGCGCGTTCTCTCCCAGTGGCATCGGTCTTGTGCCACGGTGTCGGCTTTCGCCGGTAGCGTTGACAGACGATGAACACGATTTCAGGCTCCCCGGCGGTGCCTTCGTCTGCGTCCCTGCTCGAAGGTCTCAATCCCCAGCAGCGGGAGGCCGTCCTGCATTCGGGATCGCCGCTACTCATCGTCGCGGGCGCAGGGTCCGGCAAGACTGCCGTCCTGACCCGCCGTATCGCTTATCTGCTGGCCGAGCGGGGTGTGATGCCGGGGCAGATCCTGGCGATCACGTTCACCAACAAGGCTGCCGCAGAGATGCGCGAGCGGGTTGCGGGATTGGTGGGTCCGCGCGCAAACAGCATGTGGGTGTCGACGTTCCATTCGAGCTGCGTGCGCATCCTCCGTGCCCAGTCGGGTCTGCTGCCCGGCTTGAATTCGAACTTCTCGATCTACGACGCGGATGACTCGCGCCGCCTGCTGACGATGATCTCGAAGGATCTCGACATCGACACCAAGCGCTACTCCGCGCGACTGTTCGCCACCAAGATCTCGAGCCTCAAGAACGAGCTGATCGGCCCGCAGGAGGCAGCGGCAGCCGCCGACCGTGGCTCAATTGACGGAGAGTCCAACGACCTCGACAAGCTCGTAGCACGCGTGTACGCGCAGTACCAGGAGCGCCTACGGGCCGCGAATGCGCTCGACTTCGACGACCTGATCGGTGAGACGGTCTCGCTGCTGCAATCGCACCCACAGGTCGCCGAGTACTACCGGCGCAGGTTCAGGCACGTGCTCGTCGACGAGTACCAGGACACCAACCACGCCCAGTACGTGCTGGTGCGTGAGCTGGTAGGCGAGGTGACCGACGACCCGGATGCCGTGACGCCGGCCGAACTGTGCGTCGTCGGCGACGCCGACCAGTCGATCTACGCATTCCGGGGCGCAACGATCCGCAACATCGAGGAGTTCGAGCGGGACTACCCCCAAGCCCAGACCATCCTGCTCGAACAGAACTACCGGTCGACGCAGAACATCCTGTCGGCCGCCAACTCGGTCATCTCCCGCAATGCCGGGCGTCGTGAGAAGCGGCTGTGGACCGACTCCGGCGAGGGCGAACTGATCATCGGCTACGTCGCCGACAACGAGCACGACGAGGCCCAGTTCGTGGCGTCCGAGATCGATCGTCTGGTCGACGCCGGTGAGGTGAAGTTCAACGACGTCGCGGTGTTCTACCGGACCAACAACTCGTCACGCTCGCTGGAGGAGATCTTCATCCGCCTCGGCATCCCCTACAAGGTGGTCGGGGGAACGCGCTTCTACGAGCGCAAGGAGGTACGCGACATCGTTGCGTACCTGCGTGTGCTCGCCAACGAGGACGACGCGGTCAGCCTGCGGCGCATCCTCAACACCCCGCGCCGTGGCATCGGCGACCGCGCCGAAGCGTGCGTGTCCGTGTACGCAGAGCAGAAGGGGATCGGCTTCGCGCAGGCACTGCGCGCCGGAGCCGCGGGCGCCGTGCCGCTGCTGGGCACTCGGGCGCAGAAGGCGATCGCGTCATTCGTCGAGTTGCTCGACGGGCTGCGCGTCCTGATGGCGACCACCGATGCGGACGGCAACGACCTGACCGACATCGGCGAGATCATCGAGGCGGTCCTCGACCGTACCGGGTACTTGCGGGTGCTCCAAGCCAGCAGTGATCCGCAGGACGGTGCCCGTCTCGATAATCTCAACGAATTAGTCAGTGTTGCAAGGGAATTCAGCTCCGACGCCCGCAATGCGGCTGCGTTCGCCGCGAACGATGCGGACGACCTGGATCCCGGTGAGGTGGTCGACGACGAGGGCCTGCCCGACCCGGGTTCGCTCGCGGCATTCCTCGAACGGGTGTCGCTGGTCGCGGACTCCGACCAACTGCCCGACGAGGGAGACGGTGTCGTCACCCTGATGACACTGCACACCGCGAAGGGTCTCGAGTTCCCCGTCGTATTCGTCACGGGCTGGGAGGACGGCCAGTTCCCCCACATGCGGGCGCTCGGAGATCCGGCCGAGTTGTCGGAGGAGCGGCGCCTGGCATACGTGGGCATAACCAGGGCACGTCACCGGCTGTACCTCACCCGTGCCGTTGTCCGCTCGGCGTGGGGACAACCGGTCACGAACCCGGAATCACGTTTCCTGCAAGAGATTCCAGCGGAGCTGGTGAACTGGCAACGCGAGGATCCGGGCATACTCGGCGGTGGCGGAGCGATCGGTGCCGGCCGCCCGCGTGGGCAAGGTCTCGGCGCGTCCGGATACGGCGGTTCGGGATTCGGGGCCTCGCGCGGACGCGGCAACAATCTCGTTCTCGCGGTTGGCGACCGGGTCAACCACGACAAATACGGCCTCGGCAAGGTGCTCGAGACGAAGGGGAGCGGACCGACCGCCACCGTCACGATCGACTTCGGCTCCGCTGGCAAGGTGCGATTGATGCTGATCGGCGGCGTGCCGATGGTCAAGCTCTGAGGCGGGATCCGCCGAAGGCGCGCCCCGGGCGCCGAAGCTACTGCTCGGAGGGTCCGAGGCTACCTTTAGGAGGAGCCGAGGCTGATTCCACGTGTAGCGAGCCACGGAACCGGGTCGGTCTTGTTCGCGCCGCCGAGGTGGACCTCGAAGTGAAGGTGCGGGCCAGTGGAGTAGCCGGTGTTGCCCATGGTGGCGATCTGGTCGCCGGCCATGACCCTCTGGCCCACCGTGACCACCTCGGAGTTGAGATGGCCGTAGAGCGTGACGGTGCCATCGTCGTGTTGGAGACGAACCCACCTGCCGAAGCCGGAAACCGGCCCGGCGTCGATGACTTCGCCGTCGGCCACCGCGTAGATCGGGGTACCGAGCGCGTTCGCGATGTCGACGCCGGCGTGCAAGGTTCCCCACCGGTAGCCGAAATGCGAGGTGAAGGTGCCCGTGGCAGGTAGCACGAACAGCGGGCGGCGGGCGGCGGCCTCCCGGGCGGCCCGCTCCTCGCTGAACCGCTGTCCCTTGGCGAGGAGGTTCGAGAACTCGCCCAGATCGGTCGGTTTTGCCAGTGCGAGCACCTGCGGTGCGGATTCGTCTGAGGCGGACTGGGTTACGTCGCTGAACTGGGCGGCCTGCGGAGCTGCAGTGGCGACGACAGAGTCGGCGGCGGTGAGCTCGACCTCGGTCTGGTCGGATTTCTTCGCTGGGCCATCGGTCGCTGCCTGGCCTGCCGCGACGACGGCGCCGGCGGCGACCGCAACGACAGCGGCACGGCCTTTGAGGGCGGACGGGGGAGCGGGGAGGCGGTGCTGGCCACTGCGGCGGGGAGCAACGACATCTGCCGTCGGATTCTCGGTTCCGCCGGGCCCGACCTCAGGGTCGGCGGGGTTGTCGAGCTCGGAGCTGTGATCGGAGATTTCGGCTTCGGTGTAACGAACCGACGAGCCTGTCGGATATCTGGTCGTGACACCGTCCCGCTCCACAAGCCCGTCCGGAGATTGCTCCGTCGCAGGATTGCGGCGCTCGAACTCGTGAAGGCGCTTGAACTCGTGAACTGGTGTGGCCGGGGACGCAGTGCTTTCCGGGGCAGTCTGAGCGAAGCGGCTGGCGCTGAACTGAGTGCGGTGGCGCATTTGCCCTGCAGCCCTCCTGCCCGTGACCTGTCCGTGACTTAGACGAGGCGACGGTAACGAAATGGTTGCGATGGGGCAACCTGTAGGACCGGACAAACCGGGAGATGTGACTGTCGTCACAACGCGAGCTGGGAGGATGTCAAACATCCCAAATGGTCCCGTTCATCTAGCGGGCTACCTCGCTGCGTTGCATTCCCGGTCCACATCCGGTCGCGCGAAGGGAAGAATGCCCGGCCGGACGGGTGCGTCGTGGTGGCCGACGCTACCGGATTTCATCGATTTCTCAGAGGGCGCAGCTGCCGTCGCGTGACATATGCCACATAGCATGTGGGCGAGCGATAGCTGATTGATTGAACTCGTTAGAGTCCGAACGGACCCGCTCCTACCCCTGAGCGGGCGTCAACGCAGACGAGACGGTGAGCAGATGGATCTCTTCGAATACCAGGCGAAGGAGCTCTTCGCCAAGCATCACGTACCGACGTCCGCCGGACGTGTCACCGACACCGTTGCCGGTGCCCGCGCGATCGCCGAGGAAATCGGCAAGCCCGTGATGGTCAAGGCGCAGGTCAAGGTCGGTGGCCGTGGCAAGGCCGGTGGCGTGAAGTACGCCGCCACCGCGGACGATGCGCAGACCCACGCCGACAACATCCTCGGGCTCGACATCAAGGGTCACCTCGTCAAGAAGCTTCTCGTCGCCGAGGCCAGCGAGATCGCCGAGGAGTACTACATCTCCTTCCTGCTGGACCGCACCAACCGCACCTACCTGGCGATGTGCTCGGTCGAGGGGGGCGTGGAGATCGAAGAGGTCGCCGCCACCAAGCCGGAGCGTCTTGCCAAGGTCCCCGTCGACGCCGTCACGGGCGTCGATCTCGCGTTCGCGCGCAGCATCGCCGAGCAGGGACACCTGCCCGCCGAGGTGCTCGACGCCGCCGCGGTCACCATCCAGAAGCTCTGGGAGGTCTTCGTCAAGGAGGACGCGCTCCTCGTCGAGGTCAACCCTCTCGTCCGCACTCCTGACGACCAGATCCTCGCCCTCGACGGCAAGGTCACGCTCGACGCCAACGCCGACTTCCGTCAGCCCGGCCACCTCGAGTTCGAGGACAGGGACGCGACGGATCCGCTCGAACTCAAGGCCAAGGAGCACGACCTCAACTACGTCAAGCTCGACGGTGAGGTCGGTGTCATCGGTAACGGCGCCGGTCTGGTCATGTCCACGCTGGACGTCGTCGCGTACGCCGGGGAAAAGCACGGCAACGTCAAGCCGGCCAACTTCCTCGACATCGGCGGCGGCGCATCTGCAGAGGTCATGGCTGCGGGTCTGGACGTCATCCTCGGTGACCAGCAGGTCAAGAGCGTGTTCGTGAACGTCTTCGGCGGCATCACCGCGTGTGACGCGGTCGCCAACGGCATCGTGGGTGCGCTGAAGACGCTGGGCGACGAGGCCAACAAGCCGCTCGTCGTGCGCCTGGACGGCAACAACGTCGAAGAGGGTCGTCGCATCCTCGCCGAAGCCAACCACCCGCTGGTAACGGTCGTCGCAACCATGGACGAGGCCGCCGACAAGGCCGCCGAGCTCGCCTTCGCAGCGAAGTAAGGGACACACAGAACAATGGCTATCTTCCTGACCAAGGACTCCAAGGTCATCGTCCAGGGCATCACCGGCGGCGAAGGCACCAAGCACACCGCCCTGATGTTGAAGGCCGGCACCCAGGTCGTCGGTGGCGTCAATGCTCGCAAGGCCGGCACCACGGTCTCGCACACCGACAAGGACGGCAACCCGGTCGAGCTGCCGGTCTTCGCAACCGTCGCGGAGGCCATGAAGGAGACCGGCGCGGACGTGTCGATCGCGTTCGTTCCCCCGGCCTTCTCGAAGGACGCCATCGTCGAGGCCATCGACGCGGAGATCTCGCTACTCGTGGTCATCACCGAGGGCATCCCGGTGCAGGACTCCGCGTACGCGTGGGCCTACAACGTCGAGAAGGGCAACAAGACCCGCATCATCGGCCCCAACTGCCCCGGAATCATCACCCCGGGCGAGGCGCTCGTCGGCATTACCCCGGCCAACATCACGGGCAAGGGCCCGGTCGGCCTGGTCTCCAAGTCGGGCACCCTGACTTACCAGATGATGTTCGAGCTGCGTGAGTTCGGCTTCTCCACCGCCATCGGTATCGGCGGTGACCCGGTCATCGGTACCACTCACATCGACGCGATCGAGGCATTCGAGAAGGATCCCGAGACCAAGGTCATCGTGATGATCGGTGAGATCGGTGGCGATGCCGAGGAACGTGCCGCCGACTACATCAAGGCCAACGTCACCAAGCCGGTCGTCGGCTACGTGGCAGGCTTCACCGCTCCGGAGGGCAAGACCATGGGCCACGCTGGTGCCATCGTCTCGGGTTCCTCGGGCACCGCGCAGGCCAAGAAGGATGCCCTCGAGGCGGCCGGCGTCAAGGTCGGCAAGACGCCGTCCGAGACCGCGACTCTCGCTCGGGAGATCCTGAAGAACCTCTGATCGATTTCAGATCACGCGAACGGCGCTCGCCGCCAGGGCATTTCGCCCGGCAGCGGGCGTCGTTCGCGTCTCAGGTGTCCACCCAGCGAACGCCCACCGGTACGAGTTCCCTCCTGCCGACGGTGAGTTCGGCGACGACAGCGGCCAGGTGCTCGGGATCCCGCGTCGCGAGCGTGAAGGTCACCGCAGTGGCGTAATCCGTGCCGACCACGATCACCCCTCGGCCGCGGAGTTCGGCCTCGACGCGGCCGGCGGTGTCGTGTCCCACCACGAGGGACAACAGTTGGAGACGTTCTCGGCTGACCAACCGCGATTCCTCGGTCGCCCAGTCGACCGCCGCCGCCACGGCGCCCGAATAGGCGCGCACGAGCCCGCCGGCACCGAGCTTGATACCGCCGAAGTGCCGGGTGACGACTGCCGCGACATCGACCAACTCGCGGGCCCGTAGCACCTGCAGCATCGGCAGCCCGGCAGTCCCGCCTGGCTCCCCATCGTCACTCGACCGCTCCGCACGTTCGGATGGTTCGTTGCCGGTGACGTACGCCCAGCAATGATGCCGCGCATCGGGATGCAACCGCCGCTGCTCGTCGACGAAGTCTCGAGCGCCTGCCGGGCTGTCCACCCGCCGCAGTGTCGCGACGAACCGGGAGTGCTTCACCACGGTCTCCACGATCACATCCGAACCAGTGGTCAGGGTGGAAGGCATGGCTCATCTTCCCTGTCCGCCTACCTCAGCTTCCTAGCGGGGAGACAATTGGTCGATACCGGCACAAGCCAGGCAGCCTTGCAGACGTTGCGGGTAGCGTTCATGGGGCCTGTGATTCCCCTACCCCGCGATTCCCCTATTAGGAGCAGACATGACTTATTCCGACGGAGGGTCAGGCTTCGGTCAGCCCTCGCAGACGCCGGCTATGAGCGGGGGCCGGGGGCTGTTGTTCTACCTCGGCCTCGGAGTGCTGGTGCTCGGCGTGGTGAACTTCCTGCTCGGGTTCGCGCCGTACCTGGAGAACACCCCCAACGTCGGCTCCCCGTTCTTGTTCACGGCGAACGCGTTCGAAAGTGTTGGAGCCCTCCCGCTGGCCTTCCTTCTGACGGGCGGCCTGCTGGCTGGAATCTCGCTGTTGCCCGAGCAGGACTACGTGGCTCCGGCGGCGGTTGCGTCGCTTGTCGGCTTCCTGGTGTCGTTCGTGTTCACGCTGAGCCTCTCTAGTGGACAAAGTCTGGCAGGCGGAGGGATCGCGATCCTGGTCATCGGGTTCATCCAGGCCGTCGTTGCGGTATCGGTCTTCCTGTTCGCCTCGGGAATCGTGAAGATGCCGCAGGGGCGACCGTCGAGCACGCACGTACATCCGGCAGCCTATGGTCACCCACAGGGCTACGGTGGCCCTCAGACGCCACCGGGCTACGGAGCCCCTCAGGGCTACGGTGGTTCTCCGGGTTATCCTGCCCCGCAGGGTTATTCGCAGCCGATGCCGGGGTACGGCCAGCCCACGGGACACTCCATGCAGGAGCCTCCGCCGGGCTATCCGCAGCAACCGGCGACACCGTACGGACAGTTCCAGGCGTACCAGGCGCAGCAGCCGGCACAGCAGATGCCGCAGCAGATGCCGCAGCAGACGCCGACACCGCCGATGGGGCAGCAGCCACCGTCGCAGCAGGGTGCGCCGTCGCCGGACGCGGCCGCTGCACCGACGCAGGCATTCGAAACTCTGCCTGCACAGGAGGGCAAGGCCGACAAGACGGACGACGAGGCCGACAACACGGACGTCAAGGACGACAAGGCCGACGACGAGAGCAAGTGATCGTGTGGGGCGCACCACGGCTCGGCGCGCCTGAGCGGTGTCGCTGGGCGTGGGTGCGACCCTCGATCCGATGACTTCTCTGCTTGCTCGCGGCAACCGCCGCGACATCCCCAGCCGTCCCGGCTCGGACCGGGCCCGGGCGTTGCTCGCGGTGGCGCTACGCCCGACGGGCGGCGCGGTCGCCATCATCTGCGTCCTCGTCGTGGCCACGTTGGTGTCGTCGAACAGTGACCTGGCAGGCGCCGCCGGCGCCGTCGCCGCGAGTTGGCTTGCGTTGCATCAGGTTTCGCTCACCATCGCTGATGGACCGCTAGGGGTCATGCCTCTCTTGCCCACGGCATTGCTGGTGTGGGCGGTCTCGCGTGGTTGCGCACGTGCGGTGACGCGGGAGACCGATCTTCGCGAGGCGAGCCGGGTGGTCGCAGCGGCAGTCGCCGGACCGTTCGCGGCGACGCTCGTTGCACTTGCCGTCATCGCCGACGCCGCGGCCGTTACCCCGCTGGAGACGCCGAACGCGTTCCTGGCGCTTGCGTCGGTCGGCGTCATCCACCTCGGTGCGGCCTGTGTTGGCGTCGCTTGGGTCGTCGGGCGGTCCGAGTGTGTCCGGTTGGGGGCACCGGATTGGGTTCCCGAGGTAGTGCGTCCAGCGGCGCGGGCGGCTGGACTGCTGTTCGCGGCCGGCGCCGCGGCGACGGCGGTGTCGCTGATGCAGTCGTGGTCCGAGGTCGGCGAGCTGATGGACGGCGACTTCGGCTTCGTCGGGGTGCTCGGGCAGGTCGTGCTGTCGGTGCTTTACCTGCCCAATGTCGCGGTCGGGGCGGCGGCGGTGCTCGTCGGCGGCGCCGCGCAGGTTGGCGGGACGTCGATCAGCCTCTTCGAGGTCGTCCCCGGGCCGGTGCCGCCAGTTCCGGTCCTGGGAGGAATCCCCGCCGAGATGGTAGGCGGCGCGTGGCCCGTCCTGCTCGTTGCACCGGTGGTGGTCGGCGCCCTGCTCGGCCGTGACTGCGGGCGTTCGAGACTGCCCATGCAGGAAACCGCGTACTTGGTCGCATCGGCGGCGGCCGGTGTCGGTGTGCTCGCCGCCCTGCTGGGATTCCTGGCCGGCGGCAACGTCGGGTCTTTCGGATATGTCGGGGTGGTTCCCGGCGTCTTCGGATTGATCACATTCGCGTGGCTGGTCGTGCCCGGGCTGGTGGTGGGGGCCCTCGTCGCCCGACGCAACCGCATCAAGTCCGACACACGCCGGACGGGGTCGGCGGAGGGGGCCGCCGCGAAGGACGGGGCACCCGCCGACGGTGACGACCCGGTCTTCGAGGTCAAACGCCTCGAACGGCCCGCGGTGCGGTACCGCGCGGCTGCCGAACCGGAGCCAGAACCGGAGTCGGAACCGGCGCAGGCGGGCACCACATCGGATCCGGCGCCGCGCACCGAGACGGCGGAGACCACGGCGGAGACCACCTCGCAGTCACTGTCCGAGACGGCCGCCGAGACCGATAGCGTCGAGGAGACGGAGACTCCGTCGATTGTTGACGACGACCTGCCGAACGGTCCCGCACCCCGGGGAGACTAGGCTCTTACCCGGCCTGCGAGAAGGCCGGAACCGTCTTGCGAAACCAGGAGTAGTGCGCTGACTGCCACGCGTGACCTGTTGCGGCCTGCAGTGCCCGCCCGGATCGTTGTACTTGCATCGGGGACGGGCAGCCTGCTGCAGGCGCTCGCCGCCGCCACGCAGGCCGACGGCTATCCCGCGAACATTGTCGCGGTCGTGGTCGATCGGGACTGCGCGGCCGCGGAGCACGCCGCCGACGCGGGTATCCCGAACTTCAGCGTGGCGCTGCGCGACCACGCCGACCGCGGTGCGTGGGACATCGCATTGACCGAGGCCGTCGCCGCACACGAACCCGACCTCGTCGTCAGTGCCGGTTTCATGAAGATCCTGGGCCCCGCGTTCATCGAGCGCTTCGGGGGCCGCATCCTCAACGCGCATCCTGCCCTGCTGCCGGCGTTTCCCGGCGCACGCGCGGTGCATGACGCGCTCGCATATGGCGTCAGGGTGACCGGAGCGACGGTCCACCTGGTCGACAGCGGCATCGACACTGGCCCGATCCTGGCGCAGGAGCCGGTCGAGGTCCGGGCCGACGACGACGAGGCCACATTGCACGAGCGCATCAAGACTGTCGAACGGCGACTGTTGGCCGAGGTCGTGGCTGCCGTTGCTCTTCGAGGTGTTGTTTCCGACGGACGAAAGGCCGTGATCCCAAGTGAGTGAACGCAAGGCTGTGCGCCGTGCACTCGTCAGCGTCTACGACAAGAACGGCCTGGTCGAACTGGCTACCGGCCTGCACCAGGCCGGTGTCGAGCTGGTCTCCACCGGCTCCACCGCCGCCACCATCGGCGAAGCCGGTGTTCCGGTCACCAAAGTCGAGGACCTGACCGGCTTCCCCGAATGCCTCGAGGGACGGGTCAAGACGTTGCACCCGCGGGTACACGCCGGCGTCCTCGCCGATACGCGAAAGCCGGAGCACTTGGCGCAGCTCGAGGAGTTGGGCATCGAGGCGTTCGAGTTGGTGGTCGTCAACCTGTACCCGTTCACCCAGACCGTGGCGTCCGGTGCCACCCCGGACGACTGCGTCGAGCAGATCGACATCGGCGGCCCGTCGATGGTGCGTGCAGCTGCCAAGAACCACCCGTCCGTCGCGGTGGTCGTCGATCCGAGGAGGTACGACGACGTGCTCGCTTCGGTTGCGGCCGGAGGATTCACGCTGGCCGAACGCACCGCGCTGGCCGCGCAGGCCTTCCAGCACACCGCGTCGTACGACGTCGCGGTCGCCACCTGGATGACGTCGACGATGGTCGAGTCCGTCACGGGTGAAGCTGCTGCTGATTCTTCGGGTGCGGATTCGGCACCGTCGCGTTTCCCCGCGTGGGTCGGTGTGACGTGGGACCGTTCGGCCGTACTGCGCTACGGGGAGAACCCGCATCAGGCGGCCGCCCTGTACGACAGCCCGGCCGGCCCGGCGGGCCTCGCGCAGGCGAAGCAACTGCACGGCAAGGAGATGTCGTACAACAACTACACCGACGGAGACGCTGCGTGGCGCGCCGCCTACGACCACTCCGAGCCGGCCGTCGCGATCATCAAGCACGCCAACCCGTGCGGCATCGCGGTCGGCGCCGACATCGCCGAGGCGCACCGCAAGGCGCACGCCTGCGATCCGGTCAGTGCCTTCGGTGGGGTCGTCGCAGCCAACCGCACGGTGACGGTCGAGATGGCCGAGCAGGTGGCCGAGATCTTCACCGAGGTGGTCATTGCGCCGTCGTACGCGCCGGGTGCAGTCGAGGTGCTCACACGCAAGAAGAACATCCGGGTGCTCGAGGCGGCTGCGCCCATCGCGACCGGCGTCGAACTGCGTCCGATCTCCGGTGGCGCGTTGCTGCAGGACCGTGACGTCCTCGACGCCGATGGCGACAACGCGGCCAACTGGACGCTCGTGACCGGTGAGGCCGCCGACGAGAAGACACTTGCGGACCTCGAGTTCGCGTGGCGCGCATGTCGGGCCGTCAAGTCCAACGCGATCCTGCTCGCGCACGACGGAGCCTCGGTGGGCGTCGGTATGGGCCAGGTCAACCGTGTCGACTCCGCGCACCTGGCCGTTCAGCGCGCCGGCGATCGTGCCCAGGGGTCGGTGGCCGCGTCGGATGCGTTCTTCCCATTTCCGGACGGACTCCAGGTCCTGCTCGATGCCGGTGTCCGCGCCGTGGTCCAGCCTGGCGGTTCGGTCCGTGACAACGAGGTGATCGAGGCCGCCCGCGAAGCCGGTGTGGCGCTCTACTTGACCGGTGCGCGCCACTTCGCGCACTGATCGTGCTCAGAGCGTGCCGAGCCAGCCCTCGAACCCATCGGTGAACTCGGTCGACCACGGCAGCGCCTGCACGTAGTCGGCGCCGGTGGAGACGGCGTCACCGATCTCCTTGAGCACGTGATTGGAGGTCGTCATGCGCACCGATGTCAGCGTGGTGTGGGCGAGGGCGGCGTCGAGCGCGTCGATGTGGCCGGGTATCAGCTGAATGTCCTTGGCGGAGCTGCTCGTGACGACTGGTAGGCCGGCGGGCAACCGGCTGGCGAGCTCGCGTGGGTCGAGCGCGTCCTCCTCCGCGAGTGCCCGGGCGTTCGCCGGTACCAGACCGGCGGCGCGCAGCGGATCGGGCAGATCGTCGCTCAGCGTCGTTTCGGTACGCAGCGACTCGACGGCGCCGGCGAGCGCTAGACGAAGGTCGTCGGCCAGTTCGACCGGGAGTTGTCCAGCTGCGACGACCGCGGTCAGCTGGCTGTCGATCTGGGCCGTCAGCAGATCGAGCAACCGCACGCCCATGGGCTCGAGGAGGCCCAGACCCGCGATGTCTGTCCCCCTGTCGGCGAGTGCGAGTCCGATGAGCGCACCCTCGCTGTGGCCGACGACGTACATCCGCTTCGGGTCGACCGCGTCCCGGTCACCGAGGAATTCGAGCCCACTGGCCGCGGCGTCGACGAACACCGAGAACCCGAGATCACCGATGTCCTCGAGATCGTACGGGCCGAGCCCGGTGGCCCCGCTGCCGAGCTTGTCGTACCGGAGGCTCGCGAAACCATGCCGCTCGAGTAGCTCCGCAAGGTACTCGAGCGTGCCAATCGAACCGGGAAGTAGCGCACTGTCGCCATTGCGGTCGGTCGGTCCGCTGCCGGCGAGCAGCAACACAGCGGGTGCGGGCGTGTCGCGGCCGGAACCCGCCGGGAGGCGAAGGCTACCGTGCAGGGTGATGTCGCCTGTGGTGAACGTGATCTCGTTGTCGCCCATGACCCTGTGTCTATCAGAGCGGGCAAACACCGGCGCGTGGGAGCCCCGACGAGGTGCCGAATTGCAAGAACACTCGTAGCTTGGAGTGGTGACTGCCACACCGCCCGCCCACCTGGCCCGGACCGTAGGCGACCTCCGCGCGTCCGGCCACATCCAGCGTTCGGTCAAGGACGAGATGCGGGAGAACCTGCTCGCAGCCCTGCGCGACGGGGTCGACCCGTGGCCCGGCATCGTGGGTTTCGAGGAAACGGTGCTGCCCCAGCTCGAGCGGGGGCTCATCGCAGGACACGACGTCGTCCTGCTCGGTGAGCGCGGTCAGGGCAAGACGCGCCTGCTTCGCACCCTGCACCTTCTGCTGGACGAGTGGACACCCGTGATCGCCGGCTCCGAGTTGGGCGAGCATCCGTACGAGCCGATTACCCCGATCTCGCTGCGCAGGGCCGCCGAGCTCGGGGACACCCTGCCGGTTGCATGGCGACACCGTAGCGAGCGGTACGCCGAGAAGCTCGCGACGCCGGACACGTCGGTAGCTGACCTCGTCGGTGACGTCGACCCCGTCAAAGTCGCGGAAGGACGCAGTCTCGGTGACCCCGAGACCATCCACTTCGGCCTGGTGCCGCGAGCCCACCGCGGAATCGTTGCGATCAACGAGTTGCCTGACCTCGCCGAGCGAATCCAGGTGTCGCTGTTGAATGTGATGGAAGAACGCGACATCCAGGTCCGTGGATACACATTGCGGCTGCCACTGGACGTCCTGTTGGTGGCGAGCGCGAACCCGGAGGACTACACCAACCGCGGCCGCATCATCACGCCGCTCAAGGACCGCTTCGGGGCGGAGATCCACACGCACTACCCGTCACTGCTCGGGGACGAGATCGCGGTGATCGAGCAGGAGGCGAACCTGCACGCGGTCGTGCCGCACTATCTGTTCGAGGTGCTGGCCCGGTTCACCCGGCTACTGCGCGAGTCGACGTCGGTGGATCAGCGGTCGGGTGTCTCGGCCCGCTTCGCGGTGGCCGGTGCCGAGACGGTGAGCGCGGCCGCAGTGCATCGCAGCGCGGTACTCGGAGAGGCCGACGCCGTAGCCCGGCCGATCGACCTCGGCACGGTTGTCGAGGTGCTGCGCGGCAAGGTGGAGTTCGAGTCGGGGGAGGAGGGGCGCGAACTCGAGATCCTCGAACACCTGCTCCGACGTGCCACCGCCGACACAGTCCGCGCCCGACTGGGAGGAATCGACCTCGCACCGTTGGTGAACGCCATCGAACATGGGCAACCGGTAGTGACCGGCGAACGTGTCACCGCGAAGGCGCTGCTCGGAGAATTGCCGGAACTCGAGGTGCTCGACCAGGTAGCGGACAGGCTCGGGGCGGGTACCGACGGGGAACGGGCGTCAGCCGCCGAACTTGCCCTCGAGGGCCTGTATCTGGCCCGGCGGATCTCGAAGAACCCGGACGAAAATGGGCAGACGATCTATTCGTAGTCGGCATTCGTACAGGGAGGCATGATGTCCCGCGGCGCACGCTACGGACCGTACGAGGGCGGCGATCCGCTGGCGCCTCCGGTGGACCTGCGGGAGGCGTTGGCCGCGATCGGCGACGATGTCCTCGAGGGCGCCTCGCCGCGGCAGGCACTGCGGGAGTTGCTGCGACGCGGGTTCGACGGTCGGCGCGGACTCGACGACCTCGCGGCGCGGGCCAACCAACGACGGCGAGAATTACTGTCACGCAACAACCTCGACGGAACACTCGACGAGGTTCGCAAGTTGCTCGACCGCGCCGTCCTCGAGGAACGCAAGACCCTGGCCCGTGCCCTCGACGACGACGCCCGGTTCGCGGAGATGAGGATCGAGGAATTGCCACCGTCGACCGCGCAGGCGGTCGCGGACCTCGCCGACTACGACTGGCGCAGCAGCACGGCCAGGGAGGACTACGACAAGATCCGCGATCTGCTGGGACGGGAGCTGCTCGATCAGCGGTTCGCTGGGATGAAGCGACAGCTCGAGGGGGCGACCGATGCCGACCGCGAGCGGATACGGGAGATGCTCGAGGATCTGAACTCCTTGCTGGACAGCCATGCTCGTGGTGAGGACACCGCCCAACAGTTCGACGACTTCATGCGCAAACACGGTGAGTACTTCCCGGAGAACCCGCGCAACACCGAGGAACTGCTGGACTCGCTGTCACGTCGAGCAGCCGCCGCCCAGCGGTTGCGGAACTCGCTCACACCCAACCAGCGTGCGGAGCTGGATGCATTGGCACAGTATGCTTTCGGCGATCCTTCGCTCATGGACCAACTGAACCGGCTGGATGCACACCTCCAGGCTGCACGTCCGGCCGAGGACTGGAACGGTTCGGCACAGTTCCGGGGTGACGAGAGCCTCGGCCTGGGGGACGGGACGTCGGCCGTTGAGGACGTCGCCGACCTCGAACGACTGTCCGAGCAACTGTCGCAACAGTATCCGGGTGCACAACTCGACGATATCGACACGGAAGCACTGGCCCGGCACCTCGGAGACGAGGCGGTCGTCGATGCTCGCACGCTCGCCGACCTCGAGCGGGCCCTGCAGCAGCAGGGATTCTTCGACCGTGGCTCGGACGGGCAGTGGCGGCTCTCGCCCAAAGCGATGCGGCAACTCGGGCAGACGGCTCTGCGAGACGTGGCCGGACGCCTGTCGAACCGCGACGGCCAACGCGAGACCCGCCGCGCCGGCGCAATGGGGGAGCCGACGGGGGCGTCACGGCCCTGGGAGTTCGGCGACACCGAGTCGTGGGACGTCACGCGGACGCTGACCAACGCGATCTTGCGCGAGCCGGGGCGGATACCGGTGCGGATGACGGTGGCCGACGTCGAGACCGCGGAGACCGAGCAGCGGGCGCAGGCCGCGGTGGCTCTGCTGGTGGACACGTCGTTCTCGATGGTGATGGACGGACGTTGGGTACCGATGAAACGCACCGCGCTCGCGCTGAACCACCTGGTGACCACGAGGTTCCGAAGAGATGCGTTGCAGCTCATCGGGTTCGGTCGCTATGCCGAGACGCTGTCAGCGGCGGAACTCGCGGGCCTCGACGGGGCATGGGACCAAGGCACCAACCTGCACCATGCACTGCTGCTGGCGGCCCGGCACCTGCGCCGTCACCCGAATGCACAGCCGGTTGTGCTCATCGTCACCGACGGCGAACCGACCGCACACCTCGAGCCAGGCGGGGAGGCGTTCTTCGACTACCCGCCCAGCGTCCGGACCCTGGGCTTGACGGTGCGTGAGCTCGACACCCTCGCTCGACTGGGTGCACAGGTGACGATCTTCCGGCTCGGTGACGATCCCGGCCTGGCGCGTGTGGTCGACCGAATGGCGCAACGGGTCGGGGGCCGGGTCGTCGCGCCCGACCTGGACGGACTGGGGGCCGCGCTCGTCAGCGACTACATGCGGCTGCGTCGTCCTGGGCGGTGATCGGGCTCTGCCTGCTCGAATTCGACTCAGGTCAGCAGCAGCGCGACGAGAGCGATCGCGGGTATCGACGCCAAGGTCGTGACGAAGGCGGCGTCGCGGGCGAGCACCATCCCGCGCTGGTAGCGGCTGGCGAAGACGAAGACGTTCTGCGCGGTGGGTAGCGTCGAGACGACGACGATGGCGAACAGTTGGTGGCCGTCGAGCCCGAACAGATAGCGGGCCATCAGGTACCCGAGAACCGGTTGGACGCAGATCTTGAGTACCGAAGCGAGAGCGACGTCTCGGCGGGGACTCGCCCCTTTCTCGAGCACCCGTACTCCGTACAGGGACAACCCGAAGGCCAGAAGAGCGCCGGGCACCGAGGCGCCGCCGATCAGGCTGAACGGCTGCATCAACGCCTCCGGCGGGGTCCAACCCGACACCGCAACGGCGAGCCCGGCCGCGCCCGCCAGCACGATCGGGTTCTTGAGCGGCGCGGTGATCGTCTCGATCCGGGACGTGGTCTGGCGCATCGTGCTGATGTCGAGCACCGTCAATGCGATCGGCGAGAAGATCAGGATCTGGAACAGAAGCAGCGGCGCGACGAACGACGCATCACCGAGGACGAAGACGGCGATCGGGATGCCGAGGTTCGCCGAGTTCACATACGACGACGCGAGCGCGCCGATCGTGAGTTCCGGTAGTGGCCGACGCAGCCACAGGCGCGCGACCAGCAGATAGATTCCGGCGACCGCGAACGCGGTGGCGGACGCGACCGCGAGGGTGGTGGAGAAGACGACCGACAGGTCGGCATTCACGAGCGTGTCGAACAGCAGCGCCGGGGTCGCGACGAAGAACACCAGCCGGCTCAGGACGAACTGTCCGTGGTCTCCGAGGGTGCCGCTGCGGCCGAGGAAGAACCCGACCGCGATGACGACGAAGATGACCGTGAAGCCGGCGACCACACCCGACACGCGGCGGGCACCTCCAAAACCGAACGAGAACTCGGCGAGAGTCTAGACCGGGCCCCGAGGCCTGGATCGATGCACGCCGCTGCGCCGACCGTCAGCCGGCCGGGGTCTCCGTGGTGTCGTGGCTTATCTGCTGGTGAACGGCAGCAACGCCATCTCGCGGGCGTTCTTCACCGCGGTGGCGACCTGACGCTGTTGCTGGGGGGTCAAGCCCGTGACGCGGCGGCTGCGGATCTTGCCGCGGTCCGAGATGAACGTGCGCAGGAGGTTGATGTCCTTGTAGTCGACGGTATCGATGCCGGCCGCGATCAGCGGGTTCTTCTTGGGGCGGCGGCCCTGCTCGCTGCGCGCCTTCTTCGACGGTGCCCTCTTGACTGCCATTGTTCTTCCTTCACCAGCTCGACTTGTGTACGCCTGGCAGCTCCCCGCGGTGAGCCATCTCGCGGACCCGCACACGGGAGAGGCCGAACTTTCGCAGGTAGCCGCGCGGACGTCCATCCGCGGCGTCTCGATTGCGCAATCGTACCGGACTCGCGTCCCGAGGCAGCCGCGCCAACCGGGACTGCGCTGCTGCTCGCTCCTCGGGTGTGCTGGATGGTCGCCGGATCGTCTCCTTCAACTCTGCCCGCAGCGGGGCGTACCTGGCGACGATTCGCTTGCGCTGTTCGTTCTTGGCGATCTTCGACTTCTTGGCCATGTGTTCAACGCTCCTCTCGGAAGTCGACGTGCCGACGCAGCACCGGGTCGTAACGGCGGAGCACCAGGCGGTCGGGATCGTTGCGCCGGTTCTTCCGCGTGTAGTACCGGTAGCCGGTTCCCGCTGTCGAGACGAGCTTGACCAGGGGGCGAATTTCGTTGCGTGCCATGTCTTCAGATCTTCTCTCCGGAGGCCCGCATGCGGGCAACGACGGCCTCGATGCCGTCGCGGTCGATGGTCCGTATCCCCTTCGGGGTCAGGCGCAGGGTGATCCGGCGGCCCTCTCCCGGCAGGAAGTACGTCTTGGTTTGGAGGTTCGGGTTCCAGCGCCGGGAGGTCCGGCGGTGGGAGTGCGAGACGGATCGGCCGAAGCCGGGTCGCCTGCCGGTCACCTGGCAGCGAGCGGACACGGGTGCTCCTTTCCGGCCTGGGCGGCCGAGTTGATGAAAAACCGAGTTGATGAAAATCATTGTCGTTAGCCGACGGTCGAGTGTAGTGTCTTCAGTCGGTAATGACAATCGTTTTCGAAAGGTGCTCGCTTGTGGCTGCTGATCCGAAGAGCCGCACTCCGCTGATCGTGGTGAGCGGGCGGAGTGGACCGGTAGAGGCGACGGCGCGGTCCTTCCTCGGCGACCGGGAGGCATCCACCTTGGTGGTGCGTCACGACCTAGGAGATCTAGGTCAGGGCATCGTGCGCCGGACCCTCACGACGGGGTCGGTGGATGCGCAGGAGACGACCACCGAGGTGCTCGAACTGGCCCACGGTTGCGTGTCGTGCACGCTTCGTCACGACCTGCTGCCGCTGCTGCGGAGGCTGCACTCGCGCAGTTCCGTCGACCGGATCGTTCTCCAACTCGACTCCGCGCTCGAGCCGGAAGCGGTGTGCTGGGCGGTCGAACATGTGCCGGTGGTCGATGTGGTCGGGCAGATCGACGGTCCCGCCGGCCGGGACGTCCGCATCGAGGCAGTCGTGACCTGCCTCGATGTCGAGCCGTGGTGGGAGGAGGTGACCGGTGACGAGGACCTCGATGACGACCGGACCGTCGCACAGGTCGCCGTCGGGCAGGTGGCGTTCGCCGACGCGCTCGTCGTCGACAGCCACACCGCGGATCCCTGGCTCGCGCACAAGGTGTCTGCGGTGCTCACGAGGCTCGCTCCCGGCGCCCCGACCTCTGCCGTGCCGGACGGTCCTGACCTGCTGTCGCGTGTCGGGGTCGATGCCCGGCGCGGTCGCGTCGACGGAGCCCACTCGCCGCTGCTGCGAGGCCACCCACCCCTGGACGCCGACCATGGAGTCGCACTGGTCGAGTTCGCTGCGCGGCGACCGTTCCACCCGGGACGGTTGCACGAGGCTATCGACGTCCTGCTCGACGGCGTCGTGGCCGCGCGCGGCAGGTTCTGGCTCGCCACCCGGCCCGACATCGCGCTATGGCTCGAATCCGCCGGTGAAGGACTGCGGGTGGCCGCCGCCGACCGTTGGCTCGCCGACATGACGGACGACGAACTGCTCGACGTGGATCCAGAACGGCGGGCGCTCGCCGCCGTGGGCTGGGACGAGCGCTTCGGCGACCGGGACACCTCGCTGGTGATTCTGGTCCACGACGCTGAACCTGAGGCGATCAGCGCGGCGCTCAGCTGGGCATTGCTCACCGAGCGCGAACTCGTCGACGAGCTGTCGTGGTCCACATGGGACGACCCGTTCGGCGACTTCCATACCGATCCGTGCGCCGACATCCCGCCCGGCCCCCTAGAGAAGAACAAAGAAGCCGAGATGACCAGAGAAGTCGAGAAGAACGGAGAAATCGCATCGTGAAACCCGGCATTCACCCCGACTACCGCCCCGTCGTGTTCCGGGACGCCACCACCGGAACAGCCTTCCTCACCAGGTCCACGGCCCGGACCGAGCAAACCGTGGAATGGGAGGATGGGCACACCTACCCGCTCGTCGTCGTCGACGTCACCAGCGCATCCCACCCGTTCTGGACCGGAACGGACCGCCTCGTCGACACCGCGGGTCGCGTCGAGAAGTTCGAGCGCCGCTACGGGCGGCGGGTGCGTCGCGGGACTCGGGAGGTCTGAGCAATGGCGGTACCCAAGCGGCGCATGTCTCGCGCCAACACTCGCAGCCGCCGCGCGCAGTGGAAGGCGTCCGTGCCGGACCTAGTGACCGTTACCGTCGGTGGCCAGGCGTTTCGCGTCCCCCGCCGACTGGTGCGCGGCATCCGGCTCGGCGTGATCGATCCGACGCGCCTGTGATCGGGGGCGGCGGGTCCGTGCTGTGCTGGAGGCACTGTGGCGCTCGCCGTGGCGGGAGCCCCGGTCGGGGTCAGCGGACGCTTCGACGCGGAGGAACTGGAGCCTGCCGGGTCCCCGGATAGCGTCGACCGAGCCGACACGCCGTCTGCTTCACCGTGACCTCTCAGCGGGATCTCAGCAGTTCAGGCCAAAATGTCGGTATGCGCGTTTTAGTGGTCGACGACGACCGGGCGGTCCGAGAGTCGCTGCGGCGGTCCTTGAGCTTCAACGGCTACACGATCGATCTCGCCGTCGACGGTGTCGAAGCGCTGGAAAAGGTCGCCGGGTCACGCCCCGACGCTCTCGTGCTCGACGTCATGATGCCTCGCCTCGATGGGCTCGAGGTGTGCCGACGGCTCCGGAGCACGGGCGATGACTTGCCAATCCTCGTTCTCACGGCCCGTGATTCCGTCTCCGAACGGGTGGCCGGCCTCGACGCAGGTGCCGACGACTACCTGCCCAAGCCGTTCGCCCTCGAAGAACTGTTGGCCCGGTTGCGGGCGCTGCTTCGGCGCGCGGCCCCCACCGTGGGAGATGACTCGGAGACGATGCGATTCGAGGACCTGACCCTCGACCCCGTAACGCGCGAGGTGACTCGTGACGGCCGGTCGATCAGCCTCACCCGCACCGAGTTCGCGCTCCTGGAGATGTTGATGGCAAACCCGCGCCGAGTGCTCTCGCGCAGCCGGATCCTCGAAGAGGTGTGGGGCTACGACTTCCCGACGTCGGGCAACGCGCTCGAGGTGTACGTCGGGTACCTCCGGCGCAAGACCGAGTCCGATGGTGAGTCCCGGTTGATCCACACGGTGCGCGGAGTCGGCTACGTCCTGCGGGAGACACCGCCGTGATGACCGCCCCATTCGGCAGCGCGGGTGCCGGCCGTCCGAAAGGGCGGGGCAAGCCGATCGGCCCGATGCCGCCGAACCGGCAGGAGATGCGCCCGCCGATGCCGTTGACGCGATCGGTGTCGCTGCGGTGGAGGGTTACGCTCCTCGCGGCGACGGTTGTGGCCATCGCCGTCGCAGTAATGGCCGTCGCCGCTTATGCGGTCGTATCGCGTGCGCTCTACGCCGACGTCGACAAACAGCTGCAGTCGAGGGCCGCGGCGATCGTCGACAACGACCTCATCACCTTCGACCCACGGTACATCGCGGGTGCGACGCTCTACACGAGCGATATCAGTGTTGCGCTTATCTTCTCGGATCTGAACAAGTACGTCCCGCCGGGTTCCGTCGTCCCGATCGGTCCACCTGAGCTCGCGGTCGCCGGTGGCCAACGCGACCTGTCGTTGCGGACCGTCGGGGGGAACCGGGTCTTGGCCGAGCGAACCCGAGACGGCAGCACACTGGTGATCGCGCAGCGACTCCAGCCCACCAAGGACGTCCTCGACCGTCTCGCGTGGGTGCTGTTCGTCGTCGGCGGATGCGGCGTCGTACTGGCGGCGGCTGCCGGAACCACGGTAGGACGTACCGGTTTGAGACCGATCGCACGACTGACCGCGGCTACGGAACGCGTGGCTCGTACCGACGACCTCACGCCCATACCCGTCACCGGCAACGACGAACTAGCCCGTCTGACAACAAGTTTCAATACGATGCTCCGAGCGCTCGCGGAGTCTCGGGCACGGCAGGGTCGGTTGGTAGCCGATGCCGGGCACGAGTTACGAACCCCGCTCACGTCGCTGCGTACCAACATGGAACTGCTGATCGCTTCGAGTCGTCCTGGGGCGCCGACCATTCCGGACCAGGACATGGTAGATCTCCGTTCCGATGTCATCGCTCAGATCGAGGAGTTGTCCACGCTCGTTGGTGATCTCGTTGATCTCGCCCGCGAGGACGCGCCGGAGACAGTCTTCGAGCTCGTCGATCTCAGCGACGTAGTGGACCGGTCACTCGAGAAGGCGCGGCGGCGCCGAAACGAGATCGACTTCGAGGCGGTGACCACCCCCTGGTACATCTACGGCGACCAGGGCGGACTCTCCCGTGCAGTGCTGAACGTCCTCGACAACGCCGCGAAGTGGAGTCCGTCGGGCGAGCGGGTCGACGTGAGGATGCGGCAGGTAGGTGACCGCCTGCTCGAACTGACTGTCGACGATGCCGGTCCCGGGATCCCGCCCGAGGAGCGTGAACTCGTCTTCGAGCGCTTCTATCGGTCCACCGCGTCCCGTTCGATGCCCGGATCGGGTTTGGGTCTGGCCATTGTCCGGCAGGTCGTCGTCAAGCACGGTGGCACGATCGCCGTCGAGACGTCCGAGCGTGGCGGTGCACTCATCCGGATCGTCCTGCCGGGCGAACCGGACACCGACCAAGCCCGCTGAGCAGGGTGTTTCGGGCACCTGTGAACGGTGCGGGTGGAATCCGAAGCGAGGGCACGGGAAACTGGAAGCAGGGTCTCAGGGGCTTCTCAGCTGCGACAGGCAATCTGAAGTCGACGACCGGACCAGAGCCCTACACAGGCGGTCATGACAGAAGGTGGTGCAATGACCGACGACCGTAACCCGCACGGTGACCCCGACCAGGGTGCCCCGCAGCAGGACAACTCGCAGCAGCACGGCAGCCCACAGCCCGGGAGCCCACAGCATGGCAGCCCACAGCATGGAACTCCTTATCTGGGCTCGGGGCACCAGTTCGGGCCTCAGAACCCGTGGCAGCCGGGCGGCGCCTACCAGCCGCAGAACCAGGGGTACCCGGGTGCGCCGGGTCAGGGCTACCCGCAACATGGGTACCGGTCCGAGCACCAGCCCACCGAACAGTTCCCCGGTGTCGGTACGACGGGAGTGCTCCCGACGGCCGGTGCGGCCGCCGACGACGAACCGCGTCGGGTGGGCAGGACAGCGCTGGTCGCCGGTGCGATCGCCCTGGCAGTGCTGAGCGGCGGCATCGGCGGAGTGGTCGGTTCGCTGGCTACGTCGAACAACGTGAGCACCGCGCCGGTGACGAACGCACTGGAGGCCCCCAAGCCCCCCATGAGCAATGCATCCACCGCGCCCGCGGACTCCATCGAGGCGGTTGCCGCGAAGGTCGTCCCGAGTGTCGTCCAGATTCAGGTCTCCGGGAGCCGCGGCCAGGGTGAGGGGTCGGGTGTCGTCCTCTCCTCCGACGGTCTGATCATGACCAACAATCACGTCGTCTCCGGCGGTGGACCCGGCAGCCAGCTCGTGGTCGCCTTCTCCGACGGCACGACCGCTCCCGCCACGCTGGTGGGAGCAGATCCGACGTCGGACATCGCGGTGATCAAGGCGGACGGCAAGTCCGGCCTGACTCCCATCGAGCTGGGGTCGTCCGACAGCGTCGCGGTCGGTGAGCAGGTGCTCGCCGTCGGCTCGCCGCTCGGTCTGGCCGGGACCGTCACCTCGGGCATCATCTCGGCAGTTGACCGGCCGGTTTCGACCAGTGGTGAGGCCGGCAACCAAAACACGGTCATCGACGCGATCCAGACCGACGCCGCGATCAACCCTGGCAACTCGGGTGGTGCCCTCGTCAACATGGACGGCCAGCTCATCGGCGTCAACACCGCGATCGCCACGGCTGGCGGTCAGGGCGGTTCGATCGGCCTCGGCTTCGCCATTCCGGTCGACCAGGCCCGCCGGATAGCAGACGAGCTCTCCAAGACCGGCACCGCGACACAGCCGATCATCGGAGTTCAGGTGTCTGCGAGGGGCACCGATTCGGATGGTGCGGTCGTGCTGGACGTCACCCCGGGCGGCCCAGCGGAGAAGGCCGGCATTCCGCCGGGAGCCGTCGTCACGAAAGTCGATGATCGGGTCGTGACGACCGGTGATTCCCTCATCGCGGCTATCCGGTCGCACGCGCCCGGTGACACGGTGACAGTGGCCTACAAGGATCGGTCTGGCGACATGAAGACGGTCGACGTTCAGCTCGCCTCACAGCCCCAGGGCGGCCGCTGATGAAGGACGGACAGCGGATGATGTTGCGCAGTATTCTTCAGCAGGTTCCGACGGTGGCGGGTGCAGCCGCGGACGTGGCCACTACGGTAGGGGCCATGGAACTCGAAGCACCGCTGGTCGGACGTGCGCTCGTGGTAATCGTCGACGATCGGACCGCGCACGGCGACGTCGACTCGACCGGCCCGCTCGTGACCGAACTACTGACCGAAGCCGGATTCCTGGTCGACGCGACTGTCGCGGTGGCCGCTGACGAGGTGGAGATCCGCAACGCGCTCAACACGGCGGTGATCGGTGGCGTCGATTTGGTGATCTCGGTCGGCGGTACCGGTGTCTCACCGCGCGACGTTACGCCCGATGCCACTGCGGACGTACTCGATCGGGAACTGCCTGGTATCAGCGAGGCACTTCGGTCGTCCGGCCTCGCCAGCGGCGCCGTCGACGCGGTCATCTCACGCGGCCTCGCCGGGATCTCGGGCAGCACCCTGGTGGTGAACCTCGCGTCGTCGCGAGCGGCGGTGCGAGACGGGATGGCCACGCTCAATCCGTTGGCGAGCCACGTCATCGGGCAACTGTCGAGCATCGAGGACTGAGGCGGCAAGCATGCCGCCGGAGGAGAACGGACCCGGCGCGACGACGGAGGCTCGGCGGTCTCCGTCGTCCGGTCGGCCCCGCATCGACCGGGCGCGCCTGGATGCCGTCTTCGGGGCGATCCTGCCGGAGCAGACCTCGGATGAGAGTTCCCCCGACGGCGTGCCGGTGTCGGATGGTGGACAGGACGAATGGCTGCGGCGCCAGGTGCCACCGCATCACGGTTGAGTTCGGCATCGTTTGGTTCACGCGCACGGATTGGTTTTCACGCACACGGCTGGGCTGGTGGCGGATGTCGGCACTAGTGCAGTGTCACGGTGATCGCGTCGGTCAACGACGCCGCCGCAACTGCGCTCGCCGCGGGCGCCGGGAGCGCGAGCATCACGACCCGGTCCCGACGGCCCGTCGACGGGTGCTCGGGCGCCACCAGCACTACCGTCGCAGCGGAGGCTAGAACGGTGGCCCCTGCCGGCTGCGCGTCGACGTCTCGGGCCCTGCCGACAGTTAGGACGTCCACGCGATCGCCTTCGCGGATCAACTCGGCGAGACCGGAGTCCGACAGCCGGACGGGCACGACACGGGCGTCGGAGGACCCGACGGCCGCCTCGGCTAGACGGGGGCCGAGCAGCCGGACGTCGGTGAGGATCTCGCCACTGCGGACCGGGGAGGCCACGGTGCGTCCGACGGCTTCCTCCTGATTCCGCGTTGCGCCGCCGGGAACCTCGGTGAGTGCACGGTTGACGGTCCGGACGTCCTCGGCACCGAGAATGTGGCCTGGCGTGAGATCGCGCGCCGCGACGACGACGGGTTCTCCGGTCTCCCTACGGCCGTCGCGTATCAGCATGACAAGCGCCAGGAACGCGAGGAGTCCGGCGGCAACTCTTCGAACGGTGTCCGCCCGAGCCCAGTCCGGGCGCACCAATCTTCCAATGCGGCCACCGAGGGTCGGCGCCAGGGATCCGGCGTCACGCCGACGGAACACATCGCGGGGCATGACGGAACCATAGGCCCGGGAGCGGGACCGGAACCCGCCCTAACCGGTGTTCGGATCCCGCATGTGGACGAACGGCGGGCTGTGGAGAACCGCGCTGGCGGGGTCTAGCCGGCGGCAGCGGTGGGTGAGCTGGACGACGCGCCGGAGGGCGATGTGGAGGTGCTCGCAGGTGAGTCGCTCGCCTTGCTCGCAGTGGAGTCGCTCGCCTTGGCCGACTCGCTTGCGGTGCTCGATCCGCCACGACTGTCGGTGCGGTAGAAGCCACTGCCCTTGAAGACGATGCCGACCGAATTGAACAGTTTGCGGAGTTTGCCGGAGCACTCCGGGCAGGCGGTCAGCGTGTCGTCAGTGAAAGACTGCACAATGTCGAACCGGTTGTCGCACTCGGTGCAGGCGTAGGAGTAGGTGGGCACAGGTGTCCTCCGCAGGTGTAGCTCATTGTGTAGTCGAACGGCAGGTGTCGGCACTCTACAGTCGACAGTGCCAACAGCGCGAGTCAGTCGGCTATTCCGGCGACGCGCTGGCCTCCCCGGAGTTGCCAACTGGCAGGGGTACCAATCCCCGCTCCGGCGTCAGAGCGTGAGTCATCGCCACATCGTGCGGGTCGGCCGGTAAGGACATGACCAGTTCGCTGTCCCGGACCACGGCCACGAGCGCGGCGTCCGGTGCGGCCAGTCCCAGGGTGCGATCGTAGAAGCCGGCACCGCGGCCGAGCCGGACCCCGTGTTCGTCGACAGCCAGAGCGGGAACGAACACCACCGACGCGGCTCCGACCTCGCTCGAAGGCAACACCGGTCCGCTCGGCTCACGCAGTCCGTAGCGTGCCCGGACCAGATCGTGTGAGCCGGTGAATTCCGCCCACTCCAGCGGCCCCGGTTCTCTGGTGACGGGTACCAGCACCCGCCATCCGGCGTCGCGGAGCGCAGCGAGCATCTCCACCGAGCCGGGTTCCGAGCCGACGGGGACGTACGCGCACACGGTTCGGTTGCTGCCGACGTCGGCCAGCTCGGCGACCGCCGATGTGATCGAAGAGACCAGGGCCGTGGTCTCGGCTGCGCGGACGCTCCCGTCGAGCTCGTGACGCTCGTTGAGCACGTGCGTCCGCCATTCCTCCTTGGAGGGCAATATCATGATCGTCACCTTAGGTTCGCTCCACCGGCTCCGGGGCCTGGTGGATAGGGTGTTGAGTTATGACAAATGCCGTCACCAATGACAACAGGTACTTTCGGACGGCGGTCGTTCCCGCTGCGGGAATGGGAACACGGTTCCTGCCTGCAACGAAGACCGTTCCGAAAGAGTTGCTCCCGGTAGTCGACACACCGGGGATCGAACTGGTGGCGGGAGAGGCAGCCGACTCCGGAGCGAATCGTCTCGTCATCGTGACATCGCCTGGCAAGGACGGTGTGGTCGCGCACTTCGTCGAGGACCTCGTCTTGGAGAGCAAGCTCGAGGCCAGTGGGAAACACCATTTGCTCGAGAAGGTGCGGAAGGCTCCGGGATTGCTCGAGGTCGAATCCGTCGTCCAGGAGCAGCCCCTCGGACTCGGGCATGCCGTCGGGTGTGCCGAGTCCGTGCTCGACGATGACGAGGACGCGATCGCTGTCCTGCTGCCGGACGACCTGGTGATGCCGCGTGGCGTGCTCGAGACGATGGGTCGGGTCCGGGCCAAGCGTGGTGGCACGGTCCTGTGCGCGATCGACGTACCCAAGGAACAGGTCAGCGCCTACGGCGTCTTCGAGGTCGAGACCGTGCCGGACGCGACCAACCCGGACGTCCTCAAGGTCACGGGCATGGTGGAGAAGCCCGCGATGGAGGACGCGCCGTCTACGTATGCGGCGGCAGGCCGGTATCTACTCGATCGAGCCATCTTCGACGCGCTGCGCCGGATCGCACCGGGCGCCGGCGGTGAGTTGCAGCTCACCGACGCCATCGCGCTGCTGATCGAGGAGGGCCACCCGGTTCACGTCGTCGTGCACCGCGGATCCCGACACGATCTGGGAAATCCCGGCGGCTACCTACGTGCTGCGGTTGACTTTGCGTTGGACAGCGAGGAGTACGGCCCGTCTCTGCGCGAGTGGCTGATCGATCGTCTGAACCAGCCGTCTGGCGAGTGACATTCCGGTAGCACAGGGTCGGGTGGACGGGGTGGGGAGGACGAGGTACCACATGCGCTCGGTTGAGGAGCAGCAATCGCGAGTGACAGCTGCCGCGGTGGCGCCCCGGCCAGTCCGGGTTGCGATCTCCGAGGCCCAAGGATTGTTGTGCGCCGAAGAAGTGGTGACCGAGAGGCCACTACCCAGCTTCGACCAGGCCGCTATCGACGGTTACGCGGTGCGCAGCGTCGACGTCCTCTCCGCGGGCACCGACATCCGTGGAGACGATGGTGAGCCCGCCGAACTCACCCTCCCCGTTGTCGGGGAGGTGGCGGCGGGCTCGCGGCGGCCGATCCGGTTGCAACCGCGTCAGGCCGTGCGGGTCAACACGGGCGCTCCACTGCCGACGCTGGCGGACGCGGTGCTACCGATGGACCGCACCGACGGCGGGCATGCCCGCATCAAGGTCTACAAGCCGGTCCGTTCCGGCGACTACGTTCGCCGCGCCGGCGACGACGTACAGCCCGGCGACGTCGCGGTGCGGGCGGGCACGATCATCGGTGCAGCCCAGGTGGGACTGCTGGCGGCGGTCGGCCGGGACAAGGTGCTCGTGCACCCGCGTCCACGCCTGTCGGTCATCTCGGTCGGGGGTGAACTCGTCGACATCCACCGCACACCGGGACCGGGCCAGGTCTACGACGTCAATTCTTACGCGCTAGCGGCCGCCGCTCGCGACGCCGGAGCCGACGTCAACCGGGTCGGTATCGCGATGATGGATCCCCGGCATCTACGGGAGGTCGTCGAGGGCCAGCTGGTCCGCTCGGAGATCGTGGTGATCGCCGGTGCAGTCGGCGGAGGAGCCTCCGACGAGGTCCGTGAGGCATTGTCCGGCCTCGGCGACCTCACGGTCGATCGTGTGGCCATGCACCCGGGTTCGGTGCAAGGATTCGGTCTGCTCGGCCACGACGAGGTGCCCACCTTCCTGTTGCCGTCGAACCCGGTGAGCGCGCTCGTGGTTTTCGAGGTCATGGTGAGACCGATCATCCGGATCGCGCTGGGCCGTCGTCAGCCGATGCGGAGGATCGTCACCGCCCGCGCGGTGGCTCCGATCACCTCCATCGCGAACCGGAAGGGATTCCTGCGCGGTCAGCTCATGCGGGACGAAGAGACGGGCGGATATCTGGTGCAGGCGCTCGGTGGAGCGCCTGGCGCCTCGTCGCACCTGCTGGCGACGTTGGCGGAGGCCAACTGTCTGGTTCACTTGGAGCCGGAGGTTACCGAGATTCGTGCCGGAGAAGAGGTTGAAGTCGCCTTCCTTGCACAGCGGGGCTGAGCGGAAGATGTCCGTTCATCCGGGTTGGCCGGCCCGGGTCGGTCCGCTGCGGGTTCGGGCCGGCCGAGTGACCCTGCGTCCCATTCGATTACGGGATGCTGGTGTGTGGAGCAGGCTGCGGATCGAGAATCGGGAGCACCTCGAGCCGTGGGAACCGACTGGGCAGGCGTCGTGGGCGGACCGGCACCACGTCACGGCGTGGCCCGGACTGTGCTCGAGCCTGCGAGCGGAGGCACGCCGGGGGCGGATGCTGCCGATGGCTATCGATGTCGATGGCTCCTTCCGCGGCCAGATCACGGTCGGAAACATTGTCCGCGGGGCATTGTTCTCGGCCTGGATCGGCTACTGGGTCGACCAAGCGGTGAGCGGCCAGGGAGTCGCAACGGCGGCGCTCGCCCTCGGCCTGGACCACAGTTTCGGTCCGATGGGTCTGCATCGGGTCGAGGCCACCGTGCGGCCCGAGAACGTCGCGAGCCGCGCGGTCCTGCAGCACGTCGGTTTCCGCGAGGAAGGCCTGTTGCGGCGATACCTCGACGTCGACGGTAAGTGGCGGGATCACGTGCTGGTGGCGATGACTGTCGAGGAAGTGCCCGGTTCAGTGTCCGATCGACTGGTCCGCGCCGGACGCGCCAGCTGGGCGTAGTCCCCGGCGCGGAAACGGCCCCGCCGGTGTCCCTACCCGGCGGGGCCGTTGGCCCATGTCACATGATGACTGTCAAACGACGATCGCGGGCCCGTAGCTCATGAGGACGTCGTCCGAGATGTCCGTCGTGGAGGTGAACAGTGCGTACGAGCGCACGGACACCAACCCGAGGGCGCCGTCGAGATCGAGGTGGATGTCACGTAGCGTGATCGCGCACTGGGTGTACGCGCATTCCTTCCGCTGCACCGCGACGGTCGCGATCTCGCCGGGGAGGACCTCCACCACGATGGCACCTTCGATCGGGGTCTCGATGGCGAACTCGACCGCCGCCTCGCCGAGGCCGAGGAGCGGGTCGAGGATGTCGAAGCCGAGGCTTCCGACTTCGACGGCCGCGGCTGGTGTCACTCCGGCGCCGGCTTCGAGAATGGCGCCGGCGAAGTCCACCTGGTAGCCGATCTGATAGCCGACCTCGAGCACGCCGCCGGTGTACGGGACTCTGCCTTCCCCGCCGACGGTCGCGAGGGCGCGCTGGGTCGCGAACATGTCACGTGAGGTGGGGACACCCGACAGCGGCGGAACACTGTTGATGGACTGTCCGGTCTGCAGGAGATTCAGTTCCCAGCCGTCGATGGTTGTGAGTTGGGCGAAGCTGTCTGGCTGATAGGTGATTGCGGCGCCGGCGGAGCCGACGGAAACGGTCAGCATCACCGCCGCGGCCCCTGCGATGACGGCGGTGCCGGAACGGGCGAGCCTACGGCGGAGAGAAGACCGGTGATTCACGTGCATGGGAATTCCTTGTCTTGAGTTTCGGCCGGCAGGCGCCGACCTCGGCCATAGTCGGGACGGCTGCCGAGTGGCTTTCGTCCGGTTCAGTATCCATTCTTTGTCACTGATTCGTATGATTTCGGCTACATGTTGCGCGGAATTCGATGACGAAAGTGCACAATTTCGAGTTACCTCTGTCCGTTACCTCCCTCTGGAGCGTGTTGCCGGATTTGCTGCCCCGGCGGCCAGTGGCCGGCGCACCGGAACTCGAGACCGCGATCTCCCTATTTCCCGAGAAGATGGTTGAGTGACGGGTGTGACTCCTGCGAAATTTGAGTCGGCGCGCCTGCGACAATGAGTGGGTCGATGCCACTACCCTGAACAGGGCCTTGGCGCCATCAGTGCTGGTCGACGAATGAGAGGGGGTCGCCGGGTATGCCGAGTTCCTCGATCATCTGGATCGCGCTGGTCGCCGTCTGGCTGTTCGTCCTGGTTCCGATGCTTGTCAACAAGCGGCCCCGCATCCGCCAGACGACGGATGCGGCGCTCGCAACTCGAGTGCTGTTCCAGGGTGGTGGCGAGCGTCCCGCGCGAGGTCTGGCTATCGGACATCGCTGGGGTGCGAACTGGCACTACGGACCTACCAGTCACAGCGATGACATCGACGGTGACGACATGTACGGCATACACGCGGAGGACCGAATGGACGTTCACACCGATTCCGAGGGGATGGATTCCGAGATGATGAACGTCGCGGACGACCGTGAGCGCGGCGCCGCGTGGGACTACGTACCGACCCGGCGCGGACGCGGCGGATTCGACCCCGAGGCCGACGCGATCGCGAGTGTGGCGCGGTACCAGTTCCGGCAGCGAGCAGTCCTCGGACTGGTGTTCGCCGCGATTCTCGCAGCAGCGCTGGCGATCGCTCTGAGCCCCGCGATCTGGTGGGCCTTCACGGCCTTTGGCTGCGGCCTCGTCGGCTACCTGACCTATCTGCGGCGCCAGGTCAATCTGGAGCAGGAGATCCGCCGCCGCCGGACAGCTCGCCTGGCCCGCTCACGCCTCGGCGTGGAATCGGACTCCGATGAGGAATTGCGCCTTGTGCCTTCGCGACTGCGTCGTCCCGGCGCCGTGGTACTCGAGGTCGACGACGGAGATCCAGCCTTCGAACATCTCGAGTACTTCGAGGAGACCGACGAGTACGAGGAGTATGCCGTAGACGACGAGTACGGCGACGCGATGCGGCGCGCGTCCGGCATGTGATGCGGACGCCTGAGCGGCAAAGCTCTCGGCTACCCCGGTGACCTTGCTACCCCGGCGACCTCGCATTGCTCTCTTGGTCGGCATGTGAAGCCTGAACAGGGGATTCGTTGTCCGAGGTCGTGTCCTGTTAGAGTTTGCGGGCGGTCAGCGCTAGTGGGCCGCGGCTCGGGGCTGTGGCGCAGTTGGTAGCGCGCTTCGTTCGCATCGAAGAGGTCAGGGGTTCGATTCCCCTCAGCTCCACCAGCAAGAGGACCCCCTCCTAGTAGGAGGGGGTCATTTTCTGGCCTCGGTCGCGCGGTATGGAGTGCTTCCGCCCGCCTCTGTTCAGGTCGATGCGTCTGGCGGAATCTCCGGGAGGCCCTCCGCTGCACGCAGCTTCTCTGCAAGTGTGGTCAGGAGTGACTGTGACTCCTCGGACAGGTCGAATGCGCGGGTCGTGAGTCTGCGTAGCGCGTAGCCCTGCAACTGCGACAGGAGTTCGAGGTCGTGGTCGACCTTCGCGGCGTAGATATCGTTGAAGAAGTACGCCGGCTTCACCTTGAAGAACTTCGCGAAGGCTGCGACCGTCTCGTCGGAGGGGTTGCTCCGCTGCCCCGAACGCAACTGCGAGATGTACGGCTTCGAGATCTTGTGACCGTCTGCGATGAGCGCGTTCGCCACTTCCGCGTTCGTGTGTGGCTTCCGTCCCGGGGGATGGACGCTCTCGAAGAGCCTGTTGAGCCGCGCGGCGAAGTCAGACATCGCGACGATAGTAGCACCAGAGATAGCCATAGGGTAGCTCGAAAATGGTGATTGATCGATTGTTCGATTCATCGCCGCCTCACTCCGCCCGCGACAGTGGAACATTCCTTTGAATGCCCAATAGCCTTGTGATAGCTCGATCGGCTCCGGGGTGGGGCGACGACCGCGTGACGCCGCGGAGGTCTGGAAAATGGCGGTGTCTGTAAGGAATATTGGATCCATGGACCGCAGAATGAGCGACAACGAATTGCGCAGGGCGATTCGAGTGCTTCGTGAGCGCGCGGATGAAGCCCGCACCCACGGGCGTCCCGAGGACGCGGAGGGAATCGAAAAGACCATCCGCGACTATCAGGACGAGATGACACACCGCCTCTGAAGCTTCCGCTCTTCGTCTTGGATCGGTGCCGAAGATCGCCCGGCACCGATCGCGGCACGTACACTGCCGGTCACGGATCGAATCAGATCGGCGAAGGTGGGGGAACAACAGGCGATGGCGATCAAAACGCTCGACGGTAAGAAGTGTCTGGTCACCGGGGCTGCCAGTGGTATCGGGCGCGCCACCGCGCTCGCTGCCGCTGCCCGGGGCGCGGAGCTGTTCCTCACCGACGTCAACGAGGTGGGCCTCGCGGAGACGGTCGCGGCAGTCGGCCGCGCGGGCGGCACGGTGAGTTTCTCGCGCGCGTTCGATATCTCCGACTTCGACGCGGTCACCGCCTTCGCGGACGCGATCCACGAGCAGTTCGGCAGTCTCGACGTGGTGATGAACGTTGCCGGGATCTCCGCGTGGGGCACCGTGGAGAACCTCGAGCACCGGCACTGGAAGTCGATGGTCGATGTGAACCTGATGGGGCCGATCCACGTCATCGAGCGATTCGTGCCCCCCATGATCGCGGCCGGACGGGGCGGCCATCTGGTGAATGTCTCATCGGCGGCCGGCCTGCTGGCGCTGCCCTGGCACGCCGCATACAGCGCCAGCAAGTTCGGACTGCGTGGTGTGTCCGAGGTGCTGCGCTTCGACCTCAAGCGACATGGCATCGGTGTGAGCCTCGTCGTTCCTGGAGGGGTTCGTACGCCCCTCGTGGGCACGGTCGAGATCGCGGGCGTGGACCGCTCCGATCCGCGGATCGTGAAGCTCACCAGCCGATTCGAGAAGCGCGCCGTCACACCTGAGAGGGTGGCCGATTGCATCCTCGAAGGCATCGAGAAGAACCGCTTCATGGTGTACACGTCCAGGGACATCCGGTTCGGGTATTGGTGGGCCCGAAAATTCGCCCCGCCGTACGAGTTCGTGATGCAGAAGGCCAACGACC
Source organism: Rhodococcus xishaensis (assembly GCF_004011825.1). Taxonomy (GTDB): domain Bacteria; phylum Actinomycetota; class Actinomycetes; order Mycobacteriales; family Mycobacteriaceae; genus Prescottella; species Prescottella xishaensis. The sequence goes on along the minus strand of NZ_RKLO01000003.1, from coordinate 422,334 downwards.
AGTTCAGCAAACTGCTGTAGGCCTCGGAGTGAACTGCAGTCCCTGTGCGCCGCGGCACGCCGGCGGTCGAGACCGAACCTCGTGACGGAACGGCAACAGCCGCAACACTTCAGGTTCAGTCCAGGTCGACGTCAAGGTCTCGGGCGCCCGGCCCGGCCTCTCCCAGTTCGTCGTGCGGGTTCGCCAGCGCGCAATCGGGGAGGGAGAGACATCCACAGCCGATGCAGTTGGTCAGATGGTCGCGCAGCCGCGTGAGCTGCTCTATCCGGCGGTTGAGGTCGGCGTGCCAGCGGCTGGACAGGCGGGCCCAGTCGTCGAGGGTGGGCGTGTGGCCGTCGGGCAGGGTCGAGAGCGCGTCGTGGATCTCGGGGAGCGGGATGCCGACACGCTGTGACACCCGTATGAACGCGACCCTGCGCAGCATGTCCCGCTTGTATCGGCGCTGGTTGCCGCTTGTGCGGCGGCTCGAGATCAGCCCCTCTCGCTCGTAGAAGAGCAGCGCCGAGACCGCCACTCCGCTGCGGTCGGACAGCTCCGCCGGGGTGAGCTCCTTGGCGTTCGATTCCTGCATGGCCACGACGTCGGCCCTCCAGTGCCGATAGCCCCGACGATAGTCCTGGATTGCGGGGTGCCGAGAGTCGTGCGCGGGACTACCGTTTACCCATGAGCGTGCGAGAACGTCCCGCGTTGGGCGTCGACACCGAAGTGGGAACGCTGCGGGCGGTGCTGCTGCATCGGCCCGGCGACGAACTCAGGCGCCTCACGCCCCGCAACAATGATCAACTTCTGTTCGACGGACTACCTTGGGTGGATCGCGCCCAGGACGAGCATGATGCGTTCGCCGATCTGCTGCGCGATCACGGGGTAGAGGTGCTGCTGCTCGCCGACCTGCTCACCGAAACCCTGACGACGAGCGGGGCGGCGCGCATGCAGGGCATCGCGGCCGCTGTGGACCCACGCAAGCTCGGACACGCGTTGGCCGAGGACCTGGCCGCCCACCTGCGCGGTGTACCTGCCGTCGAACTGTCCTCGATCCTGACCGCCGGTATGACGTTCGACGAGTTGCCGATCGGCACCGGCGCCGCGACACCCTCGTTGGTGCGTCTGATGCATCACGGTGCCGACTTCGTCATCGACCCGCTGCCCAATCTGCTCTTCACGCGGGACTCGTCGTTCTGGGTCGGTGGCCGGGTCGCAATCACCTCGCTAGCACTCCCGGCGCGGGTGCGGGAGGCGTCTCTGACCGATCTGATCTACGCGCACCACCCGCGATTTCGCGGAACGCGGCGGGCATACGAGTCGCACACCGCGCCGGTCGAAGGTGGAGACGTGTTGTTACTGGCACCCGGTGTGATCGCCGTGGGAGTCGGGGAACGTACCACGCCGGCGGGTGCGGAAGCGTTGGCACGCAGTGTGTTCGAGGACGAACTCGCGCACACCGTGCTTGCGGTACCCATCGAGCAGAGCCGAGCGTCGATGCACCTCGACACGGTGCTGACCATGGTCGACTCCGACACCGCGGTGATGTATCCCGTGGTGCGGGATACATTGTCGGCGTACACGATTCGCTACGATGACGGGCTGGTCGCCATTGGTGGGCCGGAGCCGTTCCTCGAGGCCGCGGCGTCCGCGATGGGCATCGACAAGCTCAAGGTGATCGACACAGGGCTGGACCACGTTGTCGCCGAACGTGAGCAGTGGGACGACGGGAACAACACCCTCGCGCTCACGCCCGGTGTCGTGGTGGCCTATGAGCGTAACGTCGAGACGAATGCCCGGATGGAGGCGTCCGACATCGAGGTGCTGCGGATCGCCGGATCCGAGCTGGGGTCGGGCCGGGGCGGACCACGGTGTATGGCGTGTCCACTTGCTCGCGATCCGCTGACCTGACCGCCGATCTAGAGGATCTCGCGCACCTTTTCGTAGGGGCGCGCCAGGACGGTGCCGCGATCGGTTACGACGATCGGCCGTTCGATCAGGATCGGGTGGTCGACCATCGCTTCGAGCAACTCGTCCTCCGACGCCGTCGCCAGACCGAGTTCTTTGTACAGCGCCTCCTTCTTACGGATGGCCTCGCTCGGGCGCAGGCCGGCGTCGTCGAGGAGCTTGCGCAGGCCGTCGCGCGAAGGCGGCGTCTCGAGGTACTTGACGACGGTCGCCTCGATGCCGGCTTCCTCGATGAGCTTCAGCGTGTTCCGCGAAGTACTACAGCGGGGGTTGTGGTAGATCGTTGCGGTCTTCGCGGTGTCCTCAGTGCCTGCCATGCAGCCATTGTGCACGGGACAATGGGCAGTGAGCGCGTACGTCATGCCGAACCGAACCCAAGGAGTCCACCATGACCGATCGACGGATCGTCATCGCAGGCGGCCACGGCAAGATCGCCCGGCACCTGATCAAGTTGCTCACCGCCTCGGGAGACCGCGCAGTGGCGCTGATCCGAAATCCCGAACACGAGGGCCCGGTGCGTGCGCTCGGGGCATATCCGGCGATAGTGGACCTCGAGAACGCCACCGTCGACGAGGTCGCGGAGTTGCTGCACGGCGCCGACGCTGTGGTGTTCGCGGCCGGCGCCGGACCGGGCAGCGGTGCCGCTCGCAAGGACACAGTCGACCGCGGTGCGGCGGTGCTGACCGCGGAAGCCGCCGAGCGTGCTGGGGTGCGGCGTTACCTGCAGGTCAGCTCGTTCGGTGCCGGGGAGGCGATCCCTGGGGGCATCGACGAGGTGTTCGCCGCATACCTCGAGGCGAAGACGGCGGCCGAGGAAGACCTGCGCCAGCGCGACGGCCTGGACTGGACGATCCTGCGTCCGGGAGGTCTTACTGACGAGGACCCGACCGATGAGGTGACGCTCACCGAGCCTCCGCTCGAGCGCGGGACCGTGTCGCGGGCCGACGTCGCCGCGGTCATCGCGGCCCTCCTCGGGTCGGGAGAGGACAGCCGCGCGCCCGCGGCCGTGGGCCGGACGTTGATGCTGACGGAAGGCACGACGCCAGTCCACGACGCGGTGGCCGCGTTACCGTGAATCCATGAGTTCTTACGGCGGCTGCGACGAAAGGGGTGTCCGTGGAGATCGAGATCGACCACGACTCGGGTGTACCGCCGTTCGAGCAGCTGCGGGTACGCATCCTCGAACTCGTGCGAAGTGAGGAGCTGGTCGCGGGAACGAAGATTCCCACCGTGCGCAAACTGGCCGCCGACCTGGGCATCGCGCCCAATACTGTGGCCCGAACGTATCGGGAACTCGAGCAGCTCGGGGTGATCGAGACACGAGGGCGCCTGGGGTCCTTCGTCGCAACGTGCGGCGACCCGACGCGGGCGAAGGCACAGCAGGCGGCTACGGAGTACGTCGCGGCGGTCCGTCGGATGGGGATTTCCGACGAGGATGCGGCGACCTTTGTCCTGACCGCGCTCAAGGGGCCCTGAATCCGCGGGTCGAATCAGAATCCGCGGGTCGAATCAGAATCCGCGGGTCGAATCAGTAAGTTCAAGTCCGTAAGTCTCCAGCGGGCAGCTGCCCCGCGTGTCCATTCTCATCCGGAGGACTCTCATGAACTCGGTAGCGTTCCGTGATGTCACCCTGCTTCTCGGCCGCATCGGAATCGGCGTCATCTTCATCGCTCACGGTTGGCAGAAGTTCTTCGACTTGGGCATCAGCGGCACTCAGGCCATGTTCACGGACATGAGCGTCCCACTCGCCGACATTGCCGCGATCATCGCCGCGACATTCGAGTTGGTCGGCGGAATCGCGCTGCTGATCGGATTCGCGGCCCGCATCGCGGGCGTCCTGTTGTTCCTGGTCATGCTAGGAGCGTTCTCGTTTGTTCACATCGACAACGGCATCTTCGTCGGCGATGGCGGCTATGAGTTGGTGCTTGCACTCGGCGCCGGGTCGCTGCTGATCGCCGGGGTGGGAGCCGGTCGTATCAGCGTCGATGCGTTCGCCGGCAAGAACTCCCGCATCCTTTCCCCGTCGTGATCGAGGCCCGTCGTGGTCGAGGCACCGTCATGATCGAGGCCCCGTCATGATCGAGGCACAGCCGAGCGCCCACCGTCAACGCCAGCTCGGAAGCCACAGCTCCCACTGCCACATCTGTTGAGTGATCGGCAGGGCCGTGAGGATCGGGAACAGCCACACGAAATTCGCGACCACGAGCCCTATGTACAAGCAGACGGCGAGCAGTCCAGTGCCACGTCGCTCGGGTGAGGCACTCGCTTTGCCGAGGATCTCGCCAAGGATGAGCGCGATCGCCATCACGAAGAAGGGGGCCAGCGGGACCGCGTAGAAGTAGTACATCTGCCGGTCCAGCGTCGCGAACCAGGGCAGGAGTGCGGCGGCGTAGCCGGTGAGCACCGTCGCGTACCGCCAGTCGCGGCTGATGAACGTGCGCCACAGCGCCCACCCGAGCACCGGCACCGCCAGCCACCACATCGCGGGGGTGCCGATCAGCATCACTGCTTTGACGCAGTCCGATCCGCCGCACCCGGACACGCGGTCGCCTTCGGCGAAGTAGTACAGCATGGGGCGCAGCCCCATCGGCCACGTCCACGGCTTCGACTCCCACGGATGGTGGTTGCCCGCCGAATTCGTCAGGCCCGAATGGAAGTCGAGCACCTTGCCGCTGTAGTACCACAGCGACCGCAGCGCGTCAGGAACGAACGAGAACGATCCTCCGGTGCCTATCTGGTTGCCGACCGCATGCCGGTCCACACCGGTTTCGCTCGCGAACCACGGGCTGTAGGTCGCGAGGTAGACGACCAGGGGCACGAGCACCAGCGCGTACAAGGACGGGCCGATGTCCCGAACGGCGGTCCCGACCCAGGCTCGGCGAACCCCGTACGCGCGGCGCGCGGCGATGTCGAAGCCGACACACATCAGTCCGAAGAACGCGATGAAGTACAGGCCGGACCATTTGGTGCCGACCGCCAGCCCGAGCATGATGCCCGCGCCGAACCGCCACCACCGCACGCCGAGGCGAGGTCCGAGGTCCGAGACTGCGATCCGGCCCTCGGAGCGGACCTTGGCCATTCGCTCGCGTACCTGATCGCGATCGACGACGAGGCAGCCGAGCGCCGCGACGGCGAACAGTGTCAGGAAGATGTCGAGCATCCCGAGACGAGACGAGACGAACGTGACGCCGTCGACGATCAGAAGAACGCCTGCGATGGCGCCGATCAGGGTCGATCGGCTGAGGCGCCTGACGATCCGGACCACGAGCAGCACCAGGATCGTCCCGGCGACAGCCGACGCGAAGCGCCAGCCCCACGCGTTGTAGCCGAACAGCGCCTCGCCAATCGCGATCAGCTGCTTGCCGACTGGGGGATGCACCACCAGCCCGTAGCCCGGGTTGTCCTCGAGTCCGCCACCGGTGAGTACTTGCCAGGCCTGCGGTGCATAGTGCTTCTCGTCGAAGACTGGCGTTCCGCCGTCGGTGGGGTAGTTGAGCATCGCGAACCGCGTGATCGCGGCGAGCGTCGTCACGATCAAGGTGACGACCCACCCCCGCATGCGGTCGGTGGGCCCGAAGTCGGGGGCGGGTGCGAGCGGTGCCGGACTCGCAAAATGGGTGCTGTCGGACGACGGCACGGGACGCTCGTCCGTCAGCTGGGTCACGTGTCGATCGTAGGCTGTCACCCATGGCTGGTCGTCTCATCCTCGCCGCGACTCCGATGGGCGACATCGGTGACGCCTCCGATCGGTTGCGCGCCGCACTCGGATCCGCCGACGTCGTCGCAGCGGAGGACACCCGCCGAACCAAGGCACTCGCGGCCGCGCTGGGGGTCACCGTTGCCGGGCGAGTCGTGAGTTTCTACGACCAGGTCGAGGTCACCCGGTTGCCTGCCCTCGTCGCGGACATCGAACAGGGACGCACGGTCTTGCTCGTCACCGATGCGGGAATGCCCTCGGTGAGCGATCCGGGCTACCGACTCGTCGCCGCGTGTGTCGAGCACGACCTGCCGGTGACGTGCTTACCCGGACCGTCCGCGGTCACGACGGCGCTGGCGCTGTCGGGGTTGCCGGTCGAGCGGTTCTGTTTCGACGGATTTGCTCCGCGGAAGCAGGGGCAGCGTCGCGCGTGGCTGGAGACGTTGCGGACCGAGTCGCGCGCATGCGTCTTCTTCGAGGCGCCACACCGTTTGGCGGGCTGTCTCGCCGACGCGGTGGACGTCCTCGGCGGGGAACGTCGTGCAGCTGTCTGTAGGGAGCTGACGAAGACCTACGAAGAGGTCCGCCGCGGCTCCCTTGCCGAGTTGGCCGACTGGGCGGTCGGAGGTGCCCGAGGGGAGATCACAGTCGTCCTCGAGGGCGCACGACCGGCCTCGGTGGCTCCCGAGGATCTGGTCGCGGAGGTAGAGGGCCTCGTTGCCGACGGCGTCCGACTCAAGGATGCGTGCGCACAGGTCGCAACCAATGGCGTCTCGAAGAGAGAGTTGTACGAGACCGTGCTTGCCGCCCGCCGGGACTGAAGTCGCCGGGTTGTGTGATTGGGGGCCCCGCCGCCCCCCGCCGAGCGACGTATCCGCGTATAGGAGCCTCGACCGAAATCGAAGCCCGCTCGTCGGAGTCGCCGGCCGCATCGGCGGGGCCGCACCCAACGGCAACGTCAGGCCCCAAAATCGCAAGCTGTTCCGGCTGGGACTACCCCTCGTTGCTTCAGCCCCGGCCGGAAACACGCTCCGACCCGTGGCCGTCGTGCCTCGAAATCGACTTTGCCCCGTTTCATCCATGGCCCGAAACCGAAGAGTCCGCACGAGACGCTATCATCGCAGCTCGCGTGCGGTGAGGAATTTTTCCGCAGCGGAACTCGACCGGATGTCCGCGCCCTCGGAGGGCGCGGACATCGTGTCGAGTAGACGGAAACCGGGTCCGCGGATCGGCGCGGAACGGGGATCGAGGAGGAACACGGGGCGATGGCGTCCGAGAAGGAACTGCAGTCCAACGCACAGCAGGACAGTGCGTCGGCGCGCTTGTTGTTCGCCGACCAACTGCGGCTGCTATTCGCGACCGCTGGTGGCCCACCGCTCAAGAAAGTCGTGTCCGACGCTACGGCACTCAACCGGTCGATGGGTGGGGACAAGCCTGCGTCGATCCAGCGGGTGAGTGACTGGCGGTCCGGCAAACGGGTACCGGCCACATTCGACTCCGTCCGGCCGGTCCTCCTGGCGCTCATCCAGACTGCCCGTTCGCTCCACGATGGCCCGCCGCCGACGGACGGACTCTTCTCGATGAAGCAGTGGGAGGCATGGTGGCGAAGTGCCAACGCGGTCGCCTCCTCGCGGTCAGTCGGCGGCAATGCCGAACCGATCGCCCAGACGCTTCCCGAGGGCGTGCGGCCCTATCGAGGACTCGCGCCCTACCGAGAAAAGGACGCGCGGCTGTTCTTCGGACGACAGCCCAGCGTCGACAGACTCGCCAGCACCGTGCTGTCGGCTCGAGGCCAAGGCATGGTCGTGGTCACCGGCGCGTCCGGCGTCGGCAAGTCGTCACTCGTACAGGCGGGGCTGATTCCGGAACTGCGTGGTCGCGACGGTGGTAACGAGCACGAAGCCCCTTTCGTGCCCATCGTGTTCACGCCCGGGGCACACCCGCTTGCCGCGCTCGTCGCTGCAGTTCCCGAACTGGGCGACTGCGTCGCAGCGCCCGATCATGAGCAGGTCGGGCAAGCTCTGCGCAACGCGGCGGACCGGGTGAAAGGCAACCAACTGCTCCTCGTCGTCGACCAGATCGAGGAACTCTTCACCCAGTGTTCCGACCCGGAGGAGCGAACGCGGTTCTTGACGGTGCTCGATCACGCCGCGATCGAACTGCCCGATCATGATCCTTCCGAGACAGCCTCCGTCGTCGCGACCATGCGATCTGACTTCTACGCGCAGGCGCTCTCCTTCCCCGTGCTCGCGTCCGCACTGGAACAGCGCAGCAAGACGGTCTCGCCACTGCGCTGCGAAGACGTCGCCGAGGTCATTACGCAGCCCGCCCGGATGATCGGGCTCAAACTCGAGGCCGGCCTGGTCGACCTGATCCTCAGCGATCTCGGTGTGCTCGCCGCCGGTGAGGGGAGCAGCACGGTACTGCCACTGGTTTCCCACCTTCTCGACACGATGTGGGAACGACGCAACGGTGGCCAGCTGACGGTCGCGGATTACCGCGAGACCGGCGGCGTGCAAGGCTCCATCAAGTCGGCCGCCGAGCGTGCGTGGGAGCAACTCGGCGACCGGGAACGTGCCCTCGCCAGAGCGATGATGGTGGGCCTCGTTTATGTCACGAACACCGGCACCGACGTGAAGAACCGTCGTACGCTCGCGCAGCTTGTTGCCGTCGAGGGCGACGACACCGGCGCCGGCCGCCGAGTGATCGACCACTTCGTCAACGCGAGGGTGCTCGTGGTCGACGGTGACGACGTCGAGTTGATTCACGACGCGGTGATCGCCGCCTGGCCCCGGCTCGCACAATGGATCAAGGAAGACCGCTCGTGCTCGGCGCTACGTCAACAGGTCGAGACTGATGCTCTCCACTGGGAGGAATCGAACCGCAGTAGCAGCCTGCTCTACCAACGCGGTCGGCTCGACCTGATTGCCGAGCAGGCAACCAAGCAGTCCGACACCACGGCACCCCCCGCGTCCTGGCTGCCTGAGGTTACGGGGTCGCTGACGCCCGCGGCCGCCGACTTCCTCGACGCGTCCGCGCGTCAGGTTCGCCGGCAGGCGTGGCTGGAGCGGACTGTGATGCTGGCTCTCACCTTCTCGACCGTCATCGCGGTCGTCATGGGTGTTGCAGCACTCGGAGCCAAGTCGCGTGCCGAGAACGAGCGCAGTACCGCGCAGTTCCAGCAGGTCGTGGCTCTGGCCGATGCCCTCCGCGAGAGCGACCCGACCACTTCGGCGCAGTTGTCGCTCGAGGCTTGGCAGATGCGCCCCGGCAGTGACGACGCCTTCTCCAGGCTGGTTGCCACCGAGAACACCCCGATCTCACGCACCCTGGCTGGCCACACCGGCCCCATCTATGGGGTGGCCATTTCGCCAGACGGGCGTCTGCTCGCGACCGCGAGCGACGACCGGACGGTGCGGTTGTGGGATTTTTCCAATCCCTCCGACCCCGTCCAGGTGGGAAGCAACCTGAGCGGATCCGAACAGTACATGGCCTCGGTGTCGTTCAGCCACGACGGCCGACTGCTCGCGGCGGGCAGCGGCGACGGGAAGATCTGGATCTGGGACATATCCAACCCTTCGGAACCGAGAGCGCTCGTCGACGGGGTTCGGACGGCGTCCGGCGCGGTCCACAACGTGCGATTCAGCCCCGAGGGTCGATCGCTCGCGGTTCCCCACGACGACGGCTCCGTCACGCTGTTCGATACCTCCGCCCCTGCCGCCGGCAAGTTGCCCACCTGGACGCTGCGGGGTCATTCCGGCGCGGTGCGGACGGTCTCGTTCCGTGGTGAGTCGATCCTTGCGACGTCGAGCGACGACCGGACCATCCGGTTGTGGAACATCACCGACCCCGCGCGCCCGGTCCAGATCGGGCGTGAGCTGTCGGGCTTCGACGACGTCGTGCACTCGGTCGCGTTCAGTCCCGATGGTCGCAGCCTCGCCGCCAGTAGCGATGACGGACTGATCCGCATCTTCGACACCACCGACCTTGCCAAGGTGCGGCTGATCGGTGCACCCGTCTCGGCGCATACCGGCGGGATCTGGACCATCGCGTTCGCGCCCGATGGGGCGACGCTGGCGAGTGCGTCGTGGGACGGGACCGCGAAACTGTGGTCGGTCGATCCGTCGACTCGCGCGCTGCGTGAGATGAAGCCGGATCTCACCGGAAACGGTGGTGGTGTGCCCGCGCTCGCATTCTCCCCGGACGGGTCCACGATCGTGACCGGCGGTCAGGATTCGATGGTCCGGATCTGGACACTGGCACCCGGCACTGTCCCGGTGTCCGGTGCGGCGATGACGTTGCCCTCGATGAGTCGAGACGGAACGCTGCTCGTGACCGCCGGGTACGACGCAGCGGTGCGACTGTGGTCGATCGACAAGCGGGGCCAAGTGGAGCCGATCGGGGAGATAGAGGTTCCGCGTCCCTTCGGTGGTGCGAACGTCGCGGTGCTTTCTCCGAACGGCAGGATCCTCGCGACCACAAAGACCTCGGGTGGCCAGGTCCGGTTGTGGGACGTTCACGACCCGGACCGACCGGTGCCGTTCGGGCCGCCGATTCCGACGGAGACCCGGTTCACGTTCGAGATGGCGTTCAGCCCCGATGGGCGGACACTCGCGATCGGCGACGACGACTTCAGCGTCGCGCTGTGGAATATCGAGGATCCCGGTTCCCCAGTCCGTTTGGGGCCAAGCCTGACAGGGCCGGGCAATCTCGTGCGGACCGCGCAGTTCAGCCCGGACGGCGACCTGCTCGTGGCGGCAAGCGCGGACGACAATGACGTCCATGTGTGGGATGTCACCGACCCTTCCGCTCCCGCCCCGCGCCCGCTGCGCGGCGCCGGGCACGAGGGTGGCGTGAACGCTCTCTCATTCAGCCCCGACGGTTCGACACTGGTCACCGCGAGTGACGATCACACGCTCCTGCTGTGGGATCGCGACGACGACGGTGGGTTCACCCAGCGTCCGGGGCCTCTGCGCGGGCACACCGGCACCGTGTACAGCGTCGCGTTCAGCAGCGACGGTTCGCGTGTCGTCAGCGGATCTGTCGACGGCTCGGTCCGCTTGTGGAGCGTCGCGGACGACAATGGCGAGGCGGTCGGCGGACCGTTGACGACGATCGGCAAGGGTCGGTGGCAGGTGGCGTTCCTACCGAAGGTCGACCTGGTGGTCGCCGGTGGCGGTGACGGTGTATTGCGCACGTGGCGACTTGATGCGGACGCCGTCTCGACCCGGATCTGCAGCGCTACGTCCGAGCCGGAACCGGATCGGTCCGGGCACATCGAGATGCCGGAGTTAGGTCTTCGTGCGTGTGGGAAGACGTGAGTGTCACGATGCTCTTCGCCTTGTCGAGGCACTCCTGCCATTCGGCATCGGGATCCGAATCGATCGTGATCCCGCCGCCGACGCCGAGTCCCACGTCGCCGTTCACATCGAACTCGACGGTGCGTATAGCGACGTTGAGTTCGAGGCCAGCGACGGGGCTGTGCATTCCGACCGTGCCGCAGTAGACACCGCGCGGGTCCGGCTCCCAGGCCGACAGCAGTTGTCGAGCAGAGTGTTTGGGACACCCGGTGACGGACGCCGGTGGGAAGGCGGCCTGCAGTAGTTCCGAGGTATCGACCGAGTCCGGAACCGTCGATGCCACGGTGGAGACCAGATGCCACACCCCGGGAGCCGGTTTGACGCGCAAGAGGTCGGTCACGCGGACCGATCCAGGTTCCGCGACCTTTCCCAGGTCGTTTCGGACGAGATCGACGATCATCACGTTCTCGGCGACATCCTTGACCGAGTTGCGCAGGAGCGCGGGATCCGCGTCGAGGGGGAGGGTGCCCTTGATGGGGCTCGACGTGACGGTCCGGCCGCGCCGCGAGAGGAAGAGTTCCGGTGACAGCGAGGCGACGGCACCCCACCGGCCCTGCACGAACGCCGCACGGGCGGGCCGGGTCCGATCGACCGCGTCGGAGAAGAAATCGACGGGTAGACCGGAACTAGTGCCGTGGAACCGTGCGCACACGCACGCCTGGTAGACGTCTCCGCGGGCGATCGCGTCCAGGCAGTCTTCGACGCCCCGGCGGTGCGCCTGCCGGTCTGGTTCGGTCCAGTCGATGTGCCACGGCGCCGGGGGGACCTCCGGGCGGCGCACCGCCTGCGCGACATCGACCGGGCACGGCTCGTCGAGAAGGCTCTCGAACCACCAGCATCCCGACGAGTCCAGGCGCACAACGTAATCGGTCCAACCGCCGGCCGCGGTCGGCAGTGCGCCCCTCCGGTCCGGATAGCCGAGGTAGCCGATCCATCCGCCGCCGATGAGTGGCCCGTCGGCTGCCGGAGCCTCAGGTGTGACGTAGGGCGGAAGGGTGAACGCGGTGTCGGGTTCGCATGGTTCCGCCCGGACGCTGGGTGCGATGACGGCAGCGGTGTCGAACCATCGCCCGATCAGGCCTGCCGGCGGTGGAAGCTGCCGCGACCGGGCCCGCCGAGCCAGTGCGCGGAGGACGTCGGCGGCGCGACCACCGTCTCCCAGTCGCTCGATCCGCATTGGTCCAGCTTTCCATGAGCCAGCGGTTCCGCCCTCACCGGTCCGTGGCTGCGGCCCGACAGGCACACGGGATGCAGCGCGTCACCGGGTGATCCCGCATTCGCCTGCTGTCACCGAGGCTCGATCGGCGGCTGACTGACCGGCGTGCCATCCGTCGGCGTCCACGCGTCGATTTCGGGACGTCCTAGTTGCCGGGAACAAGCGATCGAACTCGGCGTCGACGGCCGCGGAGCGCGAGGCCAACACCGGGAGCAGGTCGTCGATCTGCACATTCGCGTCCACGGCAGCCTCGGCGGTGGCACGGCTGTCGGTCTCCTCGAGTCGCTGGCCGATGCGCACCGCGAAACCGAACAGGAACGCCTTGCGAAATGACCCAGTCCGGGATGTTCCCCGCTCGCCCGCGCCAGCCGTATGCATTGCCCGCGTCGCCTGGACCGACAGCGACGTGAACAGCAGGTCGACCTGCTCGAGGTCGATTGGGTTGCCGACGACGGTTGCGATCGCGAACCTGTCGAACCACACCGTCCGTACCCGGTTCGCCTCACCGATCGCGGTCAGTAGATGCACCTTCTCCCGTACGTACGGGTTGTCGAGGTGAATGCGACGGCTGCGCACCGCCGGGGACGGCGGGTCGACGCTGTTGAGGAGCGCGGCACCTATCGCGTACCGCGTCATGAGCTCCTGCGCCTTAGCCGTGAGAGTCTCCGCCTCCTCGACGAACTCGGTGGCCTCGGCCTTGGCCAGCAGTCCGCGGACCCTGCTCAGAGCTCGGGGGTCGGTGGCGTCGGCGCTGGGTACGTCGTGTTGGACTTGCGCGCGAGTCCAAGCCGACGGTGGCTCGCACAGCCGGTTCAGGCGGGGAAACTCGAGCCAGAGCACCGTCAAGTCGAGCCACTCGCGCACCCCGATCTGCCAGCTGGCTGCCTCCAGGGCCGCTGCGAAATCGTCGGGCTCGCAGTGCGCGGGCAGTCCCTCGGCGAACCGTGCAGCATCAGGTTCGGCGTCCGCGATCCGCGAGAGCTGCACCCGCCAGTCCTGCGGTGCCAGGGTCCATGCGCGCGACGCCCGTGCCTGGAACAGCAGCGCGGCGGCAGCAGTCGGGGCGGTCCTGGTACCCAGTGCACGACGGGTGACGTGCAGGACGTCGGCCGGCTGCCAGCCGCGCTCATACGCGTCGGCGAGCGCGGTGATGAGTCCTGCCGCCGACCGATGTCGTGGCGGCACGTCGGCGAAGCGTTCCTCTGTTCGAAAGTATGTTCTATTTCTCCCCATGCGCGCGAGTGTGCACGAGTGGACCGACAACTTTCGGTGAGTGACTACAACTCCTGGCCGCTCGCAGCGATCACTCCGCGGTCGACTCCTCGACGAAGCGGGGGAACACGCCAACCGGCTTCGGGAGCGCTGTGCCAGGCACGATGCGGCTGCCAAGATCCGCGAAGGTCCGTGCGTCGGGGGCCTGGCCGACGAGGTCGAGGAGCTTCTCGGCGGATCCAGGCATTACCGGCTGGACAAGGATGCCGACGATGCGCACCACCTCGAGCGTCACGTACAGCACCGTCGCCATCCGGGCGGGGTCGGTCTTGCGCAGTACCCAGGGCTGCTGCTGCGAAAAATACCGGTTGGTCTCGCCCAGTACGTGCCAGATGGCGTCCAATGCGAGGTGGAGGGCCTGCACGTCGATCTCCGCACGGACCTTCTCGAGCAGTGCATCGGCTTGCGCCAGCAGAGTGCTGTCCTCGTCGGTGAGCTCGCCGGGTGTCGGGACCTGCGCGTCGCAGTTCTTCGCCACCATCGACAGCGAGCGCTGTGCCAGATTGCCCAGCTCGTTCGCCAGGTCCGTGTTCATTCGGGTGACGATCGCCTCATGGCTGTAGCTGCCGTCCTGGCCGTACGAGATCTCGCGCAGCAGGAAGAAACGGACCGCGTCGAGGCCGTACTGCTCCACCATCGCGAGCGGGTCGACGACATTCCCGACCGACTTCGACATCTTCTCGCCCCTGTTGAACAGGAAGCCGTGGACGAAGACACGCATCGGTAGCTCGATGCCCGCCGACATCAGGAACGCCGGCCAGTACACGGTGTGGAACCGGGTGATGTCCTTGCCGATGATGTGCAGGTTCGCGGGCCAGTATTTGCGGAACGCCTCCGACTGGGTGTCCGGGAACCCGGCGCCCGTCAGATAGTTGGTGAGCGCATCGACCCACACGTACATGACGTGTTCCGGGTTGCCCGGCACCTGGACGCCCCAGTCGAACGTGGTCCGCGAGATCGACAGATCCTTCAGTCCGCTCTTGACGAAGCTGAGGATCTCGTTGCGGCGCGTGGCCGGGGCGATGAAGTCGGGATTCTCCTCGTACAGCGCTAGGAGGCGATCCTGGTATTTGGACAGCCGGAACGTGTAGTTCGACTCCTCGGTCCACTCGACCGGTGTGCCGGTCTCATTGGCCTCACGCGTCCCGTCGGCGAGGATGGTGGTCTCTTCCTCGGCATGGAAGGCCTCGTCACGGACCGAATACCAGCCCGAGTAGGTGTCGAGGTAGATGTCGCCCGCCTCGACCATGCGCTCCCAGATCGCCCTGCTCGCCTCGATGTGGTCGGCGTCCGTCGTCCGGATGAACCGGTCGTACGAGATGCCGAGGGCCTGATCCATCGCCTCGAACACGTCCGAGTTGCGCGCGGCGAGGTCGCGGACGTCGATGCCCTCTTTGGAGGCGGTCTGCTGCATCTTCAGGCCGTGCTCGTCGGTGCCGGTCATGAAGAACACGTCGTATCCGTCGAGGCGCTTGAAGCGCGCGATCGCGTCGGACGAGATGTACTCGTAGGCGTGCCCGATGTGTGGGGCGCCGTTGGGGTACGCGATGGCGGTCGTCAGATAGAACGGGGGCCGCGACGGCTGGGCAGGCGAGGAGGGCACAGTCATGGTGCGCCTACTCTATCGGCGTGCCCAAAGATCGTCCCGCCCCGGACCTGCCCGAGCCGCTCTCTCCGCTCGTCGACGCACACACCCACCTGGACGCGTGCGGTGCGACCGATGCCGCGACGGTAGCTGAGATCGTCGACCGCGCTGCGTCTGTCGGCGTCGAGCGGGTCGTCACCGTGGCCGACGATCTGGCGGCCGCACGGTTCGCCGTCGACGCTGCGAACTGGGACGGACGAGTGTTCGCGGCGGTCGCGATCCATCCGACGCGGGCCAACACACTCGACGACGCCACCAAGGCCGAGGTCGAGCGCCTCGCCGCGGACCCGCGGGTGGTGGCGGTGGGAGAGACCGGCCTGGACCTGTACTGGCCGGGCAAACTCGAGGGCTGTGCCACCCCAGAAGAGCAGGAAGATGGCTTCCGCTGGCACATCGACCTCGCGAAGCGGCTCGGAAAGCCGCTGATGCTCCACAACCGCGAGGCCGACGCCGACCTGCTGCGGGTCCTCAACGAGGAGGGCGCACCCGAGTCCGTGATCTTCCACTGCTTCTCGTCCGACGCGGCGATGGCGCGAGCCTGCGTGGAGGCCGGTTACGTGCTGAGCTTCTCCGGCACAGTCAGTTTCAAGAACGCGAAGGCGTTGCGAGAGGCCGCGCTTCTGGTCCCTGCCGATCAGCTGTTGGTCGAGACGGACGCGCCCTACTTGACCCCGCATCCGTTCCGAGGGGCACCCAACCAGTCCTACTGCCTGCCGTATACCTTGCGGGCGCTGGCCGAGGTGCGTGGCGAGGATCCGGTCGAGTTGGCCAAGGAGTCGACAGCGACGGCCGAGCGCGTCTACCGGCTGCCGGCGCGCAGTTGACTCTCGGCCGCACCGCCCATTCTTGACCGTGACATGCGGGTTCCCGCGTGTCGGGATGAAGGCTGGGCATCCAGGCTGACAGCGGAACCGTAGCCATTTCGTGGCTGACAGGCGATGTGGTAGAGATCTTCGTGGTGACAAATGTGGCGACCGACACGGAATAGTTGCCAGATCAACGCCCTGTCGTTACCTTGCTGTTATCGAACTTGCTGTCGGCCCCAGGACTTCACGTGTCGCTCTTCGCTCGGATCAACACCACAAGGTCTCCGCTTCTCTATGTCGTGGTTGCTTCACTCTTCGCGACGCTGCTGGTCGGTGGCGGTCTGGTCGTTGCCCGACACAAGACGATCACCCTGAACGTCGACGGCGAATCCATCTCGCTCACCACACTGCAGTCCGAGGTCGGGTCCGCCGTCGAAGCCGCGGGCTACCCGATTGGCGAGCACGACGCGGTCGCTCCCAACGCCGACTCGACTCTGTCCGACGGCGACACCGTTGTCCTTCGGCGCGCCCGTGAGATCGCGCTGACGGTCGACGGCGAACCGCGCACGGTGTGGTCGACGGCCCTGACCGTCGACGACGCGATGCGCCAATTCAGCCTCGCCAGCGATGCCTACGTATCGGCATCACGTGGCGAGCGGATCCCGATCGAGGGTATCGCGCTCGACGTCGTCAACGCCAAGACCGTGAAGGTATCCGACGGTGGGGCCCCGTCCATCGAGACGCGGGCCGCCGCACCGACGGTCGGCGAGTTCCTCGCCGTCACCGACGCGTCGCTCGAGCAGGGCGACACGGTCGAGCCGGCCCACGACACCGAGCTCACGGATGGCCTCGACATCGTCGTAACCCGCAACCGCACCGAGACGCGCACGGAGACAGAGCCCGTCCCGGCGCCCGAGCATCGCGTCGACGACCCCGAGCTGACCGAGGGTCAGACGACCGTGGAGACCCCAGGGGTGCCCGGCGAGCGCACCGTGACGATGACGGTCACGACCGTCAACGGTGTCGAGACGGATCGGCAGGAGCTGTCGTCTTCGTTGCTCCGTGAGGCCATTCCGGCGGTCGTACGGGTCGGCACCAAGCCCCGGCCGTCGGCACCGTCCGTGTCGGACGGCTCGGTGTGGGACCTGCTCGCTCAGTGTGAGGCGACGGGCAACTGGGCGATCAACACCGGCAACGGGTTCTACGGCGGCCTCCAGTTCACCCAGCGCACTTGGGCCGGATTCGGTGGAACGCAGTACGCGGCGCGCGCGGATCAGGCGACACGGGAGGAGCAGATCGCTGTCGCCATGAAGGTGCAGGCAACGCAGGGCTGGGGTGCGTGGCCAGCTTGTACGCGCAAGTTGGGTCTCCGGTAAGGGATCACGATGTCGTCGCTGGCGAAGATCAACTCGAGCCGCTCGCCGCTGCTGTACAGCGTGGCGGCTGCGACGTTCGCGACCCTGACCGTCGGTGGCGGAATCGCGGTGGCGCAGCACAAGACCGTCACCGTCGACGTGGACGGGGAATTGATCACGCTGGGCACCATGTCATCGGACGTCGGTGGCGCGATCTCGGCGGCCGGGTATTCACTCGGTGACCACGACCTCGTTGCTCCCGCATCGGATGCGTCCCTGCGTGACGGAGACACGGTAGTCCTACGTCGCGGCCGGGAGCTCGTGCTCACCGTGGACGGTCAGGAGCGCACGGTGTGGACCACGGCGATCACCGTCGACGAAGCACTCAACCAGTTCCACCTCGCCGCCGACGTGCACGTCTCCGCCTCCCGTTCGCAACGCCTCCCACTGGAGGGCGCGGATCTCGAGGTCCTCAATCCGCGCTCGGTGAACCTGGCCGACGGCGCCGCCGACCCTGAGGTGGTCCGGCTCGCGGCACCCACTGTGGGCGAGTTCCTCGCCGCACACGGCAGTCCGCTCGAGCAGGCCGATACCGTCGTTCCCCCTGCAGATACCTCACTCACTGACGGCATGACGATCAGTGTGACCCGTTCCCGGGTCGAGACCCTGGTGCTCACGGAGCCGGTCGAGCCGCCGGAAGAACGATTCGAGGACCCGACGATGAACATGAGCCGTTCGGTCGTCGAGGACCCGGGCGTTCCGGGCGTGGCAGAAGTCACATATGAGATCACCACCGTCAACGGGGTCGAGACCGGCCGCCAATCGGTGGCGACCACGGTCACGACGCCGGCCCAAGCCGCCATAGTGCGGGTCGGCGCCAAGCCGGGCACCGAGGTGCCTCCGGTGGAGAACGGCGAAACGTGGGACGCGCTCGCGCAGTGCGAAGCGGGCGGGAACTGGGCGATCAACACCGGTAATGGCTACTACGGTGGGGTGCAGTTCAACCAGGGCACCTGGGAGCGGCAGGGCGGACTGAAGTACGCGCCGCGTGCGGATCTTGCGACCCGCGAGGAGCAGATCGCGATCGCGACCCGTACCCAGCTGACGCAGGGCTGGGGTGCGTGGCCTTCGTGCAGCAGTCGGTTGGGCCTGCGCTGACCATTCGCTGCGTGCGTTAGGTTCGTCGGGTGTCAGACGCCGCACCGCCCCCCGCCTCACCGCGCGGACTTGCCGCTCTGCTCGGTCCCGCCGAGGTTCGCACCCTCGCCGAGGAATTCGGGGTGCGCCCCACCAAGCAGCTCGGCCAAAACTTCGTTCATGACGCCAACACTGTCCGCCGGATCGTGACGTCGGCCGGTGTCGGCCCCCAGGACACCGTGCTCGAGGTCGGCCCGGGCCTCGGCTCGCTGACACTGGCGTTGCTCGACGTCGTCGACAAGGTGGTGGCCGTCGAGATCGATCCCCGACTGGCGGCGCGCCTACCCGAGACCGTCGCCGATCGCGCGCCCGAACTGGCTGATCGGCTGAGCGTGGTCGGCGCCGACGCGATGCGGGTGATGCCCCACGACGTTCCCGGCGAGCCCACCGCGCTGGTCGCGAACTTGCCCTACAACGTGGCGGTGCCGGTGCTGCTGCATCTGTTCGCGGAGTTCCCCGGAGTGCGCACCGCACTCGTGATGGTGCAGTCCGAGGTTGCGGACCGGCTGGCTGCGGCACCGGGTAGCAAGGTGTACGGCGTGCCGAGCGTGAAGGCCAACTTCTTCGGCACGGTCAAGCGCGCCGGAGCCGTGGGACGGGCCGTGTTCTGGCCCGTGCCGCAAGTAGAGTCCGGTCTGGTCCGCATCGATCGCTACACCGAGGAGCCGTGGCCGCTGGACGCCGGACACCGGCGTCGGGTTTTCGAGGTCATCGATGCAGCGTTTGCGCAGCGGCGCAAGACACTTCGCGCCGCGCTCGCCGGGTGGGCGGGATCGCCCGCGGAGGCGGAGCGACGTCTCGTCACCGCGGGTATCGAACCTTCCACGCGTGGTGAGAAGCTCGACGCGGCCGCTTTCGTGCGTTTGGCTGCGGCAGCGGAAGCTCCCTAGCACTCGACCTACTCGATTCGTGCCGAACGGTTCCTTCCATGACAATGATGCGCGCGATCGCTGCGTGAACGATCGTCGGAGCCTGGTCTCCGAGGAGTGAGTCGAGGGGAAGGGCTTGACAAGCAATGTGGGCGTTAGTGAGACGATCGATCGGTGCGGGCGCTGTGGCGGCGGCGACGATGCTGGCCGCGGCCTGCGGCGGATCCACGGAGGGTACTGCGACGGCGGCGGACGCAGCGTCTGAGTCCTCCTCGCCGAGCTCGGCGATGATTGCCGGCCAGGAAGGCAGCGACCTCGGTGGCGATATCGACCTCGATGTCGAGATCGGTGACTGCGTGCGCGTGGGTGGGTCCACGGATGACGCAACGATCGACGAAGCTGCCTGCGGCAGTGTCGAGTCCAACTACAAGGTGGTGGCCAAGGGGATGGAGAGCGAGCAGTGCCCGTCGGACGTCAACCAAATCATCTACTCCGAGAGCAGGTGGGGCAGTGAACTCGGCGTCCTGTGTCTCGACGTCGATTGGGTGTTGGGCGGGTGCATGAGCCTGGATGGCGAAGATCCGCAGCGTGTGGAGTGCGACGATCCGGACGCGCTAGGTATGGAGCGGGTCACAGAGATCCTCGAGGGTGTCGCCGACGCCGACCTTTGCCCGGACGGAGGATTCGTCTACGACGAACGAGAGTTCACGGTGTGTGCCGAAACTGTTCGCGCGTAGTAGCGAACGACGGGAAGGCCCGGAGGGAAAGGCGCCCTCCGGGCCTTCATTGCCGCGCGGTTCTATGACGACGAGCTGAACCGCGTTGGCGGCGGCAGTGGAGACCTTCTGGTCGCTCGACCTGCACGATTCGTGCCGAACGGTTTCCCTCTATCACAATGATGCGCGCGATCGCCGAGTGAACGATCGCCGGAGCATCGTCTCCGCAGGACTGATTCGAGGGGAAAGGTTTAGCAAGCGGATGTGGACGTTAGTAAAACGATCGATCGGTGCGGGCGCTGTGGCGGCGGCGACGATGCTGGCCGCGGCCTGCGGTGGATCCGCGGAGGGCACCGCGACGGCGGCAGACGCGGCACCTGAGTCCCCCTCGCCGAGCACGGAGACGGTTGCCGGCCAGGAAGGTAGCGACAGTGGTGGCCGGGTCGATATCGATGTCGAGATCGGTGACTGCGTGCGCCTGGGTGGGACCCAGGACGCCGCGACGATCGACGAAGCTGCCTGCGCCAGTGTCGAGTCCAACTACAAGGTGGTGGCCAAGGCAAGGGAGATCGATCAGTGCCCGTCGGACGTCGACCAGATTTACTCCGAGAGCATGTGGGGCAAGGAGACCGGTGTGCTGTGTCTCGATGTCGATTGGGTCGTCGGCGGGTGCATGAGCCTGCCCGCGAGCAACGATGAGGATCCGCAGCGCGTGGAGTGCGACGACCCGAACGCGACCAGCGTCGAGCGGGTCACGGAGGTCCTCGAGGGTGTCGCCGACGGCGACCAGTGCCCGGAGGGAGGATTCGTCTACGACGAACGACTGTTCACGGTGTGTGCCGAAACGGTTAGCACGTAGCAGCCAACATCCGTAGCAGCGAACGACGAGAAGGCCCGGAGGGGATGGCGCTCGCCCTCCGGGCCTTCAGCTGTCGCGCGGTTCTATGACGACGGGCTGAATCGTCGCAGTCGCAGGCTGTTGCTGACGACGAACACGCTCGAGAACGCCATCGCCGCGCCCGCGAGCATCGGGTTCAGCAGGCCTGCCGCCGCTAGCGGAATCGCCGACACGTTGTAAGCGAACGCCCAGAACAGATTGCCCTTGATCGTGCGAAGGGTTCTGCGGGACAACTCGATCGCGTCGGCGGCCACGCGCAGGTCACCGCGGACCAGGGTGATGTCGGCGGCCTCGATCGCGACGTCGGTGCCGGTACCCATCGCCAGGCCCAGGTCGGCCTGCGCGAGTGCGGCCGCGTCGTTGACGCCGTCACCGACCATCGCGACCGCCTTCCCCTCAGCCTGCAGGCGCTTGACCGCATCGACCTTGTCGCCGGGCAAGACCTCGGCGATGACGGTGTCGATGCCGACCTGGGCTGCGACACTGCGGGCGACGATTTCGTTGTCGCCAGTCAGTAGCACCGGGGTGAGGCCGAGTGCCCTGAAGCGGCGCACCGCTTCGGCACTGGTCTCCTTGATGGCGTCGGCGACCACGAACACCGCTCGTGCTCGGCCGTCCCAGCCGGCCGCGATCGCGGTCCTGCCCAGCATCTCTGCGTCCTGCTTGGCGCGGGCGAGGTCGTCCGGCAGGTGCAGCGACCAGTCGGCCAGTAGCGTCTCCCGCCCGGCGACGACGGCGTGGCCGTCGACCACACCCTGCACACCCTTGCCCTCGACGTTGGCGAAGTTCTCCACCGCGGGCAGAGGTCCGACGTCGGCGGCGGCGCCGGTGGCTACGGCCTGCGCGATCGGGTGTTCGGATGCGTTCTCGAGGGCGCCAACCAGTCGCAGCGCCTCGCCACGGTCGACGCCATCGGTGGTGATCACGTCAACGAGGGTCATCTTGCCGGTGGTCACTGTGCCGGTCTTGTCGAGCACGATGGTGTCGACGCCCCGCGTGGTCTCGAGTACCTCCGGACCCTTGATCAGCACACCCAACTGGGCTCCGCGGCCGGTGCCGACGAGCAGCGCCGTCGGGGTTGCCAGACCCAGTGCGCACGGGCACGCGATGATCAGCACCGCGACCGCCGCGGTGAATGCCGCCTGCACCGGGCTGCCGGTGGCGATCCAGTACCCCAGCGCGGCAACCGAAATCACGATCACGATGGGCACGAACACCCCGGAGATCCGGTCGGCGAGACGCTGGACCTCGGCCTTGCCGTTCTGGGCGTCCTCGACGAGCGCCGCCATCTGCGCCAGTTGCGTGTCGCTGCCGACCCGACGTGCCTCGACGACGAGTCGTCCGCCGGCGTTGACGGTGGCGCCCACGACCGCGTCGCCCACGCCCACCTCGGCAGGCACCGATTCACCGGTCAGCATGCTCATGTCGACCGCGGAGCTACCTTCGACGACGACGCCGTCGGTGGCTACCTTCTCTCCGGGGCGCACGATGAACAGGTCGCCCACCCGCAACTGGTCTGCGGGGATTCGTGATTCGACGCCGCCGCGCAGAACCGAGACCTCCTTGGCTCCGAGTTCGAGCAGCGCGCGCAGTGCCGCGCCGGCGGTTCGCTTCGACTTGGCCTCGAAGTACCGTCCCGCGAGCACGAAGGTGATGACGCCGGCTGCGACCTCGAGGTAGATGTTCGCGGAACCGTCCATCCTGTTGATGGTGAGCTCGAACGCGTGCCTGAGGCCGGGGGTGCCGGCTGTGCCGAAGAACAGGGCGTACACCGACCACGCGAATGCCGCGGTCGTGCCCAGCGAGATGAGGGTGTCCATGGTCGCGGTGCGGTGGCGCAGGTTGGTCCACGCCGCGCGGTGGAACGGCAGACCGCCCCATACGATCACCGGTGCGGCTAGCGTCAGGGAGAGCCACTGCCAGTTCGTGAACTGCAACGGGGGAATCATCGCCATTGCGATCACGGGAACCGAAAGCACGGCGGAGACGATCAGGCGGGTTCGCAGCGCCCCGAGTTCGCGGTCTTGCGAGTCCTCGGCGGCGCCGGGTTCGTCGACGGCCGGGGGCGTCGGCAGAGTGGCGGTGTAGCCGGCACTCTCGACCGCCGCGACCAGGTCATCAGTGCTGACCGTGTCGCCGTACGCGACCTTCGCCTTCTCGGTGGCGTAGTTGACAGTGGCGGTGACACCGTCGAGCTTGTTCAGCTTCTTCTCGACGCGCGCCGCGCACGAGGCGCACGTCATTCCGCCGATCGAGAGCTCGATGGTGTCGCTACGGCTGGCAGCGAGATCGCTGACGGGCATCAGAATCCTCCTTACTGACTATCGTTACTGACTATCGCCGGAGCCCGCGCCGGGGCTCGCGTCGAAGACGATCGCGAGCCCCTTGGCGTCAAAGCTGAGTGCGATGGTCGTTCGCATCGGTTTGCTCAGATCGGCTGGGCCGTGTATCCCGCTTCCCTGACGGCGGCGGTGACGGCGGACTCGGGGAGCGGGGCAGCGGACGCGATGGTCAAGCGGCCCGAGGACAGGTCGACGGCCACGTCCGTGACGCCGGCGATCGCTCCGACCTCTTCCTTCACCGAAGCGACGCAGTGTCCGCAGGTCATGCCAGTGACGGTGTATTCGGCTGTGCTCATTCTGGTCTCCTTATTCGTTGGTACCACTACCCCGTGCAGGTATCAAAGTACCCCCCGGGGGTATCGAATGGCAAGAACTGAGAAGAGATGATCATCACGTCTCGCGGAGCTTAGGTAGGTGCGCCGCGAGGGCCCGAACTGCGCTGTGGTTCACTTGTCCACGGTCGTAGTTTTTGTGTTTGTGTTAGTCCACGCTCGCAAATCCTGAAGTTGCGGGCGGACGGATCTCCACTCCGGGATTCGAGCAAGCCGCCGTGTGACACCGGCCCGGGGCCCCGACCGGGGTTCTCGAGTTCGCACTCGAACAAGGTGAGAAAGAAACATGGCAGAAGGCACCGTCAAGTGGTTCAACGCTGAGAAGGGCTTCGGCTTCATCGCGCCCGACGACGGCAGCGCCGACGTCTTCGTCCACTACTCGGCGATTCAGACCTCCGGCTTCCGCACGCTCGAGGAGAACCAGCGTGTGCGCTTCGAGATCGGCCAGGGGAACAAGGGCCCGCAGGCCACGGACGTCACCACTATCTGACATCCATCCGCATCTTGCGATGTGAACGGGGCGCTGCTCGCAGAGCGGCGCCCCGTTTCCCGTATCCGGGAGTGGTGTCCCGATTCGTCTCCCGGCAGCGCCTCTCGGCGTTAGTGTTCGGCAACACCCGAAGAGAGGGAAGGGGCTGATGTGACGCCCGAAGAACTCAGCGACCGCGCCGAGATCAGCGATGTCCTACTCCGCTACTTCCGGGGCGTTGACCGGCGAGACTGGGCGCTGGTGCGGCGCTGCTTCCACGCCGATGCGCAGACCAACTATGCGCCGTTCTATGAGGGTGGCGTCGACAATTTCATGCAGTTCCTCACGGACCCGGCAGGCTTCGGGGTGTTCGACCGCACTTTCCACTTTGCCGGGAACCAGCTGATCGAGTTGGCCGGGGACACCGCCGAGACCGAGACCTACGCAATGGCGCAGCACACCAATGCGGCCGACGCGGGCAACCCAACTCGCAGCTTCCTCACCGTCTGGCTTCGCTACCTCGACCGGTTCGAGCGTCGTGACG
Organism: Rhodococcus xishaensis; assembly: GCF_004011825.1. Classification (GTDB taxonomy): domain Bacteria; phylum Actinomycetota; class Actinomycetes; order Mycobacteriales; family Mycobacteriaceae; genus Prescottella; species Prescottella xishaensis. The sequence goes on along the minus strand of NZ_RKLO01000003.1, from coordinate 397,669 downwards.
GGCGGTGGGCGATAGCCGACCGGCGGCTCGAGGTCGAGTGGATCCGCCACGACGTCGGCGAAAGCTGGCTGGACGTCCCGGGCCGGAACCCGCCATAGCGAGACGAACGGGGTGGGAGTGGCCGCTGAGGTGCGTACTCATCGCCTCGGCTCGAACGCCTATTGTTGGAACTCGTGCTCTCCGTTGTTCCACGTTCCGTCACCGCGCGGGCGCCGTCCAAGGTCAACCTGCACCTGGCTGTCGGTGACCTCCGGGAGGACGGCTACCACGAACTGACGACGGTCTTCCAGGCGCTTTCGCTCACCGATGACGTGTCCGTCTCTCCCGCCGAGACACTTGCGGTTCGAGTGCGCGGGGAGGGAGCCGCCTCGGTGCCCACGGATCACACCAATCTCGTGTGGAGGGCCGCCGAGATGCTCGCTGCTGAGGCGGGCATCGACCCCGACGTGGAGATCTCGATCGTCAAGGGAATCCCGGTCGCCGGTGGTATGGCCGGCGGCAGCGCCGACGCCGCGGCCGCGCTGGTGGCGCTGAACGAGCTTTGGCGGCTGGGTCTGGACAGGCCCGCCCTCGACCGGTTCGCGGCTCGGCTCGGCAGCGACGTCACCTTCAGCCTCCACGGTGGCACCGCCGTCGGAACCGGGCGCGGGGAGAAACTGTTGCCCGTCCTGTCTCGCAGCACCTTCCACTGGGCACTCGCCCTGGCGAAGGGGGGACTGTCGACGCCTACGGTGTTCCAGGAACTCGACAAGTTGCGGGCCGACGGCCAACCGCCGCGCGTCGGCGATGCCGAGGACCTGATGCACGCCCTCGCGTCCGGCGACGCCACCGCGCTGGCTCCGTTGCTCGGCAACGACCTCCAACCGGCGGCGCTCTCGCTCGCGCCGGAACTGCGGCGCACACTCCGGGCCGGTGTGTCCGCCGGTGCCCTGGCCGGCATCGTGTCGGGCTCCGGCCCGACGTGCGCGTTCCTGTGCGCAGACGCGGAGTCGGCGGTGACGGTGGGGGCAGAACTCTCGGGTGCGGGAGTGTGCCGCACCGTACGCGTCGCGAGTGGGCCCGTGTCAGGAGCGCGTGTGATCGACCCAGAGCGGGAAGGCAGCCACTGATGGCGAATTTGATCAATCTCGAGCAGGTTTCCAAATCCTTCGGCATCAAGCCGCTGCTCGACTCCGTCTCGCTGGGCGTGCAGGAGGGGGAACGCATCGGAGTCGTCGGACTTAACGGCGGCGGCAAGACCACGATGCTCGAGGTGCTCGCAGGGATCGAGGAACCTGATTCCGGCCGGGTCAGCCGTGTCGGTGGGCTGCGCATGGCAGTGGTCACCCAACGCGGCGTGCTGCCGCCGGGTTCGACGGTCGGCGAAGTGGTTCTCGGCCCACTCGACGTCGCGGACCACGAGTGGGCAGGTGACGCCCGCATCCGGGGCATCCTCGGGGGCATCGGCATCGACAACCTCGGCCTCGACGCCAACGTCGACGAGCTCTCCGGTGGGGAGCGTCGCCGGGTGGCTCTGGCCGCCGCACTCGTGCAGGACCTGGACCTGCTGGTGCTCGATGAGCCCACCAACCACCTCGACGTCGAGGGCGTGCAGTGGCTGGCCGAGCACCTCGTGTCGCGGCGATCCGCCCTTGTCGTCGTCACCCACGATCGCTGGTTCCTCGACACGGTCGCTACCCGCACGTGGGAGGTGGTGCACGGCAGTGTCGAGAGCTATGACGGTGGCTACAACGATTGGATCTTCGCTCGTGCCGAGCGGGCCCGTCAGGCCGACGCGGCAGAGGAGCGCCGCCGGAACCTCGCGCGGAAGGAACTCGCATGGCTGCGCCGCGGACCGCAGGCCCGCACCTCCAAGCCGCGGTACCGGGTCGAGGCCGCCGAGGCGCTCATCGCCGACGTCCCGCCGCCACGTGACTCGATAGCGCTCGCGTCGTTCGCCAAACGCCGGCTGGGGCGTGTAGTCGTCGAACTCGAGCACGTGCAGCTGGTCACGCCGGACGGTCGGGAGTTGGTCCACGACCTGACGTGGCGTCTTGCGCCCGGTGAACGCGTCGGTCTGGTCGGGGTGAACGGCTCCGGCAAGACGACGCTGCTGCGGACCCTGGCCGGGGAACTGGTACCGGCAGAGGGCAAGCGTATTCAGGGCCAGACCGTCAAGATCGGATGGCTCCGCCAAGAACTTGATGATCTGCCGACGGAGATGCGGGTGCTCGAGGCAGTCAGGGACGTCGCCGAGCGGATCACTCTCGGCGACAAGGAGATCTCGGCTGGTCAGCTCGCCGAACGGTTGGGATTCTCGCCGGCGCGTCAGCGGACGCCGGTCGCGGATCTGTCCGGTGGCGAGCGTCGTCGGCTGCAGTTGACGCGGATGCTGATGAGCGAACCGAACGTGCTGTTGCTCGACGAGCCCACCAACGATCTTGACATCGATACCCTCCAACAGCTCGAGGACCTGCTCGACGGTTGGGCTGGCACGCTGGTGGTGATTTCCCACGACCGCTACCTCATCGAGCGGATCTGCGACTCCACGTGGGCGCTGTTCGGAGATGGCAAGCTCACTAATCTTCCAGGCGGCATCGAGGAATACCTCCGCAAACGCGCGATCCTCGCGGAAAGGTCACAGGCGACGACTCCTTCGGTGGCGTCGAACGCTGGGACGGCTGCATCGAAGCCCACTCGGAACGGTGCCGCCGACCGGGCGGCCCGCAAGGAACTCGCACGGCTCGAACGGGCGGTGTCCAAGTTGTCCGACCAGGAGGAAAAACTGCACGCCCAGCTGGCAGAGGCTGCGACGGATCCGGCGAAACTGATGGCCCTCGACGCCGAACTCAAACAGATCGTGGCCGACAGGGAGGCTACTGAGGAGCAGTGGATGGAACTCGCCTCCGAACTCGAATGATCACTCGAGTTCCTGCGGCCCCATATGCGTTCTGGTGTCGCTGCACGACAACGATAGTGGCGCTACACACCCCAAGAAGCGACGAGGCCGGTTAGCCTGCACTTGTACCGTACACGCTGGGCGGAGGGCGGGCACTGTGGATCTGGAGGCGATAGCCGAGATCACTCGGCTCAAGTACCGGTATGTGCGTGCCCTCGACACGAAGTCGTGGGCCGAATTCGCCGACACGCTCATGCCGGACGCGACGGCAACCTACGCCGAGCATCTGCGATTCGACTCGCGGGATGGATTCGTGTCGTTTATGCAGGACACGCTCGGTCCGCACGTCATCACCGAACACCACTGTGGACATCCGGAAATAGATGTGCACGGCGACACTGCGACGGGCATTTGGTACCTCTCGGACACGGTTGTGGTGCCCGGTGACCAGTTGATGATGCATGGCGCGGCCTTCTACCAGGATCGCTACGCGAAGGACGCGGCGGGACGGTGGAAGATCGCGCACACGGAGTACGAGCGGACCTACGAGTCGGTGTACTCGCTGGCGGACCTGCCCAGCTTCCGCCTCACCTCCAACCGGTGGGCGCTGATCGGGTCGCCGCAGTCGGGGGCTAGGATCGCGCCGTGACTGATTTTCCGGCATCAGGTGCGCTGCCGTACCTGACAGTCCGCGGGGCGGGGGAAGCTGTCGAATGGTATTGCAAGGCGTTCGGCGCCGAACTGTGCGGGGAGCCATTTGTCCTGGAAGACGGCCAAATCGGCCACGCCGAGCTGCGTCTGCAGACCGGGATGATCTACCTGGCCGAGGAGTTTCCGGGGATGGGGCTGACGGCGCCCGGTTCCGGCGCGACGTCTGTCACGCTGGTGCTGCCCGTCGACGACACCGATGCGGTGCTCGAACGGGCCCACGATGCCGGGGGCATCGTCGAGCGCTGGGTCTCGGAGAACTTCGGCCGGCGAACCGCGACGCTCATCGACCCTTTCGGACACCGCTGGATATTGTCGGGACCGGCGTAGGAGGAACCCGACCGATAAGGTCGCTCGGTGACCGTTCCATCGCGCGCCTCGTTCCCGGACACCCGCAGCTGGATCCGTGCCTTCCCGGGGGCGCGAGCGTCGCCGCCGCGAACCGGCCTGCCGATGCCGGGCGATCGGGAACTGCCCGCCGACCCTGTTGCGCTGTTCCTGTCGTGGCTCGAGGAGGCAGCCGCCGCCGGAGTCGTCGAACCGCACGTTGCAACGCTCTCGACGGTCGACGCTGCCGGGGTTCCCGATGCCCGCACGTTGCTACTCAAGGACGTCACGGCCAGAGGGTGGTGGTTCTCGACGGACCTGCGCTCCCCCAAAGCGCGGCAGCTCCTCGCCAACCCGACCGCGGCACTGACGTTCTACTGGCGCGAACAGGGCCGTCAGGTGCGGGTTCGTGGCAGGGTCGAGCGCGGCGACGCCGAGGTGAGCGGGCGAGACTTCCGGGACCGGTCGGTTACGGCCCGCGCGGTCGCTGCGGCGAGTCGGCAGAGCGAGATCCTCACCGATATTGCCGAGTACGACGATGCGGTCGGGGCGGCGGTGTCCGAAGTGGAGGCCGATCCGTCTTCCGTTCCGGGTACCTGGCAGGCTTGGTGCGTGGTTCCGGACGCAGTCGAGTTCTGGCATGCCGATCCGGACCGGCGGCACCTGCGTGTTCGCTACCGGCGCACCCCACCGCATGAGGCTGTCCGGTGGCGTCCGGACGCGTTGTGGCCGTAAATAGTTCGATCGAAAAGAGAGGCACGATGACCTCGTTCATCCAGACCCACGTGCACGGCTCCGTCGCGGAGATCGTCCTCGACCGCCCCAAGGTTCTCAATGCCTTGGACGCGAGCATGATTCGCGATATGTACACCTCGCTGATGCAGTGGCGGGACGACGACGCGATCGACGCGGTTCTGGTGACCAGTTCGTCCGAACGTGCATTCTCTGCGGGCGGCGACATCAAGTCGGTGCGGCAAGCGTCGCTTGATGGAGATCACGACGCGGTGCACGAGTTCTTCGAGACCGAGTACCGGCTCAACGCGCTCATCGCCGGGTATCCCAAACCGTACGTCGCGCTCATCGACGGGCATGCGATGGGAGGTGGGCTCGGTATTTCGGTCCACGGTTCGGTGCGCGTCGTCACCGAACGCGCCTCTCTCGCGATGCCCGAGCCTGCGATCGGCTTCTTCCCCGACATAGGTGCCAGCTACTTCCTGCCGCGCCTGACCGGGTCGACCGGGATGTACCTGGGTCTCACCGGGGCTCGCGCGACGGGGTCCGACGCCCTCACCGCAGGGCTGGCGACGCACTTCGTCCCGTCGGATCGGATCGAAGGACTCGCCGATGACATCCGCAAGGGTGACGTCTCGGCTGCGCTGGCCGCCCACACGCAGGACGCACCGCCCTCGGAACTCGCGGACCGGTTGGAGGAGATCGATCGAGTCTTCGGATCCGGCACGGTCCCGGAGATGCTCGCGCGCCTGACCGGCGACGACGAGTGGACAGTCCGCACCCGCGAGGCCATGATGTCGCCGTCGCCGAGCAGCCTGTGGGTTACCGCCAAACTGATCCGTCAGGGTGCCGAACAGTCGCTCGAAGAGTGCCTGGCATTCGAACTCGCGCTGGGCGCGGAGGTAACCCGTAACCACGACTTCATCGAGGGTGTGCGGGCGCTGCTGGTGGACAAGGACCGCAGCCCACGCTGGAACCCGCCGACCGTCGACGAGATCGACCCGATCGCGATCGACGCGTTGTTCATTCAGGCCGCCCGCGCCGCCGAGTAGTCATCGCCGGGCGGTCGCGGGCAGGTCGAGGCGCAGGCGCGCACCGCCGAGCGGGCTGTCAGTCAGTTCGGCGGTGCCCCCGTGGACCGACGCCTGCTGCGCAATAAGCGCGAGACCTAGTCCGGATCCGACGGGGTGGGCGGACGATCCTCGCGCGAATCGTTCGAACAGTGTCGCCCGCTCGTGCTCGGGAACGCCGATTCCGTTGTCGTCGATCGTCACCGTGGAGCCGCGGATGTCGTTCCCTGCGACGGTGACCATGATCCGATCGGCGCGTCCGTGCCTTGCCGCGTTGGCGATCGCGTTCTCGAGAACCAATCGAAGCCCGGACGGCAGCCCGCGCATCGTCAGCGATTGGGGCGCCGACAGTTCTATGGCCACGTCGGGCAAGCGCCGCGATGCTTCCTGTATGCAGCGGTCGGCGAGTTCCACCAGGTCGACATCCTCGAGATCGGTGACTTCGGACAGATCCCCGACGGCCAGGCTTTCCAGATCGGTGAGGGTTGACTCGATCTGTCGTTCCGTTGCCCGGAGTTCGTTCAGGATCTCCGTTCGTTGTTCGTCCGTCAGGCGCATCGTCGCGAGGACCTCGAGGTCGGTACGCATCGAGGTGAGCGGTGTGCGCAACTCGTGTGCCGAGACCGCCGCGAAGTCACGGGCCGCGCCGAGAGCGTCCTGGGTCCGGCTCTGGGCCTTTCCTATTCGTTCGAGCATGTGCCGAATGGCATCAGCGAGCTCCTCTGCCTCACGGGCCCCGCGGACGTCCGGTAACGCCGCAGGTAGCTCGTCGCCGACCGTGTGGGTGGCCGCGGCGAGTCGCTCGAGCGGTCTCACTGCTCGGCCGGCCATCAGCCAGCCCAGACCAGCGGCGACCGCGATAGCCGCTAGCGAGGCTCCCGCCACCCGCCACTGCTGCTCGTGAATCGCGCGACTGAGGGCATCTTCAGGAATGGAGACCTCGACGTATGCGTCGTTGACGCCGGCGACGGGAACTTCACGTAGGCGCACTTGCCTGCCGTCGACGACTTCTGTCCGCACCGTGTCGTAGTTGAGTGGGGTACCCGGCGTTTCGGGTGTCACCAAGGTGTACTGCTGCGGGGAAATCCCTGTAGGGGAGCTCAACGACACCGAATCCAGGGTGTTATCGAGCTGCGCGGACCCGCTGACTCTCAGGAAGACTGCGAATGCCACACCGATCACGGCGATGACGATGGTGGCAGCCAGCGCGGAGACCAGTGCGACGCGCGTACGCAGCGACACTGAGCGGCGGCGCGTGCTCATGGCTGCTCCCGCAATACGAACCCGACTCCGCGAACAGTGTGCAGCACCCGCGGCATCCCGGCGACCTCCAGCTTCCTTCGTAGATACGTCACGAACACATCGACGACGTTGGTGTCTGCGTCGAAGTCGTAGCCCCACACCAGTTCCAGCAGTCGAACACGGCTGAGCACGATCCCAGCGTTCTCCGCGAGGACGCTCAACAGATCGAACTCTCGCTTGGTGAGTTCGATGCGTTCGCCGCTGACGTGGACCCGCCGTCCCGGAATGTCCACTTCGAGAGCACCGACAGCAATCGTGCCCGTCGGTGCCGGGGTGCGGGGTGCCCGGCGCAGCAGCGCGCGTAGGCGAGCGACCAGTTCGCCGAGTTCGAATGGCTTGGTGAGGTAGTCGTCCGCACCGGCTTCGAGGCCCGCGATACGGTCGCCGACGGTGCTGCGTGCACTGAGGACGCAGATCGGAACGTCGTTACCCATCGCCCGCAGTGCGGTAACCACGCCGACGCCGTCGAGCACCGGCATGTTCACATCGAGCACGATTGCGTCCGGACGGGAGGCCGCGACTGCCCGGAGCGCGGATGCTCCGTCGCCGGCGGCCTCGAGCTCGAAACCGGACAGTCGCAGCCCCCGTGTGAGGGAGGTAAGGACCTTGGGGTCGTCGTCGACGAGCAGGATGCGGGCACTGTCGGTCATCCGATCCATCATGCCTCCATCAGGAGTTTCAACGTTTTCGCCGGTTTCCACAGCACTCGAGTCAGACCGCCGTCCATTGGAAACACTTTCGAGTACCGAGTGTGCTGTATCCACCAAAGACGGTGCTGCGTACTTCGAGTACGCAGCACCGGTTCGGGGAGTGCTCAGCAAATGGCTGTTGCGATAGGCGTGTCCGTCTCCCCGTCGATGAGCTGGTACCGCTGGACGGCGTCGGTTCCGGGGAGCACTTCCACGTCACCGAACTCGGCAATCTTGCCTTCGAGATCGGACTCCGTGAGGACGTTCTCGGGGATCAGGAGCTGTAAGTCCCCCGCAGCAATCTTTTCTTTGGGGATCTCGACCTCCACCATCGAGCAGCCTTCGGCGGCATTGCCGGAGTCCGTGATTTCCATCCACTGGGAATCGGCAGTGACCACGGAATCGACCACAGAATCGGCAGCGACCACTTCGGGGGAGCTGTCCGCAATAGGATTCTGGGCCCAGGCGATGCCGGGAGCTGCGACCGCGGCAGCACCGAGGCAGGCTGCGGCAATCGTCGCGTTGCGTCGAGTCTTCTTACTGAAGGCGTTGATTCGCATGTGTTCTCCTCGTTCACAGTGGTCCCGGCTGGTTTCGTGGTCCGGGCTGCTTCCACAGCGACGAAGTTATGTGCGCGAACCTCGGTTCTTCTTGACGAGTCCTTAGGGTTTGGTGAGAAACGGTTCGTGAGAAACCCACGCGGGCCTAGATTGTGGCCAGTTCCAACGCTGTCGCCAGTTCCCGTAGGGCGGGAATGGGATCACCGGCCATCGGAAGCACCTGCACTGCGACGTGGTCGGCTCCCGCGTCCAGGTGCGCTATGAGGCGAGACGCGACGGTCTGGGCGTCGCCGTGCGCGACGAGGGCGTCGATGAGGCGGTCGCTTCCGCCGCCCTCGAGCTCCGCTGTCGGGAAGCCGAGGCGCTCGAGGTTGCGGCGGTAGTTCCGCAGGTGCAGGTAGGGGTTCTCGACGGCCTCGCGTCCGACTGCGCGGGCGGCGTCGGTGTCGGTGGACAGGACCACTTTGTGCTCGGGGGCGAGTAGTACGCCGGTGCCGAGGACCTCGCGGGCCTGCCGCGTGTGCTCGGGCGGCGTCAGGTACGGGTGGGCTCCAGCGGATCGTTCGGCGGCGAGCTTCAGCACCTTGGGGCCGAGCGCGGCCAGCACGCGGCGCTGCTTCGGGACGCCCGCGTCGTCGAGGACATCGAGATAGCGGACGAGCGCCTCGTACGGCTTCTCGGCACCCATTCCGGGCACCTCGGGGTGGCCGACGCCGATACCGAGCACGAATCGTCCGGGATGACGGGATTCGATGCGGTGGTAGGACTTCGCGATCTCGTCAGCGGGTGCCGAGAAGATGTTGACGATGCCGGTCGCGACGGTGATCTTCTCGGTTCCGGCGATGAGATCCTCGATGATCTGAAGGTCGGCCGGTGGTGATCCACCCGGCCAGATGGCTCCGTAGCCGAGCCGTTCGATCTCCGCACCCACCTCGGGTTTCAATCCGAGAGCATGCCGCCACACGCCGAACTTTCCGTAGCTGGGCGTTCCTTCTGTGTCGTGTGTCACCTCTGCCATACCGAATCCAACCGGACTGGCCGGAGGATCATTCCGTGGAGGAGGAACACCTGCGCCGCAGGCTCACTGATCGCCGGCGGCGACCAGCGGTTCCAGGGTGAGCTCGGGCATCTCCTTCTGGATGTACTGCAGCCGCCACTTGTCGCTGAACAACGCCAGCAGCACGCCGTCGGCGCGGGTGAAGACCTCGACGCCGCGCTGCCGTCCGAGTTCGGTCGCGGACGCGGCGTCGGTGCGCCTGGCGAGGGCGTAGCCGAGCGGTTCCATCCGCGCCTCGACGTTGAACTCGGCCTTCATTCGTGCGGCCACCACCTCGAACTGCATGGGTCCAACGGCCGCCATGACCGGGGAGGCGTCACCACGGATGTCGTTGCGCAGGATCTGCACTACGCCCTCGGACTCGAGCTGGTCGACGGCCCGGCGGAACTGCTTGTACTTGCTCGCGCTCTCCGCGCGGAGAACCGAGAAGTGCTCGGGCGCGAACGACGGAATCGGCGGGTACTCGACCTTCTTGTCGGTGAACAGCGTGTGCCCGGGGGCGAGCGCATTCGCGTTGACGAGGCCGACGATGTCACCGGGATAAGCATTCTCGACGGTGGAGCGGTCACGGCCGAAGACCGTCAGAGCGTACTTGGTCGCGAACGGCTTACCGGTCTGTGCGTGGGTGACGACCATGCCCCGCTCGAACACGCCCGAGACGACGCGCATGAACGCCAGCCGGTCGCGGTGAGCGGCATCCATGCCGGCCTGCACCTTGAACACGACCGCGCTGAACGGGTCGGTCACCGCGCGGGCACCTTCGGCGACGTCCTTACGGGCGCCCGGTGCGGGGGCGAGCGCGATGAGTGTGTCGAGGATCTGTCGCACGCCGAAGTTGAGCATCGCCGAAGCGAAGATCACCGGCGATGTCTGGCCGGCTAGGAACAGTTCCTGGTCGTGATCCTGCCCGGTGGCCGAGAGCAGTTCGCTCTCCTCGGCCGCGGTCACCCACTCCGATCCCTCCCGCGCGGAAGCATCGTCCGGCGTCAGGCGCTCCTCGGGTGCGATCTTCGCGCCACCTGCGGTGCGGGTGAAGCGGATGTACTCTTCGGCAACTCCGTCCTCACCGCGGCGCAGCAGACCGCGGAAGTCACCCGCGATTCCGACCGGCCAGAACAGCGGTGTCGGGGTCAGGCCGATCCGCTCGTCGATCTCGTCGAGCAGTTCGAGGGGGGCACGGCCGGGCCGGTCCCACTTGTTGATCACCGTGATGACCGGTATGCCGCGGTGGCGGCAAACCTGGAAGAGCTTGAGGGTCTGCGGCTCGAGGCCCTTCGCGGCGTCGATGAGCATGACCGCGGCGTCGACGGCCGTCAGGACGCGGTAGGTGTCCTCCGAGAAGTCGGAGTGGCCGGGGGTGTCGACCAGGTTGACGACGTTGATCTGGTCGTCGGGGGTGCCTTCGGCGTGGTAGTTGAACTGCAGGGCCGTCGACGACACCGAGATGCCGCGGGCCTTCTCCATCTCCATCCAGTCGGACACGGTCGATTTGCGACCGGCCTTGCCGTGCACAGCACCGGCCTCGGAGATGACCTTCGCGTGGAGGGCGAGCGCCTCGGTGAGCGTGGACTTACCGGCGTCCGGGTGCGAGATGACGGCGAACGTGCGGCGACGGGCGGCCTCGGCCGCGAGCGACGTCGGCCCCGTGCCGCTGGGGCCACCCGTGGCCGTGCCGCTGGGGCCACCCGTGGCCGTGCCACTGGGCCCACCGGTGGAGGACGCCTTCTCGGCGGTGGTGATCTCGGCCGAGTCGGGCGCGCTGTTCAACGGTGAACCTCTCGAAAGTCGGGGCCGGTGGACTGTCTGTTGAGAACCGTCACCAGGGTACGCGGGCTGAGAACTGCGGTAACAGGTCGGCACCGCTTGCCGAGATACGTCACGCAGAATGGCGGTGGGTCGTAGTGTCCGCAGAGGACGGTAGGAGCCTTGGATGAGCAAGTTCACCGACGAGATGTATGCCACCGCGGCGACCAGTTCGCAGGCCCTGATCACGGGTGAGCCGGATGCGCCGCTCCGACAGTCCTGGGGTGAGGTGCACGCCCTTGCGCGCCGCATGGCTGGAGCGCTGGCCGACGCCGGCATCGGCCACGGCGACGCGATCGGGGTCCTCGCCGGGATGCCCGCCGACATTGCGCCGGCCTGTCAGGCCACGTGGATGCGGGGTGCGTCGGTGACGATGCTGCACCAGCCGACCCCACGCACCGATCTGCAGGTGTGGGCGCAGGACACCGAAACGATCATCGGGATGATCTCCGCTGCGGCGGTGATCGTCGCAGCGCCGTTCGAGGCGGCTGTGCCGCTGCTCACCGAACGCGGCATCAAGGTCATCACCATCGAGACGATGCGGGCGGGCCACGAGATCGACCCGGTCGAAACGGCCGAGACCGACATCGCGCTGCAGCAGTTGACCTCCGGTTCCACCGGGTCGCCCAAGGCTGTGCAGCTCACCCACGGCAACTTCTACGCGAACGCTTACGCGATGATCGATCGCGTCAAGTTCAACACCGAACGTGACGTGATGATCAGTTGGCTACCGTTGTTCCACGACATGGGGATGATCGGGTTCCTCACCGTCCCGATGCAGATCGGTGCCACTACCGTCCACATCACGCCACTGGACTTCCTCAAGACGCCCCTTCTGTGGGCCGAGCTGATGGGTAAGTACCGCGGAACCATAACCGCTGCACCGAACTTCGCCTACTCGTTGCTGGCACGCCGGCTCGCGCAGTCGGGTCCCGGAGAGTACGACCTGTCGGCGATGCGGTGCATGCTCAACGGAGCCGAACCGGTCGACCCCGAAACGATGATCGCGCTTGCAGATGCCGGCGCCCGCTTCGGCCTCGACCCGCTGGCCCTCGCACCCACGTACGGTATGGCCGAGGTGACCCTGGCGGTGTCGGTGCCCGAACCGGGGCAGGGATTGGTCCTCGACCACGTCGACCCGGACCTGCTCGAAGCCGCCAGTCTGGCGGTGCGCTCCAACCGGGCGAACGCCCGGCCCATGGCCACACTCGGGCCACTCGTTCCCGGTCTCGAGGGTCGGGTCGTCGCGCGAGACGGGCTGGAGTTGCCGCGGCGCGCGGTCGGGGTGATCGAGTTGCGCGGAAAGTCCGTCACCCCTAGGTATCTCACCGTCGACGGGCCCGAGGCGACGCAGGACGAGGACGGCTGGATCAACACCGGCGACATCGGATACTTCACCGAGGACGGTCTCGTCGTCGTGTGCGGACGCGTCAAGGACGTGATCATCATGGGCGGCCGCAACATCTATCCCACCGACATCGAACGTGCGGCCGGGTCGGTCCCCGGCGTGCGCCCCGGCAACGCGGTCGCGATCCGTCTCGACGCCGGGGACAAGCGGGAGAGTTTCGCAGTTGCGGTGGAGACCAACGCAATCGACGACCCGGACGAGGTCAAACGGATCGAGCGCGACGTCGCACACGCCATCGTCACCGAGGTCGGTGCGCGGCCCCGTACCGTTGCAGTCCTCGGGCCGGGGTCTCTGCCGAAGACGTCGTCGGGCAAGTTGCGGAGGTCGAGTTCGAGCGGGTTGTTGTGAGCGTCGGGTTGCGGTGAGCGGAGGGCTTTGCCCCGTATGCCCGATTGTGCCATCCTGGCTGGCACCGATCCACCGGGAGCTGATCGGGCTGGGTAAACGTCATAGGGGGGCACTACCGCATGCTTGTTGATCAAGCAGTTCTGCGTGCATTCGCGCGGGAAACATCGGAAGCGGGATCGGCGATCCGAGAATCCGATTTGGGTGGACCCATCGTAGAGGGTCCGGCCGGAATGCCTGGCTCGACAGCGGAATGGACGTCGCGTTTCGTCGCGGATTTCGTTGCCGAGTCCGTGCGCGAGCTGGCGGACGGATACGCCGGTCTCGCCGCGACGGCCGCCGGTAACGCCGACTCGTACGAAGTGTCCGATTTGGAGTTTGCTGCGTTGGTCGCCGAGGTGCTTCCGGAATCGTGATTCCGTCACGAAGTCGGCTGTCGTCGTGGTCCTTCGAGTCGCTGAGCGTCAACGCGGCGGTGCTGCGCGAACGGGCCCGTCGCGCCGAGGATGCGGCGGTGTCTGTCGCCGCGCGCTGTGACGACTTGCCTGAGATGCGGGCATGGGACGGCGTGGCGCAGGCCGCGGCGGCTGACGCGTTTGGACGTGCCAAGAGGAGAGCGGCCGACCTCGCCGACCTCGGGGAAGGGCTCGCTCGGGCGCTCGAACAAGGCTTCTACACGTTGACGGCGGCGAAGAATTCCCTCTTCGAGCGTGTCACGGAACTCGAGGGTGGGCCGTTCGTGGTCTCGGATCGGTGGGTCGTGACGCTGAAACCGGTTGAGATGTCGGCGGAGGAGGCGGCCGAGCTGATAGAGCAGCGGGACGCGCAGCAGTTGGACCTGAACCCGCTTATGTACGCGGTGGGGCGTGCCGATGACGAATTGTCCGACGCGCTGCATGCTGTCGCCGCTACATACGGCCTGGTCGAGAGACAACCGGGTCCGATCGAGACGTTGTGGGACGTCGGCGCAGAGCCGGTGTCCGACGTTCCGATGACCGCAGGAATGCCCTTGCTCGACTACCAGGTGCAGGAACGTGATCTCGATGCCGCGGTCACCGTGGCCCGCACTGAAGTGTCGGTCAACGATCAGGGCGAGAACACAAAGACCGTGTTCATGCAGGACGGCAGCAGCAAGGTGTTCACCGAGTCGAGTACGTTTGCCGGCTCGTGGAAGGAGCGGCCGATGCTGGTTCAGGAGGACTTCGATCCCGACGGGAACCGGTTGGCCACAACGAATACCTTCGAGACCGACTCAGGGCAGAAGATCACGGAGATCACCTACGAGGACCGAACCCTTGTCGAGACTACCGAGTACCCCGACGGCACCACCCGAACGATGATCTACCCACAAGGGAAGATGCCGCAAGAGATTCCACCGGACAGCGAATTCTTCACCCATCCGGCGCTGACGACGGCCGGTGGTGTTCTTGCCGGGGTTGAGACGCACACAAGTAACGCGATCAAGGGCGCGATGCCTGGTGTGGTGTCGGAGACCGTCGAGAACCTTCACTACGGGGCGAAGTACGGGGGACCCGCCCTCGCGGTCGGGGCGGCGTTATGGGACTTCTACATGGCGGACTCAGACGAGGCAAGGTGTCAGGCGGCGATCACCGGAGCAGCGGGAACCGCGGGTGGTTGGGCGTCGGCCGTGGGTCTGGGCGCCCTAGCCGGGCCGGTGGGTGCGGCAGCTGGGGGTGCCGCTGGCGCTTGGGTGTTCGGATGGATCGGTTCTGAACTAGGGAAGGCTGTGTGCTATTGATGGAGGCTCAGCGGAGCGGTGAGGACGGTAGAATTCCAGCCGACTGGCTGTACTCCCGCAAGATGCGTTGGCTCATCTTCCTCGGCTTGGCCATGGTTGCATCTTTCGCACTGCTATGGGCCTGGCAGACGGTTGCAGCCCTAGTCGAAGGTAGGTTTGAGTATCTTTGGTTCTACCTGCCCGCGTTCCTCAGCATGGCGGCCGTCTCTGTACCGGGTTTGGAGGTTATCCGTTCACGCATGAGAACGCGTGCCCGTGTCGGATCCTGTGAGTTACGTCCGGAAGGTACAGCGATCACTGCGAATCGGTTGCATGCCTTGCTCTTGCGCTCATATCTCCTACTGGGCACCGTGGCATGTCTGGCGTTCTCCGTCGGGATGTTCACTGGTGTGTACACGTTTCCGATGACTGCGAGCCAGGAGTCGCTCTTCCCGTTTCTTGTCGGGGCCTTGGGGGTGTGCTGTGGGGGATATGTGGTCCTTCTGGCGACGGGTCGTCTCAGGAATCCGCTGATCGTCTGTACACCCACAGAACTCAGGGTTCGCCGTGGGATAGAGACCCAGTCGATCGAGTGGGATCGAATTGCGGGTCTCGAGGCGACTAGTCTTCGCGAATACCAGCGAAACTCTGCGATCCGAATCTCTCCGGCGAACCCAGACGCGTTGACAATCGACCGGCACTATCGAGGCCCGTTCTCCGGCGTGTTGAAGTCGCCGCCGGCGATCGTCGCCAAGGCTGACCAGTTCGAGGTCGGTGCGGTTCCGTTGTATTGGTTCCTGCGCTACTACCTCGAGCATCCTGACGACCGGCGAGAATTGGCCGACGGTCGTGCCGTCGGCCGTCTCCTGCGTGGTGAGTTGGTTTCGTGAATTAGTTTGCGCTGCAAACAGAGTCGTCGATATTCATTGTAGATGGTTTGCGCCCTTGCCTGGCCGCGGGACTATCCGACGGCTTCATCAGCGAGGGCGCGTTCGAGGCCGTCGAGGACGAGCTCGAGCCCGAAGTCGAACTCGTCCCGGAAGTCGTAGCCCGGTTGCAGGACGTGCTGCACCGTCAACTCCGCGAGATGCGGCGCTCCAGCGAAGGCCTCGGCCATATCGTCGGCGAGCGCCTTGATGTCGTCGCCCCCGGTGGCGGGCAGCGACGCCTCCTGAATCGCGAAGCCGTAGATGTAGCTGTCAACGACTGCGTAGGCGTGCGCGGTGAGCCGGACCGAGAAACCTCCCCGCCGGAAACACCCCAGCACGGCGGCGCTCCTCGAGCTGAGCAACCATCATCGTTCGTAAACGGGAACCGTTCGCGCGAACCGACGAGCGGCCCGCCTACTCGTGAAGGCAGGGGAACTGCGGCAATAGCGTGACGTCCCCGTTGGCCGTGGCCCAGCCGGTGGGGGCGTCACGTCTTGTCTCACTGCCCATTCTGTGTACCAAGGTTCCGGTACAGCGTCGTGCGGCCGACCCCTAGCATCCTCGGCGATCGCAAGCTGGCTCATCCCCTTGTCACGCATGAGCTTCGCCTGCCTGCCCACGGAGCTGCGCTCACGGATGAGGGTGCGTTCGAACTAGGCGAGAGCACCGAAGCTGGAGAAGATCAGCTTGCCGCCAGCGGCAATGGTGGTGGTGTCCATCGCCCTGATGACCGATTGCAGCTGGACCGACTCGGCCGGGCGACGAGAGTCTCCAACGAGAGAGCCGCACCATCGGCAACGAGGCGCGGCGCCACTGCCGCATCATGCACCAGCTCATACACGGCTGATCCCCGCCTGCTCGGTGATCCCCGCCTGTCCAGCGGGCAGGATCCCGCCTAGACACCTGTCCGAAGAAGCTCTAGTCCCCTCTCCTGGGCTCGGGTATCGGAATGCCGCGGCACCACCACCCGAGAACGCCCCACAACACCCCGACACCGACACAACTCCCGCTGAGCCACCGACAGCGGACCCTGCACAACCTGTGCCTTCGACGGTGAATAGTGTTGTTGTAGTTGGTATTTACACTTGCATCGGGTCTCGATCTAGATATGATCCCGGTGGCCGGAATTGCGCGCGTGGGAAGTGGAGGAGAGCACCAGCATGACTATCGAGTTTGAACCCGACTGCGATTGCGAGGCGTGCGCGGCAATCGGGCGACCAGCGACGGAGGCAGAGGTCTCCGAGTTCGCTACGGAGGTCGAGGTTTGGCTTGCGCGCAATCAGCGCCTGATTGACGAGCAGATCGAGGGCGGAGCTCGGTTCATCATCAGTGCCGCCAATATGGTTCACACCCTGGACTGCAAGTCCGTGCGCGAGCATCTTGATCTGCGCAGTGGGTGGCCCTTCGGCTATGACCTGTCGATCGAGAAGCTCTACAGGGAGATTCGAGTAGCCGGGTGGCCACGTTTACCGCGGCTCGAAACAGCAGAGCACGTCAACGAGGTTCGCCGGTACAAGCGCTGTCGGGTGTGTTCGCCTGACGTGGCGGACAAGGCACCGCGAGTGCCGACGACACGGGCCGGTGCGGTCAACCGCTCGCACATCGGGCGAAGGATCGGTGGCCGTGCTGTGGAGTGGGTGAGGCTCGAGAGCACACAAGTAGTAGTCGGTCTCGACGATGGGTCCACCGTCCCCTACGGCGTTGACGACCGCATTCGGTTCGACAAGAAGGACCCGTCAACTCAGGCAGACGCAGTGTCCTGAGCGCGTCGGGTGGGAGCACGGCCGACGTACTTCCTACCGTTTTACTAGGGATCGGCGGCGCGTGGTGTGATCAGCAGGCAAGCCCGCGTAGCGCGGCAAGCGCGTCGTCCCGCCGGTCCGCGACCCGGCTTCTCCAGTCAACCCCGACCCCGGCGGAGGGGTCGGGGGCGGCAACGACACTGATCTGGCCGTGACCCGAGGCGGTGCGGCCACCGAGCCACCCCCGTCGACCGAGCTCTGCGAGAACGTCCGCCGCGAAGGCGCGGTCGAGTTCACTACCGCGGTCGAGCTGGACCCAGGATTCGAATCGTGTTCCCGGTGCGACTGCCTCGACTTCGAACGACGCAATGTCTGACCCGTTGTCCATCTCTGCCCCGACGCCGGCGCCCACTGTTCCGCTGGGGCGATGGCCGCCACCCCGGGCCTGCCTGACTCGAATCCCCGGTAGTCGTAGACCCTGACGGCTGCCCCACCTCGATGCCGTCGGTATGCGTGCTCATGCTGCGTGTCCCGCGCATGAATCTGAAAGCAGCTCAGGACACTATTCAGGAAGCTGGCATCTTTCCCTCCGCCACAGCCAGTATGCGAGAGGCGACTGGTGCAGGCAGGTGTCCGACCGCAACACACCGGGGCGGGACACGTCCGTCCCGAGTAGCGCGACGATTTGCGATTCCTCCCAATCAGGCGCGCTCACGGGGGAGAATCAGGTGGGCAATGCGCCTCAACCGACCTGAGGAGGAACCGTGAACGTCGCCTTGTGGGTCGTCGCCGTGGTGCTGGCCGTCGTGTATCTGGGGGCCGGCCTGATGAAGGTGGCGGTGCCGTACGACAAACTCATCGAGAACCCGAGAACGGCTTGGGCCCGGGATCTGTCCGCCAGATCGGTCCGCGCGATCGGGACAGCGGAACTGCTGGGCGCGATCGGTCTCATCCTTCCGCAGGCCACTGGTATCGCGGAGGTACTGACGCCGCTGGCGGCGACCGGACTGGCGATCGTCCAGGTTGGGGCGATGGTCTTCCACGTCCGGCGCAAGGAATTCCAGATGCTGCCGGTGAACGTCGTTTTGCTGGCGCTGGCCGTATTCGTTGCGATTGGCCGATTCGCGAGCTGGGGTTGAGTCGACCGTTCGGGATTGTGGGTCTAGAGCGTCTGGACGCAGGAGGAACGATGAAGGTCGATTTCACACCGGATCCGGAGCTGTACCCGTTCACTTCACGCTGGTTCGACAGCCCGCACGGACGGGTGCACTACATCGACGAAGGCACCGGCCCGCCGATCCTGTTCTTCCACGGCAACCCGACGTGGAGCTTCCTGTATCGCGACATCATCACCAGACTGCGGGACCGTTTCCGGTGCGTCGCGGTTGACTATCTCGGGTTCGGATTGTCCGATCATCCTGAGGCTTTCGGGTACTCCATCGAAGAGCAGGCATTCGTCGTCGGCACGCTCGTCGACCACCTCGACCTGGACGGGTACGTGTCATTCGGTCAGGATTGGGGTGGTCCGATCAGCATGGCGGTCGACACCGCGCGCGCCGATCGCGTGCGGGGCGTCGTCTTGGGCAACACATGGTTCTGGCCCGCGGACAGCCCGAGGATGAAGCTCTTCAGCAGGGTGATGTCGAGTGGTCCCATGCAGCGCGCCATTCTGAACAACAACTTCTTCGTCGAACGCATCATCCCGCTGGGAACGTCGCGCTCGCTGAAGCCCGAGGAGATGGCCCACTATCGCGGAGTTCAACCCTCGCGGGATGCGCGACGAGGCGTAGCGGAGATGCCCAAGCAGATCCTGGCAGCCCGTCCGCTGCTCGAGCGCCTTTCCCGTGACGTGCCGATCAAGCTCGGAGCGAAGCCGGCGCTGATCGTATGGGGTATGAAGGATTCCGCCTTCCAGCCCAACCGCATGATTCCCCGCATGCAGGCCACGTTTCCCGATCACGTCCTGTTGGAGTTGCCCGACGCGAGCCACTTCTTCCAAGAAGATGCGCCCGCCCGGGTTGCCGAGGCGATCGTCCTACGCTTCGGCTGAGACGCGGTCGTGGTGGCCAGCCGTTCAGTGCAGCCGGTTCTGCGCTGCCTCGAGCCCGAGTTGCAGCAACAGTTCGACCGCGTCGGCGGCCTGCTCGCACACCAAGTCGAGTTCCTTGCGCTCGACGCTGGAGAACGGCTTGAGGACGAAGTCGGCGGGGTCCTGGCGACCTGGGGGACGTCCGATGCCGATGCGGGTGCGTAGATAGTCCTTGGTGCCGAGAGCGTTCGAGATCGAGCGCAACCCGTTGTGGCCGCCCTCACCGCCGCCCTTCTTGAGTCGGATCGTGCCGAAATCGAGGTCGAGTTCGTCGTGGATGACGACGATGTTCCCCGGCTCCACGGAGAAGAACTGGGCCAGCCCCGATACTCCCTTGCCGGAGAGATTCATGTAGGAGCGTGGCTTCGCGAGGATCACCTGGCGGCCGAGCAGTCGGGTCTGGACGATCTCGGTGCCGCTGCGCTTGTGGGCGCTGAACTTTCCGCCCAGGCGTCCGGCGAGCACGCCCGCCACCATGAACCCGACATTGTGGCGGGTCTTCTCGTACTGCGGTCCCGGGTTCCCGAGGCCGACGACGATTGCCGTCCCCGACTCTTCACTCACTGCTCGAGCATCCTTTCCATACGACAGCGGCGCGCCGAGCCCGACTGGGTCGACGCGCCGCTGGACGGTCAGCGTGCGGCTGATCAGGCCTCGGCGGGCGTCTCCTCGATGACCTCTTCCTCGGTCTCCTCTTCGGTGCCGAGAGCTGCGGCCGACGGGGAGGCGACGACGTTGACGACCAGCACTTCTGCGTCGTCGGCGAGGGTTGCGCCCTCGGGCAGCGTAATGGCGCCGGCCAGGACCTGGGTGCCGACTTCGGCGCCCTCGACGGAGACCTCGACCGATTCGGGGATGTGCAGGGCCTCGACCTCGAGCTTGATCGCGGTGACCTCTTCGGTGACCAGGGCGCCCGGAGCTGCGTTGCCGGTGACGACGACGGGGACCTCCACGGCGACCTTCTCGCCCTTCTGGACGATCAGCAGGTCGGCGTGCTCGATGTGGCGACGGATCGGGTGGACGACGACCGACTTGGTCAGCGCCAGCTGCTGCTTGCCGTCGATATCGAGGTTGATGACGGCGTTGGTGCCGTGGGCACGCAGGATGCCGGCGAGCTCACGGGCCGGGAGGTTCAGGTGCTGCGGATCGGTGCCGTGGCCGTACAGTACGGCGGGAACCTGGCCATCGCGACGAGCACGGCGGGCGGCGCCCTTGCCGAATTCGGTACGTACGGCGGCTACGAGACGATCTTCGTCAGACATGTGAAACGGCTCCTACAACTCACGTGAGATATGCGTTGACACTCGTTCGTCGCGATGAGGGGCGAACGGACACGAACGGCCGGAGCAACTGCTCTATCGGAGCCGTGGCCGCGTCGATCACGGTGACTGCGCGGTGCCGCGCGAATCGCCCTCGCCGAGACAACTCGAAGTACATTACCGGACGCCCGAGGCGATAGCAAAAGGGCCCATAGACGGGTGAGCGGGGGTGACGGAACGATCAGGCGAGTCGCGCGACGGCGTCCAGGAAGGTCTCGATATCACCCTCGGACACGAAGTAGTGCGGGGATGCGCGGACGACGGCGTCGAGTCCGCGAGCATTCATGTCCAGCAAAGTCGAGGATCGCGGGCTCACCGTAACCGTTATCTGTTTGTCCACCAGCTGTTCTCGAACACTCATCGCATCGATATCATCGACGGTGAACGTGACGATGCCGCTGCGGTCGGTTCCGAGGTCCCGAACGGTGACACCTTTCAGGCCGCTGAGCCCCGCCCGCATCGCGTCGGCTCTCTCGGCGATAGCGTGTGCGGCGTAGTCGATTCCGATGTCGAGGAGATAGTCGGCGGCGACGCCGAGTCCGAGTCGCGCGGCCACGTCGTACTCCCACAGTTCGAAGCGGGTCGCGTCAGGCGCCGGCCGGTAGGTGTCGGGTCCGGTCCAGTCGGCGCTCCGCATATCGAGTGCAACCGGGTCCAGCGATTCGACGAGTTCTCCTCGCACATAAAGGAATCCGGTGCCACGGGGTCCCCGCAGCCACTTTCTGCCGGTCGTCGACAGCGCATCGACGCCGAGGGCCGCCACGTCGATGGGAAGCTGGCCCACCGACTGGCAGGCATCCAACAGGACCAGCGCGCCGTGACGGTGCGCGATGTCCACCACCTCCCGAATCGGGTTGATCAACCCGCCGTTGGTCGGAACATGGACCAGCGAGACGAGGCGGACGCGGTCGTCGAGCATCCGTTCGAGAGAATCCAGGTCGATGCGACCGGATGCGTCGCTCGGTACGACTTCCACGGTCGCACCGGCAGCGCGGGCGCGGTGTAGCGCGGTGATCGCGTTGCTGGCGTATTCCACTCGAGAGATCAGGATCCGGTCGCCGGGCACGAAGCGGATCGCGGCGACGAACTCGTTCCACGCCCGGGTGGCGCTGTCGACGAGGGCGATCTCGGTGGGCTCGGCCCCGATGAGGTGCGCGAGTGATCGACGCACGGCCGCGAGGTCGTCGGAGCGCTCCGCAGCCGCGAGGTATCCGCCTACCTCAGCTTCGCGCCGGAGATGTCCGATCACGGTGGTGAGCACGGGCTCCGGCGGCAGGGATGATCCTGCGCTGTCGAGGAACACCCGGTCGAGACATCCCGGTGTATCGCGTCGGAGCTGTTCGAGGTCGAGCATCGGCAATTCCTCTCCAGCGGTAGCCACGACGGAAAGCGGGCTCTACCCTCGAGGAGGACGTCCGGCCGCTCTCGAGGGGAGGATGGCATGGTTGTAGCAGTCGAGTCCACCACTCTTACCTCACGCCCGGCGGCGGAGGCATACCTCGGTGGGGTGTGCTTCAAACTCGGTCCACCGAAGCTGATAGGTGCCGAACTCGAATGGCTCACCGCACACGACAGCCCAGCCTTCACCCGTCCAGAACTTGCGTCGATCGCCGCAGCTCTCGGGCCTCACGCCCCGCGATCCCTCGTTCCTGATTCTCCCGCCCGCGCTCTTCCTGCGGGCAGCCTCGTCACCGTCGAACCCGGCGGTCAGATCGAGCTTTCCAGCGTTCCCCACGACAGTGCCGCCGCGCTCTGCGACGCCCTCGCCTCTGATGAACGGACGCTGTGCGCGCTTCTTGCGAAACACTCGATAACCACGCACGCTGGTGCCGCCGACACCCGTCGAGAAGCTCAGCGACTGCTGCAGTTGCCCCGCTATCGGGCGATGGAGGAGCGGTTCGAGAGCGTCGGGCCGTTCGGCAAGCTCATGATGTGCAATACCGCAGCCGTACAGGTGAGCGTCGACGCCGGAGCGGATCGGGCGGATGTTGCCCGCCGATGGAACCTGCTGCACACCATCGGCCCCGCCCTGATCGCGGCCTTCGCCTGCTCTCCACGGCTGTACGGGATTCCACCGGGGCGGTGGGCGTCGCAGCGGATGCGGACATGGCTCGAACTCGATCCACCCCGTACCGGCGGGCCGTCGGAGACTGGGGAGCTGTCGGCCGACCCGATCGGCGACTATGCCCGCTGGGTACTCGACGTGCCTTTGCTGTGTGTGATCCGCGACGGGCCGTCCTGGACGGCCCCACCAGACGCGACGTTCGCGGACTGGATCGACGGCGCCCTCGACGACGACCTCGGCCGTCGGCCGACCCGAGCGGATCTCGACTATCACCTCACGACCGTGTTCCCGCTCGTGCGTGCGGTCGGCCACCTCGAGGTGCGCTACTTCGACACGCAACCCGGGGACCTGTGGCGGCTGCCGGTGGCTGCGCTCGAGGCGCTTCTCGACGCGCCGGACGCGGCCGATGTCGCGGCACCGACCCGGGGACGGTGGGAGGATGCCGCGCGGGACGGGCTCGCCGACACCGAGCTGCGCGCCGGCGCGGTTGAGCTGCTCGAACTCGCGGCCGAGTACGCCGCGGACCCGGCGCTGGGAGCCGAACTCGGATCGGCCGCTGGGCGATGTCGTAGTGGTAAACAGGCAAGGGGGGCTAAGTCGTGACGGGGTTGCGCGAAACACTGGAATCGGCGCTGTTGCGGGCTCGGCGGCGCAGCGACGCGCTCACCGGGTGTGTCGACGAGGCCGATCTCGTGGCGCAGCACTCGCCGCTGATGAGTCCACTCGTCTGGGATCTCGCACACATCGGGAACCAGGAGGAACTGTGGCTGGTCCGTGACGTCGGCGGGCGTGACCCCGTGCGTCGCGATATCGACGAGTTGTACGACGCGTTCAAACACTCCCGCTCCTCTCGCCCTGCACTTCCGTTGCTGGGGCCCTCCGAGGCTCGGCGGTACGTTGGCGAGGTTCGGGAGAAGACGTGGGATGTGCTGGACGCGAGCAAGTTCCGTGGTCGTCGTCTGGAGTCGAACGGGTTCGCTTTCGCGATGATCGCCCAGCACGAGCAGCAGCACGACGAGACGATGCTTGCGACGCATCAGCTCCGAGCGGGGCCTCCGGTACTGACGGCGCCGCCGGTCCCCGTCGCGGTCGCCCCGGTGACCGAGCGTGAAGTGGTCATTCCCGCGGGCGAATTCGTGATGGGAACGACCGAGGATCCGTGGGCGCTCGACAACGAGCGCCCAGCGCACCGGGTATACGTCGGAGCTTTCGCGATCGACACCGTCCCCGTCAGCAACGCCGACTACATGCGCTTCATCGACGACGGCGGCTACCGACGTCAGGAGCTGTGGAGCGAGCGAGGCTGGCAGCATCGCGTCGAGCGCCGGCTCGAATCCCCGCAGTTCTGGACGACTGACGGCGGCGGGCACTGGTGGCGGCGACGTTTCGGGGTGCTCGAGCCCGTGCCGCCGGACGAGCCGGTGATGCACGTGTGCTGGTTCGAGGCGCAGGCGTACGCGCGGTGGGCCGACAAGCGGCTGCCTACCGAGGCGGAGTGGGAGAAGGCGGCGCGCTGGCATCCCGCGAGCGGCCGGTCCCGCCGGTTCCCGTGGGGCGACGATGAACCCGACCACACTCGGGCGAACCTCGGCCAGCGGCATCTCGGTCCCGCGCCGGTCGGGTCCTACCCGGAAGGAGCGTCGCCGTCGGGAGTGCGTCAGCTGATCGGGGACGTGTGGGAATGGACCTCGTCCCCCTTCGCCGGCTATCCCGGCTTCGAAGCGTTCCCCTACCGGGAGTATTCGGAGGTGTTCTTCGGTGGCGACTACCGCGTTCTGCGCGGCGGTTCGTTCGGCACCGATCAGGTGGCGTGCCGGGGCACGTTCCGGAACTGGGACCACCCGATCCGGCGACAGATCTTCGCCGGCTTCCGCTGCGCAAGGGATGTGTGATGTGTCGTCACCTGGGCTATATCGGACCGACTCGTTCGGTGCGGGAGGTCATCACGGCGGGGGAGTTCTCGCTGCTGCGGCAGTCGTGGGATCCGCGTGATATGCGAGGTGGCGGCACCATCAACGCCGATGGGTTCGGTGCCGCCTGGTGGGGGTCGACACTGTCGCGGTACCGCAGCGCGATGCCGATCTGGTCGGACCCTGCACTGCCCGAGATGCTGTCGAAGGTCCGGTCGCACGCGGTGCTCGCGGCAGTCCGTTCGGCGACCGTGGGAATGCCGGTCGAACGCAGCGCGTGTGCGCCGTTCGTCTCGAAGCACTGGGCGTTCAGCCTCAACGGCCGGATCGCGGGATGGCCCGACTCGATGGTCGAGCCGGCCGGACGGCTGCCGATGGTGGACCTGCTGGGTCTCGAGGCGCCCACCGATGCAGCGCTGCTGTGGATGCTCGTGCGGCAAGCACTGCGGGACAACAGCCCCGAGGTGGCGCTCATGCAGGTCTCGACCCTTGTGACGGAGGCAGCGCCCGGATCGAAGCTGAACATGCTCCTCGGTGACGGGCGGCAGTTGTGGGCCACGACATGGGAGCACGCGTTGTCGACTCTTGTCGACGACGATCGCGCGGTCATCAGTTCCGAGCCCTATGACCGCAACCACGAATGGAAAGAGATCCCGGACGGGCACCTCGTCACCGCGCGACCGGGCCACCTGATCTCGACCCCCCTGTGAGGGTCACCCGAGAAACGAGTTCTTCGGATGGGAGAGGAATGAGTGCACCGACCCTGGAGGTCCACATCGCACCCGAGCAACTGACCGCGGCCCTACGGGCCGATGCGGCGCGGGGGCTGACGTCGTCACCCAAATCGCTGCCGCCCAAGTGGTTCTACGACGCGCGCGGAAGTGAACTCTTCGAACGGATCATGCGGCTTCCGGAGTACTACCCGACTCGCACCGAGCGGGCACTGCTCGAGGCCCACGCCGGCGAGATCGCGAGAATCGCCTCGCCGCAGATCCTCGTCGAACTCGGCTCGGGGTCGTCCGAGAAAACAGCTCTGCTGCTCCGGGAACTGGGGGAACGGGGCGCGCTCGAACGGTACGTTCCACAGGACGTCTCCGAGAGTGCACTGCGGGATGCCGCCCGCCGCATCGCGGCGGAGTTCCCGGAGATCGGCGTGCACGGGGTAGTCGGCGACTTCACCGAGTCACTGCACCATCTACCTGTCGGAGGCCGGCGGATGATTGCCTTGCTGGGCGGCACGCTCGGCAACCTGGTCCCGGACGAGCGGCGCGAGTTCCTCGCCGGCATCGCGGGCGTCCTCGAACCCGGCGATTACCTGCTGCTCGGCGTCGCGCTCGTGACCGACCCTGCGGTGCTGGTCCCGGCCTACGACGACGCGGCCGGCGTCACCGCCCAGTTCAACCTCAACGTGCTATCGGTGCTGAACAAACAACTGGGCGCCGACTTCGACCTGGAAAGGTTCCGGCACGTCGCACTCTGGGATCCGGTCCAGGAATGGATCGAGATGCGGCTCGAGGCGACAACCGAGATGACCGTGCAGGTAACGGATCTCGGGCTCGAGGTGCCGTTCGGCCAGGGGGAGCAGCTTCGCACGGAGATCTCCGCGAAGTTCCGAGAAGACGGCATCCGCGCCGAGCTCGCGGCGGCGGGATTCGTCGACGCCCAGACCTGGACCGACGCGGACGAGCGGTTCGCGCTCGTGTGCGCTCGCCGAGGCTGATTCGCTCGCCGAGGCTGGTCAGAGGATCAGCTGCATGAAGGTCATGTCCATCCAGCGGCCGAACTTCTGACCGACCTCCGGCATCTGCGCGACGGTCCGGAAGCCGAAACGCTCGTGCAGCGCGATCGAGGTGGTGTTCGACGACTCGATACTCGCGACGATGACGTGTAGGCCACCGGCGCGGGCCCGCTCGATCAACGCGGTCATCAGGGCCGTCGCGACGCCCCGGCGGTGGTAGTCGACGTGCACGTACACCGAGTTCTCGACGGTGTAGCGGTAACCGCTCTTGGGGCGCCACACCCCGTACGTTGCGTACCCCGCGACGCGGCCGTCGATATCGGCGACCAGGATCGGGAACCCGTTTGCGTGGCGGTCGTGGAACCACTGCCGCCGTTCGTCGATATCGGTGGGGGTTTCGTCCCAGATCGCCGTCGAGTTGGCGACCGCCTCGTTGTGGATCTCGAGGATCTCGGGCAGATCGCTGATCAGGGCGTCACGGATGAACATCTCAACTCGCGTCCTGCGTGCCTGCGCTCCGACGCGCCTTCTCCAACGCGGCGAGGGTGCGGAGGATCGAGGCCTTCTGGCGGCCCAGGTCGTCGAGGCG
The DNA here is from genome assembly GCF_004011825.1 of Rhodococcus xishaensis. GTDB lineage: Bacteria > Actinomycetota > Actinomycetes > Mycobacteriales > Mycobacteriaceae > Prescottella > Prescottella xishaensis. The sequence goes on along the minus strand of NZ_RKLO01000003.1, from coordinate 370,671 downwards.
GGCGCGCGCGGCCAGACCCTGCGCGGCCTCGGCGAGCTGGATCTGCGCGTCGACCTTGGCGAGCTGGTCGAGGAGGCCGGTCACGCGCTCCTCGAGGGCTGCGAGGTCCGGTAGGTTCGCGGATGCGATGGCGGCGGTCGGCGCGGGAGCAGGTGTAGTCGGCTTCGTGCGGGGACGCGCCGACGGCGCCTTGCTGGCGGGGGCTTTGCTGGCCGGGGCTTTGCTGACCGGAGCCGACTCGGTCTCGATTGCGGACACGATGCGAGCGGCTTTGGGGCGCAGCGACTTGCGGACAATCGCCGGGTCCGGGGGCTCGGCGAGGCGGATCTGGTTGAGGGCTGCGCGCGCGTCACGGGCCGCGACGCGCCACTCGCGCTCCTCCTCGTCGTCGGACTGCAACGTGCCACCGATCGGGCGCAGACCGTACATGCCCATGAATTTGCGTGCCTCGTCGATGACGGTCTCGTGCTCGCGGCACGTGCCACAGCGCGGCTCGTTGCGGAACGAGTCGATCGATTCGTCGCTTCCGCACCACACACAAGACCCGGGAGTCCATCGGCGAACTGATTGGGTGTTCGAGATTTCAGAGCTTGCGTCCCGGGGCTGAGCGTCGATCACGACGAGCCACAATAGGGCACAGGTTCATGCCAGGCCACATCGAGGTCCGAATTTCCTCTTCGGGCGTGATCAAATTCATGTCAGCTACTGGCCAGTAGCGGCAAAGTCTTGTGCCGCATGAGTTCTGCGCTCGGCGCGGTTCTCACCCGCGAGCGGAGAAGACGTCGGTCAGCCAGTCGATGAGGGGGCTCATATCGCGCCAGGCGAGCCGCACGTGGTCGGCCGCGTCAGCTGTGGCGAGCCAGTCGGGGCAACCCAGATTCGATCCCGCGGTCAACGAACGATGCCGAAGCAGATCGATGCGCGGATGGTCCGGTGCCACACCTCGCGGGCGCGTGGCGAGGCGGTCGCCACCGATGTCGTAGTCCGAGGATTCGAGCTTGCGGACGATCCGCTGCAGAGCGCGACCGCGGCGCTCGTCGTCGACGGCCTCCCGGTATTGCGCGAGCTGCTCCGGGGTGTGTGCGTAGTAGCCGCCGGCCACGAACATGCCGGAGGCGTCGACCTGGACGTAGAACCCGACACCCGGGCACGTCTCGACAAATCCTCCCTGATGGGTCTTATAGGGCGACTTGTCCTTTGAGAACCGTACGTCGCGATAGGGACGAAAGACCTTGCCGGAACCGAACTCCGGTTCGAGTTCGGCAAGCAACTCGACCATCGGTGCGCGCACGTCGGAGTCGTAGGTCGACTTGTGGGAGGTCCAGAAGGCCTTGCTGTTATCGGCCTCGAGATCCTCGTAGAAGTCCAGGGCGGTGGTCGGGAACCCGGAGAACACGTTGCAAACACTACGCCCGTACCCGGCCCGCCATTCGGCGAACGGGGCACGGGCGCAGTAACGATCTAGGCGATGCCGTTGAAGAGGGACGTCACCGAGCCGTTCTCGAAGACTTCCTGGATGGTGCGGGCCAGTAGCGGCGCGATGGACAGCACCGTCAGCGTCGGGAACCGCTTCTCCTCGGGGATCGGCAGCGTGTTGGTCGTGATGACCTCCTTGGCGCCGCAGTTCGCGAGGCGCTCGGAGGCCGGGTGGGAGAACACGCCGTGCGTGGTGGCGATGACGACGTCACCGGCGCCCGCGCTCTTGAGGATGTCGACGGCGCCCGCGATGGTGCCACCGGTGTCGATCATGTCGTCGATGAGCACGCAGGTGCGACCGCTGACGTCACCGACGACGCGGTTCGACTTGACTTGGTTCGGAACGAGCGGATCACGAGTCTTGTGCACGAACGCCAGCGGTGCACCGTCGAGGGCGTCTGCCCACTTCTCAGCGACCTTCACTCGGCCGGCGTCGGGAGAGACGACACAGATGTTCTCGGTGCCGTAGTTCTCGCGGACGTACTGCGCGAGCTGGCCCAAGGCGTGCATGTGGTCGACCGGGCCGTCGAAGAAGCCCTGGATCTGATCGGTGTGCAGGTCGACGGTGATGATGCGATCGGCGCCGGCGGTCTTGAGTAGGTCGGCGATGAGACGGGCCGAGATCGGCTCGCGACCGCGGTGCTTCTTGTCCTGGCGGGCGTACGGGTAGAACGGCAGGATCGCGGTGATGCGCTTGGCGGATCCACGCTTGAGTGCGTCGATCATGATCAGCTGCTCCATCACCCATTGGTTCAGGGGTGCCGGATGGCTCTGGAGCACGAATGCGTCCGAGCCTCGCACCGACTCCTCGAACCGGACGAAGATCTCGCCGTTGGCGAAGTCACGAGCCGATTGCGGCGTGACCTGGATGTCCAGTTCCTTGGCCACCTGTTCGGCCAGTTCGGGGTGTGCGCGGCCGGAGAAGAGCATCAAGTTCTTCTGCACGTCGCTGGATATCGCGCTCACTGGTCTTCGCCATCCTTTGGTTCTCGCCGGTCGGTTTCTTGCTGGAGTGCTCGCTGCGCTGCCTCGGCAGCAGGAGTGCCGGGCCTGTTGCGCTGGACCCAACCCTCGATGTTGCTCTGCTTGCCGCTCGAGACGGCGAGCGCCCCCGGTGGCACGTCGGTGCGCAGGACGGTACCTGCGCCCGTGTAGGCGCCGTCACCGACATGGACCGGGGCGACGAACATGGTGTCGGATCCGGTTCGCACATGCGAACCGACGACGGTGCGACTCTTGTTCACACCGTCATAGTTGACGAAAACGCTGGATGCTCCGATGTTGCTGTGCTCGCCTATGGTCGCGTCACCGACGTAGGTGAGATGCGGGACTTTCGAATGTGCACCGATGTCGGTGTTCTTGGTCTCGACGAAGGAACCGAGCTTGCCGGACGCGCCCAAGACGGTGCCCGGCCGCAGGTAGGCGTACGGCCCGACGGTCGCCGCGGGACCGATGACCGCGCCGTCGCCGTGAGTGCGAACCACCGAAGCGCCCTCGCCGACGGTGACATCGGTGAGCGTGGTGTCGGGACCGATCACGGCGTCCTCGCCGATGCGCGTGGCGCCGAGCAACTGCACGCCCGGGCGGAGCGTGACGTCTCGGTCGATCCTGACGTCGACGTCGATCCACGTGCTCGACGGGTCGTCGACGGTGACGCCTGCGCGCATGTGCTGTTCGAGGATCCGACGGTTCAGCTCGCCCGCGAGCACCGACAGCTGGACGCGGTCGTTCGCGCCCGCGACCTGGAGGGCGTCGGCGATGTGCTGCGCCCGAACGGTTTTCCCGGCCTGCCGGGCGATCGCGATGACGTCGGTGAGGTACAGCTCGCCCTGCGCGTTGTCGGCGCTCAGGGACGACAACGCAGCGCGGAGCGTGGCGGCGTCGAAGGCGTAGACCCCGGAGTTGACTTCGGTGATTGCGAGCTGCGATTCGGTGGCGTCGGCCTGCTCGACGATCGCGGCCACCTCGCCATCGGTGGTACGCAGGATCCGTCCGTATCCCGTGGGGTCGGACGCAGTGGTGGTGAGAACGGTCACCGTGGCAGCCGGAGCTGCGGTGTGGGTTTCGATCAGGGCGCGCAGGGTATCCGCGTCGAGCAGCGGAACGTCGGCCGAGGTCACCAGTACCGTGCCGTCGAAATCGTCGGGCAGTGAGCTCAACCCGCAGCCGACGGCGTGGCCCGTGCCGTTTTGTTCTTCCTGGACGGCGGAGGAGATCGCGTACCCGAGGTCCTTTGCGACCTCGTCGACCGCTGCGCCGACGGCATCCCGGTCGTGACCGATGACCGTCACGAGTTCGGAGGGCTCGATCGCGACTGCGGCATGCAGCGAGTGTGCGAGCATCGTTCGGCCGGCCAGAGTGTGCAAAACCTTGGGGATCTTAGACCGCATTCGCGTCCCTGCACCGGCAGCGAGGACGATGACGGCGGTCTGCGGTGGCATGAAGCTCCCTCGAGGTCGATTTGGGGTTGGCTGCTCGGGTGGCCGGACTCGTCGCGCGCGTTCTTGGGAAAGATTATCGCGAGGTGATCCCACCACGACAATATGCCCGAGACCAGCGGTGCTGATTCGCAAGTTAACGGGGAGTTAACGGGTTCGGACCAGTGGGTCTGGTATGCGTGGCGGGAATCACAGCCGTTCGATCGGGGAGCTCCGCCGCCAGGACTCGAACCTGAACTATCTGAACCAAAATCAGAGGTGCTGCCATTACACTACGGCGGAACGCTGCGCCGACGAGCTGGCGCTCGGGGGACGCGGGAACGATACTCGCATGCTGGCGCCCCGTGCGTCGAACTGCTCGGGAAAATGAAGCTGCGGAGTGTCGGAAGGGACGGTCACCTCGAGTGTCGCGACCAAGGGAGTCCACCAATCCCGAACGATCTCCTCGCATCCGGATGACCGGGACGCAACGGCGTGAACAACTGATCGAGATCGGACGGGCCCTGTTCGCCGAACGCGGTTACGAGGCTACCTCGATCGAGGAGATCGCGGCACGTGCTCAGGTCTCCAAGCCGGTGGTCTACGAGCACTTCGGCGGCAAGGAGGGGCTCTACGCGGTCGTCGTCGACCGAGAGATGTCGAAGCTGCTCGAGATGGTCACGTCGTCGCTGACGCAGAACCGGTCACGGATCAGGATCGAACGAGTGGCGCTGGCCCTGTTGACCTACGTGGATGAGCGCACCGACGGTTTCCGGATCCTGGTGCGCGATTCGCCGGTCACTGCCGATGAGGGCACGTACTCGAGTCTGCTCAACGAGGCAGTCCGGCAGGTGGGGCACATCCTCGCTGGTGACTTCGAGCGCCGCGGTTTCGATCCCGAACTTGCGCCGCTGTATGCGCAGGCGCTCGTCGGGATGGTCGCCACCACGGCGACGTGGTGGCTCGACGAGCGAGCCCCGTCGAAGGAGGTCGTGGCCGCCCACCTCGTGAACCTGTGCTGGAACGGTCTGACGAACCTCGAGGCGGATCCGCAACTCGGCGGATAGGACGTTCGGTGACCGTGCGGTCGGCCCCGGTACGCGGTCGGCCCCGGTACGCGGTCGGCCCCGGACGTCGACGGCGAGGGCGAGGCATCCGTCCCGATCGACCCGAAACTGTCTGTTCAGTGGGGCTTTGGGCCGACGTCCCCGAACCGAGGTGGGAATAGAATCGACTAGGCTGGCGCGCGCCCGCTACCGCTGCTCGTCCGCGCCCCGAGCCGTTCGCCAGCAGTTCGTCGTCACCGCTCAGGAGTGCGTTCTTGACTTCCCAGCCGTCCGCTGCAGATGCCACCCTCGCAGGACTGGCGAAGACGGCGCTGGACCACAGCGCCTTCGCCGGGATCGCCGACGCGGTCGGACGCACCGACATCGAGATCGTCGCACCGCAACCCGTACGCGCCCTCGTCGCCGCGGCCCTGGCCGATCACACCCAGCTGCTCGTGGTGACGGCCACCGGACGAGAAGCGGACGATCTGACGACCGAGCTGCGGGAGATGCTCGGCGCCGGCGTCGCGCAGTTCCCGTCCTGGGAGACACTGCCCCATGAGCGCCTGTCTCCCAGCGCCGACACCGTCGGACGTCGGCTCGAGGTGCTCAGGAAACTGGCACGACCCGACGACCGGCTGTACGGCCCGCCGTTGCGGGTGATCGTGACGACGGTGCGCTCTCTGGTCCAACCGATGGCCCCTGCTCTCGGTGAGATCGACCCGGTGGTGCTGAGCGTCGGAAGCGAACTCGACTTCCAAGGGCTGATCGAACGGCTCACGGAACTGGCATACACGCGCGTCGACATGGTCGGGAAGCGGGGAGAATTCGCCGTTCGGGGCGGCATCCTCGATCTCTTCCCGCCCACCGCCGATCACCCGGTTCGCGCCGAGTTCTGGGGCGACGAGGTCAGCGAACTGCGCGCGTTCTCTGTCGCCGATCAGCGGTCGTTGCCCGAGGTCGAGGTGGGTACTGTCATCGCACCCCCCTGTCGGGAGTTGCTGCTCACCGGCGACGTGCGGGACCGGGCGGCACGGCTTGCGGCAGACAACCCGGCGGACGCCTCCCTCGTCGAGATGCTCGACAAGATGTCCGCCGGCATCCCCGTCGAGGGCATGGAGGCGCTGCTGCCGGTGGTTCGACCCGGAGAGCTACAGCTGCTCACCGATGTCCTTCCGTCGTCGACGCACGTCCTGTTGTGCGATCCCGAGAAGATCCGGACCCGCGCGACCGATCTCGTCCGAACCGGGCAGGAGTTTCTCGAGGCGTCGTGGACGGCCGCGTCGATCGGCGCAGCCGCGCCCGTGGATACCTCCACACTCGGCGCCGGAATCGATCTCGGGGCCTCGGCCTACCGGTCGCTGCGCCAGGTCCACGAGTCGGCCCAGGCACAGGCGCAGCCGTGGTGGACGATGACACCGCTGGCGTCCGGCAGCGGCGACCAGATGGAACTGGCCGTTACTGCGGCACCGCAGGTCCGAGGCTCGGACGAACTGCTGGCCGAACTGTTCGCGACGCTGCGAGCACACGTGACCACCGGCGGTCACGCGGTTGTCGTCGTGGCGGGTGCGGGAACCGCGCAGCGGGTGATCGAGCGAATACACGAGGCCGACGTGCCGGCGGCGCAGCTCGAACCGGGTGCGCAGCCGCCGCGTGGCCAGGTGGGCGTGATGCGCGGCGCCCTGCAGGACGGCTTCGTCCTGGCGGGTTCGGACACGGAGCCTGGACTGGTGGTCGTCACCGAAACCGATCTCACCGGCAACCGTGTCGCCGCGGCGGGCGATGGTAAGCGGCTCCCGGCCAAGCGTCGGAATCAGGTCGATCCGCTCGCACTCACCGCGGGCGACATGGTGGTGCACGATCAGCACGGCATCGGTCGGTTCGTCGAGATGGTCGAGCGGACCGTCGGAGGAGCCCGACGCGAGTACCTGGTGATCGAGTACTCGGCGAGTAAGCGCGGCCATCCCGGCGATCGACTGTTCGTGCCGATGGAGTCGCTGGATCAGCTGTCCCGCTACGTCGGCGGCGAGATGCCGGCCCTGTCCAAGCTCGGAGGATCGGACTGGCAGAACACGAAACGTAAGGCGCGCAAGGCTGTTCGGGAGATCGCTGGCGAGCTTGTGCAGCTCTATGCTGCCCGGCAAGCGGCGCCGGGTCACGCGTTCGGGTCCGACTCGCCATGGCAGAAGGAGATGGAGGATGCGTTCGCGTTCACCGAGACACACGACCAGTTGACCGTGATCGACGAGGTCAAGTCGGACATGGAGAAGCCGGTGCCGATGGACCGCGTCGTCATCGGTGACGTCGGATACGGCAAGACCGAGGTTGCGGTCCGCGCGGCGTTCAAGGCCGTCCAGGACGGAAAGCAGGTCGCGATGCTGGTCCCGACCACTTTGCTTGCACAGCAGCATTTGCAGACGTTCACCGAGCGCATGGCGTCGTTCCCGGTGAAGGTGCGCGGCCTGTCCCGCTTCACCCACGCGGCCGAGTCCAAGGAGATCATCGCCCAGATGGCTGACGGTGAAGTCGACATCGTCATCGGCACCCACCGCCTGCTACAGACCGGTGTCAGTTGGAAAGACCTCGGGCTGGTGATCGTCGACGAGGAGCAACGTTTCGGCGTCGAGCACAAGGAACACATCAAGGCGCTGCGGACCCACGTGGACATGCTGACGATGTCGGCGACGCCGATTCCGCGCACCCTGGAGATGAGCATGGCCGGCATCCGGGAGATGTCGACCATCCTGACCCCGCCGGAGGAGCGGCATCCGATCCTCACCTACGTCGGCGGATACTCCGACAAGCAGGTGGCGGCCGCGATCCGGCGAGAACTGCTCCGGGACGGCCAGGTCTTCTACGTACACAACCGGGTCAGCTCGATCGACAAGGCGGCAAAGCGGATTCGTGACCTGGTGCCCGAGGCGCGGGTGGTCGTTGCGCACGGACAGATGAACGAGGACATGCTCGAGAAGACCGTGCAGGGTTTCTGGGAGCGCGAGTTCGATGTGCTCGTGTGTACGACGATCGTCGAGACCGGCCTCGACATCTCCAACGCCAACACGCTCATCGTCGAGCGGGCCGACTCGCTGGGGTTGTCCCAGCTGCACCAGTTGCGAGGTCGTGTCGGACGGAGCCGGGACCGCGGCTACGCGTACTTCCTCTATCCGCCGGAGACGCCGCTCACCGAGACCGCCTACGACCGGCTCGCGACCATCTCGCAGAACTCCGATCTCGGTGCGGGGATGGCGGTCGCGATGAAGGACCTCGAGATACGTGGCGCCGGTAACGTCCTGGGCGCCGAACAGTCCGGTCACATCGCGGGTGTCGGCTTCGACCTGTACGTGCGTCTGGTGGGGGAGGCCGTGGAGGCGTACCGGGCCGTCGCGGACGGTCGTCCGATCACCGCTGACGAGGCGCCCAAGGAAGTGCGCATCGACCTTCCGGTGGACGCGCACATTCCGCCGGACTACGTCGCGAGTGATCGGCTGCGCCTCGAGGCTTACCGTAAGCTGGCCGCCGCGACCGACGCGGACGCGGTCGTGAGGGTGGTCGACGAGTTGGTCGACCGGTACGGCCCGCTGCCGCAGGAGGTGGGCCGGCTGGTGTCCGTCGCCAAACTCCGGCTGCTCTGCCGTGAATACGGGGTCGAGGAGGTCGCTGTGACGGGCACCCAACTGAAGATTTCTCCGATGACCTTGCCGGATTCGAAACAGTTGCGGCTCAAGCGGATCTATCCCAGCGCGCAGTATCGTGCGACGGCAGGAGTGATCCAGCTTCCGGTGCCGCGGACCGGCTCGGGTGGCGTCGGTGCCAACCGGATGCGCGACGTCGAGTTGCTGCAGTACGTCGCGGACCTGCTGCTTGCACTCGACGGCAAGGCTGCTGGAGCGGTGGATGTGACCGCGGCCGGTGCGCAGGCCGGGGTCTGACGCGGATGGGTGCCGGAGACGAGCGCCCGGAGGGCTGGCGCATGGGTGACGCGCTGGTCGAGGCCGTCGAGGTGATGGACCGTCTGTGGGGCTTCGGTGGCTGGGAGGTGACACAGACTCACGACTCGCTGCGGTCCTACCTGCTCGAGGAGACGTACGAGCTACTCGACGCGATCCAGGATGGTGATCCGGAGCTGGTCCGCGAGGAACTTGGAGATCTGTTGCTACAGGTCCTCTTTCATTCCAGGATCGCGGAGGCAGCTGGGGAGTTCACGGTCGACGACGTCGCCGCCACGCTCATCGCGAAGCTCGCCCACCGCAGTCCGCACCTGGCGGACGACATCGCAGGACCGGTGGACATCGCCGAGCAGGAGAGGGCGTGGGAGGTCCGCAAGGCCGCCGAGAAGGAGCGGGAATCCTGCGTCGACGGCATCGCGCTCGAGCAGCCCGCGCTGGCACTGGCCGAGAAGGTGATGTCGCGGGCCCGCAAGGCCGGGCTGCCGGACGAGCTTGTACCCGACGATTTGCGGGTGGTGCGACTGGGCGAACCGACCAGCGCGGAGGACGAACTGCGTAAGGCGACACTGCGGTTCGTCGCAGACATCCGGGCCGCAGAGTCCGCTGCGCACGCTGACGGTGTCCCGTGGGGTGGACTCGACGCCGCGGCGTGGCGGACCTACTGGTCGGGCTGAGGGCTGGGGCCCTACCCGGCGTAGACCGCGACGCGCCGCGCCCTTGTGGTCTGGATGATGGACGTCGTGACGAGACAAGCCGCGACCACGTACCAGATTCCCAGGGCGTACGGAGCGGGACGGCAACCGCACCGGATGCCACCCAGGCCGCGGCGCCGGTTCCGATCCTTCTTGGTTCTGATGTCTTCGGTACTCGTCGGGGTCGTTGTCCTCGCACTTGCCTCGAGGCTCGATGAGCTCGATCGGCGTTCGCCGCGTATCGAGATACCCGACGGCATCCCGCCGGGACCGGGCGCACCGCTGCCCTCGATCGACGTCAATGCACCCGGAAGGACTGCGAACCTGCTGCACGATTGGTCAGCTCCGCTGTCGGAGAGCCTGGCGATCTCGTCGACCGCGCTCGAGGCCTACGGTTACGCGGCCGCGGTGATGGCCGCGACCAGGCCCGCCTGCGGCCTCGGCTGGACAACACTCGCCGGCATCGGCGCGGTCGAGAGCAAGCACGGCACCTATGGTGGTGCACACGTCGATAGCGACGGCCAGGTGAACCCGCCTATCCGGGGAGTCCCCCTCGACGGTTCGGCGGGCGTCGCAGACATCCCGGACACCGACGGCGGCGCGATGGACGGTGACGCCACCCACGACCGTGCGATGGGCCCCCTCCAGTTCATTCCCGAGACGTGGGCACGCTGGGGTGTCGACGCGAACGGAGACGGTGTCGTCGACCCGGACAACATCGACGACGCGGCCCTCACCGCCGCGCGATACCTGTGCGCCCGTGGCGGCGACCTGACTACCGAGGACGGGTGGACCGCGGCCCTCATGGCCTACAACCTGTCCGGCGAGTACCTTCTCGACGTTCGCGAGCGTGCGGCGGCCTATTCGGTCGGCGTGCGAAGGTGACCTGCGTGGCGGGCGTGCCTCGGGGCAGGAGTCGGTTACTCCGGTTAGGCTCGGACCTGGCACTATGCATTCGGCGGCCTACGACCGCCGCAACAGGCGGCCAGCCGGCCGCTCGCCCATAGAAAACCAGACGCTGCCTGTCCGGACGGCACTCGTCCCGCCGCCGGCAGCAGCCGATCGAAGCCGCCGAAGGAGAACCATCCGTGGCCACCATTGAGCAGGTAGGAGCTCGCGAGATCCTCGATTCCCGTGGCAACCCCACGGTGGAGGTCGAGATCCTCCTCGAAGACGGCACCTTCTCGCGCGCCGCCGTTCCGTCCGGCGCGTCCACCGGCGAGCACGAGGCCGTCGAACTGCGCGACGGCGGCGACCGCTATCTGGGCAAAGGCGTCCAGAAGGCCGTCGAGTCCGTCCTGGACGAGATCGCGCCCGCCATCATCGGCCTCGACGCCACCGAGCAGCGCACCGTTGACCAGGCCCTGCTCGACGCCGACGGCACGCCGGACAAGTCCCGTCTCGGCGCGAACGCACTCCTGGGCGCGTCGCTAGCCGTGGCCCGAGCCGCTGCCGAGGCCTCGAATCTCGACCTGTTCCGCTACGTCGGCGGTCCCAACGCGCACGTGCTGCCTGTGCCGATGATGAACATTCTCAACGGCGGCGCACACGCAGATACCGGCGTCGACGTCCAGGAATTCATGGTCGCGCCTATCGGTGCGCCCACCTTCAGGGAGTCGCTGCGCTGGGGTGCCGAGGTGTACCACTCGCTCAAGTCCGTCCTGAAGCTGAAGGGCCTGTCAACCGGCCTCGGCGACGAGGGTGGCTTCGCTCCCGACGTCGCCGGTACCAGCGAGGCTCTGGACCTGATCAGCGAGGCCATTGCCAAGACCGGCCTCGAGCTGGGCACCGACATCGCACTGGCGCTCGACGTCGCGGCCACGGAGTTCTACACCGAGGGCAGCGGCTACCAGTTCGAGGGCAAGATCCGCACCGCGGAGGAGATGGGTGCGTTCTACGCGCAGCTGCTCGGCCAGTACCCACTGGTCTCCATCGAGGACCCGCTGAGCGAGGACGACTGGACCGGCTGGGTCGCGCTCACCGAGCAGATCGGCAACAAGATCCAGCTCGTCGGGGACGACCTGTTCGTCACCAACCCGGAACGCCTCGAGGACGGCATCGTCAAGGGGGCTGCGAACGCTCTGCTCGTCAAGGTCAACCAGATCGGCACCCTGACCGAGACCCTCGATGCCGTCGACCTCGCGCACCGCAGCGGCTACAAGACCATGATGAGCCACCGTTCGGGCGAGACCGAGGACACGACGATCGCCGACCTGGCCGTCGCGGTCGGCAGCGGCCAGATCAAGACAGGTGCGCCCGCTCGGAGTGAGCGTGTCGCTAAGTACAACCAGCTGCTGCGCATCGAGGAACTCCTCGGCGACGCGGCCCGGTATGCAGGTGAGCTGGCCTTCCCACGCTTCGCGTTCGAGGGTGCCGCCGGCTGATGAGTCAGCGCGGTCGGTCGCGGTCGGGTCGCCCCTCTCCGGGTGGGCGGCCCGCTCGCCGCGGTTCCGGATCGGATCGGGTGTCGCGTCGGCCCCGGCGGATCCGTTCCGGTACTCCTGCCGCAGCCACCGACCGCGCCCAACCGGCCGACGCTGACGCGGGCACGGCCGGTGGGCGTGAAGCCGTCGCTACCTCGTCCCGTGCTCGCACGATGCCAAGGAGCGGACAGGCAGCGGCCCCGGCAAAGCCGGAGCGCACATTCTTCGGGCTCTCGACCGGGCGGGCCGTCGTTCTCGGAGTGGTGATCTGCGCACTAGCCCTCACCCTTGCGGTGCCGATGCGCACGTACCTCAGCCAGCGCGCCGAGGCTGATCGACTGGCCTCCGAGCAACAGGACCTCGAGCAAGAGCTCCTCGAGTTGGAGCGTCAACAGGAACAGATTGACGATCCCGCGTGGATCGCGGCGCAGGCGCGCGAGCGGTTGGGCCTCGTACGGCCGGGTGAGACGCCGTACAAGGTGCAGTTGCCGGGTGACTACAAGCCGCCGGAGGAGGAGGCGCCGCCGCCACCGCCGTCGACCGGGGCCTGGCACAGTGACCTGTGGCAGCGGCTCGCCGGACCGCTTCCCACCACCGAGCCCGAACGAGGAACTCTGCCGGAGGCCCCCGTAGTGCCGGCTCCCGTACCAGAAGAACCAGGAGTACCCACCGGGTGAGCGAATCGTCCGTCCCCCAGGAAGATCTCGATGCAGTGGCGACCCAGTTGGGTCGTGTTCCGCGTGGCGTACTCGCGATCGCATACCGGTGCCCGGACGGGCAGCCCGGAGTGGTCAAGACGGCACCGCGGCTGCCTGACGGGACCCCGTTCCCGACGCTCTACTACCTCACCGACCCTCGGCTTACCGCGGAGGCCAGCCGACTCGAGTCCGCGGGCGTTATGCGTGAGATGACAGAGCGGCTCGGCACCGATTCCGACCTCGCGGCCGCATACCGCCAGGCACACGAGTCCTACCTGGCTGAGCGTAATGAAATCGACTCGCTGGGAACGGATTTCAGTGGCGGCGGTATGCCGGACCGGGTCAAGTGCCTGCACGTTCTGATCGCGCACTCACTTGCGAAGGGGCCGGGACTCAACCCGCTCGGCGACGAGGCCGTCGCGCTCGCTGCGCGAAGCGGACTGCGGGGCACCGCGATTCCGGCAGACTGGCCCGAGTACGTCGGCTCCGCGGCACCCGGGGACCGCGAGTGACCAGGGTCGCCGCGATCGATTGCGGAACCAACTCGATCCGCCTGCTCGTCGCAGAAGCCGACGAGAACGGTCGATTGACCGACGTGACACGGTTGATGCGGATCGTGCGGCTTGGGCAGGGTGTCGACGCGACCGGTGCGTTCGCTCCTGAGGCGATCGAGCGCACACGCGTCGCCCTGAGTGAGTACGCCGACATCATTCGTGAGACCGGCGCGACGGCGGTGCGGATGGTCGCGACCTCGGCCGCTCGGGACGTCACAAACCGTGAAGAGTTCTTCGCGATGACCCGAGAGGTGCTGGGCGCGGTAATCGTCGGTGCTGAGGCCGAAGTCATCACTGGCGATGAGGAAGCGCGACTGTCATTCGCCGGCGCGGTCGGTGAACTCGACCCCGCCGATGGGCCCTTCGTCGTGGTCGACCTCGGCGGCGGATCGACCGAGGTCGTGTTGGGCGACGACACGGGTGTTCACGCTGCCTGCTCTACCGATGTGGGCTGTGTTCGGGTGACCGAGCGTTGCCTGCACGACGACCCCCCGACTTCCGAGCAGGTCTCCGCTGCAAACGAATTCGCATTGGAACGCCTCACCGAGGCGTTCGAGAAGGTTCCCGTCGAGCAGGCTCACACGTGGGTCGGGGTTGCCGGCACCATGACGACGCTCTTGGCTGTCGCCCAGGATCTGGAGGAGTACGACGCCGACCGCGTCCACCTCTCACGGCTGAGTCTCGAGCAGCTGCACGACGTCGCGCATCGCCTGGTGACGATGACGCACGACGAGCGCGCCGAGCTGGGCCCGATGCACCCTGGCCGGGTCGATGTGATCGGTGGTGGCGCGCTCATTACGGTCGTTCTGGCAGAAGAACTCTCACGACGCGCTGGTATCGGCGAACTCGTGGTGAGTGAGCACGACATCCTCGACGGGATTGCAATGTCGGTGTCGAAGGGTAGGGCGTGAACTAGCTCATCACCATTCCGCCTAGACTGTTTCCGAGCTTCCATAGTCGTGGCCACCGGAGGCGGCTGGTTGTTGGTGGGCCCCCATAGCCCAATTGGCAGAGGCAGCGGACTTAAAATCCGCAAAGTGTGGGTTCGAGTCCCACTGGGGGCACTGGCCAGGGACAATTCTTCATGGTCACCGCTCGCTACGAGCCAGAATTGTCACGGATTGTCACAACTGGCGCGGAACTTGCGGCCAGCAGGAGTGCGGGATCCCGTGATTGCGCGTACGTCGAGAGCGTGAAGGAGGCTACTAGGAGTTCACGAGCTGGCTTGCACGCTGAAACGTGACACCGAGGATCTCACCGATATCGCGGACCGGAATGTTCTTGGCCGCGAGTTCCTTTGCAAGCTGCTTGGACTCGGCGACCGCGCGGGCCTCGATCGCGGTTGCTTCGGCGCGTTCACGGCGGATCTCGTCGGCGCGGTCGCCGGCGTCCTCTACACCGGGGACGTCGATGGTGACGTCGACGGCCACGCCTTCGATGGGTGTCCCGGTGGTGACGGCGATGAATTCGCGTGCCATCTGCTCAGTTTCGCCGATGCGGCGTGCTTGTGTGAGCCCGTCGAGTCCGGGGATGGAGACCCTCCACCATTTGCCTTCGCGGGTGACTTTGACGCGGTAGTTGGTCATGGTCCTGTTCCTTTGGTGGAGCGGGCGTTGTCCGTCGGGCGACGTGATCGATGCACCGTTGGGGTCGGTCGAGAAGGTCTGGCACCCGGACGTTCGTCCTGGCGCGAACCCGCTTCGTCGAGTCGCTTCTGAATCTCCTCGGGTGACTGTTCCGCGACCCATGAGTTGTCTAACCGACTAGACGCATTTTAGTCAAGGCGAATAGACACTTTTCGAAGGCCTCGATCGGACGTGGCACAGACGCCGACAATTCGGTTACACAATAGTTGTGTTTGATCAATGGTTGCGCTATTGCAAATAGTTGCGCGAGCGCTAGCATTTCAGTGTGTCCGACACCACTGCTGATCTTCTCTTCGAACTCTTCAACGACATCTTCGCTCAGGTGATGAACGAGGGAGAGTTGGTGGACAACCTCCTCGACTTGGACCTCACTTTTTCGCAGGTGCGGATCCTCTTCGCGTTGGCTCATCGCGGCGAACCGCTTCCGATCAACGAGGTTGCGGAGAAGCTGGGGCTGTCGATGGCTGCAGCGGGTCGAAACATCGATCAACTCGTGAAGCTCGGCATGGTCGTTCGCCGGGAAGACGAGCGTGACCGGCGCATCAAGCGGGTGTCGTTGTCCGCTGCAGGTCGCGCGGCAGCGACCCGGCACATCGAACACCGGCGTGAGCAGCTGCGTCGTTTCGCGTCGCTGATTCCGGAGAGCGACCGGTCTCGACTGATCGAGGCACTGAAACCTGTCCTCGCTGCGAATGCCCTGCGAGAACTCAACCAGGAGAAGGGCTATGACATCTCCGAAGGAGGCGCCCGCGGCGCCTGACAAACTGGACAGCAGGGTCCTCAAGATCGCGGCCGTCGTGGTACTCGGTGCGACCATGTCGATCCTCGACGTGACTGTGGTCAGCGTCGCGCTCACGACGTTCACGCGAGAATTCGACACTTCATACGCCACCGTCGCGTGGACGATGACCGCGTATACCCTCGCGCTGGCGGCCGTCATTCCCCTGACCGGGTGGGCGGCGGACCGCTTCGGGACCAAGCGCCTCTACATAACGGCGTTGGCGCTGTTCGTACTCGGGTCCGTGGCGTGCAGCATGGCGTGGGACATCACCTCGCTGATCGGGTTCCGTGTTCTTCAGGGGCTCGGCGGCGGCATGCTGATGCCCCTCAGCATGACGATCCTTACCAGGGCTGCGGGGCCAGACCGGGTGGGAAGGGTCATGGCGGTGCTCGGCATCCCGGTGCTGCTCGGCCCGGTCTGTGGCCCTATCCTCGGCGGCTGGTTGATAGAGGTCGCGAGCTGGCACTGGATCTTCCTGATCAACCCGCCCATCGGCGTCGCTGCCATGGTCGCCGCCTACTTCATTCTGCAGTCCGACGAGCCATCGCCTTCGGAGCCGTTCGACTTCCTCGGAATGCTGTTGCTCTCACCAGGTTTGGCGACGTTCCTGTTCGGTGTGTCGTCGATCCCGGATGTCGGAACGGTGGCCTCGGCTCGGGTGTTGGTGTCCGGTGCAATCGGACTTACGCTGATCGTCGCGTTCGTGCTACACGCGCTCAGCAAGGACCATCCCCTGATCGACCTGCATCTGTTCAAGGATCGGCAGCTGACCGTCGCGGTGATCACCATGTTGATGTTCGTCGTCGCGTTCATGGGCGCCGGACTGTTGTTCCCGAGTTACTTCATCCAGGTGGGTGGGCACAACACGCTGGGCGCCGGTCTATTGATGGCGCCGCAGGGTATCGGCGCAATGCTGACCATGCCGGTCGCCGGGTGGCTCGTCGACAAGATCGGTGCGGGCAAGATCGTGCTCACCGGGTTGCCGTTGACCCTCGTCGGACTGGTTGTGTTCACTCAGGTGGCAGCAGATACCTCGACGTGGTTGCTGATGGGTGCCCTGTTCGTGATGGGTTTGGGAATGGGCTGCACGATGATGCCGCTGATGACCGCGGCGCTCGTGACGCTTTCCCATGAACAGGTGGCGCGTGGTTCGACGCTGGTCAACATCGTGCAGCAGACAGCGACCTCGATCGGCGCCGCCGTGATGTCGGTTGTCCTGACGAATCAGATCTTGAGTCACGGAACCGCTGGACTGGCGGTCGCGTCGCGTGGCGATACGCCGGAGGCAGCTCAGATCGCCGCGCAGACGCCGCCACCGGTACTGGCCAACGCGTTCTCACAGCTCGCCGACGCCTTCGGCAACACATTCGTTGTCGCGGCGGTTCTGATCCTGCTGACTTTCATCCCTGCGTTCATGCTGCCACGCAAGAAATCTGAGACCCCGGACCTCGAGGCCGAAGGCGCCCGGACGGTCATGATGCACTGATTCTCGCCGTGCTCTCCAACGTCACATCTGGGCTACGCGTATCAGCAGTTGACCCGCAAGGCCGGCGGTTCGGTGGACGCCGATCTCAGCCACCTCAGGCAACATGGCGATCCGGACGAAGTCTGCAGCTGAGGGGTATTCGACCAGGCCGCAAAAGTCCCACATATCTTCGACATCGCCGATCACCAACGAATCGATCTGTCCGCCAAACACAAACCTTCCGCCGTTCTCCTCGACGACCTTCTGCATCGCGGTGGCGTATATCTGGTACGCCTCACGCCCGGTCAGCGTTGTCGAGCGGCCATCGCTATAGACCGCCTTGTCACGGAACCTGAGTAGGTTGAGCATCACGATCGGCTCCCCGGACTCGACCGCACTCAGCGCCCCGATGCGTTCAACGCTGGGGTAGACAGCATTTTCGACCTGCATTTCCCGAGCTCCTCACCATGTCATGCCGTGTTCCGCGGCAATAGCCGTTGTTCCCGCCTCACCATTGTGAGATCTTCCCGAGGAATGTCGATGGCATGGCGAGTGCAGCCAGGCTGTGGTTGCACTCCTCGGCGGGGTAGTAGACGTTGCTACACAGGGTAGGAGATGCCGGTCAGCTCTTCGGAGGCGCCCCAGAGCCGGCGTTGGATGGCAGCATCGTGTGATTGTGCGCTGGAGTCAACGAGTTTCGGGTGGCCGCGCATCTCGCGAAAGCCATCCGGGCCGTAGTACTGGCCGTTCCGCACGCCGGGATCGGTTGCCGCGCGCAACGCCGGCAGCGCACCCATGGCTGCGCTCTGCGCCACTAGTCCTGACAGCATTTCGAGAGGTGGCCTGACGATGCCCGGAATGTTGCGGGTGAGCTCGGTGTTGGAGCCGCCGGGGTGAGCAGCCACCGCAATCGTTTCGGCGTCCTTGTCCTCGAGCCGGCGCGCCAGCTCGTAGGTGAACATCAGGTTGGCCAGTTTGGCTTGCCCGTAGGCAACCACCCGGTTGTAGTTCCGCTCCAACTGCAGGTCGTCGAAGTGAATCTTGGCGCGAATCCGATGACCCAGGCTGCTGATCGTCACGACCCGCGAACCCTCGACCGCCAGCATGTTCTCGAGCAGTTGGCCGGTGAGTGCGAAGTGACCAAGGTGGTTCGTGCCGAACTGCAACTCGAAGCCGTCTTTTGTCGTGTCCTTGGGCGTCCACATGACGCCCGCGTTGTTGATCAGCAGATCGATGCGTGGATGGTTGGTGCGCAGCTCCTCGGAAGCCTCGTGGATGTTCTCCAGTGAGGTCAGGTCGAGTTGCTGCAGCGTGACGGTGGCGTCAGGACTGGCCGTTTTGATGCGATCCGCCGCTTGCTTGCCCTTCTCGAGGTTGCGCACCGCCAAGACGACGTTGGCTCCCCTACCTGCGAGAACGGCGGCGGTCTCGTAGCCGAGGCCGGTGTTGGAGCCGGTGATGATGGCGACCCTGCCGGATTGATCGGGCACATCGGCGGCGGTCCACTTCATGGCGATCCCCCTTGCTTCACTGCCATCCTGTATCTGACGGGCTGTCATGTATATATTAGTGATGGCGCGCCAGCTGGCCAGGTGCAGCATGTCGGCAGTCAAGGGGAGACTCCAACGCCACACTTGTCACCGGAAGCTTCTGCGGGATCGGGATTCTCACAAGCTGGCAGTCGACAAGGCTGCGCGTACAAGCTGCCGTTCGACACCGACCGGACCGGACAATGTGGGGGCCGCCTTTGACCCTGCCTGGCACCAACATTGCCGTCGCGTGGCGAAACGAAGTCGACTGCTGGGCATCAGCAGACCGCTGATGATTCACTCGCCATCCACTGACTGCGTGTACGACAAGACGTGTCAATGCTCATGCCGTACTGGGGAGAACCGCAATGACCGACACCGCAGCACCCACAGGAGCCCAGATCGCTGAGATGGTCGCACGTGGCCTGGCGTTCCCCGAACGAACCCCGATCCTCAAACGTCCCGACAGCGTTGGTCTCGACTACGAGGACATCTTCTTTCCTGCGCTCGACGGCACCGTGCTGGAGGGATGGCTGATTCCCGCGGACTCCGAGCGCGTCGTGATCTGCAACCACTTCGGCCCGGCCAACCGGCAGGGTTACCCCGGCCACCTGGAGGGCTGGAACAGTTCCAACGGCGTCGAGGTCGACTTCCTGCCCAAGTACAAGGCCCTCCACGAGGCCGGCTACAACGTGTTGGCCTATGACCTGCGCAACCACGGCCTCAGCTCAGCCGGGGCCGGTGGCATCTGCGCCACCGGACTGATCGAATGGCGCGACGTCATCGGCTCCCTGCGCTACATCCGATCGCGCCCTGACACCAAAGACATGGCGATCTCGCTGCAGAGCATGTGCATCGGCGCCGACTCCACCTTCGTCGCCATGGCCCATAGACCCGCAGAGTTCGACGGCGTGCGCTCCATGATCGCCATCCAGCCACTGACCGGCCGCAGCTTTGCCGAGCGCGCCCTGGAAGCGATGGGAGCACCCGAGGCCATCGGACACTTCGAAACCGCCATCCAACTTCTGACCAGTTTCACGGTCGACGACTACGACATGACCCGCTATGCGACCGCCGTGACGATCCCTACCCTCGTCGTGCAAGTCCGCGACGACCTCATGACCCGTGAGGCCGACGTCCAAGCGATCTACGACGCCATCCCCGCCGTGGACAAGGAAATGTTCTGGATAGGCGACACGTCAATCCGCCATCACGGCTACACCTACTTCGCCGAACACCCCGAAAAGATGATCGACTGGTACAACACCCACCCATAGCCCGAATCCCCTCACGCCGCACCAGAGAGCACGCTCAAGACAAGATGCTGGGCGGGCGCCGATGGGGCAAACGAGCACCTACACCGACCTCGACAACTACGAAACAGATCGAACACGCAGCCCTGCAAAGGGTTTCGTAGTGAAACACGACCAACTTCTGCAAACGCCACTTCCGCTACCGTCGAATCCGCACAGTTTGGATTCCAGCAGCCCCGCTGGGGTCGTCCGGTTTGCCCGGGAATTGTCCGATTTGCGGTATACATTGAAGGTCAACGACGTGGGGCGGTCGGTATCCGTGGGGGGATTCTCGTTCGCACAGATGATGTAGTGGCATGTTGCCTTGATTCTTCCCTGTGTCGGTTGAGTGTGAATCATTGTGCAAACGAGAGGTTTCTGATGACCGACGAGTTCTCGCAGTACCCAGGTGCGCAGATGGTGCAGGGCCGACAGTCGCCGACGCAGCAGGCCAATGAGAAGGATGGTATGTCTGGTGTCCTTCTGGGTGTTCTAGCCATGATCGGCGGGCTCGTTGGCATTGTGATTGTGTTTGCCACCATCGAGCAGTTCGGGGATGAGCAGACACAGATATCCAATGACTGGAACGCCTACACGGAGTGCATCAGGAACGCTGACACACCCGAAGAGAAGAGTGCCTGCAGCTGACCGTGGGGAGGTGGCGGGTGGGAACCGAATGTTCGTGTAGAGCACCAGTGTTCATGTTTGGTCAGCTCCGTCGTTCGGGAGTTCCAGACCGCTGCCGAGCAGGGAACTGAGCGGTTGTGCGTCAGGTCCGGAACTGCAAGACGGTTCGATGTGCGGCCGGAGTCACCGCGTCGACATACTCGACGAACTCCAGGTGCTTGTCGAGGAAGCCTGCGACGAACGGACAGATCGGCACGATGCGCCTGCCGCGGGAGGTGGCGTCGTCGAGAGCGGTGCGGATCAACGTGCTTGCGAGTCCCCGTCCAGCGAAGCGTTCGTCAACCTCGGTGTGGAAGAAGATCCGCTGTTCGCCGCTGTCGACGAACTCAGTGAACCCCGCCAGTTCATCGCCCACGCGTATCTCGTAGCGGAGTGACGCAGACAACGGATGAACCTCGAGTTCGGCGTCGCGTTCGTCGGTCATGATCCCTCCTCGGGAGTCGCAGCCGTGACCTGGGTCCATCTAGCCGCACCCCGTTATCTTCGCAGCCCGCACCGGGGCAGCGGGTCGATTCGGGGTCGGGCTGGGGATGCAGTGCAGTCCCAGTTCCGCCGATGGGCCGAATGCCGAGCGGATCGGAGTATCGAGGACACTTGTCGTCATGCTCTCCGTCGAAGACCTGTTCAGCCGGATGCGGCGCTTCCCCGACGTCGAGGCGCCCAATCTGTTCGCCGTCGACGCGGCCGACCGACTGATACTCGACGAGGCATCCGGCGCACTGGGCAGCGCGCCAACCGGCACCGTCGTCGTGATAGGCGACCACTACGGTGCGCTGACCCTCGGAAGCGCGATCCGGTTCGGTGCGAAAGATATTCGTGTGTATCAGGATCGGCTCACCGGAGAACGGGCGTTGGAGAACAATGCCGAAGTTGTCGGACTGTCCGGCTGCTACCGGCCGGGGCCGCTGGGGGAGGATCTACTCGCCGGGGCGCGAGTTGTGCTGATGCAGTTGCCCCGAGGGCTCGACGATCTCGACGAGATCGCCGACGCCGTCGCCCGGTACGCCGCCCCGGATGTCGTCGTCTACGCCGGCGGACGAAACAAGCACATCACCCACGCCATGAACGACGTGCTGCGGCGGTCGTTCGAGAACGTGAGAGCGACGCTGGGTCGGCAGAAGTCGCGGGTGCTCATCGCCGACTCACCGCTACAACTTGCCGAGTCGCCGCGGTTTCCGGTCGTGGAGCGCCTAGATGATCTCGAACTGCACGTCGTCGCGCACGGAGCGGTGTTCGCCGGCTCCAAGCTCGACATCGGCACTCGGTTCCTGCTCGAGTTCCTGCCGCGGATGCGGGAGGCCGAGACCGCGGTAGACCTTGGGTGCGGTACGGGCATCCTCGCGGTGAGCCTGGCGAAGGCGCAGCCGTCGGCGTCCGTCATCGCGAGCGACCAGTCCGCCGCCGCCGTTGCGTCGGCAGCGGCGACCGCCCGAGCGAACGGTGTCGGCGACCGGGTCCGCACGCTCCGTGATGACGCGTTGGACTCGCTGCCTGATGCGAGCGTCGACCTGATCGTCTGCAACCCGCCGTTTCATGTCGGTGCGGCTGTGCACACAGGAAGCGCGAGCAAGATGTTCGCAGCCGCCGGGCGGGTCCTGCGCTCTGGCGGGGAACTATGGACCGTCTTCAACTCGCATCTCGGTTACAAGGGAGCGTTGGGGCGCGCCGTCGGGCCCACTGAGGAGATGGGGCGCAGCGCGAAATTCACCGTCACCCGGTCGACCCGAGTGCGGTAGACAGCTACGCCACAGGTCCACCTGCCGCCGCATCGCCGTCGACCTGGCCCCGGTGCAGACCGAGGTCCTCCACGATGACGCCGTCGACGATCTCGGCGCCCTGTAGCTCGTCGTCGTCCTCGGGTTCCTCATCGGACATCAGGACGTCCGGCTCCTCCTCGGCGAGGCGCTGTTCGAGACTCTCGCCCTGCTCGGCCTCACGCAGGGTGGTGCCGAAGCGGTCGGCCTCGCTCCATGAGTCGGGTGCGTCGACCACATCGTCGCCATCGGCGTTGCACACTTCGTCAGAATCGAGGCTCTCGCTGACGTTCAAGGTCCCGCCGGCCCCATCTTCGATTCCCATGTCTCCATTGTCTGCCGTTGTGCGATTTCTCGCTTGATCGAGGGCACAAGCGATACCGTTTGTTCCGGTCCTCGTATAGTGACCGCAGCGGAACGCCCGGTACAGTCCGAAATGTCCAACTCGGTCGCGTGGTGCGGGAACTTTCCGTTCCGCGTAGGACGTTCTACGGACAGCGATGCCGGATGCCCGGCCGATACGGGCCTCCAGGGCTTGATCGACGACCACGAGAAGGGATGTGCACGGTGCGCACCACCAGCAACCCGGTGTTCCGCAACCTGCCCAAGCAGGAAGGCGGATACGCCACATTCGGATCTGCGCAGCCAGGTGCCGCGCAGATACCCCAGGAATACGGTTACGGTCAGCAGCCTCAGACATCGCAGCGGGCGATGACGATCGATGACGTCGTCACCAAGACGGGGATCACGCTCGGCGTGCTTACGCTGACGGCGATCGTCTCGTACCTGCTCGTCGGCAATGACCCGACCCTCGCGATGCCGTTCGTCATCGGTGGTGGCCTCATCGGCTTTGTCCTCGTGATGGTCGCGACGTTCGGCCGCAAGATGGACAACCCGGCCATCGTGCTCGCCTACGCGGCGTGCGAGGGTGTGTTCCTCGGCGCGCTCTCGTTCGTCTTCGGCGCACAGGCCGAGGCTGCTGGAGTGGCGGCATCCACGCTGATCGGACAGGCCGTTCTCGGCACGTTCGGCGTCTTCTTCGGCATGCTCGTCGTCTACAAGACCGGTGCCATCCGCGTGACCCCCCGCCTGACCCGCATGATCATCGGTGGGCTCATCGGTGTCGTGGTCTTGATGATCGGCAACCTGATCGCGAGCTTCTTCACCGACGGCGGATTCGGCCTGCGCGACGGCGGCATGGTTGCGATCATCTTCAGCCTCGTGTGCATCGCTCTCGCAGCGTTCAGCTTCCTGCTCGACTTCGACGCTGCCGACCAGCTGATCCGCGCCCAGGCGCCGGAGAAGGCGGCGTGGGGCATCGCCCTCGGTCTGACCGTCACCCTGGTGTGGCTGTACGTCGAGATTCTGCGCTTGCTCAGCTACTTCAACAGCGACTAGTCGCACAGCGCCTCACGACGGGCGGTTCTCCGACGGGCCACACGGCCGACGGTCGGAGAACCGCCCGTTCGCCGTTGGAGCCTGCGGGACAACCCCATTCGGCAGGCTCGCACGGAGCGCAGGGAAGCGACCAGCTCCGGCGGCCGGCGTCCCCACCTGACGACGAACGGGCGGCCTTCTGAGCATCGGCCAAGTGGCCTGCCAGAAGACCGCCCGTTCGCGGACGCTCGAGGACTAGAGCTCGAGGACTAGCGGACTAGCTGAGGCGCTCGAGCACCATCGCCATACCCTGGCCGCCGCCGACACACATGGTCTCGACGCCGAACTGCTTGTCGTGGGTCTGCAGGTTGTTGAGCAGCGTCGCGGTGATGCGAGCGCCGGTCATGCCGAACGGGTGGCCGACGGCGATCGCGCCTCCGGAGACGTTCAGCTTGTCCTCCTCGATGCCGAGTTCGCGGGCCGAGCCCAGGACCTGCACGGCGAAGGCCTCGTTGATCTCGAACAGGTCGATGTCGCTGATCGTCTTGCCGGCCAGCGCCAGGGCCTTCCTCGTGGCCTCGATCGGGCCCAGACCCATGATCTCGGGCGACAGGCCCGAGACGCCGGTCGACACGACGCGGGCGAGCGGGGTCAGGCCCAGTTCCTTGGCCTTGGTGTCGCTCATGATGACCAGCGCGGCCGCGCCGTCGTTCAGCGGGCAGCAGTTGCCTGCGTTGACGGTGCCGTCGGGGCGGAAGACCGGCTTGAGCTGGCTGACGGCCTCGTAGGTGACGCCGGCGCGCGGGCCGTCGTCCTTGCTGACGACCGTTCCGTCCTCGAGGGTGACCGGGGTGATTTCACGCTCGAAGAAGCCTGCCTTGATGGCCTCCTCGGCGCGGTTCTGCGACCGGACGCCCCACTGGTCCTGCTCCTCGCGGGTGATGCCGGTCAGCTGTGCGACGTTCTCGGCGGTCTGGCCCATCGCGATGTATGCGTCGGGGGCAATTCCGTCCTCGCGCGGGTCGTGCCACTGCACGCCGCCCTGTGCGGCGACCGTGGTGCGCTCCATGGCGTCGGCGAAGAACGGGTTCTTCGTGTCGGGCAGGGAGTCCGAGTTTCCGGCCGCGAAACTCGACACGGACTCGACACCGGCGGAGATGAAGACGTCGCCCTCGCCGGCCTTGATGGCGTGCAGCGCCATGCGGGTGGTCTGCAAGGACGACGAGCAGTAGCGGGTGATGGTGGTGCCGGGCAGGGTGTCGTAGCCCAGCTTGATGGCCACGATACGACCCATGTTGAACCCGGCCTTGCCGCCCGGCAGGCCACAGCCCAGGAGCAGGTCGTCGATCTCGGCGGGATCGAGCTCGGGGACTTTGGCGATCGCGGCGGCGACCATCTGCGCGGCGAGATCGTCTGGACGCATGCCGGCCAGCGTGCCCTTCATGGCACGGCCGATCGGCGAGCGGGCAACGGAGACAATGACTGCCTCGGGCATGGGAACTCCTTCTGCGATTGGTCTCTTCGATCATTGAACTTACGTTGCCGCTGTGAGATCTCAACGGGCCACCTCCCAGCTCGGCCTGCAGGAACGACTTCACGCGGGTTTCAGGGCCGCGAACAGCCTGTGAACTGGAGAAACAGGCCCCATGCCGAAATGTATTGTGCATCGTGTGGGGACAGGCACCCGGCCCACCGCGCGCAGGGGCACCCCTGGACGAACCGGCTTGTCCCGATCCGGTCGGCGTGTCCGATTCCGATCTGGGAACATGGGACCATGCGCATTGCGGATCATGTCGTCGACCTCATCGGCAACACCCCTCTCGTCAAGCTGTCCTCCGTGGTCGGCGAGGGCTACGGGTCGGTTGCGGCGAAGGTCGAGTACCTCAACCCGGGCGGCAGCTCCAAGGACCGCATCGCGGTCAAGATGATCGACGCCGCCGAAGCGTCGGGCGAGCTGAAGCCCGGGGGCACAATCGTCGAACCCACGTCCGGCAACACCGGCGTCGGCCTGGCGCTGGTCGCGCAGAAGCGCGGCTACCGGTGCGTGTTCGTCTGCCCCGACAAGGTCAGCGAGGACAAGCGCAACGTGCTGCGTGCGTACGGGGCCGAGGTCGTGGTGTGCCCGACCGCGGTGGCACCCGACCACCCCGACAGCTACTACAGCGTCTCCGACCGTCTTGTACGGGAGATTCCCGGCGCGTGGAAGCCCAACCAGTACGCCAATCCGGGCGGCCCGGACAGCCACTACGAGACCACCGGTCCGGAGATCTGGCGCGACACGAACGGCAAGGTGACGCACTTCGTTGCCGGTGTCGGCACGGGCGGCACCATCACCGGGACCGGCCGCTACCTCAAGGAGGTCTCCGGCGGCAAGGTCAAGATCGTCGGCGCCGATCCCGAGGGTTCGGTCTACTCGGGCGGCACCGGCCGGCCGTACCTGGTCGAGGGTGTCGGCGAGGACTTCTGGCCCAGCGCCTACGACCCGAGCGTGCCCGACGAGATCATCGCTGTGTCCGACGCAGACTCGTTCGATATGACGCGCCGCCTCGCCCGCGAGGAGGGTCTGCTGGTCGGCGGCTCCTGCGGTATGGCTGTCGTCGCGGCCCTCGAGGTCGCCAAGCGTGAGGGTCCGGACGCGCTCGTGGTCGTGCTGCTGCCGGACGGCGGCCGCGGCTACCTGTCGAAGATCTTCAACGACGAGTGGATGGCTTCCTACGGCTTCCTGCGCACCCCGCTCACCGGTGACGCCGCCGAGCCGACCGTCGGGCACGTGCTGCGCGGCAAGTCCGGTGAGCTTCCCGACCTGGTGCACACGCATCCGGGCGAGACGCTTCGCGATGCGATCGAGATCCTGCGCGAGTACGGCGTTTCGCAGATGCCCGTCGTCGGGGCGGAGCCGCCGGTCATGGCCGGCGAGGTCGCGGGCAGCGTGTCCGAGCGAGACCTGCTGAGCGCGGTCTTCGAGGGCCGCGCGGCGCTGGCAGACCCGGTCGAGAAGCACATGTCCAAGCCGTTCCCGATGATCGGTGCGCAGGAGCCGGTGTCGGCTGCCACGAAGGCCCTGGGTGACACCGACGCCCTCATGGTGGTCGACGACGGCAAGCCGGCCGGGGTCATCACCCGACACGACCTGCTCGGGTTCCTCAGTTCCGGAGCCTGACCGTCGGTTGGACGGGTACATCGCGGATTCGGTAGTAGAAGGCGGTCGCTAGGCTGGTCGGCATGAGTGAGCAGGGTTTCTCCACCAGGGCCGTCCACGCCGGATACGAGCCCGATCCGCAGACCGGCGCCGTCAACGTACCGATCTATGCCAGTTCGACGTTCGCGCAGGACGGTGTCGGTGGCATGCGGGGCGGGTTCGAGTATGCGCGCACCGGCAACCCGACGCGTCAGCCGCTCGAGGCCAACCTGGCCGCACTCGAGTCGGGCACGTTCGGGCGGGCGTTCGGATCCGGGATGGCGGCCACGGATTGTGTCCTGCGGTCGTTGTTGCGTCCCGGTGACCATCTGGTCATCCCCGATGACGCCTACGGTGGCACGTTCCGCCTCATCGACAAGGTGTTCACACAGTGGGGGATCGAGTACACCCCGGTCGCGGTGTCCGATGTCGATGCGGTTCGCGCCGCGATCCGTCCGAGCACCAAGCTTGTGTGGGTCGAAACGCCGACAAACCCGCTCCTCAACATCGGCGACATCGCAGCGACCGCAGAGGTGGCGCACTCGGCTGGGGCGAAGTTGTTGGTGGACAACACCTTTGCGTCACCGTACTTGCAGCAACCACTGGCATTGGGCGCGGACATCGCGCTGCACTCGACGACCAAGTACATCGGTGGGCACTCCGATGTGGTGGGCGGGGCGCTCGTGACCAGCGACGAGGACCTCGACGCCAAGTTCGCCTTCCTGCAGAACGGCGCGGGTGCGGTGCCCGGTCCATTCGACGCGTTCTTGACGATGCGCGGTATCAAGACCCTCGCACTACGTATGGAACGGCACAGCGACAACGCCGAAAAGATCGTCGATCTGCTGTCGGGGCACTCGGCGATCGGCCAGGTCACCTACCCGGGTCTGGAGTCGCATCCCGGTCATGTGGTGGCGGCCAAGCAGATGCGCCGCTTCGGAGGCATGATTTCGGTGCGGTTGAAGGGCGGCAAGCAGGCCGCGCTCGACTTCTGCGCACGCACGCAGATCTTCACGCTCGCAGAGTCACTCGGCGGCGTCGAGTCGCTCATCGAGCATCCGGGTGCGATGACGCACGCGTCCACCGCTGGTTCCGCACTCGAGGTGCCGGAGGACCTGGTGCGCCTGTCCGTGGGCATCGAAGATGCGACGGACCTGCTTGCCGACATCGAGCAGGCTCTGGGCTGATCGGCTTCCGACTCGAAGGGCCGAGTGTTTCCCGAATCTCGCCCGCGACAGTCGGATTGCCCGATACCGTGTGTGTTCTCAGAACAACGCACGAGTCCAGGAACGGTGAATGTCATTGGATCCCACAGCCATTATCGTGGCCATCACCGCAGCAGCAGTTGCAGCAATACAGGGAACCGATGTTCCAGTGCCCGTCAAAGATTATGCCGCCGATACGATTCAGGCCATCGATCAGCTAGCGCCCGATTTGGGAGAGCAAGTCGACAGCCTGATCGGGTTGCTGCCGTCGGAGGTGCGGCCGCAGGCCGAGCGGGCTCTCGTGGACTTCGCGTCGACCATTCCCGGCGTCCGGGTCCCTGATCCCCCGACGCCGGAAGCCCTTGCAGCCGAAGCATCTCCGGAACATGCCACACCGGCGGCCGCTGCACCGGTCGTTCGGGTGCCCGCACCCATTGCCGGCCCGGTTGTGACGGTGCCCGCGGTCGGCAGCAGCGAGCTAGCGTCCCTTCCTGCGATCCTGCCGCCGAACATGACTCTGGGGCAGGTGGGTTCGGTCGCGGTGTTCGCGCCGTGGCTGAAGAAGGCGGGGGAGATCTGCGACGGCGTCAACACGCCTACCCTGGCGGCGCTGTTCGCCGTGGAAAACGACTTCCGCTACGGTCCGACGGCGCCTGTGTCACTCGCCGGCGGTCGCGGCCCAGCCAAGTTCATGCCCAGCGAGTGGTCCAAGTACGGCAGGGACGCCGACGGTGACGGCACCGCCGAGATTCTCGGTGTTGCCGATTCCGTCATGGCGGCCGGACACATGTTGTGCGACAACTACGCTCAGATGGACACCTGGAAGAAGGAGGGCCTGGTCGCGGGCGACACCCTCGACCTCGCACTCGCCGCGTTCAACGCCGGCACCCGCGCGGTCCGCAAGGCGGGCGGTGTCCCGTCCGGCATCGATGACGCCGCCGACCAGAGTGGCCCGTACGTCCAGGCGATCCGCGGATCCGAGGAGCAGTTCGAGACGTTGCTGTCGCCGTTCGCGAACTCGAGCCTCGACATCAACCTGCCGACTGCCGGGATCGGCGGTGCGGCCGTCCAACTGGCGATGCGGTTCCTCGGCCTGCCGTACGTGTGGGGCGGTGGGGACATCAGCGGACCCACGATGGGCGGGTTCGACTGCTCGGGTCTGACGTCGGCGGCCGTGTTCGCGGCCAGCGGCGGCAAGATAGTCCTGCCGCGCACGTCGGAGGAACAGTGGGGGGTCGGCACCGAGGTCCCGATAGCCGCCGCGCAGCCTGGCGATCTGGTGTTCGGCAACTGGCAGGAGGACGGTCCCAGCCATGTCGGTGTCTACATGGGCAACGGCCTGATGGTCCACGCCCCGACGTTCGGTGAGGTCGTCAAGATCGGCCCCGTCCTAGCGGAAGTGAAGGCGCGCCGGGTGCTCTGACCAGGCCGCCGGAACGCGAGAACCCCGGTCCGGGCAAGTTGCCCGAGCCGGGGTTCCTCGTACCGGTCTCCGATCAGGCGTGGTACGGCTCCGCGCTGACGAGAGTGACCTTCATCAGGCTGCCGTTGGGCAGGGTGTACTCCCGAGTCTCGCCCACCTTGGCGTCGATAAGCGCGCCGCCCAGCGGGGAGTTCGGCGAATAGACCTCTAGCTTGTCGTTGCGGGCGCCCTCCTCGCGGGTCGCGATGAGGAACGTCTCGGTGTCGGTCTCGTCGCCGTCGTAGTAGACCTTGACGACCGAGCCGGGCAGCGCTATGCCCGACTGCGTCGGAGCCTCGCCGACCTTCGCGTTGTTCAGCAATTCCTGCAGTTGGCGAATGCGCGCCTCCTGCTGGCCCTGCTCTTCCCGCGCAGCGTGATAGCCGCCGTTCTCCTTGAGGTCGCCCTCCTCGCGGCGTTCGTTGATCTCGGCGGCAATGACCGGACGATTGGCGATGAGCTGGTCGAGCTCAGCCTTGAGCCTGTCGTGAGACTCCTGAGTAAGCCAGGTCACCTGGGTCTCGGTCATTGTCGATCACTCCTTCGTAAGTCGAAGCCCTCGTGCTGTTCTCCCCCCGGGCAGATCGCTGCGAACAGCAACGACCAACGGGCAGGCCGTTCCAGTCCGTGGCGAAGATCCCCCAGCACGCCTACCTCGTGAGCAGACTCGTCCTGCCGTCAATGCAGCAATACACGGCTCCAGTGGAACCGTGCATCGATCCATTTTAGCACGCGACGGGCCGTCGAACCGCGAAACAAGGACCGGTCGGTCCGGTCCTCAGCCCGCGTGGAGATAGCCTGGGACGTCCAGACTACATCCGTATAGATCACCCATCGCCGGTGGTTGCGAGGCCTGGACGGGGGCTGTGACTTTGACCGTCGAATCCGTCGATGGTGCGATGTACACCTCGCGGCGACCGGTCTCGGATCCGTCCTTCGAACGGGTGCGGATGATGCACACCGCCGGCTGCGACGGGTCGTCGCGGGTGACGGTGAACTCGATGTCCATCGTGCGGTTGTCGATGATGTCGAAGTAGATCTGCTTTCCCTCGATCTCGTTGACAGCGAACTTGTTGTAGCCAATGAAGGCGATGCCGATGCCGGCGACAACCACCAGCCCCGTGAGCACCCATTTGACCCAGGTCCCCGACCGAAGTGTTCTGGGCGCGGATCCGTAACGGTCGGTGGGAGGTGTACTGCTCATCACTTCGCTCTCGAGCGGGTTCGGTGGTGCACAATGGGCCGTCGGGGTCGGGATACCGTGCGTAGCAGGGGTACGACCGACCCTTGTGGGTGCCAGGTGGAACTATAGGGGAAGGACGACCAGGCGCCGCACGAGGTGGCGGTCGACCGCTACAGGTGACACGCCACGACGGTGACACGCGAAGCTGAGGTGAAGACACACGTGAGCGGATTCCGACTCATGGCCGTTCATGCCCATCCCGACGACGAGTCGAGCAAGGGCGCTGCGACGATGGCTCGCTACGCCAGCGAGGGCAACGAGGTCCTGGTGGTAACCCTGACGGGCGGTGAACGTGGAGACATTCTGAACCCCGCGATGGACGTGCCTGGGATCCGCGAGCGGATGCATGACGTGCGTCGTGAGGAGATGGCCGAGGCCGCCCGCATCCTCGGGGTGCAGCAGATGTGGCTCGGGTTCGTCGACTCCGGTCTGCCGGAAGGTGACCCCACGCCGCCACTGCCCCCGGGGTGCTTCGCGCTCGAGCCGCTCGAGGTGCCCACCGCGGCGCTGGTGAAGGTGATCCGCGATTTCCGTCCGCATGTGATGACCACGTACGACGAGAACGGCGGCTACCCGCACCCGGACCACATCAAGTGCCATGAGGTCTCGATGGCCGCGTTCGAGGCGGCGGCTGACCCCGAGCAGTTCCCCGATGCCGGGAGGCCGTGGGAGGTCAAGAAGGTCTACTACAACCACGGCTTCATTCGGAAACGCCTGGTCCTGTTCAAGGAGGAGTACGAGCGTCGTGGGGAGGAGTTCCCCATGGCGGAGTGGCTCGCGAAGTGGAAGACCGAGCAGGGTGACTTGATGGCGCGCGTGACGACGCAGATCCAGTGCGGCGACTTCTTCCCGCAGCGGGACGACGCCCTACGCGCCCACGCCACGCAGATCGACCCGAACGGCTCTTTCTTCGCCGTACCGCTGGATATTCAGCAGAAGATCTGGCCGACAGAGGAGTTCGAACTCGCCAAGACACGGGTGCATACGGCCATCCCGGAGGACGACTTCTTCGCGGGCATTTCGAAGGATGAGACGCAGTGATGACGACGTTGGCAATGACGACGTTGGCGGGGGAATTTCTCGCGCAGGGTACCCCGAGCAACCCGTCGGGTCCCGAGTTCGGCAAGGCTTCGCCGCTGGGTTTGGTGCTCATCGTGGCGCTACTGATCGGCACGGTCCTGCTGGTCCGGTCGATGAACAAGCAGCTGAAGAAGCTGCCGGATACATTCCAGCCGGAAAATCCGGAGGCTGATCAGGCGGCCGACGACGGCACGGACCGCGGCGCCACGAGTACCGAGCAGGATCGGCCCACCGAGAACGATCCGCCTGCGAGACCGGCGAGTTAGGGGAGGGGTCGTGTCGCTCGAGCGGAACACCCTAGGTGGCGCGACCAGCCCGTATCTGCGGCAGCACGCCGACAATCCGGTCCACTGGCAGCAGTGGGGTCCGGAGGCGCTCGCCTGGGCCCGCGAGCGAAACGTCCCGATCCTCCTGTCGATCGGGTACGCATCGTGCCACTGGTGCCATGTGATGGCACACGAGTCGTTCGAGGACGCCGATACTGCCGCGGTGATGAACGAGCACTTCGTGTGCATCAAGGTCGATCGCGAGGAGCGCCCCGACCTGGATTCGGTCTACATGAACGCGACCGTCGCGATGACGGGTCAGGGCGGCTGGCCGATGACATGCTTTCTCACCCCGGACGGCGCCCCGTTCTATTGCGGCACCTATTACCCGGCGCAGCCGCGCGGCGGGATGCCCTCGTTCACCCAGTTGCTGAACGCGATCACGGACACCTGGCGCACCCGCCGTGGCGACGTCGACAACGCCGCCGCATCGGTGGTAACCGAACTTCGTCGCAGCAGCGGGGCACTGCCCGCAGGCGGGCCGCCCGTGGACGTCACGCTTCTGTCGGGAGCTGTCGCGAGCGTGCTCCGCGACGAGGATCGCGATCACGGAGGGTTTGGTGGCGCTCCCAAGTTCCCGCCGGCGATGCTGCTCGAGGGTCTGCTCCGCTCGTACGAACGGACCGGCGCCGCGCCGGTACTGCACGCGTCGATGCGCACCGCCGAGGCGATGGCCCGCGGTGGCATCTACGACCAGATCGGTGGCGGCTTCGCCCGCTACTCGGTCGACGCCGAGTGGGTCGTCCCGCACTTCGAGAAGATGCTCTACGACAACGCGCTGCTGTTGCGTTTCTACGCACACCTGGCACGCCGTACGGATTCCGCACTCGCGCGGCGGGTCACCGAAGAGACCGCCGAGTTCATGCTGCGCGACCTACGTACCGGCGCGGGCGCGTTCGCTTCGGCGCTCGACGCCGATACCAATGGCGAAGAGGGCCTGACCTACGCGTGGACGCGCACCCAACTGACCGAGGCGCTCGGACCCGACGAGGGTGCATGGGCCGCGGAGACTTTCGCGGTGACGCAGGAGGGGACGTTCGAACGCGGATCCTCGGTTCTGCAACTGCTCGACGACCCATCCGACGACGCGCGGTTCGCCGACGTGCGGGCACGCCTGTTCGCGGCACGAGCGCGTCGCCCACAGCCGGCACGGGACGACAAGGTGGTCACCGCGTGGAACGGGCTCGCGATCACCGCGTTCGCGGAGGCCGGAGCCACCCTCGACCGACCCGAATGGGTATGGGCGGCAGAGGAATGCGCGCGCGTCCTCCTCACTACCCACGTCGTTGACGGACGACTGCGACGGGCGTCGCTCGCCGGGGTGGCAGGGGCGTCTGCGGGGATCCTCGAGGACTACGGCGCGCTGGCGACCGGACTTCTGGCGCTGCACCAGGTGACGGGCGCGGATGAATGGCTGGATGCGGCAACCGAGTTGCTGGACACAGCGATCGGCCACTTCTCGGACCCCGATCAGGACGGGAGTTGGTTCGACACCGCCGACGACGCCGAAACCCTGGTGAGCCGTCCACGTGATCCGCTCGACGGCGCAACGCCCTCGGGCGGGTCGGTGACGACGGAGGCGCTGCTGACCGCGTCGTCGTTGGTGGGTATGGATCGGTCGACGAAGTACGCAGCGGCTGCGGCGGAGTCACTGGGCCGCGCGGCGGTAGTTCTGCAGCGTGCACCACGGTCTGCGGGGCACTGGCTCGCGGTCGCCGAGGCGTCGGTGCGAGGGCCCCTCCAGATCGCAGTGTCCGAGGACTCGCTGGACTCGCCTTCCGAGCTGGCCAGGCAGGCGCGTCGACTGGCACCCGGCGGCGCGGTCGTGGTTGCGGGTCTAGCCGATTCGATGCCGCTGCTCGCGGATCGGCCGCCGATCGGCGGGGCCCCGACCGCCTACGTGTGCCGGGGATTCGTGTGCGACCGGCCGGTGACCGACCTCGAGGATCTGCGCGAACTCGCCAGTCTGTGAACGGACACGGCCCGTGCAGCGTTGCTGCACGGGCCGTGTCGCGTGGTTGCCCAGGAGGTCCTGGTCAGGACTGGCCGACGGATTGGCCGCCGGACTCGCTGCTGCCGGCGAAGATCTCGCTCACGCTCGCCAGAACGAATTCGATCGACTCGAAGACCGCGATGCTCACGATTTCGATGCTGCCGGGGATGATGGCGAAGATTTCCACTATCGAGCCTGTGTCCATGATCTACCTCCAGGGTTGCGGCAGATCCGATCGTTCGGTCTGCCTGGGATAGGAATGCGCAGTCTTCGCGAGCGAAGCGCGATACCCGTCGCGTGCTACCGCTGTGGTGTTTCAGCTCCCGAAGAAGCCCGGGTACGGCTCGCCGATGGTGATATCCAGGCCGAGCAGTTCGGCGATCGAGGTCATGGGCTTCTCCCTGTAAAGCGGTCGATACGGGTCTTCCGTTTCGCGGGCGAGCTGTGCGTCCAAGCCGAATGGCTTGCACCGCATGAGAGAGTAACAATCAGTCGGTATCGTTGGCGGGATTTCGGCGATTCCCGAATTCGCGTGTCATCCGAATTCGCGTGTCAAAGGCGCCAGTGCGGGCTACCCGAACACCACCAGGTACACCGCAATGAAATGACACAGGGCTGCGATCGCGGTGGCGGCGTGAAAGAACTCGTGATGCCCGAAGGTCCGCGGCCACGGGTTCGGCCACTTGGTGGCGTAGAGCACCGCGCCGACGCTGTAGAAGACGCCGCCGACCGCGAGCAGGACGAGTGGCGCAACGCCGGCCTGGTGGACGAGTTCTCCCGCTACCGGGACGACCGCCCAGCCGAGCAGCAGATACAGGGGCACGCCCACCCAGCGCGGAGCGTGCGGCCACGACATCTTCAGCACGACCCCCGCAAGGGCACCGACCCAGACGACGGTGAGCAGGATCGCACCGGTGTTCGGCGGCAGCGCGAGGAGGCTGAACGGTGTGTAGCTACCGGCGATGAACAGGAAGATCATCGAGTGGTCAGCGCGCTTCATCCGGGTCCGGGCTTCGACAGTGTGCCAATGGATCCGGTGGTACGTCGTGCTCACCGCGAACAGGCCGCACACGGTGGCGCCGTAAACGGCGGTCGCTATGCCGGCCCGGGCGGACTCGAGAGTGAACGCGAGCGCGATCAGAGTCACGCTCGCGATCGACGCGACCACGAGGGACCAGGCGTGGATCCAGCCGCGCATCCGCGGTTTGACCGGTAAGCCCGACGCGAGGTCGTCGAGTCCCAGAACTGTCATCGAGCACCGCCCGGGACGCCCCCGGCTTCAATCGTGGGGAGGGAAGAGCGGTCAGGTCTTTCGTCCGACATGCGGTTTCTCCTGTTGTGTCGGTGGGGGCGGTTAGTTTTCCGCTCATGGGGGGAGAGGTGGTGCGGTACGCGTATCGTCTGCGCCCCGGCGCGCGGGCCGAGCGTGCGTTGCTCGATGTGTGGCATCGCTGCCGGTTCCTGTGGAACGAGGCCGTCCACCAGCACAAGTTGGGTCAGAAGCCGACGTTCGGGAAGCTGTCGAAACTCCTTACTGCCGCCCGCGGCTCGAACACGTGGCTGCGTAAGGGTTCCCAGGTCGCGCAGCAGCAGACGCTCCGCACCTACAGTCAGGCCCTGGACCACTCGTTCACGGTACGCGGCCGGGGACGGCCGCAGCCAAAGTCGCGTAAGAAGGCATTGCCGTCGCTCGAGTACACCACCCGCGGATTCTCCATCCGGGACCGGAGGCTGGTGCTGTCGAAGGGGGTGAGCGTGCCGGTGGTGTGGTCGCAGGAGCTGCCGTCCACGCCCACTTCCGTCCGGGTGTATCGGGACAGCCTGGGGCACTGGTACGCCTCGTTCGTCGTCCGCCGTGAAGCCCGAACCGCCCCGGTCGTGGACGGTGGAATCGGTGTCGACTGGGGTGTCACCACGACGGCGACCAGCTACCAGCGCGCCCGCCGGCAGGCGGCGAAGCTCCACAAGAAAACGGCCCGGCAAACGAAACACGACTCGCGGGTGTGGGCCAAGAAGGTCGTCGACAACCACCAGTTGATCGCGGTGGAGGACTTCAGACCGAGGTTCCTGGCCCGCTCCACGATGGCCCGCAAGGCCGCCGACGCGGCCATCGGGGCTGCCAAACGAGAACTGATCGACCGTGCCGGGCGGGCCGGACGGAAGGTGGTGATCTTTCAGCCCGCGTACACGACGATGACGTGTTCGAGTTGCTTCGCGAGAGCCAAGCAGCAACTCGAACGCGACGAACGCATCTTCCGGTGCCAGACCTGCGGACACACCGATAGTCGGGACCGGAACGCCGCCAGAGTTGTTCTGGCTGTGGCAGAACGGGGCCACACCAGCGTCGACGGCATAAGTCACTTTCGGCCCCCTCCTAGGTCGGTTGACGGTGCAGCCTGAGCTGGAAATCCCCCGGCTTCAGCCGTGGGAACCGTTAAGACACGCCCCTGTCCCCGGCTCCAACCGGGATCAACCATCAAATGCGGGAACCGTAACCTACGGTGACGTAGGTGCGGTAGGGCAGGCGGGTGAGGCGTGCACGACACTGGGCGGGCGTCGCCGGCACCCGAGGCTCGCGGCGTAGTCTTTGATCCCGTGGTGATGTCCAGGTGAAGGTGCGCGGCCTGCTGTACAGCATCTATGAACGACGGCTCCTTCGCCGGCTCGACGGTTTACAGCATCCGCGCCATGTGGCGGTGATGTGCGACGGAA
Source organism: Rhodococcus xishaensis (assembly GCF_004011825.1). Taxonomy (GTDB): domain Bacteria; phylum Actinomycetota; class Actinomycetes; order Mycobacteriales; family Mycobacteriaceae; genus Prescottella; species Prescottella xishaensis. Next base: position 333,688 of record NZ_RKLO01000003.1, on the reverse strand, counting down.
ATCGACGTTGGGCTCGTGAGAACGGGTTCACCGACGTCAGTCATGGTCACCGAATGGGTGCCCGCAAGATCGCGGAACTGCTTCGCTGGTGCGACGCTGCCGGCATCGAGATGGCCACGATCTACCTGCTGTCCACGGAGAACCTCCGCCGCGAGCCGGAGGAGCTCGACACCCTCCTCGAGATCATCACCGAGGTGGTCGAGGAGATTTCCGGCGCGGGCCAGAACTGGAGCGTGAAGATCGTCGGCACTCTCGATCTGTTGCCCGAGGACCAGGCGCGGCGGCTGCGTGAGGCTGCCGAGGGCACGCAGGGCCGGACAGGCACCCATGTCAATGTGGCGGTGGGGTACGGCGGGCGGCAGGAGATCGCCGACGCCGTTCGGGCGCTGCTGCGCGACAAGCTAGGCCAGGGACTCACCGGGGACGACCTCCTGGAGGCCATGAGCGTCGAGGGCATCGAAGGCCACCTCTACACGTCGGGTCAGCCGGATCCCGATCTGGTCATCCGTACGTCGGGGGAGCAGCGCCTGTCAGGGTTCCTGTTGTGGCAGAGCGCATACTCCGAGATCTGGTTCACCGAGGCCTACTGGCCGGAGTTCCGGCGTGTCGACTTCCTCCGCGCGCTGCGCGACTACGCAGCCCGGCACCGTCGCTTCGGAGCTTGAGAGCCCTCACGCGTGTGGCGGCGTGAGGGCCGGGAACCAGATGTCGGTGAGGACCTCCGCGGCCTCGTCGCGGGAAATTTCGATCGTGCCCTGCACGGCCCATCGGGTGAAGAACCGCTCCAGTTGGGTAACCAGCAGTTGGATCCGTAGTCGGGCCTCGCGCTCACGGTCATCGCCCCAGCGCGCCAGGTAGGACGGCATCGCATCCGGCAGCGCCGCGATCGCCTCCCTTGCGGGCTCCCGGAAAGCCGGCTCGAGGACCAGCGCCTCGTCCCAGGCCGGCAGGATCGCCCGGTTGCGGTCGAACCACTCGATGGCTCGCTCGATCCACTGCGTGAACTCCTCCCGCGTTGCGTTGTCGAGCACTGCGTCGAGGTCGGCGTAGACCGACACCGGCCTCGGGTCCATCGACTCGGAGCCGATTTTGCGGAGGATGTCGGTCTTGCCGGAGAAGTGCAGGTAGAACGTACCGCGGCTGCAGCCGGCCGCGGTCGCGATGTCCTCGATCTTCACGGCTGCGTACCCGTTGGCTGCGAACAGTTCTCGGGCGCAGTCGAGGAGGCGCCGTCGTGTCTGCCGCTTCTGTTCGGCCCGCAGCGTCGGTTTGGTCCTGGGCACCCCATGAATCTGGTTCACCGCATACCTCCGATTGCATCGTACGGACGCGCTCGATTCGACCTTCGGCCGTTCGCTTGACAGTGTGTCAGCGAATCCGGTTCTATGACGTAAATCACATCGAATGCGATGTCCGATTCGAACTCGATCGACGGGAGGTAACTGAATGCCCCAGCTGCCCACAGTGTGCATCATCGGTGCCGGCTGTTCTGGCTTCACCACGGCGAAACGCCTCAAGGATCATGGCATCCCGTACGACTGCTTCGAGGCGTCCGACGACGTCGGTGGCAACTGGTATTACAAGAATCCGACGGGGATGTCGGCGTGCTACGAGAGCCTGCACATCGACACGTCGTCGACGCGTCTTCAGTTCGAGGACTTCCCGGTCCCCGCGGACTGGCCGCATTTCCCACACCACTCGCTGATGCACAGCTACTTTCGCGACTACGTTGAGAAATTCGATCTGCGCGACACCATCACATTTCGGACGATGGTCCAAAAGGCTGAGCGTCTCGAGGACGGTCGATGGTCTGTCACTCTCGACAACGGCGACGTCCGCACGTACGACGCGCTCGTCGTGGCAAACGGTCACCACTGGGACCCGCGGATGCCTGAGTACCCGGGCAAGTTCGACGGCCAGGTAATCCACAGCCACGAATATCTCAACGCCCTCGATCCGATAGACATGCGTGGCAAGAACATCGTGGTGGTCGGCATGGGCAACTCGGCGCTGGACATCGCGTCGGAGCTGTCGCACCGGTCGATCGCAGCGCACGTGTGGGTATCCGCGCGGCGGGGGGTCTGGGTCCTCGCGAAGTACCGGGAAGGCATGCCGGCCGACAAGATGATGATGCCGCCGTGGATGCCCAGGAAGCTGGGATTGGCGATCGCCCGGCGCAAGATCAAGAAGGCGCTCGGCCGAATGCAGGACTACGGTCTGCCCGAACCCGACCACGAACCGCTCAGCGCGCATCCGTCGGTGAGTATCGACTTCCTCGCCAAGGCAGGATCAGGTGATCTGACGTGCGTTCCGGCGATCGAAGCGCTCGACGGTGACCATGTTCGGCTCGTCGACGGACGTCGGATCCCCGCCGACGTCATCGTGTGCGCGACCGGCTACAAGATGAGCTTCCCCTTCTTCCGTGATCCGGCGTTGAATCCCGATGACCAGCACCGTTTCCCGCTGTTCAAGCGGATCATGCAGCCTGGCACCGACAACCTCTTCTTCATGGGCCTCGCCCAGTCATCCCCGACGATCGTCAATCTCGCCGAGCAGCAGAGCAAACTGGTGGCCGGAGTGCTCACAGGCGCGTACACGCCGCCCTCGGACGACGAGATGCGCCAGATCATCGCCGTCGACGATGCGGCCAGCCTCGCGCAGTACTACCAGGCGCCGCGGCACACCATCCAGGTCGACTTCGCGCGGTATGTGCGCGACCTGAAGAAGGAGATCACTGCCGGCGAGAAGAGGGCTCAGCGCACCCCGGTGGGTGTCCGGTGACCGCCGCCGAGGGGTTCGCGGCTTCCGAGTTCGACTGTCTCCGAGATCTGTTGCAGCGCAACCTGGAAGACGGCACCGACGTCGGAGCCTCGGTGTGCGTCGTGGTCGACGGGGAGACCGTGGTGGACCTGTGGGGTGGCGTCTCGGACGTCGATACCGGCGGGCGCTGGGTCAAGGACACCATCGCCAACACGTACTCGCTGACGAAGACGATGACCGCGCTCGTGGCCCTGCTGCTTGTCGACCGCGGGCAACTCGATCTCGAGGCTCCGGTCGCTCGATACTGGCCGGAGTTCGCAGCGAACGGCAAGGAGGGCGTACTGGTGCGCCATATCCTCGGCCACACATCCGGAGTGAGCGGTTGGCAGCAGTCGGTCACGATCGCAGACATCTGTGAGGCCGTCCGCTCGGAAGATCTGCTCGCGGAACAGGCGCCGTGGTGGCAGCCCGGCACGGCGTCCGGCTATCACGCGACCAACTACGGGCACCTGGTGGGCGGCATGCTTCGTCGGATCACCGGGGTGGGCCTCGGCGAGTTCTTCGCTACCGAGGTCGCAGAGGCCTGCGGCGCCGACTACTTCATCAGCACGCCCGTCGACGTCGACCCGAGGATCGCTCCTCTGATCGCACCACCGCCAACGGGATTCGATTACTCGGCGTTGCCGCCCGACGGCGTCTTCGTCAAGACGATGACGAATCCGATGATCCCGGTGCCGGAGACATCGAGCCGGATGTGGCGCGGCGCGGAGATCGGCGCTGTGAACGGCCATGGCAACGCGCGGTCGGTAGCCCTCATCCAATCGGTTGTCTCGCACGGCGGGAAGACCTTGTCGGGGGAGCAGTTGCTGCGACCCGAGACGGTAGACCGGATCTACGACGTGCAGGCCGACGGCGTCGACCAGGTACTCGGTGTGCCACTGCGTTTCGGCCTCGGGTACGCGCTGTCGGCTTCACCCGTCTACCCGTCGATCCCCGAAGGACGGGTCTGCTGGTGGTCCGGGTACGGCGGGTCGATAGTCGTCAACGACCTCGACCGCAGGATGACGTTCGCGTACGTGATGAACAAGATGACCCCTCAACTCCTGGGTGCACCGCGCACTGAGGAGTATCTCGCGCAGGCCTACGCGGCGCTGTAGACCCGGGTGTCCTTTGCGTCTGGAGGGGGGCGCAAAGGACACCCTTCTCGGTCAAAGCTTGCGCAGGCGCAGGCGGTTGATCGTGTGGTCGGCATCCTTGCGTAGCACCAGCGTCGCACGCGGACGGGTGGGCAGAATGTTCTCGACCAGATTCGGCCGGTTGATGGAGTTCCAGATGTCCTCGGCAGCGAGCGTCGCGTGCTCGTCCGAGAGCGCGGCGTAATGGTGGAAGTGCGCGTTCGGGTCGGAGAAGGACGTCTTGCGCAGCGCCAGGAAACGCTTGATGTACCAGTTCTCGATGTCCTCGATCCGCGCGTCGACGTAGATCGAGAAGTCGAAGAGATCCGAGACCATCAGTCGTGGACCGGTCTGCAGCACGTTTAGACCCTCGATGATGAGGATGTCGGGCTGCCGAACGAGGTGGTACTGGCCGGGCACGATGTCATACGAGACGTGCGAATACACCGGCGCTGCAACCTCTTCCGCACCGGACTTGACCTCGGTGACGAACCGTAGCAGTTTGCGGCGGTCGTAGCTCTCGGGAAAACCCTTGCGGTGCATGATGCCCCGGCGGGTCAGTTCGGCGGTGGGGTAGAGGAATCCGTCGGTGGTGACGAGGTCTACCCGCGGGTGATGTTCCCAGCGGGCGAGCAGCGCCTGCAGCACACGGGCGGTGGTCGACTTGCCGACCGCCACGCTACCGGCGACGCCGATGACGAACGGCACCTGACGATCGGGGTGCTTCTCCCCGAGGAAGGTCGCGGTAGCGGCGAACAGGCGCTGGCGGGCGGCGACCTGCAAGTGGATCAGACGAGCGAGCGGAAGATAGACCTCGGCAACCTCGTCGAGGTCGATCTGTTCACCGAGGCCTCGGAGCCCGACGAGCTCTTCGGCAGTGAGAACGAGCGGTGTCGACTTGCGGAGCTTTCGCCACTGCTTGCGGTCGAACTCGACATAGGGACTCGATTCGCTCACCCGCGCCATCGCCGCTCCTCCCGCGAGAGGGTCGTTGCTTGCGACCGGTCCATGCGCGTGCTGGGGGAAGGCAGGTGCATAGGGCAAATTGTGCTCGCAGCCACACACGCCTGCTGCGGCGGGTCCGGATCACGGCGGAAACCACAGGTGAGCGACCAGGGCCCGCACCGGCTAGGGTCCCGACCATGGAACCGGACGAATTGGTACGCGACTACCTTCTGCTGGGTCTGAAATTCGACCGCCTCGAGGAGGGCTTCGTCGATGCCTACACCGGCGACCCGGCCCTTCGCCAGCAGGTGGAGAACGAGCCGACGCCCGATCCCCGTCGGCTGGCTGCGGACGCTCGTGCGCTGCGCTCCGATCTCGCATCTGCGGGGCTCGCGGGAGAGCGCACCCGTTTCCTCGACGCCCATCTGACAGCGCTGGAGTGTTCGGCACGCAAGTTTGCGGGCGACGACATCGGCTTCGTCGACGAGGTCTCGGCCTACTTCGACGTGCGAATCGAAGTGGGCAACGAGGACGAGTACCGCGAGGCGCACCGCCGCATGGACGCCGTCCTGCCTGGTCCGGGGACGCTTGTCGAACGGATGGAGGCGCATCGGGCGGCCGACCGTAACCCGCCGAACCGGCTGCGCGAGTGTGTCGAGGCGTTCAACAGCGCGCTGCGGGACCGGGTGCGCGTGGAGTACACGCTGCCCGAGACCGAACGGGTCGATTACGAGGTAGTCGGTGACAAGCCGTGGTCCGGGTTCAACTACTACCTCGGCGGATACCGGTCCACCGTCGCGATCAACTCCGATCTCGACCAGCAGATGGCGAACCTGCCGCGGTTGATCGCACACGAGTCCTACCCGGGTCACCACACCGAGCACTGCCGCAAGGAGACCGGTCTCGTCGGGACCGGACAACTCGAGCAGACGCTCTTCGTCGTCAACACCCCGCAGTGCCTCATGGCTGAGGGGTTGGCGGACCTGGCGTTGGAATCGGTCATCGGTCCGGGGTGGGGTCGGTGGGCGCAGGAGATCTACGCCGATCTGGGAATGCGGTTCGACGGCGAACGAGCCGAGCAGTTGTCCGCGGCGGCGAGTGGGCTGCTGTCGGTGCGACAGGACGCCGCGCTGATGCTGCACGACCGCGGCGCGAGCCCGGAGAAGGTCGAGGCGTTCCTGCAGCAGTGGACGCTGTCGAGTCCGAAACGCGCGAAGCAGAGCCTGCGGTTCTTGTCCTCGCCGCTGTGGCGCGCCTACATCAGCACCTACGTGGAGGGCTACCGGCTGCTCGGGAGTTGGCTGGCGCAGACGCCGGTCGGCTCGCAGCGGTCCGCGCGGTTCAAGCGGCTGCTCGACGAACCTCTCACACCGGGCGCGCTCCGCGATGAGGTCGCCAGCGGTGGCGGAGCCGCGTTGGGGCGCTGACAGGCTTGTTCCCTAGACTGGGGGCGATCCTTTCGCAATCCAGCCTGGAGATTCGCTGATGACTGCCGTGCCTGCTGCCGACGTGAACACCGCGTCCCTCGCCGAACTGGACCCTGAGGTCGCCACCGCGATGGCGGGAGAGTTGTCGCGTCAGCGGGACACCCTCGAGATGATCGCATCCGAGAACTTCGTTCCGCGCGCCGTCCTCGAGGCCCAGGGCAGCGTCCTGACCAACAAGTACGCCGAAGGCTACCCGGCCCGCCGCTACTACGGCGGCTGTGAGTTCGTGGATGTCGTCGAGGACCTCGCACGCAACCGCGCAAAGGAGATCTTCGGCGCCGACTTCGCGAACGTCCAGCCACACGCCGGCGCACAGGCCAACGCGGCCGTGCTGATGGCGCTGATGAACCCGGGCGAGAAGCTGCTCGGTATGGACCTCGCTCACGGCGGCCACCTCACGCACGGCATGAAGCTGAACTTCTCGGGGAAGCTGTACCAGGTCGCGTCGTACGGGGTCCGCGAGGACACGAATGTCGTCGACATGGATCAGGTCCGCGACATCGCGCTTGCCGAGCGTCCCCAGGTGCTCATCGCGGGATGGTCCGCATATTCGCGTCACCTCGACTTTGCATCGTTCCGCTCCATCGCCGACGAGGTCGGCGCCAAGCTGTGGGTCGACATGGCGCACTTCGCCGGCCTGGTCGCCGCGGGTCTCCACCCTTCGCCTGTGCCGCACGCCGACGTCGTCTCCACTACCGTCCACAAGACCCTCGGCGGCCCCCGCTCGGGCATGATCCTGGCCAAGCAGGAGTGGGCCAAGAAGCTCAACTCGTCCGTGTTCCCCGGCCAGCAGGGCGGGCCGCTCATGCACGTCATCGCCGCGAAGGCCGTCGCGATGAAGATCGCCGGCACCCCCGAGTTCAAGGCGCGTCAGGAGCGCACCCTGACGGGTTCGAAGATCCTGGCCGAGCGGCTTGCCGGTGCCGACGTCGCCGGCAACGGCATCTCCGTCCTCACCGGTGGCACCGACGTCCATCTGGTCCTGGTCGACCTGCGCAACTCGCAACTCGACGGCCAGCAGGGTGAGGATCTGCTCCACGAGATCGGCATCACCGTCAACCGCAACGCGGTGCCGTTCGATCCGCGCCCGCCGATGAACCCATCGGGCCTGCGGATCGGCACCCCGGCCCTGGCTACTCGAGGCTTCGGTGAGGAGCAGTTCAAAGAGGTCGCCGACATCATCGCGACCGCGCTCGCCAAGGGCGCCGACGCCGACGTCCCGGCCCTGCGTGCCCGCGTGTCCAAGCTGGCGCAGGACTTCCCGCTCTACGACGGTCTCGAGAACTGGGGACTGCTTTCCAAGGCCTGACACGTTCGAAGGTCTGGCGCCTGCGGGCGTCATTCCCCGTGGCCGCGCGGCGTCGGGCGGATGCCCTCACTCGGCGTTCACCCGACACGCCGCCAGAGTGCACTTCGCGATTCGTCGACAGGCGTAGCCTCGCGGGGTAACAGACGGCAGGGGAAGCCGGCTGTACGGGAGGTCCTGATCGTGCTTGAACTACTCAGTGCGAGGGGGCCGGCACCCGGCCTCCGTGTCGATTGACACATCAGGTTCGGACCGGTCCCATCGAACACGTTTGCGCGGGTGTCACGCAGACGCGAGGAGCCTCACGTGACCGCAATCAGCTCCGTCCGCACCTTCGTTCTGGACACTTCGGTCCTGCTCTCGGACCCGTGGGCCGTTACTCGGTTCGCCGAACACGAAGTGGTCTTGCCGTTGGTCGTCGTTAGTGAACTCGAGGCCAAACGACACCATCACGAATTGGGGTGGTTTGCCCGGGAAGCGCTGCGGATGCTCGACGATCTCCGTCTCGAGTTCGGTCGCCTCGACCGCCCGGTACCGATCGGCTCCACGCGAGGAACCCTCCAGGTCGAACTGAACCACACCGACCCTTCGGTTCTTCCAGTCGGATTCCGTACGGACAGCAACGATTCCAGAATTCTCGCGTGCGCCCTCAATCTCGCCGCGGACGGCAAGGACGTGGTACTCGTCAGCAAGGACATCCCGCTGCGCGTGAAGGCGGGTGCGGTCGGTCTGCCGGCGGACGAGTTCCGGGCCCACGACGTTGTCCTGTCCGGTTGGACCGGCATGGCCGAGCTCGACGTCGCGCCCGGCGTCATCGACCAGCTGTTCTCGGAGAGCGTCGTCGAGGTCGACGAGGCGCGCGAGTTGCCGTGCCACACGGGGATCCGTCTTCTCAGCGGTACCTCGAGTGCACTCGGACGGGTGACGCCGGACAAGCGGGTCCAGTTGGTGCGCGGTGAACGGGAGGCGTTCGGCCTGCACGGCCGGTCGGCGGAACAGCGTGTGGCGTTGGACCTGTTGCTCGACGAGAGCGTGGGAATCATCTCGCTCGGCGGCAAGGCCGGCACCGGTAAGTCGGCGCTGGCGCTCACCGCGGGGCTCGAGGCGGTTCTCGAACGACGCAGCCACCGCAAAGTTGTCGTGTTCCGACCGCTCTACGCGGTGGGCGGTCAGGAGCTGGGTTACCTCCCCGGCAGCGAGACCGAGAAGATGGAGCCGTGGGCGCAGGCCGTCTTCGACACCCTGGACGGTCTCGCCAGCCCCGCTGTGATGGATGAGGTGATGAGCCGCGGCATGCTGGAAGTGTTGCCGCTCACGCATATTCGAGGACGGTCGCTGCACGATTCGTTCGTGATCGTCGACGAGGCTCAGTCCCTCGAGCGCAATGTGCTGCTCACCGTGCTCTCGCGGATCGGTACCGGTTCGCGGGTAGTGCTCACCCACGACGTCGCGCAGCGCGACAACCTGCGCGTCGGGCGACACGACGGCGTCGCGGCGGTCGTCGAGAAGCTCAAGGGACACCCACTGTTCGCGCACATCACTCTCACCCGAAGTGAGCGCTCACCCATCGCCGAACTCGTCACCGAGATGCTCGAGGAGTTCGGGCCGCACCCGTAAGCACTGGTTGGGATCGGTGGCAACGCTGAACACTTGTCCGTGACTGAAACGTGTTCTAGTTTGTGATCACTACATTTCCAGTGCGCACCGAGGGGTGGTCATGGCGGGGAACGCGGGATCGGACGAACAGTTCGACGTTGTCGTGGTGGGAGCCGGCGGCGCCGGCATGGCCGCGGCGATCACGGCCGCCAAGCAGGGGTTGCGGACCGTCGTCGTCGAAAAGTCCCAGTACTGGGGCGGTTCGACGGCGCGGTCCGGCGGCGGTGTCTGGATCCCGGGTAACTCCGTGCTCGAGCGCGATGCCCCCGCCGACGACATAGAGGCTGCGAGGCGTTACCTACACAGCATCATTGGCCCCGGTGTGGACCCGGCCCGAATCGACACCTACATCGATCGCGGTCCGGAGGCGTTGCAGTTCCTCATCGACAACTCGTCGCTGAACCTCGAGTGGGTGAAGAACTACTCCGACTACTACCCAGAGGCTCCCGGTGGACTGTCCACCGGACGTTCGTGCGAGCCCAAGCCGTTCGACGCCCGCGCGCTAGGTGACGATCTCGACACGCTCCACCCGACGTACGGCAAGGCGCCGCTGAACGTCGTTGTGAAGCAATCGGATTACCGCTGGCTCAGCACCGGGCTCCGGCACTGGCGAGGCCCGGTCCGAATGGCTCGTGTCGGCCTGCGCACGTTCGTCGCGAAGGCGCGGCGGCAGAAGCTGATCGGAATGGGTGCCGCGCTCATGGCGGAACTGCTGCTGGGCGTACGGCAAGCGGGTGTCCCGCTGTGGCTGAACACCGGCCTGGTCGACCTGGTGGTCGATGATGGATCCGTGACCGGCATCGTCGTCGATTCCGGCGGTAAGAAGCGCACGCTCCGCGCCAAGTACGGCGTCGTCCTCGCATGCGGTGGCTTCGATGCCAACGAAGAGATGCGCAAGAAGTACCAGCGGGCACCGATCAGTGCGGACTGGACGATCGGGGCACCGTCGAACACCGGTGACGGCATCAATGCCGGTCTGAAAGCCGGCACTGCAATCGATTTCATGGACGACGCGTGGTGGGCCCCGTCCATCCCGCTACCCAAGGGGCCGTGGTTCGCGCTGGCAGAGCGCTCGCTGCCGGGCAGCCTCATGGTCAACGACCGCGGCGAGCGATTCATGAACGAGTCGCTGCCCTACGTCGAAGCGACGCACCGTATGTACGGCGGCGAGTGGGGGCAGGGCGAGGGCCCCGGCGAGAACTTGCCGTGCTGGCTCATTTTCGACCAGACGTACCGCGACCGTTACCTCTTCGCGGGCGTGACGGCCCGGGCTCCACTTCCGCGCCGTTGGCTCGAGAGCGGGGCAATCGTCAAGGCGTCGAGCATCGAGGCACTCGCCGAGAAGATCGGCGTGCCTGCCGACAGATTGACGGCGACGATTCAGCGGTTCAACGGGTTCGCGCGCAAGGGCGTCGATACGGACTTCCATCGCGGCGAGAGCAAGTACGACCACTACTACGGCGACATCACCAACAAGCCCAACCCAAGCCTCGGTGAGCTTTCCAAGGTCCCGTTCTATGCCGCGCAGATGGTGCCCGGCGATCTCGGTACGAAGGGCGGCATCGTCACCGACGTCGCCGGACGTGCCCTGCGTGAGGATGGATCCGTCATCGAGGGGCTGTACGCGGCCGGCAACACCAGCGCTCCCGTCATGGGCCACACCTACGCCGGTCCAGGCGCCACGATCGGGCCCGCTCTCGTCTTCGGCTACCTCGCGGCGCTGGATATCGCGGAGAAGGCGGGCAAGCGGGTCAGCGGCCACTGAAGGGGCCCGACTCGGCCTCGAGGACCGGTGCCACACAGGGCCCCTAAGCGGGGCGCACCCGCCGCCAGAGTTCCCGCGCGGTTGCCGTGATCGTGCCCAGCGCGACGTTGCCCCAGCTGAACCGGTCTCGCCAGACGGTGATCCGGCCGTCGCGCAGCTCGAACGTCCCACGCACCCAGAACGTCGAGCGCACCGGTCCAACCTGCAAGGTGTCGGTGCGGTCGACGAGGACGATGTTGCCGTCCCCTAGGACGTGGTGCATCACCGCATCGAAGCGGAGCCCCGGTCTGTTGGCGAACCGCAGCGCCCGGACGACACTCCGCCGGCCCCGCAGTGTGGGCAGTCCGGTGTTCTGCCAGACGATGTCGGGTGCAAGGTGCTCGACGGCACGGTCGACGTCCAGGTCGGAAAGTGCAGCGAACAACTCCTCGACGACGCGGGCCGACGCGTTGGGCGGATTCGAGTCCTCTGTCGAGTTCACGGTGCGCTCCTGGTGAACGTGCCGAGCCCGTTCGCATCGAAGAACTCGAGCAACAGGGTGTCGTCGGTGAAGGTGGCTTTGGAGATCATGCCGGCTGGGCCACCCTTACGGGCGGGGGCGAAGGTGAACACGTCACCGTCCTCGTAAGTCAGCGGGAACACCAGCCCTTCGGGGCCCATCGTAAGGATCAGAGCGCCGTCGCGTTCGGTGACCTGTGCGGCACCGAAGTAGTCGTTGGCGTATGTGCCGACGTATGTCGCGAGGGGCTGCGGCGGCATCGGTGTAGACAGTGGCGTCTGCCCGGTAGGTGCATCTTCCGGATCGGGCATCGTCGGAAAGGCCTTCTCGTACAGTTCCGCCCAGTCCTGGCGAACCTCACCGAACTGGACCAGGCCGGCGAACTCGGAGGTGAGGGTCTCCGGGACGCCGATCGGTGCGGCATTGGTGAGCGCGACGATAGCGACGTCCGCCGATGGGATCGCGACGAAGCTCGTCGCCGCCCCGAGCGCGAATGCCCCGGAGTGGCTGAGCGTGACGCGCCCGGCCGCGCTGGTGTCTACGTTGAACCCGTAACCGTAGAAGCTCGCGCGGGTGTCGGGGGAGGTCGGCGCCGAAGAGACGTTCTGCGGCGAGATCGCGGGCAGCAGCGATTCGGCGGGAATCAGCTGCCCTCCGTCGGTCTCACCGTTGTCGAGCAGCATCTTCAACCACGCGGCGAGGTCGTTCACCGACGAACTGGCGCCTCCGGCGGGCGACTGTGGGTCGGGATCACGCTCCGCCTGTGCGACGTACGTTCCGTCGACCTTCACGTGGCCCACGGCACGGTTCTCGCGCGCCGCATAGTCCGCGTAACGGGAGCTGGTGGCCGACATGCCCAGTGGTTCGTAGAGTGCCCGCTGTGACAGGGTCGCCCAGTCGGTGTCCGACGCGTTCGCCACGGCCTCGGCAGCCGCGGTGAGGCCGAAGTTGGTGTACGCGTACGAGTTCCGGAACGGGTTGAGCGGGAGCAGGTGCAACCGCTCGAGGATCTGTTGCCGGTCGTAGCCCAGACCCTCGAGTATGTCGCCGGCGTGATCAGGGAGTCCGGAGCGGTGCGCGTACAGGTCGCCGACGGTGACCTGCTCGGTCGCGTACGGGTCGGCGAGCGAAAATCCGGGCACCTTCGCGGCGACCGGGGTGTCCCAGTCGATGACCCCGTTGCCTACCTGATGCGCGACGACGGTCGCCCCGAGCGGTTTCGACAGCGACGCCAACTGGAAAACCGTGTCGGCGTCCACCTCGTCCTGTGATCCGGCCTCGCGGACGCCGAACCCTTTCGCGTACACCGTCGTTCCACCGTGCACGACGGCGACGGCCATGCCCGGGATTCCGGAAGAATCCATGAGGTCCTCGGCGAGCCCGTCGAGCTGGGCGAGGGCGTCCGCGACCGAACCCTTGGGCAGGGGCACGCCGGCGACCTGCGCGGGGTTGACCGGCGTCGCCATCGTTGACGTGAGCGGTGTGTCCGTCGCTGTAGAGGTGCATCCGGCCGTCAGGGTCGCGGCAGCGAAGGCCACTGCAAGCGATCGGTATCGGCGGAGAACGCGCATGTTGGACCTTTTCGTCGTCGGATCGTGGGCGGACGTACAGACAGGTGGCGGAGGGTTTCAGGACTACTCGTCGCGGTCGACGTTCGTCATCGCGAGCACGTCGAGGCGCCGATCGAGTTCCGCTTCGGTGAGGTCGTCGCCGAGCAGGTTCCGGTCGATCACCGTCTGACGGATCGTCTTCCGCTCCCTCAGTGCCTGTTTCGCAACGGCGGCGGCCTCCTCGTAGCCGATCACCGAGTTCAGCGGCGTGACGATCGACGGCGACGACTCGGCGAGCGTACGCAAATGCTCCTCGTCGGCCTCGAGTCCCGCGACGCAGCGGTCGGCGAAGAGTCGCGAGACGTTGGCGAGCAGGCGCAGCGACTCCAGGATGTTGCGTGCCATCACCGGAATGTAGACGTTCAACTCGAACGCACCCGCCGCGCCGCCCCACGCAACGGCGGCGTCGTTTCCGACGACCTGGGCCGCAACCTGCGTGACCGCCTCGGGCAGAACGGGATTGACTTTTCCCGGCATGATCGAGCTGCCCGGCTGAAGATCCGGTAGCCGGACCTCGCCCAGACCGGTCAGCGGACCCGATCCCATCCACCGAATGTCGTTGGCGATCTTGGTCAGCGACACGGCCACAGTGCGGAGCGCGCCGGATGCCTCGACCAGGCCGTCACGCGCGGCCTGCGCCTCGAAGTGATTCCGGGCCGGGGTCAGGGCATCGAGTCCGGTGCTGCGCACCAGCTCCGCGACCACGCGCGGGCCGAAGTCGTCGGGAGCGTTGAGACCGGTCCCGACGGCGGTGCCGCCGATCGGCAGTTCGCCGAGCCGGGGGAGCGTCGCCAGCACCCGTTCCGTACCCGCCTCGATTTGGCGGGCGTAGCCGCCGAACTCCTGACCGAGGGTGACCGGCACGGCGTCCATCAGATGCGTACGGCCGGACTTGACCACCGTCCTCCACTGGGTCGCCTTGCCGAGCAAGGCAAGTCGGAGGTGATTGAGCGCGGGTACGAGATCCGTGACGGCAGCCTCGGTCGCGGCAATATGCGTCGCACTGGGGAACGTGTCGTTCGACGACTGCGACATGTTGACGTCGTCGTTCGGATGGACATCCACTCCCGCCCTCGCTGCGAGGCTTGCGATCACCTCGTTCGCGTTCATGTTCGAACTCGTGCCCGAGCCGGTCTGGAACACGTCGATCGGGAACTGGTCATCGTGTAGGCCGTCGGCGATCGCGTTCGCGGCGACGATGATCGCGTCCGCCTTCTCCGGGGCGAGGAGGCCGAGATCCTTGTTGACCTGGGCGCAGGCCGCTTTCAGCAAGCCCATCGCGCGGATCTGGGCACGTTCGAGACCGCGGCCGGAAATCGGGAAGTTCTCGACGGCACGTTGGGTCTGTGCGCGCCAGAGCGCGTCGACCGGGACCCGGACCTCGCCCATCGTGTCGTGTTCGATGCGGAAACGGGAGTCGGTGGAATCGGTCATGGCCTACACGGTATGCCGCGGGAGGCGAGCGTGGGGTGAGTCGGACGAGCGACCGACGCACCCCACGGCACGAACCACCTGAAACGTCAGGGCAGCGGAGGAGCGGCGTCCTCGTCACCGTCGAAGTTGATCGACGAGAACTCGTGCAGCTTTTCGAGGCGGTGGTAGGCCTCGATCATGCGAACCGTGCCGGACTTGCTGCGCATCACGATCGACTGTGTCGTGGCGCCGCCACCGTAGTAGCGCACGCCCTTGAGCAGATCGCCGTCGGTGACACCGGTCGCGCAGAAGAAGATGTTCTCACCGGTGACCAGTTCCTCGGTCCGCAGGATGCGGTCGAGGTCGTGGCCCGCATCCATGGCCTTCTGGCGTTCGTCGTCGTCCTTGGGTGCCAGGCGGCCCTGCAGGGCGCCACCCACACAGCGCAGCGCGGCCGCGGCGATGATTCCCTCCGGGGTGCCGCCGATGCCGAGCAGCATGTCGACGCCTGACTCGGGACGCGCGGTCGCGATCGCGCCGGCCACGTCGCCGTCGGAGATGAGGCGGATGCGGGCACCGGTCTCGCGGGTTTCACGGATGATGTCCGCGTGGCGCGGGCGATCGAGGATCGTCACGGTCGTGTCGGAGACCGAGCGGTGCTTGGCCCTTGCGACACGCCGGATGTTCTCGGCGACGCCCGCGGACAGGTCGATGACGTCGGCGGCCTCGGGGCCGACCGCGATCTTGTCCATGTAGAACACAGCCGACGGGTCGAACATCGCACCACGCTCGGCGACCGCGAGAACCGCGATCGAGCCCGGGGCGCCCTTGCTCATCAGCGTCGTGCCGTCGATCGGGTCGACCGCGACATCGCACAGCGGGCCATCGCCCCTACCGACCTCTTCGCCGTTGTAGAGCATCGGGGCTTCGTCCTTCTCGCCCTCACCGATGACGACGACGCCCTGCATCGAGACGGAGCTGACCATGTGGCGCATGGCATCGACGGCGGCACCGTCGCCGCCCTCCTTGTCGCCTCGTCCTACCCACCGGCCGGCAGCCATTGCGGCTGCCTCGGTGACGCGCACCAACTCGAGCGCGAGGTTGCGGTCCGGGGCCTCGCGGCGACTCGATGGGGTGCTGGCCGTCATGTGCGGTGCCTCCTGCTGGTGTCACGGTCGGCACGGTGGCCGACACTGCGGAGCGGTCGACCGCGTCGCGGTCGGGCCGTCCATTGGGTGGACGAATCGTCGCGACGATTCTTTCAGAACGCCCACCAGGAGTGGGCTGCTGGGCTACCCTCCCGGCGGAACGGGAATACTGGACATCGTGCCCGAGAAGAAACCCCGCATTTTGCAGAACGGCCGAGACATGGCGTGGTCGCTCATACCGTTGCTGATCGCATGTCTGGTGATTGCGGGTATTGCAAGTCAGTGCTCGTTCAACCTGGGTGGTCCCAAGCCCGGTCCGATTCCCAGCTTCGACGCCGATGCGGCGTTCAGGTACGACGCCCGCGAACTCGGTTTCCCGATCCGCCAGCCGGAGATCCCGGAGGGCTGGACCTCGAACTCGGGTAGCCGGAGCATCGTCACCGGTGACGGCGGTGGGGACTCGAGCAACATCGGCTTCATCACCGAGGCGGGCCGCTACATCCAGTTGACGCAGAGCGACGCGACGGAAGAAGCCCTCGTACCGTTCATCGCCGGTGAACCGCGCTACCTGACCGGCACCGAACAGATCGGCGACCGCACGTGGGTCGTGTTCGGTGGCGACGGTGTCGAGGCGATCTGGGTCAGCGACTTCGGGGACGCGCGGATCCTCATCACCGGGCCGGCGCCCGCGGAGGAGTTCACCAAACTCGCGACGGCGGTCGGCGCGGTCGAGCCGCTGCAGCCGTAGCCGGCCGGACCGCTAGTCGGCGTCGCCTGTGTCTTCGTCCTCGGTGTGAACTTCTTCGGTGTGCGTGAGGTCTTCTTCGGCGTGGGCCAGCGCCTGCTCGACCCGTCGGCGAGCACCCGCGAGGTGCTCTTCGCAGCGCCGGGCGAGTGCCTCGCCGCGCTCCCACAGCGCGAGCGACGCATCGAGGTCCAGACCGCCCTGCTCCAGGGTCTTCACGACGTCTACCAGTTCGTCCCGCGCCGTCTCGTACCCGAGTTCGGCGACATCTGCGTTACTCACGGTTGCTTATGACTCCCTTCCCATAACGGCGGCGCGCACCGCGCCATCGGCCAATCGGACACGGATCTGCGTGCCCGGCGGCGCGTCGTCGACCGACCGCAGCACCTCGGACTCGGCGTCGCCCCCGTCCCCGAAGATCTTCTGTACGACGGCGTAGCCGCGAGCCAGCGTCGCTGCCGGACCGAGCGTCTTCAGGCGTGCCTGCAGGTGCTCGAGGGTGGTGGCTTCCGACGCAATCGAACGGCTCACGTCCCGGCGGCCGGCGTCGCGCAACCGCCCGACTTCCTCTGCTCGGCTCTCGATCGCTTGCAGCGGGTCCGCGAGGACCGGTCGACTACGGAGTTGCTCCACCCGGTGCGACTCGCGTTCCACCCAGTTCCGCAATGCTGCGGCGCTACGTTCGCGCAGCTCGGACACCAGAGCCTGCTCGGCGACTGCGTCGGGCACCACCCTCTTTGCAGCGTCGGTCGGGGTTGCGGCCCGCAGATCCGCGACGTGGTCGCTCAGCGGGCTGTCGGGCTCATGACCGATGGCGCTCACCACGGGCGTCGTGCACGCGACAATCGCGCGGCACAGGGTCTCGTCGGAGAAGGGCAGCAGGTCTTCGACGCTGCCGCCGCCGCGGGCGAGAATGATCACGTCGACGTGGGGGTCGTGGTCGAGTTCGTCGAGGGCCGCGATGATCTGCGGCACGGCGGTGGGGCCCTGCACCGTGGCGTGGCGGACCTCGAACCGGACCGCCGGCCACCGCCGCTGGGCTACGCCGAGCACGTCTCGTTCGGCGGCGCTCGCGCGGGCCGTGATGAGGCCGATAGTGGCTGGCAGAAACGGAAGCGGACGCTTGAGCCGTGGATCGAACAGCCCCTCGGCGGCAAGTAGTGCGCGGAGCCGTTCGATTCGGGCCAGTAGTTCGCCGATTCCGACCGCGCGGATCTCCGTCACACGCAGTGACACGGTGCCGCGACCGGTGTAGAACGACAGCTTGCCGAACATCACGACGCGGCTGCCCTCGGTGAGCGGTACCGGGGCGTCACGAAGCAGCTGCGGCGAGCAGGTCACCGACAGCGACATGTCGACCGACGGATCACGCAGCACGAGAAATGCAGTGCGCGTCCCCGGCCTGGCGTTGATTTGAGTGATCTGGCCCTCGACCCACACACTGCCGAGCCGGTCGATCCACTGCGCGACCTTGGTCGAGACGGTCCGTACGGGCCAGGGATGCTCGGCCGTGCTCGGGGGAGGGCCACCGGAGGCGGGTCGAGCGGAAGTCACTTGGCTTTGGCGGAAGTGATGCGGTTGGCGAGCATGGTCTGGAATGGAGCCCGAGCTGCGGTGCGCTCCTCGTACTCGAGCAACGCTGTCAGGTCCTCCACTGACAGCGACCGCAGCCGCGACCGCAGTTGTGCCAACGTGAGGGATTCGTAGTCGAGTTCCTCGGCGATGTCCGGCACGTCATGGACGGCCGGCGTCGGGTCCACCTTCGATTCCCGGACCGTGTCGTCGACGTCTTCGTTGGTCGGGGTCATCGAGTACAGGGCGAACCGGCCCGGGCTCGAAGTACGGTCGCTGCCAGCCTCACTCTGGTCCTCCGGCGCCTCGACATCGATTTCACCGTCGGTCTCATCCTCGTCGAACACCGCCCACGACGGCTCTTCCTCGGCGCGGTCGAGGAGGCAGAATGCCTGGTCGCCTTTGATGGCGAGTGCCGTGATGGACTGTTGTACCCGCATCGTGGTCTGCAGCACCTGACTGACCGCGGTCATCGGCAGCGTCACAGCGGTGGACGGCAGCCTGCGTGCCTCTTCATAGGCCGTGATGGCCATACCGGCGGCGACGCGCGCCACGAACGGGGGACGGATCATGCTCACAGCCTGCCTTACGTTCGCGTTATTTGGTAGCTGACAGCGCCGATGGTCCGTACTGCGGGATCGGCGAATCGCACGCACCGTACGCTGGTGTCATGTCTTCGGCAGTTCCTCTCAATTTGGGTATCGCACGATCCGCCGATGCTGACGCCGCCGGCGGAGGCAAGCGGGTCCTACTAGCCGAGCCACGCGGCTACTGCGCCGGCGTCGACCGCGCAGTAGAGACCGTGGAGAAGTCGCTCGAGAAGCACGGGGCGCCCATCTATGTGCGCAAGGAGATCGTGCACAACCGACACGTCGTCGACACGCTAGCCGAGCGCGGCGTCGTTTTCGTCGACGAGACCGACGAGGTGCCTGAGGGTTCGGTACTGGTGTTCTCCGCCCACGGTGTGTCCCCCGCGGTCCACGCTGCCGCGGAGGAGCGGAACCTGCACACGATCGACGCGACCTGCCCCCTCGTGACGAAGGTCCACCAGGAGGCCAAGCGATTTGCGCGCGATGACTACGACATCCTGCTGATCGGCCATGAGGGGCACGAAGAGGTCGAGGGCACCGCGGGCGAGGCCCCCGATCACGTGCAGTTGGTCGACGGCCCGGACGCGGTGGAGAACATCACTGTGCGGGAAGGCGCGAGAGTCGTCTGGTTGTCGCAGACGACCCTGTCGGTCGACGAGACGATGGAGACCGTGCACCGACTGCGGCAGAAGTTCCCGCAACTCGAGGACCCGCCCAGCGATGACATCTGCTATGCCACCCAAAACCGTCAGGTCGCAGTGAAGGCCATGGCTCCCGAGTGCGATCTCGTGATCGTGGTCGGCTCGCGGAACTCGTCCAACTCGGTGCGGCTCGTCGAGGTGGCTCTGGGTGCGGGCGCTCGCGCCGCACACCTCGTCGACTATGCCCGCGAGGTCGACCTCGACTGGCTCGACGGGGTGCGGACTGTCGGGATCACGTCCGGGGCGTCGGTTCCCGAGATTCTGGTTCGCGGGGTGATCGACCTGCTCGCCGAGCACGGATTCGCCAACGTCCAGCCGGTCACCACCGCCAACGAGACGCTCGTCTTCTCCCTGCCGCGGGAACTGCGCGCCGCGCGAACCTGAGGGCGACCCAACATACAACTGGGACCGAACATGCGACTGGCCCCGGGGAACCTGTCGTTCCCCGGGGCCAGTCGTATGGTCCTCTAGCGGTCGATCGGGGGCTCGCGACGGTTGCGGTTGCGAACCTGCGGGCTCGGGCGGGAAGGCACGTCCATCGTCGGGCGGCTGCGGACGGGAATCGAATCGCGCTGGATCGGTTCGCGGCCTCGCCCGATGGGTTCGCTGTAGGCGGTGTCGCGTCGTGCCCTGTCGCGGAGAACTGGCTCGCGGTAACCGCCGCGTGCATTCGATCGGGCTGTCGTGGGTTCGTAGGTCGCTCGGCGAGCCATCGGGTCGTGTACCGAAGACCTGTCCTGCGCCGAGGTGCGGGCCTCTCGGCGATCCGCCGAGGCGCCGGCGCGTCCAGTCCTCGCGGAGGCCCGACTTGTCCGGGAGCGGGCGGGGGCACCTTGGTTCTGACGGGACAGGAACTTCCGCACACCGGCGATCAATACCACCGCGACCGTGGCCGCCAACATCAGGGGGAACCGGTCTACCAGCGGGTACGCGACGTTGAGCGCAAGGTCCCTGAGGCTGGCGCCGTCGGTGTTGGTAAGAAGTTGCTGACCGACTGGCACTGCGACGAACAGCAGCAGGGGAGGCTGGACGACGGTAGTGAAGAGCCCCCGGTAGCGAACGGCGAGAACCGCCACCAGACAGCCGAGGAAATACAGCGCCGAGAACTTCGAGGTCAGTTGTTCACTCCCCGACGTGGCGTCCAACACGAATCCGATGATGGTCAACCCAGCGGCGACCGTGACAGCCCCCAAGGCGGATATGCCGGGAACAGAGGGGAGGGCCGATCGCTGGTCGAGCGGCACCCCGGAACGAGCACGTTGGGTTGAAGACACACCTCGAGGGTAGTCGCTCGAGGCCGGCTTACTCGCCCGGCGGGACCGCTCGAGGCCGTGTTTTCACTGAGATCAGACGGTGTGGCCGGACCAGCGACCGACATGTCCGGTTCTCGGTGATGTCGGCCGGGTGCTCTACCGTCGTTCGTCATGAGGGTCCTGCACACATCCGACTGGCATGTTGGGCGCACCTTCCACGGCGTCGACCTCCTCGCCGACCAGGCGGGGGTGCTCCAGGCGATTGCCGACCTGGTCGTCGATCGGTCCGTCGACGTGGTCGTGGTCCCGGGGGATGTGTACGACCGTTCCATCCCCAGCGCCGACGCGGTGGAGGTTTGCAACAGGGGCTTCGAGGCGATCCGCGCAGCGGGTGCGGTGATCGTCGCAACGTCGGGCAACCACGACTCGCCGGCCCGACTCGGTGCCGGCGCGTCCTTCGCGGCAGCCGGCGGCCTCCATCTGCTCACTCGGGTGAGCGCGCTGGACATGCCAGTGCTGCTTGACGACGAACACGGTCCGGTCGGGTTCTACGGCATCCCGTACCTCGAACCCGAGATCACCCGAGCCGAACTGGGGGCACCGCAGGCGCGGTCCCACGCCGACATCCTCGACGTCGCTATGTCGCGGATCCGGACGGACCTGGGCACGCGCCGGGCTGAGACGCCCGGTCTGCGTTCGGTATTGCTGGCGCATGCGTTCGTCGTCGGCGGGGAAGCAACCGGGTCGGAGCGGTCGATCTCCGTCGGTGGTGTCGAGACGGTATCGGCATCCGCGTTCGACGGCGTCGACTACGTCGCGCTCGGACATCTGCATTCGCCGCAGACTTTGGCCGAGAACGTCCGATACAGCGGATCTCCGTTGCCGTACTCGTTCGGGGAGCGCTCGCACCGGAAGGCGGTCTTGCTCGTCGACATCGATGCCGCCGGGCTCGCCGGCGTCGAGCGCATCGACCTGCCTGTGGTGCGTGGGCTCAGTCAACTCACCGGAACGCTCGACGAGTTGCTGCACGACGAAGCACTCGAGGCTGTGGAGGACCACTACGTGTCGGCCATCCTCACCGATCCGCTGCGCCCCGTCGATGCGATGCGGGCGCTGCAATCGCGGTTCCCATACGCCGTTCACATGGAATGGCAACGGCCCGAGGGTAATCCAGAACTCAGGTATCGCGATCGGGTTCGTGGACGTTCGGATCTCGAAGTGGCGCAGGGTTTCCTGTCGGATGTGCGAAGCCAGGCCAGCGTGGGTGAGACGCGACTACTCGAGGAGGCGCTACGTAGCGCGATGGCGGAGGAGGCCGTGTCGGTTCGCTCGGATGATCCGCTCGACGCGGCCGAGGTGCCCGCGTGAGACTGCACAGGCTCGAGGTCACGGCGTTCGGCCCCTTCGCTGACACCGTCGAGGTCGATTTCGACGAACTGGGCGCGGACGGGCTGTTTCTGTTGCACGGGCAGACCGGTGCCGGCAAGACGACGATCCTCGACGCAGTCGCATTCGCCCTCTACGGCACCGTGCCAGGTGCTCGCAAGGAGGGGAAACGGCTGCTGTCGGACCACGCGCCGGTCGGCTCCGTTCCGACAGTGACGCTCGAGGCGACGATCGGGGGAAGGTCCTTGCGCATCACCCGCAGCCCCGAGTACGAACGCCCCAAGAAGCGTGGTGCGGGCACGCTCACCGAGAACGCGAAGGCGACTCTCAACTGGCTGGATGGCACCGGCGAGAATCTGTCCCGCATACCGGATATCGCTCACGAGGTCGAGCGTCTGCTCGGCATGACCTCCGACCAGTTCTTCCAGGTGGTGCTGTTGCCGCAGGGGGAGTTCGCCAGGTTTCTGCGAGCGGACAACGAAGACCGCGGCAAGTTGCTCGAGAAGCTCTTCGACACCACCCGGTTCAAGTCCGTCGAAGACTGGTTCGTCGACGAGAGAAGGAAGGGCGCGGCGCAGGTCGAGGAACACCGCAGACGGGTGGACATGCTGGTGGCACGGGTATCGACGGCGGCGGGGATCGAGGCCGGGGCCGATGGTGATCCCCTCGGCTGGGCCCGGCGGCTGTTCGATCAGGCCGTGGAGACGGCGGAGCTGACGGCGACGGAATTGGCCCAGGCTCGCGCTGCGGACGGGAAGGCACGTGCCGCGGCAGCGGAGTCCAGGCGGGTCCGTGAGCTGCAGCTTCGAGGCGAGCGGGCCCGAACCGAACTGGCTGAGCTCGAGGCCGGGGCATCCGAGCGGGATTCCCTGGCGATGGAGGCAGATCGCGCCGCACGGGCCGCGGTGGTCGCGTCCGCGGTCTCCGACGCCGACGCCGCGGCGAGCGAAGCCGAGTCCGCTTTGTCGGATGCCCGCATGGTCTCCGACCGGCTCGAAACATCCGAGCACGGTTCAGGGTTGGTGGCGAAACTGTCTTGGCCGCAGGCGGATGCCGATCGCAACGCGATCCGCACGCAGGCAGGGGAGTGGTCCGCCGAAGTGGTCCGCCTGGACTCGTTGCTCGGTGAGGCGCGCGAGATGGAACGACTCGAGCGCGACCTGGCCGCGATGCGTCTGCGCAGTGCGGATCTGACGCGGCGTGCCGACGAGTTGGCGACCGCACGTGATCGGTGGCCCGAGGAACTGGCCACGGCCGAGGACGCTGCACGCCGTGCTGAGCAGGCGCAGGCGTCGATGCAGACGCTCGAGGAGGCGGCCGCCCGTGCTGCCGACGCCGCCGCTGCTGCCGACGAACTGGTTTCTGCGACAACGGCACTGGAGGAGCGCCGCGGGGCCGTGGTCAGCGCCCGCGACAGGCACCAGAATGCGCGGGAGCGGCTGCTCGACCTGAGGGAACGACGGATCGCGGGCATGGCCGCCGAGTTGGCCGCCCAGCTCGTCGACGGCGAGAAGTGCGCGGTGTGTGGATCCCTCGACCATCCAGCGCCCGCCCGCCCGGAGGGCGCGACCGTCACCAAGGACGACGAGGAGGCAGCCCGCCGCGCGGAGCAACAGGCTGCGGCTGTGCTCGAAGAGGAGACGGCACTGCTGTCCCAACAAGAACGGGCCGTAGAACTGCTTTCCGGGCGCAGTGGTGACGGTGACCGCGCGGAGCTACGGCGGCGGCACCAGGACGCCGCAGCCGCGGTCCTGCAAGCGCGGTCGGTGGCGGCCGACCTTGCCCGGGCCGCCGCGTCGGTGAACGAACTCCGTTCCCTCGGTACAGAGTTGGACGAGCAATCCCGCGCGACCGACACCGAACGAACCGCTCTCGACACCCGCATCGAGTCATCCGATCAGCAGGTTGCGGCGCTGCGGGCCCGGATGCTGGCGGCCGCCGGAGGTGACCGTAGCGTGCAGGTGCGGCGGGACCGCCTAGACGACCTGGCGACGCAGGCCGCGCTGTTGCTCGATGCTCGGGACAGGGCCGCAACGCTCGATGCGACCGCCCGCGACCTGGGTGCGCGCGCGCGGGTCGCTGCGACCGAGGCCGGGTTCGGGTCACTCGCTGAAGCGCAAGCTGCGGTTCGCCCGGCCTCGCGGCTCGGTCAGATCGAGGAGGTCCTCACCGCGGCCCGGGACCGCCTCGCGGGTGTCCGAGCGGTGCTGGCGGAACCTGACGTCGTGTCGGTCGCGGGGCTCGAACCGGTCGACACTTCTTTGCCCGAGACCCTTGCGCGCGAGGCCGCGTCGGCTGTAGAGATCGCCGCGGCGTTCGCAGCGGAGTCCGAGACCCGTCGTGGGAACCTCGAGCGACTCGTCTCCCAGCTCGAGGAGACCATGACTGAGCTGGGGCCGGTACTCGCCACCCACCAAGAACTCGCCGATCTCGCGGAGGTAGTGGCGGGGCGCGGCCAAAATTCACGCAAGATGTCGCTGCGCTCCTACGTGCTCGCGTCCCGGCTCGAGGAGGTCGCGATGTCGGCATCGGTGAGGCTGCGCCGCATGTCCGCCGGCCGGTACGAGTTCGTTCATTCAGACGCGGCGGGTTCGCGAGGACGCCGCGGTGGACTGGGCCTCGACATCCGTGACGACTACACCGGCGTCGTTCGGTCGGCAAAGACGCTGTCCGGCGGCGAGTCGTTCCTGGCGTCACTGTCCCTGGCGCTGGGCCTCGCCGACGTCGTAGCAGCCGAGTCGGGTGGTGTGGTGCTCGACACGATGTTCATCGACGAGGGGTTCGGCACGCTCGACGCCGACACCCTCGATCTGGCGATGGGTGTCCTCGACGAGTTGCGGGCGGGTGGTCGCGTGGTCGGAATCGTCAGCCACGTCGACGAGATGCGACAGCGGATCCCGAGCCGGCTACACGTGGTGCGGGGCCGGACCGGGTCCACGTTGGAGATGATCGCCAGCTAGCCGCGGGCGGCCCCGGACGAGTTCGTGCTCGGGCCCGAGTCACCGACCGGCGACGGCTCGGCGACCGGCGACGATTCGGTGGCTGGGGACGGTTCGGCGGTGTCCACCTCGCCGTCGCCGTCGTTGGAGGTGCCGCTGCGGTCCGCGTTCCCGTCGGCAGCATCCGACAGCTTGTCCTCCTCGAGCCGGCGATCGACCTGCTCTCCCAGGTAGCGGACCACGACCGCGGCCACCGCCGCGACGGGAACGGCGAGGAAAGCGCCGACGATGCCGAACAAGGCGCCGCCGGCCGTCACGGAGAGCAGCACCACGACGGCGTGGAGCTTCATGCTCTTGCTCTGCAGCACCGGCTGCAGGACGTTCCCTTCGATCTGCTGGACGGCGATGATGATCGCGAGCACGATCAGCGCGGTCGTCAGACCGTTCGCCACCAGCGCCACCAGGACGGCGAGAGCACCGGCGACGAACGCACCGACGATCGGGATGAAGCCACCGATGAACGTGAAGATCGCGAGCACTGGGGCGAGTGGGACCCCGAGAATCAGCAGGCCCGCACCGATGAACACGGCATCGATGAGGCTCACGAGAGCCTGGGTGCGGATGAAGCCGCCTAGCGTGTCCCACATCCGGACGAGAACTTCTTCGAGGTGCCGTCCGGCACGCCCGCCGCCGACGCTGTGCAGCCACGGGATGAACCGGGGCCCGTCCTTGATGAAGAAGAAGCAGAGCACGACTACCAGGCCGAGGGTGATGAGCATCGATCCGGCACTGGTGACGCCGCTGAAGACACCGGACGCGATGGCGGTGCCGCTCTCTTGCACCTTCGTCGTGATCGCGCTGATGGCCGTGTCGATCTGCTCGTCCTGCAGGTTGATCGGCGGTCCCTTGAACCAGTCCTGCACCTGCTGGATACCCTCCGTCGCCCTGTTCGCCAACTCGGGTGCCTGGGCGACGACGGACGGCACGATCAAGGCGACGACGCCGCCGAGCAGCGCGAAGAACCCGAGCATCGTGATGGACGCGGCACCGGCTGGGGGTACGCCACGCTTTGTGAGGGCACGGGCGGGTGGCCAGAGCACGGTGGAGACGACGATCGCCAACAGCACTGGGAGGGCGATCACCCACAGCTTCTGGAGAACCCAGCCGACCACGATCGCCCCGACCGCAATCGCGGCGATACACAGAGACCACTTCGCAAGCCACATCCCGCCGGCGCCGATGACCTCGCCGCGGTCACGCATGCGGGTGCGCGGGGCGGGCTGGACGATGTTCTTGAGGCTCACAGGGCGTGGGTCCTTCCGGGACGTCGGGTGACGCTCATCCTCGAATCTACGCATTTGTGCCGGTCGGCGTGTGCAATCGATCCGGTCACGGACCGGTTAAAGACGACAATCGCCCTGGGAGGCACCGCTAGGATCCGCCCATGGGGAGAATCATGGGGAAGACAGCTGCAACGCTTGTGACCGCCTCAGCTCTCTTTGTCGCCGTCGCCGCGTGTGCGGACAACGGGGGCACGTCAGAGGAGACCAGGGAGAAGATCAGCTCCGCGGTCACGGCCACGCCAGAGCCAGGACCCGCCGAGGCGCTGCGCTCGAGCGTCCAGGCAACGGCATCGGAGCTGGTGTCGAGCATCCAGGCAACGGCGTCGAGCCTCGTGTCGGGCATCGGTGAGGCCTGGGACGATGCCAAGTTGTCCGCGTTCGTCGCCACGTTCCGGACAGCGTACCCGAGCCTGTCGAGCGACCGTGACGACGAGTCGATCGAGTCGATCGTCGAGGAAACGTGCGCCGACATCGGCTCCGGTGCCAGCACCGAGGAGCTGGTTGCGAAGGTCACCCAGACCGCGACGAACAACGGCACCGCTCCGACCGAGGACCAGGCCAACCGCATCCTGCAGTTGGTCAGGCCGGCGTGCCCGTAGGCGCGAGCGACGACGAGAGTCACGGGGCGTACCCTGTCGGCGTTGTGAGGCCGTGCATGCGCCTGCAGCAGTCGGAGCGAAGGGACGTCCAGCAGAATGAGCGCGGATCCGGTCACCGAACTCGAGGCCGAGTTGGTAGATCTGTGGCGGCGTGGACGGATTCAATCCCGTCAGCGCGCGAGGTCGATTCACCCCAAACTCGATCCCGCGTGCTATCCGCTCTTGATGATCCTCGCGCGAAGCGACGCGGTCCCGATGTCGACGCTGGTGGCCAAGTTGGGCGTGGAGAAGTCGACGCTGACCCGGCAGATCGACGCGGTGGTACGCCTGGGACTCGTCGAGCGTAGCCCGGACCCGCAGGACGCCCGCGCACGCCTGGTTGCGCTCACCGATCCCGGGCGCGTCCAAGTGGCGGAGGTGCGCGAGTCGGCTATCGCGAGCTGGCGCGAGCGGCTGTCACGGTGGGATCCCCAAGACGTCCGACAGTTGACGATGCTGCTGCGACGCTTGGCGGACTGTACGAACTGAACCGGTCGAGGATCCGGAAGCAGCGGTCGGTGCCAGTGGCCTTTTACGGGGGCCTATTGTGAGCTGCATGGCCGAGACCCGATGGCAGCGTGAACGATCCGCGTCGGACTCTCACGCGTACGTCGCGCGGTTCGCGCAACTCGAAGCGGACGGGGTGGACCTTCACGGCGAGGCACGGGCGCTGGATGCGATGCTGCCGCGCGGTGCGCGCGTTCTCGACGCTGGTTGCGGTACAGGGCGACTCGGTGCCGAATTGGCTCGACGCGGCCACCGGGTTACGGCCGTCGACCTGGATCCCGTTCTCGTTGCCGCGGCCCGCGAGCACCCGGAACTGATGGTCCACGAGGCGGACCTCGCTACGCTCGACCTGCCGGGGGACCGGTTCGACGCAATCGTCGCTGCGGGCAACGTGATGATCTTCGTCGCGCGGGGCACCGAGCGGCAGATCCTGACACATTTCGCGGACCATCTGGTGCCCGGCGGCATCTTCGTGGCCGGGTTCGCGACCGACTACGAGTACAGCGTCGACGAGTTCGACTTGGATCTCGCCGCGGTCGGTCTGATGCTCGAACAACGTTACGCCACATGGGATCTACGGCCCTGGCACGAAGGCGCGGACTGGGCGGTCACGGTTGCTCGAAAAGCCGGGGGCTGACCGATACGTCTGGTTTCCGATACCTTCTGTGCCGACGAATCGTTGACAACGGAGGGGACATCAAGACATGTCGGAACCGACGATGAACACCGGACCCGAGGGTTCGCCGAACGACCAGCACGGGAGTTCAGCGAGCTACGCCCAGCAGCCGTATCCCGGTGTGCCGCAGTACACGACCGGCCAGCCGGCGGCTCAGTACGGCGGACCACCGCCGCTGCCGCCGTTGAACGCCGGGTGGGCCGCGGCCTCGATCATTTTCTTCTGGCCGCTCGCGTTCGCTGCGTTCAACCACCTGCATTCGATCTTTCCCAGGTGGTCGATGGGCGACTACCAGGGCGCGCAGTACGCGTCGGATCGGGTCAGGGCGCTGGGCCAGATCTCGTTGGGGATCGCGATCGCGCTCTTGGTGCTGTACGTGCTCTTCATGATCGTCGTATTCGGTTTCTTGGCCATCGACGAGGTGAGCACCACCACTGGCTACGACGTCTACAACTCGTAGTCGGTGGCTGTAGTCGGCGGCCAGACGCGGCCGACCACAGCCCCCGAGCCGTGACGCCGTAGAATCCCTATACCGTGAGCCTTACCCTCGGAATCGTCGGACTGCCCAACGTGGGCAAGTCGACCCTCTTCAACGCGATGACCCAGAACGACGTGCTCGCTGCGAACTACCCGTTCGCCACGATCGAGCCCAACGTCGGACTGGTCGAATTGCCGGATCCGCGGCTCGACAAGCTGGCCGAGATCTTCGGTTCCGAGCGCATCCTCCCTGCCACCGTGTCGTTCGTCGATATCGCCGGGATCGTCAAGGGCGCCTCCGAAGGAGCGGGTCTGGGCAACAAGTTCCTCGCCAACATTCGTGAGGCCGACGCCATCTGCCAGGTCGTTCGCGTATTCGCTGACGACGACGTCGTGCACGTCGACGGTCGTGTCGATCCGGCGTCGGACATCGAGGTGATCGAGACCGAGCTGGTGATCGCCGACATGCAGACCCTCGAGAAGGCGTTGCCGCGGCTCGAGAAAGACGCGAAGAAGAACAAGGACCTCAAACCCCAGCACGAGGAGGCGCTGCGGGCGCAGCAGATTCTCAACGAGGGCAAGACCCTGTTCAGCGCGAAGGACACGCTCGACTTCTCGCTACTGCGTGAGCTGCACCTGCTCACCACGAAGCCATTCCTGTACGTGTTCAACGCCGACGAGTCCGTGCTGACCGACGAGGCGAGGGTCGCCGAGCTGACAGCCTCCGTCGCGCCGGCCGACGCCGTGTTCCTCGATGCGAAGGTCGAGCAGGAACTCCTCGAACTCGACGAGGAAGACCGCCAGGAGATGCTCGAGTCGATCGGCCAGTCCGAGCCCGGACTGCACGCCCTCGCTCGCACCGGCTTCCATACCCTCGGCCTGCAGACCTATTTGACGGCCGGCCCGAAGGAAGCGCGCGCGTGGACGATCCACAAGGGCGACACCGCTCCACAGGCCGCCGGCGTGATCCACACCGACTTCGAGCGCGGCTTCATCAAGGCCGAGATCGTCTCCTTCGACGACCTCGTCCAGGCTGGCTCCATGAACGCAGCTAAGGCCGCCGGCAAGGTGCGCATGGAAGGCAAGGATTACGTCATGAAGGACAGTGACGTCGTCGAATTCCGCTTCAACGTTTAGAGTCCCTGGCCAGAGGGCTATTTTCGGCTCTCGGTCCGCAGTAGAGCCGGCAGAGGCCCGGAAAAGTTCGTCGACAGCGTTGCGGGTTCTATCGTTCGTGTTCGGCCCGCCGCCTGTCGTGTCTTGCGCAACGGTAGCCGAGAGAGTTCTGATGCCACGGTTGGCCGTCGTTCTCGCCGGGGAACAACCAAGCGTCCGGGTGACCGCCAATGAACAGGCGCACATGCTTGGCCAGTACCTCCAAGCGTCCATCAGGGGCAGGCATAGTGCACCCACCCCCCTTCGCCGACAATGTCGACGGCACGGTGTCGGTGGTCGCGATCGATGGCATCACCGACACACCGCCGACCGGATCGCCGGGCAACCTCCTCGGCTACCTCGGTTCCGGAACCCAACCCGGCACACCACACCCGGAACGTGGCCGCCTACCTCCACCCGGTGGGCTGCGGCCACACACTTGTCACCACCCACCTAGCCCCTGCCCACACCACGCAGGGATCTGCCCCGTTCGGTGATCACCGCAGCAAAGCCCTCGCACTCGCCTGCCGGCAACCAAACCGATATGGCCGGACAGGACACGAACTCTTTCCACACCCCAAGACCCGACCAGCGCCGACCACCAGATCACCCCGGTCCCCACCACGAGGCCGGGGTGATCTGAATGGCAGACCGCGAGCCATCCCGCCCGTCCGAGAGCTGCCCGGTCAAACCGCTTGGCAGCGTTCAGATGTCAGGGCTATCCGTGGATCAGGATACGGGCGCGGGTGGAGGAGCCAGACGTCGGATGCGGTAGTGCGGGTAAAGGGCAACGGAGAGGGGGACGACGCACATGTAGACGACGACGCCCCAGAAGAATCCCCCCGACGGAAAGGCAATCGTCGCGAAGATCCAGAGAAGAGTCAGGGTAACCACTGGAATCAAAACAAGCACGGTAGCCGCTGTGTACCAGCGGGCGACGAGTTCGTTCGCCTTGCGTGTCAGTTCGGGACTCTCACGCACGGCGTGGGACGCCTTGTAGTTCATTTTTTCGAGGGCCGTTCCTCGAAATCCTCTATACGCTTGCCAGGCGAAAATCACTGCCGTGCCCAGGAATGCAAGCGGCGGGGACCAGTCATTTCCCATCAGCGATTCCCGCTCTCGCTGAACCGCAGGAAGTTTCGCGGAGCTACGGTCGCAGCAGCGACGGTCAGCGATCTCCGGATCGAACGCATCATCAAAGCCCTCCCGAACTCGGGTCCATCGACAACCCGACGCGCAGAACCTAGCAAGCGGTCGTTCGGACAAGCAAGTAATGTCGGGCATTTCTAGGCAATGGCACCGAAGTCCGGTGCCGCCTTCTCCTTGTGCCCGGCATGCTCGCCGACCTCGCCCAGAGGCCCGAACAACTCGTCTGCGGCTGGATCGCTGTTGTCAGTCGCTCCGGAGGACCGACCTGGTGGCGTAGTAGGCGCCCTCGTCTTCCTCAGGTCCTGGGTGGTGGGGCGGCGTTACGGGGGCGTTCGTGCCTGTTCCGGCGATGACCTGCGCGACGCGGGGGTCGGCGGCTAGCTCGTCACGAATTGCCTGTGCCGCTTTCCCCGCCTCGGCGCAAGCCGCGCGGTGGGTGTCGGTGATGATCGTGGCGAGCGCGGCGGCGCCTTCCGCGAGGGCGGTGTCGGTGATGGTCAGTGCAGTGATGTGGCCGGCGGCATCGACTTCAGCGGTGACGTGCCCGCCCGCGGATTGGGCCCGCCCGCGCACGAGCGTCACCGCCTCGTGGACGCGCCGTGCTTTCGCGGCGAGGTCGTCGAACGGTGCGCTGCCGGTCATGGTGTCGCTCCCGTAGTCGTCGGGCGGAGTATCGGGCGGGGTGCTGTGGTCGACGCGTCAGGGCGTCGGGTCGGCCCGCTCGGCGGGGAGGCGGCAGCCGGTCTGGGCGCTGATGACGGCACGCACGTTCGATCCGAAGGCGATCCGGGTGCCGTCCTCGCTGGTGAGTACCACGTCGTGATCGCCGGGCTTGTCGACGCGCACGGTCAGCTGGGTGATGCCGAGGGGGGCGGCGATGTCGCGGGCGGCCTGGAGTATGCGGGGCCAGTCGGCGTCGGAGATCGGGGTGAGGGACACGTACATCTGCAGGCGGATCTCGAGCCCGTCGGTCTTGGCGAACGCGCCACCGCAGCCGGACTGGGTCCGGTCGCGTCGCCACTCCCACTGCAGTTCCGGCGCGAGGGCTGTTGCGGCATCGGCGATCTGCACCACCGTCTCCGTGATCTGCTGTTCGGTGTCCTCGAGTGAGGGCAGGGTGGGCAACAGGGCAGCGGCTTCGGCGATTTCGTCGTCGGTGTGGTTGTAGGGGTTGTCCATGAGATCTCCGCATCCGGTGGTCAGGATGGTCAGGGTCGTTGCCAGCGCAGCGAGCCGTGGGAGGGTGCGTCGGTTCATCAGCGCACCACCTTTTCGGGTAGTCCGGCCACGATCACTGCCATGTTGTATCCGGACATTCGAAGATCCTTCTCGTTGTCGCCGAGTCGTGTGTATTCACTGTGGGAGTGGACGCCGTCGCGCGCTACGCCGTCCGGGCTGGTGCCCGCGTTGACGGAGAGTTGTTCGAAGTCGGCGGTGCTGGGGTCGGGTCCGAACCGGTGCGTCTTGCCGACCTCGGGGACGAAGCGGTCCCCGTCGGCCTCCATCACGTAGCCGTGTCCTTCGGCGAGGCCGAGGTCGGATTCGTCGTCGGCGTTGATGCCGGGTGATCCGTAGAACACGGCGTCGTCGACGGGTTGGCCGGGTCCGGGATCCTGGAGGGCCAGACCGGTGGTCAGGGATCCGTAGGAGTGTCCGAGGGCGGTGATGTGCGGGTCCGGTTGTGTGGAGGCGACATCGAGGCCGTCGTAGAACCCGGCGAGCTTCGCGGCGCCCGCAGTCGCCCGATCGGTCTGGGCCACGTCCAGGCCGCCGCGTACGAGGTCGAGGGCTCCCGGGCCGGTGGTCTGCGGCGGCTCGTACCCCAACCACGCGATGCTCGCCACGGTCTCGTCGCGACCGACGCGTTCGAGTTGCTCCTCCGCCTCGATCTGCAGGTACTCCGCCTCTTCGACCATGTCCGCGAAGGAGTCGTCGATGTTGGTGTTCAGTCCGGGGGTGGTGACGGAGATGTGGTCGGCGGTGTCGGGATCTCCGACGGCGAACGCGGCCATACCGCGTTCGCCGGACTGCAGGTCGAGCAGCATCAGTCGGCCGTCGGGGTTGTCTGCCACGATGCGCTCGATCTCGTCGAGGTCGCGCAGTTTCTGCTCGGTGTACCAGAGCGCCGCGTCGTCGTTGGTGAACGTGCCCCCGAAGCGGTTCTCGTCGAGGTTCGCCTGCAGGCGGTCGCGTTCGGCTTCGAGGCGGGCCCGTTCGTCGTCGAACCGGTTGACGTTGGCCTCGTGTCGCACCGCGGCCGGGATACCATCACGGTTGCCGACCCAGTCCGGGTGCTCGTCGATGATCCGACGTCGCTGTTCCTCGGTGAGCGAGTCCCAGTACTCCTTGTTGTCGGCGGCCGAGACACCGGGTACTGGTTCGGGCAGCGGGTCGGTTCCGAGGCTCCCCACTCGGGCCTCGAAGGTGTCGCCGAGCTGGGCGGTCGCGGCGTCCAGGGCGGCGCCGGCGCGGGCGTCGAGTTCGCCGACCATGGCCAGAGCGGAGGTCAGCCTAATCTCCAATACCTTCGCCTGTTCGCCCAGTTGCGCCTGAATCAGCAAGTCGGCGAACGGGTTACCGCTGGCGAACGGTGGGGCGGTCACCCGGCCATCGTCGGCGACTGCGAATCCGGAGGCGATCGCCTCGTCGGCGACGGCAAGGGCCGTGAGTCGGGCGGGACCGATCGAGGCCGCGGCATTCGTCAACGCGTCGGCCTGCGCGGTGACCGCTGTCGCGATGCGGCGCGCCGCGTCCTGTTCTGTCGCACAGCGTGATTCGGCTGCCTCGGCGGCAGTGCCCTGCCAACTCGACAGGACGCCTACAAAGTGCGATCCGGTCGCGTTCATCGTGTCGCCGAAGGTGCGGTTCGATGCGGCGACGGCGGTCCCGGCGGCGGCGAGTTCGTCCGGATGCCACGCGCGCAACTGCGACAGCGTGACCACCTAGAGGTTCCCGGCCATGGCGTCGAGATTGAGGCGGAAGGCGGCGTCGGCGTCGTCGTAGCTGCGGGCGTTCGCCTCCGCGGTGGTTGCCATCTCGCGCAGCCGCTCGGCAGCATCGCGGTAGGACCTGAGGAGCGGGTGCCCGGCACGGGCCGCGGCCGCACCGACCGACGACCCCGGCATCGCGGCGGCGGCGGCGTCGATCCGACCGGACGGGTCGACGCCTGAGATCCGATCGGCCTCGCCCGTCAACGACGCAGCGAGCGAACGCAACGCCTCGGTGTCGACACCCAGCTGATCTCCCAATGCACCCCTCCGAGTCCTTCTGCGCCATGCGCGTACCACGCATGGCTGCTCGGGCTCGCAGCGGAGCCCTGTCTGGTCCGACGCAGCCCGGCCGCAAACGGTTCCACCACTGTCGCCGCGGGTTGGTGATGGGTGTTCGGCCGCGGTCGATCGGGAAGAAGATAGTTGGTCGACGGAGAGTTCCGGTTCCGACGCGGGCCTCGAGGTGATCGCTCCCGGGCCCGGTCAGCGTGTTCTCACACCGCCCCGGCATTGGAAGACGTCACGGTCCGTCCGCAGAGCGTCCGCAGCAGGTTCGCGAAAGGCCATCGCTTGCCAACGGGGCCAACGTTCGAATGCGCTGGTCAACCGTGCTCACCAACAATCCCCATCTTCTGCAAACGCGCAGGAGATAGTTCCGATACAACGTATAAACCCCAGTTCAGCGGCCGATTCTGGGTCGAGCTGGACAACCGAGCCTCGCGTTCGCCAGCGAGCTTCGAGTGGAGTTCGACGCGCTCGGAACCGCGCTGGGCCGGAATAGGCTGGCACTTGTGCAGAAGCTGATCTCGCTGGACATCGGCACAAGCGGAGCCAAGGCGGCGCTCGTGGCGCAGGATGGCCGGCTGCTGGCGAGCGGCTATGCCAGCTACGAAACGCACAACCCGGCTGACTACCGCGTCGAGCAGGAGCCACAGGCGTGGTGGCGGGCAACGCAGGAGGCCCTCGCTCAGGTCGGAGCGAGGGCGAACCTGGCTGCCGCAGCTGACCTGGCGGGAATCACACTGAGTGGGCAGATGCAGGACCTGATTCTTGTCGGTGCTGATGACACAATTGGGCGCGCCATCTTGTACTCGGATACACGTTCACGTTCCGAAGCCGAGGAAATTTCTTCGCGGATTGGTGCCGACAGACTGATACGCATTACTGGAAACACACAGGATGCGTCGAGCTTGTTGGCCAAGTGGCGGTGGTTGGATATACACGAGCCAGACCGATTGGCCGCGTCGCGCACTATGCTCTTCGGCGCGCACAGCTATATAGCTTGGCGGCTGTGCGGCAATGCCAGTTGCGATCACACGACGGCCAGTACTACCGGTCTCCTCGATTTGGGCAGCAATGCGTGGGCGACGGACCTCCTGGAGATGCTGGGCTTGGACAGGCAAAGGCTCCCGAGGTTGACGCCGGCGGGCGAGAGTATCGGCACACTCTCGGCTTTGGCGGCACGGACCTTGATGTTGCCACCTGATCTGCCCGTATTCACGGGTGCCGGTGATCTGGCGGCGACGACCGTGGGTGTCGGTGCGGGGGAACCTCATCGCTTCTACTGCTACCTCGGTACCAGTGGTTGGATCGCATCCACGCCGCCGGACTCAGCCGAATCTTCGTGGGCAACTGCGGAAAGCGGCGTCTTCACCCTGCGTCATCCGGACTTGCAACGGGTCATCCGGGTCGCGCCCATGCTCACCGCGGGGGGCAACCTCGATTGGGCGGGGGCCGAGATCGCGAACAACGAAGGCTATGCCAGTCACAACGCAACCGCGGCGAGCGCTCCGGTCGGCAGCAACGGCGTGATCTATCTGCCCTACCTCGCCGGTGAACGTTCCCCTTTTCGTGATCCGAACGCCCGTGCGTGCTATATCGGCCTCTCGAACCAGACGACACGTGCGGATCTGATCCGCGCGGTGATGGAAGGCGTTTCCTTCGCCTATCGTTCGCTATTCGAGCTCCTGGGCGCGAACGCGGAGAAACTGTACGTGGTCGGCGGTGGTGCGAAGTCAACGCTCTGGATGCAAATACTGGCGGACGTCATGGGTCATGACATCGAGGTAGTGGCGGAGCCCGAGAATGCCGCGGTCCGCGGCGCTGCCATCATCGCCGGCCGTGAGCTTGGATGGTATAAGACGTATGCGCCGCCGGATCATTTCCCCGTAGCCCGTTCGTACCAGCCACAGGAATCGAGCGCCGCCGTATATTCGTCGCGGTACTCGATTTATATGGACCTTTCGCTGCAGCTTAGAAGTGCATTCGGAAAGATATCGGACTTGGGTATTTCTTCACCGCCGCCGGCCTGAACGAAGAACTTGAATCGCCGCTTCGCCGGCGGTGCCCGACTGACGGCCCTTGTCTCGACACCCATGGGTAGGTACTCCCGGATCAGTCCGTTCGTAAGGGTCAGTACCTTGGTGTTCGGGTTCGTCGGTGGTCCGCACCTGACTCAGGGCAGGGTTAGGACATAACTGGAGTTTCCGGATTCAGGCCTGATTCAGGACATTGATGACGATAGGTGATCGGCCAACGTTGCGTGTAGACACGGCGCGCGTGTAGGCCGCAATGCGTACGCAGCGCGCGGTCGGCCCGCTCGAGCGGTGTTATCCTCGACCAGGTAAGTGGGCGTGGTTGCGTTGAATCAGAAATGATGCTTGCCCGTCGTTGTGGTTGGAGAGTTCATGACGAAAAGGCCGAACCCGAGATCCGTGAATCCGGCCATAGCGCGACGAACATTCTTGACGGGATCAGTCGCGACCGGGGCCCTCATCGGACTCAGCGTTTCGGCGTGCGACTTCTCCTCTGAAACCAGCGAGGGTGCAAACCCGGTAACGCTACTGGATCCTGCGACTCAGGCGAAGTTTGTAAATGCGTTGCCAATGCCGTCCAGGATCTACCTGGATATGGGTGCTGCTCTGACGATGCCGATAAAGGAGACGGTGCAATGGACTGGGCTGCGGGCACCCGATGGCGGCGAGATTCTGACCAACTTTTACGGATTTGAGCACCAGGGTGCGGTTACTTCACCCGGGCCGACCATTATTGCCCGGTCCAATGAGACAGTTCATGTCGAGTGGCAGAATCAATTGCCGAACGATGCTCCCTACATTCTGCCGATAGATCTGACTCTCCATATACCGGACCTCGACGAGTCCACACCACAATTCACCGGAGAGAAGCCGGTCGTTATCCACTTGCACGGCGGCCATACGGAACCCGAGAGCGACGGCAACCCGGATGCGTGGTACACACAAGAGTATCGATCAGCCGGCCATGATTGGGATAAGCCCGTCTATTCCTACGACAATTCACAGGAGGCAGCGGGTTTATGGTATCACGATCATGTCGTGGGAATGACGCGGCTAAATGTATATGCGGGGCTGTTCGGGATGTATCTGATCAGGGATCGGAATGAAGACCGCCTGATCGACGGAGCTATCATTCCCGATGATGGCCACATGCTCGAGATCGCCATACACGACGCATTGTTCGACGAAGCCGGAAATCTGTACTACCCGGGTCGGCACGGTGAGCCCATCAATCCCATCATCAGGAAGGAGATCGCGAACAACTGGCCGGATCCGACGGTACTCGACGAATTCTTCGGAACCCACATTCTCGTGAACGGGATGGCCTGGCCGAAGGTCGATCTGGAGCCGAACAGGTACCGCCTGCGACTGCTGAACGGTTCCAGTTCTCGCAGCTACGTTCTCGAGTTCGACAACGGCATGGATTTCTTCCAGATCGGGACCGATGGGGGTTTCTTGAACCAGCCGGTTCGCCTCACGCAGCTGGTTGTGGCGCCGGCAGAGCGCATGGACATCGTTGTCGACTTCACCGATCACGCCGGCGAGCAGGTAGTCCTGAAGAATCTTGGGCCGGAATCGCCCTTTCGCGGTTTCGTGGAGCCCGCCGACCCCGCCGGCTCCACAAGACTGGTCTACAACCGGGGCGGCGGTCTGGCCCTTATCGATGGTTCGGACGGGCTCGCCCCCATCGCCGATCCTGAATCAACCGGTTTGGTAATGCGTTTCGATATCGGCGAGGAGGCGACAGGGCCTACCCTGCAGGCCGAGAATTTCGGTCCATCGGTCCCGCTGCGTGAACCGCTCGAGGTCCTAGCCAATCCTCGGACGGTCAGACAACTCGTGTTGTTCAACCTGCGCGACGACATCGGTAGGACTCTGGTGCTGATGGGGACTATGGAGTCGGGTTCGTTGTTCTACATGGATGAAATTACCGAGGTTATACCCCAGGGGTCTACCGAGATCTGGGAGATCTACAACACTACGGCAGCGGGGCACCCGATCCATATTCATCAGGTCCAGTTCGAAGTGGTGAACCGTCAAGAATTCGATGGCGACCTTGCCTTCCGGACTCAGCAATTCATGAATGATCCAGAACGCACCTTCCAGGGGGCGACCCTCGATTTTCACGGTT
The DNA here is from genome assembly GCF_004011825.1 of Rhodococcus xishaensis. GTDB lineage: Bacteria > Actinomycetota > Actinomycetes > Mycobacteriales > Mycobacteriaceae > Prescottella > Prescottella xishaensis. The sequence continues at coordinate 295,357 of NZ_RKLO01000003.1, read as the reverse complement.
TGAACGGCGACCCGATTCCTCCTCAGCCCAACGAGCAGGGCCGAAAGGACACCGTGCTGGCGCTTCCTGGACAGGTCACCCGTCTTGTCGCCCATTTCGATAGGCCGGGTGACTACGTCTGGCATTGCCACATCGTGACTCATGAGGACTACGACATGATGCGCAGGTTCCAAGTGACACCGAATTCGTAGCCCCAGCGGCTCATCCCTGCTGGACCGGGCTGTACGCGGCGCGCAAGGCTAGGTGCGGTGCATCGGCTCGCTTGTGCTCCCCGCACAAGGCGGATCGACAACTCTGATCTGACGGCATATGGCGTAGGTCACACCCTCTCCATAGGGTTCTGACGAAGCTCCTTCGCAGCTCGAATCGAGGATGCCCGCCCCGCCCCGGCTCGTGTCTCGGTGTCTCGATGCTTGCGAGTCGGAAGCCTCGGTCGGCGCGAACAGACCTGTCTCCGTTCAGAATCCGGCCCCAGACCAAACCGTGTTCGGTTCAACAGCCGGATTCCACCCCAGCCAAGGATTGCTATGAGTTTCACCAAACCGGACCTGCCGGACGTCGATCTCGAAACCTTCGAGAAGAAACCGCACCTCGAGCGGATGAAGATCCTGTCGCAGCACTGGGCTGAGTACGGCTTCGGTACACCTTGGGCCATCCCCCTGCTCTACGTGGTGAAGATCGCGTTGTACGTCTTCCTCGGTGTCGTGTTCGCCAGCTTCACCTCTGGATTCGGTGGGTTCTGGGATGTCGCCTCATTCTGGACAGAGCCGATCTTCTACCAGAAGATGCTGTTGTGGACGATGCTGTTCGAGGTTCTCGGCCTGGGTGCGTCTTCCGGTCCGCTTGCTTTCCGGTTCACGCCGCCGATCGGCGGCATGCTGCATTTCGCGCGTCCGAAGACACTTCGAATGCCGCCGTGGCCCGGAAAGGTCCCGTTCACGCGGGGATCGGCCCGAACCTGGTTCGATGTAGCGCTGTACCTTGGCATCGTCGCCAACCTGGTGATCCTCCTTCTGTCTGACGGGGTCACCAAAGAGGGGCAGCCGGCGGATAGCGTCGGACTCCTCGACCCTCGACTGCTGTGGCCGTTGATCGTGATGCTCGTGGTCATCGGCCTCCGGGACAAGATCGTCTTTCTGATTGCGCGGAGCGAGCAGTATTGGGTGGCCGCGGTATTCTTTGCCGTCCTGCCTTACGTCGACATGATCGTCGCGCTCAAGCTCATCGTGTGCACGGTTTGGTTCTGGGCAGCGTTCTCCAAGCTCGGACGGCACTTCAGCTTCGTGGTTACGGCGATGCTCAGTAACGCCCCGTGGCTTCGGTCGCCGCGGCTGAAGCGCAAGCTGTACCGGAACTTCCCCGACGACCTCCGACCCTCGAAGCTTGCCGCCGTGGTGGCGCATCAGGGCACCGTAATCGAATTCGCCGTCCCGGTGATCCTGCTGTTCTCGACGAACCGGACGCTCACACTTGTCACGATCGCTGGAATCGTGTTCTTCCATTTGGTGATCGCCTCGATGTTCCCGCTGGCGGTTCCCTTGGAGTGGAACATCTTCTACTGCTTCAGCGCGGTTTGGTTGTTCGGCCTTCACATGCCGCCCGAGTTCGGTGTCACCGCCGTTTCTCCGCTGTTGCTCGCACTGCTCGTTGGTGGATTGTTCCTATTCCCGATCCTCGGCAACTTTCGGCCGGACAAAATCTCGTTCCTCCCTTCGATGCGGTACTACGCAGGCAACTGGGCAACAACTCAATGGGCGTTCCGCAAGGGCACTGAATCTCGCCTGAACACTCACATCGTCAAGGCGGCCCCCACCCAGATCGACCAGCTCACTCCGCTGTACGGCCGTGAGGTCGGGGAGATCCTCCTGCAGAAGACCGTGGCTTGGCGTTCGTTGCACAGCCAGGGCCGCGCCCTCAGCACGCTGATCGGACGAAACGTCGACTCATACGACAACTACGACATCCGAGAGGGCGAGCTCGTCGCTGGTGCGCTCCTCGGTTGGCAGTTCGGTGACGGGCACGTACACAATGAGCAGTTCATGCGGGCCATCCAGGAGCGGTGTGGGTTCGCTCCGGGTGAAGTCATCGTTGCCTACGTCGAGTCCCAGCCGATCCATGTCGCGCGACAGGAGTACCGCGTGTACGACCTCGCCCTCGGCGAGATCGAACGTGGCTATGTCAAGTTGTCCGACATCATCACGCCGCAGCCGTGGCTCGAGTCGGGTCCAGTTCCCGTAACCTCGACACGGACCGAGGAAAACTCCTCTGGTTGGTCGGCAAGTGTCCAGAAGGATTCGTCGAAACGATGACGACGGCGGTAGTGGTCGGGGCGGGTCCGAACGGTCTCGCCGCGGCTATCACGCTCGCCCAGCGGGGGATCGAGGTGACGGTGCTCGAAGCCGCGGAGACCATCGGCGGCGGGACCAGCTCCACCGAGCGCATCCTCCCCGGGCTGTTGCACGACGATGGGGCCGCAGTGCATCCCATCGGGCTCGCGTCCCCGTTCTTCCGCAGCCTGGACCTTCCCGCGCACGGGGTGGAGTGGGGTTGGCCCGAGGTGGATCTCGCTCACCCTCTCGACGGTGGTCGTGCCGGCGCGATGCTTGCGTCGCTGGACGCGACCACCATGCACCTCGGCCCGGACGCGGCGCGATGGCGCAGGCTGTTCGGCCCTCTGGCGAGGGGGTTCGACGAACTGGCGGGTGAGGTCCTGCGACCGCTGCTGCACCTACCGCGGCATCCCGTGCGTCTGGCACGGTTCGGTTCGGCCGCTCTGCTTCCTGCAGATGTGTTGGGACGCATCTGGCGGACCGAGGAAGCAGCCGCCCTGTTCGCAGGCAATGCCGCTCACGGGTGGCGCCCACTCAGTCGACCAGCGACCTCTGCATTCGCGCTCATGTTCACGGCGATCAGTCACCGCTACGGCTGGCCGGTCGTCAGAGGCGGTTCCATCCGGTTGGCCGAGGCTCTGGCGAAGGTGCTCACCGGACTGGGCGGCCGAATCGAGACAGGGAACCGGGTGCGGTCTCTGAACGAGATTCGCTCCGCCGACATCGTGATGCTCGATTTGGAACCGGGAGCGGTCGCAGATCTGGCCGGGGACGAGCTTCCAACGTCGGTGCAGCGCGCCTACCGGCGGTTTCGTCGGGGTCCTGCCGCGTTCAAGGTAGATCTAGCCGTTGAGGGCGGAGTGCCGTGGCGTGACGAGTTCAGTGGTCGCGCCGGCACCGTTCACGTGTGCGGATCTGCCTCCGAGGTTGCAGTTGCTGAACACTTGATCAACAACGGTCACATGCCGGAACGTCCGTTCGTGCTCGTCGCACAGCAGTACCTTGCCGATCGGCAGCGCTCTGTCGGTGACGTCCACCCGGTCTACGCCTATGCGCACGTACCACACGGCTACACCGGCGATGCAACGGAGGCGATCATCGCGCAACTCGAACGATTCGCACCGGGCACGCGTGACCGCATCGTCGGTCTGCACACCCGCAGCCCGGGCGATCTCGAGCGACACAATTCGAATCTCGTCGGCGGCGACATCATCGGCGGAGCGAACACGGCAACTCAGGTGGTGATGCGCCCGCGCATCACCACCAATCCGTACTACGTCGGAATCCCAGGCGTGTTCATGTGCTCGGCATCGACGCCACCGGGCGCCGGCGTGCACGGAATGTGCGGTCACAACGCCGCCCTGTCCGCGCTCGCGAGGGTCACAAGCGACCGATGACTTCGATTTTCGTCGATTGGGAGCCGGGAGACGAGGCGGCGGCCGCACGCATCGCCGCGTCCATCTTGCCTCACCGCGAGGAGTTCATCGCCTACTTGTTCGATGCGACCGCGAGAGGGGTTCCGGATCTGGTGCGCGACCATGACCAGCGCACTCTTCTATACGCCAGCATCGCGGAGAACACGGTCGTCTTCATCGCGTCTCTGCAAGACGGTGGAGATCCCTCGGTTGCACCGGCGCCTCCGGGAGCGCTAGCTTTCGCAAAGGAACTGGCCCGCAAGGATGTTTCCCTGTCCGCGCTCCTGCGCGCGTACAGGATTGGCCAGGCGAGGTTCACGGCGTTGTGTCTCGACTCGGCCAGCGAGTCGGAGGACATCGACGACCTCACCGCCTTGCGGATCGTCGTCGGCAAGCTGGCGGCGTTCATCGACCACATTTGCGAAGAAGTGGCACGGGCCTACGAAGCCGAACGTGAACGGTGGATCTCGAGCCGGAGCGGACTAACCCAACATCTGGTGAGGCGTCTGCTGGACGGTACCGCGGAGGACGTAACCGAGGCGCAGAAGGCTCTCGCATACGACCTGTCCGGCACGCACATGGCTATCGACATCTCGGTTCCGCCTCCCGGTCCCGGTGAGTCGGACTCGCTCGAACAGGCACGCCAGCTCATCGAATCGATATCACCGCACAACTCGACGATCTCGATTCCGACCGGAGAATCCTGTCTGTGCGTGTGGATTTCGTTCGATCAAGTGCCCGTCGGGTTCGTCGAACAGCTCAGGGAGACTGTCGGTTCGTCAGTTATGCCGATGCAAGTGGTGGTGGGCCTACCGGTCCCGGGGACTCGGGGATTCCAGAAGACGTACCAGCAAGCAAGCCGTCTGCGGTCACTAGCAGCATCGGCAATGCCGAAGCCACCGAAGGTGCTCACCTACAACGATATTGCGCCGATCGCGATGCTCGCGGACGATATCGGCGACGTGAAGGCATTCGTCGCTGAGGTACTCGGGGCGCTCGCGGTCGACACGGTCCGCTCAGAGGAGCTCCGCGAGACCCTGCGAATCTACCTGCGCTGCCATCGCAGCCTGGCCGCGACCGCAGAGTTGATGTCTCTGCACCGCAACACGGTTCGGTACCGCATTCACCAGATCATCGAGGAGTTCGGACACGTGATCGACCGGACTGATCACTACAGCCTGATCTCGGCGCTCGAGATCTGCCGCTGGTACGGGCGCGGTGTCCTCGACTCACCCGGACCTGCCAATCCCGAGTAGTCGGGGGCCACCGCTGGTGTGCGGGCCCGGCTGTCCAACTCCTAAAACACGTTGTGTGACGCTGTAACCGGGCGTACGGTCGCGTTGACTGCGAGCAGGGTAGGGGAGTCCGAACGGGCAGGCGGGGCAGGCGACTGGGTGGGTACCTACATGTGTACGACCCTCGCGTGTTCGCTTTCGGCGTCCGGCAAGAACATGCCCCCTGGGGGGTCCGTACCGAGAAACGGTGTCGCCAGGGCTGAAGGTCGAGCGGGTTCGGCACGACTTGAATGCCTGCGTCGCGCGGTTGTACACCTGAAGTAAGCACACCGATCGGAGAGGACAGTGACACCCACCAGGACCGGCCGCAAGCTGTTGAGCTGGGCGAGCGAGATCGACGGCGGCACCCTGGCGCAGGCATCTGAGACCGCCTCCATGTCGTTCGTCTACCCCCACGTGGCGCTGATGCCGGATGCGCACCTGGGAAAGGGAGCGGCTGTTGGAACGGTGATCCCCACCCGCGGCGCGGTGATACCCGCTGCCGTCGGGGTCGACATCGGATGCGGAATGATCGCTACCCGAACCCAGTTCGACGCTGGCGACGTCGAGCGCGCTCGGAACGCCGGTCGGGCACTCCACACGCTGCGCACGAGGATCGAGGCCGCGATCCCCTTGTCTCCCGGCCACTACAACGCTGCCACGTCCCTCGGAGAGTGGTTCGCAAAGAACAAGATCGCCGAGCTGGAGGACCGGGCGTCGGCGGAAGGCGTCGATCTGTCACACTCCCCGCGCTGGCGCCAGCAGTTGGGCTCCCTCGGCGGCGGGAACCACTTCATCGAGTTGTGTTTGGACGAGCAGGACCGCGTGTGGTTGTTCCTCCATTCCGGCAGCCGGGGAGTCGGGAACAAGATCGCACAGAAGCACATCAAGATCGCACAGGATCGGTGCCGCAGGTGGCATATCAAGTTGCCGAACCGGGATCTCGCCTACCTCGCGGAGGACACACCTGAGTTCGGGGACTACATCCGGGAGTTGCGGTGGGCGCAGCGCTTCGCCTACCTCAATAGGGCCGAGATGATGGACCGCTTCGCTGCGGTGTTCGGTGAGTGGATCGGCGCGCCGGTCCGGGAAGCGGAGAGGATCAACTGCCACCACAACTACACCGAGCAGGAGGAGCACTACGGAGAGACGGTCTGGCTCACCCGAAAGGGTGCCGTCGACGCTCACGAGGGTGTCGCGGCGGTGATCCCCGGATCTATGGGAACGCGCTCGTACGTCGTGGTCGGCAAGGGCAGCAAGTCGGGACTGTGCTCGGCTCCGCATGGGGCCGGACGCCGGTTTTCTCGCTCGGAGGCACGTCGGCGCTTCACGGTCGGCGACCTGGCCGAGCGGATGCGGGGGATCGAATACCGCCACGGAGCCGCGTGGGTCGACGAGATTCCGGACGCGTACAAGGACATCGATGTCGTGATGGACGACGCCGGGGATCTCGTGGAGGTCCGCCACGAACTACGACAGATTGTCAACGTCAAGGGTACTTAAGGGCTGCAGAAAGACGAGAACACCCCGGGCCGGGTCCCGGGGCGTTCGGTCGTGACCGAGCCTTGGGGCTCAGCTGAATTCGAACGTGCTGCCGAAGTCCAGGAAGGTGTCGACAACCCTGGGTCCGAACAGCACAGCGAGCAGCAAGGGGGACAGCGAGTCAAGGTTGAGGTTCATCGTGACCTTTCACGGGCGGGGCCGGCCGAACGTTACGCGATCGAAATATAGCGCACACAGTGGATGGACAGAAGGGACTTGACGGTGGAATTTGGACATTCATCCAAATGTTCGGGAGCGGCTCACATCGACGTGCCAGCGAGGTGAGGGGCTCGTCCTCTTGAACGGGCACTGACGGGTTTGATCGGTGCGCGACCGGTGCGGTTCGCTGGTCACATGGGATTCAGCCGTGCCGAACTCGAGTCATTCCGGGACGCGGAGGTTCCGGACCTGATCGGTCCGGACTGCCGGCTGTTGTTCGTCGGCGTCAACCCCGGATTGTGGACGGCCGCGACCGGTGCGCACTTCGCGCGTCCCGGGAACCGCTTCTATCCGGCCCTACAGCGCGCCGGGATCATCGACCGGCCGATCGACCCCACCGCCGGAATGTCGGCCGCGGACCGGGGTCTGCTGGTGTCCCGTGGCGTCGGCATCACGAATCTCGTCCCGCGCGCGACTGCTCGGGCCGACGAGCTGACGCCCGCCGAGCTCCGCGCAGGTGGCGCGAGGCTGCGTGTCCTGGTTGCGGAGCTGCGCCCCCGCGTCGTCGCGGTAGCCGGTATCACCGCCTATCGGGCGGCGTTCGGAGCTCGAAAGGCCTCGAAGGGACGCCAGCCTGAGGAGTTCGAGGGTGCTGAGTTGTGGGTGGTTCCCAACCCGAGCGGCCTCAACGCCCACGACACCGTCGACTCGCTCGCCGAGGCGTACCGCGCGGCCGCGGTCGAGGCTGGCGTGGTATCGGACTGAGGACACGACATAGCCCATTCCTGCCGTGTGCGCTTCGACGCCGGGACACACTCGGAACATGGAGGAAGCCACACAGGTGCGCAAGGTCGAGGTGATGGCTGGTGGGTGACGCCGCATCGGCGATGCCTTTGTTCGCGACCGACTCGGTTGCGGCGGTGATGCTCGTCGCGGCGTTTCTGGCAGTGCTGCTCCTCGAGTTCCGGATCGGGTGCACTCATAGGAGTGCCGGCTCGACTCGGGACTTGCGGACGAGCGTCGCCGTCGGGCTCGGGCTCGTGACCGTCTATCTGGGCGGCGGGGCGGTGGCCGTCCTGTCCTCGAAGACTGTGATCACCGACGACGCTTGGTGGTATTTCTGGGGTGGTCTGGCCATGGCTTTCGTGGGACAGGCGTTGCGGCTCAGAGCGGTCCACGAACTGGGGGCGTCGTTCACGTTCTGGGTACAGACGGTGCCGGGGCAGCGGGTCGTCGACACCGGTCTCTACAGTCATATTCGGCACCCGTCGTACACGGGCGCATTGGTGTGCGCGCTTGGGTTCACTGTCGCATATACGAATTGGCTTTCGCCGCTGACCGTGCTCGCGCTCGCGGCCGCCTACGTCGTCCGCATCTCATACGAGGAGCGGGTGCTCGTGGACGGGTTGGGCGAGCCGTACCGCCAGTACATGCGCCGGACGAAGCGGCTCGTTCCGTTCGTGCTGTGAACCAAGCCGAAGGCCCGGCGGAGTGAATGCTCTACCGGGCCTTCGAGTTTCGGGGAGATGCGCGCGTCAGCTCACAAGCCGGGGCGTTTGCCGACAGTCAAGGTGACCTCGCCGGTGTGAGCGAAGAAGTCGTTGCCCTTGTCGTCGACGACGATGAACGCCGGGAAGTCCTCGACCTCGATCTTCCAGACTGCCTCCATGCCGAGCTCGGGGTACTCGATGACCTCGACCTTCTTGATGCAGTCCAAGGCCAGACGAGCCGCTGGGCCACCGATGGAACCGAGATAGAAGCCGCCGTGCGTGGCGCACGCGTCGGTCACCTGCTTGGAGCGGTTTCCCTTGGCCAGCATGATCATCGACCCGCCGGCGGCCTGGAACTGCTCGACGTACGAGTCCATGCGGCCGGCTGTGGTGGGGCCGAACGAGCCCGACGCCATCCCGTCCGGGGTCTTGGCCGGGCCGGCGTAGTAGACAGGGTGGTTCTTCAGGTACGCCGGCATGTCCTCGCCGGCGTCCAAGCGCTCCTTGATCTTCGCGTGCGCGATATCGCGGGCGACAACCAGCGGGCCGGTCAGTGACAGGCGGGTCTTGACCGGGTGCTTGGACAGCTCGGCCAGGATTTCCGGCATCGGCTTGGTGAGGTCGACCTTGACGGCGGCGCCCTTGCCGGTGCCCGAGACGCCGTCGGTCTCCGAGTCGAGCTGGGCATCTGTGACCTCCGGCAGGAACCGACCGGGGTTGAACTCCAACTGCTCGAGGAAGACGCCCTCGGGCGTGATCTTCGCCTTGGCCTGGCGGTCTGCAGAGCACGAGACGGCGATCGCGACAGGCAGCGATGCACCGTGACGGGGGAGACGGATAACACGCACGTCGTGGCAGAAGTACTTGCCACCGAACTGTGCACCGATGCCGATCTTCTGGGTGAGTTCGAAGACCTGCTTCTCCAGCTCGAGGTCGCGGAAGCCTCGGCCGGTGATCGCGCCCTCGGTGGGCAGCTCGTCCAGGTAGTGCGCCGACGCGTACTTCGCGGTCTTGAGCGCGAACTCCGCGGAGGTGCCGCCGACGACGATCGCCAGGTGGTACGGCGGGCAGGCCGCGGTACCGAGCGAACGAATCTTCGCCTCGAGGAACTGCATCATCGAATCCGGGTTCAGGATGGCCTTGGTCTCCTGGTACAGGTACGACTTGTTGGCCGATCCTCCGCCCTTGGCCATGAACAGGAACTTGTAGGAGTTCTCGTGGCCCTTCGCAGTGTCCGCGTACAGCTCGATCTGCGCAGGCAGGTTGTTGCCGGTGTTCTTCTCCTCCCACATGGTGAGGGGAGCGTTCTGTGAGTAGCGCAGGTTCAGCCTGGTGTACGCGTCGTACACGCCGCGAGCGATCGACTCCTCGTCGTCGCCCGGGGTGAGCACCTGCTGTCCGCGCTTGCCCATCACGATGGCGGTGCCGGTGTCCTGGCACATCGGCAGCACGCCGGCCGCGGCGATGTTCGCGTTCTTCAACAGGTCCAGCGCGACGAACTTGTCGTTGTCGGAGGCCTCGGGATCGTCGAGGATGCTCGCGACCTGCTCGAGGTGGTCGGTGCGCAGATAGTGGGAGATGTCGTGGAGCGCCGTCTCGGTGAGCAGGCGCATGGCCTCGGGTTCGACCTTCAGGAAGGTGCGTCCGTCGGGCCCTTCGACGGCGGACACCCCCTCCGTGGTGAGCAGTCGGTACTCGGTGGGGTCTTCACCGATCGGCAGCAGGTCCTCATAGAGGAATTCGGCCATCATCTCTCCCTAGTGCGGTTGGGCGGCGCCCGTGGGTCGTCGAATCGCTGCGTTGCCAGGTCATTTACCCTGAGTGAGGATCCGTCGGCGGGTGCGCATCTCCGGCCACTGCAGCCACGACTAGAGCCGTCGCACGCAACCTGCGAGTCTGTGCACCCACTCACGTTATCGACCGGGCGCGTCGCGGCTCCGGGCACCCCTGTCCGCCGGAGCGTCACGACGACAGTTTGTTCCGGGGGTTGAGGTGCGGCGGTGAATCGTCGAACCAACAACGGGTACTGCTGAATTCGGGGCAGCTTCTTCGGGATGCTCGTCAATCAATTGCGTTCCAAGTGGGGGCGAGGAGTGACTGATTCGGTGACGTTCCCGTGGCACGCTGAAGTCGTCGGTTGTCTCGTCGGTTGTCGCCGCGTGTGTGTGCAAGCTCACCGCACGTCCCTCGTTGGGCAGGCGTACGCTCGCTGGAAATAACGGACAGGTTACGATCAGTGGTTCTCTCGGTACCGGGTGGATCGCAGAGAACTGGAGCTGCTCAGCGCATGATCCTTGCCACTCAGACCGCGGGAGCCGGATCCTCGACGGGTATTCACCGGATTCGCGTGTGGCACGCTTGGCTGGACGTGGCCGTGGTGGTGGTTGTGCTGGTTGCGACCAACCTGATCGCGCACTTCACGACCGTCTGGGCGAGCATCGCGACGGTCCCCATCGCCGCCGCCACCCTCGTCATGTTGAGCCGTCGTCGAGGACTCGCTTGGTCGGAGTTGGGGCTGTCCCCACGGCACTGGCGCAAGGGCACGCTCTACTCCCTGGCATCCATAGGCCTCGTGCTTGCCGTCATCGGGATCGGCATCGCCCTCCCCATCACGCGCCCGTTCTTCATGGCCGATCGCTACGCCACCATCTCCGGTGCGCTCGTCGCGTCGATGATCGTCATCCCGCTCCAGACGGTGATCCCTGAGGAACTCGCCTTCCGGGGCGTACTACACGGGACTTTGTCGCGCGTCTCCGGCGTCCGTGGCGTGTTCGCGGCAGGCTCGCTGCTCTTCGGCCTGTGGCACATCGTGTCGTCGATGGGTCTTACAACGGGCAACCGTGGCCTGACGGAGATCCTGGGCGGAGGACCGCTCGGGCAGGCGCTCGGCATCGCTGGTGCCGTCGCCGCGACCGCAGTCGCCGGTTTCGTCTTCACGTGGCTTCGCCGCCGCAGTGGGAGCCTGCTGGCGCCGATCGCGCTGCACTGGTCACTCAACGGCGCCGGTGCGCTCGCCGCCGCACTCGTCTGGCACGCGTCGCTGGGGTGACCCGAGGTCAGAGGGCCCGCGACCAGTACTCGCTGACGAGGTCCTGTCCGAAGTGGTATTCGGGCTCTCGGTGGTCGATTCGGAATCCAGACTTCGCGTAGATCCGTCGCGCGGCAGTAAGTACCTCGATGGTCCACAACATGATCCGGTTGTAGTCGGATTGCTTGGCGAAACGTAGGCTCTCGTCCACCAACCGAGTGCCCACCCCCATATTGCGGGCCGACGGGTCGACGAACAGTAGGCGCAGCTGAGCGGTGGCTGCCTGATCGGTCGCGACGCAGAACACGCAGCCGATCCGTTCGCCGTCCAGCTCGGCGATCCACGCCGCTTCGCGACTGCCGTTGCGCTCAGCGAAGTCGGCGACGATCTTGGTCACGGTCACCTCCAGCGTTGCGTCCCACTGGTACTCGCGGGCGTAGATGGAACCGTGCTGCTCGATGACCCAGCCCAGATCGCCAGGATCCGGCGCACGGAGTACGAGATCCGCAGACCGGACCTGCTTGCCCAGCGCACGGCGGATCCGCGCCATCGCCTCGACGAGTTCCCGGCGCTGTGTCCGTCCGAGGGAGGACAACAAGGCATCGGTTGCGCGATCCCGCGCAGTGTCGAGCTCCGTGAAGGCATCACGACCGTGCTGCGTCAGGAAGACGCGTTGGCCAAGACTTTCGGTGACCGGCGCCTCGCTGCCGACGAGTCCGGCGTCGGCGAACTGGGAGAGCACTTTGCCGAGGGATCCAGCATCCTGTCCCAGCTCACGGCTGAGGTCGGCTACCGGCACGCTGCCGTGACTTGCGAGTTCGTCCAGAACACATGCTTCGGTGAGGCTGAACGGAGAGCTTTCCGGTGCGAGTGGCTCCAGCCCTACAGCCCGCGTGTAGAAGCGGTTGAATTCTCGGACTTCCGAAACCAGCGGGTCGATCGGTGCCATATCCGCCACTGTCGACTCGGCGATTGCAGCTGTCAAACAAGAGTTATGGAAATGTGTCGCGACTTCGTCCACCGGTGTCACGCATCGGGGCGGGGTGCGAACTCCCGCCGGAGCAGCTCCCCGCAGTCGTCCAGGTCCGGAGATGGAATCGTCGCGCCGACCGAATCCCACGTGCCGAACTTGAGCGGTGTTCCCGTAACGTCGAACCCGCCAACGTTCTTGATCATGCCGCGTACCGCGATCTGGTCGAGTTTGCAGGTGTCCTCGATGTTGAGGACCATTCCGACCGGCACGCCCGCATCGACCAGGCGGCCGCGCCAGCGTTCGCAGGTGTCGGTGCGCAGCACCTTCTCCATCGCTGTCTTCAGTTCGACATGGTTGGCACACCGGTCGACGTTGGTGGCGAACCGTGCGTCGGCCGGTAGGTGTGTCAGGCCCATTGCATTGCACAAGGTTTCGAACAGACGGTCGTTGCCGACGGCGATCGCGATCGGTCGATCGCTGCATTCGAAAGTGTCGAACGGATACATGAACGGGTGCCGGTTACCCAGGCGCGTTGGGCGGACACGGCGCCCGAGAACGTCCATCAGGCACTGTTGCATCAAGACAAAGGTGCTGTCGAGCATCGCGATGTCGACCGTCGTTCCGCGGCCGGTACGTTCCCTCGCGACGAGGGCGGTGACGATGCCGCAGTAGCCCATGACCCCGCCGGCGATGTCCGAGATCGACGTGCCGACCCTCGTCGGGCGATCATCCGGCCAACCGGTGGCGTCCATGATTCCCGCCAGCGCTTGGACAACCGTGTCGTAGGCCGGTTCCTCATGCATCGGGCCGTACTGGCCGAACCCGGAGATCGAGCACACGATCAGCCGGGGATGCTGCGCGACGAGGTCATCAGGCGCAAGGCCGAGCCCGGCCATCACTCCCGGGCGGAAGTTCTCGACCACCACGTCGGCGTGCTTGATCATCGACCGCACCAGTGCCATGTCGTCCGGATCCTTCAGGTCCACCGCGATGCTCTCCTTGCCGACATTCGCCAGCCTGTAGTACTCGGAGCTGCCGTCGTCGGCGAACGGGCCCATCTGACGGGTGTCGTCACCGACGCCCGGTCGTTCGATCTTGATGACCCGGGCGCCCGCGTCGGCGAGCATTCGGGTGCAGGTCGGTCCGGCGAGCACCCGGGTGAAGTCGACGACCGTAATTCCCTCGAGTGCTTGCGGTTTGGTGGGATCGAGGTATCCACCGGGATCGCGTTCCGTCATGGTTCCTCCTCGCGGGCCGGTCGATTCAGCATCTGCAGATGGCCGCTTTCGGTGCCGACGGCCGGGTCGATCACGCAGTCGATCAGCGCCGGGGCCGCGGTGGTGAGTGCCGACCGGAGCGCCGCCGCCACCTGGGCCGGCGTCTCGGCGTGGTATCCGATGCCACCGAAAGCCTCGATCAACGTGTCGTACCGACTCGAGTGCAGCAGCACCGTCGGTGCCGGGTCGTCGGAGTGGGCGTTGACCTCGTCGCCGCGATAGACCCCGCCGTTGTTGAACACGATCACGACGACCGGCAGTTTGTACCTGCAGATCGTCTCGATCTCCATGCCGCTGAAGCCGAACGCGCTGTCTCCCTCGATCGCGACGACGGGCTCGCCCGTCTCCACGGCTGCGGCGATCGCGTACCCGAGGCCGACGCCCATCACGCCCCAGGTCCCCGCGTCGAGCCGATGCCGGGGTGCGTAGATCGGAATGATGTTGCGCGCGCTGTCGAGGGTGTTCGCGCCCTCGCTGACGACGATCGCGTCACGGTGGTCGTCGAGGACGTCTCGGATCGCGCGCAGCGCGACCGCGAAGTCCATCGGGTGCACGTCCGCGTGCAGCTGCGCGTCCATTCTCTTGATGTTCGCTCGCTTGCTTGCCTCGATCTGCTCCCGCCACTCGGGCACCGGGGCGATACGGCTCCGGCGGATCGCCGCGAGCAGTGCGGCAACGGACGAAGCGATGTCCCCGAGTACCGGTGCCTCGATCGGGCGGTTGCTGTCGAACTCGGTTGCGAAGATGTCGAGTTGGATGAAACGCGCATCCGCCGACCACCGCGGTGGTCGCCCGTGGTCGAGCAGCCAGTTCAGGCGCGCACCGATCAGGACCACGACGTCGGCGCGAGCCAACACCAGCGATCGTGCGGCCGCCGCCGACTGGGGATGGTCGTCGGGCAGAAGCCCTTTCGCCATCGACATCGGCAGGAACGGCGCACCCGTTGCCTCGACGAGCTCGCGTATCACGGCGTCGGCGCGCGCGTACGCCGCTCCCTTCCCGAGAACGATCAGCGGGCGTCGTGCCTGCTCGAGCAAGGCAACCGCCCGGTCGACCGATTCGGGTGCCGGAATCTGGCGCGGGGAAGGATCGACAATCTGTGGCGGCGGCGTGCGTACAGCAGACGCGCTCAGGACGTTGGCCGGCAGATCGAGGTACACGCCGCCGGGCCGACCGGAGACAGCGGCGCGGATCGCCCGGCCCACCCCCACGCCGATCAGCTCGGGGGAGTCGACGCGGTATGCGGCCTTCGTGAACGGGCGTGCCGTGGCCACCTGGTCGAGTTCCTCGTAGTCGCCCTGCTCGAGGTCGACGATCGCGCGGTCACTCGATCCGCTGATCTGGATCATTGGGAAGCAGTTGACGGTCGCGTTCGCGAGCGCCACCAGACCGTTGAGAAAGCCTGGCGCCGACACCGTCAGGCAGATGCCGGGGCGCCCGGTGAGATAGCCCGCGGCCGCGGCCGCATGACCGGCGGCCTGCTCGTTGCGGAAGCCCAGGTAGCGCACGCCCCGGTCCTGCGCGGTCCGGGCGAGATCGGTGACCGGGATTCCGACGACCCCGTAGATCGTCGAGACGCCGTTGGCGGTGAGCGCATCGACGACGAGGGTGTTCCCCTCGACGGACTCGGACTCGGACTCGGACTCGGGCTCGGTCATGAGTGCATCCCCGAAACGGCTGAACTCCGCCCCGAGGGCGGCGGTCTTCCACGAGTATCCCCCCGCGCGGCGGTGCCGGTCAGCCCGTGAGGCCAGGCCGGACCGAAACGTCGGACATGCCCGGATGTCGGCTCTCTGTGCGATCGAAGAAGCAGCGAGACACGTTGGCGGAGATCGCGGTCAGTCTTCTCGAGGGCTCCTCCGTCGTGCGATCGGACCTAGGTGTCCGGCGCTCGGCGGAGGGGATCGCGAACTGGTGCGGACTGCGGTGATGCTGATCCACGGTGACGGGGTCAGCCCGGCCCGACCGACCGGGCGTACCCGCACATCTCCTCGGAATCAACCTCTCGCGGCGCTGATACCCGCGCGACGACCGAAGAAACTGCCGTCGCCGAGGGACGTGCCGCTGGCGTAGCCCCACGCACACACGCCCGAGGTGCAGCGGCCGGCCGCGAACAGGCCGGGAATCGGGTCGCCCGAGACGTGCAGGACCTCGGAGTCGGTGTTGGTGCGCAGGCCGCCGAGCGTGAAGCCGGCGGTGAAGTTGCGCAGGTCGAGCGCGGCCACGGGCGAGCCGATCGGCTTCACCCACTCGGGCTTCTTGCCGAGCACCGGGTCCTGCCCGGTGGCCGCGTGCTTGTTGTAGACCTCGACGGTGGCCTGCAGCGTCCCCTCCGGCAGGCCCATCTCCGACTCGAGTTCTTCGACGGTCTCGGCGACCCACGTGGGCTGGAACCGGAAGAAGGGCGTCGCCGTCGGGGTGGTGTTCGCCTCCTCGTAGGCCTCCTCGTCGATGATCAGGTAGGCCTGATTGTCGTTCTGCAGCAGCGTGAGCTGGCCGATGCGGCCCGGGTAGGTGTCCTCGTTGACGTACCGCTGGCCACGTCCGTTGACCAGGATGCCGCGGACCATCATCTGTGGATCACCGAAGAACGCGACCTCGGTGGCGTCCATGTGGGCGAGGTCGGCGCCGAGGGCCTGGGCCATGCGGATCGCACGGCCGTCGTGCTCCTCGATCGCCGCAGCGGGACGTCCGATCAGCCGCGGCGCGAACGCCTCGACCATCTCTTTGTTGTACGCGAAGCTGCCGGTGGCCAGCACCACGCCTTTGCGGGCTCGCACGAAGACATCCTTGCCGTACTGCTTTGCCTGCACGCCCACGACGCGCCCGGATGCGTCGGTGATCAGCGTCTGCACACGCATGTCGTACTGCGCCTGCACGCCCAGTGCGGTCGCCGTATCGACGAGGGGCTTCATCAG
Source organism: Rhodococcus xishaensis (assembly GCF_004011825.1). Lineage (GTDB taxonomy): Bacteria > Actinomycetota > Actinomycetes > Mycobacteriales > Mycobacteriaceae > Prescottella > Prescottella xishaensis. Next base: position 278,951 of record NZ_RKLO01000003.1, on the reverse strand, counting down.
CATGTAGCCGCCGCCCTTCTCGCCGACCTTCTTGTCGGCCATCTGCGGGATGTGCCCACGCGGAGCGGGAGTGGCGATCGTGCTGAACGGGGCCGAGTTCTCGCCGCCGGAGTACATCAAGCCATCGTCGAAAGGGGTCTCCCAGCCGGGCTGGCCATAGAAGCTCTCCTTGAAGGGCACGCCACATTCGACCAGCCAGTTGTAGTGGTCGACGCTGCCTTCGCAGTAGTCGGTGATCTTTTCTTCGTCGGCGCCCGGGCCGAGGGCCGCCATCATGAAAGTCTTCATGTTCTCGGGTGTGTCCTCGAAGCCGAGGGCCTTCTGCAGCGCGGTTCCGCCACCCAGGTAGATGAACCCACCGGCCAGGGAGGCCGCGCCACCCCAGCCGCCGGCCCGCTCGAGAACCAGGACCTCGGCGCCGGCGCGGGCGGCCTCAACCGCGGCGCTCGCGCCGGCGACGCCGTAGCCGGCGATCACGACATCGGCCTCGTAGTTCCACGTGTCGATGGTCTCGGCGGACAGGGGACGAACGGAGGTGGCCTCGGCCATGGAGCTGGTCCTTTCGGCATGCGACTAAGTAGAACGTGTTCCTGTTCCAGTATCGCCGCTACAGCCGGTCGGCGCGCCCGAATCGTCGGACTCTCTGGTCGAGTACGCGGAGTTGCCTGGTCGCATTCCGGTGCCACCAGATTCGATGCCGCACGGACCAGCCGATAACATCCAGGTCGGCTGAGAATCCGGTGTCGAACGGCCACCGACCGACGGTGGGATGGGAGCGGGTGTGCAGGTGCAGGAGCGACAGGGTGGGGACGTCGCCGGTCAGGCGGATCTGATCGCCCAGCTCCCCCCGTATACCGATTTGCTGTGGCCCACACTGCAGGCGCTCATCGCGCTCGGTGGATCGGCGTCCAACAACGAACTCGACGGCGCGGTCGTGGAACGTGAGGGCTGGTCACCCGAGGTGCAGGGGATTCTCCACGGCTCCGGGCCGGGGACAGAGGTCGAGTACCGATTGGCCTGGGCGCGTACGTATCTCAAGGGAATGGGTCTACTCGCCAACAGTCGTCGAGCGGTGTGGAGTGTGACCAAACGTGGACGCGAGGTGACCGAGAGCGACATCCGTCCGCTGCTCGCGGCGTTCACTGCCGACAAGCGACGGCAACGTCTCAACCGCAAGGCCAGCGCTCCCGACGAACAGGATCTTCCGCCGTCGGATTCGTCCGCGGAGGCGGAATCGGACACGGTGTACGGCGAATCCGACGACACGATCGAGTGGAGGGCCGTACTGCTCGAGGAGATCCTGCGGATGTCGTCGACAGCCTTCGAGCGACTCATCCAGCGTCTGTTGCGTGAGGCAGGCTTCTCGAGCGCGACCATCACCGCTCGCGGGGTCGACGGTGGCGTCGACGGCATCGGCATGTGCCAGATCTCGTTGTTGAGCTTTCCCGTTGCCTTCCAGTGCAAGCGGGCCAGTGGCAGCGTCGGCGTCGGCGCCGTGCGCGACTTGCGCGGCGCGATGGCCGGCCGCGGCGAGAAGGGCCTGCTGATCACGACGGGAACCTTCACGAGCGAGGCGCGGGCCGAGTCCAGTCGCGATGGCGCGCCACCGGTCGACCTCATCGACGGTGACCGGCTGTGCGACCTTCTCAAGGAGCATGCTCTCGGCGTGCGGACGACGACGCGCGTGGTCGAGGACGTCGCGGTGCAGACCGACTTCTTCGCCGGCCTCGAGTCCGACTGACGACTTCGGTCATGGAGTCACCGATGTGACTGACGGGACCCGAGTGGCTGTGGTGAAATAGGCCTCGAATCCAACAGCGGCAGGGCGGACTGGGCCCGCGGGCTCCCGGTGACGGCACTGCCGGATGTCCCCCGGTCATGCGAGGTTGCGATGCGGGTTTCCAGGCGAGGGCTGTTCAAGATCGTGGCGGCCGGTTCCGCAGCTGCCGGCCTGTCCGCAGCCGCGGGCCCGACGATCGCAAGCGCAGGACCGGCGACGCTGGTCGACTACTCGGCGGGGGTGCCGTCCCCGTTCGGCATTCTCTTGGCTGGACATGTCGGTGCCATCCGATATGTCTCCGACCGGCGTCCCGGCGCAGAATGGATGCTCGGCAAGCCGATGCAGCTCGGCGAGGCGGCGGCGATGGCAGCCTTCGGGCTCCAGATCGTTTCCTGCTACCAGTTCGGCAAGGGAGAAACAGCGGACTGGCGCGGCGGCTACGACGCCGGTGTGCGCCATGCAAACCGCGGCCTCGAGCTGCATCGTGCCGCGGGGGGACCCGAGAACTGCCCGATCTACGCATCCATCGACGACAATCCGTCCGGATGGGAGTTCGACAACCTGATCGCTCCGTATCTGCGTGGCTGGAGGAGCGTGATGGGGCATTCGAATGTCGGTGTCTATGCGAACTCGCCGACCATCGATCGCTGTCTGCGCGCGGGCCTGGGCGAGTGGTTCTGGCAGCACGACTGGGGAACGCCGGCAGGCTACGTGCATCCTGCCGCGCACCTGCACCAGTTCGAGATCGACAAGCGGAAGATTGAGGGGATCGGCGTCGACCGCAATTGGATCCTCAAGCCCGAGTACGGGCAGTGGTCGACTCGCAACCCGTACTTCCTGTCGTAGCCCTTCTGTCGTAACCGCTGCATGTCCGGTCCATGACCGGGTTCCCGGTCGGCGTGTCGGTCCAACAGATGCCCAAAGCTAAGGTAAGGCCATGTCTGTCCTCTACAACATCTTCGTGGCCGTTCATTTGCTGGGCATGGCTGCGATCGTCGGTGGCTACCTGTCGGTTCTGAATGCTCCCCGGATCAGTGAGGTGATGGTCTGGGGCGCGCGAATCCAGTTGTTGTCCGGTTTGGTGATCGTCGGCATGGGGGAGTCCATCGCCTCGCTGGACAAGGACTACGACAACGCCAAGATCGGCGTCAAGCTGTTGATCGCCTTGGCCGTCGTCGCGGTCGCCGAGATCGGCCGTGCGCGGCAGAAGCGGGGCGAGGGCAACCCGAACCTGGCCCATGTCGTTGGCGGCCTGGCAATCGTGAACACACTGATCGCAGTGCTCTGGACCTGACTCTTCGTCTACCCAACCGGATGGGCGCCCTCCGCAACGAGGGCGTCCATCGGTATTCGGGGCTGAGGCCCTCCCGGCTCGGGGTCCTCACGGCTCGGGCGAGTCATCCCCGCGCGGGCGAACGCTCGTGACAATCTCACTCAAAGAGCGGGAACGCCGTTTCGCCGGATTCGGTTGACTTTCACGTTCCGTGAAACTCCGTCCACTTCCCGAACGGCGGTGGCCCCTCGCCCAGTACCTTGAGGGCGTGAGCGGGGGTTCCGGTCTCCTCGTCGTCGTGTTTGACGTGCATCCATTGGTACCCGGCGAGCACGTGTTCCTCAGCCGTGGACTGGCTGATGACGACGTGATCGCCGTTCGGACGCTCTTCGAGAGACCAACCGGAGTCGGATCCCAGCACCCACCACTTCTCTTTGCTCATGGCCGTGACTCCTTGGAGTGACTTCACGATGCCACCCCAACGCTACCGCACCCGTGAGAGGGTGAAACGGGCCGAGATGCTCCTGCGATATGCAGTGTGGGTCCGGCCGGCGAACCGGTTCGGATAGTGGAAACAGTCCGAAAACCACTACGACGTGGAGGGTCTCGTGGAAATTCTCATCAACCTGCTGTACGCGATCGCTGCAAACCTCTACATGGGCTCCTCGGAAGGCAGCTCTTCGGCCGGCGCCCAGCAGACGCAGACTCCCCAGACTCCGTAGGGCCAGACTTCGTAGCGCGAGGAGGGACAACTACCCAGGACTGCCCTGCGAGATTGCGAGGGCTAGGACTGCACGTGTCGTGTGGTCGACACGGTGAGGTCCGGTTCGTCGGGTACGACCACAAGAGTCGGACGTTGCTCAGGGGAGTGTCCCACCGCGCGCCAGGACATCAGCGACCACCTCGACAGGCCCGACATCGCTGATCCGACACTTGCAAACGACAGCGACGACAGTGCCGACGCGGCCGACCCGATGGACCCGATCGACAGGATCGAGCCGATACTGCCGATCGACAGGATCGAGCCGACGCTTCCTATCGACAGGATCGAGCCCTCCGAACGAATCGACAAGATCGACCGCCGCGACTTCCAGGAACGGATCGACTGCGTGTTGTCGGTCATTCCTCGGTTTACCACGAACCGATGGGTCCACAACAGCAGACAGCGGTGAAAGCAAAGGTCCCGCCGAATAGTCGGCGGGACCTTCGCGGCAAACGTGTGTTCTATGCGACCGTGAACATTCCGACAGTCGGCAGGAAACTGCACGTGATCGGCTCCGAACCCTCAGGTTCGGTGGTCAGCGAACCCGAGATGGTGGCGAGGACACGGCCCGGACCGGTATCGGCGATCGCCGAGAGCGTGGCGGGGCCGTCCGGATTGATTCGCGCCTCCGTAGTGAGGTCCTGCGTCGCGCTTCGCCCGTTGTCGATGTTGATCCACGTCACCGTCATGCCCTGATTCTCAGCGGCCCGCTCCGTGCCGAGCGCCGTGAAGACGAAGCCGGCCTGACCTGCGCCCGGCCCGGGCGGAGGCAGCTGCGCCGGCCCAGGGACCGCGAGCGCGGTACCGACCGAGTCGCCCGACGGAGCGATGCAACCCTGGCCGATGGTCGGGTAGAGGAACTGTGCGATCACAGGGCCGTTCTGGGGTATCTCCGGTCCGCCACCGCCACTTCCGTCGAGGAAGGTGATGATGCTCTCGAGAGTGGACTCCAGCTCCGGCGGCAGGTTCGCGCCCTCCAGAAGCTCGCGGGCCTGGGCCAGCAGGTCAGCTCGGGCATCGACGTCGTTGAGATCCGGCGCGTCGGCCACGAGGCCCACGATCGCGGGGGCGAGGGTTGCCAGCGTGTCGATCGAGACGCCCTCGGGGGGTGTGGGCTGCGCGGTCGCGTTGGCCGGGACAGCGAGTGCCGCGGCGGCCGCAACTGCACAGGCAGTAATCGCTCGTCGCATTCCTCGGTTACGAATCACGGTTTCCCCATCCTTGTCGTTCAGACAACTGCGGTGCAGCATCGGCCCACAGAGCGGGCTTTGCGTCCTACTCGGTCGCCGGTCACTTTAGGGATCGACCCCCGGTGTGTACAGACTCATACGTCGGTTCGATAGTGACCAGCGTCGCGAGGAGTCTATGCAACCTGTGACGTGACTGCCATCGCCTGGTGACCATATCCCGTTACGTATGGGGAAAATATGATCCTTGATGCAACTGTTACGGATGAGGCGAGAATTTCGAGCGGTTGTTCGGGTCGGGTTAGGCTGACACGACACCTGGTCCTTCCCGCCGCTGTGCCGCACTGGGTGCGTCCAGCCACATGTCCACGGGAGAACGCCAGCCAGTGCCACTGCTTTCACGCGCCGACCGGGCGCACATGGCGTTCCACCGGCTCCTCCGGTGGGCGCCGCTGATACTTGCCTTGTCGGTGTTGGCCAGGCTGTTGTGGACGATCCTCACGCCCAACGGCACCAATTTCGTCGATCTCCACGTCTACGTCGACGGATCGGCCGCCCTGCTTCACGGTGACCTGTACGCGTTCACGTACTCGGTGGACACGCCCGACTTCCCGCTCCCGTTCACCTATCCGCCGTTCGCGGCCTTGGTGTTCCTGCCACTGCACTACCTGCCGTTCGGGGTGGTCGGCCTCGGCTGGCTGGTGGGTACCGTCGTGGCGCTGTACTGGGTGATCCGAATCAGCCTCGAACTGCTGATGGGCGAATCCGCACGTGAACCCCGCTGGCGGCATGTCGCGATGCTGTGGACCGCGCTCGGCGTGTGGAGCGAGCCGGTGCGGACGACGCTCGACTATGGCCAGGTCAACGTGTTCCTGGTGCTCGGGGCGATGCTCGCGGTCCGCAGCACCAGGTGGTGGGTGTCCGGCGGGATCGTCGGCGTCCTTGCCGGGGTCAAGCTCACACCAGCGGTCACCGGGCTGTACTTCCTCGCGCAACGACGCTGGCGCACGGCGATCTTCTCGGGCGTGGCGTTCGCTGGCACCGTCGGCGTGAGCTACCTCGTGATCGACGACGAGGCTCGCGACTACTTCACTTCCAAGTTCGGCGATGCCGACCGGATCGGACCCGTCGGATCGGCGTGGAACCAGTCGCTGCGCGGTGCGCTCAGTCGCCTCGTCGGTCATGACGTCGGTACTGGGGCGATATGGATCGCGGCTGTCGTGGCCGCCTTCGCGCTGGGCTTCCTGGCGTGGCGTGCACTCGACCGCGAGGACCGGCTGGGCACCCTGGTGCTCGTGCAACTCTTCGGGCTGCTGGTATCACCGATCTCCTGGGTGCACCACTGGGTGTGGGTGCTCCCTATGCTGATCTGGCTCGTGCACGGACCATATGGACGGCAGCTCGGCACCCGTATCGTCGCGGCGAGCTGGCTCGTGGTCACCGTTGTCGGCGTGCCGTGGGTTCTCCAGCAGTTCGAGGATGACTCGATTTCACGCCCGGGCGCGCTCGCGTGGGCCGCAGCGGTCAACGTCGTCGGTGCTTTCGTCGTCTTCGCTTGGGTCGCCTACGCCGGTCGCCGGCACCGCGTCACGCCGACGCAGCCAGCTCGTCGATCCGGCGAGCCAACTCCAGATCCGATTTCGTGATGCCACCGGCGGAATGCGTCGACAACGTGTAGGTCACTCTGCGCCAGCGGATATCCATGTCCGGGTGGTGATTCATTGACTCCGCGGCTTCCGCGACCCGGTCGACCAGTGCTATCGCGGCCGGGAAGCTCGATGATTCGACGGTCCGGACCAGAGTGGCGCCGTCGCGGCGCCAGTCCGGCAGACCCGTGAGTGCCGTTTCGATGTCGGTGTCGGACAGCAGCTCGGCCATACCTCATGATGGTGCGATGTCGAGAGAACCGCAATGACCACGGGGACCCGCGACCGCGAGGTTGTCGCGGCCGCTGTGATCCGGGACGGGCGGCTGTTGCTCGCCCAGCGCACCCGCCCCCCCGAACTGGCGGGGCTGTGGGAACTGCCGGGCGGCAAGGTCGAGCCCGGAGAAACCCCCGCCGACGCCGTACATCGCGAACTGCTCGAGGAACTGGGTGTCGAGGTGGCAGTGGGGGAGCGGGTCGGGGCTGACGTGCCCCTGCGCGACGGCTTGGTACTGCGCGCGTACCGGGCCGAACTGCTCCGCGGGACGCCCCGAGCTCTCGACCACGCGGCGTTGTGTTGGGTCGATGCCCGGGAGCTGCATGAGATCGCGCTCGTCGACAACGATCGCGACTGGCTGCCGGACCTCGTCAGACTCCTCGGTGAGTGACTCAGGTTCTCAGGCTGCGGATCCTCAGGCCGCGCGAGCCTTCTTGAGCCCCTTTTTCAGTTCCTTCTTGGTCGCGCCCTCGTCCTCGAGCTTCTTCATGCGCATGATCACGACCGGGCATTTGAGGCAGCGTGTCTTCTTCCGGCAGCACTTCTTCTTGGGCTTGAGGCCAGACACCTTGCTGGCCTTCACCTTCCCCTTGCCCATGTGGCGAGCCTGACCTTCCTCCGAATGCGACGCCCAGTCCGTTGTCGCGTGAGGTTAGCGTACCCTCATTCAGTGGCCGCGGGCAGTGGCCCGGGGTCGACCGTGAGATAACTGACAGGACGTCCGCAGGCGGTGGCCCACATCACGATCCGCAGGTCGGCGGTGGTGATCGCGGGCAGCGATGTGAGAACCGCCGCCGCGGGCGGGTAGGGTGTTCGCTGGCCGCCATCCCTCCTTCGGCGCACATGTCGTGACTTCTGCGCGACGTTCGGTGCCCTGGGGTCGCGAATGGGAATCACGCATGCGCGCAACGGCAGCCCAATGCCGTGCGACACCAAACTCGCGTGGTCCCCGTCAGTAGCCAGGAGAACGCCCCGCGTGAGCACCACCAAATTCCGTAACGTCGCCATCGTCGCGCACGTCGACCATGGCAAGACCACCCTCGTCGACGCCATGCTGCGCCAGTCCGGCGCCTTCGCTGAGCGCGCCGAGCTGGTCGACCGCGTCATGGACTCCGGTGACCTCGAACGCGAGAAGGGCATCACGATCCTCGCGAAGAACACCGCGGTCCACCGCCACAACTCGGACGGTTCGGTCACCGTCATCAACGTCATCGACACCCCCGGTCACGCGGACTTCGGCGGTGAGGTCGAGCGCGGCCTGTCGATGGTCGACGGCGTCGTGCTGCTCGTCGACGCATCCGAGGGCCCTCTGCCGCAGACCCGTTTCGTCCTGCGCAAAGCGCTCGCGGCGTCGCTGCCGGTGATCATCGTCGTGAACAAGACGGATCGCCCGGACGCGCGGATCGAGGAGGTCGTCACCGAGACGCAGGACCTGTTGCTCGACCTGGCATCCGACCTCGACGACACCGCCGCCGAGGCCGCCGAGGCGATGCTGGACCTGCCGGTTCTGTATGCGTCGGGCCGTGAGGGCCGCGCGTCGCTGACTCGTCCCGAGAACGGTCAGGCTCCGGCTGACGAGAACCTCGACGTGCTGTTCCAGGTGCTGATGGACCATGTCCCGGCGCCGAAGGGTGATGCGACCGCGCCGCTGCAGGCCCACGTCACCAACCTCGACGCGTCGGACTTCCTTGGCCGCCTCGCGCTCGTCCGCATCCACAACGGCGAGCTCCGCAAGGGCCAGAACGTGGCGTGGATGCACGCCGACGGCACCAAGACCGTCAAGATCACCGAGCTGCTGAAGACGGTCGGCGTCAACCGGGAGCCGGGCGAGGTCGCCGTCGCCGGTGACATCGTCGCCGTCGCCGGAATCCCCGAGATCATGATCGGCGACACCCTCGCCGACACCGAGAACCCCGTCGCGCTGCCGACGATCACCGTCGACGAGCCGGCCATCTCCGCGGTCATCGGCACGAACACCTCGCCGCTGGTCGGCCGTGTGAAGGGGCACAGGCTGACGGCCCGCATGGTCAAGGCGCGCCTGGACTCCGAACTGGTCGGAAACGTCTCGCTGCGCGTCCTCGACATCGGCCGCCCCGATGCGTGGGAAGTGCAGGGCCGCGGCGAGCTGGCGTTGGCCATCCTCGTCGAGCAGATGCGCCGCGAGGGCTTCGAGCTGACCGTCGGCAAGCCGCAGGTGGTCACCAAGCTGGTCGACGGCAAGGTGCACGAGCCCTTCGAGGAGCTCACCGTCGACGCGCCAGAGGAGCACCTCGGTGCGATCACCCAGCTGCTGGCCAACCGCAAGGGCAAGATGGTCCAGATGTCCAACAATGGTGCCGGCTGGGTGCGGATGGAGTTCATCGTCCCGGCCCGCGGCCTGATCGGATTCCGGACCGACTTCCTCACCGAGACCCGCGGCACCGGCATCGCCAATGCTGTCGCCCACGGCTACGGGCCGTGGGCCGGCGAGATCCGCGCCCGCCACACTGGTTCGTTGGTCTCCGACCGCGCGGGCTCGGTGACGCCCTTCGCGATGATCCAGCTCGCCGACCGGGGCACGTTCTTCGTCGAGCCGGGTGCGGACACCTACGAGGGCCACGTCGTGGGGATCAACCCGCGCGCCGAGGACCTCGACATCAACGTCACCCGCGAGAAGAAGCTCACCAACATGCGTTCCTCGACCGCCGACGTCATCGAGACGCTCGCCAAGCCGATCACCCTGAGCCTCGAGGAGGCCATGGAGTTCTGCGCGGGCGATGAGTGCGTCGAGGTCACGCCCGAGGCGATCCGGGTGCGCAAGGTGCACCTGAACGCCACCGAGCGTGCCCGTGAGCGTTCGCGTCAGAAGGCTCGTGACAAGGCCGCACTCTGAAGTGGGTAACGGTTTTCTCGTGCGCTGTGCGAGGCTGAATCCTTGTACACCGCGCACGGCTGTGGTGTCCGCTCGCCGTGCGATTTCGCAGGGAGGGGAGGATCGATAGTGGCGCTGTACCGGAATGCGGGGGCTGGGGGGCGTCGCGCGGCCGCAGCGATTGCGGTCGGTGTGGTGCTGACCGCCGCCGCGTGCACCGCCAATCCGCCGCCCCCCGTCGAGAGCACCGACAGCCTCAGTCCCACGACCACCGTGACCGCCAGGAACACAGTGGTCGTCGCGATCGACAACGTCGGCACTGGATTCAACCCGCATCTTCTCGCCGATCAGTCGCCCGTGAACTCCGCAGTCAGTGCGCTTGTTCTGCCCAGCCCGTTCCGGCCGGTGCTCGACCCGGCGCACCCGGGTATCACGGACTGGGTGCTCGACCCGTCTGTGCTGGTGTCGGCGACCCTCGAGCCGCCGACACCCGAGGCGCCGTCGACGATCATCTACCAGTTGCGCAACGAGGCTCAGTGGTCCGACGGCGCGCCGATCGCCGCTGAGGACTTCCGGTACCTGTGGCAGCAGATGATCAGTCAGCCCGGGGTCGTCGACCCCGCCGGCTACGGGTTGATCGAGGATGTCGAGTCGTCCGGCGGCGGCAAGACCGTCACCGTCAAGCTCACGGCGGCGTATCCCGCGTGGCGCCAACTGTTCGCCGACCTGCTGCCGTCGCACCTGGTGAAGGACTCGCCGGGCGGGTTCGCGCGGGGACTGTCGGACAGCATCCCGGTGTCCGGTGGCCTGTTCCACATGAAGTCGATCGACCGTGGCAGGGACGAGATCGTGCTCGAGCGCAACGACCGATTCTGGGGCCCTCCCGCCGTGGCCGACGAGATTCTCATGCGCCGCGGTGGGTCGCCGGCGCAGCTGGCCGATTCCATGCGATCTGGTGACACACAGGTGGCGCGACTCCACGGAGGGTCCGGGACGCTCGCTCAGCTGTCGGTGATCCCGGGCGTGCGCACGGGCACCGAGCTGCAACCACGGGTGCTGACGGTGACGCTCAACGGCCGGGTCGCACAGCTGGCAGACGTAGGGGTACGCAGGGGTCTGTTCGGGTTGCTCGACGCGAACCTGCTCGCGACCGTCGGTGCGGGCAGTCAGTCGTCGGCGAAAGCCGCGCGGGCTCAGGTATTGGCACCCTCCGACCCCGGTTATGTACCCACCGCCCCGGAGGCGCTGGCGCGCGATGAAGCGTCGAGCCTATTGGCGGCGGCCGGATACCAGTCGGTGCCGGACCGCACGGCCCCAGCAGATCCAGAGATCCTGACGCGGGGCCGCTTGATGCGTGGAGACGAGCAGCTGACCTTGGTGATCGGTGCACCGGAAAACGACCGAACGGCCATCGCGGTCGCGAACACGGTGGCCGACCTGTGGCGAGGGGCGGGCATCGCGGCCTCCATCCGGGTGCTGCATGGTGAGGATCTCTACGGCGACGCCTTGTCGGCCGGAACCGTCGATGCGGTGGTCGGGTGGGAGCGCGCCGGAGGAGACCCGGCGACCTCTCTTGCGTCCCGCTTCGGGTGTCTGCCGTTGACCCCGCTGGGAACTACTCCCGGATCGCCGACCGTCGCGTCGGAATCGGGACCTGCGCTACGGGCTCCGAGCAACCTCTCGGGCCTGTGCGATCCGGTGCTGCAGCCCGCGATCGACGAGGCGCTGCGCGGACAGGGCGACGTGCTGCAGGTTATAGAGGAGGCCGAGCCGCGCCTGTGGGATCTCGCGGCGGTGCTGCCGGTGTTGCAGGACAACACCGTCGTCGCGGCAGGACCCGGGGTGGACGGCGTGGAGCTGAGCGGCCCGGTGCAGGTCGGGATCTTCGCGGATGCCGGCACGTGGGCACGGATCTTGCAGTGAGTGGATCCTGAAGTGAGCGAGGGGAAGCGGGTTCGGTGAGCGGTCGACGCATCCTGTTCGTACACGCGCATCCCGACGACGAGACCCTGACTACGGGTGGCGCGATAGCCCGCTGCGCTTCGGACGGTGCCGAGGTCACGGTCCTCACCTGCACTCTCGGTGAGGAGGGTGAGGTGATCGGTGACCGGTGGGCCGGGCTCGTCGTCGATCGCGCCGATCAGCTGGGCGGCTACCGGATCCTCGAACTGACCCGTGCGTTGCGGGCGCTGGGTGCGTCCGCGCCCCGATTCCTGGGCGGCGCCGGTCGCTGGCGGGATTCGGGGATGGCGGGTACAGCGTCGGCGGCCAACCCGCGGGCGTTCGTGAACGCCGATCCGGACGAGGCGGTGGGCGCGCTGGTCGCGGTGATCCGCGAATTGCGTCCGCACGTCGTGGTGACCTACGACCCGGCCGGTGGGTACGGCCACCCCGATCACGTTCAGACACACCGCTTCACGACGGCGGCCGTGGAGGCTGCGGGCACCGACGCGTTCCCCGAGGCGGGTGCCCAGTGGGAGGTCGCGAAGTTCTACTGGACCGTCTCCGAGCGGGGAGCACTCGAGGCGGGAATCTCCCGGATCGGCGAGATCCCCGCCGGGTGGACGATGCCCGAATCCGGCCAGTTGCCGAGCGTGCCCGATTCCACGGTGACGGCAGCGGTGAACGTCTCGCCGGTGATGGAGGCGAAGCTGGCGGCGCTGCGCGCCCACGAGACACAGGTGACGGTGGCGCCGTCGGGATCCGAGTTCGTGTTGTCGAACCTCGTCGCGCAGCCGATCCTGAGCGAGGAGCACTTCGTGCTTGTCCGCGGGCAGGCCGGCCCTGTCGACGAGCGCGGACGTGAGGCGGACCTGTTCGCTGGCGTTTCCTCACCGGTCCCCACCCAGCGTGATGCGGGCGGCGGTCATGGCGGATGATCGAAGCGTGACCGCTCCGAGCTCCACCGAAACCCTGCCGACCGTCGCCGAGAGCCGGACGACGTTGGCCCTGCTCACGTTGGATGGGTTCCTGTGCGCGGTCCTGACGGTGCTGTTCCTGCCGGCGTACATCGGGACGGCGCCGTTCCCGGTGTCGATCCTCGTTGCCGCGGGAGTGAATCTGCTGCTCGTTGTCGGGGCCCGGCAGTTCACCGATCGGGTGCTCGTCGCGGCTTTGCCGCTCTTCGGGTGGCTGTTCGGGTTCGGAATCTGCACGATCGGTGGACCGGGCGGCGACGTGTTGGTCTTCGAGGACTGGCGAACACTGCTGCTGTTCGTCGCGGCCATCCTGCCCGCGGGCGTGTACCTGTTCCGGGTGCAGGTGGACTCGATCTTCGCGCGCGCTCAGAGCTGATCGTTCGCGCGCGCTCAGAGCTGATCGTTCGCGCGCGCTCAGTGCTGATCGTTCTGATCGCGAAGCCAGATGTCTCCGGCGCCGGGTGTGACCGCCTCGACGAGCGCCCAGGCCCAGTCGGCCGGAAGGTCACGAACGGAGTATCCGCCGATGCCGGCGGGAGTGGCCGCGACCACCGTGGCTAGACCCGCGCGACGCTGGAAGAACGTCTGCCGCACCGTCCACCCGATGATGCCGGCGGCCTCGAGGCTGTTGCGTCGGCGGTCCAGAGAGCCGTTGCGGGTGATCAGCCAGCCCGGCAGCACCGCGTGGCCGAGCCCGCGGTAGCGGTCCCACGCCAGCCCCGCCCCTCCGACGGCCAGCACCACGACCCCCGCCCATGCGGGCCACGGCACGTGCCCGCCGGTGGCGAGGACGCCGGCCGCGATCACGGCGGCGAGGGCCGCGGGCCACAGGGCTCGCGTGTATCGCTTTCGACGGGCGGCCGGTCCGTGTGCGACGAGCGGGGCGTCGGCCTGCCGGTCGTCGCCGAGGACGGTCGCCATCACGCGGGCTGCCTCGGTGCGCGGGCTCTGCGGCAGTAGCAGCGACGACTCGCGGCTCTCGGCGCTGACGCCGGTCATGATCGCATCCAGCGCGGCGCCGCCCGCCAGGCGCAGCAGCAGTGGCTCCTTCAGCGTCGTCCCGCGCAGGCGGGCGCGGTCGAGGGTGGTCTGTCGCGTCCGCAGCAGACCGCGGCTCACATGCAGGGTTCGACCGTTGTCGGTGACCGTCATGTTTCCGTAGGTAATGAGATACCGCACGCACGCGAGGACGGTCGCGACGACGAACAGGGCAATCAGCGCGAACAACCCGAGGACGGCCAGGGCAAGTGCCCCGGCGTGTTCGGCGGAATCGAACCCGTTCTCGAGCACCGGTACGTCGGCGATCCGATCTTGGAGGCCGTACTGGAAGATCACGCCGACGAAGGCGCCGATCGCGATCAGACCGGTGACGGAGAACGGGGCGTAGCGCACCCACGATGCGGACCAGTGCCCGATCTCGCGGCCGGGTGTGGCTGGTGCGGCGGCGTCCTCCGCTGCGGTGGTCCGGTCGTGCCCGGCCAGTAGCGCGGCGCGCATGTCCGGCACGAGCGACGCGTCGAGGGCGTTGAGTTCGAACCGATCCTCGTCGCGGGCGCTTTGCCGTCCGGTCCCGATCCGCAGCACGGCCAGCCCCAGCAGGCGGTGCATGACCCCGGCCTCGACGTCGACGGATCGGATGCGGCTGCGCGGGACCGAGAGCACCTTCTTCTGGAACACCCCGCGACGCAGTTGCACGTGGACGGGTCCGACGCGGTAGGTCGTGGTGACCCAACGCAGCACGCCGTGCGCGACGAGTGGGGCGACAACTATCAGTCCCCAGTAGTAGTTGCCGCTGCTGCTGCCGAGGATCCACGACACCACGACGACCGGCAGCAGCGCGAGGATCTCGTTTACCGGATGCACGATCAGCATCCGCTTGTCGAGGCGTAGCCACGGCTGGTCTTCCTCGGCCGCGAGGGCTGCCGCTCCGGACGATTCGACGGGGACGCTCACGTGGCGTCTCCGGCGTTCGAGCCTGCGATCTCGGTCAACCGAGCGACCGTGCGATCCGCAGTTTCCTGATCCAGGGCGACGATCTTCACGGCACCCGCCGACGACGCCGTCGTGACCGTCACCGTGGCGAGTCCGAGCATCCGGTCGACCGGTCCGCGTTCGGTGTCGACGGTCTGCACCCGCGAGATGGGTGCGATCCGGCGCTCCTGGGTGAACCATCCGGACCGGGTGTAGACGGCGGTCTCGCTGATCTCCCACCGGTGCACCCGGTACCGCCAGAGCGGGACGACGGAAATGTGGACCACCGCCAGCACGATCGTGGCCGCGAGGACGACACCAGACACCCATCCCGGCCACCATCCGATGATCGCGACGACGGCTTGGGCGACGAACACCGGGAGCCACAGAAGTACGGCATTGATCGCCCACAACAGCCTGGCCTTGGTGCTCGGCCGCCACGCGGGGTCGGCCATTGTCACTGGTCGCTCGGATCGTGCCGGGTCCGGAGAAGGGAACACAAGCTCACGACCTTATCCTGCCCGAGTCGTGGCTTATGGTGGAGGATGCCCCTGACGACCGTAGGAGTGCGCTGAGACGGGAGGTGGTCGTGATGGTTGCATACGAGACCGAGAACACCGGGGGCGAACCGGTGTCCGCGAACGTGTCCGAGGCTGACCTCGTCGAGCAGCTCACGCCGGCCGAGACCGACGACGAGCAGGACGAGTCGACACCACCGCCGACGCCGCTCGAGGTCGATCCCGCCGACGCGGCCGAACAGCGCCGAAGCGTCCCTGTCGACGAGGACTACCCCCACGCATAGGCGGACTTCGCGAGAACCCTGGTGGCAGTCACCCCGGTCGGTGGCGCATGATCGACGGGTGAGTCACTCGAGCGATGCCACCGACCAGTCCACGTTCTCGCCGGTTCCGGGGCGTCAGATGCCCTCTGAGACTCCGTCCGCGAGTGCGATGCGTCGGGTCCTGCGCCGGGCCAGGGACGGTGTGACGCTCAACGTCGACGAGGCGACAAGGCTGTTGCACGCGCGCGGCGCCGACCTCGACGATCTGTGCGCATCCGCCGCGAGGGTACGGGACATGGGCTTGGATGCCGCGGGTCGCCCGAACACCGTGTCGTACTCGCGCAAGGTGTTCATCCCGCTGACCCGTCTGTGCCGCGATAAGTGCCACTACTGCACGTTCGTCACGGTGCCGGGCAAACTGCGCGCCGCGGGCCAAGGAATGTATCTCGAGCCGGACGAGGTTCTCGAGATCGCTCGTCGGGGCGCCGAAATGGGTTGCAAGGAGGCGTTGTTCACGCTCGGCGACCGACCTGAAGACCGTTGGCCGGAGGCGAAGCAGTGGCTCGACGAGCGCGGCTACGACTCAACACTCGACTACGTCCGGGCGATGGCGATCCGGGTGCTCGAGGAGACGGGTCTGCTGCCGCACCTGAATCCGGGCGTGATGAGCTGGGAGGAGATCTCGCGCCTCAAGCCGGTCGCACCGTCGATGGGGATGATGCTCGAGACCACTTCCAAGCGGCTGTTCACCGAGAAGGGGGAGTGCCACTACGGCAGCCCCGACAAGGATCCCGAGGTGCGGCTTCGGACGCTGACTGATGCGGGCCGGTTGTCGGTACCGTTCACGACCGGCATCCTGGTCGGGATCGGCGAGACGCACGCCGAGCGCGCCGATTCCATCATGGCGATCCGCAAGCTGCACAAGGCCTTCGGTCACGTGCAGGAAGTGATCGTGCAGAATTTCCTCGCCAAGCCCGACACTGCGATGCGAGGTGCCCCCGACGCAAATCTCGAGGAGTTCCTCGCGACCATCGCCGTCGCGCGACTACTGCTCGGTCCGGGCATGCGGATCCAGTCTCCGCCGAATCTGGTCTCGCACGAGGAGTGCCTCGCGCTGATCAAGGCCGGCGTGGACGACTGGGGCGGTGTCTCGCCGCTCACCCCCGACCACGTGAATCCCGAACGGCCTTGGCCGAATCTGGATACTCTCGCCGAGATCACAGCGAAGGCCGGGTACACGCTCGTGGAGCGGACGGCGGCGCAGCCCCAGTACGTGCTGGCCGGACACCCGTGGATCGACCCGCGGATCGGCGCCCATGTCCGGGCGCTCGCGGACCCCGACACCGGACTGGCCCGTGAGGGTGTGAAACCGGAGGGGCTGCCGTGGCAGGAGCCCGACGAGGAATGGGCGTCGTCCGGCCGGATCGACTTGAACACCGAGATCGACACGAGTGGGCGTAACACCGAGACCCGCTCGGATCTCGGCAGTGCATTCGGCGACTGGGACACCGTTCGGGAGCAGGTCCTCGAGCTGGGCCGAACGGCTCCGGTGCGCGTCGACACCGACGTCCTCTCGGCGTTGCGCCGTGCCGAACGGGACCCCGGGAGCCTGTCCGACGACGAGTACCTCGCTCTCGCGACCGCGGACGGGGACGGGCTCGAGGCCGTCGTCGCGCTCGCAGACGCGCTGCGCCGGGACGCCGTCGGCGAGGATGTCACATATGTCGTGAACAGGAACATCAACTTCACGAACATCTGCTACACCGGGTGCCGGTTCTGCGCCTTCGCTCAGCGCAAGGGTGACGCCGACGCGTTCACGCTCTCGGCGGAGGAAGTCGCCGACCGTGCGTGGGAGGCGCACGTGGCAGGGGCTACCGAAGTCTGCATGCAGGGCGGCATCGACCCCGAGCTGCCGGTCACCGGGTACGCCGACTTGGTGCGGGCGGTCAAGCGGCGGGTTCCGTCGATGCACGTGCACGCGTTCAGCCCGATGGAGGTCGTCAATGGTGCATCCCGCGGCGGTCAGAGCATCCGCGACTGGCTGATCGAACTGAAGGCCGCCGGACTCGACACCATTCCGGGAACCGCGGCCGAGATCCTCGACGACGAGGTGCGGTGGGTGCTGACCAAAGGCAAGCTGCCGACGTCGGCGTGGATCGACGTCATCACCACCGCGCACCAGGTGGGGCTTCGCTCGAGTTCGACGATGATGTACGGCCACGTGGACAGTCCCAGGCATTGGGTCGGCCACCTGCGGGTGATCCGTGGAATCCAGGACGAGACAGGAGGTTTCACCGAGTTCGTGCTCCTGCCGTTCGTGCATCAAAGTGCCCCGCTGTACCTGGCGGGGGCGTCCCGACCGGGACCGACGCGCCGCGACAACCGGGCGGCGCACGCGCTGGCCCGGATCATGCTGCACGGACGCATCGACAACATCCAGACGAGCTGGGTCAAGCTCGGTGTCGCCGGCACCCAGGCGATGCTTCAGGGTGGTGCGAACGATCTCGGCGGCACACTGATGGAGGAGACCATCTCTCGGATGGCCGGCTCGCAGCACGGATCGGAGAAGACGGTCGAGGAGTTGCGGGCCATCGCCGCCGGGATCGGCCGTCCGGTTCGGGAGCGGACGACGACCTACGCCCTTCGCGAGCCCACGTCTGTGTTGCCGCTGGTCTGACGACCGTGTTGCGGTCGGCCTGACGACGCAGGTCCCGTCCCCTGCATGAGGGCACCCTCACCGACTCGTCGTGGCCGCAACGCTTCATACTGGACCCTCCGGATGTTCGTCGGGCTCGAGCCCGAGAGCCGGCTCGCCGAGGCGCCCAGGCGCCCGTGTCAGAAAGGCAGGGAGAGCAGCAGTGACCTACGTGATTGCCGAACCGTGCGTCGACGTGATGGACAAGGCCTGCATCGAGGAGTGTCCAGTCGACTGCATCTACGAGGGCGGTCGCATGCTCTACATCCATCCGGACGAGTGCGTGGACTGCGGTGCGTGTGAGCCCGTCTGCCCCGTCGAAGCGATCTTCTACGAGGACGACGTCCCGGACCAGTGGACCAGCTACGTCACCGCGAACGTCGACTTCTTCGACGATCTCGGTTCGCCGGGCGGCGCCGCGAAGCTCGGCAAGGTCGACTACGACCCGCCGATGATCAAGGCCCTGCCCCCCATGGGCGACGACTAGGTCGGAACGGTTCGAGGAAGATCAGTGCCGCGCATCCCCCGCAAGTCACCAGCGAAGGCCCTGCCGGATTTCCCGTGGGACTCCCTCGCGTCCGCGAAGCAGAAGGCGCAGTCGCATCCCGGTGGGATCGTGAACCTGTCGGTCGGCACGCCCGTCGATCCGGTCGCGCCGGTCATCCAGGACGCGCTGGCGTCGGTCGCAGCGGTGCCCGGGTATCCGACGACGCACGGCACCGACGAGCTGCGTGGGGCCGCGTCAGCGTCGCTGGCACGGCGCTACGGCGTGGTCAGTGTCGATCCCACGGCGATCCTGCCTGTGATCGGCACCAAGGAGGCCATTGCGTGGCTGCCAACCCTGCTCGGGCTCGGCGCGGAGGACCTCGTGGTGATTCCCGAGGTCGCCTATCCCACCTACGAGGTGGGCGCTCTGCTCGCCGGTGCGCGAGTGCTACGCGCCGACGGAACCGCGCAGTTGGGGCCGCAGACGCCGGCACTGATCTTCGTCAACTCCCCGTCCAATCCGACGGGCAAGGTGCTCGGTGTCCCGCACCTGCGCAAGGTGGTCGAGTTCGCTCGCGAGCGCGGCGCGATCGTCGCCTCCGACGAGTGCTACCTGGGCCTGACCTGGGAGGACGAGGCCGTGTCGATCCTCGATCCGCGGGTGTGCGGCGGCGATCACACCGGGCTGCTGGCGATCCATTCGCTGTCGAAGACCTCGAATCTGGCCAGCTACCGGGCCGGCTTCCTCGCGGGTGACCCGGAGCTGGTTGCCGAACTGCTCGAGGTGCGCAAGCACGCAGGCATGATGATGCCGACGCCGATCCAGGCTGCGATGGCGGCGGCCCTCACCGACGACGAGCAGGAGCGGGAACAGCGCGAGCGCTACCGGCGACGTCGCGAGATCCTGCTGGCCGCTGTCCGCGGGGCGGGCTTGTCCGTCGACAACTCGGAGGCCGGCCTGTACTTGTGGGCCACCCGCGGCGAGGCCTGCCGCGACACCGTCGACTGGTTCGCCGAGCGTGGCATCCTGGTCGCGCCTGGCGACTTCTACGGCCCGCGGGGCCTCGAGCACGTGCGGATCGCACTCACCGCGTCGGATGAGCGTATCGCGGCGGCCGCGAGTCGACTCGGCTGAGTGCGGTGAGTCACCGGCAGGTGCGGTGACCCGCTGAACCCCCTCGCGCCGGCCTGTCTCGGCGTAGCCTGAGCTTGGTTGCAGTCTCTTGGCTCTGGCTGAGGAGGGCAGCATGGATGCCGTCACACAGGTACCGGCGCCGCGCAACGAGCCGGTGCACTCATACGCGCCGGGAAGCGCCGAGCGCGATCGTCTGAAGGCGGCGCTCGCCGCGCACACCGCCTCGGCGATCGAGATTCCGCGCGTGATCGGCGGCAACTACCGTTTCGGCGGCGGTGAAGTTCGGGAAGTGGTTCAGCCTCATCGTCATTCGTCTGTCCTGGCGACGTTCGCAAACGCGACGTACGACGACGCCTCCGCGGCGATCGAGGCGGCGATCGCAGCGGCGCCCGAGTGGCGTGGAATGCCGTTCGACGAGCGAGCGGCGGTCCTGTTGCGCGCCGCCGATCTCTTGTCCGGAACCTGGCGCGAGAAGGTGGCTGCGGCGACGATGTTGGGGCAGTCCAAGTCGGTGCAGCAGGCCGAGATCGACGCGCCGTGCGAATTGGTCGACTTCTGGCGGTTCAACGTGCACTTCGCCCGCCAGATCCTCGCGGACCAGCCGATCTCGTCGCCGGGCGTGTGGAATCGGCTCGAGTACCGGCCGCTCGAAGGGTTCGTCTACGCGATCACCCCCTTCAATTTCTCGGCCATCGCCGGCAACCTGCCGACCGCCCCGGCCCTGATGGGCAACACGGTGATCTGGAAACCGTCTCCCACGCAGACCCTCGCCGCCTACTGGACGATGAGACTGCTCGAGGCGGCCGGTATGCCGCCCGGAGTGATCAACCTGCTCACCGGGGACGGTGCCGCGGTTTCCGATGTGGCGCTGCGTGACCCGCGACTGGCCGGGATCCACTTCACCGGATCGACGGCGACGTTCCAGCACCTGTGGCGGGAGGTGGCCGCGAACATCGAGAACTACCATGGCTACCCGCGTCTGGTGGGCGAGACCGGAGGCAAGGACTTCGTGGTCGCGCACTCGTCGGCCGACCCCGCGACTCTGTCGACCGTCCTCATCCGGGGGGCGTTCGAATACCAGGGGCAGAAGTGTTCGGCGGCATCTCGCGCGTATATCCCGCGGTCGGTATGGGCCGGGATGAGGGATCAGTTCCTCGCCGAGGTCGACGCCCTCACCTACGGTGACGTCACCGATCTCGAGAACTTCGGCGGCGCGCTCATCGACCGCCGCGCCTACGACAAATCCGTCGCGGCGATCGAGCGGGCACGCGCTGCCGACAGCGTGCAGATCTCTGTCGGCGGCAAGTACGACGACAGCGTCGGCTACTTCGTGCGGCCCACCGTGCTGCTCGTCGACGATCCGCACGATGAGGCGCTGCGGAAGGAGTACTTCGGCCCGATCCTGTCGGTGCACCTGTACGACGACTCCGCGCCCGGCGCGTTCGCCGACATCCTCACGGCCGTGGACAGCGCGGCACCCTACGCACTCACCGGCGCCGTCGTCGCGGAAGACCGAGCAGCGGTCGAACAGGCCTCGGCAGCACTGCGCTACACGGCCGGGAACTTCTACGTCAACGACAAACCGACCGGAGCGGTGGTGGGGCAGCAGCCGTTCGGAGGGGCTCGGGCATCGGGTACCAACGACAAGGCGGGATCGCCGCTGAACCTGCTGCGATGGGTCTCGGCGCGCACGATCAAGGAGACGTTCGTCCCGCCGACCGACTACCGCTACCCGCACATGGAGTCCGAGGACGGGCGATGACGCCCGGTGTCGTGTCGAATCCACTGCGGCCGGCCCTTCTCGCCGCCGCCCGCTCGGAGCGCGTGAAGAATGCGGTCCTGCGTGCGCCGGTCACCAGGTCGATCGTGCGACGGTTCGTCGCGGGGGAGACGCTCGACGACGCGATGGCCGCGGCAACGACCCTGCTCGCTGCCGGCCGCTCGGTGAGCATCGACTACCTCGGTGAGGACACGCTCGACGTAGAGGAGGCTCGCAATACCGTCGTCGCGTATCTCGCGTTGATCGCCGAACTCGGACGGCTGCCCCAAGCCGGGGCGGGCGGGGTCCGTCCGCTCGAAGTGTCGGTGAAGCTCTCCGCGCTGGGGCAGGGGCTGCCGGTGGACGGAGAGAAGATCGCGCTCGACCACGCGCGCACCATCTGCGCGGCTGCTCAGACGCACGGGGTGTGGGTCACAGTCGACGCCGAGGACCACACTCGCACCGACTCCACGTTGTCGATCGTCGGCAGCCTGCGCACGGACTTCCCGTGGCTCGGCACCGTGCTGCAGGCGTACCTGCGGCGAACCGAGGGTGACTGCCGCGACCTGGCAGGAGCCGGCTCGCGGATCCGGCTGTGCAAGGGCGCATATCGGGAACCGGAGTCGGTGGCCTACCGGTCGCGCGCCGAGGTAGCTGCGTCGTATATGCGCTGTC
This sequence comes from Rhodococcus xishaensis, assembly GCF_004011825.1. Lineage (GTDB taxonomy): Bacteria > Actinomycetota > Actinomycetes > Mycobacteriales > Mycobacteriaceae > Prescottella > Prescottella xishaensis. Next base: position 256,755 of record NZ_RKLO01000003.1, on the reverse strand, counting down.
TGGCGATTCTGATGCGCGGCGACGGTTACCCGATGGTCGCGACGCACGACCCGAGGATCATCGGCTCCATCGACGAGTTGTTGTGGGAAACCGGAAAGGGCGTCGACAGTTTCGAACATCAGATGCTGTTCGGTATTCGTGACCTCGAGCAGGGACGACTGGTCGACGCCGGACGCCGGGTCCGGGTCTACGTGCCGTACGGGAGTCAGTGGTACGGCTACTTCATGCGCCGCCTCGCGGAGCGGCCGTCGAATCTGTGGTTCTTTATGCGCTCGGCAGCCACGCGCAGCTGACGCCGTGATGTGAGAAGGTAGGCGACGTGCTGCTCAGTTCGATCGAACCCCGCGCGGTCGCGCGCGGCGACGACATTCCGGACGCGATCCGGGTAGGAGACACCACACTCTCCCGTACCGACATCGTCGGTGCCGCCGGGGCCTTGGCCAAGCGCCTAGCCGGCGTCCAGCGTGTCGCGCTGCTCGCGACACCATCCGCGTCGACGGTGATCGCGGTGGTCGGCAGCCTTACCGCCGGTGTCACGGTCGTGCCTGTGCCCCCGGACTCCGGTCCGGCCGAGCGCGAGCACATCCTCACCGATTCCGGTGCGCAGGCGTGGCTCGGGCAGGCTCCCGACGACAGCTCGCTCCCGGTGGTCCCGGTTCGGTTGCACGCCCGTGACTGGCACAGCCACCCCGAGCCGCCCCCCTCGACGATTGCCTTCGTGCTCTACACCTCCGGCACTACGGGTGCGCCGAAAGGCGTCCTGCTCAGTCATGGCGCGATCGCCGTGGGCATCGACGCGCTGGTCGAGGCGTGGGATTGGACACCGAATGATGTCCTGGTGCACGGGCTTCCACTGTTCCATGTACACGGACTCATCCTCGGTCTGATCGGCGCGCTGCGGGTCGGCAGCCCCATGATCCACACCGTCAGGCCGACGCCGCACGCATACGCCGAGGCCGCCGCCGCCGGTGGCACGCTGTTCTTCGGCGTACCGACTGTGTGGTCACGGATCGCAGAGGACCCCGAGTCCGCCCGTGCCCTCAGCGGCGCGCGGCTCCTCGTGTCGGGCAGCGCGGCGTTGCCGGTGCCGGTGTTCGAGCGGCTACGCGAGCTCACCGGCCTCGCGCCGATAGAGCGGTACGGCATGAGCGAGACGCTGCTGACTTTGACCACCCGCGTCGACGGCGAGCGCCGCCCCGGTTGGGTGGGCTTGCCGGTCCGCGGCGTCCAGACGCGTCTGCGCGACGAACGAGGAGCGGACGTCCCGCACGACGGCGAGAGCTTCGGCGGGCTCGAGGTTCGTGGACCGATGTTCTTCGACGGGTATCTCAACCGCCCCGACGCGACCGCCGAGTCGTGGACCGAGGACGGGTGGTTCAAGACCGGTGACGTCGCCGCGATCGACCCGGGCGGCTTCCACCGGATCGTCGGTCGTGAGTCGACCGACCTCATCAAGTCCGGCGGGTTCCGCATCGGTGCCGGTGAGGTGGAGACGGCGCTGCTCGGTTTCCCGGGTGTGCGGGAGGCCGCCGTCGTCGGGCTGCCGGACCCCGACCTCGGCCAGCGAATCGTGGCGTTCGTCATCGGCGACGGACTCGACGAGACCACGTTGATCGACCATGTCGCTTCGCAGTTGTCGGTGCACAAACGGCCGCGGGAGGTCCGCATCGTCGAGTCGTTGCCGCGCAACGCGTTGGGCAAAGTACAGAAGAAATTGCTGACCTGAGAATGTGATCGACCGGCGTATGGTCGGGGCATGAGCGCTGTCACAAGCACACGCGTCGTTCTCGCTTCACGGCCGCACGGCGAGCCGACGCAAGACAACTTCCGTACCGAGACCATCGAACTGCCGGACCTGGCCGATGGGCAGGTTCTGCTGCGTACCGTGTACCTGTCGCTCGACCCGTACATGCGCGGCCGGATGAACGACGCCAAGTCGTATGCCCCACCGGTCGAGGTGGGCGATGTCATGGTCGGCGGGACGGTCTCGCAGGTCGTCGAGTCGCGCAGTCTACGAATCGAGCCCGGAGCCTACGTTCTCGGGTACACCGGCTGGCAGTCCCACGCGGTGGCCGACGTCAACAGCCTGCGTGCTGTCGATCCCAACCGCGCACCGCTGTCCACGGCCCTCGGTGTGCTCGGCATGCCCGGGTTCACCGCGTACGCGGGTCTGCTGAAGATCGGCCGTCCCAAGCCCGGCGAGACCGTCGTCGTGGCTGCGGCGGCGGGTCCGGTCGGGTCGGCCGTCGGGCAGATCGCGAAGATCCACGGGGCTAGGGCCGTCGGGATCGCCGGCGGAGCGGAGAAATGCGCGTACCTGCGCGACGAACTCGGGTTCGATGCAGCCATCGATCACCGCGCCGAGGACTTCGCCGACCAGCTGAAGGCGGCGGTACCGGACGGCATCGACGTCTACTTCGAGAACGTCGGCGGTCCTGTCACCGCCGCTGTGCTCCCGCTGCTCAACTTCTTTGCGCGTATTCCGGTGTGCGGGTTGGTGTCACAGTACAACCTCGTATCGGCTCCCGAGGGGCCGGACCGGCTACCTGCCTTCATGGGTCTGGTCCTGACCAAGAGCCTCACTGTTCGCGGCTTCATCCAGTCCGAGTTCATCCAGGAATTGTCCGGAGACTTCGAACGTGACGCCTCCAAGTGGCTCGCCGAGGGACGGCTCAAGCACCGGGAGGATGTCGTGGACGGATTGGAGAAGGCGCCGGACGCGTTCATCGGAATGCTGCACGGCAAGAACTTCGGGAAGCTGGTCGTGCAGGTAGGACCGGAACAGGACTGACCGACTGGGATCCGCGCCGATCGCGGCCTACCGGCCTGCCCGGCTTATCGGGTGTCCCGGAAGACCGGATCCCGCTTCTCCCGCCGGGCCAGGGTGGCCTCCTCGAAGTTGTCGGTCATCAGTCGAATCATCAACTGGCCGAGTCCTTCCTGGTTCATGTGCTGGGACATGGACGACGCGTCCAGGCTCGACCACAGGGTGCGCTTGGTCAGTTCGATGCCGGGCCGGGAGAACATCGCGATCCGCTGCGCCAGGTCGAACGCCTCCTCCAGCAGATCCTCGCCGGCGACGATGCGAGACACGAGACCGATCCGCGCAGCCTCGTCGGCGTCGATGTCGCGTCCGGTGAGCATGATCTCGAACGCGCGGGACGACCCGATGGCCCGCGGCAGCAGGTAGCTCAGGCCGAGCTCGCTCGCGGTGAGGCCGTTGTTGATCCCGGCCGCACGGAAGTACGCTTCGGGTGCGGCGAGCCGGATGTCGGAGGCCAGTGACAGGCAGAATCCGCCGCCGATCGCGGCACCGTTGATCGCCGCGATCACCGGCTGGTGCATGCGACGCAACGTGAGTACGACGTCGTCGAGCATCTCCATCGCGCGCAGCGCGACCGTCGGCCGGGTCAGCCCGTCTATGTGCGGCGGGCTGCCCGCCGAGGTCTGGTCGGCTCCGGAGCTGAAGCCGCGGCCTGCGCCGGTGATCACGACGGCCCGAACCGAGTTGTCGTTGCTGATGGCCTCGAGCGATTCCCGAAACGGCACCATGACGTCGAACGCCATTGCGTTCATGCGTTCCGGGCGGTTGAGGGTCACCAACGCGACGTTCTCGCGCGGTCGTTCGACGACGATGAAGCTCAACGGATCTCCTACAGGTGAAGGGTCGACGTGCGCCGACCCTACGTCGCGAGGTCGTCCGATGTGCCCGTTTTCGCGGGGTTCAGCGCGCCGTCGCGGCCGCGGGTTCGCGTGCACGGCGACGCGAATTGATCAGTGACAGTCCGAAGATCACTAGGACTAGCACCAGCGTGGAGATCAATTGCTTGCGCGCGTCTCCGTCGAAGGCCATCAGCACGACGAAGGCGCCGAGCAGGGCCAGAGTCAGATAGCTCAGGTAGGGGAACAGCCACATCCGCACGGACAGCTTGCCCTCGCGCTCCAACTTCGGGCGCAGGCGCAGGTGAGCGACGACGATGAACACCCAGATCACCAGTAGCGCCGCGCCGACGGAGTTGAGCAGGATGCCGAGCAGTGAATCGGGCAGCAGCCAGGTCAGCAGGACACTGACGAAGCCGAAGAACACCGACAGCCAAACCGCATTGGTGGGGACCCCGGACTTCGACAATCTTGTGAGCGCAGCGGGCCCGTCGTTGCGCCGTGCCAGCGAGAACGCCATACGGGACGTGCCATAGACCTGGGCGTTGAACGCCGACAGCAGCGCGATGACGACGACCAGTTCCATCAGGCCGGAGACATACGAGATGTTCGCCTGGTCGAGAACTGCAACGAAGGGTCCGCTCTGGAGTGCCGGGTCGTTCCAAGGCAGCAGCAGCACCATGATCGCGATCGAGCCGACGTAGAAGACGCTGATCCTCCAGACGACGCTCCGCACCGCGGTCCCGATTGCACGCTCGGGGTCCCTCGACTCGGCCGCTGCGATGGTGACGATTTCGATGCCGCCGAATGCGAAGGCCACGACGAGCAGACCCGCGGCGATCCCGGCGAAGCCGTTGGGCATGAACCCGCCGTCGCCGAGGAGATGGGTGAACCCGACCGGCTCGGTACCGGGGAACAGGCCGAACACCAGAAGCACGCCGATGACGAGGAACCCGATGATCGCGGCGACCTTGAGCGCAGCGAACCAGAACTCGAACTCTCCGAAGTTGCTCACCTTCGCGAGATTGACGACCGCAAAGAAGGTCACGAATACCAACGCGATGACCCACTGTGGGACGGAGGGAAGCCACTGGCTGACGATCGCCGAGGAGCCGACGATCTCGGCACCCAGCACCATGATCAGCATGAACCAGTACAGCCAGCCCATGACGAAGCCGGCCCATTCCCCGATGCCGATGCGCGCGTAGTGCGAGAAGGATCCACTTGCTGGCAGAGCGGCCCCCATCTCGCCGAGCATGCGCATCACACACACGACGACGAAACCGGCAACGAGGTACGAGATGAGGACCGCGGGACCAGCTTTCGCGATCCCGACCCCGCTCCCGAGGAAGAGACCGGCTCCGATCGCCGACCCGAGGCCCATCATCGTCAGATGACGGACCTTCAGGCCGTGTCGCAGGTGGACCGGGGTGGCTGTGGTGCTCACTAGTCGTTCGCGTGCAATGCTTCGTTGAGTTCGACGCCGGTGCCCTTCCAGGGCACAACCTCTACGGTGCCCGACACCGAATTACGGCGGAACAGGATGTTCGACTTGCCGCTGAGGTCGGCGGCCTTGACCACCGTGCCGTCCGGGCCCGTCACCTTGGTGCCGGCGGTGATGTAGAGGCCGGCCTCGACGACGCAGTCGTCGCCGAGCGAGATACCCAGGCCGGAGTTCGCTCCGAGCAGGCAGCGCTCGCCGACGGAGATGACCTGCTTGCCGCCACCGGACAGGGTGCCCATGATCGATGCACCGCCGCCGACGTCGGAGCCGTCCCCGACGAGGACGCCGGCAGAGATGCGGCCTTCGACCATCGAGTTGCCGAGCGTGCCCGCGTTGAAGTTGACGAAGCCCTCGTGCATGACGGTGGTGCCGCTGGCCAGGTGCGCGCCGAGGCGGACACGGTCGGCGTCGGCGATCCGAACCCCGGACGGGACCACGTAGTCCACCATGCGGGGGAACTTGTCCACGCCGAACACGGCGACTGGGCCACGGATCCGCAGGCGCGAGCGGACCAGTTCGAAGCCGTCGACCGCGCACGGTCCGTAGTTGGTCCACACGACGTTCGCGAGCAGGCCGAAGATGCCGTCGAGGTTGATCGTGTGCGGCTGCACCATGCGGTGCGAGAGCAGGTGGAGACGCAGGTAGGCGTCGTGCGCGTCGGCCGGCGCTGTGGACAGGTCGGCGATCGTCGTGCGCACCACGACCTGATTGACCTCACGGGCCTCGTCGTGGCCGGCCAGCAGCGCGAGATCCGACGGAATGTCGGTGCCCTCGAGCGCGACGGTTCCGTTCTCCTCGAACTCGCCCATTTCGGGGGCGGGGTACCAGGTGTCGAGAACCGCGCCTGACTCGGTCACGTTGGCGACGCCTACTGCAGATGCTCCCTGTGCACTCACGGGACCACAGGTTACGCGAGCGGATGCACGGGCCCAGGGGCGGTGAGCCGATTGTGACCACGGCCCGAAGTTCCGACCGGTCGGGCAGCGTGGCCCGATTGCCCTAACCTGGGATCGTGAGCCTGCTGGATCTGCGTGCCGACCCGATCGATCTGACCGCCGCACTGGTGGATATACCGAGTGTGTCCCACGACGAGCGAGCGATCGCCGACGCGGTCGAGGCCGCATTGCGGGAGCAGACCTCGGGGTTCGAGGTGATCCGCAATGGAAACGCGGTGCTTGCCCGCACGAACCGGGGTCTGCCGAGTCGAGTGCTGCTCGCCGGGCACCTCGACACGGTGCCGATCGCCGACAACGTGCCGAGCCGTCGGACGAACGACGAGCGTGGTGACCTGTTGCACGGTTGCGGCACCGCCGACATGAAGTCGGGCGATGCGGTGTTCCTGCACCTTGCCGCCACGGTCACGGACCTCGCACATGACCTGACGCTCGTGTTCTACGACTGCGAGGAGATCGAGGCGCAATACAACGGGCTCGGCCGAATCGAGAATGAACTTCCGGATTGGCTGCAGGCCGACGTCGCGATCCTCGGCGAGCCCACGGCCGGTCTCATCGAGGCGGGCTGCCAGGGAACCTTGCGGGTGCGACTGACCGCGGCGGGCGTCCGGGCCCACTCCGCGCGCTCGTGGCTCGGTGACAATGCGATCCACAAGCTTGCCCCGGTCCTCGAGCGGCTTGCGGCGTACGAGGCGCGGTCGGTGGACATAGACGGCTGCGTATATCGCGAGGGGCTGTCGGCGGTGCGAATCTCGGGCGGGGTCGCCGGCAACGTCGTGCCCGACGCCGCGCAGTTGGACGTCAACTTCCGGTTCGCGCCGGACCGTAGTGTCGAGGGGGCGATCGCGCACGTGCGCGAGGTGTTCGATCCGTCGGCGCTCGGAGGGCTCGAGCTGGGCTTGGAGGTCACCGACAGTTCGCCCGGGGCGCTGCCCGGGCTGTCCGACCCAGCGGCAGCGGCGCTGATCGGCGCAGCGGGCGGACACTACCGCGCCAAGTACGGGTGGACGGACGTCTCGCGCTTCTCGGCGCTGGGGATTCCAGCAGTCAACTACGGACCGGGCGACCCGAACCTGGCGCACAAGAGGGACGAGCACGTCGCGGTCCACCAGGTCACCGAGGTGACGCGTGTGTTGCGTGGGTACCTGAGCGCATGAGCGCCTAGCCTGACCAGCATGGCACCCGAGAGGAAGACCGGAGAGGGACGACGCGGAGACAGCCGCGCCGACACCTCGGTGGAACATCGTGGCCCGGTCATGTTGCGGCGCGACCGCAAGGCCGACGCCGCGAACTCCGATCGGAAGCTGCTCGACCAACGCGGTCCGACCGACTGGGTGCACACGGACCCGTGGCGTGTGCTGCGCATCCAGAGTGAGTTCATCGATGGCTTCGATGCGCTCGCGGAGGTTCCGCGTGCCGTCTCCGTGTTCGGGTCGGCGCGTGTCGGTGAGGGTCACGCCGAGTATGCGCTCGCTCGCGAACTCGGTGCCGCGCTGGTACACGCCGGGTACGCGGTGATCACCGGTGGCGGGCCAGGACTCATGGAGGCGGCGAACCGAGGTGCGTGCGAGAGCGGCGGATTCTCCATCGGTCTCGGGATCGAGTTACCGTTCGAGGAGCGGCTCAACGACTGGGTCGACCTCGGCATCAACTTCCGGTACTTCTTCGCGCGCAAGACGATGTTCGTGAAGTATTCGCAGGCATTCATCTGCCTGCCCGGTGGATTCGGCACGCTCGACGAGCTGTTCGAGGCACTCACTCTGGTGCAGACCCGCAAGATCACTCGGTTCCCGATCATTTTGGTGGGCACCGAGTTTTGGTCAGGGCTCGTGGACTGGCTCCATTCTGTGCTAGAAGGAGCCGGTAAGATTTCGTCGGGCGACTTCGACCTCATCCACCTCACCGACAGCGTCGACGAGGCTGTACGTATCGTCGTGGAGTCGCAGCAAGGTGTGGACGAAGCGGCACTTCTGGGAGATGAAGACGAGTGGTGAGCGGCGAGAAGTCCGGCGAGAAGTTCGCTGTTTGCGTGTACTGCGCCTCTCTGTCAGTCGACGCGCGATTCCTGGAGTTGGCCTCCGAGGTTGGTACCGCGATCGGTCGCCGCGGATGGCAACTGGTATCCGGCGGTGGCAATGTCGCGATGATGGGCGCTGTCGCGGCAGCGGCCCGTGCGGCCGATGCGCCGACGGTCGGTGTCATTCCGAAAGCGTTGGTGCACAAAGAAGTTGCTGACGTCGATGCAGACGAGCTGATCGTCACCGACACGATGAGGGACCGCAAGCGGATCATGGAGGACCGCGCCGACGCGTTCATCACGCTGCCCGGAGGGATCGGCACGCTCGAAGAGTTGTTCGAGACGTGGACGGCAGGGTATCTCGGTATGCACCACAAGCCGGTGGTGATGCTCGATCCCTTCGACCATTTCCGCCCGCTGCTGCACTGGCTCGAAGACCTGAAGGCTGAGGGCTTCGTCTCGCAGCGAGCGCTCGACCGGTTGATCGTCACCGGTGACGTCGAGGCCGCGTTGGACGCTTGCACGCGTTGAGAGTGGTGGGGATGTAAATGAGTTCAGACGCCGCTTCGGCTATCGGTCTTCTCGAGTTGGCGCGGCGACTGCCGGGGATGGCGACCGAACTCCCCGGCCTGGCGCGCGGGGCGCTGGGTTTGCTCCGCAAGCCCGAGGACCCTGTATCCATCGGCCGCGTCTTTCAGGACGTGGCGCGCCGGCAACCGCATCATCCGTTCATTCGGTTCGAGGGCGAATCCATCACATACGGTCAGGCGAACGCTCGGGTCAATCGCTACGCGGACGTCCTCGCGCGAAACGGTGTCCGCCGCGGCGACGTCGTCGCGATCCTGGTGAAGAACCGCCCCGAGACCCTCCTGGTGACGCTGGCGACGGTCAAGCTCGGTGCGGTCGCGGGAATGCTGAACCACAACCAACGCGGCGACGTCCTCGCACACAGTCTGTCCCTGTTGGACAGCCGCGTGCTCGTGGTGGGTGAGGAGTGCGATGAGGCTCTTGCATCACTTGACGGTGAGACGCACGCGCAGACAGTGCTGTGGAGTGTCGAACTCGACCGGGCAGCCGAGGACGCGGACGCGTCGAATCCCGCTGTGTGCGATCGTATCCAGGGAACGGATCGCGCCTTCTACATCTTCACCTCAGGTACCACCGGGCTACCGAAGGCCAGTCTGATGAGTCACCATCGCTGGCTGAAGAGCATGTCGGGGATCGGCGCGATGGGAGTGCGCCTGCGCCGCAGCGACACTCTCTACTGTCCGCTGCCTCTGTACCACAACAACGCCCTCACGGTGTCGCTGTCGTCGGTGCTCTTCGCGGGCGCGACTTTCGCGATCGGGCGCAACTTCTCCGCCTCCCGATTCTGGGACGACGCGAAGGGCAACCAAGCCACCGCATTCGTCTACATCGGTGAGGTGTGTCGCTACCTGCTGAACCAGCCACCCACGCCGGCTGATCGGGACAACGACATCCGACTCGTCGTCGGAAACGGATTGCGCCCGGAGATCTGGACCGAGTTCACCGAGCGGTTCGGCATCGACCGTGTCGCCGAGTTCTACGGAGCGAGCGAGTGCAATATCGCGTTCATCAATGCGCTCGGCGTCGAGCGCACCGCGGGACTGTGCCCGCTGCCGTATGCAGTGGTCGAGTTCGATCCCGACAGTGGCCGCGCCCGACGCGCAGCCGACGGACGTCTGACGCGGGTGGGGACCGGCGAGGTGGGGCTGTTGCTGTCCAAGGTCACCGATCGCTCTCCCTTCGACGGGTATACCGATCCTGAAGCGACCGAGAACAAGCTTGTCCGAGATGGCTTCGAGAACGGTGACTGCTGGTTCGACACCGGCGACCTGGTCCTACGCCAGGGTTTCATGCATGTCGCGTTCGTCGACCGTCTCGGCGACACCTTCCGCTGGAAGGGCGAGAACGTCGCCACAACCGAGGTCGAGGGTGCACTGTCCGCGTACCGCGCGATCGAACAATCCGTCGCGTACGGCGTCGCGATTCCCGGAGCCGACGGCAAGGCCGGCATGGCCGCGGTGACGTTACGTCCCGGCCATCAGTTCGACGGACATCGACTCGCGACGATCTTGTTCGATCGGCTGCCAGGGTATGCGATCCCGCTGTTCGTGCGGGTTGTCGATTCGCTCGAGGTGACGTCGACTTTCAAGAGTCGCAAGGTGGACCTGTGCCAGGAGGGTTACTCGTCGACCGTCGAGCGGCTGTACGTTCTCGCCGGCCGGACCGGAGGTTTTGTACCTGCGTACGACGGCTACGCCCGTGCTGTCGCCGAGGGTGATGCTCCCGGGGCGTAGCGCCATCTCGGCCGTGCGACCATGGGGGGCATGGCACCCCGCCCTGCCTCCGATGACGACTCGGCCGACAGCCGCGTCGTCCTGCCGACGCTGTGCGGCAGGCCGGTCGCGACCGATCGAGCGCTCGTGATGGCGATCGTCAACCGCACTCCGGACTCGTTCTACGACCACGGTGCCACGTTCGCCGACGAGGCGGCCATGGCGGCGGTCGACCGTGCGGTCGCTGAGGGGGCGGACCTCGTCGACGTCGGCGGAGTCAAGGCCGGCCCGGGTGCCGTGGTGGACAGCACGGAGGAGATCCGACGGGTGGTCCCGTTCGTGGAGGCCATCCGCTCGCGCCACCCCGATCTGATGATCAGTATCGACACATGGCGAAGTGAGGTCGCCAGACTCGCGTGCGGTGCGGGCGCAGACCTCGTCAACGACACGTGGGCGGGTGCGGATCCTGGGCTGGTCGAGGTTGCCGCGGAACTGCGTGCCGGGATCGTTTGCTCCCACACCGGGGGTGCCGAGCCGCGCACCCGCCCGCACCGGGTTCGCTACACCGACGTGGTAGCCGATGTCGTCGACGAGGTCGTGCAGGCTGCCGATCATGCGGTGCGATTAGGGGTGAAGCCGGACTCGATCCTGATCGACCCAACCCACGATTTCGGGAAGAACACCTTTCACGGGCTCGAATTGTTGCGTCGTGTGAAAGATCTCGTTAAGAGCGGATGGCCCGTGCTGATGGCGCTCAGCAACAAGGACTTCGTCGGGGAGACTTTGGGGGTGGAACTGGACGAGAGGTTGGAGGGCACGCTCGCGGCGACCGCGCTGGCCGCCGCCGGTGGCGTTCGTGTGTTTCGTGTCCACGAGGTTGCCCAGACCCGGCGCGTGGTCGACATGGTCGCCGCGATCATGGGTACCCGGCAGCCCGCCCGCACCGTACGGGGGTTGGCGTGAGCATCACCGAGGTTTCGAGCACGTGGACGGATGTCAACAGTTGGGATCACCCCAGCTGGAGCATCGCCGAACTCGAGCGGGCCAAGGCGGGCCGCACGGTGTCGGTCGTGCTACCTGCGCTCAACGAGGAGAAGACGGTCGCCGGGGTCGTCGGCACGATCGAGCCGCTTCTCGGTGGACTGGTCGATGAATTGATCGTGCTCGACTCCGGATCGTGCGACGCGACGGCCGAGCGTGCCACGGCTGCGGGGGCGACGGTCATCAGCCGTGAGCAGGCAGTCCCCGGTCTGCCGCCGGTCCCGGGCAAAGGCGAGGTGCTGTGGCGCTCGATCGCCGCGAGCACGGGTGACCTGATCGCGTTCGTCGACTCCGACCTCGTCGAACCCGATCCCGCCTTCGTTCCCAAACTGCTCGGCCCGTTGCTCACCGTGAACGGGATCCACCTGGTCAAGGGATACTATCGGCGTCCGCTGCGGGTGAGTGGTGCCGAGGATGCGAACGGTGGCGGCCGGGTCACCGAATTGGTCGCCCGGCCCATGCTTGCGGCGCTACGCCCCGAGCTGACATCTGTGCTGCAACCACTCGGCGGTGAGTATGCCGGGACCAGGGAACTGCTGTCGTCGGTGCCGTTCGCGCCGGGATACGGCGTCGAGATCGGACTGCTTCTCGACACCTACGATCGGCTGGGACTCGCCGCGATCGGACAGGTCAACCTGGGCGTGCGCAAGCATCGCAATCGACCGTTGTCCGAACTCGGCGTGATGAGCCGACAGATCATCGGCACGATGCTGCGCCGGTGCGGGGTGGAGGACAGTGGTGCCGGGCTGACACAGTTCGTCGCGGACGCCGGCTCGTTCGTCCCGGCGCGTACCGACGTCTCGCTCGACGACCGCCCACCGATGAGTACGGTCCGCCCGGTGTTCCGCCGCGGACCCGCCCGGGGCGTGCGTGTCGGAGGCTCGTGACAGTATCGGGTCATGCTGACGGTCCTGCTGTACCTGTTGATCATGGTGCTGGTCGGTGGCCTGCTCTATCTCGTCGTGAGCATGGTGTTCGGTCGTTCCGAGGAATTGCCCCCGCTGCCCGCCGGTACCACCGCGACGGTGGTGCCTGCGGAAGGGGTCACCGGGGCAGACGTACGCGCGTTGCGGTTCCAACAGACCTTGCGTGGGTACAAGGCGAGCGAAGTGGACTGGGCGCTTGACCGTCTGGGGCGGGAGATCGACTCTCTGAGAGCCCAATTGGCCGCTCGCATCGACGCGGGTACGGGTGGCGGTCCCGAGAATTCGGGTGAGTCCAACCGTACGGAGTCGGAGTGATGAGCGAGGTTGCGGGGGATAGGGTTTCGTCGGTGGACGGACGGACCCGCTGCCCATGGGCGGTCGACACCGACGGCTCGCGGATCTACAGCGACTACCACGATTTCGAGTGGGGGCAGCCGCTCCACGGTCGCACGGCGCTGTTCGAGAAGCTCTCCCTCGAGGCCTTCCAGTCCGGACTGTCCTGGATCACGATCCTGCGCAAGCGAGAAGCGTTCCGTAAGGCATTCGCAGGCTTCGACCCCGAGAGCGTGGCGGCGTTCACCGACGACGATGTCGAGCGCTTGTTGGGCGACGAAAGGATCGTCCGCAACCGGGCGAAGATCGAGGCCGTCATCGGTAATGCGCGCGCGGTACTCCACCTCGCCGACACCGATCTCGACACGTTGCTGTGGTCGTTTGCCCCACCGCGCCGCGCGCGGCGGTACGAGCGACTCGACGACGTGCCCGCAGTCACTGCGGAATCGAGGGCGATGGCCTCCGAGTTGAAGCGCCGCGGTTTCCGTTTCGTGGGCCCCACCACGGCGTATGCGCTCATGCAAGCCACCGGGATGGTCGACGACCACCTTGCATCTTGCTGGGTCGAACCTCGTCGATGACGGCGTCTGATTTGCGCCGTTTTTGGCTCCTCGCTACCCGGCGACCCACTCGATAGGGAAGAATGGACCACAGGCCTCGCCGACTGAGGTGGGGCACCCACGGTAACTCGACGCGCTAGTGAATCCGGCGCAGATGTGGAGGGAGCAGAGGATGGCGGCCATGAAGCCCCGGACCGGGGACGGTCCCCTCGAGGCAACCAAAGAGGGACGAGGGATCGTCATGAGGGTTCCACTCGAGGGCGGCGGACGTCTGGTCGTCGAACTCACCCCGGAGGAAGCTGCGGCTCTCGGAGACGAGCTCAAGGGTGTCACCAGCTGACAGGGATCTACTCTGTGGCGTTGCGGCCGGGTCGATTCTTCGACCCGGCCGCCGCCTGTAGCTCACGATCCGTACCAGCTGACAAGCGGGCCAGCTGACTATCCGAGCGGCTTCCGGAAAGGCGGCAGTACAGGTGCTTGCCGACGTGTGCGAGCTTCTCGCGTGCCCCCAGTGCGGCGATGAACTGGATCTGCTCGACGGCGCGCTGGTCTGCGCGCGCGGCCACAGCTTCGATGTGGCCCGCCAGGGCTACGTCACACTGCTGACCGGTTCCGCGACGAAATTCACCGGCGACAGTCCCGAGATGATCTCCGCTCGCAGTGAATTCCTCGACGCGGGCCATTTCGATCCCCTGATTTCCGCGGTCGCTGACGCCGTCGTGCTGACGGCCAAGGAGGCTGGGTGCCATGACAAACCGCGCCTCCTCGAGATCGGTTCCGGTACCGGTCACTATCTCGCACGGGCGCTCGATGCGATTCCAACCGCACAGGGCATCGGCATCGACCTCTCCAAACCGGCCGCGCGGCGACTGGCCCGCGCGCATCCACGCGCCGCCGCAGTAGTCGCCGACGTTTGGCGGCAGCTGCCGGTTCGCGACCGTGCCATGACACACGTGCTCTCGGTTTTCGCTCCGCGCAACGTTGCCGAGATCGACCGCGTGCTCGCCGACGAGGGCACTCTCGTCATCCTCACGCCGACCGATCGTCATCTCGTCGAACTCGTGGGCCTGCTCGGAATGATTCGGGTCGACGAACGCAAGGTGGAGCGACTCGGTGAAACGGTGGCCGGCCGATTCGAACGCATCGAGCGGACCCCAGTGGAGATCCGGATGATGTTGTCGCACCACGATGTCGAGAACGTCGTCGGCATGGGTCCGTCAGCCCGCCACCGCAGCCCCGCACAGCGCGCGGAGGCGATCGCTGCTCTTCCCGAACGATTTCCGGTGACGGCCTCGGTCGTGGTGTCGGCCTATCGTCGAGCCGCCTCACCCGACTGAGCCGACCGATCGCTACCGCCGGCCGAGCACGTCGGCGTATACGTCGAGGGTCTGTCTGGCGATCCGAGACCACGAGAACTCCGCCGTCGCGCGCAGACGTCCCGCACGGCCCATCGTCGCCGCGCGGCCGGGGTCGGTGGCCACCTCGTTCACTGCCGCCGCCAGTGCGCTTTCGAAGGCTTCGGTCTCGTACGAGTTGTAGTGGACCAACCGGCCGGTGACGCCGTCCTGCACTACCTCCGGGATACCACCGACGTCGGACGCCACGACGGCCGTCTCGCACGCCATGGCCTCGAGATTGACGATGCCCAACGGCTCGTACACCGAAGGGCACACGAATACTGTTGCTGCGGAAAGAACTTCCCGAATCCGCTCGGTTGGAAGCATGTCGCGGATCCAGAAGACACCATCGCGGCGAGCTGCGAGTTGTGTGACGGCAGCCTCCGTCTCGGCCGCGAGTTCCGGAGTGTCCGGTGCGCCTGCGCACAACACCAGTTGGATCGACGGGTCGAACTCGTGGGCCGCGGCGACGAGGTGGCTGAGCCCCTTCTGGCGGGTGATCCGGCCGACGAACGCGACGATCGGGCGGTCCGGGTCGACGCTGTTCGCCGCCAGTAGTGATCGGGTCCCGGGGGGAGGTGGCCCGGGAAACCATGCTGCGGAGTCGATCCCGTTGTGTACCACGTGGACTCGTGTGGGGTCGATCGCCGGATACGTGGACAGGACGTCCGCTCGCATGCCGGCACTCACAGCGATGACCGCGTCGGCGTGCTCCATGGCATTGCGCTCCGACCACGAGGAGACGCGGTAGCCACCACCGAGCTGGTCAGCCTTCCAAGGGCGCCGTGGCTCGAGCGAGTGCGCAGTCACGACGTGGGGGATGTCGTGCAGTTCGCCCGCCAGGTGGCCTGCCAGCCCCGTGTACCACGTGTGCGAGTGCGCGACGTCCGCCTCAGCAGTGGCGTGCGCCATCCGCAGCCCGGCGGAGAGCGTGAGGAGGGCAGGGTTGGCGCCGGTCAGGGCGGGGTCGGGACCGTGGACGATGGCACCGTCGCGGGGCGCGCCCATGCAGTGCACGTCGACATCGCACAGGCTGCGCAGGTGCGCGACCAACTCGGTGACGTGGACGCCCGCACCGCCGTAGATCTCGGGGGGATATTCCTTCGTCATCATCGCGACCCGCACCGGCTAAACGTAACCGCAGGAACCCGTTCCGGCCAGCGGCGCGGGGCGTGCCCCCGGCAATGCTGGCGACCGTCGAAGGCGGCGGATAGGTTGACGGTGTGAGGAGTTCGCCCCATGTGCTCGGGATCGTGCTCGCCGGAGGCGAGGGTAAACGTCTGTACCCGCTCACTGCTGACCGGGCTAAACCCGCCGTCCCCTTCGGGGGTGCGTATCGCCTGATCGATTTCGTGCTCAGCAACCTCGTAAACGCCGGTTACCTGCGAATATGCGTTCTCACCCAGTACAAGTCTCACTCGCTCGATCGGCACATCTCACAGACCTGGCGGTTGTCCGGGTTCGCGGGTGAGTACATCACCCCTGTGCCGGCGCAGCAACGCCTCGGCCCGCGCTGGTACACGGGCAGCGCTGACGCGATCTTCCAGTCGCTCAATCTCGTCTACGACGAGGACCCGGAGTACATCGTCGTCTTCGGAGCCGACCACGTGTACCGGATGGATCCTGAACAGATGGTGCAGCATCACATCGACTCGGGCGCCGGGGTGACCGTCGCCGGCATCCGGGTTCCGCGCAGCGAGGCGTACGCGTTCGGCTGCATCGACAGCGACGAATCCGGTCATATCACCCAGTTCCTCGAGAAGCCCGTGCACCCACCGGGCACCCCCGACGACCCCAACGCGACGTTTGCGTCGATGGGCAACTACGTATTCACCACGAAGGTGCTGGTCGACGCGATCCGTGCCGACTCCGAGAACTCCGACTCCGACCACGACATGGGTGGCGACATCATTCCCGCGCTCGTCGAGGCGGGGGTCGCGTCGGTCTACGACTTCAAGAACAACGTGGTACCTGGGGCGACGGACCGTGATCGCGGGTACTGGCGCGATGTCGGGACGATCGACGCCTTCTACGACGCGCACATGGATCTCGTGTCCGTCCACCCCGTGTTCAATCTCTACAACCGGCGCTGGCCCATCCGCGGCGGCGGCGAGAACCTTGCTCCCGCCAAGTTCGTCCAGGGCGGACTGGCGCAGGAGTCCGTCGTCGGGGCGGGCTCGATCCTCTCGGCAGCCACAGTCCGGAACTCGGTTCTCAGTTCCAACGTCATGGTCGACGACGGGGCAACAGTCGAGGGCAGCGTCCTGATGCCCGGCGTCCGGGTCGGCCGGGGTGCCGTGGTGCGCCGCGCGATCCTCGACAAGAACGTCCTGGTTGGTGAGGGTGAGATCATCGGCGTCGACCTCGAACGGGACCGCCAGCGCTTCGCCGTCAGCAACGGCGGTGTTGTGACGATCGGAAAAGGCGTCTGGATCTAGACCTCACAAGCGGGCGGCGCACAACAGGCCGTCGCCCACGGGGAGCAGGGCCCGGGTGAGCCGATCGTCCTCGGCGATCGCGCGAGCGGCGTCCCGGACGGCGACCGTGGCCGCGTCCCGCTGGCGGAGATCGGCGACGCGGCCGCCGAGCAGCGCGTTGTGCAGCACTATCACGCCGCCCGGTCGCAGAAGGCGCACGCCTTCGCGCACGAAGTGCGGATGGTCGGCCGGTGAATTGTCGATGAAAACCAGGTCGTACGCCGAATCGGCGAGTCGAGGCAGGACGTCGAGTGCCCGTCCCTTGATCAGCCTCGTGCGCGAGGGCGCGATACCCGCGGACCGAAACGCCTGTTTTGCCGCGTGCTGGTGCTCGGGCTCGCTATCGATCGTGGTGAGGACGCCGTCCTCCCGCATGCCGCGAAGCAACCACAGACCACTGACGCCCGCGCCCATACCGACCTCGACAACGGTCTTTGCGTCGAGCATCTTCGTGAAGAGCGCGAGTGCGGCACCGACTGCGGGTGGTACCGGGGCGGCGCCGAGTTCGGTCGCACGATCACGTGCCGTGGTCAGTTTCTCGTCCTCGAGGATCGTGTCCTCGGTGTGGGTGAGAATCCGTTCGACGTTGGTGTACACGCTGTAGAGGCTAGCTCTGCCGTGCAGTGGAGTCGCCAAGGCTCGCTCGGGCGACATTCTCAGGTGCCGCTCAGGTTGTTCATAGTGCTCACATATCGGGGCACGACAAGGTTAGGTGCAGCGCCGGACGACTAGACCGCACGGCGTGAAGATCACAGACCGATCTCTGCGGACGGTTTGGGAACAATTTCGTGCTCTCGGGAGTTGACCCTCAAACAATCCGAAGTCTCGTGGTCCGCGGTCCTGAGTAGGAGGATCCACCCATCCACATGATCAACGCCGAACGCACGCTCCCCATAGCCGCCGATGGACCCGCCGTTGCGGGCACCGATTCAGGCGTAGCCGCGGCCGGCACGGCCGCGTTCGATGCCACCGGTGACAAGTCCGCGATGCCCTCGTGGGACGAACTGGTCCGAGAGCACGGCGACCGGGTGTACCGGCTGGCCTACCGTCTGTCGGGTAACGCGCAGGACGCCGAAGACTTGACCCAGGACACATTCATCCGGGTCTTCCGCTCGCTGCAGAACTACCAGCCCGGGACGTTCGAGGGCTGGCTGCACCGCATCACCACCAACTTGTTCCTGGACATGGTGCGCCGCCGCAACCGCATCCGGATGGAAGCGCTGCCCGAGGACTACGACCGCGTCCCCTCGGACTCGCCGAACCCGGAAGAGATCTATCACGATGCGAGACTGGCGCCTGACCTGCAGTCGGCGCTCGACTCGCTGGCGCCCGAGTTTCGTGCTGCAGTCGTCCTTTGTGACATCGAAGGACTCTCCTACGAGGAGATCGGTGCCACACTGGGAGTCAAGCTGGGTACTGTACGCAGCAGGATTCACCGTGGACGGCAAGCTCTGCGCGAGCACCTGGCTGCGAATGGCAAGGTTGACACCGACCGGACCGGTGTCGGCTATTGATTCAGGAGGGTTCGATGACGCAGGCGCGCAGACCTCGTCGGTTCGGCTCGACCGAACACTTGGCGAGTGAGGCGATCGCCGCGTATGTCGACGGCGAACTCGGCATGAACGCCTACGTGCGTGCCTCCCACCACCTGTCCTTGTGTCCTGACTGCGCGGCGGAGGTAGACGCGCAGCAGCAGGCGAGGGTCGCGTTGCGCCGGGTCGCTGGGGAAATGTCGATGCCCAGTTCGCTGCTAGGGCTGCTCAGCGACATCCCACGGTGTCATCCCAGCCAGGAGCCCGCTCCCAGCCAGAGCGAGGTGCCGGGCATCATCTCTTTCGATCAGGGCAGCGATCCCGCTCGACTTTGGCCCTTCCGCCGTCGCCGCTGACGTGGCGTCGGTGCTGTCCTGACGTGCCGTCGGTGTTGCCGCGTGGACGAATCGGCGATACTGGCAAGCGTGACTGACGCAGACGAGGGGGACTAGCGCGCGTGACGTCGGATTCGACAGCCCCGGGAGCGGGGGACGGCGCGGAATCGGCTCCGTCCACAGGACCGGATCGTCCGGAGCAGCCCAGGTTGGCCCCACGTCCGGTCTATCGCCCGCACGTCGACCCCGCCGCCGAGGAGGCGTTCGGCCGCCCGTCGGACGTGACCAGTTCGTTCGGTCAGCGAACCCCACTGCCCGACCGGCCACCTGTCCAAGCCGGTCGCCCGGACGCCGTCCTTGCCGAGGCGTTCGGCCGTCCCGATGGCGAGGCGAACTCGCTTCAGCGCGGACCCGAGGTCGATCCCGTTCCTTCCGAGGACCCGCCTGCGGGTGATCCGTGGCGTGACCCGTCCGCGCCGGTCCGGCTCGGTGCCCCGGCCGAGGGGCCGACAACGCCACCGCAGCAACCGGAAGCACCCAAACTGACTGTGCGGGAAGTGCTGTTCGGGGAACGCGTCGAACGCAAAGCGCTTGCGGCCCTGGGAGCGATCGCTCTTGTGATCGGACTGGTCGGGGGCCTGGTCGCAATAGCCGCGACGACCGACCGGGGTTCCCTCACCAACAGGAACGTCACGCTCTCGCAGTCCGGGAGCGGCGACGACGTACCGGACAGTCGGATTGCCGAGGTCGCCGACGCAGTGCTGCCAGCGGTGGTGTCGATTCAAGTGGCGAACGATGACCAGTCCGGGACTGGATCGGGTGTCGTGATCGACGGCGGCGGCTACATCGTCACCAACAACCATGTCATCTCGATGGCAGCAACCGATCCGGAGACCTCGACGATTCGGGTCACCTTCTCGGACGGCACGAAGGTGCCGGCGCAGATCGTGGGACGTGACACCAAGACGGATCTTGCGGTCCTGAAGACCGATGTGCAGAACCTCACTGTCGCCGAACTCGGTAGGTCGTCAGACATCCGGGTGGGGCAGGACGTCGTTGCCGTGGGTTCGCCTCTCGGGCTCAACAAGACCGTGACCCGCGGAATCGTCAGCGCGCTCAACCGGCCAGTGCGGCTGAGCGGCGAGGGCACCGACACCGACGCGGTCATCGACGCCGTGCAGACCGACGCCGCGATCAACCCGGGTAATTCCGGCGGGCCCTTGATCGACATGGAAGGGCGGGTCATCGGAATCAACTCGGCGATCCGCTCCGAGAGTGGCGGCTCGGTGGGTCTCGGATTTGCCATCCCCATCGATGACGTCACCTCGGTGGCTCAGCAACTGATTCGAGACGGGGTAGTCCGCCACACGCAGATCGGGGTCAACACCCGTACCGTCATCAACGACGCCACCAGCGGTGCCGAGGTCGCGAACGTGCAGGCCGGTAGCCCCGCGGAGAAGGCGGGCATCGTCGAGGGCGATGTAATCGTCAAGGTCGGCGACCGGACCGTCGCCAGCTCGGACGAGCTCGTCGTCGCCGTCCATGACCAAAAGGTCGGCGAGCCGGTTCCGATCCAGCTGATTCGCTCCGGGCGTCCCGTGGATGTCGAAGTCACACCGACATTGGACTGACCGGTCGCTCCAGGAGAGGTTCATGTGATATTCGGGATGAGCGCGAGCGCTTCTGGCTGCGACCACGTACCCTAGACCCGTGTTTGGCAACATCGGCTGGGGCGAGTTCATGGTGCTCCTCGTGGCGGCGCTTGTGATCCTGGGACCTGAGCGGCTGCCGGGTGCCGTCAGCTGGGTGACCAAGACCATGCGTCAGGTTCGTGACTACGCCAGCGGCGCAAGCAAGCAGCTCAAGGACGAGTTGGGCCCCGAGTTCGAGGACCTGCGCAAACCGCTGTCCCAGATCAACGAGTTGCGCGGTATGTCGCCGCGCGCGGTCATCACCAAGCATCTGCTCGACGGAGATGACTCGATCCTGACAGGCGACTTCGACAGCCCGCCGAGCACCAACGGCTCCACGCCTTCCGCGCCGTCGGCCAATGCTTCTTCCGGAGCTTCCACCGCGCCCCAGTCGAAGCCCCTCGCGGCAGGAGAACGTCCCCCGGTCGATCCCGACGCGACGTAGTCGCAGCGATCGCCTACTACAGGTGCCGGACGGTGTCGATACCGAGGGACATTCCGGCCAGGCCGCGCGCCCGAACCGACAGCTTGTCCGCTATCTCCCGCAACGCGGCGCCGGCCGGAGAGTCGGGAGCGTCGAGTACGATCGGCACGCCGGCGTCGCCGCCCTCGCGGACCGCCTGCTCGAGCGGAATCTGGCCCAACAGGGGAACGTTCGCGCCC
Organism: Rhodococcus xishaensis; assembly: GCF_004011825.1. Lineage (GTDB taxonomy): Bacteria > Actinomycetota > Actinomycetes > Mycobacteriales > Mycobacteriaceae > Prescottella > Prescottella xishaensis. The sequence continues at coordinate 235,366 of NZ_RKLO01000003.1, read as the reverse complement.
ACTGCCCGGGTGAGACGGTCGGCGACGGCCTGACCACCACCCGAACCGAAGACGTCCATGCGGGTGCCATCGGGCAGTTCCATCCACGACATGTTCTCGACGACGCCGGCGATCCGCTGACGGGTCTGTAGCGCGATGGCGCCGGCTCGTTCGGCGACCTCAGCGGCGGCCTGCTGCGGCGTGGTCACGACGAGGATCTCGGCGCCGGGTATGAGCTGGGCGACAGAAATGGCGACGTCACCCGTGCCGGGCGGCAGGTCGAGCAGGAGCACATCCAGATCTCCCCAGAAGACGTCCGCCAGGAACTGCTGCAGCGCGCGGTGCAGCATCGGTCCGCGCCACACCACCGGCGTGTTGCCTTGGGTGAACTGGGCGATGGAGATCAGCTTCACGTCGTGCGACTGCGGCGGCATGATCATCCGCTCGACCTGGGTCGGCTTGGCGTCGGTGCCGAGCATGCGCGGCACCGAGTGGCCGTAGATGTCGGCGTCGAGCACGCCGACGGACAGTCCCTTCGCCGCCATCGCGGCCGCCAGGTTGACGGTGACGCTCGACTTTCCGACACCGCCCTTGCCGGACGCCACCGCGTACACACGAGTAAGCGACCCTGGCTGTGCGAACGGGATCACCGGTTCGGTGGAGTCTCCACGAAGCGCGCGGCGCAGTTCGGTTCGCTGTTCATCGCTCATCACGTCAAGTTCGACGCGCACGGTGCCGGCTCCCTCGACATCGGCGACGGCCTTGGTCACCCGTTGTGTGATCTCGGTCCGCAGTGGGCAGCCGGCCGTGGTCAGGTAGATGCCGATGTCGACGCTGCCGTCGCCACCGATATCGATGCTCTTGACCATGCCCAGTTCCGTGATGGGTTTACGGATCTCGGGGTCCTGCACCTTGGACAGTGCGGTGCGGACGGCGGTCTCGGTCAGGGCTGCCATACCCCCCATGGTAGGCGGCGCGGTGCGGACGGCCGTCAGCGAGTCGGGCCGGCCTCCGGCGTCGGGGCGGGCGGAGGGCAGAGGATCAGACACGGCAATTGTGGGAGTCCGGGTATGGCGGGAAGGGGCATCGGCGCGGGAACCGGAGCGGGGGAGGTTTCGACGGTCGGTGACGGGGGAGGGGTCGTCGGCGCCGGGACCGCGGCGGCGACATCCACCGGGTCGGCAAGGCGCTGCGGCGGCGAAGGCGTCCCAGGTACCGCCGCTGTAGCGCCGGCGCCGTAGGCCGCCGACCACGAGAGCACGCTCGCCTCGTACGACGTCGAGTTGTTGTACCGGAGCACGGCACGTGACTGTTGTTCCGGATCACGCAGATCCAGGCCACCCGAGCACAGGTACCGGGCAGCGGAGAGGGAGGCGTCGAAGACGTTGTTCGGATCGGCGACACCGTCACCGTTCCCGTCCGAGGCGAACCGTGCCCAGGTACTCGGAATGAACTGCATGGGGCCGACGGCACGGTCGTGGACCGGATCGCCGTCGAGGACGCCGAGGTCGGTATCGGTAATGATCTCGTGGCCGGCCAGGTGGCCGTCGAGGGTCGGGCCGAGGATTGGCGTCACGGTGGTTCCCGCGGCGTCCGTCCGTCCGCCGCCGGCGTGGCCGGACTCGATCTTCCCTATGCCGGCCAGAAGGTTCCAGGGCAGGCCGCAGCCCGGTTGGGTGCTCGCTGCGGCCAGTTCGGCCGAACGGTAGGCGTTGAGGACGATCTCCGGGATGCCGAGGGGGCCGACAGCGGCTGGAACGGGCACGGCCTGGGGCGCCGAACGCGAGGGCGACCTGCCACCGGAGGCCGCCACCGATCTGGCGGTGCGCAGTTGACGCTCAGGTCGCGGTGCCGCGGGTACCAGTCCGACCGTCGGGATCAGGGCGGCCTGTCCCGCCGTGGCCTCCGCACCGGCAGTCAACGACGTCGAGCCGATGGCGAGTGGGTTGGACATGCCACCCGAGGATGATGCTGTCGTCACGAATCCGGCAAGAACGATGGCGAACACACTGACAGCTCCACGGGCACGCACTCCCTCGACCCCTCCTTGCAGAAACCTGCATCCACAGTCACGCAACACATTCCGAGCGTTCTGCGGGAATATCTCGGCGATGCTCGCACACGTTACCTATCGGTCATGTGCCGTGCGGCGGGACCGCGCCGTCGGGCTACTTCCTGCCGGTCGGCGGTCTCGGACCGGCGGCGGAGTCGATCTCGTCCTCGCCGTGCTCCCGATCGACGAGCAACTGACGGATGTCGTCGAGTTCGCGTCTGAGGTAGTCGCGGGTCGCCACCTCGCCGACGGCCAGCCGCAGGGCCGCCAGTTCGCGCGCGAGGAACTCGGTGTCGGCCTTCGTCTGCGCCGCGCGTGCGCGGTCCTCCTCGAGCGAAACCCGGTCGCGGTTCTCCTGCCGATTCTGGGCCAGCAGAATCAGGGGAGCGGCGTACGCGGCCTGCGTCGAGAAGGCGAGGTTCAGCAAGATGAACGGATAGGGATCCCACTGCAGCCTCACCGCGAACACGTTGAGGGAGACCCACACGACCACGACCACGGTCTGCATCACCAGGTAACGCCCGGTGCCGAGGAACCGCGCGATGCTCTCGCTGACCCGGCCGACGGCCTCGACATCGATGTGGAATCCCAGGCCCCGCGTGCCGCGGGGGGTCTCGAGGCGCTGGCGACCGTTCAGTTCACTCATCGTTGGACTCCTCCTCACGCCAGTCGGAGGGCAGGAGGTGGTCGAGGGCGTCGTCGACCGTTACGGCCCCGAGCAGATGGTGTTCGTCGTCGACGACCGGTGCGCACACCAGGTTGTAGGTGGCGAAGTAGCGCGTGACCGTTGCGAGCGAGTCCTCGGGATCGAGGCGGGGGAGGCCGTCGTCGAGGATGCCGCCGACGAGGCTTGCCGGGGGCTCGCGCAGCAGCCGCTGCAGGTGCACGCATCCGAGATATCGTCCTGTCGGGGTCGCGGTGGGCGGCCGGACCACGAAGAGCATGCTGGCGAGTGCCGGCGTCAGATCGGCGTTGCGGGCCCGGGCAAGGGCCTCGGCAACCGTGGTCGACGGAGTGAGCGCCACAGGCTGCGGCGTCATCAGACCGCCCGCGGTGTCCGGTGAGTGTTCGAGCAGGCGGCGGACTGGTTCGGAATCCTCTGGGTCCATCCGCTGCAGCAGCGATTCGGCGTCCGTCTCGGGCAGCCCACCGAGCACGTCCGCGGCGTCATCGGGATCCATCGCCTCGAGCACGTCGGCGGCACGTTCTTCCTCGAGGTGCAGCAGCAGGTCCGTCTGGGCGTCGGCGGGCAGTTCTTGCACTACGTCGGCCAGGCGTTCGTCGTCGAGCGCCAGCGCCACCTCGTGGCGACGCTTCTCCGGTAGTTCGCGCATCGCGTGTGCCACGTCCGCCGCGCGCATGCCCTCGAACTGCATCAGCAGTTGGGAGACGCCCTGGCCGGGCATCGCGAGCGTGGTCGAGGTCAGCCCGTGGACATGTTGCCAGTCCACGATGTGAATCGCCGAGCGCCTGCCGAGCCGACCGCGAGAGGTGCGGACCGCGACACGGGAGACGACCCAGTCCCGGGTGCGGGTCAACTCGATGCCGAGATCCACGATGACGACGTCCGATCCGATTGCCTCGACGACCTCCGGGTCGTCGGTGGTGACGCGGGAGTCGAGGACCTGGGCGAGGGCGAGCACCTCGGTCGGGCGCTGATCGAACCTGCGCAGACTCACGTTGCCCGTCTTGAGGGTCACCGAGCCTGGTTCGATCGCGGTGACCCGCAGCATCGGTACGAAAATCCGCTTGCGCGTGAACATTTCGATGACAAGGCCGAGAACCCGCGGCGGCTGGCGGCCCACCCGAATCGTGAGCACCACGTCACGGACCCGACCGATCGACTCGCCGTCGGGTCCGAGAACCACCAGGCCGGCGAGCCTGGCTGCGAATACCTTGTTCACAGCTGCCATGATGAAAAGGCTAAGTCCTTGTCTGGTGATCCACTGAATTTGGAGGGTTGTGGACCATGTCCTCTCGTTTGCGGCCGCGCCGGTCAGTGCTGGCTGTGCCCGGTTCGAGCCGCAAGATGATCGACAAGGCCAAGGGGTTGCCGGCCGACGAGATCTTCCTCGATCTCGAGGATGCCGTCGCACCGATCGCGAAGGCGGAGGCGCGTGAGCGCGTTGTCGACGCATTGAACGAGGACGGTTGGGGCGACCAGATCAAGGTGGTGCGGGTCAACGACTGGACCACCGAATGGACCCATGTCGACGTTGCTACCGTCGTCGGCGGCGCTGGTGGGAACATCGACGCGATCCTGCTCCCAAAGGTGCCCGACGCGAGCCACGTCGAGGCGCTCGATCTCCTGCTGACGCAGATCGAGAAGTCCGCCGGACTCGAGGTGGGGCGCATCGGTATCGAACCGCAGATCGAGAACGCGATCGGTTTGACGAACATCAACGCCATCGCGGCCGCTAGTCCGCGCGTACAGACTCTCGTGTTCGGTCCCGCTGATTTCATGGCGAGTATCAACATGCGGACACTCGTCGTGGGCGAGCAGCCCGAGGGCTACGACCGCGGTGACGCTTACCACCACATCCTGATGACGATCCTGATGGCCGCGCGCACGCACGACCTGCAGGCCATCGACGGACCCTACCTTCAGGTCCGCGATGTCGAAGCTTTCCGCCGCTCCGCGCAGCGCACCGCAGCGCTCGGGTTCGACGGCAAGTGGGTGCTCCATCCCACCCAGATCGATGCTGCCAATGAGGTATTCAGCCCTCGACAGGAGGACTTCGACCAGGCCGAGTTGATCCTCGACGCCTATGAGTTCCACACGTCCGCGGCCGGCGGCGCCCGCGGTGCCGTGATGCTCGGCGACGAGATGATCGACGAGGCGAGCCGCAAGATGGCCCTGGTCATCTCGGCGAAGGGTCGGGCTGCGGGAATGAGTCGAACCTCTCGTTTCACTCCTCCATCGAACGGGTAGGCGGGCACGACCAGGGGCGGGCACAATTGATAGCAGGACCGACGATCGATAGAACCGGACACATCACGCGCCGCGAGGAGGAGAGACGAAGACGATGACGAACCCACTCTCACAGCCGAATCGTGCCGGTCGGGGGCTTCCCACGCCGCCCACCGGCTGGCCCATCGGTTCGTACTCGACCTACGCCGAGGCCCAGCGGGCTGTCGACTACTTGTCCGACCAGGAGTTCTCGGTCCAGGATGTGACGATCGTCGGCGTCGACCTCATGCAGGTCGAACGCGTACTGGGGCGCTTGACTTGGGCCAAAGTCATTGGTGGCGGGATTGTTTCGGGCGCGTGGTTGGGCGTGTTCTTCGGTCTGCTGCTCGGCATCTTCACGGGCGGACTCCTTGGGCCGCTGCTCGTCGGCATCGTGGGCGGAATCGTCTTCGGGCTGATTTCTACGACGATCCCGTACGCGGCAACCCGTGGTACGCGGGACTTCTCGTCCACCATGCAACTGGTCGCCACCCGCTACGACGTGCTCTGCGATCCCAAGACGGCGGAGTCCGGCCGCGACATGCTGGCCCGACTCGCGCTCTGACGGGGACGGGGTCCGTGGAATTGCTTCGGGCGCTTGGTCGTTCGTTGGATCGTCAGCGGAGGCGTTTGGTCCGTCCGGGGTGGGTGGGTGTCCGCTCGGCCACCCCGAGGACCCGTCGCCGCGCCGGGTGTTAGATGGATGCGTGACTGACAGTGTTGTCCCCGCCGTACGCGCACACCTCGACCGGCATATCGGTGGGCCCGAGCCGACCGCGGCCTCGGTGACCTTCCTCGGCGTCGAACCTATCGACATCCTTCACTACCCCGGGGCAGGTGACACACCGGTGCGCTACGCGACCCTGGGCTGCTCGCGGAACCCGATGGGTGACCCGAGCGAGATGGTCGCCGACCCCACGCGCGGGCCCCGGGCCGAGCTGGTTCTGACCCTCACCGGGGGTGCGGGAGTCGCTTCCGGTGTGCACAAGACGCTCGCCGTTCTTGCGGCCGCGCCGTCGGTCGAGGGCGTGGTCCTGAAGCCGGACGGGTTGATGGACCTGGGTGAGCCGCTGTGGAAGGGGGTGCCGTTCACTGCGGTGCTGCTGGGCCCGAGCGAGATCCCCGACCTGGCCCTGCCCGAGCCGCTCGAGCCGGTGCAGTTCCTGGAGGTGGCGCCGTTGACCGGCACCGAGGCGGCCTGGGTGCGCCTGCGTGGCGCTGAAGCCCTCCGTGAGGCGTGGGCTGAGGCCGGGATCGACATCCGGGATCCGAACCGCGGCGCGGCGGCGCTCTGACAAGGCACGGCGCACCTCGCCGGGACCTGCCACACTGGACCGGTGCGTATCGATCTCCACACCCACTCGACCGCATCGGATGGCACCGATAGCCCCGCGGAGCTGGTGCGGGCAGCGGTCAGAGCCGGTATGGACGTGCTCGCGATCACCGACCACGACACCACCGCCGGCTGGGCGGAGGCGGCCGCCGCATTGCCCGGCGGCCTCCGGTTGGTCCGGGGCATGGAGATGTCGTGCGAGGGCAGGGATGAGGACGGACGCCCCGTCGCCGTGCACCTGCTGGCCTACCTGTTCGACCCGACCGCGCGCGAGTTCGCAAACGAGCGGGAGCGGTTGCGCGGTGAACGGGTGGTGCGGCTCCGTGCGATGGCGACGAAGATGGCCGCGGACGGGTTGCCCATCGACCTTGACGCGGTGATGGCCGACGCCGGGCAGGTGGTCGGGCGCCCGCATCTGGCGCGAGCGCTCGTGGAGGCCGGGGTCGTCTCGAGCGTGGACGAGGCATTCGCCGATCTGCTCTCCACGCGCAGCCCCTACTACGTCGAGAAAGAGGACACCCCCATCGAACGAGCGGTTGAGATGGTCACCGCGGCCGGCGGGGTCAGCGTCATCGCCCACGCCCGGGCGCGGTCACGCGGGCGACTCCTGGCACTCGACAACATTCGCGAACTCGCTGACCGTGGGCTCGCCGGTCTCGAGGTCGACCATCCGGACCACGACGGGCGCGACGTCGCGCTGCTGAGGTCGCTCGCGAGCGAGCTGGATCTGATCGTCACCGGGTCGTCGGACTACCACGGGACGAACAAGACGATCGAGCTCGGCCAGTACACCACGACTCCGGAGTCGTTCGACGCGATCGTGGCGCGCGCATCGGGCGTGCCCGTTCTGTCGGTCCCGCCAGGTGATGGGCCGCCAGGGCGCACGGCGACAGTGGGCGAGCCGACAGTCGAGGACGGGACGACACGGGAGGCGACCGGTGACCTACGACGGATACGGTGACGAGCCCCGTAATTGGCTGGACCCGTGGACAGTGCGCGCGCTTCGTGGACTGTCCGGGATCGCGGCCGGTGGAGTCCTGGCCGCGACAATCGCCGCCGTCTTCGTCGCGTATCTGGCGACCAGTCGGGACTTCCCGGGCCCGGGCGGCGACTTGATCACCGCTCACGTCGTCGCAAGCACCGTCGCGGTGGGTCTCCAGGTCGCTGCCGATCGCCTGCGCGGGGGTGCGTCCGTGCTCGCATCGATGGCTGTTCTCCTGGTTGCCGGCTTGCTGCTTTGGACGCAGTGGTGGACGTGACCAGCGGGTGTAACGGATCCAGCTCGATGGGGCGAGCCGCGCTGGGCATGCAGAGTGCATCCTCACAGGTAGGTAAGGGTTTTCGGTGAGGTCGAGACCGATCTGACGGATTTGATTCCGGTCCCCGGATGATGCAGAATTACTGCACTCTCGCGTGGGTGCTACCGCCCTTCGCGGGGGTTCCAGGTGGCAGAACCTGTGCCAGGGCCCACCCTGCCCGGCGCCGTCACACGCTCCGGCAGTAGTGCAGCCAATCGCGCGCCCCGGTAGCTGCAACCGAAGCAGTCCTGTGTTGGAAGTACCTGTCGATTTCACCCCGTCGACACGGTTACTTCTCAGTAACCAGGACCCGAGTGAGTCTGGCATCTAGAGGAGTGTCATCGTGTCCACTGTGTCTGAAGCTTCCGTTACGCCTAAGGTCGATATAACCGACGACGAGATTTTCGCGGGTCATATCGGTGGCAAGCTCTCTGTAGAGACCACCGCTCCCCTCGATTCCCAGCGTGCGTTGTCGATCGCGTACACCCCCGGCGTCGCGCAAGTCAGCCGAGCGATTCATGCGGACGACGCGCTCGCCGATCGCTACACGTGGACCAACCGCCTGGTCGTCGTCGTCAGTGACGGCTCGGCCGTCCTCGGGCTCGGCGACATCGGTGCCCGTGCCTCGCTGCCGGTGATGGAGGGCAAGTCGGCGCTGTTCAAGAACTTCGCTGACCTCAACTCCATCCCGCTCGTACTCGACACCAAGGATCCGGACGAGATCGTCGAGACGCTGGTGCGGCTGCGTCCGAGTTTCGGCGCAGTCAACCTCGAGGACATCTCGGCGCCGCGTTGCTTCGAGATCGAGCAGCGCGTCATCGAAGCGCTGGACTGCCCGGTCATGCACGACGACCAGCACGGCACCGCAATCGTCGCGCTCGCCGCATTGCGTGGTGCCGCCAAGGTTCGGGGGCGTGACATCGAGGGTCTGCGGGTGGTGATCTCCGGCGCCGGCGCCGCTGGCGTCGCATGCGCCAACATCCTGCTCGCTGCCGGGGTCTACGACGTGACCGTGCTCGACTCGAAGGGCATTCTGTCGTCGGATCGCAGCGACCTCAACGAGATCAAGGCGGACCTCGCTGCCCGGACCAACCCCGCAGCCCGCACGGGCGGGATCGTCGAGGCACTCGATGGCGCTGATGTGTTCCTGGGTGTGTCCGCAGGCACGGTGCCCGAAGAGATCATTGCAACCATGGCCTCCGACGCGATCATCTTCGCGATGTCCAACCCGGATCCGGAGATCCACCCGGACATCGCTCGCAAGTACGCGTCGATCGTCGCCACCGGCCGCAGTGACTTCCCGAACCAGATCAACAACGTGCTGGCGTTCCCGGGGGTCTTCAAGGGCGCACTGGACGCCGGTGCCCGCCGCATCACCGAAGGCATGAAGCTCGCGGCCGCCGACGCGATCCTGTCGGTCCTCGGCGACGAACTCGCAGCCGACAAGATCGTCCCGAGCCCGCTCGACCCGCGGGTCGCCCCAGCGGTCGCCGCGGCCGTTGCGCAGGCCGCGAAGGATGAGGGTGTCACCACGCCGTAGTGGGTAGTCCTCAGTCCTTGGGAAGTCAGTCCTTGGGTATTCAGAGCCCTTGGTAAGTTCCCTGGGACCGTTCGCGGGAAGATCGGAGGCGGGGGCGTGGCACCGAAGCGGGCTCGGTACGTAGGTGGGCTCGCGACACGCCTCACCGTCCTTCCGGTTCTGGCGATGCTCGCTGGGTGCGGTGTCGACACCAGCAGCAGCGTCAGCGAACCCGTGCAGCCGCCGCCCGTCGTGGTCGGTGCCTCCGCCACCGTCGAGAGCGAGCTCGTCGCCCGGCTCTACGCCGGCGCGCTCGAAGCGTCCGGGCGTAGTACCGAACTCGTTCTGGGGTTGGGGGACCGAGCCGACCGGCTGGCGGCGCTCGATTCGAACCGGGTGTCGCTGGTGCCGGACTACACCGGGCGGCTGCTGCATTGGTTCGATCCCGACGCCGACGTCACCGCTGCCGAGGACGTGTTCGAGATGCTCAACAGGGCGTTGCCCGGTGAACTCGCGGTCTCCGAGTACGCGCCCGCCGACGACCGGGCAGTGCTCGTGCTGCCCGGCGCAGAGGCCGACCGGCTCGGAGCCCGCGCGATCGGCGACATTGAGCCGGAATGCACGCGCCTGACGCTCTATGCCTCCGAAGGATTCGACGAGGACGAACTGGCGCTTTCGCGCCTGCGCTCGGAATACGGTTGCACATTCCGGGCGGTGGTCCCGGTGGGATCGACCGATGATGTTGTGCGGGAACTGATCGTCAGCCCGTCGCCGATCGGCGGTGCCACAGCCGCCGCACCGGGCGTGCAGGATGACGGCGTGGTCGTTCTCGATGCCCCCGAGGACACATTCACCGCGCAAAACGTCGTGCCGCTGTATCGCAGCAATGTGCTGCGCGCCGACGACGTCAACGGGCTGAGCGTGGTCCAGCAGCTCACCACTGCGGATTTGACCGACTTGGTGGTGCGAATCCGCAGTGGCGAGATCTCCTCAGCCGACGCCGCGAGTGGGTGGCTCGACGAGCACCTATGACGGGAATGCCGACCGCAGGAACGAGCCAAGGTCGGCCACCGCGTCGGCGGCCTCCCGCAACAGCGACGCCTGTAGGTGAGCGACATGCCACAGTCGCGGGTACTCCACGAAGTGCAGACGGTTTCCGCTGGCTTCGAGCTTCGTCACCAGGTCGACGATCTGGGGATACAGAACCTCACTGGTGCCCACGTGGACCACCGTCGCCGGCAGTCCGTCCAGACGGCCATGGAGTGGTGCGTAGCCGGGATCCGATGGATCACCGGTACCGAGGTACGCGGCCGCCGAGGCGAACGCCCACGCGGTGTTGACGACCAGATCACGGTCGAACGGGACAACACGGGAGCCGGGATCGGCCCACGGCGAGATCAACGCCATTGCCGCAGGCGACAGTTCATAGGTGTCGATCAGTCGTCGAGTGGTCGCGAGTGCCAGACCGCCGCCTGCCGAGTCGCCGGCGACCGCGACGCGTTCGGCCGTGTAACCGTGGTCGGTGGCGAGTTCGATGAACGCCGTGACGGCGTCCTCGAGTCCGGCCGGATACGGGTGCTCCGGCGCCAGCCGATAGTCGAGTGTGTAGACGACGCTGCCGGATTCGCGAGCCAGGTGGGCCGCGAGGGAGCGGTGCGTCGCCAGAGACCCGATCGTGAAGGCACCGCCGTGCAAGTACAGGACCGCGTTGGGCCGCTCGGTGGCACCGACGGTGATGCGCTCGGCGGGACGACCCGCGAGCGTGGTCTTGCGCACGACGGCCCCGTCGGGCAACCACTGGGTAGGCGCGGCCATGTCGAGCAGCGCGCGCTGCACCCGGAAAGGCAACCGGGCGTTGAGCGCGAGCCGGTAGAACGGCTTCAGGCTCGCTTCTACCAGTGGCAGCGGGAGCGATACCGCCCTCATCGGGTTACCTCCGTCGTCGGCTTGGGAAATGTACGCGCTGCGACTGCAGCGACCACCCGCTGGTAGCTCGGGCCGAGGATCCGCACGAACGCGTCGATGAGCTTTGCGTCGGCGCCGACCAGCACCCGCGCCTTGCCCTTACGTACCCCGTTCACGATGGTCCGTGCGGCGTCCTCGGGCGTCGTCCGCGCGAGTCGTTTGTCGAAGAACTCCGCGTACGCCGCCCGATCGTCACCCTCGGGTGCACCGGCGTTGCGCGCGATCGCGGTCTTGATACCACCCGGATGGACACACGTGACCTTGACCGGATGCTTCGCGACGAGCATCTCCTGTCGCAGTGCCTCGGTGAATCCACGCACCGCGAACTTCGCTGCGTTGTAGGCGCTCTGGCCCGGGACAGACCCCAGGCCGAAGACACTGGAGACGTTGACGACGTGCCCATCGCCCGATGCGATCAAATGCGGAAGAAAAGCCTTGGTGCCGTTCACCACACCCCAGAAGTCGACGTCGATGATGCGCTCGATATCAGCGAACTGCGAGCGTTCCACCTCGCCCTGGAAGCCGATGCCGGCGTTGTTGTAGACCTGGTGCACCTTGCCGAAGTGGGTGGCCACCGCGTCCGCGTACGAAAGAACCGCCTCGCGTTGGGCGACGTCGAGGTGGTCGGACTTGACCTCGGCGCCGAGCGCTTCGACCTGACGCACGGTGCTCGCTAGGCCCACCGAATCCTTGTCGGAGAGGGCAAGTTTCGCTCCTCGCCGGGCAAGATCGAGGGCCAGCGCCCGGCCGATGCCGGATGCAGCGCCCGTGACGACGCAGACCTTGCCCGCGAATTCACTCACTGTGCCGCGACCTTGTCATCGTCAAGATCTGTCGGCTCGGCGTCGGTGGTGCCCGAGGTGGCGGCCACCTGTCCCTGCGCAACGACTGCGGGGACGGGAAGGTCGCTCGTGGAGACGCTACGGTATGCGTCGAGGTCGAACTTCCTGGTGATGTCCCGGAACTGGAACGTGAAGCCCGGCCACTGCGTCGGGTTGTTGCCGTGCTTGTCGAGATACCAGCTGGCGCATCCGCCGGTGTTCCACACGCTCGCTGACAACTTGGCCTGCAGATCGCGGTTGTAGGCTTGCTGCACGTCCTTGCGGACCTCGATGGTGCCGATGTCGTAGCGTTCGATCGTCTCGAGCGCGTCGACGATGTAGTTGAGTTGGGACTCGATCATGTACACCATCGAGGAGTGGCCGAGTCCGGTGTTGGGCCCGAGCAGGAAGAACATGTTGGGGAAGTTGGCGACCGCAGCACCCTTGTAGCCCTGCATGCCGACCGCTTCGAACGTCTCGGCCAGCGAATTCCCGTCCTTTCCGAAAATGCTTGCGAAAGTGGGGGAGTCGGTGACGTGGAATCCTGTCGCGACGACGATCGCGTCGATCTCGCGTTCAGTGCCGTTGCGATCGACGATCGAGTCCTTACGGATCTCGGCGATGCCCTCGGTGACGAGGTCGACGTTGGGCTGCGTCAGCGTCGGATAGTAGTTGTTGGAGATCAGCATGCGCTTGCATCCGATCTGGAAGTTCGGGGTGACCTTGCGGCGCAGGTTCTCGTCCTTGATCTGCAGGCGCAGATGCTGCGCGGCCAGGAATTTCAGCGGCTCCATGAAGACAGGCGCCTTGGTGAGTCCGAAGACCTGCGCCTCGCGTGCCCAGTAGATGCCTGTGCGGCACAGCTTCTGGAATCCGGGAACGTACTTGAACGCGAGACGCTCGACGGTTGTGTACTCGCGGTCGAAGCGAGGCAGGACCCAGGGTGCCGTGCGCTGGTACACGTCGAGCTGTGCGGCAGTCTTCCCCAGCTCCGGCACGATCTGAATGGCAGACGCACCCGTTCCGATGACCGCAATTCGCTTGCCGTCCAGATCGACGTCGTGATTCCACTGGGCGGAGTGGAAGATCTCGCCCTCGAACTCCTCGATGCCCTTGATGTCGGGCAACGACGGCTCGCACAGCACGCCGACCGCCGAGATCACGATCTTCGCGACGAAGTCGCCCTTGGAGGTCTTCAGCTCCCATCGAGCGGTCTCATTGTTCCACCGCGCGGAATGAACCTCGCAGCCGAATATGTGCTTGTCAAGCACCTTGTATTTGCGAGCGACCGACGAGATGTACTTCCGGATCTCGGGCTGAGGCGAGAACGACCGAGTCCAGTCGGGGTTGAGAGCAAACGAGTACGAGTACAGATGGGAAGGCACGTCGCATGCGGCGCCGGGGTAGGTGTTGTCGCGCCAGGTGCCACCCACGTCATCGCCGCGGTCGAGCACGACGAAGTCGTGCTTACCCTCCTGGACCAGCTTGATAGCAGCGCCGAGACCCGAGAAGCCGCCGCCGATGATCAGTGTGCCGACCTGGCGCGGGGACGTGACCCGAGCGGAAGTATCTGTGACCGGAAGACTCATGTACGGGAGCGTAGAAGCTTATTGATCGACAGTCAATAGCTGGCCGCCGTTGAGTATGGTGGACCCATGGATGGCGTGAAACGCACGCGTCTGAGCCCCGAGGAGAGGCGGGCGCAGCTGATCGGCCTGGGCGTTCGCATGCTCGCCGATCGGCCGCTCGAGCAGATCTCGGTCGAGGACATAGCCGATCAGGCCGGTGTATCCGCCGGCCTGCTGTTCCACTACTTCGCGTCCAAACACGACTTCCACCTTGCCATCGTTCGCTACACGAGCGCGGAGATGCTCGCGCACACGGCTCCTAACCCCGACCTCGAACCCCTCGAGATCGTGCGCGATGCCATGGCGTCGTACGTGGACTATGTCTCGGAGAACCGCGGCACCTACCTCCCGCTGCTGCGAGGGACCACCAGCAGCGACCCCGACATGCGGGAGGTGTGCGAGGAGACTCGCGCAGAGATGGTCCGGCGGGTGGTCGAGCATCTCCCGTCGCTCGGTATCGAGCCCACGGCCCGCACGGAGCTGTCCGTCCGCGGTTGGATCGCGTTCGTCGAAGAGGCCACCATCTCGTGGCTGCGTCGCCCTCAGATCTCCCGGGACGACCTGATCGACCTGCAAGTTTCGGCCCTCACAGCGGTGACGCTCGGCGTCGAAGCCGCGGCAGTGTTGCCGGGATAGAGCGCCTGGGCAGTGCCGGCCGACAGTGGTCTCGGTCCGTCGATACGACAGCGGCCCGCCCACTCGTGTGAGTGGACGGGCCGGTGTTGTCGCTCAGTCGATCGGAGACCGACTACTTCCTCGGCGCGAACGCGGCGTCGATGATCTCCTGCTGCTCGACAGCGTGGACCTTGCTCGAGCCCGACGACGGCGCCGACATCGCACGCCGCGAGATGCGCTTGATGCCCGCGTACTTCTCGGGAAGCAGTTCCGGGAGCGCGAGACCGAGGAATGGCCACGCACCCTGGTTCGCCGGTTCCTCCTGGACCCAGAAGAACTCTGAGGCATTCGGGTAGCGGTCCAGCGTCTGCGCGATGCGGCGCCGCGGGATCGGGTACAGCTGCTCGATCCGAACGATCGCGACGTCGTCGCGGTTCTCCTTCTGCTTCTTCGCCAGCAACTCCCAGTAGAGCTTGCCGGACGTGAGTAGCACACGTTCGACCGTGGTGCGGGCACCGTCACCGCCAGGGGCCTCGTACGTGGGCTCCTCGAACACCGAGCGGAACTTGCCGGTCGTGAAGTCCTCGAGTTTGCTGACCGCAGCCTTGTTGCGCAGCATCGACTTCGGCGTGAACACCACGAGCGGGCGACGGATGCCGTCCAGGTGGTGACGACGCAGCAGGTGGAAGTAGCTCGCCGGCGTCGACGGCATCGCGACCGTCATCGAGCCCTCAGCACACAGCTGCAGGAAACGCTCGATGCGACCCGAGGTGTGGTCCGGGCCCTGGCCTTCGTGGCCGTGCGGCAGTAGAAGCACGACGTCGGACAGCTGGCCCCACTTGGCCTCACCGGAGCTGATGAACTCGTCGATGATGGTCTGCGCGCCGTTGACGAAGTCACCGAACTGCGCTTCCCACAGGACCAGCGCGTCCGGGTTGCCGACCGAGTAACCGTACTCGAATCCGAGGCCGGCGAACTCGGTGAGCGCCGAGTCGTAGACCATGAACTTGCCGCCGGAGCCGGAGGTCGCGGCCAACTCGGCGAGCGGGTTGTACTCGTCGCCGTTCTTGCGGTCGATCAGCACCGCGTGGCGCTGCGTGAACGTGCCGCGGCGCGAGTCCTGGCCGGCCAAACGCACCAGGGCGCCCTGCTCGGCAAGTGAACCGAACGCGAGGAGCTCGGCGAATGCCCAGTCGATATGGCCCTCGCGGGACATCTCCTTGCGCTTCTCGATGACCGGCTTGACGCGCGGGTGGACCGTGAAGCCTTCGGGGACGTTGACGAATGCGTCGCCGATACGCTCGAGCGCCGCTGTATCGACGGCCGTGGTCAGGCGCGCAGGTGGCGTCTGGTCGAGTTCCACGGACTCCGACGGCTCGGGGGTGAACTTCTCGAGCTCGCGGACCTCGTTGAACACCCGCTCCAGCTGGCCCTGGTAGTCGCGCAAGGCGTCTTCGGCTTCCTTGAGCGAGATGTCGCCGCGGCCGATCAGCGCCTCGGTGTAGCTCTTGCGGACGCTGCGCTTGGTGTCGATCAGGTCGTACATCGCCGGCTGCGTCATGGACGGGTCGTCGCCCTCGTTGTGGCCGCGGCGGCGGTAGCAGATCATGTCGATGACGACGTCCTTGCCGAACTTCTCACGGAAGTCGACGGCGAGCTGCGCGACCCAGACGCCGGCCTCCGGATCGTCGCCGTTCACGTGCAAGACCGGTGCGCCGATCATCTTGGCGATGTCGGTGCAGTACTCGGACGAGCGCGAATGCTCCGGCGCCGTGGTGAAGCCGACCTGGTTGTTGACGACCACGTGCACGGTGCCGCCGGTGCGGTAGCCGCGCAGCAGCGCCAGGTTGAGCGTCTCGGCGACGACACCCTGGCCCGCGAACGCCGCGTCGCCGTGGAGCATCAGCGGCATGACGGTGAACCCGCTCTCGCCCTTGTCCAGGATGTCCTGCTTTGCGCGGACCAGACCCTCGAGGACCGGGTCGACCGCTTCGAGGTGCGACGGGTTCGCCGTCAGCGACACCTTGATGTCGTTCTCGCCGAACATCTGGATGTAGGTGCCCTCGGCGCCGAGGTGGTACTTCACGTCGCCGGAGCCGTGCGCCGCCGCCGGGTTCATGTTGCCTTCGAACTCGGTGAAGATCTTCGAGTACGGCTTACCGACGATGTTCGCGAGCACGTTGAGGCGACCGCGGTGCGGCATCCCGATCACGACCTCGTCGAGCTGGTGCTCGGCCGCCTGATCGATGATCGCGTCCATCATCGGGATGACCGACTCGGCGCCCTCGAGCGAGAAGCGCTTCTGACCGACGTACTTGGTCTGCAGGAAGGTCTCGAACGCCTCGGCGGCGTTGAGCTTGCTCAAAATGTACTTCTGCTCGGCGACGGTCGGCTTGACGTGCTTGGCCTCGACCCGCTCCTGCAGCCATTCCTGCTGCTCGGGCTCGAGAATGTGCGTGTACTCGACGCCGATGTGACGGCAGTAGGCGTCCCGCAGGATCGACAGGACGTCGCGCAGCTTCATCCGGGTCTTGCCGTGGAAACCGCCGACGTTGAACTCGCGGTCGAGATCCCACAGGGTCAGGCCGTGAGTCGTGACGTCGAGGTCCGGGTGGCTGCGGAACTTGTCCTTGACGAACTGCAGCGGGTCGGTGTCGGCCATGAGGTGGCCGCGGTTGCGGTACGCCGCGATCAGTTCGAGCACGCGGGTGTTCTTGTCGACCGCACCCTCCGGCACGTCCTGGCGCCACCGGACCGGCTCGTAGGGAATGTGCAGCGAGAGAAAGACCTCGTCGTAGAACTCGTCGCTGATCAGCAGGTTGTGGATTGTGCGGAGGAAGTCGCCGGACTCGGCGCCCTGGATGATCCGGTGATCGTAGGTGGAGGTCAGCGTCATCAGCTTGCCGACGCCCATCTCTGCGATGCGCGCGTCGCTGGCACCCTGGAACTCGGCGGGGTACTCCATCGCGCCGGCGCCGATGATGGCGCCCTGGCCCTGCATCAGACGCGGCACCGAGTGCACGGTGCCGATGCCTCCCGGGTTGGTCAGCGAGATCGTGACACCCGAGAAGTCCTCGGTGGTGAGCTTGCCGTCGCGCGCACGTCGGACAATATCTTCGTATGCGCTGTGGAACTGGACGAAGTTCATCGACTCGCAGCCCTTGATCGCGGCGACGACCAGTGAGCGGCTTCCGTTGCGGCCCGGCAGGTCGATTGCCAGGCCCAGGTTGGTGTTCGCCGGGGTGACGACGTTCGGCTTGCCGTCGATCTCGGCGAAGTGCCGGTTCATGTTCGGGAACGACTTGACCGCCTGTACGATCGCGTAGCCGAGGATGTGGGTGAACGAGACCTTGCCGCCGCGGGTACGGGCGAGGTGGTTGTTGATGACGATTCGGTTGTCGAACATCAACTTTGCCGGGACGGCGCGAACACTGGTCGCCGTCGGGATCGTGAGCGAGGCCGACATGTTGCGGGCCACCGCGGCGGCAGCGCCACGCAGCACCTGGTTGGTGTCCTCGGTAGCGGTCGGGGTCGCTTCCGCCTTGGGGGCTTCCGCCTTGGGGGCGGCGGCTGGAGCGGGCGCAGGTGCGGGGGCCGGAGGTGCGGTCTCCGCCTTGGTTGTCGGTGCCGGGGCTGGTGCGGTTTCTTGTGCCGGTGCCGGGGCGGCCGCAGGAGCCTGAGCTGCTGCGTGGTTCACTGTCTTGGTGGCGACATCGCCGCCCAGCGCTTTACCGTTTCCGCCCGCATTCGCTGCGTCGGGCGAGTAATCCGTCAGAAATTCGTGCCAACTGGGGTCCACAGATGAGGGATCATCCTGGAAGCGTTGGTACATCTCGTCGACTAGCCACTGGTTCTGTCCGAACTGGGAAGTAGAGCTGCTGCTCACGGCAGGTGTTCGCCTCGTTTCTTTCTTCGGTACCCGATCAGAGCGCCTATACACATGAGGCTAGCTTCCATGCGTCGAACGCGGGTGTCCGGTCCGCAGCGTGTTGGCTGTCTCACATTGTTGCGATGGAGTCGATGGGGTCACCATCGACGACGGTTCTCGCGGACGAATTATTCCCCTGTCCTTTTTCCGCCACATCACAGAGTCGTGAATAATGGCCGCCGGCATGTCGAAGTGTGATGTGATCTCCGGTTTCGACGATTCGGCCGTTGTCGACAACCACTACGAGATCCGCTCTCGCGGCGGTCGCCAACCTGTGCGCGACCACTACGGACGTGCGCCGTCGAGTGACCATCCGGCTCGAGTCGAGAACCAGCCGCTCCGTGGCAGGGTCGAGTGTCGCGGTCGCCTCGTCGAGTAGCAGCAGATCAGGGTCCACCATCTCCGCACGTGCGAGTGCGATCAGTTGGCGCTGACCCGCGGACAGACCCTGGCCGCGTTCGCCGATCGGCTGATTCATGCCGCCACGGAGTGCGGCGATGACGGGCAGGGCTCCTACCGCCCGGGCCGCCGCCTCGATCTCCGACCTGGTCGCGTCGGGTCGCCCGTAGGCGATGTTGCTCGCGACGGTCCCGGTGAACAGGTGAGCTTCCTGCGGGACGACTCCGAGGCGTCGCCGGTACCGGTGGAGCGGATACCGGCGCAGGTTCTCGTCGTCGACAGCGACCGCTCCGGACGTCGGGTCATAGAAGCGGGCGAGAAGTTTGACGATCGTCGACTTGCCTGCACCTGTCCGTCCCACCAGCGCGACCGTGGAACCGGACGGGATGTGCAGGTCGACCTCACTGAGGGCGTCGGATTCGGCGCCCTGGTACCGGAAGCTCACGTCGTCGAACCGGACTCGACCGTGCAGGCGGCCCTCGATCGGGACGGTGTCCCTGGGCTCCGTGGTCTCGATCGAGCTGGTGGTCGCGAGTAGCTCGGCGATTCGGCGAAGGCCGACGTTGGCCTGCTGGTAACCGTCGAACACCTGTGACAGCTGCTGGATCGGCCCGAACAGCAGCCCCAGGTAGAGAACGAACGCGACGAGGGTGCCTGGGGTGGCCACACCGTCGGCGACGCGCTGAGCACCGGCGAACACGACGGCGGCGAGCGCTAGGTCGGAGAGGAACGTGATGAACGGGAAGTACACCGAGATTGCGCGCTGGGACCGCATGCGGCTGCGGCGGTATCGGTCCGCGCCCTCAGCGAACCGTTGCGCGGCGAACTCCTCGCGTCGGTACGCCTGGGCGGCGCGCAGACCCGCAATGTTCTCCTGGAAATCGGCGTTCACCAGCGAGATCCGTTCTCTGGACACGCTGTACGCGACGCTGGAGATACGCCGGAACACCAGCGTGGCGACAGTGAGCGGGATGAGCGCGGTCAGCGTGACGAGAGCGAGCGCCGCGTCGGTAACCAGCAATGCCACCGAGATGCCCAGCAATGTCAGCAGCGCGACGATCGAGGTCGACAGGCCGGTCTGGATGAACGACGACAACGCGTCGACGTCGGTCGTCATGCGGGTCATGATCCGGCCGGACAGTTCACGTTCGTAGTAGTCGAGTCCGAGTCGTTGCAGGTGAGCGTAGCTGCGGACCCGCAGCCCGAAGAGCACTCGCTCGCCCGCCCGTGCCGTGATGACCGTGAGGATCGCGACGACGAGCCACCCGACGAGGGCGAGCGTCGCGCCCACCGCGGTGGCCGCCCAGAGCGGACCGTAATCGCCGGGGACCACACCACGGTCGATCGCGAACCGGACGATTGACGGGAACGCTATGCCGATCAGTGAGTCCAGCGCCAGGCACAGCACGACGCCGGCCAGTAGCCAACGCACCGGGTGCAGGAGCCGGCTGAGCCGGAACTCCGACTCGTCCGCGCGCAATCGGTCGGTGTCGGTGTGCGGGTCCTCGTCCGCGGGCGGCAGAGCGTCGACGGCGCGTCGCAGTTCGGGAGTCGCGACCACGCCACCGAGGGCGCCGGCCACCCCGCCGCCACCGCCGTGGCCACCCGGAAGCCCCCGGTCGGCTCGGGTCCCGTCGCCGTCCTCCGGAACGATCTCCGGCCACAGTTGCGCCGCGGTCGGATCGTCCGCTGAGTCGACGACTGCGTCGATTCCGTCGCGCTTCGCCACGGTGTCGACTTCGTCGGATGACGTCTGCGACGGATCCGGCGTGGCTAGTAGGGTCCTGAACAGCGGGCAACGCTCATCGAGTTCGTCAACAGTCCCGATGTCGACGATCCGGCCACCGTCGAGCACGGCCACACGATCGGCGAGCGTGAGCGTCGAGCGGCGGTGGGCCAGGATCAGGGTCGTCCGGCGGCGGCCGGTCTTCAACGCCGCAAAGATCGCCGCCTCGGTGCCCGCGTCCACTGCGGACGTTGCATCGTCGAGGATCAACACACGCGGATCCACCAGCAGTGCCCGGGCCAGAGCCACGCGCTGACGCTGGCCACCCGACAGTGTCAGCCCGCGCTCTCCGACAACGGTGTCGTAGCCGTCGGACAGTGCGGAGATGAACTCATCGGCCTGCGCGAGCTGGGCGGCGGCGCGGATCTGCTCGTCGCTGGCGTGGGGCCGGCCGAGGGCGATGTTCGCGGCAATCGTGTCGGAGAACAGGAAGGGCTCGTCGAACACCAGGCCGACAGCCTCGCGCAGTTGTTCGGCTCGCAGGGCGGAGACGTCGTAGCTGTGGCCGCCACTGGTCAGGGACAGCGTTCCGGCATTGGGCGCGTAGAAGCGGGGCAGGAGCAACGACAGTGCGGTCTTGCCTGAACCGGCCGGCCCCACGACGGCCACCGACTCACCAGGCGCGATAGTCAGGTCGAGACCGTTGAGAACAGTGCTGCCTTCGTCGAACCCGAAGATGACGTCGTGCAGGTCCACCCCGAGCGGCCCGTCGGGTAGATCGGTCGGGTGTGGCGGGTCGGAGACGTCCGGCTTCGTGTCGATGACCTCGTAGACGCGTTCGACGGCGGCCCGTGAGAGTTGGGCCATGATCACGACCTGCGACATGGTGCGCGTGGCTGTGGTCATGGTGGCGATGTACGCCGCGAACGCCAGGAACGTGCCGACGGTGATGGACCCGTTCAGTGCGAGGTAGCCGCCGAGCGCGACCACACCGACCAGGCCGAGTTGGGGGAGGGTCGCCATTGACGGTGCGAACCGTGCGTTGATCCGGGCCGCACGGAGGCGCTCGGCGTAGAGCGTGCGGCCACGATCCTCGAGTTGGTCTACCGCGCGGGACTCCTGCCCGAACCCCTTGACGACCCGGACACCCGTGACGGTTTCCTCGACGTGCTGGGCCAGGTCGGCGGCGCGTTGCTGCGCCGACCACGTGGCCGCGAACAGCGTGGGCCGTATCAGGTACACCACGAAGGCCACCGCCGGCACCACCATCAGCGCGACGACCGTGAGCAGCGGAGACAGCCAGGTCATGATCGCCAGCGCCAGGACGAACTGAAGCACCACACCCGCCGACATCGGAACCATGGACAGCAGACTCTGGACGAGTTGTAGGTCGGTGATCGAGCGGGACACCACTTGGCCGGTCCGGATCTGGTCCTGGCCCCGGCCGTCGAGGCGTTGCAGCGAGCCGAGCAGACCCAGGCGCAGGTCGTGCTGGACGTCCAGCGAGAGCCGTCCGGCAAGCATCCGGCGCCCGTACTGGCAGGCGAAGCGGACGCAGGCGAGAACCGCGATGGTTGCGGTGATGTAGGCGATGACACTGGTTGCGCTCGCCTCGCCGCCCGTCGCCGCGTCCAGCGCGAACTTCGTCAGCAGCGGGAACAGGATGTCGATGACCGCTGCGATCACCGTCACGGAAAGTGCTCCGACGGCGGTGCGTCGGTGGTTCCAGCACTCCGCTCCGAGTCGTCGAATCCAGCCTTGCCGGCCCTCGGCCACCGTTGTCGCATCCTGTCCAGCCATCGTGATCAACCGTAGTCCGATGGGCAGACAACACCCGCCGCAGGAGACTCAGGTGAGGTCGCGGGCGCGGGTGGCCCACCAACCGAGCCCGCACGACAGCGTCGCCCACAGTGCCAGGGCTACGAGCGACAACGAGGTCGTGGGCTCCGAGGCGTCACCACCGAGGTCGCCTTGGACGATGCCGCGGAACGCCGAGACGGTGACCGAACCGGGAAGCCACCGGCCCGCGGCCTCCAGGTGGATGCCGTCGAGAATGGTTCCGACAACTCCTGGCTCGAGTACCAACCAGGCGATGATTCCGACTGCGCTCGCGGTCGAAGACGTGGTCAGCAATGCCAATCCGGCGCCGATCAGCGCCCACAGCGTGGATGCCACCACTGCGACGAAGAGAATCGCCGCCAGTGTCCCGTCGAAGCGGACACCGTCGGACCCGACGAGTAGGACCGTCGAGACCCCGACAATCGCGATGACCAGGCAGGAGAGGAATCCGAACGCGGCACTGACCAGAAGCTTGGCGGCCGCGACCGCGTCCCGGCTGCGCGCGATGAGCACCGTGGTCGTCATCGTGTCGTGCTGGTACTCGGTGCCGGCGTGGAGGGCGCCGAACAGGGCCGAGCACACGATCACGAGCGGGAGAGTGACCAGCAATCCGATGCTGTCCACCAAGGACGCCAACTCGTGGGCACTCGCGTCTCCGGTCAGTCCGGCGACCACTGGCACGCTGATCAGGCCCGAGAGCACACCGGCAAGCAGCGGTGCCAGACCCAAGGCCCACCAGAATCGCAATGTCGCGAACTTGCGGAACTCCGACAACAGCAGGTTCGTCGTCACTGTTCGACTCCGGACGGTCCGGGGTCGGCGCACTGTCCCGATGTCATCGCGACGAATACCCGCTCGAGATCCGTTTGTTCGGTTGCGGCTCCGAACACGGTGACGTCGGAGCTCGAGGCGATCCTGCCGACCGTCGTGGTATCCGATCCGGCGATGGCGACCTTGCCGTCGGCCTGATGCCGGACGTCGGTGATGCCGGCGGCAGCGAGCGCGGTCGCGAGTCGGACCGGGTCGGAACACGCGACAACGAGTCGGGCGCGATGGCGGGCGCGGAAGTGCTCCATGGAGCCTTGGTGGACGAGCACACCTTGGTTGACGACCACGAGGCGATCGATGATCGGCTCCACCTCGCGAAGCAGGTGACTCGAGATCAGCACCGTCCGGCCCGCTCGGGTGAAACCGGCGAGGAACTCGCGCAACCACGCGATGCCCGCGGGGTCGAGTCCGTCGAAGGGCTCGTCGAGTACGAGGACTCGCGGGTCGCCGAGTAGCGCCGTCGCGAGAACCAGGCGCCGGCGCATGCCCAGTGACAATGTGCCGGCTCTACGGTCTGCCGTGTCGGTGAGCCCCACGCGGTGCAGTACCTGCCGAGCCCGGTCGTCCGGCACTCCAATGGCAGACGCATACACCCGCAGATGGCTGCTTGCGGTTCGGTTGGGGTGGAGCCCGCGGGAGCCGAGCATCGCGCCGACGGCGCGCGCCGGGTCCGCAATCGCACCGAACGGGAGCCCGAGCACTGCAGACGTGCCCGCGTCCGGACGAACGAGGCCCAGCAGCATCCGCAGCGCTGTCGTCTTCCCGGAACCGTTGGGTCCCAGCAAGCCGGTGATCGAACCGTGAGGAACGCTGAAGCTCAGATTCGACACGGCCCGAACGGATTTGAATTGCTTCGACAGCCCGTGCGTCTCGATGGCCGCACGTGAAGTGGGGTGTGTGCCCGGGGCTCGCGTGGAAGGCATTCCCGAGATCACCGATCCCCTCGAGGCCGGCCGAGTCGACCTACCTGTTCAGAAGTTGCCGCATCTGAGCGATCTCGGCCTGTTGGCTTGCGATGATGTTCTGAGCCAGTTCCCGCACCTGCTCACTTTCACCGTCGCGCAGAATCTCTTCCGAGCTGGTGACGGCGCCCTCATGGTGTTCGATCATCATCTCCAGCCACATGCGATCGAACTCCATGCCGCTCGCACTCTCGAGTGCCCGCATCTGTTCCGGCGTCATCATGCCGTGCATGCCGTTTTCCATCTCGGGCATATTCGTCATCGGTTGGTGCTCCGGCTCGGGAACTCCCCACGCGGTCAACCACCCCTCCATCTGCTCGATCTCGGGCTCCTGGGCGTGTTCGATTTGCGTGGCGAGGGAGTTGACTTCGGGGCTGTCGGAGCGGCTCGGAACCAGTTCCGCCATCTCGATGGCTTGCTCGTGGTGCGGAATCATCATCCGCACGTAGGCGACATCGGCGTCATTGTGGGCGCCGGTCGGTTCGTTGGTACCGGGAGCACCAGCCGACGTCGTGGCCTCGGCGCCGGTTGGCGTGGCGTTGTTCGCGGCTTCGTTGTTCGAGCATCCGGCGACGAGGATGACGGCGGCCGCGGCGGCGCCGATCCCGACGAGCAGTCGTTTGGTATTCATGATCTGCGCCTTCTTCGCAAGTGGACTTGGTAGTGGTGGGAACGAAGGGGCTGCGTGATTTGCGCGTCGCGGCGGGCTGACTCCCGCCGTAATCGAGCTGGTGCTCGCGCATGGCTACAACACTACCGACCCGGACGCCGTTCTCATCGGCGCAGGAACGGGAGTACTTCCCCCAGGAACTCACTCGGGCAGTCGAGCTGCGGACAATGACCGCAGCTCGGTATGACCGCCACCTGACGATCCGCCGTGACTGCGATTCGCCGAGCCGCCCGGGCAGGTGTGAGCAGGTCGTTCGCACCCCACAGCAGCAGCGCGGGCACCTCGAGGTCGGCGATCATCCTCGGGATCGGCAGCTCTGCGATCTCCCGGATCACGACTCGGCCGAGAGCAAGGAGGTCGGCAACCTGACGCTTGGTCGCGTAGTGCTCGGTGTAGCCGGACCGCACCTTCGCGTCCGCGCGGCTCGGATGCCGAAGCGCCGCAAGCGCATACACCGCACCCATCATCCGTTGGACGTACCGGTCCGGCATCGGGCCTGCGAGGGCGCCCGCGAGCCCATCCATGCGTAGTTGGGCACCTCGGGTCCACGAGCGCGGGATCCGGACGACCCCGGGCATGTCGGACAGGACGACGTCGGCGATGAGGTCGGGCCGAGCGGAGGCCCACACGAGGGCGATCACGGCGCCGAGCGAGTTTCCGACGACGCTGACCTGGTCGGACTCATCATTGACCAGGTCACTGAGGATCTCGACGTATCCGTCGATGACCGGTTCTCGCCAGGTTCCCGCACTACGACCGAAACCGGGCAGATCGACGACGAGCACCCGATACTGCTCGGCGAGGGTGGGCACCACCTTCTGCCAGGTTCCGCCGTGGTCCGAGTAGCCGTGCAAGAGAACCACTGTCCGCTCGCCAGCCCCAGCGGTGAGGACGTGGAGACCGTCGGAACGCTCGGCGCGCACGATGTCGTCCTCTCGTCGGGATCGGCGTCAGGAGCAGACCTTGCGCTCCTGGTTCGGTGCCGGGCTGACCGGCAGTCGCGCGTCGGAATCGCGTGCGTCGACTCGATCACGCCAGGCCCGCGGGGCTGGCCCGAATGCCTCGCGGGCATTGTCGATGACACCCCGGCCGATCGCACGGTTTCCGGCCCCGCCGACTACCGCGCCGACGCCGGCCGGAAGCAGCTTGCCGAGGATGAGCGCGCTGCGCCTGGCCGCATACTTCGTCACGAACCTGCGCACCAGCGAACTGTTCATCGCCTTCATGGTCTGGGGCGGTATCCGTCCGGTGACCAGGTGCGCCCAGTTCGTGGCCGTCAGTCCGGTGGCCCGTTCGACGATCTCCATGCCGGACTCACCGAGTGCGACGGCAAGGACGAGGGTGCGACGTTGTTGATGGTCGTGTGGGGAGATTCCGTGCACCGAAGCGATTGCCAGCGTCAGTAGCGCGGAGGCCTCCAGAAAGAACGCAGTCTCGGCGCCCACGGCGGCGATGGACGCGGCTGTTCCGACCGCGGGGACAGCGGCGGTGGCGCCGACCGCACTCCCGCTGCTCGTCACCGCGGTCAGGAACATCTTCTCCATCCGCTCGACGATCTGCGCGGGCGTCTCATCGGGATGGGCGCGGCGCACTCGCTCGACGTACCTTGCCACAGCTGGCGCCTGCAGTCGGCTCGCATTGTCCAGCACTGTGGTGATGGTCGATTCGACTCGTCCCTGCCTGTCGGCCATCCCACTCCTCAATTCGTTCTCCCGGTCCGGCATTCCGGGTGGCGTGGTCACTCCCAATACGACTATACGGAATGGGGGGGTGGGTGCCGTCGAGCTCCTGGCCCGGTGCAGCCCTATGTGTGTTCTCCTTCTATCGTGACCACGAGCTGCGCGTGCTCTCCGTCCGTCCGGTGGTGTACCTCCACGTTGGAAGCGTTCTGGCGCAACCCGATAAAGGACTGCGCAACCGAACCGGACAATGGCATCTCGACGACCTCGACGACGTTCCCGAGCCCGGCATTCGCCAGACGCCGCGGCTCGTCGGCTTCGCGGTTTTCCGGAGACGGTCCGACTCCAGCCAGATCAACTTGAATGATGGTGCTTCCAGCTACATGTTGAACGCCGAGGCCGCCGTGTGCGATCGCCTCCGCCACCGGGCGCAGGGACCATGAGACCGCGCCCTGTCCCTGAAACGTGTACACGATCTCATCGCCACCGTTCACCTCCTCGAGCGTCACCTCGATCAGGGTCGGCATCTGTCTCTCCTCGGCGGACGGCTCGGATGTCGTGGATGGCTCGGATGTCGTGGATGGCGCTGTAGGTGGCAGTGGTGCACCAACCTCGAGGCTGCCGGTCTGCCAAAGGCCTGTGCAGCATTCGGCAGGAGCGGCGTACGACGTTGCTACGGGATTCGCGTCCGAGTTCTGTCCGCACGCGGCCAGCGCCATCGCCAAGACCAGGCATGCCACTATCGTCCGAAGTTTCACATTGGGAAGCTATCAGCCGACTTCAGTCCCGCTCGGTAGTCGCCCAATGTGAGAGCGGTACAACCTCTTCTGGAAGTGGCGGGTGCGGTGGAGTGCCGTCCCCGAATGGACGGCCACCGAGCGTTTCCCGGTTGTGTGGTTCGAGCCAATGCGACAGATCCGGCCCCTTCGGCACGATCTGTGTCGGGTTGATGTCCTTGTGAACGATGTAGTAGTGCTCCTTGATCTGGGCGAAATCGATCGTGTCCCCGAACCCAGGGGTTTGGAACAGATCCCGCGCGTAGTTCCACAGCACCGGCATCTCCGACAGTTTGCTCCGATTGCACTTGAAGTGCCCGTGGTACACCGCATCGAACCGGGCGAGGGTGGTGAACAGGCGCACGTCGGCCTCGGTGATGGTGTCGCCCACCAGGAATCGCTGGTCAGACAGTCGCTCGGTCAGCCAGTCGAGGCGCTCGAACAGTCGGTCGTACGCGCTCTCGTACGATTCTTGCGAACCGGCGAAGCCGCATCGGTACACGCCGTTGTTGACATCCCGGAACACGAGTTCGGCGACCTCGTCGATCTCGCTCCGCAGATCCTCGGGATACAGATCCGGCGCACCGTCGCGGTGGAACTCCTTCCACTCGGTGGACAGGTCCAGGGTGATGTTCGGGAAGTCGTTGGTGACCACCTGGCCAGTCGAAATCTCGACGATGGCCGGCACCGTGATGCCTCGTGGGTAGTCCGGGAAGCGGGCGAAGTACGCGTCCTGGAGTCGCGGGATCTTCAGGACCGGGTCGACGCCCTCGGGGTCGAGATCGAATGTCCAACTGCGTTCGTCGTGCGTGGGGCCGCAGATCCCCATGGACAGAACGTTTTCCAGTCCGAGCAGTCGGCGGACGATCATCGCCCGATTGGCCCACGGGCAGGCGCGCGCGACGATGAGCCGATATCTACCCGGTTCGACGGGGTAGCCGTCGCGGCCGTCGGCGGTGATGCGCGTCGTGATGTACCGCATGTCCCGGGTGAACTCCTTGCCCGGGTCCACGAAGCTGGCACCGCTCTCGGTGCCGGGCGAGCGCTGCGTACCGTCGTCGCTCATCGTGATCAACTCCATGTGTCGCGTTGATTCACACGGTACTGGGCGCCACGACGATCGACACGAATGTTCCCAGTTCCTCGTAGCCGAGGTTCGTGGCCAGCCGGCGCGAGGCGATGTTGTCCCGGTGTGCACGCCATTGCGGGATCAGGCCGGCATCGAGAGCGTCGTTGGTGGCGAGTTGTGTCGCGGTAGCACCGTACCCGCGCCGCCGGGCCGCCGGCGCCGTCAGTGTGCCCATGTCGGCGATGATGCCCTGCCATTCCAGGTATCCGGCTGATGCGAGCGGGTCGTGGTCGTCGTCCACGACGGTGAACCAGTTCGCCTTGGCGGTCAGCCTGGCCTCGGCGACATCGTCGGGCGGGCATACCGCCTCGAGGGCCAGAACATGTTCGAACTCATGCGAGACCAGGGGTTCCTCGACCGCGACAGCGCTCCCGAAGTCGGCAGCCCAACCCAGTTCTACGGGTCCGGATCCACGGCCCGAGTGGTCCTTCGCGAGCGCAAGCAGGCCACCGGAACGCGCGAGTTCGTCGTTGGAGCACGAACGCGAGCGTTCGACGGCCCACGTGGGCCCGACGAGTGCTGCGGCGCCGGCGATCGTCACGAAGCGGATCCGGTCCTCCAGGTCGTCAACCCTTACGTGGCGGGCGCCAGAGTCGTCCAGGGCGCGGTCGGGAAGGCCGAGTTCGCGCGCCCACGCGAGCCGGATGATGTCGATCTGATGGCCGTCCACGACGTCAACGGTAGTGCGGTGCCCGGACGGTTGTAGTAGGGATCTTCGTTCGTGGCTCTCGACTCGTCCACTCCTGGTATGGCGTTGTAGGGCGGTGGGCGTACCGTCGAATCTGCAGGGGCGAGGAAGAGAGACGGTCCATGTCGACGGTCCCCCAGAGGACGGCCCCCAATAGAAAGGTCGGGAATCTCCCGGCCACATTGACGACATTCGTAGGACGCCGTCGTGAGGTCTCTGCGTCCAAGCGTTTGCTCACCGAATCTCGCCTGGTGACGTTGACGGGTATAGGGGGCGTCGGGAAGACGCGGCTCGCTTTGCAGGTCGCGGGCGACGTGCAACGCGACTTCCGTGACGGCGCATGGCTGGTGGAACTCGCGGAGCTACGCGATCCGGAGTTGGTCCCGAACGCAGTTGCCGCGCGTTTCAGGCTGCAGGATCGGGGTGCGCGGTCGCCGACCGATCTCGTCGTGGACTTCCTCCATAGCAGGGATCTGCTCATCCTGCTCGACAACTGCGAGCATCTGGTCGGGGCGGCCTCCAAGCTGGTCGACCTGCTGCTGCGAAACTGTCCACGCCTTCGTGTGCTCGCCACGAGCCGGGAGCCCCTCGACGTCGGTGGCGAGGCCGTCCTACGAGTGCCGCCGCTGCCGGTTCCCGACCCGGACTCGCCGCCGACATTGCAGGCGATGCCGAGTTACGAGTCCGCGACCCTCTTCGTCGAGCGTGCCCAAGCCGCTGTCCCGGGTTTCGCCGTCACGGAGGGCAACCGGGCTGCGATCGCCCGAATATGTCATCGCCTGGAAGGCCTGCCTCTGGCGATCGAGCTGGCGGCCGCTCGTGTGCGGGTGCTGTCGCCGGAGCAGATTCTGCAACGGCTCACCGACCGGTACCGGCTGCTGACCGCCGGCAGCCGCGTGGCTCCGTCCCGACTGCAGACGCTGCGGCTGAGTGTCGATTGGAGCTACGAGCTGTGTACACCGGAGGAGCGCAGGCTGTGGAGTTGGTTGTCGGTCTTCGCGGGCGGATTCGAGCTGGACGCCGTCGAAGGCGTGTGCTCTGACGCTGTACCAGGGGACGTGCAGGCCCTGGTCGAGTCTTTGGTCGACAAGTCGATCCTGATCGCGGAGCGGTCCGGTTCGGTGGTTCGCTACCGGATGCTCGAGACGTTGCGGGACTACGGGCAGGACAACCTCGTCCAGGCAGCAGAATGGACGGAGTGCCGGCGCCGGCACCTGGACTGGTACGGCGCTCTCGCCGAGCGGGCCGAGGCGGACTGGGTCAGCCCGCGCCAGGTGGAGATCATTGTCCGGCTCACCCGGGAGACCGCGAATCTGCGTGAAGCCCTCGACTTCTGCGCGACGGGGTCCGGCGAGGCGGCGACCGGGGTGCAGATGGCGAAGTCGCTGTACTCGTTCTGGGACTGCAAGGGGATGCTCGACGAGGGGCGGCGCTGGTACAGCCGTGTCCTCGATGCCTCCGACGAGGTTCCCGATCCGATCCGCGTCGCCGCCCTCTGCTCTGCCAGCTCATTCGCGGGCTTTCAGGAAGACTTCGTCGCCGCATCCGGCCTGATTGCTCGGGCGCGATCCCTCGCCCGGGTTCTCGGGGATCCGTACGTCGATGCTCTCGTCCTGCACGCGGTCGGCCGGCAGGCGGTCTACCAGGGCAACTGCGCTCTTGCCATCGAGTCGTTCGAGCCTGCGCTGGGGCCGCTCCGAGCACGCCCGGACCTGCCACAGCTCATCCGGACTCTGTTGGGGCTGGGATTGGTGGAAGGTACGAGCGGGAACGCCGAACGTGGGACGGCCTACCACGAGGAAGCACTGTCGATCGCGCGGGCCCACGGCGCGAGTACCTATCAAGCCAGGGCAATGTTCATGCTCGGCCTCGCGTTGTGGCGGCGAGGCGAACGCGATCGCGGGTGCCGACTGTTCACCGAAGCGCTGCCACTCACGCGGGCGGTCGACGATCACTTCGCCTGCCAAGGGTGCCTCGAGGGAATGGCGTGGGCCGCCGCCGATGCGCGGCAGGGCGAACGGGGCACAATCCTGTCGGGTGCGGCCGAGGCGATGCGCCGGGAAATGGGCTTGCCGCCGGTGGCGATTCCGACGATGCTCGAGTACCACGAAAATTGCCTCAGACAGTGTCGGCGACTCGTCGGGGACCGGTCTTTCGAGGCGGCCTTCTCTCGGGGTGCGGCCCTGAGGGTTGGCGACGCCGTCGAGTTCGCGCTGGCGGCGGGAGAGGGTACCGGGCCGATGCGGGCCGAGAAGGAAGCGCCCACCACATCGACGCGGATCACGGACCCGATCGCTGCGCAAGCTGCGCTCACCCGTCGCGAACGTCAGGTCGCGGATCTCGTGGCACGCGGCCTGACCAACCGGGAGATCGCCGAGACGCTGGTGATCGCCCAGCGAACGGCAGAGGGTCACGTCGAGCGGGTTCTCAGCAAACTCGGGTTCGGATCGCGCACCCAGATTGCAGCGTGGGTCGCCGAACAGCACGACGACGCAACACACTGAACTGGGGTATCGGGCCTGGCGGACGAAGTCGTCCGGTCTCGCCTGGTCCCTCGATGGGGTTCGCGTACCGTCGAATCCGCAGGGGTGGAGGAAGAGAGACGGTCCATGGCTACGGCCACCCAGAGAAGGGTCGGAAATCTCCCAGCTGCGCTGACGACATTCGTCGGACGAAGGCGCGAATCCTCGGCGACAAAACGTCTGCTCAACAAGTCTCGCCTGGTGACGTTGTCGGGCATCGGGGGCGTCGGGAAGACGCGGCTCGCGTTGCAGGTCGCAGGTGAGGTGCAGCGCGACTTCCGTGACGGCGCATGGCTCGTCGAACTCGGGGCGCTACATGATCCGGACTTGGTCCCGAACGCGGTCGCCGAAGCGTTCAGGCTGCACGATCTTGCCTCGCGTTCGCCGACCGATCTGCTGGTGGACTTCCTCGGCAGCAGGGATCTGCTTGTCCTGCTGGACAACTGTGAGCACCTGCTGGGGGCTGCCTCCAAGTTGGTCGACTTGCTTCTGCGCAGCTGCCCAGGTCTGCGTGTTCTCGCGACGAGCCGGGAGTCTCTCGACGTGGGTGGTGAGGCGGTTCTGCGGGTGCCGCCGCTTCCGGTTCCCGACCCGGATTCGCCGCCGACCCTGCAGGCGATGCCGAGCTACGAGTCCGCGACGCTGTTCGTCAAGCGCGCCGAGGCCGCTGTCCCGGGTTTCGCCGTCACGGAGGGCAACCGGGCTGCGATCGCCCGGATCTGTCATCGCCTGCACGGTTTGCCTCTGGCGATCGAACTCGCGGCCGCTCGTGTGCGGGTGCTGTCGCCGGAGCAGATCCTCGAGCGGCTCACCGACCGGTACCGGTTGCTGACCGCGGGCAGCCGGGTGGCTCCGTCGCGATTGCAGACACTGCGGATGAGTGTCGATTGGAGCTACGAGCTGTGTACTCCGGACGAGCGCCGGCTGTGGAGTTGGTTGTCGGTCTTCTCGGGCGAGTTCGAGCTGGACGCCGTCGAAGGGGTGTCCGCCGACGTGGTGTCGGGGGACGTGCAAACTCTGGTGGGGTCTCTGGTCGACAAGTCGATCCTGGTTGCGGAGCGGTCCGATGCGGTGGTCCGCTATCGGATGCTCGAGATGTTGCGGGAGTACGGGCAGGAAAGGCTCGTCGAGGCGGGTGAGCGGACGGAGTGCGGTCGCCGACACCGCGACTGGTACGGCGCTCTGGTCCAGCGTGCGGAGGCAGACTGGGTCGGTCCACGTCAGGTGGAGATCATCGCCCGGCTCACCCGGGAGACCGCGAATCTGCGTGAAGCTTTCGACTTCTGTGTGACCGGGTCCGGGGAGGCGGCGATCGGGGTGCAGATGGCGAAGGCGCTGTTCCCGTTCTGGTTCTGCAAGGGGATGCTCGACGAGGGCAGACGCTGGTACGGACGTGTCCTCGATGCCTCCGATGAGGTTCCCGATCCGATCCGCGTCGCCGCCCTCTGCAATGCCAGCCTGCTCGCGAGCATGCAGGAAGACTTCGCCGCCGCGTCCGAGCTGATCGCACGGGGGCGGTCCCTCGCCCGGGTCCTCGGGGACCCGTACGTCGATGCTCTCGTCCTGCACGCGGCCGGCGCGCAGGCGCTGTATCAGGGTGAGTGCGCTCGTGCAGCCGAGTTGTTCGAGCCCACGCTCGGGCCGTTCCGAGCGCGTCCGGAGCTATCACTAGTCATCTGGACCCTCGGGGCGCTGGGCATGGTGGCCGGGATGTGCGGGGATCCCGAACGCGGGACGGCTTACTTCGAGGAACTGCTGTCGATTGCGCGGGCCCACGGCGCGACTTTCTATCAGGCCGGGGCAATGTTCGTGCTCGGGTTGACGTTGTGGCGGCAAGGTGAACGCGAGCGTGCCGCCCGGCTGTTCGCCGAAGCGCTGCCACTCACACCGGAGGTCGACGATCACTTCGCCGGCGCGGGGTGCCTCGAGGCGATGGCGTGGGCTGCTGCCGACGCGCGCCAGGGCCAACGGGGCGCAATCCTGTCGGGTGCGGCGGAAGCAATGCGCCGGGAGATGGGGGTGCCGCCGGTGGCGGTTCCGGGAATGCTCGAGTACCACGAGCAGTGCCGCAGACAGTGCCGGCAGATCCTCGGTGACCGGGCTTTCGAGACGGCCTTTTCTCGGGGTGAGGCCCTGGGGTTCGCCGACGCCGTCGAGTTCGCGCTCTCGCCGGGAGACGGCTCCGAGCCGATGCGGGCCGAGAAGGAAGCGCCCACCACATCGACGCGGATCGCGGACCCGATCGCTGTGACGGCTGCGCTCACCCGTCGCGAGCGTCAGGTCGCGGATCTCGTGGCACGTGGCTTGACGAACCGGGAGATCGCAGAGACGCTGGTGATCGCGCAGCGCACCGCTGAGGGCCACGTCGAGCGGGTCCTCACCAAACTCGGGTTCGGGTCGCGCACCCAGATCGCGGCGTGGGTCGCCGAACAACGCCACGAGTCGACGCCCTGAACTGGAATATCGACCTAGCGGAGGCACTCGCCCAGGAGGATCCTGTGGCGCAGAACACGTACGGGGATAGGTAGTTCTACCGTCGTGCCGATCGGGTGCGGACGACGAAGCTATTTGTCAGCGGGGGAGGAAGCGAGCCGGTTCATGTCGCCCGCCCCCGAGAGAAAGGTCGGGAATCTTCCAGCCCCGCTGACGACATTCGTCGGACGACGTCGCGAGGTCTCGGCGGCCAAGCGTTTGCTCGCCGAGTCTCGTCTGGTGACGTTGACGGGCATCGGGGGCGTCGGGAAGACACGGCTCGCGTTGCAGGCTGCCGGTGAGGTGCAACGGAACTTCCGCGACGGCGCATGGCTCGTCGAACTCTCGGCGCTGCACGATCCGGACTTGGTCCCGAACGCGGTTGCCACGTCGTTCAGGCTGCACGATCTTGCCGCGCGTTCGCCGACCGATCTGCTGGTGGACTTCCTCGGCGACGCGGATCTACTCGTCCTACTCGACAACTGTGAGCACCTGGTCGGGGCAGCCTCCGAGATGGTCGACCTGCTCCTGCGAAAGTGCCCGGGTCTTCGCGTGCTCGCGACGAGCCGGGAGTCTCTCGACGTGGGTGGTGAGGCGGTTCTGCGGGTGCCGCCGCTTCCGGTTCCCGACCCGGATTCGCCCCCGACTCTTCGGGCGATGCCAAGTTACGAGTCCGCGACGCTGTTCGTCGAGCGCGCCGAGGCCGCTGTTCCGGGTTTCGCCGTCACGGAGGGCAACCGGGCTGCGATCGCCCGGATCTGTCATCGTCTGGACGGTTTGCCTCTGGCGATCGAGCTGGCGGCTGCTCGTGTGCGGGTGTTGTCGCCGGAGCAGATCCTCGAGCGGCTCACCGACCGGTACCGGTTGCTGACCGCGGGCAGCCGGGTGGCTCCGTCCCGTCTGCAGACGCTGCGATTGAGTGTCGATTGGAGCTACGAGCTGTGTACTCCGGACGAGCGCCGGCTGTGGAGTTGGTTGTCGGTTTTCGCAGGCGAATTCGAGCTGGACGCCGTCGAAGGCGTATGCGTCCAAGCTGAATCGGGGGACACGCTGGGTTTGGTGGGGTCTCTGGTCGACAAGTCGATCCTGATCGCGGAGCGGTCCGGTTCGGTGGTTCGCTACCGGATGCTCGAGATGTTGCGTGAGTACGGGCAGGAGAAGCTCGAAGAGGCGGGAGAGCGGGCGCAGTGCCAGCGCCGGCACCTGAACTGGTACCACGCTCTCATCACGAACTCAGAGGCCGACTGGGTCGGACCTCGCCAGGTGGAGATCATTGCACGGCTCACCCGGGAGACCGCGAATCTGCGCGAGGTCCTGGACTTCTGCGCGACCGGGTCCGGGGAGGCAGCGACCGGGGTGCAGATGGCCAAGGCGCTGTTCCCGTTCTGGTTCTGCAAAGGGATGCTCGACGAGGGGCGGCGCTGGTTTGCGCGCGTCTTCGATGCCTCCGACGAGGTTCCCGATCCGATCCGCGTCGCGGCGCTCTGCGATGCCAGCCTGCTCGCGGGCATGCAGGAAGACTTCGCCGCGGCGTCTGGCCTGATTGCTCGAGCGCAACCCCTCGCCCGGGTCCTCGACGACCCGTACGTCGATGCCCTCGTCCTGCACGCGGCCGGCCGGCAGGCGCTCTACCAGGGCGAGTGCGTCCGTGCCGTCGAGTTGCTCGAGGGTGCGCTCGGGCCGTTCCGGGCGCATCCCGACCCGCAGCGACTCGTCTGCACCCTGGTGTCGCTGGGTCTGGCGGCCGGGATGGGCGGGGACACCGACCTCGGGACGGCTTACCACGAGGAAGTGCTGTCGATCACACGGTCCAACGGCGAGAGCAAGTACCAGGCCCAGGCCATTTACATACTCGGACTCGCGCTGTGGCGGCGAGGTGAACGCGAGCGTGGGGCCGGGCTGTTCGCCGAGGCGCTGTCACTCACGCGGCCTGTCGCCGATCATTTCGCCGGCGAAGGGTGCCTCGAAGGAATGGCGTGGGCCGCCGCTGATGCGCAGCAGGGCGAACGAAGCGCGATCCTCGCGGGCGCGGCGGAGGGGATGCGTCGCGCTATGGGCGTGCCGCTGGTGGCGATTCCAACGATGCTCGAATACCACGAGGAGTGCCGCAGTCAGTGCCGTCGGATCCTCGGTGACCGGGCTTTCGAGGCGGCCTTCTCTCGGGGTGCCGCCCTGGGGTTCGCCGAGGCCGTCGAGTTCGCGCTCGCGCGGCAAGACGGCACCGAACCCACCCGGGCCCAGAGTGATGTGCCCACCGCATCGATGCGAGTCGCGATTCCGACCGCTCCGACGTCTGTGCTTACCCCGCGCCAACGTGAGGTCGCGGAACTCGTCGCTCGTGGCCTGACCGATCGGGAGATCGCCGAGACGCTGATGATCGCGCTGCGCACCGCAGAGGGCCACGTCGAGCGGGTCCTCACCAAACTCGGGTTCGGGTCGCGCACCCAGATCGCGGCATGGGTCACCGAACAGCGCGACGAATCAACACCTTGAACTGGGGTATCGGCCTCGCGGACGAACGTGACCGTGAGGACCCTGTGGCGCGGAACACGTATATAAATACGTAATTCTACCGTGGTGCAAATGGGGTGCGGATAACGAAGCTATTACCAACCGACACCGATTGCACGAAGTGAGGCATCCCAATGCGCCGACAGCCGGAGTTCCATCCGACGATCGACCCCCGCGCCGACCTCGGACCGTCGTGGCGCGAAGTCGACGTCGACGGCTGCACGGTCCCCTACGGGGTTGCCGGGCGCGGGCGACCGGTGATCTTCCTTCACGGCTTCGGTCTCACCCACCGGACCTATGCGGGGGCGATCGACCGGCTCGCCGCTACGGGCGTGCGCGTGTACGCGCCGGCGTTACCGGGCTTCGGCGGTAATGCCGCACTGTCGGCGCAGCACCACGGTTTCGGTGGGTACGCCAAGTGGGTTGGGAGATTCCTCGATTCGCTCGGCATCGACGAACCCGTCACCGTCGTGGGGCACTCCTTCGGCGGCGGGGTGGCCCTCGCAACGGCGGATGACCTCGGCGATCGCGTATCGCGACTCGTGCTCGTGAACTCGGTCGGCGGTGGCGCATGGGCGCCGAACGGGAAGGTCCGCGACATCAGGCACCGGCCGTTGTGGCGGTGGGGGGTTTCCGCTGCTGTCGACGCGGTCCTGTCGGGTACACCCGTTTCGGCAATCGCGACGATCACCGGGGACGCGGTGCGCAACATGGTCCACAGCCCGTCTGCGTTGTGGCAGGTCGGGGAGCTGGCGCGAACCGCGGACCTGCGCGCCGAGGCCACCCGGATCGCCGACCGCGGTTTGAAGACCACGCTTCTGTGGAGCCGGGGCGACACCTTCATTCCGCAGGCCAGCTTCGAGTCCCTGCGCAGTGCGCTTCGCAACCCGCGCGTACACCGGGTGGCGGGCTGTCACGGTTGGCTGATCGGCGACCCCGACACCTTCGGTCGGGTGCTCACCGAGATCCTCGGCGCGGACGCCGAGCGAGCCGCCTGAGGGCCGGAGAGCACGCCTCGTCGGCGCCAGGCATCGGCCCCGAACCGCGCGATTACGTCACGCCGACCGTGCGGTTCGTCCGACACATCTGTGACCGGGGTCATATAGTCGTGGCCAACCCGACTCGTGGAGGTGGCTGTGGCGTCGCTGCTCGCGTATCCCGTCGAGACCGGTCGGTTGCATGATGACCGGATGGTGCGCTGCGCCGATGGTTTGCTGCACTTCACCGGCCTCACATCGTGCTTGACCGAACTACTCGACGTTGCCGCGCACCGGTACGCGGGGCGCGAGGCCGTCGTCGAGGCCGGTGGGGGTCCGCGGCTGACCTACGCGCAACTGTGGACCTCGGCGTCCCGGATCGCGGGTGGGATGCTCGAGCGGGGAGTCGGTATCGGCGATCGGGTCGCGATCAGGATGCCGAATGGGGTTCGGTGGGTGCAGGCCTTCCTCGGCGTGCTGCTCGCCGGCGGCGTGCCGGTGCCCGTGCATCCTGGCCTCACAGACGCGCAGTTACGTCGCATTCTCGCGGACAGCGGAAGCCTCCTCGTCCTCGACTCGGAACTGCCGACCGGAACACCCTTCATCGACGACGGTGCGGCGCTGGGCGATTCGGCGCTGCTGTTCTACACCAGCGGCACCACGGGCCAGCCCAAAGGGGTCGAGCTGAGCCACGAGAACGTGCTCTCCACAATCGAGGCGGTGATCCGATCCTGGGGTGGGCCGGAGAGTGTTGCCCCGGACGGCATGTGGCACGCCGTGGCACTGCCGCTCAGTTCCGCCACGGTGTGCGTGTCTCAACTTCTGCCCACCCTGGCCTCTGGTGGCACCGTGGTCCTGGCGCCCGAGTTCGATGCCCACAGTCTGCGCCACGCCTTCGACGTCGAAGGGATCGAACGCCTTTCGGCTCCCACCTATCTGTGTCGGCAGGCCCTGCGCACCTCGGGTGCTGCATTCGGATCATTGCGGGTTCTCACGCTCGACGACGAGATCGTGTCGCCTGCGCTGATGGAGCAGTTGTGCGATCGCTTTCCGGCAGCGCAGATCGTCTCGGGCTGGGGAATGACGGAAACCGGTGGTGCCGGGATGATCCTGCCGATGACCGCGGTCACCAGGCGGACCGAACTGCCTCATAGTGGAATGGAGTTCGCAGTCAAGGGATCTGCAGACGATGCCAGTGTCGGAGAGTTGTGGTGCCGCGGGCCGAGCGTGATGCGGGGGTACTGGGGTAACCCCGAGGGCACCGCGCGGACGACAGCGCGTGGGTGGCTGCGCACCGGCGACGTCGCGCGGATCGGGCATGGCGGTGGGTTCCGAATCGTAGGGCGCGTAACGGACGCGATCGAGGTGTCTCGCGGCGTGGTCTACAGCAGGGAGGTCGAAGACTCGCTGCTCGAGTGCCCCGGTGTGGACGAGGCTGTTGCGGTCGACGTGATGACGGCTGGCGGGCGGGACCTCGCCGTCATCGTGGTCCCGAAGGCAGGTGCGGACCTCGAACTCGACGCTGTCCGTGAGTTCCTCGACGCGGTTCTCGGCCACCGGCTTCCGCGACGGCTGTGCGCGAAAATCGATGTACTACCACGTAGTTCCATGGGACGAATCGACCGGCGCTCGGTGCGTGCGTGGTTCGAGGATCGTTCCACGACGAAGGGATGTGCCGATGTCGGATGAGGTTCTGGTCGAGCGCCGCGACCGTGTCTTGCTGATCACGATCAACCGCCCGGATGCACGTAACGCGATCAACGGTGCCGTGAGCCGCGGACTGGCGGCGGCTGTCGATGAGTTGGACAGCGACGATGGGCTCTCACTCGGAATCCTCACCGGTGCCGGCGGAAACTTCTGTGCGGGTATGGATCTCAAGGCGTTCGTGGCCGGCGAGAACATCGTGGCGCCGGGTAGGGGACTGGGATTCACCGAGGCGCTGCCGCGCAAGCCCCTCATAGCTGCGGTGGAGGGGTACGCGCTGGCCGGGGGCACCGAACTCGTGCTCGCCACGGACCTGGTAGTCGCGTCACGCGAGGCGAAGTTCGGGATCCCCGAGGTCAAGCGAGGCCTGGTCGCCGGCGCGGGCGGGCTGCTGCGCCTGCCCCAGCGAATCCCGTACCAGAAGGCGATGGAGTATGCGCTTACCGGTGATTCGTTCACGGCGGAGGAGGCCGCCGCATACGGGCTCGTCAACACGTTGACCCAGCCGGGCGCCGCGCTCGAGGGAGCGTTCGCACTCGCCGAACGTGTCACCGCCAACGGCCCGCTTGCGGTGGCCAAGACGAAGGAAGTGATCATCCGGTCCGGGGACTGGTCCTCCGATGAAGCTTTCGCACGCCAGCTCGAGACCATCGCCCCCGTGTTCGTCTCCGAGGATGCACGTGAGGGTGCCACCGCCTTCGCCGAGAAGCGGGCACCGATCTGGAAGGGGCGCTGACCGGCATGGCCGCGACGCCATATGCGGAACTGCACATGCACATCGAGGGTGCGCTCGGGCCGGAGTTGATCTTCGCGCTGGCCGAGCGCAATCGAATGCACCTTCCGTACAGCGGGCTCGCGGACCTGGAAGCCCGCTACGAGTTCGCCGACCTGCAGTCGTTCCTCGATCTGTACTTCGCGAACATGGCTGTGCTACGTACGGCCGAGGATTTCGCCGACCTCACACGCGACTACCTGCAGCGTGCCGCCGCAGCGGGGGTACGCCACGCGGAGATCTTCTTCGATCCGCAGGCGCACATCTCGCGTGGTGTGCCGTTGCAGGTGGTGCTTGACGGAATCTTCGACGCGCTCGCCGCAAGTGAGCGGGAGTTCGGCGTGAGCAGCGGACTGATCGCGGCGTTCCTGCGGGACGAGCCGGTGCACGACGCAGAGGAGGTGCTGGCGGAGCTACTACGGTTGCGGGCGCCGATCATCGGCGTCGGGCTCGATTCCGCGGAGGTCGGATACCCGCCGACTCTGTTCGAGGACGTCTTCGCCCGTGCCCGGGCGGAAGGCCTGCACGTCGTTGCACACGCCGGTGAGGAGGGGCCACCCGAGTACATCTGGCAGGCACTGGATCTGCTCGGTGCAGAACGGATCGACCATGGTGTCCGCTGCCTCGAGGACCCGGCGCTGGTCCAGCGACTGGTGGACGAAGAGATCCCGTTGACGGTGTGTCCACTTTCGAATGTATGCCTGCGGGTGGTGGATTCCCTCGAGGACCATCCGCTGCGGACCATGCTGCAGGCCGGTCTACGGGTAACCGTGAACTCCGACGACCCCGCCTACTTCGGTGGCGACATCGGCGCGAACTTCGCGCAGCTGCGCGACCGGCTGGGGCTGACCGAGGACGAGGAGAATCTGCTCGCCCGCAACTCGATCGAGGCTTCATTCGCATCCCCAGGCCGCAAGGCGGAGCTGCTCCGGTCCTGACGGCCGTCTCACGACCGGGCACAGGGCTGACTGGTATCCCACCCCGGGCTGTGCGGCACCCGTTGTGTCGCAGGCGAATCGCGATCGCTACGACGTGACCACGATCTTGCCGAAATGCCGGCCCGACCCCTGGTGGCGGAGCGCGTCGCTCAGGCTTTCGAGGGGGTACGTGGAGTCGATGACGGGATGGACCGCGAGGCCCTCGAGCCCAGCGACCATCTCCTCCTGGTGTTCCCTGCTTCCGACCAGCAGACCCTCGATCGTGATCTGCTTGGTCAGCAGCGGCGTGAAATCGACCGTCGACGACGCACCCGCCATGATGCCCAGCGCGCTGATCCGGCCGCCGACCTTCACCGCGGCGAGGGACTGATCCAACGTGGCCGGCCCTCCGATGTCGAGCACATGATCGACCCCGTGACCGGCCAGATCGAAAGCTTCTCGCCCCCACTGCGGGTTGTCGCGATAGTTGACCGCGGCGTCGACACCCAGATCGAGAAGCCTCGACATCTTCTCTGTCGACGAGGACGTGCCGATCACCCGGGCCCCGACCGCCTTGGCAAGTTGAATCGCGAACAGTGACACCGTGCTCGAACCGGGAACGAGCACGGTCTGTCCCGGTTCGAGCGGCGACGACGAGAACAGCGCCCGCCAGGCGGAAAGCCCCGCCGTCGGCAGGGTCGCGGCCTCGGCGTACGAGTAGTTCCACGGGATCGCGGTCAGCGCGGCGGCTTGGATCGTGACAAACCGGCGGGCGTATCCGTCGACGCCGTCGCCCGGCGAGTTCGCAAATCCATCGAAGGTGGGTCGCCCGCGGTGCCAGTGCGGCAGGTAGGTCGTCATCACCCGGTCGCCCAGGCCGAAACGCGACTCTCCCTCGCCCACCGCGACAACCTCACCCGCCGCGTCGGAGAGCAGGATTCGTGGTTCACCGGTCTCGATCGCGCCGCTCGCGACGAGAACGTCGTGGTGGTTCAGTGAGTTCGCATGCACCTCGATCGTGACTTCGCCCGGTTGCGGCTCGGGTGTGGCCACGTCCCGGGTGACGAGGTGGTCGAGGCCGCCGGGCGGTACAACGTATACGGCTGGGGAGAGCATCAGAGCAGGGAAGCTTTGAAGCCGCCGTCGAGGATCAGGCTACTGCCGTTGCACCAGGACGACTGGTCACTCGCGAAGAACACCGCCGCCGCAGCCACCTCTTCGGTTCGGCCGTAGCGCGTCTGTTTGGCCGCGATCAGATTGTCGAATCCTCCGGCTTCGAGACCGAGTGCCCGCTCGAGGTCCGGCTGGTGCGACTTGACCAGGTCGGTAGCGATGAATCCGGGCAGAAGCGCATTGGCGCGGATGTTTTGGAACCGGAGTTCGGCCGAGAGCGTCTCCGTCAGGTTCCGCACCGCGGCCTTCGCTGCGGAATAGCTGCCTATGAGGGCCGAACCGGTGGTGGACGCGATCGAGGAGATGTTCACGATCGACCCGCCCCCGGAGTCGAGCATCGCCGGTAGGCAATGACGGATGGTCAGGAACACCCCGTCGAGATTGACCGACATCACCTTTCGCCAGTCCTCTAGGGAAGTCTCCAGCA
Organism: Rhodococcus xishaensis; assembly: GCF_004011825.1. Lineage (GTDB taxonomy): Bacteria > Actinomycetota > Actinomycetes > Mycobacteriales > Mycobacteriaceae > Prescottella > Prescottella xishaensis. The sequence continues at coordinate 193,106 of NZ_RKLO01000003.1, read as the reverse complement.
AGGGCTTGGTCGTGGCGATACCCGCGTTCGGAACCACCACGTGGAGGCCACCGAACTCGGCGACCGTTCGACGGACAAGTTCTACTACCTGTTCTTCGTCGGCGACGTCGGCTGTGACCGCGATGGACCCCTCGATGGACGAGGACACCTCCCTCGCCGCCTCACCGTTGATGTCGGAGACGACGACTCGCGCTCCCTCTGCGCCGTACGCGCGAGCGATCGCCGCGCCGATTCCGGCACCGGCCCCCGTGACGATCGCTACCTTGTCAGCAAGCAGACCAACCATCAGCTCCTCCTGCGGTGTGTGTGGACGTCAAAGCGCGCGTCAAGAATTCGCGGCCTGGCCATTCGCCCGCATTTGCGCCCTCAGTGCGGGCTTGTCGAGCTTGCCGACGGCGTTCTTCGGCAGGTTCTCCCGGGTAACGATCTCGACAGGAAGCTTGAACTTGGACAAGGACTTCCGGCAGACATCGAAGAGATCGTCGGTGTTGAGCGTGGATCCCGGTCGTAGGGCCACATACGCAACCGGGACCTCGCCGTAGATCGGGTCCGGTTGCCCGATCACAGCTGCTTCGAGCACGTCCGCGTGGCTGTAGAGGGCCGTCTCGATCTCCTTGGGGTAGAGGTTCTCCCCTCCGCGGATGATCATGTCCTTGATGCGGTCGACCAACACGAGGTACCCGTCCTCGTCGAGGTACCCGACGTCACCAGTGTGGAGGCGCCGGTTCGCCAACGTCTTTGCCGTTTCCTCGGGTTTTCCGAAGTAGCCGGCCATCACATTCGGACCACTGATGACCACCTCGCCGGTCTCTCCCTGTGGCCGCAGCGATCCGTCGGGCGCGACGATCTCGATGAGCTGGCCGGGCAGTGGAATCCCCACGGTGCCCGGCTTACGAGCTCCGCGCAGCGGGTTGATGGTCGATGCGCAGGTGCCTTCAGACAGGCCGTAGCCCTCGATGAGTGGGAAGCCGTACCGGGTCTCGATTCGTTCGATGAGTTCGGCCGGCATCGGGGCGGCGCCTCCGATGGCCAGTCGGATGGAAGACGTGTCGGGCTGGACCTCCTTTCCGAGCGCATCCAGCATTGCGTAGATGGTTGGAACCGCGGAGAAGTATGTGGGGCGATGCTTCTCGACCAGCTCGAAGAAGGTATCGATGGTGAACTTGACCGCGATGGTGGCGTGCGCTCCGACAAGTAGCGGTGTCAGCGTGCTCAGCACGATGGCGTTGGCGTGAAACAGCGGCAGCACCAGCAAGCAATGGTCGTCCGCGGTCATTTCGAGCGCTTCGATCACGCTCTCACACATGACCTGAAGATTGGCATGGGTGAGCATGACACCCTTCGGCGAGCCCGTCGTTCCGCTGGTGTATATCAGCAGCGCCAGGTCTCCGGGCGCCGGAAGGTATGTGTCGTCGCCGGTGTCCGCGTCAACATTCACGCCCAACTGCGCCACGTCGAGATACGCGCCGTCGAAAGCTGGCGCCGGCCGATCGTCGCCGATCAGTACTGCTGCACCGGCGTCCCTGAGTTGGTGGGCGGTCTCGAAATCGGTCAGATTCGGATTGACCGGGGTCGCGGCGGCGCCGACCCGCCATGCCGCGAAGAGGGCCACGATCAGCTCGACTCGATTCTGAAGTTGGACGGCCACCACCGATCCTGGCTTCACCCCGAGATCACTCAATTGTACTGCGGTGGAACGTACTCGCTCCGCAAACTCGCCGTTGGACAAAGCGATCCGCTGGTCGGCAATACATGCGCCTTCGCGATCGATCCGTGCGCGTTCGTCCGGCAATGCAGACCAGTTCATAGTGGAGACCTTCGATTCGAGCTCAACAGGAGTACAGGAGAACAGTAGGAAGCACGTACGACTTGCGCCATGTGCGGCGAGGACAGACTTTCGGACTTCACTTGCGTTCAGAGCACAAGGGCGACAATCGATATGTGCGCGATGCCGAGTGCTGAACTTCCGGCATTGCACGGGAGTCGACATCGGCTGCCCGTCAGGAATGAACTTCGACGATCGGATTGAGGACGAGCCCGAAGCTGCGCAGGACACCGAGGAGTTCACGGTGACCGAACGCCTGGCAGGCCGATGCCAAGCCGGCGCGGCGTGGTGGCTGCTGAAGCAACGAGTAGGCGGCGTATGCCTGCAGCAGACCGGTCTGCTTGTAGTTGCAGTTGCCGTGAATGATGCAGTGCGCCCGCGCGAGCGGGCCGGAGGCGTGGACCGAATCGATCGACTTGTTGATCCGCGGGTTCTCTCGCGGTGGCATCCCTGCCTGTACGGATCCGGCGATCGCGGACAGGGCCGCTTCCTGCTGTTCGGCTGGCAGCGGCTTGATCTTCTCTTCGATCATCTTCAGCGTCTCGATGACGCCTTCCATCACGGTCCGGTCGTAAACCCCGCCAATCGACCGGACGTTGGCGACACGCGGGTCGTCCTTGAACCAGACCGGGTGGGACATCCCGCCCCACGGCAGGGCCAGGCCGCGATCGTGCTGGCCAGGAACGTTTATCTCGAACTTCGAAGTCCGATCCCATTGGACGTACTGATTCTGCTGCAGCTGGTACCAGTCGGATTTGAGACTGTGGAAGATCGTCTGCGTCGACGCATAGGTCGGGAAGCCGTTGAACATCGACACGATGTCGAGTGAGTCGAGCCCGGGGGTTTCGAGACAGATGTTCGCCGCGATCTCGCTGGTGGTGTACATGTGAGCGATTCCCGGCGAGAGCAGCAAGCCCTTCTCCTTGTACTGCTCACCCCAGTTGGCCTGCGCATACATGACCCAGTCCTGCTCGCCGGTGGTGTCCATGTAGTGACAGCCGGCGGCGAGAGCGGCCTCGGCGGCCACCGGGCCGTACTTGATGAACGGACCAACCAAGTTGCAGACCACACTTGCCCCGGCGAACAATTCGGTCAGGGCCTCAACCTTGTGCTCGACCTCGACCACCTCATGCTCGACAGTCCCGACTCCGGGGACGGTCGCGAGTCCTTCCTCGATGCGTTTGCGGTCGCGACCAGCTGCGATGAACGGAACGTTGTACTCGCGCAGGTATTCACATGCGAGGCGCCCCGTATACCCGGAGGCACCATAGACAACAACAGGCTTCGTGTCGGTCATGTCATGTCCTTCTGTGTGTGTTGTCAGTGGAGAGGGGGAAGGGGTGGAAGGGAAGGCGCGCATCGTGCCAGCGTCCGGCACAGCTACATGCCCATACCGCCGTCGACGGGAATGCCCGCGCCGTTGATGAATTGGGCGTCGTCCGAGGCAAGGAACACGACGGCACTGGCCATATCGGAAACCTCACCGAGGCGTCCTGACGGCGTCTGTTCGACAACGGCACCGATCGCCTCGCCGAGATCGCTCACAAGTCCCAGGCTGACCAGGTCACCGGCTAGCTGGTTGCCCATGTCGGTTGCGACCAGGCCCGGGTAGAGGCAGTTCACCCGCACGCCGTACCCGAGCTTGCCGGACTCCTGCGCTGCAACCCGGGTGATCCGATCCACCGCCGACTTCGACGCCGAGTAGCCGGCGATACCGGGAAACGCAATGGTCGCGGCGACGGAGGCCACATTGATGACGACACCTCCCCGGCCTGCTGTGCCGCCCGGTGCCATCGCGGCAAAGGCGTACTTGAGACCCAGACCGGTGCCAATCACGTTGACGTCGAACATCCGTCGCCAGCCGTCCGGGTCGAAAGACGAGAGCAGGCCGGTGACCTCGATACCGGCGTTGTTCACCAGGATGTCGAGACCGCCGAGCAAGTCGACGGTGGCGGCGACCGCTGCGCGCCAGTCGCCTTCGGCAGTGACGTCGTGATGGACGAAGCCGACTCGGCGTCCGGTCTCGGCGAGGCGATCGGCGGCCTGCTTGCCCAGATCGTCCTGGATGTCGCTGATGACGACATCGGCACCTGCCTTGGCGAGGGCGAGGGCGAAGCCTTCGCCTAGACCTCGTGCACCGCCTGTGACCAGTGCCTTCTTGCCTGAGAGGTCGAACGTGCCCACTTCAGTGCTCCCTTGCCGAGGAGGTGGCGGAGACCGCCGCCCTTGCGACGCGCATCACACTACTTGTCGTTGGGCAACTGTCAAGAAAACACTAGACAACTGTCCAAACTTTGACGCGCGGGACGTGGTTTGCGCAGGTAGAGTCAAGTTCCCGTATAGTGCGTTGCGCTGTGAAGGCGCACGTGAGATGGAGGAGTTGATGACGAAGACGCTCGGGCGTTCGGCTGTCCGAACGCGCAAGCGACCCGCTGACAAGTTCGAAGATCGCCGTGAGCAGCTTGCCGCTGCAGCGCTGGCGACGCTTGCCGAGCAGGGGTACGCCCGTACCAGTCTTCGGGACATCGCCGACAAGTCCCAGTTCACGCACGGCGTCCTGCACTACTATTTTCAGGACAAGACGGAACTGATCACCTACTGTGTCCAGCACTACAAGACCCGCTGTATCGCGCGCTACGACAGCGTCGTCGGCGCCGCTACGTCCGCGGACGAGGTCCGCCAACGGTTCTGCGACGCGATGGTCGTGTCACTTGTCGATGACGCTCCGGTGCAACGACTCTGGTACGACTTGCGTAGTCAATCGATGTTCGATGTCGAGCTCGCTCAGAAGGTCGCCGAACTCGATCGTAACCTCGAGGCGATGATCTTCCGTGTCGTGGAACACTTCGCGGAACTCGACGGCCGGAAGGTCACGATGGCGTCCGCGATGATCTATGCGCTGTTCGACGGAATCTTCCAGCACGCCGTGCTCAATGAGCGCTCGGCTCCGACCGATGGTTCCGAACTACGAACTGCGATAGTCGAATTGCTCGAGTGCGTGGCTGTCGCGCGCTGATTCCCTCGGCTCCGGTGGTCACACCGGTTCGCGCGATCTGCGCGGTGACCGGGACCGGTACGGCCCCACCCAGCGCTGTGTCCAGAGGTGCCCCTGTAGGAGCGGAAGTTCGTCGTCGCGTGGGTGATTCGACCCGGTCGGCACATCGCACGTTGGCGATGTGCCGACCGGTATGAGGTCGGTTCCGCGTATATCAGGCGAGAACCTGTCGGAGGTAGTCGTTGTCGAAGACTCGTGACGGGTCGTACTTGTCGCGGACGGCGCAAAAGTCGTCGAACCGCGCGTACGTCGGCCGTAGATCGGCGGCGGTGCGACCGTGCATCTTGCCCCAGTGGGGCCGGCCGTCGACGGCTCGGGCGATCGCTTCGACAGCGTCGAAGTACTCGCGGTGGTCGCGACGGTAGTACTGGTGGACAGCGATGTAGGCGCTGTCCCTGCCGGTCGCGGTCGACAACCACAGATCATCGGCTGGGGCGAAACGCACCTCGACCGGAAACGCGATCCGGCAGTCGGATCGGTCGAGCCAGGCCGAGATCTCCCGCAGGGTGTCCTTGACCGTCTCCTGCGGCACCGCGTACTCCATCTCCCGGAAGCGAACCCGGCGCGGCGAGGCGAACACGCGATAGCTGCGGTCGGTGAACTCGCGGGCCGAGAGCGCACGGGCCGAAATCTGGTTGATCTGCGGAATGACCGATGGGAAAGCGGCGCTCACCCGGTTGACTCCGTCGAACACGGTGTTCGATAGCAGTTCGTCGTCGATGAAGCCGCGCACCCGGCTGACCCGTTGCAGCGGCGAATCGCCCGGAAGCCGGGTGTTGCGCTTCGTCAGTACCCGATTGGTGTGGGGGAACCAGTAGAACTCGAAGTGATCGACGTTCGCGAGGTCTTGCTCGAGCCCCTCGAGCGTCTCGTCGAGTCGGGCCGGGCTCTCGACCGCCCGCAGCGTGAAGGCCGGCTGCACTGCAAGGTCGAGCTTGGAGATGATTCCGATTGCGCCGAGGCCGATCTTCGCGGCCTGGTAGAGGTCGGGGTTCTCGGAGTCGGAGCAGTCGACGACCGAACCGTCGGCCAGGACGATCTGCAGCCCACGGATCACCGTCGCCAACCCACCGAACCGTGCTCCGGTCCCGTGGGTGCCTGTCGACAGCGCCCCGGCGATCGACTGCACGTCGATGTCGCCGAGGTTGATCATCGCGAGTCCTCGGTCCCAGAGTTGGTCGTTCAGGCTCCGTAGACGTGTACCCGCGAGCACGGTCGCGACCGGACCCTCGGGCGTGTTGCGTACGGACTCGATACCGGCGATGTTGTCGAGGCTCACCAACACGCCGTCGGTGACGGCGACTCCGGTGAACGAGTGGCCCGCCCCCACGGGCTTGACGTGCAATCCTTGCTCGGTCGCCTTCGCGACGAGCGTGCTGAGTTCTGCCACCGATCGGGGCGTCTCGAATCGGTGTGGTGTCGACGAGTGGGTACCCGCCCAGTTTCGCCACGTGTGCTGTGCCATGCCGTAACTATTCACTTGGACGAGTGTCCAAGCAAATAAGACACGCAAATAGGGCCTTTGGTCTTACGATCAGGGGATGTTGAATCGGCTCCCCGCGGAAGAACGCCGTGCCCAGCTCGTCGAGGCCGCTCTGTCCATCGCCGAACACGGCGGTATCGCTGCGGTGACGATCCGCGCTGTCGCCGAGGAAGCGGGTGTGTCTCTCGGCGTCGTCCATTACTGCTTCGAGAACAAGGAAGCCCTGGTCGCAGCCATGGCCGAGAGCCTGGTGTTGCAACTCAGTGGCGGTATCCACGAGGCATTCACGTCGGTGCTGGATTCCCAGGAACCGGTCGGGCTGCCAGGTCTGCGCGAAGTCCTGCACACGGGTCTTACCGGGATGTGGCAGGTAATCGAGGCCACCGCCGATCGTCAGTTGCTCACGTACGAGATCACCGCCTATGCGCTGCGGCACCGTGCAGCCGGCGCGTCCCTCGCCGGAAGTGTCGCCGACGAGCAGTACCAGGTCATGGACGTACAGGCCAGCGCGTTTCTCGAAGAGTGTGCTCGCCGTACGGGGTGCTCGTGGACCGAGCCGGTTGACGCGATCGCCCGCTTCGCGCTCGCCATCATCGATGGGATCGTGCTGCGCTGGCTCGTCGACCGCGACAGCAACGCCATCCTCACTGAGCTGGACGATCTGGCGCGAATTGTCGCGGGTAAGGCGGTCGAGGCGGATTAGGACCTGGACAATCGTTCAGGAGAGTGATCGACTAGTCCGGACGCCGGCCACTTTGGACTGACGAACGGAACTGATGTGACTGCCACGATCGACCGACTGACCGCTGCCACGGCCCAGCTCGACCCGCCGTTGGCCGCCCTGGACCTGACGACGCTGCGCACGAATGCGTCCGATCTGGTCCGGCGGGCGAACGGAACGCCGGTCCGGGTGGCCAGCAAGTCGGTGCGCTGCCGAGCCGTCCTCGAACAGGCGTTGGGGTCGTCACTCACCGCGTCGGGCGGCTTCCGCGGCATCATGTCCTACTCGCTGCGGGAGGCGATCTGGCTCGCGCAACAGGGCGCCGAGGATGTCTTGATGGGCTATCCCACCGTGGACCGCGCCGCTCTAGCCGAACTCGGCGCAGATCCCGCGCTGCTCGACCGGGTCACGCTGATGGTCGACGATGTCGCCCAGCTCGACGCTGCCCGCGCGGCGATGGGAACCGACCGTGTGCGCCCGCGCGTGTGCCTCGACGTAGATGCGTCTCTGCGGATCGGTCCGGCACACCTGGGCGTGCGACGCTCGCCGTTGCGCGAGCCCGGTGAGGTCGCCCGGCTCGCCAAGCTCGCGGCCGACCGAGGATTCGACGTCGTCGGCGTGATGTTCTACGAGGCCCAGATCGCGGGTCTGCAGGACACGAGTCTCGCGGTGCGGATGGTCAAGAAGGCGTCCGCGGCGGAGTTGTCCAAGCGCCGAACCGCTGTTGTCGACGCCGTCACCGCAGAGGTGGGCAAGCTCGAGATCGTCAACAGCGGCGGTACCGGCTCGCTCGAGTTGAGCTCGGCCGACTCCTCCGTCACCGAGGTCACCGCCGGTTCGGGCCTGTATGTGCCCACATTGTTCGACCGCTACCACTCGTTCACGCCGCGACCGGCGATGTTCTTCGCGCTGCCCGCGGTACGTAAGCCGACCACGCGGGTCACGACCTTGTTCGGCGGTGGCTACATAGCGTCGGGTCCGGCCGCCAAGAGCCGGATCCCGTCGCCGGTGTGGCCGTCAGGGTTGAAGCTGCTCCGCAACGAGGGCGCGGGCGAAGTGCAGACCCCGGTGACGGGAGCAGCGGCCGCGACGCTCGCGGTGGGCGACCGCGTCTGGTTCCGGCACGCGAAGGCCGGCGAGTTGTGCGAGCGCTTTTCCGACCTGTACCTGGTCGATGGCGACGGTAGGGCGACCGCCACACCCACCTACCGGGGCGAGGGGAAGTGCTTCGGCTGATCGCCGGCCCGCGTTCTTTCACAGATTCGTTCGCCCGCTGAATGAGCCTGCCCGATGTGGGCCGTTTCTCGACACGATGGAGTCGTGACGCTCTTTGGCGGTGACGAACGACCTCGCGGACTTCATGCTCGGCGTTACCGTTGGCTGATGGATCCCGCGAGTCTTCAGTCCGCGCTACGCGAGCAAGGCGAGATGCTTGCCGCGACCCCCGTTGCGGCTCTGTCCGAACCGGTGCCGATGGTCCCCGGGTGGACCGTCGAACATGTGGTGCGCCACACCGGCAAGGTGCATCAGTGGGTTGTCGCCGCGTTGGAGGCTTCCGCCGAGACCCCGCTATCGGCTATCCGTCGTAACGGAGACATGCCGCGAGGCGCGGATTGTCTTGCCGCCTACCGGGTGGCACTCGATTCGCTCCTCGATGCCTTCACTCGTATCGACATCGGAAAGCCCGCACCCACGATGGCTGGACCGGGCACGGTCGCATGGTGGTTGCGGAGGCAGACCCATGAGGTAGCGGTCCACCGGATAGATGTGGCCGACGCCTTGCGGGCCGCGGGCGGCCCGCCAGTTGCCGAACTTGATCCGCAGGTCGCGGCAGATGGCATCGACGAGTGGGCGCACGTGTTTCTGGTACGCCTCGCGCGAGGCGGACGGCTCCCGGACTCGCTCGAGGGGCACGCCATCCACTTGCACGGCACCGATACCGAGTCGGCAGAGTGGTACATCGCGTTCGGATCCGGTGCCGTCGAGGTCACTCGCGAACACCGAAAAGGCGACGTAGCGCTGCGCGGACCTGCGCAAGATCTGCTGCTGACGCTCTGGCGTCGGCGCCCCCTGGTCAACCTGGACGCCATCGGCGAGGTGGCTCTAGCCCGGGCGCTGTTCGGAGCGGCCGCGATTTAGATCTTCGCGCTAGAACTCGCTCTCGGCCGCTCTCCACAAGGCTGCGCAGGGCTCCGCAGGCCTCTGTAGTGCTCCGCAGGGCAGTGTGAATGTAAATCGGGCCCGGATGCCAGCGGCATCCGGGCCCGATTCTGCTTGTTGCGTTGTCGCGGCTCAGGCGTAGATCCGAGCGATGGTGTCGGCGTGTCGCTCGTGGATGACGTTGCGCTTGAGCTTCAGCGTGGGCGTCAGCTCACCCGTGTCGATGGTGAAGTCGACGTCGAGGATCCGGTACTTCTTGATCTGCTCCGGGTTGGACACCTTCTTGTTGCCCTCGGAGACAGCGGCGTCGATCTCGGCGACGAGGTCGGGATGCTTGACGATCTCCGAGATCGGGGTGTCGGCCGACACGCCGTGCCGCTCCTTCCAACCCGGCAGAGCCTCGGGATCGAGGGTGATGAGGGCGCCGATGAACGGCTTTGCGTCACCGACGACCAGGCACTGGCTGATCAGTGCATGTGCGCGTAGCGCGTCTTCGAGCACTGCAGGGGCGACGTTCTTGCCCCCGGCCGTCACGATGATCTCCTTCTTGCGGCCGGTGATCTTGACATAACCCTCGGTGTCGATCGTCCCCAGGTCGCCGGTGTGGAACCATCCGTCGCGGATCGAGTCGGCCGTGGCCGCCTCGTTGTGCCAATAGCCACCGAACACGACCGGGCCACGGACGAGGAGCTCGCCGTCCTCGGCGATCTGTGCGGCGTGGCCGTCGATCGGCTTGCCGACCGAACCGATCTTGATGTCCTTCGTGGTGTTGACGGTGATGGCCGCGCTGGTCTCGGTGAGGCCGTAGCCCTCGTAGACCGGGACGCCGATACCGCGGAAGAAGTGGCCGAGGCGGGCGCCGAGGGGTGCACCGCCCGACACGGCGCGCTCGCACTCGCCGCCAAGGGCCTCACGCAGCTTGCCGTAGACCAGCTTGTCGAAGACGAAATGACGCAGGCGCAGGCCCAGCCCGGGCCCGCCCTTGTCCTGTGCCTCGCTCCACGCGATGGCGGTCTCGGCGGCCTTGGCGAAGATCTTGCCCTTGCCACCGTCCTCGGCCTTCTGCTTCGCAGAGTTGTAGACCTTCTCGAATACGCGGGGGACCGAGAGGATGAAGTTCGGCTTCAACACGGCGAACTGATCGAGCAAGGTGGTCAGGTCGGCGGTGTGCGCAACCGTGACCTTCGCGTCGAACGCGCCGAACGAGATGGCCCGGGCGAACACGTGCGCGAGCGGCAAGAACAGGAGGGTGCGCTTGCCTTCCTTCATCGCATCGCTGATCGCGATCCGGACGGAAGCCGACTCGGCGAAGAAGTTCCCGTGCGTGAGCTGAACGCCCTTCGGGCGGCCCGTGGTGCCGGACGTGTAGATGAGGGTGGCCGGCGACGACGCGCTTACCTGCCGTCGGCGCTCGTGCACTTCGTCGTCGCTGATGCCGGCACCGCGAGTGACGAGTTCATCGATCGCGCCGGCATCGATCTGCAGCACCTCGCGCAATGCGGGCGCAGCCTCCGCGACGTCCTTGACCCGCTCGGCATGCGCGGACGTCTCCACGACGAGCAAGGATGTGGCCGAGTCCTCGAGGATCCACTTCGACTGATCGGCGGACGAGGTCTCGTAGATCGCAACCGTGCAGCCGCCCGCGGTCCAGATCGCGTAATCCAGGAGGACCCACTCGTAGCGCGTGGCCGCCAGGATCGCGACGCGGTCACCGAGCTCGATGCCGGATGCCATCAAGCCCTTCGCGACAGCCTTGACCTCTTTGGCGAACTGGGCCGCGGTTACATCGACCCAGTCGCCGCCGACAGGCTTCTTGAACGGGATGTGATTCGGGCATTCCTCTTCGTACCGGAAGACAGTGTCGGCCATCGACGCGCCGTCCGGGATGGTGAACGACTGTGGAACCGAATACTCACGCACTTTGACCCCTCCAAGAAATGTCATGTTGGATGTGCATTGCATCACATTCGAGGAGTCTTTGCACGGAGCTGGTCGCCCGATTTGCGTCGATCGGGTCCCGACCTGTGAAAACGACAGCGTCGCGAGTTCTGACGAACTCTTGCGCAGGGGTTCGATCCGTCAGGCGACGGGCAGGAAGTGTTCGTCGCAGGTGCATCGCCACCGCAGCACCGCGTATTCCAGCGCGGCTGGTGTGACGCCGAGCTCCTCGGCCGCTGCAGCGAGAACTTCCGATGCGGGCGCGCTCGCTGCGCTGGGTTCCGACGATCCGGTCAGCGCCTCTCGCACGAACTCCTCGACGGCGGCCGTATCGTCGGCGTTGGCTGCGCCGGCAAGCAGAAGTAGGTGTAGCCAGGTGGTGTTGTCGTGAGTTCCGCTGGACTCGTGCCATGCGGTGCGCACTTCGCTCGCGGTGTGGGAGTCATGGGTTGCGTCGACCAGATCTGCGACGGAGTCGATGTGCAGTGCGTGGAGGCGTTCGGCGGCTCGTTGGATCTCGCGAGCCCGCAGCGGAGCCGCTGACTCGGAGTAGCGGCGCTTGTAGTTGCCGATCTTGCCGGCCCATTGATCGGCACTGCCGACCTGTTCGAACGTGCTCAGCAGGGTGCGTGCGCCATCAGTGACCGGACCGGGGTCGTGGGCTCGTCGGTACGCGAGGTACCTGTCGACCACCGATCCGGCGTCGGCGAACCGGGCCCCGGCAGCCTGGACCGACTCGATGATGCATAGGGCCAGACTGCGCCGGTACGCGTCGGGCGACACCCATCCGGCCGGGTCGCCGAGGCGTGTGCGGCAAGCATCGACGACTTTGTGAATCTGTTTTTCCGAGACGGTCACGGATCCTCCCAGGCTTCGCTCTTCCCTGGTCCGTATATCGACGCGGGCATGGGGAGTGTTTCCTCGGTCACGTACTTTTTTCGTGGGAGCGTGCGAGCAAGTCTGTCACCTCGACGTCGTCGAGTTGATGGAAGTCGATGTACGCGCCACCGACGCCGCCGAGGTCCGCCGGAACGAATGGGCAAACGACCTCGTCGGCACACACCCTCATGCGGGACATGGCCTCCGGGGACGCCACGGGTACCGCGACCACGACACGACTCGCGCCCGCCGCCCGCGCGACCTGGCAGGCGACCGCGGCTGTCGCCCCGGTCGCCATCCCATCGTCGACGAGAATGGCGGTTCGGCCGGCCAATGGCGCGTGCGGATGGCGTCCGCGCAGCGCCTCGGCCCGCCGTTTCAGTTCCTGTCGTTCCTTTGTGCGAACCTCGTCCACCGCCTCACGCGGCAGGTTCGCGTGGCGTACAACGTCCTCGTTCAACACCTCGACGTCGCCCTCACCGATCGCCCCCATCGCCAGTTCGGGTTGCCATGGCACGCCGAGCTTGCGAACGAGGATGACGTCGAGAGGCGCGTCGAGTGCCTTCGCGACCTCGAATGCGACCGGGACGCCGCCGCGGGGAAGTCCGAGCACCACGGGGTCGGACCCGCGAAGGTGGCTCAGCGACTTGGCCAGCGTGCGACCTGCTCTCTCGCGCGTCGCATAGTGCATGCGCGTGCTCCGTTTCGCTCTCTACTCCGACGATACGCCCGAGCACCCGGCACCGGACGAGTGCCGGGATCACCCGATCGAGTGGTTGCCGCGGCGGAGCCTCTGCGCAGCTAGGTTGTCGAGGCAGCTAGGTCGTCGAGATCAGGGCCCCGTCGATGTGCGCCTGGTAGGCGGGGAGGTCGAGCATCCCGTGGCCGGAAAGGCCGATCACGAGGACCTCGGGCTCGGTCAGCTCGCGGGCGTACTCGGCGGCCGCGGCGATCGCGTGCGCCGACTCCGGCGCGGGGACGATGCCCTGCGTGCGCGCGAACAGCACACCTGCGGCGAAGGAGTCGGTCTGGTCGATGGCTTGGCCCGTGACGTAGCCGAGGTCGACGGTGTGGCTGAGCAGCGGCGCCATGCCGTGGTAGCGCAAGCCGCCGGCATGGATCGGATCCGGCACGAACTCCTGGCCGAGCGTGTGCATCTTCAGTAGCGGCGTCAGGCCGGCGACGTCACCGTGGTCGTAGCGGTACTCGCCCTGGGTGATCGACGGGCACGCGGCCGGTTCGGCGGCCACGATCCGGGTCTGCGCCCTGCCGTGCAGCACCTCTCGGATGAACGGGAAAGCCAGGCCGGCGAGGTTGGAGCCACCACCGGCGCAACCGAACACGACGTCGGCATCGGTCTCGCCGGTGGCCCGTAACTGCTCGACGGCCTCGAGACCGATCACGGTCTGGTGCAACACCACATGGTTGAGGACGCTGCCCAGCGCGTACCGTGCGTCGGGATCGTTCGCGGCGACCTCGACGGCCTCTGTGACCGCCATGCCCAGCGATCCTGGGGTGTCGGGGAACTCGGCCAGCATCTTGCGGCCCGACTCGGTCAGCTCGGACGGGCTCGGCCGTACGGTGCCGCCGTAGGTTTCCATCAGGTGTCGGCGATACGGCTTCGACTCGTATGACGCGCGCACCTGCCACACTTCGAGCGCGATAGCGAACTTGGCGCACGCGAACGACAGTGCGCTGCCCCACTGGCCGGCGCCGGTCTCGGTGGTGATCTTCTTTACGCCGTCCTCGGCGTTGTAGTACGCCTGCGCGACCGCGGTGTTGGTCTTGTGGCTGCCGACCGGGCTGACACCCTCGTATTTGACGTAGATCCGTGCCGGGGTGTCGAGGGCCTTCTCGAACTCACGCGCACGGATCAGCGGAGCGGGACGCCACGTCCGGTACGCCTCGCGGATGGGCTCGGGGATCTCGACGTACTGCTCGGTGGTGACTTCCTGCTCGATGAGGGCGCTCGGGAAGAGTGGAGCCAGGTCCTCGGCCGTGACGGGTTCCCGTGTGCCCGGGTGCAGGTGAGGCGGCGGGGCGACCGGCAGGTCCGCGACGATGTTGTACCAGTGGGTGGGGATGGGTGTCGTATCAGACACGGCTGGTTCCTTTCCAGGCGACGGGGTCGTCCACATTGTGATCCCTGTCATTCCGGGGGTGTGGGCCGGGTCGTCCCTGGGCAGGGTCCTTGGCGACGCATTGCACCGGTTCCTGTCGAGCCAGGCAACTCGGCCTTGTCGAGATCCGAGGTACTTTCCTCGCCGGCGTTGAAGAGCGCCGCACCCCAGAAGGTTTTCTTGTCGTCCAATCGGCGTACGTGGACAGGCGCCGGCCTCGGGCTTCGGGTGTCGATCATCGGCTTCCCGCCGATCGTGACGCACCGTCTTTCGATCGTGAGGGTGGAGTACTCATGGTCGACGTCGTCCACTGCACGGCGCACACTTCCCGATGAAGACAATATTTGCTTGCAGCACGACAAGCCTGTTGATAGGTTCGCGCAGCCACTGAAGACCTCGTCCGGGCCTGCCGCGCCCAAGAAATGAGCTTTATGCCCCAGCCCGCGCCGAGTGCGCCTCGCTGCATCGCCTAATCAGCCGTTGGAAACACGACACTGTCCTCGATGGGGACGGTGCCAGGACGTGCTGTAGCCGGTGCCTTGATTCAGCCACACCCTTGGATCGGCCGTCTTCTTGTGGCCTACGGGGTGGGCCAATTCGGCGAGGCCACTCGGCCCGCTCTTGCTGTCATCGCAGACCTCGTAGCAAGGAGCACATCGGGTGTCCAGCAACAAGTCTCATTCGAGCACACCTAGCAACGCCCTGAAGATCGGTACGTTCACCTGCACATGGTGCGGGCTGGCCGTGTCCACGGTCACCAGAGATGGCGTCCGACGAAACCACTGTCCTTCATGCCTGTACTCCCAGCATGTTCTCGACCACGTCGAGGGTGGCGGCAGCGACTGCCACGGCCGAATGCCACCCATCGCCATCGCCATGGATCGCACCGGTGCGTGGATGGTGATCCATCGATGTATGCGTTGCGATGAACTGACCTCGAACCACGTTTGTGCCGATGACAATCAGCTCATCTTGATGCGTACGGCGGTGCGGCCCTTGGCACAGCCACCGTTTCCGCTCGAATCCTTCAGCGACCTCTGAATAGCCAGGAAGGAGGTGACCTCGTGTCGAAACGCAACAAGAATTCACACGTCCGAATGAAGGCCAACCGGCGGCCGCAGCGGCACAAGGATGTCCTGCATGGTCAGGGTGGGCACCGAGCAAACGACTTCCGATGCGTCGGCTGCCGGCTTGACGTGTCCCTGGACGCGCCAGGCACCGCGCACCGCAATCACTGTCCGAACTGCCTGACCAGTCTGCATGTTGACCGCCGCGTCCCGGGCGACCGCGCAGCCACTTGCCGTGGCCGCATGGAGGCGCTGGGAATTTCGGTCCGGGACGCTGGTGAATGGACGATCATCCACCAGTGCTTGTCCTGCGGGGAGCTCAGCTCCAACCGCATCGCTGGGGACGACAACGCATTGGTGCTAGCGCGGTTGGCACTAAGGCCGCTGCGAGACAACAACATCGCCCATCGGATGCTGATCGTGTTGTGACCGATAACCCTGCCTGGTGCAGAGGGAGTAGGTGCCATGGCTCGTTCCGATCGAAACCTGAACGAGCCATAGCTATCTACGGGGTTCCCCTGCTGCCGATCTCGGGGTGAGATGTGAAGCTTCCTTGGATCGTCTCGAGGCGGGCGTTCAGGAATCAGGCTCGTGTGCATCGCAGACTCTTCACCAGTCCCCACAAGCTGGCCGGCTTGCGGGCGTACCGAGCCAGGCAGCCGTACCGAAGCAGGTGGTCGTCAGCGCCGACGAATGGCGTGCACCACTGTGTCACGGATTGTGGCCGGCTTCCCTTCGGGATTGAGCGCCTCGCGCGCCGGTTCCGCGCACATGACGATTTCCCAGTCGTCCGGATCTAGCTCGGCAGCAACCTGATCCGCCGTGAACAGTAGGTCTGGGAAATCGAATCTGCCGACGGAGGTTTGCAAGTCGGACGGATGGTGACCCACGATTAGGAGTCGCCCGCCGGGCCGCACGGCCGCTGCCATTCGACGGTGTAGCACTCGGCGGTCTGAAGCGGGCACATGAATGAAGTGTGCCGACACGAGATCGAACCGGTTGGCGGGGGGCTCCCAGGTTCGGAGGTCGGCCTGTTTCCACGACGTACGGTCCGCGATCTCGGAGCCCGCCTCCAGGGCCCGCGCGGCTGCACGGGCCAACGCGACCGGCGACACGTCCAGCCCGGTGACATCCCACCCGCGGGAGGCCAGCCAGATAGCATCGGCACCCTCTCCGCAGCCGACGTCGAGGGCGTTTCCGGGTGCGACATCGGTCACCTGTTCCACGAGGTGCGGATTGGGGTTCCCGCTCCACACCGCGGCAGTCGAGTCGTAGCGCGCGTCCCAGAACTCCTGGGTGCAGAGATCGGTCGCGTCCAGTGCATGATCGTGCGTCATGGCACCACTTTGAGTGACCAGCCCGATAATCCGATAGTCCTATTGCCGAAACGGCAAGAACCCGGGGGCTGTGGAATGTCACCGGATTGGACGTGTCGCCTGTCGCCCTGACCCGTGCGGCCGCCCGGGCCGACGACGCTGACGACGCTGACGACGCCGACCTGCCGTGGCTGGCCGCCTGGCTCGTTTAGCGTTTCATGTCAGTCGGTTAGCTCACGGGGCCCGGTGAGGGAGTCCGCGACACGGACGAGTCCGCCTCCTACGCGCCGGCACCGAGACGGAAGACGTTGTCCGGCGAGATGATCTCCGTGATCGCCTGGGCGAGCATCGCGCTGGGATCGTTTCCCTCGTAGGGGATGTCGCTGTTGACCATGATCACGAGAGTCGTCTCCCTCTCCGGGAGATACATAGATACGGTCTGGTAGCCGGGGATGCTGCCGTTGTGCCCGAGCCAGCCCCCGACGTCGAAGATCCCCAGCCCGTAGCTGATCTCGGACGGCGCACCCTCCACAGCCACCATCTCGAGCCGCTGCGCCTGAGTCTCCGGCTGCAGCAACGCTCCGGTAGCCAGGGCAGGAGTCCAGATGCGAAGGTCGTCGAGGGTCGAAATCATCGCTCCCGCCGCCCCTCCCCATGACGGATTCCAGTCCGTAGATACCGCTTCCTCGCCGTCAGCGGTCTGGTGGGTGTAGCCAGTCGGATGTGGTTCCGGAAACGCATTGGTGACAGGCAGACTCGTGTGGTCCATGTTCATCGGTTGGGTGATCTTCTGACTCAGATACTCTGGCAACGACATCCCACTGACCTTCTCGACGACAAGCCCGAGAAGAATCGTGTTCGTATTGGAATACTGCAATCCCTGTCCAGGCGGAAAAGCCGCGGGCTCGGCGAAAGCGTAATCAAGGAGTTGCTGCGGAGTGAAGGCTGCATGCGGATCCTTGAACAGCGCGTTTTGGAACTCCGCATTCGCTGTGTAATTGGGGAGCCCACTTTGCATCCCGGCAAGCTGCCGCAGGGTGATCTCATCGCCTGACGGCACGCCCTCGACGTACATCGAGATGGGATCGTCGAGAGCGACAAGCCCCTCGTCGACAAGCTGTAGAACCCCGGTTACGACAAATGTTTTGGTGACACTTCCGATTCTGCTGTAGAAATCGGTCTTCATCGGAGTGCTCAACGTCTTGTCGGCTACTCCCAACGCCCGTACGTAGTTGCCGTCCGGTCCCCAGACGCCAACGATCGCGCCGGGAATCGATGCTGTCGTCATCGTGTTCTCGATAGCCGCGTCGATGCGGTCGGCCATAGCGGAGTCAAGCTGTGTTCCCGCGTCAAGGCTCGTTTGCACCTCGGTGGCGGTTGCGGAGCCGTCCGTCGATGACGAGCCGCCCGAGCACGCCGCCCCGAGAACCAGCAGCAACGCGGTTGCGACCGCGGCCAGAGTTCGTCGTCGATTCGTCTTGATCACGGAAGGTGCCATTCTTGAAAAATTACTCCATGGTGTTTGGGTCGATCCGCCTCGGTACGTCAGGCGCCACAAGGCGCATCCGCCCATCACTTTGCGTATTCGGCCAACATCCGCTTCTCCTCGTCGCGATGCGGGAAGCAGAAGAACACCAACGTCGCTCCCGCACACACCACCAGGATCGCGGCAAGGTATGCGCGGTTGTCACCGGCGAGAAAAGCAGTACGTGCAGCAGCAATGATCTGGTCGGCGTACTGCGGATAACGTTCCGCGAGCACAACCGCGCTCGAGAACGACTTCGTCAGCGCGGCTTGAGTTTCCGGTGTTGTCTGACTCGCCTCCGGCGAAGCGGCAATCGCCGCCGACAACGACTTGGCGTAGCCGGCGGTGAGCACCGCGCCGAGGATCGATTGCATGATCGCACCACCGAGGTCGCGCTGTAGGTCGGACGTACCGGACGCCATACCCACCCGCGACACGGGCACCGAACCGGTGAGCGAGCGTGACGCCGGAGTCCCCGCGAACCCCACGCCGATGCCGACCAAGGTGTAGGCCGCAGCGACCTCGAGGTAGCTCGAATTCTCCTTCCACCAAAGCAACGCGACCAGCAATCCGAGGACGACGAACAGGTACCCGAGCAACAGGGTGAACCGGGAACCGTGCGACTCGACGAGTGTCGCTGACCGGGGCGCGACGAAGATCATCGCTACGGCAGCCGGGATGATCGCCGACCCAGCCGCGAGTGTCGAATAGCCGAGTACGTTCTGGAGGAACTGCTGCCCGATGAACATGGCGCCCATGAGCGAGCCGAACACCACCAAACCGGCAACCGCGGCCACCCAGAACGTCGGACGGGAGGCGACGTGTAGGTCGAACAGTGGGTGCTTCGCCCGGCGTTGCCGCAGAAAAAACGCTGCGCCCGCAGCCAGCGCAATTACGCCCAGCCCGATGGCGGTAGCCCCGGCACCGTCCACGGGTGCGAAATTGATCGCCAGAACGAGGGCGGCGATGAAGATCACCGAGATGATGCCGCCCAGGTTGTCGACGGGATCTGACGTCTCGTTGACGTGGGCGGGCACCCAGACGAGGGCACATACGAGCGCAAGGGCGGCGAGGGGAAGGGTCACGAGGAAGACCGAACCCCATGGGAACTGCTCGAGCAGCGCACCCGAGACGATCGGTCCGAGTGCGGAGATCGCCCCGCCCAGTGCCGACCACAGGGCGATCGCCTTAGTACGAGGCGGCCCCGACCACAGCGCGGTAATGAGCGCCAACGTCGTCGGGAAGGCCAATCCTGCTGCGACCCCGCCGAGAACGCGCCCGAGGAAGAGGATTTCGACGGTACCCGCGAAACCCGCGATCGCCGACGCCGGTAGCGACAGCGCCATGCCGAACACCAGCATTTGCTTGCGACCGTAGCGGTCGCCCAGGGCACCCAAATAGAGGACGGATGCCGCGAGCCCCAGCGAGTACCCCACAGCGACGAGGTTGAGCTGCGTCTGACTCGCGTCGAATGCTCGGCCGATGTCGGGCAGCGCGACGTTCGCGACCGCAAGGTTCAGGTTGGCGACGGCTGCGACGAGAATGAGAGTCGCCAGGACCACCACTGCCCTGGCCGGCGCTCGAGTGGGGTCGGTTCGGGTCACGTGTCAGCTCCTCGGTTTCTCCTTGTTGGCGGAATGGCTTTCCACCGCATCCGATTCCAGATTGAGAAGGCGATTCCCTGCCGAACCGATCGGCGATGCGCGGAGTGGGAACAGGAGAACCGTGATCGCCCCTGCCGCCACGAGGGCGGAGGCGTGCGCGGTCGTCATAGTTCCCGCACCGACCGCCACTCCCGCGACAGCCACGATTACCGGCAACCCCGTTCCCGCATACAAGGCCAACTGGGTGCGTTCTCGAACGGTGAAGGAAGGATCGGTGCCATTCGATCCGCGATCGAATCGCGCCGAGATGAAGACCGGGCCGGAACGCACCAGCAAGATCAGCAGCACGAACGCAACCAGCAGGCCCGGGTTTTCCGATCCGGCGATATCGAGGACGTGCGGACCGATGATGATCCCAGCGAGTAGAAGCAGTACGACCCCGGGCACCAACTTGCGGGGAAACAGGCCCGCGATCAGGGGCGCGACAACAGCGGACGCCACGATCCAAGAAAGCGAGGCGCCAATTGACGGCATGCGTCACCCCATCTCGAATGGCCGGACGAGCACTGGGCACGAGCCTCACAGAGACGCGGTCCGGGGTCATCATCCGTGACTCTTTATCCTTCTCCAGTGCTTCCGCAAGGCTTTGGCTGAAATTCAGAAGCCGATTCTGCCGAGCCAACTCGAGCGCAGTGTGGAACGCGCAGATGCGGCCTCGTGCTTGCTCACATCCTCGGCCGCGAACTCGTCGGTCGCGACCTCGGTGGCGCGTGCGAGAACCGTAGGAGACAGGGGAGCCGAATCCGTACTCGAACGCGTGTACGGACTCGACGACACGCACATTCCACGCATCCGAGCGTGCGTTCGGTGCAGGTCGCAGCGTTGGTGCACGTCGAGGGCGGTCGGGGCAAGGCCCCTACCACGCATCGACTAAACTCACTGGTCAAATGAGTGACACCGAGCGTGACCCGCAGTCCGACAGCAATCCCGCCACCTTCGCCGAACTCGACATCGACGAACGTGTGCTCCAAGCCCTCTCCGACGTCGGATATGAGTCGCCCTCACCGATCCAGGCCGCGACCATTCCTCCGCTGCTCGCCGGCAACGACGTCGTCGGTCTCGCGCAGACCGGCACCGGTAAGACCGCCGCGTTCGCGATCCCGATCCTCTCCCGCCTCGACGTCGACCGGAAGGTCCCGCAGGCCCTCATCCTGGCGCCGACGCGTGAGTTGGCGCTGCAGGTCGCGGAGGCGTTCGGGAAGTACTCCGCCCACATACCGGGCGTGCGTGTGCTGCCGATCTATGGCGGTCAGGCCTATGGGGTGCAACTGTCGGGTCTGCGCCGCGGCGCGCAGATCATTGTCGGCACCCCCGGTCGGGTGATCGACCACCTGGAGAAGGGCACACTCGACCTGTCGAACCTCGACTACCTCGTTCTGGACGAGGCCGACGAGATGCTCAAGATGGGCTTCCAGGACGACGTCGAGCGCATCCTCGAGGACACTCCCGAGTACAAGCAGGTCGCCCTGTTCTCGGCGACGATGCCGCCCGCGATCCGCAAGATTTCCAAGCAGTACCTGCACGATCCGATCGAGATCACAGTCAAGGCGAAGACCCAGACCGCCGCGAACATCTCCCAGCGGTGGGTGCAGGTGGCGCACCAGCGCAAGCTCGACGCGCTCACCCGGATCCTCGAGGTCGAACCGTTCGAGGCGATGATCATCTTCGTCCGAACCAAGCAGGCCACCGAGGACCTCGCGGAGCGCCTGCGGGCCCGCGGCTTCTCCGCCGCCGCGATCAACGGTGACATCGTGCAGGCCCAACGCGAGCGCACGATCGGCCAGCTCAAGGCCGGTGCTCTCGACATCCTCATCGCCACCGACGTCGCGGCTCGCGGCCTCGACGTCGACCGCATCTCGCACGTCGTCAACTACGACATACCGCACGACACCGAGTCGTACGTGCACCGCATCGGCCGTACCGGTCGCGCCGGACGCGCTGGCGACGCGTTGCTGTTCGTCGCACCGCGCGAACGCCACCTGCTCCGGGCTATCGAGCGGACCACCCGGCAGTCGCTCACCGAGATCCAGTTGCCGACGGTGGAGGACGTCAATACGCAGCGGGTCGCGAAGTTCGGTGATTCGATCACCGCCAGCCTGGCTTCGCCGAACCTGGCTCTGTTCCGCAGGCTGATCGAGGACTACGAGCGCGAGCACGACGTCCCGCTCGCCGATATCGCCGCGGCGCTGGCGGTGCAGTCCCGTGACGGTGAATCGTTCCTCATGGAGCCGGAGCCGCCGGCCCCGCCGCGCCGCGAGCCGCGTGAGCGCCCGGCCCGCCGGTTTGACGACGGTCCGCGGTTCGGCCGCGAGGGCCAGGAGTTCGCCACCTATCGCATCGCGGTCGGCAAGCGGCACAGGGTTGTGCCGGGGGCGATCGTCGGGGCCATCGCGAACGAGGGCGGTCTGCGCCGCAGCGACTTCGGGCACATCAGCATCCGGCCCGACCACAGCCTGGTCGAGCTGCCGGCGAATTTGTCCGGAGAGGCGGTGGAGGCGCTGCGCGCCACGCGAATCTCCGGAGTGCTGATCCAGCTACAGCTCGATCAGGGTCCCCCATCTGGGCGTCCTTCTCGCGGCGGTCGCAACGACAGGGCTGGCGGGAAGTTCGGCCGCAAGAGCGACAAGTTTGCCAGGCGTCGCCCACGCGACTGACCACTACAGTCACTACCTGGTCGAACGGCGACGGATTGGTCGCCATGCGGCTCGAATCCGGCCACGCTCCCCGCTGTTCGTTCAACTCGAACCTGTGACGGGAGTGATTTCTGCTCTGTAAGGCGTTCAACGCACACAGCGCCGGAGTCCCGATCGGGCTGACGCCGCTGTCCGATTTCCAGGTTCACAACATCCGTCGCTACTTCTGATCCACTCCCTCCACCTCAGGCTTGGGAAGGGGGAGTCGGACGTCAGTGCGCTACATCGACGACGAGTCGTGTCGGATCGCTGAGGCTATAGACATGGAACGATACGTCCGGCTTCGAAAGGCCTATCAGTGTCTGGGTGGTGCCCTCGAAGACACCGGCCTCTTGTACCTCTGTGACGACACCTGGGTTCTCGACCTCGAGAGGATTCGGGCCGGAGTACGGCTCGATACCAATCGTGGACGGAATCGACGAGCCGTCGATCAGGACCTGCAGTATTCCCTGGCCGTTCACTGTGATCGTGTGGCCGCTGCCCTGCTGAACGGCGGTTTCGACGATGTCGGCTCGCCACCCCGGCGTCCCGGTGCCGCCCAGTTCGTAGATCACACGGTCGAACCCGTCGTGGCTGGTCACGAGCATGTCCGTGACGGCGAGCGCGGCGTCCGGAGATGGAGCCTCGGACTGTGGTGCCGTTCCGGTCGGCACCGCAGTCATCGCGCCGTCGGACGCCTTGAATGCCTTCGCGTCGCTGTTCCTGTCTTCGGAGTCGGAAGCAGACGAAGTGAGCGGGGCCGATGCGGTTGGCTCGGACTCCGCGTTCGTACACCCGGCGAGGGCGAGGGCCGCGGCAGCGACGGAGGACATGGCGAGCTTGCGGTGGGACCGGAAATTCGTCATATCTCGGGATGGTAAGTGTCGATTCCGGATCGGTCCGGATTTGACGCGCCTCGTGTCCGATTCGGTATCTGGCGTTCGGCGTGTCAGCCAGCCGTGAGCGCATCGCGCAGGTAGGCGAGGTCGTCGGCGATCCCCTCGGCGGGTGTTTCGAGGATCAGCGGGGCCCCGGCCGCGGACGCGATGTCGGTGAGCATCGCAGGGTCGATCGTGCCCGTGGCCAAGTTCGCGTGGCGGTCACGGGCAGAGTTGAATTCGTCGCGTGAGTTGTTCAGATGAACCAGGTCGATCCGGCCGGTGATCCCCTTGATCCGCTCGACGATGCCGGGCAATTCCTCCCCTCCGGCCCACGCGTGGCACGTATCGAGGCAGAACCCAGCGCCGAATTCGCCCACCGCATCCCACAGACGGGCGATCGCGTCGAGATGCCGGGCCATCGCGAAGTCTCCGCCGGCAGTGTTCTCGATGAGAATCGGAACCGCGAAGCCGCCCTTGTCCTGTTGTCGTTCGAAAAGCTTGCGCCAGTTCGTGACTCCCGCAGCGGGGTCTTCGCCGTCTCGGACGTGGCCGCCGTGGACGACGAGTCCGAGCGCACCGATTTCGGCAGCGGCCGCGGCCTGATCGGCGACGGCCTTGCGGGACGGCATGCGGAGTCGGTTGTTGAGGCTGGCGACATTGATGACGTACGAGGAGTGCACTACGACGTCGATCGGGCTCCGCAGGATGCGCTCGGTCTGCGGGTGCGGTTCCGGCTTGTCCCATTTCTGCGGGTCGGTGAGGAAGAGTTGGACAATGTCGGCACCGAGACTCTCACCGATCCCGATAGGGTCGTCGTCCTGCCGTAGGTGGGCTCCGATCCGCATGGGTTCGAGAGTAGTGGGTTCAACGGTGGGTATCGCGGTGACGGCCGCGGATGTCGACGTCGAATCGGCCCGTGTCCTTCCCGTGCGTGTGATGATGGAGTTGCAGTCGCATGGGGAGGGCCCAGCCATGGCTGAGGAATTCACCGGCAAGGTATCGGTCGACATCCGGGAATCGACGCCCGACTGGGCGCCGTTCACCGAGTCCCGGGCGCCGGAGGGGGCGCCCAACATTCTGTATCTGGTGTGGGACGACATCGGCATAGGTACGTGGGACACGTACGGCGGATTGGTCGACATGCCCAATATGCGTCGTATCGCCGATCGTGGAATCACGTTGAGCCAGTTTCACACGACCGCACTGTGTTCACCGACGAGGGCGTCGCTGCTGACGGGCCGCAACGCGACGTCGGTGGGCATGGCGACGATCGTGGAGTTCACCGAAGGATTCACGAACTCGAGCGGGCGGATTCCTGCGGACTGTGCGCTCGTCTCCGAGGTCCTCGGTGAGCAGGGGTGGAACACGTACGCGGTTGGCAAGTGGCACATGACACCGCTCGAGGAGATGAATCTTGCTGCCACCAAACGCAATTGGCCACTCTCTCGGGGATTCGAGAGGTTCTACGGGTTCTTGGGCGGCGAGACCGACCAGTGGTACCCGAATCTCGTCTACGACAACCACCCCGTCGACCCGTCGTATGCGCCTGAAGACGGATACCACCTGTCGAAGGACTTGGCGGACAAGTCGATCGAGTTCATTCGGGACTCGAAGGTCATCGCGCCCGACAAGCCGTGGTTCCTCTACCTGTGTCCGGGTTGCGGTCATGCACCGCATCACGTAGCGAAGGAATGGGCCGACCGATACAAAGGTCGGTTCGACATGGGGTACGAGAAGTATCGGGAAATCGTCCTCGAGAACCAGAAGCGTCTCGGACTCGTTCCGGAGGACACGGAACTGTCGCCGATGAACCCATATGTGGACGAGGTCAGTGCGGACGGCACTCCGTGGCCGGAGCTCGACACCGTCCGCCCGTGGGATTCGCTCGGCGACGACGAGAAGCGGTTGTTCTGCCGGATGGCCGAGGTGTTCGCCGGCTACCTGAGCTACACCGATGCGCAGATCGGCCGTCTGCTCGACTATCTCGACGAGTCCGGACAACTCGACAACACGATCATCGTGGTGTTGTCGGACAACGGTGCGAGTGGGGAAGGCGGCCCCCACGGCTCGTTCAACGAGCACAGGTTCTTCAACGGCTACGCGGATCGGATCGAAGGCAATCTCGAGAAGATCGACGATTTGGGCGGTCCGGAGACATACAACCATTACTGCATCGGTTGGGCGATGGCGTTCAACACTCCATACAAGCTCTTCAAGCGGTACGCCTCACACGAGGGCGGTATCGCCGATCCGTGTCTGATCTCGTGGCCGGACGGCATCTCGGCGCGCAGCGAGGTTCGGGATCACTACATCAACGTCTGCGATATCACGCCTACGGTCTACGAGTTGCTCGGCCTCGACCCGCCGCTGACCGTCAAGGGGATCCCGCAAAGACCGCTCGAGGGGACCAGCTTCCGAACGATCCTCGAGGACGCGGACGCGGTGACCGGCAAGACGACACAGTTCTACTCGATGCTCGGGACCCGCGGGATCTGGCATCAGGGCTGGTTCGCCGACACCGTCCACGCAGCGACTCCGTCGGACTGGTCGCACTTCGACGAGGACCGGTGGGAACTGTTCCACATCGAGCAAGACCGCAGCCAGGTGGACGACCTCGCCACAGCACACCCTGACAAACTCGACGAGATGCGCGAGCTGTGGTTCGACGAGGCCGCCAAGTACGACGGGCTACCGCTCAACGATTTGGGCATGCTGTCGATCGCGGGGCGGAAGCGTCCCTACCTGACGGGCGACCGCACTTCGTCGGTCTACTACCCCGATGCCGCCGAGGTGGGCCCGGGCGCAGCGCTCGAGATCCGGGGCCGCACGTTCTCGTTGCTGGCGGAGGTCACCATCGAGTCCGACGACGCCGAAGGCGTGTTGTACGTGCATGGGGGCAGGCTCGGCGGGCACACGCTGTTCGTGCAGGACGGCCACCTGAAGTACGTGAACAACTTCCTCGGGGAAGAGGAGCAGATAGTCGTCTCCGCGGACCGCATCCCCCGGGACGCCCACGTTCTCGGGGTACGTTTCGAACGCACCGGTACCGCCGACGACGACTTCACCCCGGTGGGAAACACCACGCTGTACATCGACGAGCACGAGATGGGGACGCTCGAGGGGATGCGGCTCCAGCCGGCGACATTCTCCGCCGTGGGGGAGGGCATCCGGGTCGGCCGCGATACCGGCCAGTCCGTCACCCGCCTCTACAGCGCACCGTTCCGATTCAGCGGCGGCACTGTCGCAAGGGTCACAGCCGACGTCTCCGGTGAGCCGTACCTCGACATCGAGCGGGAAATCGCACGCGCTTTCTCCCACGACTGACCCGCTTCGGCTTCGGGGTCCAAGATCAGGGATGTCCCCGATGGTTTCCGGCACGGCCCGCGGGTGAAGATGTTGGGCATGCCAACGGAAACCGAGATGCCCACCGACACCACACTTGCCGCGCGAGCGGTCAACCTGACGAAGGTCTACGGCACGGGGGACACCCAGGTCCACGCACTCGCGGGGGTGTCCGCGGAGTTCGCGCGGGGGGAGTTCACCGCCATCATGGGGCCTTCCGGCTCCGGCAAGTCGACGTTCATGCACTGCCTCGCCGGCCTGGACGCAGCGACGTCGGGTTCGGTGCTGATCGGTGCGACCGATCTGACCGCACTGTCGGACAAGAAGATGACGCAGCTGCGCCGGGACCGGATCGGGTTCGTTTTCCAGGCGTTCAACCTGGTGCCGACCCTCACGGCGCTCGAGAACATCACGTTGCCGCTCGACATCGCCGGCCGGAAGGGCGACCAGCACTGGCTCGACACCGTGATCGACCGGTTGGGTCTGCGCGATCGCCTCGACCACCGTCCGGGGGAACTTTCCGGCGGCCAGCAACAGCGCGTCGCGTGCGCACGCGCCCTCGCCGGGCGGCCGGAAATCATCTTCGGTGACGAGCCGACCGGAAATCTCGATTCACGATCGTCGGGTGAGGTGCTGTCGATCCTGCGGGCCGCAGTCGACGAGTTCGACCAGACCGTCGTGATCGTCACGCACGATCCGCGGGCCGCGAGTTTCGCCGATCGCGTCGTGTTTCTCGCCGACGGGCAGATCGTCGACGAGCTGCGCGAACCCACGGCGGAGTCGGTCCTGGACCGCATGAAGAACCTCGAGACGGTCTGACGCCATGGCCATGTCCAGTTCCCCGATGCGCAAGGTGTCGTTGCGCAACCTCGCCGCGCACAAGGTGCGGCTCGCCCTGACCGTGTTGTCGGTGGTGCTCGGTACCGCGTTCGTCGCCGGATCCTTCGTGTTCACCGACACCTTGCAGAAGACGTTCGACAGCATCGTCGACAGCGAGGCCACGGGCGTCGACGTGCGTGTCAGCTCCGTCGAGCAGCACTCGAGCGGTGTCCCGGTCGCCGCCGTCGAGACGATCCGCGGCGTCGACGGGGTACGCGCCGTCGCACCTTACGCGGGCGGCCCGATCGTGGTCCTCAACTCGGCGGGCAAGCCGATGCAGAACGGCGGCGCACCGAGTTTCGGTTCTTCGTACTTGCCGCCGGACCAACAGCTCGGTGAACCGGCGGAGTTCGTGGTGGGCACACCGCCCGAGCAGGCCGGCCAGATAGCACTCAACGACGGTGCCGCGAACCGGGCGGGTCTCGCGGTGGGCGACCAGACGCAGGTGCTGACGAGGGACGGGCCGAACGACGTCACCGTCTCGGGCATCTACGCGCTCGAGAACGACGCCGGCGGCTACGTGGAAGCGCTGTTCACCGATGCACAGGCCCGCCAGCTGTTCACCGACGGCAACCATGTCGCATACATCGACGTCGCCGCCAGTGGGATCTCACCGAACGAGCTCCGCGACCGGGTCGCCCAAGCGCTACCCGACACCAAGGTGCAGACCGGCGCCGAGGTTCGCGAGGAGGCCAAGGACGAAATCACCGAGGCCCTCAGCTTCATCAACTACTTCCTGCTCGCGTTCGGCGCGATCGCGCTGCTGGTCGGCACCTTCATCATCTACAACACCTTCTCGATGATCGTTGCGCAGCGCCTGCGCGAGCTCGCGCTGCTGCGTGCGATCGGCGCCGGCCGTACCCAGATCGGCCGGTCTGTGGCCTTCGAGGCGCTCGTCATCGGCGTGATCGGCAGTGCACTGGGTCTCGCCGCCGGTGTCGGGCTCGCATACGGCCTGCGCAGCCTGCTCAACGCGTTCGATATCGGTCTGCCCGGCGGGGCGCTGCAGGTCGCGCCGCGAACGACCGTCGTCGCGCTCGTGCTGGGTGTGCTCGTCACCGTGGTCAGCGCCTACGCGCCGGCCCGCCGGGCTGCCAAGGTTCCGCCGGTCGCTGCGATGCGCGAGGAGTCCGTGTCCGCGGGTGACACCCTGAAGGTGCGCACCCTGATCGGTGTCGTCGCCGCCGCCGGCGGTGTGATCGCACTGGTCGCCGGGTCCAGGTCCACTGGTGGTGGCGCGGCGGCGACCGTCGGGCTGGGCGCCTTCGCGCTCGTTCTCGCTGTGCTCCTCGCCGCGCCCGCGCTGTCTCGCCCGGTCGTCGGCGCTCTCGGTGCGGTGTTCGCCAGGCCGTTCGGACCGGTGGGGCGACTGGCCCGCACCAACGCGATCCGCAACCCCAAGCGCACGGCAGCGACTGCATTCGCGCTGACGCTCGGCCTGATGCTGGTGTCGCTGATCGGCGTGCTCGGCGCGTCGGCGAAGTCGAGTGTCAACGCACTTGTGGACACGGGGGTCGAGGCCGACTTCGTGCTCACGCCATTTGAGGTGTCCGACCCTCACTGGGGGCTCGGCGTTCAAACCAAGGCTGCCGAAGCGGCGGAGGGGGTGGACGGCGTCGAGGAGGCGGTCCGGCTGCACCCGGTGATGGTGGCGATCGATGACGAGGACGCGACGGGCACCGCATTCAGCGGACCACCCGATGCCGTGCTCGAGTACGAGATGAAGGAGGGCTCGGCCTCCGTCACCGGTAGCAACATGCTCGTCGCTGAGTCCGAGGCCGCAAAACGCGGCTGGAACTTGGGTACCCCTGTCACCCTGGTCAGTCGGGACGGAGAGCCGGTGATGACCACGGTGACCGGGATCTACGCCGACAACCAGCTGCTCGGTTCGTGGGTCGTATCCGGCGATGTCTACCACGAGGTGACGCCGCAGAATATGGCCTTCATCGTGGGTGTGCTGATCAAGGCGACGCCCGGCGCAGATTTGGCCACGATGGCTGCCGATCTGGCGGCCGCGACAGACCCCTTCGGGGCGGTGCAGGTCCAGGACCGAGAGCAGTTCAAGGGCACCCAGGCGCAGCAGATCGACACTCTCCTCGCCGTGCTGTACGGGCTGCTGGCGCTCGCAGTGGTCATCGCGATCCTGGGCATCGTCAACACCCTGGCGCTCTCTGTGGTCGAACGACGACGTGAGATCGGGATGCTGCGGGCGGTCGGCATGCAGCGGGTCCAGGTCCGCCGCACCATCTATATCGAGTCGGTCCTGATCGCGGTGTTCGGGGCACTCGTGGGTGTGGTTCTCGGCGTGGTGTTCGGCTGGGGTTTCGTGAGGACGCTCGCTGACCAGGGTCTTGATCAGATCGCGGTCCCGTGGGGCCAGGTGCTGGCGATGCTGATCGGGTCCGGTGTGGTCGGTGTCCTCGCGGCATTGTGGCCGGCAGCCCGGGCGGCACGAACCAAGCCGCTCGAGGCCATCGCCGACGTGTAGGTAGGTATGACCGGCGGCGGTGCCTTCACGGTCTTCGGCCGTGAAGGCACCGCCGCTGTGTCCGATCTGTGGGTGGGGCAGCTACTCGGGACATGCTCGTCACCGGTGCAAAGCCTCCGTTCCACGCGCCCGAGAAGAGTAGCGTTCGCATCGAGGACCCGACCGATCCACGCGGAGGATATCGTCGATGAATTTGGCTTTGACCACCGAAGAACGAGCGTTCCGGGACGAGATGCGAACCTTCTTTCGGACCAAGATCCCCGAGGAGATCCGCGAGAAGGTGGCGTCAGGGGCGCCAATCGGTCGCGACGACTTCGTCACGTCACAACGAACGCTCAACGCGGCGGGTCTGGCGGTGCCGCACTGGCCGGTCCGGTGGGGTGGCCGCGACTGGTCGGAGGTACAACGTCACATCTGGCGCGATGAGATGCAGTTGGCCGCGGTTCCCGAACCGCTCGCGTTCAACGTGAACATGGTCGGCCCGGTGATCGCCAACTTCGGCTCCGAGGAACAAAAGGCGCGGTTCCTCCCGCCGACAGCGAATCTCGACATCTGGTGGTGTCAGGGGTTTTCCGAGCCCGGCGCCGGGTCCGACCTGGCGTCGCTGCAGACGCGTGCAGTCCGCGACGGCGAGCACTATGTCGTAAATGGGCAGAAGATGTGGACGACGCTGGCCCAGCACGCGGACTGGATCTTCTGCCTGGTCCGCACCGACCCGAACGCCCCGAAGAAGCAGGCCGGCATTTCGTTCCTGCTGATCGACCTCACCTCACCCGGCGTCACGGTGCGCCCGATCCAGTTGATCGATGGCAGCTACGAGGTCAACGAGGTCTTCTTCGACGAGGTCCGGGTTCCGGTCGAGAACCTGGTCGGCGAGGAGAACGCCGGTTGGAGCTATGCGAAGTTCCTGCTCGGCAACGAGCGGACCGGGGTCACGGGGGTGGGCCGCGCCAGGGTCAAGCTGGCGCGGGCGAAGGCGCACGCGGCCCGCACGCCGGCCGGGTCGGGCAGTCTGCTCGACGACCCGCTGTTCGCGGCCCGGGTGGCCGAGCTCGAGAACGAACTGCTCGCACTGGAGTTGACGCAGCTGCGGGTGGTCGCGAGCTCGGCACACGGCAAGCCGGATCCGGCGTCGTCGCTATTGAAACTGCGGGGCTCGGAGCTCCAGCAGGCGGCGACCGAACTCCTCGTCGACGTTGCCGGACCGGACTCGCTGCCTTTCGACGCCGGAACCGACATCGCAAGCCCGCTGTGGGCCCAACGAGCTGCCCCGGCGTACTTGAACTATCGCAAAATGTCGATCTACAGCGGGTCGAGCGAGGTGCAGCGCAGCATCATCGCCTCCTCGATCCTGGGATTGTGAGGCGGGGGATGGACTTCGAACTCGACGACGAACAGAAGCTGCTGCGGGACACCACGAAGGAGCTTCTCGACCGTAGCTACGACGCCGAGGCACTGGCCACGGTCAAGGCGACCCCGCGAGGGTGGAGCCTGGACGTGTGGCGGCGGCTGGCCGATACCGGACTCCTGGGGCTCGGGTTTGCCGAGGAGGACGGTGGATCGGGCGCCGGTGCGGTGGAGATCGGACTCGTGATGACGGAGCTGGGACGACGTCTTGCACCGGAGCCCGTCCTCGACGCGGTGACGTTGCCTGGCGGGTTGATCGCTGATGTGGGCAGTGAGGCGCAACGGCGGAAGATTCTGCCCGACGTGACGGGGGGCGGCACTCTGCTCGCGTTCGCTCACGCCGAGCCGGGATCCCGGTGGCCCGCCGTCGAAGTCGTCACCAGTGCTGTCCGGCAGGGGGATTCGTGGACGTTGTCGGGGACGAAGAACCCGGTGCTTCACGGCGACTGCTCGGACACGTTCGTCGTCTCGGCGGCACTGCCGGACGATGGAGTCGGGTTGTTCCTCGTGAACGCGGACGCGCCAGGCCTGGAACGGAAAACGTACGCAACCCACGACGGATTGCGCGCAGCACAAGTCGACTTCCGCAACGTCTACGCAGAACCGCTCGGTAGCGGTGGGGACGCCGTTGCCGCTATTCGGGCCGCGCACGTGCGGGCGCAGGCGGCGCTGTGCGCCGAGGCCGTCGGGGCGATGGAGGAGGTGCTGCGCCTCACCACCGAATACCTCCGGACCCGTCGGCAGTTCGGAGTGCCACTGGCCAAATTCCAGGCACTCACGCACCGTGCGGCGGACATGTACGTGTCGCTGGAACTGGCCCGCAGCATGAGCCTGTACGCCATGATGGCGCTCGCGGACGGCGTCGTAGACCCCGAAGTGGCCTCGCGCACCAAGCTGCGGATCGGACGGTCGGCCCGGCACATCGGGCAGGAAGCGATCCAAATGCACGGCGGAATCGGCATGACCGCCGAATACGCCGTGGGGCACTACGTGTCACGGCTGACGGCGATCGAACACACTCTCGGTGCAACAGAGGATCACTTGCGGGTGCTGGCCGCGGACGTCGCGGGGCACAGCATGGTGGACGCCACGGACTAACGGCGGGCGTGACGGGCGGTGAAGGGAGCGACTGGTGGCGAACAGAATCGAGTTCGCGGTGCTGGGTCCCGTCACGGCCCGGCGGGGGGGCAACCCGATCGGCCTCGATCAGCAGGAGCGGGCGCTGCTGGCCGCGCTTCTCGTGGCATTTCCGCATTCGGTGGACATCGAGCGCTTGCGCGCCCTGGTGCGGTCTACGCGGGCTGCGGAGGGGAACGGGCAGGTCGCTGACGGCCCGGACGCCCTGGAGCAGGCTCTCGAGCGACTCCGAAGCCGACTCGGCGCCGGCCCGGGTGGAGACGACGACGCTTTGGTCCGGGAGGGCACGCGCTACCAACTCGTCGTGCCTCGTGACGCCGTCGATTCGGCCCGATTCGTCGATGAGGTGCGTCGCGGTGACGCGATGCTCGAGCGGGCGCCGGACGCCGCGGCCGACGCCTATCGTGAGGGACTGCGACTGTGGCACGGCTCCGCGTTCGATGGCATTCCGACGTCGGCGTTCCTGGAGACCGAGTTCATCGAATCCGCGGTGGCGCGGCTGACCGCGCGCCGGTTCGAGGCCCGGATCGCGCTGGCCCGAGCGCAACTCGCCGCGGGCGAGCCGGCGTCGGCGGCGGTCGAGGGCGAGGCGCTGGTGGTGGATCACCCGCTCGACGAGCGCGCTTGGGAACTCCTGGTGCTCGGGCTGGCCCGATCCGGTCAGGAAGCGCACGCGCTCGCCGCGCTACGGCGCTGTCGCGCCGTCTACGACGATGGTCTCGGGTCCGAGATCGGCGTCGGGCTTCGTCGGATCGAGAAGGCGATCCTGGAGAAGGACGTCATCTACCTGGAGACCGCCGAGGTGTCGCCACCGCCGATTCTTCCCGGATCGAACCTGGTCCTGCCGGGGACCAGGTTGGTCGATCGCGAACGGGACGTAGCGCGTCTCGTGGAGTTACTGGAGGAGAGTCGACTCGTCACGCTGGTGGGGCCACCCGGGGTTGGAAAAACACGACTTGCTGTCGAGGTTTGCCGCCGCAACGAGATGCCGGACGGGCCTTGGATCGTCGACCTCGCAAAGGTCAGCGACGGGGCACTGATCCCTTCGACCATCGCGACGGTGCTCTCCTTACCGGGCGTCGGATCCGCAACACACTTGGCCGAAGTGATGGCCGCGAAGTCGAGCGTCCTCGTCCTCGACAACTGCGACCATGTCGTCGGCTACACGGCGGACACCGTGCGGGCAATCATCGAGCATTGCGAGGGCGTCCACGTGATCGTCACCGGCCAGAGTGCGCTCGGGGTCGCGGGCGAGGCCGTGCACGAGGTGACATCCCTGCCGGTGGACGGCAAGGCGCTCGAACTGTTCGCCGAGCGCGCGGCCGGTGTCGACGTCACATGGCGACTGGACGACAAGAACGAGCGGTCGGTGCGGACGGTCTGTACCCAGGTCGTGGGCATTCCGCTTGGCATCGAGTTGGCGGCGGCGCAGTTGCGCTACATGAACGAAGCCGAGATCGCCGACGGTCTCGCGAAACACATGACGCTGCTGCACGGAGTTCCGGACCCCCAGATCGGTCCACGTGGACGGATGTGGGACGTCGTGGACTGGGTCAACAGCTTGTTGTCGGACGCGGAGGCGATGCTACTGCGTCGGACCTCGGTGTTCGCGGGTTCGTTCGATGCCGACGGCGCAGCCGCGATGTACGAATTCGCCTCCGAGACCGACGTGTCGGCCGTGCTGACCGTGCTCGTACGCAGAGGCTTGCTGCGGGTGGTGCCGGGAACGTCACCTACTCGCTATCGGATGCTTGCATCAATCCGCCAGTTCGCGCGCGAACAGGCCGACGATGCCGAGTCGATTGCAATCCGGGCTGCTCACCGCACGTTCGTGATGGCGCGGGTCGAGAGCGCCGCCGGCATGCTGCGAAGTGCGCGCGCCGGGCATGCCCTCACAAGGCTCACCGAGGACCAAGCTGAACATCGGGCTGCCCTCGAGTCGGCGTTCGCGGCGGACGATGCTCACTACGCACTCGAACTGGCCGGCTACCTCTCGTGGTTCTGGTACCGGACCGGGAATGTCGGTGAGGGCCTGAAGTTCCTGCGGACCGCGCTCGACATGGTCGCGGGGGACTGGCGGCCGCCCGAGCCTCGTGTGATGGCGCGTGCTCTCGACGGTCTGTCGTCGTTGACCTACCTGACGGGTGACGCAGCGATAGCAGAGGACGCGGCCCGCCGGGCCGCACACCTGTGGTCGTCGATCGGCGACATCGGCGAGATGGCCCGGGACGAGGCGTGGCGAGCACTGTTCGTGGCGATGCAGGGGCAGCCGGAGGCGGCGGTCGAACCCGCCCGGAATGCCGTGAAAGTCGCGGCCGAACACGATTCTGTGTGGACGGAGACCGAGGCGCGGACCGTGTTGGGCCTGCTGTTGCGCACGATTGGATCGGTCGACGAAGCCCGCAAAGAACTGCGTGCGGCGATACGAGTCGGTGAGCGTTGCGGGCACCGATGGGCGGTGACGGCGTCGACGTGGGGGCTGATGAAGGCCGCGGCCGATGCCGGTGACGTCGAAGGCGCGCTCGCTACGATGCGGGTGCTTCGGGCGGAACTCGAGGAAGACGACGTTATCTCGTGGTTGGTGATGGTCCACTCGACAGCAGCGGTGCTGGCGTCCGCGGGGCGCCCCACGGATGGCGCCGTGCTGATGGGGGCGGCGGACGCGCTCGGTGCGCAGTCCGGATTCCTGCCGACATGGATCGACGTGGTGGACGGCCCAATCGAGGCAGCCGCCGTCCACGACGCACTCGACGACGAGGAGTACGAACAGTACGCCACGATGGGCGCCCACCTCACACGCGAGCAGGTCGATCGACTGGTCGGCGAATTGGTGGAGGGGCCGGTGACCGAACCGCGCTAGGGCCACGCTAGGACACTGGGCGCACCCACTCGAAAGCGTGTGCCTCGGAGCGGCTTCCCTCAGCAGTCCGGGACCGGTTGGGCTCGCCGAGTTCGGTGAGCATCGGCGTCGCGATGTCCACGAGGCCCGTCAAAGTCCGAGGCGTGAGCCACTCGGGGCGGGTCGCGAAAGCGATGTCTTCGGTCGAGGTGTTCCCACTCGCGCCCGGCGCGAACGGGCAGCCGCCGAGTCCGCCGAGGGAGCCGTCGACGACGGTCGCGCCCGACGCGATCGCAGCCAGGGTGTTCGCCACTCCGAGCCCCCACGTGTCGTGGCCGTGGAAGACGATGCGACGTTGGGGAGATTCGGTCCTCACTCGGGCGATGAGGGCTGCCACCTGTGCGGGGACGGCCTGTCCGAGGGTGTCGGCGAGCACGATGTCGTCGGCGCCGTCGGCTCGCGGGTCGTTCGCTATCGAGAGCACCCGGTCGGCCGGGACCTCGCCCTCGAACGGGCACGTGAACGACGTTGCGACACACAGTTGAATTCGCCCGCCGACCTCGCGGGTCAGCTCGATCGCGGCCGGCATCGCGGCGAGGCTGTCGTCCGTCGACCGGCCGATGTTGGCCCGGTTGTGCGACTCCGAGGCGGAGAAGCAGTACTGGAAGTTGCGGGCGCCCGCGGCCGCTGCCTTGTCGACGTGCCGTGGGGTCGCCACCCACACCCAACAGCGGTCCAGTTCCGCGGCGGTCAGCTCGGAAATCACCTCGAGCGTGTTCGCCATCGGCGGCACGAGGTCCGGTCGCGCCATCGAGCCGATCTCGAGTTCAGGAACCCCGAGGGCCAGCAGCCCGCGCGCGATCTCGACCTTGCGCTCGGTCGAGAGCGGTATTCCGGTCAGCTGCAGCCCGTCTCGTAGCGTGACGTCCCGCAGGATCGCCTGCGGGGTAAAGGAGTAGGTGTTGTCCGTGGTCATCACGCCTCCGTCTCCGCGATGATCCGGTCGATCTCGGCGCCGGACTTGCCGAGCACCGAAGCGAGGACCTCGCGGGTGTGCTCGCCCAGATCCGGTCCGACGTGGTTGATCGGCAGCGACTTCTCGCCGATCACCGGGACGATCCCCGGAAAGCCCACCGGCTGCGGCTTGCCGCCGCCGGTATCGACGTGGACCGTCTGAATCATGTTGCGTGCGTTGTATTGCTCGTCTTCGACGATGTCGGCGGCGGTGTAGATCGGACCGGACGGGACATTCGCCTCGTCGAGGATGCGCAGCGCCTCGTCGCGGGTGTGTCGAGACGTCCATGCGCCGATCGCGGCGTCGAGTTCGTCGCGGCGTGCCCAGCGCCCGGCGTTGGTCTGCAGTTCCCCGTCCGCTGCGAGATCGGGGCGTCCGATGGTCTCCATGTAGCGGTGGAAGATCGCGTCCCCGTTACCTGAGATGATGATGCTCGTGCCGTCGCTGCACGGGTACGCGTTGGACGGCGCGATGCCCTCCATGCGACCCCCCACCCGTTCACGTTTGACGCCGTATGCGAGGTAGTCGGGGACGAGCGATTCCATCATCGACATGATCGACTCGTTGAGAGCGACGTCGATGATCCTCTGCGGCAACGGGATCTGCTCGCCCGCGTTGGCGCCACGCCGATACAGGGCCATCACGGAACCGAATGCGGCGTACAGGCCCGCGATCGAGTCGCCGATCGACACACCCACCCGGACCGGGGGGCGGTCGGGGTCCCCGACGAGTTCCCGGAATCCACCGACTGCCTCGGCAACGGCGGCGAATCCCGGCCGCTGCGCGAGGGGGCCGGTCTGTCCGAACGCGGAGATCCGAGTGATCACCAGGTCCGGATTGGCCACGTTCAGTTGCTCTGGGCCGATGCCCCACTTCTCCAGCGTGCCGGGACGAAAGTTCTCGAGCAGGATGTCGCACTCGGCGGCGAGATCGAGCACGAGCGCTCGGCCCTCGTCGGAACGTAGATCCAGCACGATCGACTTCTTGTTCCGGTTGATCGTGCGGTACAACATCGACGTAGAGCCCGAATAGAGGCGCCAATTTCGCAGTTCGTCACCGGTGCGCGGCCGTTCGACCTTGATGACCTCGGCGCCGAAGTCTGCAAGCAGTCGGCCCGCGGTGGGGGCGGCGATGTAATTGCCGAGCTCGAGCACGCGGACGCCGTCGAGCGGCCGCGTCGGGATGTCGTGTGTCATTCCGCGATTCAAGCAGCTTCCGGCTCATCCTGTTTCAGGATCGCCGGGAGACGGCTTGTGCCACCTGTGCCACCTACGGTGTGCTCGGTGGGAAGCGGACCACACACCCTGTGGGGTCGCCCGACGACGGATGGAGTGCATGGTGGGGCTGAGATCGGATCGGATCGTTGTGGTCACCGGAGCGAGCCGCGGAGCCGGCAAGGGCATCGCGCTCGCCCTCGGCGCAACCGGCGCGAAGGTGTATGTGACGGGGCGGACCAAATGCGAGGGCGACGCGCCCCTGCCCGGCACCGTGTTCGCGACAGCCGAAGAGATCACGAGACGGGGGGGCGTCGGTGTGCCCGTGGTACTCGACCATAGCGACGACACCCAGGTCGAGGCGTTCTTCACCAGGCTGCGGGAGGAACACGGACGTTTGGACATCCTGGTCAACAACGCACTGGCCGTTCCGGACGCGCTGACGATGAAAGGACCGTTCTGGGAAAAGCCGCTGTCGCTGCTCGACCTGTTCGACGTCGGAATGCGTTCGAGCTATGTCTCGAGCTACTACGCCGCCCCGCTGCTCGTCGCCAACGGCGAGGGCCTCGTGGTGAACACGTCCTCGTTCGGTGGCACGTGCTACATGCACGGCCCCGCATACGGCGCGGGGAAGGCGGCGGTGGACAAGATGGCGCACGACATGGCTGTCGATTTCCGCCCGTTCGGCGTTGCTGTGGTCTCGATCTGGATGGGCCTGCTCAAGACCGAGCGCACGCTGGCCGCATTCGCCGCGAACCCCGGTGCGTACGACGGCCTGGCCGCGACCGCCGAGTCGCCGGACTTCACCGGCCGTGTCATCGACGCCCTCGCGAGGGACCCGGGGCTGATGAACCGCACTGGCCAGGTCCTCGTGGGCGCCGAGATCGCCCAGGAACTCGGCGTCACGGACATCGAAGGACAGCAGCCCCCATCGCACCGCCCGTTCCTCGGTAGCCCGCCTGTGTACAGCGACGCGGTCATCGACTGACGCTGCCGTAGAGGTCGCGACGGCTCCGCGAGATTTCTGGAACAGTGGTGAGCAGTAGGCCCCTCGAGGAGGCACCATGCCCGCACCCGATCCGTCCGACGACGCGACCCTGCGTCGGGAGCGCATCAACGAACAGGTTCGATGCTGGTGCGAGCGGGCACGTCTCGGCGGTCGGCATTCGCCGCTCTCGGACGCCGCGAGCGTCCTGATCGCGGCTGGACGTGTCGACGAATCCACACGCCAGATCCTTGCTGCCCGACGACGTGCCGGGCGCGCTCTCCCGTCGATCGGAGGATTCGGCGACCTGCGCCTGCTCGTCGACGAACATCGGCACATCGTGCGCAAGGTCGCCTCGCTGCGCTCGGGCCCCGTGCAGCTCGCCTACCGTTATCGGGCTGCGGATCTCCGCAAGCGACTCGACGGCCTGAAGTCCGCGATGACGATGTCCGGCATGCACTATGCAAGTGGTGTGCGGGCGATCCGCCGTGAGCGTCGCGACGGGCTACACCTCGACCCCGGTCAGCGCGACGCGCTGTTCGCTGCGTTGACGCGGACTCCGGCTCCGATGCCCGTACACCGCCGGCAGCTGCACGATCTGCGCAACGCGGTGCTCGAGGGAACGGCGTCACGGGTGGTGCGCGTGTCCGACAACACGCGGGTGCGAGAGGTGGGTCGCAGGGCCGCCGAGGTGCTCGAACGCGCGGTGGAATCAGACGATGACCGGTTCGTGGACCAATACGACACCCTGCTGTTCCTCGCCGGCACGTTGTACGACGGGATCGAGGGATCAGCGGCATGGCATTCGGAGCACTTTGCGGTGCAACGAGCTCAACTCGACCTCGCGGACGAGCTGACCCAGATCGCTGTCGACACCGTCGCGTTGCGGGGAATCTACGGCGAACTCGACGATGCGCTCGTCTCCACACCAGAGGCCCGGGAGCACGTGGCGTCCCGCCGTGACTCCCTCGTACCGGTGTGGGACCAGTTGGTCGAACGGGTCGCTGCCCTCGCACGGATCGGAGATCTGTTGTCACATGCCGAGACCCAGCTTCGAGCTGTGGCGTCCATGCGCTGGGCGACGAGTCTGGACACCCGGATCGACGAGCTGATCGCGCGCTCGGGCAGCCGGGAGTTGTCGGTGGAGAACACCCACCAGGTGGGTGACCAGCTCGGTGAAGTCGAGGGGCTGCTCCGCACCTTCCGGCACACACTGGGTGGTGACATCGCGGCACTGACGGCCCGCGGGCCACGGTAGCTCAGCGCACGGTAGCCCGGCCCCGGCTCAACGCTTCGAAGCCCTCCTCGGCGCCGTCACAATCCCAGCGGGATCGCGGCGCCCGTGATGGGTGCCGAGTCGTCCGAGAGAAAGAACGCGATCACCTTGGCGATTGCCGTTGGGTCGACCCAGCCCGACCTGTCGGACTTCGGCATGGCGGCACGGTTCGCGGGTGTGTCGATCACCCCGGGCAACAGGGCATTCGACCGGATGTGGTCCTTCTTGTACTCGACGGCGATCGACTCGGCCAGGGCGAGGACGGCGGCCTTGGATGTGCTGTAGGCGGTACCACCGGGGAACGGCTTGACGGCCGCGCCGGACGACATCGAGACCACCGAGCCGCCGCCGTTCGCGATGAGGTGCGGCAGTGTCGCGCGCAGCACAGCGTAGGTGGTGCGCACGTTCAGATTCAGTTGGCGGTCGATGGCCTCCAAATCAGCGTCGTGCGTGCGCGGCCCCGACTCGAAACCGCCGATGAGATTCACCAGTGCCGTCAGCGGAGCATCCGGATCGCCCGCGGCGACGTCGACGGCCGCGGTGAGTTCGGTGGGGGCGGCGACGTCGCACTGGACGAGCTCTAGTCGATCGTGGGTTTCGAGCCGGGCAGCCTTCGACGGCTCGGTGAACGGGGCTACTATTCGCCATCCAACCGACAGCAGATGATTGGTGACGTGAACGCCGAGTGCGCCCGTGCCCCCTGTGACAAATGCGGTTTCAGTCATCCTGAGCGTCCTCCACAGGTTTTGGCGCCGGCCGAGGGCCGGCGAGCGTTCCGAGGGAGCAGGTCACTTGCTGGGGTGGGGATCCGCGCGTGGTCGTAGGACGAGATCTCTTGTGGGTGCGGGTGTGTGGAGTCTAGAACACGGCTGACTCGGACGTATTGTGTGGAAGACCGCATGCGCGTCGGCGGGTTGCAGGTGGGCGCGCCGCCTCCCACCCGCCGACACGAGATCGTCACGTCGTGTAGCCCGCACGTAACACCAGGACACCTAGCGTATACGGCGACGTATACACGGTCGGGCCGACGTGCGGCCCGTATGAGAAAGCGGCC
The DNA here is from genome assembly GCF_004011825.1 of Rhodococcus xishaensis. Lineage (GTDB taxonomy): Bacteria > Actinomycetota > Actinomycetes > Mycobacteriales > Mycobacteriaceae > Prescottella > Prescottella xishaensis. Next base: position 152,164 of record NZ_RKLO01000003.1, on the reverse strand, counting down.
AACGATGACGACGACGCTCGACGCTACCCCTACCGAACGTGTGCGAACTGCCTTCGCCCGCGTCGCCGAGTGCGCTCGCCCAGAAGTGTGGATTCATCTGCGCCCGGAGTCCGACGTCCTTTCCGACGCGATGTCGGCAGAAGGCCGTGTCGCGGCAGGCGAGGAGTTGCCGCTGGCCGGGACCGTGTTCGCGGTCAAGGACAACATCGACGTCGCCGGGCTTCCGACCACCGCCGCCTGCCCGGAATTTGCCTACATCGCCGAGGCGACGTCGCCGGCTGTGACACGACTGCTGGACGCGGGCGCGGTCCTGCTCGGCAAGACGAACCTCGACCAGTTCGCCACGGGGCTCGTCGGCGCCCGCAGTCCCTACGGAATCGTTCGTGCCGCAGAGCATCCCGAGCGGGTCTCGGGAGGCTCGAGCTCCGGCTCGGCGGTGGCGGTCAGCCTGGGGTTGGTCGACTTCGCGCTCGGCACCGACACCGCCGGATCCGGCCGGGTACCTGCGGCGTTCAACCGCGTGGTCGGCATCAAGCCGACGCTCGGCCTGGTGCCGACGAGGGGCGTCGTTCCGGCGTGTGCCGACTTCGACAGCGTCACGGTCATGGCGCCGACTCTCGACCTGGCCGCGCATGCGATGTCGATCATGGTTGGACCGGACGCTGCCGACCCTCGGAGCCGGGTGTGGCCCAGGGATGTAGTGCTTGCCGCGCCGGGGCAGCCTCGTGTCGGGGTTCCGGTCGACGCACAGCTCGAGGTGCTCTCCGACAGCTACCGCCGTAGTTTCGCGGCGACCGTCGCATGCGTAGAGCAGGTTGGTATCGAAGTCGTGCGCGTGGACATCGCGCCACTCCTTGCGGCGGCGCGGCTGCTCTACGACGGCGCGCTCGTCGCCGAACGGTTCGACGCGGTAGGGGAGTTCGTGGTCGCGAACCCGTCCGCGGCTCTCGACCCCACCGTCGCCGACATCATTCGCCGCGCGGCAGACAAGCCGGCCCACGAATTCGTCCGTGACACTGGCTCCCTCATCGCCGCCAAGCACTACGCAGCTGAGCTGTTCGCCGACGTCGACGCGCTACTCCTGCCCACCACGACCGAGCATCCCTTCGTCGATGATGTCGTTGCCGACCCGCTCGAGATCAACCGCAGACTCGGCACCTTCACGAACTTCTGCAATCTGCTCGACATGGCGTCAGTTGCCGTGCCGGCGGCCGGTGAACCCGGGGAGTCGTTCGGTGTCATGACCGTTGCCCCCGCGTTCGGCGATCAGGTCGCGCTCGATGTCGCGGCTCGCGTCGCCGGAACCGACACTGCCGTCGTCGCACCGGACGAGGGAGTCCTGCTCGCGGTGTTCGGGGCGCACCTGCGTGGCCAACCGCTCCATCACCAACTGGAGGCGTTGGGAGCCCGGTTCGAGCGGGCCGCGGCGACAACGGACGACTACCTCATGGTCCGTCTGGACTCGGTGCCGCCCAAGCCGGGCCTGGTGCGGGTGCCCGAAGGTGGGGGACGGTCGCTGCCGGGGGAGTTGTACCGCATCTCGCAAGCGGGCCTGGGCGCCTTCCTGGCGGCGTTGCCGGAGCCTATGGCGCTCACCGCGATGACGCTCGCGGACGGCACGACCGCCGTCGGGTTCACGTGCACGCCGGCGGCGGCCGCGGCCGGCGTCGACATCACCGAGTTCGGGGGATGGCGTGCGTTCCTGGCCGGGGCCCCTGCGGGGACGGACGGGTAGCGTCGAATCATCAGGCGAGGGCATTCGGCAGCACCACGAACAGGAGACTCCCATGCCGCCTCTCTCGAACGCCGCGGCGCACCGAAGGACGGAGACCATGCGATGACCAGTCCAGGCGGACGCGCGGGGATCGGTCTGCGAGAGCAGGTCTATTTGGAACTGCGGGAGCAGATCATGACCGGACGGGTGGATCCGCACGCCCGGCTGGTGGAGGGACGGCTGTGTGAGTCGCTCGGGGTGTCGCGTACACCGCTACGAGAGGCGCTCGTGCGGCTGCATTCGGACGGCATCGTCATCCGGCGTGACGACGGGTATTACCCGATGTTTCCTGACCTCGACAGCATTCGGGACTTGTACGAGCTGCGGATCACGCTGGAGTTGCGGGGTATCGCGCGGCATATCGAGAACCCGGATCTCGAACTCGACCGGGCTCTGCTCGAGTCAGTTCGGCGACGGTGGCTCGACCTGAAGGCTGCCCCGCCGGAACCTTCCCCCGACATCGTCCAGCTGGACCAGCAGTATCACCTGGACCTGTCGACCGCGACCGGCAATCCGGCCCTGGCTCGCGCGCTGGCGAACGTCAACAGTCAGATCCGGCTCGTGAGGATGTACGACTACCAGACCCCGGAGCGGGTTGATGCGACGGTGACCGAACACCTCACCATCGTCGAACAGATCCTCGACGGTGAGTTGACGGCTGCGCTCGCGTCCCTGCGCGAGCACGTGGGTGAATCCCTGGAGGTCGTGGAGCAGCGAGCGGTTCAGGCGGTCACCGCGCACGCCCTCCACGGTCGACGCTGAGGCCGTCACGGCCTTACTGGGGGTCTTGCGTACCCAACCGGGCCAGCATGCGGTCCAGGGCGGACCCGTCGGTCCCGAGGTCCTCGAAGCGTGACGAGGCGTTCTCGGGCGCTTCCACTTCCACTTTCGCCAGGCTGCGGGCGATGTCGCTACGCCGGCGCACGGCAGCCAGGATCAAGGCATCAAGCTCGGCGATCTCCTGCTCGAGGCGGTCGAGCGTGGTCTCGTCGACGTCCCCCGAGGAGCCAGTGGCACGGACGGCGAGCGAATCGGTCTCAACGGACACAACGTCTCCTTAAGTCTCGGGCGGGCACGGCCAGCTGTGACCCAACTGTGACACTGTCTCACGGTTCGTCGCAGCGGTGGGCGATACGTTACAAATGTGTGCAATCCGCCAACTATTCATCGGTGGCGCCAGGCGCCCGATCCGATGGCCGTAGTGCACGTTCAGGTCACTCCGCGCGACCGCGAGTGACGCTACTCACGAGTACTCGCCGGTCGCGATTCACCTGTACTCGCCGGTAGCGACTCACCAGTACTCGCTGGTAGCGGCGACGAGGGCGGGAAGCCCGACGGCGGCCGTGGTGTGCCACGAGTGGTGGACGTGAGGGCTCAGGTTCGTCGCCTGCGGGTTGATCTCGACGACGGTGGCGCCCGACTCGATCGCGCGCAGCGGCAGAGTCGCCGCCGGATACACCACTCCGGACGTTCCGACAACGATCATCAGGTCGCACTCGTCGATCGCGTTCTCGGCCCGCTGCCAGTCCTCCTGCGGCATCGCCTCGCCGAACCAGACCGCGCCCGGGCGCACCTGTCCGCCGCAACTCGCACACTTCGGCGGCGGCACCGGGCCGGTGGGTTCGACGTCGAGACCGCCGTCCGACGGGTGCGCTGCGCCACACCTGCTGCAGCGTGGGGCGAACAGGCTGCCGTGCAGGTGCGCGGCAACCTCGCTGCCGGCGCGCTCGTGCAGGTCGTCGACGTTCTGGGTGACGATCGTCATCGGTACGTGCCGCGCCCACGCCGCCAGCGCGCGGTGGCCGTCGTTGGGTTGCACACGGCGCACCAAGCCCGTCCGCCACTGGTACCACGCCCACACCAGTCCGCTGTCGCGCCTCCACCCGTCCGGGCTGGCGAGTTGCTCCGCCTCGAACTTCTCCCAAAGGCCGGTCTGGGCGTCCCGGAAGGTCGGAATACCGCTCTCGGCGGACATCCCGGCGCCACTGAACACGACCACCCGGCGAGCGAGGCGGGCCGCCTCGACGAGTGCTGGATCGACGGTGTGCTGGTTCATGCCGTCGATTGTGCGGTCACGGCTCCTGTCATCGGCATCGGGGTGAACGGTGCGGAGAGCCGATCGGGTTGAATTGGCGCATGCCGACGCCAGTGTGGACCCGATGACCGGCGAGCTGCTGCCGCATCCCGGCACGGGTGAGCTGTTCGGATCCCCGGTACAGCCCGGTACCGGCTGGCCAGCCGATCCCGCGACCGCGGACACGCCCGTCGCGCGATGCGCCGAGGACGTGGTCGCTCAGGCTGCCGCCGCTGCAGACCTGGACGAGCTCGACGCCCGCGTGAGCGTGTGCCGGGCGTGTCCGCGGCTGGTGGACTGGCGCGAGCACGTCGCCGGCGTCAAACGCCGCGCGTTCGCCGACCAGCCCTATTGGGGGCGTCCACTCCCGGGTTTCGGTGACCCGCTGCCCAAATTGTTGATCATGGGCCTGGCACCCGCGGCGCACGGCGGGAACCGCACCGGACGGATGTTCACCGGTGATCAGTCCGGCGACTGGTTGTTCCGGGCCCTGCACCGCGCGGGCATCGCGAACAGCTCGATCGCCGAGCACGCCGCGGACGGACAGAAGCTGTTCGGCGCGCGGATGATCTCGGCCGTCCGCTGCGCGCCGCCGGACAACAAGCCGACCGTCGACGAACGGGACTGCTGCGCGGGTTGGTTGGACGCCGAACTCGCCGACCTGCTGCCGTGGGTGCGCGCCGTCCTCGCTCTGGGCTCCTTCGGCTGGGATGCGACGTTGAACGCAGTGCGTCGCGCCGGGGGGACCGTGCCCGCGCCCAAGCCGAAGTTCGGGCACGGGGAGATCGCCGTGCTGCACACCCCGGCCGGTAAGCCGCTCACCGTGATCGGTTGCTTTCACCCGAGTCAGCAGAACACCTTCACCGGCAAGCTCACGGAGGAGATGCTCGACGACGTGATGGGCCGCGCCAGGGATCTCGCCGGGCTCAGTTGGGGTTGCGGCGGCTCGGGACGATGACCGGACGCGGGTACCATCCCATCCACGTCGATCGTCGTTGGAGGTGCGCATGAGCCACGAGGTTCCGGAACCCGCAGTTCAGATGGGGTATGTCGTGGCGGACCTCGACGCAGCCGTCGACCACTGGATTACCGGCGCCCGCGTCGGTCCGTGGACCGTGTTCCGTGACGTGACCTTGCATGGGCGCTATGCCGGAGCCGACACCGTCGTGACCATGGACGTCGCGATGGGGTACACCGGCGCGCTTCAGATCGAACTCATGCAGATCACCTCGTCCACCCCTTCGCCGTACACGGACGGCGCGGGCGAACCGCTGCTCGGACCCCACCACATGGCGTGGATCACAGACGATCTCGACGAATCGCTCGCTTCCGCTCGCAGTCGCGGCCTCGAGGAACTGTTCGTTGCCGAGAGCCCCTTCACCCGGGTCGCGTATGTGTACTCACCGGCCCAGCCGGGGCTCGTCTTCGAGTACATCCAGAGCGCCGGGATGCGGGCGATGCTCGAATACGGGATCGAGCAGGCCCGCACCTGGGACGGGTCTGATCCCGTTCGAACGATCGGCTGAGGCCGTTGACCGGAAGAGGACACTCCGAGGCGAGCGGCTCGACCGCCCCGTAGCGCTGCGCTCGCCGCGCGATTCGGCGGTGGTTATGAGGCAAAGGGTTTGGGTGAACGAGAGCGTATCCGCTCGCATCACTCCACACCTGAACCTGAACTGGCGATGAACCTCGCTCAGGTGTCAAGGATCTGGACATCTACCGCCACGGGTCAGTATTGTGCTGTTCTGAAGTCGGTTGCGGGGGTTCCGATGCACGTATGGACGCGTGGGATCTTCATTGCGCGCAGCATGTTTCGAGGTTCAGGGGAGGACGTTCAAGTGACGAATTCGAAGGTTGGGCGCGCCCGCGCTCTGGCGGCTGCGGCGGTTCTGACTGCCGCGGCGCTGCTCGCAGCGCCGACGACGGCATTGGCACAAGTCGGTGCAGCCGCTGCGCCAAACGAGTCCGGGTCTTACCTGGCGAGATACACCCAGAGCTCCGACCGCAAAGTCAATATCTCGGTGTACTCGCCGTCGATGGACCGCAACATCCCTCTCGAGGTGATCCTGCCTGCGGACGCGAGTCAGCCACGGCCGACGCTGTATCTCCTCAACGGTGCCGGCGGGGGCGAGGACTCCGCGACATGGCAGCGAAAGTCCGACGTGATGGACTTCTTCAAGAACGAGAACGTCAACGTCGTGACTCCACTCGAGGGGGCATTCAGCTATTACACCGACTGGGAGAAGGACGACCCGAAGCTCGGCCGCCAGAAGTGGCAGACCTTCCTGCTCGAGGAACTACCGCCAGTAATCGACGAGCGGTTCGGCACCAACGGCATTCAGTCCATTGCCGCGATCTCGATGACCGCCACGTCGGTACTCAACCTCGCAATCGCCAAGCCCGGCTTCTACAAGAGCGTCGGCTCCTACAGTGGCTGTGCCGAGACGAGCACATGGGCAGGCCAGAGCGCGATCCAAACGGTCCTCGGCGTGCGTGGCGGTGTAGACGTCACCAACATGTGGGGTCCACTCGATGGCCCAGGTTGGGTGGCGAACGATCCGGTCATCAACGCTGAAAGACTGCGCGGAACCGAGCTGTACATCACGAGCGGCTCCGGTCTGCCCGGCCCCCACGAAACGCTGGACGGCCCCGGGATCAACGGCCAGGTTGGGACACTTGCCAACCAGGTCATCGTCGGCGGCGTCATCGAGGCCGCGACCAACTATTGCACCCACAATCTCGCCAGACGGCTCGCAGAGTTGAACATCCCTGCCGTCGTCGATTTCCGGCCCGGTGGCACCCATTCGTGGGGCTACTGGCAGGACGACCTACACAACTCCTGGCCGATGATCGCACGCTCGATGGGAATCTGAGGTCCTGAGCCCGCTTCACGAGGCGTCGTTCCCGTGGACCTAGGGAGGGGAGAACACGTTTCCCTGCTGGCGATTTCGGACAGGGTGCGGTCGGCTGTTGGTGACTTGCGACGGTCGAGAACTCGACGCAGGATTTCAGGCTCCCCCACTGTTGTGGTTTGTTGCAATACCGTGATCCCCGCCAGGCGCCCGTTCCGGGGGCCGTGATTGCGAGGAGGTATGCATGCGTGCTGCAAGAATCGGGATCGCAGGACTAGCTTCTTTGGCAATGTTGACGGGCGGTATCGCCCAGGCCAATCCGTTCGGTTCGGTCGGTGCGGCGGGTGGGTTCGGCGCGGTGGGTTCGTTCGGTTCGTCCGGAGGCGGGAGCTTGGGTGGGCCGACCATCCCCGGCACCGGCACCTTCGACGTCGGCGACGGGGAAGGCGAAGTCAAGCCCGGCATCTACCAGAACCCCGGCGTCGAGAACCAGATCTGTGGTTGGAACCGCCTTGCCCCCATCCTAATCGCCGCGGGCGGCACCGACCCAGGCAACGATCCCGATGAGATCGTGGCGTCCGCGGTGAGCATCGAGGAAACGGACACCGCGTTCGTCACGGACGGCTGCGCGGAGTGGAAGTGGGTGGCCCCGCTCGAGAACAGCACCGGATCGTTGGGTTCGACCGGGTCCCTGGGCTCGTCGGGGAGCCTGGGCAAGCCAACCATTCCCGGCACCGGCACCTTCGACGTCGGCGACGGGGAAGGCGAGGTCAAGCCCGGCATCTACCAGAACCCCGGCCTCGAGACTGATGTCTGTTTCTGGGCACGAACTGCCCCCGGCGTGATCGCCAATGGTGGCGCCAACACCAGCGTGGCGTCCGCGGTGATCATCGAGAAGTCAGACATGACCTTCGAAACCGACGGCTGCGCGGAGTGGAAGTGGGTGGCTCCCCTGCCGAACGACTCCGGGTCCTCCGGGTCCTCCGGGTCCGCCGGGGCTGCCGGGGCTGGTGGGCTCGTAGGGTCCGTCGGGTTGTAGGCCCGAATGACGTTGCCCCTGGACGGTTCCGGTGGTGAGGATGCCAACGTCCACCGCACGGGCCGTCCAGGGGCGCCGTGTTCCCTCAGCAATTGGGCGGTCTCGAGCCAGCAACCGCGATCTCGATGACCGCGGCCTCGGTCCCAGGATCAACGGCCAGGTCGGGGCACTGGCTGGCCAGAGCATCATCGGTGGGGCCATCGAGGCGGCGACCAACGTCCCTGGGGTACGTAGGGGGGAACGAACACGTTTCCGTGCAGGCGATTTCGGAGAGGGTGCGGGTGCGGCTATTGGTGGCTTGCAACGGTCGCGAACTTGACGCCGGATTTCCACCTCTGCGGTGGTTTGTTTCCAATACCGTGATCCGCGCCAGGCGTCCGCCCCGGGGGCCGTGATTGCGAGGAGGTATGCATGCGTGCTGCAAGAATCGGGATCGCAGGACTAGCTTCTTTGGCGATGTTGACGGGCGGTATCGCCCAGGCCAATCCGTTCGGATCGGTCGGTGCGGCGGGCGCGTTCGGTGCGGTGGGGTCGTTCGGTTCGTCCGGAAGCGGGAGCGTGGGTGGGCCGACCATCCCGGGCACCGGCGTCTTCGACGTCGGTGACGGGGAAGGCGAGGTCGCACCCGGCATCTACCAGAACCCCGGCGTCGAGAACCAGATCTGTACTTGGGCGCGCCTTGCCCCCTTCGCAATCGCCGCGGGCGGCACCGACCCAGGCAACGATCCCGATGACGATGTGGCGTCCGCGGTGATCGTCGAGGAAACGGACACCGGGTTCGTCACGGACGGCTGCGCGGAGTGGACGTGGGTGGCCCCGCTCGAGAACAGCACTGGGTCGTTGGGTTCGACCGGGTCGCTTGGCTCGTCGGGGAGCCTGGGTCAGCCGACCATCCCCGGCAGCGGCACCTTCGTTGTCGGTGACGGGGAAGGCGAGGTCAAGCCCGGCATCTACCGGAACCCGGGCCCCGAGCTAGGGAGTGATTTCTGTGTTTGGGAACGCACTGCCCCCGCCGGCCTGATCGCCGAAGGTGCCGCCGTGGACACCGTGGCATCCGCGGTGATCATCGAGAAGTCAGACACGACCTTCTTGACGAGCGACTGTACGGAGTGGAAGTGGGTGGCTCCCCTGCCGAACGACTCCGGGTCCACGGGGTCGGGCGCGGCTGCCGGGGCCGGCGGGTTCGTGGGATCCGTCGGGTCGTCGTCCCGAATGATGTTGCCCCTGAACGGATTCCGATAGCGAACACGCCGACGTGCACCGCACCGGCCGTCCGGGGGCGCTGTATTCCCTAGCAACCAGGCGGTCTCGAGCCAGCATCTGTGCCACCTGGGTCTTTGCTAGCGGGCAGACTCTTGCTCGGCCAGCGCCCGACGGGACTCCTCGTGCAGCACCTCGATGAGCTCGCGTTCGATCGCCACGAACTCGGGGGACGTGACCACCGAGAGTTCCCGTGGACGCGGCAGATCGACGACTACGTCGCGCCGTACGGTCGCCGGCCTGGCCGACAGGACGACCACGCGGTCGGACAGGAACACCGCCTCGCGGACGTCGTGGGTGATCATCAGTACCGTCCAACGGTACTGCTGCCACACGTCCTGCAACCACGTCTGCATCTCGGTGCGAGTCAGCGAGTCCAAGGCACCGAACGGCTCGTCGAGTAGCAGAACCGAGCGGTTCTGCACAACCGTGCGCAGCAAGGCTGCCCGCTGGCGCATTCCGCCCGAGAGTTGGTGGGGTCGAGCATTCTCGAAGCCTGCGAGCCCGAACCGTGGGAAGAGTTCGGCGGCGCGGGCGCGCGCCTGCTTACGGGGGACGCGCTGAACCTCGAGTCCGAGGGTGGTGTTGTCGAGGACCGTACGCCACGGGAACAGCAGATCCTTCTGGGGCATGTGGGCGCACGTAGGCGCAGACACGGTGCCGGAGTCTGGATCATCGAGACCCGCAACGATCCCGAAGATGGTGCTCTTGCCGCAACCACTCGGCCCGATCACGGACACGAACTCACCGGGTCGGACGCCGAGATCGACACCGTCGAGAACCCGTCGGTTACCGAAGGTCTTGGTGACGGAGAACAGGTCGACGATGGGCGTATCGGTCTGGATGTCAGTCATGGTGTCGGTCCCGGCTCGGTCGCATGGCCCAGGGTGCCACGACCCGTTCGATCGCGAAGGTACACAGATACAGTGCGACGCTGACCACCGCAGTGACCAGGACGGCCGCGAGCACCAGGTCGGTGCGGAACGAGTTCTTCTGGACGCTCATGTAGATGCCCAGTCCGGCACTCGCGCCGACGTACTCGGCGAACACCGCACCCACGACGGCATATGTCACGCCGATCCGCAGGGCGGTGAAGAACCGGGGGAGAGCCGACGGCAGTCGCACGTACCGGAACTGTTGCCAGCGCGTCGCGCCCATGCTGCGCAGCAGCGCGCCGGCATCCCGATCGGCTGCCGCGAAGCCCTCGATCAGGCCGATGGTCATCGGGAAGAAGGTCGCGAGGGCGATCACGAGGACCTTCGGCAGCAGACCGAAGCCGAACCAGATGATCATCAGCGGCGCGATCGCGATGATCGGTAGCGTCTGTGAGACGACGAACAGCGGGACGAAGGCGCGTCGGAGCCTGGGGGAGAAGTCGACGAGGATCGCGAGCGCCCAGGCTACGACGAGGGAGACCGCGAACCCCACGAGCGTGACCTGCACAGTGGCCCAAGCGTTGACGGCGATGTCGTCGCGGTGCATCCATCCCTGCTCGACCACCCGGGCGGGTGACGGCAGGACCTGTGGTCGGATCCCGCTCACCACGACATAGATCTGCCATGCCGCGACGAGCGCTATCACGACGACCGCGGCCGGCAGGAACCGGCGCACCGGTCCGTGTGCCGGTAGCGTTCCGCGACTAGGACGCTGCGAGGTACTCATCGGTGAAGTACGTCGACCAGTCCGGTTCGGTGGTCAGGGGATTGCCGTCGGGCCCGGCGAGCAGTCCGTTCTCGTACAGGAACCCGGAGTAGCCGGCCCACCGGTCCCGCGTCTGCGTGCCGACGCGGCCCGAGGTGTCCTTCATGTAGTCCGCGGCCAACATTCGCTGGCTTTCGTAGACCAGTGCCTCGTCGCTGAAGACACCTGGGTTGGCGTCGATCAAAGCTCGTGCGCCGCGGTCCGGATCGTCCGCCGCCACCTGGTAGCCGCGCTGAAGAGCTTCGACGAACTTGCGTGCCTGCTCGGGATGTTCGGCGAGCCAGGTCTCGTTCCCGTTGACCACGATCGCGTACGCGTCCGGGAAACCGAAGTCCGTGTAGTGGAAGTAGCGCATCGGGGTGCCACGGTGTTCCGCCTCGATGCCCTCCCACGCGAAGAACGACACCGTGAAGTCCGCCTGCCCGTCGTACACCGCCTCGTAGGCGGACGTCCCGAGCACGACGGTCTCGAAATCACCTGTACCGCCGTCATTCCGGATGACCTGGCGGAGAATCGCCTCCTCGCCGGGATCGCCGAAACCGGCGTAGATCTTGCCGTCGAGGTCCCTCGGCCGAGTGATGTCGGCCCGATCCGCCTTGACCCCGATACCGGTCGCCCAGTGTTGCAGCGGTGCGAGCACCGAGACGGTCTGTGCGCCCGCGGCCCGCGAGAACGTGGCCGCACCCTGGAAGCTGATCCCGAACTCGGCCCGCCCGGCGTCGACCAGGGTGTCCGGCGACGACTGGTTGTACGGCAGCACCTCGACGTCCAGCCCGGCGTCGCGGAAGAAGCCCTCCTCGAGCGCGAGGTACAACCCCGTGTGGTTCGTGTTCGGTGTCCAGTCCAGGGCGAACCTGATGGTGTCGGGCGAGTTGTCGGAACTGCCGCATGCGGTGAGGACGCCCAGCACCGACACCACGATCGCCGAAGTCGCCAGAGCGCGGCGCAGCCGCGACATGGTCCTCACGACGCCGGCCAGGACTGCTGGTTCAGGGAGGTGTCCCAGAACATGAACTCGTAGCGCGTCGCGATCACGAACGCGCGGATCATGGCCTCGCGCTGCTCGGCGGTTGCGGCGTCCGCGGCGGCGTCGACGAGGCTACGTGCCGACTCGACGGACTCGTGGAAGGCAGGATCGTCGTAGGTGGTCACCCACTGCGCGTACGGGTGCGACGGGTCGGCCGCGAGCACTTCGTGGGCGGTGGCGGCGAGGCGTCGCCCCACCACGGCGTAGATCCAGAAGCACGGCAGAACCGCGGCAGCCCCAACCGGGTACGGCTCAGTGGATGCGGTCGCGGTCAAGTACGACACGTACCCGAGGCACGCCGGTGAGTGCTCCGGAGCCTTCGTACTCTCGGGGAGCGCACCGCCGGCCAGGAGTTCGCCGTGCAGTTGACTTTCGACGACGGCGGCCGTCGCGGCCGACGTCGCCCAGAACGCCGCGGTCTGGGGATCCGGCGACTTGGTGGCCAACAGTGCGAGGGCTTTCGTGTACTCGGCCAAATACAGCGAGTCCTGCTCGATGTAGTGACGGAACACGTCGAGCGGAAGTGTGCCGTCACCGAGTCGGCGCAGGAACTCCATGTCGTCGATCAGGGCACGCAAATCGGCCGTGCGTTCCCACAGCAGATCGGTGAATCGAGCGCCTTCGGTGGCGGAATGGTCAGACGAGTCTTGGACAGGCGTTGCCATCGCCATGACATCCCTTCGTCAGCATTACCTGATGCAGGTTCCCGGGTGTGATCTCAGCCCCGCCCTTGCGGAGCACCCCGTGTCAGTGAACGTGCCGACCTTAGCACTGGAGGATTGGTACGTTTGAGGCGACGGTCCGTCGCGCAACGGACCCACCGGCAGTCGGCACCATCCCGTTCGGGAGGTCAGGAGGGTCGGGCTGTGGAGGTTGTCGAGGTGGGGGCGCTCAGGCAGCCCGATGCACTAGTTGTCGAGACACGGCTGGGCCCGGTCCGCGGGTATCCGGACGGCCCGGTCTTCTCGTGGAAGGGCATCCCCTACGCGATGCCGCCGACGGGAAAGTTGCGCTTCCGCAGCCCGGTAACGCCCGAGCCATGGAGCTTGGTGCTCGACGCCGGCGCATTCGGCGCGATGGCGCCACAGGGCCAGGACACCTCAGTCCCGCTCGATCCGTCGCTGCGGATCGATGAAGACTGCCTGACCATCAACGTGTGGGGCCCGCGTCCCGACGGCACGCCACGCCCGGTCATGGTCTGGGTCCACGGCGGCGCCTACTGCCTGGGGTCTTCCGCGCAGGCCGTTTACGACGGTCGACTGCTTGCCGAACGCGGCGATGTCGTGGTGGTCACCTTCAACTACCGGCTCGGGGCCCTGGGTTTCCTGGACTTGTCGTCGTTCTCGACAGCGGACCGTACGTTCGAGTCGAACCTGGGCCTGCGGGATCAGATCGCCGCCCTCGAGTGGGTGCGCGACAACATCGCCGCGTTCGGTGGTGATCCGACCGAAGTGACGCTGTTCGGTGAATCGTCGGGTGCCGGATCGATCACCACACTGATGACGGTGCCCAAGGCCGCCGGACTGTTCCATCGTGCGATCGCGCAGAGCCCGCCGGCTACGTCGGTGTACGGCGCCGAACGGGCTGCGACAGTTGCGCGACGGTTCCTGGAGATTCTGGAGCTGCCTGTGGGACGCGTGGCCGATCTCTTCGACATGCCTGCTGGGCAACTCGTCGAGGCCTGCGACATTCTCGTCAATGAGGTGCCGACACGGGTACCGGGAACGTTGGCCGTGGCCCCGGTCGTCGACCGTGACCTGGTCCCGAGGTACCCGGTCACTGCGTTCCAGCAGGGATATTCGCACCGGATCCCGCTGATCATCGGCTCCAACAAGGACGAGGCGTCGATTTTCAAGTTCACCGGCTCGTCGCTGATGCCGGTGAGTTCCGAGGCGGTCCAGCAGATGTTCGCGGGCCTGGCCGAGGACAATCCCGAGTTGTCTGCCGTACGCCTCGCCGAGATCGTCGCCGCGTATCCGGACTCGACCACATCACGAGGAGTACTGGCGATTTCGACCGATGCGGCCTTCCGGATGCCGGCCCTTTGGGTGGCCGACGCGCACAGTCGGCACTCGCCGACGTGGATGTATCGCTTCGACCACGCCACACCGATGCTCAAGGCAGCACGCATCGGAGCTGCACATGCAACCGAATTGCCCTATGTGTTCGGAACTTTCGGGACACTGAATCCGGATCCTACCTTCTGGCTCGGGGGTCGCAGGAGCGCGATCGAGGTAGCCGGGCGGGTGCAGCGGCGATGGCTCGCCTTCGCGCAGCACGCTGTCCCGGCCGCGCTCGATGGTTCCAAGCACTGGGCACCGTACACCCCGGAGACCCGGTTGACGCTCCTGATCGACCACCGCGACAGCCTCGTCGCCGACCCGGATCGCGAGATGCGCGTCGCGTGGGGGGACAAGGCGATGGGGTTCAGCTAGTTCTGTCCGTGTCGAGTTCGCGCAGCACCGGAAGCAACAGGCACAGTGCCGCGACAGCCACCACCGGAATCGCGAGCGTGAAGAACGTAGCGCCGATTCCGATTTGGTCTATGAGGGGACCTGCCAGCGCGAAGCCGAGCGGTCCTGCTGCATATGCGGTGGACGTCATGACGCCGACGACGCGCCCGCGCATGTGTTCGGAGCTGCGAGTCTGTATGGCCCAGTTGGTAATCGGCCCTACCGGTCCATACACGAGACCGATCACCACCCCCAGCCCGAGAAGCACCCACAGGGGCGGCAGGAACGCCATGCCGAGCATCGACAGGCCCAGGCCCGTCACTGCGACCAGCATCAAGGTCCGACGCCGCACGTGCGGGGCGAGTGCGCCGTAGGCCAGGGCGCCGATGAGTCCGCCGAGACTCATCGCCATCAGTACCCAGCCGAGCTGGGCGGGCTCGCCGAGGTCGGTGAAGTACTTGGGGAACAGCACCGACTCGATCGGCATGTACAACGCGACGATCACCATGTCCACCAGCGCCAGCGTGCGCAGCAGTCGATCCCGCCAGACGAACCGTAAACCGTCGAGCGTGCCCGACCAGATCGATCGCGGTCGAGTCGCGCGGTCGGGGCGGCCGGCGTGTTCGAGTCGTAGGAAGGCGATGGTCACGATCGAGAGCACGAAACACACCGCGGTGAGCCACAGCGTGCTCTCCGGACCGACAAGGGCAATCAGGACGCCCCCGGCCCCAGGGCCGATCAGGTACGCGACGTTGTAGTTGGCCTCGTAAAGGCTGTTGACGCGGTCGAGTCGCCACCCGGCGGCCTTCGTGGCCGCGGGCAGCATCGACTCTCGCGCCGAGATCCCGGCTGGATCGAACGTAGCGCCGAGTGCGGCGAGCACGGCGAGAATCGGCACCGACAGCCCCAGCGTGCCGCCGACGATGGGAATCGCGGACACCGACAGCGCCGAGAACCCGTCCGACACCAGCGAGGTGGCCCGGCGCCCGAACCGGTCGACGACCGTGCCCGAGAACAAGCTCGCGAACAACAGCGGGAGGGTCGCAGCGCCCGCGACGATGGCGGCATCAGTCGCTCGTCCAGTCTGTTCCAGCACCAGCCACGGCAGGGCGACGATCACGATGCCGTTGCCGGTCGCCGAGAACAGGGTGGCGACGTTGAGCAGGACCAGCGGCCCGAGGCGCCGGGCCGCGGTCACTTCGGGTGCGGTCACGGCACCTGCCTTCGGTCTGTACGGGCGTCGAAGCCGAAGCTAGCAGGGCGGCCACGTCGGTCGGGTCTATTCGCCGGTGCCGATAGCGGCCGCCGGGTCTCGGCGCAGCACGGTTCGTGTGCCGATCGCGATCGCGCCGGCTCCCAGAGCCGCGGCGACACCGAGGATGAGGCCGTAGACGTCGGGCGAGATGCTCGGGATCGGGCGCCCTGAGACCGCGGCCGCTATTCCGGCGAGCGGCGGGAGGGCGACCACCGAGCCGATGACCGCTGCGACGAGGACAACGATCGCCGACTCGGCACCCATCATGCGGCGGACCTGACCTTTGCTCGAGCCCACCAGTTGCAGCAGCGCGAACTCCCGGCTGCGTTCGACGGTGGCGAGCACGAGTGTGTTCACCACCGCGATCGCGAGATAGGCGAGCAGCACCGCGAGCGCGACGACGTTCACCCAAGCCTGCTCGCGGCGCTGCTCCTGTCCGGCGACGGCGAACTCCGTACGGTCCGAGACCGTGACCC
The DNA here is from genome assembly GCF_004011825.1 of Rhodococcus xishaensis. Classification (GTDB taxonomy): domain Bacteria; phylum Actinomycetota; class Actinomycetes; order Mycobacteriales; family Mycobacteriaceae; genus Prescottella; species Prescottella xishaensis. The sequence continues at coordinate 136,253 of NZ_RKLO01000003.1, read as the reverse complement.
CGCCCATCGCGGTGATCGCGGCGCGGGCGTCGTCGATCCGACCGGGCTGCGCCGACACGAGGACCATGTCGGCCAGCCCGGTCGTGGTGTGCGCCCGGACCTGCGATGCCGGGAGCGTGACATCGCCGAAGGCGAGGCCGCGGCTGTACGTCGCTACCACCGTCGGGGTGACGAGTGTCCCGTCCCCGAGCCGGAGCGGGACTGTGTCGCCGATGTCGGCGCCCATCGCGTACGCGGCGTCCGTGCTGAGCGCGACGGTGCCGTCGCCGAGCTGCCCGAGGCTGCCGTCTCGGACGTCGAGATTCATGGTCGACTCCGTCGCCGCGGGGTCGACGCCCTGCGCCGGGTACGGCTCGGTGTACGGAGCCTCTCCGCCAACCTCGTAGAGGACCTGCGTACGGGTGACCGGGTTGGCCTCGCGTACAGCGGGATTGGCTGCGATGGCGTCGACCAGCGCGGGCGCCAGCCCGGAGGGAGCGGTGACGACGAGGTCCGCGGTGGTGCCGTTGCGGGACTGCTGGTCGGCCGCGGCGGCGACGGTGTCCTGCCCGAAGAGCTGCACGGCACCGATGGCGACGACGAGCGCCAGCGGGGTGATCGCCGCCGCGAGACGCCGCGCCCCGGCCCCAGAGTTCGTGGCCGCGAGGACGAGCGTCGGGGACGAGCTGCGGCGCAGGGGACCGCCGAACCATCGGATCGCGCCGGAGACCAGGATAGGACCCAACAGCGCCGCCGCAATGACCAGCAGCACAGCGGAGGATCCCGCACCCGCGAGCGCCGCCTGCCCCGGCAGCATGGCCGGCAGGAGCGACAGGAAGAGGCCGCCGGCAGCGACGACGAGACCGCTGAGCAGACGGACAGGTCCGATCGACCCGGGTTCGACGGCGGATTCGCATAGGGCCTCAGTGGGATCGAGTCGGGCCGGGCGTCCAGCCGCAACTGCCGCGGCGATCCGAGCGGTGACGACTGCAAGAAGCGCCCCGACTAGGGCAGGCAGCGGACCGTACGCGAGCGTGAAGTCCGTCGGTAGCACACCGGCTGCTGCGAACTGGGCCCGAAGCAACTGTGCGAGCGCGTACCCGGGACCCACGCCGACAAGTGCAGCGGCGCCGGCAACCCGAAGAACTTCGCCGCCGACCAGCCGGTGCACCTGACCGGGAGTGGCACCCGTGGCCCGCAACAACGCGAACTCACGCCGACGCTGCTGAATTGACAGCGACAGCGTGCTCGCGACCACGAACATCGCGATCGCCACCGCCAGTCCGGCGAACGATCCGGACAGCAGGATCAGGTTGTTGCGCGCCGCACCAGCGTCGAGGTATTCCGCGTCGCCGCGGGCGTCGCCCGTGTAGGTGTGGACGTCGAGTCCGGTGAGTTCATCGCGGGCCGTGGCGGCCAGTGATGCCGCGTCGAATCCTTCGTCAGCGAACAACCCCACCACCGACACTGCATCACCGTGCGGCCACATCTCGCGGGCGTCGAGGTCGGACAGAAAGATGGATGCGGGGCGGTGCGACGGCTCGGGCGTAGGAGCCGTGGCAATCCCGACTACCGTGTAGTCGCTGCCGATCCCACCGTGCCGCAAGGTGATTCGATCTCCTACGCTGCCGGTTCCGGTCACGACGACCTCGCCGGGCGCCGCCGGTGCGCGGCCGGACGTGAGCCGGTAGGGCGCAAGGGCCGCCGACGCCCAGCCGTGCCCGTCGAACACGGTGCCGTCGTCGGTGGTCAACGGCACGCTGATGTCACCCACCGCGGCGCGAACACCCGGAAGACTGGACAGCTCGCCGACGACGGCGTCCGGCAGCAACGCGCGCTCGACGTACGGGGGGTCGATGTCCTCGCGGACGTCGAGCGACTGCGCCGCGCCGACCACGACGTCGGCTCCCGCATAGCGGTGCGGGGGGACGCCGCCGCGGATACCCGACTCGAACAGCACACCGAGCGCGCAGGTGAGCAGGGCGGCGCAGAAGACCGCGACGAACACCGCCGCGAACCCGCCCGGGCGTCTACGGATGTTGGCACGTGCGAGCACGCGCAGACGAGGCCGGCGCACGCTCACCACTCCCCGAGATGGGTCATGTGGTTGGTGACAGCCGCGACGGTGGGTGAATCCATGTGGCCGACGAGACGCCCGTCCGCGAGGAACAGGACCCTGTCAGCGTGCGCGGCTGCGACCGGATCGTGCGTGACCATGACGACGGTTTGCCCGAGTTCGGTGGTGGCGCGCCGCAGCAGGTCGAGGACCTGGCGCGCGGAGCGGCTGTCGAGGGCGCCGGTCGGCTCGTCGGCGAACACCGCATGGGGCTTCGTGATGAGCGCCCGCGCGATCGCCACCCGCTGCTGCTGACCGCCGGACAACTCGGCGGGACGACGGTCCCGCTTGTCAGCGAGGCCGACGGCGGCGAGGACGTACTCGAGACGAGTGCGGTCGGTGCGCCGTCGGGCCAGCAGGAGGGGGAGGGTCACGTTCTGCTCGACGGTCAGCGCCGCCATGAGGTTGTAGGCCTGGAAGACGAACCCGACATTGTCGCGCCGGAACACGCTGCGGGCCTTGGGCTTCAACGCGGTGATCTCGGTCTCGCCAAGCCATACCGAGCCACGTGTCGGCTGGTCGAGACCGGCGGCGCAGTGCAGGAGGGTGCTCTTGCCGCAGCCCGACGGTCCCATGATCGCGGTGAAGCTACCAGGAGTGAGCGTGACGCTGATGTGGTCGAGTGCGGTGACCCGAGTGCGCCCGGAACGGTACGTCTTGCGGACGTCGGTGAGGCGGACCGCCGAGCGCGGCGGACTCTGCACGATCGGTGATGCGGAGATGAAGGAGGACATGGTCCGAAACGCTATGGAGCGCGGGCAGCACCGAACATCCGGCGCACTACCCGATCGATGGTGTAGCCAGCTGTACCGACATCCTCCCGGCCGGTGGGGCATGCTGGGTCGATGGATCGGAACGAACGGCTTGCGGTGCGCCGACGCGCCCTCGGGTTCCTCGCGGTCGAGTCCGTGGCCGGTCTCGTATCCCTCGGCCTGTTCGTGGTCGGGATCGTCATCGCGTCATTGCTGATCCTCATCGTGGGCTGGCTCGCGGTTCCCGTGTACGTCCGGGTGCTGCGATGGTGGGCGGGGCAAGCGAGGGCCCGGGCCGGACGGTTCACAGGTACGCCCATCGTCGGACGGTACCCGCCGATTCCGCAGCGCCCCGGCCTCGACGACCTGCTCAGGCTGTTGACCGCGCCAACGACCCGGCGCGACTTCGCCTGGTTGGCGATTCATGCGATCGCGGCGCCTACAGCCGGGTTGTTCCTGGTCGCCCTGCCGGTGGGTGCGCTCAACTCCCTTGCGATCCCGTTCTACTGGTGGATGCTGCCGGCGGACGAGCCGGTGAGCAGCATCTACCCTGTGACGTCGTGGTGGGGCGCGGCACCGATGCCGCTGGTCGCGATCGGGTACGTGGTGCTGGGCTGGTGGTCGATCCCGCTCATCGCGCGCGGGGTGGCGGCGCTGGCGACGCGCCTCCTCGCGCCGCGGCGGGAAGTCGAACTGTCCGAACGAGTCTCGGCACTGACCGCGAGCCGGGCCGCGGCGCTCGACGCGCACGCGGCGGAGCTGCGCCGCATCGAACGCGACCTCCACGACGGCGCCCAGAACCGGTTGGTGGCAGTCGTGATGATGCTCGGGCTCGCCGAGCGCTCCCTCCGAGTGGCTCCCGAACAGGCCCTCCCGCAACTGCTCCGGGCGCAGGACGCCGCATCGGACGCACTCTCCGAACTGCGGACCCTCGTGCACGACATCTATCCACCGGTGCTCGACGAACTCGGACTCGGCGGTGCCGTCTCCGCGCTCGCCGGTCGCAGCCCGGTACCGTGCGTACTCGACGTCGAACGGCTACGGAGAGCCCCGGCGGCGGTCGAGGCCGCGGCCTACTTCGTCGTCGCCGAGGCGTTGACCAACGTCGCCAAGCACAGCGGCGCCAAGCACGTGCGGGTGACCATCGCGACGCGCGACGACGACACTATCGCGACGCGCGATGGCGACCAAGCGGCGTGGCTGGTGATCGACGTCCTCGACGACGGCATCGGTGGCGCGGTCGAGACCGCGGGGAGCGGTTTGGCGGGGATTCGCCGCAGGGTCTCGGCGTTCGAAGGAAGTTTGACGGTCGACAGCCCGGTCGACGGGCCGACACGACTCGAGGTGGAGTTGCCGTGCGGATTCTGATCGCGGAGGACGATGCGCTGCTGCGGGAGGGGCTCGCGCTCTTGCTCCGCAGCGTCGGGATCGAGGTGACAGCCGCCGTCGACGACGCCGAGAAGTTCCTGGAATCGTTCGCGCTGGATCCGCCCGACGGCGCCGTCCTGGACGTCCGGATGCCGCCGACGTTCACGAACGAGGGATTGAAGGCGGCGATCGAGGCCCGTCGTCGGCGCCCCGGCTTCCCAGTGCTCGTGTTGTCCGCATACGTCGAGGACCGGTATGCGAGTGAACTGTTGTCCGGCGGCGCGGGCGGTGTGGGCTACCTCCTCAAGGAGCGGGTCGGCAAGGTCGAGGAGTTCGTCGACGCGCTGCGCAGAGTGGTCGAGGGCGGAACCGTGATGGACCCCGAGGTGATCTCACAGCTGATGAGTCGGCGCCGCGCCGACGATCCGGTCCGCACGCTCACCCCGCGAGAATCCGAGGTGCTAGGGCTGATGGCCGAGGGCCTCGGCAACGGTGACATCGCCCGCAGACTGGTGGTCAGCGACACCGCGGTCAGCAAACACATCGGCAACATCTTCGCGAAGCTGGGACTGTCGGCGTCGGACAGCGGGCACCGGCGAGTGCTTGCGGTTCTCGCGCACCTGCGATCCTGACCCAGCTCAGGCGCCCGCTGCCGGAGACTTCAGCCCGCGAATCCGCACAGCGTGATCGTGGGCCGGACGTTGCGCAGCGGCGGCGCGTCAGCCAGCTTCCGTAGCAGTCGCGACCCCCACAGACCGCGCCCGAAGGGTAAGGAAACCTCACGGGCAGAGGAGATCTCGGGGATCCGCTCGGGCAGCGCCGCCGCCTCGGCGGCCGACAGGTGGAAGGGCATCGACGGAACGGTGTAGTTCTTGGAGAGCCGCAACCCCTTCATGGTTTTCCGACTCACCCACTTGGGGATCGAGTCGAAAATGAGCCGTCCGCCCGGGAACCGTCGCACACAGTCGGTGATCAGCTTCAGCGATTCCCCCGCCGGCAGGTACATCAGCAGACCCTCCGCAGTGACCATCACTCCGCGGCTCGGGTCCACGTGGTCCATCCACGCCCGATCGAGCGCAGACATGGCCAACGTCGTGACGTTCGGCTCGGCTGGCAGCAGCCGCTTGCGCAGCGCGGCGACGTCGGGAAGATCGACCGACAGCCACCGCACGTCAGGGTCACCGATGCGCCAGAAACTGGTCTGAAGTCCTTCACCGAGGGCGACGACGGTCCCGCCGGGGTGCTCTGCGAGGAAGGAGCGGACTTCGTCGTCGAAGGCACGGGCCCTCAGCGCGTGCGACTGATCCGGTCTCCCGAAGTTCTCGTAGGGATAGTCGATCGTCTCGTAGAGCTGCACGCTCAGCGGATCGTCAAACGTCCCGTCCGGACGGGACGCCTCGATGGCACGGTTACGCAGCGTCCACATCATCGTTGCGGACACGCCGCCGATGGCGGTGCCATCAACCTGCTTCCTCGCGTTGCCGGCCATGAAAAAATGGTAGCCAAGTTTGATGACGCTGGTCGAAAGCAGCAAGCCCGCCCGGCAGTGATGGCGACCGACGGGCCAGTCGATCACCTCGAACGTCTGAAGCTCGTGATGGATGCGCCGTCGTCGAGTGAGGTGTATTCGGTTCGGGTGAAGGCGGTCGGCTGGAAGGCACCATCGAACACCGGTCGTCCGGAACCGGCGACCACCGGATAGCTCTTGATGATCAACTCATCGATCTCCGGGAGGAGCGAGGCCGCCAGCTTTCCACCGCCGGCCAGCCAGATGTCGAGGCCGTCCACGGACTTGAGCTTGCGCACTGCGGTCAGGGGATCGTCCGCGATCGATTCGATTGCCGGGTCTGAGCTGGGTCCCAGCGTCGTGGACACCACGAGTTGCCGAAGGTGGGCATACGGGCTCGTGATACCAGCCGCGAGGGCGGGTTCGTACGTCCCGCGGCCCATCACGACCGTGTCGAACGATCGGTTGGGGGTATCGCCCAGTCCCAGTGACGGTCGCATGTGCGTCGGGATGGTCTCGGGGTAGCGATCGGTGATCCAGGCCGCGAGCGTGTCGGTGAATGGGAAGAAGTCGATCTCGTCGTCGGGCCCGGCGATGCAGCCGTCCAAGGTGACACCGACGTAGTACACGAGCTTTCGCATATGGCCACTCCGTTTGTCGGACTTTGGATGAAGTGGCCTGAAACCTAGCGTTGGGATGGAATGGTGTCACCTGGATTTCAACATCTCCAGGCGGTTGTCATGCATCACGATCTTGACCGAGGTCAGATGCTCTCGAGCGCCTCACCGACCTCCCGCAGGGTGCGGTGGCGGTGGTCCTCGGCGAGGACGTGCCCGGCAGCGATCGCGACCGCGACGGGCCAGTCGATCACCTCGAATGCCGCGAGCAGCCCCAGCGCCGCGAAGTAGGCCAACTGGTCGGGGTGCGGAACACCGACGTCACCGACGATCGGGAGTCGTATCGCGAACCTCGAGCCCTCCGCGATTCGTGCGAGTGCGGCGTCGTGCGAGTCCAGGGGAACCTGTCGGTCGAGCGTTGCTTCGGTCATCGTTCGCCTTGCCCATCCCAGTTGTTCACCCGGTGTACACCTAAGGTGGCCATCCTGTGACCTGTGACCGTCTCGTTATCGGCGCTCCCAGCGCTCTCCGCGTTCACGTCGTCCGTCCGCTCGCCTGGACCGGACCCGTTGACCGGTGTCGTGACGTCGGTGCTCGCCCCGCCGTTGCGCCACGCGTACGCCTTGCTGCTGAGGGCCGGGGTGCTGGTAGTCGACTGATCGGACTGCGCCCGGCGGTCGCCCCACCACGCGAGCGCTCGAGGGGCCACCGCCGCCACCGCCGTCGCGCCCGTCGCGGATCCGAGGGCCTGTGCCCAAGCCAGTGGTCCCAGCGGTGTGCAACCCAGGAACTGGCTGACCCCGGGGGTGGTGACGACGGCTCCGAGCACGCCGAGGGACCCAAGGGCGGTGGCCACGACCAGTGGGCTGTGCGAATCGATCAACGTCTGTCCTAACTGCGTTCCGACCAGAGCGACCAGGCCGACAGTCGAGGCGCGACGCGGGCGTCCTGTGACGCTCGCCAGTCCCCAGGCCACGCTGGCGCCGGCCGCGGTGGTGGCTCCACGGATCGCGACGGTCCGCCACAGCGCCGCCTTGTCGGGACCGCGTCCGTGGTGAGCGCGGTCCTGGTGAAGTGGGCTGACGGCGAGTGCGGCGGCGGGTAGGGCGTCGGTCAGCAGGTTCACGAGTAGCAACTGGCGTGCGCCCAGCGGGGCTCGCCCGCTGATCGCGCTCCCGATCAGCGCGAATGCCACTTCGCCGGCGTTGCCGCCGAGCAGCACCGATACTGCCGCCTGCACTCGCTGCCACAGCTGTCGTCCCTCGTCGATTGCATCGAGAATCGCGTCCACGTGCCCGTCGAGGAGCAGAAGGTCGGCAGCGCTGCGGGCCGGGTGGCTGCCGCGGGACGCGACGCCGATTCCGATGCTTGCGGCCCGGATCGCTGCGGCATCGTTTGCGCCGTCCCCGACCATCGCGCACACGTGCCCGGTGCGTTCGAGTGTCTGAACTATCTGCACCTTCTGCTCGGGCGTCATCCTGGCGAACACGGAGCTTTCTCGCACTGCGATCTCCTGCCCGCGGTGCGAGAGTGCCTCCCACTCCGAGCCGCTCACCACGTCGTCGGCCTCGAGTTCGAGTCCGAGGTTGCGCGCGATCGCTGCGGCGGTCACAGGATGGTCGCCGGTGATCAGCCGGACCGAGACGCCACGCTCCTCGAGTGACGGAAGCAGGTCAGCGGCTTCCGGGCGGATCGTGTCGGAAAGTCCCAGCAGCCCCAACGGTTCGAGGCCGTGTCCGCACAGCACCTCGACCTCGTCGGGATCGGCGACGGCGCGGGCGGCCTGTGCGGGAGTGACCACCCGGCGCGCCACCGCGATCACGCGCATCCCATGCTCCGCCATCGACGGGACTTCCGAAACGACCCCCTCGAGCTTGGACGGCGCAGCGCCGGTGCAGGCCGCGAGCACAACCTCGGGGGCGCCCTTGACCACGAGTTCAGTCCCTTTCAGCGCCGCAGCATAGGGGCGTCCCGAGCGGAACGGGAGGACCACGTCGTCGGGCTCGAGTGGACGGTCGCCGAGTGTCGCAGCCTCCGCGGCCTCGACGACGGCGCGATCGGTCGCGTGTGGGGCCGCGACGCCGTCGACGGTGACGGACGTGCGGGCGGCGGCGCGCAGGACCGTGTCGGGATGGTGGGAAGCAGCCGCGCGGACGGCCCTCACCCGCAGCCGGTCCTCGCTCAGCGTGCCGGTCTTGTCGAAGCACGCCACGTCGACACGGCCGAGTGCCTCCACCGAGCGGGGCGAACGGACCAGCGCGGACGCCCTGGTCAGCCGTTGCGCGGCCGCCTGCTGGGCGAGCGTGGCGACGAGGGGAAGCCCCTCGGGCACCGCCGCGACGGCGACCGCGACACCGCTGGTGATCGCCGACTGCAGGCCTCCGCCGCGAAGCATCGAGGTGAGGGTGACCAGCGCCCCGCTGGCGACGCTGACCGGCAGGACCTGGCCGGTCAGTTCGCGTAGTTGAGCCTGCAGGCCGACCCGGCCTACCCGTCTCGGTGAGAGCGCCGCCGCGCGTCCGGTCTCGGTGGCCGCGCCGACCGTCGTCACCACCGCGGTCGCGGTACCGGTCAGAACGGTGGTTCCGGCGTAGAGCATGCAGGTGCGGTCGGCGAGGGGGACGCCCGGCGTCGCCGCGATCTGCTTGTCGACCGGCAGTGACTCGCCCGTGAGCGATGACTCGTCGACCTCGACGGCGTCGGCGGTGAGTAGACGGCCGTCGGCGGGCACCACTTCGCCGGGGCGCACCTCGATCACCTCGCCGGGGTGGAGCAGTGCCGACGGGATGGACCGGTACCCGCCGTCGGCACTCAGGATCCGTGCCGGCGGATCCTGGACCGCGAGGAGCCGCCGCAGTAGACGCTCGGCGTGCAGGCGCTGTGCCGCCGACAACGCGGCATTTCCCACCAGTACCGACCCGACCAACACCGCGTCGACCGGCGAGCCGAGGACTGCGCTCGCCGCCGAGCCGGTTGCGAGAATGGGGGTCAGCGGGTCCGACAATTCGGTGCGCAACGACTGGCCGAAATCCCACAGGAACCCGGCAGGACGCTGCACCCACGACTTCAGCGACTCGAGCCGTCCCGGTCCTGACGGCGGCCCCTGTGGGGCGGGCGTAGCCAGCATGCGCCGGACCTGATCCGCCGGCATCGCGTGCCAGTCGTGCTGGGGGAGCGGAGTCGGGGCATCGGCGCGCAGCACTCCGTGGGCGAGGCTGTGCCCGGTCCACAGCGCGGCACCGGACCCCGCGCTGATCGGACCGGGGCCGCGTCCGTGAGTGCCTGGAAGCATCAGCAGCGAGCCGAGGAGTGAAGCACCAGTCGCGATCTCGATCCCTCGTCTGCTCGCGGTCCGGGCCGCGGGTAGCGCGCGAAGGACACGCCAGGCAGCCTCGAGGTCCGGTACCAGGAGGTCGCACTCGACCGGAGCCTCATCCGAGATTCCGATGCCGAGGTCGGCCTCGGTGAGGGCGTCCGGGCAGTGTGTGGCCAGAACGGCGACGGTGGCCCCGCCGTCGCGCAGCTCTCGCACGATGGCGGCCAGGTCGGAATCGGTGGTGGTCGAAGGCGTTCGAAGAACATCGAATGCCGACCGCAGCGACCCGAGGGCTTCGTCGTCGAGCGAATGCACCGTCACCTCGGCATGGCGGGTCTGCTCGAGGACGGCGGTGGCGAGCGGGTCGTGAACGCGGGAAACCAACACGGCGGGCTCCGCAGCGTCCGACGCGTCGGGGTCGGGTAGCTCGGCGAGGGCGTGCCAGCCTTCGGTGAGCTCGCCGGCTTCGACAGCGCTGCGCGCCGACTCCCACACCTCGGCCCGGCGCGCGTCGGAGACGCCGCGGATCCGGCTCACCCGCAGTTCAGCCGTCAGGAGTGCTCGTGGCTCGACGACGAGCGCGGTGATGGAGTCGAGCCGGCGGAGGGTGTGCGGTCCGCGAATGAGAATGTCGTTCGCGGCGAGGCCACGCCCGAGCGTGGCGGCGAACGACTCGCGGGCCGTGCGGGCCGCCTTGGGGGCGGCGACCAGCGCCGCAGTTCCCGCGGTGCGGACGCTGCCGGTGGCCACCCCGACGGCGGCGGCAGCTCCTAGTTGTGCCCATGCGGCACGCTCGAGATGACGCTCGACCGGACCGTGGTTGGGCCGGGGGTCGTCTCCGGCAAAGGGCGGAAGGGCACTGCGGTGCCACGCGGCCCGGTTGGCGATCACCTCACCGACGGTGGACGCGCGCAGCAGGGCCTCCACCGCGAGCGGAGTCGGGGCCTGCGCCGCCGCGTACGTCGCGGCGTTGGCCAGCGAGAGCATAGCGTCGGTACGTTGAGGTCCGATTGCCGATTCGAGGAGGCCCCGTAGCCGCGGCTGATAGTCGATGATCGTGGCCGGGGCTGCCGCCGCGAGCGGAAGCCTGGGAAGTCTGAGGACTCGACCGGCGAGCGCGAGCCCGAATCCGGCGGACTGCGCGGCAAGAGCCGCCGCCCGTGCCGCCAGGACCGCGTCCGACCATGCGGGAGGTTGGGGGAGGGTCGTCGACTCGCGGCGCGTCGCCTCGAGGTGCGTCGACTCGAGGTGCGCTCGCTCGGCGTGTGCCGCGTCGGCGTGTGTCGGGCGCCCGGACGTGAGGAGCGCGGTGAGCACGCCGGCAGTTGTCGCCGTACTCACGGTCACCGTCGTCACGGCAGCGGTCACGCCTCGCCCGGACAGGGTGCGTGCCTGCCCGAACAATGCCCCGACAACCGCGATCCTCACTTAGCGGTACGCCCCCGTGGGCGTGACACTGCGCTCTTGGCGGAGGCCTTCCTCTTCGTCTTCGCCGCCGTGGACGATCCGCTGCGGCGTGCCCTCGGAGTGGGCTCCTCCTTCGCCGGCTTTGCGTCTGCTTCGGGGGTTGCGCCGCGATCGTGGAGTTGCCTCAGTACGAGCGCGGCGCCCCCGACGGTGAGGACCACGGGCCATTCGACAATGCCGGCAGCCCCCGCAGCAGCCATCGTGAGGATTGCGGCCGGAGTGGAGCGGCTACCCACCTCGAGACCCCGTCGGGTGCCGTCGGCGACTCCGCCCACCGCTCCCCGGACCCCGCCGACGACGCTTCCAACGGCCGCGCCGCCGAGGGCTCCGATAGATGACGTGGTTACGTCTGCAATCCCCGATACGGTCCGCACCGCGCCGTCAGTGATCGATACTCGGCCGTTGCCGGATCTATGACCGTTGTGCGAGGTTTTCCCTGTTTGTTCCATCGAACGCCTATCCGTCCGGTCCGCGGTTGGGTCTCGCGTGTTTGCGCGGGATCGGGTGACCACTCATGGTTCTGACCGCTCACCAGCGAGTCTAAACCCGACCGCTTGTGATGTGAACCTTCTTGCGCTGGAATCACATGAGATGTCCTGTGTGTCAAGCGTTGTGTCTACCGCGGGTTCGAGGAATAACGGTTCGAGCGCGTGGGTTGGGTCCTATGGATCAACGGCCAGTCGGGTTCGCGTCCTTGGGACGGATCCGCTGGCATTTACATTCGATCCAGCTCGGTGGACGAGCGCGCACACTGGAACATGTTTGTGCCCAATGGGATTCGCCGTAGGGGAGGCCTGGCTTCGTCGGATTCATGCGACTATCAGGCGCCGCCGAGCAGCGATTGTCCCGCCGCGACCCGAGCTAGCGACGCCGTGAGGCCTGGATAGGTGGCGCTGCGAGTCAGGCAACCAGATCGGCGTAGTCGGGGTGGGACTCGACGTACTTCGCGACGTAGGAGCACGACGGCACGATCTTGAAGCCCTGTTCGCGGGATGTGTCGAGGGCAGCCTTGACCACCTGGCCGGCAAGTCCCCGGCCTCGGAAGTCCGGGTCGGTCACGGTGTGCCCGAAGTCCCGTACGCCGTTCGACTCGATGTACTCGGCGTAGCCGGCGAGCGCGCCGTCGACATAGATCTCGAAGCGGTTCTGGTCCGCGTTGTGCTCGATCCTGTTCGCCACGGTGGGTCTTCCTTTCGAGGTGCCTGCGGTCGGAACGCTACCGAGTACAGCGTCGGCGCCCACCGCGAGTATTCCGCTGGGAGCGCGCCGTCGGTGAACTCGCGCGCTCGCCGGGCGGCGGTGACGGGGGCCCGACGGTGGGCGCAACGCCGAAATCGGGTGCCGTTCAATCCTGCTCGACGCTAGGGGTCGCCTGCGTGGGCGTGCCAACCGCCGGCCGGATGATCACCTCCAGCGCCAGCAGGGCGAGCAGGGCCCCGAGAACGATCCACAAGACGACCATTCCGGTGGGGTAGCGCCAGAAGATCAGCAGCAGTGCCGCGGCGCCGACGATCGCACTTCGGAGCGGTATCCGCGCCTGCGCTGCCCACCGTTCCGCGGTGCTCGGCGGGCGGTCACTGGTGGGCCGTCGCACGAAATCGAGTGCCTGGCCGAATCCGCGGCGAATGACCCGCGCCGACGACGAGCCACCTGTCAGGTAGGCGCCGACCGCGACCACCACGCCGGCCACCGCAACTGCACGCAGACTCGTACGCAGGGGCACGAGCACGGTGTCGACGACCGCTGCCGCGGCGTCCGGAGACAGGACGTCGGGGGGTATGTCGGTGAGGTAGACCGCACGCGTGACGAGGATTCCGATCGCAAGAATGAGCATTCCGACCGCGATCGACAACCCGGCCAGGGACAGGGTGTGCTGGCGACGGCCGCCTGGGGACACCGCTACCGCGGCGGCCGCGCACGCAAGTGCCAACCACGGCAGCACGGCCGACGCCTTGTCGAGGGCGTTGACCACGCGCTGTGCCTGCACCAGGCCGGGGGACTGGAACAGGACGAACTGTCTGTCCACGCTCGGAATCGTCTCGGCGATGGTGAAGCCGCGGTCGACCAGTGCCGTTCGCACGTTGTCGATGATTGTCTCCAGCGAGATGCTGACCGTACCGCTCTGATCGACCTCTACAGCGCTCACCCCGTAGTTGCCTGTCACCACCGAGACAAGCGCGTTGTGGGCCCGGCGGTTCGCCTGTATCCACAGGTCCTTGAACTGCTGCGACTGAACGAACGCGGATACGGTGTCGCGGACGAAGCTCTTGGCCTGGCCGGCGAGCACGGGCGACAGTCCGACCACGAGTTGGTTTACACGGGGCGCTTCCTCGGCAAGGTTCGATACATCGGTGAGCGCAGTGAGCGCCTCTGTGGTGAGCGAGTCCAGATCGATCCGGGCGAGGATCTCGTCGGTGACGCGGTTGGTGATCTCGGCCTGGATCGCCGGATCATCTGCCAGCGGCGCGACGGTCGTGACGTAGCGTTCGGTGTCGAGTATCTGGCTCCGCACGAACCGCGACGTCACCGACACGATCGCCAGTGCGGCGACGAGCACGAGCAGAATCGTGACACCGGTCCACCGCAGCGTGTGCCGTGACGGCCCGGCAGCGGCTGCAGCGGCCGGACCGGATTCCGCGAGTCCGGCGCGGAGAGTCGCGACCTCGTCGCGCAACCGCTCGAGTTCGGCACGTTCGTCGCTGTCGAGCGGTTCCTTGCCGGTGCCATTCGTCATCGCTGGCGCCTCCGCGGGATTTCCCGAGATCCCTGACCGAGATCCCGAACGGTCGGTGCGAATCATTCTGCTCCGGCCGGACGGTTCGTGGTGCGGACTTCGCCGCCAAGGTCACGTCAGGGCGCCTGCGGCGTGCCTTGGGCGCCGCGGATGTCGTACTTGTCGAGGTTGCGCCTTCCCCACGCCCCTATTGCTGGGCGCCTTTCGCGGTGTGGTCCGGCGGTTCGGTGATGTTCGCTTCGAAGACTGTCTGTTCGGCCGCCTGTTCGGTCGGTTCGCCGAAGACTTCCGTCTGATCCGGCTTGGCCCCGGCCGACGTCGGACGCGTGGCGTCCGGAAGCGCGATCACCCGCAGCGCCGACCGCAGCGATTCGTGTGTCCGCGCCCAAGCTCGCGCCTCGCGGTCGCATGCGTCGGCTTCCCCCGAATCGCCTTCGCCACGAGCTGTTTCCGCGGACTCTCGCCAGCTGATCTCTTGTTCCTGCGTGATCTTCAGGTAATCGAGGACGGCGTCGCGGTCGTCGCCGCACACCGACGCGACCTCTTGCGCGCTGAGCGATCCGGACCCGCCCGGATCGAGGTGGATCAGTGTCATCAGGGCCGGCGGGAGGCCCCTGTCGTCCCCGTCGTCCTCGGTGCCGTCGTCGGTCGGTGCGCTCGATGCATCCCTCTCGCGGGGCAGGCCGTCGGCGAACCGGGAGCCGCCGAAACGCGCGGCGAACCGGGCGTCGACAGAGGGGGTGAAGGCGCTGAACTGGTCGAGCGCGTCGACCAGGTGGCGGGGAACGAACGGATTTCCGGAGACGTCGATCGACGCGTTGAGGCGGTCCTCGTCGAGGGTGAACCGGATGCCGGGCCAGCGCTTGGTGAGGTCGCAGGCGTTTTCGGCGGCGCGGGTGCGTCCGACGACTCCGTGGAGAAGCGGGACCCACACCCGTACGAGCGGTTGGTCGGGATGCGTGATTACCAGCACCGGCTGGTCGTCCATCTTCAGGACGACATCCCCGTCGTCGTCGATCTCGGGTTGAAAACCGAGAGCCTTTTCGACGGTGCAGGCGACGAGGTTCCTGAGCTGATCCGGGTCGCGCGGGGTCACGGCGGTGTCGTCGTCGATATGGGTGGGGTCGGGTGTTGATTCGGACTCGACGGTGTCGGCAGCGAGGTCGGAGCCTTCGAGCGTGCCGATGATCTCCGCGCGGATGAAGCTGGGGTGTGGAACGCTCCAAATTTCACGCAGCGTGCTCACGGTCATCGCCGCTAGCTGGTCGGCCCACCGCTGCTCCTTGTCGAGGAAGAACGCGGGCGATCCGTCGTCGGGTTCCCCTCGGGGGAGGCGTGTCGGACGGCTCCACCCCAACTCGCACAATCGCTTCTCGGTCTCCGGCGCCAGTGCGTACCGGGGTGCGAGGTACGAGTTCGACGACACCTCGCCGCGCACGTACTCGTCGTCCCACAGTAGGAACTGGACCCATGGGGTGAACCCGTCAACGGTGGTCTCCTCGATCCACTCGAGGATCAGGATGTCGTCGTTGCGCATCGCGGAAAGGTGGTCGGCGAGTTTGCGCTGGAACAGGCTCCACGAGCGGTCGACGGCGTCGTCGAAACTGGTGATCTCGAACATGCTGCCCCCTGTCTGTCGGGCCTCTGCGTCACGGTCGAGCGCTGCTGCACCAGTCGACCATGTCGGGTTCAACGTAGCTTGCCGGAGCGACAACTCCCGGCATGGCAGGCCGGTGTCGGTCAATCCGTGAGCATGCCCGCGGCTCCGGCGGGCAGGTAGGCGTCGCTCCTGCGCCGGAACAACTCGGCCGGACGCCCGGTTCCGCTGCTCGACGTCCGCCCGGTCGCCTCGATCGCGTCGATGACGAGTCGCCGGAACGAATCCTTGGGCAGTGACCGGCCGAAGACGGTCTCGTAGAGGCGCCGGAGTTCGAGGACGGTAAAGGCGTCGGCGAGCAATCCGGACGGGTCGACCCGGCGGGCGTAGCGGGCACGGAGGTCGTCGACGGCGCGCGACACCATCGCGGCGTGGTCGAAGGCCAATGACGCGGTCACCGTCCGACCGTCGATGCGTACCAGCGTGGCCTCGGGCGGCAGCTCGTCGCGGCGCAGGGTCGCGCCGTGCGCCATCGACAGCACCCAGCCGCGGCCGTCGCGGTCCGGTGCGTCGAACATCGCGAGTTGATGGAAGTCGGCGCCGACCAGTCCGGCCTTGCTGCCTAGCGCGCGTTCGGCCGCGTCGGCCAGCCGTTCGCCCGACCTCAGGAATGAACCAGGAAGTGCCAGCGCGCCATCGGGTCTTTCGACGACCAGGACGTGGAGTTGGCCGGTCTGCACGGTGAGGACCGCGACGTCGACGGCGACGGACGGCCGGGGGTAGTCGCTGAGCGCCTTGCCGTCAGCATCGCGCCACTCGGGTCGGCCTGTGTCCGGGGTCACCCTTGCAGATTAGCGCAATCATGCGCTAATGTTTAGCGCAAAAGTGCTCCAAGAGGGGTTGTGTTGAGGCTGTCCGAGGAACGTACCGACCGCGCCGCCGGCGTGCTCCTCGCGACCGCGACCGGTGATGCGCTCGGCGCGGGGTACGAGTTCACGACGCCGGGGCCCGACGTGGTGATCGACATGATCGGTGGCGGACTCGGCTCGTTCGCCCCGGGCGAGTGGACCGACGACACCTCGATGGCGCTCGCGATCGCCGAGGTCGCAGCGACCGGGGTCGACATTGCTGCTGGTCCGGGACTGGATGCCGTTGCGGCGCAGTTCGTCCGGTGGTACGAGTCCGGGCCGACCGGTATAGGGGTCCAAACGTCGGCGGTGTTGTCGAAGCGGCCCGCGTCGGCCGACGAGATGCGGCGGATCGCGGCGGTGATATCGGGGCGAAGGAGCGGTAACGGGTCGCTGATGCGGACTGCGCCGGTCGCGCTTGCCTATCTGGGCGACGCCGATGGATGTCTGCGGGCAGCGCGTGCGATCGGCCTTCTCACCCACCACGACGAGCGCGCCGTCGAGGCGTGCGAGATGTGGACCTACGCCATTCGTCACGCCGTTCTGAACGGCACGTTCGATGGCCTTCTGGAGTACCTCGAGGGGGCCTCGACGGGGGCGCGCGACTACTGGGCGCCGCTACTCGACCGGGCCGAGCGGGGCACGCCGGCGGACTTCCCGAACAACGGGTGGGTCGTCGATGCGCTGCTGACCGCATGGTGGGCGATCACCACCACGGACGCGACCGGTCCTGAGCATCTGCAGCGGGCGCTCGAGCAGGCGGTGCGTGCCGGTCATGACACCGATACCACCGCGGCGATCGCCGGGGGACTCCTCGGGGCGCGATGGGGTGCGTCCGCAGTCCCGGCCCGGTGGACTCGGATGCTGCACGGCTGGCCCGGCTACCGCGCGGCTGATCTGGAGCGACTGGCCGTGCGGACGGCGAGGGGAGGCGACGACCTCGAGGGGTGGTCGTCGTCTCCCATCGTCGATTAGGCGCACTACGACATCGCGCGCCCGGCGGCGCACCCGGACGACTGTTCGATTCGGGGTGGTCGTCATCCGGGGTGGCTGTGATTCGGGATGGTGCTGGACGACGCCGCCCGAACCGTGCTGCGATTGCGGCAGCAATAGATGGCGGTCGCGCTGTGCCACCACACCGAAGGAGTCCGCATGACTGGCATCGACATCGTTCATGGTGACATCACCACGCAGCGGGTGGACGCCATCGTCAACGCCGCCAATTCGTCGCTGCTCGGCGGCGGTGGGGTGGACGGCGCGATCCACCGGCGCGGGGGGCCGGCGATTCTCGAAGAGTGCCGGGTCCTTCGGGCCACGACATTGCCGGATGGGCTCGCCGAGGGAGCGGCCGTCGCTACGACGGCGGGAGAACTGCCCGCGGACTGGGTGATCCATACCGTCGGGCCAAGGTACTCGCGGCAGGAGGACCGCAGCGAGGTGCTGCAGTCGTGCTACCGACGTAGTCTCGCCGTCGCCGACGAACTCGGCGTCGAGACGGTCGCCTTCCCGCTCATCTCGTCGGGCGCGTACGGGTGGCCGCGGGGCGACGCCGTGACGCAGGCCGTCGCCGCCGTCCGAGCCACGCGCACGAACGTCCGGGTCGTGACGTTCGTCGCTTTCGATCCCGAGGTCGCCGACCTCCTCCGCCGAGCGGTCGGTTGAGGGTTTGTCCTTCGCCGCAATTCGCCTGGGCCGTAATCCGACTGGGCCGCTGTTTCGTTTACGAGAAAGTACGGCAGTGCTTGCAGTAGGCCCGCCGGAGCCGAGCAGGTGTTGGGCGCTGGCGGGCCATGTCGTTCATCTGGTGAACCGGGTGACACCGTTGCCGGGTCGCCAGAGGTCGATGTTCAGGTGCTCGCCCTCGACGGTGGTCAAAACGACTTCTTCGAGGTCGAGTTCGAATGCCTCGGCCTCGGCAGGTACCTCAGCCTCGGCAGGCTCGCTCGGGCTGCGATCGACGATCCAGTGATCGACGATCCGCCTCTTCCGCTCGCCGAGAATCTCCTGAGCGCGCCCGGTGATCTTGGCGTCACCGCCGTCCATCGAGTGGTGGCCCGGGTTGCTGTGGAGCGAGTACCGCGGATCCCGTTGCAGATCTTGCACTTTCCGGGCCCCCACCATCGACCCGAGCAGGAGTGAGCCGTCGTAGATCTCCACCTCCGTGCCGCTGACGCGTGGCGAGCCATCCCTTCGCAGCGTCGCCAGGACGTGATGTTTGTGGGCCTCGAGGCGGGCCTCGACAGCGCGGGCGAGGTCGGGGGCCTCCGTAGCGAACGTAGTCCAGTTGCTCATGGCGATCAGTGTGCATAGGTATTCCTGACAAAGTGTGTCAGTAATTTCTGACTAGGCTTCGGGTATGCGGTCGAGCCGGCTCGTGGAGATCATGCTGCGCCTCGAGGGCAGCCGGGGTATCACCGCGCAGCGCCTCGCAGACGAACTCGGTGTGTCGGTACGCACCGTGTACCGCGATGTCGCGGCGCTGTCGGCGGCGGGCGTCCCGGTGTGGACCGAGAGTGGCCCCGGTGGCGGGGTGCGCCTACTCGACGGCTGGCAGTCGAAGCTTGGCGCAATGACCGGAGACGAAACGTCGGCGCTGATGCTGCTCGGGGTGCCGTCGATTGCCGAGGATCTCGGGCTTCGCGATGTCGCTACCGCTGCGGAATCGAAGTTGTTGAGGGCGCTGCCCATCCCGTTGCGGGCGGGGGCACAGGTGTGGCGCGACCGCCTGTACGTGGACGCGCCCGGATGGTTCGACCGGCCTCGCGATGTCGGTCGTCTCCCTGACATCGCCGCCGCAGTGCTCGAGGGGCGGCGGCTGCGCGTGTCGTACCGCAAAGGAAGACGCACTGCGACGCGAACGGTCGATCCCCTCGGCCTGGTTGCGAAGGCCGGCGTGTGGTATCTCGTCGCGCGGCATCGCGGCCGCACGCTGTCGTACCGGGTGTCGAGGATCGCGGAGGCGGCCGTTCTGGACGCGCCGGCGACGCGGCCCGACACGTTCGATCTTCCGACATGGTGGGCGGACTCGGTCGCCGAGTTCGACCGCGCGCTGCTGCGATTCGACTGCCGCGTGCGCCTGTCCGCCGCGGCGTGGCGGCGGCTCCCACATGTGATCGGCGTCGAGGCGGCCCGCGTCGAACCCGGACCGCCCGACGACGACGGATGGTTCACCGTCCACCTCCGGCTCGAGGCGGAGGACGTCGCGCTCGATCAACTCACCTCGCTCGGATCCGACGTGGAGGTGCTCGAGCCGCAGTCGTTGCGGGACGCGTTGCGCGCCGTCGGCGCGGCGATGATGCACCGCAACCGCTGACGGGCCGCACTCTCGAGGGTCAGGCCAGCCGCTCGAGCACGGTCGCATTGGCGAGGCCGCCGGCCTCGCACATCGTTTGCAGACCGAACCGGGCGCCGCGCTGCTGCATCGCGTTGACCAGCGTGGTCATCAACCGCGCGCCGCTCGCTCCCAGCGGATGTCCGAGTGCGATCGCACCGCCGTGCACGTTGACGCGGTCCAGGTCGGCACCGGTGTCGGCCGCCCACGCCAGGACCACGGGCGCGAACGCCTCGTTCACCTCGAACAGGTCGATGTCCGAGATACCGAGGCCGCTGCGTTCGAGCACCTTTCGGGTGGCCGGGATGACCGCCGTCAACATGTACAGCGGGTCGTCGCCGACGACCGCGAAACTGTGCAGCCGGGCGAGGGGTCGCAATCCGAGGCGTGCCGCGATTTCACTGGTGGTGATCAGGAGGGCAGCGCTGCCGTCCGACAACGGGCTGCTGTTGCCCGCGGTGATCGACCAGTCGATCTGCGGAAACCGCCGCGCGTACTCGTCGCTACGAAATGCGGGACGCAGGCCCGCCAGTGCGTCGAGAGTCGTTCCGGGGCGGATGGCCTCGTCGACGCTCAACTCGGGGAGTGCCGCGAGTTCCTTCGCGAACCGGCCGCTGCTCGTCGCGGCCGCCGCCTTCTGGTGGCTGTGCAGGGAGAACTCGTCCAGTTGGGTCCTCGACAGTCCCCACCGGGCGGCGATGAGTTCGGCGCTGATGCCCTGTGGAACGAGACCGTCGGGATACCGACGCTCGAAGTGTTCGCCCAGGGTCTCCCGCCCGATGATGTTGGACCCCATGGGTACTCGGCCCATCGACTCGACGCCGACGGCGGCGACGATGTCGTAGGCGCCGGAGATCACGCCCTGCGCGGCGAAGTGGACCGCCTGCTGGCTGCTGCCGCATTGTCGGTCGACCGTGGTGCCGGGTACCGACTCGGGAAACCCCGCCGCCAGCAGTGCGCTCCGGGTGATGTTCTGGCCCTGCTCACCCACCTGGGTGACGGTGCCGCCGATGACGTCGTCGATGAGCGCCGGATCGAGACCGGCACGTTCGACGAGAGCGGACAGGCTGTGGGCGAGGAGGTCGACAGGGTGCATTCCGTGCAGGGCTCCACTGGACTTGGCTGCAGCGGACTTACCCCTGCCGATGGGTGTGCGCACGGCTTCGACGATCACTGCGTCTCTCATGATGATTCCTCTCGGGTCCGTTGGAGATCAGGGTGCGAGGATTCGGCGGAGTTGGCGCGCCTGTCCTGCGAGGCGGCCTGCCGAAGTGCGAAGTTCGGCTTCGTCAACACAGAGGTCATCGTTGGCCCAGGCCGTGCGGTGGCGAAGATGGTGCCACTGGTCGTCCATCGGTATGTGCATGTCCTCGGCGGGTGGGAAGTACGCACTGAGCTCGACGGTGGGGATGGCCACCACCGAGTCGAGTGTGGCCAACAACCCCGGCGGTGAGGCGTCGAGCAACACGGCCGCTCGTTCCTGCGTGCTGAACTCGATCGGCGAGAGAATCCGTATCCACATCTCGAATTCCGGGTCGGGGCCGCCAGCGAAGGGCCGCGCTGCGTTGATCGGTCGGATGTCGAGGTACCGGGAGAATGGTGCGACTTCGACCGGGAGTTCCAGCGGGGGAAGCTGTTCCGGATCCACGCTGCCGACGGGTGACGCGCCGACCGGCCATGAGCGTGTGTCGCCGCCGGTGTCTCGGGTGAGGCGTACCAGCGCACTGGCGGAGTCAGCGATCGACGCGCGGACGCTGGGTGTTCTCCCACCGCGCTCGACGTCAATCCGCACGTCCACTGGACCTGGCTCGACAGGCTTGTTGAGGTGAGCTGCCAGCGCGACCGGTGTCGCGGTGGTCTCAGCCGAGGCCGCGTGCAGCATCGAGGCGATGACGAGCCCACCGTGTAGGCCGCCGAATCCCAGCCAGCTGGAATCGAACTCGGAAGGGAAGATGGTTGTGGCAGAGGAAGTCATCGGAGTACCTCCGCGTTGTAAGGGTTGGGGGAACTCATTCCGAGGAACGTGACGGCCGCGGCGACCGCCACTGGGGCGATCAGCCACCAGACGATTACGAAGGCGGAAAGGGTGCCCTCGTAGCCAGCAGCTGTGCCGACCACCGCGACGAGCACGTTGGCGCCGAACAAGACAGCGAGGAGAGGGGCGAGTCGAACGGGGCGACTGACCTGACTTTGTAGTGCCATAGTCAGCAATCTACGTAGCTGACTATGGTTATGACAAGTCAGCATGCTGTGTGAGCCGCGCCACTTCTTTCGGTCAGGAATCGGCCGTGCTGCGGGGCGCCGCAGGCCGGCTTGCTCTGGGAAGTGCCCGTCTACCGCTCGCTCAGATAGTCGGGGGCGAGGCGATGAACCCTTTGGGGAGCAAGGGATTCGAGGGCGAACTACTCGACTTCAGCGGGCTCTCGTGCGTCTGCGGGGTTTGGCCAACCCTGGCTATGGATTGCTCAAGTCAAGTACTCTGACCTCATGAACACGGCACGACTGGAGGGCATCCTCGCGGACCGGGACGCCTGGCGTCCCACCCACTGCTCGATCGCCAAGGCGATGGACATCATCGGAACACGATCCGCGGTGCTGATTCTCCGGGAGGCGTACTGCGGGACCACCCGATTCGACGACTTCGCGCGTCGAGTCGGCATTACCGAGGCAGTCGCGGCCTCCAGGCTGCGGGAGTTGACCGCTGAGGGACTGTTCGAGCGACGGCCGTACAAGGAGCCGGGTCAGCGGACGCGGTACGAGTACGTGCTCACCGACAAGGGACGCGACCTACATCCCGCGGTGCTGGCCCTCATGCAGTGGGGCGACAAGTATCTGCAAGGCAAGCGAGGCGCGCCGATCGGGATGTCCGACGCCGCATCGGGTGAACCCGTGCGTGTGGAGGTGCGCAGCCCGGACCGGGAGGTCCCGCTGTCGGAACTGCGGCTCACCGCCAACTTCACCGCGGAGGATGTGCGGCGCCAGCGGGGCGAGGCGAGTCGCTAGCCCGGTACTCCACAGCGTCACAGGGCAACGCGTTCAAACGTTTACACCCTTCCATACGGCCCAGTCACGCGGCGGTTGAGACGTGGGTCGGGGACACAGACGTGAGATTCGTTCGAACGGGAGCACGACTGTCGTGGTGACGACCATGCTGTAGGGGGCGGTGACCGCGAGTTTCCAGAGGGGCCCGTAGCGCCGTGGGAACCGGCAGCCCTCTCAGGCGGGTCAGATGCCGAATGGGGCGGCGTAGCGGATGGTGCCGGTCGGGAGGGGGGCGTTGCTGTCTAGGGTTATGGCCATGAGTGCTTCGTCGGGGACGTCGATACTCAGTCCGATGCCGTGGGTGGAGGCGCGGGTGAACCCGAACCTGGAGTAGTAGGCGGGGTGTCCGATTACGGTGACGTAGTACTCGCCCATGTCCCTGGCGGCCGTCAAGGCGGCGCGGATGGCGGCCGAGCCTGCGCCGCTGCGCTGGTGGTCCGGCAGGACGGCGCACGGTGCCAGGCACAGAGCCGGGGTATCGCCGATGTGACAGCGGGTAAGCAGCGCGTGGGCGACGATGGCGCCGTTCTGGTCGGTGGTGACGAGGGACAGGCCCTCGATCCACGAAGAGTCGGCGCGCAGGGCGTCGACGAGGTTGGCCTCGTCCGCGGTGCCGAAGGCGGCGAGGTTGACGTCGTGGATGGCAGCGATGTCGTCGCTGGTCTCGGGGCGTGTGTTCCAGGCGGTCATGGTGTTTCCGTTCGTCGGTGTGGGGTGTTGTTTCGGGGCGGCTGACGTCTTGTCCACCAGATCGGCCAATCACACTATGAACAACCCGAGGGAAGGGTCAGCTCGCTTCGATGGGGCCTCGCTCGGCCTGGGAGTAGATTCTCCCCTGGTAGATAGCGTGCGACGTGCCAACGGCTTCCTCGATTCCGACGCGCACCCCTTCCTTCGTCAGATTCTGGTCGCATCGAGTGCGGTGGAAGACACGAGAAACAAGCAGCACGCCGTAGCTCGTTTCTATACTTACAGCGCAGCTGTGCTGGTTTCAGGGCTTCACTGATGCAGCGCGCGACGTCCCCCGATCTGGATCGACGTCGAGTAATGCTGCTTCGCCTCATCGGATAGCCTCCGATGTCCGAGAGATGTGATACTCCGGATGGCACGCGGACGAGAACCATGGAGGGGCACGGACTTGCTGACTCTGCACCGAGCCGAGAGTGCCGGCACGCTGGCGTCCGCGCTCGCTGATGTGCTGGTCAAACCGCTCTCAGACCCGTTGCAACGCGAGGTGGTCGCCGTTCCCGCCAAGGGGGTCGAGCGATGGCTGACGCAGCGTCTGTCGCACGTGCTGGGTGCGGGGGATGGCGGCCATGGTGACGGCGTTGCGGCCAACATCGACTTCCCCTCGCCGACGCGACTAGTCGACCAGGCGCTTGCGTCCGCCACTGGATACGACGTCGACGAGGACCCCTGGCATCCGTCGCGGGTGCTGTGGACGCTGCTGCGAGTCGTCGATGACTGTGTGGAAGAGCCGTGGTGCGGCGTGCTGGCCCGCCACCTCGGGCGCGGCGCCGACGACCACCGCGCGGGTCGTCGGTATGGCACCGCCGCGCACCTGGCCGAACTCTTCCGGTCCTACGCCTCGCAGCGGCCGGCCATGCTCGTCGACTGGGTCGACGGGCGCGACACCGACGGCGCCGAACCACTCGACTCGGATCTGCGGTGGCAGGCCGAGCTGTGGCGCCGCCTGCGGGAACGGATCGGCAGTCCGAGCCCCGCCGAACGGCTCGAGGGCGCCTGTGCGGGTCTCCGCGACGAGCCCGGCCTCCTCGACCTGCCGGAGCGGCTGTCTCTGTTCGGCCCCACCCGGCTGGGGACCGACCAGATTCAGGTGCTGTCTGCGATCGGCGTCAATCGTGATGTGCACCTGTGGATTCCGCATCCGAGTATCGAGATGTGGGGTGCCATGGCCGACACAGCCCCGCCTCGGCGGCGAGCCGAGGATCTTCGCGCACTCGATGTCGCCCATCCGTTGCTTGCCAGCCTCGCCCGAGACGTTCGCGAACTGCAATCACGACTGCGGGCTGTCGAGATGGTAGACGTGCACCATCCATGCAAGTCGCGGCCGACGTCACTGCTGGGTCGTCTTCAGTCCGATATTGCGGCCGACCGCGCGCCGGCCGCCTGCCGGGCGGACGGCACTGTCGAGATCCACGCCTGTCACGGCCCGGCCCGTCAGGTCGAGACCCTGCGCGAGCTGCTGCTGCACCTGTTCCAGGACGACCCGACCCTCGAGCCGCGCGACGTGGTCATAATGTGCCCCGACGTCGAGACGTACGCGCCGCTGGTGCGGGCCGCGTTCGGGCAGGGCCTGCAGGGGGAAGGCAGCCACCCCGGACACCAGCTACGGGTGCGATTGGCGGATCGCGCTCTGCACCAGACCAATCCGGTTCTCGGCGTCGTGGCCACACTGCTGGATCTCGCCGACTCGCGCGTCACGATCAGCGAGGTGCTCGATCTGGCGGCGACCGGCCCGGTGCGCCGCTGCTTCGGGTTCGACGACGATGCCCTTGAACGCGTGCGGGAGTGGACCACGGCGGCGGGAGCGCGCTGGGGCATCGGACCTCGCGAGCGGCGCGCCTTCGGACTCGACGGCTTCGAGCAAAACACCCTCAAGGCGGCACTCGACCGGATCCTGCTCGGCGCTGCCGCCGATGATGCGAACGGCGAATGGCTCTCCCTCGCACTGCCACTCGACGACGTAGAGAGCAACGACATCGAACTCACCGGACGTCTCGCCGAGTACGTCGACCGTCTCGACGTCTCCCTGCGCGGACTCACCGGACGGCAGACTGCCGAGGAATGGTCGGCCGCGTTGTCCCGCGCGTTGGACCTGCTAGTGGACGTGGCCGACGCCGACGCGTGGCAACTAGCGCAGGCGCGCCGCGAGCTGGCCGCCGCCGTCGAGCACGGCGGAGACGCTCAGTTGCGTCTCGCCGACGTGCGCGCGATGCTCCGGTCCCGGCTCGCCGGCCGACCCACTCGCGCCAACTTCCGCACCGGCGAACTCACCGTGTGCACGATGGTTCCGATGCGCTCGGTCCCGCACCGTGTGGTCGCGCTTCTCGGGCTCGATGACGACGTCTTCCCCCGTGGCACCAACATCGACGGCGATGACGTTCTCGCCCGCGATCCGTCTCTCGGGGAACGTGATCCGCGCAGCGAGGACCGGCAGCTGCTGCTCGACGCCATCATGTCCGCCACCGAACGGCTGCTGCTGTTCTACACCGGCGCCGACCCGACCAACGGCACTGTGCGGCCACCTGCGGTACCCCTCAGCGAGGTGCGTGACGTTCTCGAGGCGATGGCAGGACCGCGTGGAGTCGTAACCCGACATCCGTTGCAGCCCTTTGATTCCCGCAACTTCGATCCGGACGGTCCACTCAGCTTCGACAGAGCGGCATTGGCGGGTGCACAGTCGGCCCAGCGGCCGACGGCCGGTGAGTCGCCGTTCTTGCCGGAACCGTTGCCCGCTGTCGAACTTGGCGATGGCGTCGTCGACCTCGCCGAGCTCATCTCCTTCCTCGAACATCCCATCCAGGGGTTCCTGCGGCAACGCCTCGGGTTCCGGGTGTCGGAGCTGGACGAGGAAGCCGCCGACGCGCTCGACCTCGAACTCGATCCTCTCGCGCGGTGGGGGATCGGTGACCGCATGCTCACAGCCCGGCTCTTGGGCACCGATCAGGCCGCGTTCCGCGCGGCAGAGTGGCGCCGGGGCACCCTACCGCCCGCGAAACTTGGTGAGACAGCGCTCGCCGAGATCGAGTGGGCCGTCGACTCGCTGGCGCGTGCCGCCGCACCGGTGCATGCAGGACGCCCCGAGACAGTCGACATCGACGTCGACCTCGGTGGTGGTCGTCGCCTGGCCGGCACGGTCGACGGGGTGCACGACGGCTCCCCGGGACACGCTGTAGTCGCACGCACTACCTTCTCGCGGCTCGCCGCCAAGCATCGGATCGCGGCCTGGGTGCGTCTGCTCGCCATCGCCGCCACCGGACGATTCGACGGCCCCACCGCTGTCACCACTGGCCGAGGCCGGGGCCGGTCGCCTGTCGCGCGGTCGACGCTCGCCGCACCCGAGGATCCGGCCGAGATCCTGCGGCGGCTCGTCGACCTCCGTGAGCGCGGCTTACAGCGTCCGCTTCCGGTTGCGCCGACGGCCTCGGCCGCCTACGCGGACATGCGGTTCCGCGGTCGCTCCGTCGAACTCGCGCTGGTCGCCGCCGAGAAGGAGTGGGACGGCGACTTCGGAGATGGCAAGGACCGGCACATCGAGTACGTGCACGGTGCCGGCGCGAGCCTGTCGGTGCTCACCGCCGAGCAGGCCCAGCCCGGAGCTCACGAGCCGAGCGCGTTCGGCTTCGAGGCCGACATTCTGTGGGGTCCCCTCCTCGCTGCTGAGACCTTGGGAGAACCGTGACCACAGAAACCGTTCCGACGCTGAGTGAGAACGGCTTCGGCCTGTTTGCTCCACTCCCGACGGGCACCACGGTCCTCGAGGCCAGCGCCGGTACCGGCAAGACCTACGCGATCGTCGGCCTCGCGGCCCGGTTCGTGGCGGAGGAGGACATCGACCTATCACAGCTGCTGCTCGTGACGTTCAGCCGGGCCGCGACGAAGGAACTACGCGAGCGCACCCGCGAGCGGTTCACAACGGCTGCCGCGGGTTTGGCGGACCCGACAGCGGCGCGCACCAGTGACGACCCGCTGGTCGCGCACCTGGCGAACGCGGACGCCGAAGAGGTGGCGCGCCGGCGCCGGCGGCTCATGCAGGCGCTGTCGGATTTCGACGCCGGCACCATCGTCACCACCCACAGCTTCTGTCAGCGCATGCTCGACGGACTCGGCATCGCCGGGGAACGCGACCCCGATGCGGTCCTTGTGGAGGAGGCCGAAGATCTCGTCGAGGACGTGATCGCCGACCTGTACGTCCGGCACTTCGGGCGGGCCGACACCCGTGCCCTCCGCCCCACTGAGGCCCGGGCCGCGGCCCGCGCCGCGATCTTCGATCCCCAAGCCGCGCTCGCACCCGAGGACGCCGACGGGGGTCGCGCCGGTGATGCGGTCGCGTTCGCAAGTGCCGTTCGCGAGGAGACCCAACGCCGCAAACGGTTGGCCGGCATCCGCGACTTCGACGACCTACCCGCCCTGCTGCACGGCGTGCTCACCGATGCTGAGCACGGCGAAGCCGCCTGTCGCCGCGTCCGCGAGCGCTACCGTGTGGTGCTCGTCGATGAGTTCCAGGACACCGATCCACAGCAGTGGGGCATCCTGCGCGCGGCATTCCACGGTCACTCGACGCTCGTGCTGGTCGGCGACCCCAAACAGGCCATCTACGCGTTCCGCGGCGCCGAGGTGCTCAGCTACCTCGACGCGGTCCACGCCGCCGACCACCGTCAGGAACTAGCGTGCAACTGGCGCAGTGACGCAGATCTGGTTGCGGCACTGCACTATCTGCACGGGGGCGCCACACTCGGGCACCGCGACATCGTCGTGCACGCCGTCGATGCCGCCAACTCGGGTTCGCGGCTGCATGGCGCGCCGCCGCTGCGGGTGCGGCATCTGCCCCGTGCGGGAGCGGGACGGCTGAACAACTCCGGTTTCCCTGCCGTCGGTCGGCTGCGGGAACGGGTCGCCGACGACGTCGCCGCCGACATCGTCAGGTTGCTCGACGGTGGCGCACTGCTCGAGTTGGACGGCGCTCGTCGCCCCGTGGAACCCGGGGACATCGCGATCCTCGCCGGTACCAACGCGCAGATCGCCCTGGTCCAGCAGTCCCTCGACGGTGCCGGTGTGCCGTCGGTGCTGGCCGGAGGGAGCAGCGTGTTCGAGACTCCCGCCGCGCACCACTGGCTGCGGGTGCTGCAGGCGCTCGAACAGCCACACCGGCCCGACCGGGTACGGCTCGCCGCTCTCACCCCCCTGTTCGGGTGGACGGCGGAGCGGATCGACTCTGCCAGAGACGATCTGGTCGCGACGGTGGGCGGACGGCTGAGGGACCTTTCGGCGCTGTTCGCGCAGTCCGGGTTCGCGGCCCTGTTCGAACAACTCGCCACGCAAACCGAACTCGAGAAGCGCCTGCTCGCTGCCGCCTCTGGTGAGCGGATCCTCACCGACCTGCGGCACATCGCGCAGCTGCTCGGGGCCGTCGCGGTGGACGAATCCCTCGGCCTGGCCGCGCTCACCGGCTGGCTCAGCGACCGCATCGAGGACCCCAAGTCCGGTGGGGGCGACCGCAGCCGCCGCCTGGACAGTGACGCCGCTGCCGTCCAGCTGGCCACCGTGCACGCCAGCAAGGGCCTCGAGTACCCCATCGTCTATGTGCCGTTCGCATGGAGCACGGGCCGCTACTCCGACAAGAACCGGCTGCTGCTGCACGACGAGAGCGGCCGGAGGATCCTCGACATCGGCGGCGAGGGCAGCCCCGGCTACGGCGACCGGCGCCGTCGCCGCGACGCCGAGGCCGCGGGCGAGGACCTGCGGCTGCTGTATGTGGCCCTCACCCGGGCCCAGTGCCAACTGGTGTTGTGGTGGGCTCCCGCCTACGGGACCAGCGAGGGCCCGCTGCACCGGATCATGTTCGGCCGCAGCGCCGGCGAGGCCGAGGTGCCGCAGAAGGCGGGCGTGCCGGAGGATCCCGATGTCGCGCGGCATCTGTCGCAATGGGCCGCCGCAGCGCCGATCCCGGTCACGGCCGAGGCCGTCGGCGCCGAGCCCGCTCCACAGCTGTCGTGGACGCCGCCGCAGCACGGGTCAGGAGAGCTGGCCGCGGCAGTGTTCGACCGTGCGCTCGACGACGGATGGCGGCGCACGTCGTACACGGCGCTCACCGCTTCGGCGCACGAGCATCCCGGCGCCGTCAGCGAGGCGGAGGATCCGGGGAAGGACGATGAACCGGAGGAGCCCGCATTGGTCTCGCCGGTGGCCGCCGGCGGGATTCCCTCGACGATGAACGACATGCCCTACGGTGCGATGTTCGGCACCCTCGTCCACGAGATCCTCGAGCACGTCGACACGGCCGCCGACGACCTGGAGACCGAGCTGCTGCGGCACTGCCGCGAGTCGGTCGAGGCGCGGATGGCGCAGGTGGATCCGCAGGCGCTGGCGGAGGCGTTGCTGCCGGTGCTGCGCACCCCGCTCGCCGGCGGTGGCACCCTCGCGGGCGTGATGCCGCGAGACCGGTTGCCGGAATTGGATTTCGAGTTCCCGCTCGCCGGGGGCGAAGATCCGGCCGCGCTCGAGGTGACCCTGCACCGGATCGTCGAGTTGCTGCGCAGGCATCTGCCGCCCGATGACGTCCTAGCGCCGTACGCGGACAAGCTCGAGGCCCTGGATCCGGCGCCGCTGCGGGGCTATCTCACCGGCAGCATCGACGCGGTACTGCGCGTTTCCGGGCCGGAGGGTCCCCAGTTCGTGGTCGTCGACTACAAGACCAACCGGCTCGCGCCCGGCGAACTGTCCACCGCCGACTTCACCCGTGACGCGATGGCGAAGGAGATGATGCGCTCGCACTACCCGCTGCAGGCGATGCTGTACGCCGTTGCACTGCATCGCTACTTGCGATGGCGGCTGCCCGGGTACCACCCGGCGACGCACCTCGGCGGGGTGCAGTACCTGTTCGTGCGCGGCATGGTCGGCCCCGAGACACCCGACGGTGCGGGCGTGTTCGACTGGGATCCGCCTGCGCAGTTGGTGGTGGAGCTGTCGGATCTGCTGGCGGCGTCCGGCGAGCTCGAGGGGGACGAGTGATCGAGGCACGCGTTGCGCAGCGTGGCAAGGGCGTGCTGCGTGAGTTCAACGAGGCCGGGGTACTCGAGGCCGCAGACGTGCACGTCGCGCTGCGGCTCGCGACGCTCGGCGGGGAGACCCGCGAGCCGGTGCACCTGGCGACCGCGCTTGCGGTGCGGGCCGTGCGGTTGGGCTCGGTGTGCCTGGACCTGAACCGGATTCGTGAGGTACATGTCGACGAGAGGCCCGACCGCCCTGCAGTAGATCCGGCGACGCTGCCGTGGCCCGACGAGGCCGCCGTCGCCGAGGCGCTGCGGTCGAGCCCGCTGGTGGTCGGCGGCGACCGGGGGCCGTTGCGGCCCCTGCGGCTGGTGGACAACCAGCTGTATCTGGACCGGTACTACCGGCAGGAGCAGACGGTGCGGCGGATCCTCGACGCACGCGCGAACGCGCACCCCGCGGTCGATGAGGATTTGCTGCGCGCCGGGCTGGACGAGCTGTTCCGTGACCACCAGGACCCCTCCCAGCCGTCGGCAGCCCCGGACCGTCAGCGCATCGCGGCGGCCGTTGCGGCCACCCACTGGACGTCGGTGATCGCAGGTGGCCCAGGCACCGGCAAGACTCACACCATCGCGCGGGTGCTCGCGTTGCTCGAGCGTCATCATCCGGGACTGCGGATCGGCTTGGCCGCACCCACCGGCAAGGCGGCCGCCCGGCTCGAGGAATCGGTGAACGAGCAGGTCGGCGCTGTAGGACTGCAGTCCCAGCTGTCGGCCATGACGTTGCACCGGATGCTCGGCTGGCAGCGGGGGACCAGCCGGTTCCGCTACAACGAGACCAATCACCTGCCCTACGACGTGATCGTGGTGGACGAGACGTCGATGGTGTCGCTGACGATGATGTGCCGGCTGCTCGAGGCGGTCCGGCCCGAGGCGCGACTGATCCTCGTCGGCGACCCCGACCAGTTGGCGTCGGTGGACGCCGGGGCGGTTTTGGCTGATCTCGTCGCCCGCCCGGCGGCCGGTGCCGAGAACCCGGTGCTGGCGAACGTGGTGGGTGCGGACCTGTCGGCGACGGACGATCCCGCCGAGGCGGCGTTGAGCGCTGCCGAGCGGGACCGGTTGCGAAAGGGCATGATTCGCCTCAGCCGCGGTCGGCGTTTCGGTGGACAGATCGCCCAGTTGGCGACGGCGGTGCGCGACTGCGATCCGGACCGGGTGCTCGACATCCTCCGCAGCGAAGCGCCGGATGTGTCCTTCGTCGACATCGAGGACCTGGCCGGGGTGCGCGCCGACGTGGTGTCGACCTCGACGGAGGTAACGGCGGCCGCTCTTGCCGGTGACGCGGCGGGTGCGCTGCGAGCGTCGGAGAAACACCGCCTGCTGTGTGCGCACCGGGACGGCCCGTTCGGAGCGTCGTGGTGGGCACGCAACGCGATGGACTGGATCGGCGACGCCGTCGGCAGCCGCCTCGACCCCGACCACTGGTACGCCGGGCAGCCGCTGCTGGTGACGGCGAACGACCACGAGACCCGGATCTACAACGGCGACACCGGAGTTGTCGTTTCCGGTGGTGACGGCGAACTGATCGCCGCCTTCGCTCGGGGCAAGGAACCGTACCTGCTTCGTCTGGGCCACCTGGCCTCGGTGCAGACCGTGTACGCAATGACGATTCACCGCAGCCAGGGCAGCCAGTACGACCGGGTTTCGGTGATCCTGCCGGACGCCGGGTCGTCACTGCTCACCCGCGAGTTGCTGTACACCGCGATCACCCGGGCGCGCACGCACGTGCGGATCGTCGGAACGGAAGACGCCGTGCGGGAAGGTGTGGGGCGACAGGTCTCGCGAGCAAGTGGGCTGCGGCGCGGATAGTAGCCACTTGGATCGATCCAGCAAGAACCACCGGTCAGGTTCGCCGGACGGGCGTCCGTTGTCTCTAGTGCATATTCAACAGGCAATTTAGGGGTTGGATCGATCCAATATCTGCGCTATCGTGTGCATGTTGCTGCTCACATCGTCACCGGAAGCGGGCACACGTCATGAAGCGAGTCACCCTGAGTGATGTCAGCCGGCATGCCGGCGTGTCTCGCTCGACAGCCTCGCTCGTGCTCAACGGCAGTCCGAGTGTCGCCCGGGAAACCAGTCGGCGAGTCCGTGAATCGATGAAGGCGCTCGGCTACGTCTACAACCGCCATGCGGCGATGCTGCGCAATCCGAGGTCGATGACCCTGGGTCTGGTCGTCACCGAAGTGCAGAACCCCTACTTCGCTGAACTTGCGATGACGCTCGAAGACGTCGCCGACCGCAGCAATTACGCGGTGTTCGTCGGTTACAGTCGGGACGACCCAGCGCGGCAGCGTCGACTGCTCGACCGGTTCGTCGAGCGCAGCATCGACGGACTTATTCTCCTGCCGGCGGGCGATACCGAAGCCGTCGAGATCGACAACCTGCTCGCCACATCGGGAATTCCTCTGGTACTTCTGGCGCGCCACTTCAACCTCAGTCACGACTACGTCGGTGCCGACAACGTCGAAGCGGGCCGCCTTCTGGGCGAGCATCTTGGAGCGATGGGTGTTCATACGGTGGCCATGGTCGGCGGGCCACAGCACACATCGGCCCGCCGCGAACGTGAAGAAGGGTTCCGCGCCGCGATCGCCGGCGGGGAGATGTCCATGGTTCCTGCGGACGGCCTGTTCGGGGAAGCGACTCCCGCCGGCGGCGCCGAAGCCACACGGCGGCTACTCGATCGAGGAACGGTCCCGGACGCGATCGTGGCCTACAGCGACATCGTCGCGGTCGGAGTCTATGCGGAGTTGAGCCGTCGAGGGCTCGAGCCGGGCCGAGACATCGCGGTCGGCGGATTCGACGACATAGCGGGTTCCGCTCACCGGACGCCACCGCTGACAACAGTCGCAACGTTCCCGACGGCAATCGGGGAAAAGTGCGGGGAGCTCATTCTCGAGCGCATCCGCCAGTCGTTGGACAGCAATGGCCGTCCTGCCCACGACTCGAATCTGTACACCCACGACCTCGTCGCGCCCGCGTTGCGGGTCCGTGGCTCCACAGCCGCATGGCGGCCTCGTCGCTGACGTCTGTCCGTCCGGCTGATGCGACGAAAGTCGAACAGTGCCAATAGAGTAAGCGCTTACAGTTTGGAGTTGACGTGCATACCCCACGAGTTCTCACCCCGCGTCAGGCAGCCGACCTCGTGCATGACGGCGACGTCATCACCGTCAGCTCTTCATCAGGTTTGGGATGCCCCGATGCGGTACTCGCCGGTCTCGGGCAGCGGTACGAGGAATCGAACTCCCCCGCGGGTCTGACCAGCGTGCATCCAATCGCTGCGGGGGATATGTGGGGCATCAAGGGCATCGATCACCTCGCCCGACCGGGCCTGCTCGCACGTGTTGTTGCCGGCTCGTATCCGTCCGGCCCGTCGTCTGCAGAGCCGCCCAGAATCTGGCAGATGATCGAGAACAACGAGGTCGAGGCGTACAACCTCCCGTCCGGCATCCTGTACCAACTCCACCGCGCCGCAGCCGCCAAGCAGCCCGGCGTCCTGTCCAAGGTCGGGCTGGACACCTTCGTCGACCCACGGATCGGGGCTGGTCGGATGAACGCGATCACCCCCGATGCCATTGTTCGAGTTCACGAGCTCGATGGCCAGGAGTGGCTGTTCTACGAGACGCTGGTGCCGAACGTCGCGATCATCCGAGCCACCACCGCCGACACTCACGGCAACCTGACCTTCGAAGAGGAGGCGTCTCCGCTCGGAGCACTCGATCTCGCTTATGCCGCACACAACAACGACGGTGTGGTCGTCGCGCAGGTGAAGTACCTCGCCGAGGGCGGAAGCCTGGACCCGAGGTCAGTCCGCGTCCCCGGTGTCCTGGTCGACGCTCTCGTCCTCGCCCCGGAACAGCTGCAGACCACGCAGACGCAGTACGACCCAGCCCTTTCCGGTGAACTACGGCGACCGCTCAGCACCATCGAGCCCGTCCCGTTCACGCTGGAGAAGATCATGGCGCGCCGCGCTGCAGCCGAACTGCAGGCAGGCGAGATCGCGAATCTCGGCTTCGGTGTATCGGCGTTGGTGCCGCACGTCCTCGTCGAAGAGGGGCTGGCCGATGCCGTGACCTGGGTGATCGAGCAGGGCCCGGTGGGTGGTGTCCCATTGCTCGATTTCGTCTTCGGAGTCGCGCAGAATCCCGACGCGATCATGCAGAGCCCGGATCAGTTCACCCTGCTCCAAGGCGGCGGGTTCGAGCACTCGCTGCTCTCGTTCCTCGAGATCGACCAACACGGCAATGTCAACGTTCACAGCCTGCCCAAGCGTCGGCACGTCACTGCGGGAGTCGGCGGGTTCGTCGACATTACGTCCTCGGCACCGTCGATCGTGTTCGTCGGTTCCTTCACAGCCGGGCGCCGCGACATCGCGATCGAGGGCGGCCGCCTCGACATCCGTGCCGACGGTCCTCACACCAAGTTCGTGAAGGAGGTCGACTCTCCGACCTTCTCCGGCCAGCGCGCTCTCGCCAACGGTCAGAAGGTCCTCTACGTCACCGAACGCGCGGTTCTCGAGCTGCGGCCCGAAGGTTTGACAGTCACCGAGATCGCCCCCGGCGTCGACTTGCGGCGCGACGTTCTGAACAAGTCCGAGTTCGAGCTTCTCGTTGACCCGAACCTGAAAACGATGTCCGGCGAGCTGTTCTCGCCGCAGCTGCAGAACCTGCAGCTCCTGCCACTGCCCGAGCACCCGCGGGTGCAGGCACTGCACACACGAAGAACCCGCCAGGACTGAGGGCCCTCACATGAACACCTCTGAACCATCCAGTGATGCCGGGCAGATCACCGTCACTCATACTCGTGGCGGCCGTGTCGCGACCGTTCTGATCGATCGCCCCCGAAAACTCAACGCACTGACACTCGAACTGCTCGACGCTCTCTACTGCGAGCTGCGGACCATCGATCACTCTGATGCTCAGATCGTCCTGATCACCACAGCAGGCGAGAAGTCGTTCTGCGTCGGCGCGGACATCGCCCAGTTCTCGCGTTTCAGCCCCGCGCAAATGTGGAGGCGCTGGATCAGGGAGGGACACAGGGTCTTCAACTACCTTGCACAACTGCGGCAGCCCACGATCGCAGTCGTCGACGGCATCGCGGTCGGTGGCGGTTTCGAACTCGCGCTCGCCTGTGACCTGCGGATCGGTGCGAGTACCGCCCGTCTGGGCCTGCCGGAGACCGGCCTCGGCACAACCCCGGGCTGGGGAGGCACAGAACGCCTCACGCAGATTGTCGGGGCCGCCCGCGCCAAGGAGATCATATTTGCCCGCCGCCAGGTGCCTTCCGATACGGCGCTCGACTGGGGGCTACTCAACGCCGTTTCCGAGCGCAGCATGCTCGCCGACACAGTCACAGAGTTGATCGATCGGATTCTCGAGGGCGCCCCCACCGCAGTACAGGTCAGCAAACAACTCGTCGACGCTGCAGCCGCTGGCGCCCCCTCCACGGTCCTCGAGGCACTCGGCAGCGGATTCACTACAGGAACAGACGATTTCACTGCAGGAGTTGCCGCCTTCAGCAACAAGACCACACCGACATTCACCGGCTCCTGAACTGAGATCTGATCCCCCCGGATCCTCCATCGGATTGGCAGACCATGACTCTCGACTCTCCCCATCTGGGCGACGGCGTCAATGACACCCGGGCGACGGCCTCCGACCATCCCGAAGTAACGACCGCTGACCTTCGCAGGGCCGCATGGGGAGCCTCCGCAGGCAGCGCCCTCGAGTATTACGACTTCGCGCTCTACAGCCTCGCGTCGGCGTTGGTATTCGGCCCACTGTTCTTCCCCAGCGACAACCCGTCAACCGGATTGGTCCTCAGTTTCGCCACCTACTTCATAGGCTTCGCGGTCCGACCGTTGGGTGGCATCTTCTTCGGCCGGCTCGGTGACCGGCTGGGGCGCAAGTTCGTGCTGCTGGCCACCATCATTCTGATGGGTGTTGCCAGCACGGGAATCGGCCTCCTGCCCACGTACCACGGCAGCGAAGGCGACTGGTACTCCGGTGGAGTAGGCATGCTGGCGCCGCTCTTGTTGGTCGCACTGCGCATCTGCCAGGGTCTCGGCGCCGGCGCCGAGATGGCTGGAGCTTCGATCCTGATGACCGAATACGCCCCGAAGAACAGGCGTGGGTTCTTTGCCTCGCTGCCCTTCCTCGGAGTGCAGGTCGGAACCGTCGTTGCGGCCTTGGTCTACTTCCTCGTCTACTTCGGGGAGGGCCAGATCACCGACACCTGGCTCTGGCGGGTTCCCTTCCTGGCCAGCGTCATCATTCTTGCCGTGGCGATGTACCTGCGCATCAATCTGAAGGAGTCGCCCACCTTCAGGAAGCTCGAAGCCAAGGATCAGATCGACCATCGTCCCTTGCAGAACCTGCTCGAGCATTCACGCCCCTCGCTGCTGCGCGGAATCGGCTTGCGGGTCGCCGAGAACGGCTCCTCGTCGATGTATCAGGCACTTGCGGTTGCCTACGTCACCAGCGCCGCGGTCGGTGTCACAGGCCCCATCGGCGCACTCTCGTTGGTCTTCGCAGCCTCGCTGGGTGCCATCGTCGTTCCGATCGCAGGCCAACTCTCCGACCGGTTCGGACGAGTCAAGACATACCGCGCCTTCGCGTACTTCCAGTTGGTGTCAGCGTTCCCGATCTGGTGGGCGCTCTCGCAGGGCAGTGTCGTGCTGACAATTGTCGTGATCTCACTCGCCCTCGGAATCGGGACGTGGGGCATGTTCGGCGCCCAAAGCGCTTTCCTCAGTGAACTCTTCGGATCCCGGCAACGCTATCTCGGCGTGTCTGTGGCCAGAGAGGTGTCCGCTGTTCTGTCCGGCGGCCTTGCCCCACTGATCGGGGCCTGGATCATCGCAATGGTTGTCGCCGCGGACGGCGGCGCGAGTGTTCCGGGTGCCGGCCTTGGCGCATGGGTTTTCATCGCGGGCTACCTGTGCATCCTCACCTTGATCACGATCGGAACCACCTACGTCACACCGGATCCGATCGACAGAGACCTCAACGATCCGCGAGATGCGTTCACCGCGGCGAAGGTCTGACACGAAGGGGTGTCCGGAACGTTCCGTGATCATCTTCCAGGTGGTTGGTCCGCCAGAGCGGGAAGCAGGGGATACGCTGTAAGCGGTTGCAGTGTGATTTCAGGTTTCAGGCGGGGAGTCGACGGGAGGCGTAGGTTGAGCGAAGCGCGAACAACCTCCGGCACCCGCCGGCCAACGATTTCCATGGTTGCCAAGGCGGCCGGCGTGTCGACCGCAACTGTGTCGCGCGTGATGAGCGGGAATCCCGCCGTGACCCCAGAGTTGGCTGCACGGGTTCATGCAGCTGCCGAGGAGATGGCGTACCGGCCAAGCGGAGCCGCTCGAGGTCTGGCTCTGGGGTCCCTCCGCAACGTGGGGGTCATACTTCCCGACCTGGCGAACGCCTACTTCTTCGACGTGGTGAAGCAGATGCACCATGGCGCACGTGCCGATGGCTACAGGATGCTCGTTGCCGACTACTCGGGGACTGCGGATGACGAGTACGCGACCGCTGTCGACTTACTCGGTCAGGTCGACGGGTTGATTCTGCTGTCATCGCGGATTCCGGTCTCCGGTCTGAAGGATCTAGCGACGCAGTCGACTCCGGTCGTTCTGGTGAACAGGGTTGAGCTCGGGATCGATCTGCCCATGGTTGCGGTCGACAACTTCACGGCGATGATGGAACTGTGTGGGCATCTGGCGCAGTTGGGGCATCGTCGGGTTGTCTACATTGCAGGCTCGGACCTGTCGTGGCAGAACCGCGAGCGATGGCGAGCCGTTGAAATGTCCAAAGTGCTTGGCATCGAAGCATTCAAGGTTGAAGCGGATGGGACCATCGAGGGTGGCTTCAGTGCCACCGAAAGCGCGCTGGTCCACGAGCCGACCGCTATGATCTGCTTCAACGATCTGACAGCAGTCGGGGTGATCTCGAAGCTGCGCGAACTCGGGGTCCGGGTGCCCGAAGATGTCTCGGTGACGGGATTCGATGACGTCGAGATCGCACGCCACATCGCTCCACGCTTGACCACCGTGCAGAGTCCGAAAGCGCAGCTCGGCGAGCAAGCGTGGAGGCTGCTGCAGGAGGCGCTGCGGAACGAACCCGGCACTTCTGTGCCGGTGCTGCACGCGAAGGTCGTCATCCGGGATTCGACGGGCGCTGTCTCGACGGGCACTGTCCGAAACTGATCCCGTTCAAATCGAAAGCAGGCCCTTGACTGCGCCGCGGATCGCGTTGTCCGGAGTCTCGGACCACCACTTGCTGCTGAGCACCTCGACCTCCACTAGGCCGCGATAGCCTGCGTCATTGCAGGCAGTGACGAATCCCTGTAGGTCGATGCTTCCTTCCCCGGGCATGCCCCGGCTGCTCAATTCGCCCTCGATGGGGGTGATCCAATCGGCGAGTTGTACCGAAAACAGATGGCTCGCTGCACGTCTGATCTCTTCGTGCATCCGTACATCCCACCAGACATGGTAGGAATCGACGGCGATACCTACCCCGTCCGAGGCGATCTTCTCGACGAGGTCGTTCGCCTCGCCCAACGAGGTGATCGCTGAGCGGGTTGACGCCATCATCGGATGGAAGGGCTCGACGGCGAGGCGGACTCCGGCCTGTCGGGCGTAAGGCTCCAGCTCAACGATGCCGTCGTGGATCTGTTGCCGGGCGTCGGCCAGATCCGCGTCCGGGGGCCCGCACACAAGGTAGAGACAGTCCGCATCGAGGATATGCGCCTGGTCGACGGCGGCACGATTGTCGTCGAACCGTCGGCGACGAGACTGCTCGTCGGGCTGAGGAAACATCCCCCCACGGCACACGCTGCTCACACGCAGACCCGAGTGCTGCAAACGGCGGCTCGCCGCGGCCAGATCCAGGTCTTCGAGGACGTCGCGCCACAGGCCGACGCCGCGGAATCCCCACTTCTCGGCAAGGCCGGCCAACTCGTTGAAGCCCGTTCCTTTCACCGTGGCGGAGTTGAGGCTGCACCTCGTGAGATCCATGTCAGTTGACGCCGTGCACCGCGAAGTACGCCGACGCGCGATCGGCAGTGAGGTCAGGGTCGGGGAACAGACCGATTGCATCGGCTGCGCGGACGAGATCCGCAAGGTGAAGCAGGCTTCGCCCGGTTTCGAAGCCGCCGATCATCCGAAAATGGTTCTGCTTGCCGGTGAGGTAGGCGAGCCACGCGACACCGACCTTGTAGTACTGGGTAGGCGAGGCGAAGATCAGACGACTCAGGGACTCGGTGGGTCCCAAGACGGTCTTGAACCCATGAAGGTCGTCGGCGTCGAGGCGTGCGAAGGCCGCGGATGCGAACGGCCCGATAGCGGCGAATGCGCCCAGGAGGGCATCGCTGCTGTGGGTTCCATCTCCGGCGATGAGGTCGACGTAGTTGTAGTCGTCACCCGTGAATACACGGACTCCGGCCGGCATGCGCAGCCGTAGCGCAATCTCCAGAGACTGATCGAGAAGTGACACTTTGATTCCGCGGACGTTGTCTCCATGAGCGGCAATGATCTCCACCACGGTGTCCATTGCTACAGAAGGATCTTCGGCACCCCAATACCCGTCGAGGGCTGGATCGAACACAGTACCGAGCCAGTGCAGAATCACCGGGCGTCGTGCAGCCGACAGGACCGCGTCATACACCGTTCGATAGTCGTCCGGTCCCTCCGCAGCTCGTGCGAGGTGCCGGCTGGCCATCATGACGACGTCACCCCCGCTGGATTCGATCGCGTCGATCTGCTCGATATACGCGTCGCGGATCTCTGCGAGAGACGGCCGCTCGGACTCGAGCTGATCTGTACCGACACCAACGACGACCCTGCCACCGACGGACTTGGCGTCGGCAACGGTGCGGACCGCGAGTTCCTTGGCGGCGCTCCAGTCCAGGCCCATGCCTCGCTGAGCGGTGTCCATGGACTCAGCCACGCCGAGTCCGAGTGACCACAGGTCCCGGCGCAACCGCAGCGTCGCCTCCCAGTCGATCTGATCCGAGGCGTTCTCAGCCGAGGCCCGCAACGGGTCAGCCACGACATGAGAAGCCGCGTAGACCGCGCGACTGGTCGGCGGGGTCGCCCGGACGTCGAGCTTCGCCGGCTCTCCGAGAACCAGGTGTGTGACCGTACGGTCCGCGGCCGGAAGGGATACGGATGACATATGACTTCCTGTAAGCTGACTGCCTGTAAGCGCTTTCTTGCTCCTGGTTCTTCAGCCTATACTGTGACGGTCAGTAGAGCTATGCCTCATTTCGGTGATCAATCTTCTTGAGAAAGCAGTTACAGAGCCGGTCGCGGCGTAGCTCGTCCGAGGCCGAAGGGAGTCCAGTGAGTGCAACAGCACAGACCTCGGTGTCCGGCCA
Organism: Rhodococcus xishaensis; assembly: GCF_004011825.1. GTDB lineage: Bacteria > Actinomycetota > Actinomycetes > Mycobacteriales > Mycobacteriaceae > Prescottella > Prescottella xishaensis. The sequence goes on along the minus strand of NZ_RKLO01000003.1, from coordinate 95,343 downwards.
GTTGGCGGAGAAGGTCGCTCTGGTTACGGGTGCGGCCGGCGGGATCGGGTCATCAATCGCTCGAACGCTAGCTGCACACGACGCGACCGTCATCGGAGTTGATGCTGATCGGAAAGTGACCGAGGTGATGAGCCGGCTCGGTGGCGTGGGCCTGGCTGGGGACCTGACCGATCCAGACCTGAGTGCCTCCGCGGTCGACTACGCGCTCGCGACCGCCGGCCGCCTGGACATCCTCGTCAATGCCGCAGGAATTCAATTGCGGACGGCAGCTGTCGATGTTGAAGACGATGGATGGCAGCGTTTGGTGGACGTAAATCTCTCAGCCGTGTACCGGCTGATCCGACAGGCGACGAAGTCGCTCATCGCAACACGGGGGAGCGTCGTCAACATCGCCTCGCTCTCGGCGGATCGAGCGGTACCAGGGATCGTTCCCTACGGTGCAACCAAGGCCGCGCTGACCCAACTGGGTAAGGGGCTTGCCGTTGAGCTCGGGCCGCAAGGGGTCCGAGTGAACACGATCGCGCCGGGCTACGTCGAAACGCCGATGACGGCTGAACTCCTCGGCCAGCCGGAGATCCGAGCCGAGAAGCTGAGCCGAATCCCGCTGCAGCGCTTTGCAGACGGTGACGACGTAGCCGACGCCGTACTCTTCCTTGTCTCGAACGCTGCCCGCTATGTGACCGGTGTCGTGCTGCCTGTCGATGGGGGCTACTCGATCACGTGAGCGCCGCGGCGCCCATCACGGTAGTCCGGCCAACCGGTGGCACTCGCCTCGGTCACGCGTCGCAGATTCCGGAATCGAACACTCCGAACCGTTCGCTGCAATCAACGTGTCGAACGAAGACCAAAGGGCTACAAATCGACCATTGAGGCTGTCGAGGCCAGTGTCGGGCAGGTCGTACACCTGGGCTTCCCTCGCTGGAGGTCGCTTGGCGAACTATGCCGCTGTTATATGACTCGCCGACGTGGCCGATGCAGTCGATGTCCGGCCGTGTGGCGTGGGCGCAGACAACTTGGAATAGGAGTGGTGGCATCGCGATGGCGCGGCCATTACCTTTGAGGTGAGGGCTCGATCGCGGGTGGCTACGCGAAGCGACCGGGCCCTCGCCGCAGGTGAGTGCAGATGACCGCATTGGGCGTATTGGCGCTGGCAGTGGGCGTGCTACTGATCGTGATCGAGGCGCACGCTCCGACGTACGGTGCGCTCGGTGTGTTGGGGACGGGCCTCGCCGGCACCGGGGTGTGGCTGCTGTTCACGTCGGGCGGACTGGGGGTCGAGGTCGCGCTTCCGGTGACGTTGGGTGTCGCCGCGGCCGGGCTGGGCGTGGTCGCAGTGACCGGCAGGAAAGTGCTGAGCGCGCACCGAGAGCCCGTGCATACCGGCCTGCAGTCGCTAGTCGGATCCGAGGCCACCGTCCGCCAGTGGGACGGTGACGAAGGCCAGGTCGAACTCGATGGCGAATTGTGGCGCGCTCAAATGGAATTCGGCTACACCGACATTCCGGGGGCGGGGGACTCCGTCGTCGTCGAGCACGTTCATGGACTCACCCTGAGCGTGCGCCGTCGTGAACCGTGGGAGTTGCCATGCTGACCACCATCGTTCTCGCGATCATCGTCGTCGCGCTGCTCGCGGTAGTCGTGGGATCGTCCGCGATCCGCGTGCTGCGCGAATACGAGCGGGGTGTGCTGTTCCGGCTCGGGCGGCTTGTCGACCTGAAGGGTCCCGGCCTAGTACTGATGATCCCGGCAATCGACCGCATGGTGCGGGTGAGCCTACGCACCGTGACGTTGAAAGTCCCGGTACAAGAGGTGATCACCCGGGACAACGTGCCGGTGAAGGTCACCGCCGTCGCATACTTCCGAGTCGTGGACGCGAATCGCGCAATCGTCAGCGTCGAGGACTATCACGCGGCGACGTCACAGATCGCGCAGACAACTCTGCGGTCGGTACTCGGCAAGGCCGAGCTGGATGCGCTGCTCGCCGAGCGCGAGCGCCTCAACGAGGACCTGCAGAAGGTGATCGACCAGCAGACCGAGCCGTGGGGCGTGAAGGTTTCCACCGTCGAGATCAAGGACGTGGAGATCCCGAGAGACATGCAGCGGGCCATCGCGCGGCAGGCCGAAGCCGAGCGGGAGCGTCGCGCCAAGATCATCAACGCGGAGGCCGAGTTCCAGGCGTCGGCGCGGCTCGCCGAGGCGGCGGACGTGATCAGCCGCAACCCCACGACGCTGCAGCTGCGATACCTGCAGACGCTGGGCGACCTGGGCGGGGAAAGCACGTCGACGGTGGTCTTCCCCGTACCGATCGACTTGATGCGCCCGTTCCTGACCGGTGGTGCGGAATCGGAGCCGGCCACGGCAACGGACGCGGAGTCAGATACGCCCGCACTAAAGGGGCGAAGTGATATGCAGGCGCTCATCGCCAGCTGGATGTCGGCGCAGGCCGAGGCTGAGCGCGCCGGCAAGTAGCGGCTGTCCGGAGGGGGAACCGGCGTCCGGTTCGGTGCGTCGAACTAGTGTGGGCGTCGTGAGGGGGAGACTTCAGGTGCGAGCTGCGCTGGGTGCGATGTGTTCGGCGGTGCTGTTAGTAGGGTGCGGCGGCGCAGCGTCGGGGGAGTCCGCTCCCGCGGGTCCGGCGGGGGATCCGGCGTTCAGCCCGTGTGACGATATTCCGGATGAGGCGATTCTTGCGGTCGGGATGGATCCGGCGACCGAAGAGCGCGACATCATGGGCGTGCATCAGCCGGGATGGAACATCTGCGGGTGGAACAATTCGACGCACTTCTTGTCTATCTTCTCGTCAACCAAGACGATGGACGAGGTACGACGAAATGAGGACTTCGAAGACTTCGCTCCGGTCGATCTCGCAGGAAGGGAAGCCGTCTCATTTCGTGACGTGGCGGACCGGGAACGGACGCGGTGCGATGTGGCTATGACATCGGGCGGGTTCGCCGTGATGGTGTCCATCTCCGAGTCAGGTCCTGAACCTGCTAGTGAGGAGCCCTGTGTTGCTGCCCTACGCGTCGCCAGAACCCTCGCCGAATACATCCCTGTGTGACGGGTGAGGGGAGCCTTCTGGTGGAAGGGCAAGGATGGGGCGCTCTAGGCGGGGCGGTCGATGCAGGAGATCTCTACCTCGAACCTGGCGTGGCTCGGCGTTGTGCGCAGCGATGCGCTGATCTTGCTGCAGAACTGCGGGCACTAAGAGAACGCGCATATCGGCTGCGCCGAGTAGATGGTTTCGGAACACAGCCGAGTGGGCTGGCACTCAAGGCGAAGTTCGAGGGCAAAGCGGATGGTGGTGAGTACTCGCTCGTCCAAGCCCTATCCGATCACATCGACGAGGTGGAGCGAATGCAAGCCCTGTTGGAGAAGATCGACGCCCGCTACTCCGCCACGGAAGGCGGCACTTCATCGAAATTCGGGGCCATCGAGCAAGGATGATCGCACCCGCCGGAGTAGGAGTCACGTCGGCGTCGCAGGCCACCGAAATTGACGGTGATGTTGTCGAGTTCGTGAATCTCGTCGACCAGTTGATCAGGTGCTGCTGGGCTAGCAGGTCCGCGTCGACGAGTGACGACAGCAGCGGATGACCATCCTCGATCGGGAGCCACAGCCGAAGCCACTCGGTCGGTCATCATTCCACTGTCTGGCGCTGGTCCAAGAGATGGGGGCGAGCGCTAGTTGGTAGGCCGTGCGCGGTCGACGGTAACGCGAACCGCATCGGAAGATCCTCCAAGGTGCTCGATCTGGCCTCGACGGGAAGGGATGGATCGACTCGAGATTGTGGGACGCGCCGACGTTGGCGGCCTGCTGGAAGGGCTGTCGTCGCAGTTGTATAGCCTTCGATTCGCTTGTACGAGATGAGAGGACAGTGCGTGGCTGTGGTGATGGGAGCGAGCGATGACGCTCGACTGAGGCGCGAAGCGATGCGGTTTCTCACCATCCGCACCAACGATGGACTCGATTCGATCACTCGCAAAGAACTGCTCGATTTCACCTTCGACGGCAACATGTTCCGCCTGGTCGACCCAACGCGCGGGATCCGCAAGCCCGAAGAGCTGAGCTCCGCGCTGTCGATCATGACTACTTATCGCGCCAAGGGCTCTAAGCGTCCGTACGAGGACGAGCTCGGTGGCGACGGATTCCTTAGGTACAAATGGTCCGGGACAAAGCCCGAGGCCACGGACAACAAGGGACTACGGGCGGCAATGGCCCAGCAGGTCCCGCTGATCTGGTTCTACGGGGTGGGCGCCAGCCGTTTTCATCCGATCTACCCGGTATACGTTGTCGACGAGGAACCCGACAAGCACCAGTTCGTCGTCGCGATCGACGCAGCACGCGATCTCCTCCGCCCAGATTCGCCGGTCGAAGAGACACTGCGGCGGTATCGCGTGGCTGAGACCAAACGACGCCTCCACCAGCCCGTCTTCCGCGCGACGGTGATGCGCGCATACGAGACCCGGTGCGCGGTCTGCGCGCTTGGACATGGTTCGCTCCTCGATGCTGCACACATCATTCCTGACGGGCACGAATCAGGAATCGCGTCGGTACGGAACGGTCTGGCACTGTGCAAGATTCACCACGCTGCTTACGACGTGAGGATCCTCGGGATCAGGCCGGACTATGTAGTCGAGATCCGTGAGGATCTCCTAGCCGAGATCGACGGCCCGATGCTCGAACATGGACTCAAGGAGCGGCATGGTGAGCGGCTGATGGTGGTGCCTCAGAAGTCATCGGAGCAACCTGATCAAGAGTTGTTGGAGATCAGCTATCGCGAGTTCCGATCCGCGGGATGAGCAGGCGTCGGCACACGTTTGATGAATCGCCGTTGCCGGGTGACTGTGTGACTTCGGTCCCAGGGCGTAATGGGCGGCCGAGGTGAGCTGTGAGTCTGTAGCAGCAGTGTCCCCGAACCGATCTCGTCAAGCGCTGCGGAGCCCTTGGGTACTCGAGCGCTTCGGGTCGAGCAGTGGTGTCGCCAGATGCCTCTTAGACGAGGGGGACAAGGAAGGGGCTCGGCTCCTCACTCCACGTGACGAGCAGGTCCTCACGGGCGCGAGTACACGCGACGAAGAGCACACAACGCTCGCGCTGCATGTCCCGATCGTGCGTCTGCACATCCTCCTCGACCGGCGTGATCGTCCCAGCAGCCGGAACCTGCTTGGCGCCGACACCCGCGACGGCCATGCATCGGAACTCCAGTCCCTTCATTGCATGCATCGAGCCGACCGACACCGAATCGGTGGCGCCCTTGGCCTTCTCTAACGAGCGGACCGGCACACCACGCTTGAACAGCTCGTCTTGCATCTTGGTGCCGAGCCGCTTCGCGCGGGTTGCGATCCCGATCTCGCCAGGTGCGATCCCGCTTTCGAGCCACGCTTGCACGGTGTCGGCGACGTAGCCGACCTCGTCGCTCTGCGTTCCGAATCCCTTTGTGGTCGGCGGCATTCCGTGTACATCGGAGCGATAGCCGGCGATCGAGTCGAGCTGGCCGTCCATGTCGTCGATGCGTTCGCCGCGCAGCAGTTGGAGACTCCAGCCGAGGATCTCGGCGGTGGTGCGGTAGTTCAGGTTCAACCGGCTGGACCGGCCGGTGACCTTGATCCCGACCTCACGAAGACTGACATGGCTGCGGTAGATGCGCTGGTGGGTGTCGCCGGCGATGAACATGTCGTCGGGGCCGTCGGGTACGGCGGCGCGGAGAAGCCGCCACTGTTCGGGGCTGAGATCCTGCGCCTCGTCCACGACGATGTGCCCGTATGGTTTGTCGGTTCGCTCCTCTAGCAGCCGAGTGGCTTCCCGGCACACCGTCTCGTTCGTCCAGTGGTCTCGCTCACGCAGCGCGTTCTCGAACTCCCACAGCGCTCGCCACACTTGCGCCTTCTGGTTGGCGCCGAGCCGGCGGCCACGTCCGGTGCGTTTCGCCGACAGGTATTCGGCGGCGCTCGACACGCGTTGGGCAAGTGCCACGTGGCGCCACTCCGCTGCCAGGAAGGCCTTGGTGAAGGGTAGTTCGAGCCGCTCGATGATCGAGGACCACAGCTGCGTCTCGTCAGCGGCACTGAGCAGCTTTGGAACACCATGCCGGTCCCGGAAGACTTGATGTGTCAGCTTGTCGAGGTGCTGAACATCGATCCGGTCGAGCACCTCAGGGGATGTCGCGAGCAGTTTGATGCCGGCGTGTAGCGAGTCCGTGAGGGTGGAAGTGAAGGTCGTCACCAGCACCGGGTCCGTCGTCTGCTGCGCCAAGCGGTGGGCGCGGTGCAGCGCGACGACGGTCTTACCGGTACCCGGCCCTCCGGTGACTCGGGCAGGACCGCGGAAGGTTGCGTCGACCACCGCTTGCTGCGTTGGGTGCAGGTAGATCCGCCACAGCGCAAAGGGGTGCGCGAAGATGGCCATCAGGTCGTCGGGGCCGTCGACCAGGACGATCCGATCGGTGCTGCGCGCAACCGCGGCGTCGAGATCGTCTGTGTCGTAGGGCTCGTCGACAATGTCGGCGCCCAGCTCGGACCACACCTGTTCCGGAGACAGACCGGACGCCAGTCCCGCCAGGGCGTCCCACTGCGTCTCCGGCAGGACAGGCTTCAACGCATCCAGTTGGACGGTGTCGGTCAGAGTGCGGGCGATCGGTAGGGTCGACTCGTCGATGCCCAGACGGGTGAGGTCGGCGTCGTTGACGTGGGCGAACAGGCGGTCCGGGGTAGCTTCCGCAGCCTTTACGAGCTCGGGCAAGGTTTCGTAGATGGTGGTGACATCCCGAACCTCGATGGCGCCGGTCGCGCGGTTGACGGTCAGGTGCCGGCGGCGGGCCCACATGTAGGCGTCGTCGTGGGGCAGGACGGTCAGGAGAGTGTAGGCGTCGCCGGTCTCCGGGGCGAGCACGATTCCGCGATAGAACTGGTTGATGCGGATCGAACGGTAGCGCGTGTTGAGTGCATCCGCGATCTTCTCCATGTGGATGCCGGTGTGCGTCGCAGCCTCGAACTTCGCCAGGGTCTCGGTGATCTTGTCCCGAAGGGGCTTGTCCAGCCCGCCGAACTGTTGGAGGCACTCCTTTGCTATGGCGAGCTTCGGCATCGGCAGTTCCCCCGGATCACATCGACTGTTCCGGATATCTCTACCACTTGATGCTGAGAGAGGGATCTGTGGCGGCTCCGTCGGGTCCCGTCGCAACGTTGGCAGCGTTTGGGCCCCACACCCACCGAGATTCGATGGGTTGCTTTGCGCTACCTCGGGATTCTGGTGGCGAAGCGCGTCTGGGGTAACCTCGGGCGGCTGAACGAGGGGGCATCGAGACCTTTCGGTGCTCAGAGGGGGTAGATCTTGGTGACAAGCCCGATTCCGGCGGAGTTTCCGCCCGTTGTATATCTGCCGTGTGCGAAGGATGTAGCAGATCCGGAGCATGCCGAGATCGAGTTGCGGCGCACACGGGACGGCCGTATGGCGCTGCTCGCATACTCGGCGCTCGACCGGCTCCATGCGTGCTGTGGAGCCCACCAACCATGGATCGTGGTCGGAACACCGGCACTCGATCTCGTCATGAAGTCACAGCCGTTCGATCTGCTGCTGCTTGATGTTGTCATTCCGGAAGCGGAGAGAAGAGGGCCCGTGCTGTGACTCTCTTCGTTGACAACGAAGCCCTCGATGGTATTGCCAGCGATTTGGCTGCGGTCGGGTCGAGGATCGATAGCGTCGCCGCGTCGGTTCCGGTAACTGTCGATGCGGGTGACGCCACACCTGTCGTCCTTGGGATTCTCGCGCGATTGACCGAAAATGCGGCGCAGTTGGTCGAGGCACTGATGGCTGCAAGTGCTGCGGTCGCACAGGCCAATGCCAGCTACCGCGAGCAAGACGTCGCATCCGCGGACGCGACGATCTCCACGTGGGCGGAGTAGCGATGTCGATCGACACACGCGTGGAAGGTAACCCGGACAGCATCCGAATCGCCGCATCGTGGCTGCGCGACACCCTCGCTCCCGCGCTATCCGAGGGTGTCGACGAGCTGTACCGGGCCCGAAACACAGCCCAAGCCGGGTGGGAGGGCGCAGCGGGAGACGGCTTTGCCTCCCGCGCCGGCTCTTCGGCCGCGAAGGCCGAAGATCTGGCCGAGGCAGTAACCAGGTACGCACAGGAATTTGAGGACAACGCGGCAGAACTGCAGCAGACACACGACCGGATGCGCGAGATCCGCGAAACCGCGTCGGCAGCGGGACTGCGCATCTCGGGGAATGTGATCGAAGAGCCCGGACCTGCACCGGCTGACCCCGGAGCGCCGCCGGCCGGAACGGCCGCGACTGCGGTCGCAATCGAGTCGTACAACCTGGCAGTCGTCGCGTTTGATCGATATGCGGAACTCGTGAGGGCCTACGAAGCCGCCGAGCGGGATGCAGATGCCGAGCGAGAGGACTGGGCCTTCGCGCTGCAGACGCTGACCAATGTCTGGTCGACCATCACGGGAAAATGGTTCTTCATCGCGGCCGATCTCGTGAACGGTGCAGCTGGCTACCTGGCTGGGCGTCATGTCGTAGCGCTCACGGAACAAGCGAAGTTCCTGTCCAATGAGGCCGACAAGTTTCTCGAGCTTGCGCGCACGGCCCCGGAGGGATCGCCCGCATCGGTGGTCTATCGAGATCTCGACCTGTCCCGTGCTTTGAAGGAAGGCGCTGAAGAGGCTGCTGCCTCGGCGCTGAAGTCTGAGGCGAGTTCGGGTCGGATCGGCCTCAGGGTGGGCGGAGCGCTGAGCGTTGCAAGTGTCGCGTACGACATCTACGACGGCAAGCCTGTCGAACAGGCAGTCGTTTCGGGTGCGGCAGGGTTCGGGGCATCACTCGCGGCCGGCGCGGCAGCCGGGGCGGTGGTCGGATCCGCTGTCCCGGGCCTCGGCACAGCAGTGGGAGCCGTTGTCGGACTGGGTGCTGGGTTGTTCGCTTCGGGAGCGATCGACTCGCTCTATCAGAACAGTGGTGACGTCAGCGATGCGATCGGCGCGGGGTTCGATGCCGTCGGCGATGCCGGTACGGCAGTCGGCGGACTGGCGAAGGATGCGTGGGATGCGGTTTTCTGATCAGCTCCAACTACCAGTGGAGTGGCCGGATAGCGGATTCTCCCTGCGGGAGAAGATGTCGACAGCATTGCTCTCGGCAATCGGTTGTGGTGGGGTGCTTGTCGGAATCGCCGGCGGGCTCGGCGGCCAGCCCGCCGCACTTCGATACGGTCTCGCCTACGGGTTCCTTGTCCTCCTCGTCGCCGTGTTCGGGGTACTACTCAAACGCTCGGGCGCCCATGAAACGGTTCGAAGCGCTCCCATCGGGTCGGGTCAACGATCCGCAACCGAGATCCGTCAGTCGAGACGTCTGTGGTCGGTGCTGGTTGCGTTGACGGCGTGCTGTACCGCAGTCACCGCGGGTCCGGCCATTGAGATCTACCTCAACGCACCGACTTCCGGCATCCCCGGGGCGTCAGTCGTCCTCGGTGTGCTCGGTTCCGTGTTCGCGTCCTTCCTTGTGCTCGTCGTGTCTGGATTGATTCGGCCCGGCTCTGTGGAGTTCACGCCCGACGGCATTCGGCACCGGGGTTGGAGCTTCGAGTCCTTCCTTCCGTGGGAGTCGGTCGCGGGGGTCAAGCCCGCCTACAACGGGCATCGGATGATCTTGTTGATCGGGTTCGCGAACGCCCAGTGGACAAGCCGATATACAACGCCGGTCTGGCGGATCGACAAGCTGCCGCCGGTACCGATGATCGAGCTCGACTGTCGCAAGTTCGCGATGCAGGATGTGCTTCTATTCCACTTCGTGAGCTTCTACGCGAGCAATCCCGCGATGCGGGTCGAGTTGGGCACGGATGCGGCACGAGCCCGATTCGAAGCTCGCGACTTCTCGTAAGGCCCGATCAGGACAGAACGTGGTCTGTGTCGGTATCTACCGGGTCGATTGAGTGTGGTCGCCGACATCCTCGATGCCGACGCCCAATCCTTATGACTCCCATATGCCGACAACACTGTGTGACCCGTGCGAAGAACTCGCACGGGTCACACAGTGTTGGCTATCTCAGGATCCGAACAAGGAGCCGGTGCCACCGGACAAGGATCCGGCGCTTCCGGTTCCGCCGCCGTTGTCACCGCCGCCCGGGACAGTCCCGACGACCACGGTGATCTCGTCGGCGGACCCGTTCACATTGCCTGCGCCGGAGTATTGCGCGGTGATGTTCCGTTGGCCTTCATGAGCGGGCGTCCACTCGAGGGTGGCCCGACCGCTCGAATCGACCGAGGAGATTCCGATGACGGCGTCGCCGTCCTTGAAGGTGACGGTGCCGCCCGCATCGCCGGGTGTCACGTCGGCTGTGATGGTCTGCGCCACACCGACTGTGGGGATGGGACCGATGGTGAGGACTGTCCTCGAGTCGATGTTGTCGACGGGCGCCGCCGCCACATTCACGGTGGCGCTGTCCGACGACCCGGTGACACCGGCGCTCCCGGAGAACGTCGCGGCGATCGTGTGATCGCCCGCGGTGGACGGTACCCACGTGTAGGTGGCTACACCGTCGGCGCCGACCGGTACGTTGGCGAGCGCCTCACCCCCGTCCGTGAACTCGACTGTGCCACCGCTACCGGCCGGCGCGACGGTCGCCCTGAGAACGCTGGCCTGACCGACCTGTGCACCGACGACGGGGGCGAGCACGGTCGACGACACGGTATCGGCCGGCGAGACGGTAACGTCCACCACGGTCGAAAACGAAGCCAAAGCCCTTGGGGTCGCAGGGAATCTCGCGTTCATGCTGTACCTCCCGAACGCGCCGGGTGTCCAGTGGAACTTCGCGACACCCTTGTCGTTGAGCTGGGCCGTCCCGATCTTCACGCCGCCGTCATAGAAATCGACGTTGTCTCCCTGGGCACCACCGGTCACAGTAGCCTCCAGCACCGCCGAGTCCCCGACCTGCATATTGGCCGGCGCGGTGAGGGTGGTGGAGGTGCTGTTGTACGGGACGTTGATCTTCGGGCCCTTGGTGCTCCAGGTGTTGCCGCCGATCGAGGCGTTGTAGCCCATTCCCGTGTTCATGGCGATGTCGCGCTCACAGTCGGCACCTACCTTGTAGGTGAACTCGAAGGTGCGCGATCTTGGATTCGCGATGGGTCTGATCGGCCACTGGATGATGCTGCCGTCGACCTGCGCGTAGTCGGCTCCCGTGCTGGCGCCGTAGCTCTTCCCGTCCACCTTTGCCGACTGGAATTTCAGGCAGGGCGGGTGTATGTCCCTGACCCAGTAGATGTAGGTCACTACGCCACCGAACTGCTGATAGAGCTTGTTGGTCACGGTGACCGTGTCCCCCTCGACTGGGGTGGTGTTGCTGATCGTCCGGGTGATCTTGGTCTTGTTGGTGGTCTCCCACGTCGTCGATTCGGGGGCCGCTCCCGCGACGCCAGAACCGGCCACCACAGTGAACCCCGCAGCCACTGCTAGGGCGCTGACGCCGCTGACTACACGACGAACTTTCCTGTCAGACATGAACTTCCTCTCGATGGCGATCTGGCACAGCCGTCCCAATCGGGAAATCTGATACACCCGTCCCAATTGGGGGAATGGCGAAGACGATAACGTAGTTTTTCCAAGCCGAGACGACTTTTTTACCGCAGCATTTGCACGCTGAGACGATTACATTTGGGCCAGGATTGTCAATCAGGGGCGATTGTCTTTAGCCCCGGCTAGAAGGCCCACGAAGTTGCCCTGGACCTGGATCCGCAGCGGGTCCGGCGGCGTGGTGATTCGCTGATTCAGTCGTGGTGCTGTAGTCTCACCGCGGCCAAACGGTACCTCTACGAAATCGATACATACCCTTGACAATTCTGTGGCCACTCTCGAAGAATCACGGGTCTAGGCCGCAAACGTCGGGGTAGTGCGGTTCGCCCTCAAATTCGGACGGGAGATTTGCCATGTCTCACACCTCGATGCGCCGTGCCGCCGTCGTGGCGTTCTCTGCCATGCTCGTAGCGACCGGTTTGACAATCGGAGTCGGCCCCGGTGTGGCCGGCGCAGCCGAGTGCTCGCCGTCGAGCCACGCCACGAAGAGGGACTTCTCCACGGTGTGGATCACCCACAACTACACCAAGACTGTCACCCCCACGGAGGTCGCGGCCGGCGGGTTGGTGACCTACAAGTCCGTCGTCGGCACTACTTCCATCGGCAACCCGTATCTCAATACCTTCATCGACTATCCGCCCGCCGGGTTCGGGGCGCCGGTCAAGGCGACCGTCAAGAGGTACACCTTCCCGGGTGGCCAGCAGACCGCGGAGTTCACCCCGGTGCCGAACGGCGCTGGCTACCAGGTGACCAGCCCCGGATGGTTCATCAACGCCAGCAACCCGGTCGTGGTGGAGATGACCTACCAGGTTCCCGAAGATACGACTCCCGGCAGTACCGTCACCAGCGGCGGCATCAAGACCAAGGGCACGGTCGGCATCGCAAACACTCTGCCCAACCTCACCGCATGTTTCACTGTTCGGCACCAGAATCCCGGAGAGGTTGTTGACGGCAGCCTGGACGACTCCGGTTTCGGCTCCGGGGAAGGCCAGCTCAGCGCCACAGGCTCCCTCGAAGAGTCCCTCGCGAGAATCCTCGGCGACGTGCTCGATGGGCTGATCTCGAGCTGACCTGGGGAGCGAGCGCATCAGTCAACGCGATTCGGTTACTGCGACCGTCTACCTGACGGGAGTCACCGAATCCTGATAGGAGCCTCCGGCCGCCGGCGGTGTTGGTGCCGGCGGCCGGGTCCGCCAACACGGTGAGGCGCCGTTGGGCATCGTCCGGATCAGGGAAACACGGCCCCTGGATTCAGGATGCCCAACGGGTCCAACGCCGTCTTGACCCGTCGGTTCAGCTCCATCACGTCGTCACCGAGTTGCCCCGGCAGAAAGTCCCGCTTTAGCCGTCCAACCCCATGTTCACCGGTGATGGTGCCGCCCAACGTGATTGCGAGGTCTATGACGCGACTGAATGCGGCGTGGGCGCGTTCGGTCATGTCAGGATCGGTGGGGTCGAAGACGATGAGCGGGTGAGTGTTGCCGTCGCCGGCGTGGGCCACGGTGCAGATTTGGACGTCGCAGTCCTCGGCGATCGACTCGACACCGGTGATGAGCGCGGGCAGCTGTTGCATCGGGACGCCGACGTCCTCGAGGAGTAGGCTGCCGATCGCCTGCACAGCGGGGAAGACGGCGCGGCGGGCGACGGTGAAAGCTTCGCCCTCGGCGGGGTCGTCGGTGGCGAACACCTCTTTCGCGCCATTCTTTTCGCAGGCGCCAACGATGTTCTCGATCTCCCTCGCCCCAGCGGCGCCGGGAGTGTCGGACTGGGCGAGCAGCAGAGCACGGGCGTTGCGGTCCAAGCCCATGTGGATGGCGTCCTCGACGGCGTTGATGCTCGCGTGGTCCATGAACTCGAGCATCGCCGGCCGGATCTGCCCGCTGATAGCCAGGACGGCGTCGGCGGCGGACTCCACCGACGGGAACGATGCAACCACCGTCGATGCCGGCAGCTGCGCGGGGATCAGCCGCAGCGTGAGTTCGGTGATGATGCCGAGTGTGCCTTCGCTGCCGACGAACAACTTCGTCAGCGAGAGCCCCGCGACGTCCTTGAGTAGCGGGCCACCCAGGCGGATGGCGGTACCGTCAGCGAGTACGACCTGCATGCCGAGGACGTAGTCCGTGGTCACCCCGTACTTGACGCAGCACAGTCCGCCGGCGTTGGTGGCGGCGTTACCGCCGATCGAGCAGATCTCGTACGACGAGGGGTCCGGCGGATACCACAGCCCGTGCTCGGCGGCGGCCTTCTTGACCTCCACGTTGAGCAGCCCGGGTTCGGTGACGGCGACCCGGGCAATTGGGTCGACGGTGATCGCACGCATCCGTTCGGTGCTCAGCACGATCCCGCCGTCAACGGCGCTCGACCCTCCCGATAGTCCCGAGCCCGCCCCGCGCGGAACGACCGGCACCCGATGCTGCGACGCCCACCGCATCACTGCTTGCACGTCTTCGGTGCAGGTGGCACGGACCACCGCGATCGGGGTGCCGGCGTCAGGGTCGGCGGCCCAGTCCTGACGGTAGCCAGCGATCAGGTCCGGATCGGTGAGGACCGCGCCGTCGGGCAGCGCGTCGACGAGCCGTTCCAGAGCACCCGGGTCCACCTTGGTCATACGTCCATCATGCCCCGGGGTGCCGGATTCGCGGGCAAGGGCGAACGGATACCCGCGCGGTTCAGGCGACACGCAGTTCCAGTGCGCTGGCGAGGCCGATAGCGTCGAGGCGTGAGAACAGTCGGCGTCGATCTCGCGGCCGAGCCTGCGAAAACGGCTGTCGCGACCATCGGGTGGGGAGCGGGGTCAGCGGGCGTGCTCGACCTGAGCGTCGGTGCCACGGACGACGACCTGGTCGAGGCGGTGGCGGGCGCCGACAAGTGCGGGATCGATGCGCCGTTCGGGTGGCCGGACGCGTTTGTCGACTTCGTGCTCGCGCACCGTTCCCGGCAGCCGCTTGCGAAGCTCGATCTCGGCGGTCGCGCGGGTCGGCTGCCGCTGGTACGTCGACGAACCGATCGCGTCGTGCACGAGGTGACGGGCATCGTGCCACTGAGCGTGTCTGCGGATCTGATCGCGCACGTCGCGCTGCGGTGCGCAGGGTTGTTGGCGCGGCTCGACATAGCGGGCACTGATGTCGATCGCATCGATGGCGCGGTGGTGGAGGTGTATCCGGCGGGTGCGCTGCAACGGTGGGGGTTGCCGTTTCGCGGGTACAAGGGTTCGGCGAATCGAGCGACTCGCGTATTGGTGCTCGAGAGATTCCGCGAGCAGTTTCCGCAGTTGCAGCTGGGCGATCTCCAAGAGACGTGCGAAGAGTCGGACGACGCGTTCGACGCGGTCGTGGCGGCTGTCGTCGCGCGGGCGGCGGCGCTCGGCCGGACGCGGCTGCCGGACACGGCGGACCGGGACGTGGCCGCTCGTGAAGGCTGGATTCACCTTCCGGACGCAGCGCTCGCGAATCTGCTCTGAGGCTGCCCGTGCTGTGCAATCCGGTCCAGGCTGGGCGGCCGGGAGTCGAGCGGAACCGAATCAGGTGGGCGAGCGTCTGTTTAAGGTGAGGGGACCTAAGCTTCCGGGGCCGTGGTACTGAGGGGATACCGCGGCCTCGGATCCGGCCCAGGCCAACGACACCGAGCCGCGGGTGGCGCATCGAGATACGGGCCATGAGATACGGAGGGAACTGAGGATGGGACTGCCGAGCTTTGGCGAATTCGTCGAGGGCATCGGTCGGGACGTCGCTGAATTCGTCAAGAATCCGGCGAACGCTGTGGTGGACCTGGTCACCGGGTTCGACCTGAACGAGGAAGAGCGCGTCCGCGACGAACAGGCCGCCGGTAATGCCGCACGCGACGACATCTATGCCCGCCAAGCCGGCCTGTACGCCAATGCGGACGGCTTCGACGACCCCGTCCTCACGGCGCCCGAGGCGTTCGAAGCGATGTCGCACGAGCAGATCAAAGCAGCCGTCGATGCGATGAACGGTGAGAGTCTGAGCGCTAGCGCGGAAGGTTGGAAGAAGATCGGCGACTCTCTCGAGCTGGCCCTCAGCGACTTCCGCGACTTCATCGCGACCACGATCGGCGAGAACTGGGGCGGCATCTCTGCCGACAGCGCCAGGCGGGCAACCGCGGACTACGCGAGGGAGTCGGTGAGACTCGCGGAGGCGGGCAAGCTCGTAGGCAGCAAGATCGAAGAGGCCGCCACCGGCGTCAACCAGGTGAAAGCAACAGTGCCGCCCGTCGAGGGGTTTTCCGTCCTCGGGACTGTATTCGACACAGTCCTCCCCAGCGTCGGGCTTGTGAAGAGTCTGCTCCACGAACGCGACGAAGCACACCAGGAAGCCATCCAGATCATGCGGACGGTCTACGCCCCGGTCATGCAGCAGGCAGACACCCATGTGCCAAGGCTTCCTGAGCCGCCCCAGGTCACGAGCGACAGTGGGCCACTCCGACCGGGAGACATCCGCGGACCCTCGACCGTGACGCCGCCGTCCACGTATCAGGTACCAACGAACACACCAGGTATCGACACCACCGGAACCACGGCGCAGGGCAACCCGAACGATCAGGAACCTTCACCCTTCGGCGACCCCACCAACGGCGTTGGGTCCGAGATGCCTGCTGCTCAAACGAACCCGGCCTCCGCGTGGACAGCGCCGGCCGCGGCGTCCGCCGTCGACAGCGCACGACTCGGGCAGCCCGGCGTTGGAGCAGCTGGCACTGGAAACTTCCCGAGCGCCCAAGGGGCGAACGGAGGATTCGGCGGCGGGGCCGGCGGATTCTTGAGCGGCGCACTCGGCGGCAGCGCAGCAAACCCAGGCACCGGCGCGAGTGCGGCTGCGGCAGCAGGGACAACCGCGGGTACTGCGGGTGCAGGGTCAGCGAGTGCGCGACCCGTCGCTCCCGGCGCTGCGGGCATGGTTCCCGGCGCCGGTGCCCGCGGCCGCGGCGAGGACGACAACGAACACAAGACCCCCGGCTATCTGGTGGACGTCGACAACGGCAACGAACTGATCGGGCGGCTCCCGTTGGCCGCGCCCCCCGTTCTCGGCACGTAGCCCCCTACGCCTTCCCCGGACCCGCGGCGAGCACGTCCTCGAACGCCGCCCGCACTTCGGCGATGTGCTTGTCGAGGTTCTTGACCTTCCACCCCTTGGTGTCGATGGGCTCCAACACGTCGACATGGACGGTGCCTGGGTGGGCTACGAACGAGTTGCGCCACATCAGATCCCCTGCGTCGTGGATGACGATCGGCACGATCGGCACCTTCGCCTGCATCGCCAGGTGGAATCCGCCCTTCTTGAATCGGCCCATCCGCGGTGTGGGGGAGCGGGTGCCCTCGGGGGCGATCAGGATCGACGTTCCGCCCTTCAGCTTGTCGACAGCGGGCCTCAGGGCGGCGCGCGCCTGCGCGCTGTCCGCCCGGTCCACGTACGCCACGTCGAGCAACGTCCCCACAACGGCGAACCGAGGATCGAGCGCCGCCTCCTTCTTCGCCACCCCCGTCACATCACGGCGAATCACCTTGCCCGCGACCACCATGTCCAGCGAGCTCTGGTGGTTGAACATGAACACCGCCGGCCGGTGCTTCCACGCGTTGTCCTCCCCGGTGATCTTCACGTCGATCCCGCAGATCGCCAGTGCCAGATCCGGGCCGAATGTGCCCACCAGGTTCGCCGCGAGCCGCCGATTACGGCCCAACAGCCCGGCCCCCACCCCCGCCAGCGCTGTCGTCGTCAACGCCCCCAACGCGAATCCGGTGCGGGCAGTCGCGATGGGCGTCGCCCCCCGCTCCGGCTTCGGCAGGTTCACCGATAGCCAGCCCTCGGCCCGCGCGATGTCCGCCAACCTCCGCTCCGGATTGAGCGCCACCGGGCGGCCGACCGAATCGAGCATCGGAACATCCTCGACGCCGTTGGAATACGCGAACGCCTCCGAAAGCGGAGCCTCGACCTCGTCGGCGAACTCCCGCAGCGCCTTCGCCTTCTCCGAGCCCCACAGCGCTGGGCCGGTCAGCGCGCCGGTGAGGATTCCGTCAATCACCTCCGGGCGGCTGCACAGCACTTCGTCGATACCGAGATCGTCTGCGACGCACTGCGCCTGGTATGTCGTCGCCGACGTGGCCATCAGGACCCGATGCCCAGCCCGGCGATGTGCGGCGACCAGCCCCCGCACCGCCGGGTAAATCATCGAGCCGACCTCTTGGCGGAACAGTCGCTGGCTCCATTCATGCAGCTCGTCCTCGCTGCGACCGGCGAGACCGCGGACCGCGATCTCCATCAACCGCCCGACGTCGGCACCCCGGAACTGGGTGTCGAACGCCGCGCCGGTGGTCCTCAGCAGCTCGGCGATGCTGATGTCGAAGCGTCGCAACCGATCCCGGTAGACCACACTCGCGGTATAGCCGGTGATGAGCGTGCCGTCCAGATCGAACGCGGCCAGCGTCCGCGGGCCTGCCGGGGCGGCAGCGATCGCGGCGTACAGGTCCTCGAGCCGGTTCATCGCTCCGACTCCGTTGCAGGCACGTCGACCAGGTCGGCCGCCGGATCCGGGCTCTGCAATCGGTCGAGCTGGGCATGGGACCTCGCCCGGATCTCGCGGACCCTGCGGACCAGGGTCCGGACCTCGGCGGCGAACTCGCGTCGTCGCTCGACGACCGACTCGTCTTCCGTCTCGACCAGGTTGCGATTGCGCGCCAACCGCAGGGCAGTTGCGAACAACTCCGACGAGATCGACTCGGTGCATGCGATCTGCTGACGTAGCCGGCGCTGCCGGGCCAGGGCGAGACACTCTGTGAGAAAGGTCTTCTCGTCGAACACCCGCGACACTGGGGCGTCGCACAGATGATCGGCCACCACCTGATACGCCTCGAGGAACGGCTGCAGGACCCGGTGGGCCAGGTAGGGACGCACCCCGGACAGGATGTGCCCGGCATGGTCGGGATTGGTCAGGTCGTCCTGCCACGCTGGATCGACCATGCTCAGCTCGGACCGGAGCTCCTCACGGAAGGTGTCCTTGTCGCTGAAGAAGAACTCGAACTTCAGCAGGTCTCGCAGGCGAAGCGCCTCCTCCCATCCGTCCGTCAGCGGGTCGGTGAACTTCTCCTCTACGGCGGCCACCAGCACCATCTCCGCGATCGCACGGACCACCAGGAAATGGATGGTGTTGTTGCGGAAGAAGGCCGCCACCAGGCCCTGATCTTTGCCGAGGTAGTAGACGCGTTCGTCGCCCTCGTCGAACCGCTCGAGCACACCCGAATCCAGGTGGGTGAACAGGGCCTTGCGGATCACCTGTGGGTTCGTCAGGTCGACGTCACCGGCGGTCGGGAGTTTGCGTGCGGTGATGTACTCGACCAGCGGCCCCAGGATGAACCCGATGTCGGGCACCGTCAGCGCCCGGTCCTCGATCCCGAGGAACGCGAGCATCACGAGCGACGACGCCGTGATCGGGGTGACCTCGTTGATCCGATGACAGACCTCGATACCGGTTTTCTGGATCGCCAGCCGCGAATCCTCCTCCTGCTCGAGCGAACTCCGCAGCGACAGCGGCCGGCCGATCGTCACGTGTGCGACGCCGCGGCGCTGCCCCTGCGCGCGGACGTAGCCGATCATCCAACCGAAGCTCTCCTTGCGTTTCTCGGCGCCGTGCGCTTCCGCGGCCATCGCACTCACCTCGTACAACTGGTCGTACACCAGTGACACGGGAACGAGGTAGACGTCGGAGGCGTCGCTGTCCTGGAACGCCTTCGCCAGGTAGGTCAGCAGCCCGTACCGCGGCGGACGCAGTTTCCCGGTGCGCGACCGGCCACCCTCGATGTACCACTCGAGGTTGAATCGCTTGTTCAGCAGGAATCGCATGTACTCGCGGAGCGTCCACTTGTAGATCTCGTCCCCGCCGAACTTGCGGCGGATGAATACCGTTCCCGACCGTTTGCTGATCGGGCCGACGGGCCAGAAGCTGACGTTGAGTCCACCCATCACATGGTTGAGCGGAAGGTCGTTCATGAGCAACGCCGGGCGCAGCACGAGCGGGTCCAGGTACGAACGGTGACTGGGCAGGAACACCAGGGAGTGCTCCCGGTTGAGCTCCCGCAACTCCTCGAACCGTGTGGTGTCGACGTCGAGCCGGTAGGCGCGGGAGAAGAAGCGGCCCAGTTGGTCCCACAGCGCGATCGCCCGTCGGCTCTGCGCGGCGACCATCTCGTCGAGGTCCGCGCGGGCGTGCCTTTCGACCTCGGCCGCGGTCAGGTTCAGTTTGGCGGCCAACTGCTTGACACCGGCCGTGAACCGGCTGGTGTCGGTGATCTCCTCGACCACGAACCGCGACACCTTGTATTGAGTCCCGAGGAGCTTGCGTTCGGCACGTTCGAGTGCGAGCGCGGCCTGACGTCGGATGAACTCGGGTAGCGAGCCGCCGCCCCGCTCGGCCAGGCGGTCCCGTAACTCACTGAGTGGGGCGCCATCTCCTTCGAGGACAAGGCAGCGGCGGGGATCCTTACGCAGGACCCGGCGCTGCGACTTCGGGCTCAGATGCAGCGGGTCGCGCGCGGACAGGATCTCGCGCAGACGCTGGCCCCGGTGCCCGTTCGCGATGTCCGGCAGCCACACCACTCGTACCGGGGTGACCACCGGATCGTCCTCGCGGCGGGTGAGCGCGGTCAGCTGCTGATCGCTCGTGGAGACGGTGACGGTGCGCTGGCCGGACTCGGCCTCGCGCCGTTGCAGCCAGGTCCGCAACACCCGGTCCTCGGTCTCACTCATCGGTTCGGTGAGATAGATGCTCTGTGATTGGGTCTTCGACCCGGTCATCGTCGTGCTCCCTCCGACCCCGTGGATCCGGTGACGGCGTCGCCGAGAGCCACCACCTCGTCCAACCCCTCCTGCAGACACCGCATGAACAGCGCGGGCTCGGTGACCGCGGCGGTGTCGAGATTGACCCCGATGCAACAGATCCCGACGTGGGAGACCATCGTCGCCATGACAGCGCACCCAGGAGCTGGCGCGAACGGAAACACCCGCTCGATCCGCGCCCCGGCCAGATACACCGGGATGGGAACCCCGGCGACGTTCGAGGCTTGTAGATCCAGCCCCTTCGCCTGCGACAGGTACCACTCGGCCAGTACCCGTGTCGGCAGCCGCACCAACAGCGGGGAAGCGGCCTCGACGATGTCGAGTGCGGGTTCCTCGCGCAGGGCGAGAACCATCGCGCGCACCTTCCGGATGCGGATCGCCGGGTTGAGCTCGGTGGCCGGGCCGGCGAAGCGCACAGCGGCAAACCGGTTGCCGCCGGTCGGATCAGACGCGGCTCGCATGTTGATCGGCATACCCATCGGGACCTTGCCGACCGCGACCCCCATCTTCTCGTGGTAGCGCCGGTACCCACCGAGGAGGGCGGCAACGTAGGCGTCGTTGACCGAGCCGCCCGCTGCGTGCGCCGCGATCCGCAACTGGTGTAATCCCACTTCGAGGACCCCGAACCACCGCCCGAGGCCACGGTCGCGGAGCAAGGGAGAGCCACTAGCCGATGGCGGTTGGACCACCCGAAGCAGCGAGTTCGCGTAGTCGAGCACCTGACCTGCGGCGTCGAAGGGGCGGGTGAGCGCGGTGAGCGTGGTGCGTGCCGACGCGGACACCAGACCGGCGATCCGACTCGGTGTCCGGCGGGCCTCCGTCATCACCTCCTCGCCGAGCGCCTCGAGATCGTTCAGGTGCTCGGGTGGTGCGGGCTCGCGATCCGGCTTGTCGGGTGTCGGCTCGGGACGCCGGCTGTGCAGCAGGGCCATCATCTGGATTCCGCCCATGCCGTCGGTCATGCTGTGATGCGTCTTGACGACGTACACCGCGCGCCCGTCGTCGAGGCCCTCGATCAGCATCGCCATCCAGGGGGGCCGGGCCTTGTCGAACGGCTCGGTCGCCAGGTGCCGACACACCCGCAGCGCGTGATCGAGGCCCGCGGGCTCGGGCAGGCGCACCCGCCGCAAGTGGTAGTCCAGATCGAACTCCGGATCCACCGACCAGATCGGGTCGCCGAGTCCGAAAGCCGGTTGCACTGCGCGCATCCGGATCCGCGGGACGATGTGTGAGGCCCACTCGTGGGCGCGGACCAACCGTTTCCAGTCGGGAGTTCGGTCGAGGACGTCAACGGCGACGATCGGAGCCCGCAGTTCGGGTCGGACCTCCTCCATCCGCCACAGCATGGTTTCGAAGTCCGACATCGTCCGGCTCATATTCCAACCGACTGCGGACAGGTCGACGTCCACCGCGCTCGGTGGGATGAACGGCTGACCGTCGGGCATGCGCACACTCCTCGCAACCATGTGTCGGGGTGTTGCCTCAAGTGTGGACCTGTGCGAGTGAGCGCGTCATGGAATTCGGCGCTTCGCGGGGTCGGACAATGCGGGCACCCCGCGATCGAGTGCTGGAGGAGGTTCGGGCACCGCCCGGAAAGAATGAATGCCCGTCCACCCGATTCGCCAGGTCAACGTTTGTCCGGTTCGTCTGAACCTGCGGTTACTAACCATACGAACGCGTTAACAGCAAGTTTCGTTACCGAACCGTTATGATCAAAAAGTAACTCCCTGCTCTTTCACAGGTCTACGGTCGAAACCAGTCGCCCAAATGCAATCGAAGCGTTACGCGACACCACCACTATCAATAACCTTGTTGCTCGCAGCGTGATGTCACCCTTACGAGGAAAGGGCGTCGGGTAGGAGTCGGGCAGAAAGGGGCGCGGAGTCGTGAGTGCTTCGTCGAACTGCATCGAGAACTATGTCGCGGCCATGTTCGCGGACGAATTCATGGACGGGGTCGACCACGACTCGCTCGAACGCCTCCACCGCGGTGAGGTGCAGGACTGGGTCGACTCCGTCGCCCGCTCGGGGCTGTTCATGAGAGGTCAGGTCGAGCGCGCCGACGCCGCGTGGCGGCACGACCCGAAGTCCCTTCTCGACGCACTGCTATCCGGGGCCGACGAGATGACCGTCAAGCGCTGCGAGATGATCTGGTCCGACCTGGACCGCATCGAGGGGCGGCCGCAGGAACTGGCCACCGTGGGTGGCTACAGCAACGTGGTCGCGTCGCTCGCCACCACGATCGCCTGATCGTCCGTCAGCATCCGATACGGGACCCCGGTCGAGCGACAGACCTCGATCATCCGGGCCGCCTCGATGCCGGGGTTCGCCGCATCCGGCTCACCGTCAGCCGTCGGTGAGCAGTGCGGAACGATCGCGAAGTCGACGAATCCCAGGCCGTCCCACCGCGGGTCGATCCCACAGGTCGGCGCGACCTCGCCCGGGTCGTCGCTAGCGTCGAGCCCGGTCAAGGAACGTGCCATCACGCAAGCGCCTGCACTGTAGCCGGCGTACATCAGGGCGTTGCGTCGGATCAGTTCCGCCAGCACCTCATCGGCGCCGCTGCGCGCCATCTGCGCCCGCAACACGAACGTGTTGCCGCCGCGCACCCACACCGAGGAGAACTTCGACAGCGCCCCGGCCAGCCGATCCGGCCGTCCCACGTAGTCACGCAGATCCACCTCGGACACCGTGAACCCGAGCCGGCGCAGCGGTCCGACGTCACTGACCACTGCCGATTCTCGGGCCCGCGGCGGCCAGGCGTCGGCGGCGTTCGCGATCACCGCTATCGGACCCGGACCGCCCGCCAGATCGACGAAGCGATCCACGTGCGCACCGAACCGATACGACGACAGGAACAGTCGCACGCGCTCAGATCGTGAACGCGAGATTGTCGACGATCCGCCGCCCCACCTCGACGTCCCCGTCGAGTTCGAACTCCGACACGTGCTCGGCAGCCGTGGTGCGCCCGCCCGCCAGCCGCACGAACAGGCGTGAGTCCATCGCGATCTTCACCGTCGCCGGCCCGGACAGTTGCGGCACCACCGCGGCCCGGCCGTCCACCTCGACGTGGATCGTGCGGGCCAGCGGCCCCGACAGCTCGATCGTCACCCGCGCACCCTCCGGTGCTCGGCCGAGCTTGCCGACGATGAAGCCAAGTGCCCCCTCGATCTCGGCGAACGCGACGTTTCCTCGCTTGCCGCCCTCGTCACCGGCGGGGGCACCGAGTGCGTCGCGGATGTCGTGCTCGTGCATCCAGCAGTCGAACATCCGAATGCGCATGAAGCGGCCGTACGTGGATGGCCCGACCGGTGTCGCGGCCGGAGCGTCGAAATCTTCCTGCGTCATCGTGCCGAGAGCAGCACGCCGGCTTTGAGTGATCTCGCGGAACATTGCCAGGATCTGCTCTCCGGTGTGTGCGCGCAGACCCTCGACCCACTGCTCGTTCAGCGCGCCGATCTCGTTGCGTACGTGGGGGAGTGTGTGTACGTCGATCGCAGTCCCCGGAGGCGTCTCGCCCGACAGCAGCGTTTCGGTCCCGACGATGTGCGAGACGATGTCGCGCACCGTCCAGCCCGGCAGCGCGGTGGGGGTGATCCAGGCGTCGCCTTCGACCGTGGACAGCAACTCGTCGAGCGCGGTCCACTGTTCAGACAGGGCCTCGACCAGCACATCGTGGGGGAACTCGCTCATGTATCGCTCTCCGTTTCCAGTATCGAAAGGTCCACGACCTCTCCTCGGTTGACGCTCTGCCAGTCCCGGCCCCGCACATAGGGCTCGAGTGCCTGCCCGATCGCCGCGGTATCCGCGGCCCCCTTGACTCGCTGGATCTCGTATACGTGGGGGAACTCGAGCAGTTCGGTCAGTGTGTTCCACAAGCGCACAGCGGATTCGCCCTCGGGTGGATCGACCAACACCGGACCGAAGAACGGGGTGCCCTGGACGAACAGCGTCGGGACCCCGAACCCACCCGCCGCCACCACGCGGTCGTGGTCGGCGCGAACGTCGTCGTGCGTTGTGGGATCGGCAAGTGCGGCGTCGAGTATCGCCGGGTCGAGTCCGAGTCGCTCGAGCAGTCCGCGGGCGACGTTCGGATCGTGCGGTTTACCGCCGTCGGTGTGCAGCAGGTGCCCGGTCGCCGCGTACCAGCGATCGAGCAGGTCCATGCTCTCGCGGCGTAGGAGCGCCCCGATCCGCATCAGCGACCACCCGTACGACCACTCGCGCTCCCACGGGTGCTTCTGGTCGTCACGGCGGTTGATCTCCTCGAGGCTGAAGAAGCGCCACGCGATGTCGATCGCGGTCTCCGCGCGTACGTGTCGGATCCATCGCGACGCGTGGAACGCGAACGGGCACATCGGGTCGAAGTGGAAATCGACTGATGTGATCGCTTCTTCGCTCGCTGCATCGGTGGTCACCCTGTCACTCTATGACCATCGCCACAGCGGTGCGACGACCGGTGCCCGGCAGGGTCGACGGCCGGTGCCCGGCAAGGTCACCGCGAAGCGGTCAGGTCGACTCCTCGAGGAACTGGCGGAGCACGGACGCGTGGCTGTGCTCGACGTCTTGTGTCGCAGTGAGCAAGACGAGAGGACGGTTCTGGGCGAGGGCCAGAACCCGCTCGACGGCGCTACGCCCGTCCGCGGACTCCAACTCGGCGAGGTAGCGGGAGCGAAACTCGGCGAACTCGGCGATGTCGTGGCTGTACCACCGGCGCAGTTCCGTCGACGGCGCCAGGTCCTTCGCCCACTCGTCATAGTGGAACGAATCCTTGCGCAGCCCGCGCGGCCACAGCCTGTCGACGAACACCCGGAACCCCGGCTCGGCCCCCGGATGGTCGTACACACGTTCGACATCGACGACTCTCGAGGGCATCTCCCCACCTCCGCGTCATGGGCCGGCTTGGGCGCCAGGTTGCATCCATGGGAGGTCGTGAACCGATCCACCGAACGCCGCCTGGAAATTCCCCCGGCGTCAGCCGTGGGAACCGTTGAAACAAGTGTGACTCAGGGTGGGGGTGGTATACCTCAGTTCGGACTCGATTCAGACAACTTCGGCGACATGCGAGGGTTCCCTCGCCGACGGTAGTTCTGGCTAACATCGTGGACCACTTGCACCGGTCGGTCGGTATCCGCCGATCGCTCGACAGTTGCTGCCGATCGCGGCAGGCACACCATCTACCGCAGGAAGTCGAAACATTGGAAACATCGAAGAGCGCGGACCAGGTGCACCCGTCGGTCGGTGTCGTTCGGGAGACCGGTGCCGACGAGCGACGGGTCGCGCTGGTGCCCAAGGTTGTAGCGTCCCTGTCCAACAAGGGTGTCGGCGTCGTCGTCGAAGCCGGGGCCGGGCTAGGCGCGCTGATACCGGACGAGTTGTACAGGGAGGCCGGTGCCACCGTCGGTGACGCGTGGGCGTGCGACGTTGTCGTCAAGGTCGCGCCGCCGTCGGATGCGGAAGTCGCGAAGCTCAGAGCGGGGCAGATGTTGATCGGCTTCCTCGCCCCACGCAACGCCGACAACCAGATCGGTGCGCTCGCCGCGGCCGGTGTCACAGCGTTCGCCGTCGAGGCGATCCCGCGCATCTCACGCGCGCAGGTGATGGATGCGTTGTCGTCGCAGGCGAACGTCGCCGGATACAAGGCCGTGCTGGTCGCCGCGTCCGAGTCCACCCGCTTCTTTCCGATGCTCACCACCGCGGCCGGAACCGTGAAACCCGCGTCGGTGCTCGTTCTCGGGGTGGGGGTGGCCGGTCTGCAGGCGCTCGCCACCGCGAAGCGACTCGGCGGCCGTACCACCGGCTACGACGTGCGCCCCGAGGTCGCCGAACAGGTGCGGTCGGTCGGCGCACAATGGCTCGACCTGGGCATCGACGCAGCCGGGGAAGGTGGCTACGCCCGTGAGCTGACCGACGCCGAGCGAGCCGAGCAGCAGCAGGCCCTCGAAGATGCCATCAAGGGCTTCGACGTGGTCATCACCACCGCGCTGGTGCCGGGCCGTCCTGCGCCCCGCCTGGTGACCGCCGCTGCCGTGGAAGGTATGAAACCGGGCAGCGTCATCGTCGACCTGGCCGGTGAGACCGGCGGCAACTGCGAGCTGACCGAGCCCGGTCAGACCATCGTGGAGCACGGTGTGACGATCTGCAGCCCACTCAACCTGCCGGCCACGATGCCCGAACACGCGTCCGAGCTGTATTCCAAGAACGTCGCCGCGCTGCTCGAGTTGATGCTCGACGAGAACGGCGCACTGGAGCCGGATTTCTCGGACGAGATCCTCAGCGGCGCGCGCGTGACTCGCTCGAAGGAGAACTCCTAGATGTACACCGAATTGCTGGCGAACATCGCGATCCTCGTCCTCGCCGGGTTCGTGGGCTTCGCCGTGATCTCAAAGGTGCCGAACACGTTGCACACCCCGCTGATGTCGGGCACCAACGCAATCCACGGCATCGTCGTGCTCGGCGCGCTGATCGTGCTAGGCCATCTGCCTTCCGACGCCCCGTGGTCGATCAAGATCATCCTGTTCGTCGCGCTGGTGTTCGGAACGCTGAACGTCGTTGGTGGCTTCGTCGTCACCGACCGCATGCTGGGGATGTTCAAGTCCAGGAAGGACGCCGCAGGAGCTCGTAACAGCGCGGCCGCGAAGAAGGGGAGTGACGCCTGATGAGCTACTTCGTCTCCACCCTGTACATCGCGGCGTTCGCGATGTTCATCTACGGCCTGATGGGTCTGACCGGACCGCGCACTGCGGTGCGCGGCAACTACATTGCCGCGGCGGGCATGTTCGTCGCGGTCGTCGCGGTCCTGATCGACATCCGCGACACCGACAACTGGGCGCTGATCATCGCCGGTCTGCTGGTCGGCGTCGTGCTCGGTGTTCCCCCGGCGTTGCGAACGAGGATGACGGCGATGCCGCAGCTCGTCGCGCTCTTCAACGGCGTCGGTGGCGGCACTGTGGCGCTGATCGCGTGGGCCGAGTTCCTGGGCTCGGACGGGTTCACCGACGTGGACACGGTCCCGTCGGCGCCGTTCGTCGTGGGCTCGTTGTTCGCCGCGATCGTCGGTTCGATCTCGTTCTGGGGTTCGCTGGTCGCGTTCGCGAAACTGCAGGAGTTGCTGAACAAGAACCTCGAGAAGAGGGTCGTGGCGGCGGCGAAGGCCTTCCAGCTGGCCAACATCGTGCTCGCGCTGGCTGCGGTCGGCGTCGCCATCTTCATCGGTGTCAATGCCGACCCGGCCAACGCGCCGACCTCGACGATCTGGATCGGTGCTCTGCTCGTCGCCGCCGGTGTGATGGGCCTGTTCGTAGTGCTGCCGATCGGCGGCGCCGATATGCCCGTCGTCATTTCGCTGCTCAATGCCATGACCGGTCTGTCCGCCGCCGCGATGGGTCTGGCGTTGAACAATCAGGCGATGATCGTGGCAGGCATGATCGTCGGCGCCTCGGGCTCGATCCTGACCAACCTCATGGCCAAGGCCATGAACCGCTCGATCCCCGCGATCGTCTTCGGTGCGTTCGGTGGCGGCGAAGCCGGCGGTGCGGTGGGCGCAACCGCCGGTGGAACCGTGAAGGCCACGTCCGCGTCC
The DNA here is from genome assembly GCF_004011825.1 of Rhodococcus xishaensis. Lineage (GTDB taxonomy): Bacteria > Actinomycetota > Actinomycetes > Mycobacteriales > Mycobacteriaceae > Prescottella > Prescottella xishaensis. The sequence goes on along the minus strand of NZ_RKLO01000003.1, from coordinate 67,343 downwards.
GATGCGGCCATCCAGATGGCGTATGCCAACCAGGTCATCGTCGTCCCGGGATACGGTCTCGCGGTGGCCCAGGCCCAGCACGCGGTCAAGGAGATGGCCGACCTCCTCGACGAGCGTGGGGTCGAGGTCAAGTACGCGATCCACCCGGTCGCCGGACGGATGCCCGGTCACATGAATGTCCTTCTGGCTGAGGCAGATGTCGAATACGACGCGATGAAGGAGATGGACGACATCAACGGCGAATTCGGACGCACCGATGTCACCGTCGTCATCGGCGCCAACGACGTCACCAACCCGTCCGCGCGCGAGGACGCGGGCTCGCCGATCTACGGCATGCCGATCCTCAATGTCGACCAGTCCAAGTCCGTCATCGTGCTCAAGCGTTCGATGTCGTCCGGCTACGCCGGCATCGACAACCCATTGTTCACCGCGGATCAGACGTCGATGTTGTTCGGCGATGCCAAGAAGATGGTTTCCGAGGTCACCGAGGAGCTCAAGGCCCTGTAGCCCAGAGTTGGCCGCCGTAGGTCGGAGTGGGCCCCGTACGTCAGAGTTGAGCGAGCAGGGCGGGTACCGGGTCGGCGAGCATCGCGCCTAGGTCGGACAGAAATTCCGACGCCTGCTCGCCGTCGACCAGGCGGTGGTCGACGGTCACGCTGAGCGTCGTCACGTCCCGGGCGACGATGTCGTCACCCACCACCCACGGTCGCCGGTTGATCGCGCCGAGCGCGAGGATCGCGGCCTCGCCCGGGTTCAGGATCGGTGTGCCCGTGTCGACGCCGTACATCCCGACGTTCGTGATCGTGATCGTCCCGCCGGTCAGATCCGTGGGTGTCGCGTTGCCGGCCCGGGCGGTGTCGACAAGTTCGCCGATCGCCCGGCACAGGTCGGGCAGCGTCAACTGGTCGGCGTCCTTGATATTCGGCACCATCAGGCCGCGGTCGGTGGCGGTCGCGATGCCGAGATTGACGTAGTGCTTGGTGACGATCTCCTGGGTGTCCTCCGCCCACGTCGAGTTCAGACTGGGATGTTCGCGCAGCGTGAGCAGCAGCGCCTTGGCCACCAGTGTCAGAGGTGTCAGGTGCAGCCCGTTGAACAACGGGGATGCCCGCAGGCGGTGCAGCACCTGCACGGTCTCGGTGGCATCCACGGTCAGGAACTCGGTGACGTGCGGAGCGGTGAAGGCGCTGGCGACCGTCGCCGACGCGGTCTGCCGGCGCACGCTGCGGATCGGTGTGCGGGTCTCACGCTCGCCCTCGGCGGGGGCCGCGACCGGTTCGGGACCGCCCCGCGCACGGGTGACGTCGTCGACGGTGATCGCCCCGTCGCGGCCGGTGCCGTTGACCGTGGACAGGTCGACGCCCAGCTCCCGAGCGAGACGGCGAGCGGCGGGGACGGCCAGGGCTGGTCGCGCTCTCGATGGTTGCTGCCTGCTCTGCTTTGGGGGGCTCTGCTTTGGAGGGCTCTGCGTGCGACGGCGACGTCGGCTTGTCGCGGAACCGGACGGGCCATATCCGACGAGAACCGCACTGGTCTTCTGCTCGCCGTCGCTTTCGGTGGCCTCGACCTCACCGTCGGCTGCGGTGCCCTCGATCTCGCCGTCGGTTGCGGTGGCCTCGATCCGGATCAGCCCGGCGCCTACGGGCACAGTGTCGCCGGGCTGCGCCAGCAACTCCCGGACCACACCGGCGAACGGGGACGGCAGCTCCACCACGGCTTTCGCCGTCTCGACCTCGCCGATCACCTGGTTGAGTTCGACGGTGTCGCCGACGGCGACCGCCCAAGAGAGCACCTCCGCCTCGGTCAGACCCTCGCCGAGGTCGGGAAGTCGGTACTCCTCGACCCGGGTCATTGTGCCGGTTCCTCGCCGGTCACGCGGCCAGAGCCTCGTCGACAGCGCCGAGAATGCGGTCGGCGTCGGGGACATGATGGCGTTCGAGCCGCGATGGCGGATACGGGATGTCGAATCCCCCGACCCGTTGGACTGGCGCCTCGAGTTGGTAGAAGCAGCGCTGGGAGATGCGGGCGGCGATCTCGGCACCGAGACCGGCGAAGATCGGTGCCTCCTGCGCGACTACCAGGCGGCCGGTGCGCCGCACCGACCCCTCGACGGTTTCGAAGTCGATCGGGGACAGCGAGCGCAGGTCCACGACCTCGAGAGACATGCCCTCGGCGCCCGCGATCTCGGCGGCCTCCAACGCAGTCGGCATCATGGACCCGTAGGCGACCAGGGTGACATCAGTGCCGGGCCGGGCGATGCGGGCCTGGTCGAGCGGCAGTGCCGGCGGAGCGCTCACCCCGACCTCCAGGTCGACCTCGCCGCGATCCCAGTACCGCCGCTTGGGCTCGAAGAACACGACCGGATCGTCGAGGGCGATCGCCTGCCGGATCATGGTGTACGCATCGGCCGGGTTGCCCGGCGTAACCACACGCAGTCCGGCGGTGTGCGCGAAGTACGCCTCCGGTGACTCCGAGTGGTGCTCGGCCGCACCGATACCGCCGCCGTACGGGATGCGAATCGTCAGAGGGACTTTCACATGTCCGCGCGTCCGGTAGTGGATCTTGGCGACCTGAGACACGATCTGGTCGAACGCGGGGTAGACGAACCCGTCGAACTGGATCTCGCACACAGGCCGGTAGCCGCGTAACGCCAGCCCGAACGCCGTTCCCACGATTCCGGATTCGGCGAGTGGGGTGTCGATCACGCGCGCCGGGCCGAAGTTCTTCTGCAGGCCGTCGGTGATACGGAAGACGCCGCCGAGCTTGCCGATGTCCTCGCCCATCAGCACCACCTTCGGGTCGTCCTCGAGGGCCCTGCGCAGGCCGGTGTTGAGGGCGTCGCCGAGCGTCATCGTGGTCGCGGAACTGACGACGGCGGTCATGACAAGGTCTCCTCGGTGGCGTTCAGGGTGTCGGCATTCACGGAGTCGGGATTCAGGGTGTCCAGGTACGCCCGGTAGGCCGCGCGCTCCTCGTTGATCAGGGGGTGATCGGTGGAATAGACGTGCGCGAACAGTTCGTCCGGCTCAGGATCGGGTGTCTCGAGGGTGCCACTGCGCAGGCGCGCCGCGACCTCGTCGGCGTGAGCCTGTACTCGGTCGGCGAAGGTGTCGTCGAACAGCCCCTCGCGCTCGAGTAGACGGCGCATCCTGTCGATCGGGTCGCGCGCCTTCCACACCTCGAGCTCCGCTGACGTCCTGTAGCGGGTGGGGTCGTCGGCGGTGGTGTGCGCGCCCATCCGGTACGTGATGGCCTCGACGAAGGACGGCCCGGCGCCCTCGCGGGCACGACGGGCGGCCTGCCGGGTGACCGCGAGCACCGCGAGCACGTCGTTGCCGTCCACCTGGACGGCGGGCATGCCGTACCCGGCGGGCCGGGACACTATCGGGCTGGGGCTCTGCAGTTGCACTGGTTCGCTGATGGCCCATTGGTTGTTCTCGCAGAAGAACACGACCGGCGCATTGAAACTCGACGCGAAGCCGAGCGCCTCGGACAGGTCGCCCCCGCTGACGGCGCCGTCGCCGAAGTACACGACGGTGGCGATCTCCGCGCCGTCGAGATGCACGCCCATCGCGTAACCCGTCGCGTGCAGGCCATGTGCCCCCACCACGAGCGCCGGATTGGTCATGTTCACCGTTTCCGGATCCCAGCCTGAATGGGCGCATCCCCGCCACATGCGGGTCAGGACCGCCGGGTCGACACCCCGACAGTAGGCCACCGCATGCTCGCGGTAGCTGATGAAGATGTAATCCTCGGGATCGAGCGCTCGTACCGAGCCGACCTGCGCGGCTTCCTGCCCGATCAGCGGCGCCCAGATGCCGAGCTGGCCCTGCCGCTGCAAGGCGGTCGCCTCGGTGTCGATGCGCCGCGCGACCACCATGTCCTCGTACAGGCTTCGCAGTTGTTCCGAGCCCACGTCGGACACGAGCGCCGCGTAGTCGGGGCGGTGCACGCGTCGTCCGTCAGGTTGGACAAGCTGCACCGGGAGGTCGATCTTGTCGGCCATCGGATCACCTCGGGCTCCGGCCCGGTGGCCGCTTCGTGGGCAGCGACCGGGTGTTTGTGCTCTACCTCACAGCATCCGTGATACCGCGATCTGCGCAAGTGATACGGTCACAGTTCAGCACAATGCGCAGAATCATGGGCCAAAAGCCTGGCACACTGCGTAATATGACCAATCTCGATGCGACCGATGCCCGACTTCTGTTGGAGCTGTCCCGCAATCCACGTGCGCCCGGGGTGGATCTCGCTCATCGGCTCGGGCTCTCGCGCAATACGGTGCAGGCGCGGCTTGCTCGATGGGAGGGGTCAGGCGTGCTGGCGGGCTTCGATCGCCTCGTCGATCCGCGGGCTCTGGGCTACCCGCTCGCCGCCTTCGTCGCCACCCAGCTGGACCAGCACCGACTCGACGAAGTCGTCGACGCCCTCGCCGACATCCCGGAGGTCGTCGAGGTGTACGGGATGACTGGATTGACCGATCTGTCGGTGAAGGTGGTGGCCACCGACACAGACGATCTGTATCGGCTGGCGGGGCAGATTCTCAAGATTCCCGGTGTTGAACGAACCAACATGGCCCTGGTGATGCGCGAGTTGGTGGTTCCGCGGACCGCGCCGCTGCTCGAGCGTACTGCGCGTCAGTGATCGCTCCGCAGCGTCCGCGATACCCGTCTGATGGCACGCGGACGGTAGCATCTTCGGACAAGCGGTGAGGGGCGTCGATCGAAAGATTCGCCAAGTAGTCGGTTTTCGCTGTCCGGACGAACGCACGAGACGCGGCAGGGGAGTGATGCGAAATGGGCGTTGTCGGCCTGAACGAGGATGCCGTCTCGATGTGGATCGCCGAACTCGGAGTCGGCGCGCTCATGCCGCTGTCGTTCGAGCGGATCGGGAGTGGCCAGTCGAATCTCACTTTCGCGGTGCGTGATTCGGGAGGCGGCCGCTGGGTACTGCGCAGGCCGCCGTTCGGGCGGCTGCTCATATCGGCGCACGATGTCGAACGCGAGTACCGAATTGTGTCAGCGGTCCAGGGGACCGATGTGCCTGTCCCGAAAATGATCAGTCTCACAACGGATCCGGCGGTCACGGACACACCGCTGGTCCTGATGAGCTATGTCTACGGAATCGTGATCGACGACGAGGCGGCGGCGCAACAGCTCACGCCCGATCAGCGCCGCGCGATAGGGCTGTCGCTACCCACGACGCTCGCGCGCATCCACCGCGTAGATCTCGAACTCGCCGGTCTGCTCGACCTCGCCAGCACCAAACCCTATGCCACGCGCCAGCTCCGACGGTGGTCCACGCAGTGGGAACAGTCCAAGACACGGGATCTACCCGACGTCGACTCGCTCGCCGAGGTGCTGTCGCGCAACATCCCGCGGCAGACGGAAACCACCCTGGTACACGGTGATTTCCACCTCAACAACGTCATCATCTCGCCCGAGGACTGCCACGTCGTCGCGGTGCTCGACTGGGAGTTGTGCACGCTGGGCGACCCGATTGCCGACCTCGGCTGCCTGCTCGCGTTCTGGCCGCAACGCGGCGACCGGACACCCGGACCGTTCACCGTTTCGACTCTCGAGGGCTTCCCGACACCGGAGGAACTGGTGGACGTCTACGTCCGTGAAACCGAGCGGGACGTGTCGGCCGTGGGCTTCTGGCAAGTCCTCGCATTGTGGAAGCTTGCAATCATCGCCGAAGGAGCGCTGCGCCGTACCATCGACGACCCCCGGAACCTGGCCTCGAGTGGTGGGCCGTCGGTCGAGATGATCGACGGGATCGTCCGCCGCGCGGTTGCCACCGCCGACGAGGTCGGGCTCGCCTGAACCGGACCGGTCTAGTCTTCCGATACCACGATCAGGCTTGCGGCACTGCGAATCTCGGGGGGAATCGGGACCGGTCGACGGGTATCGGGGTCGACGTAGACGTAAACGAACCGCGCGGTGGCCGCTAGCTCGAGGATTCCGTCGGACTCTTCCCGGAAGATCGCGAGCGCATACACGATGCTGCTCGTCCCGAGGTGTTCGACGGAGAGTCCGACGTGCAGTTGATCTGGGAACGAGAGTTCGCGCACGAACCGGCACGACGTCTCTGCGACGATCCCGATTGCCGCCAGTTCTCGGATGTCGAGGCCGGTGCTGGCCATGAGCCACCCGTTGACTGCGGTATCGAAGTAGGAGTAGTAGGCGATGCTGTCGACGTGACCGTAGTGGTCGTTGTCGGCCCAGCGCGTAGGTACCGGCCACAACGCGGGATAGGCCTCGGCGCGAGGCTCGGGCTCGGCGGGGGCTGCCATGAAATCAGACGATAGCGCCTCGAGTCTGGCTGGGCAGTCAGCCGCACCGTCTAGCAGGCACACTGGAGGGATCCACGCCGTGTCGGCCAATCGGTCGGAGGGGCGGTCGTGGTGGCCCAGGGACTGCGCGATGAGATCACCACTCGGTCGGTTGGCAGGCATCACCGTCGCGCTGGTGCTCGGCCTGTCGTTGCTGGTGGCCCCGGTCCGGGCGCAGACCGCATTGGACGCCCCAGGCACGGTCGTCACCTCCTCGCCGATGCCGCCCGGTGCGTTGCCCCAAGGTGTCGCCGCGGGCTCGTACGTGACCTACTGGACCATCGGCCCCGAGGGTCGGCCGGCGCTGAGCACCGGGGCAGTCCTGCTGCCGCCGGGCGATCCCCCACCCGGCGGCTGGCCGGTGGTCTCGTGGGCGCACGGCACCGTCGGCGTCGCCGACGCCTGCGCGCCGACTGTCACAGGGCAGATCGCCGGCCCGTATCTGGAATCCTGGCTCCAGGAGGGGTATGCGATCGTCGCAACGGACTACGTCGGGCTGGGGACGCCGGGGATCCATCCGTACCTGGACGGACCGTCGGAGGCACACAGTGTGATCGACATGGTCCGTGCGGGCCGGGCCGTGACACCGTCCCTGTCGGACCGGTGGGTGGCGCTCGGGCAGTCGCAGGGCGGTCACGCGGTCCTGGCCACCGCGTCGATCGCCACCCGGTATGCGCCCGAACTCGACTTTCGCGGCACCGTCGCAACCGGGGCTCCGTCGAACCTCGAGAAGCTGGCGCCGGTGACGGGCCCGGACTTTCCACCGCTGCCGCTCACCGGGAGCACGGTGTTCGTGGGATACGGGCTCGTCGGCCTCCGTGCCGCGCATCCCGAGCTGAACGTCGACAGCTACCTGAGCCCGGTCGGCCTCGACGTTCTCGGTCGCCTCGAGTCGCTCTGCTACGAGGATGCACAGGCCCAATTCGGGAACGTGACCATCGGCCAATTGTTGTCACGGCCGCTGGCAGATCCCGCAATGCAGGCGGCGCTGCAGCACTCGGTGGCCGTGCCCGTCACCGGCTACGACCGCCCACTGTTCATCGGACAGGGGCTCTTCGACGATGTCGTCCCCGCGGGGTTCACGTTCGTGCTGGTCTCGGAGCTGACGGCCGCCGGCCAGGACTTCGTATTCCGCACGTACCCGGACGGTCACCTCACGACGATGCCTGCCTCCCTGCCCGACACCACAGAGTTCGTCCGATCGGCCTTCCAGTAGCAGACGATCGCTTTCCACGACCACCGGCCGCTGAGGCCCCGGCGGGCCATCTCCGACTCGACGTCAGCGGCCCCGGAGCCGTCTACCGAAGCTCGTCGTCGTGCCGGAGGAACGCGGGCACGATGAACCACAACCCGGCGAACACGACCGCCGTGATCGACCCGATGAGCTTCGCACCCCAGCCGCCGACCGCGAGCTCGGCGACAATCAGCACCGTCCCGATCATTGTCGCCGCGAGGAAGATCGAGCCGGCGAGCGAGCACCGGTTCGCCTGTCGCAGGATGTCCTCGCGTCGTTGTTGCCGGAACAGGATGCGATGCCACACCGCCGGGGCGATCAGCAGCACCGAGGACGCAGCCGCGCACAGCATCGTCACCAGGTGCAGGCCCCGCACGTACAGAGACTGTTCCGGGTACTGCTCGGTGAACACGATGGCCAGCAGGAACGCGAACAGGATCTGCACGCCTGCCTGTTGAACGCGGAGTTCTTGCAAGAGTTCAGCGAAGTTGCGTGCCAGACGGGCGCTCGGTGACTCGTCCGATTCACTCGGTGACTCGTCCGGTTCGCTCGGCGGCAGCTGCGACTTCTCCGACATCTAGGACCTCGAGAATTCGGACGCTCGCCGGATCTGGTCGGAGGTCGGCCGTACCCCGGTGTAGAGCGCGAACTGTTCGGCCGCTTGCAGCGCGATCACCTCAGCGCCCGTGATCACGGTCTTGTGGTGCGAGGTGGCCATTCGGACCAGCGGGGTGTCCGGTGGGGTCGCGACCACGTCGAACACCGACCTCGCCGCGAGGACCGCGGCCTCGGGGAACGGCAGTCCGTGCGCGGTCTCGCGGTCGGGTCCGTCGGCCATGCCGATCGGGGTGGCGTTGACGAGTAGTTGAGGGCGCGCCTCGCCGAGGTCGGGCCGCCATTCGAAGCCGTATGTCTGCGCCAACGCAGACCCAGTTTGCTGATTGCGTGCGACCACGGTGACCGAGTGGAATCCGCTGTCCCGCAAAGCTGCTACGACAGCCTTTGCCATTCCGCCGCTGCCCGCGACAGCGACTGCAAGGTCGGGACTCAGTTCCGCCCGGCGGAGGAGATCGGTGACGGCTTGGTAGTCGGTATTGTACGCGTGAAGTTCGCCGTCCTCGTTGACGATCGTGTTCACCGAGTCGATCGCGGACGCCGACGGATGAACCACGTCGACGTGCTCGATGCACGCCTCCTTGAACGGCATCGACACCCCACATCCGCGGATCCCGAGGGCGCGGATGCCGCCGATCGCGGAAGCCAGGTCGGTTGTCGTCATCGCCTTGTAGACGAAGTCGAGGCCGAGTTCGTCGTAGAGGTAGTTGTGGAAGCGGGTACCAATGTTGCTCGGCCGACCCGACAGCGACATGCACAGCCGGGTGTCCTTCGTGACTGCTTCGGTGATCGTGCGGCTCACCTCGTCCACGCTAATCGGCGGTACGCGCTCATGTGGCTGACTCGTCACGGGCACCTCGTCGCGACAGTCTCGATCGTGTCGCGATCTGCGGCGGTGATCGGCAGCTCGTAGCGCACCGCGACGCTCAGATACTTGCCGACGTAGAAGCAGTGGTTAGCGGGCTCGGGTGGCAGCCACTCCGACGGTGTGCTGTCGCGTTTGGCCTGGTTCTCGGGCCCACCGACCGCAAGCAGGTTGTAGGTGGTGTCGTTCGCGAAGTCGCGGCGTCGCTCCGGTGACCACGCGGCAGCTCCCAAGTCCCACGCCGCGGCGAGCGGATACACGTGGTCGATCTGCACGGAATTCGCGTCCTGTTTGGTGAAATCGATCCGATGGCCCGAGTACGGGTCGGCGAGCGTTCCGGACACCACGACGCAGTCGTGGCTGCCTTGGCGGAAGGCGACGTCGGTGAGGTCGACCGAGAGCACGTTGTTGCGAGTATCGCAGCCGTCGTGGCCGCCGCGGCCCGAGTGGTCGTCGGACCAGGACGGCCCGAACACGCATGCCTGACCGGCCCGGCAACCACGCTCGTAGCCCGGAACATCGGGCCGCACCGGCACGACCGCGACCCGGGCGAGCAGGTCGTCGACGGCCGCTCGGGAGGGGCTGCCCGGGGCCGGTCCCGGCGCGTCCGGACCGAGGGCACACGATGAAAACCCGAATGCGAGCGCGGCTGCCGCGACGCACAGCGCGACCCTCGTCAATACCCCCATCGACTGAATCCCCCCATGACTGCCCCTCCCGATCACACCAGTCGGTGGCAGTGTGCCGGACGGCACCGACAGCGCATGTCAGGAAAGCGGGAACTTTGCGGCATGGATCGTGGCGGCGTCGAAGCCGTCGTGCCCGATGATCCACGATCCGCCCTTCTGTTGGCATTCGGCGATCTTGCCGAAGACGCTCAGCAGGAAGTAGCAGGCCTCCGCCGCGGACCGTGTGGTGGCCAACCGGTGCGATTCGCCCTGCTTGGTGACGTCGAGCCACACTCCGGACTGGCCGTCGAGTCGCATTGCGACGATGTGGTCGGCATCGATGAACGCAATCTTGCGGTGCTGCCAGGGTGTCGTGGGCGAGTACACCTGTTCGAAGACCTGAAGCATGATCGTCATGTCCAGCACCCCGCCTTCCACCTGCGCCTAGTATGGCCTGGTGGCGGGGTGAACTCCAGGTATGTCGGCGGCGGCTGGTTGGATGGACCGCATGCTGCACGGGCTCTGGTCGCCGGGGGCGGGTCTCCTGCTGTGGCGAGGTCCTGGGTCCGATCTGCTCGATCTGCCCGAACCGCTCGGGCACGTCCTGCGCCGCCGCTTCCGCAGGCACCACACGATCCACTTTCCCGACGCGGTCGGGGTGCGTGCGGAACGGGTACCTGTACTTGCGCTCGCGCCGGCCGAGGCCGCCGATGTCCTGCTAGCGGTCCCCGACGACGCCCGTGACGTCTCGGGGGACCTGCGCTACCTCACGCATGTGGCGCGCGGTGTCGAAACGTGGGCGCGGGCCGGACGTGTGGTACCCGAACTGTGCCGGACGGAGGGGCACTGGTGGCCCAGGTGGCGACTGCTCGGCGGCGAGCGCCAGCGTGCGTGGCTGGCCGAGATGGCGGCCGCGATGCCGCCGGTGCAGCGGTTCGAGGGCACTCCGCGCGAGATCCTCGACGACTTCGTCGGCGAACTCGCCGATGCGGTGGTGCGGCATCTGCTGGGGGACCGGGACTCCGAGCACCCGCTGCTGCGGGCGTTGCTTCGCGGCGAACCGTACGACGATGGCAACCACCGGATGGCGACCGGGCTCGATGCCTGGCGGGAGAGTCTCACCGTCGACGAGCCTGAACTGGTGCTGCGGCTAGTCGAGCCCGACCCCGAGACCGACCCCGACGACGACGCCCTGTGGCGGCTGCAGGTCTGCCTGCGACCCGAGGGAGAGGCGCCGTCGCCGATCCTGCTGCACCGCACCGAAGCCCGGCTGCTCGAGGTCGGGGTCCGCAAGCTCGCCGCCGCCGTCGCGGCCTATCCGAGGCTCCGGGACCTGCCCTCCGACCCGGACGGCCTCGATCTGTTGCTGCCGACGGCCGTCGTCACCGACCTCGTGTTGCACGGAGCACGGGCGCTGCAGCACTCCGGCATCACTCTGCTCCTACCCCGGGCGTGGGCGGTGGTCTCGCCGTCGTTGCGTGTTCGGGTGTCGTCGCCACCGGCACCCGCCGCAGAGGAACGCGCGGTCGGCATGAACGAGATCATCGGGTACGACTGGGAACTCGCGCTTGGTGACATGGTTCTCACCGCGGACGAGCTGACCCGGCTCGCGAACACCCAGAGCGATCTGGTGCGGCTGCGGGGCCAGTGGGTGCAGGCGGACGCAGCCGTGCTCGCGCAGGCGGCCCGCTACGTGACGCAACGGAATTCGGGTGCCGAGGGTACGCTGGGCGGCTTGCTGGGTCAGTTGACCGAGGCGGAACGGCCACCGGTCCCGGTGCAGGAGGTAGAGGCCACCGGGTGGGTCGGCACCCTGCTCGACGGCACCCTCGAACCGTCGCCGGTCCCGAAACCGCCCGGCCTCCAGGCCGGCTTGCGCCCCTACCAGCAGCGAGGCCTGGACTGGCTCGCGTTCATGAGCGAGGCCGGACTCGGCGCCGTCCTCGCCGACGACATGGGTCTCGGCAAGACGCTGCAGCTGCTCGCTCTGCTCGCCCACGAGCGGTCCGGTAAGTCGACCCTGTTGGTGTGCCCGATGTCGGTGGTGGGCAACTGGCAGCGCGAGGCCGCCAGGTTCGTCCCGGACTTGCGGGTGCACGTGCACCACGGCGCCGACCGCAACCGCGGTGAGGAGATGGCCGCCGCGGTACGAACCAGCGATCTGGTGATCACCACGTACTCGCTGCTCGCCCGCGATGCCGCAGTGCTGGGGGAGCAAACGTGGCGCCGGGTGGTGCTCGACGAGGCGCAGCACATCAAGAACTCGGCAACCGCACAGGCACGTGCGGCCCGTGCGATCCCGGCAGAGCACCGCGTCGCGCTCACCGGAACCCCGGTAGAGAACCGGCTCGACGAGCTGCGGTCGATCCTCGACTTCGTCAACCGCGGGATGCTCGGCAGCCCACAGGCCTTCCGGGCCCGGTTCGCTGTACCGATCGAACGCGAGCACGATGAGGCCGCCGTCTCACGGCTGCGGGCAGTGACGGCGCCGTTCATCCTGCGGCGCGTCAAGACCGATCCCGCCGTGATCTCAGATCTGCCGGACAAGCAGGAGATGACGGTGCGGGCGAACCTCACTGTCGAGCAGGCCGCGCTGTACCGGGCGGTCGTCGACGACATGCTCAAGAAGATCAAGGACACCGAGGGCATGCAGCGCAAGGGTGCGGTTCTCTCCGCGCTCACCCGGCTCAAGCAGGTGTGCAACCATCCGGCGCATTTCCTGGGCGACGGGTCCGGGGTGTTGCGCCGCGGTCGGCACAGGTCCGGCAAGCTTGGTCTCGTCGAGGACATACTCGACGCGGTGACCGCAGACGGTGAGCGAGCCCTGCTGTTCACGCAGTTCCGGGAGTTCGGGGATCTCGTGGAGCCCTACCTGTCGGAGCGGTTCGGTGTCGATGTGCCGTTCCTGCACGGCGGCGTCCCGAAGGCACGCCGCGACCGGATGGTCGAACGGTTCCAGGGCACGGGCGGACCGCCGATCATGCTGCTCTCACTCAAGGCCGGCGGAACGGGCCTCAATCTGACTGCAGCTAATCACGTTGTGCACCTGGATCGCTGGTGGAATCCAGCGGTGGAGAACCAGGCCACCGATCGAGCCTTCAGGATTGGTCAGCGCCGCGACGTCCAGGTCCGCAAGCTGGTGTGCGTCGGCACACTCGAGGAGCGGATCGACGCGATGATTTCGAACAAGCAGGAGCTCGCGGATCTTGCTATCGGGACCGGTGAGCGATGGATCACGGAGATGAGCACCGATCAGCTCCACGACCTGTTGACGCTCGGCGATGAAGCGGTCGGCGAATGAGCCCGCAGCGGGGACGCCCTGATTTCTCAGAGTTCGGCAAACGCCGGCCCGTGGTCGGCGGCGTCGAGGCCGCGTCCAAGCGCGGTGCGTTCGCGCGCGGATGGTGGGGGCGCGCCCTGATCGACGTGCTCGAACAGGTCGGTGACAGCGGCCGGCTCAGCCGCGGACGCACCTACGCTCGCGGGGGCCAGGTCGTCGCCCTCGACATCGCGGCCGGACGGGTCACAGGCGAGGTGCAGGGTAGCCAGATCGCACCGTTCACTGCGGTGTTGACGCTGGGGACCCTCGACGACGAGCACACCGCCGAGCTGGTCGACACGGTCCGGTCGACACCCGGACTGCTCGCCGCGCTCGCCGCCGGGGCAGTGCCGCAGGAACTTGCACCCATGCTGGCGCCGGACGGCGGGCGTGAGCTCGATTTCGACTGCACCTGCCCCGACCTTGAGTGGCCCTGCAAGCATGTCGCCGCGGTCGCGTACCTACTCGCCGAACGCGTCGACCGCGATCCCATCACGATGCTCGCGGTGCGCGGACTCGACCTCGACACACTCATCCGTGCCGTCGGCGGCGAGGATGAGTCACCAGCGGGCGGCGCCCGCCAGTTCGGCGACGACCACTTCGGAGACGACGTCAGCTACGCGGACCTGCCTGAGGTCGAGTTCGCTTCGGCCCCGGATGATCTCGACACGATGTTGTTGCGAAAGGTGCTTCGTGAGGGTGTCGAAGACCAGGCGGCGGTGGCTAAGGCCCTGCGCGACCTCGACGAGTGCTACCGCGCTTTGGGGAGCGCGGTCCGGCGTCGGCGCTGAGCCGCATCAGGCCCTATGCATACGCCCGCCGAGTGTGCTCCGTCTTGTAGGGACAAGAGTCATGTAGGAACCAGAGTCCGACCACGCCCGGCAGCGCAGATAGGGTCGACGCACTCGAATTGGCTGGAGGGAAACTCGACGATGGAGTGGTGGGTGTCGTGCTGGAATCTCGCGAACCAAAACACGGTGAGCCGTAGCGGGACTGCCGTCGACCGCGAGTCGGCACTGGCCCAAGCCATTGGCGCCGGACGAGAAGTGATCCGGGACGAGAACGGGCAGACGATCAACCCGGTGGCGTATGTAAAACTCGGAGATGACCTCGGTCTGGTGAGTGGGTTCGACGACCCGAATCTGTCTGACGAGGTCTTGCGTGCGCGTATCGAAGAGGCCATCGAACTGCGGAAGCGACGCGACCAAGAGCGGAAGCAACTGGACCGAGAGCGGGAGCAGGCGTCGCTTTCAGTCGCCCCGGCAACGACAGCCTCCGTTCTGTCATCGACCCCAGCCCTGTCATCGACCCCAGCCCTGTCATCGACGCCAGCCGGATCGATCACCGAGCAGTGGACCCGGATCGCGGACTGGATGCGCAGCCACCTGGCTTCCGTCCGTATCAGCGGTGCTCAGCCGACACGCATTGCCGAAGCAGCCAAGTCCACCGGTGCCACCTGGCCCGCGGAACTGGTCAAGTTCTTCGAGCACGTCGACGGAATCGGGAGCGAGAACTGGTGTTTGCTGTTGCCCGCGCACGAGCTGTTCGATCTCGACCGACTCGTCGACGAACGCAAGATGGAGCTCGAGGTGTGGGGCGAGATCGACGAGGAGATGGGTGCCGAATCCGCGGAGGAGAGTTCGGCGGGTGAGCCCGCCGGAACCTTCCTACCCGCGTTCATTCCCTTCGCGGGCAGGGACGGCAACCTGCTCTTCGTCGACACCCGCCCCGGACCCCTGCATGGCTGCGTCACCGAGTTCGACAAGGTCGGTGCCGACGACGCCGGTCCGCGCTGGGTATCGCTGAGTGCCATGCTCACTGACCTGGCCGACAGTCTCGAGGCCGGTAGCACCTTTCACGGAGGATGGGCGCCGGACATCGTCGACGGTCGACTGGATTGGCAATACCAGCCCTAGTTGAATCCAGACTGGTTCACGCGGCGATGTCGACGACGACCCGGGTAGGCTCGCTGAGCGTGAAGACCGTGAACGGGCGTTCGGGACGAGCAGTACCAATGAACGACTGCATGTCACCCTCGGACCAGCTGACTCCTTCCCGCACCTCGGTCACTACGCCCCCCGGTGTTCCTGGGACCAAGGGAAACGAACCGGTTTCGGTGTCGCCGGAGGGGAACGCAATTCGGTTGATGTAGATCTGCAGAATTCCGTCTCCTGCCACAGAGATCGGCTTGCCACTGTTGTCCTGAAAGGCGCCGTCGACGTAGCGTGCACGCCAACCCGGCGTCCCCGTACCGGCGAACTCATAGACCACGCGATCGAAGCCCGGATGCTGACCGACCCGCACGTCGGTCAGCAGCAGGTCTGCCGATGTCGAGGCTTGCGACGATTGCGGGGCCGCATCGGTAGGGATTGTCGGGTTCGAATTCGGCGCTGGTTCAGTTGCGTCTGCGGGAATTGTTGCGGTAGGGGCGGCTACAGAGGTGGTGGTCGAACTCTGCGGCGCTGCGGTCGTGGTCGAGGTTACCGGCGCACTCGCAGTGGCCTCAGCCGACTGAGCATCGGTGCTCCCGCATCCAGTGGCAGTGAATACCACTGTTGCACAGGTCAGCCCGGTGGCCATCGTAGTGAGTCGCTTTCGCAAGGTGGAACCTTCCAAGTGGGTAGTTGGGCAGATCGAGTGGTTGGTGTGTGGTCCGCGGCAGGGTTGTCCGCGTGAAACCCCGGTCAGAGGGTTGTGAGATCCCACACGTAGAACGGCAGAGGCAGCAGGGCCAGCAGGGGCACGCTGCTCACGCTGGCGGCAGCGCTCCCCAAGTAGCCCATGCCACTCGCGAGGCGGTGCTTGTTACCCCACGGGTCAAGCTGATACACCCCGGTGAAGCCGCCCGCATACCAGCAGTAGATGTCGGCTGTGCCGAACGGACTGAGTACGGGAGTGGTCGTCGGCGTGGCCGGCTCCCACGGGAGGCGGAACTCGTCACTGTAGGGTCGTTCCTCTGACGAGGTATTGGAACCCAGAGCGGTTGCTGTCGGCGTGGCGACACCGCCCAATCCGACAGCCAGCAGCACACCAGCGACAACGAACCCCGAACGCTTCATCTGATCATCCCCGAAGATGTGTCGTAGACGTCCGAGTTGTCGGGGTAGGGATCGACGGCGTTACAGACGGCCAATGTGCCTCGGATCACCTTCAGCGCCTGTTCGCCGACGAGAAACGCGGCGCGCCCGCTTCCGACGAGGAAACCTACGCTGGGGGCATGGTGCGGCATGCGGTGTTCCATCCGACCGACCGGGTGTTGTTCGACGAGCAGCGACAACGGTGCGGTCTCGGGCTTCTACCCGGCCGGAAGCAGCGAACAGGAACAAGCACTTAGCAGGTATCCGAGGCTTCGCGATCAGCCCCGACGTTGACAGCCGCGACACGCGGCGCGTCCCCCGCTGCCGATCGGCCCATCGAATGTCGCCGGCATGAGCGTGATGTCCATTCTCTCAGGGAGATTCGGCGACCAGCCTTGGTTCGACCCACCGACAGATTTCGTCGCTCGACATGACCCGGACACCGATACCCCGGCACTCTTCCAGACCTCGGGTGTAGGTCCCCGAGATGCCGTCACTCGCCATCGCCACTCGAAAATCGCGCTCCGTTGCCTCATAGATGCTCGTGCGCGGGCAGTTCGGAAAGTTCGCGCCGATGAACACCAGCGAGTCCACGCCCAACTGGTGGAGATGTGCGCGAAGGTTCGTCTCGTAGAACGCCCCCCACCGTGGCTTGAACATCAGCCACTCGTTGTCCGCGATCTTCTGGAACTCGCCCCGCAGCAGCAACTCCGGATCCAGTGCGACGTCCGGGCTGGGGCGGAGCGCGACGTCCAGCTGGCTCCCCTCGGAGCCGGGAGCGGCGATCCCGGAACTGTCGGCGACGAGGTTGCGCCGGCACAGTTCGGCGTTACTACCGTCCCGCTCGTACAGACGGACCACGTGCACGATCGGCCTACCCGCGCGACGGAACGCCGTCACGATCTTCGCCATGGTCTGAAGAAGGGGTTCCGTCCCCTCGACATAGGCCGCGCCCTGGTCGCGGGAGAAGTCTGTTTGCACATCGATCGTGATCAGCGCACAGGACTCGATGTTCGGTTCGGAATATGTGTCGACCACACTCCCCGTCGTCTGGGTGGACATGGCCGAACTGTATACGGCGCTGGGGGACTCCCGCCTCCAACTCGGGGTCGAATTCGCCACGTGGCGTTGGCAGTAACGCGCAGACTCTCCGGTCGGATGTATCCGGCATGAACAAGATCAGAGCCGCTGCAGCTGCCGTGTCCCTGGGTGTCCTTCTCCTCGTTGGCGGCCTGTTTGTTGGCGGCGGAGTCGCGAAGGCCAGCCCGCCGGGGGGGACGAATCCCTTTGTCGGGTGGCCGGAGCCGGCGCGTGCCCTCGTAGGGGTGATCTCCCAGAGCCTGGCCGATGTATGGAACTTCTTCGTCGGCATCGCGAACCTGATCATGTTCGGGGTCTAACCGTTCTCCGCTTCCCGGCGCGGCCACCTCGGTGGCGCGGTGCGGGTGGTGGCCGCGTTGGCGATCTACGACCCTACCGGCACCGTCGCGAGACCAACGGCGGGCGTCGTCCCGCACCGCTCCATGACCTCGAACAGCTTGGCGTGCATCCGTTCCGCCTGGGCCGGGTCGAAGTAGGCGACGTTCAGAGGGTTGGCGCGGTTGTGCAGCTCGAGCGGATCTGTCTCCAGGTCGTACATCTCGAACTGTGGCGCCGTGACGCCGGCCGGATCGAAGTACACCGAATACTTCCAGCGGTGGTCCCGGATGGTGCGCATGTGGTTGGGCTGGGTGACGATGTTCTGCCCGTTCGGGACGCCGCAGTTCTGGTCGTCGTAGGTGAAGTGCACGACGTCCTGTACCTCGGTGCTGGGGGAACCAGGGTTCGCGGCTGCGTCGGCGACGATCGGCATGAGGTCGACGCCGCGGAAGTCCCACGCAGAGCGGTCCGGCACGTCCGCGAGCGTAGCGAGTGTCGGCATGACGTCGATAAGCGAGGCGAGGGCGCCGGTGCGCACGGGCTGCGGGAACAGCACCGGGTTGCTGATCACCAGGGGTACCCGCAATGTTTCCTCGTACGCGTTGAAGATCTTCTGCCGCAGTCCACCGTGCGACAGGCCCAGTTCGCCGTGGTCGGACATCCGGACGACGACCGTCGAATCCCGCATCCCGGGGCGGGATTCGAGGGCGTCGAGGACCGCGCCGATGTGCTCGTCGACCACCTTGTGCATGTACGCGTAGAAGTTGATGTAATTGCGGGCCGCCTGCTCTCCCGCCAGCGGGCCCAGTCCGGCGGCGAGCAGTACCTGCGACTGCATCTGGGGTGTGGGCTTGAAGTTCAGGGCGAGGGTCTCGCCGTACGTCGGCGGCAGGTCGATGCCCTGCTCGAAGACGCCGGGGGCCGAACCGTAGTTGTCGCAGTCGCCGTTGATCGCGTCCCACGTCCGCGGGTACGCGAGCACGTCGTGCGGGTTGACCAGGGAGACGATGAGCGCGAACGGGCGGTCGTCGGCGGGGTCGACGCCACGTAGGAAGTCGACGGCCTGGTCCGCGTAGCCGCTGTCGAGGTCGGCGCATCCGCCGCCGAAGTGGTCGGGGTTGGTGTCCTGGCCTCCTTCGGGCGGAACCCATCCGTGGAATCCGTAGGCGGCAAGGTCCGCGCTCGACGGGTCACCGCCTTCGGCGCCCTTGCTCATGTGCCACTTTCCGCGGTACTGCACGTTGTAGCCGGCGGAGTCGAGCAGTTTGGCCATGTTCTGGATATCCAGCGGCAGAGTCGGTTCGGTCGGGGAGAGCGTTCCTCCCTCGGTCAGGGTCGCAGTCACGCCGTGCTGCGCCGGGTAGAGGCCGGTGAAGAACGTGCTTCGGCTGGGCGAGCACATTGCACTGTTGCAGATCGCGTTGTCGAAGGACAGGCCGGTGTCGGCGAGGCGCTTGCGGTTGGGCAGGTTGTCCTCGGACCACCCCTGCGGCCAGTACATGGGCTCGCGTTCCTGATCGGTGATCAATACGACGATGTTGGGACGGTGAGGGAGGCTGCCCGACGCCGAGCGCGCGAGTCGGGGGCCCGCCGCGGCCTCGGTGGCCGCACCGGCCATGCCAGCGATCAGTAGCGCTCCAGCGCCACCGAGGAGGCCTCGTCGCGAGAAGGGGTGGTCGATCGTGTCCAGAATAGGTTCGCCCAGGTCGTCCATCGCTGATCTCCATCCGGAAGTGACTGCTGAAAACCAGGCGTTCGGATGGTCATTCTCCCCGAGGACTCGGGCTCTGATCTGGGCTTCGGGCGATTGTCGGGTTCACACCTGGACGTGCCTGGACGTCCAACTATAGGATGAACGAAGAATATGAGGGTGATGCGTCCCCATCGCGCCGATTGAGATCGACGCGGGCGCTGACCAAAGCAATTACCGACCCGACAGAAGGGTGGATTCGCACATGGGTGTTCGAGAACTCTCCCACTTCATCGGCGGCAAGCGCATTCCAGGAGCTTCCGGTCGATTCGCCGACGTCTACGACCCCAACACCGGTCAGGTGCAGGCTCGGGTTCCGTTGGCCGACCGACCCGAGACCGAGGCCGCAATCGCGAGCGCTGCGGAGGCGCAGCAGGAATGGGCGTCGTGGAATCCGCAGCGCCGCGCACGAGTGCTGATGCGATTCCTGCAGCTGATCCAGGACGAGATGGAACCGCTCGCTCGGCTGCTCTCGTCCGAGCACGGCAAGACCATCCCGGACGCGAAAGGTGACATCCAGCGCGGACTCGAGGTCGTCGAGTTCGCCACCGGCATCCCGCACCTCCTCAAGGGGGAGTACACGGAGTCGGCGGGCGCCGGGATCGATGTGTTCTCGATGCGTCAGCCGCTCGGCGTGGTCACTGGCATCACCCCGTTCAACTTCCCGGCGATGATCCCGTTGTGGAAGGCCGCGCCTGCCCTCGCGTGCGGAAATGCGTTCGTGCTCAAGCCTTCTGAGCGGGATCCATCGGTGCCGCTGCGCCTGGCCGAGCTGTTCCTCGAGGCCGGTCTGCCGCCGGGCGTGTTCAACGTCGTCAACGGCGACAAGGATGCGGTCGATGTGCTGCTGACCGATCCGCGGGTCAAAGCCGTCGGGTTCGTCGGCTCGACCCCCATCGCACAGTACATCTACGAGACCGCGACCGCGCACGGCAAGCGTGCCCAGTGCTTCGGTGGCGCGAAGAACCACGCGATCGTCATGCCCGACGCCGACCTCGACCAGGTCGCCGACGCGCTCGTCGGCGCCGGGTACGGCTCGGCGGGCGAACGGTGCATGGCCATTTCGGTTGCGGTGCCGGTCGGGGAGCAGACTGCGGATGCACTGGTCGAAAAGCTTGCCGAGCGAGTGGCGAAGCTGAAGATCGGGCGCTCCGACGACGAGGCCGCCGACTTCGGTCCGCTCGTCGGAGCCGACGCCCTGGCTCGGGTAAACGGCTATGTTCAGACCGGAGTCGACGAGGGCGCCGAACTCGTCGTGGATGGTCGCGGCTTCAAGCTCGACGGGTACGAGGACGGATTCTTCACCGGTGCAACACTGTTCGATCGTGTCACGTCGGACATGCGGATATACAAGGAAGAGATCTTCGGTCCCGTGCTGCAGGTCGTCCGCGCGCATGACTACGAGGAGGCGCTTCGGCTGCCGTCCGAGCACGAGTACGGCAATGGTGTCGCGATCTTCACCCGCGACGGCGACACCGCCCGCGACTTCTGCTCACGCGTCGACACCGGCATGGTCGGTGTGAACGTGCCGATCCCGGTCCCGATCGCCTACCACACGTTCGGGGGATGGAAGCGCTCCGGTTTCGGCGATCTCGGCCAGCACGGCCCGGACTCGGTCCGGTTCTACACCAAGACCAAGACGGTCACTCAGCGCTGGCCCTCCGGGGTCAAAGAGCATGTAGATCACTTCGTCATCCCGACGATGAAGTAGGGGAGCGGCCGGTGTTCATCCTGACCGACGACGAACGCGCGATCAGCGACACCGCGCGTGACTTCGCCGCGGAGTGCCTGGGTCCCAACGCGATCGAATGGGACCAGACCAAACACTTCCCGGTGGACGTGCTGCGTAAGGCCGGGGCGCTCGGCATGGGCGGCATCTACATCAGGGAGGACGTGGGAGGCTCGGGCCTGAGCCGACTCGACGGCGTCCGCATCTTCGAGCAGCTCGCCACCGGATGCCCGTCGATCGCCGCATACATCTCGATCCACAACATGGTCACGTGGATGATCGACGAGTTCGGCACCGACGAGCAGCGCCGGCGCTGGGTGCCCGCGCTCGCATCGATGGAACATCTCGGCAGCTACTGCCTCACCGAACCGGGCGCGGGATCCGACGCGGCAGCGTTGTCCACGAAGGCCGTTCGTGACGGTGACGAATACCTCCTCACCGGTGTCAAGCAGTTCATCTCCGGCGCGGGGACCTCAGACGTCTACATCGTCATGGCCCGCACCGGCGAAGCCGGCGCCCGCGGCATCTCGGCATTCATCGTGCCCAAGGACTCGCCCGGGCTGTCGTTCGGCGCCAACGAGAAGAAGATGGGCTGGAACGCGCAGCCCACCCGACAGGTGATCCTCGACGCGGTGCGGGTGCCGGCCGAGAACCTGCTCGGTGGTGAAGGTGAGGGCTTCCCCATCGCGATGAAGGGCCTCAACGGTGGACGCCTCGGCATCGCCGCGTGCTCGGTCGGCGGTGCACAGGTCGCCCTCGACAAGGCCGTCGCCTACCTCGCGGGGCGCAAGGCGTTCGGGTCGGCGCTCGTCGAGTCGCAGGCGCTGCAGTTCCGGCTCGCCGATATGCGGATCGAACTCGAAGCCGCGCGCACCCTCTTGTGGCGGGCGGCGGCAGCTCTGGACGCGGATACTGCGGACAAGGTGGAGTTGTGCGCGATGGCCAAGCGTTTCGCCACCGACACAGGTTTCAAGGTCGCGAACGAGGCGCTGCAGATGCATGGCGGCTACGGCTACCTGGCCGAATACGGATTGGAGAAGATCGTGCGAGACCTCAGGGTGCATCAGATCCTCGAGGGCACCAACGAGATCATGCGAGTTGTCGTCGCCCGCGCGGTCGTTGGACCGGCGGGGGCGGCGTGAGCGCGACGAGCGGAGACGACCGACAGCGCGGGGAGGGTACGGCGTCGAGCCACCATGCCGAGGTGATCATCGAGCGGGTGGGCGGTCTCGGTCGCATCACCCTCAACCGGCCCAAGGCGATCAATGCGCTCACCCACACGATGGTGCGGACGGTGGCGTCGACGCTGCACGAATGGGCCACCGACGACTGGGTCCACGCCGTACTGATCACCGGCGCCGGCGAGCGGGGTCTGTGTGCGGGTGGCGACATCGTCTCGATCTACCACGACGCCCGCTCAGGTGGGCAAGGGTCGAAGGATTTCTGGCGGGACGAGTACGTGCTCAATGCCGCAATCGCGCGCTACAGCAAGCCGTACGTCGCGATCATGGACGGCATCGTGATGGGCGGAGGTGTCGGGATCTCGGCCCATGGCAATGTGCGGATCGTCACCGAGCGATCGAAGATCGGAATGCCCGAGGTCGGGATCGGATTCGTCCCCGACATCGGCGGAACCTACCTGCTGTCGCATGCGCCCGGGGAACTCGGTACCCACGTCGCGCTCACGACGTCTCGACTGGGGGCCGGCGACGCGATCTACTGCGGTTTCGCCGACCACTTCGTTCCGTCGGGCCGACTCGCGGAATTCGAACAGGTGCTCGCGACCGGCCCGGTCGAGGACGCGCTCGCGCTGTTCGCGCAGCCGCCCCCCGCGTCGGAGCTGGCCGAGCAGCGCGGCTGGATCGACGCGACCTACGCCGCCGACACGGTCGAGGAGATCATCGCCAACCTTCGCTCGAGCGACGTGCCGGAGGCCAGGACGGCCGCCGAGCAGATTCTCACGAAATCGCCTACTGCTGTGAAGGTGACGTTGCGGGCGCTGCGACAGGCGCGTGAATTCGACAGTCTCGAGGACGCGCTCGACCAGGAGTACCGGGTGTCGTCGGCGTGCCTGGATTCTCATGATCTGGTGGAGGGCATTCGAGCGCAGGTGGTAGAGAAGGACCGGGACCCCGGATGGTCGCCGTCGACCCTCGAGGCGGTCACCGATGAACACGTGGATCGATTCTTCGAGCCTCTCGGCGAGTCCGAACTCGGTTTGGCCGCGGCGCTCGCGAGTGGGGAGGAGTAGGAATGACCCAGAAAGACACCATCATCGGATTCGTCGGCCTCGGCCACATGGGTGGACCGATGGCCGCGAACCTGGTGAAGGCCGGACACCACGTGCGTGGTTTCGATCTCGTCCCGGCCGCGCTGGAAGTGGCTGCGCGGGCCGGCGTCGCCGTCGTCGGGTCGGCCGCGGAGGCCGCCGCCGACGTCGATGTGGTCATCACGATGCTGCCCGGCGGCAAGCACGTGCTCGACCTCTACCGCGGAGGTCTGCTCGCCGCCGCGCGTCCGGGCACGCTGTTCGTCGACTGCTCGACGATCGACGTCGCCGATGCCCGCACCGCCCACGAACTCGTCGAGCAAGCGGGTCATCGCGGTGTCGATGCACCGGTCTCCGGTGGTGTGATGGGTGCGTCCGCCGGCACGCTGGCGTTCATGGTCGGCGGTGCCGACGAGGACTTCGAGGCGGTGAGTCCGGTGCTCGAGGCGATGGGACGCAAGGTCGTGCACTGCGGTGGGGCAGGTGTCGGACAGGCCGCGAAGATCTGCAACAACATGATCCTCGGAGTGTCGATGATCGCCATAAGCGAGGCGTTCGTGCTCGGGGAGAAGCTGGGACTGAGCAACCAGGCCCTGTTCGACGTCGCCTCCAACGCGTCAGGGCAGTGCTGGGCGCTGACCACCAACTGCCCGGTGCCGGGGCCGGTTCCTGCGAGCCCAGCGAACAACGACTACGAGCCGGGCTTCGCGGCCGCGCTCATGGACAAGGACCTCGGTCTGGCTGCGAACGCGTTGCGTGCCAACGGCGTTGACGGCGAACTCGGCATACGGGCCGCCGAGCTGTATCGGAGGTTCCACGAGACCGGGCACGGCGGCGAGGACTTCTCGGCGATCATCAGGGACATCAGGGACAGGTCGAACGGGGACACTCGATGACGGACTACGAGACCATCCGGGTCGGACGGACCGGCCGCGTGGGCATGATCACACTCAACCGGCCAGAGGCACTGAACGCCCTCAACGCCCAGCTGATGTCGGAGGTGGTCGCCGCCGTCGAGGACTTCGAGAAGGACCGGAACATCGGCGCGATCTTGCTCACCGGCAGCGAGCGCGCGTTCGCGGCCGGCGCCGACATCAAGGAGATGCAGAGCAAGTCGTTCATGGACATGTACCTCGACGACTGGTTCTCGGCGTGGGATCGGCTCGCCGCGGCGCGCAAGCCGATCGTCGCCGCCGTCGCCGGCTACGCGCTCGGTGGTGGATGTGAACTCGCGATGATGTGTGACGTGCTGATCGCCGCAGACTCGGCCAAGTTCGGTCAGCCCGAGATCAAGCTCGGCGTACTTCCTGGCATCGGCGGTTCGCAGCGGCTGACCCGTGCAATCGGCAAGGCCAAGGCGATGGACCTCTGTCTGACCGGCCGCACCATGAGCGCCGAGGAGGCCGAGAGCGCCGGGCTGGTCTCCCGGGTCGTACCGGCCATCGACCTGATGGACGACGCCATCGCTACCGCGTCGACAATCGCCGACATGTCCCTGCCGATCGCGATGATGGTCAAGGAGTCGGTCAACCGGGCGTTCGAGTCGACACTGTCCGAGGGTGTGCGGTTCGAACGGCGAGTGTTCCACTCTGCGTTTGCGACCCAGGACCAGAAGGAGGGCATGGCCGCCTTCAACGAGAAGCGAAGTCCGAACTTCGGTCACCACTAGTAACGGCTCAGCCCGGTCCCATGCTTCAGTGCGGGGCCGGGCTGTGTTGTGAGCTCGTCAGTGACAGTTGGTCACTGCCACTTTCCGGGCCTGTCGCCGGTGTCGAAATCACCAGCCTGATGGCGCAGTTCGGTGAGGATGCGGATCAGTGCGTCGAGCTTGTCGGGTGCCAGGCCGGGCTCGGCGAACACCTGCCCGTTGAGTGCCTCGGTGGCGCGTACCGACAGTTCACGTCCCTCGTCGGTGATCTCGACGAGGGTTGCGCGCCGATCCGTCGGATGCGGCACGCGGCGCACCAGACCGGCGGCCTCGAGCCGGTCGACCGCGTTGGTCACGCTCGTCGGGTGTACCTGAAGTCGGGCGCTGGCCTTGGCCATCGGTAGCGCCCCCTTCCGGGTGAAGGTGAGCAGTGTCAGCAGTTCGTAGCGTGAGAACGTCAGCCCGAAGGGTTTGAGGACCTCTTCGACCCGAGCCATCATGATCTGCTGGACGCGCACCACCGACGTCACCGCGGCCATGCCGTCGGCCACCGCCCCCCACCCGTGCTCAGTCCACTGTCGGTGCGCTTCCTCGATCGGGTCCAGGGGCAACGGTGACGGTGTCGGCATGTTCCGATCCTCCCACGTGCGAGTGCCCGGTTCGCGTACCCACCGTGCATGAACGACGTGCGGGCCGGATCCCAGGGGGGATCCGGCCCGCACGAGTGCCTGGAGGTCAGCTTCCCGTGGGCAGCCCCAGCTCGCCCAGGGTGTCGACCAGCGAGTTGGTCAGGTAGACGAGCTCGATGACGGCACTGACCGTGTTGATGTTCATTCGTCACTCCTTTGAGATGATCCTGAGTGTGGCCTAATGCCACTGGCGGTCAAAGCTAGCAGTAACCGGGTGGTTTGTCTCAACTATGCAACGGAGGACGGTTTGTCCGGTACGGGTAGTTGACTCGGGCCGCTGAGATGTCTAATGTGCCCGGCTCGCGTTGGGAGAGGAACTTGTATGGACTCCGGCACCGGCGAGCGCATCACCACGTACACCCGCAACGGTCTGACGTTCGACGTGCGCGACGAGGGACCCGTCGCGGGCGCCCCAGTCGTCCTGCTTCACGGTTTTCCGCAGGATTCTCGCTCCTGGAGTCGCCTTGCTCCGCTCCTGCACGCCCGGGGATTCCGTACCTTCGCGGTCGATCAACGAGGATGCTCGGTGGACGCGCGGCCCCGCTCGCGGTGGGCGTACCGGTCGTCGGAGTTGGTCGCGGACGTGGAGGCGCTGATCGACCGGATCGGGCGCGGCCCGGTGCACGTGGTCGGCCACGACTGGGGAGCGGCAGT
The DNA here is from genome assembly GCF_004011825.1 of Rhodococcus xishaensis. GTDB lineage: Bacteria > Actinomycetota > Actinomycetes > Mycobacteriales > Mycobacteriaceae > Prescottella > Prescottella xishaensis. Next base: position 41,076 of record NZ_RKLO01000003.1, on the reverse strand, counting down.
CGCGTGGTGGCTCGGGGCACGGCGACCTGATCTCGTGCGGACCCTCACCGCGCTCTCGGTGCCGCACCCCGCGGCCTTCGTCCGGGCTTTGCTCACCCGTCGGCAGATCCGGATGTCGTGGTACATCCTCGCCTTCCAGCTGCCAGTGATCCCCGAGAAGCTTCTTGCGGCAGGCGGATCCGTGCGGCGGTATCTGATCTCCAGTGGAATGAGCGACGCCGCTGCTGATCGCGACCTCGGCGCGATGCGGGATCGGAGCCGTGCCCGCGGCGGGTTGAACTGGTACCGCGCGATGATGATGACCGCACCCCACTCCCTGCCGAACCGCGTACGCGTGCCCACCCTGTACGTGTGGAGCGACGCGGACGCGATGCTCGGCGAGGCCGGCGCACGGCTTGCCGGCCAGTACGTGGACGGCCCCTACACGTTCGAGGTACTGCCCGGGGTCAGTCACTGGATCCCGGAGGAAGCGCCCGAGGCCCTCGACGCCCTACTGGGCGCTCACCTCCGGTAGACGTCAGGCGCCGGCGTAGTCCCCGAACCGTTCGTCGACCTCTTCGGGGGTGAGCCCGTAGTCCTCGAGCGTGTAGCGGTGCGCCGGTTTGCGGTTGCCGGAGCGACTCTCGGCATGCATGTCCTCCATCGCGCTGTGTGCCTGCTCCGACAGGGGGATCGAAAAGTGCGAGTAAATCCCCTCGACGGTGCCGAGCGGGTCCGCGACGAAGCTGCTGTAGTCGACATCGATGAACTGGGCGGGGTCGTACTTGGCCCGCGCGGATGTGAAGTCCTCGAGGCCGCGTGCCCACAGATCGAGTTGGCTGCGGCCGATCACCTCGCCGCGGAACTTGTTCGACCACCCCTCGGTGGCCTGCTCGGCGAGGCTGCACATCGACGGCACTATTGTCCGCGGCGGACGATGGGTCTGGATGACCAGCGCATCGGGGTACACCGACATCAGTTCGTCGAGCGCGAACAGGTGGCTCGGGTTCTTGAGCACCCAACGTCGGTCCTGATCGGGCAGGCCGATCAGCTGAAGGTTCTTCTTGTGCCTCGCGTATGCGTTGGTCCAGTCCTGCCCCTCGAGCCACTTGGAATAGGTGGGCAGGTTCGCGAGGCACTCGTATGACACCGATTTGAAGGTCTGCCGCAGCAGCTGCCAGCACTCCTCGACCTCACCGGCGGACATGTAGTGCACGCCCATGAACTCGGGGCGCTCCACGTGGTGCTGGCTGAACTGGTTTTCGAGTGCCTGGAACACCGGGTTGGACTCCCACGTGTCCCGGGGTGGGCGCGGCTGCGGCATCTCCGTCAGCCACATCTCGAGGCCTTGGTGCGTCGGGTCCACCGTGAGCAAGCGGTGCAGCGCGGTGGTACCGGTGCGGGGTAGGCCCGTGACGAAGATCGGTCGCTCGATGCGCACGTCGGCGTGTTCGGGGAACTGCGCCCAGGCGGACTCGCTGAGCAGACGGGCGACGAGGGCACCGCGCAGGAACACCCGGGAGATCTTGCTGCCGAACGGCGTCAGATCCTCGTCCCGCGCGTAGGACTCGAGCAGGACGCCGAGCGCCTCGGTGTAGTCGTCGACGCCGAAGTCGGTGAGCCCGGTCATCCGGGTCGCGGACGCGTGCAGGTCCTCGATGGTGCCGACCGTCGTGCGATCGGAACTGGTGCTTTCGGTCATGGTGTTCTTTCGGTCCCCGTTCTAGTGGTGGAACTCGCCGCAGTTGACGTCGAGGCACTGGCCGGTGATCGCGCTCGCCATCGGCGACGCGAGGAAGATCACCGCGTCGGCGATCTCCTCGGTGGTCGGCAGGCGTTTCAGGTCGCTGTTCGCGGCGGTGTGCTCGTAGATCTGCTCGACGGTGATGCCGAACTTCTTCGCCTGGTGCTCGAAGTACTTCTTCAACGTGTCACCCCAGATGTACCCGGGGGCAACGGAGTTGACGCGGATGCCCTGCGGTCCGAGTTCGGTAGCCAGAGACTGTGACATCGCGAGCAGTGCCGACTTGGCCAGCTTGTAGCTGCCGTACCGTTCCTGGGAGTGCCGCAGCACCATCGAGTTGACGTTCACGACCACACCCTTGGATTCCGCGAGGACCGGGGTGAACAGTTGGGTCAGCCGCAGCGCCCCGAGCACGGTCAGTTCGATCGCGTCCCGGATGTGCTGGAAGTCGGTGCGGGCGAACGGCTTCATGGACGGCACCGTGAACGCGTTGTTGATCAGTCCGTCGACCCGGCCGTAGGCGTCCGTGGTCGCGGCCAGCAGGTGCGCGGCCGAGGCATCGTCGGTGATGTCGGTCGACACCGTCACCGCGCGCCGGCCGAGATCGGTGACCTCCTTGGCGACCTCGTCCAGGCGGGCCTGCGTACGGGCCGCCAGCACCAGGTCGGCGCCGGCCTCGGCGCACCGCAGCGCCAGGGTCCGGCCGAGCGCCGGACCCACACCAGAAATGACGATTACTTTGTCCTGCAGCAAGTTTGTCATGGTTCTACCCCATCATCCGGTCGGCGACGGCGGCCTGGCGTTCCGCGATGCGGGCGGCGAAGTCCTCCGGCGTGATCTTGTTGTGTTCGTGGAACGGGAGCTTCCCGGGGATCTCGTCGAACTTCACCACCTCGACACGCGGGCCGTCCTCCGGGGTGAACTCCCGGGACGTCCGCTGCCACCGGAACTGCAGGTATCCACGCGGGTGGCCGAGGGCTTCGAGCCAGTTGGTCACGCCCGGGTTCCGCTCACTGAGGACCATCCGGATCATCCCGTCAGGATCGACCTGAGCCTGCGCGTTGTTCAGCGACGTCTGATGGTTGATGTAGTCGAGCGAGATGTACCACAGGCTGCCGAGTTGGAAACCCTGATACGGCGCATCGGATTTCGGGACGGTGATGATCATCGCCTCGTCATCGGCGAGTTCGTAGTGGCCCACGGACGAGTATTGCGTGGCCAGGCCGCCCGGGGTCAGTCGCGGCGCGGTCATCGTGTTGACCGGCAGGTTGTCGTAGAACCACTGCGGGAACTGCAGCCAGGTCTTCACGCGACTGACCAGAGCCTTGCCGGCTCGGGCGAATCGCTTTTGCGTCTCCTCCTGCGTGAGCGGTGGCACCGGCACGCCGATCCTGTCGGCACGCTCGATCCGGATGGTGCCGCGCTTCTGGCTCCAGTCGCTGTAGACCTCGCGGACCACGAGTTGGGTCGACCCCGGCGCGAGCGTGAAGTGGTTCCGGCGTCCGTCCGCCGGCCCGGGGCCGAAGGTTGCGACGAACGTGCCGTCGTCCTCGATGTGGAGTTCTCGGTCGTCGAAGGCGATCTCGCTGCCGGGCACGTTCGCGTTCGTGTAGTTGCCGCTGAGTACCTGGAAGCTCAGGTCGGCCGTGGTGCCCCGGGTGCCGGTCACGATGTACTCCGCGTCATCGTTGATCCGTGCGCCGAAGTACAGGGTGTCGGGGTTGTCGAGACCCATCTTCATGAACGGGCCGGTGCCCTGGATGAAGCTCGGATGGGTCTTCTCTGTGGCCCAGGCACCGTGGACGGTCGCGAGGATGCCGCCCGCGAGGTACTGCATTCCCTCGAGGAGGTCCTGCTCCGACCTGATGTGGGGGGCCTCTTTGACGAGTGTCTCGGCCTCGGCGATGGCCTCGGCGAGTGGATCCGTCAGCACACCTTGCTCCTTCGGTCCAAGGGTACAAATATGTACCTGAGTGGTAGATCTGGTGTTGTCCGACGATAGAACGTGTTTCAAGGAGTGGTCAATGACTTCAGGGGTTGCCGAGCCTGCCGAGCCCAGCGGGCGCCGATCTCCGCCGACCGAGCGAGTGGTGCAGGTCCTCGACTTCCTCGTCGCGCGCGAGGACCAACGGTTCGGACTGTCGGAACTCGCGCGTGCGTTGTCGATCAGCAAGCCGACCTGTCTCGGCATCCTGACGGAGTTGGTGGCCGGCGGATATCTCACCCGCGACCCGGGTTCGAAGACCTACGGACTCGGGCCGGCGCTCATCGCGGCGGGTCGGGCCGCGCAGCGCGGGTTCGCTGTCGGTCCGATCGCTCGAGTCCAACTCGATCGGCTCGCCGCCGAGTTCGACGCGGTCTGCACTGCGTCGGCGGTCGTGGGTGACCAGGTCATGATTCTCGAGACCGTTGCCCCGCAGGGGATGAGGCTGGGGCGCACCACGGCCCGCGTCGGCCAGGCCTACCCGTTCGCTCCGCCGGTTGGTCTCATGTATGTCATCTGGGACGGTGACGAAGAGCTCGAGGCGTGGTTGCGCCGCGAGCCGGCCCTGCCTGTCGTGCTCGATCGGGAACTGCTCGGGCGGGTCGTCGACGACTGTCGGCGCGTCGGGTACCTCGTCGAGCGGCTCACACCTGTCGGGCGAAAACTCTTTTCCCTCATGGCGGGCGTCGCCGGGCGAGAGCTGCCGCCAGAACTCCGCGAGCTGATCGGCGAGATGGTCTCGAGCCTCGGCGAACGCGTTTACCTCGGCAGTGAGACGGAGGCCGACGTCGAGTACCCGGTAAGTCTGATCGCCGCCCCTTGCTACGACGCGGACGGTCATCAATCACTGGTACTGACCCTCGATGTCGGCTCGTCGATCAGTGGCGCCGAGATCGCCCGGCGCGGTGAGGCGCTCGTGGCGGCCGCGAACGCGGTGACCGCGGAGGTCGGCGGGCGACGTCCCGTCCGCGCTTAGACCGAACGGTGCCCAGCCCGGACGGCAGCGGACCGGACGGGTGGGCCATTGACCGGAGGGACAGACCGGCTCTATCCTCGCCCCATAGCTGGTCTGTGAACCGGACCGGTACAAAAATGTACCGGCATATCCGCGAGGAGCCACGAGTGACCCCGTTGACATCCCCGCCGGGCTACGAGCTGTCCCATCTGCAGGCGCTCGAAGCCGAGGCGGTCCACATCTTCCGAGAGGTCGCCGCGACCTTCGAGCGTCCCGTCCTGCTGTTCTCGGGCGGCAAGGATTCGGTGGTGATGCTGCACGTCGCCGCCAAGGCCTTTTGGCCGGCGCCGCTGCCGTTCCCGGTGATGCACGTCGATACGGGACACAACTTCGACGAGGTGATCGAGTTTCGCGACCGGACCGTGGGACGCCTCGGCCTGAGGCTGGTTGTGGCGAGCGTCGAGGACGACATCGCCGCCGGGCGAGTGGTCGACGAGACCGGACCGCGAGCCAGCCGCAACCGTCTGCAGACGCACGCGCTGCTGCGTGGCATCCGCGAGAATCGGTTCGACGCCGTATTCGGCGGAGCCCGCCGCGACGAGGAGAAGGCTCGCGCGAAGGAGCGGGTCTTCAGTTTCCGTGACGAGTTCGGTCAGTGGGACCCACGCGCGCAGCGCCCCGAACTGTGGAACCTCTACAACGGCCGGCATCGCAAGGGGGAGCACATCCGGGTGTTCCCGCTGTCGAACTGGACCGAGCTCGACATCTGGCAGTACATCCTCGAGGAAGACATCGACCTGCCGCCGATCTATTACGCACACCGCCGTCCGGTCGTCGAACGCGACGGAATGCTGCTGGCGCACACGAGGTTCCTGACGCTGCTACCGGGTGAGGAACCGCGCGACGAACTCGTCCGGTTCCGTACGGTCGGAGACGCGACGTGCACGGGCTGTGTCGAGTCCTCGGCCTCGACCGCGGCGCAGGTCGTGACCGAGGTCGCGGCCAGCCGCATCACCGAGCGCGGTGCGACCCGCGCGGACGACCGGATCTCCGAGGCCGGCATGGAAGATCGCAAGAAGGAGGGGTACTTCTGATGGTGCACACCCGGCAACTCCTGCGCGTCGCGACCGCGGGCAGCGTCGACGACGGCAAGTCCACGCTGATCGGGCGCCTGCTGTACGACTCGAAGTCGATCTTCGAGGACCAGCTCGAGGCCGTCGAACGCAGCAGCCGCGAACGCGGAGCCGAGCACACCGATCTTGCGCTCCTCACTGACGGGCTCCGGGCCGAGCGGGAGCAGGGCATCACGATCGACGTGGCGCACCGCTACTTCGCGACCCCGCAGCGAAAGTTCATCATCGCCGATACCCCCGGCCACGAGCAGTACACGCGCAACATGGTCACCGGCGCCTCCACCGCGGATCTTGCGCTGATCCTGGTCGACGCCCGCAAGGGGGTGCTCGAGCAGACCCGGCGACACGCGTTCTTGTCCACCCTTCTCGGCATTCCGCACCTCGTGCTGTGTGTAAACAAGATGGACCTCGTCGACTGGTCGCAGGAACGCTTCGAGGAGATCAAGGACGAGTTCGGTCAGTTCGCGACCAAACTAGATGTGCACGACCTGACGTTCATTCCGGTGTCGGCGCTCGAGGGCGACAACATCGTCAGCCGTACCGAGAACATGCCGTGGTACGAGGGGTCGTCGCTGCTGCACCACCTCGAGGAGGTGCACATCGCCTCCGACCGCAATCTCATCGATGCGCGGCTTCCGGTCCAGTACGTCGTCCGCCCGCAGCAGCAAACGGACGCCGACCTCCACGATTTCCGCGGCTACGCCGGCACCGTCGCCAGTGGTGTTTTCAAGCCCGGAGACGAGGTCGTCGCGCTGCCGTCGGGATTCACCTCGACGATCTCCGCGATCTGGGGGCCGGGCGGCGAGCCGATCGGGGAGGCATTCGCACCGTCGGCGGTGTGCCTGCAACTCGCCGACGACCTCGACGTCGGACGCGGTGACACGCTGTGCCGGCCCAACAATCGGCCGCTCGTCGGCCAAGAGGTCGACGCGATGATCTGCTGGCTTGCCGAGCAGTCGAGTCTGAGCGAGGACGCGCGCTACACCGTGCTGCACACCACGAGGGCCACCAAGGCGCGGGTGGTGCGGCTCGACTACCGCCTCGACGTCAACACCCTGCACCGCGACGAGTCCGCACAGTCGTTGAAGCTCAACGAGATCGGACGCATTCAGCTGCGCACCCAACAGCCCCTGCTGTTCGACCCGTACCGGCGTAACCGTGTCACCGGCAGCTTCATTCTGGTCGACGACACCACGGGCAACACCGTTGCCGCCGGCATGATCACCGGCCCCACCCTCAAGGAATCGAAGGTGGTGTGGCACTCGGCCGCGCTGTCCCGCGACGAGCGCGCCACGCGTGGAGCGACGGTGTGGCTCACTGGCCTGTCGGCCTCCGGAAAGTCCACCGTCGCCGTCGAATTGGAGCGGCGGCTGGTCGCGGCGGGAGTACCGGCCTACCGGCTCGACGGCGACAACCTGCGGCACGGGCTCAACGCGGACCTGGGATTCAGTGCGGCCGATCGCGCCGAGAACGTCCGGCGTGTCGGCGCCGTCGCGCAACTGTTGGCGGACGCCGGCCTCGTTGCGGTCGCCTCGCTCATCAGCCCCTATCGAGCGGACCGCGAGCGGGTACGAAGTCTGCACCGGGAGGCTGGGCTGCCGTTCGTCGAGGTGTTCGTCGACACCCCGATCGAGCAGTGCGAGGCCCGGGACCCCAAGGGCATGTACGCCAAGGCCCGCGCGGGGGAGATCACCGGGTTCACCGGGGTCGACGACCCGTACGAGGTGCCCGAGAACGCCGAGATCGTCTTGCGGCCCGAGGACGGCGACCCCGTCGCGCAGGCCGCCAGGATCATGGAGTATCTGGGGCTGTGACCAACGACGTTGAACTCGCCGCCGACCTCGCCGCCCGCGCGGGGAACCTGCTACTCGATCTCCGGTCCCGTGAACTGGGGGCGACCCCGTTGGACAAGGCCGCCGCGAAGGAACTGGGCCGACGCGGTGACAAGGCGGCCAACACCCTTCTACTCGAGGGGCTGGCTGCCGTCCGCCCCGGTGACGCGGTGCTGTCCGAGGAGTCCGCCGACGACCGTGCACGTCTGGACAATCCCCGTGTGTGGATCATCGACCCGCTCGACGGTTCCCGAGAGTACGGTCTTGCCGGACGTGTCGACTGGGCCGTGCACGTCGCGTTGTGGGAGAGGGACCGCGGCATCACCGCCGCCGCGGTCGCGCAGCCGGCGCTCGGCGTGGTGTACGTCAGCGGAAGCACGCGGGCGGTGGCGTCGGATCGGCTGCGCCCTCGAATCCTGGTCAGCGACAGCAGGCCTCCGGAGTTCGTCGACGCCCTCGCGGAGCGGGTCGGCGGCGACGTCGCGCCCATGGGGTCCGCCGGCGCGAAGGCGATGGCCGTCGTCCGCGGTGACGCGGACGCCTATGTGCACGCCGGTGGGCAGTGGGAGTGGGACTCGGCCGCCCCGGTCGGGGTGGCACTCGCGGCGGGTCTGCACTGCTCGCGGATCGACGGCACCCCGCTGCGGTACAACGAGGAGCACCCGTACCTGCCGGACCTGCTGATCTGTCGGCGTGACTTGGCAGTTTCCATGCTGACCGGAATCGCCGACCTGACCGACGCGGCCCCGCAGGACAGCCCGCGCGTGGCGATGGCGCGTGAGTACATCGACTCGCTCGTCACTCACGACGCGAGCAAGGTCCGCCTCGCCCGACATTGTCATCGCTACGAGAACGGGAAGCGTACGGGCGATTCCGGTGACGAGATTCGTTCGATGCTCGAAACAGGCGAACAGTATCGGCCGATCAGCGGCATCCGGGACCTCGTGTTCCGCGAGTGGGGTGCCGACGTCGTCGCCCGTTTCCTGCTCGACATGACTGTCGGGCGCGACACCATCACTGTCGCTATCACAGAACACTTCTCGATCCCCAGCGCCGAGATCGATGCGATCACGGCGATCATCGAGCCGCGCCCGTAGGGACGAGCGCACTTCGGGACCCGTCAGAACTGCAGCGCCATCGGGCCCGGATTCCACAGGCCCGATCGGCGCTCGGTCACCGTGGCGATCTGCGCCGGCACGGCGGTCTCGTCTCGCGGGGTGAACTGTTCGATCTGTCCCCAGTCGCGTCGCCAGTCGTGATTCAGATACGACGGGATCGTTCGTGCGGACAGCAGTTGGTCGGTCCACCCGAGCGGGCCACCGCCGAAATGGTCCTGCCACTTGTTCGTCGAGACGGCGCCGCCACGGTCAGGGAGGATGCGGTACTGCGGCACCTCCGCGACACCGTCGAGGTGGGAGAACGGCTGCTGGCACGGGAACTGGAGCCCCACTGCCCAGTCCGCGAGCACCGGGGTGCCCGACCCGACGACGTCATTCAACGTCTGTGTGCGCGGGACCCGTGGGGGAGTGACCGCCAGCCACTGGTCGGGGTCGCGGTCGTCGTCGGATGCCACCAGGCGAACAGCGTCGGCCTCGACCGGCAACTGGTCGAGCGGAACCCGCAAATTACGCCATGAGGGCGCTGGGCCGATGTCGAGCGGGGTTGCCCGGCCGAGCACCGCCGCCGATCCGTCCGGCTGGCGTTCGCCGTATTCGATGTCGAGGTTCTGTCCGGGCGTGACGACGCCGTCGGAATCGACCGATCGGATGCGGCCGGCTACCGCGATCGAGATGAGGTCGCCGCGCGTGCCGTCCGAGCCGACAGGGGGCAGGCCGTACCACCCGCTCGTCAACGTCGATGCGATCTGTTCGCCGCGGCGGTAGGAGCCGAGCACCGGGGTGGTCGCCGGATCGAGCCCGTACGGCAGCGCGACCGTGCTGCCGTTGACACCGATCGCACCTTCCCCGCCACCCGTACCGGCGGGGGCGTCGGCCGGGGTTGCTTCCGCGTCGGAGTCGACGAGATTGGCCGCGGCGGTCGTCGTCGCGTCTGCGTCGGCACTGAGATCGGACGCGACACCGTTCGGTGTGAAGCCCGTCGATGTTTCCCCCGCGAGTGCCGTCGCGGCATTCCCCGAAGTCGGTCGCAGCATGGACAGATTGGGATCCACCTCGAGCAGAACGTCGTTGGCGAGTCCGCAGTTCTGGCCGCGCAGTGCGTCGATGTTCGATCGCGCCAGCGAGAACGCCGGATACTGCGTGACCGCGCCCTTCGCGAGCGAGAGCACTTGAAACAGCACCATCGCGGCGGCGGCGATCGCGAGGGGTGGCATGGCCCAGATCCACCGGGCACGTGAACCCGGTCGGGGAACGGCGGACTCCCGGAGATGGCACCACGCCGCGACCGCGAGCATCGCCAGGGTGGCACCGAAGAACATGGTGCCCAACCCTGTGCCGGCGATCGACGGCGGTTTGTCGAACCACGGCACGCTGAAATGCGACACGTACCACCAGCCGTTGGTCCCGGTGAAGGACATGGCCAGGACGAACGACACGGCCGCCGCGAACAGTGCGCGGTTGCGCGGGGAACGCAGGACGGCGGTGCCCACGGCGAGGGCGGCGAGCACCGCGAGCGCGCCGGCGAGCCCGGCGAAGACGCCGAGATGATGCGTCCACTTGGTCGGCGTGAACATCATCAGGGCGACGGCGCCGAGCGTGATACCAACGATCCGCCGCGACGGACCGGCTGCGGCTCCCGGGATCCGCCCGCCCTTACGGAGGATTGCGAGCGTCGCGACCGCGATGCCGAGGAACATCGTGAAGATGCCGAATCGGCGAGCCAGGGAGCCGTCGGGCGAGTAGTTGAGCAGCCACTGGTATCTCAGAAACTCGGTGAACCACTTCTCGTTCGGCAGGGCAACGGCATGCGCCTCCTGCATGACGGGGACGACCGCAAGTGGTTGATCGGCGAACACCGCGACGAGAATCGCGGTCCCGGACGCGACCAGCGGTAGAAACAGTGCTGCGTACCCTATGGCCTTCGCGCGGGCGACCACGATGCGCAACAGGGGCCGCGCTCCGGCGAGTAAGGCCGCGAAACAGATGATGCCGGACGGGCCCACCGAGAGCGTCGCGGCTGCGACGAGGATGGCGACGGCGGCCGGCAGAAGGCGGCGGGTTGCAATCGCCCGTTCGATCGAGCACCACGTGAGCAACACGCCCGCGGCGACAATGGGTTCGGGGCGCAGGCCGTTGTTGTACGGCAGCCACACGGCGAGGAACCCGAAGGCGCCCGTCCACAGCGCCACTCGACTGGTTCGCGCCGCGATCCCCAGGCGAGGGACTACCTCCCGGCTGAGCACCATCCATGTGAGGACACCCGCAAGGAGGGCCGGTAGCCGCACCCACGGGCTGGCGTTCCAGATGTCGTCGAGAAGGCCGAAGATGTAGTAGTACGGCGTGCCGAACGGAGTTTCGGGAACCCCGAAGTAGCGGAAGTAGTTCGACATGTAGCCGGACGACTGTGCCGACCGCGCCATCGTGTACTGGTACCCGTCGTCGGCGGTGGTCGCGCCGATGAAGTGCCACAATACGAGCGTGCCGATGACGACGGCGTCGGTGACCCCGAAACGCCACCAGCGGGCCGGCAAGAAACGTCGGGCACGGCGGCCGTCGGTGCAGTCGAGACGGTGCAGAGCAACGAGACTCGCGAGCGTCGCCAGCACCGCGATGATCATCGCGACCACTTTGACGAGTGTCGGCGAGGACGAGAACCGCGAATCCAGCTCGGCGGCCACTTGCAGGCCGGGTGGGGCCGCACCGCCGAGATCGCTGAAGACACCGACCATCTGCGGACGGAAGTCACCGTCCAGTGTCTTCGTCGGAATCGACTCAGCCATCGGAGAGCCGGTGACGGCCGCGGTGGTGCGCGTCGCGTCGGATGTGATCGTCACTGCGCACCCCGGCCCCGCCAGCTCCGACAGCGGAACGGACAGCAGCGCGGTGTCGCGGAGGATCACGTCGAGGCGAGCGGGCGAATCCCCTGACCCCGCGAGGGTCTTCGCGACGAACCCGTACCGCTCGGCGCCCGGTGCGCCCGAAGGCATGGTGGCGGCGACAAAACCACCCGCCTCGAGCTCTCGCGCCGTCGCGCAGGGGATCCGGGCATCGAACGTCAGCGGTGCATACGACACCAGCGGCGCCTCGACACTCGTCGTGACACCGTTCTGCGGCCACGACAGGGACGCCTGCTGCTGGTTGACCGGCAGCAACGGAATGGCCAGCGCCGAAAGGACACCGATCAGTGCCGCGACTATCGCGATCAGGCGTGCCTGACGAAGGTCCCACCAAGTGGCACGTGGAGTTCTCGGGCGTCTCGGCGACACCTTTGCGGATGCTTGCTCCGTCCCCACCATGCTGTCGACCACGGGAAGCGATGGTATCGACAGTCACATGTCGTACGACCGTGCCCCCCGTGCCGTCACGCGATCTGGCCATTCGCCGGGTAGAACGGACGGATGCAGGTCTACACCGGAACCGATCCCGCCATCGATCCCGCCGCGGTCGCTGATTTCGCGCGTCGGGCCGAGGCCGCCGGATACGACGGGTTGCATGTGTCCGAAACCGTCCATGATCCGTTCCTTCTCGCCTTGCTTGCGCTGCAGGCGACCGACCGGATCGTCGTACGTACCTCGGTGGCATTGGCATTCGTCCGCAGTCCCTTGCTGACCGCCTACGCGGCATGGGACCTGTCGAAGATGTCGGGCGGACGGTTCCACCTCGGGCTCGGCAGTCAGATCCGACAGAACATCGAGGAGCGGTATGCGATGGAGTGGTCCGCGCCCGCAGCGCGTATGCGCGAGTACGTCGGCGTGGTCCGCTCGGCGTTCGCAACTTTCCGCACCGGTGAACTCGTTGCATACGAGGGGAATCGATACCGGTTCACCCGGATGCAGCCATACTTCAACCCCGGACCCGATGCCGACACCGTGATCCCACCGATCTACCTCGGCGCGGTGGGACAGCGCATGCTCCGCGTTGCCGGGGAGGTGGCCGACGGCCTGATCACACACCCCACCAACTCCGATCCGCGCTACCTCGTCGACGAATGCCTACCCACACTGGCGGAGGGAGCTTCGACGATGGGGCGCTCGCTCGCGCAATTCGACATCGTCGCGGGACTGCAGGTGATCACCGGAGCGACCGACGCGGACGTCGCCGCGGAGCGTGAACGTCGCCGCCGACTCTTCGCCTTTCTGTATTCGACCCCGGCGTACCGAGGGGCGTTGGAAAGGAACGGATTCACAGGATTGCAGGAGAAGTTGGCCGAGCTGGTCCGCCGTGACGAGTGGGATCGGTTGCGTGACGTCGTCACTGACGAGGTGCTCGGCGAGATCGTCCCGACGGCGCGCTACGACACCCTCGCAGATGTGATTCGGCGCAGGCTCGACGGAAAAGCCCGGACGGTTACTTTGACGTTGCCCGACAATCCCGAATTGGACCGGGGGATGGCCGACGTCGTCGCGCAGTTGCAGGCGTCGTAGAAGGAAGAAGAGGTAGATCGAAGTAGGAGAGGAAAGAAGCGTGGTCCGTCTTGCTCGCGTCGTGGGTGTCGTCGTCGCGCTGCTCAGCGGTGTGCTCGCCGGCTGGGTGCTGTGGTCGCCGTTGGGGCCGGCCGCTCGGGACGCCACCAGTGAGCTGCCCGCGATCCTCGCCGCCGAAGGTGCCGGTGTAGCGAGCGCCGCAGTGGTGGCCGTCGGCGTGACGTCCGCGCTCGCTCGCCGGCGGTCGATCGCGCTGACAACCGTGGTCGCGGCCGCGGGTCTGATACTTCTCGCGCTGCCCGAGCTGATTCGCTACCCAGCCGATTCTTCGGTGCTCATGTACTCCAATGCCGTTGCCGCCGGTGTGCTCCTGGGTGCTGCGGCACTGCTGGCCACCCGGCAGCTGAGCGCGCAGGCGTCCCTTGCCGCGGGAATGATCGGCGCCTTCATGCTGGCCGAGGCCGTCGAAGGACAGCAGTACTTTTCTGGGGCCAGGGGATGGGCCGCTTACACCCCGCTGGCGGACTGGGATCCGGCTGCCGTCCTGCCGTCGTGGATCCCGATCACGACCGCTGTGCTGGTGATTCTCGGATCGCTCCTCGATCGTCGGACGTCGTGGACGACGAGACTCGACCGGCGTCTTCTCCTTCTGGTCGCTGCGCTTCCAGTGGTGGCCTTCGTAGCGAAGTGGGTACTGGTCGACGGGGGCGCGCCGCTGGTGGCGTGGTGTGTCTACGCCGTGGTGGTCGTCGCGATCGTCGCCTGGAGCGCGTGGCAGCTGCCCGGCCCAGACGGTCGAGTCCTCTTCGCTGGCACCGCGGTTGTTGCCGCGGCACTCGGAGGAGCGCCATCGTCTGGCACCGATCCATGGATCCTCGCCGTCTCGGCGACGCTGATCGCAGTGGGAACCGCACTGGGCCTGAGATTTCCGATGCCCACGCTCGGTTTCGGTCTGCTGGCTCTGGTCGCCACGGCGGTTCTACTCACCCAGGAGCCTTGGGACGCCGTTCCCGCAGTCGGATTCACGTTCGCGCTTCCGGCTGCGGGAGCATTCGTCATGAGCTCGTGTCTTCCGACGTCGGCACCGGCCTCGACCGTCGGGCTGTCGCTGCCGTTCACGATCGGGATCCCGGCGGCCGTATCCGCCGCCTGGTCGACCGGATCGAGCTACGCGGACTACGCGCCTGCGCCGCTGTTCCACTGGCCGGAGGCTGTTCCGACAGGGGCCGTGGTCGTCTCCCTCGCGATCATCGTCGTGTGCGGTGTTGGGGCGTGGGGGCTGGATCTGCGCTCAGGGTTGCGCTGAGGGCGACTCGGCATGGAAGGCGCTGAAACGGGCGAAGGCCCCACTCCCGAGTGAGAGGGGGCCTTTCGTGTGCCCTCGGCAGGATTCGAACCTGCGACTTCTTGCTCCGGAGGCAAGCGCTCTATCCCCTGAGCTACGAGGGCGGGGCGGAGAAAACAGTAACACACGGAGGAGGGGAACCTTGCCACCCGCCACCGTACGGCGCCTGGTCCGCGGTGGTTATCGATTCAGTTCACCGCTGTCTTCCGCGCCGTTGGCGGGAGATGGTTCAGAGCGATACCGGTGATCACCCACATCTCTTGGTAGATAGGGCTTTTCGTGTCGGCTCTCACCAGCGAGGAGACGAGATCGGGCGGCCCACCTCGACGGTGGGCCGCCCGGTATGACCCTCGGCGAACGGAACGATCAGTTCATCGGCAGTGGTTCCGCATTCCGCTCCGCGAGCATGCTCGTCATCAGATTTGCCTCACCGGTTTGCATGTCCACCATCTTCGTCGCCAGATTACGGACGACCGGAGCGTTGGCATACTGCTCGGCATACTCGCCCATCGGCAGTCCGCCCTGGTGGTGGCGCAACATGAGCTGGAGGAACATCACGTCCAGTTCCGGGCCGGACGCCTGACCCAGCGCCGTCATCTCGGCCGGGGTCGCCATGCCCGGCATCGCACGGTCGCCGTTCGTCGCCGGCTCGGCGGAACTGTCCGATGCCGTCTGGCCGTGACCACCATGCATGCTCTCGGCGCCACCCTCGGACATCCACGTCATGAATTCACCGCTCGGTCGCGGCGCCATATCCCACAGCGCCAGCCAACCCTGCATCTGTCCGATTTGGTCGGACTGGCTGGTCAGGATGTCGTAGGCGAGGGTCTTCACAGCCGCGTCGTCCGACTTTGTCAGGGCGATCGTCGCCATCTCGACAGCCTGCTCGTGGTGGACGGTCATGTCCTGCGAGAACCCGACATCCACCGAGTCCGCGGCCGGCGTCGGCGTCGAGGAGTCGTCGAACGGAAGACGCACGAGAAACCCCAGCGCGAAACCGATGGCCAGAACCCCGACGAGTCCGACGATCATGAGGGCTGTGCGCTGGCTGCGCTTGTTCGGCGCCTCCTCGACGCCGGTTTCGTTCTCGATGTCCGCCATGGCGCCGGTCACTCGTTTGCGCCGACGCCGGGCTGGTCGGCCCCAGCCGGGACTTGCATGTCGGTGCTGTTGTCCGGCGCGATCCCGCTGTCGTTCATCGGGACAGCATCGGGTCCGGGCGCACTCGGATCGAACGGGGGCGGGTTCTGAGGATCGAACGATTCCGGAATGGTCGCGCAGGTCGCTCCCGGCTCGGGATACATGTACCGGTTCAGGCGCAACGCGGTGATGAACTGGTCGATGCGCTCGTCGTCGGCGTTGTCGAGTTTGAGCTGGTGGCCCCACGACTGCAGCGAGATTGGCGTGTCGAGGCCCGGGTATGGCGACATCATCATGTAGCCACCCTTGCTTTCGACCCGGTCGGCGAGCTTCTCGCGCTGCTCGTCACCGATGTCGTCCGGGTTGTAGGTGATCCAGACCGCGCCGTGCTCGAGTGAGTGAACGGCGTTCTCGGACCGGATCGCGTCGGCGTAGACCGTGCCGGTGCAGGTGGCCCAGACGGCATCGTGCGTCCCGCCGAACGGAGGGGACTGGTCGTACGCGACTCGCTGGGTGGGCCCGACGTGCTGGCCGGCCGGGTAGTCGATCTTGACGACACCGTCGATCGCCATCGACGGATCCTGGTTGGACGCCGTCGGGGCGAACTTGTCGGCCTCCTTCTTGGCCAGGTACTTCGGCCACAGGCCGACGGCGAGGACGGCGATGAGTGCGACAACCGCGCCGACGGCGCCGATCGTCATCCATGGAATCTGGCGGGGTACGCCACCTCCACGCTTGCCGTTGGGCACGCCGCCTTGCTTCCGGGCTGCCTTGATCGCTTTCGCTGACTTGGCCCCGGATTTCTTGGCGCCGGAACCGCGATTTTCCGAACCGCTAGGCATCGATGAGTGCTCTTTCGGTGATTGGACAGGGCGTCCCCGAGGGGATGAGGAGCCTCCGAAGCTCCCTCGGGATCCATCACACTGTACGTTTCGACCCTGAAAGGAACCTTTGAGAGGCCCATACCAGTTATTGACACTGGTTATCCGCCCCTGCGGTACACGCAATAAGATGGACTCCTGTGACTCCAGCCGACCTTGCCGAACTGCTCCGAGGGACCGCCGCGAAGGTGCTCGCCGAGCGGGGACTCGACGTCTCCGTACTGCCTGCGACTCTCACGGTCGAGCGTCCCCGCAACCCTGAGCACGGCGACTACGCCACCAATGTGGCGATGCAGGTCGCCAAGAAGGCCGGTACGAATCCGCGTGATCTCGCCACCTGGCTCGCCGAGGCCCTGAGCGCTGCCGACGGTGTCACGTCGGCCGAGGTCGCCGGGCCCGGCTTCCTCAACATTCGCCTCGACGCCGATGCCCAGGGTGTGATCGTCGCCAGGGTACTCGAGGCCGGCGCGGCCTACGGCTCGGGCGATGCGCTCGCCGACAAGCGCATCAACCTCGAGTTCGTCTCCGCTAACCCCACCGGCCCGATCCACCTCGGTGGCACCCGCTGGGCCGCCGTAGGTGATGCTCTCGGCCGGATCCTGACCACGCAGGGCGCAGCCGTCACCCGCGAGTACTACTTCAACGACCACGGCGCCCAGATCGACCGGTTCACACGCTCGCTCATCGCCGCGGCCAAGGGCGAGTCGGCGCCCGAGGACGGCTACGCAGGTGCGTACATCGTCGATATCGCAGCCGAGGTGCTGAAGCAGGCCCCCGGTGCGCTCGAGCTGCCCGACGCCGAGCGTCACGAGACCTTCCGATCCATCGGTGTCGAGCTGATGTTCGCGCACATCAAGCGCACGCTGCACGAGTTCGGTGTCGATTTCGACGTCTACTTCCACGAGTATTCGCTGTTCGAATCGGGCGCCGTCACCAAGGCTGTCGAGACTCTCAAGGACTCGGGCAGCTTGTATCACGAGGACGGTGCGTGGTGGCTCAGGAGCACCGATTTCGGCGACGACAAGGACCGCGTCGTCATCAAGTCCGACGGCAACGCCGCGTACATCGCCGGTGACATCGCGTACTTCCAGGACAAGCGCGCCCGCGGCTTCGACCTGTGCATCTACATGCTCGGCGCCGACCACCACGGCTACATCGGCCGGCTCAAGGCCGCTGCCGCCGCGTTCGGCGACGATCCCGACACCGTCGAGGTCATGATCGGTCAGATGGTCAACCTCGTGCGCGCGGGCGAGGCCGTGAAGATGAGCAAGCGAGCCGGCACCGTCATCACTCTCGACGACCTCGTCGAGGCGATCGGCATCGACGCCGCCCGATACTCACTGGTGCGCTCGTCGGTGGACCAGAGCCTCGACATCGACCTCGAGCTGTGGGCCGCCGCAACCAACGAAAACCCGGTGTACTACGTGCAGTACGCGCACGCGCGCCTGTGCTCGGTCGGGCGCAACGCGGCCGAGATGGGCCTCAGCTCGCAGAACCCGAACTTGAGTCTGCTGACCCACGACCGCGAAGGTGACCTGATCCGCACCATCGGCGAGTACCCGCGCGTCGTCGCCAAGGCGGCCGAGTTGCGTGAGCCGCATCGCGTCGCTCGGTACCTCGAGGAACTCGCTGGGACGTATCACCGCTTCTATGACGTGTGCCGCATCCTCCCGCAGGGCGACGAACAGGTCACCGAGTTGCACATCGCACGTCTGGCACTGTGTGACGCGTCGCGTCAGGTTCTGGCGAACGGCCTCGAGCTGCTCGGCGTGAGCGCACCGGAGCGGATGTGAACGCGCACCCTGCCGGACCCCGGCACGCCGAGATCCAGCACGCCCCCGGGTTGCCGCCGCGCCCGGCGACACCGTCGAGTATGACGATGTTGCCGCCGCACGTGTGGCCGCGCGGGGCCGAGCGCGGCGACGACGGTGAAGTCCGGCTCGCCGGTGTCCCTGTCACCGAGCTCGCCGAGAAGTACGGAACCCCGCTGTTCGTAGTCGACGAGGACGACTTCCGCTCCCGGTGCCGGGACATGGCAAATGCGTTCGGCGGCGCCGAGCGAGTGCACTACGCGTCCAAGGCATTCCTGTGCACGGAGATCGCCCGCTGGGTACGCGACGAGGGCCTGTCGATGGACGTCTCGTCGGGCGGCGAGCTCGAGGTGGCGTTGCATGCAGGCTTCCCGGCCGAGCGGATCACCATGCACGGCAACAACAAGTCGGTCGCCGAACTCGAGACTGCGATCACCGCCGGCGTCGGCCACATCGTGCTCGACTCGCTGGTCGAGATCGAACGCCTGGACGAGCTCGCAGCGCGCCAGGGTGTCGTGCAGGACGTCCTGGTTCGCGTCACCGTCGGTGTCGAGGCCCACACCCACGAGTTCATCGCGACCGCGCATGAGGATCAGAAGTTCGGATTCTCGCTCTCCGGCGGCAAGGCTATGGACGCCGTCGAGCGAGTCTTCGCGTCCGACAATCTGCGTCTGGTCGGTTTGCACAGCCACATCGGGTCACAGATCTTCGAGGTCGACGGATTCGAATTGGCCGCGCATCGTGTGATAGGCCTCATGCGCCAGATCGTCGACCGGTTCGGTGTCGAGAAGACGTCACAGCTGTCGATCGTCGACCTCGGCGGCGGACTCGGCATCTCGTACGTGCCGAGCGACGACCCACCGCCGGTCGACGCGCTCGCCGGCAAGCTCGCCCACATCGTCGCTTCCGAGTCGAAGGCCGCGGGGCTGCCGGTGCCGACGCTGACGGTCGAGCCGGGGCGAGCCATCGCCGGCCCGGGTACCGTCACGCTCTACGAGGTCGGAACCACCAAGGACGTCACGCTCGACGGCGGGGCAACCCGCCGCTACGTCAGCGTCGACGGCGGGATGAGCGACAATATCCGCACGTCGCTGTACCAGGCGGACTACGATGCTCGTCTGGTCTCGCGCGATAGCGTGGGCGAGCCGGTGGTCGCGCGTGTGGTGGGCAAGCACTGCGAGAGTGGTGACATCGTCATCCGGGACACGTGGCTGCCGGACGACCTCGGTCCGGGAGACTTGCTCGCCGTTGCGGCGACCGGCGCATACTGCTACTCGATGTCGAGCCGGTACAACCTGCTCCCGCGCCCGGCAGTGGTCGCGGTGCGAGGCGGTACCGCACGCCTAATCTTGCGTAGGGAAACTGTGAAAGATCTGCTCAGCTTGGAGGTTGCGGAGTGACCAACGAATCGGCGCAGCGCGCCATCGGGGTGGCCGTTCTAGGCCTCGGGACCGTGGGCAGCGAGGTGGCCCGGATCATCCGGGACCATTCAGCGGACCTCGAGGCCCGAGTCGGCGCGCGCCTGGAACTGCGGGGCGTCGCGGTGCGCCGCATCGACGGCGATCGCGGTGTGCCGGAGGAGCTGCTGACAACGGACGCCGAGTCGTTGGTGACCCACGATGACGTCGATGTCGTTGTAGAGGTCATCGGCGGCATCGAGTTGCCCCGCAAGCTGGTGCTCGCCGCACTCAATGCCGGCAAGTCGGTCGTCACCGCCAACAAGGCTCTGCTCGCCGAGTACACCGGTGAGCTCGCCGAGGCTGCCGAGCGGCAGAGCGTGGACCTGTACTTCGAGGCTGCCGTCGCCGGAGCGATTCCGGTGATCCGTCCGCTGACGCAGTCGCTCGCTGGTGACCGGGTCGACCGTGTGCTCGGCATCGTGAACGGCACCACCAACTTCATCCTGTCCGCAATGGACGAGACCGGTGCCGACTACGCCGATACGCTCGCCGAGGCCGGACGCCTGGGCTATGCCGAAGCCGACCCCACCGCCGATGTCGAAGGGTTCGATGCCGCGTCGAAGGCTGCGATCCTCGCCTCGATCGCCTTCCACACCCGCGTCACCGCCGCCGACGTGTATCGCGAGGGCATCTCGAAGATCTCGGCCGCGGACCTCGACGCCGCCAGAGCTCTCGACTGCACGATCAAGCTGCTGTCGATCTGCGAGCGCGTCGTCGAAGCGGATGGCAGCGAGCGCGTCTCGGCACGGGTGTACCCGGCTCTCGTACCGCGCGAGCACCCACTCGCCGGCGTGAACGGCGCGTACAACGCCGTCGTCGTCGAATCGGCCAATGCCGGTCGGCTGATGTTCTACGGTCAGGGCGCCGGCGGGGCTCCCACCGCTTCCGCGGTCATGGGTGACTTGGTCATGGCCGCGCGCAACCGAGTACACGGCGGCCGCGGTCCGCGAGAGTCGAAGTATGCGGATCTGCGCATCGCGCCGATGGGCGACATCCCGACCCGCTACTACGTCAACATGCAGGTGGCCGACCGAGCCGGTGTGCTCTCCGCGGTCGCCGCCGAGTTCGCCAAGCGCGGGATCAGCATCTCGACGGTCCGTCAGGAGGGTGCCGGTGACGGCGCGCGTCTGGTGGTCGTCACCCACCTCGCGAACGACGCAGCATTGGCGGAAACGGTTGCCGCTCTTGCCGAACTCGAATCCGTAACCGCTGTGACCAGCGTGCTCCGACTGGAAGGTACCTCCGAATGACCGGCGTCCACCCCAAGGCTGAGGAGAAGGCCACCCCCGTCCACAGGCCGTGGCCGGGGCTGATCGAGGCCTACCGCGACCGGCTTGCGATCGGACCGGACTGGAAGACCATCACGCTTCGTGAGGGCGGGACGCCCCTGCTGCCTGCCGGGCATCTGTCGGAGCTGACCGGGTGCGACGTCTACCTCAAGGTCGAGGGCCTCAACCCCACCGGCTCGTTCAAGGACCGCGGGATGACCATGGCCGTCACCGATGCGCTCGCCCGGGGGCAGCGTGCGGTGCTGTGCGCGTCGACTGGCAACACCTCGGCTTCCGCCGCCGCATACGCCGCGAAGGCAGGTATGGGCTGCGCAGTGCTGGTGCCGCAGGGCAAGATCGCGATGGGCAAGCTTGCGCAGGCCGTCATGCATGGTGCGCGAATCATCCAGGTGCAGGGTAACTTCGACGAGTGTCTCGAACTGGCCCGCAAGACAACCGCGGAGTTCCCGACGATCGGTCTGGTCAACTCGGTGAACCCGGTGCGCATCGAGGGCCAGAAGACGGCCGCGTTCGAGATCTGTGACGCGCTCGGCAGGGCGCCCGACGTGCACGCGCTGCCGGTTGGCAACGCGGGCAACATCACCGCCTACTGGCGCGGCTACTCCGAGTACTTCGCGGACGGCATCACCTCGGTGCGCCCAAGGATGCTCGGTGTCCAGGCTGCGGGTGCGGCGCCGCTGGTTCTGGGTGCGCCGGTCAAGAATCCGGAGACCATCGCGACAGCGATCCGCATCGGCGCGCCGGCGTCGTGGGATGGCGCCGTCGCCGCCAAGGAGGAGTCGAACGGAGCGTTCCGGGCCGCCACCGACGAAGAGATTCTCGAGGCGTACCGCCTGATCGCCGCGACAGAGGGTGTGTTCGTCGAGCCCGCGTCGGCCGCGAGCGTCGCGGGCCTTCTCGCAGCGCGGAAGGAGAACTGGCTGGACCCCGGTTTGACTGTCGTCTGCACCGTCACCGGCAACGGACTCAAGGACCCGGATGCAGCGCTCGCGGGTATGCCTGCGGTGCAGCCGATTCCGGTCGATCCCGTTGCCGTGGCATCCGCCCTCGAGCTCGCGTAGTGACCGCGGCTCCGGACACGGCAGTGAAGCAGGCGATGACACGGACCCTTCCCGCCGGGCTGACGGTGACTGCGCGCGTACCCGCGTCGAGCGCGAACCTCGGTCCCGGATTCGACACACTAGGTCTCGCGCTCGGGCTGTACGACGAGATTACCGTCACGACCACGGATTCGGGACTGACCATCCGGGTGGAGGGCGAGGGCGCGGACGACGTCCCGTGGGGTCCCTCCCACCTTGTCGTCCGTGCGATCGAGCGTGGCCTCGAGGCGGCTGGGCTGTGGGCGGATGGTTTGGACGTGCTGTGCCGGAACACCATTCCTCACTCCCGAGGACTCGGTTCGTCGGCGTCGGCCGCGGTGGGTGGCCTCGCTGCCGGCAATGGCCTGGCCCGCAAGGCCGCGCCCGAGTTGGCATTGACCGATGAGCAGATGGTGCAGCTGTCGTCGGAGTTCGAGGGGCATCCCGACAACGCGGCGGCGAGCGTGCTCGGCGGGGCTGTCGTCTCGTGGAGCGAAATTGATGCCGATGACGAGTCGCAGCGTCTCTACGCCGCGGTGCGACTCCCCGTGCACCCGGACATCCGAGTCGTGGCCCTCGTGCCCTCCGAGCGGTCGTCGACCGCGTTGACTCGCGGTCTGCTGCCGGAGATGGTGCCCCACCGCGACGCAGCGTTCAATGTCAGCCGCGGTGCGCTCGCTGTGGTTGCGCTCACCCAGCGTCCGGACCTGTTGATGACTGCCACCGAGGACAAGCTGCACCAGACGCAGCGCGCTCCGGCGCTACCGGTCACGAGCAAATGGATCGCGAAGCTGCGGGCGGTCGGGATCGCGGCCACCGTGTCGGGGGCCGGCCCTACCGTGCTGGCCCTGTCCGATCGGCCGTTCCCGCACGAACTCCGCAGCGAAGCCGAGCGGGAAGGCATTCGGGTTCTCGAACTCGAGATCGCGGATGGCGTGCAAGTGAATTAGCCGGACTCGCTCAGGATCAGTTCTTGCCGAACGAAGCGTTCGCCGCTATTCTGAGCGTGTCCGTACATCGTGCGCTTCAGACGCCGGTGCTTCACCAGGGCAATTACTCCATTTCCCCGGGGGATACCTGGCATGATCCTCACGCGATTTCTTATGCGTTGATCGATCGACAGCACCCGCCTTCTCGGGTGATGTGATGGGGGACAGGCCGATTTTCCATCCACCGGATACGGCATATCCGAGTTCAGTTGTCGGCTGAACTGCGGGACGAACCCTCAGCTCAGCGCTGCGCGAGCGAGGGAAGGAAAGGACCTCCGTGACCGATACGGACCTGATTGCGACGCCCGTTCGAGAATCCCTGGCAGAGGCCGCGGGTGCTGGGGCAGGTAATCCTCCGAAGATATCCGACGCTGCACCGCACGAGGGTGCGGTTGCCGCGTCGACCAAACGCGCCGAGGCCCGACGGGGCGCCGGGCTTTCCGGAATGGTGCTCGCCGAGCTTCGTTCGCTTGCGGGTGAACTCGGTATCAAGGGCACTTCGGGAATGCGAAAGGGCGACTTGATAGCCGCCATCAAGGAGCGGCAGGGAGAAGCCGCCGCCAAGCCAGCGAACAGTTCGTCTGGTTCGGCCGTCGCGGCGCCTGCCGCGGACAAGGCGGACTCGCGTGGTGAGCAGGCGTCGTCGGGACCTGCCCCCACCGACACGCAAGACTCCGATGCCGAGCAGGCGCCACGCCGTGGTCGTCAACGCCGTGGGGCAACCCGCCGGGCCGGTGCCGCCGAGCAGTCGGGTGCCGACAGCGAGAGCGGCGCCACTGCCGCGACGGCCCCTGCCGAGGCTGGCAACGTCGAAGCCCGCCCCGCCGAAGACAAGGAAGGCGTCAAGGAGACCGACGCCAAGGGCGAGACGCGCGAGCAGGGCACGCGCGAGCAGGGCACACGTGAACAGGGCAAGGGCCAGCAGGGTGGCGACCGTGGTGGCCGCAGAGACCGCGGCGACCGTGGTGAACGCGGTGACCGCAACCAGGGCGGCGGTGGTCCGCGTGGCGAGGGCCGCGGCGAACGCCGTGACGGAGATGACGAAGAGACAGGCCGCGGACGTCGTGGTCGTCGTTTCCGGGAGCGTCGTCGCGGACGTGACCGCGGCGAGGCAGGCGAGGGCCGCGAGCCCGAGATCCGTGAGGACGACGTCCTTCAGCCAGTCGCCGGCATTCTCGACGTCCTCGACAACTACGCGTTCGTCCGGACGTCGGGCTATCTGGCCGGCCCGAACGACGTCTATGTCTCGATGAACCTCGTTCGCAAGAACGGCTTGCGCCGCGGCGATGCCATCACCGGCGCGGTCCGTGCCCCGCGCGAGGGTGAGCAGGGCAACCAGCGGCAGAAGTTCAACCCGCTGGTGCGGCTCGACACCGTCAACGGGCACGAGCCCGAGGCGGCACGCAAGCGGCCGGAATTCAACAAGCTCACACCGCTGTACCCGAACCAGCGCCTGCGTCTCGAGACCACGCCGAACATCCTCACGACCCGCGTGATCGATCTGGTCATGCCGATCGGCAAGGGGCAACGCGCGCTGATCGTGTCGCCGCCGAAGGCCGGTAAGACCACCGTCCTCCAGGACATCGCGAACGCGATCTCGGTCAACAATCCCGAGTGCTACCTGATGGTCGTCCTCGTCGACGAGCGGCCGGAAGAGGTCACCGACATGCAGCGATCGGTCAACGGCGAGGTCATCGCCTCGACCTTCGATCGCCCGCCGTCAGACCACACTTCGGTTGCCGAACTCGCCATCGAGCGCGCGAAGCGGCTCGTCGAGCAGGGCCGTGACGTCGTGGTGCTGCTCGACTCGATCACTCGCCTCGGCCGTGCCTACAACAACTCGTCGCCGGCGTCCGGGCGCATCCTGTCCGGTGGTGTCGACTCGACGGCGCTCTACCCGCCGAAGCGCTTCCTCGGCGCGGCCCGCAACATCGAGAACGGTGGATCGCTGACGATCATCGCGACCGCGATGGTCGAGACCGGTTCCACCGGTGACACTGTGATTTTCGAGGAGTTCAAGGGCACCGGCAACGCCGAGCTCAAGCTCGATCGCAAGATCGCCGAGCGTCGTGTGTTCCCGGCGGTCGACGTCAACCCGTCGGGTACTCGTAAGGACGAGCTTCTCATGAGCCCCGACGAGTTCGCCGTCGTGCACAAGCTGCGGCGCGTGCTGTCCAGTCTGGATTCGCACCAGGCGATCGACTTGCTGATCGATCGACTCAAGAAGAGCAAGAGCAACGTCGAGTTCCTGATGAACGTCTCGAAGACTGCACCCAGCGCGCTGGAGGACTGACGTCGAGCGACGCCGGGTGGGAATCATCCTGCCCGGTGTTGCGTTGAAGATCACGCTCGTGTTTAGGAGTAAACGTCGGCGATCTGGCAGAATGATCGCCCGCGTGACAACTATGTCCGGTTCCGGTTCACGGCTTCGAACGGCGAAGTCGACCCGGCGGCCATTGAAAGGGACACCATGAAGGCTGGAATCCACCCCGAATACGTTGCGACGACCGTCGTGTGTGGTTGTGGCAACACGTTCGAGACCCGTAGCACCGCGCAGAGTGGACGAATCAACGTCGAAGTCTGCTCGCAGTGCCACCCGTTCTACACCGGCAAGCAGAAGATCCTCGACACCGGTGGACGTGTCGCTCGCTTCGAGGCGCGCTACGGCAAGCGTGCTCCCAAGAAGGCCGCCGACAAGTAGCTGCCCCGCCGACGCCCGTCCTGCGATTCCTGCAGGCCGGGCGTCGGCGTTTTTGTATCGTCCTCCCCCCGCGTTGGCGCACTTGCCGCGGTTCGGAGAGGTCTCGACGAACATCCGACACAAACACCGACAAGTGCGCCGAACGTGAAACAGGAGCCAACCATGGCAGGGACGACTCAGCCGTCGGCGATCGACGACATCCTGGCCGAGCACGCGGCCCTCGAGCAGCAACTCGCTGACCCGGCGTTGCACAACGACCCGGCGGTGGCGCGAAAAGTGGGCAAGCGCTTCGCCGAACTCGCTCCCGTCATGGCGACCTACACAAGGCTCAAGGCGGCGCAAGAGGATCTCGAGGCGGCCCGCGAGCTGGCCGCCGACGATTCCGCGTTCGCCGCCGAAGTTCCCGCCCTCGAGGAGGCGGTGGCAAAGCTCGACGAGACACTCACCGACCTGCTCGCCCCGCGGGACCCGCACGACGGCGACGACGTCGTGCTCGAGCTCAAGTCCGGTGAGGGTGGCGAGGAATCCGCCCTGTTCGCATCGGACCTTGCCCGCATGTACGTCCGCTACGCCGAGCGAGCCGGGTGGCGTGTTGAGATCCTCGACGCCACGGCATCCGACCTGGGCGGATACAAGGACGCGACGATCTCGATCAAGTCGAAGGGCGACGTCCGTGACGGCGTCTGGTCGCGTCTGAAGTTCGAGGGCGGCGTGCACCGCGTGCAGCGCATCCCGGTAACGGAGTCGCAGGGACGCGTCCACACGTCCGCGGCGGGAGTCCTCGTCTACCCCGAGCCGGAGGAGGTCGAGGAGGTCCAGATCGACGAATCGGACCTACGTATCGACGTGTACCGGTCGTCGGGCAAGGGAGGCCAGGGCGTCAACACCACCGACTCCGCGGTCCGTATCACCCACTTGCCGACCGGCATCGTCGTGACCTGCCAGAACGAGCGTTCCCAACTTCAGAACAAGGCCCGTGCCATGCAGGTTCTCGCTGCTCGTCTCCAGGCCGCGGCCGAGGAAGCCGCGGACGCGGAAGCATCCGCCGGCCGACAGAGCCAAATCCGTACCGTCGACCGCTCCGAGCGCATCCGCACCTACAACTTCCCCGAGAACCGCATCACCGACCACCGAATCGGGTTCAAGGCACACAACCTCGACGCCGTGCTCGAGGGTGACATGGGCGCTCTGCTCGACGCCCTCGGGCAGGCGGACCGTGAGGCGCGACTGGCTGCCGAGTAGCGGTCAGGGAACGACCGTCGTCCCGACGCCCCCTTGCGCCAGAACGCACGGTTGACCCGCGCCGTTGGTGTAGACCCCGTCGATCGTTGTGATGACCGTGCCCGGCCCGGTGTCGGCGACGACCTCGGCACGGTTGCCGTTGTTGGTGAGTGTGGTGATCCCGGTGGCACCGGTGCTGGTGTTGACCCAGACCACCCTGCCTCCACCAGCTGGCGGAGGTTCGGGGACGCTGACCACGAGGCGGCCTCCCGGCAGGGCTGTGACGTCCACCGGGCCCATGCCGCCCGGGCAGATCGTCGGTGTCGGTTGTACGTTGAACGGCGCAGCGAGCGCGACCGCCGATCCAACGTACATGGTGGCTGTGGCGAGAACTGCGGTCGCGAGAATGCGGGCCGCGCTGGCGGAGAACATAGGAACGGTCCTTACTTCATCCGGCCCCCGTCTGACGATATTCAGACCGGTCGCATTCTATCGCCGTGCGGACCCCTCAAACCGGACGCAAGCTGTCCGCCACCTATCCGTGCTGGGTCTGTGACCGACATGGCAGTCTGTACCCGTGAGTCGACAACCTCTCCGCATGGCCATCATCGACGCAGCCGCCGAGTTGGAACGGGCCGGAGTTCCTTCAGCCCGGGTGGACGCTGAACTGCTCGCTGCCCACGTGCTGGGGGTAGAACGCACCCGGCTCGGGTTGGTGCCGCTGGTGGACGCCACCATCGTCGACGAGTACCGGGAACTGGTCGCCCGTCGTGCCCAACGAATACCGCTGCAGCACGTCACCGGATCGACGGCGATGGGCGATGTCACGCTCGAAGTGGGACCCGGCGTCTTCGTGCCGCGACCCGAAACGGAGCTACTCCTCGCCTGGGCTCTTGCGCATCTCGAGGCGTCTGGCCGGCGTGCGCCCGTTGTGCTCGACCTGTGCACCGGATCGGGTGCGCTCGCGCTGGCGATCGCACACGCGCGCCCGGACGCCATCGTGCACGCGGTCGAACTCGACTCCGACGCCCTCGGGTGGGCGCGTCGCAATGCGGATCGTCGGCGCGAGGCCGGAGACACGCCGATCCGTCTCGTCCAAGGCGATGTGACCGACCGTGGGCTGCTCACCGGACTGGAGGGCGGCGTTGATCTGATTGTTTCCAATCCTCCGTACATTCCCGAGAACGCAACGCTCGATCCCGAGGTTGCCGACCACGACCCTCACCCCGCGCTGTTCGGCGGATCCGACGGGCTGTCCATCATCAAGCCGATGATCAACAACATCGCCCGGTGGTTGCGCATCGGGGGCGTCGTGGGTGTTGAGCACGACGACACCAATGGCGCACAGGTCGCGGAGCTGTTCCGGGTCCGTCGCGTGTTCGACCACGTCGAGGAGCACCCGGACCTCGCCGGCCGGCCTCGATTCGTCGTCGCGCAGCGAATTGCCACCAACCTCGAGGCAGCGCGATGAAAGAGGCACGGCGATGACGGCGGACCCGCAGTGAATGGAAGGATGACAGCGTGAGCACTGTCTACGACTGCAAGGATCCCGACAATCGTGAAGCAGGACTGACCGCGGCGAAGAACGCGCTCAAGGCCGGCCGACTCGTCGTCCTCCCAACCGACACCGTCTACGGTCTCGGTGCTGACGCATTCGACGGCGACGCCGTTGCCAGCCTTCTGCGGGCGAAGGGCCGCGGTCGGGACATGCCGGTTCCAGTACTGGTCGGCTCTTGGAACACGATCGATGGCCTCGTGTACTCGGTGCGCCCGCAGGCTCGTGACCTGATCAAGGCCTTCTGGCCCGGTGGGCTGAGCGTCGTAGTGCAGCAGGCTCCTTCGCTGGCCTGGGATCTCGGCGACAGTCGCGGCACCGTGATGCTCAGGATGCCGTTGCACCCGGTGGCGCTCGAACTGCTGCGTGACGTCGGACCCATGGCCGTATCGAGCGCAAATATCTCGGGCCGGCCGCCGGCCACCACCGTCGAAGAGGCCCGCGACCAATTGGGTGGGGCGGCGAGCGTCTACCTGGACGGCGGCACCGCGACACACGCCCTGGCGTCCACGATCGTCGATATCACCTCGGACGAGCCGCGCATCCTTCGCGAGGGCGCTGTGCCTACCGCCGACGTCGCCGAGGCGCTCGGGGTTGCCGTCGAAACCTTGCTGCCTGAAGGAAAGTGATCCGTGATCGGACCCGTCGTGTTCAATCCCGCCCCCGCGCTGGCGGGCCGGTAGCGTCGTCGAAGTGAGTTCTGCGGATACGGCCGTGCTGGCGCTTGCCCAGGCAGGAAACGGGGCGGGCGTGCCGGTGCGCGAGTTGCTGCTGGTGCTGTTCACGGCGGCCGTGGTCACCTTCCTCGGGACCGGAGCCGTCCGGGTATTGGCCACCCGGTTCGGGGCCGTTGCGATTCCGCGTGACCGCGACGTGCATGTGCAGCCAATACCCCGTCTCGGCGGGGTCGGTATGTACGTCGGGATGCTCGTCGCGTTGCTCTTCGCGGGGCAGCTCCCGGCGCTGACCCGCGGGTTCGAGTTCTCGAGCGACATCAGTGCGGTCCTGGTGGCGGGTTTCGTGATCGTGCTGGTCGGGGTGATTGACGACCGTTGGGGTCTGGATGCACTGACCAAGTTCGTCGGTCAGGTCACCGCCGCCGGAATCCTCGCAGTCATGGGGGTCAGCTGGTACATCATCTACCAGCCGTTCGGTGACACCACGGTGATTCTCGACCAGCTGCAGGCGGGGCTCGTCACGGTCGCTGTGACCGTCGTGATGATCAATGCGATGAACTTCGTGGACGGTCTCGACGGGCTCGCCGCGGGACTCGGTTTGATTGCGTCGCTCGCGATCTGTGCGTTCTCGGTGGGGTTGTTGCATGACCAGGGTGGTGCAGCGAGCGCCTACCCGCCGGCCATGATCGCCGCGGCCCTTGCCGGAGCCTGCCTCGGCTTCCTGCCACACAATTTCCAGCCGGCGCGAATCTTCATGGGCGATTCGGGATCGATGCTGATCGGCCTGACGTTGGCGGCGGTGTCGACCAGCGCTTCCGGCCGGATCAGCTTGAGCGCGTACGGATCACGTGATCTGCTCGGTCTGCTGTCGCCGCTTCTGCTCGTGGGTGCCGTGATGTTCATCCCGATCCTGGATCTGTTGCTTGCGATCGTCCGACGGACCCGCGCGGGCGTGAGTCCGTTCAGTCCTGACAAGATGCACCTGCACCATCGGCTGCTGCAGATCGGGCACTCGCACCGCCGGGTCGTCCTGCTGATCTATCTGTGGGTCGCGATCCTCGCGTTCGGCGCCGTCGGGTCCGCGCTGATCGACCGACGCGTGGTCGTCCTGCTGGTGGCGGGAGGTCTGGTGTTCGCGCTTGTGGTGACGGCCGTGCCTTCATGGCGTGGGCTGCAGCTGGATCGCCGCCGGTAGGGGCGGGGCGGGCGGACGTCCTCTACCCTTGGGTCCCGTGACTTCGACCTCTGCGCCGTATTCTGCCGATCCGACCGCAGCCCTCCGCCGGGGACTTCGCTACGGACTTTTCGGGCTGCTCGTTCTCACCGTCGGCGGTGCGGCCGTCGCGAGCTTGGTCGACGGTCTGGCCGGGCTGTGGGGTGCCCTGCTCGGTGCCTCGGTCGGCGGAGGGTTCATCCTGTGCACGGCGGTAGCCGTGCTGTTGACGGCCAGGCTGCCGGCGATGACCGCAGGCGCGGTCCTGCTCGGAAGCTGGTTGTTGAAGATGATCCTGGCGATCACGGTGCTCGCGATCCTCGATCCGCTCGACTTCTACAACCGCCAGGCGATGGTGATCGTCATTGTCCTGTCGCTGGTGATCGTGCTGGGCGCGGAGACCTACGGGGTACTGAAGACAAAGGTTCCGTATGTGTCGCCGACCGAGTCCGACGAGGACTCGGGAACTGCGCAGTAGGTCCAGGCAATCGGTTTGCGGAACGTGTTCCAAAGCCCTAGGGGACCCCGTCTACACAATGTCGTAGATGTCTTGGTAGTCTCTGGGCCAGGCAAGCGCGCTGACGACGGGAAAGTCCATAAAACCCGGCGTCTCGGTGTTTGCTGGCGACAGGGGTCGTCGGAATTGTCCGAAGCAAAGGTTCGGATGGAACCGCCTTCTCGTTGCCGAGTCGACGACAGTCGCCGACACCGACAGACGCCAGGACCGGTTCGCCCGAGTCTCGAGCTGCTGACGAATACGCGAGCCGACCTGGTCGACTTGTTAGATCGTCAATGTCCGATCGAACCGCAGACAGCAATGCCTGCGGCCGACTACGGGAGAGACCGCTGAGCGTCACCTTCATGGCCGCGAGTGAATATACGCCGCCGTCACTCGATGATTTCTACCCGCCAGCGTTGTTGTTCGAGGGTACTCCCTTCGAGCTCGACCGACTGATGTTGATCCGTCTGCTGATGTCGGCAGTGGTCGCGCTGTTCTTCATCATCGCGATGCGGAGCCCGAAGATCGTTCCGCGTGGCGTCCAGAACGTCGCCGAGTTCTTCCTCGATTTCGTTCGGATCAACATCGCCGAAGAGATCCTCGGCAAGGAGCAGGGCAAGCGCTTCCTGCCGATCATCACGACGATCTTCTTCATTGTGCTGGCAAGTAACCTCGCGAGTATCACCCCATTCCTGAATATCTCGCCAAACGCGAGAATCGGTATGCCGCTGGTGCTCGCGGTAGTGGCCTACGTCACATTCAACTACGTCGGTATCAAGAAGTACGGCTTCTTCAAGTACGTCAAATCGAGCGTCGTGGTGCCAAATGTGCCGATTTTTCTGCACTTCCTGCTGATCCCGATCGAGTTCCTCTCGACGTTCGTGCTCCGGCCGTTCACGCTGACGGTCCGACTCATGGCCAACATGCTTGCCGGGCACATCCTGCTGGTGCTGTTCTTCAGCGCCACCCAGTACTTCTTCTTCACCGCCGGAGGGTTCGAGGCGATCTTCGGTATCCCGTCGATCATCGCCGGCGTCGCCATGACGTTCTTCGAACTCCTGGTTATCGCCCTGCAGGCCTACGTCTTCGCACTGCTCACCGCGGTGTACATCGACCTGGCCCTACACGCAGACTCGCACTGACCACTCATACATATCGACAGACCTGACCCACCCGCCGACCGGCGGTGGGAAACAGAAAGGGAACGGAACACCACATGAGCGTTGCGCTTCAGGCAGTTGAGGTCCTCGCGCAGGAAGAGACCACTTTCAGCGGTCTCGGTGCAGTCGGCTACGGCCTCGCCGCCATCGGCCCCGGCATCGGCGTCGGTATTGTCGTCGGTAAGGCGATCGAGGGCATGGTCCGCCAGCCCGAGATGGCCGGCCAGGTGCGTACCATGATGTTCCTCGGTATCGCGTTCACCGAGGCCCTGGCACTGATCGGCCTTGTCGCCGGCTTCATCTTCTAAGAACACACCATGTCAACCACCATTGCATTGCTCGCGGCCGAGGGGGAGTACAACCCCCTCCTGCCCGCGACGTATGACATCACTTGGTCGATCGTTGCCCTGGTGGTCGTCGGGTTCGTCTTCTGGAAGTTTGTCCTTCCGATGTTCCAGAAGGTTCTCGCCGAGCGCACCGAGCAGATCGACGGCGGCATCAAACGTGCCGAAGAGGCTCAGGCCGAGGCCAAGGCTGCACTGGAGCAGTACCATGCCCAGCTCGCTGAGGCTCGGAGCGCCGCCGCCCAGATCCGTGAGGAAGCACGTACCCAGGGCCAGCAGATCATCGCCGAGATGAAGGCACAGGCCCAGGAGGAGAGCGACCGCATCGTCGCTGCCGGTCACAGCCAGTTGGTCGCGCAGCGCCAGCAAATCGTGACCGAGCTGCGGGCCGAGCTCGGCAGGACCGCTGTCGACTTGGCCGAGAAGGTCATCGGGGAGTCTCTCGCCGACGACGTGCGGCGTACTCAAACGGTCGATCGTTTCCTCGACGAGCTGGACGCTGTCGGCGCCGATTCCGCAGCAGGAAAGTGAGCACCATGTACGCAGCGAGCCGTGAAGCCCTGACGCAGACTCGTTCTGCGCTCACCGCGGCGTTGGATTCCGTTTCCGCCGGCGCGGCCACCGCGGCCGCGGCGCAGGCCGGATCCGAGCTGTTCTCGGTGGTCGAGGTTCTCGACGGTCAGCGCGGTCTCCGGAGCGCGCTCGCCGACGCGTCCGCGCCTGCTACGGGTCGGCGAGGCCTGGCCCGCCAGGTGTTCTCCGGGAAGGTCGGCGCCGAGGCGCTGGCAGCCCTCGAGACCGCCGTGGGCCAGGACTGGTCGTCCTCGGCAGATCTGCTGAACTCCCTGGTCACGCTCGGGCGTGAGTCCCTGCTTCGGGCTGCGGCCGACCAGAACCAGAGCGATGCCGTCGAGGACGAGCTCTTCCGCCTCGGCCGCATCGTTGCGGGGAACCCGCAGTTCGAGCAGGTCCTTTCGGATCTTTCGACACCGGTCGCCGGCAAGCGCGAACTGCTGTCGAGGCTGCTGTACGGCAAGGTCACCGCGATCACCGAGGCCCTGGCCATCCAGGCCGTCGGTCGGCTGCGGTCCGCTCCCGCGGACGCGTTCGACGAGTTGTCGGCACTGGCCGCCGCCCAGCGGAACAGGGCCGTTGCGCACGTGCGCAGCGCCTCGGCGTTGTCGAGTGCACAGCTCGATCGGCTTGCGGCGACGCTGACCCGCACCTACGGCAAGCCCGTCACCGTGCACGTGGAGGTCGATCCAGACCTTCTGGCCGGCATGGTCGTCCGGGTCGATCACGAGGTCATCGACGGGAGCGCGGCCGGCCGCCTCGCTGCCCTGCGAAAGACCTTCAAGTAGCCGACGACCGAACACATAGTCCCGATCTTTTCGAAGACCAGATACCGAGAGCAGGAAAAACATGGCGGAGCTGACGATCTCCTCCGACGAGATCCGTAGCGCGATTGAGACCTACACCGCGAGCTACTCACCGGAGGCCTCCCGTGAGGAGGTCGGCGTGGTGTCCGACACCAGCGACGGCATCGCACACATCACCGGCCTGCCGTCGGCGATGGCGAACGAGCTGCTGGAGTTCCCGGGTGGTGTGCTCGGCGTGGCCCTGAACTTGGATGCGACCGAGATCGGTGCCGTCATCCTGGGTGACTATGAGCACATCGAAGAAGGTCAGGAAGTCCGGCGGACCGGCGACGTTCTGTCGGTGCCGGTCGGCGACAGCTTCCTGGGCCGCGTCGTCGACCCGCTGGGCCGCCCGATCGACGGGCTCGGCGACATCGCGACCACCGAGAGCCGCGCACTCGAGCTGCAGGCCGCTTCCGTGCTCGAGCGTCAGCCCGTCGAGGAGCCCCTGCAGACCGGCATCAAGGCCATCGACGCCATGACCCCGATCGGCCGTGGCCAGCGTCAGCTCGTCATCGGTGACCGCAAGACCGGTAAGACCGCGGTCTGCGTCGACGCGATCCTGAACCAGAAGGCCAACTGGGCGACCGGCGACCCGAAGCAGCAGGTCCGCTGCATCTACGTCGCAATCGGACAGAAGGGCTCCACCATCGCGGGCGTCAAGGCGGCCCTCGAGGAGCAGGGTGCGATGGAGTACACCACCATCGTCGCCGCTCCGGCCTCCGACTCCGCCGGCTTCAAGTGGCTCGCACCGTACACCGGTTCGGCCATCGGACAGCACTGGATGTACCAGGGCAAGCACGTCCTGATCGTGTTCGACGACCTGACCAAGCAGGCCGAGGCGTACCGTGCCATCTCGCTGCTGCTGCGTCGCCCGCCGGGACGCGAGGCCTACCCCGGTGACGTGTTCTACCTGCACTCGCGTCTGCTCGAGCGTTCGGCGAAGCTGTCCGACGAGCTCGGTGGCGGCTCGCTCACGGCCCTGCCGATCATCGAGACCAAGGCCAACGACGTCTCGGCGTACATCCCGACCAACGTCATCTCCATCACCGATGGTCAGGTCTTCCTCGAGTCCGACCTGTTCAACAAGGGCATCCGCCCGGCGATCAACGTCGGTATCTCGGTTTCCCGAGTCGGCGGTGCCGCGCAGACCAAGGGCATGAAGAAGGTCTCCGGTTCGCTGCGTCTGGAGCTGGCTCAGTTCCGCGAGCTCGAGGCCTTCTCGGCCTTCGCCTCCGACCTCGACGCCGCCTCGAAGGCTCAGCTCGAGCGCGGCCAGCGCCTCGTCGAGCTGCTCAAGCAGGACCAGTACTCGCCGATCCCCGTCGAGGACCAGATCGTGTCGATCTACCTCGCCGGCGAGGGTGTGTTCGACTCCGTTCCGGTCGCCGACGTCCGTCGTTTCGAGGCCGAACTGCTCGAGGACTTGCGCCGCAACGCCAGCAGCGTCTACGAGCAGATCAAGGGTGGCAAGGCTCTCGATGAGGATTCGATCGCGGCGCTGAAGGTCGCGACGGAGAAGTTCAAGGCCGGCTTCCTCACCACCGACGGAAAGCGCGTCGTGAACGAGGCCGAGGCCGAGGCACTCGACGCGTCCGAGGTCGGCCAGGAGACGGTCACCGTCAAGCGCACCACGGTCAGCAAGTGAGCGTGATCCCCATGATCCAGCGACATCTGAAGGGAGAGTGACCGCTAGATGGCTAGCATTCGCGAACTGCGTTCTCGCATCAAGTCGGTCAACTCGACCAAGAAGATCACCAAGGCTCAGGAACTGATCGCGACGTCGCGCATCACCAAGGCGCAGGCGCGTGTCGCGGCCTCGAAGCCGTACGCCGAGGAGATCACCAAGGTCCTGTCCGAGCTTGCGAGCGCGTCGGCTTCGCTCGACCACCCGCTGCTCAACGAACGCCCCAACCCGAAGCGTGCCGCAGTCCTGGTCGTGACCAGTGACCGCGGAATGTGTGGTGGGTACAACGCCAACGTCCTCAGGGAAGCCGAAGAGTTGCTTCAGCTCCTGCGTTCCGAGGGCAAGGAGCCGATTGTCTACGTGCTCGGTGCCAAGGGCCTTGCCTACTACACCTTCCGGGGCCGGACGACCGGGGGCGCGTGGACCGGATTCTCGCAGGAGCCCGGCTACGCGGACGCCGCGCGGGCGAGCCGTCATCTCGTCGAGTTGTTCATGGCGGGCTCCGGCTCGGACGTCGAGGCGCCGAACGGCGAAGGCACGATCGAGGGCGTCGACGAGCTCCATATCGTCTACACCCGATTCGTGTCGATGCTGACCCAGACCCCGGAAGTTCGCCGCATGGCGCCACTCGAGGTCGCTTACACCGAGGACCACATCGAGCTGGGCGAGGACATGCTGTCCAACGGCCAGCACGATGGCAGGGACGGTCCGACGCCGGTGTACAACTTCGAGCCGGAGGCCTCGACGCTGCTCGCGGCTCTGCTGCCGAAGTACATCAGCACGCGTATTTTCGCGGCGCTGCTGGACTCAGCCGCCTCGGAGTCTGCCGCTCGTCGGACCGCGATGAAGGCGGCCACCGACAACGCGACGGAGTTGGCCAACACCCTGAGCCGTCAGGCGAACCAGGCTCGCCAGGCCCAGATCACCCAGGAAATCAGCGAGATCGTCGGCGGCGTTGACGCACTCGCCTCGAGTGCAGGAAGTGACTAGAAGCACATGACCGCAGCAGTTACCGATACCAACGCCAGCGCGGCGTCGGCACTTGCCGGCCGCGTCGTGCGCGTCATCGGCCCCGTCGTGGACGTCGAGTTCCCACGCGGTGCCGTGCCTGATCTGTTCAACGCCCTGCACTCGGAGGTCACCCTCCCGTCGGTGGCGAAGACGCTGACCTTCGAGGTTGCGCAGCACCTGGGCGACAACCTGGTCCGCACCATCTCGATGCAGCCGACCGACGGTCTGGTCCGTGGTGCCGCCGTGCATGACACCGGCAAGCCGATCTCGGTTCCTGTCGGTGATGTCGTCAAGGGCCACGTGTTCAACGCCCTCGGCGACTGCCTCGACGCGCCGGGCACCGGTCGTAACGGCGAGCAGTGGGGTATCCACCGCAAGCCCCCGGCGTTCGATCAGCTCGAGGGCAAGACCGAAATCCTCGAGACCGGTATCAAGGTCATCGACCTGCTGACCCCGTACGTGAAGGGCGGCAAGATCGGTCTGTTCGGCGGCGCCGGTGTCGGCAAGACCGTTCTGATCCAGGAGATGATCACCCGTATCGCGCGTGAGTTCTCCGGTACGTCGGTGTTCGCCGGCGTCGGTGAGCGCACCCGTGAGGGCACCGACCTGAAGCTGGAGATGGAGGAGATGGGCGTCCTCCAGGACACCGCTCTCGTCTTCGGTCAGATGGACGAGCCGCCGGGAACCCGTATGCGCGTCGCGCTGTCCGCGCTGACCATGGCGGAGTACTTCCGCGATGTCCAGGGGCAGGACGTTCTGCTGTTCATCGACAACATCTTCCGGTTCACCCAGGCCGGTTCCGAGGTCTCGACCCTGCTGGGTCGTATGCCGTCCGCCGTGGGTTACCAGCCGACTCTGGCTGACGAGATGGGTGAGCTTCAGGAGCGCATCACCTCGACCCGTGGCCGTTCGATCACCTCGCTGCAGGCGATCTACGTTCCCGCCGACGACTACACCGACCCGGCGCCGGCCACGACCTTCGCGCACCTCGATGCGACCACCGAGCTCTCACGTCCGATCTCGCAGATGGGTATCTACCCCGCTGTCGATCCGCTGACGTCGACCTCGCGCATCCTCGAGCCCGGCATCGTCGGTGCCGAGCACTTCCGCGTCGCGAACGAGGTCAAGCGAATCCTGCAGAAGTACAAGGAACTGCAGGACATCATCGCGATTCTCGGTATGGACGAGCTCTCCGAGGAGGACAAGGTCCTCGTCGGTCGCGCCCGTCGCATCCAGAAGTTCCTCGGCCAGAACTTCATCGTCGCCGAGAAGTTCACCGGTGAGGTCGGTTCGGTTGTGCCGCTGCGCGACACCATCGAGGCGTTCGACCGCGTCTGCAAGGGCGAGTTCGACCACCTGCCGGAGCAGGCCTTCAACAGCTGCGGTGGGCTCGACGACGTCGAGGCCGCTGCCAAGAAGATCACCGGAAAGTAGACCGACATGGCTGAGATGACCGTTGAACTCGTTGCCGTCGAGCAGCGACTCTGGTCTGGATCGGCGAAGCTGGTCACCGCCCAGACGACCGAGGGAGAAATCGGCGTCATGCCCGGACACGAGCCGGTCCTCGGCCAGCTCGTCGAGGCCGGCGTGGTTGCGATCACGACCGTCGACGGCGATCGCGTGGTCGCGGCCGTGCACGGTGGTTTCCTCTCGGTGACCGCCACGACGGTGACGATCCTCGCCGAGGCAGCCGACCTGGCCGAGGACATCGATGTCGAGGCGGCCAGGGCCGTCCTGGCGGAGACGAACGAGGACCAGGAGGCGCTTGCTGCCGCCAAGGGCCAGCTGCGAGCAGTCGAGCGCGCCTGATCCCTTTACGAAGAGCCGCGACGGAGCCGACGAGCAGTGACAATCGGGATGGTTGTTCTCATCATTCTGGTAGTCCTGCTCGCGGCGTGCGTCGCGGCTTTCGTGTACCGGCTGACGGTGTTGCGTCGCGGTGGTACTGCGGCGATTCTGCGGATCACCCCGGCCCTTGGTGGGAGCGGCTGGCGGCACGGGGTGGTGCGCTACGGCGACGGCGTTCTCGTGTTCTACAAGCTGTCGAGTCTGCGTCCGGGTCCGGATTCCCGAATGTCCCGCCAGGGCATCGAGATCCGGGCCCGGCGCGGTCCGGTCGGAGACGAGTACGACATCATGACCGACGAGATCGTGATTCTCGAGGTCATTGACAGTGACCGCACCTACGAGATCGCGCTTGATCGTGGTGCGTTGACCGCGTTCTTGTCCTGGGTCGAATCGAGGCCTTCGGGGCGTTCGATGCGCGGCCGTCAATAGGTTGTGCCGAGGGAAGGCCGTCAGGCCTTCCTTTCGTCATATGTAGGTGGGTCGACGGTTCAGGCGCCGCCGCCAGCACCAGGTTTCCAGAGGACGTCGCCACCGGGATTGGCGAGGCGGCTGACGATGAACAGCAGGTCCGACAGCCGGTTCAGGTACTTCGCCGGTAGCACACTCGTATCGTCCGGACTTGCCTCGACAGCGGCCCACGCCGAGCGCTCGGCCCGCCGCGCAACGGTGCGTGCGGAGTGCAGGAGCGCTCCCAGCGGAGTCCCACCCGGAAGGATGAAGGAGTTCAGGGGCTCGAGTCGTTCGTTGAACTTGTCGCACCAAGCTTCGACGCGGTCGATGTAGGACTGTGTCACTCGCAGCGGCGGGTACTTCGGTTCGGCGACGATCGGCGTGGAGAGATCGGCGCCGGCATCGAACAAATCGTTCTGGATCTGTCGGAGAACTTCGACAATCTCCTCGGGCGGCTCGCCCAGCGCCAACGCGACACCGATGCTTGCATTGGTCTCGTCGCAGTCCGCGTACGCGACAAGGCGTGGATCGTTCTTCGACACGCGGGAGAAATCACTCAAGCCAGTCGTCCCGTCGTCGCCGGTGCGGGTATAGATCCGTGTCAGATGCACAGCCATGGGCTAACGGTACCGCTCACCATGAATCGCATTTCCCTGGCTAGGCTGTGCGACTGTGAGTGAACGCTTTCTGGTCACCGGCGGAAACCGACTCGTCGGTGAGGTTTCAGTGGGTGGGGCGAAGAACAGCGTCCTGAAGTTGATGGCTGCCGCACTGCTGGCCGAGGGTACGACCGTCATCAGCAACTGCCCGGCCATTCTCGACGTCCCGTTGATGGCGGATGTGCTGCGCGGTCTGGGGTGCGAGGTCGTGCTCGAGGGCGACGTTGCAACGATCACGACGCCGGCGCAGCCTAAATATCACGCGGATTTCGCCGCAGTCCGGCAGTTTCGGGCATCGGTCTGTGTGCTCGGTCCCCTCGTCGCACGGTGCCGTAGGGCAGTCGTCGCGCTTCCCGGCGGTGACGCCATTGGGTCGCGTCCCCTCGACATGCACCAGTCCGGCCTTCGACTGCTCGGTGCGCACAGCGAGATCGAGCACGGATGCGTCGTCGCCGAGGCCGACGACCTTCACGGCGCCAATATCAGGTTGGCATTCCCGTCCGTCGGCGCAACCGAGAACATCTTGATGGCGGCTGTCCTGGCGAAGGGCGACACGGTCATCGACAACGCTGCACGCGAACCGGAGATCGTGGATCTGTGCAACATGCTGACGCGTATGGGCGCCAAGATCAGCGGTGCGGGCTCGACCACGCTCACGATTCGGGGGGTCGAGCGGCTCGAGCCGACGTCGCATCGCGTGATCGGAGACCGGATTGTCGCGGCCACGTGGGGAATTGCGGCAGCCATGTCGCGCGGGGACGTCTTCGTCCGCGGTGTGAACCCCAACCACGTGTCACTGGTCCTCGACAAACTCCGGGTAGCAGGCTCTCAGATCACAGTGGAGGCAACCGGCTTCCGCGTCGTTCAGGCCAACCGTCCCCAGGCAGTGAACTTCGCGACGCTTCCCTACCCGGGGTTTCCGACGGACCTGCAGCCTATGGCTATCGGTCTGGCTGCCATCGCCGAGGGCACCTCGATGATCACCGAGAACGTCTTCGAGGCACGGTTCCGGTTCGTGGAGGAGATGATTCGACTCGGTGCCGACGCACGAACGGACGGACACCATGCGGTTGTTCGTGGTGTTCCTGAGTTGTCGAGTGCACCTGTGTGGTCCTCTGACATTCGCGCGGGGGCCGGTCTTGTGTTGGCAGGTTTGGTTGCTGATGGCGTGACCGAAGTGCACGACGTCTATCACATCGATCGGGGATACCCGAGGTTCGTCGAGGATCTCTCGGATCTCGGGGGCGACATTCGCCGAGTCGGCACAGAGTGAGTGGCGCGCGAGATTCTGTGCTCGGCGTCACAAAGTCGTCTTCTGTCTACTATCGGCCGGCTTCCAGCGGGTGACCTGGGTGAATGTGGTGTATTCGGTTGGCGACCTGGTGGTTTGACGGTGGGGAAACGCAGGCGTAACTTGGTTCGGGTCAGAGCGGCTCGGACACCGACCCGGACGCGATCGTTTGTTTGATC